>NZ_PEEV01000001.1:1285000-5067685 GCF_002749705.1 Acidovorax sp. 56
CCTGCCCCACCAGCTTGAACTGCTTTCGCCCGCGCGCGACGCCGACATCGGCATCGAAGCCGTCAACCACGGCGCCGACGCCGTCTACATCGGCGGCCCCGCCTTCGGCGCACGGGCCGGCGCGGGCAACGACATCCGGGACATCGAGCGCCTGGTCAAGCACGCGCACCGCTTCAACAGCCGCATCTTCATCACCCTGAACACCATCCTGCGCGACGACGAACTCGAAGCCGCGCGCCGCATGGCCTGGCAGGTGTACGAGGCCGGGGCCGACGCGCTCATCATCCAGGACATGGCCCTGCTGGCGATGGACGACATGCCGCCCATACAGCTGCACGCCAGCACCCAGACGGACATCCGCACGCCCGAGAAGGCGCGCTTCCTGCAGGACGCGGGCCTGTCGCAGATCGTGCTGGCGCGCGAGCTCACGGTGCAGCAGATCGCCGCGGTGCACAAGGCGCTGGGGCCGGTGGATGCGCCGGGCCGCGCCAACATCGAGTTCTTCATCCACGGCGCGCTGTGCGTGGCCTACAGCGGCCAGTGCAACATCAGCCATGCACAGACCGGCCGCAGCGCCAACCGGGGCGACTGCAGCCAGGCCTGCCGCCTGCCCTACCAGGTGACCGACGCGCAGGGCCGCTTCATTGCGCACGACAAGCACGTGCTCTCGATGAAGGACAACAACCAGAGCGACAACCTGCGCGCGCTCATCGACGCCGGCGTGCGCAGCTTCAAGATCGAGGGGCGCTACAAGGACATGGGCTACGTGAAGAACATCACCGCCCACTACCGCACGCTGATCGACGAGATCCTGCAAGAGCGCGAGAGCGCGGGCCGGCCGCTGTCGCGCTCGTCCAGCGGCGCCACCACCTTCACCTTCACGCCCGACCCGCTGCAGAACTTCAACCGCGAGTTCACCGACTATTTCGTGACCGGCCGCAAGGAAGACATCGGCGCATTCGACACCCCCAAGAACCCGGGCCAGGCCATCGGCTGGGTGACCAAGGTGGGCCCGGACTTCGTCGAGCTGGAGGTGAGCGACCCGGCCACCGTGCTGCACAACGGCGATGGCCTGTGCTACTACGACCTGCACAAGGAGCTGGTGGGCATGGCCATCAACGTGGCCGAGCCCGTGTCCGCACGCAGCGTGGGCCAGTGGCGCGTGTACCCCAAGGACCCGATGGACGGCTTCAAGGACCTGCGCAAGGGCACCGAGGTCAACCGCAACCGCGACATGGACTGGGTGCGCACGCTGGAGAAAAAGTCCAGCGACCGCCGCATCGGCCTGTGGGCGCACCTGAGCGAAACGCCGGCCGGCTTCAGCCTGATGCTGACCGACGAAGACGGCAACGTGGGCTGCGCCGACGTGGAGCAACCCCACCAGAGCGCCACCGACGCCGCCAAGGCCGAAGCCAGCCTGCGCGAGCAGCTGGGCCGCTTCGGCGCCACCATCTTCGCGGTGCACGACATCGCACTGCAGCTGTCCGAGCCCTGGTTCGTGCCCGCGTCGGTGCTCAACGCGCTGCGCCGCGACGCGCTGGCCGACCTGGAAGACTGCCGCGCACGCAACTTTGCGCGCCTGCAGCGCGCGGTGCCGGTCGACCCACCCGTGCCCTACCCCGAAGACACGCTCTCGTTCCTGGGCAACGTGTTCAACCAGAAGGCGCATGACTTTTATGTGCGCCACGGCGTGAAGGTGATCGATGCGGCCTACGAGGCGCACGAGGAGGAAGGCGAAGTCAGCCTCATGATCACCAAGCACTGCGTGCGCTTTTCGATGAGCCTGTGCCCCAAGCAGGCCAAGGGCGTGACGGGCGTGCAGGGCACCATCAAGGCCGAGCCGCTGATGCTGATCAACGGCAAGGAAAAGCTCACCCTGCGCTTTGACTGCAAGCCGTGCGAGATGCACGTGGTGGGCAAGATGAAGAAGTCGGTGCTCAACCAGCACGCCAAGGAGACCGAGGCGCTGGCCGTGCCCCTGCAGTTCTACCGCACGCGGCCCACGGGCAATTCGCTATCGAAATAGTAGCTGCTGGCGCTTGCCCATCAAGCGGTACAGGCACTTTTTAAGGCTCTTCTAGCGAATGCTAGTGACGCTTTAGTTTCCCATGGCCGCCGCCAGCACCAGCGCGGGCTGCAGCCCCTTGGGGCCTGATCGGTCCAACAGCCTGAACCACCCCAAATACGAATCAAGGTACTTCGTCGCAATACCCTTGAATCGTTGCAGCCACCCTCGCAGCCTGCTGACATAGGCATTGACGTTCTGCACATGCCAGGGCCCCTTTACCCGTTGGCCTTTGCTCACGTTCACCGCTTGGTGCTGCACTCCCAGAGCCCGCGCAGCGCTGGCCAGCGTGACGCTGCCATCGGTGCACAGGATGGCGTCTGGCGCCAGCAAGGGCTTGAGCGCCGCTTGCACACTCACCGCTTGGTTTGTTTGCAAGATGAAGTTTGCCGTTGCTCCAGCTCGGTCTCGCGCCATCAGCACCGGGGTGTACTCCGAGCCCTTGCAGCCCGCCAGCGCCTTTCCACCACGTCTGCGAGGACGGCGCAGTAACCCCCTGTGTCCCTTGCAGGAGACCAGGAAGTAGGACTCATCTGCCTCGGCAATGCCCAGAAGTTGGCGTGCCTGCAGATTCTTGGGGCAGACCAGGAAGCGGTGGCGCCAGCGAAAGGCGGTGCTTTGCGCCACACCCAATCGCTGGGCTGTTTGGTTCAGTGAGAGCCCTTCGCCCAGGGCCTGTGCCTGGCCCATCCATTTATCCCGCAGATGCAGCCGCGCAAGCGGCGTACCCGTCAGGGCGTTGAAGGTGCGCTTGCACTGTCGGCACTTGAAGCGTTGCAGCCCATTGGCCGAGCCGTTCTTGACGAGCCGGGAGCTGGCGCAGTGGGGGCAAGCCCGGCCATCGCTGGCGTGCGCCTCAATGAGGGCACTGGTTTGGCTGCGATCCATCAGCGCCTGCAGGCGGCTTGCCAGTTGCAGGCGCTGGTGGTGCGTCAGCTGGGGCAGGCTGTGGATCAAGCGCGTCATCTGTTGCTGTCGCATGGCCTTCTCCTGGGGCGAACGCAAGGGCGTCATGCTTGGGAGATGGGGGCGCAGCGCGCCTGTTAAAGATTCATCACTAGCATTCGCTAGAAGAGCCTATTTTTATTCAAAATCCGCAGGCCGTAATGCGCCTGCAGTCAGCCTGCGCTGAGCGCATAAGCTCATAGCCAACGATTCGACCCATGCGCACCGTCCCGGTGCAAGAATGGCCGCTGCCGCCCGCGCGCAACTTTGCCGCAGGCGCCCGTGTCAGCGTTCTCATTCCACCCAACGGGAGACCCCTCCGCATGAAGATCGAAACCCTTGCCGTCCACGCAGGCTACTCGCCCGACCCCACCACCAAGGCCGTGGCCGTGCCCATTTACCAGACGGTGGCCTACGCCTTCGACAGCGCGCAGCACGGCGCGGACCTGTTTGATTTGAAGGTGCCGGGCAACATCTACACCCGCATCATGAACCCGACGACCGACGTGCTGGAAAAGCGCGTCGCGGCGCTCGAAGGCGGCATCGCGGCGCTGGCCGTGGCCTCGGGCATGGCGGCCATCACCTACGCCATCCAGACCATTGCCGAGGCGGGCGACAACATCGTGTCGGCCAGCACGCTCTACGGCGGCACCTACAACCTGTTTGCGCACACGCTGCCCCAGCAGGGCATCACCACGCGCTTTGCCGACCCGCGCGACCCGGCCAGCTTTGCGCAGCACATCGACGCACGCACCAAGGCGATCTTCATCGAGTCCATCGGCAACCCGCTGGGCAACGTGACCGACATCCGCGCGCTGGCCGATGTGGCCCATGCGCACGGCATTCCGCTGATCGTGGACAACACGGTGCCCAGCCCCTACCTGCTGCGCCCCATCGAGCACGGCGCCGACATCGTGGTGCACTCGCTCACCAAGTACCTGGGCGGCCACGGCAACAGCGTAGGCGGCGCCATCGTGGACAGCGGCAAGTTCCCATGGGCCGAACACAAGGCCCGCTTCCCGCGCCTGAACGAGCCCGACGTGAGCTACCACGGCGTGGTCTACACCGAAGCCCTGGGCCCCGCCGCCTTCATCGGCCGCGCGCGCGTGGTGCCGCTGCGCAATACCGGCGCGGCGCTGTCGCCACAGAGCGCGTTTTTGATCCTGCAAGGCATCGAGACCCTGGCCCTGCGCATGGACCGCATCTGCGACAACACACTGGCGCTGGCGAAGTACCTGCAAAGCCACCCGAAGGTGGAATGGGTGCGCTACGCCGGCCTGCCGGACCACCCGGACCACGCGCTGGTGCAGCGGCAGTCGGGCGGCAAGGCATCCGGCATCCTGAGCTTCGGGCTCAAGAGCGCCGACGCCGACCCGCGGGCGGCAGGGGCGCGCTTTCTGGATGCGCTGCAGCTCTTCACCCGCCTGGTCAACATCGGCGATGCCAAGTCGCTGGCCACACACCCCGCATCGACCACGCACCGCCAACTCAACCCCGAAGAGCTGGCCAAGGCGGGCGTGAGCGAGAGCATGGTGCGCCTGTCGGTGGGCATCGAGCACATCGACGACCTGCAGGCGGACCTGGTGCAGGCGCTGGACAAGGTTTAGCACCCTCACAGCGACTCAACTCGCACGAAAGCATCACAACCGCGGCCTGTGACCAAGGGCCTTGAGCAGGAGCGGTGTGTCAACACAGCCCGTGCTGTGCAGGCATGCACAATGCGCCAATGGAGCCTCAAAGAAAAAGCGAAGCAGTTCCGGTCCAACCAAGGCCCTTGCCTCTCGTCGCCCGGTGGCTACTTCTGCTTTTTGCTTTGGCCAATTTGGGGCTGGGCATTCTGGGTATCTTTATTCCCGGCTTGCCCACTACGGTGTTCATTTTGATGGCGGCCTGGGCCGCAGGCAAAAGTTCGCCGCGCCTGTATCGGTGGCTGTGGAATCACCGCCTGTTTGGCCCCATGCTGCGCAACTGGGCCAATGGAGGTTGTGTCAGCCGCCACGCCAAATGGGCTGCGACCGCAGTGATGTCATCCAGCACCGTGATCCTGCTACTCAGCCGCACAGCACGCTGGGCTGCGGCCACAGCCATCACATGCATGGTGGTGGTACTCGTTTGGCTGTGGAGAAGGCCTGAGCCCTGAGCCTGGCCTGCACCTTGTTTTTGCACAAAGTGCTCGACGTGTTGAAATAGCGATATTTTTATGTATATAATCTAAGTCTTGTTCCTCGATAGCTCAGTCGGTAGAGCGCCGGACTGTTAATCCGTAGGTCCCTGGTTCGAGCCCAGGTCGAGGAGCCAAGAATTCAAATGCTTTACACATCTAAGTAAAGCAATACATACCGATTATTCCTCGATAGCTCAGTCGGTAGAGCGCCGGACTGTTAATCCGTAGGTCCCTGGTTCGAGCCCAGGTCGAGGAGCCAATATAAACCCTGCACCCCACGGTGCAGGGTTTTTTTTTGCCCCATCGCTGCTGCACGCATTCCATTATTCTTCGATCATCTGGCAATACTTCCCACATTCCCGCACAAACCCCCTTCGCCCGATGGAATCACACCTACCCTGGCTAGAACCCAATGATCCCATGCCCACTCCGGATTGCGCATGGGGAATGGGCACCCCAGCCCCCGGACTACTCGCGGCAGGCGGTGCACTGAACACATCCACCCTTCGCAAGGCCTATGCGCAAGGCACCTTCCCCTGGTTCAGCGAAGGGCAGCCGATTCTCTGGTGGGCTCCCGACCCACGCATGGTTTTAAATACAAGCGACTTCAAACTGCACCCCTCTCTGCGCAAGACATTGCGCAAATTTCGCGATGCCCCCCACTGCTCCATTCGAGTCGATAGCGCCTTCTCCTCCGTCATCCATGCCTGCGCCACCCGCGAACGCACCGGCCAAAGCGGCACATGGATCTTGCCATCCATGGTGCAAGCGTACGAACAACTCCACAACGAAGGCATCGCCCACAGTGTAGAAACCTGGATCGACGGAAAACTGGTGGGCGGCCTTTATTGCATCGCCTTGGGCAAGGCTGTGTTTGGAGAGTCAATGTTTGCCTATGCCACCGATGCCTCAAAAATTGCGCTGGCGGCACTGGTCTGCATTGCGCGCGAGCATGGAATTCCGTGGATTGACTGCCAGCAAAACACCCGCCACCTGGCATCGCTTGGTGCCAAGGAGATGCCCCGAGACCTGTTCCTTACGGGCATTCAAAAGCTGCACAGACAGCCAGAGATCCCATGGGAGTTCAAGTCCGTATACTGGTCACAGTTGTTGCCCAACTGACCATCCCGGCATGACGCACCTGAACGAACTCCCACTGCAAGCCCTGCAGTACTACGCGACAGCACCCTACCCTTGCAGCTATCTCCCAGATCGACTGGCACGCTCTCAAGTCGCAACCCCCAGCCACCTGATTCAGAACACGCTGTACTCCGACTTGGTGGCCAAAGGATTTCGGCGCAGCGGTATGTTCACCTATCGACCGTATTGCGATGGCTGCCATGCATGCAAGCCCCTGCGGGTTTTGGCAGCAGAGTTCAAGCCCGACAGAAGCCAAAAACGTGCTCACGCTCGCCACATTGCGCTTCAGGCCCAAGTGCTTCGGCTTTGCTTTGTACCAGAGCACTACCAGCTGTACCAACGCTACCAAAAAGGAAGACATGCGGGTGGCGGCATGGACCAGGACAATATTGACCAATACACCCAATTCCTGCTGCAAAGCAGGGTGAACTCCCGCCTCGTAGAGTTCAGAGAACCCATGCCGGATGGCAATCCAGGGGCCCTCAAAATGGTGTCCATACTGGACGTGCTAGACGACGGAATCTCTGCCGTTTACACGTTTTATGAGCCAGAGCCCAACTGCAGCTACGGCACCTACAACGTCTTGTGGCAAATAGAGCAAGCCCGGGCACTCCACTTGCCCTACGTGTATCTCGGGTATTGGATCGAGCAAAGCCAAAAAATGAACTACAAGGCTCGCTTCATGCCCCACGAAACTCTGGAAGACCAAGGCTGGCAACGCACAGGCAGCCTCTGAAGCCTATGGGCAGCCTCACAAGAGGATGCGCTGAAACGCAATCGGCAGGAATGGGTGGAATACCTCTTTGGAGCGCCTGCCCGTTCAAGCCTTAGGAGCCCCCAGATGTGAAGCCCATGCGCCATTTCAGTCTAAGCTATTAGCTGTGCATTCACTGCACATCGCACTTTGCCCCCCGTAGCGCAAAGACTGCAGCGCGCCCCTTGAGAAATTGCCAACAGACGCCCAGCCAAATAGGGCCTTCGCTTCGCATTTCACAAGGTAAGATGCCACGGCATATGCTGCATTACCGCCCATGAAAAAATCAGACCCCGACGTCCCAGCAAAGCCCAGCGTTCAGGTGCTCGAACGCATGTTCACGTTGATTGATGTCCTGGCCTCACGAGAGGACGCGATCTCTCTTAAAGAGATCAGCGAGAAGACAGGGTTGCACCCATCCACCACCCATCGCATCCTGAATGACCTGACCATCGGCAGGTTTGTAGACAGACCAGAGTCTGGCAGCTACCGGTTGGGCATGCGCCTGCTAGAGCTCGGTAACCTGGTCAAAGCACGGCTAAGTGTGCGCGATGCGGCGCTGGCCCCTATGCGCAACTTGCACAAACTGATCCAACAACCCGTGAACCTGAGCATGCGGCAAGGCGACGAAATTGTTTATATCGAGCGAGCCTACAGCGAGCGCTCAGGCATGCAGGTGGTCCGGGCCATTGGCGGGAGAGCCCCTCTGCATCTGACATCTACCGGCAAACTGTTCCTTGCGCTGGACGACCCACAGCGTGTACGAGCCTACGCCACCCGCACGGGCCTGGCAGGCCATACCCGCAACAGCATTACCCAGCTGCCCATCCTTGAGAGAGAACTCGCGAAGGCGCGCCAATATGGGATTGCCCGGGACAATGAGGAGCTGGAGCTGGGGGTGAGGTGCATGGCCGCTGGGGTCTACGATGACCAGGGCAAGCTGGTAGCAGGCCTCTCGATCTCCGCCCCCGCAGACCGACTGGATGAGGGCTGGCTCGCCAAACTTCAATCGACGGCCCAAGAAATCTCATTGGCTCTGGGCTACTCACCAGAGCGCAGCCAATCACTGGCAACACCACAACAGACCATCGTCCGCACCAAAGGCTGAGCGCGCAACCCACATCCATGGGCCTCGGTGCGCACTGGCAAGGAATGCAAAGCAAAAATGGTCGATAACAAATGAATCGAGCCTGCCGCTCTCAGCGCACAGGCTCAACTCAATGAATCCCAAGTCGGGGAAGACTCTCCCTGGCAACGCTCAGCCGTGCCCACCCTTCGCCACGACTTTAGAGCCGCTGCCACCAAACGATGAAGCGGACTCCACCCAGTGCCTCACACGCTCTGCGTCACCCAGGCGGCTGAACTTACCCGCAGAATCCAAAAATACCATGATCAACTTGCGACCTGCAATTTCGGCCTGCATGACCAGGCAGCGCCCAGCTTCGGAGATGTAACCCGTCTTCTGCAGCCCGATATCCCATGTGGGATTTTTCACCAGACCATTGGTGTTGTTGTACTGAAGCGTCTTGCGCCCCACCGCCACTTCGTAGCTGGGTGATGTGGAAAGCTCTCGCAGCATAGGGTCGCCATGGGCCACATTGACCAAGGTGGCCAAATCACGGGCACTGGATTGGTTTTGGCTGGACAGCCCCGTAGGCTCAACGTAACGCGTATCGGCCATGCCAATAGCGCGCGCCTTGGCATTCATCAGGCCCACAAAGGCACTCAGCCCACCAGGGTAGGTACGCCCTAAGGCATGTGCAGCGCGGTTCTCGCTAGACATCAAGGCCAGATGCATCATCTCGCCACGGGTCAGCGTGGTGCCAACGCTCAGACGGGAGCGGCTGCCCTTTTCAGTGTCCACATCATCTTGCGTGATAGTGATGGGCTCATCCATGGGCAGGTGCGCCTGGCTGATGATCAAGCCAGTCATCAGCTTGGTCAGCGAGGCAATAGGCAACACGGCATGGTCATTTTTGCTGATCAGGACCTCATGGGTGTCCTGATCAATCACCAAAGCCACGCTGGACTTGAGGTCCAGAGGATCAGAGACCTCGTGCAGTCCGGCCATTTGGCCAAACGACAACTTGGCAGGCACGATAGCGGCGCGCGATGCGGCCTGCACCTTGGAAGAACGCTCGGCAGCTAGCGCAGCAACGCGGGTTCGCCCCTTGGCGGGACGGTCGGCAGTGCGCGACACGGCCGCAACACGACGGGTGTCTGCCGTCTTTTTGGTAGCAGCCGTAGCGGAAGGAGCCGCTTTTTTGACGGTCACACGCTTGCGCTCAGCGGCATCGGCTGCCGGAGCCACCAACGCAGAACTGATGACAACAAGGCTGATTACAGAGAGAGCCCGGCTCACTGCGGTGCGAAGGCGATGGTGCATCCAAGTGCTCCAAACGTTAGTAAATGTGTTGCAGTGTACAGAATCAAAAAAAGTCGCGCAAGATCAATACCTTGCACGACTTTTAATGAAATTGGTTGAATTATAAATTGCTTACTCAACCCTGCGCTGCCACCCTGTCCGCTTTACTTTGTAACTTGTTCAGAGCGCTCAGGTACGCCTTGGCGGAAGCCACCACGATGTCTGGGTCCGCCCCTACCCCATTCACAACCCGGCCGCTGTTCTGCAATCGCACCGTCACTTCGCCTTGGCTCTCTGTCGATCCACTGATAGCGTTGACCGAGTACAGCACCATCTCTGCGCCACTCTTGACGTGGGACTCAATGGCTTTCAAAGAGGCGTCCACAGGGCCATTGCCGACCGACTCGCCATGCACTTCAGCGCCGTCGACAGTGAACACGACACGCGCTCTGGGCTGTTCACCCGTCTCGCTTTGCTGAAACAGTGACACAAACCCGTACTGCTCGCGCTCGCTGGTCACGCTTTCATCGCTTACCAGGGCCAGAATATCCTCGTCAAAAATCTCGCTCTTGCGATCGGCAAGCTCCTTGAAGCGCGTGAAGGCCGTGTTGATTTCTGTCTCACTGTCCAGACTCACGCCCAGCTCTTGAAGCCGCTGCTTGAATGCATTGCGGCCGCTGAGCTTGCCCAGCACAATTTTGTTGGCACTCCAGCCCACATCTTCCGCGCGCATGATTTCGTAGGTGTCACGGGCCTTGAGCACGCCATCCTGGTGAATGCCCGATGCGTGCGCAAAGGCATTCGCACCCACCACAGCCTTGTTGGGCTGCACCACAAAACCCGTGGTTTGGCTCACCATGCGGCTGGCCGCCACAATGTGCTGGGTGTCAATGCCAAGATCCAGGTTGAAATAGTCGCGGCGCGTCTTGATCGCCATGACCACCTCTTCTAGCGAGCAGTTGCCTGCGCGCTCACCCAGGCCATTGATCGTGCACTCCACTTGGCGCGCACCGCCAATCTTCACACCGGCCAGCGAGTTGGCCACTGCCATGCCCAAGTCGTTGTGGCAATGCACCGACCAGACGGCTTTGTCGCTGTTCGGGATGCGTTCACGCAACGTCTTGATGAAGTTACCGTACAACTCTGGAATGGCATAACCCACGGTGTCCGGGACATTGATGGTGGTGGCGCCCTCGGCAATCACAGCCTCCAGCACACGGCACAAAAAGTCGGGTTCGCTGCGGTAGCCGTCTTCGGGGCTGAATTCAATGTCGGCCACCAGGTTGCGTGCGAATCGCACAGACTGCTTGGCCTGCTCCAGCACTTGCTCGGGCGTCATGCGCAGCTTCTTCTCCATGTGCAATGGAGACGTTGCGATGAAGGTGTGAATGCGAGCAGAGTTGGCCCCTTTGAGCGCCTCTGCAGCGCGCGCGATGTCACGGTCGTTGGCACGCGACAACGAGCAAATCGTGGAGTCCTTGATGGCATTGGCAATCGCCTGCACCGCCTCAAAGTCGCCGTTGGAGCTGGCAGCAAATCCGGCTTCGATCACATCCACCTTCAGGCGCTCAAGCTGGCGCGCAATGCGCAGCTTCTCGTCCTTGGTCATGGACGCGCCGGGGGACTGCTCGCCATCGCGCAAGGTGGTGTCAAAAATGATGAGTTTGTCTGCCATGTCGTTTCTCCTGGTACTGGTGGGGTTAGCCCGCAACGCTCAAAAACTGTCGCCCAATGAAAAAGGCCCGCTGCGGTTGCATACGGGCCTTTGTGGAAAAGTGTGCGCGTGCGCCTACTGTCTCCGCCCGTGGGGAGGTAGCAGTAGAGCCAGAGCGAACATATTCATGCGTTGCAATGTAGCACAAGTCCGCAACCACGGGCACTTTCACTTGTGAAGTCCACGCTCGTCCGGCTCATCGGTAGAGGTGCTGATCACACTGCTGTGCTGCCCTTTGGCTTTGCGCCATGCATAGACGCCATAGCCACTCACGCCGTACAACACAAACACGCCAAACAGCACAATCGGTGGGTGGATGTTGATGATGGCAATACCCAGCGCAATCAACACGATGGCGGCAAAGGGCACGCTCTTTTTCATCTGGATATCTTTGAAGCTGTAAAACGGCACATTGGTCACCATGGTGAGGCCCGAGTACAGGGTGAACGCAAACATCACCCAGGTGATCTGCGACCAACTCAGCCATGCATCTTCGCCTGGATGCACGCCCAACTCGGTCATCAGCCAGATAAAGCCAGCCACCAGGGCCGCCGCAGCGGGTGAAGGCAGCCCCTGAAAATAGCGTTTGTCCACCACGCCGGTGTTCACGTTGAAGCGCGCCAAACGCAGCGCGGCGCAGGCGCAGTACACAAACGCTGCAATCCAACCCCAACGTCCCAGGCCTTGCAGCGACCACTCATAGGCAATCAAAGCCGGTGCGGCACCAAACGACACCATGTCAGACAGCGAGTCCATCTGCTCGCCAAACGCGCTCTGGGTGTTGGTCATCCGAGCGACCCGCCCATCCAGGCTGTCCAGCACCATCGCACAAAAAACACCCACAGCAGCCATATCAAAGCGGCCATTCATCGCCATGACGATGGAATAAAAGCCACCGAACAACGCCGCCAGCGTGAACAGATTGGGCAGGATGTAAATGCCCTTGCGACGCTTGCGAACCATGACACCGGCGTTGTCGCTGGGCTTATTGCCATCATGCATCAAACAGACCTCCAGCGCTTTATAGGCAAGCGCAAACAGCTATTATATTTATAGCAAATCAATCCAAGGACGCGAAAGCGCCACACCTATCGCCAGACCACCTCCGCCAGCCAGACGAAAGAGGCAGTGTAGCCTCTGCCAACCCTGCCGACGGCGCCAATGAAAAAGGCCACCGAGGTGGCCTTTGGATGCTTCACACCGGAAGAATCAGTTGCGGGTCTGGTCGACCAGCTTGTTCTTGGCGATCCAGGGCATCATGGCGCGCAGTTGACCGCCCACCTTTTCGATGCTGTGGTCGGCCGTGTTGCGACGGCGGGCTGTCATCGATGGGTAGTTCAGGCGGCCTTCCTGGATGAACATCTTGGCGTAGTCGCCATTCTGGATGCGCTTGAGCGCATTGCGCATAGCGGCGCGCGATTGCTCGTTGATCACTTCAGGACCAGTCACGTACTCGCCGTATTCGGCGTTGTTCGAGATCGAGTAGTTCATGTTGGCAATGCCGCCTTCGTAGATCAGATCCACGATGAGCTTCAGCTCGTGCAGGCACTCGAAGTAGGCCATTTCAGGGGCGTAGCCAGCTTCGACCAGGGTTTCGTAACCCATCTTGATCAGTTCCACCGCACCGCCGCACAGCACAGCTTGTTCGCCGAACAGGTCTGTCTCGGTTTCTTCCTTGAAGTTGGTCTCGATGATGCCGGCCTTGCCGCCGCCGTTGGCCGCAGCGTAGCTCAGGGCCAGGTCACGGGCCTTGCCGGACTTGTCCTGGTGCACGGCGACCAGGTGGGGCACGCCGCCACCTTGGGTGTAAGTGTTGCGCACGGTGTGGCCTGGGGCCTTGGGGGCGACCATCCACACGTCCAGGTCGGCGCGGGGCACGACTTGGTTGTAGTGCACGTTGAAACCGTGGGCAAAGGCCAGCGAAGCGCCTTGCTTGATGTTGGGTTCGACGTTGTTCTTGTACACGGCTGCGATGTCTTCATCGGGCAGCAAGATCATGACCACGTCGGCCGCCTTCACCGCGTCATTGACTTCCAGCACGTTCAGGCCAGCCTTGCCAACCTTGTCCCACGAGGCACCGCCCTTGCGCAGGCCGACCACGACCTTCACGCCGCTGTCGTTCAGGTTTTGTGCATGGGCATGACCTTGCGAGCCGTAACCAATGATGGCCACGGTCTTGCCCTTGATCAGGCTCAGGTCGGTGTCTTTGTCGTAGAAAACTTTCATGGGTCGCTCCGGTTGAAATACGTTGTTGGGGTTGAAAACTAAACAGTCGATTGTCTTACATCGGATTTGAATTCGGCCGGCTGGCTAGGCGGGGAGTCGCAGACAGTGCTTTGGCACGGCACGCTACCCCACGACGCAAACCGATCGAAGGCCAATCCGTCACACGCGCAGAATGCGCTCGCCGCGGCCAATGCCACTGGCACCAGTGCGGACAGTTTCGAGAATGGCGGTGCGGTCGATGGCCTGCAGGAACGCATCGTTCTTGGACTGGTCGCCCGTCAGCTCGATGGTGTAGCTTTTCTCGGTCACATCAATGATGCGACCACGGAAAATGTCGGCCATGCGCTTCATCTCCTCGCGCTCCTTGCCCACCGCACGCACCTTCACCATCATGAGCTCGCGCTCGGTGTAGGCGCCTTCGGTGAGATCGACCACCTTGACCACTTCGATGAGGCGGTTCAGGTGCTTGGTGATCTGCTCGATCACGTCGTCGGAACCCGTGGTCTGGATCGTCATGCGCGAAAGCGATGGATCCTCTGTGGGCGCCACGGTGAGGGATTCAATGTTGTAGCCACGGGCAGAGAAAAGACCCACGACGCGCGACAGCGCACCGGGTTCGTTTTCCAGCAAAACGGCAATGATGTGTTTCATGGTGATGGATTCCTCTTTTCGCTGCCCTCCCCTGCGCACGGTAATGCGCAGACTTGGCAGGCAATAGATTCGTCAAGAAATGCTATCCATTAGATAGCTGCTAGCGCTTGTCAAATAAGCGCTGGAGGCCGATTTGGCTTAAAGGTCTTCCGACCCCAGCAACATTTCGGTAATGCCCTTGCCGGCTTGCACCATGGGGAACACGTTCTCCGTGGGATCGGTACGGAAGTCCAGGAACACCGTGCGGTCCTTGAGCCTGCGGGCTTCGCGCAAGGCGGGCTCCACATCCTGAGGGCGCTCGATGAGCAAGCCCACGTGACCATAGGCCTCTGCCAGTTTCACAAAGTTAGGCAGCGCATCCATGTAGCTGTGGCTGTAGCGGCCCGAGTATTCGATCTCTTGCCACTGGCGCACCATGCCCAGGTACCGATTGTTCAACGCGCAGATCTTGATCGGCGTGTTGTACTGCAGGCAGGTAGACAACTCTTGGATGTTCATCTGCACCGAGCCTTCACCCGTGATACAGAACACCTCAGAATCCGGCTTGGCCAGCTTGATGCCCATAGCGTAAGGAATGCCCACACCCATGGTGCCCAGGCCGCCGGAGTTGATCCAGCGGCGTGGCTCGTCAAACCGGTAGTACTGCGCCGCCCACATCTGGTGCTGCCCCACATCGGACGTGACGTAGGCATCCGCATCCTTGGTCATGTTCCAGAGCGTTTCCACCACGTACTGCGGCTTGATCACCTCGGGCGAGCCCATGTCGTACTTGAGGCAGTTGCGGCTGCGCCAGGCCTCAATCGTGTCCCACCATGCAGAGAGGGCGCCTGCGTCGGGACGCGTGCTGCTCTCGCGGATCATGGAGATCAACTCGGTCAGCACATCCTTCACATCGCCCACGATGGGCACATCCACCTTCACGCGCTTGGAGATGCTGGAGGGGTCGATATCGATGTGAATGATCTTGCGGTCATTCTGGGCAAAGTGTTTGGGGTTGCCGATCACTCGGTCATCAAAGCGCGCCCCAACCGCCAGCAACACATCGCAGTTCTGCATGGCGTTGTTGGCTTCGATGGTGCCGTGCATGCCCAGCATGCCCAGGAATTTGCGGTCTGAAGCAGGATAGGCACCCAGGCCCATCAGCGTGTTGGTGACGGGGTAACCCAGCATGTCCACCAGCGTGCGCAACTCGTTGGTGGCGTTGCCCAAAAGCACACCGCCGCCTGTGTAGATGTAGGGGCGCTTGGCCGCCAACAGCAGTTGCAAGGCTTTGCGGATCTGACCACTGTGGCCCTTGCGCACAGGGTTGTAAGAGCGCATTTCCACGCTCTGCGGGTAGCCCGTGTAAGGCACCTTCTTGAAGGAAACGTCCTTGGGGATGTCCACCACCACAGGCCCCGGACGGCCTGTGCGTGCGATGTGGAACGCTTTTTTGAGCGTCATGGCCAGATCACGGGGATCTTTGACCAGGAAATTGTGTTTGACAATGGGGCGGGTAATACCCACCGTGTCGCATTCTTGGAAGGCATCCAGTCCGATCGCCGCTGTGGGCACCTGACCAGAGATGATGACCATGGGGATGCTGTCCATGTACGCCGTGGCAATGCCAGTCACGGCATTCGTCAAACCAGGGCCCGAAGTCACCAGCGCCACGCCCACTTCCCCAGTGGCACGGGCGTAGCCATCAGCGGCATGCACAGCAGCCTGCTCATGGCGCACCAGAACGTGCTGAATGGTGTCTTGCTTGTAGAGGGCGTCGTAGATGTAGAGAACAGCACCACCGGGGTAGCCCCAGATGTATTGCACATTCTCTGCTTGCAGCGATTTGACGAGAATCTCGGAACCCATCAACTCCAGCGAGCCAGCGGTGGAGGCTTGCGCGGCGGCAGCGGCCACGTTGAGTTCTGCTTTGGAAATTTCCATGATCAACCTTTGTGAATTTCTCTGACGAAAAACCTTGGGTGCTCCTTGCGAGTGCTCTTGTGAAGCCAGCTTGGAACTTGAGGCCAAGGACATGGGCGGGATGATTACCGCGCCGGACCGTGACCCGTTTGCCTTTTGAATTGCTTTCAGATTATCGCACTGCAACACACATACACACGATGCATTTCAAAAAAAACATCAAAAATGCGATAATCGAAAGCTGCGCAGCTTCGTAGACCCTCCTTTTTGGTCGCAGATCGCGCACCATTCCCGGGCCCATTTGTCTTGGCAACTGAACAAGAACTCTCCGATTTCCTCAAAAGTGTAGAAAAGCGCGCTTTCAAGCGCTCGCTTTACCACGTTCGCAATGAGGAAGCGGCCCTGGACATCGTGCAGGACAGCATGCTCAAGCTGTCGGAGCACTATGGGGATAAGCCTGCCGCAGAGCTGCCCATGCTTTTTCAGCGCATCCTGTCCAACTGCACCCTGGACTGGTTCCGGCGCCAAAAAACGCGCAACGCACTGTTTTCGAACATGAGCGACTTCGAAGGCCCCGGCGAAGATGGCATGGATTTTGATCTGCTAGAGGCATACTCAGGCCCCGACAACGGTGAGCGCGCCGCAAGTGCAGAAGACGAGACCACCAGAGCGCAGACCTTTCGGGAAATTGAGGCAGAGATCCAAGAATTGCCAGCACGTCAACGGGAAGCATTCCTCATGCGTTACTGGGAAGAAATGGATGTTGCAGAGACAGCTGCTGCAATGGGTTGCTCAGAAGGCAGCGTGAAAACGCACTGCTTCAGAGCCATCCAGACCCTGAGCAAGGCACTGAAGGCCAAAGGAATCGAGTTATGAACACCGCACCAAACCACGCTACCGAAGCAGCTGCAGACCAATTTGCGCGCCGCATTGCGGCCAGAATGGCGCAGGGCACCGATGACTTGCCTTACGACATTACCGAGCGCCTGCGCGCGGCACGCGTGCAAGCCCTGGCCAAGCGCAAGGTGGTTGCGCCTGTCCGCAAGGCAGCGCCTGCGCCGGTCGTTCTGCGATCTGGCTCTAGCGCGATTTTGGGTCGCGGCGGCGACGGCGGCTGCTGGAATGCCATGGTGTCGGCCATTCCCCTGATGGCACTGGTGATTGGACTTTTCGCCATCAACATCGCGCAAGATGAAAATGGCCTGAATGAGGTGGCCGAAGTGGATGCCGCCCTTTTGACGGATGACTTGCCGCCAGAGGCCTATACCGATCCTGGGTTCATGCAATTCCTCAAAACCTCGGCCACCGCGCGCAACTGAACCTGTCGGATACCCCACACTACGCGCCCTGCATGCACACAGACAAGACCGTTGCGCCCACCAACATGCCAGCCATCGTGCTGGCTTTGGTGCTTTTGGGCGCCGTGGCGGCAGGCAGCTTTCCAGTGGCGCAATATGTGCTAATGGCGCCCAGTACGCTGCTGCCCGCTCCCAATCCCAAGCCCATCAATGCACGCCCGGCGAACATGGCAAACGCGGACCGCACCCCGGACACGCTTTCTGAAATTGCCTCCGGACCCGGCTGGGAAACCCTGACCACACCGCAAAAATTGGCCCTCTACCCATTGGCAGAGCGCTGGGCGGTATTGAGCGAGAGCCAAAAACGCCGCTGGCTGGCTCTGTCCCAAACCTTTGCAGCCCTTCCGACCGAAGAGCAGGAAAAACTCCACAACCGGATGACCGAGTGGGCCAATTTGAGTGGACGCCAGCGCAGCCAGGCGCGATTGAACTACGCCGATGCGCAACGCCTGGACCCCAGCGAAAAACGGGCACAGTGGGAGGCCTACCAGGCCTTGAGCGAAGAAGAAAAACGACTCTTGGCGGCCGATGCGCCCGCCAAACCCGCAGGTGCGGCCACCGCCTTGCGGCCGGTGGCCCCGCAAAAGCTGGCCAAGGTTCCAGCCGCAACACAGGCAGGCCCGGCACGCGCCAACCCGCCCAAAATCACGCCGGTGGACCCGCACACGCCCCGCCCCATGGTTACACCTGCAGCCGTTGCGGCCCCCTCGGATACCGCCTCCAGCCCTTCAGCACCGGTGGTCGTGGAGACAAATCCTGTCACCATTCCCTCGGCAACGGGCTCGTCCCTGCCACCGCTGGCCCCCACATCCAGTGCACCAGAGCCTGCCACCGCGCCCGCTCGCCCCGAAGATCTGGGCTACCAACCGCAGTGATACGCTTGCGGCATGTCCGCCCGTCCTGATTTCACTGTGCCCCAATCTTCGTCTCCATTCACCATCGCCCCACAGCAAGCCCCCAGCCTGAAGCGGCGCATGGCCTGCTGGCTGTACGAAGGCATCTTGATGTTTGGCGTTGTATTCATTGCGTCGTATCTGTTTGATACGCTCAGCCAATCTCGCCATGCACTGGACAATCGCTACTTGCGCATGGGCTTTCTGTTCATCGTGTTTGGGATCTACTTCGCATGGTTCTGGGCCAAAGGGCAAACGCTGGCGCAAAAAACCTGGCACATCCGCGTGGTGAGCCCCTCTGGCCAAGCCATCACGCAAACACGCGCCCTGCTGCGGTACGTGCTCTGCTGGGTGTGGTTTTTGCCTCCGTTGGCGGCTTACTCCACCGGCATTCCGGTGCTGGAAGTGCTGGTGCTACTGGCAGGCTGGGTGGCCGTATGGGCCATTTTGAGCCGATTCCATCCCACCCAGCAGTTCTGGCACGATGCATTGGCAGGCACCCGTCTGGTGCATTTTGTCCAAGCTAAAAAATAAAAACCCAGCTGCGCGCATCCATGCGCGCCTGGTTAACACATCCCTGCGCATGCCATCCACGCCACCCCACTCCTCCAACCCCGCCAACCTCCAAAAAAGCCGCACGGGCCTGAACCGGGTATGGCACGCCGCAGGCTATTCCATCGAAGGCCTGAAGGCCGGTTGGCAGGAAACAGCCTTCCGCCAGGAAGCCCTCGCGGCCATTGTGCTGCTGCCAGTGGCCTGCTGGCTGGGCAAGTCATGGGTAGAGGTAGCCCTGCTGGCGGGGTCGGTCATCATTGTGATGATTGTGGAGTTGCTCAACACAGGCATTGAAACCGCCATCGACCGCATTGGCCCCGAGTGGCACGATTTGTCCAAACGCGCCAAGGACATGGGCAGCGCTGCGGTGCTGTTGGCGCTCTTGCTCTGTGGCGGCATCTGGGCCGCCGCCCTCTTTCAAAGGTTCTTCCATGGCTAGCCCCGCTTTTTCCATTTGCGTGTATTGCGGCTCCCGCCCCGGCGAGAACCCCGCATTTGCACAAGCTGCCCAAGCCGTAGGGCAATGGATTGGCGAGCATGGAGGGCAGCTGGTTTATGGTGGCGGGCGCGGCGGACTCATGGGAGTGGTGGCCGAGGCCACACGCCTGGCAGGGGGCCGTGTGGTGGGGGTCATCCCGCAAGCCTTGGTGGACAAGGAACTGGCCAATCGCCAGTGCGATGAACTGCACATTGTGCAAACCATGCATGAGCGCAAGGCCATGATGGCCGAACGCAGCGATGCCTTTGTCGCGCTGCCAGGCGGCATTGGCACGTTTGAAGAGCTGTTTGAGGTGTGGACCTGGCGCCAGCTCGGCTACCACGGCAAGCCTCTGGGCCTGCTCAACGTGGCGGGCTACTACAACGGTTTGCTGGCCTTTTTGCGCACCAGCGTGGCCAGTGGCTTCATGGGAGACTGGCAGATGGAGCTGCTGCAAGCCGACATGTCGGCAGAGCCACTGCTGCGCAATCTGGTGCAAGCATCGGGGCCCGACCAAGCACCCACCCCGCTGCGCTCGGTCATCTGAGCCTACTCTCAAAGTCTATTGATGGGTGCGGGTGAGGCATCCTAGGGCCACACGCCACGCAGCAGGGCACTGCCACTGCCATTGAGCAGACTCCGGCAAGCACCCCTCCGCTACCGCAGAGAGGGCTAGTGCATCAAATGGCGGAGTCGTCCAGATCCCCCGTGCGAATGCGCACCACGCGTTCCACGGGCGTGACGAAGATCTTGCCGTCACCGATCTTGCCTGTGCGGGCCACATTCACGATGGCGTCCACGCAGCGGTCCACATCTTCGGTCTTCACAGCCACTTCCACCTTCACCTTGGGCAAGAAGTCGACGACATACTCGGCACCGCGGTACAGCTCGGTGTGTCCCTTTTGACGGCCAAAACCTTTGACTTCGGTCACCGTCAAGCCCGTCACGCCGCATTCGGCCAGGGCCTCGCGGACTTCTTCCAGCTTGAACGGCTTGATAACTGCGGTGATCATTTTCATGGGTGGGTCTCCTGGGAATGTCAAAAAGGCTTTGGGCCGGGGGATTGAAAAACGAACCAGACAGAGCCCGTCAGGCCCTGAACTGGCTGGTGATAGGGTAACGCCAGTCTTTGCCAAAACTGCGGCGCGTGACGCGAACCCCTACAGGGGCCTGGCGGCGTTTGTACTCGTTGAGCTTGATGAGGCGGGTGACGCGCTCCACATCGGCGCGGGCAAAGCCAGCGGCAATGATGGACTCGATGGGCTCGTCATTCTCCATGTACCGCGCCACGATGGCGTCCAGCACCTCATAGGGCGGCAAGCTGTCCTGGTCTTTCTGATCGGGACGCAGCTCGGCACTGGGGGGGCGGGTGATGATGCGATCGGGGATGGGGTTGGTGCCCGTTCCATACGGGTCGTTGGCATTGCGCCAGCGCGCCAGGTCAAACACCCGCGTCTTGGCCACATCCTTGATGACGGCAAAGCCCCCGGCCATGTCGCCGTACAGCGTGCAGTAGCCCGTAGCCATCTCGCTCTTGTTGCCCGTGGTCAGCACCACGGCACCAAACTTGTTGGATAACGCCATGAGCAAAGTGCCGCGAATGCGCGCCTGCAGGTTCTCTTCGGTCGTGTCTTCAGGCAAGCCCGCAAACTCGGTGGCCAGCGCCGCCTTGAAGGCCTCAAACTGGGGCTTGATCGAAATTTCGTCGTAACGCACGTTCAACCGTTCGGCCATGTCGCGCGCGTCAATCCAGCTGATGTCGGCCGTGTAGGGCGACGGCATCATCACCGCACGCACCTTGTCAGCGCCCAGCGCGTCCACGGCAATGGCCAGCACCAGCGCGGAATCAATACCGCCCGACAAGCCGAGCAAAGCCCCCGGAAAGCGGTTTTTGCCCACATAGTCGCGCACGCCCAAGACCAGGGCATCCCACAGATCGGCCTCAGCGCTGGGCACGGGGGCCACATCCGCTACCAATTCAATAGCGCCTTGCGCTGATTGGGCGCGCGCTACAAACAGATTTTCTTTAAAACCCGGGGCCCGCCCCGCCACCGTGCCGTTGGCGTTGAGGGCGAACGAGCGCCCCTCAAACACCACCTCATCCTGCCCACCGACCAGGTGCGCGTAGATGAGGGGCAGGCCCGTCTCGGCCACGCGCTCGCGCATGGTCTGCTCGCGCTCGGCGCTTTTGCCCAGGTGAAAAGGCGATGCGTTGATCACCGCCAGCAGCTGCGCTCCGGCCGCTGCAGCATCGCGTGCCGCCGCCGGGAACCAAGCGTCCTCGCAGATCAGCACCCCTACGCGCACGCCGGCCACGTCCACCACGCAAGGCGTTTGCTCGGCCACAAAGTAGCGGCGCTCATCAAACACCTGGTAGTTGGGCAGCTCGCGCTTGAAATAGGTTTGCTCGACCTGCCCATCGCGCAGCACGCTGGCCGCATTGTGGCAAGGGCTGAAGGCCGGGGCGCCCGGTGCCACGGCTTGCGGATGGCCCAGCACGATGACCAAGCCCTGTAACCCTGCGGTCTCGCGGGCCACGGTTTTCACGGCATCATCACAGGCTGCCAAAAAGGCGGGGCGCAAGAACAGGTCTTCTGCGGCATAGCCGCACACTGCCAGCTCGGGGGTCAACAACAACTGCGCCCCCTGGGCATGGGCCTCGCGCGCGGCGGCAATGATTTTTTGCGCATTGCCGGGCATATCGCCCACCACAAAATTGAGCTGTGCAGTGCAAATGGAGAGCGTCATGGAACTGAAGAAGGCCCCGCAGGCCTGGTTGGACAACGCCCACGCAGGCCCTGTAAAGCAGAGGCAAGCACCCTGTGTGGGTCCCTGCTCCCCCAAGGCACGCCGTGGCTGAGTCGCACATTATCGCCCGCGTACACCCCAGCGTGCTCGACCTGCCCGCAGAGCCCTGGAATGCGCTGCTGGCCCAGCAAACCCATGCCACGCCATTCATGCGCCACGAGTACCTTGCGGGCCTGGAGCGCAGCGGCAGCGCCGCCCCGCGCACGGGCTGGACGCCGCGCTTCATCTCGCTGTGGGAGGACGACGTGCTGATGGCCGCCTGCCCGCTGTACCTGAAAGACCACTCGTACGGCGAGTACGTGTTTGACTGGGCCTGGGCCAATGCCTACGAGCAGCACGGCGTGCCCTACTACCCCAAGGCCGTGGTGGCCGTGCCCTTCACCCCCGTGCCCGGCAGCCGCTTGCTGGCGCGCGACGATGCCGCCCGGGCGCTGCTGGTGCAAGCAGCGCGGCAATGGTGCATGGACGAAGGCATCTCCTCGCTGCATGTGCTGTTCGCCAGCGAGCAAGACACCGCAATCTGCGCTGAACAGGGCCTGATGCTGCGCCACACCGTGCAATTCCACTGGCAGAACGCACGCCCCGAACCCACCAATGCAGCAGGCCCCGGCACCCCCTTGCCACCCGCCCACAGCCCCTTCACCAGTTTTGATGACTTTTTAGCCCACCTCAGCCAAGACAAGCGCAAAAAGATCCGCCAGGAGCGCCGCCGTGTGGCCGATGCGGGCGTGCAGTTCCGCAGCTCGCAAGGCCGTGCCATCAGCCAGGCAGATTGGGATTTTTTCTACCGCTGCTACGAGCGCACCTACCTGGAGCATGGCAACCCGCCCTACCTCAGCCGCACCTTCTTTGCCGAGATGGCACAGCACCTGCCCGATGCTTGGTTGTTGTTCATCGCCGAGCGAGACGGCACCCCTATTGCTAGCAGTTTGATAGCTATCAGCGCTTATGAATCAAGCACTAGCGGCCAAAATGACCAAGAACTTGTGGCCTATGGCCGCTATTGGGGCGCACTGGAGCGCGTGGACTGCCTGCACTTTGAGGCCTGCTACTACCAGCCCTTGCAGTGGTGCATTGAGCAGGGCGCGTACCGCTTTGAAGGCGGCGCCCAGGGCGAGCACAAAATGGCCCGGGCCTTGCTGCCGGTGCAAACCCACAGCGCCCACTGGTTGGCACACCCCGCCTTTGCGGATGCGGTCGAGCGTTTTTTGGAGCGTGAGGGTGAAGGCATTGGCGAATACCTGGAGTCACTGCAAGAGCGAACGCCCTTTCGCCAAGCGACCGGATCGGCACCTGGGTAGCGTCCTATTCAACCCGTCGCACAGAAAAAAAGGCCGGGGCATCATGCACCGACCTTACAACCTTCAACGCTGGCGAATACAGCCTCCAGCAAAACCCCAAGGGTCTGAGCCCTCAGGGCTAGGCACTGTCAGAACGACTCCCAATCGGCATCATCACCCCCAGCAGCTTTGGGCTTGGCCGCGCTGCTGAAAGGCACCTGGGGCGCGGGCGTCGCCGCTTTGGGGGCGGGCGCGCCAACCACCTTGGCCTTCAACGCTTTGGCCGCCGGTGCCGCCACGCGTGCAGGCGCAGAGTGCGCGCGTGGCGCCACAGCCTGCGCACGGTGGGCCCGGGCGCTTTGCTCATCGGCGGGCGAGAGCTTAAAAAACGCCACCGTGCTCACCAGGTCTTGCGCCTGGTTGTTCAGGCTGCTGGCCGCAGCGGCCATTTCTTCCACCAAGGCCGCGTTCTGCTGCGTGACTTGGTCCATCTGCGTCACAGCTTCACCCACCTGGCTCACGCCCTGGCTTTGTTCGCCGCTGGCCGCACTGATCTCGCCCATCAGGTCGGTCACGCGCTTGATGGCGCCCACCACCTCGGTCATGGTGTTGCCAGCCTGATCCACCAACGCGGTGCCCTGCTCCACCCGCTCCACGCTGTCGTTGATCAGCGTCTTGATCTGCTTGGCCGCCTCGGCCGAGCGGCCGGCCAGGCTGCGCACCTCGCTGGCCACCACGGCAAAGCCACGGCCTTGTTCTCCGGCACGGGCGGCTTCCACTGCGGCGTTCAGCGCCAGGATGTTGGTCTGGAAAGCAATGCCATCGATCACCCCAATGATGTCGCTTATCTTGCGCGAGCTGTCGTTGATGCCTTTCATGGTCTCAACCACCTGGCCCACCACATCGCCGCCTTGCACAGCCACGGTGGACGCACTCATGGCCAACTGGTTGGCCTGGCGGGCGTTGTCCGCGTTCTGGCGCACGGTGGAATTGAGTTGCTCCATGGATGCGGCGGTCTGCTGCAAGGCACTGGCTTGTTGCTCGGTGCGCGCACTCAGGTCGTTGTTGCCCTGGGCAATTTCTGACGAGGCCGTCGCCACGTTCTCAGAGCCTTCACGCACATGGCCCACGATGCGCGAGAGGCTTTGCTGCATCTCCGCCAGGGCGTGCAGCAGGCGGGCAGGCTCGTCCTTGCCCTGGGCGTCAATGTCGATCGACAAATTGCCCCGGCTGATTTCTTCGGCCGCCTCTACCGCGCGCTGCACCGGGGTGGTGATGGAACGCGTAGCCCACACGGCAAACAGCAGTCCAAGGAGCAGCGAAACACCCGCCGACACGCTAAGCACCCACTGGCTGGCGACAGCTGCGCTCAAGACAGATGCCTCAAATGCCCGCAGCTCATCATGGGTGTACTGTGTGACGTCTTCCAGCGATTTGATGTAGTTTTGCGCCAAAGGACGCAACTCACTGTCCACCAGCGCAAAAACCTCTTCTCCAGCCTTCTTGCGCTCCAGCAACTTGGCCCGGGCATCCACATAGACCTTGCGCTCTGCAGCCACCTTGGCCAGCAACTCCTGGCTCTTGGCACTTTGCATCAGGGCCTCCAGCTTCTTTTGCCCTTCGGTCACTTCCTTGGTGGTGGCGGCCATTTCGGCGCCCAAGGAAGCGATGTAGCCCGCATCGGATGTCTTGAGCGCAGCAGAGGCGCGCACCCAGTTCAGATCAATGGCTGCCTTCCAATCCATGGCCAGCTCATTGCGTTCAATCTCCACGGACGAAATACGCACTGTGGCTTCTTTGAGGGTCGAAAGACGCCAAACGCCGACAGTGGCAATCAAGGCCGTGATCAAGAGGATGAGGCCAAATGCCAATCCCAAGCGGGTACCGATTTTGAGGTGGTTCATAGTGGTTCTCCACAAAAGGCTTTTCTCCGCAGCTACGCGGCCTCCCTCACGGCACCGCAAGCATCTTTTTTGTTGTCTTCAATCGAGTGCGTTACACAGAGGCCACAGTGCACAGGCAGAGCACTATCACGGCACCGCATCAGCACAAGTTGACACATGCAATTGTGAATTATGCTCCAAATTTATATCATTTGCATCACATTTATTGAATTAACTATTTTTTGACAAATTTAATTCTCTAAAGAGGTGTAATGTCGCAGCCACACGACGGATAAATTTGTTAAAAATAGCGATTCGCATTTATCAATATGCGCTACCCATCGTACGCTCCAACCCGGTGCTTGGGTAGTGCTTCACCCAGAGCAACTCTCACCAAGTTGGGGCGCTAGCACCCCAATCCCTGGAGTCCTCAGGTTTCGCAAAACTGGCTGTCTAAAACAAAAAAGCACGCCCTCAGGCGTGCTTTGGTAGCGGCTGGCATGGTTGCGGCAGGAAGGCAATGCCCTCCCCAGGCCCTTGCACACCCAACTCCGCTCAGCTCAACTTAGAAGCTCTCCCACTCATCGTCATTGCCCCCGGCCTTCGCTGCCTTGGGCGCTGGCGTTGCCTTGGGTGCTGGCGCCGCCGCCTGGGGCGCT
This sequence comes from Acidovorax sp. 56, assembly GCF_002749705.1. Taxonomy (NCBI): domain Bacteria; kingdom Pseudomonadati; phylum Pseudomonadota; class Betaproteobacteria; order Burkholderiales; family Comamonadaceae; genus Acidovorax; species Acidovorax sp. 56. The sequence goes on from NZ_PEEV01000001.1 coordinate 1,310,841, forward strand.
GCCAGGCTCGCCGCTGGCTTACTTTGGGCTGGCGCTTTGGCCGTTGTCGCCTTGGGCTTGCTCAGTGCAGGCCGGGCGCTGGGGGTTTTGCCCAGGCTGCTGGCACCGGGGCTGCTGGTTCGGGCGCTGTAGCTGCTGCTGGGGGCGCTGTAGCTTGTGCCGCTGGCATCGTGCGCCAGTTTGAACACTGCCACCGCGTTGACCAGCTCGCCCGCCTGGCCGTTGAGGCTGCTGGCCGCTGCCGCCATTTCTTCCACCAAGGCCGCGTTTTGCTGGGTCGCCTGGTCCATTTGCGTCACCGCTTCGCCCACTTGGCCTACCCCTGCGCTTTGTTCGCTGCTGGCCGCGCTGATCTCTCCCATGATGTCGGTCACGCGCCGGATGGCCGTGACGACTTCGGTCATGGTGCTGCCGGCTTTGTCTACCAGCAGGGTGCCTTGTTCTACCCGCTCTACGCTGGCCATGATCAGGCTCTTGATTTCTTTGGCCGCTTCTGCGCTGCGTCCTGCCAGGTTGCGTACTTCGGTGGCTACCACCGCAAAGCCTCGGCCTTGCTCTCCGGCCCGGGCGGCTTCCACGGCGGCGTTCAGCGCCAGGATGTTGGTCTGAAAGGCAATGCCGTCGATCACGCTGATGATGTCTGCAATCTTGTTGCTGCTGGCGTTGATGCCTTTCATGGTCTCCACCACTTCGGCAACCACTTCTCCGCCTTGGGTGGCAACGGTCGATGCGCTCATGGCCAGTTGGTTGGCGGTGCGGGCGTTGTCTGCGTTTTGGCGCACGGTGGAGCCCAGCTCTTCCATGGAGGCTGCGGTTTCTTCCAGGGCGCTGGCTTGTTGTTCGGTGCGGTTCGACAGGTCATGGTTGCCATGGGCAATTTCCGAGGAGGCCATCTGCAGGTTGGCCGTGGCCTCGCGCACGGAGGCTACCGCAGTGTTCATGCGCGCCAGGGTGCTCTGCAAAGACATGCTGGCTGGCGTGCTTGCGCTGATGGCGATGGCCGCATCCAGGCTGATGCCATCAGGGCGGTCTACGGCAGCCACCAGATTGCGCAACTCCACCCCGGCCTTGGCTGTGCGGCCCAAGCTGACCGCCATGAGGATTTCCAGCCCGGTTTGAATGACAACATACACGGCGTGCGCCACCGTGCGGGTAAAGCTGGCTTCGGTGAGGCAATACACCCCCAAACCGGCGGCTTGCAAACGGTCAAAAAGCACGTGGTGCACAGCAAAGACCAAGGCCGCCAGCAATATCGGGCGCCAGTCCAAATACACCAGCAGCAGGGCCAAGGTCACAAACACCCCGAAGTGAAGCTCCGTCTGCCCCTGGGCCAACTGGATGTGCAGTGCCACAAAAGAGGCCTGCACAAAGGTCAGCACCAACCGGGAAGCCAAGGTGCCTGCGCTGCTGGCATACACAAAGAAGGCCACCACCAGCAAAACGGCTGAAACGCCCCACGCTAGGCCCGATTCCACAAAATTGGCGCCCAGCACAATGGCCGTTATCGCACTTAAGCCAATAGCGGCGAGCATGACGCGATCGCCCAGCAAGGCCTCCCCCGAGCGGTGCGATTGCGGGGATTGAGCCAGGGTGTTTGATTGATTGTTCAAGAGGTACTCCAGTCTAAAAATGGGGGCAGCATCGCCACCCTTTGGCTACGCCCCTGCCACAGGGCATGCCCACCCCCACTGAGTGCCCCACAAAAGGGCCCTGGCATTCATCGCGTCTGCAATCCGGCATCTGCGCCGCAGAAACCCACTCAGTCGCCACGTCACCCCAACACGGGAGCCCCTCCCTGCGACCACAACACGCCGTGCATGGATGCACGGGTTGGGGTCTCCGTGAACCGTTAGATGGTTTTAATTTTACAACGAAATATCATTTATATCAATAAAATGATTAATATATTCGTGAAATTTCTGATGCCTTTGCTGCTCTCCCGCGCACAAACCCGCCGCCACCCGTTGACTGTTGACGGCTGGACTGGCCGATGGTCGTCACAAAAGAGGCTGATCGAGATCGGTTGCGCCTCATGCCCGTAACTGCGCTCGTGGGCACGCCAACGTTCATAGCCCGCTCGGCGGTGGCTGGGTTCTTGTCACGCATCAATTTAACTGCGTGGCCTCAACGTAGTGAAAACAAAATGGTTGCATTTGTTGCAAGTCACAATACTTTGCAATTTCAGCAGCGTTTCGACGAGCCTTGAGAAACCCGTAAGAGCGCCGCAAAACCGAGGTCTGCTGCCAGGCAGGCACCTCACAGATCCATCGCCGCGATGGATACGGCGCATGTCGGGTGGCCTAGTTAAGGCTCTGAAGTTCCTGAAGCCTGCGAAGCGGCCCATGAAAAAAGCACGCGGGCTTTGCAACCAGCGTGCTTTTTGGTGAGGGGTGAGATCATTGCGTAAAAACCCAGCCTCTCCCCGACGAAAGCCTCCCTGTGGGCCTCAATAACCCAGGGGCGATAGGAAATCAGGCCTGCGTCTTTTGGTAGTTGGCCACACCGTCGGTGATTTCCTTCTTGGCGGCATCAATGCCTTCCCAGCCCAGCACCTTGACCCACTTGCCCTTTTCCAGGTCTTTGTAGTGCTCGAAGAAGTGAGCGATGGCGTTGCGGCGCATGGCGTTCACGTCATCAATGTTCTTCCAGTGGTCGTACATGGGCAGGATCTTGGAAGTGGGCACCGCGATGACCTTGCCATCCACACCAGCCTCGTCTTCCATCATCAGGATGCCGAGAGGGCGGCAAGTCACCACCACACCAGGGTGCAGGGGATAAGGCGTGATCACCAGCACGTCCACTGGGTCACCGTCGCCCGACAGGGTCTGGGGCACGTAGCCATAGTTGGTGGGGTAGTGCATGGCCGTGGTCATGAAACGGTCCACAAAAATGGCGCCCGACTCCTTGTCGACTTCGTACTTGATCGGGTCCGCATTCATCGGGATTTCGATGACCACGTTGAAGGACTCTGGAAGGTTCTTGCCGGGGGTGACGTTGTTGAGGGACATGTCTTTAAAAATAGTGGTTAGCAACGGTAACCCGCGAAGCATGGCATGCCATATTGCGTCGGGATTAACCCTGATTTTAGGGGCACACCCCTTTCTACCCGCTTGCATTTGGGGCTTTGGCTGTAAATTGGGCACGTTGGCCAATCGGCCCTGCAGCGCGGGGCCCGAAGAAGCAACGCAGCGGAAGCACCACCGATGCGTCGTGTTTCCATCCGTGCAACTGCATTCATAGGAGCACCGAATGGCTGATAGCGCAGCAATGACCCCTCCCCTTCTTCTCGCCCTGGTCTGCGGACTGGTGGCCGTGGCCTACGGCATCTGGGCCCGGGGCTGGATCCTGGCCAAAGACCCTGGCAACGCCCGCATGCAGGAGATCGCAGCCGCCATCCAGGCGGGCGCTGCGGCCTACCTCGCACGCCAGTACAAGACCATCGCCATCGTCGGCGTGGTGCTGGCGGTTCTCATTGGCATCTTTCTGGACGGCACCACGGCCATAGGCTTTGTGGTGGGCGCGGTGCTCTCGGGGGCCTGCGGCTTCATCGGCATGAATGTCTCGGTGAAGGCCAACGTGCGCACGGCGCAGGCGGCCACACAGGGCATTGGCCCGGCGCTGGACGTGGCGTTTCGTGGCGGTGCCATCACCGGCATGCTGGTGGTGGGACTGGGCCTCTTGGGCGTCACGGGCTTCTTCTGGTTCCTGGCGGGCAACGGCAACCTCACGCCCACGGCCCATCTGGCCACGCTGCTCAACCCGCTGATCGGGTTTGCATTTGGCTCGTCGCTGATCTCGATCTTTGCGCGGCTCGGTGGCGGCATCTTCACCAAGGGCGCCGACGTGGGCGCCGACCTGGTGGGCAAGGTGGAGGCCGGCATCCCCGAGGACGACCCGCGCAACCCCGCCGTGATTGCCGACAACGTGGGCGACAACGTGGGCGACTGTGCCGGCATGGCGGCCGACCTGTTCGAGACCTATGCCGTGACACTGATCGCCACCATGGTGCTGGGCGCGCTGCTGGTGGGCTCTGCCGCCGTGAGCGCCGTGGTCTACCCCCTGGCGCTGGGGGCCGTGTCCATCATCGCGTCCATCATTGGCTGCTTTTTCGTCAAGGCCACGCCGGGCATGAAGAACGTGATGCCCGCGCTGTACAAGGGGCTGGCGATTGCGGGGGTGCTGTCGCTCATTGCCTTCTACTTCGTCACGGTGTGGATCATTCCAGACAACGCCATCGCCGCCAGCGGCAGCCAGATGAAGCTGTTCGGCGCCTGCGCCACCGGGCTAGTGCTGACGGCCGCGCTGGTGTGGATCACCGAGTTCTACACCGGCACGCAATACTCGCCCGTGCAGCACATCGCCCAGGCATCCACCACAGGCCACGGCACCAACATCATCGCGGGCCTGGGCGTGTCGATGCGGTCCACCGCCTGGCCGGTGATCTTTGTGTGCCTGGCCATCCTCTCGGCCTACCAGTTGGCGGGCCTGTACGGCATTGCGGTGGCCGCCATGTCCATGCTGAGCATGGCGGGCATCGTGGTGGCGCTGGATGCCTATGGCCCCATCACCGACAACGCGGGCGGCATTGCCGAAATGGCCGAGCTGCCCAGCAGCGTGCGCGACATCACCGACCCGCTGGACGCCGTGGGCAACACCACCAAGGCCGTGACCAAGGGCTACGCCATCGGCTCGGCCGGGCTGGCCGCGCTGGTACTGTTTGCCGACTACACGCACAAGCTCGAAAGCTACGGCCGGGCCATCACGTTTGATTTGTCAGACCCGCTGGTCATCATCGGCCTGTTCATCGGTGGCCTCATCCCCTACCTGTTTGGCGCCATGGCGATGGAGGCCGTGGGCCGCGCCGCCGGTGCCGTGGTGGTGGAGGTGCGCCGCCAGTTCAGCACCATCCCCGGCATCATGGACGGCACCGGCAAGCCCGAGTACGGCAAGGCGGTGGACATGCTCACCACCGCCGCCATCAAGGAGATGGTGGTCCCCAGCCTGCTGCCTGTGGTCGTGCCCGTGGTGGTGGGCCTGCTGCTGGGCCCCAAGGCGCTGGGCGGGCTGCTGATGGGCACCATCGTCACGGGGCTGTTTGTGGCCATCAGCATGTGCACGGGCGGCGGCGCGTGGGACAACGCCAAGAAGTACATCGAAGACGGCCACCACGGCGGCAAGGGCTCTGAGGCGCACAAGGCCGCCGTGACCGGCGACACCGTGGGCGACCCTTACAAGGACACCGCAGGCCCGGCCATCAACCCGCTGATCAAGATCATCAACATCGTGGCGCTGCTCATCGTGCCGCTGGTGGTCAAGTTCCACGGGGGGTGATGGTGCACAGCCCCTCCATGCGCACGGGGGCGATCCGCCTGATTCGCATCAAGCCATAGGCGGCGGGCGCGGCGTCTTGCGCAAACATTGATTGACGCCTGCGCCCGCCCTCTTCACGATGGCGGTGCGTGCGTTACTGTTTGAAGGAGACACTGCCATGACCGAACTGGTCGTTCGCCGCCTGTTGATTGACCTGGCCCGGCCCATGGCGCAGCACTGGTGCGGGGGCGATGCGTTTCGCACAGCGCTGTTCAATGCGCTGTCGATGAGCTTTCCGATGGGCGAGCAGTTCTTCATCGATGCCGTGCGAGATGGCCACAAATCCATGCCCCCCGAACAGCACGCCCGCTATGCCAGCGAGGTGCGCGGCTTTATCGGGCAAGAGGCCACACACCGGCGTATCCATGGCCTGTTCAACAGCCACCTGGAGCAGCGCGGGCTGCGCAACCTGTGGGCCCAGTCCATCGAAAAGCAGCGCAAACAATTTGAAGGCCTGGACCCGCGCCACGCCCTGGCCGTCACAGCGGCCAATGAGCACTTCACAGCCGTGCTGGCCGAATGGCTGCTGGGCCACCCCGACATGCTTGAAGGCAGCGAAGAGCGCCTGCAAACCCTGTGGCTGTGGCACAGCGCCGAAGAGGCCGAGCACAAGAACACCGCGTTTGACATCTACCAGGCGCTGGGCGGCGACCACCGCTGGCGCATTGTCTGGTTTCGGCGCACCACGCTCATGTTTGTGCTGGATGTGACGCGCCAAACCGTGCACAACCTGCACCGCGATGGCAGCCTGTACCGGCCCAGCACCTGGGCCAGCGCATGGCGCACGCTGATGGGCCCCGCCGGGCTGGTGCGCCACACCTGGCGCCCCTGGAAAGCCTACCTGCGCCGCGACTTTCACCCCAGCCAGCAGGCCAGCCCGCTGTCTGGCGAATGGCTGCAGCGCAACCGCAGCCGCTTCACGCTGGTGGGCGAGCGGGGCTGACGCTGTCTGCATCCAGACACATACCCATTGCTACCAAATTCATAGCTGCTAGCGCTTGACCATTGAGCGCTGGCGGGCATTTTCATCCACACTCCGTCTTCGAAGGGAGAAGGCTGCCGCCCATCAAGCCGCCCGGCCCAGGTCACGCAGGCGCACCGGGCCGCTGCGCTGTTCAATGGCTGCCTGCACCTCTTTGCGCAGGCCCAGCGCAAAGCCCCACTCGGCCACCACAAACAGCGGCCCCACCAGCAAGCCCATGATGTCGTCCACAAACGCGGGTTTGCGTCCTTCGTAGTAGTGCCCCACAAACTGGATCACCCAGCCCACGGCAAACAGGCCCACGCCCCACAGCAGCCACGCTGTGGTGGCCAGCGGCGCCATGGCCTGGGCCAGCGCCAGCATGGCGACCAGCAGGGCCCCCATCACCAGCCCCAGGCGCAAGTCCAGCCGCAGGTAAAAGGCGCCCGCCGCCACCGCACAAACCAGCGCAGGGCTTGCGGGCACCCCCGCCACCCACCACACGGGGCGCGAGAGCAGCAACACCACCGCAAACATGATCATGGGCACGCCCACAAAATGGGTATGGATGTTGCGGGGGTCGCGGTGGTAGGCGGCGTACTGGGCCAGGTGGTCGATCAGGGTTTTCATGGGTGTCTCCGTTCGTTGTTTTGCGCAGGATCGAATGTCTGGCGTGAATGGCGCTAACGTCTGTCGTGCAGCCGACAAAAATCGGCGCCCGCCCTGCTCCTGACCTCCTCACCGCCATCACCTCTGCCCCCACGACACCACGGCCTTACCCGCCATTTTTAGCCTTAACGGCCTGAACGGCCTCATCGGCCCCGCCAAAGCCCGCTGCTTTTCTTGACCTGCATGACGACCGAAGTCTCCGACCACCTTTTGGCACTCCAATCGGGCCGCTGGTTTGCCCAGCTGCCCGCTGATTTTTCTGACGCCCTGATCCGCATGGGCCGCATCCGCCAGCTGGCCGTAGGCCAGGCGCTGTTTTTGCGGGGCGATGCGCCCTGTGGGCTGTATGCCGTGCTGCGCGGTGCGCTCAGCGTGTCAGGCACCGGCGGGCGGGCCGACGACGCGCGCTCGGCCCTGCTCACCCGGCTGGAGCCGCCCCAGTGGTTTGGCGAAATATCGGTGTTTGACGGCAACGCCCGCAGCCACGACGCCGTGGCGGCCGAGCCCTGCACCCTGCTGCACGTGCCCCACGACGCCCTGCAAGACTGGCTGCGCACCCACCCCGAGCACTGGCACGCCCTGGCCCTGCTGGTGACCGACAAGCTGCGCACCGCCTTCATCGCACTGGAAGACGCCGCCCTGCTGCCAGCACCGCAGCGCCTGGCCCGCAGGCTGGTGATGATGGCCGAGGGCTACGGCCAGTGGAACGCCGGGGGCCTGACCCGCCGGGTGATTGCGCTGTCGCAAGAGCAGCTGTCGCAAATGCTGTCGATCTCGCGCCAGACCACCAACCAGATCCTCAAAGACCTGGAAGCGCGCCAGCTGGTGCGCGTGCAGCGCGGCGAGGTGGAGATCATGGACCTGGCCGGGCTGCGGCGCATCTACGCCTGAGACCTCACCCACCCTCACTATCAAAACAATAGCTGCTGTCGCTTGCTTTACAGGCGCTAGCGGCCCATTTGATTAATAGTAAGCACGCATTCGATTTCTATGCAGAATGGCACCATGCAACTGAACTACATCGCCAACGCCTCCGTTCCGTCTGCCTCCGGCCGCACGCTTGCGGTGGTGGATCCTTCTGACGGCCAGCCCTTTGACGACATTCAGCGCAGCAATGCCGCCGACATCGACACGGCCGTGCACGCTGCGCGCCAGTGTTACCACGCGGTGTGGCAACGCATGGCCCCGGCAGACCGGGGGCGGCTGCTGCAAAAGCTTTCGGCCAAGGTGCTGGAACATGCCGACGAGCTGACGGCGCTGGAGCAGCGCGACTGCGGTAAGCCCACCAAACAAGCCCGTGCCGATGCCCTGGCGCTGGCGCGCTACTTTGAGTTCTACGCCGGTGCCTGCGACAAACTGCACGGCGAAACCATTCCCTACCTGGACGGCTACAGCGTGCTCACCTGGCGCGAGCCGCATGGCGTCACCGGCCACATCATCCCGTGGAACTACCCCATGCAGATCTTTGGCCGCAGCGTGGGCGGCGCGCTGGCGGCGGGCAATGTGTGCGTGGTCAAACCTGCTGAAGACGCCTGCCTGTCGCTCATCCGCGTGGCGCAGCTGGCGGCCGAGGTGGGCTTTCCGCCGGGCGCCATCAACATCGTCACCGGCTACGGCCACGAGGTGGGCGACGCACTGGCGCGCCACCCCGGCATTGACCACATCAGCTTCACCGGCAGCCCCAAGGTGGGCACGCTCATCCAGCAGGTGGCAGCCGAGCGCCACTGCCCCGTGACGCTGGAGCTGGGCGGCAAAAGCCCGCAAATCATCTTTGCCGATGCCGACCTCGACGCCGCTGTGCCGGTGGTGCTCAACGCCATCGTGCAAAACGCCGGTCAGACCTGCTCGGCCGGATCGCGCGTGCTGATCGACTCGCTCATCTACGAGCCCCTGCTGGAGCGCCTGGGCCACGCCTTTGAAAAGCTGCGCGTAGGCCCCGCCGCCATGGACCTGGACGTGGGCCCGCTCATCCGCCAAAGCCAGCAGCAGCGCGTGTGGGACTTTTTATCGGACGCGCAAGTCGCAGGCATCCCCATGGTGGCGCAAGGCGTGGTGGTGGACGAGGCCCCCGAGGGCGGCTTCTACCAAGCCCCCACGCTGCTGCGCGATGTGCCCGTGGGCCACCGCCTGGCGCAGGAAGAAGTGTTTGGCCCCGTGCTCTGCGCCATGGCCTTTCAGGATGAAGACCACGCGGTGGAACTGGCCAACGCCACGCAGTTTGGGCTGGTGGCAGGCATCTGGACGCGCGACGGCGCCCGCCAGTTCCGCATGGCCAAGCGGGTGCACAGCGGGCAGGTGTTCATCAACAACTACGGCGCGGGCGGCGGGGTGGAGCTGCCGTTTGGCGGCGTCAAATCCAGCGGCTACGGGCGCGAGAAGGGGTTTGAGGCGCTGTATGGCTTCACCACCCTGAAGACCGTCGCCATCAAGCACGGCTGAGCCGAACTGCACTGCGCCAGAACCGACTGAACACGGCCTTGCCATGCCCCTGAGCGCCCCCGCCCCCCGCAAAGCCAGCCACATCCGCCGCGTGACGTACCAGGGCTACGAGCGCGAAGACGGACTGTGGGACATCGAAGCCGAGCTGCACGACAGCAAGGCGCATGACATGCCCTCCTTCCGGCGCGAGGGCGTCCGCCTGGCGGGCGACCCCATCCACCACATGTGGCTGCGGGTGACCATTGACCGGCAACTGGTGGTGCACGCCATCGAAGCCGCCATGGATGCCCACCCGCTGCAAGACTGCCCCCAGGCCCGCCCGGCATTGCAAGGCATGGTGGGCGCCTGCATGGCGCGCGGCTGGCGGCAGGCCATTGCGCAACACCTGGGCGGCGTGGCCAGCTGCACCCACCTGCGCGAGCTGCTGTTCAACATGGCCACCGCCGCCTTCCAGACCCTGCCCGCAGCCTTTGGCGGAGGCGACCCGGACACCCCACCCCGCCATCTGGGCCAGTGCACAGGGTGGGACTTTGAGGGCAACGGGGTCAAAGAGTATTTCCCGCAGTTCTATGGGCGCGGGTCGGCCAATGTGCGCCCCTCCAGCCCATCGCACCCTTCAAGCAAAAAGAGCCTCTAGCGCTTACCAATCAAGCGCAAGAAGCTATCAAAAGCAGAGCAAACCACCCTTTACCAGGAGACCCCGCATGCGCGTGCAGAACAAATCCATCATCGTCACCGGCGCTGGCAATGGCATTGGCGAAGGCATTGCCAAGCGCCTGGCCGAAGAAGGCGCCAGCGTGCTGGTCAACGACATCAACACCGCAGGCGGCCAGCGCGTGGTGGCCGAGATCACGGCGGCCGGGGGCAAGGCCGCGTTCTTCCAAGCCGATGTCACGCAATCCGCCCAAGTCCAGGCCTTGGTGGCAGAGGCCGAGCGCCTGTTCGGCAAGCTGGATGCCATGGTGAACAACGCGGGCTGGACGCACCGCAACCGCCCCATGCTGGAGGTGAGCGAAGAAGAGTTCGACAAGGTCTTCGCCATCAATGTCAAAAGCATCTACCTCAGCGCCATCCACGCAGTGCCCGCACTGCGCCGCGCAGGCGGCGGCAGCCTCATCAACATTGCCTCCACCGCCGGACTGCGCCCCCGCCCGGGCCTGACCTGGTACAACGGTTCCAAGGGCGCGGTCATCACCATCAGCAAGTCGATGGCGGCCGAGCTGGGGCCCGACAACATCCGCGTCAACTGCCTGAACCCCGTCTTCAACCCCGACACCGGGCTGGCAGCAGAGTTTGCAGGCGGCCCGGTGGACGAAGCCCGCCGCGCCAAGTTCCTGGCCACCATCCCGCTGGGGCGTTTCTCCACCGCACAAGACGTGGCGAATGCGGCGCTGTACCTGGCCAGCGATGAGGCCGCCTTCATCAGCGGCGTGTGCATTGAGGTGGACGGGGCGCGCTGCGTTTAAGAACCTGTTCTAAAGCCTGTTGGCGATCTCCCGCAAGACCGCCAACGCCCTCGGCCCAGCACTTCAGCCCAGCACTTCAGCCCAGCACTTCGCGCAGGGCCGCGTCGTACAGCGAGGTCAGCCGGTCCGTCACCTCCAGCAAACGCTCGCTGGTGGTGGCCACAGCAGACATGCCCTGGGCATCGGGGTTGCGGCGCATGGCGGTTTCAAAAAACAGCCACTGGGCCTGGCCCAGGTCCAGCTCGGTGCGGATGGCGGCGGTGGACACTGGCGCTGCCGCCAGGGCTTGCAGCGCCTGTTTGAACTCGGCTGCGTCGGCATTCATTTGGGTTTGCGATGCCTTGGGCTCCACGCCCGCTGCCATCAAGAAATAGTGCTTGGCCATGCGCTGCGACAGCATGCGCTGGCGCCCTGCCAAACCCACGAGCTTGGCGCTGGGTGCGCGGGCCAGCTTTTCCAGCGCCTCGGTGGCGGTCTGCGCCGCAGCCATCATGCGGTCGGCCTGCTCGGCCACTGCCACTGCCGATGCCTTGGAAGGCGCCACCGCCGTGAGCGTGTTCAAGATGCTGTACTGCTTTTGCACTTCTTCCAGCTGCCGGCTCAGCTCGGCAGGCCAGGCCCCCGCAGTAGACCCTTTGGCCAGGTCCGCAGCCCCGGCCTGCGCCTGCTTGCGCGCCTTGGCCAACGCTTCCAGGGCGACATCGGGCATCACGCCCAAATGCTGCTGGCAGTAGGCCTTGGCCATGCGCTGCGACATCGCCCGGAACGAGCCCGACACGTTGATGGCCGCAGACAACGCCATCTGCGCCTGCACGGTGGCCGCCCAGGTGGGCAACACCACGCCCGCCGTCACCCATTGCACTAGGCGCCGACGTTGGCGCGACCACGGAACCACGGTTGGATTGCTGCATGTCATGTCGGTGCCTGCTTTCTGTCAGAGTAACTGGGGTAAACCCTTGAAGGTCATGGAATTGTCATGACAATGTCAACCTACTCCCTTGCGCCAGATCAATATGCCGCCAGCAGCCCAAGGCGAAGATCCAGCCAAGTGCACAACCCGCTCGCGTCTTGACACGGATCAAGACAATGAAGGACTTGCCTGGTGTGGGAAACAGGCCTTCGGGCACAATTCGGCCATGGCTGAACGTGTCATTCCCCTGGTGGACCTGCGCCGCGCTGACTTGGCAGCCCTGGTTCCTTTGCACCCCTCGCAAGCCACTGGCTTGCTGGTGGACACCCTGGGGCGCCCGCTGCGCGACCTGCGCATCAGCGTGACGGACCGCTGCAACTTCCGCTGCAACTACTGCATGCCCAAGGAAGTGTTCGACAAGGACTACCCCTACCTGCCCCACAGCGCGCTGCTGAGCTTTGAAGAAATCACGCGGCTGGCGTCGCTGTTTCTGGCGCACGGGGTGCGCAAGATTCGCCTCACGGGCGGCGAGCCGCTGCTGCGCAAGAACATTGAAGAGCTGATTGCCCAACTGGCGCAGCTGCGCACGGTGGACGGCAAGGCGCCGGACCTCACGCTCACCACCAACGGATCGCTGCTGGCACGCAAGGCCAAGGCATTGAAGGAGGCGGGCTTGAACCGAGTGACGGTGAGCCTGGACGGGCTGGACGACGCCGTCTTCCGCCGCATGAACGATGTGGACTTTCCGGTGGCCGATGTGCTGGCAGGCATCGACGCCGCGCAGGCGGCGGGGCTGTCGCAGATCAAGGTGAACATGGTGGTCAAGCGTGGCACCAATGACCATGAAATCTTGCCCATGGCCCGCCACTTTCGCGGCACAGGCACCACGCTGCGCTTCATCGAATACATGGACGTGGGCGCCACCAACGGCTGGCGCATGGACGAGGTGCTGCCTTCGGCCGAGCTGATCGCGCGCCTGCGCGCCGAGCTGCCCCTCGTGCCCCTGTCGCCCAGCAGCCCCGGTGAAACGGCCGAGCGCTGGGGCTACGCCGATGCCAGCGGGCAGTACGACCGCGCGCTGGGCGAGGTGGGCGTCATCAGCAGCGTGACGCAAGCGTTTTGCCACGACTGCAACCGCGCCCGCCTGTCCACCGAGGGCAAGCTGTACCTGTGCCTGTTCGCATCCCAAGGGCATGACCTGCGCAGCCTGCTGCGCAGCGGCGCCAGCGATGCCGACATTGCCGCTGCCATCGCTCCCATCTGGGAGCAGCGCAGCGACCGGTATTCCGAATTGCGCAGCAGCCTGCCCGCCGATGCCAGCACGGGCACGCGGCGGGTGGAGATGAGCTATATCGGTGGATGAGGTGAAGCACCCCCTGAGTCGCCTTCGGCGCCTTCCCCCTCTCTCGCTGCGCGGGAGGGGGACGCAGCCCTCGCTGCGGGGCGGCCCTTGCTTGGCGGCCCTGGCCTGCACAGTTCTGGCGCCAAGGCCACGGGAAGCAGCAGCCTGGGTCCTTTGAAGAACTAAAGAGCAATTCATGATTGACACCCAAAACATCACCGGCCTCGTCATCGCCGGGGGCCGAGGCACCCGCATGGGCGGGGTGGACAAAGGCCTGCAGAACTTTCGCGGCCTGCCGCTGGCGTTGCACACCCTGATGCGGCTGCAGATGCAGGTGGGCGCCTCACTGGTCAATGCCAACCGCAATCTGGCGGCCTATGAGTCGTTTGGCGCCCCTGTGTGGCCCGATGCCAGCAACGACTACGCAGGCCCGCTGGCCGGTTTTTTGACTGGGCTGGAGCATTGCGAAACCCCCTGGCTGCTGACGGTGCCGTGCGACACCCCGCTGTTTCCGCTGGACTTGGCCGCCCGCATGGCGCAGGCGGCCGACGAGCAACAAGCAGACATCGCCATGGCGGCGGCCCCTGAGGACAACGGCACGGGCCACACCACCGTGCGCACGCAGCCGGTGTTTTGCCTGCTGCGGGTGGACCTGCTGGAAAGCCTGGTGCGCTTCACCCAGGCTGGGGGCCGCAAGATTGACGCTTGGACGGCCTTGCACCCCTGTGCCGTGGTGCCGTTTGACCAACCCGGTGACGACCCCAAGGCGTTCTTCAACGCCAACACGCTGGCCGAGCTGCAGGCGCTGGAACGCGCCAGCTGACCATGCCACACCCAGGCGCCACCTTGGAGCGCACTGCCGTGCAGATACGCCCCCTGCAGGCCAGCGATGCCGTGGCCTACAAGGCCCTGCGCGACGAAGCCCTGCGCAGCGCGCCCGATGCGTTCACCTCCGACTACGAATCCTCGGTGGGCCGGTCTGCCGAGAGCTATGTGGGCCGGTTTGGCGACCCCGCATCGGGCCAGTTCTTTCTGGGTGCATTTGACGACAACGGCGCCCTGCTGGGCTGTGTGGGCTGCGAGCGCGAGCAGCGCACCAAGCAGCGGCACTGCGCCGTGGTGGTGGGCATGATGGTGTCGCCCCAGGCCCAGCGCCGTGGCATTGGGCAGCAACTGGTGGCAGCCTGCATCCAGTTGGCACGGCAAGTGCCGGGGCTGACGCAACTGGTGCTCACCGTCACGGCCAACAACACCCATGTGGTGCGGCTGTACGAGCAGGCAGGTTTTCGCGCCTGGGGCCTGCTGCCGGGCGCGATCGTTGTGAACGGTGTGCCATACGACAAACTGCACATGCTGCTTTTGCTACCCTCAGCGCCCACCCCATCGGTCACCATCGCCACCGCAACGCCCGCAACCTAGAGCACGGCCCGCCCAAGGGGCAACGCGCCGTTTTGACTCCCCGACCCAACCACCGTTTTCGCATGAAATCCATCGCCCAGATTGCCGCCGAACTGGCAGGCTACGACCCCCAGGCCCTGCACGCAGACCAGGTCAACGCGTTTTTGCAGGCGCTGGTGCAGCCCGTGGAGGGCACACAAGAAGTCGGCATCTTCGAGGCCCTGGGCCGCGTGCTGGCGTGCGATGTGATTTCGCCCATCAGCGTGCCACCCCACGACAACTCCGCCATGGACGGCTATGCCTTTGCGGGCAGCCAACTGGTGGCAGGCCAGCCGCTGACGCTGCGCAACGTGGGCACGGCCCTGGCGGGCAAGGCCTGGGCAGGCAAGGTGCAGCCGGGCGAATGCGTGAAGATCATGACCGGCGCCATCATGCCCGCCGGGCTGGACACGGTGGTGCCGCAAGAGTTCACCACCACCCAGGGCGAGCACATCACCATAGCGGCCGATGTGCTGCGCCTGGGCGATAACCGCCGCTTCAAGGGCGAGGACCTGCTGGAAGGCGGCGTGGCCCTGGCGCGGGGCGAGCTACTCACCCCTGCCGCGCTGGGCTTGGTGGCCAGTCTGGGGCTGAAAACGGTGACGGTATCGCGCCGCCTGCGGGTGGCCTACTTCTCGACCGGCGACGAAATCCTGAGCCTGGGCGAGCCCCCGCGCGAAGGCGCCGTGTACGACAGCAACCGCTACACGGTGTTTGGCCTGCTCTGCCGCCTGGGCGTGGAGGTGATCGACATGGGCGTGGTGCGCGACGACCCGGCCCTGCTCGAAGCGGCCTTCACTGAGGCGGCACAGCGCGCCGACGCCATCATCACCAGCGGCGGCGTGAGCGTGGGCGAGGCCGACCACACCCGCGCCATGATGAAAAAGCTGGGCGACGTGGCCTTCTGGCGCATCGCCATGCGCCCCGGCCGCCCCATGGCCGTGGGGCGCATTGCTGCGCAAGGTTTTGAAGCAAAATCGGCCTCTAGCGCACCATTGACAAGCGCAGAAAGCTATCAAAAAAATAGCACCACCAACCCAGACAGCGCCATTCTGTTTGGCCTGCCGGGCAACCCGGTGGCGGTGATGGTGACCTTCTTGGCCTTTGTGCGCCCGGCCCTGCTGCGCATGATGGGCAGCACCCGCCCTGCCCCGCCCCTGCTGCGCGCCATCAGTACCGAAGCCATGCGCAAAAAGCCCGGCCGCACCGAATACCAGCGCGGCACCGTCACCACCGCCCCCGACGGCAGCCTGCAAGTGCGCACCACCGGCAACCAGGGCTCGGGCGTGCTCAGCTCCATGGTGCAGGCCAATGGGCTCATCGTGCTGCACCACCAGCAGGGCAATGTGGCGGTGGGGGATGCGGTGGATGTGATGGTGTTTGACGGCGTCATTTAACCGAGGACCCGCGCCATGCCCTATACCGCCCAACACCTGGCCGAGGCGCCCACCCGCGCTGCGGTGGAAGCGCTGCAGGGCACCACGGTGCTCGAATTCGGCACCCCCTGGTGCCCGCATTGCACGGGCGCCCAGCCGCTGATCGAACAGGCCCTACAAGGCCTGCCCCAAGTGCAGCACATCAAGGTGGAAGACGGGCCCGGCCAGCGCCTGGGGCGCAGCTACAAGGTCAAGCTGTGGCCTACGCTCATCGTTTTGAAAGATGGGCAAGAACGGGCCCGCGCCGTGCGCCCCACCACCCGTGCCGAGGTGGATGAGGCGCTGCGCGCAGCTTTGGACTAAACCACGCGGGCCAACGTCCCGGTCAGCGCATCTGCACCGTGCCCGACACGCTGATGCTGACCTGCTCACGCCCTGGCTGCACGGGCACGGGAGCCGATGCAAACGAGGCCATCTTTGAGCGCTCCACCATGCCCATCAGCGTCACCCCAACGCCCTGGCCCGACACACTCACCTCACGCAACCCATAGCCCGCAAAGCCAAAGGCTTTCGACAACTCCCCTGCGCGGCTCTTGAATTGCTCAATGGCCTGGGATTGGGCCTCGCTCTCGGCCTTGGCACGGGACTCCCGTGACAGTGTGAACATCACGTTGCTCACCGCCATGGTCTGGAGCTTGCCTGCAACGGTAGTGATGCGAGCGAAATCACGCCCCTGCAGCGTCAACTCGGCCTGCCCCTGCCAACCCACGATTTTTTGATCCTTGCTATAGCGTGGCGACAGGCTGAACGAGCCCGTGGTCACGTCCATCTGCCCGGCCTGCGCGCTGGCCTTGGCTTCCGTCAGGGCCGCATCCAGCGCCTGCTTGAGCTGCGTCTGGGCCACAGCCAGTGTGGGAGCGTCCTTGCTGGCCGTGAGAGTGATCACCAGCACATCCTGCTGCACCTCCACCAGCCCTGCGGCAGACAACTGCACCACATTGCGCGGCTCAGCGGCCACTGCCACGGCCGCTCCATTTTGAGCAAAAACAGCCCCAGCGCTTGCCAGCAAAGCGCTGGCAGCTACCAAACGAATAGCATTTTTCATCGACCCATGACCTTTCAGGTGCGGTGAACAGCCCGCCCGGGCACCATGCCCAAAACGCCTATCCGCACGCCAGACCTCAGTGTGTAGGCGCGCGCCGCAAAGCTGTGTCAGACAGGGTTGACGCTGGGGCAAAACTTGTAACAGTTGGTCAAACCCGGGGGTAAAAGCCGAACTTCGGCGCCCAACTTGGTCAGAATCGGCTCTGTTACAAATTGGACTTGAGAGCAATATGGCCACTACAACCAATCGCACCGACAAAGTTTTGGTGGTGGATGACGATGCACGCATCCGCGACCTGCTGCGCCGCTACCTGACGCAAGAAGGCTTTGAAGTCATGGTGGCAGAAGACGGCAAGGCGCTGAACCGCCTGCTGCTGCGCGAAACCGTAGACATCATCGTGCTGGACCTGATGATGCCTGGCGAAGACGGCCTGTCCATCTGCCGCCGCCTGCGCGCCGCCAACGACCGCACCCCCATCATCATGCTCACCGCCAAGGGCGAGGACGTGGACCGCATCGTCGGTCTGGAAGTGGGCGCCGACGATTACCTGGGCAAGCCCTTCAACCCCCGCGAACTGCTGGCCCGCATCCACGCCGTGCTGCGCCGCCGCCCCGCACAAGAAGCGCCAGGCGCCCCATCGGGCGACAACGAAGTGGTCACCTTCGGCCCCTTCACCTTTGACCTGGGCACCCGCGCCCTGCAGCGCAACGGCGAAGAGTTGCCATTGACCACCGGTGAATTCGCTATGCTCAAGGCCCTGGTGCGCCACCCGCGCCAGCCGCTGTCGCGCGAAAAGCTGGCTTTGCTGGCACGCGGCCGCGAGTTTGAGCCCTTTGACCGCAGCCTGGACGTCCAGGTGTCGCGCCTGCGCAAGCTGGTGGAAGTGGACGCTGCGGCGCCCCGCTACATCCAGACCGTGTGGGGTGTGGGCTATGTTTTTGTACCGGACGGAACGAGCTAATTCACGATGAACAAGCCTGAAGGCAAGCCCAGGCCCCGCAGGCGCACACACGAAGGACCGCCCGCCGACGCCACCAGCCCTGCACCACTGGAGTCGTCGCTGCGCATCGCACGCGAGCAACGCGCTCGCGTGGGTCTGAATCTGTTTTGGCGCACTTTCTTTTTGCTGGCGCTCTTGCTGGTGGGCAGCATCCTGGCATGGCTGCAAACCTTGCGGGCGCTGGAGTTTGAACCCCGCACCCTGCACACGGCCCAGCAAATCGCTTCGCTGGTCAACCTGAGCCGGGCCGCCCTGGTGCACTCGGACGCCATCGCGCGCGTCTCGCTCATCAAGACCATGGCCGACCAGGAAGGCGTGCGCATCCTGCCCCGCGAGCCGGGCGACAAGTTCACGCTGCTCGATGGCAACGCCCTGGGCAACCGCCTGACCGAAGAACTCACCGCCCGCCTGGGCCCCGACACCATCGTGGCCCAGAACGTGAATGGCGAGAACGGCCTGTGGGTGGGCTTCAACATCAATGGCGACCCCAACTGGCTGCTGATGGACCGCTCGCGCTTCAGCCCTGCAGGCGGGCGCACCTGGCTCATCTGGCTCATCACCGCCGGAGCCCTGTCTCTGGCCGGAGCTGCCGCCATTGCGCGGCTGATCAACCGCCCGCTCAAGCAACTGTCGTATGCCGCCAACCGCGTGCGCGACGGCGACTTTGCCGCCAGCCACCTTGATGAAGAGGTGGTGACCAGCGAGATCCGCGAGGTGAACATCGGCTTTAACCGCATGGCGCAAAAGCTGGCCAAGCTGGAGCAAGACCGCGCCGTGATGCTGGCCGGCATCTCGCACGATCTGCGCACGCCCCTTGCCCGCTTGCGGCTGGAAACCGAGATGAGCGTGACAGACGACATCGCCCGCGAGCACATGGTGGCCGACATCGTGCAGCTCGACGCCACCATCGACAAGTTCCTGGACTACGCCCGCCCCGACCATGTGACGCTGACCCCGGTGAACCTGCACGCGGTGGTGTCGTCATGCGTCTATGCCGTGCAAGACCACCGGGAGCTGCAAATCACCATGCAGGTGCCCGAAGACCTGAACGTGCTGGCCGACGAAGTGGAGTTGGCACGGGTGATCTCGAACCTGCTGGAAAACGCCCGCCGCTACGGCAAAGCTGCTGACACCGGCGTGACCAGCGTAGACATTGCCGCCAAGGGCCGCGAGAGCTGGGTACTGCTCAAGCTGCGCGACCACGGCGCGGGCGTGCCGCCTGAGCAGTTGTCCAACCTCACCAAGCCGTTTTTCCGGGGCGACTCGGCCCGCACAGCAGCGGCAGGTGCGGGCTTGGGCTTGTCGATTGTGGACAAGACCGTGCAGCGCATGGGCGGCATCTTTGCGCTGGCCAACTCCAGCACCGGCGGGCTGGTGGCCCACATCCAGCTACAGCGGGCCACCGAGTTGCCCGCAGGCGTAGACCCCAAGCAGCGCCTGCAGCGCCCGGCCATCAAGCGCCAATTGCCCCGCAAGCGGGCGCAAGACCAAGCCTGACCACGGCAGCCACGGCAGCGCAACGGGCGATCCTCATGCGGGATCGCCCAGGGGTTCACTGGCAATAGAGTCTGAGAGACATGACCCAGTAGTAGCGATCACTATGCAGCGGGTTCCGTCATCCACTGATCTACGGCGAATGCGTACTATCGGCCAGAGGCAGACACTAAAGGAAGCAAATCAATGAGCCTGGATTTCATTCTCATCAAGACCCATGGCCGCCCTAGTTCCGTGGATGAAATTGAAGCAGACGAAGAGTTCGATGGAGCCGCCTATGCACGGCTTGCGGAACGACTTTTCGGTCCACTTGAATGGGCTGGGAGTAGTTCCATCGCGGCCCAAGAAGAGATGAGCTTTGAGCTGACTGCCAATGACACGTCACTCTCCGTGACTGCACGCGGACCAGGCGACACCGTGGCTTATATGGAAAACATTGCGACTCAGGCCCTCGATGAGAAGGTCGTGACTGTCGAACTCGTGGGCTCAGAAATCCTCGTGCCTTTAAGTATCCGTTAGATCTCACCCAACACCATGCACCGACTGCTTGCCCTCGCCCTTGGAATCGCAATGTCTTTGCCCGTATCCGCCGCTATCAATGATGGGATTGCAGCCTACAACTCCGGCAACTACGCAGTAGCTCTCAAAGAGTTCTCGGCTGCCGCCAACCAAGGAAACGCGGTCGGCAAGCACCTATTGGCAAGTCTTTATTACCAAGGCCACGGGGTGGAACGCGATCTGAAGAAGGCGGTCTCTCTCTTCAAGGAAGCAGCGGCAGCAAACTATCCGCCATCGCTGGCAAACCTAGCCCTCATGTATTCAGATGGGGATGGCGTTCCTGCAGATCAGAAGGTCGCATTCCAGTACGGCCAAAAGGCCGCAGAAGCGGGTGATGTTCAATCTCAGTTCAATCTTGCGCAGGCGTATCGAAAGGGTAGCGGTGTGCCGCAAGACTACGAGAAGGCCGCGTCCTGGTATCGAAGAGCTGCGGAGGCAGGCTTGCCGCAAGCACAGAACGAATACGGGCTACTTTTTGCTCAAGGCCAAGGCGTACCGTTGGACTATGTTCAGGCCTTTGCCTGGATCGACATGCCGGCTTCCGCTGGAAATCCTCAGTCCGTCAAGAACCGCGCTCAGCTGCTCACAATCCTCGACACGGCGCAACAAAAAAAAGCTCGTCAGCTGGCCGCTGAATACGCAAAACTATACGGACAGAAGCGGTGAGTCAGTGAGGTCAAACCTTCATCGAGAGGGGCGCTCAATAGCTATCACTATTGGACGCTCGTCATGTCAAACGTTAGGCAAGCGAGGCTGCCGTGATCCCCGTAAGTACAGCAAAACTGGCGCCAGGTGATTTTTGCTTTATCCCGCGTAGTGACGGAAAGTTCGTGCCTTTTGCCTTTCTTTGCGGGGCGCAAGGAAAGAAAAGTTATTTCTATGGCGGGCTTCTTGATGCAGTTGTGGAGCACGCAAGCACTGATGAGTTGCCGCCCTCGTTGGCCGTCAAGCATTTCGCGTTGCTACACATTGGCTGCTTCAAAGAGAACAACACTCCAATTGTTGGTAATGTCGCCGCTCATATCGGCTCTTCAGCCTTGCAAGAACTCGAAAGTAAAACCAAAGAATTTAGTGTTGGTGCCATATCAAGTGTATGGGGCCACCGAACCATAGTTAAGTACGCAGAGGGCGTGGGCACATGAGGCACTTGCCTAACACTGCAGTCGCGCGGGATGGCCACAAGCTGCTTGTGATTCCCTTCGCTTCGCTCCGGCGCCAATCACCTCGACGTTGAACGTCCGCTTTCATTTGCAGTGACCGGCTGCTCCTGGCCGATAGTACTCACTCGCGGCTCCGTCACTTATGAGCCTGAAACGGAACTTCGCGCTGTCTCAGACATAGATGCCGCGACTGCTTATAGGTGAGTCCCCAAGGAGCACCTGTTTCAGACGTTCGCAGCGAAAGATCGTCCTGCCGCGCCCCACCGCGCCCTGTATGACTGTCTCAGACTTTGTTGGCAAGGAATAATACCGAGCTCTCGCCCCATCTACTCAGCGGCGGTACACCAAGGTGGCGGCACGGGCCTCCATCGCCAGGCCCTGGCCCACCGGCCCCAGGCGCTCGGCCGTCTTGGCCTTCACGTTGACTTGATCGGGCGCCAGGCCCAGCGCCTGCGCAATGCAGGCGCGCATGCCGGGGATATGGGCCGCCAGGCGCGGCGCCTGGGCCACCACGGTGCTGTCTACATTGGCAATCTCAAACCCGGCAGCCCGCACGCGGCGACCCGCCTCGGCCAGCAGCACCGACGAGTCGGCCCCACGAAATGCAGGGTCGGTGTCAGGGAAGTGCGTGCCAATGTCGCCCAGCGCAGCGGCGCCCAAGATGGCGTCGGTGATGGCGTGCAGCAGCACATCGGCGTCCGAGTGGCCCAGCAAGCCCATGCTGTGCTCAATCGTCACCCCGCCAATGACCAAGGGGCGGCCAGGCACCAAGGCATGCACATCCCAACCCTCACCAATCCTGAAATTCATCACATCGCTCTCTGCCCGTTGCAGGGCCAATCAAAAAGAAAACAACAACCTGCGCCCGCTGTGCGGGCAGCGCCACTCAGACGAATACGCGCTCAGCCCATCAGAAACCAACCCGTTCGGGCTGAGCTTGTCGAAGCCTTGCGCGGCGCTTCGACAAGCTCAGCGTGAACGGCTTGATGTTCTTGAACACAAATGGGTGTCACCCATCCATGGGGGGCAACCCACGCAGGCCACCAAAGCGCTCCAGCGTGGTGCCGTGGCCGCGCTGGGCCAACACGGCACCTGCCAGTGCAAAGTCGTCCGGGTAGGTCACCTTGAAGTTCTGCGCGCCACCGGGCACCAGCCGGGGGTGCAGGCCCATGGCCTCCATGGCGCTGGCCTCATCGGTCACGCTGGGGCCAATGCGCTCGATGGCGGCCATCAGCGGGCCGATACAGAACATCTGCGGCGTTTGCGCCAGCCACTTGTCGCTGCGGTCCACCGTGGTGGCCACCCGCACGCCACCGGGGCCGTCGATGGAGGTCTTGAGGGTGTCGGCCAGCTTGTGCGCCAAAAGCCCTCCCACCCCATCGTTGGCGCAGGTATCGATCAGGGTGTCGATCAAGGCGGTGGTGATGAGGCAGCGGGCCGCGTCGTGCACCAGCACCCAGTCCTCAGGCTGCGCGCCCCGCTCCCGCAATGCCTTGAGCCCGCCCAGCACCGTATCAGCCCGCGTAGGGCCGCCACACTCCACCTTAAAGAAAGAGGGATGTGCATAAGCGTCCAGAAAATGGTCGCCCGCCGCCACCGCCACCAAGGTGCCCAGCAGGCGCCCCACCCCGGCGAATGCGGCCAGGGTGTGCAGCACCATGGGCTGCCCAGCCACCAAGTGGTACTGCTTGGGAAGCGTCTGCGCCGCAGGCACTGCGCCCGCCACGCCCCCTGCAGACACCGCACGCAGGCCCATGCCCGCGCAGGGCACCAGGCCCCAGAAACGGCCGTGGGCAGACAAAGGAACAGGGGCTGTGGGCAGGAGCGGTGCAGTCATGAGGGGCTCATTCTAGAATCTCCACTCCCCGATCCACCCGGCCCGTGCGCGCACCGCGCCCCAGGGGGTGCCCCGGGGCTGCAGACACCGTCCCGCATGGAACTCCCCAAACTCACTCCCGGTAAACGTTTCTCCTTGCCCCGCCCCGTGGGCAGCGCCGACTCTCTGCTGCTGGCCCGCCTGGCCGAACGCGACAAGGTGGCAGGGCGCACCACCGCCATCGTGGCGGCCGATGCCACCGATGCGCAGCGCCTCATCGAGGAAATGGCGTTCTTTGCACCTGGCCTGCGCTGCGCCCTGTTCCCCGACTGGGAGACGCTGCCCTACGACACCTTCAGCCCGCACCAGGACCTGATCAGCGAGCGCCTGGCCACGCTGTGGCGCATCAGCCAGAAGGACAAGGACACCGGCGCCGACGTGGTGCTGGTGCCCGCCACCACCGCGCTGTACCGGCTGGCGCCGCCCTCCTTCCTGGCGGGGTACACCTTCCACTTCAAGGTCAAGCAAAAGCTCGACGAGGCCAAGTTCAAGGCCCAGCTCACGCTGGCGGGCTACAGCCACGTGTCGCAGGTGGTGAGCCCTGGCGAATACGCGGTGCGCGGCGGGCTGATCGACCTGTTTCCCATGGGCTCGCTGGTGCCGTACCGCGTGGACCTGTTCGACGACGAGATCGACAGCATCCGCACGTTCGACCCCGACAGCCAGCGCAGCCTGTACCCCGTGCCCGAGGTGCGCCTGCTGCCCGGCCGCGAGTTCCCCATGGACGACGACGCGTGCGCCAAGTTCAGGAGCCGCTGGCGCGAAATGCTCGAGGGCGACCCGACCAAGAGCCGCATCTACAAAGACATGGGCGCGGGCGTTGCCACGGCCGGTATCGAGTACTACCTGCCGCTGTTCTTCGACGAAACGGCCACCGTGTTCGACTATCTGGGCGGCGAGGCCACCGTGGTGCTGCACGGCGATCTGGAGCCGGCCTTCCAGCGCTTCTGGCAGGACACGAAAGACCGCTTTCGCCTGGTGCAGGGCGACCCCGAGCGCCCGGCGCTGCCGCCCGAGGAGCTGTTCCTCTCGGCCGACCAGTTCTACACGCGCGCCAAGGAGCATGCGCAGCTGTCCATCCGCCCCGGAGTGGAGGACATTGCCGACAACCCGCACTTCCAGAAGCTGGGCGACCTGTCAGTAGTGCGCGGGGCCGAAGACCCGCTGGCCCGCCTGCACGCCCACATCCGCAACACCCAGCACCGCGTGCTGCTGCTGGCTGAAAGCGATGGCCGGCGCGAGAGCCTGCTCGACTTTCTGCGCGCCAGCGGGGTGAACCCACCGGCCTTCGACTCGCTGGTCGAGTTCCAGGGCGCCCATGAAGAGAAGGTGGGCATCGCCACCGCCGGCCTCACCGTGGGCTTCAGCTGGATCGAGGACGGCATCGACTTCGTGACCGAGACCGAGCTGTTCGCCGCCGGCCCCACAACGCGCCGGCGCAAGAAGCAGGAGCAGGTGAGCGACGTCGAGGCGCTGATCAAGGACCTGGCCGAGCTCAACGTGGGCGACCCCGTGGTGCACAGCGCGCACGGCATCGGCCGCTACCGGGGCCTCGTCAACATGGACGTGGGCAACAAGAACCCCGACGGCACGCCCGCCATGCAGGAGTTCTTGCACCTCGAATACGCCGACAAGGCCGTGCTGTATGTGCCGGTGAGCCAGCTGCAGCTCATCAGCCGCTACACCGGCGTGAGCGCCGACGAGGCACCGCTGCACAAGCTGGGCAGCGGCCAGTGGGAAAAGGCCAAGCGCAAGGCCGCCGAGCAGGTACGCGACAGCGCGGCCGAGCTGCTCAACATCTACGCCCGCCGCGCACTGCGCCAGGGCCATGCCTTCCGCTACAGCCCGCAGGACTACGAGACCTTTGCCAACGACTTTGGCTTTGACGAGACCGCCGACCAGAACGCCGCCATCCACGCGGTGATCCAGGACATGATCAGCCCCCGCCCCATGGACCGGCTGGTCTGCGGCGACGTGGGCTTCGGCAAGACCGAGGTCGCCCTGCGCGCGGCCTTCGTGGCCGTCACGGGCGGCAAGCAGGTGGCCTTCCTCGCGCCCACCACGCTGCTGGCAGAGCAGCACTACCAAACGCTGGTGGACCGCTTTTCCAAGTGGCCAGTCAAGGTGGCCGAGGTGTCGCGCTTTCGCTCGGGCAAGGAGATCACCGCCGCCATCAAGGGCATTGGCGACGGCACGGTGGACATCGTGGTGGGCACGCACAAGCTATTGAGCGAATCCACCAAGTTCCACAACCTGGGCCTCTTGATCATCGACGAGGAGCACCGCTTTGGCGTGCGCCACAAGGAGCAGATGAAGGCCCTGCGCGCCGAGGTGGACGTGCTGACGCTGACCGCCACGCCCATCCCGCGCACGCTGGGCATGGCGCTCGAAGGGCTGCGCGACCTGTCGGTCATCGCGACCGCGCCGCAGCGGCGCCTGGCGATCAAGACCTTTGTGCGCAACGAGGGCACGGGCGTGATCCGCGAGGCGGTGCTGCGTGAATTGAAGCGCGGCGGGCAGGTCTACTTCCTGCACAACGAGGTGGAGACCATCGAGAACCGCCGCCAGAAGCTCGAAGAGATATTGCCCGAGGCCCGCATCGCCGTGGCCCACGGCCAGATGCCCGAGCGCGAACTGGAGCGCGTGATGCGCGACTTCGTGGCCCAGCGCTTCAACATCCTGCTGTGCTCGACCATCATCGAGACCGGCATCGATGTGCCCACGGCCAACACCATCATCATGAGCCGCGCCGACAAGTTCGGCCTGGCGCAGCTGCACCAGCTGCGCGGCCGCGTGGGCCGCAGCCACCACCAAGCGTACGCCTACCTGATGGTGCCCGACATTGAAGGGCTGACCAAACATGCGCAGCAGCGGCTGGACGCCATTCAACAGATGGAGGAGCTGGGCAGCGGCTTCTACCTGGCCATGCACGACCTGGAGATCCGCGGCGCGGGCGAGGTGCTGGGCGAGAATCAGAGCGGCAACATGCTGGAGGTGGGCTTTCAGCTGTACAACGAGATGCTCAACGAAGCGGTGAAGGCGCTCAAGGCCGGCAAGGAGCCTGATTTGCTCTCGCCCCTGTCCGTCACGACTGACATCAACCTGCACGCCCCCGCCCTGCTGCCCGACGACTACTGCGGCGACGTGCACCTGCGCCTGTCGTTCTACAAGAAGCTGGCCACCGCCAAGACGCCCGACCAGATCGACGGCCTGCTCGAAGAAATCGTGGACCGCTTCGGCAAGCTGCCGCCGCAGGCCCAGACCCTCATCGACGTGCACCGCCTGCGGGTGCTGAGCCAACCCTACGGCGTGGTGAAAGTGGATGCAGCCCCCGGGGTGATCAACATCACCTTCAAGCCCCAGCCGCCCATCGAGCCGATGCGCATCATTGAGCTCATCCAGAAGAACAAGCACATCAAGCTGGCGGGCAACGAAAAGCTGCGCATTGAGCGCGAGCTCAAAGACCCCAAGGACCGCGCGCAGATGGTGCGGGACATCCTGCGCTCGCTAGGGCAGCCGGTGGCGGCGTAGCGCCTCACAAATATGACTAAAAATAGCCCCTAGCGCTTATCCATCAAGCGCTACAAGCTATCAAAATCATAGTATTTAAATGGAAGCTGCTCTGGCCCTGATCGCCCTGGCTGTCGCGCTGCTGGCCCGCCCCTGGCGGCTGCTGGTCAGCCGCCAACCCTTGGCGCACGAGGCGCAGGGCGCACCTGCCACGCTGTGGACTCCGCTGCTCGCCACCCTTGTCTTGCTGCCCTGGGCCTGGGCCCTGCCCACGCTGCACCACATGCCGCTGCAACTGCAGTGGTCCGGCGCGTGCCTGGTGCTGCTCATGCTGGGCTGGCCGCTGGCGGTGCCCACGCTGCTCGCGGTGGGCGCCACCGCGGCATTGCTTTCGCCGGGCTTGGCGTGGGAAGACGCCCTGGGCATGGCCGTGTGGCAGGGCGTGGTGCCTGCCACGCTGGCGCTGCTGCTGGGCGTGGTGCTGCGCCGCTTGGCGGGGGCACGGCCGCTCGCGGGCGTGCGCGCCTTCGTGTATGTGCTGGGCCGGGGTTTTTTGGGCACGGCGCTGTGCCTGTTTGTGGCGGGAACCTTGTCGCAATGGGCAGGCCATACGCTGCCGGGTGTGGGCGATCAGCTCTCGCTGGTCGCCCGCTGGCTGATGGCCTGGGGGGATGCGGTGGTCACCGGCATGCTGTGTGCGGTGTTCGTGGCCTTCAAGCCCGGGTGGTTGGCCACCTGGTCGGATGATCTCTACCTGCACGCCAAAAAGGGCTGAAGCGCTTATTCAACAAGCGCTAGTAGCTATCAAAAGAGAAGCATCCAAAGACACACAGAAGGCACGACCCAGCAGGCGAAACCTGTCTGGTGCAGGAATTGCTTGAGAGCGGAACACGCGGTTTCTCCGCAACGGGGGACGCCAGCCCACCCATCAGCGGGCGCACCCGGCTTGTGTGTTCGTCTACCTTTGGGAGTTGTTCCATGCCCTTTCTGCGTCTCATCCCGGCCCTGGCCTGCACCTTGGTGGCCCTGTGCTCGGGAGCCACTGCCTCGGCCCAAAGCAACTACCCCGATCGCCCCGTCAAAGTCATCGTGGCCCTGCCAGCAGGCGGCAGTGCCGACATGATTGCGCGCGTGGTCACGCAGAAGATGGCGGCCGAACTGGGCCAGGCCTTTGTGGTGGACAACAAGGCGGGGGCCTCAGGCCAGATCGGTACGCCGCTCGTATCGCGCGCAGCGCCGGACGGCTACACGCTCATGGTCTCGCCCGCGTCGTTCCTCACCACGAACAAGAGCATCTTCAAGACCCTGCCCTACGACCCCGAGGCCGACTTCGTTCCCATCACCAAGTTCGTGAACCAGCCCATGGTGCTGGTGGTCAAGGACAAGCAGAAGTTTCCCACCGTGGCCGCCGTGATCGCCGCCGCCAAGGCGGTACCGGGCAAGCTGACCTATGCCTCATCAGGCGACGGCAGCCCACAACACCTGGCGGGGCTGATGTTTACCACTCGCACCCAAACCGATCTGCTGCACGTGCCCTACAAGGGTGGTGCCCCGGCCATCAACGACGCCCTGGCGGGCACGGTGGACATGCTGTTTGCCGTGCTGCCCGAGGCTCTGCCGCACATCCAGTCGGGCAAGCTGCACGCGCTGGGGCTGATGGCCGCGCAACGCACCGGCACCCTGGCGCAAACGCCCACCATGGCCGAAGCGGGTGCGCCAGAGATGAACCTCTCCGCCTGGGTCGGCCTGCTGGCCCCGGCCAAGACGCCCCAGCCCATCGTCGACAAGTTGCAGCGCGCCGCCCACGCCGCGCTGGCCGACCCGGACACCCGGGCGAAGCTCGCCGCCAGCGGCATGGAGGTGGCGCCAGGCACCAGCCAGCAGCTCAAGGACGCCATCGCGCAGGAGATCAAGGTCCACGCCGAGCTGGTGAAGGCGGCGGGGCTGGTGCCGCAGTAAAGCGCCCTTGCGTGGCAAGCGGGCAGGCCCGCAGGGCTTCGGCGCAAGGGGCAAAGACTGGCGCAGCCTGGGAAGGGCGGCGCCCCCCACCCCTTTTGCACCACAGCGGTAGCCCGCCAACACCCACTGACACGGGAAAAGCGGCGCCCCGCACCCTGGCATCGCTGCCCCGGTTTGCCCTTGGGCTTGCAAAGCGTTGACAGGCTGCGATGGGCCGAGGGGTCAGGGCTGGTGCGCTGATTTGGGTAAGGAGCTCAAAGAGCCTGTTCAAAGGGCTTGACTTAGAGTGCACTCCAACTTCGAGAATTCCTCCCATGGCATCCTTCCTCACCATTACCGACGTCGCTCAACGCACTGGCTTGTCCGTCCACACGCTGCGCTACTACGAGCGCGCAGGCTTGATTGCCCCTGTGGCGCGTGCGCCCGGTGGCCAGCGGCGCTATGCGGCGTCGGACATGGAATGGATCGGATTCCTGCTGCGCCTGCGCGAGACCCGCATGCCCATTGGGCAGATGCAGGCCTTCGCACGGCTGCGCAGCGAGGGGAATGCAACCGCCTCGCAGCGGCGCGAATTGCTGGAGCAGCATCTTGCGCAGGTGCTGGCAACGATCACGGCGATGCAGCAAGCCGCGCAGGTGCTGCAAGACAAGATCGGGCATTACCAGGGCCTGGAAGCTTCCCTTCGCCACACACCATCGTCCACCCGCCAAGGAAGCCCCCATGTCTCCACACACCAACCCCCGTTACCTCCAGGGCCTCGCCAAGCTGCGCGAAATCGACGGCCAAGCCGGTGAGCACGTCGTGGCAAGCCTCGCCGACATTGCGCCAGACTTCGCCCGCTATCTGATCGAGTTCCCGTTTGGCGACATTTATTCGCGCCCCGGCCTGGACCTGCGCAGCCGCGAGATCGCCGTGGTGGCCGCGCTCACGGCACTAGGCAACGCCACACCCCAACTCAAAGTGCATTTGCAGGCCGCACTGAACGTCGGCGTTACCCGCGAAGAGATTGTCGAAGTCCTCATGCAGATGGCCGTCTACGCGGGCTTTCCGGCCGCACTGAACGGGCTGGCCGCAGCACGTGAAGTGTTTGCTGGGGCGGAGGCCAGCGCAGCTGCCGCATAAGAACCTGTTCAAAGGCACCGACCGCTGCGGCCAGGGCGCATCAGCCGGGCGCCAGCGCGCCATAGTCGAGCGCTGGCGGGCGCAGCAGGTCCTCATCGATGCCCATCACCTTGCTGGCACGCTCGACGGCCTGCCACAGCGGGGCGGGCATCTGCAAAATCTCATCGGGTGAAGCAGCGCGTGCAATCCACGCGCTGATTTCAGCATGCTGCTCAGAGGTGAGCAGATCCAGGTTCAACATCTCGTCAATGGTTTTCATCTGAGGGGCGGATCGGTAAAGGCTCTCGCGGGCTCTTGAGGATGGGTGTGCGGATGGCCAAGGCTACCCCACAAACATGCCGCCACATCGGTCAATATCAACCTAGACCGGGTCACGGCCGCCTTGCTCCTTTGCACGCTGGGCTGTGAAGCCCGCCCGCACTCCACGGCCAACGCTCTGGCTTCCTCGCCGCAGCCCAGCCGCATTCCATGGGCGATACCATTACGGGTTCTGATTCCAGCATTTGCCCCAAGCGCCTTGCCATGAAAAACACCACCGAATTTGCCCCTGGCCTTGTGGTCCAGGGCATTGACCCGCTCCTGTCCCTGTCCAGCTACAAGCTGATCGCCTTCGACATGGACTCCACCCTCATCAACATCGAATGCGTGGACGAGATCGCCGATGCCGCAGGCCGCAAAGCCGAAGTGGCGGCGATCACGGAGGCCGCCATGCAAGGCCTGATCACCGACTACAAAGAGAGCCTGCGCCAGCGCGTGGCCCTGCTCAAAGGCGTGACGGTGCAACACATGGAGCAGGTGTTTGCAGAGCGCCTGCGCTTTAACCCTGGCGCCCAGGAACTCATCACCGCAGCCAAGGCTGCTGGCCTGACCACGCTGCTGGTATCGGGTGGTTTCACCTTCTTTGCCGACCGCGTGAAGGCGGGCCTTGGCATCGACTTTGCCCGCGCCAACATGCTGGAGGTGGACAACGGCTTGCTCACCGGCCGCATGGTGGATCAGCCCTGGGGCGACATCTGCGACGGTGCCGAAAAGCGCCGCACCTTGCTGGAGCTAGCCTCGCTCATGGGCATCTCGCCATCGCAGGCGATTGCGGTGGGCGATGGAGCCAACGACCTGCCCATGATGGGCGTTGCGGGCCTGTCTGTGGCCTACCACGCCAAGCCCGCCGTGCGCGCACAGGCCAAAGTGGCCATCAACCAAGGCGGCCTGGACAGGTTGCTGGAAGTCTTCAGCCGCTAAGGATGTCCTGCATCACCCTCGCGAGGCGGTGGTAGTGCGGATCGGGAGGGGACGCAAGGCGTCTTTTGGCAGCCAATAGCCCGGCTATTGGCAAGAAAAGCAACGCAGCGGACCGCCCGAGGCCGCGCTATCACAGACCGCAGGGAGTTATGCAGGACATCCCTCAGGCGGAGTGCAGGGTGTGCCGCCTTAGCGCGGGCGTTTGAGGAAAAGTGCACAGCTTGTCGCACTTCAGAGGGCAGCAATGCCCTTGGCAGGGCAAAGGCGTCGGCACAATCCGCCCGCACGGGGCCACATCGCCCCACTTTGCCACCCTCATTTGCGCTTTTGCGCCCTGCCCTTATGACCTCTTTCGCTTGCGCCACCCGTGCGCTGTTGGCAGCACCGCTGCTGCTGGCTTTGCTTGCCTGCAACTCCAAATCTGAAGACACCGCCAAGGCCCCTGCGGCGCCCAGCATCGCTGTCAACGAAGCGCCAGCCAGCGGCAAACCCGCCGCGGCAACGCCCCCCGCCAAGGCCCCTGTGGAGGAACCCAGCGCCGCCGCCAAGCTGCAGGACTACATCGGCTGCTACAACAAGCTGGATGGCCGAGCCCACAAGTCCATCGAGCGCTACGCCACCTGGGTGAAAAACATGAAAACCGGCCCCACAGGCCGCGAAAGCGTGGTGTACGGCCTGTACGAAACCGACCCTGAAAGCACTGCAAAGTGCAAAACCAGCTTTGCCACGTCCGCAGCGCAAAAGCCCGCCATGCCCGCGCTGGATGCAGCGGGCGCCGCCTACATCCAGGCGCTTGACGCCATGGACACCCAGGTGACCGAGGCCAACAACTACTACAGCCGCGACAACTACAAGGACGACAAGTTCGCCAAAGGCAAGGCCATGCATGCCCCGCTGGTGGCCAGCTTTGAGGCGTTCCAAAAAGCCAGCAGCGCCTTCTCTGACCAGTTGGATGTAGAAAACGACAAGGTGCTGGCAGACAAACTGGCCGACGTGGAAAAGACCGAAGGAAAGCAATACACCTACTACCGCATGGCACTGATGGCGCGTGCCAAGGGGTTGATCAACTTGCTGGGCGAAGAGAAGTTTGACGTGGCCATGGCCGAGACACGCCTGTCAGCCTACGAAGCCCTTGCCGACGAATCGTTGGCATATTCCAAGGCGCACAAAGACAACCGCGATATCCACTGGAGCTTTTTTGAGAGCAGTACCGAGCAGTTCCGCCAGACGGCCAAAGAGCGCTTTCGCCGCGTACGTGACAAAGTGCCTTACACCGAGATGGATCGCATGACCTTCCAAGCAGACTCAGGCTGGATGGTGGAAGGCAGCCCCCACAAGTTGCTCAAGGCATACAACGATCTGGTCGGGAAAAGCAACCAGTTTTGAGAGCCCCACAGGTGAGGGCGCTTTGGGAGGAGCGCTCGCATCCAGTTTTCGCTCACGCCGCCTCTGCGCACCCAAGACCCTTCAGCCCTTGGGCGGCAATCCAGTCACTGGCTTGTCAACCCGTGCGGCGTGCCGAATCAAGGGCTGCGCTAGCATCTTGGGGTTGGGTGCATCCACCAAGTCGGCCAGCGTGACGCCATCGAGCACCGCCAGATAAGCATTGATGGCACCGCCCAGCACCCCTTTGAGTCTGCAGTTGCCGCTCAGCCGGCACTGGTTCACATTGGGGTCAAAACACTCCACAAGGTGAAAGTCCGTCTCCGTCTGGCGCACGACGGCGCCCAGGTTGATCTCGGCAGGGGCTTTCATCAGGCGCATGCCGCCCCCACGCCCGCGCGTGGTCTCCAGCAGGCCTTGTGCTGCCAGCTCTTGCACGATCTTCATCAAATGGCTGCGCGATATGCCATAGCCCTCGGCCACCTCGGTGATGGTCACGGGCTGCTCGCGGCCCTGGGTGGCCGCGCAATACATCAGCACACGCAAGGTGTAGTCCGTCCATTGGGTAAGGCGCATGGAATTTGTCCTGGCTCAATTTAAAAGATGCTTGTTATCTGAATTTTATTGAATAAAATATTCACATCAAATGAATCTTTAAAGGAATCCCCCATGAATGCTCGACTTCAAGAAACCCAACCTGCCCTGAGCGCAGAGCAAGCCATTGGCCAGATCGCCGTGCAACTGCCGGGATCGACCGCGATTTTTCGCCGCTTGAAGTTGGACTTTTGCTGCGGCGGCCAGGTAAGCCTGCGCGAAGCGGCCACCCAAAAGTCGCTGGATGTGGATGCTGTGCTGGCAGAGTTGTCGCAACTGCAGCGCAGCAGCAGCCTGCCTGGGGTGACATCGCCCACAGAGCTGATCGACCACATTCTGGAGCGCTACCACGAAGTGCATCGCGTGCAACTGCCCGAGCTGATTCGCATGGCCCGCCGCGTGGAAGCCGTGCACCGGGACCACCCGCTGGTGCCCGCAGGCCTGGCCGACACCCTGGAGGCCATGCACGAAGAACTGCTCTCGCACATGCAAAAGGAAGAGGTCGTGTTGTTCCCCATGCTCAAGGCGGGCGGCAATCCATTTGTGGGCCAGCCCATTGGCATGATGCGCGCCGAGCATGTGGACCACGGAGCATCGCTGGACAAGCTCAATGCCCTGACCAACGACGCCACCCCACCCCAAGGCGCCTGCAACACCTGGCGCGCACTGTATGCGGGCATTGCCCAGTTGGGAGAAGACCTGATCAACCACATTCACCTGGAGAACAACGTTTTGTTCCCACAGTTTGAAGCAGTGGCCACCACGCAAGGTTGCGGTACATCAGCTTGTAGCTGCAACTGATCGTGCACACTGCGCCCATGCCAGTCAATACCGCACACCGCACCCCCGACAAGGAAAGCATCACCGAGCTGGTGCATGCGTTTTATGCGGATGTGCGCAAGGACGACTTGCTGGGCCCGGTGTTTGACAAGGCGCTGCATGGGCAGTGGGATGCCCACTTGCACCGTTTGGTCGATTTTTGGAGCACCGTGCTGTTGGGCACCCGCAGCTTCAAAGGCAATGTGCTGGACAAGCACCTGTCGCTGCAGGACGTGACCCCCGCCCATTTTGCAGCGTGGGTGCACCTGTGGAACGGGCACACCGCGCGCTTGTTTGCCCCCGAGGTGGCCCACGGCTTGCAAGCGGCAGCCCATGGCGTGGCCCGCAATTTGTTCAGAGGGTATTTTGGGAGCCTGCCTGCGTTTGCAGCGTCAGAGCCACAGGAGCCCCACGCGCACGGCTAAGAAGCTGTTCACAGGGCCGCTTGCGCCACTGAGGGGGTTTCGTGGCGGTCAGCGCTCCCACATGTCCAGCACTGCGTGCAATGGCCTTGGATCAAGGCCTCTGCTCAGGTTTATCGGCCTTTGCCGCCAGGGGTAAAGAACAGCGCCAAGCCCACCGCGATGAGCGCCACCGGCCACCACACGCGCAACAACTCACGCAGGCTGATGCTGATCAGCCCCAGGTTGGTCAGCAAGAAAAACACGCCCAAAACGACCAGCACAATGGCTGCGATATTGCCTTTCATTGGCACTCCCTCAAGTTGGTAAACAGATGCCGAATAGATGCTGCCGCGATTATGGCGCTGGCCAACGCGTGAGGCCCGACTGACCGCAAACCCTATCGCAATGGTGCCAGCAGGTCAGTCAGCCCGTTGTGGTCGATTTCGTGCATCAGGGCCAACAGGCGCCCCAGGTCGTTGTGGGGGAAGCCTTCCCGCGCAAACCAGTTCAGGTAATTGCCAGGCAAATCGGCAATCACACACCCCTTGTGCTTGCCATACGGCATTTGCACAGTCACCAGCCGCTGCAGTGTGGCGGGGTCCATGCCCGCAATGTCCATGGATCAGCCCCCCGCGCGCTTGACCTTGTGGCCCAGCTTTTGCAGCGCAGCCATCACGCGGTCAATGTGGTCGCCCTGTACCTCAATCACCCCATCCTTGACGGTACCGCCCGTGCCACATGCGGTTTTGAGCTGTTTGCCCAGCTGCTCCAACGCCGTGGCATCCAGCAACACGCCTTTGACCAGGGTAACGGCCTTGCCTCCCCGGCCTTTGGTCTCTCGCGATACCCGCACGATGCCATCCCCCGTGGGCAAGGGCTTGTTTTGCTTGCACACACACTGAGCCTGGGGCTGGCTGCAGTCCGGGCACATGCGGCCGTGGTCGGTGGAATAGACCAGGCCGCCCAGGCTTTTGAGATCACGCAACGAGGCCATGGTCACTTCCCCTGCGCACTCAGCAGCTGAAAGTTCAGCAGGCGCGTGGCCATCACTGTCTCGGTGAAAAACAGCACCAGCGCCATCAAAAACGAAATCACCCCGCTCAAGAAGCTCGCCACAGCCCAGCTGTGCCCCCGGAAATCCATGGTTTCCCCCAAAAACAGCAAGACGATGGTGACCCCGATCAGGAAGCCACACAGCGTCAACAGCCCAATGCAGGCATTGGCCAAGCGCCCCCGGGTGCGCAGGTAGCCCAGCTCCAGCATGGCGCGGTCGTGGTGCTCGGTGTCGCTGGAGTTGCGCGCCCGGTCCTCGACCACCCTGGCGCGGTCGATGATGCGCGCCAGGCGCCCCGCCACGGCACCAATCATGCCGGCCACGGCGGTCAGCAAAAACACCGGGGCCACGGCCAGCTGGATGCCGTGGGTGATGGTGCTGGGTTCTATGGCGAAGCTCATTTTGTGTGTGCGTATGCGGTGGGGAAGCGATTATCGGTGTGATCCCGCGAAGCGGCCCCACACACCCGACCCAATGCGTGAAAACCCCGAGGGCATGGCGCGACCCATTACCCTGTGCCTCACAATCGGGGGATCGGCGCCTACTCCGCGCCCCGCCACAGTCTCCCGACAACCCAGCCGCACGGCATGGTGGGAGCCTGCGTCGCCCAGCCCTCAATGGGGGGTGCCAACCACCCCAGAGCTTCTTTTGCCCTACCGCGCATTGCGCGCCACCTTGCTGCCGCCCCAGCGCTACACGCCATGCCTTTTGCTTCTCTCGGTCTCTCCCCTGCCCTCGTCGACGCGGCAGCAGCCAGCGGCTTCACGGCCCCCACGCCGGTACAGGCGGCGGCCATTCCCGTCGTTTTGAAGGGGCAAGACCTGCTGGCATGCGCCCAGACAGGTTCTGGCAAGACCGCCGCTTTTGCCCTGCCCCTGCTGCAGATGCTGCAAACCGAAGCGCAGCAACGCAACACCCAGGTGCTGGTACTGGTGCCCACGCGCGAGCTGGCCTCGCAGGTCGGCGAAGTGATCACCCTGCTGGCGCAACGCCTGGCCCATCCCATCAAGGTGGCCGTGGTGTACGGCGGCGTTTCCATCAACCCGCAGATGATGCGCCTGCGCGGCGGGGCTGATGTGGTGGTGGCCACGCCGGGGCGCCTGCTGGACCTGGTGCAGCACAACGCCCTGCGGCTGAGCCAGGTGCAGCACCTGGTGCTGGACGAAGCAGACCGCCTGCTGGACCTGGGCTTTGCCGAGGAGCTGCAAGCGGTGCTGAACTTGCTGCCCGAGCGCAGGCAAAACCTGTTCTTCTCAGCCACCTTCGCCCCGCCGGTGCAGGCACTGGCCCACAGCCTGCTGCGCGAGCCCGTGCGCGTGGACATCGCCCCCACCGAACAAACACAGCCAGACATCGCCCAGCGCGCGATTGCCGTGGATGCGCCCCGGCGCACCCAGTTGCTCAAGCACCTGGTCGAGCAACACCAATGGTCGCGCGTGTTGGTGTTTGTGGCCACCCAATATGCGGCAGAGCACATTGCCGAAAAGCTCTACAAAGCGGGCATCTACGCATCACCGTTCCATGGCGGATTGAGCCAAGGCGCGCGCACCCAGGTGCTGCAGGAATTCAAGGATGAACGCTGGCAGGTGGTGGTCACCACCGACCTCGCCGCCCGGGGCATTGACATTGCGCAGCTGCCTGCCGTGGTGAACTACGACCTGCCCCGCTCCACCGACGATTACACCCACCGCATTGGCCGCACCGGTCGCGCGGGCGAAAGCGGTGTGGCCGTGAGCTTTGTCACCGCAGATTCAGAGGCCCATTTCCGGTTGATTGAAAAGCGGCAAAACCTGAGCCTGCCGCGCGAAACGGTGGCGGGCTTTGAGCCGACCGAGCCACCCGTGCAAGACAAGGGTGAGGGCAACGGCGGCATCAAGGGCAAACGGCCCAGCAAAAAAGACAAACTGCGCGCCGCTGCCGCCCTGGCAGCAGGCACAACGGGTACGGCAGGTACACCAAAAGACTGACCACCGCCCAGGCTGCTTCCTGCTTTCGCAGAAAAAACGGCCAAACACCAAATGCAATCAGGGGGCCTTCGGCCCCCTGGTACTTACTCAGCGTCGAAGTCGTCTGGCTCGGCGTCGCCCGTTTCGCCAGGCGCACGCGGTTTGCGCACCCCGGGCTTGGCCAGGATTTCCACGTAAAACTGCGCCCCACCCTCTGCTGCCACGGCGTTGATGCGCTCCGTCAGCGCCGACAGGTGCACTGCTTCAGCAGCGTCCTTGCTCAGCCCAAAGCGGCAATCAAAGTCCCAAAAATGGGCGCCCTCGGGCACATCACGGCGGCGCTCACGCTTGATGTATTTGCGGATTTCATGCTTGACGGCGTCCAGAACGCGGTCGCGGTTCTTGCCTTCAACGTGGAGTTGGAAAGTTTTTCTCATGGGCGATGGTACCGCTTGTGGTCACCCTGGGCGCCTCGGTTTGACCATTTCATGCACCCAAGCGGGATAAGCCGAGTGACGCGCACAGGACTTGCACCGGGCCTGCATGCACCAAAATGAATTCCATCCGGGCGATTCGGGTGCCAAAATGTTGCAACACTTTGGATTGTTCCAAACCAATGTCGCACAACGTCGATCTGTTGCAGGTGCTACCCGGGGCCGTGATCATCACGCAGGAGGGCAAAATCTGCTTTGCCAATGCCGCCGCCGTGACATTGCTACAGGCGGGCAGCGCAGCAGATCTTGTGGGCCGCCAGTCCGGCGAATTTGTGCACCCCATGGACCAGGTGCGCTCCACCAACCGCATCCAGCAAGTGGCCGAGCCCGACCAGGAGGGCCGCCCCAACAAGTCCTCCGAATTCCGCATCCGCACTGCCAAAGGCCAGCTGCGGATGGTGCTGATCTCCAGCGTGGCCATTGAGTGGCAAGGAGCCCCCGCCGTGTTGATGTGCGGGCTGGACATGACCCACCAAAGCGAGATCCAGGCGCAACTGCGCGAAAGCGAGCAAAACTTCCGTCGCCTGTTTGAGAACATGCAGGACGTCTACTACCGCACCGACAACCAGGGTGTGGTGCTGCATGTAGGCCCAGGGGTGCGGCGGGTGCTGGGCTACGAGCCCCACGAGATCGAGGGACGCACGGCAGAGTCGTACTACCCCCAAAG
Source organism: Acidovorax sp. 56 (assembly GCF_002749705.1). NCBI lineage: Bacteria > Pseudomonadati > Pseudomonadota > Betaproteobacteria > Burkholderiales > Comamonadaceae > Acidovorax > Acidovorax sp. 56. Next base: position 1,349,195 of record NZ_PEEV01000001.1, read on the forward strand.
CTCCGACCGAGACGCCTTCAAGGCCGCCATCATGGAAAAAGGCGAGGTCTCAGACTTCCCCGGGCAGATGGTGCGGCGTGATGGCTCCGTCATTGACATCTCCATCAGCAGCCACCTGCTGTACGACCATGCAGGCCAATTTGCGGGAGTGGAGGGCATCTACCGCGACGTCACCCAGCGCAAAAACCTGGAGCGTGAACTGCACCGCCTGGCCACCACCGACATGCTGACCGGCATGGCCAATCGGCGTGCCTTTTTGGAGACTGCCACGGCCATCTACGAGCGCGCCCGCGCGCATGGCGAGCCGCTCACCCTGCTGATGCTGGACCTGGACCACTTCAAGGCCATCAACGACCGCCTGGGCCACCTGGAGGGCGACAGGGCCTTGGTGGAGTTCGCCCACGCCGTCAGGGTGCACCTGCGCGCTTCTGACATCGTGGGGCGACTGGGCGGTGAAGAGTTTGGGGTGCTGTTGCCGCTGACCTCCGCGACCGAGGCCGTGGAAGTTGCCACCCGCATTCTGCAAGGGGTGGCAGACCTGCAGCTGCAAGATGAAACCGGCCACCCGTACCACATCACCGCCAGCCTGGGGATGGGCGCCATCCGCGCCACAGACCGCAGCCTGCGCGACATGCTGGACCGCGCCGACCAGGCGCTGTACCTGGCCAAGAACCGGGGACGCAACCAGATTGCGTCGGCTGAGCACGAAGTGGGCTGAGGCTACGGCCCCCTCCCTCTGAGAATCAGCCCAGCATCCCGCGACCAACCAGGCAACCTGCCAGCGTGAATCCACCCAGCGCGCCCAAGGGCACGCGGTGGATGCCTTCATCGCGCTTCAGTAATGCGGCGGCAACTCGTCGCGCAGATTGCGCACGCTGCCGCTTCCCCCATCAGGTACCTGCTGGCGCAGGGTTTTGATCTCCTCCACCAGCCGCTCTATCAACTGCTGCTGTTGGTAGATCGTCATGTTGAGCTGGTCCAGCAAGTCCTCGGTGTAGCTGGCCTTGATCTCCAGGCTCTCCAGGCGCTGGTGCACCTGCTCCAGGTCGTTGGCGTCCGGCATGCTTTAAATGGCCTGGCCCAGGCGCGCCACGCCTTCGCGGATCTTGTCCACATCGGCCGTGGCGAACGACAGGCGGAAGGTGGCGTGGTCCGGGTTGGCGCAGAAGAACGGCGTGCCAGGCACAAAGGCCACGCCTTTTTCGATGGCACGCTTGGCCAGCACGTTGCCGTCGGCCACCTTGCCGCCTGCCCCCGTGAGGCGCGCCCACACAAACAAGCCGCCCTGGGGCTGCACAAACTCGATGGCGTCACCCAGCTCCTTGCGCAGCGCATCGCCCATGGCCTGGGCGCGCTCGGCATACACCTTGCGCACGTTGGCCAGCGTGGCGGGCATGCGGCCAGCCTTAAGGTACTGCGCGGCCGTGGCCTGCGCAAAGGTGCTGGTGTGCGCGTCGCTGAACTGCTTGCACATGGTGGCCTTGCCCAGCAACTCGGCCGGGGCAATCATCCAGCCCACGCGCAGGCCGGGCGACAGCACCTTGCTCAAAGACCCGCAGTGCACCAGCAGCTCTCGGCTGCCGGGCACAGTGGCCGACAGGTTGAGCAGGCTGGGCGGTGGGGCTTCGCCGAAGTACAGGTCGCCGTAAGGGTCGTCTTCGACGATCAGCGTGTTGTGCTTCACCGCCATCTCCAGCACGGCCTTGCGGCGCTCCAGGCTCAGCATGGCGCCGCTGGGGTTGCCAAAGGTGGGGATCAGGTAGACGAACTTGGGCTTGTGCTCGGCAATGAGCTTTTCCAGCTCGTCGGTCTTCACGCCGTTGCCATCGATGGGCGCACTGATGAGTTCAGCGCCGTACAGGCGAAAGCACTGGATGGTGGCCAAAAAGGTGGGGCCTTCCACAATCACCTTGTCGCCGGGACTGATGAGCGTCTTGCCCAGCAGGTCCAGCGCCTGCTGGCTGCCGGTGGTGACGATGAGGTTATCGGCCGCCACGTCCTTGGCACCCTTGCTGGCCATGAAGGCGGCCAGCTGTTCGCGCAGCGGGTTGTAGCCCTCGGTGGCGCCGTACTGCAGCGCGGCGCCGGGTTCTTCGGCCAGGGCGGCGTTGCTGGCAGCGCGGATGCCTTCCACGTCGAACATCGCGCTGTCCGGGAAGCCACCCGCAAAGCTGATGATGCCGGGCTTGCCCAGCAGCTTGAAGAGTTCGCGGATGGCGGAGGTTTCTACGTTGTTCAGGCGGTCGGCAAATTGCATGGCGTGTGCTGAAGAAAAATGGCTATGGACCCTGCATTGTCGCCAATTGGCACGCAGGTTTCCTGCTTGGCAGCGCACTGCACGCAAACAGGCGCCAGCCCCTACACTGCGCGGCATGAAAACCACGATGATCGAACCGTTTTTTGCCACGCTGAAGGCGGCCAACCCCATGCCCAACACGGAGCTGGAATACACCACCGTGTTCGAGCTGCTGGCCGCCGTGCTGCTGTCGGCCCAGGCCACCGACGTGGGCGTGAACAAGGCCACGCGCAAGCTGTTTCCGGTGGCGGGCACGCCGCAGGCCATTCTGGACTTGGGACTGGAAGGGCTGGAGGGCTATATCAAGACCATCGGCCTGTACAAAAGCAAAGCCAAGCACCTGATGGAAACCTGCCGCATCCTGGTGGAGCGCCACGGCAGCGTCGTGCCACGCACCCGCGAAGAGCTGGAGGCCCTGCCCGGCGTGGGCCGCAAGACGGCCAATGTGGTGCTGAACGTGGCCTTTGGCCAACCCACCATGGCGGTCGATACGCACATCTTTCGCGTGAGCAACCGCACGGGCCTGGCCCCCGGCAAGAACCCGCTGGCGGTAGAGCTTCAACTGATGAAGCGGGTGCCCGCCGCCTATGCGGTGGATTCCCACCACTGGCTCATCCTGCATGGCCGCTATGTGTGCCAGGCACGCAAGCCGCGGTGTTGGGAGTGTGCGGTGAGCCAGTATTGCGACTACCAGCCGAAGACGCTGGCTGCTTAGTGAGAAGACAGGAAGCGGGAGAATTGCTTCTATTTTTATAGCTGCTAGCGCTTTCTGGATATGCGCTAGAACCTAAAAACACTTCAAATTTGCATCAACGAGCGACGGTGTGGTCCCGCAGCCATGCAGCGAAGGCCTCTTCGGTGATGTCGCCTGCGGCGACAGCGAGCATGGTCAACGTGGCGTCCGTCTGGTTGGCCTGCAAACGCAAACCATTGAGGTAAAGGAACAGGCCTACTGCCAAAAAGGCCGCCCGCTTGTTGCCATCCACGAAGGGATGGTTCTTGGCCAAGCCCACGCCATAGCTCGCTGCCAAGGCGGCCACGTCTGGGGGATTGTCGGCATCCGCATAAGCCACGATGTTCTGCGGCCGCATCAGGGCGGACTCCAGCAAACCTTCATCCCGCATGCCTTCGCGCCCACCATGAGTGGCTAGGCTCTCGCCGTGAAGCAGAACCAGCGCCTGCTTGCTAACCCAGCGCCAGCTCATTTGGCCAACTGGTGAAAGGTGTCCCGAAAGTCGTGCATGAACTCACGGCCAGCCTTGATCTCTTCCTCAAGGGTGGGGTCGTACGGCGTCAGGGCATAGCCATCGGGCGTTTCCGTGAGAAAGATCGATTCACCTTTGCTTAGCTTCAGGCGCGCCAGGGCTTCTTTGGGCAGGACAACACCCACAGAATTTCCGATCTGGGTCAGTTTGAGCATGTGCATGGGAAATCCCCAAGTAATTACGAACGTAATACTAGGCTTTCCTCTCGGCAACGTCAAACCACTCCAGCCACACCCAGCGCAGCCATCTCCCCCGAAACCCCTGCCCAAGCCACATCAAACCCTGCCGCCTTGCGCTCAGGCGGCACAGGATGGGCACGCAGCGCCCAGGTGGCCCCGGCCACCACGCTGTCGATCACTGGCACCGACACCTGCGGCTGCACGGCGGCGGCCATGCCGGCCAGCCCTGCTCCGCCCAGTATCACGGCCTGCACGCCCATCTGGCGCACCACGTCGCGGCAGGCCTGGGCCAGCAAAGCGCGGGCGGCCACGGGGTCGGCAGCCAGTTGGGCGCCGGTGGGGGCCACGGTGTGGATGCCTGCCAGCCCATGGGCATGGCCCAGCGCTTGCGCCAGGCGCTGCAGCATGGGGCCCCAGCGCTCGCCGCCCGTCACGATGGCAAAGCGGCCATGGCGCGCGGCTTCGATGAACGACGCTTCGGCCAGGCCAGTGACGGGCACTGGGCTGCTTTCGCGCAGCGCCATCAGGCCGGGGTCACCAAAGCAGCCGATCAGCACCGCGTCGGGCGCGATCTGGGGCTGTGCGATCTCATGCGCCCACACGTCGAGCGCGGCGTGGGCCGCCACAGCGTAGCTGGCTTCACACGCGATGTAAGGGGCGCCAAAGCGCGCAGTGGCCGTGCGCACCGCCACGTGCGAACCCGCAGCGGCCTGCACATGCTGCTGCAGCAGCGCACTGACATGGGCCGAGGTGTTGGGGTTGATGACGAGCAGTTGGCGCATGGAACAAGGGCGTTCAAAAATCAGACCCGGCCCAGCAGCTGGGTCAGGTCGGGGGCATCCGCCGCTGGGGGCGTGAATTCAAGCTGCGATTCAATGCGCACCAAATGGTCCAGCATGCGCCGGGCCGCCTCCTTGGCGTCGCGCAGGCGAATAGCATCGATCAGCGCCCGGTGTTCGCGGCAGCCGCAGGCCGTGGCCTCCTCACGGGTCTGGGCATGGCTGGGGCTGTAGGTCATCAAGATGAGCGAGGTGCGCGAGACCAGCTCGCGCAGGATGCGCCCCAGCGTCTGGTGCCCTGCAGCCTGCGCGATGTGCAGGTGAAAGTCGCCCGAGAGGCGGATGGCACGGCGCATGTCGCCACTGGCGCGGGCGGCCTCTTCGTCATCGATGCAGGCGCGCAGCGCGGCGATGTCGGCGTCGGTGGCGTTGGCGATGAACAGCTCCACCAGGCGCGGCTCCAGCAGGCGGCGGGCCTCGAACACCTCCAGCGCCTCTTGCGGCGTGGGCTGGGCAATGGATGCGCCCCGGTTGGGCGTGAGCGTAACGACCTGCTCGTTGGCCAGCCGCACCAGCACAGGCCGCACCCGCGTGCGCGACACGCCAAAGGCCGCCGCCAGCTTGTCCTCCACCAGCTTGGTGCCGGGCGGCAGCCGGTGGTCGAGGATGGCCGACACCATGCGGTCGTACATGTCGTTGTCGCTGAGCTGGCCGGTCGTGTCGGGCTGCACGGTCGGTTCGGCGGCCGCAGCGCGTGCTCGCCGGGGCCTGGGAATAGTGGTCGTCATAAGGGTGCCGTTTTTAACCCGGGCGGCCCTGGCCCCGGCGCCCCAAGGCCCACACCAGCGCCAGCGTGATGCCCATGACGATGAACGACACCACCGTGGTCAGCGTGCCCAGCGCGTAGATGGACGGCGTGGTCACCGTGCTGGTCAGGCCCTGCAGCTCCAGCGGCAGCGTGTTCACGTCGCCAATGGCCTGCGAGGTGCGGGCGATCTCGTCCCAGCTGAGCGTGAAACCGAACATGCCAATGCCCACGACCGAGGGCGCAATCAGCGGCAGCACCACATGCGCAAAGCCCTGCCAGGGCGTGGCCCCCAGGTCGCGTGCGGCTTCCTCGTATGCAGGGTTGAAACGGTTGAACACCGCAAACATGATGAGCAGGCCGAACGGCAGCGTCCAGGTCAGGTGCGCGCCCAGGGCCGAGGTGAACAGGCCCAGCGACGTGCCATAGCCCTCCAGCGCACTCTCCATGCCCAGCCATTCCAGGGCCGCCTTGATGCCGTTGTCGATGAGCCGGAACTCCAGCCCGATGCCCAGCGAGACGATGATGGACGGCATGATGAGGCTGGCCACGACGATGAAGAACAGCGTGTTGCCCCCCGCCAGCCGCTTGCGAAACGCCAGGCCCGCCAGCACCGACAGCACCACCGTGCACAGCATCACCGCCACACCCAGGCCCAGCGAGCGCCACAGCGCCGCGCCGATGTCCACCACGCCCAGACCTTCGGCCAGCTTGGCAAACCAGTGCAGCGACACACCGCGCATGGGGAAAGTGAGCCCACCCTCGGGGCCCTGGAAGCTCAGGATGAAAATGACGAACATGGGTCCGTACATGAACAGCACGAACAGCGCAAAGAAGATGGCCAGGGGCCAGAAGCTGGCGGGACGAGATTCACGGACTTTCATCTCACAGCTCCTTGCGAATGTCGACGAGGCGCGTGAGGCCCCAAATGATCATCAGCACCACGGCCAGCAGGATCACGGCATTGGCCGCCGCCAGCGGGAACTGCAGGTAAGACGTCTGCACCTGGATGATCTTTCCAATCGATGCGATCTGCTGCCCGCCCATCACTCCGATGGTCACGAAATCGCCCATGACGATGGTGATGACAAAGATCGAGCCGATGATGATGCCGGTGCGCGAGAGCGGCACGATCACGTTCCACAGCGTCTGCCAGCCACTCGCGCCACTGTCGCTGGCGGCCTCGATGAGGCTGCGGTCGATGCGCATCATGCTGTTGAAGATGGGCACGATCATGAACATGGTGTACAGGTGCACAAAGGCCAGCACCACCGAGAAGTCCGAGAACAGCAGCCATTCGATGGGCTGATCGACCAGCCCGGCCCCCACTAGGCTCTGGTTGACCAACCCGTTGCGCCCCAGCAGCGGCACCCACGAGATCATGCGGATCACGTTCGACGTCCAGAACGGAATGGTGCACAGCACGAACAGCAGGGTCTGCATGCCCGAAGAGCGCACGTGGAAAGCCAAAAAATAGGCCACGGTGAAGCCGATCACCAGCGTGATCAGCCACACCAGAAAACTGAACTTGAGCGTGGAGTAATACGTCTTGAGCGTGACACACAGGCCCTCCGACGCATCGCCACAGCCCGCGAAGATCGACACGTAGTTCTTGAACGTGAAGCCGGGCAACAGCTCGTACTCGTTGAAGTCCCAGAAGCTGACCATCACGATCAGCGCCAGCGGAATCAGAAAAAACAGCGCGAACACCAGCGTGAACGGCGCAGCCTGCCACCAGGCGGCAATGCTGCGGCCGGGGACAGCTGCAGCAGGTAAGGACTGTGTGGTCGTGCTCATGGTGTTTGCAATCAAATATCTAGCGGGCTGTGCTTCGCAGCCGGCTGTTGAAACAGTCGCGGCCCAATGCCAGTGCTCCCGCGCAAGGGCCGCCCCGCCGCGCCGGGAGCGTCCCCCTCCCAGATTGCGAAGCAATATGAGAGAGGGGGAAGGCGCGAAGCGACTCAGGGGGTGCACTCCTTACGCCGCTACAAACTCATTCCATTTTTGGACCATGTAGTTGTTCTCGTCCATCAGCGCGTTCCAGCAAGCGATGCCGCCCATGCGCGACTCGTAGCTGCCGCCGTCGCGCACTGCACCGGCCTTGGCCAGCACGTCGCCATTGGGGCTCTTGATGTCCTGCGTGGCGGGCTTGCCTTCCATCCAGTAGGCCCACTCGTAGGCTTCCATCTTGGACTTGGCGGTCTCCAGCACGGCGCTGTAGTAGCCCTGGCGGTTCAGGTAGGCACCAGCCCAACCATCCAGGAACCAGTTGATGAACTCGTACGCACCATCGAGCTTGCGGCCGCTCAGCGTGGCGGGCAGGCCAAAGCCTGCGGCCCAGGCGCGGTAGCCTTCTTTGAGCGGCTGGAAGTTGCAGGCAATCCCCTTGGTGCGCACGGCCGTGACGGCAGGGCTCCACATCGACTGGATCACCACCTCGCCCGATGCCATCAGGTTCACCGACTCGTTGAAGTCCTTCCACAGCGCGCGGAACTGGCCCTGCTTCTTGGCTTCGATCAGGGTCTTGATCGTGAGATCAATCTCCTTCTTGGTCATGTTGCCCTTGTCGGGGTACTTGTAGAGGCCCATGGCCTCGACCACCATGGCGGCGTCCATGATGCCGATGGAGGGGATGTTCAAAATCGCGGTCTTGCCCTTGAACTCGGGGTTGAGCAGCTCGGCCCAGGAGTTGATGGGGCGCTTGATCAGGTCGGGGCGGATGCCCAGCGTGTCGGCGTTGTACACGGTGGGGATCAGGCTCATGAACTGCGTGGGCGCCGTCGCGAACTTCTTGGACTTTTCACCTTCCAGGTAGATCACCTTCTTGGGCGCGGTGCCCTGGTCGCCCACGGCTTTGCCAGCCACCTGGCCGGTGGTGAACAGCGTGGTGATCTTGTCAGCGTTCTTGATGCGCTTGGTGTCGATGCCCTTCAGGTTGCCCGTGGGTACGATCTTTTTCAGCGAGAAGTACTCGGTGTCGATCAGGTCAAAGCTGTTGGGTGCCGTAACGGCGCGCTTGGTCACGTCGTCCGTGGTCACAGCCACGTACTGGATCTCGATGCCGGTGTCGGCCTTGAATTTTTCGGCAATCGCCTTGTCCTGGTTCACGGCCGTGCCCAGGTAGCGCAGCACGATCTTCTCTTGCGCATGCACGGCCGGGAACATGCCAGCGGCCAGGATGCCCGCCGTGCCAGTGAGCAGCGAGCGGCGCTTCACGCCAGAGGCATCGGAGACAACGACAGGGGAATCAGCACGGGAAGCATCGGACATGGGAAAACTCCTTGGGTTGCGGAAGGGGACGGGTGAAAAATAGGAGGCGTGGCAATGCGGTCAGGCAGCCAAGGCCATTGCGGGAGCGGGAGCGAACAACGGGTGCGCCTGGTCGGGCGTCCAGTGCAGTTGCACGCCCTGCCCCACCTGATAGGGCTGCGCGGCAAAGGCGGCTTCAGACACCATCACCGAATACGCCGCCGTGGCGTTGGCCGACAAGGCCACGCCCTGCTTTTGCAGGCCCACCAGCACATAGGTGCCTTGGTATTCCACATCGGTCACCACGGCCTGCATGCGCTGGGCACCCCAGGGCAACTCGGCACTGGCGGGGGCAATCTGCAGGTGGTCGGTGCGCACGCCCACCTTGCCTTCGGGTGTGTCGATCACGTTGTGCCCGCCCATGAAGCGCGCCACGAATTCGCTGGCGGGCCGGTTATAGACCTCGTGCGGGCTGCCCACCTGCTCGATCACGCCATGGTTCATCACCACCATGGTGTCGGCCAGGGCCATGGCTTCTTCCTGGCTGTGGGTCACATGGATAAAAGTCAGGCCCAGCTCTTTTTGCCAGCGGCGCAGCTCGGCGCGCATCTGGATGCGCAGAAAAGGGTCGAGGGCCGACAGCGGCTCATCGAGCAGCAGCACGCGCGGCTGGGTGATCAGGGCCCGCGCCAGCGCCACGCGCTGCTGCTGCCCACCGGAGAGTTCTGCGGGCTTGCGCTCGGCCAGGTGCCCCAGGGCCACGCGCTCCAGCAGGTCGCGCGCCTTGGCCTGGCGTTCGGCCTTGGCTACGCCCTTCATCTTGAGGCTGAAGGCCACGTTATCGAGCGCCGAGAGGTGCGGGAACAGCGCAAAGCTCTGAAACATCATGGCCGTGCCGCGCGCGGCGGCAGGCAGGTCGGTGATGTTGCGGTTCTCCAGCAATATGTCGCCGCTGGTGACTGACTCGTGCCCGGCAATCATGCGCAGCGTGGTGCTCTTGCCGCAGCCCGAAGGCCCCAGCAGGCAGCAGTAGCTGCCGCTGGCAATGCGCAGGTTGATGGCATCCACGGCGGGCTTGCCGCTGGCGTAGCGCTTGGTCAGCGCGACGACTTCAATGGCAGCCGGGGCAGCGGAAGTAGCCGAAGAGGGTGCGGGTGCAGAGGTGTGGGCTTGCATGCCAACGCAGTACGCAAGCGCCATGCCAGCTTTGCACACAATGTTTGCACCGTTTTGTATACAAAATGCACCTCAACGGGGAGTGCCTGTTCTGGCACCCATTGCCCCCCATTTGGCCTGCACCGCCAACAAGCCTGCGAGAGCGGCCTCATGGCGCGCAATGCGTTCAAAAAATAGAAAACCGTTCGGGCTGAGCCTGTCGAAGCGCCGCACAAGGCTTCGACAGGCCTGTCCTGAGGATGTCGAAGGGCTCCGCCCGAACGGTTTAGGTTGTGATGAAAAGAAAGCGAATCCGGATAAGCGCCTGTTCAAAGGAAGCGCTACGGCGGCCCCTGCTCAGGGCCCAGGCGGTGCCCCACGCAAGTGCACGGCCAAAAATGCCAGCACCCGCTGCTGGTACTGCGCGGGCGCAAAGGCATGCAAATCCACATGCGCAGCGCCCTCCACCTTCCACAGCGCCTTGGGCGCCTGCGCGGCAGCAAACAGGCGTTCGGTCTCAGGCCAGGGCGTGTGGCGGTCTTCGGAGCCCGAAGCGATGAGCACGGGCGCATGCCATTGCGCCAGCCGCTCCACAGGGCGCAGATCCGCGGTGTGCACACCCAGGCGCAACGGCAATTGCCACAGCAGCAACGGGGCAAGGTAACGCCCCGCAGGCCCCAGCGTGCCCACCAGCCGGTTGCCTACCGCATCGTCAATAGTAGGAAACATCGACTCCAGCACCAGCGCATCCGGCTCTGGCTGGGGCAGCGCGAGCACGGTGGAGGCCGCCCCCAGCGATGCCCCGATGACCGCAACCCGCTCACCCGGCACCTGAGTTCGCAAAAACGCCAGCGCGGCTTTCACCCCCTCGCCCTCGCGGGCGCCAAAGGTGATGTGGTCGCCACTGCTCTCGCCATGGGCGGGCAAGTCAATCAGCAGCGTGGCGTAGCCCGCAGCGGCCAGAAACCGCGCCCGCGCCAGCATCTGGGTGCGGTCTGCGCGCACACCGTGCAGCAGCAGCACAGCGCCCCCATGGGGCTGCCCGGGCTTGAACCACCCCGCCACAAACTGGCCCGCAGACGCGGGGATGGGGATGCGCACCGCCTGCGCCGCAAAGTCTGCGGGGGCTGCGCCAATGGCCCGGGCGGCGGGCTGGCTCAGCCATGCGCCCGCGCCCCACGGCACGCCGACTGCGCCGATCCACGCGGCCAAAGCGATTGCGGCACAACGGCGAATGTTCATGGCCCGCCCCACACAGCATCGGCGCGGCACAGCGGGCGGCACGCACCGCCCTGGCTGCGCCCAACCGCCTTGCCAATCTTCTCTTTTACTATCATTTCAATAGCTGCTAGCGCTTATTGGATAAGCGCCACAGGCCAAAATCATCAAAACCCAGCACCCCACTCCACTCACTTCACCTGCCCATCCACCCCGGCCGATTCAAAGCTCGCCATCTCGCGAAGCACCGCGCAGGCCGATTGCAGCAGGGGCCAGGCCAGGGCGGCACCTGATCCCTCGCCCAGGCGCAGGCCCAGCTCCAGCAAGGGCTCGGCCTGCATTTGCGCCAGCATCAAGCTGTGGCCGCGCTCGCCCGAACGGTGGGCAAACACGCAGCGCTGCAGCACCGCTGGCGCGATGCGGCTGGCCACCAGCACCGCCGCGCTGGTGATAAAGCCATCGACCACGATCACACGGCGCTCGGCGGCGGCCTGCAGCACGGCGCCTGTCAACGTGGCCACTTCAAAGCCGCCCAGCGCGGCCAAAGCGGCCAGGGGCGTGGTGGCGGCGGCGTTCACCTCCAGCGCCTGCTGCAGCACGGCGCGCTTGCGCTCGATGCCGGCAGCATCCAGCCCTGTGCCTGCGCCCACGCAATCGGCCAACGGCAAGCCACCCAGGCGTGCCAGCAGCAGCGACGCGACCGAGGTGTTGCCAATGCCCATTTCACCGAGCAGCAGCGCATTGCCGGGCAGGCTGCGCACCACCTCGGCCCCATTCTCCAGGGCCTGTTGGCACTGGGCTTCGGTCATGGCGGGGCCCGCCGATGCGTCTTGCGTGCCGGGGGCCACCTTGCGCAGCAGCAGGCGGGGCTGGCCGGGGGCAGACTCACGCGGAGCAATGTCTTTGGCCACGCCACAGTCCACCACGGTGAGGCCCAGGCCGTGCTGGCGGGCCAGCACGCTCACGGCTGCGCCACCGGCCAGAAAATTCTCGACCATCTGCCAGGTCACGTCGCTGGGGAAGGCCGAGACGCCTTTGGCCGCAAAGCCGTGGTCACCCGCGCACACCAGCATTTGCGGCTGCTGCAGCACGGGGGCCTCTGTGCCCAGCACCTGGCCGATGCGCAGTGCCAGGGCTTCGAGCTGGCCCAGTGAGCCCAGTGGCTTGGTCTTGTGGTCCAGCACATGCTGCAGGCGGGCTGTGAGGGCGGTGTCGTGAAGGTCGGAGATCGTGGGTAGGGTGAAGCTCGTCATGGTGTGCGGCAATGCTGTCAGTTCAAAAACAAGGGGCCGATGCTGCGCTGGGCAGCGCCCCCACGCAAGCACGGATGTCAACGAATGCGGGGATCAGTCGGGCTGCGCAACGAGGCCTTGCAAGAAGCCCGGGGCAAAGTGCGCCTGGGCCATGGCGGCCAGGCCATCAAACACGGCGTCCAGCGTGGGCACGGGGGCTGCGCCCTCGCGGCCAAACAGGGCTTGCAAGGCGGCGGGGTCTTCCAGCAGGCCGTGCAGGTACAGGCCCAGCACGTTGCCCTGCGCGTTTTGCCAGCACATGCCAGGAATCACCTCGCGCGCCACATCGCCCTTGGCGGCCATGGCAGGGTGCTGGGCCGTCTGGCCGTGGTGGATTTCGTATCCCTGCACAGCCACCCCGGCCAGCGCAGACCAGGGGCCCTGCACAGCGCCAAATTGCGCCTGGGTGCGCTGCACGGTTTTGGCGATCTCAAAGGTGGTGACCAAGGGCAGCAGGCCCAAGCCGGGGGCATTGCCATCAATGCCTGCGGTGTCGATCAGCGCCTCGCCCAGCATCTGCAGGCCACCGCACACGCCCAGCACCGTGCCGCCCTGCCCTGCATGCTGGGCAATGGCCTGGTCCAGCCCCTGCGTGCGCAGCCAGGCCAGATCGGCCGCCGTGGCCTTGGAGCCGGGCAACACCACCCAGTCGGTGGGCTTCAAGCCGCCCAGGTCTGCGGGGCTGCGCGCCCACAGCAAGCGCACGCCGGGCACGTTTTTGAGGGGCTGGAACTCGTCTAGGTTGCTGATGCGCGGGTAGGCCACCACGGCCACGGTGGTGTGCACCGTGCCTGCAGCCAGGGTGCGGTCGTCAAACACGCCGTCTTCCTCGGGCAGGCCGTGGCGCCAGTTCATGGGGATGGTGGCCACGGTGGGCACGCCGGTCAGGTCTTGCAGCATTTGCGGGGCAGGGGCCAGCAGGCTGGCGTCGCCGCGAAACTTGTTGAGCACAAAGCCGTGGATGAGTGCGCGCTCGTCCTCGGGCAGCAACGCCCAGGTGCCGTACAGGTGGGCAAAGGCGCCGCCCCGGTCAATGTCGGTCACCAGCAGGCAGGCGGCTCCCACATGCCGCGCCACGCGCATGTTGACGATGTCGTTGGCGTGCAGGTTGATCTCGGCGGGCGAGCCTGCGCCTTCGATGACGACCACATCGTTCTCGGCCCGCAGCGCATCGAGCGCGGCCGCAATGTGCGGCCACACCAGGGCGCTGCGGCCGCGCCAGGGCAAGGCCGTGAGCTCGGCGCTGACCTGCCCCATCAGCACGACCTGGCTGTGGGTGTCGGCCTCGGGCTTGAGCAGCAGCGGGTTCATGCGCACCTCGGGCTCTGCGCGGGCGGCCAGGGCCTGGAAATACTGCGCGCTGCCGATCTCTGCCCCCACGCTCCGCCGCTGCGCTGGGTCGCTGCCCCCCGAGGGGGCCGTTCCCCCCTGCCCGGTGGCGCTGCTCACCACGCGCGCGTTGTTGCTCATGTTCTGCGCCTTGAAGGGCGCGACCTTGAGGCCCAGGTTGCTGTAGTAGCGGCACAGCGCGGTGGTGAGCCAGCTTTTGCCCGCGCCGCTGGTGGTGCCCAGCACCATCACGCAGCGGGCCTGTTTGGAAGAAGTGGTGGAAGTCAAGGCAGTGGGTGGACCATGCGGTCCATGATGTGGTCGAGTGCAGCCGCTGCATCCGTGCAGCGGCCGGTGTGCACGGGCGAGGTCTGGATGATGGCGCTGCGTTTGGCGGTGAGCCAGTGAAAGCGCTGGCGGTACGGCAGGCGGGCAATGGGGCCGCAGCCTTCGTCGCCCGCACAGATGGCCACGATGGCGGACAGGTGGCGGCGCACGGCGTCGATGTCGGCGTGCGGGTCCATGGCCAACAGGCGGGCCTCATCGAGCGCAATGGCGGCCTGCAGAAAGCCGGTGCGCTGGCACGACAGGATCACGCCCGCGTTGATAAATTCCTCGCGCTCCACGCGGGGGACCACGCGCACGATGGCGTAGTCATACACCTCAGGCGCGTGCATCAATGGCCTCCTTCAATGCATTCACCCAAGTGGCGCGCTCGGCCAGGCGGGCGCAAAAATAGTCCACATAGGCCTGGCGATGGGTGACGGCAGCCATCAGCAAGCCTTCTTCATGGTCGGCGCCGGCCAGCAACAAGAACTCGTCGGGCACCTCGGCCAGGATGCTTGCCACCACCGCAGGCGTGAGGCGGGCAGCCAGCTCGGCATCCACCTGCGCGAGCAGCGTGGCCCGGGCCAGCAGCACATGGTCGGCAATGGGCGCAAAGGGTTTGGCGGGCTGGGCTACCGTGCCGTTCCACGCATGGTGAAAGGTCAGCGCGGCGCCATGGTCGATGAGCCAGGGCTGGCGGTGCCACATCAGCAGATTGGTGTTGCGCGCGGTGCGGTCCACATTGCCGACCAGCGTGTCGAACCACACGAGGCGCGAGGCAAAGTCATCCGACACCGCATCCACCGCCGGGTCGAAATTGAGCGCGCCCGACAGGTAGTCCAGCCCCACGTTCAGGCCGCCGCTGGCGCGCACCAGGTCCTGGATCTCCGGGTCGGGCTCGGTCTGTGCCAGGGCGGGGTCGAGCTGGGCCAGCACGATCTCTGGCACGGGCAGGCCCAGCGCACGGGCGATGCCGCCCGCGATCATCTCGGCCAGCAGTGCGCGCACGCCCTGCCCTGCGCCGCGAAACTTGAGCACGTAGGTGCCCAGGTCATCGCCCTCGACGATGGCGGGCATGGAGCCACCTTCGCGCAGCGGCGTGACGTAGCGATTGACAGTGATGGTTCTCACAAGGTCTCCCTGGAACCGATGGAATGCGGGATGGTACGGCCCGCAGGGCCCAAGACGGCCAACCATGCAGCCCGCAGCGCATCTTGCGCGGCGGGCGCCAACACCCCCAGGCGCACCATGCCCGGCAGGCCGAACGATGTGGCGTCGCGCAGCTTGATGCCGCTGGCACGCAGCATCGCCAGGTCGCTTTGCAACGTTGCCGTGTGCGGTTGCGCGCAGAAGTAGTTGGCCAAACTGCCCGGCACCACGGCCCAGCCCAGCGCAGAGCACAGGGCCTGCTGGCGCACCTTCCATTCGCGCAAGGTGGGCAGGCAGGCTGCCACCCATTGCTGCACGGCGGGCGTGGCCCAGGCGTGAAGCAATGCCACGCCGTGCGCGCCCACGGGCCAGGACGAGGCCAGGGCTTGCAGCGCCAGCACCGTGCCCTCGCCCCCCGCTGGGGCCACGGCGTAGGCGGCGCGCACGCCCGTCAGGCCCAGGGCTTTGTTGGGTGACCACAGCTGCCAGGCCGATGCGGGGAGTGCGGGGGCGGGGTCTGCAGGCTCCAGCACCAAAGGGCGGTAGGCGCAGTCCAGCACGCGCAAGCTGCCGGGAGTTTTCAGTGTCGGGTCGGCATGCCACGCGGCCAGTGCGGCATCGACCGTGCCCAGCGGGCTGGCGGGTTCGCAGGCCCAGTGCAAGGTAGTGGACGCATCATGAGCGCCATCCACATCCACATCCACATCCACATCCCCTGCCCCGCGCCGCCGCACGGCCAGCCCATGGGCCTGGGCGGCCTGGGCATAGTCGCCATAGCTGTGCAGGGGCAGCAGCACCTGCGCCGCGCATTGCAGCCGCGCCCAGGTGGTGATGCGGTGAATGAATTCAGACGCGCTGCCCGCCACCACGATGCGCCCAGGTACCACGCCGTGCAGCGCCGCCAGCGCGGCGCGCAGCGCGGTGTAGGCCGGGTCGGGGTAGCGGGTGGGGTCGGCCTGCTGCACACAAGCCAGCGCCTCAGGGCATGGGCCGCAGGCGTTGCTGTTGGTCGAGAAGTCGTGCACGGGCACGCCCTGCGCATCGGGGCCGCCATGCACGCCGACCAGGCGGTGGGAGCCATCGGCTGCGTTGTCGCCCGGCAGGGGCTGCGGGATTGGCAAGGGTTGCTGCATGCGTCAGCCCCCGGCAATTGCTATAAAAAAAAGAGCTGCTACCGCTGTGGGAACAAGCGCTAGAACCACTTTTTTCGCATAACCCGCTGCCCGGTGTGTGTCCAGCGGGCCGGGCTCGTGCCCGTCGGGGTGCAAGGTGTACACGCCGGGCTTGGCCAGCCGCACGCCCAGCGCCAGGGCCATGGCGGCCATGGGCCAGCCGCTGTTGGGCGATGGGGTTTTGCGGGCCTCTTGCGCCAGCAGACGGGCGGGCAGGCCGCCGTGCAGCGCAGCCAGCAGCAGCGCGGTGATGCGCGCGGGCAGCCACGACAGCACATCGTCGGCCCGCGCGGCCCACTTGCCCGCCCATTGCCAGTAGCGGGCGCCCCGGCTGCCGGGGTAGCCCCACATGGCATCGGCCGTGTTGGCAAAGCGGTAGATGGCCGCGCCCGGCAGGCCCAGCAGCACAAACCAGAACACCGGCGCCACCACCGAATCGTTGAGGTTTTCGGCCAGCGATTCGATGGCCGATTCGCGCACCTCGCTGGGCGTGAGCTGGCTCACATCGCGGCTGACCAGGCGGGCCAGTTGCTCACGCCCCTCGGGCAGCGAGCGGGCCAGTGCGCGCTCTACCGCCATGACTTCATCGCGCAGCATGCGCCACGCCAGCAGCGGCTTGAGCAGCACGGCCAGCACCGGCGCAGCCAGCCACCAAGGGCCTTGCTGCAAGTGGCTTTGCAGCCACCAGGCCAGCGCCCCTGCCCCGCCCGCCCCCACGCACCAGGCCAGCGCGCCCAGCCAGAAGGAGCGGCGCTTTTGCACATGGGGCGGTGGGTCTGCCGTGGTCAGCGGGGCAACGCGGCGCCCGGCCCAACCCAGGTAGCGCCCCATCCACACCACGGGGTGCAGGGGCAAGGGTGGCTCGCCAAAGCGCCAGTCCAGCAGCAGCGCCAACCCCAGGGCCAGCGCGCAGACCAGGGCCCACTCGGTGCCCAGCCCTCCCAGCAGGCTGAGCCAGCCGAGCCACCCGTTGTGCAGCCCACTATCGACCATGCGCGTCACCTGCCACGGGATGGGTGTTGGTGTTCATGCGCCAGGCAGTGCGCGCGCAGGCCCCCACCGTGGCGCCCACCACCCAGAACACGCCTGCTACGCCGATGACGGCCCCGGCCGTGCCAAACAGCATGGGCATGAGCACGCTGGAGGCGTTGATGGCCATGAGCCGCAGGCCCAGGGCCTCGCCATGGCGGTGCTCGGGCGTGATCTGGTGCAGCAGGCTCATCACCATGGGCTGCACCGACCCGAGGGTGAAGCCCAGCAGCACCGAGCACACACCCATGGCCAGGGCCGACGCCAGCAGCGGGTACACCCCAAACAACACCGCCGTGATCACCATGGCACCGGCCACCACGGCATGCTCGCGCACATGCTTGGCCACCAGCGGCAGCAGCAGCCGCACCACGGCCGCAGCCACGGCAAATGCGCCCAGGATGGAGCCGATGACCGAGGCAGACAGCCCCCGCTCGTGCCCGATGAGTGGCACGACGAAGGTGTGCACGTCCCAGCACGACGAAAGCACCCAGTTCACGATGATGAGGCGGCGAAAGGCGGGTTCGTTGAGCAGATCCCACGAGCCCCGGGGCGGCCCCCCCTCAGCGGCGATCACGGGCGGCAGCTCTTCGGTGTGGCGCACCCAGAACCAGGTGGCCAGCGGCAACAGGGCCAGCAGCGCAAATGCGGCGCGGTAGCCCTCGGTGCTGCCCGCAGCGCTGCCTGCGTGGTCAATCATCAGCCCCGCAAAAAACGGCCCGATGAAGTTGGACACCGCAGGCCCGATGGCCAGCCAGCTGAACACCTGGCGCAGCTGGGTGGTGTCGTGCGCAGCGCGGCCCACATGGCGTTGCAGCGCAATGATGGCCAGGCCCGTGGCCCCGCCCGTGAGCAGGGCCGAAAAGCACATCACCGCAAACACCGGATAGACCAGCGACGCCCCGGCCCCCACACAGGCCATGGCCACCGCAATGCCCACGGGGCGCTTGAGGCCGTGCCGGTCAGCGTAGCGCCCTGCGGGCAGCGCCAGAAACACCTGGGTGAGCGCGAACAGCGCCAGCAGCACCCCCACGGCGGCGGCGCTGTAGCCCTCGCGCAGTGCCAGCAGCGGCGTGGCCATGCGCATGCCGGTCATGCAGGCGTGCAAAAAGATTTGCCCGGCAATCAGCCGGGCCAGCGCCATGTTCATGGGGCGTCGTCCTCCAGGCCCAGCAGCGATGCCTTGGCGCCGGGCAAGGCGCCATTCCCCCCGCCAGGCAAGACGCCATCGCCCCCGCCGGGCAAGGCGCCATCGCCCTCTGGCGCAGGCAGGTCCTGCACATCGCGCAGCTTGCGCTGGATGGCGCGGGTGCGCACGCCCACCTCGTCAAACTTCTTGGCGGCGGCGTCGATGGATTTTTTGGTGGCCTCCACCACATCGCCAAACTTGGCGAATTCGGTCTTGACCACGCCCAGCAGGCTCCACACCTCGGACGAGCGCTTTTCAATCGCCAGGGTCTTGAAGCCCATTTGCAGGCTGTTGAGCATGGCGGCCAGGTTGGCCGGGCCGGTGATCATCACGCGGCACTCGTTCTGCACCGCTTCGACCAGGCCGGGGCGGCGCATCACCTCAGCAAACAGGCCCTCGGTGGGCAGGTAGAGCACGGCAAAGTCGGTGGTGTGCGGGGGCGAGACGTACTTGGCGAAGATCTTCTTGGCTTCGAGCCGAATCGACGTTTCAAACGCATTGCCTGCCGACAGTGTGGCGGCCTTGTCGGCAGCGTCCTGCGCGTCCATCAGGCGCTGGTATTGCTCGACCGGGTACTTGGAGTCGATGGGCAGCCACACCGGGTGCTCATCGCTCTTGCCCGGCAGGCGGATGGCAAATTCCACCAGCTCGTCGCTGCCCGGCACGGTCTTGACGTTGCGCGCGAACTGCTCGGGCGTGAGCACGTTGTCGATGATGGCGCCCAGCTGCATTTCGCCCCAGGTGCCGCGCGACTTCACGTTGGTCATCACACGCTTCAAGTCGCCCACGCTGCCCGCCAGGGTCTGCATCTCGCCCAGGCCCTTGTGCACTTGCTCGAGCCGGTCGCTCACCAGCTTGAAGGATTCGCCCAGGCGCTGCTCCAGCGTGGCGTGGAGCTTTTCGTCCACCGTGCGGCGCATTTCTTCGAGCTTGGTGGCGTTGTCGGCCTGGATGGCGGCCAGGCGCTCGTTGAGCGCGGTGCGCAGTTGCTCGGCGTTGTGCTGGCTGCCCTGCACCAGCCCGGTGAGCTGCTGCGACACCGCGTCTTGCAGCACCGCAAACTGGTTCTTGATCTGAAAGCTGTTGGCTTCGAGCTGGTCTTTGAGTGCCTGCGACATCACCCCCAGCTGCGACTGGGTGTCGCCCTTGAGCGCATCGAGCGTGAGGCGCGTGGCCGAGTCCAGGGCCATGAGGCGCTGCTCCAGCCGCGCCTCGAACACGCCAAAGGCGGCCAGCAGTTCGGCACGGCCGTTGCGCGATTCGGCCACCGCTTGCGTCAAACGCTCATCGACCGCGTGGCGCAGCCCCTCCAGCGTGGTCTGCGTGGTTTGCGTGAAGCCGCGCAGCTGCTGGCCCATGCCGTCCAGCGCCCCATCGTTCTTGGCCACGGCCAGTTGGGTGGCCTGGGTGGTGCGCTCCAGCGTCTGCAGGCGGGCCAGCCATTCGGGCGGCAAATCCACACGGGGGCGGCGCAGCGCCAGCAGCGCGAGCGCGATGAACACCAGGGCCAGTGCGGCCAGCAGAACGAGGGTATCGGTAGTCAAGGCAGGTTTACTATTATTTTGATAGCTGCTAGCGCTTATTAATAAAGCGCTAGCGGCCTATTTCGCTTGAAGAAGCGGTGTTACTGCGCCCGCAGGCCGGGCACGGGCTGGTTCACCGGCGTGAGGGGGCCACGCCCGCCTAAAAAGGCGATCAGGTTGTCTGCCGCCAGATTGGCCATGGCCCGGCGCGTGGGCACCGTGGCGCTGGCGATGTGGGGCGTGAGCACCACGTTGGGCACGGTGAGCAGGTC
Organism: Acidovorax sp. 56; assembly: GCF_002749705.1. Taxonomy (NCBI): domain Bacteria; kingdom Pseudomonadati; phylum Pseudomonadota; class Betaproteobacteria; order Burkholderiales; family Comamonadaceae; genus Acidovorax; species Acidovorax sp. 56. The sequence goes on from NZ_PEEV01000001.1 coordinate 1,369,423, forward strand.
GGGGTGCACGCTGGGCTCGCCCTCAAACACATCCAGCCCCGCTGCGGCAATGCGCCCTTCGCGCAGCGCAACGGCCAGCGCCGCGTCGTCCACAATGCCGCCGCGCGCAATGTTGATGAGCGTGGCCGTGGGCTTCATCAGCGCCAGCTCGGCAGCGCCAATGGTGTGGTGCGATGCCGCGCTGTACGGCACCACCAGCACCACATGGTCGGCCGTGCGCAGCAACTCTTCCTTGCCCACATAGGTGGCCTTGCATTCGGCCTCCAGCTCGGCGGGCAGCCGCGAGCGGTTGTGGTAGACCACCTTCATGCCAAAGCCGTGCGCGCCGCGCTTGGCAATGCCCTGCCCGATGCGGCCCATGCCGATGATGCCCAACGTGCTGCCGTGGATGTCGCTGCCCGCGAACATGTCGTAGCTCCACTTCGTCCACTTCCCGGCGCGCAGGTAATGCTCGCTCTCGGTCATGCGGCGGGCCGTGGCCATCAGCAAGGCAAAGCCAAAGTCGGCCGTGGTTTCGGTCAGCACATCGGGCGTGTTGGTGCCCTGCACGCCCGCAGCGGTCATGGTGTCCACGTCAAAGTTGTTGTAGCCCACGGCCATGTTGGCGCAGATTTTGAGGCGCGGCGCGGCGGCCAGCAGCGCGGCATCCACGCGCTGGCTGCCGGTGGTCAGCACGCCGTCCTTGTCGGCCAGGCGCTCGGCCAGCTCTTGCTGCGTCCAGATCACGTCATCTGGGTTGTCCTGAACGTCGAAATGCGCGCGCAGGCGGTCCACGATGTCGGGGAAGATCGCACGCGCGACCAGGATGCGGGGTTTGCTCATAAGTCTTCAATCTCCAATGTCTTGATACAGCCGCAGTGCGGTGCAACTGGCGCGGCCCAGGCCAGCGGCCACCGTGCAAGGGCCGCCCCGCAGCACCGGTGGCGTCCCCCTTCCCATCGCGCAGCGATGAGAGAAGGGGGAAGCGGCACAGCCGCTCAGGGGGATGTGCATTACCTAAACCAGATGAAAGTCATGACGATAAAGAGCGGCACCAGGATGCTGCCCGACCACAGCATGTAGCCAAAGAAGCTGGGCATCTTCACGCCCCGGTCTTCGGCAATCGCCTTGACCATCATGTTGGGGGCGTTGCCGATGTAGCTGTTGGCGCCCATGAAGACCGAGCCCGCCGAGATGGCCGCCAGCGTGGGGGCCAGGGTGGTCATCAGCACGGCAGGGTCGCCCCCCGCCGTGTTGAAAAACACGAGGTAGGTCGGCGCGTTGTCGAGGAAGGAGCTGAGTGCGCCGGAGGCCCAGAAGTACATGGCTGGGTCGGGCGTGCCGTCTGGCCGCGTGACGGCGGCCACCACGGCGCCAAACGGGCCGTTGACACCGGCCTTGAGCATGGCGATGACGGGGATGATGGTGAGGAAGATGCCCGCGAACAGCTTGGCCACCTCTTGCATGGGGCCCCAGCTGAACTGGTTGTCCTCGTGCACCTGCTTGGGGGTGACATACAAAGAGGCCAGAGTGACCAAGATCAGCCCCACATCGCGCACGAGGCCAGGCAGGCCCACGTCGGCCCCGGCCAGGGTGAACGATATGGGGGACTTCCACAGCCCGCTCATCAGCACCAGCGCCACCACCACGCCCAGCAGGGCAAAGTTGGCCTTGCCGTCAAAGCCGATGGCTTTGGTATCAGGGGTTGGATCGGTCTTGAGCACTTCTTCGCGCCGGTGGTAGTACCAGGAGTCCATCGCAAAGAAAATGGCCAGCAGCGCGCCCACGAGGAACAGGGTCTCGGGGAAGATGTGGCCCACGGTCCAAAAGAAGTCCACGCCCTTCAAGAAGCCCAGGAACAGCGGCGGGTCGCCCAGCGGGGTGAGCGAGCCCCCGGCGTTGGAGACGATGAAGATGAAGAACACCACCACATGCGCCGTGTGCTTGCGGTTGTCGTTGGCGCGGATCAGCGGGCGGATCATGAGCATGGACGCGCCCGTGGTGCCCATGACGCTGGCCAGCACCGCACCAATGGCCAGGATGGCGGTGTTGAGCGCCGGGCTGCCGTGCAGGTTGCCCCGGATGTAGATGCCCCCCGCCACGGTGAACAGCGCCGTGAGCAGGATCACAAAGGGAATGTATTCGGCCACCAGCGCGTGCACAAAGCTGGCTCCCGCTGCGCCCGGGCCAAAGGCCACGGCAAACGGCAGCAAGAAGGCCAGCGCCCAGCCCGCAGCCACTTTGCCAAAGTGGTGGTGCCAGAAGATGGGGGCCAGCAAGGGCATGAGCGCAATCGACAGCAACAGGCCTGCAAACGGCACACCCCACAGCGCGGACAGCGTGCTGCCATCCAGTTCGGCCGCCTGACCCAGACTGGGCAACAGGGCTGCGGCCAACACCATCCAGGGGGCCGCTCGGCGAGATAGGTTCATTGTTCTTGTCTCCATCATTTGCGGTTTTTCTGAAAACTCAACGGGCGGCAGCAGGCACAGTCAATGCGATGGCTGCGTTGACTGCGCGGACTGCACAGACTGTGGCGCGGGGATTTCAAACACCTGCCGCAGGTAGGCCAGGTAGGCCTCGTCGTCGCACATGCCCTTGCCGGGCGTGTCGGACAGTTTGGCCACGGGCTGGCCGTTGCAGCGGGTCATCTTGATGACGACCTGCAGCGGCTCGTGCGCGGGCGCGTCGCCCAGGTCGTTGGTGAGGTTGGTGCCAATGCCAAAGGCCAGCTGGCAGCGCCCCCGGAACTGCTGGTACAGCTCGATGGTGCGCGGAATGGTGAGGCCGTCGCTGAAGATCAGGGTTTTGGTCAGTGGGTCAACGCGGTTCTTGCGGTAGTGCTCGAGCAGGCGCTCGCCCCAGGCAAAGGGATCGCCGCTGTCGTGCCGCGCACCGTCAAACAGCTTGCAAAAGTACAGGTCGAAGTCGCGCAGGAAGGCGCTCATGCCGTACACATCCGACAGCGCAATGCCAAGGTCGCCCCGGTATTCCTTGGCCCACATTTCAAAGCCAAACACCTGGCTGTCGCGCAGGCGCGGGCCCAGGGCCTGGCAGGCCTGCAGGTACTCGTGTGCCATGGTGCCCAGTGGGGTCAGGCCCAGCTTCATGGCAAACAGCACGTTGCTGGTGCCTGCAAACTGGCCCGGCCCGGTGGGTGCGCCGGGGCGGCGGTCGCCCGTGCCCAGGCGGGCCACCAGCACGCGCAGCACTTCTTCGTGCCAGGCGCGGGAAAAGCGCCGGCGCGTGCCATAGTCGGCAATCTTGAGGTCGCCCAGCCCATCGGCCTGCAGCGCTGCGATCTTGGCGTCCAGGCGGCGGCGGCCTTCGGGGAAGTCGGGCACCTTTTGCGTGTTGCGAAAGTACACCTCGTTGACGATGGCCAGCACCGGGATCTCAAACAAGATGGTGTGCAGCCAGGGGCCTCGGATGGTGATCTCGATCTCGCCCGTGGGCAGGGGCGTGATGGTGATGTACTTCTCGTTCAGGCGGAACAGCCCGAGAAAATCCACAAAATCGCTCTTGATGAAGCGCATGGACCGCAGGTAGGCCAGCTCAGCATCCTGAAACTGCAGGCCGCACAGCGAACGGATCTCGTCGCGGATCTCGTTGGCAAAGGGCGCCAGTTGCACGCCGGGGTTGCGGCACTTGAAGCGGTATTCGACCTGGGCACTGGGAAACTGGTGCAGCACCACCTGCATCATGGTGAACTTGTACAGGTCGGTGTCGAGCAAGCTGGTGATGATCATGGACTGGGCGACGCCCTCGCAAAAGACCGGGAAGGCCCGGGGGAGGCCATAGGGTCAGGGATCTGGTTTCACAACGCACCGTGCGCGCCAAGGGCTGCCGACACCCCGCAAAGCGGCCCTGGCCGGGGACCCTGCCGCAGACGATGCAGGCACAGTGCGACACGGCGGAACCAAGGTGCCAGGGGGTGGTTGGAGCGCTCTCGGGAGCAAGGCGCCAAAGTGTAGCCCTTGCAGGGTGCCCAGCGCTGCAGCAGGGCCACGGCCTGCGGGGGCCGCCCCCGCGCCGGGATTGAAGAAAAATCAGCCTCTATCGCTTACCAATAAAGCGCGAGCAGCTATATTTTTAATAGCATATCAAGCGCACGCACATCGCACGGAGATCGCACTTCAATCGCGATGGGGCACCAGCTTTTCCAGCACGGCGCGCAGCGGGGCTGGCACAGGCACGGGGCGGCGGGTTTCGCGGTCGACGTAGACATGCACAAAGTGGCCTGCGGCGGCGGTCAGGGGCTCGCCCTGGGCGAACAACCCCACCTCGTAGCGCACGCTGGAGCCGCCCAGCCGCGCCACCCGGATGCCCGCCTCCACCGTCTGCGGAAAGGCCAGCGGCGCAAAGTAGTTGCACTGGGTCTCGATGACCAGCCCGATGGTGGTGCCCGCGTGGATGTCGAGCACGCCCTGCTCAATCAGGTGCGCGTTCACCGCAGTGTCAAACCAGCTGTAGTAAACGACGTTGTTCACATGCCCATACACATCGTTGTCGGCCCAGCGGGTGCTGATGGAGCGAAACGCCTGGTAAGCGCTGCGGGGCTGCGGCGCTGGGCGGGCGGGTGTCTGCACTGTGGGTGCAGCGGCTGCGGTGGGTGCGGAGGTGGGCGTGCTCATGCCGCCGCATTTTGCCAGCGGGCGTGGTACTGCAGTGCCACCTGCCAGGTGTTGAGCTGGGCCTGCACGGTGCTGGCAATGTCGCGCCCATAACCCCCGGCCATGGAGAACGCCAGCGGCACGCGGCGCTGCCAGGCCCAATCGAACACGCGGTGGTCCCGGGCCTGCAGCCCGTCGTAGCTCAGCGCCAGGCGGCCCAGCCGGTCGCCCTCGTGCGGGTCTGCCCCTGCCAGGTACAACACCAGGTCGGGGCGAAAGCGCTGCGCCAGCACGTCCAGCGCTTGGTCCAGTGCCTGCAAATAATCCGCGTCGCCGCAACCATCGGGCAGCGGCACATCCAGGTCACTGGCCTCTTTGCGGAACGGAAAGTTGCGCTCGCCGTGCAGCGACAGCGTGAACACGCTGGCATCGCCTTGAAAGATGTGGGCCGTGCCGTTGCCCTGGTGCACGTCCAGATCAATCACGGCCACCTGCAGGGGTTTGAGGGGTTCAAGGCCAGCCTCCGGGGAGGTGTCTTGGGCCATCGGGTGCTGGCTTTGCATGAGGCGTGCGGCAACGGCCACATCGTTGAAAACACAAAAGCCACTGCCCTTGTCGGCATAGGCGTGGTGCGTGCCACCTGCCAGGTTGCCTGCAATCCCGTCGCGCAGCGCTGCGCGGCAAGCCCCCAGCGTGGCCCCCACGGAGCGGCGCGCCCGCTCGGCCATGGCCTCGCTCCAGGGAAAGCCGATCTCCCGCTGCTCGGCGGGCGTGAGCGTGCCCGTGGCCACCGCCTGCACGTAGGCGGGTGCGTGGGCCAGCACCAGCTCGGCATCCGTCGCAGTGGGGGCCACATGCAAGGCCACGCCGGGCAGCTCCTGCGCAATGCGGTCACGCAGCATGCGGTACTTGGCCATGGGAAAGCGGTGCCCCTCGGGCAAAGGCAAAACGAACTGGTCGGCGTAATAGGCGTGCATGACGCCATTGTGGCAAGCCACCCCATTCCTGGAGCCTTGCCTCTAATTTGCTGCACTGCAACAAAAAACACTTGCAATAGCCGAGCAGCGGCCTAAAATTCAACCCATGCTGCACTGCAACATGATTCATCCGAATCACAACGTCAGAGCAGATGTCTGTAAGTACCCGGCCACCTTCGGCCCCCTTTTTTAGGAGATATGACATGACGTTGACCGCAGAACAAATCCTGGCCTCCCACAAAGCCAACATCGAAACCCTGTTTGGCCTGACCACCAAAGCCTTTGAAGGCGTGGAAAAGCTGGTCGAGCTGAACGTGACGGCCTCGCGCGCTGCCCTGTCGGAAGCCGCAACCCACACCCAAGCCGTGCTGGGCGTGAAGGACGCGCAAGAGCTGCTGGCCCTGCAGGCTGGCCTGTTCCAACCCCTGGCAGAAAAGACCGCTGCCTACAGCCGCCACCTGTACGACATCGCCTCGGGCACCGGCGCTGAGTTTGGCAAGGCTTTTGAAAGCCAAGCCACCGACGCACAGAAGGCCTTAACCAACTTGGTGGACAGCGCTGCAAAGAACGCCCCTGCTGGCTCTGAAACCGCTGTGGCCGTAATGAAGAGCGCTGTGTCTGCCGCCAACAATGCTTTTGAATCGGTGCAAAAGGCCGTGAAGCAAGCCAGCGACGTGGCCGAAGCCAACTTCAACGCTGTGGCCAACACTGCCGCCACCGCTGCTAAGACGGCCGCCCCACGCAAGCGCTAATCAGCCCTATCGCTGCGTGCACACCGGTTGCAAGGAACGCTGTTCCTGACTCCAGTTGTCTCCTTGGATCCTCTCGAAACCTGGGTTTCAGGGATCCATTTCAAGCCCGGCACCTGCCGGGCTTTTTTTTGGCCGCTGCGGGCTCTGCAAGAGCCTGCTCACAAAGGGATGGGGTGGCCCTAGCTTGTCTGCGCTATCCCTGCACATGCCCGCCGGGCACGATGACCCACAGGCAGGTGCCGCCCCCCTGGCGCGGCAGAAAGCTGAACCGCCCACCCGCCAGCTGCGCACGCCGGTGCATACCTGCAATGCCCGCCCCTTTGGAAGCATTGGCATCCTCACCCAACGCATCCATCCCAACCCCGTTGTCGCTGACCTCGGCATACCAGGACCCTGAGGCCGCCAGGTAGTGCACGCTCACGGCCACTTCGGTGGCTTGGGCGTGCTGCAACACGTTGCTCAGCGCCTCTTGCACGATGGCCACCAGGTGCGACGCGCAGTGCCCTTGAAACTGCGGCTCGGCATCAAACACCTGCACATCCCAGGTCATCTGAATCCCCCGGCGCTCCAGCACCGGCTGCAGGCGATGGCGCAGCCGGGCCAGGCGCTCGGTCACCGACTCACCCTCTCCGTCCATCGAGTCCACGATCAGGCGCAGGTCCAGCATGCAGCGCTCCAGAACGCCCAGCACGTCGCTGTCGGTGGCGGGCTTGGAGTCCAACAGCGCCATGGCGCACACCAGTTGAGAGCCCAGGCTGTCGTGCAAATCGCGCGCAATGCGCCGTCGCTCCGCACTCAGCTCGGGGCTGGGCCGGGGACTCAGGCGTGGCCGCCATTGAAGGGCCCTGGGCAGTTGGACGAGCAGCAACCCCCCCAGCACCAAAGACGCGCCACACAACACCGTTTGAAGCACCAGCAAGGCCTTGCCGCTGGCATCGCCCAGCCACCCAAAGGCCACTGCCATCAATGGCAACTGCAGCAGCCAAAGGGCCACACAGGTGATAGCAAACCAAGCGGGACGGGTGCGAAACATGGACTGCTGGCCCCGGCAGGACCCTGCACCCAGCGGCTAGAACAGCCCCCGCAGCGAAGCAAACCGCACGGCTTGCGCACGGGTGCGGACTTGCAGCTTGCGGTAAATGTTGCGCAGATGGGTGTTGACCGTCATGCTGCTGATGAACAGGCGCGAGCCCACCTCAATGCTGGTGTAGCCACTGGCCACCATCCGCAAAATTTCCTTCTCGCGGGCAGACAGGCGATCGGCATCGTCGGGCTTGCGGCGCTTGGACTCTGCGGCGTTGGTGCGATCAAACCGCTGCAGCAAGCGGCGCGCCAGATTGGGCGTGATGGAAGCCCCACCGTTGGCGACTTGCAGCACGGCCTGCGCATAGTTGCCAAACCAGGAGTTTTTGCCCACGAAGCCCGCCGCGCCCAACTCAAAAGCGCGCATCACCTGTTCGTCGTTCTCCATCACCGAAATCACCACAGCCTGGGCCGATGGCCTGAACGAGCGGAAAAACTCCAGCAGCTCAAAAGCCTCGCCATCGCCCAGGTTCAAATCCACCAGCAGCACATCAAACTCGTGCTGCTTGATGGCCTTGCGCCCCTCCCGCACGCTGGCCGCTTGCCCCACGAGCAAGGTGCGCGGGTCAGCCATCAGCTCTTGCGCAATCACCATGCGGATGTGGGCGTCGTCGTCTACCAGCAAGACCCTGATGGGGCTGGCCTCTTGCCCCATCAAAAATGCAGGCCACACCGACGGGGGGTTGGCATAGGTGGAGAACTGGCCCGAAGGTGCAGAGGGACTCCCGTCAGATACCAGCGGCGGGTCGACTTGCCAAAGATTGCTCACGATAAAAACTCCTCGAAAACTTGACCACAAGACTGAAAAGCCAGCAGAGCCAACGCAGTGGTTTCGAGGGATCTACCAGCTTGCTGCCCATCGCCCCAAGGCAACTGGGCAAGGTGCAAACCCTGCACGGTGCATGCGCTATGGGCTGTGCCCATCTGGGGGTCAAACGAGGTTCCCTCCGTCTGCTCACAAACACAATGCAACAAATTTGGCACTCCATGGCCAAAACGCCCCATTGGTTGCAAATTTCACAAAAAGTTACTACCTAGCTTTTTAGTGAAGTGGCGACATGGTCGACGCCGCACACCCGCACCACACTTGGATGGCACGCCCATCCTGTCGCGAAACGCTCCACCGTATGGAGTAACCAAGCCCCCGTATTTGTGCACAAGGCCAGGCGGCAGACACTGACCCCAGACAGCAAGGAAACGCAGCCCCCCCCCCGGAGAGGCCAGCCGACCTGAACTGTCCAAGCCACTGCACCGCAGATTCGCTGCGATGCAGACAGTGTCGACAACCATCATCGAAGGATCTGTCATGAAAACCCTTGCTTTCATTGCTTTGAGCGCCATTGCCTCCACTGCCATGGCCACAGGCCCCGTGTCTTCCAGTCCCGATATTTCGATCACTGGCACTTCGGTGCAATTCGCTTCGCTGGCCAATGTTTCTGCCAGCAATAACTCCACAGGCTCCAAGAGCGAGGCGTTCCAAAACCTGGCCTCCAACACAGGCAATGTCACTGTGGGCGGCAACTCCATCCAGGGGGTGCTGGGGGTTGGCGGCAGTGTGACCAACACCGCCAGCGGCAGCGACGCTTACGCCAGCCAAAACCTGTCCTCCAACGTTGGCGAAGTGACCATTTCGGGCAACTCGCTCCAGTTCACCGCCCTCACTGGCGCCACCATCGCCAACCTGTCCAGCGGCAGCAACAGCAAAGCGGTGCAAAACATCGCTACCAACAACGCCTGCTTCACCTGCCAGCCCACCAAGACCAGCAACTGGCCTAACTAAGGCCCCTGGCCACTGTGCTGCCTGACGGCAGCCATCACCACCTGAAGGCCTGCGGAAACAGTGCGGGGTCGCCCGTACCGTTTGCGCAGGCCAATGACTCGGATAGCACACCCTTGAAGGCTGCTCCTTCATTCAAATCTGGAGGTGTTCCATGGGCACTCGCTACACCTGGCCCAGGCTCGCAGCCTGGAGTCTTTGTCTCAATCTCTGCGGTGTCGCCTGGGCACAGGCGCCTGGCGAAGACCCGGTCATCTTGACCAAAAAACTCACCGTGCAAATGCAGCCCACCGGCGCTGCCACGCCCTCCTCCAACCTGGATGGCAACACCAGCATGCCCGCATGGCTGCGCGCCCGCATCGCACGCTATGAGGCCAAGGCGTTTTCGGAAGACACCTCTGGTGTGCTGACCAATAACGATGTGGTCACAACGGCCAATGCACAGGGCATGCAAAAAACCTGCGTGCAGGAGGTGGGTAGCAATACGGTTTCCAGCGGTACAGCCAACACCGCCAGGTACGGCACCACGGCCGCCCCGCAAGTGGTGGTGCTGCGCGGCGATCTGGTCAACATCTGTAAGTAGCCAGGCAGCCCATTGGGCGCGGCACCCGAGGTAGGAGCACACACATGCCATCCCCCCACCTGGCCCAGGCCGGGCCCTTGCACCGCCCTTTGCGTTGGGGCATCTTGGTGGCTATCTTTGGCGGCCTGTGGCTGAGTGGTTGCACCATCCCCATGGACCCCAGAAAGGACCAGCCCTTTCAGGAGCGCGCCTCCATCACCGACCGCCCCGCCACCCGCCCCACCCGCTCAATCTCCAGCTTCTCTGATTCGCTGGTGTGCATGGACCACATGCTGCGCGACGCCCAGCAGCCCACCACACTCATCACAAGCAAACAGATTCCGGATTACTCTGGCCGCGTGGCAGTGGCCAGCAAAGACATGGTGATCACGGCACTGTCGCAAATGTCGCGCTTGAGCAATGCCTTCCGGTTTGTGGACTATGAGGTGGACATTGCACGGCAAGACACGGTGCAGAACCTGACCACCATTTTGCTGAACAACAACCAGATCCAGCTGCAAAGGCCAGCGTTGTATATCTCTGGCGCCGTATCGTTTGCGGACCAAAACGTCATCAACAACCGCTTTGACACGGGGCTGTCTGGCCCCCGCGTGGATCTGGGCTACAGCCAAAGCCGCAACGCCACCATCATCGGGCTGGAAATGCACCTGGGCGACTTCCGCACCCGCACGCTGATACCCGGACTGGATTCGGCCAACGAGGTCATTGTGGGCAGTGGCGGCCAAGGCGTGGACCTGGCGGGCCGCATTGGCACCTATGGGGTGCAATTCAATGTCGGGCGCGATTACACCCAAGGCGCTGGCAGCGCCATGCGGACGCTGGTGGACTTGGCCACGATTGAGCTGGTCGGCAAATGGGCACGCGTGCCCTATTGGCAATGCCTCACTTTGGAGCAAAACCATCCCGACTTTCAGCGTCAGTTGCGCGACTGGTATGACGAAGGCTCAGCCTCAGTGCGCATCCAGCTGGTTGCGCGCTCATTGAGCAGCCGCGGGTACCTCGCAGCAGGTGCCAGCTCAGCCAGCCCGTCCAGCAGCAGTTCGCTGGCAGAACCCAACCCCCAGCTTCGGGCCGCATTGGCACGCTTTCAGGCCGACAACGGGATGGTGGTGACCGGCGTGGTGGACTTCCCGACCTACGAACGGGCTTTGCGCCACTTTGTGGACTTGGCTGCAGACGGCACATTGGCGCGCATCGGTTGGAGTTCTACCCATGCCGAGCCGGTGCAGCCCAAGCCAGAGGCCGCAGACCAGCCCACAAAGCCCGTGGTGACCAGTGCGCTGATGTATGGAGCGCCCACCGCCGAGCGCACCTTGAACATGCAGATTGAGAACGTGCTGCTGGACCGCACAGCCTTTGAAGTCGGCGAACAAATATTCTTGTCTGCCACGGTGTCACGCGCATCTTTTCTGCAGTGCTATCTGGCCGATGCCACCGGCACCGTCATGCGCTTGTTGCCCAACCAGGCCAATACGGTGGGCTGGGTGTCTGCCAACCAGGCTGTCCGCATCCCGGACTGGATGAGCCCCAACCCGGGGTTTGTGATGGACGCCGCTAGCCCGGGCCGCGAGGGAGTTGCCTGCTTTGCCACAGACGAAGACAGCACCGCCAAGCTGCCTGACGATTTGCGTGGCCCAGCCCTGAAGGCCATCCAGGGGATCCGCACGCTGGAGAAGATCAACGAAGCCTTTGCCAAGGCATGGGGCAGCACCGGCTACACCGGCAACGCGGTGTACTGGAATGTGGTGCCCCGGCGAACCCCTACCGCCGCCTCTGCAGCACCAGCTCCCCGCAAATAAAAAAAGAACACTGCGACAGCCCCATGTCCGAGCCACATCACCTGTCATTGGCCTTACCCACCAAGCTGCTGTGTATAGCGACACTTGGACTGGGTTTGTGCTCCCCCGTTGTGGCACTGGCTGCAGTCAGGGGCTTTTCCGAATCTGCGGACCAAGGTTTGGATCCTGAAACGCTCCACGCGCCTTCACCATCTGCGGCGACAAATAGACCCCTCCGCACTGAACAAGCGCTGCAGGCGCTGCGCGCAGCAGCGCTGGGCAGCGGGCCTGCGCCCGCTGCATCAAAGCGCCCATCCACAAACTCGTCCCCCAAGCCAACCACGAGCCCAGCCGAAGCCGCTTGGCTGCTGGGTCTGCTATGCCTGCATGGTGTGGGCACGCCCACAGACACAGCCCAGGCACAACACTGGTTTGAACAAGCCCAAGCACTGCGGCACCCTCTGGCACCCGCAGGTTTGGCATGGTGCCAAATCATGGGGTGCCTGAGCCCCCCGAATCCTGCAGCAGCCATCCCCTGGATCCAGCAGTTGACCAAAGGCACGCCAGGTCTGGCCAAATATCTCGAATGGCTGGTCAGCCAGGCGATCGCGCCCATGGCATCGCCCACGTCAGAGCCGGCCCAAGCCCCACACCCACTTTTGCTGGCTGCGGCCAATGCAGGCAATGCCCAGGCGACGAATGAACTAGGGCTGGAATACCTGGCGACCGGCCAGCTCGAAAAAGCACTCGCGCAATTCCAGTCCGCAGCCACCAGGTCTGCCGCCTCAGCAGCCAATGCCCATCTGCTGCGCAAGCGCATTCAGCCAAGCTCATCCAAGCAGCCCCACCAACCCATCCGCAACAACGCACAGGCTTGGTATACCGAAGCGCAACGCTACCACCGTGGCGACGGTGTGCCAGCCAACTACGCAGAGGCAGTGCGCCTGTACCAAATTGCAGCCAGCAGCGGCGATGAGAAGGCTCGCAGAATGCTGGAGTTGATCTTCTCGCGCCCCACGCCCACTGGGACGGTGGACTTGGCATGGATGCAGCAGCTTGCGGCGCTGAATCCCGACTCCAACGGTTCCACGCAAAATGCCACGACCCCGCTGTCTCCCCACTCATGGCAAAGAGATCCAAGCCCCCTGTATGGACTGATCCCAGCGCAGTGGCTTGCCACGAGAACCACATCCACGCCCTGATGAATTGACGGGGGACAATGATCGCGTCGGCTGCGATGCAAAACCCTGGGGACGCCTGAATCAAAGACCACACCGGTGGCCCTGGGGCTCAAATGGAGAATCGGCTACCAGTTTGCGCTGGCTGCCATCGAAATCTACGCGGCCATCCCTCGACTCTGTGGGCTCTACCTCGCAGGTAGCATCGCTGTTCTGGCGGCACTGGCGGTGGGTAGAAATTAGCCACTCCGGAGAAGACGGGAATCAGGCATTGCTGTTGATGCAGCGCATGGCTTTGTTTTCTGAATCGCCGCCGTTGCACCCCCTCGCGAAATGGCTTCCATACGGCGTCAATCACTCCAACGCTTCGCAGACAACAAACTGCGCAATCCCTGAAAACACAACCAAGTACCGTTGTCATCTATGAAAAACCTGCACAGATCTTTGGCCAAGGCGGCACTGGTGGCCGCTTTGCTCGGCACCGCATCCATCGCGTCGCATGCTGAAATGTCGTTCATCGCACCTGATCAGCAATCCTCTTGGCTGGGCAGCAACGACGCTGCCTTGGCCGCCAACAAGCGGCTGGTGTTTGATTTCTGGCGGGAAGTGTTTGAGGGTGGGCACATGGAGCTTGCCGACAAGTACCTGTCAGACGAATACGTGCAGCACAACCCCAATGTGCAAAGCGGCCGCGCAGCCTTTGTCGATTTTTTCTCCAAAATCAAAAAGCCCCAAACCATCGCCCCACACATCCAAGCCCCGCTGGTCTCCATCGTTGCAGAACGTGATTTGGTCATCCTGAGCTTTGGCCGCGAGTACACCGACCCCAAGGACTCGACCAAACGCTACGTTACTACGTGGTTTGACATGTTCCGGATAGCGAATGGGAAGATTGTGGAACACTGGGACCCTGCGCTCCGCCGCTGAGTCGCAGGAGTGCGCTGATGCGCGCGAATCCACGCCTGCAACGACAGCAACCAAACTAGCGCGTGTGCCTCCTGAGATTTTCAGAGCACTCAAAATGCATTAACCTGGGGGTACAAAACACCGATCACACCAAATTGGGATGGTTGTACCCCCGGCTGTACCCCCAATTTCTCCAGGCAGGATGGGAGCCTGTAGACATGCCATAGGCCATCAGTTGTTGATTTACCAAAGAAAAAGGGCGTTCGCTGGAAGTCAGCGAACGCCCTTGGACGTTATGGTGGTGGAGCTGGCGGGAATTGAACCCGCGTCCGCAAGCCTTCATCGAGCAGATCTACATGTTTAGCGGTCTGTTTTGAATCTCGCCACGGTCATCGCGCAGTCGCACGCTATAACAGCAGCCAGCACCCTATTTTCTTACCCCAATCCAAGGTACCCGGATCAGGGCCAGCCCATGTAATTATCCTTGCAGCCGGGAGGCTCTGATTGCTCAGAACCCCCTTGCCCAGCCCATCGGCCAACTGTTGCAAGGCTCACTGGCAATTAAGCAGCGAGTGCGAAACGTTCGTCGTTTGCAGTTAGTTTTTTAAATCGAGATTTACGAGCGTGACTCAAGCTCGACATGCACCACACCGATTCCGAACCCACGTCGAAACCAGGACAGCCCCAGGCTTTCTATTTTAGGCCACTGCGATCCGTTGCAAGAGCTCCAGCGGAGAATTAATTGAGGTGTGGGCATTCCAACGCGTGATGTCGGTTTGCGCACCAAGATAACCATAGGTTGCAGCCACCGTCGCCATACCGGCGGCATGTCCGGCAACGATATCTCTCTCGTCATCGCCCACATAGATGCAGCGACCAGGGTCCACCCCTAAACGCCTAGCAGCCTCCAGCAAAGGAGCGGGATGGGGCTTGGCATGGGGTGTGGTGTCACCACTGATAACGACCTCAGCGGCCGCCAGCAAAGGCATGGAGCGCGTCAAAGGGTCTGTAAAGCGCATCGATTTGTTTGTCACGATGCCCCAGCGCAGCTGGCGCAACTGCAAGGCTTCCAGCATCTCTGCCACTCCATCAAAGATGGACGTGGACACCGTCATACGACGTTCATAGTTCACGAAGAACTCCTCCCGCATCGCCGGAAAGTCTGGGTGTTCGGGAGTCATCCCAAACGCTTGCGCCAACATGCCACGCGCGCCAGCGCCAGCCATCGGGCGGTACAGGTCGAGAGAATAGGAGGAGAGGCCACGGTCTGTGCGCATCTGGTCGGCAGCCGCCCCGAGGTCTGGGGCACTGTCAATCAAGGTGCCATCCAGGTCAAACAGCACAGCCTCAATGTTGTTGAACATACGGGGCAATCAAAAAAACTTTTGGGTTGCCAACATGTAATTGACACTGGTGTTCGAGCTGAGCCAGTATCGGTGCGTGACCGGGTTGTATTCAAGCCCCTTGGTGTGAAGCACATCCAGGCCTGCCGCTCTGCAACTGGATGCCAGTTCGCTGGGCTTGATCATCTTGGCGTACTCGTGCGTACCTCGGGGCAACATATTCAGCAGGTACTCCGCCCCCACAATGGCCAGCATGAAAGCCTTGGCGCTGCGGTGCAAGGTTGAGAAAAAAACCCACCCGCCAGGCTTCACCAATTGGGCGCAGGCTTGCACCACAGAGTGAGGATCCGGCACATGCTCCAGCATTTCCATGCAGGTCACCACATCAAAACTGGAGGGTTGTTCTTCAGCCAGAGCTTCTACGCTGATTTCTCGGTATTGAATGTGGGGGGTGCCAGTTTCCAGTGCATGCAGTTGGGCTACACGCAACGATTTGGTGGCCAGGTCGATCCCTGTCACATCGGCCCCTTTGCGGGCCATGGAGTCGGCCAAAATCCCTCCTCCACAACCAACATCAAGGACCCTGCACCGGTCCAAACCTGCGTGGGAGTTGATCCAGTCCAAACGAAGCGGGTTGATTTGGTGTAGCGGACGGAACTCGCTTTCTGGATCCCACCAACGGTGCGCTAAATCAGAGAATTTCGCCAGCTCAGCAGGGTCTGCGTTGATTGATTCGATCATTTCGCCATTTTCCTCTATTCCATAACCCAAACGGCTTTTGGCGATTGCCATGGGCCAGTCATTACCTCGCCATCAAAATTGAAAAAGCCCAAGATTCGCCACAATGATGCAAATCGCTCAGGCATAAAAAAAGCCCCTGACGGGGCTTTTTTTGGAGTAATCAAAGATTACTTGGTAGCACGGGTGCCAACCACTTCGATTTCCACGCGGCGGTTCTTTGCGCGGCCTTCGGCGGTCTTGTTGTCGGCCACAGGTTGCTTTTCGCCCTTGCCTTCAGTGTAGACGCGGTTCTTTTCGATGCCCTTGGACACCAAGTAAGCCTTCACGGCTTCGGAACGACGCACAGACAGCTTTTGGTTGTAAGCATCGGAGCCCACGGAGTCAGTGTGACCCACGGCGATGATGACTTCCAGGTTGATGTCCTTGACCTTGGAGACCAGATCGTCGAGCTTCGCCTTGCCTTCAGCCTTCAGAACCGACTTGTCGAAGTCGAAGAAAGCGTCAGCAGCGTAGGTCACCTTTTGGGCGGCCACGACTGGAGCTGCAGCAGCTGGAGCGGCGGCAGCTGGAGCAGCTGGAGCGGCAGAAGCTGGGGCAGCAGCAGCTGGAGCAGCTGCGGCGATAGCGCCGTCGCAACCGGCGGCTGCAGTAGCAGGCGTCCAGTTGGCATCGCGCCAGCAGTATTCATTGGTGCCGTTCTTCCAGACCAGGTCGCCGGAACCGTTCTTCCAGTTGTCCACGGATTGTGCGCCAGCGGCGGTTGCGAGCGCTGCAGAGGCAAACAACATCGCCACTTTGTTCAGTTTCTTCATGGTTCTCCTCTTGGGGAAAAAGCCGCAGCCTCGCTGCGAATCAGGACGTTTAGGGTGACCACCACCAAAAACGTTAAAACGATTGTGCCATACGTAACAGGCTAAAAGCGGCTCTAGCGCATAAGGCACCGTAGGACAAAACCGCAATAGCCCGCATATGTTGCATAGGCGCTACAAGCATCTCAGCCTAAAATGGCTCTCCTTTGCTGCCACCGCCGTCCAAATGACCCAGTTTGCCAAAGAAACCCTGCCGATCAGTCTTGAAGAAGAAATGCGGCGCAGTTACCTCGATTACGCCATGAGCGTGATCGTGGGCCGGGCTCTGCCTGACGCTCGTGACGGCCTCAAGCCGGTCCATCGCCGCGTGCTGTTTGCCATGCACGAACTCAACAACGACTGGAATCGACCCTACAAAAAGTCGGCCCGTATTGTGGGCGATGTGATCGGTAAGTACCACCCCCACGGCGACTCAGCGGTATATGACACGATCGTTCGCATGGCGCAGGATTTTTCGCTGCGCCACATGCTGGTGGACGGACAAGGCAACTTCGGATCGGTAGACGGCGACAACGCTGCGGCGATGCGTTACACCGAAATCCGTTTGGCAAAAATCGCCCATGAAATGTTGGGCGATATCGACAAAGAAACTGTCGATTTCGGTCCCAACTATGACGGCAGTGAAAAAGAGCCGCTGGTCTTGCCCAGCAAGCTCCCCAACCTGCTGGTCAACGGCTCGGCAGGTATTGCGGTGGGCATGGCAACCAACATCCCGCCGCACAACCTCAATGAGGTGGTAGATGCGTGCTTGCACATGCTGCGCAACCCCGAGACCACCATCGATGAACTGATGGAGATCATCCCTGCCCCCGACTTCCCAACGGCCGGGATCATCTACGGCATCAATGGCGTCAAAGACGGCTACCGCACGGGCCGTGGCAAGGTCGTGATGCGTGCCCGCTGCCACTTCGAGGACATCGACCGAGGTCAGCGCCAGGCCATCATCGTGGACGAGCTGCCCTACCAGGTCAACAAGAAGACGCTGCAGGAGCGCATGGCCGAACTGGTGCATGAGAAGAAGATCGAAGGCATCAGCCACATCCAGGACGAGTCGGACAAGTCCGGCATGCGCCTGGTGATCGAGCTCAAGCGTGGCGAAGTGCCCGAAGTGGTGCTGAACAACCTGTACAAGCAGACGCAGTTGCAAGACACGTTTGGCATGAACATGGTGGCGCTGATCGATGGTCAGCCGCGCCTGTGCAATCTCAAGGACCTGATCAGCGTCTTCCTGCAGCATCGGCGCGAAGTGGTGACACGCCGCACAGTGTTCGAGCTGCGCAAAGCCCGCGATCGCGGGCACGTACTCGAAGGCTTGGCCGTTGCACTGGCCAACATCGATGATTTCATCGCCATCATCCGCAACGCACCCACCCCACCGGTGGCCAAAGCCGAGTTGATGACCCGCTCATGGGACAGCAAGCTCGTGCGCGAAATGCTGACGCGCACCCGCGCCGATGGCGGCGTGATCAATGCCGACGACTACCGCCCCGAAGGCCTGGAAAAGGAATTCGGCATGGGCCAGGATGGCCTCTACCGTTTGTCTGAAACCCAGGCCCAGGAAATCCTGCAGATGCGCCTGCAGCGCCTGACAGGCCTGGAGCAAGACAAGATCGTGGCCGAGTACAAGGAGGTCATGGCGGTCATTGAAGACCTGCTGGACATCCTGGCCAAGCCAGAGCGGGTATCCACCATCATTGGCGACGAACTCACCTCCATCAAGGCAGAGTTTGGTCAGCACAAGCTGGGCGCACGCCGCTCGGTGGTTGAATACAGCGCCCAAGACCTCTCGACCGAAGACCTGATCACCCCGACCGACATGGTGGTGACGCTCAGCCACACCGGCTACATCAAGAGCCAGCCACTGTCTGAATACCGTGCACAAAAGCGCGGCGGGCGGGGCAAGCAGGCCACGGCGACCAAGGAAGACGACTGGATCGACCAGCTCTTCATCGCCAACACGCACGACTACATCCTGTGCTTCTCCAACCGCGGCCGCCTGTACTGGCTCAAGGTGTGGGAAGTGCCTGCTGGCTCGCGCGGTTCACGTGGCCGCCCCATCGTCAACATGTTCCCGCTGCAGGAAGGCGAGAAGATCAACGTGGTGCTAGCCCTCACCGGCGACATGCGCACCTTCCCGGCCGATCGTTATGTGTTCATGGCTACCAGCATGGGCACCGTCAAGAAGACCGCGCTGGACGAGTTCAGCAATCCCCGCAAGGGCGGCATCATCGCCGTCAACCTGGACGATGGCGACTACCTGATCGGCGCAGCGCTGACCGATGGAAAGCACGACGTGATGCTGTTCAGTGATGGCGGCAAGGCAGTGCGTTTTGACGAAAACGATGTGCGCCCACTGGGCCGTGCAGCGCGCGGCGTGCGCGGCATGATGCTGGAGGAAAGCCAGAGCGTGATCGCCATGCTGGTGGCCGAAGACGAGACCCAAAGCGTGCTCACCGCCACCGAAAACGGCTACGGCAAGCGCACCAGCATCGTCGAGTACACACGCCACGGCCGAGGCACCAAGGGGATGATCGCCATCCAGCAAAGCGAGCGCAACGGCAAGGTCGTTGCCGCCACGCTGGTGCACGCTGACGACGAGATCATGCTGATCACCGACAAGGGCGTTCTGGTGCGCACCCGGGTCTCCGAGATCCGCGAACTGGGCCGTGCCACGCAGGGCGTGACGCTGATTGCCCTGGACGAAGGCTCCAAGCTCAGCGGGCTGCAACGCATTGTGGAAAACGACGCCAATGTGGCGGACCCTGCGGCCGAAGGTGGCGATAACGCCGAAGGCAACTCCACCCCCGAGGGCGGTGAAGCACCAGAGGCTTAAACACCACAAGGCCGCAGCCACGCCACAAGGCCCAAGCTGCAATTGCTATCAAAATCAGAGCTTCTACCGCTTACTCAGCAAGCGCTGGAAGCTCTTTTTATCACTATCAGATGAACCGCCCATACAACTTCTCCGCCGGCCCGGCCGCGATTCCCGCCGAAGTCCTTGAACAAGCCGCCAGCGAAATGCTCGACTGGCACGGTAGTGGCATGGGCGTGATGGAGATGAGCCACCGGGGCAAAGAATTCATCTCGATTTACGAGCAAGCCGAAGCCGACCTACGCGAGCTGCTGGCAGTACCCGCCCAATTCAAGATTCTGTTCATGCAAGGCGGCGGCTTGGCAGAGAACGCCATCGTTCCCATGAACCTGTCGCGCGCTGGCACGGTGGACTTTGTGGTGACTGGCAGCTGGAGCCAAAAGTCGCAAAAAGAGGCGCTCAAATACGCCGCCGAATCGCGTGTGGTGGCATCAGGGCAAGAGTCCAACTTCACCACCCTGCCCACCCCGGCCACATGGCAGCTCAGCAAGGGCGCCAGCTACGTGCACTTGTGCAGCAACGAAACCATCCATGGCGTCGAATTTCAAGAGCTGCCCGATTTGCAAGCCCTGGGCAGCGATGCGCCTTTGGTGATTGATTTTTCCTCCCATGTCGCTTCGCGCAGCGTGGACTGGTCACGCGTGGGCGTGGCCTTTGGCGGCGCGCAAAAGAACCTGGGGCCTGCAGGCCTGACGCTGGTGGTGGTGCGCGAAGACCTGCTGGGCCACGCACTGTCCATTTGCCCCAGCGCATTCGACTACAAAGTGGTGGCCGAAAACCAGTCGATGTACAACACCCCGCCGACCTGGGGCATCTACATGGCAGGCCTGACCTTCCAATGGCTCAAGCGCCAGACAGAAGGGGGCCTGAGCGGCATTGCTGCCATGGAGCAACGCAACACCGCCAAGGCCGAGTTGTTGTACAGCGCCATCGACAACTCCCAGTTCTACGTGAACAAGGTGGCCGCCAACTGCCGCTCGCGCATGAACATCCCCTTCTTCCTTCGTGACGAAAGCCGCAACGAGGCCTTCCTGACCGGCGCCCGTGAGCGCGGTCTGCTGCAACTCAAGGGCCACAAGTCCGTGGGCGGCATGCGTGCCAGCATCTACAACGCCATGCCCATCGAGGGCGTACAGGCGCTGGTGACCTACCTGCGAGAATTTGAACAAAAGCACGCCTGAGTGCACGCCACCGACGCCCACCCATGAATACTCCGCAAGCATCCCCCGATCTCGCCAGTCTGCGCGTTCAGATCGACAACATCGACCAGCAACTGCTCACGCTGCTGAACCAGCGTGCGCTGGTGGCCGAGCGGGTGGGCGAAGTCAAGAAGCGCGAAGGCACGCCCTTTTTCCGGCCAGACCGCGTGGCGCAGGTCATTGGCAAGATCCAGACCGCCAACCCCGGCCCCCTCAAAGGTGCGCATGTGGCGGCCATCTGGCGCGAAATCATGTCGGCCTGCCTGGCGCTGGAGTCACCCCAGCGGGTGGCCGTGCTCGGCCCTGAAGGCACGTTCTGCGAGCAAGCGGCCATCGAGTTTTTCGGCGGTGCCGCCGACTTGATGTACTGCGCCAACTTCGACGAAGTCTTCCACGCCACGGCCGCTGGCAGCGCGCAATATGGCGTGGTGGGGGTAGAAAACTCCACCGAAGGCGTGGTCACCCGTTCGCTCGACCTGTTCCTGCACACCCCCACGCATGTGGTGGGCGAAGTGAGCCTGCTGGTGCGGCACAACCTGCTGCGCACCAGCAATTCGCTGGACGACATTGAAGTGGTGCTGGCCCACCCCCAGGCGCTGGCGCAATGCCAGTCGTGGCTGACCAAGCACCTGCCGCACGCCGAGCGCCGCCCGGTGTCCAGCAACGCCGAAGGCGCGCGCCTGGCGACGACCAACCCGGCCTGGGCAGCCCTGTCCAGCGAGCGGGCGGCTACGCAGTTTGGCCTGCACATCGTGGCCCACGCCATTCAGGACGATGCGTACAACCGCACGCGTTTCGCCATCATCTGCCTGCCCCACACCCTGCAGACGCCACCGCCCTCGAGCAAGGACTGCACCAGCCTGATCGTCTCAGTACCCAACCAGCCCGGCGCGGTGCATGACCTGTTGGTGCCACTCAAAAAGCACGGCGTGTCCATGACCCGCTTCGAGTCCCGCCCCGCACGCACAGGCCAGTGGGAATACTATTTCTACATTGACCTGGACGGCCACCCGGCCCAGCCCCATGTGGCACGGGCGCTGGAAGAGCTGCGAGGCCTCTGCGCGTTCTACAAAGTGCTGGGGACCTACCCCGTGGCCTCGTGAAGGGCGCTCGCGATGTTTGAACAACTTGGACTGATTGGCTGTGGCCTCATGGGCGGGTCCTTTGCGCTGGCGCTGAAAAAGGCGGGTCTGGTCAAAAGGGTCGTGGGCTACAGCAAGTCCCCCTCCACCACCGATCGCGCACGCCAGATGGGCGTCATCGATGTCGAAGCGCCCTCGGCCTTGCTGGCAGTGGCTGGGGCAGACATTGTTTTGGTGGCGGTTCCCGTGTCTGCCACCGAAGCCACCCTCAAGGCCATCAAGCACTTGGTCACCCCCCAAATGCTGGTGATGGATGTGGGCTCCACCAAGGCCGATGTGGTGCAGGCCGCGCGCCGTGCGCTGCGTGACCAGGTGGGCTCTTTCGTGCCCGCGCACCCCATCACCGGGCGCGAAGTGGCCGGCGTAGAGCATGCAGATGCAGAGCTGTACTACGGCCGCCAGGTCATTTTGACCCCTACAGAGCGCACCCTCACTGCACAGCTGTTGCAAGCGCAAGAGGTGTGGCAAGCCATTGGCTGCCGCGTGAGCAGCATGTCGCCTGAATCGCATGACACCGCCTTCGCCGCCGTCAGCCATCTACCCCATCTGCTGGCGTTTGCCATGATGAACAGCCTGACCGGGCAGCCCGAAGGCGACGAGTTTCTGTCACTGGCAGGCCCTGGGTTCCGCGACTTCACCCGCATCGCCGCTGGCGAGCCCAAGATGTGGCGCGACATCATGCTGGCCAACCGTGAAGAGTTGCTGGCGCAATCCAAGGTCTTTCAACAAGCCCTGGCGCAGCTTGAGCAAGCCATTGCCAACGGCAACTCACAGGCCCTGGAAGACATGCTGACCCTTGCCAGCGAAACCCGTGCCCACTGGCGCATGGGCGCCCAACGCACCTCCAAACCACGCTAAATGTTCACTACCGCCTTCCTGGACCTCCCCGCTCTCGACGCTGCTGGGGGTGAAGTTCTCTTGCCGGGCTCCAAGAGCATCTCCAACCGGGTGCTGTTGCTGGCGGCCTTGAGCCTGGGCACCACCACCGTGCATGACCTGCTGGCGTCAGACGACACACGCGTGATGCTCGACGGCCTGCGCAAGATTGGCTGCGAGGTGGTGGAAGCAGGAAGCACCGTGCACATCACGGGCTTGGGCGGCCGCAAGCCAGTTTCGCCCACAGCCCTGTTCATGGGCAATGCAGGCACGGCCATGCGCCCGCTCACCGCAGCCTTGGCCCTGCTGGGTGGCGAGTTTGAACTCTCGGGCGTGCCCCGCATGCACGAGCGCCCCATTGGCGACCTGGTGGACGCCTTGCGCCAGCTCGGCTGCCAGATCGACTACCTCGGCAACCCGGGCTACCCCCCGCTGCGCATCGCCCACGCCCAAGGGGTGCCAGCCCTGGCGCTGCACCACCCCATCCAGGTGCGCGGCGATGTCTCCAGCCAGTTCCTCACCGCGCTGCTCATGGCACTGCCCCTGGTGGCCACCACCCAGGCGGTGCACATCGAGGTTGTGGGGGAGCTGATCTCCAAGCCCTACATCGCCATCACCCTGCAGTTGCTGGCGCAGTTTGGCATCCACGTCAGCCACGACAACTGGCAGCGTTTCACCATTCCAGCGGGTAGCCGCTACCAGTCGCCCGGCAGCATCCACGTCGAGGCGGACGCATCTTCCGCTAGCTATTTCATAGCGCTTGGAACAATAGCGACTAGCGCTACTGGCCAAAAAGATGCCAAATCCGGCATCAAGATACAAGGCGTGGGCCTCGACTCGATCCAGGGCGATATTCGCTTTGTCGAAGCGGCCCAGGCCATGGGTGCACAGGTCACCGGCGGCCCCAACTGGCTGCAAGTGCAGCGCGGCACCTGGCCCCTCAAAGCCATTGACCTGGACTGCAACCACATCCCCGACGCGGCCATGACACTGGCCGTGATGGCCCTCTATGCCGAAGGCACCACCACCTTGCGCAACATTGCCAGCTGGCGTGTGAAGGAAACCGACCGCATCGCCGCCATGGCCACCGAGCTGCGCAAGCTCGGCGCCACGGTGGAGGAAGGTGCGGACTACATCCGCGTGACGCCTCCCGCCCAGTCCGCTGACTGGAAAGCCGCCAGCATCCACACCTACGACGACCACCGGGTGGCGATGTGCTTCTCGCTGGCCGCCTTCAATCCCGCCAAGTTGCCGGTGCGCATTGAAGACCCCAAGTGCGTGGCCAAGACCTTCCCAGAGTATTTCGAGGCCTTCTTGGGCACCACCACGCTGCCCACGGCGCGCATCCCGGTGATCTGCATCGACGGCCCCACGGCCTCTGGCAAAGGCACCGTGGCCGCCGAACTGGCCCGCTGCCTGGGCTACGGCTTCCTCGACTCCGGCGCCATGTATCGCATCACGGCCTATGCCGCGTTGCAAGCAGGCCTACACATTGATGCTGCGCATGAAGCGCAGATTGCCCAACTGGCCCAAACCCTGCCCGTGCGCTTTGACAACGGCCATGTGCTGCTGGGCACTGAAGATGTCACCGAAGCCATTCGCACCGAAGAAGCGGGCATGAACGCATCCCGCGTGTCCGCCTTGCCTGCGGTGCGCGCAGCCTTGATTGACCTGCAGCACAGTTTTCAGCGCCTGCCCGGCCTGGTGGCCGATGGGCGCGACATGGGCACCGTGATCTTCCCAGGCGCCCCTTTGAAGGTGTTTTTGACGGCCAGCGCGGCCTGCCGCGCAGAGCGTCGCCATAAACAGTTGATTTCAAAGGGTTTTCAGGCTAATATCGACGACCTCCGTGCAGATTTGGAAGCGCGCGACGCCCGGGACAGCTCCCGCAGCGTGGCACCTCTCAAGCCCGCACAGGATGCTCTGGTGCTGGACAACTCCTCTTTGACGATTGAACAAGCCGTCGAACAGGTACTTGCCTGGTGGCTGGAGCGTCAACCTTTTGCAGCCTCTGCACAGGGTTGATTCGGCAAAGCCGCAAGGCGTTGCCACAGGCCCATGCCGCCCCTCTCGCGCGCCAGCGCACCGGTGGCCTGGATCTTTAACCTAACCGCGGTCACACCGCAAAAAACCACCGCAAGCAGCTATAAAAACAGTAGCAATGGTGCTACTGGAATCCTGTTTGTGGCAAGGAAACACATGTCCGAATCTTTTGCCGCCCTTTTTGAAGAATCCTTGCAGCGTACGGAAATGCGCCCAGGCGAAGTCATCACCGCTGAAGTCGTGCGCGTTGAGCACAACTTTGTGGTCGTGAACGCTGGCCTCAAGTCCGAAGCCTACGTGCCGCTGGAAGAGTTCAAGAACGACAAGGGCGAAGTTGAAGTCCAAGTCGGTGACTTCGTTTCGGTGGCCATCGGCTCCATCGAAAACGGTTACGGCGACACCATCCTGTCGCGTGACACCGCCAAGCGTCTGGCTTCCTGGATGAGCCTGGAAAAGGCCCTGGAATCCGGCGAATTCGTCACTGGCACGACCAGCGGCAAGGTCAAGGGCGGCCTGACTGTCCTGGTCAACGGCATCCGCGCATTCCTGCCCGGTTCGCTGATCGATACACGTCCGATCAAGGATCTGACGCCGTACGAAAACAAGACCATGGAATTCAAGGTCATCAAGCTGGACCGCAAGCGCAACAACGTGGTGCTGAGCCGCCGCGCTGTGGTGGAAGCCTCCATGGGCGAAGAGCGCGCCAAGCTGATGGAAACCCTGAAGGAAGGCTCCATCGTTCAAGGCGTGGTCAAGAACATCACCGAATACGGTGCGTTCGTGGATCTGGGCGGTATCGACGGCCTGCTGCACATCACCGACATGGCATGGCGCCGTGTGCGTCACCCTTCCGAAGTGGTGACCGCTGGCCAAGAAATCACCGCCAAGATCCTGAAGTTCGACACCGAAAAGAACCGTGTCTCGCTGGGTCTGAAGCAAATGGGCGACGACCCATGGATGGGCGTGAACCGCCGCTACCCACAATCGACCCGCCTGTTCGGCAAGATCACGAACATTGCCGACTACGGCGCGTTCGTCGAACTCGAACCCGGCATCGAAGGCCTGGTGCACGTGTCTGAAATGGACTGGACCAACAAGAACATCGCTCCCGCCAAGCTGGTTTCGCTGGGCGACGAAGTCGAAGTCATGGTTCTGGAAATCGACGAAGACAAGCGCCGCATCAGCCTGGGCATGAAGCAATGCAAGGCCAACCCATGGCAAGAATTCGCCCAGGACACCAAGCGCGGCGACCGCGTCAAGGGTCCTATCAAGTCGATCACCGACTTCGGCGTGTTCGTGGGCCTGGCTGCCGGCATCGACGGCCTGGTGCACCTGTCCGACCTGTCGTGGAACGAAACCGGCGAAGCCGCTGTTCGTAACTACAAGAAGGGCCAAGAAGTCGAAGCCATCGTGTTGGCTGTGGACGTGGACCGCGAACGCATCTCCCTGGGCATCAAGCAGCTCGACGGCGACCCATTCACGACCTTCGTGACCGTGAACGACAAGGGCCAGACGGTGACC
This sequence comes from Acidovorax sp. 56, assembly GCF_002749705.1. Taxonomy (NCBI): domain Bacteria; kingdom Pseudomonadati; phylum Pseudomonadota; class Betaproteobacteria; order Burkholderiales; family Comamonadaceae; genus Acidovorax; species Acidovorax sp. 56. The sequence continues at coordinate 1,395,655 of NZ_PEEV01000001.1, forward strand.
GGCAAGGTCAAGACCGTGGACGCCCGTGGCGCTGAAATCGACCTCGGCGAAGACATCGTGGGCTACCTGCGCGCTTCGGAAATCTCCCGCGACCGCGTGGAAGATGCCCGCAACGTGCTCAAGGAAGGCGACGAAGTCACTGCTGTGGTGGTCAATGTGGATCGCAAGACCCGCAACATCCAGCTGTCGATCAAGCAAAAGGACATGGTTGACCAACAAGAAGCCATGCAAAGCCTGTCGCAGCAATCGGCCCGCGAAAGCGCCGGCACGACCAGCCTGGGCGCCCTGCTGCGCGCCAAGCTGGACAACTCGGAAAAGTAAAACTGCGCTGACCGGGTAACCGGTCGGATGGCACCGGGCGCATGAGCGCCCGTTGCACAGGAGATTGTTGAATGTCTCTGTGCAGCGGGTCACTTATGCGCCCGTTCTTATTCCACCAGCACTTGTTTCACACGCACTTGCACTACGCACATGCCACAAGACTCCATGACCCGATCTGACCTTGTTGAAGAACTGGCCGCCCGCTTTGGCCAGCTCACCCACAAGGACGCCGAATACGCCGTCAAAACCATTCTGGACGCGGTGGGCGATGCCTTGGTCAAAGGACACCGCATTGAGATTCGGGGTTTTGGCAGTTTCTCGGTCAACCACCGTCCCCCGCGCATGGGCCGCAACCCGCGCAGCGGCGAAGCCGTTCACATTCCTGAAAAGCGCGTGCCCCATTTCAAGCCAGGCAAGGCACTGCGAGAAGCGGTAGACCAACGCACAGAGGCCGCAGAAGCATTGCCCGAAGCACCTGTACGCCGAGTGGGCTAAGCCCGAACGGCACACCGTGCCCACACCCGGCACAGGCTACAGCGCCTCAGGCACATCAAAATTGATAGCTGCTTGCGCTTATATATCAAGCGCTAGAGCCTATTTTTGCTGAATATTCAGCGCCCAACGTGCCCGACTGCGCACCGTTGCCCAAACAGACACACCTCAGAGCACCCGGCGAAAACCCCTCGGGCAAGCTCTTAGAATCGCCCCACCACCGGGGACACCATGAAATACCTCCTGTGGCTGCTCAAGGCAGCCATTTTCTTTACCCTGTTTGCGTTTGCGCTGAACAACCAGCAAGACGCCACGGTCCATTTCTTTTTTGGCACGCAGTGGCGTGCCCCACTGGTGCTGGTGGTGCTCACGGCCTTTGCCGCAGGCTTGGCAACCGGCGTGCTGGGCATGGTGCCGCGCTGGTGGCGGCACCGCAACATCGCCTTGAAGGCCCAAGCCCAGCAGGCAGCGGCAACCCCGTCACCCACACAAGCCACGGCCCCTGCAGCCACTGCATCCGCTTCCACCCCTAACGACTACCCGCCTGTCCATGGAATTTGATGTCACCTGGATGCTGCTGGGCCTGCCAGTGGCCTTTGTCTTGGGCTGGCTGGCATCGCGCTTTGACTTGCGCCAGCTGCGCGCCGAAAACCGCCGCGCCCCCAAGGCTTACTTCAAGGGACTGAACTTTCTGCTCAACGAGCAGCAAGACCAGGCCATCGACGCCTTCATCGAGGCCGTGCAGAACGACCCCGACACCTCGGAGCTGCACTTTGCCCTGGGCAACCTGTTTCGCCGCCGGGGCGAGTACGACCGCGCCGTGCGCGTGCACGAGCACCTGCTCTCGCGCGGCGACTTGATTGCCGCCGACCGTGAACGGGCCCAACACGCCCTGGCACTCGACTTTTTGAAAGCCGGGCTGCTGGACCGCGCCGAAGACGCACTGAACCGGCTGGAAGGCACACCGTTTGAAGCCCAGGCCCGTCTGGCGCTGCTGGCCATTTACGAGCGTTCACGCGACTGGCCACATGCCGCCAGCATTGCCCGCAAGATGCACGAAGCCGACCAGGGCGACTTCAGCACGCGCCAGGCCCACTACCTGTGCGAGCAGGCCTTGGCCCTGAGCGCCCAAGGCGACCGCCCCGGCGCCCAGGCGCTGCTGGAGCAAGCCATTGCCGCTGCACCCGATGCCGCCCGCCCCCGGGTGGAAATGGCCCGCCTGTTGCAGCTCATGGGCCAGCCCCATGCCGTGCTCGACACCTTGCAAACGCTGGGCGAGCGCACACCGGCCGCCCTGCCCCTGGCCGCCCCGCTGATGGTGGAAGCAGGCAACGCCACCGCACGCCAGGCCGAGGTGCACCAACGCCTGCTGGCGCACTACGCGCAAGCCCCCAGCCTGGACGTGCTCGAAAGCATCGTGGCCATGGAAACGGCCGACGAGGCCACCCAAAGCACGGCACGCCAACGCTACGTGCAGCACCTGGACAAAGAGCGATCGCTGGTGGCTGCCGCCAAGTGGCTGGCCGGTGAAAAGCTGGAGCATGACGAGTTCCACCCCCAGATCCAGCGTGCGCTGGACCACGCAGTGAAGCCCCTTACGCGCTACCGCTGCGCGGCCTGTGGCTTTGAAGCGCGCCAGCATTTTTGGCAGTGCCCCGGCTGCCAGACCTGGGACAGTTACCCAGCGCGGCGCGTGGAAGAACTCTGACCGCCCAGCAACCTGCCCTCAAGCTGAGCCAAGCCATCCAGGAGCCACCATGCTGAAGAAACTGCTGATCTCCATCGCCCTGCTTTTTGCATCGGCAGCGTTTGCGGCGGTCGATGTGAACCAGGCCTCCGAGGCCGAGCTCAACGGCATCCACGGCATTGGCCCCGGATTGTCAGAGCGCATCCTGGCAGAGCGCGACAAGGGCGAGTTCAAAGACTGGGCCGACCTGATTGGGCGCGTGAAAGGCATTGGCGAAAAAACCGCCACCAAGTTCTCTTCGGGCGGCATGACGGTGCAGGGCAAGCGATTCAATGCCACAGCCTGGGCCAGAGCACAGGCCAAGGCAAAAGCCAAAGCAGACGGCAGCAGCCATGGTGCCGCCCGTTCCAAACAGGCAGAAGGCACCCCTCCCAGCCAGCCACCAAGCCCCAGCATGCCGCCCAAGCCTTGACCCAGGCGGCGGCCCGCACGCCGAGAAGGCAGAGTGGGGCTCGCCCCATATTCGCCCATGGATGGGCGCTGGCAGGTGTGCCAGGCGCTGTTCCGCCTCCCCAAAAAGCCCAAGCCCACACCGCCCTTTTGCACAGGTGCGCCCATGCACCTCCTAGAATGGGCCGGGCATGCCCCTGATCACACTCTTACTCCTTCCCTTTCTGGGTAGCCTGCTGGCGGCAGTGCTGCCCGCCAACGCACGCAACACCGAGTCCACCCTGGCAGGCCTGATCGCCGTGTTTTGCACCGTGCAGGCCGCACTGTATTTCCCGGACATCGCCCATGGCGGCGTGCTGCACCAAAGCATCGAATGGATACCGCAGCTGGGGCTGAACCTGGTGCTGCGCATGGACGGCTTTGCGTGGATGTTCTGCATGCTGGTGCTGGGCGTGGGCAGCCTGGTGGTGCTGTATGCGCGCTACTACATGTCAGCGGCCGACCCGGTACCCCGCTTCTTCTCATTCTTTCTCGCCTTCATGGGGGCCATGGTGGGCGTGGTGCTGTCGGGCAACCTCGTCCAGATCGCCCTGTTCTGGGAGCTGACCAGCCTGTTCTCGTTTTTGCTGATTGGCTACTGGCACCACCGCAAAGATGCGCGGCGCGGAGCGCGCATGGCGCTCACGGTGACGGGCACCGGCGGGCTGTGCATGCTGGCGGGCATGCTGGTGCTGGGGCACATCGTGGGCAGCTACGAGCTGGACCAGGTGCTGGCCTCGGCCGCCCAAGTCCAGGCGCACCCGCTGTACCTCACGGCGCTGGTGCTGATTCTCTTGGGCGCCCTCACCAAGAGCGCGCAGTTCCCCTTCCACTTCTGGCTGCCGCACGCCATGGCGGCCCCCACGCCGGTGTCGGCCTACCTGCACTCGGCCACCATGGTGAAGGCCGGGGTGTTTCTGCTGGCCCGGCTGTGGCCCGTGCTCAGCGGCACCGAGCCCTGGTTCTGGCTGGTGGGCGGGGCCGGGCTGTGCACGCTGCTGGTGGGGGGCTATGCCGCCATGTTCCAGCACGATCTCAAGGGGCTGCTGGCCTACTCGACCACCTCGCACCTGGGCCTCATCACGCTGCTGCTGGGCCTCAACAGCCCGCTGGCCGCCGTGGCCGCCGTGTTCCACATCATGAACCACGCCACCTTCAAGGCATCGCTCTTCATGGCGGCCGGCATTGTGGACCATGAAAGCGGCACGCGCGACATCCGCCGCCTGTCGGGCCTGCGGCGCATGATGCCCATCACCGCCACGCTGGCCATGGTGGCCAGTGCAGCCATGGCCGGTGTGCCGCTGCTCAATGGTTTCCTGTCCAAGGAAATGTTCTTTGCCGAAGCCGTGCTGGTCGACGCCACCCCCTGGCTGCAGTGGCTGCTGCCCATCGCCGCCACCGTGGCGGGCATGTTCAGCGTGGCGTACTCCCTGCGCTTCACGGTGGATGTGTTCTGGGGCCCCCGCGCCACCGATCTGCCCCGGACCCCGCACGAGCCCCCGCACTGGATGCGCGTGCCGGTGGAGCTGCTGGTGCTGGCCTGCGTGGTGGTGGGCACCTTGCCCGCTTGGTCGGTGGGCGCCTATCTGGCGGCTGCAGCCCGGCCTGTGGTGGGCGGTGAGCTGCCCGAGTACAGCCTGGCCATCTGGCACGGGGTCAACATGCCGCTCATCATGAGCCTGGTGGCCCTGGGCGGGGGCATCGCGCTGTACCTGCTGCTGCGCCAACAGCGCACGCGCGGCACCATCGACGCACCACCGCTGATGCACCGCCTGAACGGCCAACGCCTGTTTGAAGCCGCCCTGGCCCGCGCCAGCATGGCGGGCCGCGCAGGCAAGCGCCTGCTGGGCACGCGCCGGCTGCAATGGCAAATGCTGTGGCTGGTGTTGGCCGCCCTGGTGGCCAGCACCTGGCCCCTGTGGCTGCGCGGCTTGCACATTGGCGAGCGTGCGGGCCTGCCCCTGTCGCCCATTTTTGCCCTGCTGTGGGCCATCGGCGGGGTGTGCGCCCTGGCGGCCGCCTGGCAGGCCAAATACCACCGCCTGGCCGCACTCACGCTGCTGGGCGCTGCAGGGCTGTGCGTGTGCATTACCTTCCTGTGGTTCTCTGCGCCCGACCTCGCCCTCACCCAGATCGTGGTGGAGGTGGTGACCACCATCCTCATCCTGCTGGGCCTGCGCTGGCTGCCCAAGCGGGACGAGAGCCTGCGCGTGCCCACCCTGGCGCAAGAGCGCCGCACCCAGCTGCGCCGCTGGCGCGACCTGAGCGTGGCAGTGATCGCCGGGGGCGGCATGGCCGTGCTTTCGCTGGCCATGATGAGCCGCCCCTTCCCCGAAAGCACCTCGACCTTCTTCCTGGAACGCGCGCTGACCGAAGGCGGCGGCACCAACGTGGTCAACGTGATGCTGGTGGACTTCCGGGGCTTTGACACCTTTGGCGAGATTGTGGTGCTGGGCATCGTGGCCCTCACGGTGTATGCGCTGCTGCGGCGCTTTCGCCCTGCGCGCGAGGTGATGGACCTGCCCCCGCAGCAACGCGCACTGCCCCCAGACGTGGCCACCGACCTGGCCAACCCACGCCAGACGGTGGACACCGCCATCGGCTACCTCACCGTGCCCGCCGTGCTGGTGCGGCTGCTGCTGCCATTTGCCACCATGGTGGCCGTGTACCTCTTCATGCGCGGGCACAACGAGCCCGGCGGCGGCTTTGTGGCGGGGCTGGTGTTCTCGGTGGCACTGCTGCTGCAATACATCGTCTCGGGCACCACCTGGGTCGAGGCGCACTTGCCCCTGTACCCGCGCCGCTGGATCGGTCTGGGCATGCTGGCTGCGCTGGCCACCGGCCTGGGTTCGCTGTGGTTTGGCTACCCCTTCCTCACCAGCCACACAGCGCATTTGCACCTGCCGGTGGTGGGTGAGCTGCACATCGCCAGCGCCCTGTTTTTCGACATCGGCGTGTTCACCCTGGTCGTCGGCTCCACCTTGCTGATCCTCACGGCCATTGCCCACCAGTCGGTGCGCAGCCACCGCTTTCATGCCCGCGCAGCCGACGACGATGCCGCGCAGCCCCCCACCCCATCCCCCACAACCCACCAAGGAGACCGCTGATGGAAATGGTTCTGGCCTTGGCCATCGGCGTGCTCACCGGCTCCGGCGTGTGGCTGCTGCTGCGCCCGCGCACCTTCCAGGTCATCATGGGCCTGTCGCTGCTGTCGTATGCCGTCAATCTGTTCATCTTCAGCATGGGCCGCCTAGGCCTGTCGATCGACAAGGAACCCGTGCTGCAACCCGGCCTGCCGCAAGACCTGGCCCACTATGCCGACCCCATGCCCCAGGCTCTCACCCTCACCGCCATCGTCATCGGCTTTGCCATGACGGCGCTGTTCCTGGTGGTGCTGCTGGCATCGCGCGGCATGGCAGGCACCGACCATGTGGACGGCGCCCACGCTAAGGACGCGCCTGACTGGCAAGACTCGCACCAGGAGCTGCCATGAACACCATCACCACCTGGGTGGCGGCGCAGTGGATGCCGCACCTCATCCTCGCCCCCATCGTGCTGCCCCTGCTCACCGCCGGGCTCATGCTGCTGCTGCGCGAAGAGCAGCAGCGCACCAAGATCCTGTTGAACGTGGGCTCCACCCTGCTGGGGCTGGTGATTGCCATCTTGCTGCTGTCACAAGCCAAGCAACCCGGCATGCCAGGCACCCTGGGCATCTACCTGCCCGGCAACTGGCCCGCGCCCTTTGGCATCGTGCTGGCGCTCGACAGGCTCTCGGCCATGATGCTGGTGCTGTGCAGCACCGTGGGCCTGGCTGCGGCGCTGTACGCCAGTGCCCGCTGGCACCGGGCCGGGGTGCACTTTCACCCGCTGTTTCAGTTCCAGCTCATGGGACTGGCCGGGGCCTTCCTCACGGCCGATCTGTTCAACCTGTTTGTGTTCTTCGAGATCATGCTGGCCGCCTCCTACGGGCTGCTGCTGCACGGCTCGGGGCGCCCGCGCGTGGCCTCCGGCCTGCACTACATCGCCATCAACCTGGCCGCGTCGTCGCTGTTCCTGATTGGCGTGTCCATGCTCTACGGCATCACCGGCACGCTCAACATGGCCGACCTGGCGCGCAGCATGGCCGGTGTGGCCGACAGCGACCGTGGCCTGCTGCACGCAGCCTGCGCCATCCTGGGCGTGGCCTTCCTTATCAAGGCCGCCGTGTGGCCGCTCAATTTCTGGCTGGTGCCCGCCTACAGTGCCGCCACGGCCCCGGTGGGCGCTCTGTTTGCGCTCATGACCAAAGTGGGGGTGTACGTGATCTTGCGGCTGTGGACCCTGCTGTTCAGCCCGGACGCAGGGGCCTCGGCCCAGTTTGGCAGCGCCTGGCTGGTGGGCGGCGGCATGGTCACGCTGGTGTTTGCCGCCATCGGCATGCTGGGCTCACAGCGCCTGGGGCACCTGGCGGGCTTCAGCGCCATCGTGTCATCGGGCACGCTGCTGGCGGCGGTGGGCCTGGGCCAAAGCCCGCTCACCGGCGGCTTGTTGTACTACCTGCTCAGCTCCACCCTGGCCGTGAGTGCCCTGTTCTTGCTGACCGACCTGATCGACCGCTGGCGCAACGACGGCTACAGCCTCGCCCCCTACGAGCGCACGGACGATGCCCCCTTCCTCTCGGCCGACCTTGTGCCCAGTGAGGGGCTGAACCTGGACGACAAGGAGGAAGCCCTGATCGGCGAGGTAATTCCCGCAGCGGCCGCGTTCTTGGGGCTGGCGTTCATCGCCTGCACGCTCGTCATTGCGGGCCTGCCCCCCCTGCCCGGGTTCGTGGGCAAATTCGCCATGATCCATGCGCTGCTGAACCCCCTGGGGCTGGGGGCAGGCTTACCCACAACGGCGGGGGCGCTCACCTGGGTCATCGTGGCGTTGATGGTGGGCTCGGGCCTGCTAGCGCTGGTGGCGCTGACACGGGTCGGCATCCTGCACTTCTGGGCCGCCCATGACCGCGCCGCCCCCAAGCTGCTGGTGCTGGAGGGCCTGCCCGTGGCCGCGCTGCTGGTGGTGTGCGGTGCACTGGCCTGGCAGGCGGGTGCCGTGCTGCGCTACACCCAGGCCACGGCCGACGCCCTGCACACCCCGGCGGGCTACATCCAGGCCGTCATGTCGGCCCAGCCCAAGCCCAACCCGGCCCCTGCCCAAAAAGCCGCACCGGCCAGCGCTGGGCGCCAAGGTTCAGTGCCAGGGGGCCAGCCATGAAGCACTGGCTCCACAAACTGCTCCCTGCCCCACTGCTGTCCCTGGCGCTGCTGGGCATGTGGTTGCTGCTCAACCGCTCGCTCAGCGCCGGGCATGTGTTACTGGGCGGCCTGCTGGCGCTGGCCATCCCGGTGCTTACCGCAGGCCTGCGGCCCACGCCCGTGCGCATTCGCCGCCCTGGGGCCGTGCTGCGGCTCATGCTCACGGTGATGGCCGACACCGTGCAATCCAACCTGGCCGTCGCCCGGCTGCTGCTGGCGCCCGGGCGGCGTCGCCACCCGGCCGGGTTTGTGCGCATTCCACTGGAGCTGCGCGACCCCAACGCCCTGGCCGCCCTGGCCATGATCGTGTGCATCACCCCTGGCACCGCCTGGGCCGAGCTGGCGCTGGACCGCAGTGCCCTGCTGCTGCATGTGCTGGAGCTGGACGACGCCGCTGCCATCACCGCCCACATCCAACAGCGCTACGAACGCCCCCTGATGGAGATTTTTGAATGAACCCCGTGCTGCAATGGGCCCTGCCAGTGGCCCTCATCATGCTGGTGCTGGCCATGGGCTGCGCACTGGCCCGCGTGCTCAAAGGCCCCTCGGCGCAAGACCGGGTGCTGGCGCTCGATTGCATGGCGCTGAACGGCATGCTGCTGATGCTGGTGCTGGGCCTGCACTACAGCAGCAAAAACTACTTTGAGGCCGCCCTGCTGCTGGCGGTGTTGAGCTTTGTGGGCGCCATGGCCATGGCCAAGTTTCTGCTGCGCGGCGAGGTGATCGAATGAACGCCCACGCCCTGCCGCTGTGGCTGGAGGTGCTGGTGGCCGCGCTGGTGCTGCTGGGCGCGGGGCTGGCCTTGCTGGGCTCGCTGGGGCTGCTGCGGCTGCCCACGTTTTTTGAGCGCGTGCACACGCCCTCCATCATTGCCACCATGGGCTGCTGGTGCATCGTGCACGGCACGGTGCTGTACTTCTCGGTGGACGATGGCGAGCTGGCCCTGCACGCCATCCTGATCGCCGTGTTTGTGGCCATCACCGTGCCGGTGACCACCATCTTCCTGATGCGTGCGGCCCTGTTCAGGGCGCGCCAGGCTGGCAAGAACGTGCCCCCCAGCCTGAGCGCCCCGCCTGGCAGCCCCAAGAAAAGCGCTTGAGGCCGAGGCCCTCGGGCAATTGCTATCAATTCAATAGCTTCTAGCGCTTTATTGGCAAGCGCTAGCAGCCATTTTCATCAAGAGCGGCTAACACAACCCAGCGAAGCGGCCCTGGCTAGGCGTTCCGTCGCAGGCAGTACAAGGGTACGACCAGACGGGACAACGACGCCAGGGGCGTTGTGTGAGCCGCTCCAAAATCACCGAGGCGTGCCAAAGCCGCCGCCACCCGGCGTGTGGACTTCAAACACATCGCCCGGCTGCATCTGCACCTGGCCGATGTGGTCGAGCAGCTCCACCCGGCCATCGCTGCGCACCACCTTGTTGATGCCCACAGCCCCCGGCTGGCCGCCCGCCATGCCAAACGCGCCATGGTGGCGGCCGTTGGACAGAATGCTGGCCGTCATAGGTTCCAAAAAGCGCACACGGCGAATGCCACCATCGCCGCCCTTGTACTGCCCGGCGCCGCCCGAGCCCTTGCGGATCTCGTAGCCCTCCAGCCGCACCGGGAAGCGGAACTCCAGCACCTCGGGGTCCGTCAGGCGCGAGTTGGTCATGTGGCATTGCACGACGCTGGTGCCTGCAAAACCGCCAGTGAGCTGCCCGCTGGCATCCCACACGCCACCCGCGCCGCTGCCGCCCGAGATGGTCTCGTAGTACTGGTAGCGCGTGCTGCCAAACGTGAAGTTGTTCATGGTGCACTGCCCCGCCGCCATCAGGCCCAAGGCGCCATACAGCGCATTGGTGATGCAGGTCGAAGTCTCCACATTGCCCGCCACCACCGAGGCTGGCGGGTTGGGGTTGAGCATGCTGCCCGGCGGAATGATCACGTTGAGCGGCTTGAGGCACCCGGCATTGAGAGGAATGTCATCATGAACCAGCGTGCGGAACACATACAGCACCGCCGCCATGCACACCGCCGTGGGCGCGTTGAAGTTGTTCGTCTGCTGCGCGCTGGTGCCGGTGAAATCGATGGTGGCGCTGCGGCTCGCTGCATCCACCTTCACGGCCACGCTGATCTGCGCGCCGTTGTCCAGCGGCAGCGTGAACGCACCATCCTTCAGGCGCGTGATGACGCGGCGCACGGACTCTTCGGCGTTGTCCTGCACATGGCGCATGTAAGCCTGCACCACATCGAGGCCAAACTCGGCCACCATGCGGCGCAGCTCCTGCTGGCCTTTTTCGTTGGCGGCGATCTGCGCCCGCAGGTCGGCCATGTTCTGCTGGGGGTTGCGGCTCGGGTACTCGCCGCTTTGCAGCAGCGCAATCATCTCCGCCTCGCGCAGCACGCCGCGCTCGACCAGCTTCACGTTGTTGATCTGCACGCCCTCTTCCTCGATGCGCGTGGAGAACGGAGGCATGGATCCCGGCGTAACTCCCCCCACATCCGCATGGTGCCCTCGGCTGCCCACATAGAACGTGGGCGCGGCCTCGTCGGCAAGGTAGACCGGCGTGATCACCGTGATGTCTGGCAGGTGCGTGCCACCGTGGTACGGGTCGTTGAGCACGAACACATCGCCCGGCTGCATCTTGCCGGTGTTCTCGCGGATCACGGTCTTGATGCTCTCACCCATCGAGCCCAGGTGCACGGGCATGTGCGGAGCGTTGGCAATCAGATTGCCCTGGGCATCGAACAGCGCGCAGCTGAAGTCCAGGCGCTCCTTGATGTTCACCGAGTACGCCGTGTTCTGCAGCTGCAGCCCCATCTGCTCGGCAATGTTCATGAACAGGTTGTTAAACACCTCCAGCAGCACCGGGTCCACCGTGGTGCCCACGGCATGCTGCACGGCGCGCGCCACGCGGCGCGTTAGCAGCAGGTGGTCCAGGTCGGTCAGCGCGGCCTCCCAGCCGGGCTCCACGATGGTGGTGGCGTTCTTCTCGGCAATGATGGCCGGGCCGGGGATCACGTCGCCAGGGTGCAAATCCTCGCGCACCACCAGGGCGGCGTCGTGCCAGGCTGCAATGCCATCCACGCCACCGGTGTACATGCGCACGGCGCTGCGGCGCGGCACCTCGCGCGCGGGCTGCAGTGCGTGGCGCGGCTCCACGGGCGCGTCGCCGGGCACCACGGCCTCGACCGACACAGCCTCTACCACCAGCCCCTTGCCTTGCATCAAAAAGGCGAAACGCTGGCGGTACGCCTGTTCAAACGCTGCCGTGATCTCGGCCAAGGAACCCAGCGGCACGATGAGTGCCGAGTCACTGCCCTCATACCGCACATGCACCCGCCGGTGCACCACAGCCGTGCCACTGCCCGACTGCTGGCGCTCCAGCTCGGTGCGGGCGGTGGTGGCCAGTTGCTCCAGCGTGGCCTCAATGCCTGCCAGCGCCTCGGGTACGAGCTTGGTTTCCACGGCCTGTTCGCGGATCACGTTCTGGTCGGCCAGGCCCATGCCGTAGGCACTAAGCACACCCGCCAGCGGGTGCACAAACACGCGTGTCATGCCCAGGGCATCGGCCACCAAACAAGCATGCTGGCCGCCCGCGCCGCCAAAGCACTGCAGCGTGTAGCGCGTCACGTCGTAGCCGCGTGCCACGCTGATCTTCTTGATGGCGTTGGCCATCTGCTGCACAGCGATCTGGATAAAGCCGTGGGCCACATCCTCGGCCTTGCGCCCGGTCTGCGTGGCAAGGCCGTCAAACTTCTGCGCCACGGCATCGCCGTCCAGCGCCTCATTGGCGCCGTGGCCAAACACCTGTGGGAAATGCGCGGGCTGGATCTTGCCCACCATCACGTTCGCATCCGTCACGGCCAGCGGGCCGCCCCGGCGGTAGCTGGCGGGGCCGGGGTTGGCGCCCGCGCTTTCGGGGCCGACGCGGAAGCGTGCGCCGTCAAAACCGAGGATGGAGCCGCCACCGGCCGCGACGGTGTGGATGCTCATCATTGGGGCGCGCATGCGCACGCCCGCCACCTGGGTCTCGAACTCGCGCTCGAACTCGCCTGCGTAGTGACTCACGTCGGTGCTGGTGCCCCCCATGTCGAAGCCGATGACCTTGTCATGGCCCGCGAGCCCGGCGGTGCGGGCCATGCCGACGATGCCGCCTGCAGGGCCCGAGAGGATCGCGTCCTTGCCCTGGAACACCTGCGCATCGGTGAGGCCACCCGACGATTGCATGAAGAACAGCTTCACGCCCGGCATCTCGCTCGCCACCTGGTCCACATAGCGGCGCAGGATGGGCGACAGGTACGCATCCACCACCGTGGTGTCACCCCGGCTCACCAGCTTCATCATGGGGCTGGTGGCGTGCGATGCGCTCACCTGCGTAAAGCCGATTTCGCGCGCGATGCGGGCTGCAGCCTCTTCGTGTGCGGCGTAGCGGTAGCCGTGCATGAACACGATGGCCGCGCTGCGCAGGCCCGCGTCGTAGGCGGCCCACAGGCGTTCCTTCAGGTGGGCTTCGTCCAGCGGCTCGATCACTTCGCCCTGAGCACCCATGCGCTCCTGCGCCTCGATCACGCGCTCGTACAACAACTCGGGCAGCACGATGCGCCGGTCAAACAAACGGGGGCGGTTCTGGTAGGCGATGCGCAGCGCATCCTTGAAGCCCTTGGTGGTGATGAGCAGCGTGGGCTCGCCCTTGCGCTCCAAGAGCGCGTTGGTGGCCACGGTGGTGCCCATCTTCACGCACTCCACCAGCTCGGGCGTCACCGCCTCGCCGGGCTTCAAACCCAGCAGGTGGCGAATGCCCGCCACAGCGGCGTCCTTGTATTGCTCGGGGTTCTCGGACAGCAGCTTGTGCGTGACCAGCGTGAACGATCCATCCGGGTTGGGGCGTCGGCCCACCACGTCGGTGAAGGTGCCGCCACGGTCGATCCAGAACTGCCAGCGCAAAGGCATCAAGGGTGCAGAAGACGACATGCTCAGGGTGCCTGTGTGTAGAAGGGAACAAACAAGCGCGTGGCGTCGTTGCCCACGGTGCGCACCCACTCGCGCGAAAATTTTTCACCAAAGCGGTTGATGTCTTTGCTCAGCTCGGGCGAGATGCGGTCAATCGTCATGCCGTGGCTGCGCAGCTCGTTCACCGACGCCCGCAGTGCCGCCTCGCTCAAGGCCCAGCCGCGCTCTTCGGCGGCCTTTGCGGCCTCCAGCACGGCCTTGCGCGTGGCGGGCGACAGAGCATCCAGCGCCTTCTTCTGCACAAACACCAGGTTCTTCGGAATCCAGGCGTTGAGCTCGTAGTAGTACTTGGTGTGCGTCCAGATCTGGCTTTCCACGCCCGTGAGCGACGAGGTGATCATGGAGTCAATCTGCCCGGACGCCAGGGCCTTGGGGATGTCTGCCGTGGGCACATCCACCGCTTGCGCACCCAACAGCTCGGCAATGCGCACCGTGGTGGCGTTGTAGGTGCGCATTTTCAGGCCCTGAAAATCTGCCTTGGTGCGCACAGGCTTCACAGTAAACAGCCCCTGCGGAGGCCAAGGCACGGCATACAGCGGCACCACGCCCTTTTCATCGATCAGGTGCTTTTCAAGCAAGGGGGATTGGTACTGCCACAGGCGATGGGCGTCTTTGTAGGAGGACACGATGAAAGGCACCGAGTCAGCCCCCGCCAACGGCACATCCTTGACCATGGCCGACATCAGCATCTCACCCGCCTCGGCCTTGCCCGACTGCACCGCACCCAGGATTTCTGGCAGCTTGACCAGGCTGTTGTTGGGGTGCACCGCAATCTTCAAATCCCCTGCCGTGGCTTTCTCCACATCGCGCGCAAACTGCTCAATGTTCTGCGTGTGCAGCGTCTCTGGCTTGTAGCCCGTGGCCAGCTTCCACTGGGTCGCAGCCCTCGCATCCCCCACACCCACGCCCATCACACCCACAGCCCCCAGGGCACCCATCACCGTACCCAGCATCTCACGTCGTTGCATCCCATAGCTCCCAATTAACGAATCAAAATCGAACCTGCCTTGCTTCGGCCCTATCTCACAAAGACGCGGCCGAGCGTGCGGCCTGGTCGTACATGCCCGAGAGCACACGCAGCAATCGGGCCAGCTCCCCAATGTCTTTGTTCAGTGCGTCGTCGGCCTTGAGCGCATCGATCAGGCACGACTCGCGGATATCGCGGTAGCGCTGCACATGCGATCGCCCCAGGTCGGTGGCAGCATAGGTCACTTCTTTACCGCTTTTGTGCGAGGCCACCACGCCCAGGCCTTGCAGCTTTTTGAGGGCGTAATTCACCAAGTGCGTGTCTTCCACATTCATGATGAAACAGATGTCTGCCAGGCGCTTGTCGCGCGCGCGGTGCGTGACGTGGTGCAGCACCAACACATCCAGCGGCGTAAGGTCCTTGAGGCCAGCGGCCGCCATGCAATGCACCACCCAGCGGTGAAAGGCGTTGCCCGAGACGATCAGCCCAAACTCAAACTCGCTCATCTCGGCACTGCGGGCCGACACCAGATGGGCCGACGAAACAATGGGGCCAGACTCTGCCCTGCGCTGGGTCTTGAGGGCTTGCGGCGTCTTGGATTTGGCAACGGCGGCTGGCTTGGCTGGCATGAAAACCCTCTCAAACTTCATCTGGCACAAGATGTGCATGCCGTTTCATTGTAGGCACGTTGACAATAATTTGATGCCATTTTGTTGACGTTCAGGCAAACACCTAGCACGCCACCACAGGCATCCGATACAGTGGCACGTCACTTTTCATTGACCTCAACCTCGCGGAGATCTCCCATGAAGCGTCGAACCTTTTCTATCACCACGCTGGGCCTGGCCCTGGCTTGCGGCATGTCGGCCACCACGGCCTTTGCTCAGACCAAGTGGGATCTCGCGACGGCTTACCCCGCCACCAATTTCCACACAGAAAATCTGGCCCAGCTGGTCAGCGATGTGGACAAGGCCACCGGGGGCAAGTTCAAGATCACGCTGCATGCCAACGCGGCACTGTTCAAGGCCCCCGAAATTAAGCGTGCCGTGCAAGGCGGACAAGCGCAGATGGGCGAAATCCTGCTGGCCAACTTCCAAAACGAATGGCAACTTTTTGGCGCCGATGGCCTGCCCTTCCTGGCCGACAGCTACGACGCCTCCAAGAAGCTCTACAACGCGCAAAAGCCCTTCCTCGACAAGAAACTGGGTGAGCAAGGCATGAAGCTGCTGTACTCGGTGCCATGGCCACCCCAGGGCATCTTCACCAAGAAGCCGCTGGCCAGTGCGGCAGACCTCAAGGGCATCAAGTGGCGTGCCTACAGCCCTGCCACAGCGCGCATTGCTGAGCTGGTGGGCGCTCAACCCGTCACGGTGCAGCAAGCCGAGCTGTCGCAAGCCCTGGCCACCGGCGTGGTGGAAGCCACCATGACCTCTGGTGCCACTGGCGTGGACAGCAAGCTGTACGAAAGCCTCAAGTACTACTACGACACGCAGGCCTGGCTCCCCAAGAACGCGGTGATGGTGAACAAGAAGGCCTTTGATGCGCTGGACAAGGCATCGCAGGACGCACTGCTCAAGGCCGCAGCGGACGCCGAAACCCGTGGCTGGGCCCAAAGCGCCAAAGTCAACACCGACACCATTGCCAAGCTCAAGGCCAACGGCATGAGCATTGAAGCGCCCCCCGCCGCTCTGAAAGCCGACATGGCCAAGGTGGGCGATGCCATGCTCAAGGAATGGCTGGAAAAAGCCGGGCCGGATGGCAAGGCCCTGGTGGACGCGTACCGCAAATAAGTCTGCACCATGCGCCGCTTACTGGATTTCATCTACAACAGCGCCGCCGCCCTGGCGGCGCTTTTCATGGTGGGCTTGCTGGGCATGGTCTTGCTGTCCATCATCAGCCGGCAAATGCACTTCCATGTGCCAGGCACCGACGCCTATGCGGGCTACCTGATGGCTGCCGCGGGCTTTCTGGCCCTGGCGCACACACTCAAGCGCGGCGAACACATCCGCGTCACGCTGCTGCTCAACGTCCTCAAAGGCAAGGCCAAGAAGGCGTTTGAAGTCTGGGCTTTGGCCATTGCCACACTGCTGGCCATGCTGTTTGCGGTGTACAGCTGCAAGCTCGCCTGGCAGTCGTACGAGTTCAACGACATCTCTACCGGCAGCGACGCCACGCCCCTGTGGATTCCGCAGATCGCCATGGGCCTGGGCACCGTGGTTCTGGCCATCGCCTTCTTGGATGAGCTGGTGCTGGAAATTTTGGGCCGACGCGCAGACACCTCGTCTGGCGAAGCCCTGCGCAACGAATAACCCCGGGACACACCATGAGTGATATCGCCATTACCGGCCTGCTGGTGCTCTCGTTGTTTCTGATTTTGGGCAGCGGCGTATGGATCGGGCTGACCTTGTCAGGCGTTGCCTGGATTGGCATGCAGCTCTTCTCCGCCCGCCCTGCGGGCGATGCCATGGCCGTCACCATCTGGGGCAGCGCCTCCAGTTGGACGCTCACAGCCCTGCCCTTGTTCATCTGGATGGGGGAAATTCTGTTTCGCACCCGCCTGTCGCAAGACATGTTCAAGGGCCTGGCCCCCTGGGTGCAGGCCCTACCGGGCCGCCTGCTGCACACCAACGTGGTGGGCTGCACCATCTTTGCGGCCGTGTCGGGCTCTAGCGCCGCCACCTGCGCAACCATCGGCAAGATGACGCTGCCTGAGCTGACACGCCGTGGCTACCCCGAGCACATGGTGGTGGGCACGCTGGCGGGGGCCAGCACGCTGGGGCTGTTGATACCTCCCTCCATCATCATGATCGTGTACGGCGTATCGGCCGAGGTGTCGATCTCGCAGTTGTTCATCGCAGGCGTGCTGCCGGGCATCCTGCTGGCGGCGCTGTTCTCAGGCTACATCATCGTGTGGGCGCTGCGCCACCCCGAGCAGGTACCCGCTGCCGATGTGCGCATGACCTTCATGCAAAAACTCTCTGAGTCGCGCAGCCTGATCCCGGTGGTGCTGCTGATTGCCGCTGTGCTGGGCAGCATCTACACCGGCTTTGCCACGGCCACCGAGGCGGCCGCCGTAGGGGTAGTCGGCTCGCTGGTGCTGTCTGCGGTGCAGGGCTCGATGAGCTGGGGCACATTCAAGGAATCGCTGATGGGCGCCACGCGCCTGTACTGCATGATTGCGCTCATCCTGGCGGGGGCCGCCTTCCTGACCCTGGCCATGGGCTACATCGGACTGCCCCGCCACTTGGCCGAGTGGATTGCATCGCTGGGGCTGAACCAAGCCCAGCTCATCGTGGCTCTGGCCATTTTCTACATCATCCTGGGGTGCTTCCTGGACGGCATCTCGATGGTCGTGCTGACCATGGGCGTGCTGATGCCCACCGTGCAAGCGGCGGGCATCGACACCATCTGGTTCGGCATCTTCATCGTGTTGGTGGTCGAAATGGCACAGATCACACCGCCCGTTGGCTTCAACCTGTTTGTGCTGCAAGGCATGACGGGCCGCCAGCTGCCGTGGATCGCCAAGGTAGCACTTCCCATGTTCTTGCTCATGTGCGGCGCTGTGACCTTGATCTACGTTTTCCCCGGCATCGTGACCTGGCTTCCGCAGCAGATGTCCGTGCGCTGAGGCAGTACGCAAGAACGCCTCAGGCGCATGCAATGGGTGACATGCCGCGCTGCTACAGTCGCGGCATGTTGCAAGTTTTCTCGATCTGCGTGGGTGCCTGCCTGGGGGCCCTGGCCCGTTGGGGCCTGGGGTTGTGGCTGAACCCGGGGGGGTTGATTCCCTGGGGCACGCTGGCCGCCAATCTGGTCGGCGGCTACCTCATCGGTGTGTGCGTGGCGGTGTTCCAGGCCCTGCCCCAACTGGACCCAGCCTGGCGCCTGGCCTTGGTCACTGGCTTTTTAGGGGCGCTCACCACTTTTTCCAGCTTCTCTGCTGAGGTGGTCGGCATGCTGCAACAACAGCGCTACCTGCTGGCCCTGGGCACCACGACAGTGCACCTGCTGGGCTCACTGTTGCTCACGGTGCTGGGCATGCAAAGCGCTACATTTTTTATAGCTTCTCGCGCTTGATATTTGTGCGCTAGAGCCCCATTTAACTCAAACCTTCTCATACTCCCTACTGCATGCGGCCGCGCCCGCAAGACCGATCACCTTGACGACACAGACCATGGAAGCCAACACCCAACTCAACGAACGCCGCCTGGCCGATGCCTGGGCTGATCTGCACACACACGCCACCAACGGCAACCCACTGCACTCTGACGCATACCGCATGGCTTTTGCCGATCCTGAGTTCCTCTTCCGCCGCGAAACACGCGGCATCCGCTTTCAGCTTGAAATGCTCAAGCCCGACCTGGGCCAGGCCGACCAGGGCATTGAAAACACCGTGGTGGTGTTTGGCAGCGCCCGCTTTGTCGACCCCGAAGCCGCGCAAAAACAACTGGCCGATGCCCAGGCCAATGGCGACACCGCGCTGATTGCCCGCGCCAAGCAGGCCGTGCGCAATGCCCAGCACTACGACCTGGCCCGCCAGTTCTCGCGCCTGGTCGCCCAATACAGCAATGGCAAGCCCGAGTCCGAGCGCCTGTACATCTGCACCGGCGGCGGCCCCGGCATCATGGAAGCCGCCAACCGCGGCGCGCACGACGAAGGCGCGCTGAACGTGGGCCTGAACATTGCCCTGCCCCACGAGCAAAGCGGCAACCCCTACATCACGCCCTCGCTGTGCTTCAAGTTCCACTACTTCGCGCTGCGCAAGATGCACTTCATGATGCGCGCCAAGGCCCTGGTCGCCTTCCCCGGCGGCTTTGGCACGCTGGACGAGCTGTTTGAAGTGATGACGCTGGTGCAAACCGGCAAGGCCAAGCCTGTGCCCATCGTGCTGTGCGGCACCGCGTTCTGGAAGAAGCTCATCAACTTCGAGGCGCTGGTCGAAGAAGGCACCATCTCGGCGCAAGACCTCAAGCTCTTCCACTACACCGACGACCCGCAGGAAGCCTGGGACTACATCAAGGCGTTCTACCAACTCTGAGCGCCACCGCTACCCAGCCCCGAGACAGGGCTGGGCTACAAGGGCCCGTCCTATTCTGGCGAAACCACGGACGACGCAACGCCCCACGCATCGTCAAACACCACGCTGGCCAGCGGTGCACGCTGTGCCCAGCGCTCTTGCTGCAGCATGGGCTCTTCGTAAAAGCCATGCACCGGCCCCAGGCACAGCAGCGCAATGGGCTCGGCCCCTGCTGGCATGCCCACCAGGGCGGCCACGGCAGCCGGGTCAAAAATCGACACCCAGCCCATGCCCAGCCCTTCGGCGCGGGCGGCCAGCCACAGGTTCTGGATGGCGCAGGCGGCAGACGCCAAGTCCATGCGCGGCAGCGTGCGACGGCCAAAGATGTGGGCCTCGCGCCCATCGGCCAGGGCCACCACCAACAGCTCGGCAGCGTCGAGCACCCCTTGTACTTTGAGCCGCATGAACTCCTCGCGCCGCACACCCAGCGCATCGGCGGTGAGCAGGCGTTCGGCCTCTACCACCTCGTGCAATTGCTGGCGCAGCGCAGGGCGTGTGATGCGGATGAAGCGCCACGGCTGCATGAAGCCCACGCTGGGCGCGTGGTGTGCCGCCCGCAGCAGCCGTTGCAGCACCTCGGGCGCCACCGCACCGCCCGCAAAGTGGCGCATGTCGCGCCGCTCGTCAATGGCGCGGTACACCGCACGGCGCTCGGCCTCGGTGTAGGGCTGGGCTGGAACGGTGGGCGTGGTGGGCTCTGTTGCGGACATGGGTGCAAGCAGAGCGCTCAGTCTTCAATGCCGCGCTGCGCAGGCACCCCGGCCTTGAACGCGTGTTTGATGAGCTTCATTTCGGTCACCGTGTCGGCCACCTCGATGATCTCTTCAGGGCAACGACGGCCCGTGAGCACCACGTGCACGTCCTTGGGCCGGTCGCGCAGGGTTTGCAGCACGCCTTCCAGCGGCAGCCAGCCGTAAATCAGCGGGTAGGTGATTTCGTCCAGAACGATCAGAAAATGCTCGCCCGCCATGATGGTGGCGCGGGCTTTTTCCCAGCCATCGCGGGCGAGTTGGGCAGAGTGCTCCAGGTCCTGACTCTTCCAGCTGAAGCCGTCGCCCAGGCCTTCGATGGGGATGCCGATCTGCTCGAACATGCGGTGCTCGCCAAAGCGGGCCGTGGGCACTTTCATGAACTGGTAGATCTTGACGGCCTTGCCCCGGCCGTGGGCGCGCAGGGCCAGGCCAAAGGCGGCCGTGCTTTTGCCCTTGCCGTCGCCGGTGTTGACGATGACGAGGCCACGGCGTTCGCCCTCGGGTTTTTCGTAGCGCTTTTCGGTGGGGGCGGCTTCAATTTGCATCGGTTGGGTTCTTGTTCAGTTGGTTAGGAGGCCGCGCGGGCGTGGCGTGCAACTGCGGCAGCGCCATCCACTGCCCGGCCACGCTGTGGATGGCAATGCGGTGGTCAAACACGCGCTCTACGGCGCGGTGGGTGGCAGGGTCGGCCGCTGCGCCGTGGTGCACCACGCGGCCACGCGCCAGCACGGCCACATGGTCGGCCTGCAGCGCCATCGATACCTCGTGCAGCACGCTGACCACGGTCTTGCCTTCGGCCACCAGCGCGCGCACCAGCAGCAGCCAGTCGGCCTGGTGCGGGGGGTCGAGGTTGGCCAGGGGTTCGTCCATCAGCAGCACCTGGGCCTGCACAGCCAAGGCACGGGCCAGCAGCACACGCTGGCGCTCGCCGCCCGACAAGCCCCCCAGCGTGCGCTGGCGCCAGTCCCACGCGTGGGTGGCGCGCAGGGCTTGCTCTACCGCTGCGTGGTCGGCCGCGCTGGGCGGGGCCAGCCAGGGCTGGTGCGGCAGGCGGCCCAGCATGGCCACGTCGTACACGGTGAGGTCGTCGGCTGCGGCTTCGTTCTGCCCCAGCCACGACAGCGCCCGCGCCTTGTCGCGCCGGGGCCAGTCGGCCAGCGCGCGGCCCAGCAGGTGCACCGTGCCGGTGTGCGGCATCAGCCCCGCCAGTGCGCGCAGCAAGGTGGATTTGCCTGCGCCGTTGGGGCCGACGATGCTCGTCCAGCACCCGGCCAGCAGCGGCAGGTGAATGTCTTGCAATATGGGGCATTTACCCACGCTAGCGCCCATCTGGTGAGCGTGGATAGCTATTATTTCAGGAGCATGCAATGTGGTCACAGCACACCCCCTTGTCCGGTGCGCCGGTGCATCAGCCACAGCAGGTAACCACCACCCAGCACGGCCGTGAGCACGCCCACAGGCAGCTCTTGCGGGGCAATCACCCAGCGGGCCAGCACATCGGCGCCCATCAGCAGCACGCCGCCCATCAGACTGGCCAGCAGCACCAGCCAGGCGTGGGTGACCTTGGCCATGGAGCGCACCAGGTGCGGCGCAGCCAGCCCCACAAAGGCGATGAGCCCCGTCTGCGCCACGGCGGTGCCGGTGGCCAGGGCCAGCACTGCCACCAGCGCCAGGCGCATAGGGGCCAGCGGCAGGCCCAGGCTGGTGGCCGTGGCCTCGCCCAGGCTCAACCCATCGAGTGCGCGGCTGAACACCCAGGCCGCTGCGGCGCACACACACCAAGCTGCGGCCATCAGCACGCAAGACGCCCAGCCGATGAAGCCCGCACTGCCCAGGTTAAAGCCCTGCATGGACGGAATGATGTCGGGCGCGGCCAGCGTGATGAGGTCTTTGACAGCACCCAGCACCACGCCCACGATCACCCCGGCCAGCAGCAGGCGCAGGGTGTGCTGCACGCCACGCGCCAGCTGCAGCGTGAGCAGCACGGCCAGCACAGCGCCCACAAAGGCCGCCCCCGTGAGGCCCAGCTTGGCCAGCCACACGGTGGCAGGCGCCACGCCAAACAGCGCCATGGCCAATGCCACGCCCAGCGATGCGCCCGAGGCACTGCCCAGCAAGAACGGGTCGGCCAATGGGTTGCGAAACAGCCCCTGCGCCACGGCGCCCGCCAGGCCCAGCAGCGCACCTGCCAGCCACGCGCCCAGGCTGCGCGGCAGGCGAATGTCCCACACGATGCGGGCAGCCAGGGGGTCGTCGGCCAGGCGCAGCACGCTGTCAAACCCGGTGCTGCCCACGCTGGCACCCAGGCCGGTGAGCAGCACCGACAGCGCGGCCAGCACCAGCAGCAGCCACACAGCCCGTTGGTGCGATGGGGTCACGCCCGCATGGGGCGCAGTGCTGCGGGCGGCGGCGGGAGGCAGAGTGGAATCGCTCATGGCCGGGTGGCAGGGGAGTTGGCCGCCTGGGGTTTGCGGGCCATTTTGTCGTTGATGCACTGGGCCATCAGCCGGGCGGCCTCAGCCATGCGGGGGCCGGGGCGCACCACGGTGTCCGAATCGTCGGGCCCATACACGCACAGGCGCTGCTCGCGCACGGCCTTGATGGTGTCCCACCCTGGGTACGGCACCATGTTCTGCATGCTGCGGTTGCCCATCATGATGAGGTCGGGGTTGGCGCGCACCACAAACTCGGGGTTCAGGCGCGGAAAGGGCCCCAGCGAGGCGGGCACGATGTTCTTCACGCCCAGGCGCGTGAGCGTCTCACCAATGAACGACGACTCGCCCGCACCGTAGGGGCCACGGCTCACTTCAAAGTACACGCGGGTGTTGCGGGCCTCGGGCGCCAGGCTCTGGGCGGCGGCAGACACAGCGGCATCGATCACGCGCCACACCTTGCGCGCGGCATCGTCGGGCTGGCCCAGCAGGCGGGCCATGGTGCCCAGCACGCGCTGCACGTCGGCATGGGTTTTGGGCTCCAGCGTGACGACCTTGACGCCCAGCGCCTCCAGCCGCTCGCCCGCGCGGGACGAGACGGACATCACCACCACATCGGGGCGCAGGGCCACGATGGCCTCGATGTTGGGGTCCAGCCCACCGCCCACCTTGGGCAGCTTTTGCACGCTGGCGGGGTAGTTGGAATAGCGGTCCACGCCCACCAGACGGTGGCATTGGTCGAGCGCGCAGATGGTTTCGGTGAGCGAAGGCAGCAGGCTGACGATGCGCTGCGGCGCCTGGGCCAAGACCACGATGCGGCCCCGGTCGTCCGTCACGCGCACGCCAGTGGCGGCAGGCGATGCACTGGCCACAGCGCCTTGTGCCCGAGCCAGCGACACCATGAGCACCAGCAACAACAGCACGATGGCCAGCACCATCAGAATGCGGCGCACGGGGGGGGGTTTCATCGCAAAGGTTCTTTCAAGGTCAGCGGCAAGCCTGCCGCCATCAGCGTGACGCGTTCGCACACCTGCGCTACTTGCTGGTTGAGCACGCCCAGCGCATCCACAAAGGCCCGCACTTCGCGGCCCATGGGGATCACGCCCAGGCCGATCTCATTGCCCACCAGCACCACGGGGCCGGGGGCTTTTTCAATTGCTATCAAAAAATGAGCTGCTTGCGCTTTCCATTCAAGCGTTAGAGCCTGTTTTCGCTTCAAATCCAGAGCTTCGTCGCCAGCGGGCATGAGCCAGTTGGTCAGCCACAGCGTAAGGCAGTCCACCACCACCAGCGTGTGCGCGGTGCTGTGCGTTGCCAGGGCGGCTGCCAGGTCGCGGGGTTCTTCCAGCGTTTGCAGGCCGGGCACGCGCTCGGCCCGGTCGCGCTGGTGGCGGGCAATGCGCTCGCGCATCTCGCCGTCCCACGGCTGGGCGGTGGCGATCAGCATGGCGTTGTGTGCGGGCGACTGGGCCAGCCAGTCGCGCGCCAGCAGCTCGGCGCGGCGGGACTTGCCGCTTTTCTGGCCGCCGAGGATCAGCTCGGAGCGGCTGTTTGGCATGGATTGGCTCACGCAGTCACTCCACCCAGCAGGTGCGCCACAGCGACGGGGCTGGACGGGAACCACGCGTGGAAGTAGCTGGCGTGGATGCTGCCCAGGCGGTACAGCGCCTCGCCCGCATCGGCCGCCACCGGCTCATCGGGCCGCGAGGTGCGCGACACCACCGGCGCATCGCTTTGCGCGGTGGAGTAGTGGAAGGTGTGCCCACGCAGCGTGTGCCCATCCACCACCAGTTGCTGCGGGCCCAGCGCAGCCAGGCGCTTTTGCATGCGGACATGTCCGGGCAGCAGGCCCCAAGCGGAGTGCGTGGTTCCGTCGGTGTGGGTGATGGATTCAAACAGCGCCATCATGCCGCCGCACTCGGCCCACAGGGGCTTGCGCTGCAGCACATGGGCCATCAGGCTGGCCTTCATGCCGGTGTTGGCGGCGATGCGGTCGGTGTGCAGCTCGGGGTAGCCACCGGGCAGCCATAGGGCGTCGCATTCGGGCAAGGCGGCGTCGTCCAGCGGCGAGAAGCACACCACGCGCGCGCCCAGTTGCTCCAGCGTTTGCAGGTTGGCGGCATAGGTAAAGCAAAACGCCGCATCGCGCCCCACGGCCACGGTGCGGCCCGCCAGCAAGGGTGGCACAGGCCGGAGATCGTCCGGTGCGGGGAAATCCACCGCCCAGCGCTGCAAGTCTTGCGCGGCCATCTGGCCCAGCGGGGTGGCGGCCAGTGCGTCGGCCGCAGCGTCCAGGCGCTGGGCGCTGTCGGCCAGCTCGTGCGCAGCCACCAGGCCCAGGTGGCGCTCGGGCAGCAAGGCCGCGCCTTTTTTGCTGGCGCCAGCAGGCTCTTCGCCATGGCTCACGCGCATCAGCGCGCCCATCCAGTCGGCGCTGTCACGCAGGCCATCGCGCAGCATCTGCGCATGCCGCTCGCTGCCCACACGGTTGGCCAGCACGCCGGCCCAGGGCATGTCTGCGCGGTAATGTTGCAGGCCAAAGGCCAGCGCGCCAAAGGTGCCCGCCATGGCCGATGCATCGACCACGGCCAGCACGGGCACGCCAAAGTGCTGGGCCAGATCGGCCGCGCTGGGTGTGCCGTCGAACAGGCCCATTACGCCCTCGATGAGGATGAGGTCGTTGCTTTGCGCCGCTGCATGCAGGCGCTGGCGGCAATCGGCCTCGCCGTTCATCCACAGGTCCAGCTGGTGCACCGGCTGGCCGCTGGCGAGCTGGTGCCAATGCGGGTCCAGAAAATCCGGCCCGCACTTGAACACCTGCACGCGCAAGCCCCGGCGCGTGTGCAGCCGCGCCAGCGCCGCCACCGCCGTGGTCTTGCCCTGCCCCGAGGCCGGGGCGGCAATCAACAAGGCGGGGCAGCGGGCGGCGGCTTGCACCATGGCCTGCAAGGGGGCCGATGGGGTCACTGCGGAGCCCACTTCAGGCCCACAAACAGCGTGCGGCCTGGGGTGGCGTAGGTGCGGGCCAGCTGGTAGTCCTTGTCGGCCACGTTGTCCACGCGGGCCAGCAGGGTGTAGTCGCGCGCAATGCGGGTGCTGGCGTACAAGTTGACGAGGGTGTAGCCGCCCAGCACGTTGGTGTTGGCAATGGTGTCGTAGCGGCGGCCCGAGGCCTGCACTTCTGCCCCCAGCGTCCATCCAGCCACCACGGTATCGGCCCCGAAGGTGCCGTGGTGCTTGGCGCGGCGGGCCAGTTGCTTGCCGGTGTCCAGGTCACGCGGGCGCTGCAGGTCGAGCGAGCCGCGCAATTGCACGGGGCCCACGCGGTGCGATGCGGCCAGCGTCACGCCCTTGTATTCGGCACGGGCGGTGTTGGCGTAGCAGCCAAACGTGGAGGCGCATGGCCCTGTACCTGCAAACGAAATCAGGTCACTCACCCGGTTGCGAAACGCCACGGCCGAGAAGGTGCTGCTGCCCTGGGCATAGCGCAGGCCGAGCTCGGCGTTGCGTGCGGTTTCAGGGCGCAGCGAGGCAACGCCGTACTGGCTGAAGCGCTGGTACAGCGTGGGCGCACGGAAAGCGGTGCCCACCGAGGCCGTGGCGCGCCACTGCGGCGTGATGGCGTAACCATAGGCCACGCTGCCCGTGCCCTTGCCACCAAACTCGCTGTCCTCGTCGTGGCGCACGTTGACCTGCACCGTGTGCCCGCCCGCGTTGTAGCCATAGCCCAGTGCCACCCCGTTTTGCGAGCGATCGCGGTCGATGGGGTTGTTCTCCAGGTGGTCTTCACGGCGCTCCAGCGCGGCCGTGAGCTGGTGGGCGCCCTGGCGCCATTCGTTCTGGAACAGGTAGCCGCGCAGGCGCGTGTCCGACCGGTACACCGAGGGCTTGGTTTCGTATTCGTCGCGCGAATCGGTCACGCTGAACTTGGTCTTGTAAGCGCTGCTCCACTGCGCCTGCCAGTTCAGCCCCAGCGCGTGCATGGTGTGCAGGTTGCGGTCGTCATTGCCAAGGCCGCTGTCGTAGCCGCTGTTGGTGTCGCCCACCATCAGCGTGCCTTCCAGGCGGTGCACTGCATTGAGCTGCACGCCCACGCGGGCATTGCCAGCGGTATTGCGGTAGCCATCCTTGTCAGGGTTCTGGCCGGCGATGGGGCGGGCGTTGAAACCGTCGCTCTCATCGCGCAGCAGGCCCAGGGCGTAATCGACCGTGCCACTGGCGCCGCTCACACCGGCTTCGAGCTTGGTGGTGCCCCGGTTGCCCACGCCCACAGAAACGAACGGCGCGAAGCCCTTTTCACCGCGCTTGGTAAAGATCTGGACCACACCGCCCAGAGCGTCAGAGCCGTACACCGCGCCCGCAGGTCCACGCAGCACTTCGATGCGGTCAATGAGCCCGAGCGGAATGGCCTCCCACGCGGCGCCACCGGTGGCCTGGGAATCCATGCGCACCCCGTCGATGTACACCGCGGTAAAACGTGATTCGGCACCGCGCAGAAACAGGCTGGTCTGCGTGCCAGGGCCGCCATTGCGCGACATTTCCACCCCTGGCAGGCGGGCCAGCAAATCGCCCAGGCCGGTGGCGCCACTGCGCTCAATGCTGTCGCGGTCCACGATGGACACATCGGCCACCAAATCGGACAGCGGCTGCTCAGTGCGCGTGGCGGCCACCACGGTTTCAGACAAAGAAGGTGCGCGCAGGTTTTGCGCCAGCACCGTGGTACCTGTGGTTTGGGCATGGGCAGGCACCGACAAGGCGCAAAGCCCAGTGGCGGCCAGGGCCATCAGGCCAGGGCGCAGCGACAACAGCGCCTGCTTGCGGGCGTGGGGGGTGGGGTACTTCATCGTGGGGGAACTCAATCAACAAACAACCCGTGCCGGCCTCCCCGCCAGCGTGTGGGTGATACGGCTGCGCAGCGACACCATGGGTCGCGCACAACCACCGTGTTGGCCGGTATCCGGGCTGGCGGAACACTCTCCAAGGCCTTCCCAGGGGCTTGTTCAAGGCCCCCAGTGGCGTGTGTGAATGGAGAGAGGATCAAGCGATCCGTCCGCTGACCGTTGCGGGGGCAGCGCAGGCCGGGCATGCCACCGTGGTGGTCGCCTTCCTGCTTCCCGTTGAACTGCAGCCTGTGAACCAAGCAGCGAGCACCAACTCGCGGATTTTAGGGCCTCTGCATCCCCCGCCTGGAACAGACGACCCTACAATCGAGAGCTGTATGGCAGAACCCTCCACCACCGATCAGATCGCCGAGCGTGTTGAGCGCCTTTTGGTACGCCACGCCGAGTTGCAACGCACCAATGCCTTGCTGGCCGATCAAGTCAGCGCCCTGACCCAGGAGCGCGATTCACTCAAATCCCGCCTGAACGCAGCGCGCGGCAGAATCGATGCCTTGCTGGAGCGCCTGCCTGCCAACACCGCGCCCGTCGCGCCCGCCCCCACCAAGGAAATCGAATGAAGCAAATCGAGGTGCAGATCCTGCAGCAAAGTTACCTGCTGGCCTGCCCCGAGGGGCAAGAATCGCGCCTGTTGGATGCCGTGGAGCGGGTCGACACCGCCATGACCCGCATCCGCGATGCCGGCAAAGTCCGCGCCCGCGAGCGCATCGCCGTGCTGGCTGCGCTGAACCTCGCTTTTGAAATCGCCGACCGCGATGCAGCGGCGGCCAAGGCAGCAGCACAGCCAGTGCACACCCCTGCCCCCACCCTGGCGGCCTCAGCCCCCAGCGATGAAGAAAACCAGCGCCTGCAAAGCTTGCTGGGCCGCCTGGACCAGGCGCTGGAGCAAGACGGCCAGCTGCTTTGACGGTGCTGGCTGCGGCCACCCCGGGCAGGCTGCCCACGGTGTGTTTCGGCTTTTAGGCATATTTGCACGGGCCAGATGGCGGGCCCCGTAGCCGCCATACCAGAGCGCGCGCACATCGGCCACCGCGTTTGACCCAAGCGTAGCAACCCCTCCCCAAATACATCACCGCTTTGCCTGCAACCTCCAGGCCAAAGGCCTACAATGGCGAGGTCTGCGGTGCTGTCGGGCTTTATATTTCCTTGAACCAATGCTCCCTAAGCTCGGGCTTGGTAATTGCCTGGTGAGCGTGATCGTCTCGCGTCAGATGAACCCAACGTCAGGCTGCCCTCGCCCCCCTGAACCCCCGGTTCAGGATGCCGGTCCGGTGGCATTCGCAGACACCTTCTTCTTACGCTTGGCCCTCTCTGTGCGAAGCGCTGCCGAGCAGCAGCTCGGGCCCCACTCCAACACCTACGGTACCCCTCCCTTATGCTGGATCCTCTGCTGATTGTTGAGTTGGGCGTTCTGGGTTTGTGCACCGGCTTTCTGGCCGGGCTGCTGGGCATTGGCGGCGGCATGCTGCTGGTGCCATTTCTGACCTACATCCTGGGCACCAAGCAGGTGGGCCCAGATTTGGCCGTGAAGATGGCCATTGCCACATCGATGGCCACCATTGTGTTTACCTCCATTTCCAGCGTGCGTGCGCACCACAAGCGCGCAGCCGTGCGCTGGGACATCGTGACCAAGCTGGCGCCGGGCATTGTGCTGGGCAGCTTAATCGCCAGCCTGGGGGTCTTTGCGCTACTCAAAGGCTCTTTTCTGGCCATCTTCTTTGGCCTGTTCGTCAGCTTTTCTGCCACGCAGATGTTTCTGGACAAGAAACCTGCCCCCACACGGCAAATGCCTGGCACGGCGGGCCAGATGGGTGCAGGCGGGGTGATTGGATTTTTGTCGGGCTTGGTTGGCGCAGGCGGCGGCTTTGTCAGTGTGCCGTTCATGACCTGGTGCAACGTGCCCATCCACAACGCGGTGGCCACCAGCGCTGCGCTGGGCTTTCCGATTGCCTTGGCCAACGTGATTGGCTATGTGCTGGGCGGCCAGTCAGTGGCCGATTTACCTGCAGGCTCGCTGGGCTATGTGTGGCTGCCAGCACTGGGCGTGATTGCCACCTGCAGCGTGCTGACCGCCCCATTGGGCGCGAAAGCAGCCCACAACTTGCCCGTGAAAAAGCTCAAGCGCGTGTTTGCCAGTCTGCTTTTTGCACTGGCGGCCTATATGTTCTGGAAAGGTGTGCTGGCGTCTTGAACCGCGCCAGGGCACTGCGTTGTGGGCAACTTCAACGCCGCCCAACAAGCATCAGGCCGCTGCCGCAACGCCCTGCTCTTGCATGCGCTGCGCCACCTTGCCGGGGTCGGCCAGCAACAGCCGAAAGTCTTGTGCAGGCAGCCCTGGCGCGCACAGGAACCCCTGGAAGTGGTCACACTGCATTTGCTGCAGCATGGCTTTCTGGGCCACGGTCTCAACACCTTCGGCCACCACAGCGATGCGTAGCGCGTGTCCCATGCTGATCACGGCACTCACGATGGCATGGTCACCATCATCGTCGGGCAAGCCGCGCACAAAAGACTGGTCCACCTTGAGCTTGTGGATGGGGAGTTTCTTCAGATAGCCCAGGCTGGAGTAGCCCGTCCCAAAGTCATCGATGGCCAGGCTGACCCCCAGCTTGGCAAGCACTCCCAGGCGCTGCGCCATCTCCTGCGCGTCCTGCAGCAAAATGCTCTCCGTCAGCTCCAGCTCCAGCAAGGTCGGTGGCAATCCGTGGGCGGCCAGCAAAGAGACCAGCCGGCTCACGAAATCGGGCTGCAGAAACTCCAATGCCGACACATTCACCGAGACAACAATGGGGTTTCCGGACTGCATCCAGCCCGCAGCCTCCCGTATCGCCTGCTCCATCACCCAGGCCCCCAGCGTGACGATGTAGCCAGATTCTTCAGCCAGCGGAATGAACGCCCCCGGTGACACAGGGCCCATTTCTGGATCCGTCCAACGGATCAGCGCCTCGGCTCCCGTGATGGCCCCCGTGGTCAGGCTGACCTGCGGCTGGTAGTGCACCGACATGTGGTTCAGGCCCAAGGCCTGGCGCATGGCATGCTCCAGCTTCATGCGGGAGAGCAGGTTGGCATTCATCTGCGGCTGGTAAAAGCCGTAGCTGCCCCGGCCACGTTCCTTGACGCGGTACATCGCCGTGTCGGCCTGCTTGATGAGGTCGTCCAGCGAAAGCCCATCGTGCGGGAACAACGCAATGCCAATGCTGCACTGGATAGAAAACCCCATGCCATCCAGCCCAAAGGGGCGCAGCATCTCGTCCAGAATGCGGCGCGACACCGCTTCTGCAACGGTGGCATCGCCGCTATGCAGGTAGATGACAAACTCGTCCCCCCCCAGTCGGCACAGCATGTCTGTTTGCCGAAGGCAGGTTTGCAAACGTTCGGCCACCAACTGCAGGACCCGATCGCCAAACGGGTGCCCCAGCGAGTCATTGATGATCTTGAAGCGGTCCAGGTCCAAAAACAAGATGGCAAAACTGCCGCCTTGTTGCTGCGCCGCGGCAATGGCCGCATCCGCGCGCTGCGCCAGCAACAAGCGGTTGGGCAACCCCGTCAACACATCGCTGTAGGCGAGTTCCTCAATGCGTTTCTGTGCGGCGTGCTGCACCGTGAGATCGCGCATGAAGCCAATGCTCTGCATGACTTGCCCGCTCTCGTCGTGCAGGGCCACCCAGGACAACTGCACAGCGCAGTCGCTCCCCATCTGGCGCGGCAGCCACAGCTCCCCCTCCCAAAACCCCGACGTCTTCCAGCCCTCGCCCACCCGCTCCATCAGCAGTGCATCCTCCAGAGGCCTGAACAGCGAGGCGGCCAACTGCCCCTCATGAAAGGGGGCGGCAGAGCCCATGAGTTTTTCGCAACCCGGGTTCATCCGCAAGATCCGATGCTGGCGATCGGCAATGAAGATAGCGTCCAGACTCGACTCGAACACCCTGGCTGCCAACCGAAGACTGGCTTGGGCTTCTGTCTGGCGCGTGATGTCACGGAATGAATAGACCCGCCCAACAGGCAAGCCGCGGCTGAGCTGCGGGACAGACCGGCGCTCCAGTACCGTGCCAGCGCTCAGCTCCAGAATATCGGTGCTTTCTTGCATCGGGTCGGCCATGATGGCCGCCATTCGCTCGGAGTAGCCCTGCAGGTCGCGCACCTGATCTGCCATGTGGGCAAAAACGGCCGGGTCATCACGGCAGGTCAACATGTCTGGCGGGATACGCCACAGTTTGACCAAACGCTGGTTGAAAGCCCGAATGCTGCCATCCATGGCACATACCAGCATCCCGTCTGCCGCAGAGTCCAGCGTCGCCCTCAACTCCGACAGCAAAGTCTCTAGCTCCAACTCGGTCGCTTGCTGTTGGCTGCGGTCCATCATCGCCAGCAAAAATGCCGTGCCGCCCCCCGGCAATGGCACGCGGCGCAACTGCCGCTCCACCGCAATCAGCGCGCCATTGGCATGCAGCACACTGGTTTCAGAGTGGATGCCGTCCGCGATGGCATCCACAGGCTGTGCCCAAAATACATGGTCTTGCGGGGTGGCAACGAAACCCAGCACAGATTGCCCCACCAGCTCCTGAACGGTACGCCCCAACAGCTTGGCTGCGGCCCCATTGGCTGCCAGAACTGCCAGAGACTTCTCATCCACCAGGCAGACAGCCTCCAGCATCGCATCCAGCCAAGGCTGCGGCAGTGGGTATGTCACAACGCCTGAACCTCTGCTTCGACGGAGTCTGGGCTGACTGCACGCTCAAAAAAGTAGCAGATGCGCTTGCGCGGGGAAAGGTAGTCCAGCGCATCGCGAGGCAACTGCGAAGGTTTCAGGCTGCGCCGGATGCCCAGTTCTGGCACCGTCTCCAAATCCAGGATCGGGGCTTCGTCCTTGGGAATGCGCGAGTCGTGCACGATCACCCGAGGACGCAGAGGCCGCGAAGAGTTGACCGATGCCACGATGGCATAACGGTCGTTGACCAACTGGACGATGGAGCCTGGGGGGTACACCCCCATCATGCGGATGAAGGCACCCAGCACCACCGAATCAAACCGCGCCTTGTGCTGT
This sequence comes from Acidovorax sp. 56, assembly GCF_002749705.1. NCBI lineage: Bacteria > Pseudomonadati > Pseudomonadota > Betaproteobacteria > Burkholderiales > Comamonadaceae > Acidovorax > Acidovorax sp. 56. The sequence continues at coordinate 1,428,088 of NZ_PEEV01000001.1, forward strand.
GCAAAGATCACAGACAAGGTTTCGTGGGGCGTAAGGCCCCCTCCTCCGATGGGGCTGCACATGCGGTCATAGTGATTGACCAGCGCCACCACTTGGCTGGATCGACTCAACTCTGCCGCGCCACGACGCAAAGGAAAGCCCGAACCATCGACCATTTCATGGTGCTGCGCGATGGTGGCCAGCACCGGTTTGCCCCAACCCATGCGCGTAGCCAACGCCACCGAGGCGGCCACATGCCCCTCGTAGCGCGAGCGTTCAGCGAGGGTCATGGAAGAAGAGACATGGGCCAGCTGCAGCGGCATGCCCATTTTTCCGATGTCGTGCAGCAACGCGGCGACACCCAGGTCATGCAACTCGGCGCTTTTCATGCCCAGCGCTTTGCCCAGCAAAAGGCTGAGCACCATGACATTCACGGGATGCAGTGCGCCGGGCTCGCCAACGCCTTCTGAGAGCAGGCGAATGACCGAGTCGCTGCTTTCGAGCAACTCATCCACACACTCTGAAACCAGCGATGTCCCCTCAGCTTGCGCAGCCTGGGGCTGGTCACTGACCAGTTTCTCCATCGCCATGTACTGGCGAGTGGCCAAGCGAAAGCGCTGATCGCAGGCCAACAAAGAAGCATTTTGGGCTGCCAGCAGCAGCCTGCGCCGCAACGCCAGGGCATTCTCGGCCCCGGCGGTCAATGAGGCAGAGGGTTGATCGGCAACAACGGGCTCCGGCGATGCGGGCTCTGGGCATGCTGACGGGGTTTCGGGTTCTGGCGGAATCACGCCATGGCGAAACTCTGGATCGCTTTTCTTGGGCAGCACCTTGATTTGGGTGAGTCCCAACTCGCGCAGGGTTGCGATCTGCTCCGCGGAACCCACCCTGAAATTGCTGACGGGAAACGGATGCTGCATCCAACTCAAATCCAGCTGGATATACATGCCAATTCGCAACTGGCTGATATCGATAAGAACTGAGGTATTCACAGCGCAATAGGTGACAGTGGGGAAATGTAACAATGCCGCGACAATTGTTAAGCCCATTATCACCAGTTCTGATGGCCGCCTGAGCAAGGCGTTTACCCCCTATTTCCAGCAGTGCTTTTCTGGAAAAGAGGTCGAAATCAGACACCAAAGCCGCAAAACCATGTGCCCAGCGGGGCCCTCTCAGCGCGCCGTTCGCCAGAGGCAGAAAAATGGCTGCCTAGCAAAGGTGGATCGGCAGCTCCAGCAAGATGTAAAAGCTGGCAGAGTGTAGTGAAATTGTCAAAAAGCGACCGACTGATCGCGGGCCATGCAAGCCAAAGCAGTCGGCCGACTCTTTGAACAGGTTCTTAGCAAGCAAGGCCAAGCGCCTGGCTCAACGGCACCACAGTGAAGGCTTGTACACCAAGTCCATCCACAGCGCCCACACCGCAACGCCGCACAATAGGGCGCCACTGATACGAGCCCCCCAATCACCCCGCAACGCTTGGAGGTGCTTACGCCCCCAATGCCATGCCAGCGGGCCACCGACCAACCACAGGCCGCTGCCCACAGCGAAGAGCGCCATCGACAATGCCCCTTGCACAGGGCCGCCACTGAGTGCGGCCACCAACAGCGCAGAGTAAAGCAGCCCACAGGGCATCAGAGCCCACAACACACCGGCCGACGCCACCCCGGCAGGGGTGCCCACCAAGGGACTGACACGCGCCCACACCGAGCGACCGGCCTGCTCCACCCAGGCAGGCTGGCGCAGCTGAACCATCATCATCAGCCCCCAACCCAGCACAGCAACGTGCATGAGCGTCCACACGGGCCGCAGCGCCATGGATTGCTGGGTGACCCAGGCCAGGCTGTCCATCGCCCAGGCCGACAAGGCCCCCAGCAGCGAGTAGCCCAGCACACGGCCGCTGTGAAAAGCCAACTGGCGCAGAAAAGAAGGTGCTGCGCTGCGCGGCATCCAGTGCACAGGCTGCTCTGCAGGACGAGTTTCTGCCGCTGAAGCGCCCGCCCCCACCACCGCACCGCAAGGTGCCGAACACATGGCAACGCAGTGGGTCCCACCCAGGAGCCCCATCACCAACGCCGTCCAGGCCACAGCACCAGTCATATCGAGGGTCAGATGATGCGAGAGAACTTGGCCCGCGTGCGATCAGCTTGCAGGTAGCGATCAAACACCATGGCAATGCCACGCACAAAGAACCACCCCATAGCCGTCACACGCACACCCTCGTCACCGATCTCTACCAGGCCTTGGGTCTGCATGTCCTGGAGCTGATCCAACTCAGCAGCAAAGTAGCGGCGGAAGTCAATCAGCCAAGCTTGCTCCATGGGCTCAATAAGCAACTCGCCTTGGCACATCAAGGCCATGATGGCAGCACGGCGCACCAGATCGTCCCGATTCAGTGCCAAGCCACGGACCACGGGCAGACGCCCCTGGTCGAGGTGGTCGTAGTACTCATCCAGAGTTTTGGCATTTTGGCTATAGGTGGCGCCAATGCGCCCAATGGCCGATACGCCCAAGCCAATCAGGTCGCAGTCAGGCTGCGTGCTGTACCCCTGGAAATTGCGGTGCAAGCGCCCTTGCCGCTTGGCGATGGCCAGGGCATCGGTGGGCAGCGCAAAATGGTCCATGCCAACGTACACGTAGCCTGCCTCCAAAAAGGCATCGAGCGAACGCGACAACATGGCCACCTTCGCGCCCCCTGTGGGCAGTTCAGCGGAGATGATGCGGCGCTGGGGCTTGAAGCGGTCTGGCAAATGGGCATAAGCGTACAGCGCAATCCTATCCGGGCGGAGCTGAGCAATCTGGGACAGCGTACGGTCAAATGACTCAGGGGTCTGGCGTGGCAAGCCGTAAATCAAATCCACATTGATGGAATCAAACCCAATGGACCGGGCGGACTCCACCAAAGCAAAGACCTGCTCAGCGGGCTGGACCCGGTGCACGGCTTTTTGCACCTCAGTGTCAAAGTCTTGCACACCAAAGCTCAGCCGGTTAAAACCCAACTCAGCCAGCAAGGCCAAGCGCTCGGCATCCACGGTCCGCGGGTCCACCTCGATCGAATACTCCCCTCCAGGCGCCAGCGTGAAGCTGCGCTTAAGCATAGACATGAGTTCGCGCAAGCCCTCATCCGAGAGAAACGTCGGAGTCCCCCCCCCCAAATGCAGCTGACTGACCACCTGCCCTGCACCGCACTGGGCCGTGTGCAGATCAATCTCACGGCTCAGGTAGCGCAAATAGACATCGGCGCGGTCATGGTGTTTGGTGATGATCTTGTTGCAAGCGCAGTAGTAGCATAGCGACTCGCAAAATGGAATGTGCACGTACAGTGACAATGGCATTGCCTTGGCACCTGTCCCCAGATGCCTCTGCGCCAATGCCAAGGAATATTCCTCTTGGCCAAATGCCTCCACGAAACGGTCTGCCGTGGGGTAGGAGGTGTATCGAGGACCTGGCACGTCAAAGCGGGTCAGGAGTTCTGGGGTAACTGCGGTCATGGGGATATCCTTGCGTACTAGCTTACTGTGCCGCACCCCTCCTCTTGCGTCCTTGACCTGCATCAAGTGAAGTCATCTCCACAAGAGCGACAATTTGATGCATATCATCTGCTACTACTCGCAGACCGAGGCATACCGGCCTCCCTCGTCGTGCACGATATGCCCGAACATCAACCAGGTTTCTGTGCCATGAATCCGCTCACCATCAAAGTCGCTTGCTCCAACTGCAACCTCCGCGAGCTATGCATGCCCGTTGGCCTCAATGACGAACAGCTGCAGCGCATCGACGAGGTGGTGGCCGTGCGCCGCAAAGTCAAGCGCGGTGGCACACTCTTTCGCAATGGCGAAGCCTTCACCTCGCTGTACGCCATTCGCACGGGTTTCTTCAAGACCTGCGTAGCCACTGAAGATGGTCGCGATCAAGTCACGGGCTTTCAAATGGCCGGTGAGATCATCGGCCTCGATGGCATTGTGAATGATCACCATACCTGCGACGCCGTGGCATTGGAAGACGCCGAAGTCTGTGTGATGCCGTTTGATCGCATTGAAGAACTCTCACGCGAAGTAACTGCACTGCAGCACCATGTGCACAAAATCATGAGCCGCGAAATCGTGCGCGAACACGGCGTGATGCTCCTTTTGGGCAGCATGCGGGCTGAAGAGCGTTTGGCTGCCTTCCTGCTCAACCTGGTACAGCGCCTGCATGCCCGCGGCTTCTCTCAATCGGAGTTGGTGCTGCGCATGACCCGGGAAGAAATTGGCAGCTACCTGGGCCTCAAATTGGAAACCGTGAGCCGCACCTTCTCCAAATTCGTAGAGGATGGAACCGTCGAAGTTCGACAACGCCACGTGCGAATTTTGGATACCGACGCACTGCGCCGCATCGTGAACAACCAACAAGCCTGCCACTGATCGGTTGGGTCTTGAGGCATGCCGACTAACGGAGGCATGCCATCCGGCCTCATGGGCAAGACGGTGTCTTGCGGCAATCGTCAGGTCGATCTTGGTCAGGCACAGGACAGCGGTTGAGTTCAAACGGTGACATGGCCAGCAGCGTGGTCAAAGCGCCGGACGCCATGGTCAGCACCCAGAAGGCAAAGAAGGCCAGCGTGTACACCCCCAGCCGAGACAATGCCAGCGGCTGCCCAAACCAGTGCAGGTCTTGGGGGTCCACCATGGCAAACACCAACACCTCCAAAGCCCCCGCGACCAAAAAGGCCGGCCAAGCAATCCACATCAAACGCTGTGTCCACATCGTGGTGTCTCCGTATGGTTTTGAGAAGGCATCGATGCCTGGGCCTACCGCACCGTCATGGAGGCCCTGGCCCCGCAACTAGCGGGGCTGGTCTTTGAGCGGTGTCACGGCATGGTTGCGGCCCTTGAGCGCAGGTGCCATGCCAGGCTGCGGGTTCTCCAGCCTCTTGTTGATATCAATGCCTTGCTGGTAGTAGTCTTCGGCCACCACGGGGTCAGGGCTGGACACTGCAATCCACAAGGTGACGAAGCCTGCTACCACGACGATAGCGGGGCCAGAGAGCACCAGCCAAACATGGCCAAACTTCCACCAAGGGGCCGCCTGAACGGGTGCGGGTGCTGAAGAGGAAATCGAAGACATAGCAAACTCCATCAAAACGGGTAAGACAGCGAGACCAGAGGCTGCTTACCGAGGAACCAAAAAGACCGTTTTTTCCGATACATGGGCGCCACCACCTTCCGCCCCAATCTCAAACGTCACAGGATGCGAACCCGGCGTTGCGGACCCATAGGGCACCTGCAAGCGCACCGCCACCCAACGTGACTGCGCAGGCTCAATGTCCACAGCAGACTCCGATACAACCTCCAAGCCTTCCAGCCCCTTGGCTGCTACGTGGTAGCGCTGAGGCGACTCCGTCGCATTCATGATCTGGATACGGTAGATGTTCTCCAGCTTACCGCCCGCAACGATGCGAGACAAGGCGGCGCGATCCCGTACAACGTCGACCTTCAAAGGCGTTCTGGTCATCAGGCTGGCAAGCATGGCCACACACAAGGCCACCAGCACGGCGCTGTAAATCAGCACACGGGGCCGCAACACACGCCGCAGGATCTGGGACTGCGACCAACGCTTCACGACGCCGTTCTGGGTAGTAAACCGAATCAAGCCACGGGGGTACTTCACCTTGTCCATGACGGTGTTGCACGCATCCACGCACAACCCGCAGCCAATGCACTCGTACTGCAGCCCTTTGCGAATATCAATACCCACAGGGCACACCTGCACACACAGCGTGCAGTCGATGCAATCCCCAAGGCCCTTGGCCTTGTGATCCACGGTCTTGCTGCGGGGCCCACGCGGCTCACCACGCGCTACGTCGTAGCTGACGATGAGCGTGTCCTTGTCAAACATGGCGCTCTGAAAGCGTGCATAAGGACACATGTACTTGCACACTTGCTCACGCATGAAGCCCGCATTGCCATAGGTGGCAAAACCGTAAAACAGCACCCAGAAAATCTGCCAGCTGCCCTGCAACGCGATCAGCTCAGCACCCAGCTCGCGGATCGGCACAAAGTAGCCAACGAAAGTGAACCCCGTCCACAGGGCTACTGCAATCCAAACGGCTTGCTTGAAAAACTTTTTGCGAACCTTCTCAAAGGTCCATGGACCGCCATCCAGGCGCAATCGGGCACTGCGATCACCTTCGATCTTGTGCTCAATCCACATGAAGATTTCGGTGTACACCGTTTGTGGACACGCAAACCCACACCACAAGCGCCCTGCCACGGCAGTGAACAAGAACAGAGACAGTGCTGAGATGATCAGCAGCCCCGTGAGATAGATGAAATCCTGCGGGTACAGGACCAGACCAAAAATGTAAAAGCGGCGCGCGCCCAGATCGAACAGCACCATTTGGCGCTGCCCCCACTCCAGCCAGGGCAGGCCATAAAACACCAACTGGGTAAGGAACACCATGGCCCAGCGCCACCGGGCAAACAAGCCGCTGATCGAGCGCGGGTAAATCTTCTTCTGCGCCTCATACAGGGAGACGATCTCAACCTGGCTGCTGGAGGCATCGGAAGCATCAGCCGCAACGGGAGCGATGGGAATGACCTTGCGAGGAGACTCGCTGGGTTGCTTCATGGTGGCGCTCTTTAATTCTTCAAAACTTCTCAACCCAAACAACAAAGGGCGGTATCACCCGATACCGCCCCGTACCCAGCTTACTGAGCCTTGTTGTTTGACAAACCCCAAACATACGAGGCCAGCACCTTGATCTGGGCCTCCGTCAACTTTTCTGCCTGCGCAGGCATTTGGTTGACCTTGCCGTTATTGATCATGGCAGTGATAGCCGCCTCACCCCAGCCATGCAGCCAGATGTCATCGGTCAGGTTAGGGGCACCCAGGGCCTGGTTGCCTTTGCCGTCCATGCCGTGGCAGGCGGCACATGCCGTGAACTTGGACTTGCCCAAAGAGGCGCGCAAGGAATCATGGGGGCTGCCCGACAGGCTCAACACGTAGTGCGACAGGTTGCGCACATCTTCAGGCGTGCCCACTGCTGCAGCCATGGGAGGCATGTTGCCAATACGGCCCTTTTGCAAGGTTTCCAGAATCTTGTCTGGGGTGCCGCCGTGCAGCCAGTCGCCATCCGCCAGATTCGGGAAACCCTTGCTGCCGCGGGCATCTGAGCCGTGGCATTGCGCGCAGTTGTTCATGAACAAGCGCTCACCAATCGCCTTGGCTTGCGGGTCAACCGCAATGCTTTCAGGTGTCATGGCGGCAAAGCGTGCATACAAAGGCTCCAGCTCCTTGTTGGCCTTTGCCACTTCAGCCTCGTACTCGCCCTTCTGGGTCCAGCCCAGCTTGCCAGCCGAGGTGCCCAGGCCTGGGTAAGCCGCCAGGTAGCCCAAGCCAAAGATGATGGTGATAACAAACATCCACACCCACCAGCGTGGCAGGGGGTTGTTCATTTCAACCAGGTCTTCGTCCCAGACGTGGCCTGTGGTGTTGTCGGCCGTTGCCACGACCTTTTTGCGGCCGGCCATCCAAAGCAGCAAGGCGCAGCCAAAGATGCCGATCAAAGTCAGCGCGGTCACAAAGACCGACCAGAAATTGCTGGTGAAGTCACTCATGGGTTTTTCTCATTCTGGTGGAGTTCATTCTTGCTCAAACGGCAAGCGAGCGGCCTCGTCGAACTGGGCGCGATTGCGGCCCATGTAGGCCCACACCCAGATGCCGATGAAGCAGACCATCGAGGCCAGTGTGGCCACGATGCGCATGGTGGTGATGTCCATTGCTGCTCTCCTTTACTTGAGCGCGCGGCCCATGACTTGCAGGTAGGCAATCAGCGCATCCAGCTCGGTCTTGCCCTTGACCTCATCCGCTGCGGCAGTGATCTGCGCGTCGGTGTAAGGCACACCCACCGTGCGCAAGGCCTTCATGCGGGGCGCGACATCCGTGGGATCAATGGTGGTCTTCTCCAGCCAAGGGTAGGCAGGCATGTTCGACTCGGGCACCACATCACGCGGGTTGTTCAAGTGGATGCGATGCCATTCATCGCTGTACTTGCCGCCCACGCGGTGCAGATCAGGGCCTGTGCGCTTGCTACCCCACTGGAAAGGGTGGTCGTACACAAACTCGCCAGCGACCGAGTAGTGGCCATAGCGCAGAGTTTCTGCACGGAAGGGACGGATCATCTGCGAGTGGCAGTTGTAGCAACCTTCGCGGATGTACACATCGCGGCCCATGAGCTGCACAGCGGTGTAGGGCTCTACACCCTTGACAGCCTCAGTGGTGGACTTCTGGAAGAACAGGGGCACGATTTCCACCAGACCGCCAATGGCGATCACCAGCAGAATCAGCACGATCATCAGGAAGTTGTTGGTTTCAATCTTCTCGTGGCTGAAACCGGCAGAAGCTTGCTTATTGTTTTGAGACATATTGGCTCCTTAAGGCTCAAGCGTGGGCTGCGTTCACGGCGGGAATCGCCACCTTGACCGAGCGGCCAGAGATTGCAGTGGCCCACACGTTCCAGGCCATCACCAGCATGCCGCCCAGGTACAGCAGACCACCGGCTACACGGATCACATAGAAGGGGTAAGTGGCCTTCACGCTTTCAACGAAGGTATAGGTCAGCGTGCCATCAGGGTTCACGGCGCGCCACATCAGGCCCTGCATCACACCGGCAATCCACATCGCTGCGATGTACAGCACGATGCCAATGGTGGCCATCCAGAAGTGCAGTTCAATGGCCTTGATGGAGTGCATCTTTTCACGGCCAAACAGACGGGGCACCAGGTAGTACAGCGAGCCCATGGAGATCAAACCCACCCAGCCCAAGGCACCCGAGTGCACGTGGCCCACGGTCCAGTCGGTGTAGTGGCTCAGGGCGTTGACGGTCTTGATGGACATCATCGGACCTTCGAATGTGGACATGCCGTAGAACGACAAGGACACGATCAGGAAGCGCAAGATAGGATCGTCGCGCAGCTTGTGCCATGCGCCAGACAGCGTCATCACGCCGTTGATCATGCCGCCCCAGCTGGGGGCCAGCAGGATCAGGGAGAACACCATACCGACGGATTGCGTCCAGTCAGGCAGCGCGGTGTAGTGCAGATGGTGAGGGCCCGCCCACATGTAAGTGAAGATCAGAGCCCAGAAGTGCACGATCGACAGGCGATACGAGTACACAGGGCGACCTGCTTGCTTGGGGATGAAGTAATACATCATGCCCAGGAAGCCTGCCGTCAGGAAGAAGCCCACCGCATTGTGGCCGTACCACCATTGCACCATGGCATCTTGCACGCCAGCATAGGCCGAGTAGCTCTTCATGAAGCCTGCAGGCACCGCGGCACTGTTCACCAGGTGCAGCAAGGCTACAGCCAGAATGAAAGCACCAAAGAACCAGTTGGCCACATAGATGTGCTTGACCTTGCGGGTGCCCACCGTGCCGAAGAACACGATGGCGTAGGACACCCAGACCAGCGTGATCAGGATGTCAATGGGCCATTCCAGTTCTGCATATTCCTTGCCGGACGTGTAGCCCAACGGCAGGCTGATCGCCGCCGCCAGGATGACCAGTTGCCAGCCCCAGAACGTGAACGAGGCCAGAGCGGGGGCAAACAACCGAACCTGGCTGGTGCGCTGCACCACGTAGTAGCTGGTAGCAAACAGCGCGCAGCCGCCAAACGCGAAGATCACTGCATTGGTGTGCAGCGGACGCAAGCGACCGTAGCTGAGCCACGGAATACCGAGGTTGAGTTCAGGCCAAGCCAACTGGGCGGCGATGATGACGCCCACCAGCATGCCGACCACCCCCCAGACCACGGCCATGATAGAGAACTGCCGCACGACAGTGTCGTTGTAGTGCGCAGCATTTGTTTTTGGAAAATCCATCGGACACCTCTTTGTATTGCGATACAAGTTTTAACCAGACTGGCATTGCGGTTATTGACGAAAGTCAACCGTCCCGGAGAATGCGCTCCCCCTCTTGCTCCACGCTCTCAAACTGCCCCCGGTACACCGCCCACCACAGGCCCGCCAGGATCATGAGCACAAGCACCACAGACAAAGGAATCAGCAAATAAAGGATGTCCATCAGGCGGGCTCCACAGCATTGAATGAAGAGGCTGCTGGCAAAACACCCGCAACCGTAAAAGAAGAAGGGCCGCCCTGCTCTGCCGACAGAACGGCGGGCAAGCCTCTGGACAAGCGGGCCGCGTTCAGCACCACCAACAGCGAGCTGAGCGCCATGCCCAGCCCCGCCAGCCACGCGGGCATCCAGCCCACCACAGCCAACGGCACGCACAGCGCGTTGTAGCCAGCCGCCCACCACAGGTTTTGGCGCACGATAGAAAGCGTCTTGCGCGCCAACAGCACTGCCTGTGGCACCAGCGCCAAGCTGTCGCCCAGCACCACAAAATCCGCCCGCGAACGCGCCAGCGGCACCGATCGGCCAAAGGCAAACGACACATGGGCGCCCGCCATCACCGGGCCGTCATTGAGCCCATCGCCCACCATGGCCACATGGTGGCCTTGGGCTTGCAGCGCTTGCAACGCTTGCAACTTGTCTTGGGGGGTGCACGCACCACGGGCTTGCTCAATGCCCGCCTGTGCTGCCACGCGCTGCACCGCCCCAGGGCGGTCGCCAGACAGCATCTGCACCGCCAAGCCCGCCTTGGCCAGCGCTTGCACCACGGCAGCCGCTTCGCCGCGCACATCCTCGACCAACCCAAAGCGGGCCAGTTCCAGGGATGATTCCTGGCCAGACTGTGCGCCTTCCTGCGCCAGCACCACCCACAAAGCCGTTGAATCCAGGGGCCCGGCAAGCGCTGCCCCCACAGCATCGGCCGCCCCATCAGCCACCCCGGCATGCACAGCCGACCCCAGGCGCACACGCCCCAGCGGCTGCTGCGCAGTGCGGTCAAACACATCGGCACTCAAGCCCAAGCCTGCCTGCTCCTGCAAGTCAGTGACCAACCAGCGCCCATCGTCAGCAGCGGCCGCCGCCACCAGCGCACGCGATGCGGGGTGCAGCGATTGCCGCGCCAACGCTGCGGCCAGCGACAGGGCCGCCACCTTGTCCAGCGCCGAAGCCGCCAAGCGCACCTCTTGCAGCGCCATCGCATCGCGCGTCAGGGTGCCTGTCTTGTCAAACACCACGGTATCGATCTGCGCCAGCGCCTCCAGCCCTTGCAGGTTGCGTACCAACACCCCTTGCCGCGCCAACGTGCCCGCTGCCGTCAGCATGGCCACTGGGGTGGCGAGCGACAGCGCACAAGGGCAAGTCACGATGAGCACCGCCACGGCCACCATCAATGCATGGCCTGGGTCTTTGGGCCACCACCAGGCCGCCGCCAAAAAGGCCGCCAGCAGCACTGCCACCAAAAAGGGCCGGGCAATGCGATCCGCAAGCTGGGCCAGGCGGGGCTTTTGCAACGATGCGCTTTCCATCAGCGCCACGATTTGTGCAAACCGGGTTTGAGCCCCCACACACTCCACGCGCGCCTCCACAGGCGCCTGCAGGTTGTAGCTGCCGGCCGTCACCGTGCTGCCCAAGGGCCGATCCACCGGGGTCGATTCCCCCGTCAGCAGCGCCTCATCGGCCTGCGTGCTGCCCAGCGTGATGGAGCCATCGGCCGGAAAAGCCTCGCCCGGCAGCACCCGCACCGTGTCGCCCACCACCAAGCGGCGCACCGCCACGCGGGTGAATGCGCCATCAGCGCCCAGCCGCTCTACGCTGTCTGGCAAGCGGTTGAACACCGCCTCCAAGGCTCCCGCCGTGCGATCGCGCAGCCGCAGCTCCAGCCAGCGCCCCGTCAGCAGGAAGAAGACAAACATGGTGAGCGAGTCAAAGTACACCTCGCGCCCAAAAATGCCGTTGGGGTCAAACGTGCCCGCCGTGCTCACCGCAAAGGTGATGCCCATGCCCAAGGCCACCGGCAAATCCATGCTCACCCGCCGCTGGCGCACATCGCGCAACGCGCTGGTAAAGAAAGGCCCGCAGGCAAAAAAGATGACGGGCAGCGAAATCACCCACGATGCCCAGCGCAGCAGCGTCTCCATCTCTTGCGACAGATCACCCGGCTGCGCCACGTAGGCAGGCCACGCATACATCATCACCTGCATCATGCAAAAGCCCGCCACCAGCCAGCGCCACAGCGCTCGGCGGTTTTCCACCTGGCGCTGCCCACGCACAAACGCATCCATGGCAGGCATGGCCCTGTAGCCTGCGGCCTGCACCGCGCCCATCCACTGCGATGGCAGCACCCTGCCCGGCTGCCACACCACCCGGGCACGCCGGGTGGCCGCACTCACGTCCGCCTGCAACACACCGGGCACAGACTTCAATGCATCTTCAATCGTGAGGGCGCACGCTGCGCAGTGCATGCCGTCCAGCACCACATGCGAATCCCACGCCGTGCTGGCCGGGTCACTGCCCGCTGGCACGTCCAGTGCGGCACCGGCTGCCGTGCAGGGGCGGCCAAAGCCCGCCCATTCCTGCGGATCGTCGAGCAGGGACGGCGAAGCCGGCGGTGTAGGCGCAACCGCAGCCTCGGCAAGAGGCACAGCGGCAGCAGGCGTCACCGGTGATTCAGGCGCGCCAGAGCGAAACATTGACATGGTTCAAGCCTATCCGGGCAACGTGACATGTCTATTGACCTGGATCAAGTCACAAAAGATGATGCATCCTAAGCTTGTTCCATCACTTTGAGGAGCCCATCATGTACAAACGCATCCTGATCGCAACTGACGGTTCGCCCTTGTCCGACAAGGCCGTGGAAAGCGGCCTGTCCCTCGCCGCACTGACGGGCGCCTCCGTGGTGGCTCTCAAGGTCGTCCCACGCTACCCACGCAGTTACTTTGAAGGTGGCATGCCGGTGGATGCTGGCGACGTCAAGCGCATTGAAGGCCAGTGGGGTGACGCCGCCCAGGCCATGGTGGACGCCGTCAAAACCCAAGGCGAAGCCCAGGGCGTGACCGTGAAAGCCGTGACCGCCAAGTCCGACCTGGTGGCCGAGGCCGTGATTGCTGCCGCCAAAAAGCACAAGTGCGACCTGATCGTCATGGCATCGCACGGCCGCAAGGGCCTCAAGCGCCTGCTGCTGGGCAGCGAAACGCAGCATGTGCTGACACACTCGCACATCCCTGTGCTGGTGCTGCGTTAAGCATAAAAACAGGTGCTAGCGCTTACCCATCAAGCGCTACAAGCTATCAAATAAATAGCACCCCACCGCTAAGGCACAACGCCTTAGCGGGGTTTTTTCATGGCCGACTGGATTGCGGGCGGCTCAGTGATTGCCCAAATACAACTGCGCCATGCGCTCATCGGCCAGCAGCCCCTGTGCGGGGCCCTGCAACACGCACCGCCCCTGGTCCAGGATGTAGCCCTGCTGGCTGATCTGCAGCGCCTGGCGCGCGCGCTGCTCCACCATCAGCACCGCCACGCCTGCGGCGGGCAGCTTTTGCACCATGTCAAACACCTTGCCGACCAGCGAGGGCGCCAGCGCTGCCGTGGGTTCGTCCAGCACCATGATGCGCGGCGATGGCATAAGGGCCCGCGCAAAGGCGAGCTGCTGGCGCTCGCCGCCCGAGAGGTTGCTGGCGGGCTGAGGCAAACGTTCCACCAGCGCCGGAAAGTCGGCCAGCACCTCGTCCATGCGGCGCTTGATGTTTGCCACGCCGCGCACCACCAACAGGTTCTCGCGCACGGTGAGCGACGGGAACACATTGGCCACCTGCGGCACGTAGGCCAGCCCTGCGTCAAAGCGGTCTTCGGCCGACAAGGCCGTGATGTCGCGTCCGCCCAGGTGGATGGTGCCCGCCACCCGTGGCAACAGGCCCAGCAGCGCCTTTACCAACGTGGATTTGCCCGCACCGTTGGTGCCCGCAATGGTCACGATCTCGCCCGGCGCCACGGCCAGGTCAATGCCGTGGATGATGTCCACCTCGGAATACCCGCCGCGCAATTGCGCGATCTGCAGCAAGTTGTCTGCGCCGCTCATACCACCCCTCCCATATAGGCTTCCTGCACGCGCGGGTCGTCCAGCACCGTGTGCGGGTCGCCCTCGGCCAGAATCGCGCCCCGATCCATCACGATCATGCGGTGCGACAGTGACTTGAGCGCCTGCAGGTGGTGCTCGATCACGATGAAAGCGATGCCCTGCCCGTTCAGCTCGCGCACGCGGTCGCAAATTTCTTCGATCAGCACCGGGTTCACCCCGGCAAACGGCTCGTCCAGCAAGATGCAACGCGGGTCCAGCATCAGCACCCGGCCCAGCTCCACCAGCTTCTTCTGCCCGCCCGAGAGGCCCCCCGCCGTCACATCGCGCACCCGCGCGAGGTTCAAAAACTGCAGGATGCGGTCCGCCTTGGCAGACAGCTGCGCCTCGTGCTCGCGCAGGCTGCGCGTCTGGAAGAAGGCATTCACCAGCCGCTCCCCTTGCGGGTTGGCGGCAGCCGCCATCAGGTTCTCGTGCACCGTGAGGCTCTTGAACTCGCGCGGAATCTGGAAGGTGCGCACCAGCCCCAGCCGCGCGCGGCGGTAGGGGGGCATACGGGTAATGTCATGCCCCTCAAACTCGATCTGCCCCGCATCCGCTGGCTGCTGCCCGGCAATGGCCGCAAACAGTGTGCTTTTGCCCGCACCGTTGGTGCCTGCAATGCCCAGAATCTCGCCCGCCCCCAGTTGCAGCGACACACCGTCCACCGCCTTGAAGCCGCCAAACTGCCGCGTGACGGCCTCCACCTTCAGCATCGTTGTTGCGGTCATTGGTTTTTGCCTCCAAACAGGCCGTTTGGCTTGTACAGGGTGACCAAAATCAGCGCCAGGCCCACCGCAGCCAAACGCAGGCTGGCCATACCGACTTCTGACACGCCCGGCACCCAGTCCTTGGCAAAGCGCGATCCCTCCAGAAACACCATGAGCAGCAGCGAACCAAACACCGCACCGCGCACTGTGCCCGAGCCGCCCATCACCAGTCCCATCCACACATAAAACGTGATGAGCGGGATGAACTGCTCTGGCGTGATGAAGGTGATGAAGTGCGCATAGAACGCCCCCGCCACGCCAGCCAGCGCCGCCCCCAGCATGAACACCTGCACCTTGAACCAGGCCGGGTCCTTGCCCAGGGCCGACAACGCGGGCTCATCGTCGCCAATGGCCTTGAGCAGCCGCCCAAACGGGCTGGCCGCCAGGCGCACCGTGCCCCAGGCCACCACAGCAACCACCGCCAGCAGCGTGGCAAAAATTGCCATGTCCGACACACCACTGCCCCAGGACGCAAACAGCTTGGGCAAGCCGGGCAAGCCCTGCACGCCCTTGGTCAGCCAGCTCTCTTGCTGGATGGAGATGCGCACCGCCTCCGAAAAGCCGAGCGTCACGATGGCCAGGTAGTCATCGCGCAGTCGCAGCGACAGCAGGCCAATGGGCAGCGCCAGCAAGCCCGAGAGCACAGCCGCCGCCACAAAACACAGCACCAGCGGCACGCCTTGCAGCGCCAGCAGGCCCGAGGTGTAGGCGCCCACGGCAAAGAACGCCACGACGCCAAAGTTGACCAGCCGGGTCAGGCCGAACTGCAGGTTCAGGCCCAGCGCCAGCAGGCAGTAGATCAGCGCAACGATGCCAATGGCACAGAGGTAAGCAATCATCGGTCGAACTCCTTACCGCACCAGCTGCACGCGGCCCATGATGCCCGCCGGGCGCACCAGCAGCACCAGGGCCAACACCACAAACGACAGCACCAGCTTGTACGACGGCCCCATCAGTGGCACCGCCAGCTCTTGCGCCACACACAGCAGCAGCGCACCCAGCACCGCGCCCACCGGGCTGCCAATGCCGCCCAGCACCATGGCGGCAAACGCGGGGATCAGGCTCTCCCACCCCATCTCGGGGCTGACCACGGCCTTCATGCCCAGCAGTACGCCGCCCAGTGATGACAACGCGCCCACCAACAGCCACAGGCTCAGCATCAACCCATTGGCACGGATGCCGCTGGCGCGCGCCAGGTCCGCACTGTCGGCCACGGCGCGCAGCTGGCGGCCAAAGCTGGTGCGGTAGATCAGCACAAACACCACCAGCAGGCAAACGGCGGCCACCGCCGCAATGGCCAGGTCGGTGGGCAACACGCGAATGCCACCAAAGTTCCAGGCGCGCACCAGGGGCAGGTCAAACGTGCGCTGGTCATGCCCGGCAAAAAAACCGATCAGGCTGCGCAGCAAAAACCCGAGGCCAATGGCCGCGAGCATGGACGACACCATGGGCCGCCCGGCCAGCTTGCGAAAGATCAGCGTGTACGAGCCCGCCGACACCACGGCCGTGACCACCATGCTGATGAGCGCCGCCGCCCACAGCGGCCAGCCCCCCAGCAATTGCACCGCCACGGCAGCGTAGGCGCCGGTGGTGAGCATGTCGCCCGTGGCTGCGTTGGGAAAGCGGTTAACGCCCATCACCAGGGTCATGGCCAGGGCAGGCAGTGCCACCACCAGGCCTTCGATCAATCCATTGATCAGCAGGTTTACAAAGTCGATCCAGGTCATTGCGTCATTCCGTCATCCCATGCACATCTGCGCTGTGCGCCGCAAAAAAATGCCCGGGGCCTGCACCTGGCAGGCGCACCGGGCGCGGTCCGTCACATCGTGATGGACACCACGTCGCGCCGCACCAATTGGCCCTTTTCGATGATGAACACGCCAAAGTCCGGCGTCACATCACCCGCCTTGTCAAAGTCCAGCTTGCTCGATGCGCCCTCATAGTTCACCTTGGCCTTCTTGGCCAGTTGGGCCTTGCCTTCGGCGAAGGTGAACACGGCGGTGCCGGGCGCGTTGGAGACATCGCGCATCTTGGCGTTGATCTGCTCTACCGTGGCCTTGGGGCCAGCGGCCTCCATGGCCAGCGCCAGCGAGATCACCATGTCGTACGCCATGGCGGCGTAGATGTTGGTGGAGGCCGCCTTGCCCGTGGCCTTGGTGAAGGCCGCGTCAAACTGGGCATACGAAGCGCTCTTTTCGTTGGACACCGTGTCCACCGAAATGATGCCCTCGCACACATCTGCGCCCAGGGCCTTCACCAGGTCGGGGTTGGCCGCCCAGCCGGGGATGATCCACTTGGTATCGGCGCCGGACTGGAACCACTCGCGCAGGATGATGGTGGTGTCGGGCAGGTACGAGCCCATCACGATCACATCGGGCTTGGCCGCCAGAATCTTCTGCAGCTCGCTGCGGTAGCTGGGGCGGCTGGGTTCGTAGGTGACATGGGCCGCCACCTTGCCGCCGCGTTTCTCCCAGGCCTTGGTGAAGCCTTCCACGTTGCCCAGGCCGGATGCGTTGTTGAACGCCATCGTGGCCGGGCGCTTGAAGCCGCGCTTGGTGCAAATCTCGGCAAAGGCCGCGCCAAAGCGGTCGTTGGTGGCCTGAAAGCGCCATACCAGGTCCTTGGTGTCCAGCGTGGAAATGGCGGGCGCACCCGACACGTTCATCTGGATGATGCCTGCCGCGTCGGTCAGCGGCATCACCGCCAGCGTCACGCCCGAGGCCCAGGTGCCCAGCACCGCCTGCACCTTGTTCACCTCGATCAGCTTCTTGGCGGCCAGCACGGCGGCGTCGGGCTTGGTCTGGTCGTCTTCGGTAAAGAGTTCGAGCTTGCGGCCACCTGCGCCGCCAGCGGCGTTGACCTCGTCCACCGCCATGCGGATGGCCTGCTGCATGCCAGGGCCGTAAGGGCTGCCTGCGCCGGTGATGGGCGTGAGCGAGCCGATGCGGAACACATCGCCCTGCTGGCTGAAACCGATGGAGGGAAGGAGCTGCAGAGCTGCTGCTGCGCCGCCGAGCTTGACGAAATTTCTACGTTGCATGGTGATCTCCGGTCAGGTCAGGGTTGGAATTCAGAGGGTGTTCTTGACGAAAGCGCCGTCCTTGACGATGGCGCGGATGTGCTCGCCCTGGCCCAGCAGGCAGGCGATGTCGGCCAGCGGGTCGCCATCGACCAGCAGCAGGTCAGCCACGGCACCGGGCGTCACTTCGCCCAACTGGCCTTGCTGGCCCAGGATCTCTGCGCCAATCAGCGTGGCCTGCTGCAGCACCGGGCCATTGCCCAGAATCTCGGCGCGCAGGCGCAGCTCGTCAGACTGCAGGTAGTGCGTTTCGGCCAGCAAGTCGCTGCCCAGGCCCATCTTCACGCCCGCCTTGGCCAGAATCTCGATGGCCTGCTTGCCTTGCCCACGTACCGAGTCGATCTTGGCAATCGACACCGCAGGCAGGCCATAACGCTCGCCCTCATTGGCCAGGCCCTCGTAGGTGATGAGCGTGGGCACCATGAAAGCGCCCATCTCGGCCATGAACTCTGCCGTGGGCGCATCCACCAGGTTGCCGTGTTCAATGGTGCGCACGCCGCAGCGCACGGCGCGGGCAATGGCGCGCGGTGTGTAGGCATGGGCCATCACATAGGTGTTGGCGTTGGAGGCCTCTTCCACAATGGCGCGCAACTCGGCTTCGGAGTAGCCCAGGTTGCCAATCGGGTCGTTGGGCGATGCCACGCCGCCCGAAGCCATCACCTTGATCTGCGTGGCGCCCTTCAGGATTTCTTCACGCACCGCCAGGCGGCAAGCATCCACGCCATCGACCACGCGGCCGATGTTGCCCAGCTTGTAGGCGCACGAACACACATCCAGGTCGTCGTTGCGCTGGCGGAAATCCGCATGCCCGCCGGTTTGCGACAGCGCCTTGCCCGCAGGGAAGATGCGCGGCCCCTGCACCAGCCCCGTGCGCACCGCCTCGGCCAGCGACCAGTCGGCGCCGCCCGCATCACGCACGGTGGTAAAGCCCCGCTCCAGCATGCCCTTCATGATGGGCAGCGAGCGCATCATGGTGAACACATTGGGCATCTTGGCCACGGCACCCAGGTTGAACGAAGACGCCACCACATGCACGTGGCAGTCGATCAGGCCGGGCATGAGCGTCATGCCGCGGGCGTCCAGCACCGTGGCGCCTTCGGGGGCCACCAAGTCAGCCCCCACGGCGGCAATGCGCCCGTCCTGCACCAAAACGGACAAGCCAGTGCGCAAGGTCAGGGCATGCACATCCAGAACGCGGCTGTTTTCAATCAACAAAGTGGTCATGAGCAAGGTCAAGAAGGTGGCAGAAGCGTGATGGAGGACTTCCGAAATACTCATGGCTTGCAAAGTGCAGGCCACGGGCGTCAGGGGTGAATGTCACGGCCTCAAGTTGGTGCAGCGCACCATCTCTCAGAGGTAAATCCATGACATCGATATGTCACAGGATGCATTTATCAGGCCAATTGCCCTTGGCCGCAACGCCTAAAATCTCACCCACCCATGAGCAGCACTCATACCAAGGGATAACCCTATGCGCCGCCTCTGCCCCACTATTTCGGAGCTGAACGCCTTTCACTCCGCCGCCAAGCACCAGGCCTTCACCATGGCCGCGCGCGAGCTGTGCGTGACGCAAAGCGCCATCAGCCGCCACATTGCCGCGCTGGAGGACTACCTGGGCCAGAAGCTGTTCATCCGCAAAGCCACCGGGCTGGAGCTGACCGAGGCGGGCGCCACCTACCTCAACGCCACCCGCCCCGCCATGGCCGCGCTCGAATCGGCCACGGCACAGCTCATGTCCTACGGGGGCGATGGCGGCTCACTCAACCTGTCGGTGCCGCCCACGTTTGCGGCGCAATGGCTGTTTCCGCGCCTGGGTCACTTCAAGCGCACGCTGCCACAGGTGTCGCTGAACTTTGTGCGCTACCAGCACGCGCACGACTTTGCGACGCCGCACGAGTTTGACGCCGCCATCCAGTACGGCTACGGCAACTGGCCCAGCGCCAATGCGCGCTACCTGATTGGCAAGGAAACCAGCATCGTCTGCAGCCCCCAACTGCGCGACACCCTGCCCTTGCACACCCCGCAAGACCTGATGCGCGCCACGCTGCTGCAACACATCGAAGTGCCCCTGGCCTGGCAAGACTGGATGGAAGCCCACGGCCTGGACACCAGCGCCAGCCGCTTCGGCCCGGGCTTCAACCTCTACTCACTCATCATCCGCGCCGCCGTCTCAGGCTTTGGCGTGGGCATCGTGCCCACCTGTTTGGTGGAGGACGAACTGCAGGCAGGCACGCTGGTAGAGCCGCTGAAAGACCGCTTTGACAGCCCGCTGGGCTACTACCTGTGCGCGCCCACGGCCCGTACCAATTTGTCGGTGTACCGACTGGTGGCCGGATGGCTGGAGCATTGCTGCAACCATGGGGAAGGGGTGGCTGCACCTGCGGCTGCGGAGGCTGGGGCGGGCTGCATTTTTTGCGCGCCGCAGCAAGGGGCGAACAGTGCCAATGCCACCACCACGGCTGCAGCCATGGCGGGTTGACTAGGCAAGCGCGATGGCAGCGCCGGGCGTTGCGCAAACAGTTTTATAGAAATATGGATCTAGCGCTTATAGATAAAGCGCAAGCAGCTATCAATTAAATAGCAATCACCTCTTGCATCCACCAGCCAAGAGAGGCCTCACTTGGCTCGGCATTGAGAAGAAGTGTGCGACACCAAGGAGTAATCGAACTCCGCATCGATGGAGATGCACGCCGACTCGGGTAATGAGGGTGCAAACCACGCCACCACTTCGGCACCGTTTTCAGCATCGTGAAAGAAGCGGTCGACCTTGGACCATTCCACCTTGAAGCTCTCGCTGTCTCTGCAAAACATTCGGGTGCTGGTGTAGCTCTTGCCGGAAACGACATAGCTGTATTCCACCACTGGAAACTGGCCAGTGAACTGCCGAGTGCCTCGGCCTACTTGCACTGGGCGGCTGTCCATTTTGAGGAAGCGCACCGGGGTGCTGAGGTAGGTGCATGGAGTCGTTGGAGGAGTCAGAAAGACAGGAGCAAGGGATGCACCAATGATCGCGACCAAGGCGATTGCGAGGGGGATGGCTAGGATGCGGCGATTCATTACTGAGATCTGACGGGGCTGGAATAGACCAATTTCACAGTGCCAACAGCGGTATATAGCACACCGCATCTGGCGATGCGCTCAGCTTTCTACCGTCATCTTTGACGGAAGGCGACAACGGAAAATCGGTCAACTGAACAGCCTTGAGGCCAGACCACAGCCCTCGGGATTATTCGCTCTTGGGAAATATGGCAAAAGGCAAGACCTGACCCCAGTCATTCGCTCATGCCCGATTCAGCCTGCAATGTGCGCTGTGCTGTTTGGGTACTCGCCATTGCGCCAATGGCGAATGATCACTTGGGCGGCTCGGGCCACTACGCGTTGTTCGTGATCACCAGGCATGGGAACGAGGAGCTTCAACTTGCCATCAGACTTGCGAATGCTGAGCTGCCCAGTGACAGCGCCAGCAGCCTCTGACCGTCCAGCCTCAAGTTCGCGATACTTGAGACAAGTGAACGAATACGTGCATGACGTATCGTTCTCATCTTCTTTCCTGACGTTAACGCACATCCAATCAAGAAACTCATTCAAAACCATGGCAGGGGCAGAGCTTTCATGTGCTGGCTAACGAATAAGCTCAGCGACCGGCGAAGCCGTCCGCTGCAGCGACCTGTTAGACGTCATCGCGCTCATAGACAGTTTCCTTGTGCGATGCACGTGCCGACCAGCAAAAACATAGGCGCGACCCAACTGAGGGCGGCTGACAAGAGGACTGCAGACCCGATGCGAGATGCCAAGGACACACGTCCGCGCACAAGCCAGAGTACAGCGGCCAAGAACGCCACGGGCATGACGTACGCAACCACCAAGGCAGATGCATGCAGTAACCCGTCACCGGGCGTGAGTACCGCGATTGCGCCGTAAAGGAGAGCAGCGGAAAGCGCGATCGAAAGAACAGCAATGGACGTGTAGAGCCAAGGCCGAGCGGTTCCAGCGGTCCACGCCAGCATCACCGCAGCGGCTGCAAGCGGGAGAAAGAAGCTGATTTGGGCACGGAGCATCTGTGACGTCTAACTAGATTTAGACGACAACAATAAAATCAAAAGAAGTCTGATAACGCACTTCGACACGAAATTTTTGCCAAACGTATGCATCTCCCCACCTTTTAGGCAAACCTAAAATTTCGCGGATGGATGCATTCCGATGTTTGCGCTGATCAAGCCCCGCCAAAGCGGGACCGGATGCCGACCTTGCATTCAAGCAAACAACCCCTTGTACTGATCCCGCAGCAGATTCTTCTGCACCTTCCCCATCGTATTGCGCGGCAGTTCCGCCACCACAAAGCACTTCTTGGGAATCTTAAAGTTGGCCAGCTGCGACTTGAGCTGGGCCACGATGGCGTCGGCATCCAGCTTGGCGCCGGGCTTGGCAATGACCACGGCCACGCCCACTTCGCCAAAGTCGGGGTGGGGCACGCCGACCAGGGCGCTTTCGGCTACGCCGGGCATGTCGTTGATGTAGCCCTCGATCTCTGCGGGGTAGACGTTGTAGCCGCCGCTGATGATGAGGTCTTTGCTGCGCCCAACGATATGGGCATAGCCGCGCTCATCGACTTTGCCCACGTCGCCGGTCTTGAAGTAGCCGTCCTTCGTGAACTCTTCGGCCGTCTTCTCAGGCATGCGCCAGTAGCCCTTGAACACGTTGGGGCCCTTGACCTGGATGCCGCCGATCTCGCCCACGGGCAGGTCTTTGCCGTCGTCGCCCTGCACGCGCAGGCTGACGCCCGGCAGGGGGAAGCCCACGGTGCCGCCACGGCGTTCATCCTGGCCGTTGTAGCGCTTGTCGGCGGCGTAGGGGTTGCTGGTGAGCATGATGGTCTCGCTCATGCCGTAGCGCTCGAGGATGGTGTGGCCGGTGCGTTGCTGCCAGTCTTTGAAGGTCTCGATGAGCAGCGGTGCAGAGCCTGCGATGAACAGGCGCATGTTCTTCACAGCCTCTTTGTTCAAACCTGCCTCGGCCAGCATGCGCACGTACAGCGTGGGCACGCCCATGAACACTGTGGCGCGGGGCATGGCGGCGATGACGGCCTTGGGGTCGAACTTGGCCATCCAGATCATCTTGCTGCCGTTGATGAGCGCGCCGTGGATGGCGACGAACAGGCCGTGGACGTGGAAGATGGGCAGTGCGTGGATGAGCACGTCCCCCTTCTTCCAGCCCCAGTAGTCCTTGAGCATGACGGCGTTGCTGAGCATGTTGCCGTGCGTGAGCATGGCGCCCTTGCTGCGGCCGGTGGTGCCGCTGGTGTAGAGGATGGCGGCCAGGTCGTCAGCACTGCGGGCCACGACCTGGTGCTCGTCGCTGTGGTGGGTGGCGCGCTCGAGCAGGCTGCCGGTGCGGTCATCGCCCAGGGTGAACACATGCTGCGTGCCCAGGGTGAAGGCGATTTTGCTGACCCAGCCGAAGTTGCCGGGGCTGCACACCACCACGGCGGGCTCGGCGTTGCCGATGAAGTATTCGATCTCGGCGCTTTGGTAGGCGGTGTTAAGGGGCAAGAAGACGTAGCCCGCGCGCAGCGTGGCCAGGTACAGCGCCATGGCTTCGACCGACTTTTCGACCTGCACGGCCACGCGGCTGCCCTCGGGCAGCTTGAGCGAGGCAAGCAGGTTGGCGATGCGGGCGCTGGCGCGGTCCAGGTCGCGCCAGGTGTAGAACAGCGGGGAGCCGTCTGCGGCCGTGGTTTCGACGGCGGTGCTGTCCAGGTCAGACGGGAAGGCTGCGCGCAAGGCGCTGAAGAGGTTGTGTTGGCTCATGGCAATTCAGGAGTAACGGAGGTGAGCGGTTGAGGAAATGGTGAGCTTTGAATGAAGCGGTTGATGGATTCGGCGCAAACTGGGTGGAAGCGTTCGAACAGATTCTTTCGACGGGCTCAGGACAGGGGGCGGCGACAAGCCTGTGCAAACCTCGCGCCAGGTTTCGACAAGCTCAACCCGAACGGATATTTGAGGTTCACAGAGGCGCGTGTTCGCCATCCCACCCTTATTGCGGGCTCCGCCCGATCAGATATTTCAAGTTCACAAAGGCACTCTCAATCAAACTGGGGCGAACGCTTTTCTAGAAAGGCGGTGATGCCTTCGCGGTGCTCGGGGCTGTCGGCATAGGCGTAGGGGTCTTGCGGGCCATTTACTATCATTTCAATAGCTGCTTGCGCTTTACCGTCCTGCGCTAGCGGCATTTTTAATGCCCTAAGCACCTGCTTATTCATGCGGGCGGCGCCAGGGGCCAGTGCGGCGATGCGGCGGGCGCTGCCCAGGGCTTCGGTGGCGACCATGTCGTCGGCCACCACGCGGCTCAAAAAGCCGCGCGCCTGCATGTCTGCGGCGTTGAAGGTGGCGGCCTCCAGCAACATCTGGCGGGCCGTGGCATCGCCCACAGCGCCTGCCACCAATTGCGCCTCGCGCGGGGCCATGGGAAAGCCGAGCTTGGCAATGGGGGCGCCAAAGCGGGCCGATGCGCCAGCCACGCGCACATCGCAGCAGCTGGCAATCTCTACCCCCGCGCCCATGCAGGCGCCGCTGATGCTGGCCACGATGGGCACATCGCACTGGAGCATGGCATTCAACCCGCCCCACACGTCGTTTTCATGAAAGTCGCGCAGTGCTGCGGCATCGAAGCGAAAGCCGGGGTATTCCGAAATATCGCCCCCCGCGCAAAACGCCCCGCCCTCGCCCGCGATGAGCACACAGCGCGCATCGGTGCGGCGCTGCACGTCCTCAAACACCGCACGCAGTTGCCGCCACATCGCCCGCGACATGGCGTTCAGCCGCCCGGTGTGGCGCAGCGTGACATGCACCACACCGCCCTCACCGACTTCCATCAATACTTCACCCGACATGTTGGCAATCCATCCACTTGTGCAAGCTACTCATATTCGTAGGCATTCAAAAATACAAATCCGTTCACTGAGCGCAGTCAAAGCGCCGCGTAAGGCTTCGACAAGCCTGTGCTGAGCCTGTCGAAGGGCTCAGCCCGAACGGTTTGGGTTCTGATGAACTGAACACAAATCCGTATCAGCCCTCAGAGCCCGCGCGGCGCCATCGCCAGGGCCACCGTGGAGCTGGCTCTGCCAGGCCACCGGTGGCGTCCCCCTTCAGGGGGAAGGCGCAAAGCGCCTCAGGGGGTTAATCCAGCTTCGCGCCAGAGGCCTTGACCACCTCCGCCCAGCGCTTGACCTCGCTGCTCACAAACGCGCCAAACTGCTGCTGCGTCATGCCGCCGTAGTCAGCGCCGTTAGCGGCCCAGATGGTCTTGAGCTCATCGAACGTGCCCAGGCGCTTGGCTTCTTCCACGATGCGCGCTTGCACATCGGCGGGCGTGCCCTTGGGGGCCCACAGGCCGTACCAAGTGGTCACGGTGTAGTCGGGCAGGCCCACTTCGGCGGCGCAGGGCACGTCGGGGAAGGCTGGGTTGCGCTTGGCACCCGACACCATCAGCGCCTTGATGCGCCCGCCCTTGATGTGCGCGGCCGACGAGCCCAGGCCGTCAAACATCATGTCCACATTGCCGCCAATCAGGTCTTGCAGCGCCGGGCCTGCGCCACGGTAGGGAATGTGCGTAATGAAGGTGCCGGTTTGCTGCTTGAACAACTCGCCCGCCAGGTGGTGCGATGTGCCCGCACCGGCCGAGCCGTAGTTGAGCTTGGCGGGGTTTTTCTTGACGTGGTCGAGGAACTGCTTGAAGTTGGTCGAGGGGATCTTGGGGTTCACCACCAGCACCTGGGGCACGCGGGCCAGCAAGGCCAGCGGGATGAAGTCTTTCTCGATGTCGTAGTCGAGCTTGGGGTACATGGCGGGTGCGATGGAGTGGTGCACGCCGCCCATGAACAGCGTGTAGCCATCGGCCGCCGCGCGGGCTGCAAAGCTGGCCCCCACGGTGCCACCTGCGCCACCCCGGTTGTCAATCACCAGCATCTTGCCGGTGGACTTGGAAAACTGCGCCGCCAGCGGCCTGGCAAAGGCGTCGGTGCCGCCCCCGGCCGGAAATGGCACCACCAGGTTCACTGGCTTGGAGGGCCAAGCCGATGCCTGCGCCCACAGGCTGCCCGTGCCCAGCAAACCCAGGCCCGTGCCAGCGGCTGCGCGCAGCAGTTGGCGCCGCTGCAGGTGTTGGCGCTGCAGGTTGTTGTCTCTCGTCATTCCTTGTCTCCTGTCGTCGTTATAAAAATAGGAAAGTCCGTCCCTTGCCATCCGCCGCAGCAAGCCCAGGCGGCGTGGCAATCAGTTGCGGCAAAGGCTGTCGATGTCTCCCGACACTGGCACTTTGCCCTGCGCCAACAAGCCGCGGTGCTTGTCTATGCGCTTCAAGTCGTACAGGTAATTCACCATCAACCCATACGATTGTTTCAGCCCCTTGGCAGAGGGGTCACCCGCCCAGTTCAGGCGCTCCACGCGGGCCCCGTTGCCCAGGTGAAAGCGCGCCACGGCGTCCACCGGCTTGCCCTCTTGCATCTCGCGGCCCAGATAGTACGCCGCGCACTCCAGCAGCATCTGGCGCACGGGGGATTTGGCATCCAGCTCCAGTGGCTTGTCCAGCGCAGCCAGAAAGTGCGTGGGCTGTGGCGGCTCAAACCCCACCGCACGGCCCAGCTCGCTGCGGCGCTTGTCGTCCAGGCGCTCGAGCATGGCACCAGCATGCTTGCCCAGCCAGGCGCGAAAACCCGGAATGGGCGACAGCGTGGCAAAGGTGCGCAGCCGTGGAAACTCCTGCGTCAGCGTCTCCACCACATGCTTGATGAGCGAATCGCCAAAGCTCACGCCCCGCAGCCCCGTCTGCGTGTTGCTGATGGAATAAAAAATGGCCGTGGTGGCCTTGGCCAGGTCGGCCGGGGCGGCGGCCTCGTCCAGCAGCGGCGTGATGCTGGACGAGATTTTGTCGACCAGCGCCACCTCCACAAAAATCAGCGGCTCGTTGGGCAGCCGGGGGTGGAAGAAGCCGTAGCAGCGGCGGTCGCTGTCCAGCCGGTTTTTCAGGTCGGCCCAACTGCGAATGTCGTGCACCGCCTCGTACTTGATGAGCTTTTCAATCAGCGAAGCGGGCGAGTCCCACGACAGGCGGCGCAGCTCCAAAAATGCCACGTCAAACCAGGTCGAGAACAGGTGCTCCAGCTCGGCATCGAGCGCCAGCAAGCGCTTGTCGCTTTTGAGCAGCGGCAGCAGCTCAGCGCGCATGTCCACCAAAAAGCGCATGCCTTCGGGGAACACCGCAAACCGCTGCAGCAGCCGGGTGCGCGGTGACACCAGCGCGCGGCGCAGCGAGATTTCGGCCTGCCCCTCTTCGGCCGTGCCTGCGGCGGCCTCGTAGCGCTGGCGGGCCGATTTGAACTGCGTGGCATCGGGCGCAAACTGCTCGCACAGCAGCAGCCACATGTCGCGCCGCTCCTCAGCCTCGGCCGTGGCATACCACTCGGCCACGGCCTGGGCGCGGCGGCCACCTTCGAGCTCGCTCACCTGCGGGGCCACCACTTCCTGCAAGTCGGTCAGCAAGCGGCGCAGCGCACGGGGCGACAAGGCCTCTTGCCCCCGGCGCAGCGTGGCCTGCAGCCGCTCGTGGGTAGAGCGCGGCACAGCCACCTTGGCCACTACGTCGGTCACGCCGGATTTGTCGGTACTGGTGCGGACCTGCTTTTCAGGGCCTTTGCCGCCCTCTTTGGCCGCTGCAGGGGCGGCAGCGCGCAGACGGGAGACACTGCGGGAGATCCATTCGGCGGTGCTGTTCATGGTGTCAACCTCGATTGCTGGTTACGGGCCACATCGCGCAGCGCATCGCGCTGGCGCAACAAATGGGAGCGCATGGCGTCTTCGGCAGCGGCACTGTTGCCCGCCTTGAGGGCGGCAAACACGGCCAGGTGCTCGGACAGGCTTTGTTGCAGGCGGCCTGGCGCATGCAACTGCTGCAAACGGGCCAGACGCAAAATCTTGCGCAAATCACCAATCACCTGGGCCAGCCAGCGGTTGTCCGCCAGGGTGATAAAGGCCTCATGGATCGCGTGATTGGTGACGTAGTAGTCGGTGATGCGGCCTTCGCTGGCGCACTGCTGCAGGCGCTGGTGCAAGGTCTCCAGCGCCGCCACATCGGCACTGCTGGCCTTTTGCGTGGCCTCGTGGGCGGCACGCCCTTCCAGCAAGGCGATCACGGGGAAGATTTCATCCAGATCGCGCTCTGTGACCTCGGCCACAAAACAGCCCCGGCGCGGCTCATGGCGCAGCAGCCCCTCGGCCACCAGCACCTTCAACGCCTCGCGCAGCGGCGTGCGCGAAATCTCCAGCCGCTCGCACAGCGCAGCCTCGTCCAGAAAGCTGCCTGGCGGCAGTGCGCCACCAAAAATCTGCTCGCGCAGCCGCGAGGCGACTTCATCGTGCAGTGAATTGGGAACCGGGCGCATGGTGTGAAACCGCTCCTGAAAATATGCGAAACCGCCTTGCCTGCGGAGTGCTGTTGCAGCTAGGACCACCGCCCTTTGAGCTGCTTATCACTCACTGCTCTGCAAGCTTTTATCGCGTTGCAGGTGACTGTAATTTCTCATAATTACGCAAAATAACAAGGGGAAAACCCTGAGTTTCGGGGGTTGGGGATACACAAAATTTAAGGTGTGCGGCCTGGGGGCAACACCTGGGTGGCTGGGCTGAGTGGCAGGCACTGCTGTGACCCAACGGGAGCGGTGGAATTTGATCCGAAACAGCGTCCAGCTCGTCTGTAATAAGCGCCAGAAGCTATAAAATAAATAGCAAACCGCAGAGCGCACTGCGGCTGGTGATGCACAAAGGGCAAGAGCCATGCACCGTGCAGTGAGATACGGCAACGACCGTGGGGGCCAGCGCTAGACAGCTTGGCGGCCCGAGCCAACAGCGCCCCCCATCCTCCAAGCCGCCATTCATTCAAAACAGATGGTGCTGCACCCGAAGCGCACAGTCGGCGGGCCCGGCTCCACCTATGGGCACGCTATAGTTTGCTGCAGAGTTAGACCTAGCAGAACACACTACTGTGGCACATCAAACCTCCCCAATGCGATGGCTGCACCTCGGTGCAGCCATGCTTGCCGGCATCGCGATCTACCAGCTTTTTGTCGTTGTTCTCAACGGCTACCTTGCTGCAATTGCAGTGCCAAGACAGTACTTCATGTGGTTCGGCAGGCAACGACAGGAACTTGCCCTTGCCATCATTCAGCTTGCAAGTGCGGTTCCAGTCTTCCTGCTTGTGACCGGCTGCGTTCTAGCTGTGTGCCGCTCACTCAGAAGCCGGAGCATGACGTTTCTGGCTGCCATTCTTGTAGGCATGCTTCTCAGTCACCTTTACTGGGCAGTGAGCTTTCTGGCTTTTCTCCCCGCAGGCCTTTCGCCAGAAGTTGAGCTGTATCCAATGTCGGTCCGCTTGCAGCAGTTGTTCGTTGTTCCGTGGTGGTCGCTACCTACAGTACTCGCACCGTGGCTCGGGTTCGGGCTCTCGTCGTGGCTCCTGCGGCAGCGCGATGAGGGCTAATCCCTCGTTGACGATGTAATCGTCAGCACCATGCTGCAGACTGCCAGCACGACGGTTTTGCCCAAGCGCTGGTAAAGCCCGCTTGCATTTGCACTTGCCAGCCCTTACGGCTCAGGGTGTCGATGGGGAAAGCAGCCGCAAATACCGTGCCGACGGCGCCAGGATGCCTGGGCCGCTCGGCTGCGGTTGGGCCGATCAGCGCCGCATGCAACTCACTTGCGCACCACCACCGGCTGGCGCTGCGCCCACACCCACAGCGCCACACCTGCGGCCACCATGGGCACGCACAGCCACTGGCCCATGCTCATGCCCAGTGACAAGAGGCCCAGGAAGGCGTCGGGCTCGCGGAAATACTCGGCGATGAAGCGGAAGCTGCCGTAGCCCACCAAGAAGGCGGCGGCCACTTGGCCCTGTTTGCGCTCACGCCGGGCATACAGCCACAGCAGCACAAAGAGCAGCAAGCCTTCCAGCAAGAATTGGTACACCTGCGAAGGGTGGCGGGGCTGCATGGAGCCGCTGTGCGCAAACACCATGCCCCAGGGCAGATCGGGGCTGGCAAAGCGGCCCCACAACTCGCCGTTGATGAAGTTACCCACGCGCCCGGCGGCCAACCCGGTGGGCACGCAGGGCGCTACAAAGTCGGCCACCTGCAGCCAGGGGCGTTTGCGCGAATGGGCAAACCACAGCATGGCGGCAATCACCCCCAGCAGGCCGCCGTGAAACGCCATGCCACCCTGCCACACCGCAAAAATCTCCAGTGGGTGGGTGAGGTAGTAGCCGGGCTTGTAGAACAGGCAGTACCCCAGGCGCCCGCCAATGACGACACCGGCCACGCCAAGGAAAAGGATGTCCTCCACATCCCGGCGCGTCCAGGCGCTGGGGCCGGTGATGGAGGCAAAGGGCTCGTGCCGCAGGCGGCGCGTGCCCAGAAACATGAACAGCCCAAACGCCACCAGGTAGGTGATGCCGTACCAGTGAATGGCGAGGGGGCCCAACTGCAGGGCAACGGGGTCGATGTGGGGGTAAGTCAGCATGGTGGGCGGTATTGTGCCCGCAACCCATGACGGGCTTGGCGTGGGGCCAAAGTGCCCTGCGCACCAAAACCCAGTGCGGCCCTGGGCACCCCAATGAGGGGTTACATGCCAACTTTGGCATAATTGATAAGCATTCCTATTTGCATTCACACATCCGCTTTCGCCCATTTACCAGTTTGCCCGTTCGTTGCCGTGCAAGAGCTTTACCTAGACCACCACCCCTGGCTGCAAAGCCTGCTGCGCAAGCGTCTGGGCAACCGGGAGGACGCGGCGGACCTGGCGCACGACACCTTTGTGCGGGTGATGCGCTCAGAGCTGTCGCCCGCAGACCTGCGAGAGCCGCAGCGCTTTTTGGCAACGGTGGCGCGTGGGCTGGTGGCCGACCTGTTCAGGCGCCGCACGCTGGAGCAGGCCTACCTGGACTACCTGGCCGCCTTGCCCGAAGAGCAAGCCCCCTCCCCCGAGGACCAGGCGCAAGCCCAGCAGGCCCTGCTGGAGGTAGACGCCCTGCTGCGCGCCCTGCCCACCAAGGTGCGGCAAGCGTTTTTGCTGGCGCAGCTGGAAGAGTTGCCCTATGCCGAAATCGCCCAGCGCCTGGGCATATCGCACCGCACGGTGAGCAACTACCTGACGCGCGCCATGGAGCACTGCTGCCTGGCCCTGGTCTGACCCTGCCCGCCTGCATGAAATCCACCGCCACCCGCACCCCAGCCGAGCGCCAGGCCCTGCACGAGGCCGCCCGCTGGCACACCCGCCTGCACGACGAAGCCGCCACGCCCGAGGACCAGCAGGCCTGGCAGCACTGGCACAGCGCCCACGCCAGCCACCAGCAAGCTTGGCAAACGGTGCAAGCCGTGAGCCAGCGGCTGGCACGCATCCCCGCTCCGGTGGCCCTGCAGGCCCTGGCCCAGCCCCCGCTGGCACGGCGCGCGGCGCTGCGGGGCGTGGCGCTGGGCCTGGGCGGGTGCGCAGCAACGTGGCTGGCGTGGCAAGCCAGCCCCTGGCAGGCACTGGGCGCCACGTACCACACCGCCACGGGCGAGCGCCTGCACCTGGGCCTGCCCGATGGCTCTGAGCTGGCGCTGGACACCGCCACGGCGGTGGACGAGCAGTTTGACGCGCACGAGCGCAGGCTGCAGCTGCGCTCTGGCCGCATCCAGATCAGCACCCGGCCGGACTTGCACCAGCGCCCCTTCAGCGTGCAAACGCCGCAGGGCACCGTGCTGGCGCTGGGCACGCAGTTCACCGTGCAGGTGCTGGACGCGGGGCACACCCGCGTGGCGGTGCAAGAAAAATCGGTGCGCGTACAGCCCACCCATGGCGAGGCGCGCCTGCTGGTGGCCGGGCAGCAGCTGGATTTTTCGTCTACCGAAGCCCTGCCACCCCAACCGGCCCACCTGGCGCAGGCCAGCTGGCGCAACGGCGGGCTCATCGCCCTGGACATGCCCCTGGGCGAGCTGGTGCAGGAGCTGGCCCGCTACCGCCCCGGCTACCTGGGCTGCGCGCCCGAGGTGGCCCATCTGCAAGTGTCTGGCGCGTTTGCGCTGGACCACACCGACCAGGCCCTGGCCGCACTGGCCGCCAGCTTTGCCGTGCAGGTGCACTACCGCACCCGTTACTGGGTGCGGGTAGAGGCAGCGTGAGGAGTGGCCTGCCCCACCCCCACGCAGCCCGCCATCGCCCCGCCCTCCAAATTTGCTATTAATTTTATAGCTTCCAGCGCTTTATGAATAAGCGCCAGGAGCCTAAATGGCACTGAATATGGGCACAAGCCGCCTGAATTTTTTCTACCAATTTGTAACAGCCTTTGCATGATGGGAACGCCTCGTTCGGCATACCAGTGAAGCGAATTTTTTCCATCCCACCGAACCGAGGAAGCTCCATGTCCCGCACCCGAATGAACGGCGGCCACGCCGCCCACCCCCACTTTGCCCTGCACCCCATGGCCCGCGCGGCCCGCATTGCGGCACTGAGTGCTGCCGCGCTGCTCACGCCCCTGGCTTATGCGCAGGGCACTGCCACCTCGGCAGAAGCCACGGGCGTGCCGGCCGCTGCCAAGGCGTTTGCGATTGAAGCAGGCCCCCTGGCCCAGGTGCTGGCGCAATACGCCCACGCCGCAGGTGTGACCCTGGCCTTTGATGCTGCGCAGCTGGGCGGCGCCCGCTCTGGCGGCCTGCAGGGCAGCTATGGCGTGGACGCGGGCTTTGCCAAGGCGCTGGAAGGCACCGGCTGGCGCGCCGTGCGCGAAGGCAACGGCGCCTACGTGCTGCGCGGCACCGCAGCCCCCACCCAAAAGGCGGCGCTGGCAGAGGTGGTGGTGTCCGAAGAAGCCGAGGCCATTGGCGGCCTGCAAAAGACCTACTCGGGCGGCCAGTTTGCGCGCGGGGGCGACCTGGGCATTTTGGGCAAGACCGATTTGATGAACGTGCCCTTCAGCACCACCAACTACACGGCCGAGCTGATTGAAAACCAGCAAGGCCTGACGGTGTCGGACGTGGTGATGAGCGACGCCTCGGTGCGCACACTGCAGGCCCGGGGCGGCTATGGCGATGACTTTCAGATCCGTGGCTTTGCCGTATCGCCCCGCGACATCAGCATGAATGGCCTGTTTGGCCTGACGCCCTCCACCCGCATCCCGCTGGAGATGATCGAACGCGTGGAAGTGCTCAAGGGCCCTGGTTCGCTCACCAACGGCATCGGCCCCAGCGGCAGCGTGGGCGGCAGCATCAACGTGGTGACCAAGCGCGCGAGCGACGTGCCGCTGACGCGCCTGACCACCACCTACATGGGCAAGGCCCAGCTGGGCACCCACCTGGACGTAGGTCGCCGCTTTGGCGAAGACAACCAGTGGGGCGTGCGCGCCAACGGTGTGTGGCGCAATGGCGAGGGCAACATCGACGGCGGCCGCCAGCGCCTGGGGCTGGGCTCGCTGGGGGTGGACTACGCAGGCGCGGGCCTGCGCTGGTCGCTGGACGCGCTGACCAGCAGCGGCAAGACGACCGAGTTCCGCGCACAAAGCGCCTTCCTGGCGGGCATCACCCAGGTGCCTGCCGTGCCCGACAACCGCACCACGCTGTACCCCGGCACCGAGCTGACGGACAAGGCCAAGACCGTGATCTCGCGCCTGGAATACGACATCAACGACCGCACCACGGCTTATGGCGCCGTGGGCTACAGCGATGTGACGAGCAACCAGAACTTCCCCACCGCCATGCGTCGCATCGACGCGCTGGGCAACTTCACCGTGGCCAATGGCTATTACGACGAATACAACAAGACCACGTCGGCCGATGTAGGCCTGCGCACGCGCTTCAAAACGGGCGATGTGGGCCACACGCTGGTGGTGTCGGCCAACACCATGGCGCGTGAAAGCGGGTACTTTTATGGCCTGACCTCGGCCGCGGTGGCCTCCAACATCTACCACCCCGCACCGCTGCCCGCCATTGACTTCGCACGCGGTGCACCCAGCAAAACGGCCGATCTGTCGCAGTCCAGCATTGCGGTGGCCGACACCCTGGCGTTCTTCAACAACCGCTTTTTGGCCACGCTGGGCCTGCGCGACCAGACCATCCACCAAAAGAGCGTGAATGGCTCCACACCCTACAAGGCCAGCACGGTCACGCCACTGGTGGGGCTGGTGTTCAAGCCGCAAAAGAACATCTCGGTGTATGGCAACTACACGGCGGGCCTGGCTGCTGGGGGCATTGCGGGCGCCAGCACCGCCAACCAGGGCGAGGTGTTTGCACCGCAAAAGACCAAGCAATACGAAGTGGGCGTGAAGGCCGACTGGGGCAGCCTGACCACCCAGGCGGCCTTGTACCAAATCACCAAGCCCAATGCGTTGACCGACCCCACCACCAACATCTACAGCTACGGCGGCGAGCAGCGCAACCGGGGCCTGGAGCTGACGGCGTATGGCGAAATCCAGCGCGGCCTGCGGGCCATGGCCAGCGCCTCGTTCAACGATGCCAAGATGGCCAAAACCCAGGGCGGCGTGAACCAAGGCAAGGACGCCACCGGCGTGCCCGACCACACCTTCAACCTGGGCCTGGACTGGGACACCCCCTGGGTGCAGGGCCTGAGCCTGAACGGCCGGGTGATCAACACCTCGGCCATGTACTACGACGCCGCCAACACCCTGCGCATGCCCGCATGGACGCGCGTGGACATTGGCGCGCGCTACGCCACCAAGGTGGCAGGCAAGGCCGTGGTGTTCCGCGCCAATCTGGAGAACGTGGCCGACAAGGCCTACTGGGTGACGGCATCGGGCTACGTGACGGTGGGGGCGCCGCGCACTCTGATGCTGTCGGCCGCCATCGACTTCTAAGCCTGTAACGCAGGTCTGCGCGAGCGGCCTCCACCCATCCACCAGAAACAGCCGGTGGATGGGCAAAGGGCTCAACGCAAGCGCTAATGATGACGGTTCGCATGCAGAGTGACATACGGGGTTATGACCCGGAACCCGTTCCAGGCGCGCGATACTCGCCGCCTCAGAAGAACGGAATGCACCATGCAGGGAAACCCACAAGTCATCGAATATTTCAAAAACCTGCTGCGCGGCGAGCTGGCTGCGCGTGACCAGTATTTCATCCACTCGCGTATTTACGAAGACCAAGGCCTAGTGAAGATGTACACCCGCCTGGACCATGAAATGCAGGAAGAAACCCAGCACGCCGACGCGCTGCTGCGCCGCATCCTCTTTTTGGGCGGCATGCCTGACATGCGCCCCAACCCCTTCACCCCCGGCACCACGGTGGTGGAGATGCTGCAAAAAGACCTGGCCGTGGAATACGAAGTGCGCGATGCCCTGCAAAAAGGCATGCAGCTGTGCGAGAGCGTGCGCGACTACGTGAGCCGCGACCTGCTGCTGGCCCAACTGCGCGACACCGAGGAAGACCACGCCTACTGGCTGGAAAAGCAATTGGGCCTGATCGAAAAAATGGGCTTGCCGAACTACCTGCAAAGCCAGTCGCAGCCTGCCGCCTGAATGGCCTGAGCAAAGGGGGCACCCGGCCCCATCCGCAGGTTTTGGTCAAATCAGGCTCTAGCGCAATCCAAACAAGCGCAACCAGCTATTAAATAAATAGCAAAACCATAAAAAAGCCAGGGCAATCGCATCTAAACCCTGATGCCCAGGACATGTGCCAGATAGCCCACATCCCAGCCAGCGCGCTTGCGCTTTGCCTGCACACCCACCTTCACCGACGTGTCACTCTTGAGCAACTGCAGCGCCATGCGCCGCAGCAGCGTCTGGTTGTGCGGTCCCTGGTCTTTATAGGACTGCGCCGCATCCTCGCGCATCGCCACATCCAGACTCCAGTGCAACTGGTTCTCCACCGCCCAGTGCGAACGGATACTGTGCGCCAGCACCCGTGCAGGCGTGTGCACTGGCAAGCTGCTCAGGTAGTAGCTGACTTCTTCGCTAGCCTCGCCTCCCGTTTGTTGGCGCTGGCGCGTGACTTGCACCACGCTGGCCAGCCCCGGCCAGTGCACTGCCGCTCGCTGCAATGCCTCGGGCACGGGGCTGAGCCGGTAGCTGCGCAGCTCCTGGCGCCCATGGCCGCTTGAGCGCTCGGTGTAGGTGTTCTCATCGGGCGGCTCTTGGCTCGCCTGCACTTCAAAGTGCTTTTGAACCACTGCGTGCATGTGCCGCTGGTTGCCTTTGAGGGACAGAACATAAGCCGCACCATGCTCGTGAAGCTGCTGGGCGATGCTCTTTTGGCAGCCGATGGCATCGATGGTGACGATGCAGCCTTTGAGGTGCAGCAGCCTGAGCAACTCGGGGATGGCGGTGATCTCGTTGCTCTTGCCATCAACCTTGCACTGGCCCAGTAGCAATCCCATGTCTGCAGCCCAGGCGCTGACCATGTGCAGTGGCCTGCGAGCCTCCCCTTTGCTGCTGCCGCGCACGCTTTTGCCGTCAATCGCCACTGTGCCGTATACCCGGCCCGCCACTTGGGCCAGCCACTGTTGGCAGGCCAGCTCTAGTTGCTTGGCGTCAAGCAGGCGAAACACTCGCGCGAAGGTGTCGTGCGAGGCAATGCCTGAGGGCAGCGGAACGAAACGAATGAACCAGTCGTGGTGCAACTCGCCGAACTCGGCTACTTCCACCCAGTTGTCTGCGCCTGCGATGGTTGCGCACAGCGCTATGGCCAGGATGGATTGGAGTTCATGGCGACGCGTGCGCTCTAGGCGCGGGTCGGGGATGACTTGCAGGTGCTGCAGCAGGGTCACGGGAGCGTTGGTTGGGTGATCACACGCTGCAGTTTCGCCGCAAATAGCTGCATCTATTTAGATGCGATTGCCCTGATAAAAAAGCCGCCATGCATTACTGCCTGGCGGCTTTTTTTCTGGGCCACCCGTTCAACCAAAGCGCCACCTGGGTGCCGCAGCACGGGTGGCGATGGCCAGCGCGGATCGACCTTTCAGTCGCCCCAATCAATCGTCGAGCAAAGACAGATCGCGCACCGCGCCCTTGTCGGCCGACATGACCAGCTTGGCATAGGCCTTGAGCGCCGCAGACACCTTGCGGGGGCGGGGCTGCGCGGGCTTCCAGCCCTTGGCGTCCTGCTCCACGCGGCGCTGGGCCAGTTCTTCGTCAGACACCAGCACGTTGATGCTGCGGTTGGGGATGTCGATGCGGATGCGGTCACCGTTCTTCACCAAGCCAATGGCGCCACCGGCTGCCGCTTCGGGCGAAGCGTGGCCAATGGACAGGCCCGAGGTGCCACCCGAGAAGCGGCCATCGGTCAACAGCGCACAGGCTTTGCCCAGGCCCTTGGACTTGATGTACGACGTGGGGTACAGCATCTCTTGCATGCCAGGGCCGCCCTTGGGGCCTTCGTAGCGCACGATGACGACATCACCCGCCTTGACCTTGTCGGCCAGGATGTTGGCCACGGCTTCGTCCTGCGACTCGACCACATGGGCGGGGCCTTCAAACACCAGCAGGCTGTCGTCCACGCCTGCGGTCTTGACCACGCAGCCGTTCAGGGCAATGTTGCCGACCAGCACGGCCAAGCCGCCTTCTTTGCTGAAGGCATGCTCGATCGAGCGGATGCAGCCCTCAGAGCGGTCTGTGTCCAGGCTGGGCCAGCGTGCGGCTTGGCTGAATGCGACTTGCGTAGGAATGCCGCCAGGGCCAGCCATGTAGAAGGTCTTGACCGTGTCGGACGGGTTGCGGGCAATGTCCCACTGGTCCAACGCGTCTTTCATGGTCTTGCTGTGCACGGTGGGCACGTCGGTGTGCAAACGGCCTGCGCGGTCCAACTCGCCCAAAATACCCATGATGCCGCCCGCGCGGTGGACGTCTTCAATGTGGTACTTGTTGGTGTTCGGCGCGACCTTGCACAGCTGCGGCACGATCTTGGACATGCGGTCAATGTCGGCCATCGTGAAGTCGATTTCGGCCTCTTGCGCAATGGCGAGAATGTGCAGGATGGTATTGGTGGAGCCGCCCATGGCGATATCCAATGCAATCGCATTTTCAAACGCCTTGAAGCCCATGGAGCGCGGCAGGATGCTGCTGTCGTCTTCTTCGTAGTAGCGCTTGCACAGCTCCACCACCAGGTGCCCGGCGCGCTTGAACAGTTGCTCGCGGTCGGCATGCGTGGCCACCACCGTGCCATTGCCGGGCAGGGACAAGCCCAAGGCTTCGGTCAGGCAGTTCATGGAGTTGGCGGTGAACATGCCAGAGCAGGAACCGCAGGTGGGGCACGCAGAGCGCTCTACCTCGGCCACATCGGCGTCGCTGACCTTGTCGTCGGCGGCCATCACCATGGCATCGATCAAATCGAGCTTCTTGAACTCGATCTTCTGGGTCGTGGGGTTGAGCAACTTGACCTTGCCAGCCTCCATCGGGCCGCCCGAGACGAACACCACCGGAATATTCAACCGCATGGCGGCCATCAGCATA
This sequence comes from Acidovorax sp. 56, assembly GCF_002749705.1. Taxonomy (NCBI): domain Bacteria; kingdom Pseudomonadati; phylum Pseudomonadota; class Betaproteobacteria; order Burkholderiales; family Comamonadaceae; genus Acidovorax; species Acidovorax sp. 56. The sequence continues at coordinate 1,466,397 of NZ_PEEV01000001.1, forward strand.
CCGGGGGTGATCTTGTCGCAGTTGGAGATGCACACCATGGCATCGGCGCAGTGCGCGTTGACCATGTATTCCACCGAATCCGCAATGATGTCGCGGCTGGGCAGCGAGTACAGCATGCCGTCGTGGCCCATCGCAATGCCATCGTCCACGGCGATGGTGTTGAACTCTTTGGCCACACCGCCCGCTGCCTCGATCTCCCGCGCCACCAGCTGGCCCAGGTCCTTGAGGTGGACGTGGCCGGGCACAAACTGCGTGAACGAGTTGACCACCGCAATGATCGGCTTGCTGAAGTCGTCGTCCTTCATGCCGGTGGCACGCCACAGCGAGCGGGCACCAGCCATGTTGCGACCAGCGGTGGAGGTTTTGGAGCGGTAAGCGGGCATCGTGATGTCGGTTGAAGTGTTGGTAGAAGGAAGCCGAAGCCAGGAGGCGGCGGGCGAATTATCCTCCAGCACAACCAACAGCACCGGCGGCAGGGGCGATCGCTAACCCTGAGCCTTTGGGTGTTTCAGGCGCAGGGGCTGAGCGAGCCAGCCCCTGCCCTTGTCGGATTACCTGGGCTTGCGCGGACGCATGCCCAAGGCTTCTTTGTTTTTATTGATGCGCTCTTTCTTGCGCTCGTCCATTTTTTCCATGGCTTTGCGCTTGGTGTAGCCTGTGGCATCGGCCCACCACCACCACGCGGCAGTAGCGCCGAAAGAGCCCACAATCACCCACCAGGACCAGGTGGCTACGGGCCCGATCTCCAGATACTTGAGTAACAGCAGCAGCAGCGAAACGCCTAAAAGATACATAGCAAGCTCCCCCAAAAGATGCGATTTGCGTTCCTTGACCGAGGACAAATTTTGGTCAACCCACGTCACTACAATCGCGTTGAAAGAACTGTAACCCAACCACAGGAAAACCCACCATGAAACGTGCCCTGATCACCATCGCCATGACGCTTGCCGTTGCAGCCCCCGCCATGGCCGACCAAGCCCTGGCCACTTCCAAGAACTGCATGGCCTGCCATGCTGTCGACAAGAAGCTGGTGGGTCCTTCCTACAAAGATGTCGCTGCCAAGTACGCTGGCCAAAAAGACGCTGTAGACAAGCTGGCCGCCAAGATCATCAAGGGTGGCTCTGGCGTGTGGGGCCCCGTGCCCATGCCTGCTAATGCCCAAGTCAATGAAGCAGAAGCCAAGAAGCTGGCTGCCTGGGTTCTGACGCTGAAGTAAGCCCCGTGGGGCTTGCCCCACGCAGCAAAAAGCCGCACACCGTCAAGGTTGTGCGGCTTTTTGCTTTGCAGGCCGTGCGCTTTTGGCCTGCGCCCGCTTACTCCGTCGCGCCTGGCCCGCCAACCAAGCGCTGCTCCAGTTGTCCCACGTAGGCCGCAGTGGTGTTGTCCGACTCTTGCGCACGCGCAGCCAGGCGGGTTTCCAGGCTGTCGAGCCGTGCCATCACAGTGGTGTGCCCTTGTGCGTGCTGGTTTTCTAAAAACGCACGCAACTCGGTAAACCGAGAGGCTTCCGCCTTGTCTGCCAGTTCGCGCTGCGCTTGCATCTCTTTGGTGTGGCGGCGTGTCTCCAGCAATACCGAGCCCTGAAGCGACAGCACGTACGCCACCAGCAGCACACCCAGCAACGAGGTCAGCCCCAGCATGAGCAAGCCCAGCGGGGCATCGAAAGTGGCCAACCCCACAGACACAGCAGAAACGACCGAGAGAGCCTCCCAGTTGAGCGCAGCCAGACTGGTAATGGCCACGATGATGAAGAGCAGCACGGTAGAAAGCATTTTCACGGTAAGTCCTTTCAATGCGAGAAGTGTGCCTGCCGCCCCCGGTGGGCATGACAAGCCATGGCGCATGGTTGCACGCCGCCCGGCACAGAGGGGCAAAGCGCTTTCGCATGATTTTTGCCAATGCGAAGACTGGATTTGCGACTACTTGCGCGGATGACTCCACGCTGGCGGGCGGGCTCTATCGCGGCATCCTACCGTGCCCGCGGGCAGGTCTTGGCAAAGCAATGTATCTGCCAAGGGCATAAAAAAAGCGCCTCATGCTCAGGCGCTTTTTAAGGGTGTGCCCCAACGGTCAGTTGGTCTGCGACCGTTGGTCCAGGAAGGCCGGGTTCTGAGGCCACGTCATATCGCCTGCGCGATATGCGTGTGCCCCAACACCGCAAGCGCTGCGGCGCTCTTCTTGATCAATTGGCCTTGCGGCTTCGATCAAGGGGGCGGCGGGTGAGATACCAAGGTTTTGTGGCCACATCACATCGCTGCGCGATATGAGTGTCCCCAAACCCCGCAAGCGCTCCGCGCTGGCGCCGCTCCACGGCGCCTCCTCGATCAATTGGCCTTGGCCAATTGATCGAGGATTGCGGGGTTTTCCAGCGTGCTGGTGTCCTGGGTGATCGCCTCGCCCTTGGCGATGCTGCGCAGCAAGCGGCGCATGATCTTGCCGCTGCGGGTCTTGGGCAGGTTGTCGCCAAAGCGGATGTCCTTGGGCTTGGCAATGGGGCCGATTTCCTTGGCCACCCAGTTGCGCAGTTCGTTGGCAATCTGCTTGGCTTCTTCGCCGGTGGGGCGCGAGCGCTTGAGCACCACGAAGGCGCAGATGGCCTCTCCGGTCACGTCGTCGGGGCGGCCCACCACGGCGGCCTCGGCCACCAGGTCGGTCTTGGCCACCAAGGCCGATTCGATCTCCATCGTGCCCATGCGGTGGCCCGACACGTTGAGCACGTCGTCGATGCGGCCAGTGATGCGGAAGTAGCCGCGGTCAGCACTGCGCACCGCGCCATCGCCCGCCAAGTAGTAGCCCTTGAGTTCTTCGGGGAAGTAGCTCTTCTTGAAACGCTCGGGGTCGTTCCAGATGGTGCGGATCATGCTGGGCCAGGGGCGCTTGATGACCAGGATGCCACCAGCACCATTGGGCACATCGTTGCCCATTTCGTCCACGATGGCGGCCGTGATGCCAGGCAGGGGCAGCGTGCAGCTACCGGGCACCAGTGGCGTGGCGCCAGGCAGCGGGGTGATGACGTGGCCACCCGTTTCGGTCTGCCAGAAGGTGTCCACGATGGGGCAACGCTCGCCGCCCACGTTCTTGTGGTACCACATCCAGGCTTCGGGGTTGATGGGCTCGCCCACGCTGCCCAGGATGCGCAGGCTCGACAGATCAGAGCGCGCGGGGTGCACAGCCTCGTCGGCTTCCGCCGCCTTGATGAGCGAGCGGATGGCGGTGGGGGCAGTGTAGAAGATCGTGCACTTGTGGCGCTCGATCATCTGCCAGAAGCGGCCCGCGTTCGGGAAGGTGGGAATGCCTTCAAAGATGATCTGCGTGGCGCCTGCCGCCAGCGGGCCATAGGCGACGTAGGTGTGGCCTGTGATCCAGCCGATGTCGGCCGTGCACCAGAACACGTCGTCCGCGCGCAGGTCAAACGTCCAGTCCATGGTCATCTTGGCCCACAGCAGGTAGCCGCCGGTGCTGTGCTGCACGCCCTTGGGCTTGCCGGTGGAGCCACTGGTGTAGAGGATGAACAGCGGGTGCTCTGCCCCCACAGCCACGGGGGCGCATTCGGTGCTTTGGCCCGCCAGTGCTTCGGCAAAGGTCTTGTCGCGCCCCGCCACCATGTTGCAGGCCGTGGCCGTGCGCTGGTACACGAACACATTGCGGATGGTGTCGCAGCCGCCCATGGACAGGGCTTCGTCAATGATGGATTTGAGAGGCAGCTCCTTGCCGCCGCGCATCTGGTAGTTGGCAGTGATCACGGCCACAGCACCGGCATCGATGATGCGCTCATGCACGGCCTTGGCGCTGAAGCCGCCAAACACCACGCTGTGCGTAGCGCCGATGCGGGCACAGGCCTGCATGGCGATCACGCCCTCAATGGTCATGGGCATGTAGATCAGCAAGCGGTCACCCTTGGCCACGCCGTGGGCCTTGAGCGCGTTGGCGAACTGGCTCACGCGGGCCAGCAGCTCTTTGTAGGTGATCTTGGTGACGGTGCCGTCATCGGCTTCGAAGACGATGGCCGTCTTGTTTTCCGTGGGCGTGCCGATGTGCTTGTCCAGGCAGTTGGCGCTGGCGTTCAGCTCGCCATCGTCAAACCAGCGGAAGAACGGGGCGTTGGACTCGTCCAGCGTGCGGGTGAAGGGCTTTGACCATTGCACGTTGGCACGTGCCTGCTTGGCCCAGAAGCCTTCGAAATCGGTTTCGGCCTCTTTGCACAGTGCCTCATAACCGGCCATGCCGGAAATGCGCGCCGCCTTGACGATCACGTCGGACGGTGGAAACACGCGGTTTTCAACCAACACAGACTCGATCGCGGATGTTGTTGCACTCATGGTGTTGTCTCCTGGGTCATTGGAATAGGAATTGGCAGCTACTGTCTTCTGCCGCACTTACATGCTACTGACTCGCCGGGGCCTATCCGGCTTGGGGTTAGCCCTTGGTTGTGAAGGCTGTCACGGCTCGCCCCTAGAATCGCGCGTTTTCCCGTCGCCCCTTTTTCTATTACCTATCGCAGGCACGCATGTCCCATCCCAAGCCCAAAACCAGCGCTCCGCTGCGCCCCCTGCCCTCGCTCATTTTCGCCAGCCGCTGGCTGCAACTGCCGCTGTACCTGGGGCTGATTCTGGCGCAAGCGGTGTATGTCTTTCACTTCTGGGTGGAGCTGGTCCACTTGGTAGAAGCCGCCTTCGGCAACAAAGCGGCCCTGCAGCAGCTGGTTACCAGCATTGGCTACAAGAGTGACTTTGAGGTCATGGCACTCAACGAGACCATCATCATGCTGGTGGTACTGGCATTGATTGACGTGGTGATGATCTCCAACCTGCTCATCATGGTGATTGTGGGTGGCTACGAGACTTTTGTATCCCGCCTGCACCTGGAAGAGCACCCAGACCAGCCTGAATGGCTGAGCCACGTGAACGCCTCCGTGCTCAAGGTGAAGCTGGCCACTGCGATCATCGGCATCAGCTCCATTCACCTGCTCAAAACCTTCATCAATGCGGCCAACTACGACCTCAAGGTGCTGATGTGGCAGACCATCATCCATGTGGTCTTCTTGCTGAGCGCCCTGGCGATTGCGCTGACCGACCGGCTGATGTCCCACCCCAGCGACTCCCACTGAGCCGCCAGCCCCCCCGCCGCCGCGCAAGCCCAGCGCCCGGCAGGGCGATGGAGTGCACTGCGCACCGCGTAGCGGCATCAGACCATGCTGCGCGGCACCACCCAGGCATCAAACTCCTGAGCCGTCACATGGCCAGAGGCCAGCGCGGCCTCTCGCAAACTGATCCCCTCTTTGTGCGCCGCCTTGGCAATGGCGGCGGCCTTGTCGTAACCGATGTGGGGGTTGAGCGCGGTCACCAGCATCAGCGATTGCTCGACCAGCGCTTCAATCCGGTCATGGTTGGGCTCAATGCCCGAGGCGCAGTGCTTGTCAAAACTGACCATGCCGTCTGCCAGCAGGCGAACACTCTGCAAAAAGTTGTGGATCACCATGGGGCGGAACACGTTGAGCTCGAAATTGCCCGAGGCCCCGCCCACCCCAACCGCCACATCGTTGCCCATGACCTGGGCGCACAGCATGGTCATGGCTTCGCACTGGGTCGGGTTGACCTTGCCCGGCATGATGGACGAACCCGGCTCGTTTTCCGGGATGGTGATCTCGCCCAGCCCGCTGCGCGGACCACTGGCCAGCCAACGCACGTCGTTGGCAATCTTCATCAGGCTGGCCGCAAGCCCCTTGAGCGCACCATGGGCATGCACCAAGGCATCGCAGCTGGCCAGGGCTTCGAACTTGTTCGGGGCCGTCACCAGGTTCAACCCGGTCAGGTCGGCCAGCTCTTTGGCCACCGCCTGGGCATAGCCCGCAGGCGCATTCAAACCCGTGCCCACGGCCGTGCCGCCCAAGGCCAGCTCACACAAATGGGGCATGGCGGCGCGAACATGGTGCTCGGAATGCTCCAGCTGCGCCACCCAGCCCGAGACTTCTTGCCCCAAAGTCAGCGGGGTTGCATCCTGCAAGTGCGTGCGGCCAATTTTCACGATGTCCGCAAACGCCTCGGCCTTGGCGGCCAACGTCATGCGCAACGCATGCAGGGCCGGCAGCAGTTTGTGGGTCAGTGCATCCACAGCCGCCAGGTGCATGGCGGTAGGAAAGACATCGTTGCTCGACTGGCTCTTGTTCACATCGTCGTTGGGGTGCACCAGCCGCCCCTCCCCACGCGGGCCGCTGAGCAACTCACTCGCCCGGTTGGCCAGCACCTCATTCATGTTCATGTTCGTCTGGGTGCCCGACCCGGTTTGCCACACCACAAGAGGAAACTCCTCTTCATGCGCACCGGCCATCACTTCATCGCACGCGGCCACGATGGCCGTGGTGCGGGTGGCATCCAGCAAACCCAGGCTGTGGTTCACATACGCACTGGCACGCTTGACCTGGGCCAGTGCCCGGATGAGCTCGGGGGCCATGCGCTCGCCCGAGATGGCAAAGTGCTGCAAAGAGCGTTGGGTTTGCGCCCCCCACAACCGCCGCGCAGGCACGTCGATGGGGCCAAATGTGTCGCGCTCTGTGCGGTAGGCCGATGCTTTGCCGTTTTGCAGTGTCATGTGCGTGATCCTGGCTTACAAGTAAAGGACGGCACCCAGCATAACCAGTCCATTGCATGGCGCACAAGCCCGTGCCTCAAAGCGGGCACGCAAGCCGCCAGATAACCCTGACAGAACCACGCAAGCCCGCAGAGGGATAATCGAAGGCTGTCGATTTCATCCCCACAAACTTCCCGCCATGACCACGACATCCATTCGCCAAGAAGACCTGATCGAATCCATTGCCGGCGCACTGCAGTACATCAGCTACTACCACCCCACCGACTACATCGCCCACCTGGCCCGCGCTTACGAGCGCGAGAAGAGCCCGGCGGCCAAGGATGCGATCGCCCAGATCCTCACCAACAGCAAGATGAGCGCCACTGGCCAGCGCCCCATCTGCCAAGACACCGGCATCGTCAACGTGTTCCTGAAAGTGGGCATGGACGTGCGCTGGGAAGGCTTCACGGGCAGCCTGGACGACGCCATCAACGAAGGCGTGCGCCGGGGCTACAACCACCCCGACAACACCCTGCGTGCCTCGGTCGTGGCCGACCCGCAGTTCGCCCGCAAGAACACCAAGGACAACACCCCTGCCGTGATCTTCACCGAGATCGTGCCCGGCAACACTGTGGACATCACCGTGGCAGCCAAGGGCGGCGGCTCGGAGAACAAGTCCAAGATGTACATGCTCAACCCCGGCGACAACGTGGTGGACTGGGTGCTCAAGACCGTGCCCACCATGGGCGCTGGCTGGTGCCCGCCCGGCATGCTGGGCATCGGCATTGGCGGTACGGCCGAAAAGGCCGTGCTCATGGCCAAGGAAAGCCTGATGGACGACCTGGACATGTACGAACTGCAAGCCAAGGCCGAAGCCGCCAAGACCGGCGGCCCCGCGCTCGACAAGGTTGAAGAGCTGCGCCTGGAGCTGTTTGAAAAGGTCAACGCCCTGGGCATTGGCGCGCAAGGCCTGGGCGGCCTGACCACGGTGCTGGACGTCAAGATCAAGATGTACCCCACGCACGCAGCCAGCAAGCCGATTGCGATGATCCCCAACTGCGCCGCCACACGCCACGCACACTTCGTGATGGACGGCTCGGGCCCCGTGTACCTCACACCCCCCAGCCTGGACTTGTGGCCCAACGTGAACTGGGCGCCTGACTACAACAAGAGTAAGAAGGTCAACCTGGACACACTGACCAAGGAAGAAGTGGCCAGCTGGAAGCCCGGTGACACGCTGCTGCTCAACGGCAAGATGCTGACCGGTCGCGATGCTGCGCACAAGCGCATCCAGGACATGCTGGCCAAGGGCGAGAAGCTGCCCGTGGACTTCACCAACCGCATCATCTACTACGTGGGCCCCGTGGACCCGGTGAAGAACGAGGCCGTGGGCCCCGCAGGCCCCACCACCGCCACGCGCATGGACGGCTTCACCGAGATGATGCTGGCCCAGACCGGCCTGATCGCCATGGTGGGCAAGGCCGAGCGCGGCCCGGTCGCCATCGAGGCCATCAAGAAGCACCAGAGCGCCTACCTCATGGCCGTGGGCGGCGCCGCCTACTTGGTCAGCAAGGCCATCAAGACCGCCAAGGTCGTGGGCTTTGCCGACCTGGGCATGGAAGCCATCTATGAATTTGACGTGGTGGACATGCCCGTGACCGTGGCCGTGGATGCCGGCGGCACCAGTGCCCACATCACGGGCCCAGCCGAATGGCAAAAGCGCATCGCCTCGGGCGAGTTCAAAGGCATTGAAGTAGCCGCCGCCTGATGCTTGGGGTCACCACCGGGGCACGGCTGTACTGCGAGCCCTGAGCACGCCCCCACAAAACCGCCTTCGGGCGGTTTTTTCACATCCCTTCGACGGACTCGTGGGCTGCAAGCCGCGCACCAGCACAGCAGCCCCGCCTTTCCTACAATTCACGGCTTGTCTAACTGCCAGAGCTTGATTCCACGATGCCGCAGTCCTCTTCCCCCATCGGTGTATTTGACAGCGGCGTCGGCGGGCTGAGCGTGCTGCGCATGCTGTTGGCAACCATGCCCAACGAGCGGTTCGTGTACCTGGCCGACAGCGCCAACGCCCCCTATGGCGAGCGAGGCGATGCATTTGTGGCGGCACGCACCCATGCCATCACCCAATATTTGCGCGAAAAACACGATATCAAAGCACTGGTGGTGGCCTGCAATACCGCCACTGCAGCGGCCATTCATGAAGTGCGCAGCAGCCACCCTGATCTTCCCCTCGTCGGTCTGGAGCCCGCCATCAAGCCAGCACTGGCAGTCACCAAGACGGGGCATGTGGGAGTGATCGGCACGCGAGGTACGCTCAGCAGCGCCAAGTTCGGAAAGCTGATGGCCTCACTGGCAGATCAGGCCCACTTTGTAGTACAACCCTGCGACGGCTTAGCGCACGCTGTCGAGCGCAGTGTGACACTGCCACCGACCACGGCCAGCAATGCCGTCAACAGTACGGAAACTGGTGCACTTTGCGAGCGCTATGTGAATGCCATGGGCCCGTTTGGTACAGCAGCCGGGCAGATGGACACCCTGGTGCTGGGCTGCACCCACTACATTTTTGTGGAGCACGAGTTGCGCGCACTAGTGGGGCCCGATGTCCGATTCATCGAGACCGGTGAGCCGGTGGCGCGCCAGACACGGCGCCTGCTGGAGGCAGCAGGCTTGCTGCGCCAAACAAAGCCACCAAACGACAGTGGCGAACCACAAGCCCCCACAGATGCAGCCCCACCGGTACAACTACTGACCACAGGCCCCGTGAGCATGCTGGAAGCCGCCGCCCAGCGTTGGCTCCAACTCCCGGCACGTTGCTGTAGTACCGTATCAGTTCCCTGATTTGTGATCAAAAATGGGGGTAGCGCTTGAAATACAAGCGCAAGAAGCTATCAAATTAATAGCAAAACAACCGACCCCGAGCAGAATTCACGCGGACTCAGCACCCCACAACCGTGTGCCCGTGCTCTCCACGTGCGTGAGGTACAAGCGCAGATCAAACTCGTACTGGTGGTATTGCGGCTCCATGTGAGCGCACAGCTGGTAAAAAGCCTTGTCGTGCCCTTTTTCACGCAGGTGGGCCAACTCATGGACCACGATCATGCGTAAAAACTCGTCCGGTGCCTGCTTGAACATCGACGCGATACGGATCTCATGCTTGGCAGCCAGCTTGCTGCCCTGTACGCGCGACACCGCCGTGTGCAAGCCCAGGGCGTGACGCACGACGTGAATCTTGTTGTCAAAGAGAACCTTGTTGACCGTGCCTGCGTTGCGTAGATAACGGGACTTGAGCTCTTGCACATAGTCGTACAAAGCCTTGTCACTGCGCACCGAGTGCGCCTGCGGATACTTGCGCTGCAATACCGGCCCCAATTGCCCTTGGGCCAACAGCTCACGCGCCTGGCCTTGGAGCGCAGCAGGGTAAGACCGCAGGTAGGGCAAATCAGGGATCATTGGAAATATGGCGACCACAGGGCCGCTGAAGGGCACGTTGCAAGCCAACCATTTGTTCGCATGCAGCCATCGGCCGACAAAGGGCTGCGGGAGGAAGCAGAACAGCCCCCACCCGGGTAAGACTCAGTGCAAATGGCGTGGGCGACGGCCACCACCGCCGCCGTGGCCGCTGCCAGAGCCACCAGGGCCCCGAGGGGGCTTGCCAATTTCAAGCGAATTGACCAGCGCATCGAAACGCTGGGTGAACAACTTATCGATCTCTGCCACCACGCCGCCAAGCTCAGCGCCGTCAAAGTGGCGTTCCATCATGTTCACCACATCTTGCACCAGCAGATCACGCTGCACCTGCATGATGGCTGCTGGAGTCGGCCCCACAAACAGCATCACGAAGTCATCGCGCGACTCGGCACCGTCTTGGCCTTCGTCTTCTTCAAACTCAGCATCGTAGAAGGTCACCTCCAAGGCGGCCCCCATCTCGCAGAGCTCGTTCAGGCTCATGCACATCTCGTCCAAAGTCTGGCGAAAGTCGTCATCGCCCCGCACCGTCCAGCAGATTTGCAGAAGATGCTCCTGGGCATCGAATTTGATGCCAGGCTCCTCTTCGTAAGCACTTGCGGCGCCGTCGGCCAAAGACCGAGCGCCGGCATATTTCCACAATGGTTTCAAGGCATCTTGGAGCTGGTCAAAACTGGCATCAGCACGCAGCTGCACCTGCCCGTGGACATGGATTTCGAAGGGAGCGTTGTAACTTGACATGATTGAATCGTAATGGTGCCCCGAGCCGGGGTCGAACCGGCACGCCCCTTTTCAGGAAAGCGGCGGATTTTAAGTCCGCAGTGTCTACCAATTTCACCATCGGGGCGCCAGCTACCGTATGCGCGATTGCATGGCAGCGTAACCCGGACGTCACCGCTAAGCAACGCCCCATCGAACAAGAGCAACGCAGCGACTACAAAACCAGCGCTGCCACGCTGCACCAAGAAAAAAGGGAAGCCTAAGCTTCCCTTTTAAATTTGGAGCGGGAAAAGAGTCTCGAACTCTCGACCTCAACCTTGGCAAGGTTGCGCTCTACCAACTGAGCTATTCCCGCATTTTGCCTTCAACACAACAGTGCATCAGCAAGACTAAAATTATAACACAAAATTTTTGATCAACACAAGAAAATCAAAAACTTTCCAACCGTCTAAAACAAGCTTTTGCTTATTTCAGCAAGTCAGCTGCATCCTGGAGGCGCGGTCCGGAGTCGAACCGGACTAACCGGATTTGCAATCCGGGGCATAACCGCTTTGCTACCGCGCCAGAAACTACTGCCTTGGCAAAAAAGGGAAGCTTTTGCTTCCCTTTTTTGGAAATTGGAGCGGGAAAAGAGTCTCGAACTCTCGACCTCAACCTTGGCAAGGTTGCGCTCTACCAACTGAGCTATTCCCGCATTTACCGAAGCCTTACATTCTACAACGTTTGCTGCGATGGAATGAATTGTAGCGCATTTTTTGGCTGTTTTTGAAAAAATGTTCAGTGCTTCAAAGAATCACTGCCAACCGCCGCAGTGCCCTTGTCTGCCGATACGGGGACCACAGCCGCTTCTTCATCCGTCAGCGGTACAGGCTTGCGCTCCAAGGCCACTTCAAGCACCTTGTCGATCCATTTAACCGGCACGATCTCCAGCCCGCTTTTCACGTTGTCTGGAATCTCCTGGAGATCTTTCACGTTTTCTTCAGGAATCAGCACGGTCTTGATGCCCCCGCGCAATGCCGCCAGCAACTTTTCCTTGAGTCCACCGATGGCCGTGACTTCACCGCGCAGCGTGATCTCACCGGTCATGGCGACATCTCCGCGCACGGGGATCCCGGTCAAGGCAGACACAAAAGCAGTGGTCATGGCAGCCCCCGCGCTAGGGCCATCCTTTGGCGTCGCACCGTCAGGCACGTGGATATGGATGTCGCGCTTGTCGAACATCTCGTCCTTGATGCCCAGCAATTTGGCTCGGCTACGCACTACGGTGCGCGCAGCTTCCACGGACTCTTTCATCACATCACCCAGCGACCCAGTGCGTGTGATCACACCTTTGCCTGGCATCGTCGCCGCTTCAATGGTGAGCAAATCACCACCGACCTCGGTCCACGCCAAACCAACGACCTGCCCCACCTGGTTTTGTAGCTCAGCACGTCCGTAGCTGTACTTGCGCACGCCCAGAAAATCCGGAAGGTTGTCCTCGCTCACTACCACCTGGGGCGTGAGCTTTTTGAGTTGCAGGCCTTTGACCACCTTGCGGCAAATCTTGGACAGCTCACGCTCCAAGGAGCGCACACCGGCCTCCCGGGTGTAGTAGCGCACCATGTCGCGCACAGCAGACTCGGTAATCAACAACTCTTCGTCCTTGACGCCGTTGTTCTTGAGCTGCTTGGGCAGCAGGTACTTCATTGCAATGTTGGTCTTTTCGTCCTCGGTGTACCCCGACAAACGAATGACCTCCATGCGATCGAGCAACGCTGGCGGGATGTTCATCGAGTTGGACGTAGCGACAAACATGACGTCGCTCAGATCGAAATCGACCTCCACATAGTGATCGCCAAAGGTATGGTTTTGCTCAGGGTCCAGCACCTCCAACAGCGCGCTGGAGGGATCGCCACGGAAGTCGGTCCCCAGCTTGTCGATTTCGTCCAGCAGGAACAATGGGTTGCGCGTTCCCACCTTCGAAAGGCTCTGAAGCACCTTGCCGGGCAGCGCGCCGATGTACGTGCGGCGGTGCCCACGAATTTCGGCCTCGTCACGCATGCCGCCCAGGGCCATACGGACGTATTTACGCCCCGTGGCCTTGGCAATCGACTGGCCCAACGAGGTCTTGCCCACACCCGGTGGCCCCACCAGGCAAAGGATGGGGGCCTTCACCTTGTCCACACGCTGCTGCACTGCAAGATATTCAAGAATGCGGTCCTTGACCTTGTCCAGGCCAAAGTGGTCTTCGTTCAAAACACCTTCGGCATTGAGCAGATCGTGCTTGATCTTGGTCTTTTTGGCCCATGGCAGCGCAGTCAACACATCAATGTAATTGCGCACCACCGTCGCCTCAGCCGACATGGGCGACATCAGTTTGAGCTTCTTGAGTTCCGCATCGGCTTTTTTGCGAGCCTCGGCAGACATCTTGGCGAGCTTGATCTTCTTCTCAATCTCTTCAATGTCGGCGCCATCATCACCCTCGCCCAGTTCTTTCTGGATGGCTTTGACTTGCTCGTTGAGATAAAAATCGCGCTGGTTCTTTTCCATCTGGCGCTTCACGCGCCCACGGATTTTTTTGTCGACATTCAGAATGTCGACTTCGCGGTCCAGCTGCTCAAACAGGTTTTCCAGCCGTGACTTCACATCCGACAAGTCCAGGACTACCTGCTTGTTTTCCAACTTCAGCGGCAAGTGCGCAGCGATGGTGTCTGCCAGACGACCTGGGTCATCGATACTGGCAATGGAGGTGAGGATTTCCGGAGGAATCTTCTTGTTCAGTTTGACGTACTGGTCAAACTGCTGCATCACTGCACGGCGCAAAGCCTCAATTTCACTGGGCTTGCTCGCCTCGGCCACGGCTTCGACCGGGGTCACGGTGGCAGTGAAGTGGGTGTCCGCGTCTTCAATCGAAGCGACCAAAGCACGCTGCTGGCCTTCCACCAGCACCTTGACAGTGCCATCAGGCAATTTGAGCATCTGCAAGATCGTTGAGACACAGCCGACATCAAACATGTCAGAGGCGGAAGGCTCATCTTTGGCTGCCGCTTTTTGCGCGACCAGCATGATGCGGCGCTCGGCCTCCATGGCCAGCTCCAGCGCCTTGATGCTCTTGGGGCGCCCCACAAACAAGGGGATCACCATGTGAGGGAAGACCACCACGTCGCGCAACGGCAACAGCGGCAGTTCAATGGGTGTGGCGGGAAGGGGGGTATGTCCGGACATGGAAATCCTCAGTTAACTCTGTGGAAGATGATCCACATTTGGGGATTTTCAACCCTTGTGCGCAGCCGCGCTGGCACAAGGGTTGTGATCGTTGAAGGGGCGACCAATGGGCGACCCGTACCGGGCATTTCAGGCCTTCTTGGCCGCTTCGCGGTAAACGAGCAGCGGTGGCTTGTTTTCTTCAATCGTGGATTCGTCCACGACCACCTTTTCAACATTGCTCGCATTGGGCAAATCGAACATGGTGCCAATCAGCGACTGCTCCAGGATGGAGCGCAGGCCACGAGCACCGGTCTTGCGTGCCAATGCCTTGCGGGCAATCGCCTTGAGCGCTGCAGGGCGAATCTCCAGATCAACGCCCTCCATGCCCAGCAGCTTGCTGTATTGCTTGACCAACGCATTCTTGGGTTCGGTCAGGATCTGAACCAGCGCATCTTCGCTGAGCTCAGCCAGCGCAGTGACCACGGGCATACGCCCCACCAGCTCAGGGATGATCCCGAACTTGATCAAATCTTCGGGCTCGATCTCTTGGAAGACATCGGTGAGCGAGCGCTGTTTTTTGCTGCGCACCGCAGCACCAAAACCGATACCCGAAGCCTCGGTGCGATTTTCAATGACCTTTTCAAGGCCAGCGAACGCACCGCCACAGATGAACAAGATGTTGGTGGTATCGATTTGCAGGAAATCCTGGTTCGGATGCTTGCGCCCCCCCTGCGGCGGCACACTGGCCATCGTGCCTTCAATCAACTTAAGAAGCGCCTGTTGAACACCCTCACCCGACACATCACGGGTGATAGAAGGGTTGTCAGACTTGCGGGAGATCTTGTCAATTTCGTCGATGTACACGATGCCGCGCTGGGCACGCTCTACGTCATAGTTGCAGCTCTGCAGCAGCTTTTGGACAATGTTCTCAACGTCTTCGCCCACATAGCCAGCCTCTGTCAACGTGGTGGCATCGGCCATCACAAAAGGCACGTCCAGCATGCGTGCAAGGGTTTGGGCCAGCAAAGTCTTGCCTGAGCCGGTGGGGCCAATCAACAAGATATTGCTCTTGGACAGCTCCACATCGTCTTTGAGAGCCTTGTCCTTGTGACGCAAACGTTTGTAGTGGTTATAGACCGCCACCGCCAAGGTGCGTTTGGCAAAGTCCTGACCAATCACGTAGTTGTCCAGATTGGTCTTGATCTCGATGGGCGTCGGCAGATCGCTGCGAGCCTCTTTGGACAGCTCGCCCACAGGCAGCTCATCACGAATGATCTCATTGCACAGGTCAATGCACTCGTCACAGATAAAGACCGACGGACCAGCGATCAGCTTTTTGACTTCGTGCTGGCTTTTACCGCAGAAGGAGCAGTAAAGGGTTTTTTCGCTGGAAGAGCCTTTTTTCTCGGCCATGGGGCAACGCCTTGTTACGGAAAGTTGTCAGGATGATAACCAAATAAAAACGGCGTCTTCCCCGAGGGAAAACGCCGCCCAGTGTCCTACCGGGTTCAGGCGCGCTTGCTGATCACCTGATCGACCAGACCGTATTCCTTGGCCTCATCGGCCGACAGGAAATAGTCGCGCTCTGTATCGCGCTGAATCTTCTCAAGCGACTGGCCCGTACGCTCTGCCAGGATGCTGTTGAGCTGCTCGCGGGTCTTGAGAATCTCACGGGCGTGGATTTCAATTTCTGTTGCCTGCCCTTGCATGCCACCCAGCGGCTGGTGGATCATGACCTTGGAATTGGGCAACGCAAAACGCTTGCCCTTGGCGCCAGCAGCCAGCAAGAAGGCCCCCATACTGGCCGCCATGCCTGTGCACAGTGTCGACACATCGGGCTTGATGAAGTTCATGGTGTCAAAAATCGCCATACCGGCGCTCACAGAGCCGCCTGGCGAGTTGATGTAGAACGAGATGTCCTTGTCAGGATTTTCGCTCTCAAGGAACAGCAACTGGGCCACCACCAAATTGGCGGTCTGGTCATTCACCGGCCCCACCAGGAAGATCACGCGCTCCTTGAGCAGGCGAGAGTAAATGTCATAGGACCGCTCACCGCGGCCAGACTGCTCGATGACCATAGGGACCATACCCAGGCCTTGTGTTTCCAATGCGCTCATGTTTTCTCCAGTCAAGCAGGTACTGTACCCAGAAATGAATTGGGGCCTGTGCACGAAAGCACAAGCCCCTTGGTTCGCATTACCGCCGCCTCACCCACAGGGCAAATGGCGGTATGGGCTTTAGCCCTGGCCCATCAGTTCATCGAACGATACGGCCTTGTCCACAACCTTGGCCTTGCCCAGAACGAAATCGGTCACGTTGTTTTCGATAACAACGGCTTCGACTTCTGCCAGGCGCTGACGGTCACCGAAGTACCAGCGCACCACATCTTCGGGCTTCTCGTAGCTGGCAGCCAGCTCGTCAATGTGGGCCTTCAGTTGCTCGGGCTTTGCATGCAGTTCGTTGGCACGCACCAGCTCGGCCACCACCAGACCCAGGCGCACGCGGCGCTCGGCTTGGGGGCGGAACACGTCTTCAGGGATTTCAGCCTTGTCAGCGTCCTTGATGCCACGTTGCTTCAGCTCAGCGCGGGCGCCTTCCAGCAGGCGGCCGATTTCGGCTTGCACGCTGGCGTTGGGCAGATCCAGTTCGGCCTTTGCCACCAGAGCATCCATCACGGCTTGCTTGTTGCGGGCCAGCAGACGGAACTTGACTTCACGCTCCAGGTTCTTCTTGATGTCGGCGCGCAGACCGTCCACGGAACCGTCAGCGATACCCAGGGACTTGGCCAGGGCGTCGTTCACTTCTGGCAAGTGGGCGGCTTCGATCTTCTTGACGGTGACGAGGAAGTCTGCAGTCTTGCCTGCGACATCCTTGCCGTGGTAGTCGGCGGGGAATGCCAGGGGAAAAGTCTTGCTTTCGCCAGACTTCATGCCGCGCACTGCGTCTTCGAATTCCTTGAGCATCTGGCCTTCGCCGACCAGGAACTGGAAGTCTTCGGCCTTGCCTCCGTCAAAGGGCTCGCCGTCGATCTTGCCTTCGAAGTCCACAGTCACGCGGTCGCTGTCTTGGGCAGCTGCGTCCAGGGCGCGCTGTGCGAAGCTGCGACGCTGCTTGCGCAGGATGTCGATGGTCTTGTCGATGGCGGCATCGGTCACTTCGGCCGACAGCTTTTCGACTTCAGCGTCCGACAGGTCTGCAATCTTGACTTCTGGGAACACTTCGAAGATGGCGTCAAAAGTGACTTGGCCTTCTGGGGCGCCTTCTTTTTCAGTAATGCGGGGCTGGCCAGCCACACGCAGGTTGGCTTCGTTGGCTGCCACGGCAAAAGCCTCACCGACCTTGTCGTTGAGCACTTCGTACTGGACGGAGTAACCATAACGCTGAGCGACCACATTCATGGGCACCTTGCCGGGACGGAAGCCGTCCATCTTCACAGTGCGGGCCAGACGCTTCAGGCGCGTGTCAACTTCGGACTGGATCAGGGTGACGGGCACGCTCAGCGTGATCTTGCGCTCGAGCTTTTCAAGGGTTTCAACAGTAACGGCCATGGCTATTCCTCTTATGAATGTGGATCGTGCTGGCTGCAGCGCAGCAGCGCCGTGTTCCGCAAAGTCTCACATGGATGGTGCGCGGGGGGGGACTCGAACCCCCACACCATTGCTGGCGTCAGGACCTAAACCTGGTGCGTCTACCAATTTCGCCACCCGCGCGGTTTAACAAACAAACAGGCGGCAAGCACAGCTCGCCGCCTGTGTGAAATCGGTCAACCTTCTATTTTACCCTGATGTACGGGGCAATTAAAACGAAGACCTGTTTCAAAGCACTTCCGCCGTCGGTCGACGCACCCGGAACCAGGCGGCATACATGGCGGGCAAAGCCAGCAGCGTCAGCACCGTGGCCACCACCAGGCCACCCATGATGGCCACGGCCATCGGCCCCCAGAAGACACTGCGCGACAGCGGGATCATCGCCAGCACGGCCGCCGCCGCCGTGAGCACGATGGGGCGCAAACGCCGCACGGCCGACTCCACGATCGCATCCCAGGCAGGCACACCCCGCGCACGGTCTTGCTCGATCTGGTCGATCAGGATCACCGAGTTGCGCTGGATCATCCCCATCAGCGCGATCACGCCCAGCAACGCCACAAAGCCAAACGGACGATTGAGCAACAACAACGCCCCCGCCACCCCCGCCAGCCCCAGGGGGCCGGTCAAGAAGACCAGCATGGCACGGCTGAAGCTGTGCAGTTGCAGCATCAACAGCGTGAAGGTGATGAACAGCATGATGGGGATGCCCGCAGCAATCGAGGCCGATCCCTTGGAACTCTCTTCCACAGCACCCGCCACTTCAATGCGATAAGCCCCCTGCCCTGCGGCATGCCATTGGGCCTCGATCTCGCGCAGGCCGGGCAGCAGGGCACCGGTCACCGTCGCACCCTGGATGCCCTCCGTCACATCGCCCTGCACCGTGATGGCGTAGTCGCGGTTTTCGCGCCACATCACACCTGGCTCCCAGGTGAACACCGGCTTGGCAATCTGGGTCAGCGGAATGGCCTTGCCCGATGCCGTGGGCAGGTACGCACTGCCGATGTCGGTGATGGCGTTGCGCTCGTCCAGCGGCTGGCGCAGCATGATGTCGATGAGCTTGTCGCCCTCGCGGAACTGCCCGATTTGCGAGCCCGCCAAAATGATCTTGGCAGCCTGCGCAATCGACTGGCTGGTCACCCCCAGGGCCCGCGCCTTGTCCTGGTCCACCTCCAGGCGCAGCACCTTCACAGACTCATTCCAGTTGTCGTTCACGCCGCGCATGTCGGCGTTCTTGCGCAGGGCGGCCTTCACTTCATCGGCGCGCTCACGCAACACCAACGGGTCAGGCCCCATCACACGAAACTGCACTGGGTAAGCCACAGGCGGGCCGTTGGGCAACAGCTTCACCCGCCCGCGCACCTCCGGAAACTCCTGCGCCAGCAGCGCAGGCAGCTTGATGCGCAGCGACTCCCGTACCTTCAGGTCGGTGGGCAGCACGATGAGCTGGGACACGTTGGTTTGCGGAAGCACCTGGTCCAGCGGCAAATAAAACCGTGGCACACCCGAGCCAACCCAGGTGGTGACCGAATTCACCCCCGCTTCGGTCAGCAGGCGTTGCTCCACGCGCTTGGTCACCTCTTCATTGCCCTCAAACGAGGTGCCCTCCGGGAACCAGACCTCCACCATGATTTCCGGGCGGCTGGAGTCAGGGAAGAACTGCTGCTGCACCTTGCCCATGCCCACAATGCCCAGCGCAAAGGTCAGCACCGTCAGGCCAATGGTGATCCAGCGGTACTGCACACACCAGTTCACCAGACGCCGGAAGGCCGTGTAGAACGGGCTGTCAAACACTTCATGTGGGTCGTCAGTGATGCCTTTTTGCGCCTGCGCAGCTTGCACATGCGGTGGCACCTTCAAGATCAGCGTGCCCAGGTACGGCACAAAGTACACCGACACCACCCACGACAGCACCAGCGAAATCACCGTCACGGCAAAAATCGCAAAGGTGTATTCGCCCGTCATCGACTTGGCGATGCCGATGGGCAGAAAACCTGCCGCCGTGATCAGCGTGCCAGTGAGCATGGGCATGGCCGTCAGCTCATAGGCAAAGGTGGCCGCGCGCACCTTGTCGTAGCCCTCCTCCAACTTCAGCACCATCATCTCCACGGCAATGATGGCGTCGTCCACCAGCAGACCCAGCGCGATGATGAGCGAGCCCAGCGAAATCTTGTGCAGACCAATGTTCCAGTACCACATGGCCAGGAACGTGACGGCCAGCACCATGGGGATGGTGATGCCCACCACCAGCCCGGGGCGAGGGTCGATGTACCAGCGCTTCCACAGCGGCTGGTTGCCGGGGCGCTTGTGCAGGCCCAGGCTGATGAAGCTCACGGCCAGCACGATGACCACGGCCTCGATCAGCACCTTCACAAACTCATTGACCGAGGTGGACACCGCCTTGGGCTGGTCTTGCACGTTCACCAGCTTCACACCCGCAGGCAGTGACGTGCTGATGCTGTGGGTGACCTTTTCCAAAGCCTTGCCCAGGGCAATGATGTCGCCGCCCTTGGCCATGGAAATGCCCAGCGCCACCACTTCACGCCCCTGGTGGCGCACCTTCACCGTGGCCGGGTCCACATAGCCGCGCTTGACCTCGGCAATATCGCCCAGGCGGAACTGCGCCCCAGAGGGGCCACGAATGGGCATAGCCTGCAGGTCTTCAATGGCGTTGAATTGACCACCCACACGCACCTGCACCTGGTCCAGCGGCGTTTGCACCGCGCCGGCAGGCTCCACCGCGTTTTGCTGGCCCAGCTGCGACAGCACCTGGTTGAAGTCGAGCCCCAATTGCGACAAGCGCTTTTGCGAGACTTCGACAAACAGCTTTTCGTCCTGCACGCCAAACTGCTCGACCTTGGCCACATCGGGCACGCGCAGCAGCTGCTGGCGCACATCGTCGGCAAAGGTCTTGAGTTCAGCGTAGCTGAAGCCTTCGGATTCCAGCGCGTAGATCACGCCGTACACATCGCCGAACTCGTCGTTGAAGAACGGGCCCTGCGTGCCCGTGGGCAAGGTGTAGCGCATGTCGCCCACCTTTTTGCGCACCGTGTACCAGACGTTGGCCACCTCTGCAGGGCGCGAGGAGTCCTTGATCTGAAAGATGATTTGCGACTCGCCGGGTTTGGAGTAGCTGCGGATCTTGTCCGCATAAGGCACCTCCTGCAGCGTGCGCTCGATCTTGTCCGTCACCTGCTCGGCCACCTGCTGCGCCGTAGCGCCCGGCCAGTAGGTGCGCACCACCATCACCCGGAAGGTGAAAGGCGGGTCTTCGTCCTGCCCCAGCTGGAAATAGGCCGCAAAGCCCAGCAGCATCAGCACGACCATCAGGTAGCGCGTGAGCGCTGGATGGTCGAGCGCCCACTTGGAGAGGTTGAACCCCTCTTTTGGTTGGTTCTGGCTCATGGTCTGCCTTACTTGGCGGCGGGCTGGGATGCTGCGGCAGCCGAAGCCGCGGCGGCCGATGCAGCCGCATCAGTCGCTACTGAATTAGTAGCTGCTTGCGCCTTACCAACGGGCGCTGGAGCCGATTTTTGTTGATAAACCATAACTTTTTGGCCCGGAGACAGCACATGCACGCCGGTGGACACCACCTGCATGCCCGGCGTCAGGCCTGACGACACCACGGCGTCGTTGCCATCGGCCGTCGCAATCTGGATGACCTGTGACTTCACGGTGCTGGTGGCAGGGTCGTACACCCAAACGGCTGTGGCCTGGCCCTCCTGGCGCAAGGCGCTGGTGGGCAGCTTGATGGCCGGCGCGCCCGCATGGCTCAAGGCCTTGGGCGTGACATACACCGTAGCGCCCAGCGCAGGGGATTCGGCCCGGTCGATCGCCACCTTTACCTGGAAGGTGCGGGTGCTGGCGTCGGCGCTGGCGGCCACCTCGCGCACCTTGCCTGCGATGGTGTTGCCACCCGCCCAGCCACGCACTGACACCTCTTGCCCGGCAGCCATCAGGGCCACTTTGTCTTCCGGCACGGCAAACACCACGTCGCGCGCACCATCTTGCGCAATGCGCACCACTGGCGTGCCCGCAGTCACCACCTGGCCCGGCTCGGCATCAATGCCGGTGATGACACCCGACACATCGGCCACCAGCCTCGTGTACGTGGTCTGGTTGCCCTGTGATGCCAATTGCGCGCGGGCCTGGTCCAGCGTGGCCTGCGCAGCCTTGAGCGTCGTGTCGCGGCGCTCCAGCTCGGCACCGCTGATGAAGTTCTGGTCTTTCAATGCGGCGTAGCGCTTGTAGTCTGCGGCGGCCAGGTCGCGCTGCGTGGTGGCTGCGGCCAGCTGGGCGCGGGCTGCATCGGCGGCCAATTGGTAGTCTTTGGGGTCCAGCTGCGCCAGCACATCGCCCGCTTTCACGCGCTGGCCCAGCTCGGCCTGGCGCTGCACGATCTTGCCCGCCACCCGAAAGCCCAGGCGCGACTCCACGCGGGCGCGCACTTCACCGGCATATTCCAGCTGCGACTGCAGCGCGCCCAGGCCCACCGTCATCAGCTTGACAGAGCGCACCGGCTCTTGTGGTGGCTCGGGGCGCGAGCATGCCGCCAGCAGCGCCACTGCGCCCAAAAGCGGTAGATACCTGGTGAACCTGTGAACGGGCCGCGAAGCGGAAGGTGTACGCATGGGAGATCCGATGAAGATAAAAAGAGCGACCAGGGACGCCCCACACTGCCAACGAGGCTTTGCAGAGACGCCACAGCCAAGGGCCCGCCAACGATTTCCATCCGCGCGCACAAACACGCGCGCACCGCTGCACCCACAAGGCCTGAAGGCTCAGACCCTAGAGCCCCTCTGCACGAATCGCCACGCCGTGCGCCTCTGCGGTCTCGGGCGGCCTGCTTTGTTACAGCCCATCCCGACCCGCAGCGCACACTTGCCGCTCGATTCGCACAAAGGTTCCCTGGCGCGCGTTGTCTGGAAAATGATGTGAACGGACCCCGAACAGCCAGCCGCCAATCAGCTACTGACTGACTGGTTAGTAATCTATGGGATGCACATGACCTTGTCAAGCGACAATCCACGCCGCAATGAAGCCTGAACAACGCACCCCATCCGCCCCTGCTGCGGCGCCCCTGCCCAGCGCCGCAGCGCCGCCGCCCGCAGCCGTGACCCATTACGAGAACTTTCCGGTCGCCTCGCTGCTGTGCCCCGCCCCTCTGCGCCCCGTCATCCGAGCGATCTACGCCTTTGCACGCACCGCCGATGACATTGCCGACGAGGGCGATGCCCCGGCCACACAGCGCCTGCAGGACCTGGCCGCGTTTGAGGCCGATCTGCAGGCCATTGCCCAAGGCCAGCCCCCCAGTGCACGCTGGGCTTCGGTGTTCCTGCCGCTGCAGGCCATGCTCAAACGCCACCAGCTGCCGCTAGGGTTGCTGACAGACCTGCTCAGCGCCTTTGCCCAGGACGTGGAAAAAACCCGCGACGCAGAAGGCTACGCCGACCGCCAAGAGCTGCTGGACTACTGCCGCCGCTCGGCCAACCCCGTGGGGCGGCTGCTGCTGCACTTATATGGTGTGAACAGCGCACAGGCCCTGCAAGAAAGCGACGCCATCTGCACCGCGCTGCAGTTGGCCAACTTCTGGCAAGACCTGAGCGTGGACATTCCACGCAATCGCCACTACCTGCCTCGCGCCGACTGCGCCGCGCATGGCGCCTGCCAGTCCGAATTGCTGGCACGCCAGCCCACCCCGGAGAACATGCGCCTGATCATGGAAAGCGCCGCCTGGGCCCGCGCCACCATGCTGCGGGGCGCCCCCCTGGTGCACCGCCTGCCTGGCCGCATGGGCTGGGAGCTGCGGCTGGTGGTGCAAGGCGGCTTGCGCATTCTGGACAAAGTCGAGGCCCTCAATGGCGCCAGCCTGCACACCCGCCCCCGCCTGCACGCGTGGGATTGGTGCGTGATGCTGGGGCGTGCCATCGCAATGTAAGAAACATTCATGGGCAGCAAGCGCCACTGAAGCGCGCACGCTACACCGGCCACTCAATTTAAGCAAAAATGCACTCTAGCGCTTATCCATCAAGCGCAAGCAGCTATTATTTCGATAGCAAATAAGCAAAGCGATATGCAAGCCCACCACCTTGTCCACCTGCCAGGCCCCACGGCAAACGCAGGCTGGGCAGGGATTGTGCGCATGCCCCGGCTGCGGCGCAGCGGCTAGCCTAGGGGCCTCTCTGCAGCCACCCAACCTGCGGCCCCACAACGCCAGCGCAGCGCCAAAAGCACTGCGCCACACGCCCCACCCCATGTCCGTCAGCGTCTTCGATCTTTTCAAAATCGGCATCGGCCCCTCCAGCTCCCACACCGTGGGGCCCATGATTGCGGCGCGGCAATTTGCCTGCCACCTGCGGGCCAGCCACGGCCTGGCGGCTGTGCACCACGTCACGGCAGAGCTGTACGGCTCGCTCGCCGCCACAGGCGTGGGCCACGGCACCGACACTGCGGTGCTGCTGGGCCTGGCCGGCCACGAACCCGACACCATGGACCCCGACCAG
The DNA here is from genome assembly GCF_002749705.1 of Acidovorax sp. 56. Lineage (NCBI taxonomy): Bacteria > Pseudomonadati > Pseudomonadota > Betaproteobacteria > Burkholderiales > Comamonadaceae > Acidovorax > Acidovorax sp. 56. Next base: position 1,490,431 of record NZ_PEEV01000001.1, read on the forward strand.
ATCGCCCCCGCTGTGGCCCAGATCCGCACCCAGCAAACGCTGGCACTGCTGGGCGAACATGCGGTGCCCTGGATCGACAAAGAACACCTGCAGCTGCGCCGCAAAAGCCTGCCGCGCCACCCCAACGGGCTGCGCTTTCGCGCCTTCAATGCCCAAGGTGAAGAGATTGCCGTGTGCGAGTACTACTCTGTGGGCGGCGGCTTTGTGGTGGACGGGCAAGGCCAGCGCGTAACCAACCCTGGCCCGGCCGCAGGGCGTGACGTACAGGGCCATGGCCAAGGGCTGCCCCACCCCTTCAGCACTGGCGCAGAGCTGTTGGCGCAATGCCACGCCACGGGCCTGAGCATGGCCCAGATCACCGCCGCCAACGAGCAGCACTGGCGCAGCCCGGCCGAAGTACAGCGCCAGCTCCAGCACATCTGGCAAACCATGGTGGCGGCCGTGCAGCGCGGCTGCGCAGCCACCGGCCAGTTGCCCGGCCCCATGCGCGTGCGCCGCCGCGCGGCCGAGCTGCACCGCAGCCTGAGCAGCCACCCCGAGGCCGCGCTGCGCGACCCGCTGTCGATGCTGGACTGGGTGAACCTGTACGCCATGGCGGTGAACGAGGAAAACGCGGCCGGTGGCCGCGTGGTCACGGCCCCCACCAATGGCGCCGCCGGGGTGGTTCCGGCCGTGCTGCATTACTACGTGCGCTTTTTGCCAGGCGCCAACGACGAGGGCATTGCCACTTTTTTACTCACCGCCGGGGCCATAGGCATCATCTACAAGATCAACGCCTCCCTGTCCGGGGCCGAGGTGGGCTGCCAGGGCGAGGTGGGCGTGGCCTGCTCCATGGCCGCAGGCGCCCTCGCCGCCGTGATGGGCGGCACGCCTGAGCAGGTGGAAAACGCCGCAGAAATCGGCATGGAGCACAACCTGGGCATGACCTGTGACCCGGTAGGCGGGCAGGTGCAGATTCCCTGTATCGAGCGCAACGCCATGGGGGCCATCAAAGCCATCAACGCCGCGCGCATGGCCCTGCGCGGCGATGGGCAGCATGTGGTCTCACTCGATAAGGTCATCAAAACCATGATGCAGACCGGCGCCGACATGAAAAGCAAATACAAGGAGACTTCGCGCGGCGGCCTGGCCGTAAACGTTGTGGAATGCTGACGCGCCGCAACCAAGTATGCGCACACAGGGCACGGGTCGAATCACAATGGGGGGACAGGGTGTGACAGGGCACACCCACCGCACTATTCACCTCCATTCATCAAGATGCAACTCTCTTCCAAACTGCGTCCCTGGGCTCTGATGGCAGCCCTGGCTGTGGCCAGCGTCCCCGCATTCGCCCAAGACACGCTCTCGCGCATCGCCAGCTCTGGCGAATTGCGCCTGGGGCACCGCGAAAAGTCTCTGCCGTTTTCGTACAAGGACCCAAGCTCCGGCAAGGTCCAGGGCTACACGGTCGATATCTGCCTGCAGATTTTTGAAGAGATCAAAAAAGAACTGAAACGCCCCGACCTGCGCGTGAACTACCTGCTGGTGGACGGCAAGAACCGCATCTCTGATGTGAAGGACAACGTGGTTGATCTCGAGTGCGGCGGCACCGCCAACACGGCGGCGCGGCAAAAAGAGATCTCCTTCAGCCACCACATCTTTGTGGCGTCGTCAGCCTTCCTGGTGCGCAAGAACTCCAACATCAAGACGCTGGACGACCTGCAAGGCAAAAAGATCGCGGTGCAAGGCAAAACCACCAACGAAAACCTGCTGCGCGCCAACGAGCGCACCTTCACCCGCAAGTTCAACTACGTGTTGGTCGAAAGCACCCTGGACGCAGTGAACGCACTGGCCAAGGGGGAGGCCGATGCCGCCTTTGCCGACGATGCCGGCATCTGGATCCCGCTGACCCGACTGGGCAAGTCCATGAACGACTACCAGTTCCTGGAAAAGCGCCTGTCGGTCGAGCCCTACAGCATCGGGCTGCGCAAGGGCGACCCCAAGTTCAAGGAGCTGGTGGACCGCGTCACCCGCCGCATGATCCAAAACGGCGAAATGACCGCGTTGTACAAAAAATGGTTCAGCTCTGATCAAGGCACCCTGCCCATCAGCATGTTCATGAAGGAAGCTCTGCGCCGCCCCAGTGACATTGGCGTAGAGCAAATCGCTTTCTAAACAAGCCCCGGCTGCGCTGTGGCTGGCAATTGCCCCCCAGGGGTGGGGCCTGCCAGCACAGCGCTAAATCTTGGATGCAGGCCCCGCAGCCCATGGGACAATCCCGCCCCATGACACCGGAACAGTACGTCCAACAAAAAGCCGCCGCCTCGGGCAGCAGCTTCTATTACGCCTTCTTGTTCCTGCCAGCGCCACGGCGCGCCGCCATCACGGCGTTCTACGCCTTTTGCCGCGAGGTTGATGACGTCGTTGACGAAGTCTCTGACCCGGGCGTTGCGCGCACCAAGCTCGCCTGGTGGCAAGCCGAAGTGGCCAAGGCCTTTGGCGGCCAGCCCACCCACCCGGTGATGCAGGCCCTGATGCCGCACACCCAAGACTACGGGATTGAGCAGCGGCACCTGCAAGCCGTCATCGACGGCTGCCAGATGGACCTGGAACAAACCCGCTACCTTGATTTTGCGGGCCTCAAGGGCTACTGCCACTTGGTGGCCGGCATTGTGGGCGAGGTTGCTGCGCGCATTTTTGGCCAGACCGACGAGCGCACCACGCAGTACGCCCACACCCTGGGCCTGGCATTCCAGCTCACCAACATCATCCGCGACGTGGGCGAAGACGCCATGCTAGGCCGCATCTACCTGCCCGTGAGTGAGTTGCAGCAGTTTGATGTGAAAGCGCATGAAATCCTCAAGCGCCAGTACTCCGACAAATTCACGGCCCTGATGCGCTTTCAGGCCGAACGTGCACACAGCCTGTACGACGAAGCCCTGGCCATGCTGCCTGCGGCAGACCGGCGCACCCAAAAGCCTGGGCTGATGATGGCCAGCATCTACCGCACCTTGCTGCGGGAAATCGAGCACGAGCACTTCCAGGTGCTGCACCAGCGCATTCGCCTCACGCCACTGCGCAAGTTCTGGCTGGCATGGAAGGTCCAGGCCCTGGGGCGCATGTGATTCGCGTGGCCGTGATCGGCGGTGGCTGGGCCGGCATGGCCGCCGCCGTGGCGCTGGCGCAAAGCGGCAGCCAAGTCACCGTGCTGGAAGCCGCGCGCACCCTGGGCGGGCGGGCCCGGCGCATACCTGTGACCAGGGCCGACGGCGCCGAACTGTCGCTCGACAACGGCCAGCACATCCTGATCGGTGCCTACACCCACACCCTGGGCCTGATGCGCACGGTGGGCATTGATGTGCCCAGCGCCCTGCTGCGCACCCCGCTGGCCTTGACCTACGCTGACCAGACCGGCCTGCAACTGCCTGACCTACCCCCCCCATGGGACGCCCTGGTCGGCGTGGCCCGCGCCCGGGGCTGGCGCTGGGCCGACAAGCTGGCCTTGCTGCGCGCCTGTGCGGGCTGGCAAATCAGAGGGTTTCAGTGCGACGCGCACTGGTCGGTAGCGCAGCTGTGCCACGGCCTCACGCCGCGCCTGCTGCAAGAGTTCATTGAGCCCTTGTGCGTATCGGCCCTGAACACCCCGGCCCACGAGGCCAGCGCACAGGTGTTTTTGCGCGTGCTGCGCGACAGCCTCTTCAGTGGCCGGGGGGGCTCCAACCTGCTGCTACCCCGCATGGACCTGGGCGCCTTGTTCCCCGAGGCTGCCGCCCGGTGGCTGGCGACGCAAGGCGCCACCGTGCACACAGGCCAGCGTGTGCAGCAACTCCAGCACACCCACACCGGCGCCACCGAAGGCTGGCTGGTGGATGGTGTGCCTTTTGACGCCGTGGTACTGGCCACGCACAGCACCGAATCCTCCCGCCTGATGCGCGCGGCCTTGCCCAGCATGCCTCAGGCAGCACAAGCCCCGATGACCCAGTGGGCAGACACCGCCCAAGCACTGCGCTTCACGGCCATCGGTACCGTGTATGCCCTGGCTCCACACGCGGCAGACACGACAGGCATGGGCCACACCTTGGCGCAGCCCATGCTGGCGCTGCGCCCAACACCGCAGGAGCCTGCACAGTTTGTGTTTGACCGCAGCCACCTGGGTGGCCCACCCGGCTTGCTGGCTTTTGTCGTGAGTGCCAGCGAGCAAGACCGCGCCACGCTGGAGCAGCAAGTGCTGCAACAGGCACAGCGCCAGCTGGGCCTGACTGGGCTCATCCCCCTGCAAACCGTGGTGGAAAAACGCGCCACCTTCGCCTGCACCCCTGCCCTGCAACGCCCTGCCGTGGCGCTTCTGCCCAGCTTGTGCGCAGCGGGTGACTACACGGACGGCCCCTACCCGGCCACGCTGGAAGGCGCAACCATGAGCGGCCTGCAGGCCGCTCAACACCTGCTGGGCCGCAGCCCCATTCGAGCCTCGGCCTCCGTTTCTTGAGCCGCGTCAAACACCCTGCATTCGCCCCAAGAATGTGCAGGGATCGCTGTCTTGATCTCACATCAAGGCCCGTTACAACCGGCTACGCGACGATAAAATGGGTAGCAATGCAGCCCAATGACCGCCTACCGGTCCTCTCCCAGAATGCGGCGTGCATCGGTACACCGCCCACGGCCAGACTGCCTACCGCAGGCGACCTGGCCCAAGCCCTTGGCTGCACCGCGGGGCCTCCAGCCCACCCTCCCATACCGCCCACCGGAAGTGCGCCATGAAAAAAATCCTCGCCCACTGGCGCATTGTTGGCGCGCTGGTATTGCTACTGCTAGCCTGTGCGGCTTATTGGTGGCAGCTTCTGGGCCAACAACGTGATCAGCTCGCCTTTGCACAGGCGCAGACCGAACTGCGGGCCAGCCAGGTCTCGCGCACGTTGGCAGTGCAAGTGGGCACGCTGATGGGCGGCCTTGAATATCTTGCACGCAACTTGGCAGTACTGTATGAAAGCGATCCGCAGCATGCCTTCCAGTTGGCTGCAGGCAATGCGTTGGCCACTTTTCCGCCCGGCAGCCTCTTGCAGATTGCCGTCGCAGCCGCCAATGGACAGATCGTCTACTCCTCATTGACCCCATCCGACGGGCTACAGACCAATGCGGTCTCGATCGAAGACCGTGCGCATTTTCAGGTCCATACGCTGAACGCTGGGCAGCACATCTACATCAGCCGTCCGACCCTGGGGCGCCTCTCGGGCCAATGGTCGGTGCAAATGTCTTACCCGGTGGAGCACCAAGGACGCTTTGGTGGCGTGGTGGTGCTGTCGGTCAATCCAGAGTACCTCTCACGCAACTTCCGTGAGGTGTTCACTCAAGGCAAAGACGTGGCGCTGCTGGTTCGCGCCGACGGGGCCTATTTGGCGCGCTCCCATCTGCAAAGCGAGGTGCTGGACCAGAACATGCCGCCTGAGAGCGAGTTTCTGAGCCACCCCGAGCGCAGCAGCGGGCAGTACCAAAGCCCCGCCTCTGTCGACGGCATAGAGCGGCTGTATGCCTGGCAGCGCCTGACCAACTACCCCCTGGTCGTCAGCGTAGGGCTGGGACGCGACCAAGCTTTTGCGACTACACGCATTGCCCTGCGCGAAAGCCGCTGGCGCAATGCACTGGGTACCGGAGCCCTGCTGTTGGCTGCCATCTGGATTGCCATTCTGTTTGCCCGGCAAAAGCAGGACCGCACGCAGCTGCAGCGCCACAAGCAACGCTGCAGCCTGGCGCTGGAGGGCGGTAAGCTGGGCACTTGGTACTGGCCCTTGGGCGCAGACGAGATGCAGTTTGATGTGCGCTGGCCCACCTTGCTCGGATTGCCGCCGCAAGCCCAGCAACTGAATCAGCAGCAATTGCAGGCCTTCATGCACCCCAGCGACTGGGTCAAATGGCGCGAGGCGCTGCAAGCCCATGCAAGGGGCGAGACGGATTACTTTGAAGCCGAACCTCGGCTGCGGCACCAAAGCGGCCAATGGATTTGGGTGCACCTGCGCGGAAAGCTGGTGGACCCAGATGCAATGGAGACGACGCCCCGCATCGCTGGCACCTACCTGGATGTCACCCAACGGCATGAGGCGGAAGCCGCGCGCGCCGAGATGCAAATGCGCCTGTCCAAACTGCTGGCTCAGGTGCCAGGCACGGTGTACCAGTTCCGGCTGCGCACGGACGGCAGCGCCTGCTTTCCCTATGCGAGTCCGGGCATCATGGACATCTACGGCATCACGCCCGAACTGGCGCAAACCGATGCACACCAAGCCTTTGCCAGTGTGCACCCAGAGGACATGGATCGATTGGCGGCCAGCATCCGGCAGTCTGCAGACACGCTGGAGGCCTGGTCCTTTGAATGGCGCCAAATACGGCCTGATGGCGAAGTCCGCTGGCTGGCGGGCAGAGCCAACCCCGAGCGTGAGCCCGATGGCAGCACCTTGTGGCACGGCTACATCCACGATGTGACCGAGCAGCACGCCATGGTAGAGACGCTGCGCCGCAGCGAAGCCCGGCTGCGCCTGACCATGGCGGCCGTTCAAGACGGGCTGTGGGAGTGGGACACGCACTCCGACACCATCCTGATGGACACCCGTTGCCACGAAATGCTGGGCTATGCCACTTTGCCAGCGCCCCTGCATGTGAACACCTGGAAGCGCCTGGTACACCCTGACGACCGCGCGTCCGTGCTCACCACGCTGCAACGCCAAGTCGCGTTAGGACAACCTTTTGACGTGGAGGTGCGCCTGCGCACCCAAGAAGGCACATGGCGATGGGTGGAGATCAGAGGCCAGGTCGCCCCCGACGCCGCAGGGCGGTCGGCGCTGGTAATCGGTACACAGACAGACATCACCCAGCGCATGCAGGAGGCTCACCTGCGCCGTGCGCTGCTCGACAACGCAGCGGCAGCCCTGCTCATCACCACCCCCGAGCGCACCATTGCGCTGGCTAATCAACGCGCAGTGGAAACCTTCTCGGAAGACGGCCTGCCCTTGCAAGGCAAAAGCACGCAGGCCCTGCACCGCCACGAAGCGTCTTACGCACAATTTCGCCAATATGTGGACACCGTGCGCCTGCACGGCGCGGTGCAGGTGGAATACCTGCTGCGCACGGCCAGCGGCGCGCTGCGCTGGTTCTCGATGCGCGGCACGCCGCTGGACCCAGAACACCCCGAAGGTGACATTGTGTGGACGCTGGTGGACACCACCGAGCGGCGCGAAACGGAAGAGGCGCTGGCAACCGCCCAGGCCCATTTGCTGGAGGTGATTCAGCACTTTCCGGGTGGCGTGCTGGTGCAAAACCAGGCAGGCGACGCCGTGGTCATCAACCAGGCCATGTGCGATCTATTCAACGTGCCCGCGCGCTCCAAGGACCTGGTTGGCTGCGATCGCGAGGCGCTGCTGGCACTGGTGCCCCCCGAAGCCAGGGCCGTGCTTCCCTCCCGCGACAACCCGCACAACGAGGGCTCCAGTGCGAGCTATGAAGTCACCTTGCAAGACGGGCGCACCACACGCATTGACCTGATCCTGATGCGCACCGGACGGGGAGACGACCTAGGCAGGCTGTGGCTGGCGCAAGACATCACCGAGCGCCGCCGCCACGAACGCACGCTGGAGCGGCTGGCCACCACAGACACACTCACCAGCTTGCCCAACCGGCGCGCCTTCATGGCCCGGCTGGAGGCAGAAATCACCCACATTGCCCATGGTGCACCACCGGCCATGGTGCTGATGCTGGACCTGGACCACTTCAAACGGGTGAACGACACCTGGGGCCACGCCACAGGCGACCAGGTGCTCATGCACCTGGCCAAGCTGCTGCGCGGCAACCTGCTGCGCAAGGACGACATGGCCGGGCGCCTGGGTGGTGAAGAGTTTGCGGTGCTGCTGCCTGACACCACCGTACCAGAGGGTCTGGGAATTGCGGAGCGCCTGCGCGCCGCGCTGGAGCAAAGCCAGATACTGAGCGACACGGGCCAGACCATTCGGGTCACCATGAGCGTGGGCGCCTGCACTGTGGGCACCCACTCGGGCAGCACGCTGGCCAGCGCCGATGCGGCGCTCTATGAAGCCAAGAACACCGGACGCAACCGCATCGTACAGGCACCAGCGTCTGGAACGGCTGCGCCTGAGCTGCCCCACGGCGGCCCGGCAAAGTCGCCACACTGACAGCATTCCGAAAGCTAGCGCACGGCAACATGCTCTGGATTTCAGGCGTTGCTGAACTCCGCCCATCATGGACGACCAAGGCAAGCCGCGCCATCATTCACCACCACATCACAACAACACCAGGAGACAAGACCATGTTGAAAAACACCCCTTCCCTTCACCCCACAAGACGCCAGTGGCTGGGCACAGGCTCTGCCCTGGCCCTGGGCGGCCTGCTGCCGTCACTGGCCTCTGCACAAGCAGCCTGGCCCAGCAAGTCGGTGCGCTTTGTCGTGCCCTTTGCGCCCGGCGGCAGCTCTGAAATCGTGGCGCGCTCCACGGCGGCCGAGCTGTCCAAAACCCTCGGTCAGAGCGTGTTCGTGGACAACAAGCCGGGCGCGGCAGGCAACATTGCCATGTCGGAAGTGGCACGCGCTGAAGACCAGCACACCCTCATCCTGGGCCACATCGGCACCCTGGCGGTCAACCCGTTCATCTTTGACAAGCTGCCCTACGACGCCAACAAGGACTTCAAGCCCGTGAGTCTGCTGGCCAAGGTGCCCAGCCTGTACGTGGTGCACCCCGATGTGCCGGTGAAGAATCTCAAAGAATTCATTGCTTACGCCAAGAAGAACCCCGGCAAGCTCAGCTACGGGTCCGCGGGCAATGGCAGTGCGGGTCACCTGGCGTTTGAATACCTGAAGATGACGGCCGATCTGTTCATGTTGCACGTGCCCTACCGCGGCACCGGCCCCATGATGACCGACCTGCTGTCGGGCCGCCTTGAGGCTTCGGCCGTGGGCGCAGCCGCCATGTTGCCGTTCATCAAATCCGGCAAAGTGCGCTGCATTGCCACAGGCTCAGCCAAGCGGTTGCCGCAGTTGCCCGATGTTCCAACCGTGGCAGAGCAAGGCTTTCCGGGGTTTGAGATGACACAGTGGTACGGCATGCTCGCGCCTGCCAACATGCCGGCCGCCAACCTCGACAAGCTCTCGGCAGAGACCATGAAAGCCGTCAAGGCTCCCGCATCGCTGGAGCGGCTCAACGCCGATGCGGCAGAGGCCATTGGCGGCACACCGGCACAATTTGCGCAGTTCATCGCCGCTGAGCAAGAGCGCTGGAAGAAAGTGCTGCTGCGCGCCAAGGTCAAACCCGATTAACCCCTGAGCCGCTTCGCGTTTCCCCCCTTTCTCTCACCCCGCTGCGCGAGTCGGGAAGGGGGATGCAGCCAGTGCGGCGGCGCGGCCCTTGCACGGCTGCCTGGCCTGGGCAGCGCGTGGTCGCAGGCTGACTGCTGGCGCTTGCGCGCCGCTCCGCGTTGAATAGCCCACCGCTGGATGCAAGCTACGCCATCCGCACAAACGGTAGCATCGCCCCATCATGCGCATCCTTTTGGCCGAAGACGAACACAGCCTGGGCACCTGGCTCAGCCGTGCGCTGGAGCACGCAGGCATTCAGGTCGAGTGGGTGACCGATGGGCGCCTGGCCGACCGGGCACTGCAGCAGTCAGACTACGACGCGCTGGTGCTGGACCTGGGGCTGCCAGGGCTGGACGGGCAGACCGTGTTGCAGCGCCTGCGCGAACGCGATCAGCGCTTGCCCGCACTGATCCTGACGGCCCGCAGCTCACTGGAAGAGCGCGTGCGCTCGCTCAACGCCGGGGCCGATGATTTTTTGGCCAAGCCCTTCGAGCTGGCCGAGCTGGAGGCGCGATTGCATGCCCTGGTGCGCCGCGCGCGCGGCACCGAGCACCCACGCCTAGCCTGCGGGTCGCTGGTGTACGACAGCGCCCGCAAGCAGTTCACACTGCAAGGCGCGCCCCTGCCCCTGTCACCCCGCGAGCAAGCGGTGCTGCGGGTGCTGGTGCAGCGCAGTGGCGAGCCTTTTTCCAAACAACAGATTCTGGACCGCGTCTTCTCGGACGACGAGGACGTGCACCCCGAAGCCGTGGAGGTGTTTGTGCACCGACTGCGCAAACGCCTGGAGGGCAGCGGCGTGCGCATCACCACCCTGCGAGGGTTGGGCTACGCACTGGAGTGCGACTGAATGCGGCCGATGCCACAGGCCGCCGGGGTGCAAAAGGCACCGCCGCAGCCCCACAGGCAGCGCCCCCGCACCCGGCTGTGGCAACGCTTGGCACTGGTGCTGCTCCCTCTTTTGGCGCTGGTCACGGCGCTAGAGCTGTGGATGACACGCCACGACGCCCTCGAAGCCGCCAATGCAGCCTATGACCGTTCGCTGTTGGGGGCACTCAAGGCCATTGATGCAGGCATATCGACTGCGTCGGGCGGGCTGTCGGCCGAACTGCCTTACAGCATGCTCGAATTTTTTGAGCTGACCGCCAGCGGCTCGGTGTATTTCCGCGTGGCGTCCTCCGATGCTCTGGTTGAGCTGGGCAACGCCGATTTGCCACTGCCACCGGACCCATTGGCGCCCGGCGTGCCGCGCTTTTACGACGCCAGCTATTTTGGCGAATCGCTGCGGCTGGTGGCCTACCAGCGCCCTACGCCGTCCACAGCTTTCGCCGCAGAGGCTGCGCCAGGGGTTTTGGTGCAGGTGGGGGAAAGCACGCAGTCGCGCCAGGATTTCACCCAGCGGTTTGTGCGCCGCGCAGCACTGCGCGACGGATTGATCCTGGCGCTGATGGTGCTGGGCTCTGCAGGCACGCTGGCCTTGGCGCTGCGCCCCTTGGCCCGTCTGGCGCAAGAGGTGCAAGACCGCAACCCCGAAGACCTGGACCCGATCGCCCCCCAAGACTTGCCCGCCGACATCCTGCCGCTGGTCTCGGCAGTCAACCAACACATGGCGCGCAGCCAGGCGCTGATTGCACAGCAGCGCCAGTTTTTGGACGATGCCTCCCACCAGTTGCGCACGCACCTGACCACTTTGCAAATGCAGATCGACTGCGCCCGGCGCGAACCCGACACTGCCGCAGTGCAGAGCACGCTGGAAGCCCTGGGCGCAGAAATATCCCGCGCCACGCGCAGCACGCAGCAGCTGCTGGCCCTGGGCCGCAGCGATACGGCGGCCCTGGACTGTACCCCCATGGATTTGGCCGCCCTGCTGCGCAGCGTGGCGCTGGAGCTGCTGCCCCAGGCCCGCGCCAAGCACATTGACTTTGGCATCCACCCTCCCTCGCCATCGCGCAATATGGCGATGGCAGACGCCCACCTGATGCGCGAGGCCCTGACTAACCTCGCCGCCAATGCCATTGCCTACACACCAGCGGGCGGCACGGTCACACTGGCAGCCGCTGGCGACGACCTGGGCTGGAGCCTGAGCGTGGAAGACGACGGGCCTGGTTTGAGCGAGGAAGAACGCGCCACACTGGGCCAGCGCTTTCGGCGGGGAGCACGAGCCAAGGCACCCGGCTCAGGGCTGGGGTTGGCCATCGCACGCTCCATAGCGCAGCGGCACCAGGGCACACTGCGGTTGCAGGCGCGCGAGCATGGCCCGGGGCTGCGGGTGTTGGTGTGGTGGCCCGCGCCGGCCCCCAACGGGGCGTGACCATAATCAGGCCCCCAGCCCACCCGCCCCATGTTTGCGCCCACCCACCAGCCCCTCACTCCATCGCGCCGCCAAGCCCTGCAAACCGCCGCTGCCGCGCTGCTGCCCTGCGGCAGTTGGGCCGCAGATGCCGTGGCCCCATTCGCAGGCGCTGAATGCATTGCCCCCTCCAAGCCCGGTGGCGGCTTTGATCTGACTTGTGCTGTGGCATCGCAGGCCATCGCCAGGGTACGGCTCCAGGCCAACGCCCTGCACACACGCTACCTGCCAGGGGGCATCGGGGCCGTGGCATTTGACCAGGCTGCCAGCGGGCGGCTGGGGGGACCGGGCACCCTGGTGGCGTTCTCCAGCGGGTCGCTGCTCAACATTGCGCAAGGCCGCTTTGGCCCGCACCCAGTGCAGGCCGTGCGCTGGATTGCCACCTTGGGCACCGACTACGGTGTGGTTGCCGTGCACCGCGACAGCCCCCACCAAAGCCTGCCGCAGCTGGTACGCGCCCTGCGCGAAGCGCCCTCCAAGCTGGTGTTTGGCGCTGGTGGCACCCTGGGCAGCCAGGACTGGATGAAAGCCGCCCTGCTGGTGCGGGCCGCAGATCAAGACCCGCGCAAGATGCGCTTTGTGTCATTTGAAGGTGGTGGCGAAGCCATCAAGGCGCTGGAAAGTGGCCACTTGGGCGTGTTCACCGGCGATGCGGCAGAAGCCATGAAGGCCCTGTCCAAAGGCGCTCAGTTCAAGCTGCTGGCGGTGCTCGCCCCGGCCCGACTCCCGGGGCGGCTGCGCGATGTGCCCACGGCCACCGAGCAAGGCGTGGCGCTGGTGTGGCCCACCGTGCGGGGCGTTTATATGGCAGCAGGCACGCCTGATGCCGCTGTGGCCGCATGGACGGCCGCCTTTGAACAAGCCCACAGCGCCCCAGGTTACGCCGCGCTGTGCCAGGAGCATGGGCTGGCCCCCCACCGCCTGACGGGAGCGGCACTGGAGGCATTTGTGCAAAAAAGCGTAGAGGACTACCGAGCGCTGGCCAAGGAACTGGGGCTGCGGTTGTGGAAGGCCCCCGCGCCCTGACCCGTTCAACGGGGCGCATTGGGCTTGAAAGACCTCAGGCGGCAGGCTCGGTGCTGTCTGCGGGAGTGTCGTCTGTGGTTTCCATGCGGGTGGCCAGCACCTTGTCGATGGTCTTGCCATCCATGTCCACCACTTCAAGCTTCCAGTTTTCCCACTGCACGGTGTCTGTCACCTTGGGCAGGCGGCCCGTCAGCAGCATCACCATGCCGCTGAGGGTGTGGTAGCGGCCGCGCTCTTCCTCAGGCACGGCGTCCAGGTTCAGGCGGTCCTTCAACTCTGGCACGGGAATGTGTCCGTCCAACAGCCAGCTGCCATCTTCGCGCTGCAGCGCCCACGAGGTCTCAGGGTCGCGTGGCTGGAACTCGCCAGTGATGGCCTCGATCAAGTCCTGCAGCGTGACAATGCCCTGCACTTCGCCGTATTCGTCAATGACGAAAGCCATGTGCACATCCGACAGGCGAAAGTTGTCCAGCAACTCCATGCCCGTGATGGTCTCAGGCACATACAGCGCGGTCTGCAGGGGTTGGTCGGTCAGGGTGTGCTTGGGGTCGCGCAGCGCACGAGACAGCCACTGCCGCGCATTGATCACGCCCTGCAAGTGATCCATGCCACCACGCACCACCGGAAAGCGGGCGTGGTCCGAGTCTTCAATGCGACGCAGGTTTTCCTCAAACGGTGCGTCCAGGTCCAGGCACACCACGTCGCCGCGCGGCACCATGAGCGAGCCAATTTGGCGGTCGTCCAGGCGAAATACATTGCGCACCATGGTGTGCTCGTGCGATTCGATCACCCCCGCCGTGGTGCCCTCCACCAGCATGGCGTGGATCTCTTCTTCCGTCACGGGGCTGCCGCTGGTTTCCTTCACGCCCAGCAAGCGCAGCAGCATGCGGGTCGAACCCGACAGCAACAACACAAACGGCTTGGTGGCCAACGCCAGCAAATTGATGGGGCGCGCCACCAAACGGGCAAAGGTTTCGGGGTATGACTGCCCGATGCGCTTGGGCACCAACTCGCCCACCACGATAGAGAAATAGGTGATGAGCAACACCACCAGGCCCGTGGCAGCGTAGCTGCCGTACGGCGCTGGCACGCCGACAGAAGCCAGCCAGATCGCCAAAGGCTCGGCCAAAGCGGCCTCGCCGACGATACCGTTGAGCACACCAATCGACGTGATACCGATCTGGATGGTGGAGAGAAAACGCGTGGGGTCTTCCCCCAGTTTGACGGCAGCGGCTGCGCCGTTGTCGCCCTCATCAATCAACTTTTGCAGCCGGGCCTTGCGCGCTGTGACAAGCGCAATCTCCGACATGGCAAATACCCCATTGAGGCAGATGAGGGCGAACAGTATTGCTATTTCCATAAGAAGGGTGCCGAACGCACCCTGTGTACCAAGAAGCGGTTGATTGTAAGAAACTCTGCAAAAAGCTTATGAAAAGCCTGCAGATGCATACACGTTGTGGCACGCAAGAAACATGCTTGGCTGGGCCTGCGACCGATATCGAGCCCCCTGAACAGGACTTACCGCTCCAGCCACCACTGAATGACCACCTTGGCCAAAAAGCCGATGAACCCTACGCCCAATCCGAGGAACAGCACGAAGGTGCCAAAGCGCCCCGCCTTGGACTCCCACGCCAGCTGGCCAATGATGAACAGCATGTACAGGATGAAAGCCCCCACCCCGTAGGTGAGGAAGAAGCCCGAAATTTGCGCTTCGGTAAAACCAAAAATCACGATGCCACTCCACTGCGTTGCCCTTGGGGTGCCGAGGTATCACGCAGCGGCAGGCTCGAAGCGTCCACCAGATCGCGATAGGCATGCCAGCTGGCATGGCCCAGCATGGGCATCACAAAAATCAGCCCCAGCAGCAGGGAGCCCAGCCCCAGCAGCGTAAAGCCCAGAATCAAAGCCGCCCAAAACGCCATGGGCAGCGGGTTGGCCACCACCACCTGCCAGCTGGTCAACACGGCCAGGCGCAGCGATGCCCGCCGGTCCAGCAGCAGCGGCATGGCCACCACGCTCGACGCAAAAATGGGCGCCGCCAGCAGGCTGCCCAGCGCCAGCCACCACTCAAACAACCAGCCATCGTTGGCCAGCACCACATGGCGCATGAAGTCCATGGGTGTGTTCACGGGCACCGGCGTCAGCAGCGTGATGAACGCCGCAGAGGTCAGCACCCAACCCGTGGCCGCCAGCGCCAGCAACGAGCCAAACTGCACCATGCACCAGTAGTCGTTGCCCCATTTGTTGATGTGGCTGTTTTGCCAGTTGAACCAGGTCTTGAGCACCACAGCCATGCCTGCGGGCTGGCGCTGCTCCAGCGCTCGGCTCAGGGCATACAGGCTGGTGGCCAGCACCGGCGCCACCACCATGAAGCCCGACAACGCCCCCGCCAGCAACCAAAAGCGGTTGTGCGCCAGGGCCAGGATCACGCCTCCCAAAGCCGTCAATGCCAAGCCGTGGGCAAAGCTGATCCAGCCAGCGCGGGCCATGTCACGCCAAGCCAGCACCAGCCACGTCATGGGCTGCATGAGGCCAATGGTGCGCACCTGCGGCAAGGGAAGGGGTGTTTTGGGCATGGCGGTTTCACCAATCGTCAAGCTAAACAGTCGAACAAATAGAGGAGCAAGGCAGGCTGCTGAACCGGGCCATTTCGGCCATCAACCCAGCAAACGGCACAGGTGGGTGAGGCTGCTCACGGTGGCGTGGGGCTGGGCGCCGTGCGGCCACGCCTGCCCGGCGGCGTTCAACCACACCGCCTGCATGCCCGCGCCCAGCGCGCCCAGGGCGTCGGCCGTAGCGTCGTCGCCCACGTGCAGCACCTCGTGCGGCTGCACCTGCGCGGCGCGCGCGGCCTCGTGAAAAATGCGCGCATCGGGCTTGGGCACACCAAACTCCTTGGCATGGATGCTGGCCGTGAAATAGTGCCCAATGCCCACCCGCTGCACATCGGCATTGCCATTGGACAAAGCCACCACCGGGTAGCGTGCCGACAAAAAAGCCAGCGTGTCGTGGGCATCGTCAAACAGCTCCACGCGCTGGCGCTGGTCAAAGAACACGTCAAACGCGGGCTCTGCCAGGGCGGGCTCGTCACCCGCCTGCATCAGCGCAAGGCGAATGGACTCCAGCCGCAATGCACTCAGGTCATGCACCAGGTCAGGCCGCAGCGTCACCATCTGGTTGCGTATGGCGCGCAGCGCCTCGGTGTTGGCAAACAGCCGGGCGGTGGCGGGGGCGTGCAGCGTCAGCCACTGCAGCAGCACCTCTTCGGCCTTGGCAATGGTGGGCCAGATGGGCCACAGGGTGTCGTCCAGGTCGATGGAGATGGCGCGGATGCGGCCCACGTCCAGCGTTGCGGCAGAGCCTGGGGATTGATGCGTGTCAAGAGATGAAGGCAGCATGGAACGCTGAGAATACTCCACCACCGGCCGGGCCTCCGGCGCATTTGCCACAATCGCCTCATGCTCTCTCCATTCTCCCCAGAAGCCCCCTACACCCACGGCCAGGCAGAACGCACCGCCGTGCTGCTGTGCAACCTGGGCACGCCCGATGAGCCCACCGCCCCGGCGCTGCGGCGCTACCTGGGCCAGTTCCTGTCGGACCACCGCGTGGTGGAGATTCCCAAACCCCTGTGGATGCTGATCCTGCACGGCATCATCCTGCGGGTGCGGCCCGCCAAGTCGGCCGCCAAATACGCCAGCGTGTGGACGCCCGAGGGATCGCCCCTGGCGGTGTGGACGGCCAAGCAAGCCACCCTGCTGCGCGGCTGGCTGGGCGAAGCCGGGCACAACGTGCTGGTGCGCCACGCCATGCGCTACGGCAACCCTTCCATTGCCAGCCAGCTCGATTCCCTCAAGGCCGAGGGGGCCACGCGCATCCTCATCCTGCCCCTGTACCCCCAATACTCCGGCACCACCACCGCCAGCGTGTTTGATGCGGTGTACGCCTGGGCCGCCCGCACCCGCAACGTGCCCGAGCTGCGCTTTGTGAATCACTACCACGACGACACCGGCTACATCGACGCCCTGGCCCGCACCGTGGAAACCCACTGGCGGCACAACGGCCAGCCCGACCAGCTGGTAATGAGCTTTCACGGCGTGCCCGAGCGCACCCTGCACCTGGGCGACCCCTACCACTGCGAAGCCCGCAAAACCGGCCGCCTGCTGGCCGAACGCCTGGGCCTGCGCGAAGACCGCTACCAGATCACCTTCCAGTCGCGCTTTGGCAAGGCCAAGTGGCTGGAGCCCTACACCCAGCCCACCATCGAAGCCCTGGCCCAGAAAGGCATGCGCCGTGTGGACGTGATCTGCCCCGGCTTTACCAGCGACTGCCTGGAGACGCTGGAAGAAATCAACATGGAAGTGCGCGAGGCCTTCCTGCACCACGGCGGCAAGGAGTTCCACTACATCCCCTGCCTCAACGACAACCATGCATGGATTGGCGCGCTAAGCCGCGTGGCCCAGCAGCACCTGCAAGGTTGGCCCACCGAAGTGGCCAGCGCAGCCGCGCTGGAAGATGCCCGCCAGCACGCCCATGCAGGCGGCGCACCGCAGGGCCGCTGCCCGGTGGCACACTGACAAGCGGTGTGCGCAACGCGGCCCCGCGCAATGCACGCACACCCCGGCCACCTGCCAAATTGCTACCAAATTTATAGCTTCTTGCGCTTATTCCTATTGCGCTAGAAGCCTTTTTTATTGAAATTCTCTGCACACAGCGCCTGGCGCTTGCAGGCCCTCCACTTCAGCCATGCCCGCCACCGCCCTTCCCGCTTCGCAACTGCGCCTGACCATTGACCCCAGCACCCTGGGTTTTGCCAGCACGGCCGAGTTGCAAGACCTGCCCTTGCCCTGGATTGGGCAAGAACGCGCCCAGGCTGCGGCGCAGTTCGGGCTGGGCATGGCACAGCCCGACTACCACCTGTTTGTGCTGGGCGAAGTGGGCAGCGGGCGCGCATCGCTCATGCGCCAGGCCATGCACGCGGCCGCCGCCCAGCGCCCCGCCCCGCCCGACCTGTGCTACCTGCACAACTTTGACGCCCCCGAGCGCCCCCGCGCCCTGCGCCTGCCCGCAGGCCAGGGCCGCGTGCTGCGCCGTGCCATGGCCGAGCTGGCCAAGGCCCTGCAAACCGACATCCCCCGCCACCTGAGCAGCCCCGACTTTCGGGCCCAGGCCCGCACCATCGAGCAAGCCTACGAAGCCCAGGAGGCCCAGGCCTTTGCCACGCTGGAGGCCTTTGCCCAGGCCCGGCAGTTCCACCTGTCCCGTTCTGAAGAAGACGGCGGGCACATGGTCTTCACACTCACCGGCAGCAACGGCCAACCCCTGACCGAGAGCGAAGCCCGCGCCCTGCCCCCAGAGCAACGCGCCCACATCGACGCCGCCGAGCAGGCCCTGCGCGCAGAAATCGTGGCCTTTGCCCACACCCTGCGGCCACTGGAGCGGGTGCGGGACGAAGCGCTGAACAGCCTGCGCAAACGCACCGTGCGCCCCCTGGTGCAACAGGCCTTGAACGCAGTGCGCGCGGCCTTGCCAGAGCAACCCGAACCCCTGCCCGTCTGGCTGCAGCACATCGAGCGTGAACTGCTGCAACACCTGCACTGGTTTGAACTGATCGAGCCCAAAGACGGCCCTGCAGAGCCCAGCAGCGACAAAAGCAGCAGCGCAGCCAACACGGCAGCCGCCACCCATGACGACGAAGACGACGACGCCCACAATGCCTTGAACCGCCTGCTGCACCTGTGCCAGGTGCACTTGGCCGTAGACCACCACGGTCAGGCCCACGCCCCCGTCATCGTCGAAGACAACCCCCAGCACCGCAGCCTGTTTGGCAGCATCGAAGCGCACAACGACAGCGACACCCCGCACGCCGACTACACCGGCATCCGTGCGGGCAGCCTGCTGCGTGCGCATGGCGGCTTCTTGCTGCTGCACCTGCACGACCTGGCCAGTGAAGAGGGCCTGTGGGCCCGCCTGCGCCGCTTTCTGCGCTGCAACCGCCTGCACATCGACGAATCTGGCGGCGGCAACAGCGGCGGCGCGCCCGTGGCCTTGCAACCCGAAGCCGTCGCGGTGGACGTGAAGATCGTGCTGATCGGATCGGTGGACGAGTACTACGCCCTGCAAGAAGCCGACCCCGACACCGCCCGGCGCTTTCGCGCCAAAGTGGACTTTGTCGAGCGCTTTGCCGCCAGCCCCGCCACCCGCCAGGCCAGCGCCATCTTTGTGGCGCACAGCTGCAAACGCCGGGGCCTGCCCCACTTCAGCGCCCCCGCCGTGGCCTTGCTGCTGGAGCAAGCCCACCGCGAAGCCGACGACCAAGGCCGCCAGAGCGCCCAGTTCGCCCACATCGAAGCCCTGCTGATGGAAGCCGCCACCCTGTGCCAAGCCCGCAACGGCGCCCTGGTGGAGCCTGCCGACGTGCACGCCGCACAACACGCCCAGCAACTGCGCCACAACTACCCGGAAGAGCAACTGCACGAATCCATCGTAGAGGGCGAGCGCCTCATCACCCTGAGCGGCAGCGTCACCGGCCAGATCAATGCCCTGACCCAGATCGACCTGGGCGACTACCGCTTCGGCTTTCCGGTGCGCATCACCGCCCGCACCTTTGCGGGGCAGGAAGGCCTGCTCAACATCGAGCGCGAGGTGGACATGTCCGGGCCCATCCACGACAAGGGCGTGCTCATCCTGCACAGCTACCTCACGGCGCTGTTCAGCCACGTTGCGCCGCTGGCACTCAATGCGTCCATCGTGTTCGAGCAGGAGTACAGCGGCGTGGAAGGCGATTCGGCCTCGTGTGCAGAGCTGTACGCGCTGCTGTCGAGCTTGTCAGGCCTGCCCCTGCGCCAAGGCATTGCCGTGACCGGCGCACTGAACCAACACGGCGAGGTGCTGCCCGTGGGCGGCATCAACGAAAAGATCGATGGCTGGTTTCGCGCCTGCGCCACCGCAGGGCTGGATGGAACGCAGGGCGTGCTCATCCCCTCACGCAACCAGCGCCACCTGATGCTGCCACGCGAGGTGCTGGAGGCCGTACAGCGTGGCCTGTTCCACGTCTACACCGTGCAGCATGTGAGCGAGGGCATTGCTCTGCTCACAGGCGAAGCCTCTGGCATGGCCCCCGGCGCCCTGCCTCCAGACCACGCCAGCGCACTCGAAGAAACCGTGCTCAGCCGCGCCGAGCAAGCCCTTCGCGGCTACCGCCGGGCCTGCCAAAGCGCTGGGCACACCCGGCGCAGACGCGGTGGACCGCGAAGCCCTGCCTGATGGATCAAAGAGACAGGTTGCACGGGCAACGCCATGTTCAGGGAACCTTCTGCACTCCGCGCGACGCCCGCAAAGCCTCCCGAATGGCCTGAACAACCGCATCAGGCCTTTCCAGTGGAATGCCGTGGCCACTGTCCACCCACACCTGCACTGAGCCGGGATACAGGCGCGCAATGTCCGCCCGCTTTCGATCCACATCCTGCCCCAGTTCGGTCGCTGAGCCCGAGGCGCGCGCTGCGCTTAAGACCCACACGGGCACCACGCCATCCACAGGCAGCGCAGACACCTGCGTTCCTGTTGCGTCCAACTGCTCCAGCTCCTGCTTGGCGGTCGGCGAAGTCACTGCATTGAAGAGCCACTTCAGCCATACAGGCCATCGCTCAAGACTGCCAGCGCCTTTCACCTGATCAGGATGGGTGGAGTCCACTAGCACCAGCGCGGCCACTTCGTCAGGGTGCTGGCGAGCAAAAAGCTGCATGTAGAGCCCGCCCAAGGAATGCCCCACCAGCACGTACGGCGGAGACACGCCGCGTGCATGCAACAAAGCCCGTAGTTCGCCGACCACCTGCATGCCATCGCGCGGCGCCATGCCCTCATCACTGCGCCCGTAGCCCGCGCGGTTGTAGGCAAGTACCTGGGATTCGGTCACGACCTCCGGCCACACTTTCGCCCACCAGTCCAGCGTCGCCCCCAGGCCGTTCTCCAGCACCACGGCGGGGGTACCCTGCCCGCCCAGCACGTACTCCACCTTGCGCTCATCCACCATCTCGGTGTTCGCGCCTGACACGGTGGCGCAACCTCCCAGGCTCAGGGCCAGCCACAGCAACCCCACAGTGACATGCCACCTTGTCTTCGTGCCGGGCTGCACAGGTCTGTCGCACAACATCTTGGATCCTGAACACACGATGGTTTCAGCAGCGTGCTGCTGCGCGCAGCAGGGCATTGCATTCTTTTGCCGCACTGCGGCCCGAAGCATCGCCTCCTCCGGCAGAGGCCGCCTGGCCCTTGCCCGATGGGCCGCTCACCATGGCCGTGCAGATGGCATCCGAATGCGGCGTCTGCCCAAACGTCATGGCATTCTGAAACCCCGTTACGCCGTAGACGTAGCAGCGGTATTGGGCACCGTCTCGGGTATGGACGGTGTAGTTGATGCGTCCGCCAGTCTCTTCCTGGCGATCGCTCACGGTGAACTGCCCTTGGGCGCGACCAATGGCTTGGGCCGTGCGCTGCTCCAGTCCGGCCTGGTCCATCGTGGAAGCGCAGCCGCCTAAAAGCGCTGCGCTTACAACAATGCACACGACGGATGCAGCAGATGCCGCTGATACCAACGGCGCTCTGGTGGCGACAAAGGCTGCAGCCCCAGTGGTAGCGCAAGGCACCACTGATGCGATGAAAGACAGAGGTTTCCGCCGCAAGCGGCTTACGGTGAATGGATGAAATGTCATGGACAGCTTGTTCTTCAACGGGTGTAGCAGGTGTCTGCGGGAATGGTCGCCACCGTAGACGCCACGGAGCCCAAGGTGGGTTGAATCGTCGGAATCTCATCGCCCACAAGACACAGCACACGGTTGGGCTGCAAGGTCCAGATGGCGCCAGCACGAGTGCCAATCACCGTGCGCAGTTCACCCCAATGTGCAGCCAGCGTCGGGTTGGCCTCAGATCGGGTGAACGTCACCGTCCCTGTTTTGCTAGGCCCTGCAGCTTGGTAAGCGCCAGCGCAGTCGCTGCCCGCAAAAGTCAGCACACCCTCGTAATAGTCCAGCGTATTCGTCGCCGTGATGCGCGCGCGCAAGGTGCGTTTGTAAGACTGTGCGCCCGCCTTGACACAACCCTTCTGTACCCAATCGGCCTCTAGCTCGGTCAGTGCAACGACAGGTGTTGTGCCATCGCCACCACCGCCTGGCGCATCGGGGTCATCGCCACCGCCGCCGCCACAAGCAACCAGTGATATGGCGGACGCAGCCAACAGGCCCGCACCCAGGCAGCTGCCACGATGAATAGACTTCAGTATCGGAAAAGACAACGGCATCACGGACTCCTTGGAAACGCAAAGACAAAAACGGCTAGGCAGGAAACGCGGGGCAAAGCAAGCCCCTGCAACCCACCCACAGGGCTACATCAACGGTGAAATGAGGGGGAGCGATCAGCCCGGCTTTCGGGCAACCACAAAGGCACGGATATCCCTGCCCTGCGTGCCATGCCGCTCGGAACAGACGATCTCCAGTTGCTGGCGCACCATGGCACTCAGCAGGTGCTGTGCCTTCAGAATCAACACGGGAGGCACCTTGCCCAGGGCCCGCATCAACGGCACAGCAACATACGGAACCAGCGGATTCATTTCTGCAATGCAGGCGGTCTTGGTGATGAGCAGTCCACCAGGGCGCAGGCTTTGCACCAGCTGCCGCAACGCTCCGTCCAAGTCAGTCATGAGGTGCAAAACGTTAAACGCCAGCACTGCGTGGTAAACACCGGCCCCCTGCGCCTCGCCCTCTGCGTCCGCCACCGCAAAGCTCAACTGTGGTGTGGGCTGGGCGGCAAGGCGTTGCCGGGCAATCGAGATCATCTGGGGCGACACATCGGTTGCCAGCAAGCTGCGCGCGAACGGTGCCAGGCGCAGCGCGGTGCTGCCGGTGCCGCAGCCCACTTCCATCACATCTTGCTGCACGGACAGCAGGCTTTGTACGCGGTGCAGTGTTGTCTCGTACCCTGCATAGTCGGCAATTCTGTCTGCCGCGTACTTGGGGGCAATGCGATCCCAAAAGTGCGCCTTGGACGAGACCACACCCAACGCAGTGGCAGCAGACGACGACACACAGACTTGGGCAGAGGGAACAGAAGACATAAATAAGCACCAAAAAAGCTGCGATGGCAAAACGCACCCAGGTGCGCATCCCCAAGGAACACCCAGCGAAACATCCAGCGGCCTGCGTGAGGGCAAACGAGTCGATGTATGCACTGCATCCCAAGGCCCTCATACTATCCATGCATCGATTTGCAGGAAATTGCGATAAATTGCAGCGGACATATACATTTACGTATGGATAACCTCGACTGGAATCAGCTAAAGGCGTTTTTGCAGACGGCACAAACCGGCTCGTTGTCAGCGGCTGCGCGCACACTGGGACTGACCCAACCCACCCTGAGCCGTCAGGTCGCGGCCATCGAGCAACAGATGGGGGTGACGCTGTTCGAGCGCGTTGGCAAGGCCATGGTGCTCACATCCACGGGGCTGGACCTGCTGGAGTACGCGCGTGCCATGGGCAGCGCGGCAGAAGCCCTAGGCCTTGCCGCCAGCGGGCGGTCTCAAGCTGTGGCTGGTGTGGTGTCTGTGTCCGCCAGTGACTCGGTGGCGGCCTACCTACTGCCGCCCATCCTGCGCCAGCTGCGTGTGCAAGAGCCCGGCATCGTCGTCGAAGTGATTGCATCCAATGCATTCAGCGATCTGTTGCGCCGCGAGGCCGACATCGCCATCCGCCACGTCAAGCCTGAGCAACCCGACCTGATTGCCCGCTTGGCGCGTGAAGCTCAGGCATGCTTTTATGCTTCGGCGGCCTGGGTCCAAGCGCACGGCCATCCACGCACGGGAGAAGATGCGCAGCGGGCTGGGTTTGTGGGCTCTGACCGCAATGGCCGCTACCTCGCGTTCTTGCGTCAGTTCGGCCTGCATCTGAGCGAAGACAACTTCACCTGCTATGCCGACCAGACCGTGAGCCACTGGGCACTGGTATGCCAAGGCATGGGCATAGGCGCCACGCTGGATGAAATCGCGGCCCAAAGCCCCCACATGGTCCGCGTGCTGGACGATGTGCCGCCAGTGCGGTTTCCGTTCTGGCTCGCATCGCACCGCGAGCTGCGTACCTCGCGGCGGATTCGCATCGTGTATGACGCGCTCGCCGAAGGCTTATCGGGCCACCGCTAAACAGCAGTTAACCCACGCACACACTTGCCCGTCGCTGCGCAAATGCAAGCGACACAAACGCGTCGTAGGCGAAAGAGGCAGCAACGTAACCATTACCAACGCGGCGCAATGCGCTCGCCAGGCAAGATCGCATACGGGTCTGCCCAGCCGGGCAAGGCACGCAACCGCTGCCGCCAAGCGTCGATGTGCGGGTATTGCGCGGCCACGTCGTAGTCGCTTTCTTCTAGCGGGTAAAACATATAGCCGCACAAAGAAAAGTCTGCGATGGTGGGCTGGTCGCCCACCATGAAGGCCCGGTTTGCCAGGTGCTTATCCACAATGCCAAACGCGTTGTCCATGCGCCCCTGCAGCCAGGCCATCAGCGCAGGCTCGGGCGGTGTGGCACCAAAGGCTTTCATGAAGCGGAACGTGGCGAAGTAGCTGGTGAACTTGTGGTTGTCGAACAGCAGCCAGCGCAGCACCTCCAGTTGGTCGTCTTCGGTCTTCCCCAGATACGCTGGCGCATGCTTTTGGGCCAGATAAGTCAGGATCACCCCCGACTGCGTCAGGCTGCGCTCACCATCCTCCAGCACCGGCGCCTCGCCCATGGGGTTGGTCTGCTCGCGCCAGTCGGCCGTGCGCGTCATGCCGTTCATGAAGTCCACAAACACGGGCTCCCACGCCACACCCAGTGCCCGCAAAAAGAACGCCACCTTGTACGAATTGCCAGACTGGCAAAAGCTGTGAAGACGGTACATCGCACACTCCTCCTTGGTATCTAAAAGGGGCAGGCCATCTGCCCCGGGGCTGAGCAGTGTCACAAAAAAGCGCCGCAGGTGCCGGGCACCTGACATTAACCCTCAACCCAGCGGCCGCAACCCCATCCACAAAGCAGCCCCCACGGCCAGCCACAACGCCACCACCAACACCGCACCGGCCATGCTGCGGGGCTTGGCGCCCTTCGCCTGCATCCAGGCATCGGCCTGGCTGCGGCACTCGACCAGCACCTCGGGCGGCAAAAGCTGCAGGGTCAGCCAAATCAGGCCGGGCAGCAGCAACACATCGTCCACATAACCCAGCACGGGAATGAAATCGGGGATCAGGTCAATCGGGCTCAACGCATAGGCCACCACAAACAGCCCCAGCGCCTTGGCATACCAAGGCGTCTTGGGGTGCTTGCCCGCAAACCACAGGGTGACTCCATCGCGCTTAACGCGCTTGGCCCAAATCTTCAGTGTGTCGCTTATGCCCATAAAACCCTCGAAGTGCCACCGGATGCAATGCCGATGATGCCCGTGACAACAGACGCACGATGCAGGGCATCAGCTCAGCGTTCGCAAATATACAAAACATATACAATTCAAATACGTTTTACATATTACTGAATCATGGGCATCGTCAAAATTTCCGATCAAATGCATGAAAACCTGCGTCTGGCCAGCACGGCGCTGAGCCGTTCCATCAACTCCCAGGCCGAGCACTGGATGCGTGTCGGCATGCTGGCCGAGATGTACCCCGACCTGGACCACCGCGAGATTTGCCAGATGCTGGTGCGGGCCGAGCTGGCGGGTGGGCTGGATGTGGCGCTGGCGGCGCGGGGTGAGCTGGACAGCAAGCCTGCTGCAGACGCCCGTGCCGCACGCACCAGAAAGCAGCCGCACTGATGGCCCGCGCTGACTGTGGGGTGCCGATCCGCTCGGCGGAAGAACTGGTGATGGCGCGGCGGGCCGCACAACTGGCGACCGAGGTGCTAGCGATGATCGAGCCGCATGTGGTGCCGGGCGTGACCACCGACGCGTTGGACCGCCTCTGCCACGACCACATCGTGAACGTGCAGGGCGCACGGCCTGCCAATGTGGGCTACCTGGGCTACCCCAAGACGGTGCTGACCTCGGTGAACCACGTGGTGTGCCACGGCATCCCCTCGCCCCAGCAGATGCTGAAGAAGGGCGACATCGTGAACATCGACGTGGCGGTGGAAAAAGACGGCTGGTATGGCGACACCAGCCGCATGTTCTGCGTGGGCACGCCCAGCGTGCTGGCCCAGCGGCTGGTGCGCACCACGTACGAGGCGCTGTGCGCGGGCATCCGGACGGTGAAGCCCGGCGCCACGCTGGGCGATGTGGGCCACGCCATTGCCACGGTGGCGCAGCGCGAGAACTTCAGCGTGGTGCGCGAGTACTGCGGCCACGGCATTGGCACCGTGTACCACGATGAGCCGCAGGTACTGCACTACGGGCGGCGCGGCCAGGGGCTGCGGCTGGAGGCGGGCATGGTCTTCACCATCGAGCCCATGCTGAACGCGGGCCAGCGCGAAACCAAGGAGCTGGCCGATGGCTGGACGGTGGTCACCAAGGACCGCTCGCTCTCCGCCCAGTGGGAGCACATGGTGGCGGTGACGGACAGCGGCTATGAGGTGTTGACCGCTTGGCCAGGGGGCACAGGTGCGTATCCTGCCATTTGACTGGCTGTACCGCGGCCTTTTCACTCAAGTCAAATTGGCTGCTAGCGCTTGATGGAAGGGTGCATGCGGTATCAAAACTATAGCAAACCGCACTTCTCGCAACCAGCGCAGCTACCACGGCAGCTGATCGCCGCTATACGCGTAGAAGCCACCTGTTTCCTCCACTGGCAACCCATCCAACACCCGCAACATGTCCCCCGCCGCATCGGTCGCTGGGCGGCCAATTTCTGCGCCATTGAACGGTGCTGACAAGGCTGAATTGACAGTGCCCGGGTGCAACGCCACCAGCACGGCCTGGGGGTGGGTGCGGGCCACTTCGATGGCAGCGGTTTTGACTAGCATGTTGAGCGCCGCCTTGCTGGCGCGGTAGCTATACCAGCCGCCCAGGCGGTTGTCGCCAATGCTGCCCACCTTGGCCGAAAGCACCGCCAGCAGGCCGCGCCCCTGCTTGGGCAGCAGCGGTGCAAAGTGGGCCAGCACGAGCGCGGGGCCAAAGGTGTTGGTGCGGAAGGTGGCTTCCATCTGCGCGTAGTTCAACTGGCCCAGGCGCTTTTCAGGCATGCCGTGGGGGCCGTGCAGCAGACCTGCGGCGTGGATGATGCAGTGCCATGGCCCCTGGGCCTTGAGCTGCTGGGCGGCGTGGGCGATGGTGGCTTCATCGTCCAAATCGACCGCCGGGTGGGTGTGGCGGCCCAGGCCCACGGCCAAAGCGCAGTGTGGGTCGGCCTGCAAGTGGGCCAGAAAGGCGCCGCCGATGGCGCCGGTGACACCGATGACCAGGGCGCGGTAGCCGTGAGGAAGCGAGTTCATGGAGAAGACCAATCGCCTTGGTGTGTGGACTGCGTGTAGACCTGCGCGCCATCGCAAAACACTTTGGTTTCGCAGTGCGGGAACACATGGTGACCGCAGTGTTCGGTGAAAACCGCGATGGTGCGGCGTGCCTCGCTCACCAGCGCAAACGCATACTTGAAATCGGCCGCAGACCCGTCCATGAGTTCGATGCGAAGCGTTTGGGATGGGAAAAAGATAGTGTGATTGGGTTTATCCGAAAACGCCTCCACCGTGCAGCCATATCGGGCCGCAAGTTCAGGAGCCCACTCCTGAATGATCTGGGCAGATAGGCGTGGCACGGGGTATTCGTGCAATCTCATGGTGCGTATGGAATGTGTAGTCAAAGCATATCGAGTCTAGTGCGCAGGCTGGCCGCATGCTCGCGCAGCGCATCGAGTTGCGGGCCCTGCATTTTTTGCAGCTGGCGGTACACCATGCCGAGGCGAAAGTTGTTGCCCAGCACTGCTTCGTTGCGCGCAAAGAAGTCCCAGTACAGAGCGTTGTACGGGCACGCACGCTCACCCACCTTCAGCTTCTTGTCGTAGTGGCACCCGGTGCAGTAGTCGCTCATGCGGTCGATGTAAGCGGCGCTGCTCACATAGGGTTTGGTAGCCAGCAGACCGCCGTCGGCAAACTGGCTCATGCCCACGGTGTTGGGCACTTCCACCCATTCCAAGGCGTCGATGTAAACGCCCAGGTACCAGCGGTGCACGGCGGCAGGGTCGAGCCCCGCCAGCAGCGCAAAGTTGCCGATGACCATGAGGCGCTGAATGTGGTGGGCATACGCATGCTCTAGCGACTGTCCCACGGCGTGCTGCATGCAACGCATTTTGGTCTCGCCCGTCCAGAACCAATCCGGCAGCGGCGTGTGGTGTCCCAGGGCGTTGCGCTCGTCGTAGCCTGGCATGTGGGCCCAGTAGATGCCGCGCACGTATTCGCGCCAGCCAAGGATCTGGCGGATGAAGCCCTCCACCGCTGGCAGGGGCGCAGCGCCTGCGTGGTAGGCGGCCTGGGCATGTTGCACCACCTCGTGCGGGCGCAGCATTTTGGTATTGAGCGCGAAGGACAGCAGGGAGTGAAAGAGCCGCGCGCTCTTCGTACTCATGGCGTCTTCATACGCGCCAAAGTGCGGCAGTGTGGTGGTGACGAAGTGATCAAGCCACGCCAGAGCCTCGGCGCGGTTCAGCGGCCAGCGCAGTGCATGGGCCTGCGGGTTGCCAAAGCTCTGCACGCCTGCGGCCTGGATAGTGGCCCACAGGGCGCTATGGTCGTGCGTGGGGCGCACGTCTAGCGGCAGTGCCGGTGTGCCGGGCCAAGGCTTGCGGTTGTCATGGTCGTAGTTCCACTGCCCGCCTTCGGGCTCGCCCGCTGCGTCGATCAGCACGCTGTGGCGCTGGCGCA
Source organism: Acidovorax sp. 56 (assembly GCF_002749705.1). NCBI lineage: Bacteria > Pseudomonadati > Pseudomonadota > Betaproteobacteria > Burkholderiales > Comamonadaceae > Acidovorax > Acidovorax sp. 56. Next base: position 1,518,989 of record NZ_PEEV01000001.1, read on the forward strand.
TGCGGCGGTAAAAGTGCTCCATGAGCCACTGCTTGCGGCCCTTGAACACCTCGGCCATTTCGGTGCGGGTGGTGTAGAAGTGTTCGCTGCTGACGGCCTGCACGGCAAAGGGCTGCTCTGCACCCCAGGTGCGCAGTTGCTCGTCCAGCCGCCATTCATCGGGGTGCTGGTATTGCAGCGTGTGCGCGCCGTAGTGGGCCATGAGGGCGGCCAGGTTGGCGGGCATCGACTGGCGGTTGCTCGCATCGTCAATCGCCACATAGCGCACGCGGTGCCCGGCCTCGCGCAGGTGGCGCGCCAAGTCGCGCATGGCCGCAAAGATGGCCAGGATTTTTTGCGCGTGGTGCAGCACGTAGTCGGTCTCTTGCCGCACTTCCATCAGCACGTAGACCACGCCTTCGTCCAGCGTGGCAAACCATGAATGCTCGGGGTTGAGCTGATCACCCAGCAGCAAGCGCAACGTGTGGGTGCGCGGTTGCGGGGTGCTCATGCCGTGCCCCACATGCGGCGGTAGCTGCCGTCGGCGTCGTGGTCTTGCGCCTGCTTGGTGGGGTTGAAGCGGCGGCCCCCGCGCGGGTCGGTGCCGCGCCCGGCGATGTAGAGCCAGTTGGCCTGGTTGCTGTACACGTCGTAGTCCACCAGTTGCGATTCAAACCACGCGGCGCCTGAGCGCCAGTCGCTGTGCAGGTCGTACAGAAGATAGCTGGCCGCCACCTGGCGCAGGCGGTTGCTCAGATACCCGGTGGCAGCCAGCTCGCGCATGGCGGCATCGACCAGGGGCTCGCCGGTCTCGCCCCGGCACCAGCGGTCAAAGCCGCGCGGGTTGTGTGGGGCGGGTGGTAGCTCTGACAAGCCGCGCGCCCGGTACAGCGCTGCACCGTATTGCAGGTGCAGCAGCCGAAAGTAGTCGCGCCACAGCAGCTCAAACCACAGCCAGTAGGTGCCATCGTTGGCGCCGTGGTCGCTCTCAAAGGTTTTTAAATCGGCATAGATCTGGCGCGGAGACAGCGCACCCGTGGCCAGCCAGGGCGAAAACTTGCTGGAGTAATGAAGCCCCGTGAGTCCGTTGCGCGTGGCCTTGTAGCCGTGGGGCAGCTTGCGGGCCAGGTACTGCGCCAGATGGGCCAGCGCAGCGGCCTCGCTGCCATCACAGGTGGGGGTGCCGTAGGGAAAGGACGAGCGGGCATCGCTGCACTGTGGCGGCGCGGGTTGCCGGATGGCTGCTGCGCCCTGCCCTGCCCCCATGGCTTGCAATACCGATGCAGAAACATCGGGCGGAGGCAGCAGTTGGGTGGGTGCGGGCAATGGCGCGGCGGGGGTGATGCCTGCGCTCTCGACCTTTTGGCGAAAGGTGGTGAACACGCCCGGCAGTTGATCGACCGACCACGGCATAAGCGAAGGGGGCAATAGGCTGCTGTGCCACACAGTGCGCACCTGCAAACCAGCGGCGCGCAGTGCGGCCACCTCGGCCTGCTCGTAAGGGGCAGCAATGTCTTCGCACACCACGGTGGTGGCCCCCACGGCCTGGGCCAGTGGCGGCAAAGCCGTGGTAGGCGGGGCCTGGCAGACGAGCAGTGGGTTGCCCAATGTAAGCATCTGCCCTTGCAGACCGCGCAGCGCTGCAGCGGTAAAGGCGCGGCGGTGCGCGCCCACGCGGGCAAAGCCCCAGGGCGTGGCCTCGTCGGGCGCAGGCCGGCACACCACGGGCAGCAGGTGGGTGGCGCCGCTGGCAAGTGCCGCTTGCAACGCCGGCTGGTCGTGCAAACGCAGGTCGTCGCGAAACCAGAACAGCACGGAGCTCATGCAGCGCCCTCCCCTGCGGACTTGTCGGTGCGTTTGCGTTCGCGGCGGCAGCGGTCTGAGCAGTATTTCACCTCGTCCCACACCTTCTCCCACTTCTTGCGCCACATGAAAGGCAAGCCGCAGTGTTGGCAGGTCTTTTGCGGGAGGTCTGATTTTTTGCGCATGCGCATGGGTCAAAGTCCAAAGGGTGGCGGGGGGGCGCTCTGCCACCGAGAGCACCAGGGCATAGGGGGCTGCAGTGGCTGGCAGCGCTCAGCCGCTGGCCTGGCCGCTACGGTTGTGGATCGGTGCGGTCGTGCGTGACCCAGATCAGGGCTTGCGTATCAATGCCCAGCGCCTGCGCTTGGGCGATGAGCTGCTCACGCACAGCAGGGGCCAGCTGTTTGCTGCGCGACAGAATCCAGCAGTAACTGCGGTCTGGCCCCACCACCAGCGCCCATTGGTAGTCAGCATCCAGCGCGGCCACGTGGTAGCCGCCGTAGAACGGGCCAAAGAAAGAGACCTTGAGCGAGGCGGTGCTTGCATCGCCCGTGAACAGGGCCTTGCCTATGGCCTGACGCCAGTCGTTCTTGGCAGTGTCAAAACCCCGGTTGATCACACGCACGCTTCCGTCGGCCTGGCGCTGGTAGGTCGCACTCACGTCGGCCATGCCGCGTTCAAATGAGTGATCGAGCCGCGCTGCCTCGTACCAACGGCCTTCGTAGCGGGCCAAGTCAAACGGGGTGACGGGATTGATGCCCTGGGGCGGCAGAATGGATGCGCAACCTGCCAGCACAGCAGCGGTGCCCAGCGCGGCCACCAGGACTGTGCGCCGTAGAAAAAGGGAGTGCATGGGTATAAAAACCAATCAGTCACAAAACAAACCAAATGGTATACCCAATCCACTGCAGGCGTCCCCAAAGGGCCAACGGGCACTGCCAGCGTGCCAGCCGCCAACACAGGCCAGCACCTAAAATCAGGCCCATGACCCTCAAGATCACCGTCTACTCCAAGTCCGCCTGCCCCCAGTGCGAATCGGCCAAGAGCCTGCTGAAGGCGCGCTCGCTGCCCTATGAAGAAATCAAGATCGATGACGAAGCCGAACGCTTGGCCTTCTACGCCAAGTGCGGCCCCGCCGTGCGGCAAATGCCGCAGGTCTTCATCAACGACCAGCGTGTGGGTGGGCTCACCGGCCTGCAAGCGGCACTCAAGCAACTGGGGCATTGACAGACAGCCTGGCACCTTGATGCCGCTAAAGACGCCGCAGAGCGTGCCGGGCTCTCCACCTTAAACGGCCTGGTGGCCCCGCAGCATCGCCCTCAGCGCAGGCTGCGCGGCAAGATGCCGGGCAGCAACGGGCGACTCAGGCGCTGGCACCACCATTTGAAGGCCTCGCCGGGGGTGCCAGACTTCCAGGCCAGCCAAAACGTTTCCTCGGCGCGGGGTTCTTCCACCGCCACCTCCACCAAAACCCCCTCTTCCAGCTCTGCTTGCACGCAAGCTTTGGGCACAAAGCCATGGCCCAGCCCTGCGACCTGGCAGGCAATCTTGGCCTGCATCGATGGCACCGTGATTCGCCGCTGGCCTGAGAGCAATCCCACCGTGCGGTCCGTGAGCGAACGGGCCCCATCGCCTACCACCACGGCGGTGTGCTCCAGCAAATCACTGCGGCGCAACGGGCGGTCTGGCCGGCCCGGACGGGCCAACGGGTGTGTGGGTGCCACACAAAAGACAAAGGCCAGCGTACCCACAGCCACGGCTTTGTAGCCACCGCCTGCAGGGCCTTCGCCGGCAGCCACGATGAGGTCAGCACGCCCATCTCTCAATGCCTCCCAGGTGCCAGTCATGGCCTCACAGCCAATGCGCAAACGGGTGCCGCAGTTCAGGTCTTCAAAAGCGCAGATGTCCTGATTGAAGGCGCTGGTGGGGATGAGCGAGTCATGCACCAGGCGTACTTCCGATTCAAACCCCGTAGCGATCTGCCTCATGCGCGATTCCAGCTGCCGCGCCGACACCAGCAGCCAGCGCCCTTCTTTCAGCATCTCCTGCCCCGCAGCCGTGAGGGTGACGCGCGGGCCATTGCGCACAAACAGCGCCAGTCCTAACTGATCCTCAAGCTTGCTCACGCTGTAAGAAATGGTGGAGGGCACCTTGTGCAGGTGCTCTGAGGCCCCCGCAAACGAACCGTAGCGAGCGATGGCATCGACCAATTCGATGGCTTCCAGCGTCAGTTTCAACATGGAAATTTCCTTGATTTACATCATCGAAATTATCGATGATGAATACCAAAACGTTTCAACCTTGACCCGGATCAAAAGCCAGATACTTTCTCCATCGCAACACGAAATACACGCTGAAACGGCGCAAAGCCAACTGGAACGCCAGTGTGAATTTCATCGAACCTGAAGAAAGGAATTGCACCATGCTCGACATCCGCAGATCCCACCAACGCGGCAACGCCAACCACGGCTGGCTCCGTTCACGCCACACGTTTTCGTTTGGCCACTACCACGATGCACAGCAACAGGGCTTTTCAGACCTGCTGGTAATCAACGATGACCGGGTGGCGCCAGGCCAGGGTTTTGGCACCCACCCCCACCGCGACATGGAAATCTTTTCATATGTGCTGGAAGGGGCCCTGGAGCACAAGGACTCGATGGGCACAGGCTCGGTGATCCGCCCCGGCGACGTGCAAATGATGAGCGCAGGCACCGGGGTGCGCCACAGCGAGTTCAACCACTCCAAGCAAGACGGCGTGCACTTTCTGCAGATCTGGATCGCTCCCGGAACCACCGGGGTGGCACCGCGCTACCAGCAGGTGCACTTCAGTGAAGCAGAAAAGCGTGGCCAACTGCGCCTGATCATCTCGCCCGAAGGCGAACAAGGATCGCTGGCCGTGCACCAGGACGCCAGGGTGTACGCAGCGCTGCTCCATGGCGAAGAAGCCGCTAGCCTGGATGTGGGCCCTGACCGCAATGTGTATGTGCATGTGGCACGTGGCAGCCTGGAGGTGAACGGTGAGCGCCTGGAGGAAGGCGACGGGGCACGCATTCGCAATGCCCAAGCCTTGCACTTTGCCAACGGCCAGGATGCAGAGGTGCTTGTCTTTGACCTGCGCCCGCTGGAATTGCCCACCATGCCGCACTGACGCCACGCCGCGAGGCAAGCCTCGCAGCGCGACAAAACACCATTCGGCCCCTGGCACCGCATCAGTGAATGCCGGGGGGCGATACGGCCGACAGTCCGGGCTCAGCCCGGTCCTGCCCAGGCCATTCTTTCTTCACGTTCCATTCATTTGTACCAGGGAGTTTCACCATGACCATTACCGCCCAAGCCACCCCCGGCGCACGCTTGCTCAGCCCCAAGGACCACACGCTGATCCTGATCGACTTCCAGTCGCAAATGGCCTTTGCCACTCATTCAATTGACGCGGCAAACCTGCGCACCAATGCCTCGCTGGTCGCCCAGGCTGCAGCAGGCTTTGGGGTGTCCACCATCCTGACCACGGTGGCAGAAAAGAGTTTTTCGGGCCCCATGTTTGACGAGATCACAGCACCCTTCCCCGGCCAGAAAATGCTGGACCGCACGTCCATGAACACCTGGGAAGATGCCGCTGTCATCGCCGAAGTCAATCGCATCGGCAAGCCACGCATCGTGCTGGCAGGCCTGTGGACCAGCGTGTGCATCGTGGGCCCGGCCCTCTCCGCGCTAGACCAGGGCTTTGAGGTGTATGTGATCACCGATGCTTGTGGCGACGTGTCTGTGGAAGCCCACAACCGCGCCGTGGAGCGCATGGTGCAAGCGGGTGCACAGCCCATGACATCGCTGCAATACCTGCTGGAGCTGCAGCGCGACTGGGCCCGTGGCGAGACCTACGACCTGACGACTGGCATTGCGAAGAAGGTGGGCGGCGCCTACGGCATTGGCATCAACTACGCCAAGACCATGTTCAACGCCCACGAAGGCTGATAAGAGGGCCGGCCGTGAAGACATACCTCCTGTCTGCCGCTGCCGGCCTGCTGGTCGGCGTCATCTACAGCCTCTTGAACGTGCGCTCGCCTGCTCCACCGCTCATCGCCCTGCTGGGGCTGCTGGGAATGCTGGTGGGTGAGCAGGTGATTCCGGTGGGCAAGAAGTTGCTGGGCGGGAGCACCTTCAGCACCGCGTGCCATGAGACCAGGGCAACGGCTTCCGTGCTGGGCCACCTGCCAGGCCGACAAGCGCCAGCAACACCCACCGAGGACAAGCAGGCCTGACCGCCTGGTCATCCATACGCCATGCCTTGCGTGCGCTGCTGCAGCGGCAGCAGCGCACCGGCATTCCACGAAAGAAACCCATGACATCCCGTCGAAACATCCTGGGCGCCGCGACGACAGTGGCACTGGGTAGTCTATTGGGGCGCAACGCCTCTGCAGCCGAACACCAAGGAGCCACTGCCATGTCCGATTCTTATCCAGACGCCGTCTTCTTTAACGGCCAGATCACCACGCTGGACCGCAGCAAACCCACGGCCAGCGCCGTCGCAGTCAAGGCGGGCCGCTTCGTGGCCGTGGGCGATGACCAGGAAATTCTGGCGCTGGCCGGAGACCGCACCCGGCGCATCGACCTCCAGCGCAAAAGCGCGCTGCCGGGTCTGTTCGACAACCACACCCATGTGGTGCGCGGCGGGCTCAACTACAACATGGAGCTGCGCTGGGACGGCGTGCGCTCGCTGGCGGATGCGCTGGACATGCTCAAGCGCCAGGTGGCGGCCACCCCGGCGCCGCAGTGGGTGCGCGTGGTGGGCGGCTTTACCGAGCATCAGTTCGTTGAAAAGCGCCTGCCCACGCTGCAGGAGATCAACGCCATCGCACCCGACACGCCGGTGTTTCTGCTGCACCTGTACGACCGCGCACTGCTCAACGCCGCGGCACTGCGTGCCGTGGGCTACACCAAGGACACGCAGGCGCCTCCTGGCGGCGAGATCGTGCGCGACGCAAGCGGCAACCCCACCGGCCTGTTGCTGGCCAAGCCCAACGCCACCATCCTCTATGCCACCCTCGCCAAGGGCCCCAAGCTGCCACTCGACTACCAGGTCAATTCCACACGCCACTTCATGCGCGAGCTCAACCGCCTGGGCGTGACCGGCGTGATCGACGCGGGCGGCGGCTTCCAGAACTACCCCGACGATTACGAGGTGATCCAGAAGCTGGCCGACGCCAACCAGATCACCGTGCGCCTGGCCTACAACCTGTTCACGCAAAAGCCCAAGCAGGAGAAAGAGGACTTCCTCAAATGGACGTCTTCAGTCAAGTACAAGCAGGGTGACGACTATTTCCGCCACAACGGCGCGGGCGAGATGCTGGTGTACTCGGCAGCCGACTTTGAGGACTTCCGCGTGGAACGCCCCGACATGCCGCCGCAGATGGAAGGCGAGCTGGAGGAGGTCGTGCGCGTACTGGTCCAGAACAAATGGCCTTGGCGCCTGCATGCAACGTATGACGAGACCATCTCGCGGGCACTGGATGTGTTCGAGAAGGTGCACCGCGATACGCCACTCACAGGCATCAACTGGTTCTTCGACCATGCAGAGACCATCTCCGACAAGTCGATAGACCGCATTGCGGCGCTGGGAGGCGGCATAGCAGTGCAGCACCGCATGGCATACCAGGGCGAATACTTCATCGAGCGCTACGGCGCCCGGGCAGCAGAAGCCACGCCCCCGGTCAAGCGCATCCTGGAAAAGGGTGTCAAGGTTTCGGCCGGTACCGATGCCACGCGCGTCGCCTCTTACAGCCCCTGGGTCTCGCTGTCATGGATGATTACCGGCAAGACACTGGGCGGCACACAGCTGTATCCACAGCGCAACCTGCTGGACCGCGAGACGGCCCTGCGCATGTGGACCGAAAACGTGGCCTGGTTCAGCAACGAAGAGGGCAGGCGTGGCCGCATTGCCGTGGGCCAACTGGCCGACTTCATCGTGCCCAGCAAGGACTTCTTCAAGGTGTCGGAAGACGAGATCTCGTTCCTGACCTCACACCTCACAGTGGTCGGTGGCCGAGTGGTCTACGGCGAGGGCGAGTTTGCCCGGCATGACGACAACCCACTGCCCCCGGCCATGCCCGACTGGTCGCCGACCAGGCTGTTCGGCGGCTATGCCGGTTGGGGTGATCCGGAAGGGGCGGGCAAGAACTCGCTCAACCCGGTGCGCTATCGCAACATGGCAGCGGCTTGCGGCTGCAGCACCAGCTGCGGGATGCACGGCCACAACCATGCCGACGCGTGGGCATCCAACGTGCCGTCCTCTGATCCGAAGAGCTTCTTTGGGGCACTGGGCTGCTCTTGCTGGATGGCCTAAAACAAAAGGACCTCCCTGAGCTACGGCGCGGCGTCCCCCTCACGCTCTTTGAGCGGGGGACGCAGGACGGCGCATGACGGCACAAGACTCCAAGGAGAAATGCAATGACTACATCCTCATACGGCGTTCAGGAACGTCTGGCGACCGTGATGCGCCCTGTCTTCGGCAGCGCTGCCATGCGCTTTGTGGGCTATCTGGGCCTGTGCGCTGCCTATCTGCAGGGAGGCCTGACCAAGCTCACTTCCTTTTCCGGTGCCATGGCTGAGATGCAGCACTTCGGGCTGGTGCCTGCGCCGCTGTTCGCGGTGCTGGTGATAGCACTGGAGCTGGGTGCCTCGGTGCTGATTCTGGTTGGCCGGTGGCGCTGGCTGGGTGCGCTGGCCCTGGGCTGCTTCACCTTGCTGGCCACGATGCTGGCACTGCGCTTCTGGGAACTGCCCCCAGGGCAGGAGCGCTTCATGGCGACCAATTCCTTTTTTGAGCACCTGGGCCTGGTCGGTGGCTTTGTGCTGGTGGCCTGGCAAGACCTGCGAGGTAACCATGCCACCCCATGATTCCCACAAGCCGCCGCCGCACGCGGGAGCAACCTCTCAACAGCAACCCGGCACTGCCTTTGCGGCACTGCGCTTTCCGGTGTTTGCCGTGCTGTGGACTGCCACGGTGCTTGGCAACATTGGCAGCTTCATGCGCGACGTGGCCAGCGCGTGGATGGTGACGGAGCTGACGTCCAGCCCAGCAGCAGTGGCCTTGATTCAGACCGCCGCCACCTTGCCCGTGTTTTTGCTGGCCATCCCTGCGGGGGTGTTGTCTGACATTCTGGACCGGCGGCGTTTTCTCATTGCGGTGCAGGTGTTGCTGGCATCGGTGAGCGGCACGCTGCTGATGCTGGCCTCCACCCACACACTCACCGTGGAGTGGCTGGTGGCCCTGACGTTTGTGGGCGGCATGGGCGCGGCACTCATGGGACCCAGCTGGCAGTCCATCGTGCCGGAGTTGGTCCCGCGCAGCGAGCTCAAAGGCGCCGTGGCACTGAACTCGCTGGGTGTGAACATTGCACGCTCTATAGGCCCTGCCGCCGGCGGGTTGCTGCTGGCCAGCTTTGGGGCGGCCATGGCCTACGGGGTGGACTTGCTGAGCTATGTGTTTGTGATCGGTGCACTGTGGTGGTGGAAGCGCACCCCCGCCGCATCCAGCGGGCTGGACGAGCATTTCTTCGGGGCCTTCCGTGCGGGGCTGCGCTTTGCCCGTGCCAGCCGCGATCTGCATGTGGTGCTGCTGCGTGCGGCCGTGTTCTTTGGCTTTGCCAGCGCAGTGTGGGCCCTGCTGCCCCTGGTGGCGCGGCGCATGCTGGGCGGCGGCGCCGGGTTTTATGGCGTGCTGCTGGGCGCGGTGGGTGCAGGTGCCATTGCAGGCGCCGTGCTGCTGCCCAGATTGCGCCAGCGCTGGGATGCAGACCAACTGCTGCTGGGCGCATCGGCACTGACCGCCGCTGTGATGGCGGTGCTGGCTGTTGCGCCGCCCCAGTGGGCTGCCGTTGGGCTCATGCTGCTGCTGGGCGCAGGCTGGATCGTGGCGCTGACGACCCTCAATGGCGTGGCCCAGTCGGTGCTGCCCAACTGGGTGCGCGGGCGGGGGCTGGCCATCTACCTCATGGTGTTCAACGGTGCCATGGCAGCGGGCAGCCTGGGCTGGGGACTGATGGCAGGCCAGGCAGGACTGGCCACTGCCCTGTGGATGGGGGCTGCAGGGCTGGTGGTGGTGGCCTTTGCCGCGCACCGCTTGCGCCTGCCCAGGGGGGAGGCCGATTTGCAGCCCTCCAACCACTGGCCGGAGCCTTTGGTGGCCGAACCTGTACCCCATGACCGGGGCCCGGTGATGGTGCAAATCGAGTACCGCATCGCGGCCCACGACAAGGCCGCCTTTGCACAGGCCATGCAGGCGGTGGGGGAAGAGCGCCGCCGCGACGGCGCCTATGCCTGGGGCATCGCGGAGCACACGGGAGAGCCAGGCCGGGTCATGGAATGGTTTTTGGTGGAGTCCTGGGCCGAGCACATGCGCCAGCACACCCGCGTTTCGCAGGCCGACGCAGACCTGCAGGCGGCAGCCCAACGCTTTCACCAAGGCCCCGGCGGGCCGGTGGTGCACCACTACCTGGCACTGCACGCCGCAAGTGCCGCAACACCGTGACCGTCCTACACAACACGCAGCACGGCTGTGCTGCAATACCACCCTGCCCCACTGCACGCACGGGCAAGCTTTGCCGCAAGCCCGCCCGCAAGGGACAAGGAGCTTGCACCACCCCATTCACTTCTTTTCAGCGATTGAGAACCTCCATGGAAACCGGAATCCACACCATGTCCGACCTGTTTGACCAATTGGGCCTGCCGTCGGACGAGGCATCAATGACCACCTTCATCGCCACACACCGCACCACGGCAGTCAACTTCACATTGCCCGACGTCGCCGTGTGGACGCCCGCTCAAGCCAAGTTTCTGCGCGAAGCGATTGCGGCCGACGCCGACTGGGCCATTCCGGCCGAGCAGCTGAGCCAGGCTCTGGGCTGCGGGCTTGGCGTAACCAAGGGGTAAACAGGTTGATGAGGGTCCAGAAGGCGGGCTAAGGCTGACCTTCTGCACGCGCCAAAAACCCATCGACCAGCACGTAGTGTGCAGGCACATTCAAAGCGGGTGCATGCCCACAGCCAGGCACCTCCACCACCTGCAGCAGGCCCTTGGCGCCGGGGCCTCGGTGCTGCATCTCTGCCACCGTATCGGGCAGCACCAGGTCTGAATCAGCGCCGCGCAGGCACAGCACCGGAATGTCCAGCCGGTCGTAGTGGTCCCAGATCAGGTAGTCGTTCTCATGGTGGGTGAACTGCTGCACCATGGCCGGGTCGTAGTGCGGGGTCACGCGGCCATCGGGCAGGCGGCGGGTCGATGTTTCGGTCAACCGCCGCCACTGCGCATCGCTGAGCCAGCCGTAGGGCTGGTACACCTGACGAAAGAATGCCTCCAGCTCGGCCACGGTGTCAAACGCGGGCGGCTGGCCCGCATAGGCCTTGATGCGCTCGAGCGCGGCATCGGCCAGGCGGGGGGCGTTGTCGTTGAGCAGCAGGCTGGCAATGCGGCCCCGCAAGGCGGGCTCCCACACGCCCGCAGCGCACACGGTGCCAATGGCCCCGCCCATCGAGGTGCCTACCCAGTGCGCACGCTCAATGCCCAGCTGGTCGAACAGGTCGGCAGCGATGCGGGCGTAAAACGCCAGGCGGTACTCCTGCAGCGGCTGGCGGCTCCACTGGCTCAGGCCCCGGCCGATGGTGTCAGGGCAAATGACGCGGTAGCGGTCTGCCAGGTGCGCGGCCAGGTCGTCCATGTCGCGCCCGGTGCGCGCCAGGCCATGCCAGGCCATCACCACCGGGGCGCCCGGCGGGCCCCATTCGGTGTAGTGGATTTCGTAGCCAGCACAGGTGGCGTAGCGGGAGATGGGAGACATGGTGATGGCCTGTGAAACGGGACAAACTGCCGGGCACGGCCCTGCTGGAGCCGTGCCCTGCGTGGGCGCCTAGTCGGGGATGGCGATGGCCCCCGCCGTGATGGCAATGGCATCACCGGCGAGCGGTGTGGCCGCCATAGGAGGCAGGTTGGCCGTGGTGATGGCCGGGGCGCTGCCGGGCGTGCCGCCGCGTGGCACCGTGCGCACCACCTGGCTGGCTGGCAGTGTTTTGCCGCTGGCCAAGTGGTCGTACATGGCGTCCAGGGCGCGGTTCAGGTACACATGCAGGGGCACATAGCGGGTGTCGTAGCCGGGCAGCACGGTGGGCAGGCCGATGAAGCTGTCGAAGTGCTGGGCGTTGGTCACCTCCACATAGCGCAGCTTGCTGGCGCTGCCCTCCACCTTGCGGTTGAGGGCAGCGTAAGGCCGCGAGGTGTGGCTGACGGGCAGCAGCGCATCGGCGCGGCCGTGCACGATGATGGCGGGCTTGCCGCGCAGGTTGCCGTTGCGGCGGGTTTCATCCACCCCGGCTTGCAGCTTTTGCGCGGCGGCATCGGTGCCGGTGACCAGGTTGCGCAGGCACAGCGCACCGGCGGTGTTCCAGTCGGCCAGGCCGCTGGCAGACACCGACAAAAAGTCGCGCCCTGCCCCCAGCTTGCCGTTGTTGTTGATGAGCTGCACCCCGCTGGAAGGCGGCACCCCATTGCCCGTGGCAAACATGCCCGCCAGCGCTGCGGGCGCCAGCGGCCCCACGGCGCCGGTGGATGTGGTGGCGGCATAGCTGTAGCCGCACAGGTGATCCTTCACGCTGGCGCGCGAGAGCGCGTTGGCAAAGGTGACCGCCACAGCCGGGGCCACTTCAAACGCAGCCAGGGATGCGTGCAAGTCGCTCGACTCGGCCTCCCACCCATAGTCGCGCAGCTTTTGCAGCGCCTGCTCTGCCTGCGCGGCGGGGGTGCTGCCCGTCAGCAAGCCCGCCGCCACCAAGGCGGAGCACCGGTTGGGCGCAATGGGCAAGGCGCTGGCCGCAAAGCCCGCGCCAAAGGCAACTGCATAGGGCGAGCTGCTGATGGAAGGCGCCAGCGCCGCGCAGGATTGGTAGAGGTTGGCATAGGTGGTGAAGTCCACCAGCGTCTTGCCGGTCACGGCCACGGCGCTGCTGCCGCGCTGCACCGTCACGCCGGGGTTGGCGGGCAGCTCTACGGCGGGCTCAGACACTGCCACGCCGCTGATCAGGCCCTGGGTGTCTTGCTCTGCCGCCGCAATGGCCGCGCCCCCGCCGTTGGAGATGCTGGACGCGATGACGATGGTGTTGGCGGGAGTGAGCGTTTTCATGCGCACCCCGTTGTCCAGCGCGCCAAAGCGCTCGTTGAGCACGTAGTACGCAAACTCCACCGCCTGCAGCGTGCTGCGGCCCCAGTCTTTCTCGGGGTTCTGGCCCGAATGGGCGTGCTTGAAGGCAAAGCGGTTGGGCGTGGCGGCGTTGAAGGCGACCAGTTCACTGGCCGAGAGGCCCGCGTTGAACGCGGCGTTCTTGCCCGCCGCCGTGGCCGTGGCACGGGTGCCATCGATCAGCGGCACGGTGTCGTTTTGCAGGTCGTGCGGGGCCGCACCTGTGCCCTTGTCTGAGTAGGCTACGGCGCAGCCGCGCTTGAGGCCCCACTCGCCCGTGCTGATGCCGCCATACACCCCACGCGAGCCCGATGCCGTGGCCGTAATGACGCAGGGCTTTTGCGGGTTGAAGCTGGCGGGCACCTGCACCATGAGGGTGACGTTTTGCCGCCCGCTGCCATCGTCGGCAAAGGCGATGTATTCGGTGCCCGCCACCTTGCCCTCGCTGGCGGTGATGTTGCCCTGCGCATCGACATTGGGGCCATACAGGCTGCCGTAGCCACCTGCCGCCGTCATGTCGAGCAAGGCGCGGTAGTTGGTGTGGATGGTGGTGCGGCGCAGCTCGGCCGCCGTGGGCTTGAGGGGGTCGGCATACGCCGGAGCGGCCGCTGCGGCCAGGCCGGTTTTACCCAGGCCGGCGGTGAGCAGGTCGTCGGTGGTGCCGTCGTAAGCCGTGGCCTGGATGGTCCCCAGGTACGTGGGCTTGGTGTTGGGGATGGCGTTGCTGCCATCTCCCCCACCGCCGCCGCAGGCGGCCAACACAGCAGCGGCCACAGCCGCAGGCAGGAACGGGCGAACACAGGTTTTCATGCGCTTGTCTCCAGGGTTGGTTTTTGTTGCACGACCATCACACCGATTCAAGAAGTCATGGAGCCGCGAAGTCAGAAACTCCGCACCCTCATCCCGGCCTGCGCGCCGCCGCAGCGCGCAAGCGCCCCACCACGCCGGTGGGGAAGTAATAGACCGAAAGCACAAACAGCACGCCCAGCCACAGCAGCCAGCGGTCTGGCGAGAGCAAGGCGGCCAGCCAGGGCCAGCCCGCGGCGGCCTCGCTGCCTACGCGCAGCAGGTCTTGCAGATAGCTTTGCGCCACCAAAAACAATACGGCGCCAATGGCCGAGCCGTAGATGGTGCCCATGCCGCCGATGACGACGATGAGCAGGCAGTCCATCATGATTTCGAAGCTGAGCGAGGTGTCTGGCCCGTTGTAGCGCAGCCAAAGCGCCAGCATGCAGCCCGCCAGTGTGGCAAACAGGGCCGACAGCACGCTGGACGTGGTGCGGTACACCACCACGCGGTAGCCAATGGCTTCGGCGCGGAACTCGTTCTCGCGGATGGCCTGCAGCACCCGCCCAAAGGGCGAGTTGACGATGCGCAGCAGCGCCAGCACCAGCACCACGGCGGCCACAAACAGCAGGTAGTAGCAGATCAGGCGGCCATCGATGGCCACGCCCAGAAACGGATCATCAAACGGCTCGAAGCTGGGCGACAGCACCTCGGGCACCTTGAAGGTGAGGCCGTCTTCGCCCCCGGTGATGTCGGACAGCTGCGAGGCCAGCGTCTGGAACGCCGCAGCCACGGCCAGCGTGATCATGGCGAAGAAGATGGCCCGCACCCGCAGCGAGAACAGCCCCACCGCCAGCGACAAGAGCAGCGACAGCAGCAGCGCCCCGCCCACGCCCACCAGCAGGGCCGACCAGGTGGGCCCCATGCGCGTGGTGGCCACGGCAATGCCATAGGCGCCAATGCCAAAGAACATGGTGTGCGCAAAGCTGACGATGCCGGTGTAGCCCAGCAGCAAGTCAAAGCTGGCGACCAGCACCACAAACACCAGCACCTTGGCCGCCACGTTCAGCGCCTTGACGCCAGGAAACAGAAACGGCGCCAACGCCAGGCCCAGCAGCACGGCCAGCAAGATGGCTGCGAGCACCTTGCTGCGGGGGTAGTCACCAGAGAGAAGTCGGTTCAACATGCTTGCGGCTCCTCAACGGTTCGTGACGGGATAGACACCCTGCGGACGCCACAGCAAGATGGCGACCATGAGCGCGATGTTGGAAAACAGCGCCACCTTGGGGGCCAGAAAGCCGGTGTAGTTGGCCATGAGCCCTACCAGCAGCGCGCCAATCAGCGCCCCGCCCGTGCTGCCCAGGCCGCCGATGATGATGACGATGAAGATCAGCACGTTGACCTGCGCGCCCATCTGCGGCACCACGTTTTGCTGGTACAGGCCCCACATCACGCCGCCCAGCCCCGCCAGGGCCGAGCCCACCACAAACACCGCCACAAACAGGCGGCGAATGCGGTAGCCCAGGCTTTCGACCATCTCGCGGTCTTGCACACCGGCGCGGATGAGCAGGCCGACCTTGGTGCGCGACAGCGTCCAGGCCAGCACGCCAAACACCACCAGGCCCACGGCCACGGCGACCAGGCGGTATTTCTCGATGGCGGCATCGCCCAGCAGCAGCGAGCCGCGCATGCCGCCCGGCAGCGGCAGCGGGATTTGCTGGGGGCCCCAGATGACCTTGATGAGTTCCTCGCCAATGATCATGCCGCCCATGGTGATGAGGATTTGCTTGAGGTGCTGGCCATACACGGGCCGCACGATGAAACGCTCAAACGCCAGGCCCAGCGCCCCGGCCACTGCCATGGCCACCAGCATGGCGGGCAGCACCGCCACCATGTTGCGCCACAGCTGGTCAGAGCCCGTCCAGTCGCCCATCGCGCCCAGCACGCTGGTGGCTACGAAAGCGCCCAGCGCAATGAACACGCCGTGGCCAAAGTTGAGCACGTCCATCAGCCCAAACACCAGCGTGAGGCCCGAGGCGATGATGAAGATGATCATGCCCATGGCCAGCCCCGCCACCGTGAGCGTGAGCCAGGTGCTGGGCGAGCCCACCAGCGGCAGCGTGACGAGCGCGAGCAGCGGCACCAGCGCCAGGGGCTTCCAGTCGAAATCGCTAGCAGTCATGCGGGCGGTCATGCGTGGCCTCCGGGTTGGTTTTGATTCACTATTTTTTTGATAGCTGCTTGCGCTTTATCCATAAGCGCTGGAGGCATATTTCGCTTGTAATTCATAGCGACAGCCCCAGCAGCGACTGCTGCAACGCCTCGTCGGCCGCCAGCGCGGCCATGCTGCCTGCGTGCACCACGCGGCCGTTGTCCATCACGGCGACGTTGTCGCCCAGGCGTTTGGCAAAGTGGATGTTCTGCTCGACGAGCAGGATGGTCACGCCGCTCTTTTTGAGCTGGTCGAA
Source organism: Acidovorax sp. 56 (assembly GCF_002749705.1). NCBI lineage: Bacteria > Pseudomonadati > Pseudomonadota > Betaproteobacteria > Burkholderiales > Comamonadaceae > Acidovorax > Acidovorax sp. 56. The sequence goes on from NZ_PEEV01000001.1 coordinate 1,535,246, forward strand.
CGCCTCGATCATGTTGTTGATGATGGCGGGGGCCAGGCCCTTGCTGGGCTCGTCCACGATGAGCAGGTCACGCGGCTCGATGATGGCGCGGGCCACGGCCACCATCTGCTTTTGTCCGCCGCTGAGCTTGCCCGCGGGGTGGTTCCAGAACTTCTCCACGGCCGGGAACAGCCGGAAGATCCATTGCAGCCGCGCGGCGTCCATCTGCGCTGCGTTGCTGGCCTTGCGTGCGGCCAGCAGCAGGTTTTCCTTCACCGTCAGGTCGGCAAAGATGCCCATGTTCTCGGGCACGTAGGCAATGTTGAGCCCCGCTATCTGCGGCGTGTGCAGGCGGGTGATGTCACGCCCATTGAAGTGGACGCTGCCCTGCGAGGCCTGCCACAGGCCCATGATGGTGCGCAGCGTGGTCGTCTTGCCCGCGCCGTTGCGGCCCAGCAGCATGGTGAGCTGGCCCTTGGGGATGGCCAGGTCCACGCCGTGCAGGATGTGGTACGCCCCGATGTGCGTGTGAACGCCTTTGAGTTCCAGGAGGTTGGCGGTGCTGCTCATGCGGCCTCCTTTTGCTCATCCTTGGAGACGCCCAGGTACGCCTCCTGCACCACGGGCGAGGCGATCACCTCGGCCGGAGCGCCGTCGGCCACCAGCGTGCCGTTGGTCAGCACAATGATGCGGTCGGCCAGCTCGCGCACCACGTCCATCTTGTGTTCCACCAGCAAGATGATCTTGGTCTTGTCTTTTTTGAGCTCGCGGATCAGGTTCAGGATCACCGGGGCCTCGTCGTGGCTCATGCCTGCGGTGGGCTCGTCAAACATGTAGACCTGTGGCTCCAGCGCCATCAGCAAGGCCACTTCCAGCTTGCGCTGATCGCCATGCGGCAGGCTGGCCACGGGGGTCTCGCGCCGCTCGAACAGGGCCACGGTTTGCAGAATGTGCTGCGCCCGCTCGGTGAGCTGGCGGTGGTCGCTCCAGATGCTCCACAGGTTGAGCCCCCGGCGGTGCGAGCCGGCCTGCGTGGCCTGCACGGCCAGGCGCACGTTCTCCAGCACGCTCAGGCTGGGGAACAGGTTGGTGAGCTGAAACGCCCGGCCCAGCCCAGCCCGGGTGCGAGCCGAGGGGCTGAGCGCCGTCAGGTCACGCCCGCCCAATTGCACGCTGCCCGCACTGGCCTTGAGCTGGCCCGAGATGAGGTTGAAGTACGTGGTCTTGCCCGCGCCATTGGGGCCGACGATGGCGGTGAGCGTGCCCGGCGCAAAGGCACAGGTCACGCCATTGACCGCCACATGGCCGCCAAAGCGGATGGTCAGGTTGTGGGTTGCAAGCATGAAGGCAGCAGGTGGTGGAGTGGCAAACGACAGGCCAACACAAAAATCAAGGTCAAAACAGCCCGTGGCGCCTATCTAATAAGCGCTAGCAGCTATCAAATTCGCAGCAATCGAGCACGATGACTGCACTTAGCACGGCCGATGTCAGCGGCCACCGCGCAAGGGCCTGAGCCGGCCGCACCGCCCCGCCGCGCTGGTGGCGTCCCCCTTCCCGCTTCGCGCAGCGAAACGAGAGAAGGGGGAAGCGGCAAAGCCGCTCAGGGGGATGCTCACCTCTTGTTCCGGATGGGAACGTTCATCTCTTCGGGCTTGATCTCGCGCACCAGCTCGGGCACGCCCCAGGCAAAGGCCGGGTCCACCTTGATCTTGAAGTGGTACATGCTCTGCAGGGCCTGGTGGTCTTCCTTGCGGAAGGTCATCTTGCCCTTGGGCGTGTCAAAGCTCATGCCTTCCATGGCCCGGATGAGCTTGTTGGTGTTGGTCTCGCCGTTGGTGGCCTTGAGGGCGGTGACCAGCGCCATGGCCGAGGAGAAGCCCCCGGCGGTAAAGAAGTCTGGCGGGGCCTTGAACTGCTTGTAGTGGGCCGAGACCAGCGCCTCGTTCACGGGGTTCTTGGGGATGCCGAAGTAGTAGTACGTGGCCCCTTCCATGCCAGGGAAGGCCTTGTAGCTGGCCATGGCGGGCAGGATGTTGCCACCCGTGGCCACGTCAATGCCAAAGCGCTTGGACAGCTCTTGCGCGGCCAGCGCGGCATAGGGCGGCGTGCCGCCAGCCCAGATCACCATCACCACCTTGCGGCCGGGCTGGTCCTTGAGTTTGTCGACCACGCGCTGGATGCCAGCGGTGAAGTCGGTGGTGCTTTGCGGCAGGTATTCCTCGTGCACCAGCTTGGCGTTCTTGATGGCTTCCTTGAAGGCCTTCACGCCGTCGCGACCAAAGGCATAGTCTTGCGCCAGGGTGACGATGGTGGTGCCCGCCTTGTCCACCGCCACAGCGTTACTGATAGCGTCCTGGCTGCTGTTGCGGCCGGTGCGGAAGATGTACTTGTTCCACTTGTCGCCGGTGATGGCGTCGGCCACAGCGGGCTCCACCAGCAAGATCTTTTTGTATTCCTCGGCCACAGGCAGCAGCGCCAACGCCACGCCGCTGGAGGTGGGGCCGACGGCAATGTCGGCCTTGTCGTCCGAGTAGGCGGAGGCCAACAGGCTCTTGCCCAGGTCGGGCTTGCCCTGGTCGTCTTTCTCGATCACCACAATCTTCTTGCCGCCCACCTGCATGGTGCCGCCGGTGGCGTAGTCCAGGCCCATCAGCAGGCCGGTCTGCGTCTGCTTGCCGTAGGCCTCCAGCGGGCCGGTTTTGCTGTAGATGTGGGCGATGCGGATTTCGCCCGACTGGGCCCAGGCGGGGGCGGCCAGGCTGGCAGCGAGAACGGTAACGGTGGCGGCGGCAGTGACCAGGGTGCGGCGTTGCATGGCGGTTGTCTCCTGTGGTTATGCAGGCTGTAGTGCACATGGCGTGCCAGCGAGCGCGGATTGCACAGGGGCGCGCAAGTGGTTGATTTGATTGGGGCCCGCACCAGAGTGGCCACGATCACTTCACCCATATGATCAATATTCAGACAAATCAACGACTGAAATTCAGTCAACTGTCTGTTTTTAGATCAGGGTTTTCCAGACGTTCATACAGCGTGGCCCGCGAGATGCCCAGCTGCCGTGCGGTGGCCAGTTTGTTGCCGCCATTGGCCTTGAGCGTGGCGGCAATGGCGCGGCGCTCCAGCTCTGCCACCTGCTCGGCCAGGGGGCGCAGGTAGCGGGCGTCGTCGTCGGACTCCAGTGCGGTGGCGCTGCTCAGCTCGGCCACGGGCGCCGGGGCGGCGGGCTCCACGCCCGCCTCGCGCAGCACGCGGGCCAGTTGGGCGGCGTCGACGGTGCTGGAGTCGCTGCGCATCACCGCCTGCTCCAGCACGTTGCGCAGCTCGCGGATATTGCCGCGCCAGGGCTGGCCCGCCAGCAGGGCCAGGGCGTCGGGCTGCAGCTCGGGCGGCGGTGTGCCGTTGCGCAGGGCCAGGTCTTCGCCCAGGGATTCGACCAGCGCGGGGATGTCACTGCGCCGCACGCGCAGGGGCGGCACCCGCACCGGCAGCACATGCAGGCGGTAGAACAAGTCTTCGCGGAACTTGCCCTCGCGCACCAGCGCGGCCAGATCGCGCGAGGTGGCGGCGAGGATGCGCACATTGAAGGGCACGAGCTTGTTGCTGCCCAGCGGCTCGATCTCGCCCTCTTGCAGCGCCCGCAGCAGCTTGGCCTGCAGGCTTTGCGGCATGTCGCCAATTTCGTCGAGGAACAGCGTGCCGCCATCGGCCAGCTTGAACTTGCCGTCGCGCCCCTTGCGATCGGCACCGGTGTAGGCGCCGGGGGCCACGCCAAAGAATTCGGCTTCGAGCAGCGTGTCGGGCACGGCTGCGATGTTGACGCTGACAAAGGGGCCACTGGCACGGCTCGATGCAGCATGGATGGCGTGGGCCAGCAGCTCTTTGCCCGTGCCCGTCTCGCCCAGCAGCAGCACCGGGCTGCTGGACTGCGCCGCGCGCCGTGCCTGGCGCTTGACCTCGGCGGCCGCAGGGCTCGAGCCAATGAAGCTGGCAAAGGTGTACTTGGCGCGGCGCTGCCCGTCGCCCAGGCCCGCCCCCACCAGCGTGCGGCTGCGCTGGCTGGCCAGCTCGCGCCGGGCGTCGTCCAGGTCGCGCTGCAGCAGCGCAAACTTGCTGATGAGGGGCTGCAACGTGGTCTCAGGGTGGTCAAACAGCACGATGCCGATGGCTCCGATCACGCGATCGGCCTCGTCGCGCAGCGGAATGCGGCTGACCACAAAAGTGCCCGCATGGTTGGTGAGCAAATCCACCAGCACGGGCTGGCCGGTGGCCAGCACGCGGTGCATCTGGGTGTTGGGGATCACGTCCTCCACCATGCGGCCCACAAACTGGTCGACGGACGAAAACCCCAGGTCAGGCAGAAAGCGCAGGTAGCCCTCGTTGATCCACACAATGCGCCCGCTCAGGTCAATGAGCAGCATGCCCTGGCTGACGCTGGAAAACAGCTGGAACATAGAGCGCGCCGCCAGTTCCAGAATGCCTTGGGCATCGAGCGGCAGTGCGGGGGTGTCGTCTTTGAGCGGGGGCATGGGGCGATGGTAGCGCGGGGCCCGTGGGCCATTGCCATGCCGCGCATGGGATGGCGATTTGCTACCAAAAATATAGCTGCTAGCGCTTTATGGATAAGCGCCAGGGGCCTTTTTACCTGATTAGCTACTTGCCTCAGACACCACTCCATCCGTTCGGGCTGAGCCCGTCGAAGCCAGGGCTTGCCGCGTGCGTGCAAGGCTTCGACAAGCTCAGCCCGAACGGGTGGGGACGAGAAGGCGTCTGAGGCAGGTCGCCAATCAGGCCTTTTTACTTATGAACCCGTTCCAAGACCTCGGCAGAGGTGGCCTTGGAGTCGAGGGGGGTTTGCAGCGCTGCGTGCTCTCCCACGGGCAGGTCGCCGGGCGGCCCCCAGCCTGGCACGCCGCGCACAGCCCTCAGGCCCTGGGCCATGCGCAGCACCACCACGGGTTGCTGCAGCACATGCACACCAGGCGCCGGGCTGGCCTGGTCCACCAGAATGCAGGGCTTGCCCGTGCGGCGGCAATGGTCTTGCACGCGCCAGTATTCGTCGTGGCTGATGCAGCCGGTCTGGCAGATCACCAGGTCCGCGGCGGCCAGGCTTTCGTCCAGATCAGGCTGCGCGGGCGCGGCGCTGTGGCTTGCTTGGGGCCGGCCTGCAAGGGTGGCTGCCGCTGTCGGGCTCGCCACAGGCGCATCGGCCAACAAGCCTGCCCCCTTCTCCCCGCCTGCCCCCACCACGGCTTGCAAGCGCCAGCGCAAACATTCGCGTGAGAGCATGGCCACCCGCTCGGCCAGGGTGCGGATGTGCCGTGCTATCTCTTTGCGCCGGGGCAATCCGGGTGGCTGGGCCTGCCGGGCCTCTTCCAGCGCAGCACGGGCTTGCTCCAGCCGCGTGTCGCGCACGATGACGGCCGCGCGCAATCGCACCACGTCGCGCTGCAGCCGCTCCAGCTCGGCAGCCTGCGCGGCCATGGCGGCGCTGCAACGGGTCTGCGCTTCGCCCAGTTGGCGGCACAGGGCCAGAAACTCTTGCGATAGTGAGTGCATGCGCCATCCTTGCAAATAAGAACGATTCGCATTTTAGAGTACAATCTGCGGCGTGAAAGCAAGTACCTGGTGGGAGGGCATCGGGGGACCACCCCCCGATGCCTGCTTGCGAAGCCAACGTGATGGGGGTGGGTGGCCCGGTTCTCCTCCCACCCCGCAGCACCTTGGCTGTGCACTGCGGCTCAGCCCATAGGGCACATCCCCGCGCCTGCCCACTCGTACTGCATGTTTGCAAAGCGAATCGCGGGCCATTGCCCTGCTCTGCGCTGTACCCACGCGCACCCGCCCTATTCCCGTCCTTCTGCTACTTTGTCCGCGCCCATGAAAAAAGGGTGTGCAGACATCGCCGCACACCCTCAGGGGTCACTCGTCCGATGCACCTGGGCAGCGGCAGTGAAAGGAAGATCAGCCTGCGCTGGCCTCCACCGCCTGGATTTTTTTGGCCGCCCAGCGGCGCAGCAGGCGCGGCACGATCAGCACGGCCAGCACGATGACGATCAGCGTGACCGAGCCTGGGCGCTCCAGGAAAATCGTCCACTTGCCTTCGCCAATCGACACGGCATTGCGCATTTGTGCCTCGGCCAGGGGGCCCAGGATCATGCCCACCACCACCGGTGCGGCCGGGAAGTCGTAGCGGCGCATCACCACGCCCAAGAGGCCAATCGCGTACAGCAGCACCAGGTCGAACGCGCTTTGGCGCATGCCGTACACGCCCAGCGTGGAGAAGACCAGAATGCCCGCGTACAGGTACGACTTCGGGATGTTCAGCAGCTTGACCCACAAGCCCACCAGGGGCAGGTTCAGGATCAGCAGCATCACGTTGCCGATGTACATCGACGCGATCAGCGCCCACACCAGCGCACCGTTGGTATCAAACAGCTGCGGGCCGGGCTGGATGCCGTAGTTCTGGAACGCGCCCAGCAAGATGGCCGTGGTGTTCGATGTGGGAATGCCCAGCGTGAGCAGCGGAATCAGCGTGGCCGTGATGGCCGCGTTGTTGGCAGCCTCGGGGCCTGCCACGCCTTCGATGGCGCCGGTGGTGCCAAACTCTTCCTTGTGCTTGCTGAGCTTCTTTTCAGCGGCGTAGCTCAGGAAGGTCGGAATCTCGCTGCCGCCCGCAGGCACAGTACCAAAAGGAAAGCCAATGGCCGTGGCGCGCAGCCAGGCGGGCCAGGAGCGCTTCCACTCTTCCTTGGTCATGTGGGTGCTGGTCAGGCGGTTCTGGGTTTCGTCCGCCTTGCCTTCGTACATCACGTTGTACAGCGCCTCGCCCACGGCAAACAGGCCCACCGCAATCAGCACCACCTCGATGCCGTCCATCAGCTCAGGCACGCCACCGGTGTAGCGGGCCTGGCCTGTAATCTGGTCGATGCCGATGAGGCCCATGGCCAGGCCGACAAACAGTGCCACCATGCCACGCAGCGTGCTCTTGCCCAGCACCGCGCTCACGGTGGTGAAGGCCAGCACCATCAGCATGAAGTATTCAGGGGGGCCCAGGCGGATGGCGTATTCGGCCACCAGGGGTGCGCAGAAGGTAACCAGGATGGTGGCGATGGTGCCCGCAACAAACGAGCCAATGGCTGCCGTGGCCAGCGCGGCGCCGGCGCGGCCATGCTTGGCCATCTTGTTGCCTTCCATGGCCGTGACCATGGAGCCCGCCTCACCCGGCGTGTTCAGCAGGATGGAGGTGGTGGAGCCACCATACATGGCGCCGTAGTAAATGCCGCCAAAGAAGATCATGGAGGCCGTGGCCTCGACCTTGACGGTAATGGGCAGCAGCATGGCCACGGCCACTGCGGGACCAATGCCTGGCAACACCCCCACGGCGGTGCCGATGATGCAGCCCACAAAGGCCCACAGCAGGTTGATGGGAGTGGCAGCGGTGATGAACCCCTGCATCAAGAGATTGAGCGTATCCATAGCGTGCTGGCTTTACAGCCACCCCGTGTTTGTGAGGCCGGGCAGGTTGATGGCCAGCAGTTGCGTAAACATCCAGTACACCGGCGCCGCTACGGCGATGCCAATGGCCGAGTCCTTGATCCAGGCTTGCAGGCGCAGGTCCAACTCGCCCTCCGAGCTTTTGAAGCCCCGCACCGACAGCACGAAGCACAGGGCGCAGCTCAGGATGAAGCCCAGGGTGGTGATGAGCAGTGCATTGAGCAGCAACCCGGCAGACACCCAGATGAAGCCCTTCCAGTGCGCACGCTCGTCGCCCGAGCCGTCTTCCAGCTCGCGAAAGCCGCCGGTCTGCGCGTGCACCACGCACAGCACCCCGCAGATCAGCAGCACGATGGCCACCACCCAGGGAAAGAAGTTGGGCCCCACGCCGCCGTAGCCTGCCTCGGAGCTGACAGAACTGGCCCCCCAGGCCAGCAACCCCGCCAGCGCCACAATGCCTACGCCAATGAGGGTCTGCAACGGCTTGGAGCGCGATGAATGTTGTTGTGTCATGATTTTTTCCTTCGCACCAACTGGCACAGCGGCGCTGCGCCCGCCCCATCAGGACAGACGCAAAGCCGCTGCAGCCCTACCTCGCTTTAGATCATTCCGGACTTGGCCATCGTGGCGCGCAGGCTGGCAAACTCAGCGTCCACGAAGTTGGAGAACTCGTCGCCCGCCAGCCACGCGGGGGTCCAGCCGTTCTTGTCCATGGCGTCTTGCCAGGCCTTGTGCTTGAAGGTCTTGGCCAGGGCATCGATCAGGGCCTTGCGCTGCTCGGCCGTGATGCCAGGGGCGCCATACACGCCGCGCCAGTTGCCGATGTCCACGTTGATGCCTTGCTCCTTGAGCGTAGGCACATTGACGCCCTTGAGGCGGGTGGCCGATGTGACGCCCACGGCGCGCATCTTGCCCGCCGAGATGTACTCGGCAAACTCGCTGTAGCCGCTGCCGCCGACGGTGACGTTGCCACCCAGGATGGCGGCCGTTGCCTCGCCACCCCCACGGAAGGCCACGTAGTTGATCTTGGCGGGGTCCACGCCCACTTCACGCGCAATCATGGCGGCGGCAATGTGCTCGGTGGAGCCACGCGAGCCACCACCCCACTTCACGCTGCCGGGGTCTTTCTTGAGCTGCTCGACCACGTCCTTCATGGTCTTGAAGGGCGAGTTGGCAGGCAGCACAAACACGTTGTATTCACTGGTCAGGCGCGCCAGGGGGGTGACCTTGTCCAGGCCCACGGGTGGCTTGCCGGTGATGATGCCGCCCAGCATCACAGCGCCCATCACCATCAGGGCGTTTGGATCACCCTTGCTGGAGTTGACGAACTGCGCCAGACCGATGGCGCCCGCAGCGCCGCCCTTGTTGTCATACGAGACCGAGGAGGCAGCGCCCGCCTCTTGCATGGACTTGCCCAGGGCACGGCCCGTGGTGTCCCAGCCGCCACCGGGGTTGGCGGGGATCATCATTTTCAAAGCGGCAGTCTGCGCCGACACTGGCAGGCTGCCAGCGGCGGCCAGGGCGGCCAAAGACTTGAGGAAAGTATCGCGACGCATCGGTGTCTCCTGGAACGGTTAGCGAATGCTGGGATGATGCGCGCGCTGCCTGTCAAAAGGCTGTCTGCGAACTCAGGGAAAACACCCATACGGCGATGGCGCTGCCGCGCCCCAGCCTGGGTGTCGCAATCCGGCATTTCCCCTTGAAAACTCTGGAAACCACGGCCCAGTCGGTGCTATGGTGCCGCGCATGCAATTGCTCCTTGTAGAAGACGACCCCACCATGCAGACCACCTTGCAGCGGGCGCTAACGCGCCGCGGCATGGAGGTGGCAGCGGTGGGCGACGGCAAAGCCGCTCTCACCCAATGGGTGGGCCGGGTGCCGGACGCCGTGATCCTGGACCTGACGCTGCCCGGCCTGGACGGGCTGCAAGTGCTGCAACGCGCCCGCGCCCTGGGCCTGCGCACACCGGTGCTGATTCTCACCGCCCGGGGCACCGTGGGCGACCGCGTCATGGGCCTCAATGCCGGGGCGGACGACTACCTGCCCAAGCCCTTTGACCTGGATGAGCTGGAGGCCCGCCTGCGCGCCCTGGTGCGGCGCAGCGCCGACCCAGGCGCCACCCCGGTGGGCGGCAACACCACACAAATCGGCGCCATCCGCTATGACAAGGACAGCGGTGCGCTGTACCTGAATGGCGAGGTGATGGAGCTGACCCCGCGCGAGCTGGCCCTGATGCACGCCCTGCTGGCCCAGCCCGGCCATGCCGTGACCAAGGAGCGGCTGTACGAGCTGGTCTTCCCGGGCCAGTTGGATGTGCAGTACGAAGCCATTGAGGTGGTGGTGTACCGGCTTCGCAAGAAGCTGGCGGGCACGGGGCTGACGCTGATGACGCTGCGCGGGCTGGGCTATTTGCTGCGCACCGATGCACAGGCCTGAGACGGCAAGAGAAGAAAAGAAAGCGCCCTGCATGACCGAGCCGCTGCAAGCCACCCACTCGCTGCGCCGCAGGCTGCTGCTGGGCATTTTGCTGCCGGTGGTGGCGTTCATCAGCTTCAACACCTACAGCCTCTACCACCAGACGCTGGCCTCGCTGAACACCGCTTACGACCGCACGCTGTTGGCATCGGCCAAAAGCATCAGCGAGCAGCTGGATGTGGAGGGCTTTGACGACGACGCCCACATCCGGGCCATCGTGCCCTACTCTGCACTGGAGGCGTTTGAGGCCGACAACCAAAGCCACATGTTCTACCGCGTATCGACCCAAAGCGGCGAGGTGATCTCGGGCTTTGACGACCTGCCCGAGTGGCGCGGCAAGATCCCTCTGAAGCCGCCCTACGCCGCGCTGGTGGATTTTTACGACGATGTCTTTCGCGACCAGCCCGTGCGGGTGGCCGTGCTGCTGCAGCCTGTGGCCAGCGCCGAAGGGCGCGGCATGGCCGTGATCCAGGTGGCCGAGACGCTGGAAGTGCGCGAGACGTTGGCGCTGCAGATTCTGTGGAAGACCCTGCTGCGGCAAGCCCTGCTGATTGCGGTGATCGCCTTCACCGTGCTGTGGGTCGTGCAACGCGCCACGCGCCCGGTGCGGCACCTGAGCCTGCAACTGCAGGCCCGTGGCGAAGGTGACCTGAGCCCCATCGCCGCGCCCACAGCCCCACGCGAACTGCAGCCCCTGATTGCCGCCACCAACCAGGTCATGCAGCGGCTGCGCCACCTGCTGCGCCACCAAAAGCGGTTTGTGCGCGATGCATCGCACCAGCTGCGCACCCCCTTGGCCGTGCTCAAAACCCAGGTGCAATCGGCCCTGCGCGGTGACATGCCTGCCGAGCAGGCCCTGCATGAAATCAGCGACACCGTGGACCGCGCCACCCAACTGGCCAACCAGATGCTGGCCCTGGCCAAGGTGGAGCAACTGCGCCAGCAAAGCGAGCCGCCCATCACCCGGCTGGACGAGGTGCTGCGCACCGTAGCGCTGGAGATCTCGCCCCTGATCGCACAACGCGACCTGGACTTTGGCATCCAAACCGAGGCGGCCCCCGTGCGCGCCCATGAGTGGATGCTGCGCGAGCTGACCCGCAACCTGCTGCACAACGCCGTGCGCCACGCGCCGCCCGGCAGCGAGTTGACGGTGGACCTGCGCAGCGACGCACACCACACCGCACTCACCATCAGCGACCACGGCCCAGGGATTGAGCCGGAGTTGGCATCACGGCTCTTTCAGCCATTTTCTGCCGGTGATGTGCGCAGCGGCAGTGGCCTGGGCCTGGCCATTTGCCAGGAGATCGTGCAGGCGCTGGAAGGCAGCATTGCGCTGACCAATCGCGAACAGGGAACCAGGGTGCTGGGGCTGGACGCCGTGGTGCGCCTGCCGCTGGCGCGGCCGCAGCCAGACGCGGGCCACCCCACCATCCCCCACGGCAGCGAATAAGGCAACGCGGCACAATCCACCCCCATGAATGTGACCGAAACGATGCGCCTGGACAAATGGCTTTGGTGCGCGCGCTTTTACAAAACCCGCAGCCTGGCGACCGAAGAAATCAGCAAAGGCCGCGTGACCGTGAACGGCCAGCAGGCCAAGCCCGCGCGCGACCTGCGCTGCGGCGACACCGTGGCTTTGCGCCAAGGCCCCGTGGCCCGCACGGTGCTGGTGCGAGCGCTGAGCGGTGCCCGGGGCCCTGCCCCTGTGGCCCAGCTGCTGTACGAAGAGACGGTGGAAAGCATCGCGGCCCGCGAGCAGGCGGCAGAACAAAGGCGCTTGGCGCCCGAGCCCGCTGCCACCCTGCAAGACGGGCGCCCCACCAAACGCGACCGGCGCAACATCGAGCGTGCCCAGGACTGGGGCAGCCGCTGGAGCGCATCCATCGACGAGTGAGCGCCCAGCCTCACGCAGATCAAAGCAGCTGCAGCGTCTAAGAACCTGTTCAAAGCTGCCTGACACCCTCGCGCCACACGGGTTTTATTAAGAATAATTCGCGTTTGTTTTATCATCCGAGGGTTACAACCCCGAAAGAAGCATTCCATGTCGAAGACCGTGAAAGCCTTGCTGACCGCCTGCGCACTGGCCGCCACTGCGGGCGCCGCATTGGCCCAAGAACAAGTGGTGAACCTCTACTCCGCACGCCACTACTCGACCGACGAGGCCCTGTACACCGGCTTCACCAAAGCCACTGGCATCAAAATCAACCGTGTGGATGCTGACGATGCAGGCATCCTGGCGCGCCTGAAGGCCGAAGGCACAGCCTCGCCAGCCGACGTCATCCTGCTGGTGGACGCTGCGCGCCTGTACAAGGGCGAAGTGGATGGCCTGTTCCAGCCCATCCAGTCCAAGCTGCTCAACGACGCGATTCCTGCCAACCTGCGCAGCACGCCTGCAGCCGACGGCGGCATTTCGTGGTTTGGCCTGTCTACCCGCGCACGCGTGATCGTCTACAACAAGGTCAAGGTGCAAAAGACCGATGTGGACACCTACGAGTCTCTGGGTGACCCCAAGAACAAGGGCAAGCTGTGCATTCGCTCGGGCTCGCACCCTTACAACCTGAGCCTGTTCGGCGCCGTCACCGAGCACATGGGCGAGCAAAAGGCCGAAGCCTGGCTCAAGGGCATGGTGGCCAACCTGGCACGCCCCCCCAAGGGTGGTGACACCGACCAGATCAAAGCCGTGGCCGCTGGTGAGTGCGATATCGGCGTGACCAACACCTACTACCTGGCCCGCATGATGCGATCCAACAAGCCCGAGGACGTGACTGTGGTCAATAAGGTGGGGGTCGTGTTCCCCAACCAATCCTCCTGGGGCACGCACATGAACATCGCTGGCGGCGCCGTGGCACGTTACTCCAAGAACCAGGCCAACGCCGTCAAGTTCCTGGAATACCTGGCCAGCCCAGAAGCCCAGAACTACTTTGCCAATGGCAACAACGAGTGGCCTACCGTCAAGGGCGTGACGCTGGACAACCCCGCCCTCAAGGCCATGACCGGTGGCGCGCCATTCAAGAGCGAAACCATCCCGATCAGCGCCGTGGGTGCGAACGTGACCAAGGTTCAACAGATGCTGGACCGCGTCGGCTTCCAGTGATCTGAGGGCATCCTCCCAGTTCTATCAGCCCGGCTCTGCCGGGCTTTTTTGTGCCCGCAAGCGCAATGCAAGCACCAAAGACAAAGAGTTTTGGGGTTTGAGAATGCGCCTGAAGGATAATTGACGTTTACGTTAACGTAATTCACAAAGGAGATGGCTCATGGAGATCAAAGGCAAAGTATTCATCGTGACCGGCGGCGCTTCGGGACTGGGTGAAGGCACGGCACGCATGCTGGCGCTGCGCGGCGGCACCGTGGTGATTGCGGACATGCAGGCGGACAAAGGCGAAGCCGTGGCGCGAGACATTGGCGGCACCTTCATGCGCTGCGATGTCAGCAGCGAAGCCGACGGCCAGGCCGTGGTGGACAAAGCCGTGTCCTTGGGCAAGCTGATGGGGCTGGTCAACTGCGCCGGCATTGCCCCTGCGGAAAAAACCGTGGGCAAAAATGGCGCGCACTCGCTGGCCTTGTTCAGCAAGACCATCACGGTGAATTTGCTGGGCAGCTTCAACATGATCCGGCTGGCCGCCCAGGCCATGTCCCAAAACACCCCCGAAGTGACTGGCGAGCGCGGCGCGATGATCTCCACGGCGAGCGTGGCAGCCTACGACGGCCAAATTGGCCAAGCCGCCTACTCCGCATCCAAAGGCGGCATCGTCGGCATGACCCTGCCCATCGCCCGCGACCTGGCGCGCAACGGCATACGCAACATGACCATCGCCCCCGGCATCTTTGGCACCCCCATGCTGTTCGGCATGCCCCAGGAAGTGCAGGATGCGCTGGCCGCAGGCGTCCCCTTCCCCAGCCGCCTGGGCACGCCGGAAGACTACGCCAAACTCGCTTTGCACATCTTTGAAAACGACATGCTCAACGGCGAAGTGATCCGCCTGGATGGTGCGATTCGCTTGGCCCCTCGTTGAGCCAGGCCAAGGAATCAGGGCATACAAACGCTATATATTTAATAGCACCTCACGCTTATTCCTCGCGCGCAGGGGGCATATTTGGCATCAAACCCGCCAAAACGCTGCTTGGCGAGGCTTCGCGCCACGCTGAACACTCGGCTGGTACCACCGCCCGCCGCGCTGACAACGCGGCGGTTCTATTTTGGCCAGGAGCTTGCCCATGCCCCGCCTCCCTTACCCCACGACTGAGTGGCCTCGCGCCAAAAGCTGTTCCAAGGCGGCCGCTGGCACGGGGCGGCTGAAGTGGTAACCCTGCCCCGTGTCGCAACCCAAGCCCAAAAGCACGTCGCTCTGCGCGGCCGTTTCCACGCCCTCGGCGATGGTCTCGAGGCCCAGGCTTTGCGCCAGGCCAATGATGGCGCGCACGATGTGGGGCGCACTAGGGTCGTCGCCCAGGTGGCGCACAAATGACTGGTCGATCTTGAGCTTGTGCACCTTGAGGCGCTGGATGTAACTGAACGACGAGTACCCGGTCCCAAAGTCGTCGATGGACAGCTGCACGCCCAGGTCATACAGCTGCTGCACGATGGCAATCACCTGTTCTGGCGCATCCATGGCAATGCCCTCGGTCAGCTCCAGCTCCAGCATCTGCGGCGGCACCTCGCTGTCAACCAATGCCCGGCTCACCACGTCCACCAGGCCCGGGTGACGGAACTGCACCATCGACAGGTTCACCGCCACCACCAGCTCGGTGTGGCCCGCATCGCGCCATTGCCGCGCCTGGGCCAGCGCGGTGCGCAGTACCCACTCGCCCATGCCCAGAATCTGGCCGCTGCTTTCAGCCACCGGGATGAACTCGGCCGGGCCGACGGCACCCAACTCAGGGTGAGTCCACCGCAGCAAGGCCTCCACCCCCACCAGTTGATGGTCCTTCAGCCGGATTTGCGGCTGGTAGTGCAGCGTCAGTTGCCCGTGCACCAGGGCACTGCGCAGGGCGTTCTCGATCTTCAGCACCCGGAGCGACTGCGCCTGCATGTCTGCCGAGAAAAAACGGTAGGTATCGCGCCCAGATTCTTTGGCACGGAACATGGCGACATCGGCACGCTGGGCCAGGGTTTCAAAGTCGCTGCCGTCCTCTGGGTACATCGCAATCCCTATCGACGATGTCACCACCAACTCGTGGTGCTGCAGCTTACAGATGCGCCGCACCTGCGCTTGCAGCCCATCGGCCACGTGGGCGGCCTGCTGGGCATCGGTGAGCGGCAGCACGATGACAAACTCGTCCCCACCCTGCCGGGACACCGTGTCTTCGTCGCGCACCACCGACTGCAAGCGCTGCGCAATCTCGATCAGCAGCCCGTCGCCCACCTGGTGGCCCAGCGAGTCGTTCACGTTCTTGAAGTGGTCCAGATCCAGGTACAACAGGGCCAACTGATGGCCGCTGCGCTGCGTCAATGCAAGAGCCTGGCTGAACCGAGAGGCGAACATCGTGCGGTTGGGCAGGCCGGTCAGCGCATCAAAGTTGATCAGCTTGCGAATCCGCTCCTCGTCACGCCGGCGTTCTGTCACGTCCTCCTGCACAGCCAGGTAGTGGGTGATGTGGCCCTGCTCGTCCAGCAGGGGCGAGATGATGGCGGACTCGTTGTACTCGCCGCCACCTTTGCGGCGGTTTACAAACTCACCGCGCCACGGACGGCCAGAGGTCAAATGGGCCCACAGGTCGGCATACACACTCGCAGGCGTGGCGCCCGCGCTCAGCAGGCGTGGGTTGCGGCCAATCACCTCCTCGGGGCTGTAGCCCGTCGTGGCGGTGAATGCAGGGTTCACGTATTCGATGTTGCCGTCGGCGCCTGCAATGAAGATGGAGTTGGGCGCCTGCTCCACGGCATGGCGCAACTTGCGCAAGGTGTCCAGCATCTGCACCCGCTGGGAGATGTCACGCGACAGCACCACAAAGTGATCGTCTGCTTCATCGTCCATCACCTTGCGCGCCACGGACAACTCAAACCAGTGCGGGCCATCCGGCAAGTCCAGCACATACTGAAAATCACGGGCCAGGCCGTGCTCAGCCGCCGCATCGATCGCAGCCTGCGCCACGGCCGCCGCTGCTGGGGGCAGGATGTCGTGGATCGACCGGCCCACCACCTCGCTGGCCGGCATCAGCAGCAACTCGGGCTGGCGCGTATGGATCTGTACGTAACGGCCATCGCGGGTCACTTCAAACATCAGGTCGGGCACCGCATCCAGCACGGCGCGCATGGCTTTGTCGGACTGCTTGAGCACCCGGTATGGCGCCTCGATGGTGCCCACAAAGATGGCCCGATAGAGGTAGTAGTACCCCACCACCTTGTACAAATGGCCCAGCAGATTGAAGGGGTCGGTCGCGATGACGTAGAACGTGAAAAAGAACTCGCTCAGGGCCATCACCCACACGGCAGCAAACAACCTGGCCACATCAAAGGCGGCACGCTCCCGCGCCCAGCGAAGCAACAGCAGCAGCGACACTGCATACAAGGCGACCACACCGTATTCGGAGGCGATCTTGAACCGCGTCAGCCCTTGGGCATCGTAAGTCTGCGGGTACCACTGCGGAAACCAGAAAACGATGGCATGGACAACAGCCACCACGGCCAAGACCAAGGCCACCACCGCAAACCTGCCAGGGCCTGGATCGGCAACATCACCCGGCTCGCGCCAATGCAACGCGACTGCACCCAGGAGCGTCAACGCCCCCAAATACCGGGCGGGCAACCAGAAATTGATCCCCTTGGCCACCGAATTGGGCGTGATGTAGTCCGGCATGCCGGCAAAGGACAGCATGTGCGAAAAATCCAAGACCGCCACCCCCAAAAAGCCGCAGGCCAGAAGAAGGACGTTCCGCTGGGGATTCAGGCTGTGCGCCTTCCACCCCACCGCAAACACCAACGCCGACACGGCAATGGACAGCGTCTCCAGCACTTGGTGCAATGTGAGGTAATGGCCCACACGCTGTGGAGTTGCCACCGAAAAATAGGCCCAGGCTGCAATCACTCCACCCGTCAACAGGTAGAGCACCGGGGCTACCGCTTTGAAGCTGGCCAAGTGTTGTGGGTGAATCTGCAACCGAAGAAGGTTCATGGGCGCCTGATGGTCTCTGAGAGGCACCTGAGTGGTGCGGTGGCATGCAGACGATTCTTGCACAGGCCTCACCACTTGTAACAAACCTGGCCACAACCATACGGTTCAAGCGCGGCTTTCGTGGCCTGCGGGTCAGTTAAGTCATTCATCAAGGCATAAAAAAACCGCTGCAGCCTTTCGACTACAGCGGTTTATGCTTGGCGGAGTGGACGGGACTCGAACCCGCGACCCCCGGCGTGACAGGCCGGTATTCTAACCAACTGAACTACCACTCCTGGTAGATAGCTTTTGCTTGTATCTCTGACACAAGCCAAGCGCTACAACTTGGCGACCCCACGGGGATTCGAACCCCGGTACTCACCGTGAAAGGGTGATGTCCTAGGCCTCTAGACGATGGGGTCAAAACCTTGGAACTAACCGAACTGATACTGACAAATTTGGTGGAGGTAAACGGGATCGAACCGATGACCTCTTGCATGCCATGCAAGCGCTCTCCCAGCTGAGCTATACCCCCACGGAACTTCAATTGCTTGAAGACCCAGCCTGAATGACTTCAGGCCCTGGATTTGGCGGAGTGGACGGGACTCGAACCCGCGACCCCCGGCGTGACAGGCCGGTATTCTAACCAACTGAACTACCACTCCTGGTAGATAGCTTTTGCTTGTATCTCTGACACAAGCCAAGCGCTACAACTTGGCGACCCCACGGGGATTCGAACCCCGGTACTCACCGTGAAAGGGTGATGTCCTAGGCCTCTAGACGATGGGGTCAAAACCTTGGAACTAACCGAACTGATACTGACAAATTTGGTGGAGGTAAACGGGATCGAACCGATGACCTCTTGCATGCCATGCAAGCGCTCTCCCAGCTGAGCTATACCCCCTTAATGGCTTTGACTTAAATCTAAGTCATCGTCATCACAGCCTTGAATTATATACAGATATTTAGCGGTTTTGCAAACGTGCGAGAACTTTTTCGCGGCCAACCAGTTCAAGCACGGCGTCCACAGAAGGCGTATGGGCGGTACCCACGGTCAACACCCGCACTGGCATGGCCAGTTGAGGCATCTTGAGGCCCTGCTCTGCCAACGTGGCTTTGAACGCAGCACTGATGGAAGCCTTGTCCCATGCACAAGCAGCCAGGGCTGCAGCCAGGGAATCCAGGGCCGCAAAAATGGCGGGGGTCACATGCTGCTCCATTTCAGCAGCTTGCGGCTTGACATCGCCATAAAAGACAAAGGCCCAGTCCGCCAGAGCCGCGGTGGTGTCGCAACGGTCCTTGAACAAACCACAAATGCGAGGCAAGCGACCGTCGTCCAGTGCCGACCGATCAATGCCGCGTTGAACCAACTGCTCTGCCACCAAAACGGCCAACGCCTCGTCTGCGGTTGTCTTGATGTGCTGCGCGTTCACCCAGCGCAGCTTGGCATCGTCAAACTGTGCTGCACTGCGGCCCAGATGGTCCAGGTTGAACCATTGCAAAAACTGCTCACGGCTGAAAATTTCATCGTCGCCATGGCTCCAGCCCAGGCGGGCCAGGTAATTGATCATGGCCTCGGGCAGATACCCTTCGTCGCGGTACTGCGTCACTGGCTTGGCGCCATTGCGCTTGCTCATCTTCTCGCCCTGCTCGTTGAGCACGGTAGGCAAATGCGCATACACCGGCGGCTCAGCCCCCAAAGCACGGAAGATATTGATCTGGCGCGGCGTGTTGTTCACGTGGTCATCGCCTCGGATCACGTGGGTAATTGCCATGTCGATATCGTCCACTACGACGCAAAAGTTGTAAGTGGGGGTGCCATCGGGGCGTGCAATCACCAAATCGTCGAGTTCGTCGTTGCGGATCTCGATGCGACCTTTGACCTTGTCATCCCAAGCAACCACGCCATCTTTGGGATTGCGAAACCGCAGCACAGGCTGAACACCTTCAGGGATCGCAGGCAGTGTTTTGCCTTCCTCAGGGCGCCACGTACCGTCGTAACGGGGCTTTTCCTTGGCAGCCATCTGGCCCTCACGCAGTGCATCCAGCTCGGCCACACTCATGTAGCAAGGGTATACATCCCCTTTCGCCAGCATTTGGGCCAGCACGGCCTTGTAACGGTCCATGCGCTGCATTTGATAGAACGGCCCCTCGTCGGGCTCCATACCCAGCCACTGCATGCCCTCCAGGATGACGTCCACCGCCGCTTGGCTGGAGCGCTCCACGTCTGTATCTTCGATGCGCAAAATGAAATCCCCACCAGTGGCGCGCGCAAACGCCCAGGGGTACAGCGCAGAGCGAATATTTCCCAAATGGATAAACCCAGTGGGAGAAGGAGCAAAGCGGGTGCGCACGCGCGCAACGTTGGTTTCTGTCATGGCAATAGGGGTGAGCCAACGCGAAGTGTGCCGCGCAGCTCAGGGGTAAATCAATAAATCAAAGGGCTCGGCCACCCAATAAAGGAAGGGCGGCCAAAGGGAGATCAGGCTTCCTGGGCGTTGGGCAAAGCAAGCCGAGAGGTGTCCTCCTCCCCCTCCTCAGCCCCCACGCGACCTTCATTGAGGCGCGCAATGTCTTCTGCAGTGATGTCGCCTGTGACGTATACGCCATCAAAGCAAGATGCATCAAAGCCGGAGATGGCGCTATTGAGCGACCCCACGGCCCGCTTCATAGCTTCCACATCCTGGTAAATCAGCGCATCACAGCCGATGGCCTGGCGAATCTCTTCGACCGTGCGACCGTGGGCCACCAACTCCTTGCTGGTGGGCATATCGATGCCGTACACGTTGGGATAACGCACCGGGGGGGCTGCACTGGCCAGATACACCTTGCGGGCGCCGGCATCGCGCGCCATTTGAACGATTTCGCGCGAGGTGGTACCACGAACGATAGAGTCATCCACCAACAGCACGTTGCGGCCTTTGAACTCGCTACCGATCACGTTGAGCTTTTGGCGCACTGACTTTTTGCGGATACCTTGCCCCGGCATGATGAAGGTACGTCCCACATAGCGATTTTTCACAAAACCTTCGCGGTACGGAATGCCCAGCAAATGGGCCAGTTGTGTGGCGCTGGGGCGGCTCGACTCAGGAATGGGAATGATCACGTCAATCTCATTGGGCGGCACGGTAGAGACCACCCGCTTGGCAAGAGCCTCACCCAAATTCAGGCGCGCTTGGTAGACGGAAATTCCATCCAGCACCGAGTCAGGCCGGGCCAAATAGACAAACTCAAAAATACAAGGATTCAACTGTGGTGCCTGAGCGCACTGACGCGAGTGCACCGTACCGTCCAGGGTGATGAAAACCGCCTCGCCAGGTTCAATGTTGCGTTCGAACACCTGCGAGGTGCCCTCCAGCGCCACAGACTCGCTGCCCACCATCACCGTTCCGTCCTGGCTTCGGCCCATCGCCAGGGGACGAATGCCATGGGGATCTCGGAACGCCAACAATCCGTGACCTGCAATCAACGCGATCACGGCATACGAGCCCTTGATACGCTGGTGCACAGCACGTACTGCGGTAAAAACATCCTCGGGTTGCAGTGGCACACCTCGAGTCGCGCGCTCCAGCTCATGGGCAAAAACATTGAGCAGCACCTCGGAGTCGCTCTCGGTATTGGTGTGCCGATGGTCCGTCTGAAACAGCTCTGTGCGCAAGGTCTGCGCATTGGTCAAATTGCCGTTGTGCACTAACACAATGCCGAAAGGTGCATTGACGTAAAAGGGCTGTGCCTCTTCTTCACTGTAGGCATTGCCCGCTGTGGGATAGCGCACCTGACCCAAACCCACATTGCCAGGCAAGGCGCGCATGTTGCGAGTGCGGAATACGTCGCGCACCATGCCCTTGGCTTTGTGCATAAAAAATTTGCGGCCTTGCTGGGTCACGATGCCAGCAGCATCTTGCCCACGGTGCTGCAAAAGCAACAAAGCGTCATAGATCAGTTGATTGACCGGCGCAGTACTGACAACACCAACGATTCCACACATAGTTTTATTCCATCCGATTGCAGAGGGTTCTGCACAAAGCAATTTTCATGGGCGAGTTGCAGGCACGCACTCGCTCATTCCGACAAAGGAAGCAGGCTTCCAAATTTCTGCGGCAGCACAGGCTTTAAAACACCGAGCGCCTCACTCAACACAGGTGCCGACAAAGAAGCAGCCCACCAAGGTTCATCACGCAAAGGCGTCAAGCCCACCAACACAGCAACGGCCAGCAGCAGCACACCGCCGCGTGCCAAGCCGAATCCAGCCCCTAAAACCCTGTCTGCTGGGCGCAGTCCAATCGCCTCCACCAGCTTCTTGGCGAGCCACGCAATAAATCCACAAGCAAACACCGCAGCAATGAACACAACGGCAAACCCACTGGCATAGCTCAGGGCGCTATCGGCATCTGCAATAGGCAGCATGCGCCCCACATCCGCGGCAAACCACTGCGCCACAAAAAACGCTGCCACCCACCCTGCCAAGGAGAGCAACTCAAACACCAGACCACGCCACGCGCCGATCAGCAACGAGGCCGTCAATATGCCGACAAAAATCCAATCCAGAGCATGCATGAAGCAATCAGCGACCGAACAGACTTACAACGTCAGCACAGAGGCCGACAAATCCAGTCCCTTGATGCGCGCAGCAGCCTTGTCCGCCTCCGCACGGCTGGCGTAAGGACCTACACGGACACGGGTTCTTTTTCCATCTTTGGCATCGACGACCTGGGTGTATGTTTTGAGCCCCGCACGCTCCAGCTTGAGGCGCACCTCTTTCGCCTTGTCGGCATCGGCAAAAGCACCGACCTGAACAATGAAACGCTCATCATCCGTGCGATCGGGCGCTGCAGGCGGCCGCACCTCTGCTGCAGGCTTGCTTCGCGCCCCGTCTTCGGTCTTGGCTGGTTTGACCGCCGTAGCACCCGCGCTCTTCGCCTCAGGCTTCGGTGCAGGAGAGGCGGCAGAGCTAGCCTTGGGTGCACTACGGCTGCTGTGGCTGGAAGCAACAATTTCCTCACCATCGCCCAGTGTGGCACTCGCGGCCACCCGCTCCGCACCTGCTCGGCTTTGAGCACCGCTAGACGCCGCAACATTGCTGGGCTTCGCCTGATCGGCATCGCTTTGCCGCACCGGCACCACCAAAGGCGCCACTTTGCCGCGATCAGGAATTTCTATGGGAACGTCTACAGGGATAGGCCTTGGCTGCGTGTCAAACAACAAGGGGAAACCCACAACCCCGAGTAACACCAGCACAGCCGCCCCCATCAAGCGATGCCGGGCGCGGCGCCGCATCACTTCGATGCTCTCGGCCTGGGGAGAACGGCTGCGTTTGGTCGGTTTGTCGGCTGGATCACTTTGACCGGGCCACCGAAACTTGAAAAATGCCATGGGGAAAAAGACTCGTGTGGACCTTATGCGCCCAGATGTTTGGCGTTCAGGCGAGGAGTTCCGTTCACAAGAACCCCGCCCACTGTGTAGAACGAGCCAAAGACCACAATTCTATCAGCCGGGTCTGCCGCATCGACAGCGGCCTGCAGGGCATGCAGCGGATCCGCGAACGCGCTAGATGACACATCCTTGCGACCACCCGCGACCATCTGCACGGCATTCCATTTTTGCAACAGCTCCGCCCCCGTCAATGCCCGGGGCGTTGGAAGACCTGTGAAATACCAGCGATCCACCAATGGCCCAATTTTGGCCAGCATCGGACCCAGGTCTTTGTCAGCCATGGCACCAAACACCGCGTGGGTCACAGGAAAGTAACCCATTGCATCCAAATTGGCCGTGAGCGCCGCTACAGAGTGCGGATTGTGAGCAACATCCAACACCAACGTGGGCTGACCAGGAACAATTTGAAAACGCCCCGGCAAATCAACCATCGCCATGCCATTGCGCACCGCTTGCGCAGTCACCGGAAGCCGCTCCCTGAGAGCCTCATAGGCAGCCAACACCCCCGCTGCATTGACCAATTGATTGGCGCCTCTCAAGGCAGGGTAGGCCAACCCGGCATACCGGCGCCCTCTTCCCGCCCAACTCCATTGCTGCTTGTCGCCGGCTACGTTGAAATCATGGCCGACGCGCCAAAGATCAGCCCCAATCTCCCTCGCATGATCGACCACACTCTGAGGAGCCATCGGGTCACTCACGATGGCAGGGCGACCGGTGCGCATGATTCCGGCTTTTTCACGACCAATCGTTTCCCTGTCCGGCCCCAGGTACTCGATGTGATCAATATCGATGCTGGTGATGATGGCGCAGTCGGCATCAATGATGTTGGTCGCATCCAGACGCCCGCCCAGGCCTACCTCCAGGATGGCAACATCCAGCAGGGCATGGCTCATCAACCGCAAAATCGCCAAGGTCGTGAATTCAAAGTAGGTGAGAGATATCTCACTTCCGCCCATCGTGCGAGCGGCTTCTACCGCCTCAAAATGGGCCAGCAAATCATTGGCACCCACGATTTCCCCATGGACACGACACCGCTCCTGGAAATGAACCAAGTGGGGTGAGGTGTAAACCCCCGTGCGGTAGCCTGCCTGGAGTGCAACTGCCTCCAGCATGGCGCAGGTGGAACCCTTGCCATTGGTGCCTGCCACGGTAATGACAGGACACTCAAATTTCAACGACATCCGGTGCGCAACCTCACGGACGCGCTCCAGGCCCATATCGATACCGACGGGGTGCAGCTGCTCGCAATGACGGAGCCAGCCTTCCAGTGTTTGGGGAATGGTGTGCATACGCAGCCAATTGTCGCCCAGCCTGTGCATGGGGCATGATTTACCCATGAAACAACCTCAAATCACCCTGTACGGCATTCCAAACTGCGACACAGTCAAAAAAGCCAGGGCTTGGCTGACCACCCATGGCCTTGAGCACCAGTTCCACGACTTCAAAAAGAAGGGGGTATCCGCAGAGCGACTTGCCACTTGGTGCAGCGCTGCTGGCCTGGACAAGGTACTCAACCGCAAGGGAACCACTTGGCGCGGACTCACTCCTACCCAACAGGAAAGTGCTGGCCAACTGGAGCATGCACTGGCCCTGATGCAAGCAAACACCAGCCTGATCAAACGCCCAATCGTCGAATGGGGTAGCGAAACCGAGGCGCAACTTACAGTCGGTTTTTCGCCAGAGACTTGGATGAAACACATTCAACCCGGCGCCAAGTGAAGTGGGGCCCGGCCATTTGCAAGCGCCGTGGCTGGTGGCTATTGCGTAGTGAAATGTGAAAAATCACATGGTTTTTACCTAACTTCACATTTCTAGCCCTCAAAACGACGGGGCGGCACTAAACTTTTTGAGCGCATCGTGCGTTGTATGTGCTCACAGACAGGAGCTTCCCATGAAAAAAACCGCCATCGTTACAGCACTTGTAATCTGCGCACTCCCTGCGTTCGCACAAGAGCAGGGACGCGTCCTCTCTTCCACCCCCATCGTTCAGCAAGTCGGCATACCACAACAGGTGTGCGGCAACGAGACTGTATACAGCGGCTCACGCAATACGGGCGCGGGTGCCGTTATGGGCGCTATCGCAGGCGGGGCTGCAGGCAATGCCATCGGCAAGGGCCATGGCAGAACGGCAGCCACCGCATTGGGCGTGATTGGTGGCGCAGTGCTTGGCAACCAGATTGAGGGAAGCGGCCAACCCCAATACCAAAATGTGCAGCGCTGCACCACTGAGACCTACTACGAGAACCGCACTGTGGGCTACAACGTGCTCTACGAGTACGCAGGCCGCCAGTACACCACCCGTACGCAAAATGACCCCGGTGCCTGGATTCCCTTGAGTGTGCAACCGCAAAACGGTCAAAGCTATTCCACACAGCCCAGCGGTTACAGCCAATATGGATCAGGCAACACCTATGTGCAGCCTGGTGTCGTCACTTCCACCTACCCCGCACCAGCAGCCTACGTAACGCCGCCCGTCACGGTTATCGAGTATGGCTACATCGATGGCCGCCGCCCTTACTACCCGCCGCATCATGGCAACCCTTATTGGAGATAACTCCGATTTGGGACAAACCAAAGAGCCCTGAGGGGCTCTTTTTTCATGGCCTCACGAGAGTTTGAGTTGGGTGGTACCTGAAACGAATCGCTCCATAGGCCCTCTGGCCTAAAATCAAAAGTTGAATTCTTTTTGCACACACGACCATGACCACCCAAACTATCGACGGTGTGACCGTCAACACCCAGGCCAATGTGTACTTTGACGGTAAGTGCGTGAGCCACGGCATCACCCTGGCAGATGGCACCAAAAAATCGGTGGGCGTGGTGCTGCCAGCCACGTTGACGTTCAATACCGGCGCACCAGAAATCATGGAATGCGTCGCTGGCTCCTGCGAATACAAGCTGGACGGGACGGACACTTGGATTCCATCCAATCCAGGCGAGAAATTCAGCATCCCTGGCAACTCGAAGTTTGACATCCGCGTCACCGAGTCGTACCACTACATCTGCCACTTCGGCTAAATCCTGCAACCGCAACCCCCCCAGCACATGGCCACCATTCTTCAAAATCTGCCGACAGGGCAAAAAGTCGGCATCGCCTTTTCAGGCGGCCTCGATACCAGTGCGGCCCTGCACTGGATGAAGCTTAAGGGCGCAGTCCCTTACGCCTACACCGCAAACCTCGGACAGCCCGATGAGCCGGACTACGACGCTATTCCTCGTAAAGCCATGGAATATGGCGCCGAAAAGGCCTGCTTGGTCGATTGCCGCTTGCAATTGGCCCATGAGGGGATTGCAGCCCTCCAGGCTGGCGCGTTCCACATCTCCACAGGTGGTCTGACTTACTTCAACACCACCCCCTTGGGCCGTGCCGTCACCGGCACCATGCTGGTGGCGGCCATGAAGGAAGACGATGTCAACATTTGGGGAGATGGCTCCACCTTCAAGGGCAATGACATTGAGCGCTTCTATCGCTATGGTCTGCTGACCAACCCGTCTCTGAGAATCTACAAGCCCTGGCTAGACCAACTGTTCATCGACGAACTGGGCGGTCGTGCTGAAATGTCCGCGTTCATGACCAAGGCTGGCTTTGGCTACAAGATGAGCGCGGAAAAAGCCTACAGCACCGACAGCAACATGCTGGGTGCCACGCATGAAGCCAAGGATCTGGAGTTCCTGAACAGCGGCATCCGCATCGTCAACCCGATCATGGGGGTTGCTTTCTGGAAAGACGAAGTCGAAGTCAAGCGCGAAGAGGTTTCGGTGCGCTTTGAGGAAGGCCAGCCAGTTGCTCTCAACGGTGTGGAATTCAGCGACCCTGTCGATCTGATTCTGGAAGCCAACCGCATCGGCGGACGGCATGGCCTGGGCATGAGTGACCAGATCGAAAACCGCATCATTGAAGCCAAGAGTCGCGGTATCTACGAAGCCCCGGGCCTGGCACTGTTGCACATTGCCTATGAGCGCCTGGTCACAGGCATTCACAACGAAGACACCATTGAGCAATACCGCATGAACGGCCTCAAGCTAGGCCGACTGCTGTACCAAGGCCGCTGGTTCGACCCGCAAGCCATCATGCTGCGTGAGACAGCCCAGCGCTGGGTGGCTCGCGCCGTCACCGGCACGGTGACGCTGGAACTGCGCCGTGGCAACGACTATTCGTTGCTCAACACCGAAAGCCCAAACCTCACCTACGCTCCAGAACGTTTGTCGATGGAAAAGGTGGAAGATGCGCCGTTCTCCCCACTCGACCGCATCGGTCAGTTGACTATGCGCAATCTGGACATTTCGGACACCCGCGACAAGCTGGGCGTTTACTCTCGAGCAGGGCTGCTGCTGCCAGGTTCACAAAACGATCTGCTGACCCTGACTTCGGGACAAAAATAACGCGGTGATTGCACCTAAAAAACGGCCCTCATTTTGAGGGCGTTTTTTTGCCCAAAATAATCATTTAAATCATTTTTGCCATAAAATATTGATCACATTTCATTCCACTCATTGGAGGTCAGCCATGCAGTCCATTTCTTTGCTGTCTAGATGGTTCATAAAAATTGCAGCGGCGTCATTCATTGCGATGCCTGTCTGGGCCCTACAGCCTCCCTCCGGCGAAGTCATTCTGACCATTTCAGGAAAAATTGACGATGCCAACCGGGAGAACACAGCGGTATTTGACCTGGACATGCTGCAAAAACTGCCCCAGCAGACTTTTGTGACCAAGACGCCTTGGGACAAAAACCCCACCAAGTTCACAGGCCCCCTCCTCCGCGATGTACTGGGAGCTGTAAAGTCCAGCGGAAAAACGCTGACAGCCTTGGCCTTGAACGACTACAAAACGACCATCCCCGCTGAAGATGCGGCGTTGTTCGATGTCATCATCGCCCACCGCATCGACGACATGCCCATCTCTGTTCGCACCAAGGGGCCGCTGTTCATCATCTACCCGTTTGACTCCAAGCCAGAGCTGAAGTCATCCAAATACTACGGCCGCTCTGCCTGGCAGCTGCAATCCATCAAAGTCGACTGATCCCATCGATGCCAGCTCGCCGCACCAACCAGCGTTACCTGTTGTGGCTTGCGCTGGGCACCATATTGATGGCAGCAGCCATGGCTGTTTTGCTTGTGCTGCAGCTCACGCAACAGCAAGCCATTCGCAAAAGTGGGGATTTGCGCAGCGACTCGATCACTGCACTCACGTTCCAATTGGAACGCGAGTTTCTGCGCCTTCGGCAGTCGATGGAGCTGGCTTCACGGAGCAAACCACCCCTGGCCCTGGATGAGTTGCGGCTGCGCAGCGATATTTTTGCCAGTCGCTTTCAGCTGATGCACGACACGCCAAGTACCACGGCCTTGCAAGAGAGGGAGGAGTACACCAAAGTCATGCCCCGGCTTGAGGCTTTGGTGACGCAAGTGGATCGGCTGCTACAGAACGGTCATAGCCCTCAACCGCACGAGCTGCGCCCACTGCTTGCCGAGCTCAATGAACTGGGGCCGGATGTGCAGGAATTGACGATGGCGGCCACGAGCCATATCGCAGGGCTACTGGAAGAGCAAGAGTCCACCATGCTCACCCAAGGTCAGCAAATCATGGCTCTGATCTTTGCCCAGCTGGTCCTTCTGCTACTCGCTGCAGGTGCCTTGGCGTGGCGCCAGACCAGGCAAGAGCAAGAACGCATTGCCCTGCAGACGCTGACAGATAACCTTCGGGCTGCGAACAATGCAGCAGAAGAAGCCAACCGAGGGAAAAGCCAGTTTTTGGCCAACATGAGCCATGAATTGCGCACCCCCTTCAATGGCGTTTTGGGCATGTTGACGCTGCTGGAGCGCACGCGCCTGGACGGCAGCCAGCGGGAATATGTCTACACAGCCCGCAACTCGGCAGATCACCTGCTGTCCCTGCTGAATGACATTCTCGACGTCTCTGCCATGGAGTCCGGCAAGATGGGTATCCACCCCATCGCCATCCCACTGCAGCCCTTGGTAGACAGCATTGATCAACTCATGCGCCCACTGGCAAGCCAAAAAGGGCTGGGCTTTGCCATCCACACAGCGGCAGACCTTCCCACATGGGTGGAAGCCGACGGCACCCGCCTCAAGCAGATTGTTCTCAACCTGGTGACCAACGCCATCAAGTTCAGTGACAGCGGCGCAGTGACGGTGAAAATAGGACGAGCCCCTCAAGCCACAGCGGGCACCGAAGGTATTTACCTGTTTCAGCTGGAAGTAGCTGACCGGGGCATCGGTATGGATGCAGCGACCTTGGCCCGCTTATTCGAGCGGTTCACCCAAGGAGATGCAAGCACATCCCGGCGTTTCGGGGGAACAGGCCTGGGGCTGGAAATTTCTCGCAACCTGGCTCGGCGCATGGGGGGCGACATCACAGTCCAGAGCGCGGAGGGCCATGGCAGCACATTCACCGTCACACTCCCCTTGCAGGAGGCTGCCCCACCCAATACAGCCACACAGCCCAGCGAACTGCCAGCACCGTTACAACCAGAGCTGACGGGGCTGGACATCCTGGTAGCCGATGACCAGATGGTCAATCGAAAGTACATGGGAGCGCTGCTCATCAGCATGGGGCACCACCCAAGATTTGCAGAAAACGGAGAACAGGCCTGTCTTGAGATTCAGAAAAAGCCGCCAGACTTGGTGCTGATGGATCTGCATATGCCGATCATGGATGGATTCCAGGCCACCCAGCAAATTCGCCAGTGGTCTCAATTTACCAAGGTACCCATCGTTGCCTTGACCGCAGACGTGTTTGCAGAAACCCGCCAGCGGGCCAGCGATGTGGGCATGAATGCGTTCATCAGCAAGCCCGTGAGCGTGGACACGATCCAGTCCCTGCTTGCAGACATGTTCTCTGCCAACGAGAAAAGCGCCCCTGCCACATCCTCTGTAGCGGACCTTCAGGAAGCGCACTGCGCCCCCATAGCATCCGCAGAGCCCGAGGCACCAAAACCCGCCGCCCAACGTGCCCCACGCCGGCGCTTTCGCTCCGGGGATGTCACGGCACATATCAACATGCCCATGGTGGGAGAGGTCTGCATCGGCGTGAACGTTCAAGGTTACCGATCTCTGCTGCAAGGCTACTTCAGCGATGAATCAGGCAGTCTCGACGCGTTGTTGCAAGCCTTGCAAGAGGGAGAACCTGAGAGCTTACGCTCAGCCGCCCATGGGTTCAAAGGTGCCTCTGCCAACCTGGGGTTCCAGAAGCTGGCGGACTTGGCCTTTGAATTGGAAAAACACGAGGAAAACGGCAGAAGCCTTCGAGAGGCACAGACGCAGTTGCTCGCGGCCTGGGAGATGACCCATGCGCTTTGCCTGCGCATGGGGCTGACCGATGTAGAGAATGTGCTCGACCGCCACCGCAACCCACCAGCCACCACCGACAAGACCCCAGCACCCGCCTGACGCCGGGCTACACGCGAAAGCGTCTGGGTCAAACCACAACAGGTTCAGGCTCCAGTCGAATGCCAAACCGCTCGTACACGCTGGTCTGTATGGCCTTGGCCAGCATCATCACTTCGCCACCGGTGACGCTGTCTTGCTCCGTACCTCGGTTCACCAGCACCAGCGCCTGCTTCTCGTAGACACCGGCTTTGCCAATCGATTTGCCACGCCAGCCACAGGCATCAATCAACCAGCCAGCGGCCAATTTCACGCTGCCGTCTGGCATGGGGTAGTGCACGATTTTGGGCTCTCTGGCGATGATGTCTGTGCATTGCTCTGGGGTGACCGTCGGGTTCTTGAAGAAGCTACCGGCATTGCCCACCACAGCCGGGTCAGGCAACTTGGCCCGGCGAATCTCGCAGATCCACTCAAAAATCTGCCACGCATCGGGGCAATCCACGCCCGCTTGCTCCCTGCGGCGCTCTAGGTCCAGATAGCCCAGCACGGGCTGCCAGGGGCGAGGCAAACGAAAACGCACGTGGGTGATCACCGCACGCCCAGCCAGCCCCATGTTGCGCAAATCTGCGCCTGGCACAGCAGGGGTGGAAGCACCGTGCTTGAACACAGAATCACGATACCCAAACGCACATTGCTCGGCCATCAAGGTGAAGGACTGACCCGTGCGCATATCCACTGCGTCCAGCGACTCAAAGCGGTCTTGCAGCTCCACGCCATACGCACCAATGTTTTGCACTGGCGCGGCCCCTACCGTGCCTGGGATCAGCGCCATATTCTCAAGGCCTGGATAACCATTGCGCAGCGTCCACGCCACACAGTCGTGCCACAGCTCACCCGCCCCCGCTTCGACAATCCAGGCCTTTGGGGTCTCTTGCACCAGACGAAAACCCTTGATCTCCATCTTGAGCACCACCGGCTTGACATCTCCCGTCAGCACGATGTTGCTACCGCCTCCAAGGACAAAGAAGGGGGCATCACACAACTCAGGCGCTGCGCGCACTTGCAACAAATCAGCCGCGCTCTGGATGCGCACCAGCGACAACGCGCGAGCGGCAATACCGAAGGTGTTCCAGGGCTGCAAAGGGACGTTTTTCTCGACTACCATTGCCAGGATTGTCGCACCGGGGCAACCGTGCGCGACTGCCCCTTTTGTTTTGCCAAGCCAGTGAAAGCCGCTATGCCCTCCTTTGATACCGTTTGTGAAGCCAACCTCGTAGAAGTCAAAAATGCGGTGGAAAACACCGTCAAGGAGATCTCCACACGCTTTGACTTCAAAGGGACCTCCGCCAGCATTGAGATCAAAGACAAAGAGATCACCATGATCGGCGACGCTGAATTTCAGCTCACGCAGATCGAAGACGTTCTTCGCAACAAGCTGACCAAACGCAGCGTGGATGTCCGTTTCCTCGACAAGGGCGACGTGCAAAAAATGGGCGGAGACAAGGTCAAGCAAGTCATCAAGGTACGCAACGGCATCGAGAGCGAACTGGCCAAGAAGATCCAGAAACTGCTCAAAGACAGCAAGCTCAAGGTGCAAGGCGCCATTCAGGAAGACAAGGTCCGCGTCTCAGGTGCCAAGCGCGATGACCTGCAAGCGGCCATGGCACTCATTCGCAAAGACGTCACAGACGTCCCGCTGTCCTTCGACAATTTCCGCGACTGACACCGCAGATGAAATACACACCGGCACTGGCCTTCTCCCTGGCGCTCGCTCTTCTGAGCCCCACGCTGGCGTCTGCTCAATCGGCGGTCGCCCTGGCAGGCATTTTGGGTGGCAAGGCCTTGCTGGTGGTCAATGGCGGCGCGCCACGCGGTGTAGGCGCAGGCGAGAGCCACCAAGGCGTCAAAGTGCTGTCGGTCGGCAAAGAAGACGCCGTGGTGGAGATCGATGGCGCTCGGCGCTCGCTGCGCCTGGGCGAAGCGCCGGTGAGCGTGGGCAGTGCCTCCGCCGGCAAGCGTGTTGTGCTGGCCGCAGACAGCCGGGGCCATTTCATCAACACTGGTCAGATCAACGGCCAGCACATGCAGTATGTGGTGGACACGGGTGCATCGTCGGTTGCCATTGGCAAGACAGACGCTGACCGCATGGGATTGAAATACCTGCAAGGCCAGCCCATGCGCTTGAGCACCGCCAATGGGGTCGCGCAGGGCTGGCGTATCCGACTCGATTCGGTACGCATTGGCGATGTAGAAGTGTTTGGCATTGACGCCGTGGTCACCCCCCAACCCATGCCTTATGTGTTGTTGGGCAACAGCTTCCTGGGCCAATTTCAGATGACCCGCACCAACGACCAAATGGTGCTGGAAAAGCGCAACTGAGCCTCATCACCATGTCGGCCCCCCTGCCCTCAGGCAAACCACACCACGACGGTGAATACGAAGACCTGCTCAGCCTCTGGTCTGACCTGGAGTCAGCGCTCTCGCTACTGCTGTCCAAGCCCCTGCTGGTGCAGGACTTTTCAGCAAAGATCCGGCAGCTGGATTTGTGGCTGCAGGACCTGGTGGCGCACGACAACGATGCAGCGCTGTACCTCATGTTTCAACTGGCGGCCACCTCCACCGCAGGCTACAGCGCATCGCATGCACTGGTGTGCGCTACGCTGTGCGACATCATGGCCCGCGAGCTGAAGCTGCCTGCCAACGAGCGCGACAGCCTCGTGCGCGCGGCGCTCACCATGAACATCGGCATGACAGTCTTGCAGGACGAGCTGGCCGAGCAACGCGAAAAGCCGACGCCACCGCAAAAAGAAGCCATCCAGAGCCACCCGCTGGACAGCCAGGCCCTGCTGGAACGCGTCTTCATCAACGATCCCTTGTGGCTGGATGTGGTGGGGCAGCACCATGCGCCGATTGCCGATCGGGTGCCACTGGCCACCCAGGCGCCGCAGGACCGCCTGACCCGCATCCTCGGGACGATTGACCGCTACGCGGCCATGATCAGCCCCCGCAAATCACGCGCTGGCCGCAGTGCCACCGACTCCGTCCGGGCCATTGTGGGCCAGGAGGTTGAACAGCACGATGAAGTGAGTTACGTCTTGGTGCGTGCCATCGGCCTGTGCCCACCAGGCACTTTTGTCCGGCTCGACAACGGCGACACCGCCATTGTTCTGCGCCGCAGCGACAAGGCCAACCACCCGCTGGTCGCCAGCCTGCTGGACCGTGCAGGCCACCACAAACCCCAGCCCATCTTGCACTCCACCGCACTGGGCAAGCCCCGTATTCAGTCAGCGCTGGCGCGCTCCGCCGTGACCGTCGACCTGCACCACCAGACCATGGTGCGGCTGGGCCTCTATGCAGCCCAGCACCACACCGGTATCCACCACTTGGTCACCACACCCGCCACACTCGGATTGCAGTGAGCCCCGGGCATGCGTGCCCACCCAAGACGGGGTGGGCAAAGCTTATTTCTTGGATTTGCCCAGTTTCGACTCTTTACCGGCCAGCAGGCGCAAGACGTTCTCACGGTGCCGCCACACCAACAGCAAAGCCATGGCAGCAATAGCCACAGTAATGCTTTGCTCTGCATACCAGACCACGCCATCCAGCAACAGGTACAGCACGGGGGCCAGGATGGCCGCCACCAACGAGGCCAAGGACGAATAGCGGAAGGCCACCGCCACCAGCAGCCAAGTCAGCGCTGTGGCCAAGCCCAGCCAGCCACTAATGCCCACCAACACCCCCAGCGCCGTGGCCACCCCCTTGCCGCCCTGAAAGCGGAAAAACACCGGCCACAGATGGCCGAGAAACGCGGCCAGACCCACCAGCGCGATCGTGCCGTCTTCCAGCCCATAGGGCTTGCCAAACCAGCGCACCAGCACCACGGGCACCCAGCCCTTCACCGCATCGAGCAGCAGGGTCACGATGGCGGCCACCTTGCTGCCAGAGCGCAGCACATTGGTGGCGCCCGGGTTTTTGCTGCCGTAGGTACGCGGGTCGCTCAACCCCATCACACGGGTCACGATCACGGCAAAAGACAATGAGCCCAGCAAATAGGCAGCCAGGGTGGCAAACAAAGGGTACGCGGCGGTCAAAACAACTCCTTGGGTAGACGCTCCATGCGGGCAAACTCCGCAGGGGCGCAAAAGCAACGCTACACAGCGGCTACAAAAACGGTGGGCAAAAAAAGGCTGGTAAAAGCGGCTGGCTATTCTGCCAGCGCGCACTGCACTGTCTTGGCAGACAGCAATTGCACGCACACCTGCGGGTCGATCTGGACCAGAAAGCCCCGGCGCCCGCCGTTGATGGCAATGCGGGGCAAGCCAAGGATCGTCTCTTCGATGTAAACCGGCATGGTGCGCCGCGTCCCAAAAGGTGACGTGCCGCCCACCAGATAACCGCTGTGGCGGTTGGCCACCTCAGGGGCACAGGGCTCCACCGACTTGGCTCCGATCTGGCGTGCCAGATTCTTGGTGGACACCTTGCGGTTGCCGTGCATCAAAACCACCAGCGGCTTCGCATCCTGGTCCTGCATGATCAAGGTCTTGACCACCGTGAACGGATCGAGCCCGAGCACAGCCGCACTGTGCTGGGCACCTCCATGCTCCAGGTATTCATAAGGGTGCTCGGTAAAAGCCACTTTGTTGGCTTTGAGCAATTGGGTCGCCGGGGTTTCTGAAACGTGATCTCTCTTGGCCATAGTGCAACGCAAGGTAACGCCCAATGGTAACCACCCTGCTTGCCCTGCACGGCGCCCCGCACAGGGGCGCGTCCCGGCTCACCCCGCCTTCGCTGTGGCCTTGGCCACAGCGGCCTTCTTACGGCGCCCCACCTTGCGCGTTCCATATTCGCCAATGGCGGCCACCAAAGTCTCGGTGAACGCCCGTACCAAGGCCGACGGCTCACGTCCCTCGGGTGCCAGCACCTGCAGGCGGCGCTGCTGCAACTGGGCCTCCTCAAACGGCACGGCCACCAGGCGCCCGTCTTCCACCCAATGGGCGGCTGTCAGGTAGCCCGCCAGCACCACGTCCAGCCCCTCCAGCAGGGGTAGCAAGGCCGACGAGAAATTGCTCTCAACGGCGGGCGCATAGCGCAATCCCTGCACGGTGCAACTCAAATCAAACAACTGTCGCCCGGTGATGCTGGCACCGCCCATGAGCAGCGGGTAGGCCACCACATCGGCCACGCGCACGCTGCGCTGGCGGGCCAGCGGGTGGCCCGGCACCACCACGGCATACACCGGGGCCACGGCCGAGTGCAGCACCTGCAGACCTTTGTCGGGCGCCAGGCTGTACTTGAGGGCCAGGTCCACCTCCCCCCGCAGCAGCAAGGCCGAGGCGTCCTGCGGCACCACCACCTGCAGCTGCATCTGTACCGAGGGGTGCTGCGCCCGGAAAGCCGACATCACGCGGGGCAAGAACCCCACCGCAAAGCCCTCGGTACACGCCACGCGCACCTGCTGTGCCTGCTGGGTGGCCAAATCCTGCAACTGCTGCACCAACCCGTGGGATTGCGCCTCTTGCGCATTGACATGCGCCAGCAGCCGCGCACCAGCGGCCGTAAGGGCCATGCCACGGGGCTGGCGCTCGAACAGCGGCACCCCCACCGAGTCTTCGAGCTTGGCCAACTGGCGGCTCACCGCCGACGCTGCCACATGCAAGCGCTGCGCCGCCTGGTTGACCGAGCCTGTGCGCGCCACCTCAAAGAAATACCGCAAAGGCAAACTGAAGAGTGAGAACTGCATGACCATCCTTTGCCCAAAATCGGCGCCATATTGCGTTGCAATAAAGGCAACACTTTTTTGCCTATTCTCTATGAATCAGAACGAATAGCAGGCGCCCATCTTGCGTGTTTCAAGGCTCCAATTGCCATATGGCCTGGAGGGCTGCGCCTTCCTCGCCACCACCCCAGGAGCCATTCCATGAAACGCCGCGCCTCACTCACCCTTTTGCTCGCCACCTGTGGCGCCCTGGCCGCTATGGCCAGCAGCGCGCAGCAGCCCAACAGTGCAGCCAGTGCATCCGCCGCCTGGCCGCAGCGCCCCATCCGCCTCGTGGTGCCGTTTCCGCCCGGCGGCGGCACCGATGCCGTGGCTCGGGCCCTGGCGCAAAAGCTGGCCACCCGCCTGGGCAGCCCCGTGGTAGTCGACAACAAACCCGGTGCCTCCACCATCATCGGCACCGAAAGCGTGGTCAAGGCCGAGCCCGACGGCTACACCCTGCTGGTGTCTGGCTCCACCAGCTACACCGTCAACGCCGCCCTGCGGCCCAAGCTGCCGTACGACCCGCTCAAAGACCTGGCCCCGGTCGCCATCGTGGCCAAGGCACCGCTGGTGATCGTGGTCAACGCCAGCTCGCCCCACAAAGACCTTGCCTCGCTGCTGGCGGCGGCCAAGGCGGCGCCCAAAACCATCAACTACGCCACGTTTGGCTCGGGCTCTGCGCCGCACCTGGTGGGCGCTTTGTTGGAGCAAGCCGCTGGCGTGCGCCTGCAAGACGTGCCCTACCGTGGCAGTGCCCAGGCCATGATGGGCCTGATTGGCGGCGAGATCCAGCTCGCCATCGACACCGTGGCCAGCGCTGCGCCGCATGTGCGATCGGGCAAGCTGCGCGCCCTGGCGATTGCGGGCAATGACCGCTCGCGGGCGCTGCCAACTGTTCCCACCGTGCAAGAGCTGAAGCTGCCCGATGCTGCCTTTGACGGCTGGTACGCCATTGCGGCCCCGGCACGCACCCCGGCCGCCATACTGGCCAAGCTGCAAAAAGAAGTGGACGCCAGCATGCGCGACACAGGCCTGCAAGAGCAGGTGCGCAACCAGGGCATGGAACCTGTGTTCATCGGCCCCAAGCCCATGGCCGCCGCCATGGAGGCCGAAATTGGCCGTTACCGCGCCCTGGCGCACCGAGCACAAATCGCAGTGGAGTGAACCCCCATGAGCAGAGAACAACTGATCCGCAGCGTGCAGCAGCACTTTGACGGTGGCGCCTTTGCCACCGACCTGGCCCGCCGCGTGGCCTGGCGCACCGAAAGCGACACCGGCACCGTGCCGCCTGAGCTGCACACCTACCTGACCGAAGAAATGGTGCCCAGCCTGCACGCACTGGACTTTGACTGCCAGGTGATCGACAACCCAGACCCCAAGGGCGGCCCCCTGCTGTTGGCCCGCCGGGTGGAAGACCCTGCCCTGCCCACCGTGCTCACCTACGGCCACGGCGACGTGGTCAACGGCCAGGAAAGCGGTTGGCGCGAAGGCCTCTCGCCCTGGGCGCTAACGCAAGAGGGCGATCGCTGGTACGGCCGAGGCACCGCCGACAACAAGGGCCAGCACACCGTGGTGCTGACGGCCCTGGCGTACGCCCTGCAAGCCCGGGGCGGCCAACTGGGCTACAACATCACCGTGCTGCTGGAGATGGGCGAAGAAGCAGGCTCGCCCGGCCTGGCCCGCTTTTGCGCAGACCACCGCGAAGCCCTGCACGCCGACCTGTTCGTGGCCAGCGATGGCCCACGCATCAATGTGGAGCGGCCCACCCTGTTCCTGGGCTCGCGCGGGGCCCTCAATTTCTCGCTGACCGTGCGCAGCCGTGACAAGGCCTACCACTCAGGCAACTGGGGCGGCGTGCTGGCCAACCCGGCCACCGTGCTCAGCCATGCGCTGGCCAGCATGGTCGATGCGCACGGGCGCATTCTGGTGCCCGGCCTGCTGCCCGCCAGCGTGCCCGACAAGCTGCGCGCCGCACTCAAGGACGTGGTCATTGGCACAGGCGCGGACGACCCCACACTCACCCCTGGCTGGGGTGAGCCGGGCCTCACGCCCGCCGAGCAACTGGTAGGCTGGAACACGCTGGAGGTGCTGGCCCTGGGCTCGGGCAATGCACAGCGGCCCATCAACGCCATCCCTTCGCAAGCCGTGGCGCACTGCCAGCTGCGCTTTGTGGTAGGCACCGACTGGAAGAACGTGCAGGCCACGCTGCGCCAGCACCTGGACGCCCACGGTTTTGAGCAGGTCGAAATCGCCATGGGCATGGTGTGCGGCGCCACGCGGCTGGACCTGGACAACCCCTGGGTGGACTGGACCCTGGCCAGCATGGAGCGCAGCGCAGGCCAAAGCGCCACACTGCTGCCCAACCTGGCCGGCTCGCTGCCCAACGACATCTTTGCCGACCAACTGGGCCTGCCCACGCTGTGGATTCCCCACTCCTACCCCGCCTGCGCGCAGCATGCGCCCAACGAGCATTTGCTGGGCTCCGTCGCCCGCGAAGGGCTGGCCGTGATGGCGGGGCTGTTCTGGGACCTGGGCGATCCCGCAGGCGTGCCGTGGAAAGAAGGCGCGCTGAACACAACCACCAGCGCCTGAAAGTAGCACGGCCCGGCCAGTGCCCCCGCGCAAGGGCCGCCCCGCCGCGCTGGGGGCGTCCCCCTGGGGGGACGGCGCGAAGCGACTCAGGGGGGCTTCACAGTGCCGGGTCGCGCACTTCCCAGCGAATGGCGTCAATGGCCTGCAGCACCTCGGGCGACAGCGTGGTGCCCCAGGCGTTCAGGTCTTCGTCCAGCTGCGCCACCGACGTCACGCCGATGATGGTGCTGGCCACCTGCCACTTGGTGTAGCAAAACGCTAGCGCCATCTGCGTGGGCGTGAGGCCGTTGTCGCGCGCGAGCTGGTTGTAGCGGCGGGCGGCGGTCAGCGCCTCGGGGCGGCCCCAGCGCTGTTTGCGCACCGACTCGTAGCTGGCAATGCGTGCGCCTTGGGGCGCGTTGGGGCCGGTGATGCCGCTCTCGTCGTACTTGCCCGTCAGCAGCCCAAAGCCCAGGGGCGAGTAGGCCAGCAGCGACACGTTCAGGCGATGGCAGGTTTCGTCCATCGCGTTTTCCCAGGTGCGGTTGATGAGGCAGTACGGGTTCTGCACCGTGGCCACGCGCGGCAGACCGTGCTGCTCGGCCAGGCGCACAAATTCGTGCACACCATAGGGTGTCTCGTTCGACAGGCCGATGTACCGCACCTTGCCCGCCTTCACCAGCTTGGAGAGCGTCTCCAGCTGCTCGTGGATGGGCGTTTGCGAGGTTTCCTTGGCCGGGTCGTAGTACACCGTGCCAAAGGCGGGCACATGGCGCTCGGGCCAGTGGATCTGGTAGAGGTCGATCACATCGGTCTGCAGGCGGCGCAGGCTGGCCTCGCACGAGGCCACGATGTCAGCAGGCGTCATGCCCTTGCCCTCGCGCACCCAGGGCATGCCGCGCGAGGGGCCCGCCACCTTGGTGGCCAGCACCAGCTTTTGGCGGGCTCCGGGGTTTTTGGCAAACCAGTTGCCGATGATGGTTTCGGTGGCTCCAAAGGTCTCGGCCTTGGCAGGCACCGAGTACATCTCTGCCGTGTCGATGAAGTTGACGCCCCGTGCCAGCGAGTGGCTGAGGATGGCGTGGGAATCGGCTTCGCTGACCTGTTCACCAAAGGTCATGGTGCCCAGGCAGATGGGGGTGACTTGAAGATCGCTGTGTCCGAGCTGAATGGCTTTCATGGGGTCTCCGTTGGCAAGCCCGCCAGTTTACGGTGTGGCCATATTTGCTGCTGGCATCAGCTTATGCGCCGGGGCGCGGTGCGTGGGTTTGACATGGCGCACCTGGCATTTCAATAAAAACAGGCTCTAGCGCTTATCAATCAAGCGCAAGCAGCTATCAAATAAATAGCAAACACACCATGCCCTCGACATGGCCGCTGTGTGGGCAACGCAACCTTAGGCCTGGCAAGCACTTTGGCCTTACGGTCGTGTCACTACACCGTGAGGTAACGGGCCCACAGGCTGCGGTCGGCGTTCAGGGCATCAGAGTCGCCCTGCCACACCACGCGCCCGCGCTCCAGAATCAGGTGGCGGTCGGCCAGACCCATGAGGCGGTGCACGTACTTGTCCACCACCAAAATGGTCTGCCCCGCCGCCTTGAGCGTGCCCAGGCAGCGCCAGATTTCCTCGCGGATCACCGGGGCCAGGCCTTCGGTGGCTTCGTCCAGGATCAAGAGGCGCGGATTGGTCGACAGCGCCCGGCCAATGGCCAGCATCTGCTGCTCGCCGCCCGACAACTGGCTGCCCAGGTGGTGCTGCCGCTCCTTGAGGCGTGGAAACACGCCGTAGATGCGCTCGATGTCCCACGCATCGCGCAGGCCGTTGCGGTG
The DNA here is from genome assembly GCF_002749705.1 of Acidovorax sp. 56. Classification (NCBI taxonomy): domain Bacteria; kingdom Pseudomonadati; phylum Pseudomonadota; class Betaproteobacteria; order Burkholderiales; family Comamonadaceae; genus Acidovorax; species Acidovorax sp. 56. The sequence continues at coordinate 1,575,218 of NZ_PEEV01000001.1, forward strand.
ATCGGCAAACGCCACCAAATGCTCGCGCACACTGAGGTTGGGGAACACATGGCGCCCCTCGGGCACGATGGCCAGGCCCAGGCGAGCAATGGCATCGCTGGGCATGCGGGTGGTGGCCTGGCCCGCAAAGCGCACCTGGCCTGCCGTGGGACGCAGCGCCCCCACCAGGGTCTTGATGGTGGTGCTTTTGCCCATGCCGTTGCGGCCCAGCAGCGATACCACCTCGCCCGCCGCAATCTGCAGGTCCACACCAAACAGCACCTGGCTGGCGCCGTAGCCCGCCTCCACGGCCTGGCAGTTCAACAAGGGCTCGGGGGTGCTCATGCAGCGGTCTCCAGCGTTTCGGTGCCCAGGTACACGGCCTGCACTTCGGGGTGGTTGCGAATCTCGTCGGGCGTGCCTGCCGTCAGCACCCGGCCATACACCAGCACCGAGATGCGGTCGGCCAGGCGGAACACGGCCTCCATATCGTGCTCGATCAGCAGCACCGCCATGTCACGCCGCAGGGTCTCGATCAGCTGCACCATCTGCTGCGACTCGTCCGGCCCCATGCCCGCCATGGGCTCGTCCAGCAGCAACAGCTTGGGTGCCGAGGCCAGGGCCAGCGCCACATCCAGCGTGCGCTGCGCACCGTGGGGCAGCGCACCGGCGGTGGCGTTCAAGCTGTGCTGCAGCCCCACGCGCTCGGCCAGTTGCTCGGCCTGGGCGTACAGGCCTCGCGCCTGGGTGCGTGGCTGCCAAAACCGAAAGCTGGAGCCGCTGTGCGCCTGCACCGCCAGCAGCAGGTTGTCACGCACACTCTGCTTGGGAAAGATGCGCGTGACCTGAAAGCAGCGCGACAGCCCATGCGCCACGCGCCGGTGCATGGGCAGCGCCGTGATGTCCACACCGCCCAGCACCACCCGGCCCTCGTCCGGCGCGAGCAGGCCCGAGATCTGGTTGACCAGCGTGGTTTTGCCCGCGCCGTTGGGGCCAATGAGCGCATGGATTTCGCCGTGCTGCACCGACAGGCTCACATGGTCGGTGGCCAGCAGGCCGCCAAAGCGCTTGACCAGGCCCTGCACTTGAAACAGGCTCATGGCTTGCTCCCCTCGCGCAGTTGGCGCAGGCCGCGCAGCCCACCCCATGCCGCCAGCCCCTGGGGCGCATAGAGCGCCGTGGCAATCAGCAGCAGGCCCAGCGGCATGTGCCAGTAGTGGGTGTTGAGCTTGAGCACCTCCTCCAGCACCAGCCACACCGCAGCGCCCAGCGGCCCGCCCCAGCGGCGGCCCAGGCCGCCGATGACCACCATCACGATCAGCGTGGCCGATTGTGTCCAGTGCATCATCGATGGGCTCACAAAGCCATTGCCCGTGGCCAGCAGCGCCCCGGCCAGGCCCGCAATGGCCCCGGCCAGCACAAACGCCGTGAGCTGCAATGCGTACACCGGGTAGCCCAGCGCCCGCATACGGGTCTCGTTGTCGCGGATGCCCGCCAGCGCCACGCCAAAGCGCGACTTCGTGGCCCGGTCCATCCACCACAGCACCACAGCCACCAGCGCCAGCACCACCCAGTACAGCGTGGACTCATCGGCACTGTTCAGGCCCCCGCCCAGCGCGGGCCGCGCCATCAACGTGTAGCCGTCGTCACCGCCGTAGCTGCGCAGCGACACGAACACGTAGTACAGCATTTGCGCAAAGGCCAGCGTGATCATGATGAAGTAGACGCCCTTGGTACGCAGCGATACCGCACCAATCACCAGGGCCGCCAGCGCAGCAACCCCCATGGCCGCCGCCCACATCCCCCAGGCCGAGCCCACCCCGGCATCGCTGAGCACCACCACTGCATAGGCCCCCACGCCCATGAACCCCGCATGGCCCAACGCCACCATGCCGCCAAAGCCCATGATGAAGTTCAGGCTCGCAGCGGCCAGCGCCACCACCAGCACGCGGCGCACAAAGCCGATGTAGAAGTCCAGCCCCATGGCAGATGCGATGGGCGGAAACACGGCCAGCGCTATCAACAGGGCCAGCGGCAATGCCACCCCCAGCCATCGCGGTGCGGCTGCGCCCGGGGCCGCTACGGCAGCAGAGTTCATCGGTACGTCCGACATGGTTCAGGCCCTTGCAGAGAAAAGCCCCGCAGGGCGAAAGGCCAGCACGGCGGCCATCAGGGCATACATGGCCACCTCGGCAAACAGCGGGCCCAGGTCCGCCGCCAGCGCGGGGGGCAAGGTGACACGCAACAGCTGCGGCACAAACGCACGGCCCATGGTGTCCACCAGGCCCACCAGCAGCGCGGCCACAAAGGCGCCGCGCACCGAGCCAATGCCCCCAATGACAATGACCACCAGCGCCGGGATGAGGATGGATTCACCCATGCCCACCTGCACCGCCATGATGGGCCCCATGAGCGCACCCGCCAGCGCCGCCAGCGCAGCGCCCAGCACAAAAATGCCGCTGAACACGCGCTTGACGCGCACGCCCATCAGCTCGGCCATCCAACGGTCTGACGCGCCTGCGCGCACCAGCATGCCCACGCGGCTGTGGTTGACCAGCAAGTACAGCAGCCCCGCCACCAGCACACCCGCACCCAGCACCACCAGGCGGTATGAGGGGTATGGCAGCCCGGCGAACAGATCCACCGGGCCAGAGAGCGCAGCAGGCGTGGGCGCCATCACGGGCGAGGGGCCCCACACCATCTTCACCGCATCGTCGGCCACCAAAATCACGCCAAACGTGGCCAGCACCTGGGCCAGGTGGTCGCGCCCGTACAGGCGGCGCATCAGCGTCACCTCCAGCAGCACGGCCACCAGCATGGTGGCCGCCACGGCCACCGCCACCGCCCCGGCAAACGAGCCACTGTGCACATGCACCGTGGCCGCCACATAGGCGCCCACCATGAACAGCGAGCCGTGCGAGAGGTTCATCACGTCCATGATCCCGAAGACCAGCGTGAGCCCTGCCGCAATCAAAAACAGCATGAGCCCGTAGCCCGCGCCGTTGAGCAACTGCTCGAAAACAAGTATCGGATTCATCGTGTGGCGTGCATGTGCAAGATGGATTGCTGGTTCAGATGGGTCACAGCCTATGGATTCGGACTCAATGCATCGCAGCCGTACGCGCCGAGCTTGTCCAGGCGCCGCGCACGGCCCAAGCGGGCGCTGCCCAGAGGCGGCGGCCCCAGGACTGCACTGCCCTAGCGGGAGGGCAGGCGCGCGGCGGCTGAGGCAGTTGTCACTTCAGGCCGCATTGCGCCGAATACGCATCGCCGTAGTTCTCCAGCACGGTGCGGATGGTTTTGTTGGTGACGCGGCCTTCGGCGTTCTTGCCCACGGTGCGCAGGTAGAAGTTCTGCACGGGGTAGTGGTTGTTGGCGTAGCGGAAGTTGCCACGCACCGAGGGGTACTGCGCCTTGGCCAGGGCCTTGATCAAGGCGTCCTTGTCGCTGACCTTGCCACCTGCGGCCTTGACGGCGGCGTCCATGGCCATGATGGCGTCAAACGCCTGCGCGGCGTACAGCGATGGCGTGCGGCCCGCGTATTCCTTGCGGAAAGCCGCCACGAAGGCCTTGTTGGCGGCGTTGTCCAGGTCGTGTGCCCAGTGGGTGGTGTTGAACAGGCCCAGCATGGGCTCGCCCACGGCGGTGATCACGTCCTCATCGGCCGAGAAGCCGCTGGTGACCAGCGTGATGTCCTTGGACAGGCCCGCTCCCACAAACTGCTTGATGAAGTTGATGCCCATGGCACCGGGCAGGAAGAAGTACACCGCATCGGGCTTGGCGGCGCGCAGCTGGGCCAGTTCGGTGGCGTAGTCAATCTGCCCCACCTTGGTGAAGATCTCGTCGGCCACCTGGCCCTTGAACTTGCGCTTGAAGCCGGTCAGCGAATCCTTGCCCGCTGGGTAGTTGGGGGCAATCAGCACCATGCGGCCAAACTTCTGGTCGGCGGCAAACTGGCCTGCGGCCTCGTGGAACTGGTCGTTCTGGTAAGCCGTGCCAAAGAAGTACGCATTGCACTGTGCCCCCGCCAACTGGCTCGGGCCTGCATTGCTCGACAGGTACGGCACCTTGGCCGCAAACAAGGTGGGGGCCACGGCCAGGGCCACGTTGCTGGCAATGGGGCCGGTGAACAGGTCGATTTTTTCGCGCTGCACGTAGCGATCCACCAGTTGCTTGGCCTGGTCAGGGCTGCCCGCCATGTCGGTCTGGATGAACTGTGCGGGCTGCCCGCCCAGCTTGCTGCCCAGCTGCTTGATGGCCAGCGCAAACCCATCGCGTGCCTCGGCACCGGGGCCAGCAAAGGGGCCTGACACATCCAGCGCAATCCCGACCTTGATGGGCGCGGCGGCCGTGCCCTGGGCCTGGGCCGACAAGCAAGCGCTGGTGGCCAGCGCCGCCAGCAGGGTCAGTTGCGCGGCGCGGCGCAGGGCAGGTCCGGAGAAAGGGCGAAATGTGGGGGCCATCGTCTGTCCTGTGGAGTTGAATTTGAAAAAAAGCGATACGCAGTTGGCAACCGCGAATGCTACAGCCCTACTTCGACCCTGCCCGCCACCACGCGCACCGGGAAAGTACGCACCGCTTCGGTGACAGGGGCCTTGCAAGGGGCACCCGTGCGGATGTCAAAGGTGCCCTGATGCAAGGGGCATTCCACGCAGCCGTCTTCGACCCAGCCATCGGACAATTTGGCCGCGCCGTGGGTGCACAGGTCGTGCAGGGCGTACAGCCCCTCACCCTGCCGGAACACGGCCACCGGCAGGCCGCCCGCCACCACGGGCCAGACGGCGCCGTCCGGAAAGTCATCGGGCTCGCCCACGTCGTGCCAGCTTTGGGCAGCGGCGGCGGCTTGGGCCAGCAGGGTCAAAGAGCTCGGGGTTTCGGATTCTGTGTGCATGGATCGACTCGTCATCAAATAGGGGTGGCCAACAGGGTGGGAACGCGCAAGGTGTCGTAGATGACGCGCTTGCTGCGGTAACGCCACTCGCCCTCGTGCTGCACCACTTCGTCCAGGTAAGTGCCCGCCTGGTACACGCTCGAATCGCCCGCCTGGCCGGTGATGACGACGATGTAGCTGGACTGGGTGTGCACCACGCCCTCCTCCACCGCCGTAATGACCAGGCCCGAAGTAGCGTGGCGGTACACATGGTCTTCAAAGATGTTGGCGTTGCGCAGCGAGAGCACACGGTCGCGCAGCATGCCGGCGTTGCGGCAATACACAATGGGCGCGGGCAGGCCTGCGTCGAAGTTCTCTTTGGGGATGATTTCGTAGCGGCAGTCTTCGACAAAGAAGCCGGGCCAGTCTTCGAGCCGGTTGTTGTCCAGCGCGTGCACGTAGCGGTACTGCAGCTCCAGCAGCTCGGTCCACAGCGGCAGTCGTTGTTGTGGTTGTTGATGTTGGTTCATGGCGGTGTTTCCTCAATAGCCCATGAGCTTTTGGTAGCCCACCCAAAAGCGGCGGATCAGGTTTTCGGTGATCACGGTGTCTTGTTGCTCGGGGGCATCGCGCGCCATGGCGATGTAGGAGTGCTTGTCGCCATCGCGCGCAGTGCCGCGCTGCACCAGCTCGGTGGCCTCGGTGTCTTCCATCGAGATGTAGCCCGCGGGCCCCACCAGGTTGGCCTGCAACAGGCGCAGTTCGCGCAGCTCGGGCGTGTCGTCTTCGTAGCCGAAGAAATGGAACACCAGCTCAAAGTTGCTGGGCCCTTTGGCCAGCAGCTGGCGCGCCACCAGGGTGTTGTGGATCTGCTGCACCACCAGCTGCGGAAAGATGGGCTGGATGTGGTTGGTGGTCATCTCGTCAAACTCTTTGATTTGCCCGAGCAGGGCCGGTTCTTCGAGCGCAAAGCCTTCGTCCATCGAGCGGATGTTCTGCGCGCTGTAGGCCGCCGCCGTGTCGGTGTCCACCTCGGGCTTGGTCACGGTGATGATGCTGTGCAGGCCGTGCGTGGCATCGGGAATGGAGCGCGCCTTCATGCCCACGCGAAAGATGTTGAACGTGGTGTGGAACAGGTGCAGCAGGCTCGCGTGGTAGGGGTCCTTCACGTTCTCGAAGTACAGCTTCCAGTTCGACTTGGAGTACTGCCGCGTGCAGCCCAGGTAGACGATGGGCTTGTGGAAAATGCGGTCGATCCAGGGGCGCATCTGCTCGCCCAGGTAGTCGGGCAGCGGCGGGGTTTGGTCGCTGAAGGTGGCAAACAGCAGGCCCTTGTAGCTGTCTACGTGCAGCTTGTGCAGGTTGTGCTCTTCGGGCTTGAAGTCTTTGGGCATGCCGACCATGCCTTTTTGGCCCCGGCGAAACGGCACACCCTGCAAGTCGCCATTGGCCGCAAAGCTCCACTGGTGGTACACGCAGGTGTGGCTGGCGGCGTTGCCGCGCTTTTCGCGGCACACCATGGCGCCCCGGTGCGCGCAGCGGTTGACCCAGCAGGCCAGGCCCTCGGGGGTGCGGGTGACCACCACGGGCGTATCGCCGATGAAGGTGGACTTGAAGTCGCCCACGTTGGGGATCTCGGCCTCCAGGCCCAGAAAGCTCCACACCGGGCCGCGAAAGATGCGCTCTTGCTCGCGGTCGAATACTTCTTGCGAACTGAAGACGCTGTAGGGCACGCTGGAGCCGTCGGGCTGCGGGAAATGCACCTGCCGCTGTGCCTTGAGCGATGCGGGTGGCGCAATGGGAATCACAGGGACCACGGGGATGTCGGACATGGGCAAACCTCTTCGATGGGGATGCCTTCATGCTAGAAATCGCAGCGCCTGGGCGCTATCCACTATCGGCACGCAAGGCGCTGGGTCTGTCCGCTTCTTGCAAATCTGTGGAGGGGTGCCAATCACCTGCACATGCGGCAGCCTCACCCCTGCACAGAGCCAAGCGGAAGAACCAATAGAGCAAAGGTGAGACAGAGGCAGCTACCCGCCCGCCGTCTGGCTGGGCAGCTCGCCAAAGCGCTCGCGGTAGTAGCTGGAAAAGCGCCCCAGGTGGCCAAAGCCAAACTCCAGCGCTGCATCGGTCACGCACGGGCTGGGCTGCTGCAACAGCCGCGCACGCACGGCATCCAGGCGCCGATTGCGCAGCAGCGCCATGGGCGATGTGCCGTGGTGGCGCTGGCACAGCTGGTTCAGGCCCCGCACACTCACCCCGGCCGCACGGGCCAGGTCTTCCAGCGCCACAGGCGCACTCAGGCGGCTGTGCAGGTAGGCGTCCAGCCGGTCCAGCCGCCCTGCATCGCTCAGGCTGCCGTGGCTGGCTGGCAACCCCATCTGCGGTGCGGCGGGCTCGCCACAGCCCTCCTCACGACCCGGCTTAGGCACCGGCAGGGCCTGGGCGCACGATGCCAGGAACAGCGCCACATTGCTCTCCATGTGCTCCACCCAGCGGGCATGCGCGGTGCTTTCTACCGGCTGCTGGCTGACGTGCAGCAGCGACTGCATGAGAAAGTGCCATTGCTGCCCCTGCACGGCCGACAAGGGCACCAGCGGGTGCACAAAGCGCGTGTCGTTGAGCAGCGACTCGGGCGCCCAGGCCCGCAGCAGTGGGCAAGGCACCTTCAGGATGAGCTGGCGCGCACCCTGCTGCCAGCGCATGTGCAGGTTGCGCCGGGGCGCAATCAACGCGGCGGCACCGGCGGGCAGGCGAATGGGCACCCCGTCGGACACCATCTCGGCCACGCCCGAGAGCGACAGGTGCACCAGCACGAAGTCATCGAATGGGCGCGGGCGGATCTCGACCTCCGCACCGTATTGCAGCAGGAACACCTGCAACTGACGGATGCGGACCTTAGACAGCGCGGTGTCCACCGCCCCGCTGCACCACTTCAGACCATGGTCTGAGAACTCGCGGGCGACCAGGTCATGCGAATCCACCCGCGCGCGCGACGTGAACACCGGCCGCCGCTGCAGGGCGGACAGGTCCAGAGACAGGGCGGGCTGAAGCAGCATGCGACAAGGCCTTTTCGCGGGGGGTGGGCGCAGTGCACTCAGGGGGCACCGCTTTGATTTGCGTCAAAACAGCAATTTCCATACCCAATGCCATTGCGCTGGAGGGAATGTCCACCTATGGATGTCCTGCACCAGCCACCTGCGCGACAGCCCAGCGCCTGCGAGACCGGGGTGCCCGACGTAACATCCCGCCACACCCTGGCTGCACAGCCTTCCCCCCTTTTTTCCGCGATCGCCCCAGCACCGATGTACCAAGCCCTGAAACCCTCGCGCAGCAGCACACTGGCCCTGCGCCACCTGAACTACCACGTCCGCCACTGGGGGCCCGACACCAGTCCGCTGCCCACGCTGGTGCTGCTGCACGGGTGGATGGACGTGGGCGCGTCGTACCAGTTCACGGTGGACGCGCTGCAGCGCGAGCGCCGCATCATCGCGCCCGACTGGCGCGGCTTTGGCCTGACCACCGGCGCGCCGGTAGACCACTATGTGTTTGCCGACTACCTGGCCGACCTGGACCTGCTGCTCGACCATTACGCCCCCGGCGAAGCCGTGGACCTGGTGGGCCACAGCATGGGGGGCAACGTGGCCATGATGTATGCGGGTGTGCGGCCGCAGCGCATTCGCCGTCTCGTCAACCTGGAAGGCTTTGGCATGCCCGCCACGCGGCCCGAACAAGCACCCAGGCGCTACGGGCAATGGATCGACGAGATCAAGCAACTGCACCAGGGCGATGTGGCCCTGAAAAGCTACGACAGCCAGGACGGCGTGGCCCGCCGCCTGATGAAAACCAACCCGCGCCTGTCCGAAGACAAGGCCCAATGGCTGGCGGGCCACTGGGCACGGCCCAATGCCCAGGGCCAGTGGACCATCCTGGGCGACCCGGCCCACAAGATCTCCAGCGCCCAGCTGTACCGCCTGGACGAGGCGCTGGCGCTCTACGAAAACATCACCGCCCCCGTGCTAGCCGTGGAGGCCAGCGACGACAGCCTGGGCCAGTGGTGGAAAGGCAAATACAGCCTGGCCGAATACCACCAGCGCCTGACCCATGTGCGCGACGCGCGCACCGCCGTCGTGCAGGACGCCGGGCACATGCTGCACCACGACCAGCCGCAGCAAGTGGCACAGCTCATGGAGCAGTTTCTGGACGCCGCCTGAACCACCAGTGAAACCACCATCATAGCCACCATGCATCAAAATGGCCTCTAGCGCTTATGCATCAAGCGCTAGCAGCTATCATTTTTGATAAGGCACCCGAAACACCGGGCAGCCGCCTGCCCCGGCTGTGCAGGCGCAAAGCCCTCCTGGGGACATTGGCGGGGCAGATTCACTTCCCATGAGAAAATCGCGGGTTATTCCACAGAACACGCAGGACAAGAACCATGGACGCAGAACGCACCAACCTCATCGGCACCACCCTCGAAGACCTGGCTCTGCGCACGCAAGAGTTACGGAGGTATCTTTGACTTCGATGCCAAATTTGAACGCCTGCGCACGGTAAACGCCTCGCTGGAAGACCCTTCGGTCTGGAACGACCCGAAGAAGGCCCAGGAGTTGGGCAAGGAACAAAAATCGCTCTCCAGCGTGGTCGTCACACTGGAAAAGCTCACCCGCGACTTGGCCGACAACGCCGAGCTGTACGAGATGAGCAAGGAAGAAGGCGATGAAGCCGGCCTGCTGACCATCGAGGCCGAAGTCGCCACGATGCGCACGGCCGTGGAAGAGCTGGAGTTCCGCCGCATGTTCAGCAATGAGGCCGATCCGCTCAACTGCTTCGTCGACATCCAGGCGGGCGCCGGTGGTACCGAGGCCTGCGACTGGGCCAGCATGCTGCTGCGCCAGTACCTCAAGTACGCCGAACGCAAGGGCTTCAAGGCCACCGTCGAAGACGAAACCCCGGGCGACGTGGCCGGTATCAAGAGCGCCACGATCAAGATCGAGGGCGAGTACGCCTTCGGCCTGCTGCGCACCGAAACCGGTGTGCACCGCCTGGTGCGCAAGAGCCCGTTCGACAGCTCAGGCGGCCGCCACACCTCGTTCGCCTCGCTGTTCGTGTACCCCGAAATCGATGACTCCATCGAGATCAACATCAACCCGGCCGACGTGCGCACCGACACCTTCCGCGCATCGGGCGCGGGCGGGCAGCACATCAACAAGACCGACTCGGCCGTGCGCCTGACGCACATTCCCACCGGCATCGTGGTGCAGTGCCAGGACGGCCGCAGCCAGCACAGCAACCGTGATGTGGCCTGGCAGCGCCTGCGCAGCCGCCTGTATGACTTTGAAATGCGCAAGCGCATGGAAGAGCAGCAGAAGCTGGAAGACACCAAGACCGACGTGGGCTGGGGCCACCAGATTCGCAGCTATGTGCTGGACAACAGCCGCATCAAGGACCTGCGCACCAACGTCGAAATCTCGGCCACGCAAAAGGTGTTGGACGGCGACCTGGACGCGTTCATCGAAGCCTCGCTCAAGCAAGGGGTGTGATGGGCGCAGCGCACGGCGCCACCCCTGCCCACCGCCTGCGTGCGGTGGGCGCCGCGCCCTCTGGCCGCTGACCTGCCACTGAACCCCACACCTTGCACCCAACCCGCACCCGAAAGGCGGCATGACACCCACCCAAGCCATCATCTTCGACATGGACGGCACCATGATCGACTCCATGCCCTGGCACGCCAAGGCCTGGGTGGAGTTTGCCCGCCGCCGCGACATGGCGCTGGATGTGCCCGACCTCATGGCGCGCACCACCGGGCGCAACGGCACCGAATGCATCCGCGAGCTGCTGGGCCGCGAGGTGTCGCAGGACGAGGCCGACGCGCTGACCCGCGAAAAAGAAGACATTTACCGCGAACTGTTTGGCCCGCAATTTGCCGAGGTGGCGGGCTTTCGCCAATTTGCCCAGCAGGTGGCGGACCGCGGCCTGAAAGTGGCCGTGGGCACGGCGGGCGACATCCACAACGTGGAGTTCGCCATGTCGCGCCTGCAGATGCAGCCGCAGCCCTTGGCGGTGGTGCGGGGCGATGAAGGCCTGCCCGGCAAGCCAGAGCCCTCGATCTTTCTGGAAGCCGCTCGCAGGCTGGCCGTGGCGCCAGAGCACTGCATCGTTTTTGAAGACGCCCCTTTTGGCATTGAAGCCGCCCGCCGCGCTGGCATGCGCGCCGTGGCGGTGTGCAGCACGCACAGCCCCGCGCAACTGGCGGGGCCCCATGTGCTGGCCGCCGTGCGCGATTACACCGAACTCATGAACACCGACTTTTTGGAGAGCATCCATGTTGCAACTGTCTAAAGAAGACGGACAGGCCGTGCCTGTAGCCATCCACCGCGAGAACTACACCGCCCCCGCCTACTGGATCGACAGCGTCGAGCTCACGTTCGACCTGGACCCTGCCAAGACCCGCGTGCTCAACCGCATGGTGCTGCGCCGCAACCCCGACGTGGCCGCGCAACCTCTGCGCCTGCACGGCGAAGACCTGAACCTGGCGCGCGTGCTGGTCAACGGCCAGGGCACCTCGTTCAAGATGGACGGCGGCCAGCTGGTGCTGGAGAACCTGCCCGAAGGCAGCGAGCCCTGCGCCATCGAGATCTTCACCACCTGCGCGCCCGCCAAGAACACCAAGCTCATGGGCCTGTACGTGAGCAACGAGTCGTTCTTCACGCAGTGCGAGGCCGAGGGCTTCCGCCGCATCACCTACTTCCTGGACCGCCCGGATGTGATGGCCAGCTACACCGTGACGCTGCGCGCCGACAAGGCGCAATACCCCGTGCTGCTCTCCAACGGCAACCTGGTGGACAGCGGTGACCTGGAAGACGGCCGCCACTTTGCCAAGTGGGTGGACCCGCACAAGAAGCCCTGCTACCTGTTCGCCCTGGTGGCAGGCAAGCTGGTGGCGCGCGAGCAAAAGATCCGCACCCGCGCGGGCACAGACCACCTGCTGCAGGTGTATGTGCGCCCGGGCGACCTGGGCAAGACTGAGCACGCCATGAACTCGCTGATGGCCAGCATCGCGTGGGACGAAGCCCGCTTTGGCCTGCCGCTGGACCTGGAGCGCTTCATGATCGTCGCCACCAGCGACTTCAACATGGGCGCCATGGAGAACAAGGGCCTGAACATCTTCAACACGAAGTACGTTCTGGCCAGCGAAGCCACGGCCACCGACACCGACTTCGCCAACATCGAAAGCGTGGTCGGCCACGAGTACTTCCACAACTGGACGGGCAACCGCGTGACCTGCCGCGACTGGTTCCAGTTGAGCCTGAAGGAAGGCCTCACCGTCTTCCGCGACCAAGAGTTCAGCATGGACCTGGCGGGCAGTCCCTCGGCCCGCGCCGTCAAGCGCATCGAAGACGTGCGCGTGCTGCGTACCGCCCAGTTCCCCGAAGACGCGGGCCCCATGGCCCACCCGGTGCGGCCCGACAGCTACGTCGAGATCAACAACTTCTACACCGTCACCATCTACGAAAAAGGCTCCGAAGTCGTGCGCATGCAGCACAACATGGTCGGCCGCGACGGTTTTGCCAAGGGCATGAAGCTGTACTTCGAGCGCCACGACGGCCAGGCCGTGACCTGCGACGACTTCGTGCAGGCCATTGCTGATGCCAACCCCGCCAGCCCGTTGGCACAGCACCTGCCGCAATTCAAGCGCTGGTACAGCCAGGCGGGCACGCCCCGCGTGCGCGCGACCGGGGTGTATGACGCTGCCACGCGCTGCTACGCCCTCACCTTGTCGCAAAGCTGCCCCGCTACGCTCGGCCAGCCGACCAAAGAGCCGTTCGTCATCCCTGTGGAGCTGGGCCTGCTGAGCACCTCAGGCGCCCCCCTGCCCTTGCAGCTGACGGGCGAGGCCGCCACTGGCGCCCTGTCGCAAGTGCTGGTGCTAACCGAGGCATCGCAAACCTTCACCTTCACCAACCTCGACAGCGCCCTGGTGCCCTCGCTGCTGCGCAATTTCAGCGCCCCGGTGGTGCTGGACATCGACTACACGGATGCTGAGCTGCTCACCCTGCTGGCGCACGACACCGATGCCTTCAACCGCTGGGAAGCAGGCCAGCGACTGGCACTGCGAATCGCTATCAATAGCATATCTTCTAGCGCTGATTTGGCGGGCGCTACAGCCACTTCAGAGCCCAAAATCCTGGGCACGGCCTTCGTCGAGGCCATGCGTGCTGTGCTGCGCCATCCCGGCTTGGACGCCGCCTTCAAGGAGCTGGTGCTCACCCTGCCGTCAGAGACCTACATCGCCGAGCAGCTGGACGTGGTGGACCCGCAGCGCATCCACGCCGTGCGCGAAGCCATGCGCACCGAACTGGCCCTGGCCCTGCGCGCCGACTGGGAAGCCGCCTGGGAGCAGCACCAGAACACCGGCGGCTACCAGCCTGACAGCGTCTCCAGCGGTCGCCGCGCCTTGAGCGGCATGGCCCTGCACATGCTGTGCATCGCAGCGCAGATCACGGGCGATGCCGTGTGGCCCGGCAAGGCCTACCAGCGCTTCAAGGACGCGGGCAACATGACCGACCGCTTCAACGCCCTCACGGCCCTGGTGGCCAGCGGCCACGAACTGGCGGCCCCTGCCCTGGCGCGCTTTCATGCGCTGTTCAAGAACGAGCCGCTGGTCATCGACAAGTGGTTTGCCCTGCAGGCGGGCGCGCCCGACCGGGGCGGCAACGTGCTGCCCGCCGTGCGCCAGCTCATGCAGCACCCAGACTTCAGTCTCAAGAACCCCAACCGCGCGCGCAGCGTGATCTTCAGCTACTGCAGTGCCAACCCCGGCGCCTTCCACCGCCTGGATGCGGGTGGCTATGTGTTCTGGAGCGACCGCGTGATCGAGCTGGACGCGATCAACCCCCAAGTGGCCGCCCGCCTGGCCCGCGCACTGGACCGCTGGAAGAAGCTGGCCGAGCCCTGGCGCACCGCCGCCCGCGAAGCCATCGCCCGCGTGGCCGCCCGCGAGGGCCTGAGCAACGACGTGCGCGAAGTCGTCAACCGCGCACTGGCCGAATAAACAAGGAGTCTCCCCATGGCAAAACCCATCAGCCTCACCCGCTACCTGGTCGAACAACAGCGCGTTGACGGCCATATCCCCTCTCAACTGCGCCTGCTGCTGGAAGTGGTGGCACGCGCCTGCAAAGGCATCAGCCAAGCCGTCAATAAGGGCGCGCTGGGCGGCGTGCTCGGCAGTGCCGAGAGCGAAAACGTGCAGGGCGAGGTCCAGAAGAAGCTGGACATCATCGCCAACGAAGTGCTCATTGAAGCCAATGAATGGGGCGGCCACCTGGCGGCCATGGCATCTGAAGAAATGGACGGCATCTACCTGGTGCCCAACCGCTACCCGCAAGGCGAATACCTGCTGTTGTTCGATCCCCTGGACGGCTCCAGCAACATCGACGTGAACGTGAGCATCGGCACCATCTTCAGCGTGCTCAAGAAGCCCGATGACGACCGTGGCGTGGAGGAAGGCGACTTCCTGCAGGCAGGCAACCGCCAAGTGGCCGCTGGCTACTGCATCTACGGCCCGCAAACCACCCTGGTGCTCACGGTGGGCGACGGCGTGGCCATGTTCACCCTGGACCGCGAGCAAGGCTCCTTCGTGCTAACGCAAGAGAACGTGCGTATCCCCGAGGACACCAAGGAATTCGCGATCAACATGAGCAACATGCGCCACTGGGATGAGCCAGTCAAGCGCTACATCGACGAATGCCTGCAAGGCAAGGAAGGCCCGCGCGGCAAGGACTTCAACATGCGCTGGATTGCCTCCATGGTGGCCGACGTGCACCGCATCCTGACCCGTGGCGGCGTCTTCATGTACCCCTGGGACAAGCGCGAACCCAACAAGCCCGGCAAGCTGCGCCTGATGTACGAAGCCAACCCCATGGGCTGGCTGGTAGAGCAAGCCGGCGGTGCCGCCACCAACGGCAAAGGCCGCATCCTGGACATCCAGCCCCAACAACTGCACGAACGCGTCAGCGTCATCCTCGGCTCCAAGAACGAGGTGGAGCGGGTCACCAGCTACCATTCAACGCTATAATTTGAGGCTAACGCCGGTGTAGCTCAGTCGGTAGAGCAGCTCATTCGTAATGAGAAGGTCGGGTGTTCGATTCATCTCTCCGGCACCAAATGAAAAGCCCTGATTCGCAAGAGTCAGGGCTTTTTTCATGGGTTTGGGCCCACTCGGCCGGTTCTGAAATTCAGTGGGTTGGCGCAAACTTTGTTTGCGAATGGCGGCAAATTGTGGACACTTGGAACGCCCGCCAGGTTGCCACGTGCAGGCGGGCTGCCCACAATTTTCGGGACTCTGCGCACCGCTGGAAAGGCCATCACACCATGCAAAACAGAACCCCCTCCGACCGCAGAAGCGGCATCGACCGCCGACAAACGCAAAATGAGCCACCCGCCAGCTATGAGCGGCGCAGAACCATTGAGCCCCGGCAGCCGGAGGTCGTAGAGATCGAGCTGTCGCCCGAAGAGCTCATCGCACTCGGCTTTGACACGGCACCAAAGCCAAACAAACCCTGATTGCCCCCCCTCCATAGGCTTGCACTGTCGCTGAAAGGCTAGAGACATCGTTGCCTGAACAGTCAGTAGCTTTTGCCGTGCTGACTCAGCAGGCGCCCACTGAAACCCTGTGCATGCTTTGGGCATGCAGCACCTCCAGTCAGTCTGGACGCACCATCAAGACGCGGTGCACCACCATGTCCAGTGCGGGCTTGGTGTTGCCTTGCTTATCGGTCCAGACCTTGGGGGTCAACGCACCCGACACGGACACAGCCTCGCCCTCTTGGGCATCGTGCAAAAGCTCGCACACCCTTGGATCAAAGGCGATGAGATTGACGAGCACGCCATCGACATCCATGCCCGTCACACGCAAGCGCGCCACCGTATAGGACTTGCCCGCCTTATCCACCCGACGCTCGGCAGCGCTCCACAGCCTGCCTGCCACCAAACCATCAATCATCTGATCCTCAACTTCCAGACTGGCTCCGGCCCAAAGCAAAAAAGCCCGGCTCCTTTCGGAACCGGGCTTTTGCTATCAATGGTCGGCGTGGCGGGATTCGAACTCGCGACCCCTTGCACCCCATGCAAGTGCGCTACCAGGCTGCGCTACACGCCGACAAGACTTAGATTATATACACAAAAATAGGCCCCTTAAGAAAGGAGAGCCTTTATCTCCAACAATTCTTGGCGGACAGCGGCGAAGTCCAGAATCTGCTCTTCTCGCAGCGCCGCAGCAGATGGGTCAGCAGGTTCGGCATGCAACGCATCTGGACCATCCTCATCTGCAACAGCACCGCTGTCACGCTCAAGGTGCGTCAGCTCTTGCAACCGGTTGCGTGCGCCGCTGATGGTAAAGCCCTGGTCATACAGCAGATCCCGTATCCGCCGGATCATCAACACTTCATGGTGCTGGTAATAGCGGCGGTTGCCGCGCCGCTTCATGGGACGCAGTTGCGTGAACTCCTGCTCCCAGTAGCGCAGCACATGCGGCTTCACGCCGCAGAGTTCAGCGACTTCACCAATGGTGAAGTAGCGCTTGGCTGGAATATGAGGAAGCGTTGTGCCCATGAAGGGAAGACCGGTGTACTCGAAAACCGCTTAGCGTACTGCAGAGGCCGAACGGCCGCCAGCGCGAATCCACGGATTCCCATTCAAAACAGGAAAAGGTTCACACGGACTCTGTCGCGCTGCCCTGAATCTGCTCTTTGAGCTTGCTGCTGGCGTGGAAGGTGACGACCCGCCGTGCCTGGATGGGAATGGCCTCACCCGTGCGCGGATTGCGCCCGGGCCGGGGGGCTTTGGTTCGGATCTGAAAGTTGCCAAACCCCGACAGCTTCACATCCTTGCCCTCGATCAGGCTCTGCACGATGAGGTCAAAGAATGCGTCGATCATGTCTTTGGACTCGCGCTTGTTCAGCCCAATCTGGTCAAACAAAAGGTCTGCCAGCTGAGCCTTGGTCAGCGCGTTGGTCTCCAGGCTGTCGACTGCAAATTCAATCACTTGGGCCATCTCCACGCCAGTATCAAACGCGCAGGCGGCCGCCCGTGCGCGCCACCAGTTGGGCCATGACGGCCTGCACCGCCGCTTCAATCTCGGCTTCAGTGAGCGAAGCCTCGCCACTGCCCAAGGTCAAGCGCACCGCCAAGCTCTTTTCACCTGCCGCCACGCCTGCAGTGGTTGATGGCTCTTCGCCGGGCTTCAACGCCTTGGGGCGGTACACGTCAAACAACACGGCAGAGCGTAGCAAGGTGCCAGGCACGGCAGACTCGACCGCCGCCATGACTTCGCTGTGCGTCACGCGCTCTGCCACGACGATGGCCAGATCACGCTCCACGGCCTGGTGTTTGGCCACGGCGGTGAAACGGGGCACCGTGCGCAGCAGCACGGCGTCCAGCTCCAGCTCGAACATCACGGGCGCCTGGGGCAACTCCCAGGACTGGCGCCATTGCGGATGCAACTCGCCCACAAAGCCCACGGCACGGCCTTGCATCAGCACGCGGGCGCAACGGCCAGGGTGCATGGCAGGGTGCGTTGCGGGCTCAAAGGTGGCACGCAGCGGCGCCAACAAGGCCTCGACATCGCCCTTGACGTCGAAGAAATCAATACCTTGCTCTTTGCGGCCCCACTGAAGGATGTCGCTGGCACCATAGGCCACGCCAGCTACCCGCATGGGCTGGTGAAAACCCTCGACCGTAGTGTCGGTGTTGGCCACAGAGGCATCGCGCAAAAACACGCGGCCCAGTTCAAACACGCGCACCCGCTCGGCCTTGCGATCCAGGTTGAACTTGAGCACTTGCAGCAACGAGCCCAGCAAGGTAGAGCGCATCACGCTCATCTGGCTGGCAATCGGATTGAGCAGCTTGATAGGGTTGGCATTGGCTGCCAACTGCTGCTCCCAGCGCTCTTCCACAAAGCTGAAATTGATGGTCTCTTGGTACCCCAACCCTGCCAGCACACGGCGCACAGCGAACGGGCTGCGCTGGGCCTCGGCACGCAGCTTGGGGGTGATGGGCGCCAAGGGCGGTGTGGTGGGCAGGTTGTTGTAACCCACCATGCGCGCCACTTCCTCGATCAGGTCTTCCTCGATGGCAATGTCAAAGCGGTAGCTGGGCGGGGTTACCGTCACCACACCGTCAGATTCAGACACCGGCAGCCCCAGGCGCTGGAGCGCGTCCACGCACTGTGCCTGGGTCAGTGGCATACCGATGACCTTGGCCGCGCGTGCCACGCGCAATGCGACAGGCTGTGCCGTGGGCAGATTGACCGTATGGTCATCGATGGGGCCGCAAGCCGTATCGGCAGTACCGCAGATATCGAGAACGAGCTGCGTGATGCGCTCGATGTGCTCGACGGTCAGGCTAGGGTCAACACCCCGCTCAAAGCGATGGCCTGCGTCGGTCGAGAAGTTGAAACGGCGCGAACGCCCCGCCACGGCCTTGGGCCACCAGAAGGCGGCTTCGATGTAGATGTGGCGCGTGTCGTCAGACACCGCCGTGGCATCGCCACCCATAATGCCAGCCAGCGATTCGACCTGGCTGTCATCGGCGATCACACCCACCTTGTCATCGACGGTGATCGTGTTGCCATTGAGCAGCTTGAGCTGCTCACCGGCCTTGCCCCAGCGGACTTGCAGGCCACCGTGGATTTTGTCGAGGTCAAAAATATGCGAGGGGCGGCCCAGCTCAAACATCACGTAGTTCGAGATGTCCACCAGTGGCGACACACCACGCTGACCGCAGCGGGCCAAGCGGTCCAGCATCCATTGGGGAGTTGCAGCGCGCGTGTTCACGTTGCGCACGATGCGACCCGAGAAACGGCCACACAGATCGGGCGCGCCCACCTTCACGGGCAGCTTGTCTGCCAGCTGGGCCGGCACGGCCGGGAACGACGGTTGCTGCAATGGAGCACCGGTCAACGCAGACACTTCACGGGCAATGCCGTAGACGCTCAGGCAATGCGCAAGGTTGGGCGTGAGCTTGAGGGTGAAGAGCGTGTCATCCAGATTCAAATGCGCGCGGATGTCCTGACCCACAGGGGCTGATGCGTCCAGCTCCAGCAAGCCGCCGTGGTCTTCCGACAGCTTGAGCTCACGGGCCGAGCACAGCATGCCCTGGCTTTCCACTCCACGCAGCTTGCCCACCTTGATCAGGAAAGGTTTGCCATCGTCGCCCGGGGGCAACTCAGCGCCCACCAAGGCACAAGGTACCTTGATGCCCACACGGGCATTGGGCGCACCGCAGACGATGTTGAGCAAGGCGCCCTGCCCCACATCGACCTGGCACACGCGCAGGCGGTCGGCATCAGGGTGCTGCACAGCCTCCTTTATCTCGCCGACCACGATCTTGGTGAAGGGCGGAGCGACGGGGCGCAGTTCCTCAACCTCCAGCCCCGCCATGGTCAGGGTGTCGGCCAGCTCTTGGGTGGTCAGTGGTGGATTGCAGAATTCGCGCAACCAGGACTCAGGAAATTGCATAGTGAGATTCTTTGGCGTTTGCTCTTAAAAAAGGAGCTGCTGGCGCTTTTCAATCAGGGGTTTCAGAACGAAATGACGTTGAAACTCAATAAATACGTACGCAGCCAGCTCACTTTTTTGCGTTATTGGAACTGCGACAGGAAACGGATGTCACCGTCGAAGAACAGGCGCAGGTCGTTGACGCCATAGCGCAGCATGGTCAGGCGGTCAGGCCCCATGCCGAAGGCGAAGCCGATGTACTTCTCAGGATCGAGCCCCATGTTGCGCACCACGTTGGGGTGCACCTGGCCCGAACCCGCCACTTCCAGCCAACGGCCGGCCAAGGGGCCCGTCTGGAACTGGATATCGATCTCGGCGCTCGGCTCGGTGAAGGGGAAAAAGCTGGGGCGAAAGCGCAGCACCAAGTCATCGCTTTCGAAGAAGGTGCGGCAGAAGTCCGTGAAGATGACCTTCAAATCCTTGAAGCTCACGTTCTCGCCAATCCACAGGCCTTCGCACTGGTGGAACATGGGCGAGTGCGTGGCATCGCTGTCCACACGGTAGGTGCGGCCGGGGGCGATGACACGGATTTCAGGCATGGACTGGCCTGCATCCAGTGCAGCGCGGTGCTTTTTCACATGCTGCACGGCATGGCGAATCTGCATCGGGCTGGTGTGCGTGCGCAGCAGGTTGGGGGCGGTGGCAGTGCCGCCCTCCACGTAGAAGGTGTCGTGCATGGAACGCGCGGGATGGTCTTCCGGCGTGTTCAGTGCGGTGAAATTGAACCAGTCGGTCTCGATCTCGGGGCCTTCGGCCACATCAAAACCCATGGAGCCAAAAATGCCCTCAATGCGCTCCAGCGTGAGCGACACAGGGTGCAAGCCGCCTTGGCCGCGCTGACGCCCTGGCAGACTCACATCCAAGGCCTCAGCCTTGAGTTGGGCTTGCAGTTCCGCATCCGCCAGAGCCTGCCGGCGCGCAGTCAGCGCGGCCTCAATCGCTTGCTTGGTCAGGTTGATTGCGGCGCCACGGGACTTCTTCTCTTCGACGGACAGCTGCGCCATCCCCTTCATGAGCTCCGTCACACGGCCTGATTTGCCCAGAAACTGCGCCTTGGCGTTTTCCAGCTCGGCAGGGGTAGCGCTCTGCGCAAACAGCTGTGTTGCGCTTTCGACCAGAGAATCCAACTCGTTCATATCGACTCTTGAAAATAAACAAGGGCTAGTGCCTTTTCAAGCTCTAGCCCTTGCTGTTATTGCGCAAGAAGCTATCAAAATGATAGCCTCTTATCGTGATCTCAAGCAGCCAGCTTGGCCTTGACTTGGTTCACGATGCTGCCGAAAGCAGCCTTGTCGTGCACGGCGAGGTCGGCCAGCATTTTGCGGTCGATCTCGATGGATGCCTTCTTCAGGCCGTTGGCGAACTGGCTGTAAGTCAGGCCCAGTTCACGGGCAGCGGCGTTGATACGGGCGATCCACAACTGGCGGAACACACGCTTCTTGGTGCGGCGGTCACGGTAGGCATATTGCCCAGCCTTCATTACCGCCTGTTTGGCGATACGGAAGACGTTACCGCGGCGACCACGGAAACCCTTAGCAAGGGCGAGAACTTTCTTGTGACGGGCACGGGCCGTTACACCACGTTTGACGCGAGGCATGTATGTACTCCTTGTTCGTCAGTAAATTAAACGCCCATGCCGGGCAGCATCTGTGAAATCGAGCCCATATTGGTCTCGTGCACAGCAACCGCACCACGCAGATGGCGCTTGTTCTTGGTGGTCTTCTTGGTCAAGATGTGACGCTTGAAGGCTTGACCGCGCTTGACGGTGCCACCTGGACGAACGCGGAAACGTTTTTTCGCGCTGCTCTTGGTTTTCATTTTGGGCATTTGAATGCTCCTTTTAGTTGTGCTCGTGAGGCGTTTGCAAACCGATCTGCAAACTTGTTGGCCCCGAGCCACTTCTACCCTGAAGGTCGCCCCTCAGGGTTTGGCGGTGCAAGCACCGCCTTTGCCAGGCGCCCCATCCTTTGACAGATGGCACACCCACAAATCTATCGAATCCGAATCACACCCGGACGATCCCTGCTCAAGCAGGAGTACCGCCAGCGGCATTCTCCGCCGCAGGCTTTGCTGCAGCAGGCTTTTTCTTACCAGGGGCAATCATCATGATCATCTGGCGGCCTTCCAGCTTGGGAAACTGCTCGACGAGGATGGAGTCCGCCAACTCATCACGGATACGGTTGAGCAGAGCCAAACCGAGTTCCTGGTGGGTGATTTCACGCCCGCGAAAACGCAAGGTGATCTTGCACTTGTCACCATCCGCCAAAAAGCGGCGAATGTTGCGCATCTTGATGTTGTAGTCGCCATCGTCCGTACCAGGACGGAACTTGACTTCCTTGATCTCGATGACCGTCTGCTTGGCCTTGGCTTCGGCAGCGCGTTTTTGTTCCTGGTACTTGAACTTACCGTAGTCCATCAGGCGGCACACTGGGGGATTGGCTGTAGCAGCAATCTCCACCAGATCCACATCCAGCTCGCCCGCCATGCGCAAGGCTTCCATCAAACTCACCACACCCAAAGGCTCGTTCTCAGGCCCAGAGAGACGAACTTCTGGGGCCATGATTTCACGGTTCAGGCGGTGTTTGCGCTCTTCACGGTGGCGACGATCACGAAATTCAGTAGCGATGGCTATCTTCCTTGAATCAAAATGCTACGAAAATTGTAGCTACACCCGCGCAACTGGCGTGCCCCAGAGCTAGATTCATTCAAAATCAGGCTTTGTCAGCAATGTCTTTGGCGATGAGTTCGATGAACGCATCCACAGACATTACACCGAGGTCACGATTGCCTCGGGCGCGCACTGCGACGGCTCCTGCCGCCTTTTCCTTGTCACCCGCGACGAGGATGTAGGGCAGCTTCTGCAACGAATGCTCACGTATTTTATACGTAATCTTCTCGTTGCGCAGGTCCACGGCCACCCTAAGGCCTTGATTGGGCAGCGCTTTTTGCAGTTTTGCTGCAATTTCACGACAGTAATCGGCTTGCGAGTCGGTGATATTGAGCACCGAAACCTGCACTGGCGCGAGCCAAGTGGGCAGCGCACCAGAGTGCTGCTCGATCAAGATGCCAATAAAGCGCTCCAGACTGCCCACGATGGCGCGGTGCAGCATGATGGGCCGGTGGCGTGCGCCGTCCTCCCCAACAAACTCCGCATCCAGGCGCTCTGGCAGGTTGGGGTCCACCTGGATCGTGCCGCATTGCCACGGGCGACCCAACGCATCTTTCAGCGTGTATTCGATTTTGGGACCGTAGAACGCACCTTCGCCCGGCAGGTATTCAAAATCGCAGCCTGACGCGCGCAAGCCATCGGCCAGCGCCTGCTCGGCACGATCCCAGCTTTCTTCGGAGCCAATGCGCTTTTCTGGGCGGGTAGACAGCTTGTAAATGATGTCCGAAAAGCCAAAGTCCTTGTAGACCTTTTGCAGCAGCCGGGTGAACGCCACCACTTCAGACTGGATTTGGTCCTCGGTACAGAAAATGTGCCCATCGTCTTGCGTGAAAGCGCGCACACGCATGATGCCGTGCAACCCGCCCGTGGGTTCGTTGCGGTGGCATTGGCCAAACTCACCAAACCGCAGCGGCAGGTCGCGGTAGCTCTTGATGCCCTGCTTGAAAATGATGATGTGTCCAGGGCAGTTCATCGGCTTGAGCGCGTAATCGCGCTTTTCCGACTCTGTCACGAACATGTTTTCGCGGTACTTGTCCCAGTGCCCTGTTTTCTCCCACAGGCTCTGGTCCAGGATCTGCGGCGCCTTGACTTCTTGGTAGCCGTTGTCACGGTACACGCGGCGCATGTACTGCTCCACCTCTTGCCACACCGTCCAGCCCTTGGGGTGCCAAAACACCGTACCGGGCGAGTGCTCGTCGATATGGAACAAATCCAGCTCACGCCCCAGCTTGCGGTGATCGCGCTTTTCCGCCTCTTCCAGCATCGTGAGGTACTGCTGCAAATCGTCCTTGGACGCCCATGCGGTGCCATACACGCGCTGCAACATTTCGTTGCGATGATCGCCGCGCCAATAGGCGCCCGCCACCTTCATGAGCTTGAAGAACTTCAGTTTGCCGGTACTGGGCACGTGAGGGCCACGGCACAGGTCTTCAAAGTCACCTTCGCGGTACAGGCTCACATCTTCATTGCTGGGGATGCTGGCAATGATCTCTGCCTTGTAGTGCTCGCCCAGGCCCTTGAAATAAGCCACAGCCTCGTCGCGCGGCAGCACCCGACGCACCACCGGCTCGTCTTTGGCGACCAATTCGGCCATGCGCTTTTCGATCGCCACCAAGTCCTCAGGCGTGAAGGGGCGCTTGTAAGCAAAGTCGTAATAAAAGCCGTTTTCGATCACCGGACCAATGGTCACCTGCGCATCAGGAAACAACTGTTTGACCGCATAAGCCAGCAAGTGAGCGGTCGAGTGGCGAATGACCTCCAGGCCATCGGCATCCTTGGCGGTCACGATGGACAAGGGGCTATCTGCCGTGATCTGGTAGCTGGTGTCCACCACCTTCTCGCCAATCTTGCCCGCCAGTGCCGCTTTGGCCAAGCCAGCGCCGATCGATGCAGCGACTTCAGCCACCGTGACCGGGCCAGGAAATTCGCGCTGCGAGCCATCAGGGAGCGTAATGTGAATCATGGGGATGTCCGTAAAGATAAGAGGCAGCGGGCAGCAAAGGCCCACGAAAAATTCAAAACAAAAAAGCGCGGAACCGGCCGCGCTTTTTGGAAGGGAGAGTGCATCTCGTACAGGCGCGAACGGCCAGCCACTAGTGGCCGGTAAGGATCTCCGTCGTAGTTCGCGGTGTCATAACCAGGATGCCTTTCTCGCTCTTGTGAATCAATCTTGCTGATATTTTAACCATCCCTTGCCAGCAGCCAGAAAAAAGCCCGGGCATGCCCGGGCTCAGATAGCGCGACCAGCCGCGCGGATCAGTGGAACTGCTCTTCTTCGGTCGAACCCGACAGGGCCTTCACGGAGGACGAGCCGCCTTGGATCACCGTGGTCACGTCGTCGAAGTAGCCTGCACCCACTTCTTGCTGGTGCGACACGAAGGTGTAGCCCTTTTCTCGTGCAGCAAACTCTGGCTCTTGCACCATCTCGGTGTAGTGCTTCATGCCCTCGCCGTTGGCGTATGCATGGGCGAACTGGAAAGTGTTGTACCAGTTGATGTGGATGCCAGCCAACGTGATGAACTGGTACTTGTAGCCCAGAGCCGACAGGTCTTCCTGGAAGGAAGCGATCTGCTTGTCGTTGAGATTCTTCTTCCAGTTGAACGAAGGCGAGCAGTTGTACGACAGCAGCTTGCCGGGGCAGGCAGCGTGCACAGCTTGCGCAAATTCGCGGGCGAAGCCGATGTCTGGCACGCCGGTTTCGCACCACACCAGGTCGGCGTAAGGAGCATAGGCGACACCACGGCTAATGGCTTGTTCCAGGCCGTTCTTCACGCGGTAGAAGCCTTCTTGCGTGCGCTCACCGGTCAGGAAGGGCTTGTCGTTGGCGTCATGGTCGGACGTGATCAAGTTGGCGGCCTCTGCGTCGGTGCGGGCCAGCACGATGGTGGACACGCCCATCACATCGGCCGCAAAACGTGCTGCAATCAGCTTCTCGCAGGCTTCTTGCGTTGGCACCAGCACCTTGCCGCCCATGTGGCCACACTTCTTCACCGCAGCCAGTTGGTCTTCAAAGTGCACGCCAGCAGCGCCCGACTGGATCATGTTCTTCATCAGTTCGAAGGCGTTGAGCACGCCGCCGAAACCGGCTTCAGCGTCCGCCACGATGGGCAGGAAGTAGTCGATGAATTCCTTGTCGCCAGGATTGATGCCGCGGCCCCACTGGATTTCATCAGCGCGCTTGAAGGTGTTGTTGATGCGGCGAACCATGGTGGGCACCGAGTCGTAGGCGTACAGCGACTGGTCGGGGTACATGGTCTCAGACGTGTTGCCGTCAGCGGCCACTTGCCAGCCCGACAGGTACACGGCTTCGAGGCCAGCCTTGGCTTGCTGCATGGCCTGGCCGGCGGAGATGGCGCCGAACGCGTTCACATAGCCCTTCTTGGCACCACCGTTGATCTTGTCCCACAGTTTTTCAGCACCACGCTTGGCCAGGGTGTGCTCAATGGGCAGCGAGCCGCGCAGACGCACCACATCGGCAGCGGAGTAACCGCGCTTCACACCCTTCCAGCGGGGGTTCTGGGCCCAGTCTTTTTCCAGGGCGGCAATTTGCTGTTCGCGGCTCAGTTGTTCGTTGAGGGATTGAGGCATGTGGACACTCCTGAGGTTGGTTGAAAACACCGGGCGGCTTCGCTGCTGCCCATGGAGATAACTCTAAGTCTTCTATAAGAGTTGAGCAAGCTCTTATGTCTTATAGAAGATATAAATTTTCTTGTTTTAAAACAATTACTTAGAGTACAAATATCTCAATGCGAGAGTTGTTTTCTCATATTGAGAAAATTTGCGGCGTCGCACCAAACTCTTTATTTCGCATTGCAAAAACGCATTTCCGCAATACAAAAATATCGACCACCCACAAGAGTCAGGCCTTCATCCAATCCCCACGCACGATGCATGCCGCATTGGCAACATAGCGAGGGTTGATTTCATACACAAGACAGCGCACCACCGCCCCATTGCAGGGCACGGCTACCTCGCGCTTCACATATTCATCTGTCGCGCACGGTCCCAACAAGCCTTCGATCGCATCCAGCACAGGCTCCAATGCCGGATCCATCTGATACACCTCGCCCACCACGGGCGGGCCGCCTGCGCGCAGCAGCAGCCCCGGGTAGGCACCAAGGTGGTACAGGTCGCCGGACACATAGGCTGCGCCCACCCATTGCGGTGCAGGGTGCAGCCGCCGGATGTCATTGGCCCCACCCGCGCGCAAAGTGCCATAGACAAAAACACAGCGCGCCTGCCGTGGCGGCAATGGCTCATCGGGCATGATGCGGGCTCCTTGATTTGGTGATCCGATGAGTCTAGTGCCCCACCCCAACCGCACCGTTTCCTACTTTTGCCTGGCACTCAGCATGGCCCTGGTGGGCAGCTACGTGGCACTGTCCAAGCCTCTGGCGGCCGCCATTCCCGTGTTTTTGCTGGCGTGGTTGCGCTTTGGCATCGGCGGGCTGGCCATGCTGAGCTGGTTGCGCAAACCGGTGCAAGAACCCCCGCTGAGCCCCCAAACCAAAAGACTGCTCTTTCTGGAGTCATTGCTGGGCAACTTCCTGTTCACCCTGTGCATGCTGTTTGGCGTCAGCCTGACGAATGCACTCTCCGCCGGGGTGACCATGGCGGCCATTCCTGCAGCAGTGGCCGTGATGAGCTGGGCCTTTCTGCGCGAACGCATTGCCCCCCGCACCTGGGCAGCCGTGGCACTGGCTGTGCTGGGCATCGCCCTGCTTTCGCTATCAAAAACAGAGCATTCAGCGCACAGTGCCATTGCCCTAGAAGGCAAAAACTCATCCGACCTAGTCTGGCTGGGCCAGTTGCTGCTGATTGGAGCGGTGCTGTGCGAGGCGGCTTACTCGGTCATTGGAAAAAAGCTCACCGGCAGCCTGGGGCCCAAGCGCATCACCTCCCTCATCAACCTGTGGGGCTTTGTGCTGGCCACTCCGCTGGGCCTGTACACCGCCTGGAGCTTCAATTTTGCACAAGTCAGCACAGGCAACTGGGTGCTGCTGGTGTTTTATGCGCTGGCCGCCAGCATGTGGACGGTGTGGCTTTGGATGACCGGGCTCAAATCGGTGCCTGCAGCGCAAGGCGGCATCTTCACCGTCATGCTGCCGGTCAGCGCGGCGCTGGTGGGGGTGCTGGTGCTGGGCGAACAACTGACGGGCATCCAGATGCTGGCGCTGGGCATTGCGCTGGCCAGCGTGCTGCTGGCCACTGTTCCATCGCGCGCAGCCGCCCGGGTGGGCCGTGGGCCGCAATGACACCCTGACAGCTGGCGCAGTCGCTCAAAAACAGCGCTTTGTCAAAAATTTGTCAAGCACAGGACCCCCCATCGGTGACACCGGGTAGCCCTTGCTACAAATCGAGGCAAAAAAAGCCTTTTCTCCCTTGGAAACCCGTTTTTTTCAAAGTAGCATCGGGCGGCCAGTGGGAACGCAGCTTTTCTCTGGTGAAGATTGATGTCCAAAAAGGAAAAACCCAACATGGCAACTGCAAAAAAAGCCCCGGCAAAGACAGCCGCCGCCGACAAGGCTGCAGCACCGGCAAAAAAGCGCACCCCTAACGCGGCCTTCATGAAGGCCCTCACCCCCAGCCCAGCTCTGGCTGCGGTGGTCGGTGCCGCACCGCTGCCACGCACGGAGATCATCAGCAAGCTGTGGGTCTACATCAAGGCCAACAACCTGCAAGACGCCACCAACAAGCGCAACATCAACGCCGATGCCAAGCTCAAGGAACTGTTTGGCAAGCCCCAGGTTTCCATGTTTGAACTGGCTGGCCTGATTGGCAAGCACGTCAGCTGATCGGGCTCCCGATCGGTCATGCAAAAAGCCGGCTTTGCCGGCTTTTTGCTTTTAGGGCGCACAAACCCCTTCCTGGCGAACCCAGGAACCCGTTCCAAGGCCTGTGTAAAGCTGTTGTTTGCAAACATCAATACAAATGAGAATGACCCTCATTTGATAGAATGTGTGACAGCCGACAATGCACAGCCATGTACAACACAGCGTAGCGCTGTGGTTCTAGCCACTGCCTCTGGTCTGCTTTGGTACGCCCACCGTTCGCTCTCCGTGCAACTGCCGTTGCAGCGCTTCGGGCCTGGGTCACACCACCCGCACCACACCATCCACGGAGGCCATCTTGGCAACAACAAGCGCACCGCGCGGCAGCAGCATGCTGCAATCCACACCATCCATCGCCCCCCAGTCCGACAAAGCCCTGCTGCCTCTGGGCGCCATGATGCTGGCCGCCTCCATGGGCAGCTGGGCACAATCCAGCGCCACCCCTGAGGTTGCCTTGCCCACCGTGACGGTGAAAGAGCAAGCCGCCCCCCAAGGCAAGGACACCCTGCTGCTCAAGCAAACCACCGTAGGCAAGGGCAAGCAAGACATCAAGGACATCCCCCAGTCCGTCACGGTGTTCACCGAAAAGCTGATGAACGACCGCAACCAGGACGACTTCCGCGAAGTGCTGCGCACCACGGCGGGCGTGACCTTCCTGGCGGGCGAAACGGGCGAGGAAGACGTGCGTCTGCGCGGCTTCTCGCTGGGCCAGGCCGGTGACATCTACAACGATGGCATGAAAGACGCCCCCCTGCTGGAGCGCGACACGTTCAACAACGACCGCGTTGAAGTGCTCAAGGGTTCGGCCTCCATGCTGTTTGGCAAGGGCTCGACCGGCGGCGTGGTCAACCAGGTGAGCAAGGCCCCCTTGCTGATCAACCAGCACGAAGCCTCGTACACCTACGGCACGGGCAACACCCACCGCGCTACAGGCGACTTCAACTTCATCACCGGCGAAAACGCGGCTTTCCGCCTGAACGCCATGGTGCAGGAATCCGACAACTTCGGCGCCAAGCAAGACAAGCGCGGCATTGCGCCCACCTTTGCCTGGGGCATTGGCACGCGCGATGAATTCTCTATCGGCGCCTACTACCTGACCACCGAAGGCCGCCCGATCTACAACCACCCCTGGCGCCTGTCGGCCGACGGCAAGATCAACACCACCTTGCCTGCCCGCAACTTCTACGGGCTGCAAAGCGACTACAACAACACCGAGTCGAAGTACGTCACGCTGGGGCACATCCACCGTTTTAACGACGGCGGCGAGCTGAACACCCGCCTGCGCTGGGGCAACTACAAGCGCGACATGCTGGCCAGCACGATTGGCTTCCAAAACAGCGCCATCACGCTGGACCAGATCAACGACAGCACCGTGCTGACCCGTGGCTCCAAGGGCCGCATTGGCGAGAGCGATGTGCTGCAAGCGCAAAGCGACTACAGCAACACCTTCAACTGGGGTGGCAAGAAGCACGCCGTGCTGGCTGGCGTCGACTATTACGACGACGACGCCAAGCGCAACCAGAACTACGCCAACACCACGGCCCGCCCCACCACCATCGTGGGCGCACCGGACAACGGCGCTGCCGTGGTCGATGGCCGCACGCCAGTGCAGTGGAACACCTTCAAGTCGCGCAACCTGGGCCTGTACGCACAAGACACGATGTCGTTGACCGACACGCTGAAGCTGGTGGGCGGCCTGCGCTATGACGACTTCAAGAACTCCTACCGCAATGCGGCAGGCTCCGTGACCAACGAAGTCTCCGACAGCCTGGTCAGCCCCCGTGTCGGCCTGATCTTCCAGCCCAACGAACTGTCTTCGTACTACGTGTCGTACGGCACTTCGTACAACACCTCGGGCGATACGTACCAGTACGGCATCAACCTGAGCAGCGCCACCAACCGCACCGCCGCCACGCCGCCCGAGAAGAGCCGCAACATCGAAATCGGCAGCAAGTTCGAGCTGTTTGAACGCCGTGCCCTGCTGGGTGTGGCCATGTTCTACAGCGAGAAATACAACGAGCGCAACACCGACCCTGACACCGCCGCTGCGCAAGAGCTGCTGTCGGGCAAGCGCCACGCCACGGGCATGGAGTTCAACCTGGCTGGCCGCATCTCGCCCCAGTGGGAAGTGTTCTGGAACCACAC
The DNA here is from genome assembly GCF_002749705.1 of Acidovorax sp. 56. Lineage (NCBI taxonomy): Bacteria > Pseudomonadati > Pseudomonadota > Betaproteobacteria > Burkholderiales > Comamonadaceae > Acidovorax > Acidovorax sp. 56. The sequence goes on from NZ_PEEV01000001.1 coordinate 1,605,272, forward strand.
CTGGATTCCTGAAGCCAAGATCGACCGCAGCAATGTGGCCCTGGCCGCCAACGGTGGTGGTGCGCAGGTGCAAGGCGACCGCCCTGGCCTCACCCCCAAGCACAGCGGCAGCGTGTGGAGCACCTACGCCATCACCTCCAAGATCCGTGCGGGCGCTGGCGTGACCTACCGTGGCAAGCAAAACCCCGAAGGCTCGCGTGCGGTGTACGCCAGCGGCTTCGGCGTGATCGACGCCATGGTCGAGTACGCTATCGACGACAAGACCTCCGTCAAACTCAACGTGAACAACCTGTTTGACAAGGTCTATGCCGACTCGCTGTACCGCGGCTTCTACGTCCCTGGCGCCGCCCGCTCGGTCCAGCTCACCCTGAAGACCCGCTTCTGATCCGCAGCCCAACCCGCTGCCTGTAAAGCCTGTAACCGCCTGCACACCATGTTCCTGCACATCCAGAACGTTCTGACCCCAGAGGAAATCGCCTTTTTCAGGCAATCGCTCGGCGCAGACGCCCCCTGGGTGGACGGGGCACGCAGTGCGGGTGGGCAAGCTTTGCACCAGAAGAACAACCTGCAGCTGTCGCAAGCCAGCGAGCTGTCTGCCCAGCTGCAGGCCAAAGTCAAGGCGGCCGTGCACCGCAGCGCCCTGTTTTTTTCAGCGGCATTGCCACGGCGCATCTTCAACCCGCTGTTCAACAACTACGGCGACGGCGCCAACTACTACGGCAACCATGTGGACAGCGCCGTCATGCACTCCAAGGCCGATGGCTGCTGGGTGCGCAGCGACCTGTCTTGCACCTTGTTTTTGACCGCGCCCGAAGACTACGACGGTGGCGAGCTGGTCATTGCCCAGGCCCTGGGCGAAAAGCGCATCAAGCTGCCCGCAGGCGACCTGATTCTTTACCCCAGCAGCACCGTGCACCAGGTCTCGCCCGTCACACGCGGGCACCGCATCTGCAGCTTCTTCTGGGTGGAGAGCATGGTGCGCGGACTGGAGCAACGCCAACTGCTGTTTGACATGGACATGGCCTTGCTCAAGCTGCGCCAAAGCGTGGGCGAGACCGACCCCGCAGTGATTGCGCTGTCGGGCACGTACCACAACCTGCTGCGCATGTGGGCCGATGTGTAAGAACCTGCGTAGAGGCCCCAGCAGCATCACCCGATGCCTGCCAATCGCTTCAAATTACTCTCTTTTTAATAGCACCTCGCGCTTACCCAACAAGCGCCAGGTGCTTTTTTCATTGCAATGACCCATTCCCCCGCACTGCAAAAGGTTCCACCCACCGTGGTGTCCCTGGCCGACCACGAACAGCACGCCCGGCAGCACTTGGACGACAACGCCTGGGCCTACTTCAGTGGCGGCGCGGCCGATGAGATCACCCTGCGCGCCAACCGCAGCGCGTGGGACGCCCTGACCCTGTGGCCGCGCGTGCTGCGCCCCCTGGCGGGCGGGCACACCCGCGTCAGCCTGCTGGGCCGCACGCTGGCGCACCCCATCTTGCTGGCGCCCATTGCGTTCCAGCGCATGGCCCACCCCGACGGCGAACTGGCCACCGCCTATGCCGCCGCCGCGCTGGGCGCGGGGCTGGTGCTCAGCACCCAGGCCAGCCTGCCGCTGGAGCCCATCGCGCAGGCGGTGCTCAGCGACCCAGGGCGTGGGCCGCTGTGGTTTCAGCTGTATCTACAGCACGACCGGGGCTTTACCCAGGCCCTGGTGCAACGCGCCGAAGCCGCAGGCTACGAGGCCCTGGTGCTGACCGTGGACGCCCCCACCAGCGGCATCCGCGACCGGGAGCGCCGTGCCCACTTCCACCTGCCGCCCGGCATCGGCCCGGTGAACCTGGCCGGGCTGCAGCCCCCGCCCACCCCGGCCCTGCAGCCCGGACAAAGCGCGCTGTTCGATGGCCTGCTGCACCAAGCCCCCACCTGGGACGACATCGCCTGGCTCAAATCCATCACCCGCCTGCCCGTGCTGCTCAAAGGCGTGCTGCACCCGGCCGACGCTGTCCAGGCGATGGCGGTGGGGGCCGACGGGATCATCGTCTCCAACCACGGTGGCCGCACGCTCGATACCGCCCCGCCCACCGCCCTGGCCCTGCCCCGCATTGCGCAGGCCGTGGCGGGCGCAGTGCCCGTGCTGGTGGATGGCGGTATACGCCGGGGCACCGATGTGCTCAAAGCCATGGCGCTGGGTGCCAGCGCGGTGCTGGTAGGCAGGCCCGCCGTGCACGGGCTGGCCCATGCAGGTGCAGCGGGGGTCGCCCACGTGCTGCGCTTGCTGCGCGATGAGCTGGAGGTGGCCATGGCTCTCACAGGCTGCAAAACCCTGGCAGACGCACCGGCAGCCCTGTCGGCAGACTGATGGGCAGACTGCTGGGCCGCCATTGAACAGGCGCAAGTCCCTGCTGCAAAGCGGCTTGCGCACTGTCAACCCCACGAGCGCAAGGGAATGCATTGCAAATGCGATGGATTCGTATTTATAATTCAGTCATTACCAACAGCCAGCTACTCTGCTTGCCGCCATGATCGTCTGCGTATGCCGCCGAGTTTCGGACCGAGAAATTGCCCGCCACGCCCGGGCGGGTCTGAGCTTTGACGAAATCCAGTTCGAGCTGGGCGTTGCCACCCAATGCGGCCGCTGCGAAAGCTGCGCCCGCGACGTGGTGGCGCAATGCAGTGCAACCCATCCGATTGCTGCGGTGCACAATGAATCCGTGCCGCAGACGATCCAGCTTGCCAGCTCCATCACGGAAAGCAAGGCATGGACCTCCTCTCTACACTCGCAGGCAGCCTGATCCTGGTGGCGGGCTCCGCCTGGTGGATCTTTCGCAAATAAAATCAAAGGTCATTTAGGCCTCTAGCGCTTATTCTGTAAGCGCTAGCAGCTATCATTTTTATGTCGCAGCCTGATCGTTTTGCCCCTGCCGGGGGCTTGAGTCGCAACACCGTCATCGTCAGCAGCGTCGTGCTCTTTCACGTGGCTGCCATCTGGGCCCTGCAGTCGGGCTTGGTGCGCAAGGCGGCAGAGATCATTGTTCCTGCCGAACTGCTCAGCGAGTTCATCAACCCGCCAGCCCCCAAGGTGGCGCCGCCACCGCCCAAGCCCGCGCCAACACCGCCTGCACCCAAGACAGCGCCCAAAGTGCAAGCCCCCAAGCCAGCGCCCATGCCGCTGGCCATCAACGACCCCACTCCGGCGCCCAATGCGCCCACCGGGGCCACCACGCCGCAGCCCCCCGCGCCCCCCATCACCGAGCCCGTGGCCGCCGCGCCTGCAGCGCCACCCGCGCCCCCGGCCCCGCCCAAGATCGAGCTGCCCTCCAGCGATGCGGCTTACCTCAACAACCCCAAGCCCAGCTACCCCGCCATCAGCAAGCGCATGGGTGAGCAAGGCAAGGTGGTGCTGCGCGTGCTGATCGGCACCGATGGCACGCCGCAGAAGGTGGAAGTCAACAAGTCCAGCGGCTACGAACGCCTGGACCGCCAGGCCCAGGAAGCCGTGATGCGCTGGCGCTTTGTGCCCGGCAAACGCAACGGTGTTCCCGAAACCATGTGGAACCTGGTCCCCGTCAATTTTGTTCTCGAATAATCATCAGGAGTTTTCATGGAATCGCAATTCGGTATCGCCAATGTCTGGATTCAAGGCGACTTTGTTACCCGTGCCGTGGCCATTCTGCTGCTGGGCATGTCCCTGGCCTCGTGGATCGTCATCCTGATCAAGGCCATCGACATCATCAAGTTCAAGAAGCACGCCCGCGCTGCGCAAGACTTCTGGCACAGCGAAGACTTTGCCGCCGGCATGAGCAAGCTGGGCGCCGACCCCACCAACCCCTTCCGCCACCTGGCACTGGAAGGCCGCGAAGCCACCGCCCACCACCGCAACACCAAGGCGCACCTGCACGATGCGCTGGACGTGAGCGACTGGGTGACGCGCTGCCTGCGCAACTGCATTGACGAATTCACCGCCCGCCTGCAATCAGGCCTGGCCATCCTGGCCTCGGTGGGCTCCACGGCTCCGTTCATCGGCCTGTTCGGCACGGTGTGGGGCATCTACCACGCCCTGTTGGCCATCGGCACGTCGGGCCAATCCACCATCGACAAGGTGGCCGGCCCCATCGGTGAAGCGCTGATCATGACCGCCCTGGGCCTGGCCGTGGCCATCCCTGCAGTGCTGGGCTACAACGCCCTGGTGCGCGGCAACAAGTCCATCCTGGGCGGCCTCAACAGCTTTGCCCATGACCTGCACGCCTACTTCGTGACCGGTGCCCGCGTGAACGCCGGTGGCGAACAGGGCAAGGTGCTGCCCATGAAGAAAGGCGGCTAAGCCATGTCGTTTGGAACCCAGGACAGCTCCGATGAGGTGATGAACGAGATCAACATGACGCCCCTGGTGGACGTGATGCTGGTGCTGCTCATCATCTTCATCATCACCGTGCCGGTGATGAAACACTCGGTCAATGTCGACCTGCCACGGGCCACCAACCAACCCGAGGACGTGAAGCCCGAGACCGTGCGCCTGAGCGTGTCTTCCGAAGGCAAGTACTACTGGAACGAGTCGGAAGTGACGGAGGAAGAACTCTTCCCCCGCCTGCAAACCGAAGCCGCCAAGGAACCGCAGCCCGACCTGCACATCCGCGGCGACAAGGCCGTGCGCTACGAAAAGGTGGCCACCGCCATGGCGGCCGCCCAACGTGCGGGTGTGCGCAAGATCGGGTTTGTGACGGACCCGCAGCAGTAACCCAGCAGGCGCTGTGGACCACTCCACACCCCCAGGCTCCGCAAGGAGCCCCTCTCAAAGCCCCGGGCCCTGTGCACGGGCTTTTTGCGTTGGGAGGCCTGTGGCCGCAGGTGCGGCCTTGGACAAGGGCACGGCAACCCCCGCCGCCAGAATACGCACACACCCGATGCCGCAGTCTTGCCACCATGGGCGGGCCAGGCACAAACGCTCAGGAGGCACCGATGAAACTCCACCCCGCCATCCACATGGTCTGCGCTGCCATCTGCCTGGGCCTGCTGTTCGCCGGGCAAGGCAGGCTGGCAGGCGTTCTGTACGTGGTGTTTCTAGCGGTCGAGATTTTTGTCTCCGCCGTCACTGGCAAGCAGGGGAACGATACCGAAAAGTGACAGGTGCGGGGGCCACGATGTACAGCCGCCCTTGTGGCGCCCCGCCCGCCCCGTGATGCGCCCCGCCTTGCGCGGGTGTTGTCACACCTGGGCACACAAATCCCCGAAATACTCCGAAATATTTTCAGAAATCGCTTGCCAAGTAATTGCGAATCGTTATCATTAGCACATCGATCAGCATCACACCGCTTCAGGAACACAGACATGCAAGCCACATTGACCACCGCCTCGTTCTTGCGTTCTTCCATGGCCTCGGCCAACGCCGCTGCCGTGCCATCGGCCGCCTCGGAAGGCCCGGTGCTGGCCGTGGACAGCAGCACCTTGCTGCAGGGTCAAAAGGCCGTGGCCATCAGCCACAACGGCTCGTTGTACCGCCTGCAAGCCACCAAACTGGGCAAGCTGATCCTGACCAAATGAGTTTCATCGTGGGGCGACTCCCGGGCTCAACAGCAGTCCGCAAGGGTCGTTTTTGCCAGCCAACGGTTTATCCCGCGTAGCCAGGCTTTTTTTCTCCACGGTATGGTTTCCCCCATCAAAAAAACCGGTCGCTGACCGGTTTTTTTGTGCCCGCATGATTGGCGGGCGGTGCACCCCAGCGGGGTGCTAGGGATGTCCTGCATCACCATCGCGAGTCGGTGGTAGTGCGGATCGGGAGAGGCCGCAAGGCGTCTTTTAGCAGCCAATAGCCCGGCTATTGGCAAGAAAAGCAACGCAGCGGACTGCCCGAGGCCGCGCTATCACCGACCGCAGGGAGTGATGAAGGTCATCCCTAGGGATCCTCTGCACAAATCACCGCGCCGTGTGCATCTGCGGCCTCGGGCGGTCTGCCGCGTTGCAAATGCTCGCAATAGCTACAGCTATTGCTGCGCTTTGCGCCTTGCAGCCCATCCCGATCCGCAGTCCACACTTGCCGCTCGATTCGTGCAGAGGATCCCTAGGCCATCACAAGCCCAGAGCGGCAATCCCAGCGCGGGCAATCTGCGCGTCTTCCGTCGACTTCACGCCGCTCACGCCCACGGCGCCCAAGCATTGGCCGTCTTTCATGATCGGCACGCCGCCTTCGAGCATGCCTTCCAGCGTGGGGGCGCTCAGGAACGAGGTGCGGCCACCGTTGATGACGTCCTCATAGCCCTTGCTTTCACGGCGGCCCAGTGCGGCCGTACGGGCCTTGGCAGGGGCAATGTGCGAGGACACAGCGGCAGCACCGTCCAGGCGCTGCAGCCACAGCAGGTGGCCGCCATCGTCCACGATGGCGATGGTGACCGCCCATTGGTGCTTCAGCGCTTCGGCCTCAGCAGCTGCGGCAACGCGCTTGATGTCTGCCAGTTCGAGTTCGTGTTTGGTCTTCATAAAGGTATGTACCAGTTTGGATGAATAAGGCCATTGAATGGCAGGGCAAGCCCGCCACGCAGGCAAAAAGCACGCCAAGCATAGCGGCCCGCCGCACGCCGGGCTGAAGGCAAGCAGCTTGAGCCCCAAGTGCGCCATGGCTTTGCCTCGCTTTGTTGACATCGCTCACCCGAAAAGATCGCAAACAGGTTCTCAATAAGCGCGAGCCGATGCCGATAATGGTGGTACATGCGATCCAGACACCCCCACCCTGCCCTGCTCAAAGCGTTTGCCGTTGCTGCGGTGCTGCTGCTGGCTGGCTGCGAGATTCCAGGCATCTGGCCCGACCCGCGCATTGCCCAGCGCGAGGAGGAATCCAAAGCCATTGGCGGCGCCTGCCGCCATGCCCTGCGCGGGCTGGAAGACTGCTACACCCTCAACCCCAAGGCGTCCAAGGCCTCGGTGTTTGCAGGGTGGAAGGAGATGGACGCCTACATGCGCGAGAACAAGCTCGAAGGCAGTCCGTCGGTCATCGAAAAGACCGATAAACCGGAGAAGAAGGCAGCCGCCTCCGCGTCTGTGTCTGCATCTGCCGACAGCAAAAGCGCCAGTGCCAAGCACTGAAGGCGCGGCCGGTGCGGACAAGCCCCGCATTTAAAGCCCCAAACCGATACAGCCTTTAAGAGACGCCCTCAGCCCAACCTTGCACCTGGGCATGTGGCTGGGTGGTTGACAGCAGGACCAGGGCGTCGAAAGCGCTGGCCCTGCACCGTCAGGCTCGCGGCATCAGGCGCGCTCAAACACCGCCATGCTCTCGACGTGCGCGGTGTGCGGGAACATGTTGACCATGCCCGCCGCCACGCAGCGGTAGCCTGCCAGGTGCACCAGCAAACCGGCATCACGCGCCAGGGTGGCGGGGTTGCAGCTCACGTACACGATGCGTTTGGGCGGGCTCCAGTGCTCCGCGCCCTCGGGCAAGGGAGGCGCATCTTCGGCGCCTTGGCGGGCCTGCTCGATGTCTGCCAGGGCCTTGGCCAGCGCAAAGGCGCCTTCGCGTGGGGGGTCCACCAGCCATTTGTCGGCCACTCCATCGGCGATCAGCATGGCGGGCGTCATTTCAAACAGGTTGCGCGCTACGAAATCAGTAGCTGCTAGCGCTTGATTCTCTTGCCTTAGAGCCTGATTTGACTGATAGTTCTCACGCGAACGGGCCACCAGCGCCTCACTGCCTTCAATGCCCAGCACCTCACGCCCCTGGGTGGCCAGCGGCAGCGTGAAGTTGCCCAGGCCACAGAACCAGTCAATCACCCGCTCATGCTTTTGCACATCCAGCAGCCGCAGGGCACGCGACACCAGCACGCGGTTGATGTGCGGATTCACCTGCGTGAAGTCGGTGGGCTTGAACGGCATGGTGATGCCGAAGTCGGGCAGCGCGTACGACAGCGGCTCGCTGTCCTCGTCCAGCAGCTTGACGGTGTCAGGCCCCTTGGCTTGCAGCCACCACTGCACCTGGTGCTGGGCCGCAAAGGCGCGCAGGCGGGCGATGTCGTCGGCAGACAAAGGCTCCAGGTGGCGCAGCACCAGGGCCGTGACATGGTCACCGCAGGCCAGCTCAATCTGTGGGCAGGTGTCCCGCGCATCCATGTCGGCAATCAGGCCGCGCAGGGGCATGAGCATGGCGCTGACATGGGGCGGCAGCACGGGGCAGACTTCCATGTCGGCCACGTAGCGGCTCTTGCGCTCATGAAAGCCCACCAGCACCGTGCCCTTTTTGATGACATGGCGCACGGCCAGGCGAGCGCGATAGCGGTAGCCCCAGGCCGGGCCCTCGATGGGGCGCAGGATGGTTTCGGCTTTCACCTTGCCCAGGTGCCAGAGGTTGTCCTCCAGTGCCCGCTGCTTGACGGCCACCTGGGCGCGCGTGTCCAGGTGCTGCATCTTGCAGCCGCCGCAGGAGCCGCCGTGCAGACCAAAATGCGGGCAGCCTGGGCGCACGCGCTGCGAGGACTCGCGGTGGATGTCCGTCAGGCTGGCCTGTTCCCAGTTGTTCTTTTTGCGATGGGTGTTGGCGCTGACCCACTCGAACGGCAGGGCGCCATCAATGAAGACCACCTTGCCATCGGGCTTGCGGGCAACACCCTGGGCGTCCAGGTCCATGGACTGCACCGCAAGCCAGCCCTCGGGAAGATCCGGAAGGTCTGGCAGGTCTGCGGTGTCTTGAATTTCTTGTGGGGAGAGTGGTTCTGTCTGTTCGCTCATCCCCCGATTGTCTCAGGCTCGGGACCCCTGGGCCGCCCGATGGGTGGCCAGCCGGGTTTTGAGGGCTGGCCTGAGGGGAGATTTAGCCCCGGTCAGCGCGCCGTGCGCGGGGGGCTGCGCTGGCGGCCGAAGGCTTGGTGCGGCTGGGCAGCTTGTTGATGACGACTTCGCAACCTTGTGTGTCCAGGGTGAACACCATCTTGCCGCCCGGCGCCACCGAGGAAAGCGTTTGGTGCAGCGGGAAGGACAGGTCCACCGGGGCTTCGTACGAGCGGTAGATCAGCTCGGAATCTGCGGCATAGATGTAATAGCAGGCGGCCGATGCAGCGGGGCTGAACAACGTGGCGGCCAATGCTGCGGCAGCGGCTGCGTAAGGCAATGCGGGCATCTTCTTCTCCTCGGTATAGACTGAAATTGGTTGCATTATGCGGCGCCACCCCCTCGCAGCCCAAGCGCAAACGTTGCATCCGCAGCCACTGCCAGCCGCTCGAAACAGTTGGATACAGCTGCTTGGCACACCTCAGGCCGTCACCCGCCGTCAAATGTGCAGGTGCAAATGGTTGGTGTGCTTGACCTCCTCCATCACCGCATAGGTGCGCGTCTCGCGCACGCCGGGCAGCTGCCACAGAACATTGCCCGCAAACACACGGTAGGCGTTCATGTCGGCAGACCGTGTTTTCAGCAGGTAGTCGAACCCCCCCGCCACCATGTGGCATTCCATGATCTCGGGGTGCACCTGCACGGCGGCCTTGAACTGGTCGAACACATTGGGCGTGGTGCGGTCCAGCAGCACCTCTACAAACACCAGCATGCCCGCGCCCAGTTTCAGGGGGTTCAGGCGCGCCTCGTAGCCCAGGATGAAGCCATCGCGCGTGAGGCGCTGCACGCGCGCCAGCACCGCCGTGGGCGACAGGGCCACCGCCTCGGCCAGCTTGAGGTTGGCAATGCGGCCGTCCTCCTGCAGGATTGACAGTATCTTGCGGTCAATCCGGTCCAGATCGGGTTCTGTTTGCATGTCGATTAGAGTTTTATTCGGTTTCAATGCCAATTTTCGACCATTTATTCATCGCCAACCCAAGGATCATCGCCAATAACGCGCCCAACCAACACTTCCCACCGTGTTGGGCCCCGCCAAATCCCTGAAAGACACCGCCATGACGCAGCCCTCCGCCCCGTTTGCCGACTTCGCTCCCCGCACCACGCTGAGCAACCCGCTGCGCGCCGCCATCACCGCCGCCACCCGCCGCCCCGAGCCCGAGGCCCTGGCCCCGCTGCTGGCCCAGGCCCGCCTGCCTGCCGATCAAGCAACGTCGGCCGAGCAATTGGCGCTGCGCATTGCCAAGGCGCTGCGCGAACGCAAGGCCAGCGCCGGACGTGCGGGCATCGTGCAGGGGCTGCTGCAGGAGTTTTCGCTGTCGTCGCAAGAAGGCGTAGCGCTGATGTGCCTGGCCGAGGCCCTGCTGCGCATCCCCGACAAGGCCACACGCGATGCGCTGATCCGCGACAAGATCAGCCACGGCCAGTGGGATGCCCACCTGGGCAAGAGCCCATCCCTCTTCGTCAACGCTGCCACCTGGGGCCTGCTCATCACCGGCAAGCTGGTGGCCACGCACAGCGAAGGCAGCCTGGGCAACTCGCTCAGCCGCCTGATTGGCAAGGGCGGCGAGCCCCTGATCCGCAAGGGCGTGGACATGGCGATGCGCATGATGGGCGAGCAGTTTGTGACCGGCGAAACCATCGACGAAGCGCTGCGCAACGCCCGTACGATGGAAGCCGAGGGCTTTCGCTATTCGTACGACATGCTGGGCGAGGCCGCGCTGACCAGCGCGGACGCGCAGCGCTACTACGCCTCGTACGAGCAAGCCATCCACGCCATTGGCAAGGCCTCTGCCGGGCGCGGCATCTATGAAGGCCCGGGCATCTCCATCAAGCTCTCGGCCCTGCACCCGCGCTACAGCCGCGCACAGTTTGGCCGTGTGATGGACGAGCTGTACCCGCTGGTGTTGCGCCTCACGGCCCTGGCCAAGCAGTACGACATTGGCCTGAACATCGACGCCGAAGAAACCGACCGGCTGGAGCTGTCGCTGGACCTGCTGGAGCGCCTGTGCCACGAGCCCACGCTGGTGGGCTGGAACGGCATTGGCTTTGTCATCCAGGCCTACCAAAAGCGCTGCCCCTTCGTCATCGACTTTGTGGTGGACCTGGCCCGCCGCACCCAGCGCCGCCTGATGGTGCGCCTGGTCAAAGGCGCGTACTGGGACAGCGAAATCAAGCGCGCCCAGGTCGATGGCCTGGAGGACTACCCCGTCTACACCCGCAAGGTGCACACCGACATTTCGTACATCGCCTGCGCCAAGAAGCTGCTGGCCGCGCCCGAGGCCGTGTACCCCCAGTTCGCCTCGCACAACGCCGAGACGGTGGCCACCATCTACCAACTGGCAGGCAGCAACTACTACGCAGGGCAATACGAATTTCAGTGCCTGCACGGCATGGGCGAGCCACTGTATGAGCAGGTGGTGGGTGCCATCACCGCGGGCAAGCTCGGCCGCCCCTGCCGCATCTATGCCCCCGTGGGCACGCACGAAACGCTGCTGGCCTATTTGGTGCGCCGCCTGCTGGAAAACGGCGCCAACACCTCGTTTGTGAACCGCATTGCCGACGAAACGATTGCACTGGACGAGCTGGTGAAGAGCCCCGTGCAAGTGGTGGACCAGCAAGCTGCGGTGGAAGGCGCCGCGGGCCTGCCCCACCCCCGCATTGCCACGCCGCAGGGCCTGTATGGCGCGCACCGTACCAACTCGCGCGGGCTGGACCTGTCGAACGAAAACACGGTGACCGAACTGGCCGCCGCCCTGCAAGCCACTGCCGCCTATGCCTGGACCGCTGGCCCTTTGCTGGGTACTGATGCCCCCGCAGGCCCCATGCAGCCCGTGCGCAACCCCGCCGACCACAGCGATGTGGTGGGCCAGGTGCAAGAGACCACCACCGCCGATGTGGACCAGGCCCTGGCCCACGCCGAGGCCGCCGCAGCCCCCTGGGCGGCCACACCGCCTGCCGAGCGTGCTGCGGCTCTGCTGCGCGCGGCCGACCTGCTGGAAGCCCGCATGTTGCCCCTGCTGGGCCTCTTGATGCGCGAAGCGGGCAAGAGCGCCAGCAACGCCGTGGCCGAAGTGCGCGAAGCCGTGGACTTTTTGCGCTACTACGCGGCCCAGGTGCAAAGCACCTTCGACAACACCACCCACATCCCGCTGGGCCCGGTGGCCTGTATCAGCCCCTGGAACTTCCCGCTCGCCATCTTCATGGGCCAGGTGGCCGCTGCGCTGGCCGCAGGCAACCCCGTGCTGGCCAAGCCTGCCGAGCAAACCCCGCTGATCGCCGCCGAAGCCGTGCGCCTGCTGTGGCAGGCTGGTGTGCCCCGTGCCGCCGTGCAACTGCTGCCCGGCCAGGGCGAAACCGTGGGCGCCTGCCTGATTGGCGACGCCCGCGTGATGGGCGTGATGTTCACCGGCTCCACCGAGGTGGCGCGCATCCTGCAACGCACCGTGGCAGGTCGCCTGGACGCCGCAGGCCGCCCCATCCCGCTGATTGCCGAGACCGGTGGGCAGAACGCAATGATCGTGGACTCGTCCGCCCTGGTCGAGCAGGTGGTGGGCGACGCGGTGTCGTCCGCCTTTGACAGCGCAGGCCAGCGCTGCTCCGCCCTGCGCGTGCTGTGCGTGCAAGAAGAAGCTGCCGACCGCGTGGTCGAGATGCTGCAAGGTGCCATGGGCGAACTGCGCGTGGGCAACCCCGGAGCGCTGCGTGTGGACGTGGGCCCCGTCATCGATGCCGAAGCACAAGCGGGCATCATCCAACACATCGAGAACTTCAAGGCCCAAGGTCATCGGGTGTTCCAGCACCCGCAGCACCTTGCGACCGCGACCCACCAAGGCACCTTTGTGCCCCCCACGCTGATCGAGCTGAACCACATCGGCGAGCTACAGCGCGAAGTCTTCGGCCCCGTGCTGCACCTGGTGCGCTACGCCCGCAACGACCTGGACCAACTGCTCGATCAGATCAACGCCACCGGCTACGGCCTCACGCAAGGCGTGCACACCCGCATCGACGAAACCATTGCCCGCGTGGTGAACCGCGCCCATGCGGGTAATGTGTACGTGAACCGCAACATGGTGGGCGCTGTGGTGGGCGTGCAGCCGTTTGGCGGCGAAGGCCTGTCGGGCACGGGCCCCAAGGCGGGTGGGCCGCTGTACCTGCTGCGCCTGCTGTCGCAGCGCCCGGCCGATGCGCTGGCCCGCACCTTTGCCGAGGCCGACCGCACCAGCCCCCCCGACACAGAGCGGCGCGAGCGCCAACTGGCGCCCCTGGCCACCTTGCAGCAATGGGCGCACACCCAGGGCAACCTGGCCCTGGCGGGCCATTGCCAGCGTTTTGCGCAAGAGACCCAAAGCGGCACCGCCCGCACCCTGCCCGGCCCCACCGGCGAGCGCAATGTCTACACCCTGGAGCCCCGTGCCCGCGTGCTGTGCCTGGCGCCCAGCACTGACGACCTGCTGGTACAGACGGCAGCTGTGCTCGCCAGCGGCGGCACCGCCCTGTGGCCCAACGCGCAGGCCAGCCTGCATGCCAAACTGCCCACGCAGGTGCAAGCCCAGGTCATGCTGCCAGACAACGCCCTGGGCAACGCCGCCGTAGCGCTGGACGCCGTGCTGCACCACGGCGACGCGCCAGCCTTGCAGGCCGTGTGCACCGCCCTTGCACAGCGCCACGGCCCCATCGTGGGCGTAACGGCACTGCCGCCCGGTGCCACGGACATCCCGCTGGAACGCCTGCTCATCGAACGGGCCCTGAGCGTGAACACGGCCGCCGCCGGGGGCAATGCAAGCCTGATGACGATCGGCTGAGGGTTCTGCACAGGGCCACCGCCCTGCAACTGAAAATTTGAATCAAATCAGCCGCTAGCTATTGCAGATAAAGCGCTAGCAGCTATTAATTCAATAGCATTCAAGATGCGGATGCCAACGGCAGATTGAGCAACAGGTTCTGTGGCTTGATGCGCACCACACCCTCGGCGTTGGTGGCCAGCCCCAGGTACACCGGCTTACCAGCCACGTCCGAGCGCATCTCGGCAGGGTTGGCAAAAGTCAGCGTGAACAGGCTCACCAGGCGCTGCATGCGCTCGGCCTCTACCGGGCGGTCCTGGTACAGGTCGTTGAGGATGGCGGTGGACTCCACGTCCAGCCCCACATGCCAGCGCCACGCGCTGTCGGTGACCTGGTGCACAGGTTCGATCTGCACTTGTACGCCCAGCAGGTGGGCCAACCAGCGCTCCAGCACGCGGGCCAGGGCCTTCAAACCTGACCGGGCACGGGTCATCTTGAACGTCAGGCCATGGCTCAGGTCCTGTGTCAGCTCGTGGGTCAGGTCGAGCAGAAAGTGGTGGCGCTCGCTCGCTTGCCAGTAATCCACGGCGTTGTCCGCGGTCAACACCTGCACCTGCGCCGTGGGCTGCAAGGCCCCGCTTTGCCGCAGCAGGCGCCCCACCTCGCCCAAGCCCGCCGTCTCGTTGAGCATGTCGAGCGCAGCGCGGTCGCCTGCCAGCATCTGGCCTTCGTACTGCGTGATGCGCTGGGGGCGGAACAGCATCTCGGCGGCGCGGGCCTCCAAGGCGTCGTTGCAGTCGGCCAGCAGGTGACGCAGCAGCGCCTGCACCACCGCGTCGATGAACACCGCAGGCACATCTACCACCCCGCTGCGCATGAGCTGCAGGTAATACGCCTCCAGCGTCCCCGCCGCCAGCAGGCCATCGCGAAAGCGCAGAAACACGGCATAGTTTTCGCGGGCGTCGTCGTCCTGCACGGCGGCCAGCTCGGCCGCCGCCACGGGCTTGAGCGGTGCAGCCTGCAAGCCCTCGTGCAGGGCCACTTCTGCGGCGCAAGACTCGGGCACTAACGCCAGCTCAGGCCGTGCGAGAAACGTGCGCACATAGGCCTGCGTGGGCACCAACCAGCCGCGCGCATTCTGCTGCAGGTGGGTGTACCCACTGCGGGGCCAAAAGTCATGGAGGTGTGGCGTCACGGCGAAGGTTCCCGAAAATCAAAACGCCCAAGGCTACACCGGCCTCCCCGTGCTTTCCCGCACAGGCCTGCGTTTTTGCGGTGTCGGCGGCACAATGGACGCACGATGAACGCGCTGCCCACCACGCTCCCCATCCGCACCGAATGCCCACCCGGCGCCTGCGTGTGCGACCGCGATGCCCTGCTGCAAAACCCGCAGGGCGACACCCGCGTGCTGATGCTGACCCGCGAAGAAGAAAAGCGCCTGCTGCAGCGACTGGAGCAACTGGCCAGCCTGGCCGACCTGCGTCGCATGCAAGAGCGCATGGAGCAACAATTGGGCATCCGCGTCACCATCACCCCCAGCCCCAACGAAGTGCGCACCCTGCGCGGCATCACCATCCTGGTCCACGAACAACAAGGCCTGTGCCGCAAAACCCGCCAGGCCATTCCAGCAGCCATCAAGCAAAGCCTGGAGCGGCGGCCTGAGATCAGCTATGAGCTGCTGGACGAAGGGGGGTTGTTTGGCGGGCAGTAACTGTCACGGGCTTTCTGCCAGCGTACTCGGCGCAAAGCCCCCTGAATGAAAAAAGGCCTTGAATGACTTCAAGGCCTTTTTCGTTCGTGCATCGAAGCTCAGTCGATAGACCTGAGCTGCGTGCCCATCACTCCCACTCGATCGTCGCTGGCGGCTTGCTGCTCACGTCGTACGTCACGCGGTTTATGCCGCGCACTTCGTTGATGATGCGGCCCGACACCTTCTTGAGCAGCGCGTAAGGCAGCTCAGCCCAGTCAGCGGTCATGAAGTCGCTGGTCTGCACGGCGCGCAGGGCCACCACGTAGTCATACGTGCGGCCGTCGCCCATCACGCCCACGCTCTTGACGGGCAGGAACACGGTGAAGGCCTGGCTGGTGAGGTCGTACCAGCTCTTGCCGGTGGCGTCGTCCTTGAAGTTACGCAGCTCTTCGATGAAGATCGCGTCGGCACGGCGCAGCAGGTCGGCGTATTCCTTCTTCACTTCGCCCAAAATGCGCACGCCCAGGCCGGGGCCCGGGAAGGGGTGGCGGTAGACCATCTCTGGCGGCAGGCCCAGGGCCACGCCCAGTTCACGCACTTCGTCCTTGAACAGGTCGCGCAGGGGCTCCAGCAGCTTCAGGCCCAACTGCTCTGGCAGGCCGCCCACGTTGTGGTGGCTCTTGATCGTGACGGCCTTCTTGCTCTTGGCGCCGCCGCTTTCGATCACATCGGGGTAGATGGTGCCCTGAGCCAGGAACGTCGCGCCTTTGACGGTGCGACCAACATCCTCGCCCTTGTGGCCGCCCGTGCCAGCCTTGAGTTTGGCAGCTTCGGCCTTGAACACATCCACAAACAGGCCACCGATGATCTTGCGCTTTTGCTCAGGCTCGCTCACCCCGGCCAGCTTGCCCAGAAACAAGTCGCTGGCGTCCACGCGGATGACCTTGGCGTGCAGCTTGCCCTCGAACATGTCCATCACCATGTCGCCTTCGTTCAGACGCAGCAGGCCGTGGTCCACAAACACGCAGGTGAGCTGGTCACCAATGGCGCGGTGGATCAGCGCGGCAGCCACGGACGAATCCACGCCACCCGACAGGCCGAGGATCACCTCCTCATCGCCCACCTGCTCGCGGATCTTTTGCACAGCCTCTTCGATGTAGTCGCCCATGATCCAGTCAGCACGCGTGCCGCAGATGCCCAGCACAAAGCGCTCCAGCAGCGCCTTGCCCTGCACGGTGTGCGTGACTTCGGGGTGGAACTGCACAGCGTAGTAGCGGCGGCTTTCGTCGGCCATGCCAGCGATAGGGCACGAAGGGGTGGAGCACATCACCTTGAAGCCTGGGGGCAAGGTGGTGACCTTGTCGCCATGGCTCATCCACACCTTGAGCATGCCGTGGCCTTCGGCCGTGGCGAAGTCCTCAATGCCCTTGAGCAGCTCGGTGTGGCCGTG
This sequence comes from Acidovorax sp. 56, assembly GCF_002749705.1. Classification (NCBI taxonomy): domain Bacteria; kingdom Pseudomonadati; phylum Pseudomonadota; class Betaproteobacteria; order Burkholderiales; family Comamonadaceae; genus Acidovorax; species Acidovorax sp. 56. Next base: position 1,621,998 of record NZ_PEEV01000001.1, read on the forward strand.
CGCGCGCACTTCGGCATAGCCGAATTCCCGGGTGTTGGAGCCTTCGACCTTGCCACCCAGCTGCTGGGCCATGGTCTGCATGCCGTAGCAGATGCCCAGCACCGGGATGCCGAGTTCAAACACCGCATCCGGCGCCTTGTCATCCACCTCATACACGCTGGCATGGCTGCCCGACAGGATCACGCCCTTGAGCGAGCCGTCCTTGGCGTAGTCACGGACCCATTCGTCCGTCACATCGCAGGGGTGCACTTCGCAGTAGACATTGGCTTCGCGCACGCGGCGGGCAATGAGCTGGGTGACTTGCGAGCCGAAATCGAGGATGAGGATTTTCTGGTGTTGCATGGTGGGGTTCCGTCAGAGGCGGGAGAGGTCAAGAAGGGGGACACCGCTGCGCTGAGCGGCAGCGATCTGTTGGGGATCGAAAGTGGCCAAGGGCAGGCGCAACGAGCGGGCCAGCCACAGGTATGCCGCGTCGAAAGTGGGCAGGCTGGTCTCCAGCGCCACATCCAGCACGGCCTTGTGCTGCGCGGGGGCCAGCTCGTGCAGCTCCACCCGGTGGCGGATGGCTTCAAGCACGCTCCACAGGCCTTCAACCGATGCGGCGGGGATGCGCCCACTGTTCACACCGCAGGCGAGGATGTTGTGGCACTCCCAGTGCCAGAGGTTGGGCGCCTGGGGCTCTACCTCGTCGCGGCGGATCAAGGTGTAGAGGCGGCGCGTGTGGTCGCTGGCGGCATCGGGCAGCAGCCAGGCGGCGGTGACAGATGCATCGAGCACGAAAGCGGTCATGCGGCGCTCCGCCCTGTGTGGCGCAGAGACTCCACCATCGACGGCTCGGCAGGCTGGATGCTGGCATGCAGTGCGTCCATCTGGCCCAGCTCGCGGGCAATCTGCTCGTCCGAGATGACGGGACGGCGGCGCACGGGCAGCATGCGCACCACCTCTTTGCCGTGGCGAGTGATGCGCACCTCCTCGCCCTGCTCGACCAACTCGATCAAGGCAGAGAACCGGGTTTTCGCTTCGTAGATGCCGACGGACTGCATAAGTAAAAAAGTCTGGCCTGAATGGTTAATTCAGACCAGACTATATCAGTCTGACTAGATTTTTTCAATCAGGCCAGATTAGATCAGCAACGATCAGTCAGCGCGGTAGTTCGGTGCTTCCTTGGTGATCTGCACGTCATGCACGTGGCTTTCGCGGATACCAGCGGTGGTGATCTCAACGAACTCTGCCTTGTTGTTCATGTCTTCAATGGTGGCGCAACCGCAGTAGCCCATGGAAGCGCGCACACCGCCAGCCATCTGGAACACGATGGAGACCATCGATCCCTTGTAGGGCACGCGGCCTTCAATGCCCTCAGGCACCAACTTGTCGGCATTGGGATTGCCGGTGGTCGATTCCTGGAAGTAGCGGTCGGCGCTGCCTTGCTGCATGGCGCCGATGGAGCCCATGCCACGGTAGCTCTTGTAGCTGCGGCCCTGGAACAGAATCACTTCGCCAGGCGCTTCTTCAGTGCCCGCAAACATGCCGCCCATCATGATGGTGCTGGCACCAGCAGCCAAAGCCTTGGCGATGTCACCGCTGTAGCGAATACCGCCGTCGGCGATCAGTGGCACACCCGTGCCCTTGAGTGCCGTGGCCACGTTGTCGATGGCCATGATCTGGGGCACACCCACGCCAGCCACGATGCGGGTGGTGCAGATGGAGCCAGGGCCAATACCGACCTTGACGGCATCGGCACCGGCTTCGACCAGCGCCAGCGCTGCAGCGCCCGTGGCGATGTTGCCGCCAATCACATCCACCTGCGGGTAGTTTTGCTTGACCCAGCGCACACGGTCGATCACGCCCTTGCTGTGGCCGTGGGCGGTGTCCACCACGATGGCATCGACACCGGCGCGCACCAGCGCTTCAACGCGCTCTTCAGTGCCCTCGCCCACGCCTACCGCCGCGCCCACGCGCAGGCGGCCCGAGGGGTCGCGCGCTGCATTGGGGAAGCTGGTCTGCTTGGTGATGTCCTTCACCGTGATCAGGCCCTTGAGTTCGAAGGCATCGTTGATCACCAGGATGCGTTCGAGCTTGTGCTTGTTCAGCAACGCCTTGGCTTGCTCAGGCGTCGTGCCGTCTTTTTCGTTGACGGTGATGAGCTTCTCGCGCGGCGTCATGATCTGGTGGACCTTGACGTCGTAACGGGTTTCAAAGCGCAGATCGCGGCCCGTGACGATGCCGACCACCTTGCCACCATCGCACACCGGGAAGCCAGAAATACCCAGTTGCTCTGACAACTGCAGCACTTGCAGCACCGTGTGCTCGGGGGTGATGACCACAGGATCACGCAGCACGCCAGACTCATAGCGCTTGACCTTGGCAACATGCGCTGCCTGCTCTTGCGGAGTGAGGTTTTTGTGAACGATACCGATACCGCCCTCTTGGGCGATGGCAATGGCCAGGCGCGCTTCGGTCACGGTGTCCATGGCGGCGGACACGAGCGGCAGATTCAGCTGGATATTGCGGGAGAGTTTCGTCGCGAGGGACGTGTCCTTGGGCAGGACCTGGGAGTACGCTGGCACCAGCAACACATCGTCGAAGGTGAGCGCTTTTCCAAGTAGGCGCATGAGAAGGCTCCAAAAGACGGATTGTACCCGCACTGCTTCGTGACACGCTGGCCAGAGCCCTACCATCCGTTGCATCAAGACGTCCGTCCATCTGTAACCATGTGCTATTGCTGTGACAACAAACAGCGGGCACGGCTAAACTCATCGCCATGAAAATGCACAAGCTTCTCCTGCTGGCCGTGGCCTGCACTTGGGCACTGGGCGCCGCCGCTCAGTGGCAGTGGATCGACAAAGACGGCCGCAAGGTGTTCAGCGACCGTCCACCTCCGTCCGACATCCCCGCCAAGAGCATCCTGAAGCAGCCCGGTGGGTCCGCTGCAGTGCGCATTGCGCCAGACGCTGGCGCCGCAGCCTCCGGTGCCGACGATGCCGCACCGGTCACGGCAGCCAAAGCCCCCACCAAGCCCGCCAGTGCAGGCAAGGACAAAGAGCTGGAAGAGAAAAAAGCCCAGGCAGAGGCCGCAGAAGCCGCCAAGAAAAAGGCCGAGGAAGAGAAGCTGGCGCGCGCCAAGGCAGAAAACTGCGCACGCGCCCGCCGCGCCAAGGCCGACTTGGAGATGGGCCGCCCCACCATGCAGGTCAACGCCCAAGGCGAGCGCGTCTTTATGGATGAAGCCAGTCGCAACGCTGAAATCAAGCGTGCCAGCGAGATTATGGCAACGGATTGCGCACGCTAATGCGCTGCTGATCCAGCGCAGCGCAGCCAGACAAGGCTGCGGCTCTGTTCAATACCCTGCTTTGGCACCTGGGCGTTTGCTGGCAAAGAGCCCGGTGCTGCGGGCACCCTGTTTGGCAAAACGCTCGCGCCTGGCGACCTTGGGGTCCACTTTCAGGGGGCGGTACAGCTCCACCCGGTCCAGGTCTTGCAGCACCGTCTCTGGGGCCACAGACCGGCCCCATACACCGATCAGCCCCCTGCCCTCTTCGCATCCTATAGACAGTGCAGACAGTGCAGCACCCTGTCCGCAGGCCTTGAGGGCATCAGCCACGGTAGCCCCCTGGGGCAAACTCAATTGCCATTGATGCGTCTGACGGGGTGCCGTGCACGCCACCAGCACAACCCTCAGCGGCTGCATTGCGTCGCCGCTCTTGGTGGGCGATTCACCCATACACCTGCTCCGCACGCTTGACGAAGGCATCCACCATGGTGGCGGCAATGCGGTCAAACACGGGGCCCACCAGCGCGGCCAGTGCCATGCTGCTAAAGCCATAGTTCAATTGCAACTCCACTTTGCACGCCCGCTGGCTGCCATCGCCCACGGGCAAAAAGCGCCAGTCTCCCTCCAACTGTGAGAACGGGCCTTTCACCAAATGCATTTGTACCCTCTGGCCAGGGACGTGGGTGTTGCGGGTCACAAAGGTCTGGCGAATCCCGCCCAGGGCGATGCCCACTTCGGCTGTCATCCCGCCCTCCACATGCTCCAGCACCCGAGCTCGGTCGCACCAAGGGAGAAATTCTGGGTACTGCTCCACGCCAGTGACCAAGGCAAACATTTCTTCGGGGGAATACCAAATGAGGACAGACTTTTGAACGGTTTTCATGCAAACAGGACCGCTACACACAGCGTGATGGCTGGCGGGTGCAAGGGGTCAGAGGAAATTAGAATCGCAGCTGCGAGACAGCGACAATTGTAGGGAGGCCTTTTATCTTCCGGTTTGCGTCTTATCTAATTCCTCATGGCCAAAAAACCCGATCCATCGTCCCGCATCGCTGACAACAAGAAAGCGGCTTTCAACTACTTCTTTGAAGAACGCCACGAGGCCGGCATGGTGCTGCACGGCTGGGAGGTCAAGGCGCTGCGCGAGGGCAAAGTGCAATTGACCGATGGCTACGTGCTCATCCGCGAAGGCGAGCTGTACCTGCTGGGCTGCCTGATCCAGGCGCTGAAGACGGCCTCCACCCATGTAAACCCAGAGTCGGCACGCACCAAGAAGCTGCTGCTCAAAAAAGACGATATCAAACGCTTGATCAGCAAGGTCGAGCAAAAGGGCTACACCCTCGTCCCCCTGAACCTGCACTGGAAGAACGGGTTTGTGAAATGCGAAATTGCCTTGGCCAAGGGCAAGGCCGAACATGACAAGCGCGACACCATCAAGGACCGCGAGGGCAAACGAGAGGTGGAGCGGGCCATGAAAAGCCGCAACCGCTGACCCTTGCAGCCGCTCAGCCCCAAATAAAAAGCCGCTCGTCGAGCGGCTTTTTCATGCCAACGCAAGCCGTACCGCGCCAAAAATCAGGCCAAGTTGGCCAGGGGGTGCGCATGCGCCGGCCAGGGACTTGCAAAGAACGGCGCCACCATTTCAGGCGTCACGTCTTCAATGCGGCCGGGGTTCCACTGCGGGGCGTGGTCCTTGTCTACCGCCAGGGCGCGGATGCCTTCCACGGTTTCACTCTGCCCAGGGCGCAGATAGAAGCAGTGGCGCACCATGTCGCGCTCCATGCGCAAATCATCGGCCAGGCCCATGCCGCGTGCCCGGCGGATCTGCTCCAGCACCACGTGCAGCATCAGCGGAGAGCGCTTGCGCAGCGTGGCCGCCGCAGTGCGCGCCCAATCGGTGTCCGCCGCTTCCAGCGCCGTGACAATCGCCCCGACGGTGGACAGCGAAAAATACTGATCAATTTGGGCTCTAGCGCTTGTGTGATAAGCGCTAACAGCTACAAATTTTGAAGCAACAAACGACCGGACCGCCTGCCCGTCGGCAAACGACTGGCTGCCCAGCGCCTCCCACACGGCAGCTTGCTGGTCTGACGGCAGGCAGCCATCGGCCAACTGGTTCTCGATAGCGTCGCCCGCGCCAATGGTGTCGCCCGTCAGGGCCAACCACTCACCTACGCTGCCAGGGCAGCGACTCAGAAAGTAGCCACCGCCCACATCGGGGAACAGGCCAATCGCCGTCTCAGGCATGGCCATCTTGGTGCGCTCGGTCACCACGCGCAGCGCTGCGCCCTGGCTGATGCCCATGCCGCCACCCATCACGATGCCGTCCATGAAGGCGATGTAGGGCTTGGCGTAGCTGTGGATCAGGTGGTTGAGCGCGTATTCCTCAGTGAAAAAATCTTCGAGCTGTGGATTGCCCTGGCTGCCTGCCTGGTGCAAAAAGCGAATATCGCCACCCGCACAGAAGGCGCCAAAGGGGCCTTCTTTGTTGCTGCCCCGGATGGCCACAGCCAGCACCCGGTGGTCTGCCTGCCAGGCCAGCAACGTGCCCATCAGCTCGCGCACCATGCCCAGCGACAGCGCATTCAGCGCCCGGGGCCGGTTCAAGGTAATGAACCCGACCTGACCGCGCACTTCGCTCACAACGTCACTCACCACGTCTTTCGATACTTCCGTCATCACTGTCTCCATCATTTTTGTTCCTTCCAACCCAGCATTTCATTCAACACCAAGGCACCAATCACCAGGGCGCCACCAGCCAACACGGCGGGTGCCGGGCGCTCACCCGCGCCCAGCCAGGCCAAGAGGATGCCAAAGATCACCTCCAGCAGGCCAAGCAAAGCCATCTCAGGCGCCTTCAGCACGCGGCCACAGCGCACCGCCAACACGCAGGGGATGGCCAATTGAAACACCCCTAGCAAAGCCAGCAAGAATAAATCATGCGGCGTGGCCTGAAACGGCAGGGCTAACGGCAAAGTGACCAGCACCGACAGCACCGCCCCCACCAGCACCGCAGGCACCAGGTCGACGGCGTGGCCGTGCCGCTGCGAGTGTTGCACCACCGTCCAGTTGGCAGCGGCTGCCACAGGCACACACAGCGCCACCAGGGTGCCCGACAGCGGCAACCCCGCCATCTGCGAGCCATACATCCAGCCAATGCCCAGCCCGGCCAGGCCAATGGCCGCCCAGGTGCGCGGTGCAATGCGATGGCCAATGAACATGCGCGCAAACAGCGCCGTGAGCAGCGGGCCTGCCGCCATGGTCACCAGCACATTGGCCACAGGCATCAGCATCATGGCCACCATGAAGGCGGTGAACATCACCGCCCAGCACAGCCCAGACAGCCACAGGGCCGCTCCACCCCTGCGCATCACCCCAAACACCCCTCGCCCCTGCACAGCGGGCAACAGGATCAGCAGACTGAGCAGGGTAAAAAGGCTGCGCCAGAAAGTCACCTCAAAGCTGCGCGCCTGTTCCAGGTGGCGGGTCACCACCCCGGCGATGGACCACAGCAGGGTCACAACCACCATCAGGAGCACCGCGCGGGAATGTGTGAGTTTCAACATGGATCGGTTGTGTCAAACCATCAAATCAAATGAAAAAAAGGGCCGCAGCATGGCTGGGCCCTTTTTCTGCGAGAGCAACGCACACCCGCCAAAGGCTCAGTGCGCGTGCTTCAGCGGTCCGCTCAGGAACGGCCAGCGCGCTTGCGCTCGTTTTCTGTCAGGTGGCGCTTGCGCAGGCGCACGCTCTTGGGCGTGATTTCGACCAGCTCGTCGTCCTCGATGAATTCCACACCGTATTCCAGCGTGAGGTCGATCGGGGGCGTGATCTTGATCGCGTCTTCCTTGCCGGAGACGCGGAAGTTGGTCAGCTGCTTGGTGCGCGTGGCGTTCACGATCAGGTCGTTGTCGCGGCTGTGGATGCCGACGATCATGCCTTCGTACACGGGGTCGTTCGCCTTCACGAACATGCGGCCACGGTCGTCCAGCTTGCCCAGGGCGTAGGTGAAGATTTCACCGTCGTCCATGGAGATCAGCACACCGTTCTTGCGGCCACCGATGTCGCCCTTGTGCGGCTCGTAGCTGTCGAAGATGTTGGAGATCAGGCCGGAACCGCGCGTCAGGTTCAGGAATTCGTTGGTGAAACCGATCAGGCCACGGGCCGGGATGCGGTACTCCAGGCGCACGCGGCCACGGCCGTCGGACTCCATGTTCACCAGCTCGCCCTTGCGCTCGCCCAGGGCTTGCATCACGCCGCCTTGGTGGCCTTCTTCAATGTCGGCAGTCACCAGCTCGATAGGCTCGCACTTCTCGCCATTGATTTCCTTGAACACCACGCGGGGCTTGGACACAGCCAGCTCGTAACCTTCGCGGCGCATGTTTTCCAGCAAGATGGTCAGGTGCAGTTCACCACGGCCCATCACTTCAAAGATACCTTCTTCGTCGGTTTCCTTCACGCGGAGGGCCACGTTGTGCTGCAGTTCCTTTTGCAGGCGGTCCCAGATCTGGCGGCTGGTCACGAACTTGCCTTCACGGCCTGCCAGGGGCGAGGTGTTCACGCAGAAGTTCATGGTCAGCGTGGGCTCGTCCACCTTCAGCATGGGCAGCGGTGCAGGGTTGGCCGGGTCGGTCACGGTCACGCCGATACCGATGTCTTCGATGCCGTTGATCAGCACGATGTCGCCAGGGCCAGCCATTGGCGTCTGCATGCGGTCCAGACCCTGGAAGGTCAGCACCTGGTTCACACGGCCCTTGACGGCCTTGCCATCGGGGCCTTCCATGACGACCACGTCCATCATGGGCTTCAGCGTACCTTGGCTGATACGGCCCACGCCGATGCGGCCCACGAAGGTGGAGAAGTCCAGCGCCGAGATTTGCAGTTGCAGCGGCGCGCTCGCGTCACCCGTGTTCGGGGGCACGTGCTTGAGGATGGTGTCGAACAGGGCCGACATGTCGGGACCCCACTGCTCACCCGGAGCGCCTTCTTCCAGCGACGACCAGCCGTTGATGCCCGAGGCGTACACCACGGGGAAGTCGAGTTGCTCGTCGGTCGCGCCCAGCTTGTCGAACAGGTCAAACGCAGCGTTCACCACCTTGTCGGGGTTGGCACCGGGCTTGTCCACCTTGTTCACGACCAGGATGGGGCGCAGGCCCAAGGCCAGGGCCTTCTTGGTCACGAAGCGCGTTTGGGGCATGGGGCCTTCTTGCGCATCGATCAGCAGCACCACGCTGTCCACCATGGACAGGGCACGTTCCACTTCGCCGCCGAAGTCCGCGTGACCAGGGGTGTCCACGATGTTGATGTGCGTACCCTTCCAGCTCACGGCGCAGTTCTTGGCCAGGATGGTGATGCCACGCTCTTTTTCAATCGCGTTGTTGTCCATCACGGTATCGACGACCTTCTCGTGGTCGGCGAAGGTGCCGGACTGGCGCAGCAGCTGGTCCACCATGGTGGTTTTGCCATGGTCAACGTGGGCAATGATCGCGATATTGCGGATTTGTTTAGTCATAGTTTTTCCAATGTGCCGCTGTGCGCCATGGACGCGGAATGCGGCGTGCCTTCCAAAATTTGTTGAATTTCCAGCGGACTCAGGAGCCTGCCCGGCACCAGCTCCCCGCCAACGATATGGCCCACCCCCAGCAATGCCGGTGGCTTGTCACCAAAAACCGCCACGGCACTGGCGTCCGGCCAGGATCCACGGCGACGCACGCCCGACAGGAACCGGGCCGCATTGTCGCCGTCCAACGTGACACGCGTGTGCCCCACCAGCAGCGACTCAGGGGGCTCCAGGCAGGCCAGACGCCCTGCCTCGTCCATGGCCTCCAGCTGCGCCAGTGTGACGCAGCGCTCGACACCAAGACCCCCCGTATCAATACGGCGCAAAAAGGTCAGGTGAGCCCCCACCCCCAGCGCAGCACCAATGTCTTCCCCCAGGGTACGGATGTACGTTCCCTTGCTGCAAGTCACTATCATTTTGATAGCTACCTGCGCTTGTTCTGTGCGCGCAAGGGTCAATTCCAATGCATGAATGACCACATTGCGCGCTTCGCGCTCCACGGCAATGCCGGCGCGGGCATATTCGTACAGCGCCTTGCCGTCCTTCTTCAGCGCACTGTGCATGGGCGGCACCTGGCTGATCGGGCCCGTGAACTGTTGCTGCACGGCAGCAATACGCTCTGGCGTCACCTGCTCGGGCAGCACCTCACGGCGCTCCAGCACATCCCCCTCGGCGTCGCCGGTGGTGGTGGTGGTGCCCAGCAGCGCAATGGCTTCGTAGGTTTTGGCCGCCTCCAACTGCAACTGGCTGAACTTGGTGGCAGCACCAAAGCACAGCGGTAGCACGCCGGAAGCCAGCGGATCCAGCGTGCCGGTGTGGCCCGCTTTTTCGGCGCGCAGCAGCCACTTCGCCTTTTGCAAGGCGTCGTTACTGGACAGGCCCAGGGGTTTGTCGAGCAGCAGCACTCCGTGCACCGGGCGCCGCTGCACCCGGATGCGGGGAGCGCGCTCGGTCATGCTTCCTCGTCGTCTTTGGCGCGAGAAGCAACGGCGCGCGCAATCAGCGCATTCATATCGGCCGCACGCTCAGAGGTGCGATCGAACATGAAGTGCAGCGTAGGCACCGTATGGATGTGCAAGCGCTTGAACAAACCATTGCGCAAAAAGCCCGCGGCCTGGTTCAGCGCCACCTGTGTCTCCACAGGGTCGCCCGTCAGCAGGCTGAAGAACACCTTGGCATGGGCGTAGTCAGGGGTGACCTCCACACCCTGCAGCGTCACCATGCCCACGCGCGGGTCTTTCAGCTCGCGCGCAATCAGCTCGGTCAGATCGCGCTGGATCTGATCGGCCACCTTGAAGGCGCGGTTGGGAGTGGAGGATTTCTTCGCTGCCATGTCGTCGCTCTTGCCTGGTACGCCTTACAGCGTCCGTGCGATTTCCTTGATGTCAAAGAATTCGAGGTGATCGCCTTCTTTGATGTCGTTGTAGTTCTTGAGCTTGATACCGCACTCGAAGCCTTCCTTGACTTCCTTGACGTCGTCCTTGAGGCGCTTGACCGAGTCGACATCGCCGGTGTAGACCACCACGTTGTCGCGCAGCAGGCGGAACTTGGCATTGCGGTGCACCATACCGGACGTGATGTACGAGCCGGCAATCGTGCCGATCTTCGTTGCCACGAACACAGTGCGGATTTCGGCCGTACCAATGATCTCTTCGCGTTGCTCTGGGGCCAGCATGCCCGACATAGCGACCTTGAGCTCGTCCACAGCGTCGTAAATGATGCTGTAGTAATGCAGGTCCACGCCATTGCCTTCGGCTGTCTTGCGAGCGCCGGCATCGGCACGCACATTGAAGCCAATCACGATGGCCTTGGAGGCGATCGCCAGGTTGATGTCGGACTCGCTGATGCCGCCCACGCCGGCGTACACCAGTTGCACCTTGATTTCGTCGGTCGAGAGCTTGAGCAACGATTGCGACAGCGCTTCCTGCGAACCCTGCACGTCGGCCTTGACGATGATGGGCAGGGTCTTGACCTCGCCCGCCGTCATGTCGGCAAACATGTTTTCCAGCTTGGCGGCTTGCTGCTTGGCCAGCTTGGTGTTGCGGAACTTGCCTGCACGGTAGGTGGCGATTTCGCGCGCACGGCGCTCGTCGGTCATCACCATGAAGTCGTCGCCCGCCTGCGGCACTTCCGTCAGACCCTGGATTTCCACCGGGATCGAAGGACCTGCGGTCTTGGCGACCTTGCCGTTTTCGTCCAGCATGGCGCGCACACGGCCATAGGTCTGGCCAGCCAGCACGATATCGCCCACCTTGAGCGTACCGGATTGCACCAGCACCGTGGCCACGGGGCCGCGGCCCTTGTCCAGCTGGGCTTCAATCACCAGGCCCTTGGCCAGCGATTCCACCGGGGCCTTCAGCTCCAGCACTTCGGCTTGCAACAGCACTTGCTCCAGCAGTGCGTCAATGCCCATACCCGTCTTGGAAGACACAGGTACGAACGGCGAATCACCACCGTATTCTTCCGGCACCACCTCTTCCACCACCAGCTCTTGCTTGACGCGGTCGGGGTTGGCATCGGGCTTGTCGGCCTTGGTAATGGCCACCACGATAGGAACACCAGCCGCCTTGGCGTGCTTGATGGCTTCCTTGGTCTGGGGCATGACACCGTCGTCCGCTGCCACCACCAGAATCACGATGTCGGTAGCCTGGGCACCGCGGGCACGCATGGCCGTAAAGGCCTCGTGACCTGGGGTATCCAGGAACGACACCATGCCGCGTGGCGTTTCGACGTGGTAGGCACCAATGTGCTGCGTAATGCCACCGGCTTCGCCCGCAGCCACCTTGGCGCGGCGGATGTAGTCCAGCAACGAGGTCTTGCCGTGGTCGACGTGGCCCATGACGGTCACCACAGGGGCACGAGGCAACAGCTCTGCGTTTTGCTGACCTGCATCTTCGTCGGTGAAGGCTTCTGGATCGTCCAGTGCCGCCACCACCGCCTTGTGGCCCAGTTCTTCCACCACGATCATGGCAGTGTCCTGGTCCAGCGGCTGGTTGATGGTGACCATCTGGCCCATCTTCATCAAAGCCTTGATGACTTCAGAGGCCTTGATCGACATCTTGTGCGCCAGCTCTGCCACCGTGATGGTTTCAGGCACATGCACTTCAATGATGCGGGCTTCCACCGGCGCAGATTGCTGGTGGTCATCACGCTGATCGCGGTTGTCGCCACGGCGGCCACGAGGACCACCGCGCCAGTTGTTGCGCCCCACACCACCGCTGCTGTCGCCGCGGGTCTTGATTTCTTTCTTCTTGGCCGTGTCATTGGCCCAGCTGGAGGACAGCTTGGCCGATTTGACTTCCTTGCCAGCCCCTGCGCCAGGCGCAGCAGGTGCAGCAGCACCCGCATTGCGCGGCCCTGTGCCGGTACCAACGGCAGGCTTGTGCAAAGTGCCCTTCTTGGCGTCACCCACAGCAGCAGGCTTGGCCACTGGCTTGGGTTCTTCGGGCTTCTTGGCCACCATGACCGCCTTCTTGGGCGTTGCCATCATGGAGCGGATCGCTGCAGCTTCGGCCTCGGCCTTGCGGCGGCGGGCGTCCAGATCGGCAGCGCGCGCGGTTTCTTCGTCGGCACGCGCCTTGGATTCGGCAGCGGCCTTTTCGCGGGCTTCGGTCTGGGCGGCATTGCGCGCAGCAGCTTCAGCAGCCTGTTCACGGGTGGCTTCCTGCTTGACAGCAGACGCCTGCGCCTTCTTTTCGGCTTCCTGGGCTGCGTAGGCGGCGGCACGCTCTTCGGCTTCGCGCTCACGCTTTTCGCGGGCTTCGCGCTCGGCACGCTTTTCAGCGAGCTCTGTCTCCTGGCGGCGAATCAACTCGGCCTGGCGGCGGGCTTCTTCCTCGCGGCGAGCCAATTCGATGTCCTCGCTGGAAACAGCGGCTTCTTCGGCGGCAGGCGCTGCAGATTCAGCAGCGGACTCGACGCCTTCATCGCGCTGGATGAAGGTGCGCTTCTTGCGCACTTCCACCTGGATCGTGCGGGCCTTGCCAGTGGCATCGGCCTGCTTGATTTCGCTGGTGGACTTCTTGACCATGGTGATCTTCTTGCGATCACCCGAAGCGGTGCCGTGGCTGGCCTGAAGGTAAGCCAACAGCTTTTGCTTGTCGGGCTCGGTCAGGGCATCCGAAGGGGCAGCCTTGCTCACACCCGCAGCCTTGAGCTGGTCAAGCAGAGTTTCAGGCGATTTTTTGAGTTCGTTTGCGAACTCGGCGACAGTATTACTGGACATATTTGGTTCGTGCCTCCCTGACCTTTACTCTTGCCCCGCCGCGAACCAATGTTCGCGGGCCTTCATGATCAAGGCCTTGGCATCTTCTGCAGACTGCCCGGTCAGGTCGGTCAGCTCATCAATGGCCAGATCGGCCAGGTCGTCACGTGTGTGCACACCGCCTTCAGCCAGCTTGGCAATCAGGTCGGGGGTGATGCCGTCGAGGTCGCGCAGGTCTTGAGAGACCTCATCCACGCTTTCCTCACGGGCGATTTCCATGGTCAGCAGCGCATCCTTGGCACGGGCACGCAGCTCGTTCACGGTGTCTTCGTCAAACGATTCGATCTCCAGCATTTCCTGCAGCGGCACATAGGCCACTTCTTCCAGGGTGGCAAAGCCTTCTGAGATCAGGATGTCGGCGATTTCCTCGTCCACATCCAGCTTCTCCATGAACAGACGGCGCGAGGCATCGGACTCGTTGGCCTGCTTTTGGGCAGACTCGGCAGCGTCCATGATGTTGATCTTCCAGCCCGTCAGGTCGGAAGCCAGGCGCACATTCTGGCCACCACGGCCGATGGCGATGGCAAGGTTTTCCTCGTCCACCACCACATCCATGGCGTGTTTTTCTTCGTCCACCACGATGGAGGACACGTTGGCAGGCGCCAGCGCACCAATCACAAACTGGGCGGGGTCTTCGGACCACAGAACGATGTCCACACGCTCGCCAGCCAACTCGTTGGTCACGGCGTTCACACGAGTGCCGCGCACACCAACGCAAGTGCCGATGGGGTCCACGCGCTTGTCGTGGCTCAGCACGGCGATCTTGGCGCGCGAGCCGGGGTCACGGGCGCAGTTCTTGATCTCCAGCAGGCCTTGCTCGATTTCAGGCACTTCCTGGCGGAAGAGTTCGACCATGAATTCGGGGGCCGAACGCGACAGGATGATGGGAGCGCCACGCAGCGTCAGGTCCACTTCCATGATCATGGCGCGCACACGGTCGCCGCTGCGCAGATTTTCCTTGGGGATCATCTCGCTGCGACGCAGGCGGCCTTCCACACGGCCAGACTCGACAATGATGTCGCCCTTGTCCATGCGCTTGACGGTGCCGGTAAAGATCTTTTCGCCACGCGACATGAAGTCGTTGAGCAGCATTTCGCGCTCAGCGTCGCGGATCTTTTGCAGGATGACCTGCTTGGCCGCCATGGCGCCAATGCGGCCGATGGGCACGGATTCCACGCCCTCTTCGATGTACTCACCCACCTCGATATCGGCCACGCGTTCGCGGGCATCCATCAGCAGCTCTTCGGCTTCGGGGTTTTGCAGACCGGCGTCATCGGGCACCACCAGCCAGCGGCGGAAAGTCTCGTAGTTGCCGCTGTCGCGATCGATGGACACACGGATGTCCACCTCGCCTTGGTACAGCTTTTTGGTAGCCTGGGCCAGGGCCGATTCCACCGCACCCAAGACCACATCACGCTCCACGTTCTTCTCGCGCGAAATGGCCTCAACCAACATCAACAATTCGCGATTCATGCGACGACTCTCCTATTTCAATCACCCGAAGACGCAGGCCCCTGCGGGCGGCCTGCCATCCCAATTGTTCTGAACAGCTCAGGCAGCGCCCTGCTCTGCCTTGCCGGCACGCCCCTTGAAGTCCACGATGGGCGCCAGGCGCGCATCACGCAACTCATCCAGGGCAAAGCCCAGTGCCTGCAATGGTGCTGGCACCCGTTTTTTGCTGACTTTCTGGCCGGGCTTGACCGCAGGCTCGTCTCTCCAGACGATCTGCCAGCCCCCGGACTCGGCGCGCTCGAGCGTGCCGCGAAATTTCTTGCGGTTGGCACTGACCTGGCCCGCCGCTGCTGCGCCCATGGGCGCCTTCAAGGTGATGTCGATGACAGAGCCTTCAAAGCGCACGAAGTCCTGCTCGTGGCGAAGGGGGCGGTCAATGCCTGGGGATGACACTTCCAGGCGCTTGTATTCGACGCCATCCACTTCCAGCGCAAATTGCAGCTGGCGGGTGACTTTTTCGCAGTCTTCCACCGTAACGAACTGATCCAGCACAGGCTGGGGAGCATCCACAACAGGCGCCACCCAGGGCAAATCAATGGTGATGCGCAGCAGGCCACCGGCAGAGCGCTCAATCTCTACCAGGTCATAGCCCAGACCGATCACAATTTGTTCGACGATTTGCTGCAGTGCCACGTGTTCAGTTCAATCCCGGGAAAAACAAAAAACCCGATAACCCCCAGAAGACTCCCCCTTCTGACAGCTTCGAGCTCCAAAACCAAACGGCCAAAAAAAACGGGCGGTTGGTACCCGCCCGCTTGGTCGTGAGAAACGTATTGTAGCCTGTAACGCCTTGATTTGCAAAGCCAGCCTGTTGCCAAACGGCCATTTCCGTGCCATGGCATGTGGCGTGGCCCACCCAGGCGCATGGCACTCACAGCGCCGACAGGGGCTGTAGCAGTTCGTGCAAGTCGGCCTCGGTGAACAGCGGCTCCTTGCGCGCGGCATCGCCACCATAAATGGCCTGCGCCAGCTGTGCCTTGCGCTCTTGTAGCGCCAGGATGCGCTCTTCGATGGTGCCCTGGGCCACCATTTTCACCACCCACAGGCGCTGCGTCTGGCCGATGCGGTGGGCCCGGTCAGTGGCCTGGGCCTCGGCAGCGGGATTCCACCAGGGGTCGTAGTGGATGACGGTATCGGCCTGGGGCAGGTTCAGCCCCACACCGCCCGCCTTCAGGCTGATCAGGAACAGCGGCACCTCGCCACTGGTAAAGCGCTGGATGATGTCATCGCGCTTTTGGCTTTGGCCGGTGAGCTTGACCCAGGGCAAGCCCCGGGCCTTGAGCTCGGCCTCGATCAAGCCCAGCATGCTGGTGAACTGCGAGAACAGCAGCACCCGCCGCCCCTCGGCCAGCATCTCGGGCAGCAGCTCCATCAACTGCGCCATCTTGGCCGACTCGCGCACCTGGCGGGCGGACTCCAGCGGCACCAGGTGCGGGTCGCAGCACACCTGGCGCAGCTTGAGCAGCGCATCCAGGATGGTGATCTGCGACTTGGCCAGCCCCTTGGAATGCAGGGCTTCGCGCACGGTCTTTTCCATGCCCAGGCGGATGGTTTCGTACAAATCGGCCTGCGCGCCCGTCAGCTCCACGCGCATCACGGTTTCCATCTTGGGCGGCAGCTCGGACGCCACCAGCGCCTTGGTGCGGCGCAGCATGAACGGCGCCACCCGGGCCCGCAATTGCGCCAGGCGCCCGCTGTCGCCCTGCTTTTCCACCGGGTTGCGAAACAGCTCCCGAAACCGCTGCTGGCTGCCCAAAAAGCCGGGCATGAGAAAGTGGAACAGGCTCCAGATCTCGCCCAAGTGGTTTTCCATGGGGGTGCCCGACAAGCACAGCCGGTGGCGCGCCTGCAGTGCCGACACCACCTGGGCTGCATTGGTGCTGGCGTTCTTGATGTTTTGCGCCTCGTCCAGCACCACAAGGTGCCACTGCAGTTGCAGCCAGCGCTCACGGTCGCGTTGCAACAGTGAATAGGGGGCGATGACCAGGTCGTGCTCGGCCACCGAATCGGCCAGCTCATGGCGGCCAGCGCCGTGCAGCACCAGGGTGCGCAGGCCGGGGCAAAAGCGCGCGGCCTCGCTGTGCCAGTTGCCCATCAGGCTCACCGGCGCGATCACCAGGGCCGGGGCTGTGAGGCGACCCGCGTCCTTTTCGACCTGGATGTGGGCCAACGTCTGCAGCGTTTTGCCCAGGCCCATGTCATCGGCCAGGATGCCGCCCAGGCCCTGGGCGCGCAGAAACTGCAACCAGTTCAGCCCCTGCTGCTGGTACGGGCGCAGGCTGGCGCGCACGCTGGCGGGCACAGGCACCTCGGCGATGGGGCTGGCGCCCTGCAGTTGCCGCACCAGGGCCTGCAGCGCAGCCGCGCCCTGCCACACCGCGCCTTCGCCCAGAGCGGCGCTGGCGCGCAAGGCCTCCAGGCGCGACAGGCGCAGGCTGGGCTGGGCAAAATCCGTCCCCCGCTCGCCCACCAGTTCGAGCAAAGCGGCCAGCCAGGGGCGCAGCGGCTCGGTGGGCAGGCGCACAAAGCCGCCCTGCGCATCGCCACGCGGCACGTAAACAAAGGGCGGCAGCTGCGGCTGCCCGGTCGCTGCATCGGGCGGGTGCTGCGCCGCCTGGGCGATCAGGTCCGGCAGCCAGGGCAGCACGTTGTGGCGCTGGCCGTCCAGCTCCACGCCCAGCGACAGCGAGAACCAGGGCGAGGTGTCTGCGGCTTCGTCGGGCATCACACCCGGCATCACATTCGGCAGTGCATCAAACACTCCTGCGCGCCCGGCGTCCGGTTCAAAAGGACTGGGCAGTCCCTGCGCTTCGCCGCCGCCCTCGTGCCCCAACTTCGCAGCGCGGGCCACGGGCTGCGGTGCCAGCGCCACCGTCAGGTTCTGCGCATGGCTCACCCAGCCCTGCAAGGCCGGGTCCTGCATCACAGCAAACCCCGCTTCGCTGAACACCACAAAACCCGCATCGGCCCAGGGCATCCAGGCCTGCTGCGAACGCTCACCGGGCAGGCCGAAGACGCCATCGTCCGTGGCCAGCAGGCCCAGCGCCATCAGCTTCTGGATGGCTTCCAGCTCCGCCTGCGGGTGGCGCTGCAGCAGCACCTTGGGGCCATCGCTCCCGTCCAGCGGCGCCACCATCACCTGCGCGCCCTGCCCCGGCCACCAGCCCCGGTGGCCAGCGTAGTCAAAGCTGAGCCGCGCCATCACCAAACCGAGCGTAGGCCGCTGGGTCAGCGGCGTGGGTGCCAGGTGCAGGCAAGGCCGGGGCACCACGCCTTGCACCCGCTGCACGCCCTGCACCACCGGCGGCAGGGGCACGTGGGGCAGGCTGCGGGCCATTTCGTCCTGGTACTTCTCGATGGCCGACACCCGCAGCGCGGGGGCCTTGAGCAGCACATCCAGCTGCGCCGCAGTGACCGTGCCCAGGTCCACCGGCCCGCATTCGCCCCGCTCGGCGTCGACGAACAAGGGCGGGCTGTTGTGGCACAGCGTGCCGCCATCGCCCGACAGGGCTGCGCGCAGCTGCCAAGCGGGCTCGGCCGACAAGGCACCGGGCTGCGCGGGCACTTCGCGCCACAGCCACTGCAGCGCGCGCGCAGGGGCAAAGCGCAGCGGCTCGCCCACGGTGGAGCCGCCCGCATCGGCAAACAGCCGCCCGGTGCTGGCCGCCTGCTGCAGCGCCAGCAAGCCGACCTGCCCCTCCAGCACCGCGCAGGGCGCGCCGCTGTAGGCCGAGTAATACCCCTGGCTGCGTGGCATGGCGCGCAGCAGTTGCAGCACCTGGCGATCGGTCTCGCTGGCCTGGTTGTACACCGCCTGGCCCTTGGCGGGCTGGGTGCGCACCTGCTTGGGCTTGGCCCAGCCACCGGTCAGCTTGGGGTAGGACACCACGGCTTCGAGCTGCAACTGGGTGGGCTGGCGCGCGCCACCCACCACCGACGCCAAATACAAATACTGCTCAGGCCGCGCGCTGCGGTCGGTGGGGCTGAGCACCACATCGCCCCCAGCGGCGCGGTCCAGCGCGGCCAGCCAGTTCACCAGCTGGGCCTGGGCCTCCGCCTGCTGCACGGCGGCCATGCGCTCGCGGGCCGACAAGGACGCTGCCGCCGCGCTCACATCCTTGCGCGGGGCCGCTGCCGCGCGGGCTTCATCGCTCAGCGGCAGGCGGGCCGCCTTGAGCATCAACGCCACGGCATGCTTGCACTGGCGGCCCACGGGGCAGTCGCACACGCTGCGCCAGTAATCCACCTGGCCATCGGGCATCACCGCCATGGTGACGGCCACCTCATACGGTAGGTGCTGCGTGCCCTGCACCAGGGCCTGTATCCGCCAGCCTTCGTCCATTGGTTCAATGTCCGGCTCGCCCACCAAACCTTGTGCCAGCAAGGCCTTGCCGCGCATCCAGGGGCCGTCCTCGCACAAGGCACGCAAAGAGTCGGGATCGAACCAGAAGGTGTCAGACATTACAAGTCAAAATGGCTTCTATCGCTTGATAAATAAGCGCCAGCAGCTATACATTTAGTAGCATCAAGCACCCGCCACGGTGCGGTCTGCGCGCACGCGGTCAAACACCTCTTGCGCCATGGGGTCGGTGGCCGCGCCCGAAGGGGCACCGCTGCGCAGGGTGGCCAGCAATCGATCGAGCACAGCGGCCTGGGGCAGCAAGGGGCCCAAAAAATGCGCCTTGCGCCCATCGGCGATCAGCAGCGTAGGGAAGGTCTCCACATCCAGGTCACCTGCCAGCTCCGATTCGTCCTCAATGTCCACCCATTCAAAGCGCACGTCGGGGTGGGCCTGGGCCAGGGTGTCAAACAGCGCCCGGTAGTCGCGGCAGGTGCCGCACCAGCCCGCGCACAGGCACACGGCCCACCAGCCGCTGGGCTGGGCGGTGGTGGCGGAATCAACAGGCAAGGCGGCAGGGCTGGGCATCGGTTCAACTCCTCAAGCCCGCAAGGCAAGGGCCAGGGCTACAACGGGATCACGGACTGCGCCGTTCGCGGGCGCGGTAAACCTCGATGGTACCCACACCGGCGGCCTGGTTGCCCCAGCTGCTCCTGACAAAGGTGGCCACAGCGGCCACATCCTCATCGCCCAGCAGGTGCTGAAAGGGCGGCATGCCATGCGGGCGCGGGTTGCCCGCCGTGGCGGGCAGGTAGCCGCCCTGCAGCACCACACGCACCAGGTTGGTCGGGTCGGCCAGCACCACGGCGCGGTTGCCCGCCAGGGGCGGGAAGGCGGGTTCCCCCGCCTCGTCCTTCGCGCCCTGCCCTTGCGCGCCGTGGCACTGGGCGCACTGGGCTTCGTACACCTTGGCCCCACGCGCCATGGCCGATGCGGCGGGTGGCGCTGGTGACACGGATGGCTCCTTGGCCTGCTGCGGCAAGGCCTTGAGGTACACGGCCATGGCCCGGGCATCGGCATCGCTCAGATACTGGGTGCTGCGGTGCACCACCTCGGCCATGGGGCCGATGACCGAGCCGTGCGGGGCCACGCCGGTTTGGAGCAAGGCCATCACATCGGCCTCGCTCCACGCCTGCACGCCAGCCTGGGCGGGGTCAGTGAGCGCCGGGGCCAGCCAGTTCTGCACCGGGATCAGCCCCCCTGCCAAAGCCTGCCCATCCCTGGTGGCGCCCATGGCATTGCGCGGCGTATGGCAGGCCGCGCAGTGGCCCAGGCCGTTGACGAGGTAGGCGCCGCGCTGGTAGTCGGGGGAGGAGGAGGTGGTGGTGGTTGCAGAGGCCGCCTGCGCCACCGGGGCACCGGGCGCAAAGAACAGCGCCCGCCACACCCCCAGCGCCGCCTGGGTGCTGTACGGAAAGCGCAGCGCGTGCGCTGTGTTGGCCTGCGCCACGGGCTTCAGGCTTTGCAGATAGGCGTAGAGGGCGTCCGAGTCTTCACGCGTGACGTGCGTGTAGCTGGGGTACGGAAACGCCGGGTACAGCAGGCGCCCATCCTTGCTGCGCCCGTGGTGCAGGGCGCGCCAGAACTCGGCCGATGTCCACGCGCCCAGGCCCGTGGCTTTGTCGGGCGTGAGATTGGGGCTGTAGACCATGCCAAACGGCGTCTCAATGCCCCGGCCACCGGCCCACGGTGCGCCGCCCTGGGCGGTGTGGCAGGCCATGCAGTTGCCCACGCGGGCCAGGTACGCGCCCTGCGCCACCAGCGCGGGGGTGGTCTGCAGGGTTTCGGCCGTGGGCAAAGGGGCTTCGCCACGCAGGTTCAGCGCCACGATGGCAGCGGCCGCCACGCCCACCGTGGCCAGGGTGCCGGACACCCATCGCAAAAGTCGCCGCAGGTTCAGCCGCTTCATGGGCGGCCTCCTTCGGCCACACCGCCACAGCGCGCAGGCATCGCGGCGGGCAGGCTGCTGGCAGGCTTGCCATGGCCGGGCACCGGCTGCGCGGCCAGCCAGGCAGACACCGCACTCACATCCTCAGGCGTGAGCTGGCGCGCCACATCGGCCATGCAGTCGGGCGCGTGGGCCTTGCGCTGGCCGGTCTTCCAGGCGCCGAGCTGGCTGTTGAGGTAATCACGCGGCAGGCCCAGCAGGCCGGGGATGGACGGGGCCACCCCCGTCAGGGCCGCACCGTGGCACTGCACGCAGGCCGGAATC
Organism: Acidovorax sp. 56; assembly: GCF_002749705.1. NCBI lineage: Bacteria > Pseudomonadati > Pseudomonadota > Betaproteobacteria > Burkholderiales > Comamonadaceae > Acidovorax > Acidovorax sp. 56. The sequence goes on from NZ_PEEV01000001.1 coordinate 1,643,216, forward strand.
TTTCGCGCCGCATCGCCCTGCTGCACCAACGCCTGGCCTTGGGCCCGTTGCGCAGGCGTGCCCTGGGGCGCGGGGGCCGGGGGATACGGCACGTCCAGCGCCGCAAAGTGGGCGGCCATCTCGCGCAGGTAGTCGTCGCTCAGGTGCTCCAGCAGGTACGCCATCTGCGGGTAGCTCCGCCGCCCGTCGCGGAAGTTGAGCAACTGGTTGGCCAGATAGCCCGCGGGCTTGCCCGCGATGCGCGGGAAGTAGCCCTCGGGCGTGGCGCGGCCTTCTTTGCCATGGCAGGCGGTGCAGGCCAGCACGCGCGACGCCATGCCTGAGAGCGCAGCAGTTGGCGCAGCGGCAGCGGGCACGGGCTGGACGCCTGCGGCATCCGCAGCACCGGGCGCAGCCCCTGCAGCACTGCAGGCCAGGGCGGCGCCCCACAGCGCCAGGGCGCGCAGCCGGGTGCGAACAAATTCGGTCATAGGGTCGTTGTGTGAAGGCTTGTAGGGGACGGCACAAACACAGAGCAAGGCCTGCGGCCGCCTGCCACTTTACGCGCCCGGCGCACCACCGAACAGGCGCAGTGGTGGCGCAAACAAGCAGAGCAGATGCGCTACGCCAGCCTACGCGGCAGGGGCGCGGGGCTAGGCCGTGGCTGTGGCCATCTGCCCATTCACTATCAAATCAATAGCTGCTTGCGCTTATTCTGCAAGCGCTAGCGGTCATTTTTGCTGATGAGCCACCGATCACCGATGGCCCTCACTCCCTCTCCCCTGGCGGGAGAGGGGGCAATTCCCGAGCGCCGCAGCTGGTGCACAGGCTGATACCCCTCTCTAAGACATCCACCCAATCCAGCATCTCCATGAAAGACGGCCCCTCGCTGCGGCCAGCAAGGCACTGCCGTCCCCACCCTCCCCCAGCCCTCAGCGGCCCGCGTCTGCGTGCTGCGCCTGCTCTTGTGCAGCCATGCGCACGGCGGCGTTCACGGCACCATAGCCGTCGTAGCCGCCTTCGCGCTGCACCACTTCAAAGAAGAAGCGGTCGGCAAAGGGCTCGGTGTAGGCGTGCAAAAAGCGCCCGCCGCCCGGCGACACATCGGCCACGATGTTCAGCGCCTGCATGCGGCGCACCAGGGCCTCGCCCAGGTCCAGGCGGGCCAGCAGGTCGTCGTAATAGTTGGGGCTGATGGGCACCCACTTCACGCCCTGGGCCGTGAGGCGCTGCACGGTGGCAAAGATGTCGTTCGTGGCCAGTGCGATGTGGTGCACGCCGCCGCCCGAGCGGCCCGTGGCCCGCACCTGCTGCGCCGTGCGCGTGCGCTGGCTTTTGGAGACATTGAGCACCAGGCGCAGATTGCGCTCGGCGTTGGTGAGCGCGCAGCTGCGGATCAGCCCGAACGGGTCGGCCAGCTCCAGGCTCTCGCCCGCACTCAGGCCCAGGATGGACTGGGCAAACAGCGTCCAGGTGTCCAGCTGGTCGTTGGCCAGCGCCAGGGCCATGTGGTCCACATGCGTGAGGCCGCACTGCGCAGGCACGGGCGCACGGGGCACGGGGGCGACAAAGTCGGCATCGAGTGTGGAGCCCGCGTGCACAAAGTGCACCACCGCGCCGCCGGGCGAGATGATGGCAGGCAGTTGCAGCTCATTCGGCCCCAGCGGGCTCACGTGCCGGGCCGATAGCAGGGCGGCTGCGCGGTTGGCGGCCTGCACCGGGTCGGGCGCGACCAGGCCCATGGCGCACACCGAGGGGCCCAGCTCGTCAAAGCGCTGGCGCGCCTCCGAGCCCGGCTGGGTGTTGATGACGAACTGGATATCGCCCTGGCAGTACAAATCCACCGCCTTGCTGCGGTGGCGGCCCGTGTGCTCAAAGCCCAGCGCGGTGAAGGTGCTGGCCAGCGCCTGACCCGTGGGCTCGTCCACACCAAACTCGATGAAGCTGAAGCCGCCCACGGGCTGCACGGCGGGCGGCGCAGCCAGGTCCAGCCGCTGCAGCGCGCGGGTGGCAGCGGGGGCGCGGGCCTCGCTCGATGCGGCCTGCGTGCGGGCCGTCAGCCGGTTCTTGCATTCGCTCTCCAAGAACAGCAGCGAGCGCATGGCGTCCAGCGCCGTGCGACGGTTCGGCGTTTCGCGGAACACATCGTTGAAGATTTCGAGCGACAGGTTGCCGGTGTAGCCCGCCAGCAGCGCCTGCTCAAAAAACGTCACCACATCCAGCTGCCCCTGGCCGGGAAAGTTGCGGTGGTGGCGCGCCCACTGGATCACGTCCATGGCCAGCAGCGGCGCGTCGGCCATCTGCACAAAGAAGATGCGCTCACCCGGAATGTCGGCAATGCCCATCGGGTCGTCGCGCAGCGACAGGGTGTGGAAGCTGTCCAGAATCAGCCCCAGGTGCGGATGGTCGGCCTTTTCGACAATGTTCCACGCCTGTTGGTACAGGTTGACCCACTTGCCCCAAGCCAGGGCCTCGTAGCCAATGCGCAGGTTGCGGCGGCTGGCGCGCTCGGCCAGCTCGTGCAGTTGCGCCGCCGCGCGCTCGGCATCGCCCAGCGATGCGGGCGAGGTGTTGGAGCACACCAGCATCAGCGGGCAGCCCAGCTCCTGCATCACATCGAACTTGCGCTCGGCACGGTCCAGGCTGCGGCGAAACAGATCGTCGGGCATGCCCTCAAAGTCGCGAAACGGCTGGTACAGGTCAATGCCCAGGCCCAGATCGGCGGCTTGCTGGCGCAACTCGCGCGCGCTGCCGGTGAAGCTGATGAAGTCGGGCTCAAACAGCTCAATGCCATCGAACCGCGCAGCGGCAATGGCTTCGAGCTTCTGGCGCAGGGTTCCGCTCAGGGAGACGGTGGCAATGGATCGGCGCATAGGTAAAGCTCTATTCAGCAACAAAGTCTTCAAGCAAAAAGGCGGGTCTCGTGCTAAGCAGTGAGTAGCGCGCTACCTCGGCAACTGGCGCGCCACCCAGCGCAGGACGGCCAGCAAGGGCCGCCCCGCAGCAAAGGCCGTCGTCCCCCGAGGGGGAAGGCGCGAAGCGACTCAGGGGGCATATCAATACTTCAATACTTGATGCGCGCCACGGCGCGCAGCTCATCGGCCGTGGCGGTGCCGTAGCCAAAGAATTCCAGGTAGGCCGGAATCATCTCGAACAGCATGTCGGTGCCCACCTGCACACCGCAGCCCTTGGCCAGCGCGGCTTGCAGCAGCGGCGTGTATTCGGTCTTCATCACCACCTCGCCCACCATGGCACCAGCGTCGATGCGCGCCACATCAAAGGGCAGCGGGTCGCCCTCCTTCATGCCCAGCGGCGTGGCGTTCACCACCACGTCAAAACCCGCCGGGTCGTTGGAGCCCGTCTGCACCACCAGCTGCGGGTAGTGGGCGCGCAGGCGCTCGGCCAGGCCTTCGGCGCTGGCGGCATAGGTGTCATACAGACTGATGTGGGCCACGCCCTCAGCCGCCAGCGAGGCCGCAATGGCCGAGCCCACGCCCCCCGCGCCCGACACGATCACACGCGCCCCGCGCAGCGTGCGCCCCTTGCGCAGCAGCCCGCGCACAAAGCCCGCGCCATCGAACTGGTCGCCCAGCCAGGTGCCATCGGGGCGCAGCAGCAGCGCGTTGCAGGCCCCGGCAATGCGGGCTGTGGGCGTGACTTCGTCGGCCAGCGACAAGGTGGTGACCTTGTGCGGCATGGTCACCAAGGCGCCCTTGAGGTTGGTAAAGCGCGAGAGCGCGGCCAGCGTGGCGGTGTAGTCATCGGGCTTGACGCCCATGGGCACCACCACCGCATCAATGCCCTGCTTTTCAAACCAGGGGTTGTAGATCATCGGGGCCTTGAACGACTCCGTGGGGTAGCCCAGGTGGGCGATGAGTGCGGTTTTGCCGGAGATCATGCGGTTTGTGCCCCACGTTGCGAAGACTTGGCGGGGGCGGCCGATGCGGCGCCGTACTTGCCCAGCTGTGCCATGGGCACACGATAGGTTTCACGCGCGGTGAAGGCCGAGATGGCCGACACCACCGCAGCGCCCGTGGTGAACGCCGCCACCGGAATCCAGCCCGTAGGGCCAGTGCCCAAAATGGCCGCGCTGATGGTGGGCGCAAAGCCACCCAAGGCAAAGCCCAGCTGCGTGCCAATGGCCATGCCCGACAAGCGCACGCGGGTGTCAAACATCTCGCCATACAGGGCGGGCCACACACCGTTGGCGGCGCTGTACACCACGCCCGACAGCAAAATGCCCAGCGCAAAAATCAGCGGAATATTGGCCGTGCTCAGCGCCCACATGTAGGGCCAGATCAGCGCGGCAGAGCCCAGGGCACCCAGGATGAACACAGGGCGGCGGCCAATGCGGTCTGACAGCGTGGCCCACAGCGGGATGGCGCCCAGCGCCACCAGGTTGGCCAGCACCAGCACCGTGAGCATGGTGGCGCGCGGGATGTGGATGGTGTTGACCGCATACGACAGCGTGAACACGCTGAAGATGGTGCTGACCACCGACACCAGCGCGGCAAACACCACGCGCAGCACCTGGGCCTTGTGCTGGGTGAACAGCTCTACCACCGGCAACTTGGCCTTGCCCTTGGCTTGGGCGTCTTCTTCAAACGCGGGCGTCTCAGGCAAGGTGCGGCGCACCCAAAAGCCCACCGCCACCACCACCGCACTCAGCAAGAACGGAATGCGCCAGCCCCAGGCCAGCAACTGGTCCTCAGGCAACGCCGAAATGGGAATGAACACCAACGTGGCCAGGATGAGCCCCGCCTGCGTACCCGACAGCGTGAAGCTGGTGAAGAAGGCGCGGCGATGGTCGGGCGCATGCTCCAACGTCATCGAATTGGCCCCGGCCTGCTCGCCCGCCGCCGAGACACCTTGCAGCAAACGCATCACCACCAGCAGCGCAGGCGCGGCAAAGCCGATTTGCTCATACGTGGGCAACACACCAATCATGAAGGTCGAAAAGCCCATGAGCAGCAGCGTGAGCGTGAGCACCTTCTTGCGCCCAAACTTGTCGCCAATGTGCCCCAGCAGCACCGCCCCCAAGGGCCGGGTGATGTAGGCCACGCCAAACGTGGCAAACGCCGCCACGTTGGCCAGTTGCGGGTCAATCGACGGAAAGAACAGCTTGCCGAACACCAGCGCAGCGGCCGTGCCGTAGATGAAGAAGTCGTAGTACTCGACAGCACTGCCAATCCAGCTGGCGAGGGCCGCCTTGCGGGGATTGTGGCTGGCGGTGCCAGCGTGGGTGGCCGACGGAGAAGTGTTGGAAGACATACACATCCGGCGCAAAAAAGCGCCTTGTTTGATGAAAGTGCATGCAATGTACTAACTAGTACGTTATTCAATGACTAGGACAAACCCTAGGTAATTTGCACAGCGTCTGACGCAGGTCATTGCACCCAAACACCAGCCGATGGCAAGCGCCCGGTGGCATCTACAACGGCGCTCACAGCCAGGGCGGCCGCAGCGCAGAAGCACTCGCCCGCCCCAGCTCAGACTCAGTTGGCCTGGATGTTGTGCTCCCTCACCAGCTTGCCCCAGCGCTGGGTCTCGGTCTGCATCCAGTCGGTGATCTGCTGGCGGCGTACACACGAACTGGTGAGCCTGCTGGGCGCGCCCGGCTACGAAGCACGCGCCCGGCTGTCCGGCTGTCCGGCTGCCCAGCAAAACCGCCTTGCCCCAGCGTCTGGTCGTATCGCACCCGGTGCTGCGCCAGGCGCTGGCCCGGCTGCGAGACGAGGGCCGCATCCACACGCGCAAAGGCTCCGGCAACTTTGTGGCCGACGTCATGCCCCAGGGCGAGCGGCTGTCTTTTGGCACGCTCAGCAACATCCCCGACATCCGGGCATTTTTGGAATTTCGCTGCTGCATGGAGGGCGAAACAGCCGCCCGCGCCGCCCAGGTGCGCACCGATGCGCAAATGGCCCACATCCGCCACTGCCGCGAGCGCTTTGAGGCCGCACTGCACGCGGGGCAAGACGCCATGGAAGAAGACATCGCCTTCCACGAAGCTATTGCCATGGCCTGCGGCAACCGCTTCTTCAGCATGACCATGGCCGCCCTGGCGCCGCAAATCCGCTTCAGCATCGGCCTGGTCCGCAGCCTGGCCGGTCGCCCCAAGGGCGAGCGACTGGCCGACGTATGCCGCGAGCATGCTGCTATTGAGCAGGCCATTGCGCAGCAGGCTGCGGCAGCGGCCAGACAAGCGGCGGAGTCGCATTTGCAGGGGGGGATTGCGCGGTTGTTTGGGGGATGAGGGAGGTAACGTTTGACGGCTGGACGGCATTGGAAATGCCCCCCACCTTCCCGCCGAGTTGCGAGGAGACGTACCACGCTGTTCAATTGCAGACGGGTGGGTCTGGCTTGGACCCTGAAGCACCTTTCAGAAGCACAATCAGGAAGCCCCATTGACTTGCTGCAGCAGCCGATGGAAATCCCGGTGTGCGGCTACGACACGCGGTAGTTTGGTGAGGTAGCGCGTGTCGGGTTCCCAGGCATTTTTATACTTGGACGTTTAAACAGTTCAACCCTTGCAAACCCTTACTGCAAGCCGCGCCCAGGAAAAATCAGTGCCCAGAATATCCTTCACAGTCCAATTTATCCCGCAGGTTTTGCGGCCTAAAACACATTAAGGATTCTCTGCACGAATCCCGATGCGATGTGTTTGAGCGGGCGTGAAGGCGAGACAATTCACGCATGAAGCAAAGCAGCCTGGGCATGAGCAACACCGTCAAGCGCACACGCAAGCGCGAATTCCTGGATGCGATGGCGCTGGTGGTGCCATGGGCTGAACTGGTCTCGCTGATCGAGCCTTACGCCCCCGAGAGTGGTCGCCGCGGCCAGCAGCCCTTTGCAGTGCAGACCCTGCTGCGTATCCATTTCATGCAGCAATGGTTCAAGCTCAGCGACCCAGCCATGGAGGAAGCGCTGCACGACGTGCCTGCCTTCCGTGATTTTGCAGGCCTATCCCACTGGGACGAACACATTCCCAGCGAATCGAGCATCCTGAGGTTTCGCCACCTGCTGGAGCGCCACAAGCTGGCCGAACAAATCCTGGCCACGGTCAACGCGCTGCTGCAGGCCAAGGGATTGCAGTTGAAGGCGGGCACCGTGGTGGATGCCACGCTGATTGCAGCGCCGAGTTCGACCAAGAACGAAGACAAGGCGCGAGACCCCGAGATGCACCAGAGCAAGAAGGGCAACCAGTGGTACTTCGGCATGAAGGCCCACATCGCAGTGGATGCGGACTCGGGTCTGGTACACACAGTGCGGGGCACGGCTGGCAACGTCAGCGACATCGTCGAAGCCAACAGCCTGTTGCACGGGCAGGAGACAGATGCCTTTGGCGATGCGGGCTATCAAGGCGTGGACAGGCGGCCTGACGCCAGGCCTGGCGTACGCTGGCATGTGGCCATGCGCCCAGGATTGCGCCGGGCGTTGGACAAGGACAAGCCTCTTGATGCACTGATCGACCAATTCGAGCGCACCAAGGCGCGCATCCGGGCCAAAGTGGAACACCCGTTCCGCGTGCTCAAGCAGCAGTTTGGTTATGTGAAGGTGCGCTACCGTGGTTTGAGGAAGAACACGGCGCAGATCGTCACGCTGTTTGCCCTGTCCAACTTGTGGATGGTCAGGCACGAATTGCTGGCCATGGGGCAAGTGCGTGTGCAAGGGGCGTAATGCCCAGGAAATCGGGGAATTGCTTCCCCCAGGAGGCGCTTGGACAGCGTTTGGGCGCCTTGCCGGGGCTGGCTTTATCTCACGGCCGGGAGTAGCTCACTTCCAAGTGATTCGTGCTGACCTTCCTTAGAGCGTGTTATGAACTTTGCTGCGTGAGCACGGAGCCAAGGGTAGAGTTTGCAGATGCCCCGCAAGCCTTACCCGACAGACGTTAGCGATGAAGAATGGAGCTTCGCTGCGCCCTACCTGACCTTGATGAATCAGCACGCGCCCCAGCGCGAGCATGATCTGCGCGAAGTCTTCAACTCGCTGCGCTGGCTGGTGCGCGCAGGAGCGCCCTGGCGGATGCTGCCCAACGATCTGCCGCCGTGGGAGGCGGTCTACCAGCAAAGCAGGCGTTGGCTTGACGCGGGCTGCTTCGAGGCGATGGTGTCGGATCTGCGCTCCATCATCCGCGTGGCACAGGGTCGCCAGGGCCAGCCCAGCGCAGTAGTGATGGATGGGCGCACGCTGCAATCGAGTTGCGAGAGCGGTCCACGTGCAGGCTACGACGGCTACAAACGCAAGCGCGGCAGCAAGGTGCACATGGCCGTGGACACGCTGGGCCACTTGCTGGCAGTGCATGTCACGCCTGCACACGAACAGGAACGTGCGCAGGTGCAGCGCCTGTGCGAAGACGTACAGCAGGCCACGGGCCACACGGTACAACTGGCCTGGGCAGACCAAGGCTACACGGGTGAAGCGGCATCCAAAGCGGCGCAGGACAACGGCATCGACCTGCACATCGTGAAGCTGCCCGAGGCAAAGAAAGGCTTTGTACTGTTGCCGCGTCGCTGGGTGGTGGAGAGAAGCTTCGGCTGGCTGGCGAGGTTCCGCAGGCTCTCCCGGGACTACGAGCGACTACCGGAAGTACTCGGCGGACTGCATTTCCTGGTGTTTGCGGTGCTCATGCTGCCCGCTGCCGCACGGGTGCTGGCTGCAGCGGGAAGTTCATAACACGCTCTAGGCTGCCTATGAGTGCAAACATATCAGCGCGAGACAAACTGTGGATATTTTGGCTCTTAGTGTGCATTTTGTATTTCTGCGTTCTGTTTGCGTCTCGTTGCCATTGGAGTAGTGCACCATTAGCATTTGTGCATGACTGCAGGAATTACGGTATTGATTGGAATGCTTTCATGGCTCCTATTGGAGTATTTGTTTTTATTCTCACCCCGCTGTCAGTCACCTACTGGATACTTCGAATTATTCAAATACTGTTTTGTTGCTTCCGCCATCTCATTGCTGGCCTCAAAGGCAACTCAGATGGCACAGCCTAACTGTCGAACCCGCAGGCTCATGTGATCGTCCGGGATGCGACAGTTACCTCTCAACTTCAACATCCGGTTAGCTCAACATTAGCCATCAAAACATTTCTCGTTTTTGCAAAGCAACCCATGAACGAACCTTTCCGAGACTTCGACCTTTCTGACTTTTGGGTAGATTCTGACTACGCCCGAGAGGAATACATCGATAGTCCTCTCACACTTGAGAAGGTGGCTGCAGTCGAACATCAATTGGGCTACAAGCTCCCTACCGCATATGTCGCCCTTTCGCAATTGCAAAATGGCGGAATTCCCAAAAGAGCAAATCACCGCACGCCAACGCCCACGTCATGGTCTGAAAACCACATTGCCGTTTCGGGCATCTACTCCATTGGCGATTCCAAACCATGCTCATTACTGGGCTCATTCGGGAGAGAGTTCTGGTGCGAAGAGTGGGGCTATCCGCCAATTGGCATTTACTTTGCAGACTGCCCCTCCGCAGGGCACGACATGCTCTGTCTCGATTATCGAGTTTGTGGTCCCGCGGGTGAGCCGAGTGTGGTTCACGTGGACCAAGAACTTGACTACAGAATCACCCTCGTAGCCGAGAGTTTCGAATCATTTATTCGAGGGCTGGAGTTTGACGAGGCGTCGGATTGACACGATGCCCAACTCCGAGAACGACTTGACTCCCTTTGGTCGCAAGGCGCTGCGCGAGAATGCCGCACAGCGTCGATTAGGTCTACTTTAGGGCCAGAGAAATGGGCCGCCAGTTCACGTACTACGGTCTGCCTGAAGATCTGGCTGAGATCGAAGAAGGCGTATTCAACCCAGCCGGAGGGATGCTTCTCATGAGGGAGAAGCGAGATCAGCGCGACAACCTGGTTCCGGTTTCCCACTTCCCGTTGGCACGGGAACTCATGGGCACGCAATCGCTATCTCTTTTGCTGGCCCCACCGGAGCGGCTCCGATCCATCGTGTTTGAAGGCCCTTGGTTGCATGTCGCAAGGTCAAATTTGATTGAAGTTGATCGCTGCTACGTCAAGGACGGCAGCATCCGTGGCGGCCGCTTCTGGTATGAGCCCAAGGTACTCCATGGCGATCCGGTAAAAGCGAAGCCAACAGAGTTTGTAGCCTGGGCTGAAGGCATCTTCAGTCAAACCAAGAAGTTGCTAACCCGCCAGAGTTTCAGCCATGGCGATCACACTTACACCGAGTGGTTTGGTCCTAAGGCGTGGTGCGAAGTCAGCGACGGGAGGCTTGATGTCAAGCTCAACTAGCCTTAAACGCTCCATCAAGAGGCCCTGTCTCTGGCAGGCATCTCAGGTCGAACACTAACCGCAAAAAATGACGCGCGTTTTTCTTTTAGAGCACCTTCACCTCCTTGGTGAGGACGAGGAGGATGTGAAGGCACTCGGGATCTACTCGACCCGTGAGGCGGCTGTTGCAGCCGTGGAACGTTTCCGCAAGTTGCCCGGATTTCGAGACACACCTCAGATGGCGAACCATTCCAAACCTGGTCCGGCCGAAGGCTTCAACATCGACGAATATGAACTGGACCAAGACAACTGGTCCGAGGGGTATGAGACGCAGTGGATGTGAAAGGCGTGGCGCCTGCCCAGCTGGTTGTGGCAGGAGAGCCACGAGCGCTTCAGTCAAACAGAAAGGGCGACCCTGATGCTTAGCGGCATGGGGCCAATCACTTTTGCGTTGTGCAGCTGATTTTTTCCTGCAACCACCTACGCACCTGACCTAAATAGGTCTGTCATCCCGATCACCCGCACGCCCCCCCTGAACGCCAACCCCATATAAAACATCCGCACATCACGGAACCCCGCCTCGCGCAAAGCCGCCTCATCCTCCTGCGGCGTCAGCACCGCCAACTCCGCGACCACCTTGTCCCGCGCCCTGGCCGCATGTTCTAGCGGCACGCCAGATGCCACCGGAAACGCGGCATAGCGCGACAGCCACAGATCGCGCTCCCCTGCCCCAGCCTCGCCGCCAGCGCGCTCCCCGTCCACCACGCTCAAATGCACCAACACCAGTGGTGCGCCGGGTTTTAGACGCTGGCGGATTTCCTTCAACATGGGCAAACGCTGCTCGCGTGGCGACGGGCTGCGCAGGGTTTCGACAGGCTCAACCCGAACGGGCGGGGAATGAAGGGCGCGGCACAAATATTCAAGCCAAATTGGCCTGCAGCGCTTATCCATCAAGCGCAAGAAGCTATTAAATTAGTAGCAAATACAGTAGCTATTGACCGGACTTCGCCCCACTTGAACCGTTCACGCTGAGCCCGTCGAAGCGCCGCCCAAAGCTTCGGCAGGCTACCCCCGAACGGGTGTGAAGATTCAAGAGAGCGGGCTCACGCATCGCGCACCGCTGCGGCCTTGCCCGGCTGCCGCAGCGGCGCCACCGTGAGACTTGTGCTGCAAGGCACTTACGCGACCGTGCTTGCGGCGCAGCCAAGTTGTAATGCGCAGTACCCAGCCGCGCCGTTGAAAGAATGGCGCCCCGTCTTTTCACCGAAAGCGAGCCATGACCACCACCACTGCCATTCCCACCACCGCCCTGCAACTGCGCTCCCTCGTCCAGCCCGATGGCACGCTGCAGATCAGCCTGGCGCCCACGCCCGTGCCCACACCGGGGCCGGACGAGGTGCTGATCCAGGTGCAGGCCACGCCCATCAACCCGTCGGACATTGGCCTGCTGCTGGGCCCGGCCGATTTGTCTACCGTGCAGGTCTCCGGCACGGCAGAGCGGCCTGTGGCCACGGCCCGCATCCCTGAGCGCGCCATGCCCAACATGGCGGCGCGCCTGGGCCAGAGCATGCCGGTGGGCAACGAGGGGGCGGGCCTGGTGGTGGCTGCGGGTGCATCGCCCGCCGCGCAGGCGCTGCTGGGGCGCACGGTAGCGGTGATTGGCGGGGCCATGTATTCGCAATACCGCGCCATGCCCGCTGCTCAGTGCCTGGTGCTGCCGCACGGCACCACAGCGGCAGAAGGCGCATCGTGCTTTGTGAACCCGCTCACGGCGCTGTGCATGGTGGAGACGATGAAGCGCGAGGGCCACACCGCGCTGGTGCACACCGCTGCGGCCAGCAACCTGGGGCAGATGCTGAACAAGGTGTGCCAGAAGGATGGCGTGGGCCTGGTGAACATTGTGCGCAAGCCCGAGCAGGCGGCGCTGCTGCGCGGCATAGGTGCCCAGCATGTGTGCGACAGCAGTGCGCCCACCTTCATGGCCGACCTGACGGATGCACTGGCCGCCACGGGCGCCACCATTGCGTTTGATGCCACGGGCGGCGGCACGCTGGCCGGGCAGATCCTGCAGTGCATGGAGGCCGCTATCAACCGCACGGCCAAGGAATACAGCCGCTATGGCTCGGCCGTGCACAAGCAGGTGTACCTGTATGGCCACCTGGACACGCGGCCCACCGAAGTGCACCGCACCTTTGGCATGGCCTGGGGCATGGGCGGGTGGCTGCTGTTTCCGTTTTTGCAGAAGATTGGCGAAGAGGCGGCCCAGGCGCTGCGCGCGCGCGTGGCAGCAGAGCTGAAGACCACGTTTGCCAGCCACTACGCACGCACGGTGTCGCTGGCGGGGGCACTGAGCGCCGAGGCGATTGCCTTTTATGGCCCGCGCAACACGGGGGCCAAGGTGTTGATTGATCCGTCGATGGGGTGAGTGCGCACCGTGCGATGCGAAGCCGCTTGAAGCGTTGCGCCGCGCTTTGGCCAACTCAGCGTGAACGGGGTTTTTTGCGACTCCACCGGCGATCACGCCCTACCGTTCGGGCTGAGGTTCTATGGTTCCCGTCAAGCTCTGCCAGCGACCAGCGCGGGATCGAACAGAGCTTGCTGCTTGAACAGTGAGAAAGCCACACGCAAGAGCTTACGGGCAAGCACGACAAGTGCAGCGGTCGTGCTCAAGCCTTTGTCACGCTGAGCACAGTAATAGCCGTTCCACGTCTTCGTGCGCGCCGCCGACATGGCTGCTGCGTACATCAAGCGCCTGATCTCTGGCCAGCCCCTCTTGGACAAGCGCCTTTGCCCCGTTTTCTTGCCAGAGTCGTTGGGGCGAGGGTCCAGCCCGGTAAATGCGATGACCGCATCAGCACTGCCGCCTTGCATCCGCCCAAACAGCATCACCAGCAAAGCGCCACAAACCAGCCCCAGGCCGGGCACGGAGGTGATGTGTTCAAACGCTTGGTGGCTGCTGAGATCAGCCCGCAGGGTAGTTTCTATTTGCCCATCGACATGTTTGATGGCTTGTTGCAAGGCCGCCAGCACTGGCTCGTCCAGGCGTGCAAGCGTCTTGCTGTGGCAGCCGGCTTGAGCCAGTGCGCTGCGCTGACGCACCAGAGTTGCCCGGTGTGCGAGGAGCTCGCGCAACACGGCTTGGCAAGCGGTGGGTGGCTGCCACTGCTGCAAATGCGCATGTTCGTGGCAGATATAGCGTGCCAGCACGAGCGCATCCATCCGATCGGTCTTGCCGCGCTGACCCACCGACTGGGCGTAGCGGCGTGCATCCAGCGGATTGAGGACATAGACACGCAGGCCTGCGGCGTGCGCTGCCAGCGCAAGCGGCACGTGGTAGCGGCCGGTGGACTCCAGCGCCAGTACGCTTGCGGGGCGCAACGTGCGCAGCAGCAGGGCAATGCCCTGGGGTGTATTGGCAAACCGGCGCACGCTGGCCTGGCCCTGCGCGGCCACGTCCAGATGGGCGCTGGCGACATCCACGCCGACAAACTCAGTAGCTTGTTGAGGGTTCATCGCTCAAAATACGAGCGCCGGGATGTGTCCTGCTGTCGGCGTGAGCTTGCAAGAATTGACGATCGGTGCTGCCAAGCGCAGCTTGCCCTCGTCAGGTTCCTTATCGACGCTCGGCGCAGGGATGGGGTAATGACTCAGTAGGTCGGTCAGTTGGATCTGAAGCAACTGCCGATGCTTGTCGATGTCCCTGCATCCCGGCTCCTCGCCCTTTCTTACAGGTTGGTTGATGGGAGCTAAACCATACAAGCTTGTCGAAGCCCTGCGCGGCGCTTCGACAGGCTCAGCGTGAACGGCTCTTGGTGTTTCAAAGTGGCGCGTTGCGCTGCCTTCAAGCCGCAGCCGCACGCACCATTGCCACCAACTGCTCGCGCGCCCCTAGCAGCGCATCGCCGCCCAGCAGCTGCAGCGCCCCGCCCTTCCCTGCAACCACCAACTGCGGCACGCCGCGCGCACCCACGGCGCGCAGCATGGCCTGGGCGGCGGCCGTGCGTTCGGCGGTGGCGCGCTGCAACGCGGTGTTTGGGGCAAGGGCCAAATCAGCCGCTTCTTGCAGTCCGACGGCTCGCAACACGTCAGCGATCACAGCGGGGTCGGTGTTGTCGCGGCCATCCACATAGCGGGCGTGCTGCAGGGCGTGCAGTGCTTCAAGCTCACGCTCGGGAGCGGTCTGGGCCACAGCGGTCAGGGCCAGCGTGGCGGGGCCGGAGTCAAAACGGCCATTCGCCGCACCCAGGATGTGATCGCGGTAGGCCTGCGTGAAGGGCTGGCCCGTGAGCTGCTGGATGCGTTGGTCGTTGGCCCACGCGTATGCGGCAAATTGCGCGTCCATGGGCCGGGCGCCAGCGCCTGCAAACAGGCCGGTGGGTGCAAGTGCCACATCGATACCCTCCACACCCTGCAGGTACTGGAGCGCAGGTGCAGCGGCGTAGCACCAGCCGCACAGGGGGTCGAACAGGTAGGTCACCGTGACGGTGGGCATGGAAGTCATGGATGAGGGTCTCTCTTTAGATGTGAGGCGGCGTGGAGGCAGACGGCGCCGCTGCTGGTGTGGAGGATGCGGCCAGCGCGGCCTCCAACGCCGCAATTTCTTCGGCCAGCGTGCCCCGGCTGCGAAAGTGGCGGGCGGCGCGGTCGTACCAGTTGGCAGAGCCTGTTTGCGATCTCGCAGGGGATCGCGTTGGAGCGCAATCGGGATGAGTGGATGCTTCGGATGCGCCGCATGGGCTCATGCCCATGCAAGCAGCCGTGGCGTCCAATCGCCCGATTTCGCTCCAACCCTTCGGGCAGTGGTCTTTGCGGGCGGTCTGCAGCGTTGCGGCGCTTGCCAATAGCCGAGCTATTGGCTGCGCACCGCGCCTTGCATCCCATCCCCTGGCCGGGCGCCCGCAAAGACCGCTGCGCGACCCCTGGGAGATCGCAAACAGGCTCTGTGCATCTTCCAGGTCGCCTTCCTGCAGGTGCAGGATGCCGTGCAGCCACGCGCCCAGCAGGGAGCCGTCTTGCTGCACCAGATCGTGCGCCGCGTTCCAGCGCCCGGCGTGCAGGTGCTGCAGGACTTGCTGGAGGGGGTGCGTTGCGGTCACGGTCTGGTTCCTTTCAAACGGTGGGCTGGGGCAGCACTGGCCTCGCGCTTACCACTTCATTTCGCCCTTGTTCACCTTGGCGCCGATGTCCAGCGACAGGCCCATGGGTGCTGCGGGGTAGGCCTTTTTCATCGCGTCGATGAGTTCGGCGCCGGTCTTGGTGGCGGCGGCATTCTTCTCAAACGTTTGCAGGTAGCCCTTGGTGTAGGTCACGTTGCTCACGTCCAGCGCCGTGCCTGCGGGCATGTGGCCTGGCACCACCACGGTGGGCTGCAGGGCGGCCATTTCGTCCAGCTGGGCCACCCAGGCGCTGCGTTCGGCCACGGTCTGGGTGTCGGCTGTCCACACATGCATGTTGGTGCCGAACACGCCGATGTTGCCCACCACGGCCTTGATCGATGGAATCCAAGCGTAGGGGCGGTGTGCCAGTGCGCCCGTGGTGCCACGAATCTCCACCGTCTGGCCGTCCACCGTGAGGGTGTTACCGCTCAGGGCCTTGGGCAGCACGGGCGTGCGTGGTGCATTGGCGCCCATCTTGGGGCCCCAGAAGCCGAGCTTGCCTGCGAGCTTGGCGTTGATTTTCTCCAGCACGGCGGGGGTGGTCACCACCTCGGCCTTGGGGAAGATTTCCTTGATGGTCTCCACGCCAAAGTAGTAGTCAGGGTCGGCCTGGCTCACGTAGATGGTCTTGAGTTCCTTGCCACTGTCGAGCACGTTGGCAGCAATGCGCAGCGCGTCGGCACGGGTAAAGCCTGCGTCAATGACCATGGCTTCCTTCTCGCCATAGACCAGGGTCGAGTTCACGTTGAAGCTGTTGCCGTCGGCGTTGTAGACCTTGACTTGCAGGGGCTGAGCGGCCTGGGCGCCAGCAAAAGCCAGGGACAGGGTGGCGGCGATGAGGGTGGTGCGGAACATGGCGGTTTCTCCAGAATTTGAGGGGGTTGCGTCGATCACAGGATGCAGTTTATTTGCACCAATCGATCTAATAAACACCATAAAATGCGCAAACTTGTTTCACAAATCGATCAAATAAACACCCTATGGACCGCCTGACCGCCATGCGCGTATTTGCTGAAGTGGCCACCAGTGGCAGCTTCAGCGCCACGGCCGACAAACTCGATATGTCGCGCGCCATGGTCACACGCTATGTGAGCGAGATGGAGCAGTGGCTGCAGGCCCGCCTGCTACAGCGCACCACCCGCAGCGTGACGCTGACCGATGCGGGCGAGCTGGCCCTGCGCCGCTGCCAGCAGATGCTGGCGTTGAGCGAAGACCTGGAAGAAGAAACCGCCACCACCGCCGAGGGCGAGCTGCGCGGCCAGCTGCGGCTGACCTGCAGCGTGTCGTTTGCGTTTGCGCAGATGGGTGCGGCGATTGCCGATTTTTTGGCCCAGCACCCGCAGCTCAAGATTGATCTGGATGCCAGCGAAGGCTCGCTGAACCTGGTGGAGCGGCGCATCGACCTGGCCATCCGCATCAGCGCCGAGCCCGACCCATTGCTCATTGGCCGCCCGCTGGCGCCGTGCACATCGGTGCTGGTTGCATCGCCCGCCTACCTGGCCGCGCACGGCACCCCACAGCAGCCCGCCGAGCTGGCCCAGCACCGCTGCCTGAGCTATGCCAACTTTGGCAAAAGCGTGTGGCAGCTTTCGCGGGGCGAGGTGGTGGAGCGTGTGGGCGTGTCAGGCCACTTCAGCGCCAACGAGGCCACCACGCTGATGCGTGCAGCGCTGGCGGGCGGTGGCATTGCGCTGCAGCCCACCTACCTCGTCAACCCGCACCTGCACAGCGGTGAGCTGCAGGCCGTGCTGCCGGGCTGGGATTTGCCGGTGATGACGATTTATGCGCTGTACCCCTCGCGCAGGCACCTGTCGCCCGCCGTGCGGGCGCTGCTGGACTTTTTGGTGCAGCGGTTTGCCCAGGTGCCGTGGTAGCGAGCAAACGAGAAAATGGGCAAGCAGGCAAGCAGCCTCAAGCCTTGGCGCCCACCTCACAGTGCTCGCGCACCCAGGCACGGGCCTGGTCGCTGAGCGAAATGCCCAGGCCCGGGCGCTGCGGCACCAGCATGCGGCCGTTGGCGATCTCGATGCGCTCATTGAACAAAGGCTCCAGCCACTCAAAGTGCTCTACCCAGGGCTCTTTGGGGTAGGCCGCCGCCAGGTGCACGTGCAGCTCCATCGCAAAGTGGGGGGCCAGCATCAGGCCAGCGTCTTCGGCCTTGGCAGCGATCTTGAGGAAGGGCGTGATGCCGCCTACGCGCGGGCCATCGGGCATCAGGTAGTCGGCCGCCTTGTGGCGGATCAGGTCGCCATGCTCGGCAGCGCTGGTCAGCATCTCGCCGGTGGCAATGGGAGTGTCGAACTGCAGTGCCAGCGCGGCGTGGCCCTCGTGGTCGTAGGCGTCCAGCGGCTCTTCGATCCAGACCAGGTTGAACTGCTCGAAGGTGCGGCACATGCGCTGGGCGGTGGGCCGGTCCCATTGCTGGTTGGCGTCGACCATGATGGGCACCGCATCGCCCAGGTGCTTGCGCACGGCCTCCACGCGGCGTACATCCAGCGCGCCGTCGGGCTGGCCCACCTTGAGCTTGATGCCGCCAATGCCCCGGCCGATGGAGTGCGAGGCGTTGACCAGCAACTCCTCCAGCGGCGTGTGCAAAAAGCCGCCCGAGGTGTTGTAGCAGCGGACCGAGTCGCGGTGCGAACCCAGCAGCTTGGCCAGCGACAGGCCCGCACGCTTGGCCTTCAGGTCCCACAGCGCCACATCAAAGGCACCAATAGCCTGCGTAGAGAGGCCGCTGCGCCCCACCGAGGCACCGGCCCAGCACAGCTTGCCCCACAGCTTGGCGATGTCGCTGGGGTCTTCGCCGATCAGCACCGGGGCGATCTCGCGCGCATGCGCAAACTGCCCGGGCCCGCCTGCGCGCTTGGAATAGCTGAACCCCAGGCCCTGGTGGCCCTGCGCGGTTTGCACCTCCACAAACAGCATGGCGATTTCGGTCATGGGCTTTTGGCGGCCCGTCAGCACCTTGGCATCGCTGATGGGCTGGGCCAGAGGCAGGTAGCACGACGACACGCGCAGCCAGGTGATGCGGTCGCCCGGGGCAGCGGCGGCGGAAGCGAGAGGGGAAGAAGCAGTCGTCACGGCGAGTCTTTCAAAACAACAAAAGGGAACAGGAAGCAAACGGGGCTGGGCAGGAAGCGGAGCACGCGGGGAATGCAGCGGCGGGCCAAATCGCCCACAGGCCTGCCCGCCGCCCTGCCCCACGGCGTGCTCAGTCGAGTGAGATCTTTCCGGCCTCGATCACCCGCTTCCAGCGCGCAGACTCGGCTTGCTGGAAGGCGGCAAACTGCGCCGGGGTGTTGACCACCATCTCAAAACCGATGGAGACAAACTGCTCGCGCACGGCGGGGTGTTTCAGCGCCTCGGCGATGGCGGCGTAGGCGCTGTCGCGGATGGCGGGGGGTAGGCCCTTGGGCGCCACCACGGCTTGCCAGGAGGTGACTTCGACGTTCTTCACGCCCGCCTCGGCCAGGGTCGGCACATCGGGCAGCACGGGCGAGCGCTGGGCGCTGGTGATGGCCAGCGCACGCATGCGCCCGTTCTTCACGTACTGCACGATGGCGTTGATGTTCTGGAACGACGCATCCACCTGCCCGCCGATCAAATCGGTGTGTGCGGGGGCGCCGCCTTTGTAGGGAATGTGCACCCCGCTGGTTCCCGTCTGCTGCCAGAACAGCTCGGCCGTCAGGTGGTCGCTACTGCCGCTGCCCGCCGAGGCAAAGCTCATCTTCCCGGGATGGGCCTTGGCAAAGGCGATGACATCGGCCACAGACTTGTGGGGCGAGTTGGCAGGCACCACCAGCACGTTGGGCGATTGCACGGCCACGGTGATGAGGTCAAAGTCCTTGAGCGGGTCGTACTGCAAACCCTTGAGCAAATGCGGCGTGATCGCCAGTGGACCGAGGGAGCTGACCAAGAAGGTGTAGCCATCGGGCGCCGCCCGCTTCACAAACGTGGCGCCAATCGTGCCTGTGGCCCCGGCCCGGTTGTCCACCACCACCGATTGTTTCCACCGCTCGCTCAGCCGCGTGCTCAGGGCCCGGGCCACCTGGTCGGTAGAGCCCCCGGGCGGGAACGGCACCACCAGCGTCACCGGCTTGTCGGGCCACGCCTGCGCATGGCACGCCATCGCGCTGCAGGCCAAGGCGGTCACCGCCAAAACGTTTTTCATCCATTGCATTGCTTGTCTCCTGATTGAAGGCTGTGCCGGTGGCGGGATGGGTCTCGGTGCAAGGCGGGTGACCTGGGTTCATTTCTTTGAAAAATGACAACGTTGTCATTTTTAAATGAAGAATAAAACCCATCACACAGCTCCCGAAACGCTCCGCTTCTACCCACATTTCAGCCCATTAAGTGGTTGCACTGACTCGGTTGAAACCAGTCAGCCGCAGTAATGATAACGTTGTCATTTTTAAAATGTCAACCCTGCAAGACGGCGTGACAAAGGCCTGGCATGACCGACAATCCCACCCGGGCAGCGTGCAGCACGCCGCCCTCCCGCACTTTGCCCACCCTACGTTGCCCACCCTGTTAGAGCCGTTCACTGCTGAGCCATCGCGCCCCATGTCCTCGCCCACTCCCTTCAAAGCCGCCACGCTCCACGACGTTGCCCGTGTGGCCGGGGTGTCGCTCATCACCGCATCGCGTGCGCTGGGCAACCCCTCGCTGGTGTCTGAAAAAACCATCGCCCGAGTGCAGCAGGCGGTGCGCGAGACGGGCTACATCCCCAACCTGCTGGCGGGCGGGCTCAAGTCGCGGCGCAGCAAAACCGTGGCGGCGCTGGTGCCCGCCATCTCGGTGCAGCAGTTTTTGCCCACGGTCGAAGCGCTGACCGAGGCCCTGGCCGCGCAGGGCTACCAGCTCATCCTGGGCCAAAGCGGCTACGACTACGCCCGCGAGGAAGACTTGCTCAACACCCTGATAGCGCGCCAGCCCGACGGCATCGTGGTGACAGGCCTGGTGCACTCACCCAAGGCGCGCGAACGGCTGGGGCAGCTGCGCATTCCGGTGGTGGAAACCTGGGACCTGAGCGAGCGCCCGGTGGACATGGTGGTGGGCTTCTCGCACACCAAAGTGGGCGCGGCCATTGCGGGGTTCTTTTTGACCCAAGGCTGGAGCCGCGTGGGCATTGCCACCGGCAACGACCACCGCGCCGCCTTGCGCCGCGACGGCTTTGTGGCCGCCATGGGCCGCGACGTGCCCACGGCCATGGTGCCCGCCCCCAGCAGCCTGGCCCTGGGCCGCCGCGCCCTGGCCGAACTGCTGGCCCAAGACCCCACCCTACAGGCCGTGTATTGCAGCTCCGACGCCATGGCCCATGGCGTCATCGTCGAAGCCCAGGCCCGGGGCCTGCGTGTGCCCGAGGACCTGGCCGTGTGCGGATTCGGCGACGCCGACTTCGCCCAGCACATGCACCCCTCCCTCACCACCGTGCACATCGACGGCGCACGCATCGGCCAACTGGCCGCGCAGATGATCACCCAGCGCTGCCGGGGCGAGGCCACAGAGCAACCCATCGTGGATGTGGGCTTTTGGATTGCCGAGCGGGAATCGACTGGCGGCCCGGGCCACACAGACCGGCAGATGCCAGAGTGAAGGCAGCGGGCATCCCCTGCCGCGATCAAACGCTATGCATTTGATAGCTGCTAGCGCTTATTGATCAAGCGCTGCAGCCATTTTTTACTAAAAACCTGCCTAGAGCAACGTCCAGGCAGGTCATCGCGCTGGCGATCAGGGCAGCACCACCGTCGCCTTGGCCCGCGCAATCTGCAAGTCCGCATCACGCTGCAGCAACATGCGCTGGGCCACCAGCGCGTTGGCGGCGGCGGTCACTGCGGTCACATAGCCTTCCTGCGTGCCATACAACTCCTCCAGCGAGGGCCGTGCATCGCCCGCCGCGAGCCGCGCGGCACGCGTCTTGTGGAAGGGGATGAAGCTGCCCGTGAGATTGGCCAGGTCGGTGATGCCGGGCGTGGCCACGTAGTTGAACTCGATGCTGGTGCCCAGCGGCGCAAGCGCCTCCACGCTGCGGATGCCTGCACGGGTCAAGCCTGTGGACGCATCGACCTGCGGCACGAGGATGGCGTAGTCGCGGCCCAGGTTGCGCGGGGGCAGCACGGTGGCAATGCCGGCTTCGTCCTGCGGGACGTATTGCGGGCCAAAGTCGAACAGCGGGAAGTTGTTGTACAGGCCCCGGTAGCTGAAGTCCGGGATCGCCGTCTGCACGCCGCCCACCGCCCAGGTCAGGCCCTTCATGGCCGGGAAGGCCAGTGCCTCGGGCCGCACCAGCGTGCCATCGGCCAGCTTGGGCACCTGGCTGGCGGGTGGCTGCGTGCCGCGCACCACCCAGTCTTCCAGGTTCAAGAACAGCGCACGGAAGGTGTCGTTGAAGTGCACCACGGTGCCCGTGGGGTAGGTGGCGCGGGTGGGCGCATAGGCAATGCTGGCCGTGCCCCCTGCCCCGCCGTGCTGGGTGCTGGCGTAGTAGTAGATGCGGGCGTTATCGGGCTGGGCCAGGTCCTTGGTGCCGTTGGCGTCCGTCAGCACGGGCGAGCCTTGCAGTTGCCAGAACTCGGTGCCCGAGAGGCCCAGGAAGAACTTGGGGCAGGTGTTGGTGGCGGCGCAGCGCTTCATCACGCCGCCCTGGCGGCCGCTGATGTCGTCTGCATAGTCCTTGTCCAGCCCGCGCGGTGCCGTCTGGCCAAAGGCGGTGTGGTCGGTGCGCAGGCCGCCACCGCCGCCGGGCACGGCAAAGCGGGTGTTGATGTTGGTTTGGCGTGCTGCGACGTGTGCGTACATGCCGTCAAACACCTTGCTGCCATCCAGCGCCTGGTTAAAGCCCAGGTGCAGAAAGGTCTTCATGGCGTTGCCCGACTGCGAGGTGCCCTGGCCCAGCGTGTATTGGATGCGGCCTGCGATCGGGTTGGGCATGCCCGCAGAATCGGCCGCCTTGCTGCGGAAGAAGCTGACGGTGTCGCGCAGCGCGGCCAGTCCCACGCCCATCACCTTCGGGTCTTTGGCGACGTAGACCAGCTCGTACAGATAGGCTGGGTCGAACCCGCCCTTCAGGCACACGCTGGTGGCGCTGGCCGAGCCGGGGAAGGCGTTGCTGCCCGTGGCATCGCAGGTGGCGAACTTCCAGTCGGACGCAGGAATGGTGACGCGTGCATCCGTCTCGTTGGCGCGGCGGGTGAGCGAATAGCCGCTCTGCGTGTTGTCCAGGCTGGCGGGCTCATACGGAATCATGGTGCCGTTGAACACGCCGCCGGGCAATGTCATCGCGGGGGTAGCGGCGGTGGGCACCAGCTCAGCACGGTAAGGGCCGGTGATGCTGCTGCCGTCCTTGTTCTTGGCCACGGGCACGGTCACTGTGAGGCGCGCAGCGCTGCTCTTGGGCACGTCGCCTTGCCAGGCCGAGTACAGCATCACGTAGCCGCGCTCCAGGTACACCGCATCGCTGGGCGTGGCCGTGGGGTTGAGCAGGGTGAGGATGTTGCCGCGATTGGGCGCGTCGTAGCGCAACACGCCGCTGGCCTTGGCCATGTTCTTGGGCTTGAGCATGACGAACTCGGCCTTGTATTCGACCATGCCGTTCGCGTTGGTGGGGGCCAGGGCCAGGTCTTGAATCACGGCGTTCTTGGGGTCGGCCGGATCCACCTCGCCGCTGAGCGTGCCTTTGACGGTTTCGTACTCGCCCACATCGCCGTAGGTGCCGGGGAAGGCCTCGGTGGATGTGACCTCCAGCTTGAACGCCGGGGCCTTGGTGGGGGTGGAATCGCTTCCGCCGCACGCAGCCAGGGCGGCTGCAGCAGCGGCCGTGAGGGCCAGTTTGCCGAATGCATGAAGTTGCTTCATGTTGTCTCCTAGGGTTGGATGGATATCGCCGCAAGGGCGAGTTCTCTCTACGCAAAAGCGGCAGCGTCTGTTGCGCTGCTCGTCGCTCACGTTGGGGTTGCGCCGGGGCTTGGCCGTTGCCTGCGGGCAAAGCTCCGCCTGCACCGGCGGGTGGGCCAGTGCGTTAGCGCAGATGGGAAAAAGGCCTGAGGGGGTTGCCTCAGGCCTTGGACTTATTCCGCCTCGATCCCGGCGGCTTTGATCACCTTGCCCCACTTGAGGGTCTCGGCGGCCTGGAACTTGGCCAGATCGGCGGGGGTGGTGGTCCAGGCCTCTGAGCCGGACATGTCGAAGAACGACTTGGCCGTGGCGCTCTTGGTGGCGTTCTGCATCAGCTCATTGAGGCGGGTGACCACGGCAGCGGGCGTGCCTGCGGGGGCGTAGGCGGCAAACCAGTAGCCCATGTCGTAGCCCTTGACGCCTGCTTCGTCGATGGTGGGCACCTCAGGCAGCTGGGGGCTGCGCTTTTGGGTGGAGTAGCCCAGCGCCCGCAGCTTGCCCGCGCTGATTTGCGGCATGCCGGTGGAGGTGTCGGTGATCATCAAGTCGATCTGCCCGGCCAGCAAGTCAGTGATGGCAAACGGGTTGCTCTTGTACGGCACGTGCAGGATGTCCACGCCCGCAAGCTGCTTGAACATTTCGCCCGCCACACGGCTCGATGCACTGCCGCTGCCAAAGGTGAGCTTGCCGGGGTTCTTCTTGGCAAAGGCCACCAGGTCGCCCACGCTCTTGTGCGGGGATGCGGGGTTGACCACCAGCACCTGCCCGCCCTTGCCCAGGCCGGAGATGGGAGCGAAGTCTTTCACCGGGTCGTACGAGAGCTTTTTGTACAGGTGCTCGTTGGCGGCGTGCGTGGTGTTGGTGGTGATGAGGATGGTGTAGCCATCAGGCGCGGCCTTGGCCACGGCGGCGGCGGCAATCATGCCGCTGGCACCGGCCTTGTTGTCCACCACCACGGCTTGCTTGGTGTCGTTGGTGATGGACTGGCCCACAGCACGTGCCAGCTGGTCGGTGGCGCTGCCCGCAGCAAAGGGCACCACGAAGGTGATGGTCTTGGCCGGAAAGGTTTGCGCGGCTGCGGGTGCGGCGATGGACAAGGCCATCAGGGCACCGGCAGCAGCTGTCAGCGCGTGGCGTCGGGTCAAGGCAAAGCGGTTAGCGGGCATGTTGTCTCCTTCTGTTCTATGGGTCATGTCAAACGAAAACGGGGGGCATCACGTCGAAGGCCCGGCTAGGTGCTGGCGCAGCGCGGCGGGCACCTGCACAGGCAACGACAGCAGCCAGTAGCTCAGCGTCTTGCCGTGGCTGTCGAGGTTGAGGGCGTCGTTCACGCCGCCGTCCAGCACATCGTCCAGCACCAGGTTCATGGCGTGCAGCTGGGGCAGCAGGTAGCGGGCCACGCGGCTGGGCTGGCGGGCGGCAAAGTGGCGGGCCACAGCCTCTTCCGTCACTTGCTGCACCAGCACATCCCACAGCGCGGGGTGCCAGGCAATGACGCTGAGGTTGGAGCGGTTGCCCTTGTCGCCCGTGCGGCTGTGGGCCAGGCGATAGAGAGGAACGGTGAGCATGGGGGCGGCCTCGGCCGTGCGCGTTTCGGTCATTGCAGGCCTCCTTCATTCCACATCTGATAGCCGGTAACCACGGCACTGCGCGGCACCAGGCACGACACGGTGCCCAGGCGCGGGCGCATGGCGGTGCGCACGCCACCGCCGCCTGCCGGGCCGCAGGTGTACAGCGCCGTTACCTCGCGCACCAGGCGCTGGGCGCTGGCGTGGTCGCGGTGCTGCAAGGCTACGCGCAGGCGCACATCGCGGGCTTCGTCCAGGCCCGCAGCAGGCGCATCCAGCCAGGTGCTGGCGTCGTCGCCCAGCACGCTGGTCACGCCAATCAGGTCCACGCGCACGGGGCCCAGGCCCTGCAGCCGCTCGCGCAGCACCTGGCCTGCCAGGCGGGCGCGGGCCTCGGCGCGCGGGCCTGCGTAAGAGATTTCGCCTTCGGCAAACCAGCCGGATTCAAAGCACACATTCACTTTGAGCGTGGGCGGCTGCGGGTGGCCGCGCACACCTTCCAGCCGCACCGCATCGGGCCCCACGGGCAGCACCTGCGCGGCGGTGATGTCGGCCACCACATCGGGCGTGAGGTAGGCGGCGGGGTCGTGCAGCTCGTACAGCAGCTGCTCTTTCACCGTGCGCTCGTTGATGCAGCCGCCCGTGCCTGTGGGCTTGGTGATGGTGCAGTGGCCGTCTGGGTCGATCTCGGCAATGGGGTAACCCAGGGTGGCCAGGCCGGGCACGTCTTTGTAGCCGGGGTCGGCAAAGTAGCCGCCGGTGACTTGCGCGCCGCATTCCAGCAGATGGCCCGCCATGGTGGCGCGGGCCAGGCGGTCCCAGTCGTCTGCCGCCCAGCCGTAATGCGCCATGGCCGGGCCCAGCACCAGCGATGGGTCGGCCACGCGGCCGCACACCACGATGTCAGCCCCAGCGCGCAGCGCATCGGCAATGGCCTGTGCGCCGATGTAGGCGTTGGCGCTGACGATGGGCTCGGTGGGCATCGCAGGGCCCAGGGCACGTTCGAGCAAGGCTCGGTGGTGCGGGCCGCTCAGGTCGTCGCCCTGCACCACGGCAATGCGCGGGGCGCGCAGGCCCAGCTCGGCCGCCAGCTGGTGAATGCGGCGGGCGGCCCCGGCTGGGTTGGCAGCGCCAAAGTTGCTGACGATGCGCACGCCGTGCGCCAGGCAATCGGCCAGCACGGGCTGCAGCAAGTCCACCAGCAGGGGTTCATAGCCCGCATCGGGCTGGGTGCGGCGTGCCAGCTGGGCCAGCGCCAGGGTGCGCTCGGCCAGGGTTTCAAAAATCAGCACAGCGGGTTGGCCGCTGGCGATGAGGGCCTGCACCACGGGCGCAGCGGCATCGGTGCGGTCACCCGAAAAGCCTGCCGCGCAGCCAATGCGCAGGTGGGGGATGTGTTGTGACATCGTTTGCTGTCTCCTGCGACGCAATGTACGCAGGCTGCGCTATTCTGTGAAATCGATTGTTGCAATCAATCCATCCGCAAAGCAAATGAATGAGAACCCCGCCCTCTCCACCCGCCAGCTCGATGCCTTTGTGGCGCTGGCCGAGCACCGCAGCTTTACCCGCGCTGCCGTGCAGTGCCACCTGTCACAGCCCGCGTTCAGCGCGTTGATCAAGGCGCTGGAGGACGAGCTGGGCGCGCGCCTGTTTGACCGCAGCACCCGGCATGTGGACCTGACGCCCGAGGGGGTGAACTTTCTCGAATCGGCCCACCGCATTCGCGCCGAGATGCGCGCCGCCGTAGCGGCCCTGCGCGATGCCGTGACGCTGCAACGCGGCCGCGTGGCCGTGGCGCTGCTGCCTTCGCTGGCGGCGGGCTGGCTGCCGCAGGTGCTGGCCAGCTACCAGCAGGCCCACCCTGGCATTGCAGTGGACATTGCCGATGTGCTGTCTGAGCCCTGCATTGACCGCGTGGCCAGCGGCACGGCCGACTTTGCCCTGGCCGCCATCCGCGCCGACACGCCCGCGCTGCAGGCCGAGCCGTTTTGCAGCGATGCCTTTTACCTGGTGTGCCCCGACGCCCACCCGCTGGCACGGCGCAAAAAGCCGCTGGCCGTGGCCGACCTGGCCACCTACCCCTTCATCCACCTGGCGCGCAACAGCAGCGTGCGCCAGTACCTGGAGGCCGCCTTTCACCCCCAGGGCATGCACACCTTGATGGAGGTGGAGCAACTGGCCACCGTCACCGGCATGGTGCGGGCGGGCCTGGGCATCAGCGTGGTGCCCGCGCTCACGCTGTTTCACTTTCAGCAGCCGGGGGTGGTCACGCGCCCTTTGCCGTTACCCGGTCTGCAGCGGCAGATTTACCTGGTGCGGCGGCGCGACCAAAGCCTGTCGGCCGCCGCGCAGTCGCTGTACGAGTGGGTGGTGGCGCGCAAGCCCCGGCTGGCTTGAATCAGGGAACGTAATGAAAACGCTATTAATTCAATAGCTGCTAGCGCTTACCCATCAAGCGCTGCAAGCCATTTTGATTCAAAAACAAGCGACACAGACAGCCCGTGCGACCCACCTCGCCCCCACCCAAAGGCCGGAAACCCCGCAGACTGGCAAGGCAAGCCCCGCACGCCAGCCCGCAAATCCGCGAAAATCTCGCCCCTTAGCATTTCTCTCCATCCCGCCCCCATGACCGAAGCGACCGCCGCCCCCGCCCTGCCCGACCACCTCTCGTCCGACCCGCGCAGCCCCCACCACAACGCCGCCGTGTTCGAACACGACATCGGCATCCGCTTCAATGGCAAAGAGCGTTTTGATGTGCAGGAATACTGCATCAGCGAAGGCTGGGTCAAAGTGCCTTCAGGCAAGACGGTGGACCGCAAGGGCCAGCCCGTGATGATCAAGCTCAAGGGCACGGTCGAAGCGTTTTACCGCTGACCCGGCCCGGCGCAATCGCCTTCACGCCTGCATGGCCCAGCACCCCACTTTGCCCGTGGCGCAGCCTGCGCTGCCAGGGCTCTGGGTCATTCACTGCGATGGCAGCGCCATCCCCAACCCCGGCCGCATGGGGCTGGGGGCCTCCCTGCTGGCCCCCGATGGACAGCAGCACAGCCTGTCGCTCACCAGCAGCCTGGTGGGCTGCAACAACGAGGCCGAGTTGCGCGCCCTGATCGCCGCGCTGCAGCACGCCCACGCCCAGGGTGCGCGGGCCGTGGCGGTGTACAGCGACAGCACCCTCCTCATCGAACAATTGCAGCCGCCGCAAGCCAACCAGCGCACGCCCGCGCCCATTGCCCGGCTGGCCGAACTGTTTGACAGCGCACGCGCCTGGCTGGCACGGTTTGACAGCGTGCAGCTGCAGTGGATTCCGCGCCACCGCAACAGCGCCGCCGACACGCTGGCACGCGCCGCCCTGGGGGCACCCGCCAAGGTGGCAAAGCACCCGAGCCACAAGAAAAAGAAGCGCTGAAGCACCGCCGAACGGGCCCAGTACAGGCCCAGTACAGGTCTGTTGCAGGCCTGCACCGGCCCAGCTTTGTCGCAGTACCGTCACACAAACGTCACAAAATTTACGTTTAGGCAACAATCCTCCTGCATACTTTGCCGGCTTGGCACCATCCGTCCAAGCCGCAAAAACTCATGGAGGAAAAACCAATGCGACGTGATGCACGCTGGGTGGTGCTTTTGGCAGGCGCGACTGCGGTGCTCGGCACTGCCACAGCACAGAACAACAACGCAGCAGCCCAGGCCCGCGCCGCTGCCGCCAGCCCGGCCCCCAACTTTGCCAGCAGCCCCCGCGAAAAGCTGGTGGTGGCCATGCCCAAGACCTACGCCAAGGCCGAGACCATGCTGCTGTGGGGCGACTACTTCAACCACCTGGCACGCTGCGGCAACCTGGATTTGCAGAACCAGCAAGGCGAGTCGCTGGAGCGCAGCTCCAACATCGACCTGCTGGGCGAAAAAGAGCTGATCGAAGGCATCACGTCAGGCAAGGTGCAACTGGCCCAGGTCAACCCCGGCCTGGTGCCGCAACTGGTGGCCGCAGGCCAGCCCACGCCGTTTGCCGTGCCGGGCAACAAGGCATCGGGCAAGCGCAACTCCTACCACCTGATCCTGATTGCGCGGGTGGACAGCCCCTTCAAGGAGCCCAAGGACCTGATCGGCAAGAAGATTGCCCACTCCACGCCCACTTCCAATTCGGGCAACCTGGCGCCGCGCGCGCTGTTCCCTGCCATTGGGCTGGTGCCGGACAAGAACTACGAAGTGGTGTTCTCCAACGGGCACGAGCGGTCGGTGACAGGCGTGATGCACGGCTTTTACCCCGCAGCCGCCGTGGCCAGCGACCTGTACCAGCGCATGGTGCTCAAGGGCGATGTGAAGGGATCGAGCATTCGCACCCTGTGGGAAAGCGCGCCGTTCATGACCGAGACCTGGACACTGGGCAAGACCGCCTCGCCCGATGTGCAAAACCGCGTGCAGAAATGCTCGTACGCCTACAGCTTCTCGCCCAAGCTCAAGCAGCTGCTGCCGGGCAACGACACCATGCTGCCCATCAACTTCGAGCGTGACTTTGCCACGGTGATGGAGGTCCACAAAAAGACCCAGGCCGCCCTGGCAGAGGCCAAGCCTGCGGCAGCCAAGTAAAGCACTGCACGGGCACTGCCGGGCAGCGGTGGCGGGGTCAACCCACCAGTCGATCCCGGGTGCGCCGGGCCACATCGCGCACCCAGGGCTGGGCGGCCCAGTGCCGGTCTGCAAATGCACGGATGTGTTCGGCGTAGGTCAGCGAGGCGCCGATCACATCGAGCCCCTGCACAAACATGCGCTGGTGCCGGTCAGACAGCACAAAGCCCGCGCTGTGCCCCGGGCTGCGCACCACGCGCTGCGACACGTCGATGGTGAACGGCAGCGGGCCAGGCTGCGCGGCGGCCTCTGCCATGAAGGCCTGCACGTCGGCCTCGTCCACCATGGCCAGCAGCAGGCGGTTATTGAGGGCGTTGGAGTAAAAAATCTCGCCAAAGCTGGACGCCACCACCGCCTTGAACCCGTATTGCTGCATGCCCCACACGGCATGCTCGCGGCTGGAGCCGCAGCCGTAGTTGGAGCCCGCAATGAGCACGTCCACGCCAGCAAAGGCGGGTTGGTTCAGCACAAAGTCTGCGCGGGGCTGCCCGCCCTCATCAAAGCGCAGGTCGTACAGCAGGCCGGGCGCCAGGCCCGCCTTGTCGATGCCGCGCAGGAACTGCTTGGGCATGATCTGGTCGGTGTCGAGGTTGGGCGTGGCCAGCACGGCGGCTTGGCCATGAATCACGCTATGGTCGGCAGGGTGGGGGTGGGTGGTCATGCGGCGGTCTCCAGGCTGCGGACGTCGGTGATGCAGCCGGTGACGGCGGCTGCGGCGGCCATGGCCGGGCTCATCAGGTGGGTGATGGCGCCGCGGCCCTGGCGGCCTTCAAAGTTGCGGTTGGTGGTGGATGCGCAGCGCTGGCCGGGGGCCAGCACATCGTCGTTCATGGCCAGGCACATGGAGCAGCCGGGCTGGCGCCATTCAAAGCCTGCAGCCATCAGGCGCGCGGCAATGCCCTCGGCCTCGGCCTGGGCCTTCACGGCGCCCGAGCCGGGAACGACCATGGCGCGCACGCCGTGCGCCACGCGGCGACTGCCAACGATACGGTCTACCTCGCGCAAATCCTCGATGCGCGCGTTGGTGCACGAGCCGATGAACACATGCTGCACCGGCACGCCCACCAGCGGCTGGCCTGCCGCCAGCGCGGTGTAGCGCAGGGCCTGCTCGGCGCTGCTGCGCTGCACGGCATCGGCCATGTCGTCGGGCCGGGGCACGGTGGCGTGGATGGCCATGGCCTGGTCGGGGCTGGTGCCCCAGGTGACGAAGGGGGCCACCTTGGCCGCGTCGAACACATGCTCCACGTCAAACACTGCGCCCTCGTCGCTGTGCAGCGTGGCCCAGTGGGCCAGGGCCTGCGTGCGCACGTCGCCGGTGATGTCGGGGGCCTTGGCCAACACGTAGTCGATGGCGGTGGCGTCGGGCGCAATCAAGGCGCCACGCGCACCGGCTTCCACGGCCATGTTGCACAGCGTGAAGCGCGCCTCGACCGACAGGGCGCTGATGGCGCTGCCGCAGAACTCGACGACGAAGCCGCGCGCGCCCTGCGCGCCGATGCGGCTGATGATGAGAAGGATCAGGTCCTTGGCGGTGGTGCCCCTGGGCAGGCTGCCGTCCACACGGATGCGCATGTCCCGGGCCCGGCGGTAGACCAGGGTCTGCGTGGCCAGCACGTGCTCGACCTCGGACGTGCCGATGCCAAAGCCCAGCGCGCCCAGAGCGCCATAGGTGGTGGTGTGGCTGTCGCCGCAGATGATGACCATGCCCGGGCGCACCATGCCGTGCTCGGGCGCAATCACGTGCTCAATGCCCTGCAGCGGGTCGTTGGTGTCGAACAGCGGGATGCCGTGGCGGTCGCAGTTGGCCTTGAGATTGCGGGCCTGCAGCGCCGAAGGCGGGTCTTGAATGACCCGGTGGCGCACCGGGTGCGTGGGGATGATGTGGCTCACCACCGCCACGTTCTGCCCCGGCACGCGCACGCCGCGCCCCGCCTCGTGCAGGCCAGCGAAGGCCTGGGGGCTGGTGTATTCGTTCATCAGGTGCAGGTCGCAAAACAGCAGCACGTTCTGTTCGTCCAGAACGGCCACGGTGTGCGATGCCACCAGCTTCTGGTAAAGCGTTGCGGGCGTGGTCATGGTCATCGTGGTGGGTGTGGGGGAATGGGTTATTGGCCTGCGAGCAGGAAAGGCAGCGCCGCGTCGAGCAGCGCATCGGGCGCTTCTTCGGCGATGTAGTGGCCGCAGGGCAGCGCATGGCCGCGCACGTCGGCCGCCACGCGCTGCCACTCCTTGAGCGGCTCAAAGCACTGGTGCACCACGCCCTGCTCGCCCCACAAAGCCAGCAGCGGCATGGCCAGCTGGCGGCCCGCATCGCGGTCGGTGCGGTCGTGCACCAGGTCGATGCCTGCGGCGGCGCGGTAGTCCTCGCAGACGCCGTGGGCCGTGCCAGGCAAGGTCAGGCAGCGCACGTACTCGGCCAGGGCCCGGGGGTCGAACGGTGCCAGACCTGCGCTGCGCCGACCCATCACGTCGCGCACATAAGCAGCGGGGTCGGCCTCGATCAGGCGTTCAGGCAGCGGGGCGGGCTGGATCAAAAAGAACCAGTGCCAGTAGGCTCGGGCGAAGGCATTGCTGGTTTGCTCGTACATGGCGAGCGTGGGGGCTATGTCCAGCAGCACCATGCGCTGCACGGCATCCGGGTGGTCGGCCGCCAGGCGGTGGGCCACGCGTGCGCCCCGGTCGTGGGCCAGCACGGCAAAGCGCGGGTGGCCCAGGTACTGCATCACAGCCAGCATGTCGGCGGCCATGGTGCGCTTGCTGTAGAGCAGGTGCTCCGCGTCGCCCTCGGGCTTCGCCGAATCGCCATACCCGCGCAGGTCCGCCAGCACCAGCGTGAAATGCTGCGCCAGCACGGGTGCCACCTTGTGCCAGATGGCCGAAGTCTGCGGGTGCCCGTGCAGCAGCAGCAAGGGCGGGCCTGAGCCACCGACAAGTGCATGGATGTGTTGGCCATCGGGCGTGGGCACGCGATGGGGAGTGAAGCCGGGGAAAAGCGGAGTGGTGGTCATGGTTGTGAGGCAATGTGGAACGCGAGCCCGCTCACTCGGCGGTGATACCGCGCTCTTTGATCAGTTTGGCCCACTGGGGCATTTCCTGCTCCAGCCGGGCGCGGGCCTGCTCGGGGGTCGAGGGGATGGGATCGAACCCATCTTTGGCCATGCGCTCCTTCAAGGCGGGGGTGCCCAGCGCCTGGTTGAGTGTGGTGTTGAGCTTGTCGATGATGGGCCGGGGCGTGCCAGCGGGTACGAAGACGATGAACCAGGTTTCGAAGGCGTAGCCCGGCAGGCCTGCCTCCGCGATGGTGGGCACTTCAGGCATCAGGGGCGAGCGCTTCGTGCCCGTGACGCCCAAGGCGCGCAGCTTGCCCGCCTGCACATGCGGTTGCGCGGCCGACAGCACAGGAAAGCTCATCGCCACCTGGCCTGACATGGTGTCGATCATGGCCGGGCCGCCGCCACGGTAGGGGATGTGCACGATGGGCGTGCCTGCCACGGCCTTGAACAGCTCGGCCGACATGTGAAAGGTGCTGCCCGCCCCGGCCGAACCGTAGGAATATTGCCCCGGCTTGGCCTTGAGCAGTGCGATGAGCTCCTTGAGATTTTTCGCTGGCAAGGCGTTGTGGACCACCAGCACATGCTGCGAGCTGGCCACCATGCCAATGGGTGCCAGGTCCTTCAGGGTGTCGTAGGGCATCTTGGCGGTGAGGCTGGGGTTGATGGCCAACGACACCGTTTGCAAGCCGATGGTGTAGCCGTCTGGCGGCGCCTTGGCCACCATGTCCACACCAATGTTGCCGCCCGCGCCGCCCTTGTTCTCGATGAACAGCGAGGCGCCCAGGGCCTTGCCCCACTCGTCTGTCACCAGCCGCGCTGCAATGTCGGCACTGCCACCGGGCGCGTAAGGCACCACGAGCTTGACGGCGCGGGCGGGGTAGGCCTGCGCCCAGGCGCCCGCAGCGGCCCCCAAAGCCAAGGCGGCGGTCACCAGGGTGCGGCGCGCCAGCCCAGGTACAGGGCAGCGGCGGCGGAAGGATGCGTTCATGGGTTTGTCTCCTGCAGTTTTTTTGGTATGGCAAGGGCATCTTATGAGTGCATTGCATCGGCATAAAGTCATTCAAAATCACTTCATTCGTAAATCAAAAGCATTAATCACCCCACCCCATGGACGCGTTTTCAGACCTGCGCTTTTTTGCCTTGCTGATGAAGGAGGGCAGCCTCGCTGCCGCCGCGCAGCAAATGGGCATCACCCCGCCTGCGGCCAGCCGGCGCCTGGCGCAGCTGGAGCACCGGTTGGGCGTGCGCCTGCTGCACCGCACCACGCGGCGCATGGCACTCACGCCAGAGGGCGAGAGTTACCTGCTCGAAGGCACCCGCATACTGGCCGACCTTGATGCGCTGGAGCGCACCGTGGCAGGCGCCCGCAGCACGCCCCGGGGGCTCATCAAGCTGGCTGCCACGCTAGGCTTTGGCCGTGTGCACCTGGCCCCTGCCCTATCGGCCTTTGCCCAGGCCTACCCCGAGGTGGAGGTGCAACTGCACCTGACCGCCCGCCCCATCAACCTGGTGGAGCAAGGCTTTGACGCGGCCGTGCGCTTTGGTGATTTGCCCGATTCACGCCTGACCGCGCGCCGCCTGCGGGCCAACCGGCGTGTGCTGTGCGCTGCCCCCGGCTACCTGGCCCGCGCAGGCACACCGCAGCAACCCGCCGACCTGCTGGGTCACCAGTGCATCGTGATCCGCGAAAGCGACGAGACCTACGGCACCTGGCACCTGAGCCAGGGCGCGCGGCAAGAAACGGTGAAGGTGCGCGGCATGCTCAGCACCAACGATGGCAGCGCCGCCACCACCTGGGCGCTGGATGGCCGGGGGGTGTTGCTGCGTTCAGAATGGGACGTGGCCCCGCACCTGGCCACAGGGCAGCTCATCGCCGTGCTGCCCGCCTGGCAGTTGCCACCGGCCGATGTAATACTGGTGCACCCCACGCGCAGCGACCTATCGGCCAAGACCCGGGCGCTGGTGGATTTTTTGGGCACCTGGTTTGCTCGCAACACCCTCCCCCGCCCCCAAGAGGCGGGTACACCACCGTCAGCGTGATGGCGTGGGGTGCCCTGCCACATGCAGCGTGTGAAACGGCATGTGGTGCATCAGCTCGCGCAGCAGCAACAAGGCGGCGAAAAACGATGCACGCTCGGGCAGGCCTTCGCTGGCGGCAGGCCGCCCCTGGGCAACGTAGGTGAGGCGCTGGAACAACCGCTCCATGGCGTCCAGTGCCAGCACCTGGTCGGCAGCGGCGGGCACACCAGCAAGCCCAGCCAGTTCGGCCAAAGCCTCGTCGGCACTCCACCACGCCACAGGCCCACCAACCGCCTGGGCCACCTCGGCCCAAGGCTGGTACTGCTGGTGCGCAAGGTACACCTCGTCTTCCACATGGGCGATGGCTGTCTCCAGATCCAGCGGCGAAGGAATGGCAGCACGAAAAAAGCGCTGCGCCGTGGCCTCCATCCCCAAGGGCAACACCAACAGGTGCGCTGGGCGTGCCTCAGCAGGGCTCCACAGGCACACCTGCGCGGTGTGTGCCCCCAGGTGCAGCAGCGCGAGGGGCTGTGCGGGCGCGGTGGGCGTGCCCTCCATCCTCATGCGCTCGATGAGCTTCGCAGCCCACGGCGGCAAATCGGCCACCACGCTGGGGGCCAGCGTTGCGCTGGGGCTTTGGAGCGGTTCGTGAGAGTGTGTGGGCATGGCGTGTCGGGACGTATCCAAGAACCTGTTCAAAGCGCTTTACGGCGGTGTCTGGGCGCGAGCTTGCGCGCTGGTGCCCGGCTGCAGCGACTCTGACGGAGGCAGGCCGTGGCGAATGCGCTCGTGCATCTCGACGGTAAGTGCCTCAATGCGTTCCGTCAGCTGCTTGGTCAGCTCGGTCAGGCGGGTGTTTTGCTCCAGCAGCTCCAGCATCTGGGTGGCGTTTTGTGCAGCGATCAACTGGCGCTGTTCGTTGGCCACGGCCAGGGCCTCGCGGTGCTGGGCATCGGCCTCGGCGTGCATTTTGTCGCGGGCGGCCTGCCGGGTTTGGGCCAGCAAGATCAAGGGCGCTGCATAGGCCGCCTGCAGGCTGAAGGCCAGGTTCAACAAAATGAAGGGGTACACATCAAAGTGCAGCCACCCCGCAGAGTTGACGATGATCCACACGGCCACCACCACGGTCTGCGCGCCCAGGAACAACGGGGTTCCAAAAAATCGGGCAAAAGCCTCGGCCCGTAGGGCAAACTGGTCGGCCCCAAACGTGGGGGCCAGATGCGCATGCTGCGAGTGGTAACGCCGGTGCTCGGCCCCGGCCGCTGCGATGGCCCGCGCACCCGTTTGCGTGGCTGTGGCGGGGGCGCTGTCTGGCCCCTGGCCGGGCTTACCTGACGGGCCTGCAGGATGGTTCATGCCGATACCTTTCGCACCATGGAATGATCACCCACGCACGGCCGTGGCTGGCAATGCGCGTTGAGCGGGGTTTGAGAACCAGTTCAAAGAACGTCTGTGCCTAGTGTCCTGCATGGCCCTCGCGAGGCGGTGGTAGTGCGGATCGGGATGGGTCGCAAGGCGCCTTTTGGCAGCCAATAGCCGGGCCATTGGCAAGAAAAGCAACGCAGCGAACCGCCCGCGGCAGCACGGCCACAGACCGCAAGGAGTCATGCAGGGCATCCCTATGGCTTGAGCGTGTGGTCCAGATCGGGTTTGCGCCAAGGGTCCACATGCGTCATGAGGTTGAGCACCCGGTGGCGCTGCATGACGCGCTGGCGCGCCAGCACGGCAATGTCGTGCCCGGCTTCCACGGTGATGCGGGCGTCTACCTCCAGGTGGGCGTCCACCACCACCATGTCACCCATTTTGCGCGTGCGCACATCGTGCACACCTGCCACACCAGGGGTGTCCAGCAGGGTCTGGCGAATGGCCTGCACCTCTTGCTCGTCCACCGCGCGGTCCATCAGGTCGTGCATGGCGTCCCAGCCAAACTCCCAGCCCATCTTGCCCACCATGAAGCCCACGATCAAGGCCGCAATCGGGTCGAGGATGGGGTAGCCCGCCAGGTTGCCCGCAATGCCCACGCCCACCACGAGCGACGAGGCAGCATCCGATCGCGCATGCCACGCGTTGGCCACCAGCATGCTGGACTTGACCCGTTTGGCCACGGCCAGCATGTAGCGAAACAGCAGCTCCTTGCCCAGCAAAGCGCCGCCCGCCACCCACAGGGCCACGGCGTGCACCTGAGGCACGGTGTCGGGGTTCTCCAGCTTCAGCACGGCCGACCACACCATGCCCACACCCACGGCCAGCAGCAGCAAGCCCAGCACCAACGAGGCTGCGGTCTCAAACCGCTGGTGGCCGTAGGGGTGGTCTTCGTCGGCGTCTTTTTGCGAGTGGTGGTTGGCAAACAGCACCACAAAATCAGCCACCAGATCGGACAACGAGTGGATGCCGTCGGCAATCAAGCCCTGCGACTTGGACAGCACGCCCACCACGATCTGCACGGTGCTGAGCACCAGGTTGACCACCACGCTGACCCAGGTGCTGCGCGAGGCGGCAGCGGCGCGCTCTTGGGGCGTGTGCTGGGTGTCTTCGCTGTCGTCAAGTTCGTTGAAGTTCATGGGCGGTGATTCAAATTCCGTGAAGCACCACAGGCTACACGCCCAGTCTTAAGAATGCATTGAGGCCCATTCAGTTTTGCGCAAATATGCCGATAACCCTGCCATGCAAGTCTCTAGCGCCTCCTCCACCAGCAGCGCATCAGGCGCCCAGTCCTCCAGCGAAATCGCCAAGCTGCAAAAGCAGCTGCGCCAGTTGACCGACGAACTCAAAGGCGTGGCCACCTCTGACCTGGACGCCAAAGCCAAAAAGCAAAAGGTAGAGGCCCTGCAAGCGCAGATCCAGATGGTGCAGGCGCAAATTGCAGCCATTCAGCGCCAGAACCAGCAAGAGCAGATCGAGAAGCAAAAGCAGGCAGAGCTTGCCAAGGCACAAAAATCCGCTGGAACCCAGGCCAAGCAAAACAACAGCGCCACGTCCGGCCGTCAACGCACCCCCGGCCTGGGCGACAACGTAGACACCTTCGCCTGACCACTGCCCGACCGCTTGCCGCGAACTACGTTTGCGAAGCGACCATCGTGGCTGCAGCCACGAGCTTTTGCGTGTAGGGGTGTTCCGGTTGGTTCAGCACGGCATCGACCGTCCCGCACTCCACGATGGCGCCGTCCTTCATCACCAGCACGTCGTGCGCCATGGCGCGGATCACCTCCACATCGTGCGTGATGAGCAGGTAGCTCAAGCCCTTTTCGCGCTGCAGGCGCTGCAGCAAGGCCAGCACCTGCTGCTGGATGGTCACATCGAGCGCGCTGGTGGGCTCGTCGAGCACCAGCACCTGGGGCTGCACGATGAGGGCTCGGGCCACCGCCAGCCGCTGGCGCTGGCCGCCTGAAAATTCGTGCGGGTAGCGCGCCAGCAAGCCGGGGAATTGCGCCTCGGTCAGGCCCACCTCGGCCAGGGCTGTTTCCACGCGGCGGCGGCGCTCAGCCACCTCCATCGCAGGCTCATGCACCCACAGGCCCTCGCCCACAATCTCTTCCACCGTCATGCGTGGCGAGAGCGACGAGAACGGGTCTTGAAACACCACCTGCACCCGCCTGCGCAAAGCCTGGTTGGCCGGGGTGTTGCGCGTGGCGGGCTGCTGCCACGCCTGGCTGTTGACCTGCAAATCGCCCCCCGACGGCAGCAGCCCCAAAATGGCCTGCGCCAGGGTGGACTTGCCCGAGCCTGATTCGCCCACCACACCCAGTGTTTGCCCAGGCAGCAGTTGCAAATCAGCCCCCTGCACAGCCACAAACTCGCCCTTTTTGAACCAACCCCGCACGCCGGGCAGGGGCGTGGGGTAGGTCACGCGCAGCTGGCGCGCCTGCACCACGGGCGGCGTGCCTGCGGGCGGGTCCGCCTCGACCACATCGCGCCGTGGCTGGCTGGCCAGCAGGCGGCGGGTGTAGGCATGCTGCGGGTTGGCAAACACCTCGGCCACAGGGCCCTGCTCTACCAGCACGCCCTGCTCCATCACGGCAATGCGGTCGGCAAAGCGGCGCACCAGGTTCAGGTCGTGCGTGATGAGCAGCACGGCCATGCCGGTCTGGCGCTGCAGATCAGAGAGCAGGTCCAGAATCTGGCCGCGCAGCGTCACGTCGAGCGCGGTGGTGGGCTCGTCGGCCAGCAACAGTTTGGGGCTGCTGGCCAGGGCCATGGCGATCATGGCGCGCTGGCGCTGGCCACCCGAGAGCTGGTGCGGAAAGCTGTTGGCGCGGCGCGCGGGCTCAGGGATGCCGGTTTTTGCTAGCAATTCAATAGCTGCTTGCGCACATTGCGCGCCCGTCAGGCCCTTTTTGAGCAACAAAATCTCGGCAATCTGCTGGCCAATGGTCATCAGCGGGTTGAGGGCCGTCATGGGCTCCTGAAAAACCATGGCGACGTCGCCCCCCCGCACACCGCGCATCTCACGCTCGGTCAGGGCCAGCAAGTCGCGCCCGGCAAACGATGCCTGGCCCGAGACTGCTGCATCGCCCGCCAAACGCAGCAAGCTCAACGCGGTGATGGTCTTGCCCGAGCCAGACTCGCCCACCAGCGCGAGCTTTTCACCGGGGGCTATGTCAAAGTTCACGCCACGCACCACCTCTTTGGTGCCAAAGCGAACGCGCAGGTCGGCCACCTGCAGCAGGGGCTTGTTCACAGGCTGTGGCATCACTGGTCAGCCTTTCGTGGGTCAAGCGCATCGCGCAGGGCATCGCCCATGAATGTCAAAAGCAGCAAGGTCACCACCAGCACCGCAAAGGTGGACAGCGAAATCCACCACGCATCAATGCTGTTCTTGCCCTGGCTCAGCAACTCACCCAGGCTGGGTGTGCCGGGCGGCACACCCAGGCCTAAAAAGTCCAGCGAGGTGAGCGCGAGGATGGCCCCACTCATGCGAAACGGCAGGAAGGTGACCACGGGCGTAAGGCTGTTGGGCAGGATGTGGCGCCAGATGATTTGCAGGTTGCTCACGCCCAGGGCGCGTGCGGCCTTCACGTAGTCAAGCTGGCGATTGCGCAGGAACTCGGCGCGCACATAGTCCGACAGGCCCATCCAGCCAAACAAGCTCAGCAAAATCAGCAGCAACGCAATGCTGGGGGAAAACACGGCGCTGAAGATGATGAGCAAATACAGCTCGGGCATGGAGCCCCAGATTTCAATGAAGCGCTGAAAGGCCAGGTCCGTCTTGCCCCCAAAAAAGCCCTGGATGGCGCCCGTAACCATGCCCAGCACCACCCCGGTGGCCGTGAGCGCCAGGCCAAACAGCACACTCACCCGAAAGCCGTAGAGCAGCTGCGCCAGCAAGTCACGCCCCCGGTCGTCCGTGCCCAGCCAGTTGTCGGCCGTGGGGGCCGACGGGTTGGGCGACTTGGCAAAGTAGTTGAGCGTGTTGGGGCCGTAGGGGTTCAGGGTGTACAGCGCCCAGTTGCTGCCTGCCGAGAGGCGCTCTTTGATAAAGGGGTCCAGGTAATCCGTGGGGGTCTCAAAGTCGCCGCCAAAGGTCTTCTCGGGGTAGTCCTTGAGCATGGGGAAGTAGGTCTGCCCCTCGTAGCGTACGATGAGCGGCTTGTCGTTGCTGACCAACTCGGCGCACAGGCTGACCAGCACCAGGGCGCAAAACAGCCACAGGCTCCAGTAGCCCTGCCGGTTGCGCTTGAAGCGCAGCCAGGCACGGCGGGAGGGGGACAGCGACGCGGGCGCAGCGCTGGCAGAGACAGAGGGTAGAGAAGGTGTGGTGGAACCCATGGTGCGGATGGTTGCCTGCTTGTCCAAAGTCATGCAGCGTCGTGCAACAAGAGGGCCTTGCTGTACTGCAAAAATTCGTCCAGGTGCTTTTCAATGATGGCGACGGTGATGGGCAATTGCAGGCTCTGGTAATCGTGCACCGCAATGTTGCGAAAGCCCACCATGCGCTGCAGGCTTGCAGCCAGCCCCTGTTCAATGCGGCTGGCGCGGGCCAGCAGGGCAAACACATCCCGCGCACTTTGCGGAACGCCTAGCCGGTCACGCCTGATCAAATGTTGCCCCATGTCCAGCGCGGCCTCGCAGGCGCGCTGGATGTTCAAAATTGCGGCGTCCTGGCGGCTGAAGTTGGCGGCAAAGCTGGCGGGGTCACTGAAATACTCTTCACGCGCGCGCTGCACACAGCGCTCAATCGTTGCGGCCTTGTTGATCAGAACGTCATCCACCATACACACTCCCACGCTGTTGAATGTCCGCCAGCAAACCCGCCCTCGCCGCATCCAATTCGGTCTTTTCGCTCAGGACAGTACTCTCAAAAATGGCAGCCTGGGCGTCACTGGCCCACCATCGCACGCCCTGCGTGATGACTTGGTACTGCATCACGGTGGAAGCAGCGCGCAAATCCAGCAAATCGACAGGACAACCGGCCACGTCAGCCAACTCGCCCGACAAACTCCACAGCTGGAGCACATCGGCGTAACCAGCCACCAGGACCGCCAAGTCCAGATCGCTCTGAGGCGTTGCCGTGCCTTGCACCTGGCTGCCAAAGGCATACACCGCCAGCAGCCCCGGCAATTGGGCCTGCAGCAGATGCACGGTGAGCTCTATCACGTCGGCGGGCAAAGATGCAAATGGCGTGCGCGTCGATGGCATGCGTGTCTTTCAATCAAACTTCACGCGGGGGTCTACCCACACGTAGCACAGGTCGCTCACCAGCTTGGTCACCAAGCCGATCAGCGTGAACAAATACAGCGTGCCCAGCACCACGGGGTAGTCGCGGCGGATCACGCTTTCGTAGCTGAGCAGGCCCAGGCCGTCGAGCGAGTACAAGGTTTCGATCAGCAGGGAGCCGGTAAAGAACGCACCGATGAACGCGGCCGGAAAGCCGGTGATGATGGGAATGAGCGCATTGCGAAACACATGCTTCCACAGCACCTGCCGGTCGCTCAGGCCCTTGGCGCGGGCGGTGAGCACGTATTGCTTGCGGATCTCTTCCAGAAACGCATTCTTGGTGAGCATGGTGGTGACGGCAAAGCTGCCCAGCACCATGGACGTGATGGGCAGCGCAATGTGCCAGAGGTAGTCGGTGACCTTGCCCCACAGCGACAGATCTGCCCAATTGGCAGACGTGAGCCCCCGCAGTGGGAACCACTGCAGCTGCCCGCCAAACACCACCAGCAGCGCCACACCCAACACAAAGCCTGGAATGGCGTAGCCCAAAAGCACGAGCAGCGTGGTGACCAGATCAAACCGCGAGCCCGCGCGCACCGCCTTGGCCACGCCCAGCGGCACTGCAACAAGGTAGCTGATAAAAAACGTCCACAGGCCCAGGCTGATGGAAACAGGCAGCTTTTCGCGAACGAGGTCCCAAACCGCCTTTCGCTGATAAAAACTCTGCCCCAGATCAAACCGGGCAAATGACCAAAGCATTTTTACGAAGCGCTCATGTGCAGGCTTATCAAATCCATAGAGTTCCTTAATTTCCTGAATCTGCTTCGGACTCAGCCCTTGCCTGCCACGGTAATCCCTCCCCGTCCCAGAACTCGGAGCAGCCCCCTCCCCACCGGAAGAACGGCCTTGCAACTGAGACACCAGTTGCTCAACCGGTCCGCCCGGCACGAACTGAATGACCACAAAGGTCAGAAGCAGCACCCCCAACAGCGTGGGCACCATCAACAAAATGCGTTTGAGTATGTAGCTGAGCATGCAATGTGGACCTAGCGGGTCGTTGGCGAAGCCCACCATGTGGCGGCAGCCCAGGAGTCTGGCTGGTAATAGGGCGGAATCGTCGCGGGCAAGACAAAACCAGCAGGCCGGTAGCCAACAAAAAACTCGTCGCTGTACCACTGGGGAATCGAGTAGTAGCCGTGCGACAACACCCGATCCAGTGCGCGCATCGCAGCAGACACATCCGCCTTGGACTTTGCAGAGAGCACCGAGCGAATCAGACTGTCCACGGCCGGATCGGTAATACCCCACATGTTTGCTGACCCCGGGGTGGTAGCGGCCTTGGAACCAAAGTATTCAAAGAGATCGCTACCAGGAGAAGTTCGCCCTGGAATGCGAAGGCTGCCCAGTTCGAATTCGAACTCATCCATTCGCTGCTGATAAAGGGCACCATCCACATTACGGATCTTCAGATCGATTCCCAGCTTTTTCAATGCAATCTGCATGGGACTGACCAATCTCACCGACGATGGCTGAGCATTCAGATATTCGATCTCGAACGCCTCACCTTTGG
This sequence comes from Acidovorax sp. 56, assembly GCF_002749705.1. Taxonomy (NCBI): domain Bacteria; kingdom Pseudomonadati; phylum Pseudomonadota; class Betaproteobacteria; order Burkholderiales; family Comamonadaceae; genus Acidovorax; species Acidovorax sp. 56. The sequence continues at coordinate 1,685,965 of NZ_PEEV01000001.1, forward strand.
CGTTTCTCAGGGCTCCGTCGCGGTAGACCCACCCCGCCTCCGCAAGCAACTGTTTCGCCTGGCGCAGGTTGTCCCGCAAGCTGGATGGAGGTAGCGTGCTGGGTGATCGCAAAGCCGGTCCAAAAACATCGGGGTTCAGCTTGTCGCGCAGTGGCTCAAGCAAAGCCATTTCTGCAGGCCCTGGCAACCCAGACGCATGGAAATCACTATTTGGGAAATAGCCCTCCACCCGCTTGTACAAGCCATAGAACATCTGACGGTTGAGCCATTCAAAATCCATCGTCAGTGCAATGGCTTTGCGGACGCGAATGTCCTTGAACTTGGGATTACGCAAGTTGAATGTGTAGCCCTGAAAGTCTCCAGGGTTGCGATGCTCAAACACCTGCTTTTTGACTACTCCGGAATCAAACGCTTTGCCCGTGTACTGGCGCGCCCAGTTTTTTGAAATGAATTCCCGCTTCAAATCATATTCACCCGCTTTTAGCCCCTCAAAACGGCTGGTGTCGTCCAAATAGAGTTTGTAGGTGATTCGATCAAAGTTATACGTACCCTTGCGCACAGGTAAGGATGTGCCCCAGTAGTTCTTGTCACGAACGTAGGTAATGTCGCGACCCAACTGAGACCCGGACGGCCGGTAAGGCCCAGATGCAATTGGCAAATCAGTGACTACTTCGTCGAAAGGCTTGCCGGCACCCCATTTCCGACTGAAAACGGGAATGCTCCCAGCCACGAGCGGTAACTCTCGGTTAGAGCTGGCGAACTCAAATTTGACCAGTCGCTCGCCCAACACGCGAGCTGTCTTGATGTCAGCAAAAATCGTCCGAAACTGGGGAGATGCCTGCTTGCTCATCAGCGTGTTGAACGAATGAACCACATCAGCGGCCAACACCTCAGATCCATCACTGAAACGCGCCTCCTTACGAATCCGGAAGGTCACCGATAAACCATCAGGAGGCACGTCCACGTCTTCTGCAAGCAATCCATACCCCGTGGACGGCTCCTCTAAGTTACCTGTCAACAGTGACTCGAAAACCAACTCCTGCATCCCCGCAGGGGGAGTTCCTTTCAGCGTGAACGGATTAAATTTATCGAAATTAGTGACCGCAATGGGCGGGACCAAACGAATCTCACCGCCCTTCGGAGCGTTAGGGTTGACATAGTCAAAATGGGTAAAGCCCAGCGGGTACTTCACATCACCAAATTGTGAATAAGCATGCGCGGCCCAGGACGTCGATCCAATAACCATGCCACACACAGCACACAACACCGCGCGGACCCAACGAGAGCAGATTGCAACAAGGCACATGCGACAATTCTGCACTACGTTCATCGGCCACTGCAGCAGGCAGCGCATATCTACATGCACTGCGCCTGCAGGCCCCATCCCCATTCCACAAGGAGAACAAACATGGGTTTTCTGACCGGCAAGAAGCTGCTCATCACCGGCGTGCTGTCCAACCGCTCCATCGCCTACGGCATCGCCAAGGCCTGCCACGAACAAGGCGCCGAGCTGGCTTTCAGCTACGTGGGCGAGCGCTTCAAGGACCGCATCACCGACTTTGCCGCCGAGTTCAACTCCAAGCTGATCTTTGATTGCGATGTGGGCAGCGATGAGCAGATCGAGCGCATGTTTGCCGACCTGGCCCAGGTGTGGCCCCAATTTGACGGCTTTGTGCACAGCATTGGCTTTGCCCCCCGTGAGGCGATTGCCGGCAACTTCCTCGACGGCCTGAGCCGCGAAGGCTTTCGCATTGCGCACGACATCAGTGCCTACAGCTTCCCGGCCATGGCCAAGGCGGCCCTGCCTTACCTCAACGACAAGTCGTCACTGATCACGCTGAGCTACCTGGGCGCGCTGCGCTCCATCCCCAACTACAACACCATGGGCCTGGCCAAGGCCAGCCTCGAAGCCTCGGTGCGCTACCTGGCCGAGGCCGTGGGCCGCACCGAAGACGGCCGCAGCATCCGCGCCAACGGCATCAGCGCAGGCCCCATCAAGACCCTGGCCGCCAGCGGCATCAAGGACTTCGGCAAGCTGCTGTCCCGCGTGGCCGATGCCTCGCCCCTGCGCCGCAACGTGACGATTGAAGACGTGGGCAATGTGGCCGCCTTCCTGCTGTCCGACCTGGCCTCGGGTATGACCGCAGAGATCACCTACGTGGACGGTGGCTTCAGCCAGACCGCAGGCCTGAGCGCTGACCAGGTCTAAAACCCTGCTGGGCTGAACAGGCTCCATAACAAATTGGCTTCTAGCGCTTACCCCATAAGCGCTAGAAGCTATTTTTTTGATAGCAAACCATCCCCACATCCCCCTATGCACCGCAGACGCTGCCTGACCTGGCTGGGCCTGGCGCCCCTGAGCCCCCTCCTCACGCTGGCCCTGCCCCAGGCGTGGGCCGCCGACGCGCCCGCCTTGCTGCTGGCCAATGTATACCGCCCTGGCATGCCACTGGCCGACTACTGGGTGAGCGAGAAGTACGACGGTGTGCGCGGCTATTGGGATGGGCACACGCTGCGCACGCGGGGTGGCGAAACGGTGGCCGCGCCCGCGTGGTTTACCGCAGGCTGGCCCGCCACGCCCATGGATGGCGAGCTGTGGGCCGGGCGCGGGCGCTTTGGGCACGCCCAGTCCACCACGCGCCTGCAGCAGCCCGATGACGCAGCCTGGCGGCAGATGCGCTTCATGGTGTTTGACCTGCCCGCCCATGGTGGTGTTTTTGACGAACGGCTGGGGGCCTTGAAGACGCTGGTCGCATCCATTCAGCAAAACTGGGTGCAAGCCGTGCCACAGCAACGTGTAGCCTCCGATGCCGCCTTGCAGGCCCTGCTGCAACGCACGGTGCGCGCCGGGGGTGAGGGGCTGATGCTGCACAAAGGCAGCTCGCTGTACCGGTCAGGCCGCAGCGACGATCTCATCAAGCTCAAAACCCACGAAGACACCGAGGCCCTGGTGGTGGGCCACCTGCCGGGCAAGGGCAAACACGCCGGGCGGCTGGGCGCGCTGCTGGTGGAGATGCCCACAGGCCAGCGCTTCAAGCTGGGCGCAGGCCTGACCGACGCCGACCGCGCCGATCCGCCGCCCGTTGGCAGCTGGGTGACCTACCGCTTTCGCGGCACACACGAGGGCGGCCTGCCGCGCTTTGCCAGCTTTGTGCGGGTGCGGCTGGACATGCCTGCCACCACGGCGCCCCCATCGATTGGGCAATAAGCTATCAAAAAAATAGCTACTAGCGCTTGATGGATAAGCGCTAGCAGCCATTTTCATTCAAACCCTATCGGCAAGCGGAGCCTCGGATGGCCCTCCGGCGGCAATCAGGGCTTGTTGGCCACGCAGTCCGCGTAGAAGCGGACTTGGCCGCTTTCGTCTTCCACTTCCACCAGGCCGTGGATGTCGGTCTCAAAGCCGGGGCACAGCTTGGCAAATTCGCGGGCGAACTTGAGGTAGTCCACGATCTTCTTGTTGAAGACTTCGCCCGGAATGAGCAGCGGAATGCCCGGTGGGTACGGCGTGACCAGGCCCACGGTGATGCGGCCTTCCAGGTGGTCAATCTCCACGCGCTCGGTCTTGCGCTGGGCAATGTGGGCGTACGCGTCCGAGGGCTTCATGGAAGGCGTCAGGTCCGACAGGTACATCTCGGTCGTCAGGCGCGCGATGTCGTACTTGGCGTACATCTCGTGCACGTGCTGGCACAGGTCCTTGAGGCCCATGCGCTCGTAGCGCTTGTGCTGCTGGCAGAACTCGGGAAGGATGCGCCACATGGGCTGGTTCTTCTCGTAGTCGTCCTTGAACTGCTGCAGTGCAGTCAGCAGCGTGTTCCAGCGGCCCTTGGTGATGCCGATGGTGAACATCACAAAGAAGCTGTACAGGCCCGTCTTCTCCACCACCACGCCGTGTTCAGCCAGGTACTTGGTGACGATGGACGCGGGGATGCCCGTCTTGTCGAACTTGCCATCCAGGCTCAGGCCGGGCGTGACGATGGTGGACTTGATCGGGTCCAGCATGTTGAAGCCGTCGGCCAACTGGCCAAAGCCGTGCCACTTGCTGCCCTTCTTGCCCTTGGCGTCGCTGCGGATGATCCAGTCTTCGGCGCGGCCCATGCCCTCGTCCACGAGCTTTTCAGGGCCCCAGACCTTGAACCACCAGTCGTTCTTGCCGAAGTCGTCCTCGATCTGGCGCATGGCGCGGCGGAAGTCGAGCGCTTCCAGAATGCTTTCTTCCACCAGCGCGGTGCCACCGGGCGGCTCCATCATGGCGGCAGCCACGTCGCAGCTGGCAATGATGCTGTACTGCGGGCTGGTCGAGGTGTGCATCAGGTAGGCCTCGTTGAACAAGGGCCGGTCGAGCTTCACCGTTTGCGAGTCCTGCACCAGCACGTGCGATGCCTGGCTGATACCGGCCAGTAGCTTGTGGATGGACTGCGTGGCGTACACCACCGAGTGCTGGGGGCGCGCGCGCTTCTTGCCCATGGCGTGGTAGCTGCCATAGAACGGGTGGAAAGCTGCGTGGGGCAACCAGGCCTCGTCAAAGTGCAGGTTGTCCACGTAGCCGTCGAGCATGCCCTTGATGGTTTCGGTGTTGTAGAGCACGCCGTCGTAGGTGGACTGCGTGAGCGTGAGCACGCGCGGCTTGACCTTCTTGGCATCCACGCCCTTGAGCAGCGGGTTGGCCTTGATCTTGGCCTGGATGGCTGCAGGCTCGAACTCGCTTTGCGGGATGGGCCCGATGATGCCGAAGTGGTTGCGCGTGGGCTTCATGAACACGGGGATGGCCCCGGTCATGATGATGCTGTGCAGGATGGACTTGTGGCAGTTGCGGTCCACCACGACCACATCGCCGGGCGCCACGGTGTGGTGCCACACCATCTTGTTCGATGTGGACGTGCCGTTGGTCACGAAGAAGCAGTGGTCGGCATTGAAGATGCGCGCGGCGTTGCGCTCAGACTCGCCGATGGCGCCGTTGTGGTCCAGCAGCTGGCCCAGTTCCTCCACCGCGTTGCACACGTCGGCGCGCAGCATGTTCTCGCCGTAGAACTGGTGGTACATCTGGCCCACCGGGCTCTTCAAAAACGCCACGCCACCCGAGTGGCCGGGGCAGTGCCAACTGTAAGAGCCGTCTTCGGCGTAATCGAGCAGCGCCTTGAAGAAGGGCGGCTGCACGCTTTCGAGGTAGCTCTTGGCCTCGCGGATGATGTGCTTGGCCACGAATTCGGGGGTGTCCTCGAACATGTGGATGAAGCCATGCAGCTCACGCAGGATGTCGTTGGGCAGGTGGCGGCTGGTCTTGGTTTCACCATGCACGTAGATCGGCACTTCGGTGTTCTTGCGGCGCACTTCGCCAATGAAATTGCGCAGACTCAAAACGATGGGATCCAGCCCCTCGCCCACAGTGAATTCTTCATCGTCGATGGACAGAATAAAGGCACTGGCGCGGCTTTGCTGCTGGGCGAACTGCGACAGATCGCCGTAGCTGGTCACCCCCACCACCTCGAAGCCCTCGGCCTCTATGGCCTGCGCCAACGCGCGAATGCCGAGACCCGAAGTGTTCTCGGAACGATAGTCTTCATCGATGATGATGATGGGAAAGCGAAACTTCATGCGCAGCCTCCGTGAAACCGTGCCCTGCCCGGCCAAAAAACGAAATAGGCGCGAAGTGTAAGGAATAACCGTGTCACGCCTTTGAAGTCCAATCCTTTTGACCCAGAATGTGGTGCACTAAACACATCACACAGGCGCGTGCCCGCACGCAAGGAGGCTGTATGGCGGAATCCACCCTCTGGTGGTTATTGGCCGGGGGAATTGTGGCGGCAGAACTGCTCACCGGCACCTTCTATTTGCTCATGCTGGCCCTGGGCGTGGCCGCTGCAGCCATCGCAGCCCACCTGGGCATGTCCACCACACTGCAAATAGTGACGGCCGCCGTGGTGGGCGGAGGATCGGTCATCGGCTGGCATGCCGTGCGGCGCAAGCGCCCCGGAGATCCATCCGCCCGCGCCGACCGCAGTGTGAACCTGGATGTGGGCGAAACCATTCTGATCGACCACTGGAACCCCGACGGCACCAGCAGCGTGAAGTACCGCGGCGCCACGTGGACGGCCATCCACCGCACGGGCGTGCAGCCGGCCACAGGCATGCACCGCGTGGCCGAACTGGTCGGCAACCGCTTGCTGGTCGACCCGGTCTGAACGCCCTCTTTCTGGCGCACCTCTTTTTATTTGTTCACCTGCAAACCAAAGGCTTCTCATGGAAATTGCCATCGTCTTCCTGATCATTGCGGTGATCTTCATCGCCCGCTCCGTCAAGGTCGTGCCCCAGCAAAACGCCTGGGTCAAAGAGCGCCTGGGCAAGTACGCAGGCACCCTCACCCCGGGCCTGAATTTTCTGGTGCCGTTTGTGGACCGCGTCGCCTACAAACACAGCCTCAAGGAGATCCCCCTGGACGTGCCCAGCCAGGTCTGCATCACCCGCGACAACACGCAATTGCAAGTGGACGGCATCCTGTACTTCCAAGTCACCGACCCCATGCGCGCCAGCTACGGCTCCAGCAACTACATCATGGCCGTGACCCAGTTGGCGCAGACCTCGCTGCGCTCGGTCATCGGCAAGCTGGAACTGGACAAGACCTTTGAAGAGCGCGACATCATCAACGCGCAAATCGTGCAGGCGATTGACGAAGCGGCGCTCAACTGGGGCGTGAAGGTGCTGCGCTATGAAATCAAAGACCTGACCCCGCCGAAGGAAATCCTGCACGCGATGCAGGCCCAGATCACCGCCGAACGCGAAAAGCGCGCACTGATTGCGGCCTCCGAAGGCCGCCGCCAGGAACAGATCAACATCGCCACCGGCGAGCGCGAGGCTTTCATCGCCCGCTCCGAAGGCGAAAAGCAGGCAGCCATCAACAAGGCCCAGGGCGAAGCCGCCTCCATCACCGCCGTGGCCGAAGCCACCGCCCACGCCATTGAACGCGTGGCCGCCGCCATCCGCCAGCCCGGCGGCGAGCAGGCCGTGCAACTCAAGGTGGCGGAGAAAGCCGTCGAGGCCTACAGCCAGGTCGCATCGGACGCGACCACCACCCTCATCGTGCCCAGCAACATGACCGAGGTATCTGCCTTGATCGGGTCTGCCATGAAGATGGTGCAGACCACGCAGCGCGGCCAGTGAACGACACGCCCGCCCGGGGCGCCCGAAAGAAATTCACACAGTTCAAACGTAACCCGCAAAAGCAATGCTATAGTAGCGGGCTTCGGAGAGGTGGATGAGCGGTTTAAGTCGCACGCCTGGAAAGCGTGTGTGGGCTAATCCCCACCGCGGGTTCGAATCCCGCCCTCTCCGCCAGATACAGCTCTAAGTCATTGATTTTCAAAGACTTTTAGCAAAGTCATCAAACCGTTATACGGCTGGTTATACGGTTACTTTCAGCCAGTTTTGGCTCAGAAAGTGGCACTCCCACCAGCCTGAAGAAGTTCTAGCGCCCCTGGCCCTAGAACTTTTTTTCATTGGTGGCTTCCCTTTTGACATCCACCCCCACCAGCCCGGTATCGAGCGCCAGCGCAGCCCCCAGCGGCTTTCCTGCCAGCGCCACCATGCCGCACATCAGCAGCCAGTGCTCGGTTGCCTTGAGCGCCGTCTCCAACGCCCAGCGCTTCACACCAGCCACAGGCATATCCCGAGGCACCCACACCGTTTCTTCCCAGTGCCATGTCGCCAGCCATGTGGCTGGGTGAGCACTATTTGCGTTCACGTACCGCAACTGTGGTGCCCGGTGCCCCGCCGCCTCAAACCGCTCGGCAATGGCCGTTTGGTGCACCGCCGACAGCCGCCCCTCCCCCTGGATCTCCAGCCACAGCCCCAAGCCTTGCGCCCAGCTCCGTTGGTGCAGTCGCAGCGCTGTGACCACAGGGGTGTTGGCTTGCAGTTCCCTCGCCTGAGGTTCCAGCACCACGCCCGCCTCTGAATAGCGCAACGCAGGTACTGGCGACACATCGACTCGCCATTCGTCACCGCTGGCTGCTGTGCCGCTTTCTTGGGCTACATGCACCTGCAACGCCTCGGCCACACACTGCCACCAGAGCACCCGCAGGCCCGGTGCATCGTCAACACCCATTGCCGCCCGCTCCCAATGCGCTACCTGTCGGGCCAGCACCCTTTGCGGCACCCCCATCGCCTCTGCCGCATCTCTGAAAGCCAGCATGGCAGGCCCTTCGCTGACCGAATGCCCCAGCGCCCTGCGGGCGAACCGCTGTACCCAGGCGTGGTCTGTGCGCCCTGACTTGGCTTGCCACAACAGCACCACCGCCACAGCGCCCAGCGTATCGAGCGATTCCCGCAAGGCTTCTTCAAACCCGACTGTGCCCATCCACGCATGCCACTGCCACAGCTCGGTGATGTCATACGCCGCCATGAACCACACCAGCAAGCGCAGCGCCCGTACATGCTCCTGGGCCTCCATTCCCCATAGCAAGCGCGCCACTTCGGCATCGCCTTCGTCACTTTGCGGGTACAGCTCCAGCAAGCCCTGAAGATCCCGCCAGGACGACAAGCCCAGGCGGTGACGGGCGTGTTTGCAGAAATACCGCACTGCAGCCATGCGCTGGGGCTGCGCGGGCGGGGTGTGCAGCGCCGTGTCCAGCACTTCCAGCACCAGCTGCGCAGCACCGTCACCGGCTTCTTGGGGGGATACCAAACCAGGCAGGGGCAACAAGGGCGGCAACTCCAGCAGCGCAGTGAGCAACCGCTCCAGCGGCGGTGGCAACAAGGAATCGTTGGTCATCACAAAGCACCTCCAAACAAAACAGCTCAAAACGAACTCCCGCCAGCCATGTGCTCATGCGGCAGCGGCACTGAGCTGTGAGCCCAGCGCTACGGAAAGCGGAAGTTCAGTAAGAAAAAAAGGGAAAAGGGGGAAAAAGAAAACGAGCGAAGCTGAACGACATAACTGCCGAACGGCCTACTCGCCCTCTTGCGCCTGAACCACAGGCGACAGCACCAACACCGCGTCGATGTTCACGCGCTCACTGATCGTGGCCACCACACGCCGTGGCTGTTTGCTCGCCCAGCCGGTCAGCATGGCATTCCACGGCACCAGCGGTATCGGGGCCATGGCCGGGTCCAGCACCAGCAAGTCAGCGGGTTCCTCTGCCTCAAAGCGCATGCCCACAGCCAGCACCCAATGCATGTAGCGCTCCGTAGAAAAGCACACCAGGCACAGCTTTCCATCGGCCAGCGCATCCAAGGCACGTTCAGCTACGCGCGAGCGCAATTCCTTGCAGTGCACTTGCTCGGCATAGGGGGCCAGTTGTTGCTGTAGCTCTTGGACCTCGCAGCCATCAAAGTAGTACCGCTGCGCCACTTTGCGCAGCGCTTGCAGGCGCGCATCGCGGGTGTCCCAAATCAGCGCGTTGCGCCGTACTTGGCCCAACACCATCAATGCCATCAAAACACAGTGGTAGCCGCAAGTGGCATCCACCTCCCCCTGGCGCACATGCAGCCGCTGGTTGCCCACCATGGGGCCATGCATGCCAGCACTGATGCGGGGGTGGCAATGGTAGGAATGCAGCATTGCTCAGTATTCCTCCGGCAGCAGCAAAGTGGTCGAGCGCCGGTTGGCCTCGGTGATGATCCACAGCCGGTGGTTCGGGGGGATGTCATAGGCCGACAGCAAACGGCTGCCGTACGTGAGCGCCGCAGCGTTCGCTTCTTTGTCCTCCTGGCACAGGTCACCCCAATCCCCCGCGACGTGGCGCAGCACAAACGGTAGCGGTGCCAACTGCAGTGCTTCGAGCATGTCGAGTGCACCGGGGGTGATCAGCACGGTGCCCAAGGAGAACAAGGGGGTGCGTTGTTGTTCGTAACGCGCACATGCGGCGGCCTGACCAGGCGAAGAGGTCATGGGAAAGCTCCTGAGAAGAAAGGAAAGGGAGAAGGAAAAGGGGGGAAAGAACGAAGCGCAGCTATGCGCTCGGCACCACCGCCAGCACACCCTGGCGCGATCTGCCACCACACAAGCCATCCCCGCCGCGATGACACGGCCACGGCGGTGCCACGCGCGCTGTCATGGCGACAGCCGCGCGCACGCTACCGAGGGTTACGGCGCGAGGGAAATCAAGCTGGGGGATGGGGAGAACGCGACCTGGGAATACAGGCGGGGAGAAAGCTGATATTGATATATGAACCGGTGGCACATCAAATATCGAGCAATATCATTATATCACAAAGCAAAATCAGCAATATATCAGCGAAATATCACTCGATATTCAAACCTTGGCAAGAAAGCCATTCAAAACAGAATATCCAAAAGCAGAATTTGATGGCGAACACTATTTGAATAGGGCAAGAGGCGCTAAAAGACCAAGTGTTTAGCGCTATCCTCATAGGCTTGACTGGAAAAACAAAACCTCATGAGTACCTACCAAGAACTACTGGCTCAAAAAGCTGCACTGGATCAAAAAATTGCCGTGGCGCGCAAAGCGCAAGCGAAGCAAGCACTGGAGACGGTCCATGAGTTGATAGCCGAGTTTGGCTTTACTGCGCAGCAGGTCTTTCCTTGGAAGCCAGTGGTCAAAAGCGTGGCGGCCAAGTACCGCGACCCTCTGACGGGAGCGAGTTGGAGCGGCAGAGGAAGAGCGCCAAAATGGATCGAAGGGAAGAATCGGGCAGAGTTTTTGGTTTGACTCGCTTGTTGCTGCAAATGCTTGGCAGTGGTCACCAATCTCATCGACGGTCGCTGGTAACGTGGCCGCTTCAGGCTGATCTGGGTCACTCGGCTTCGGCTATCGATACGACTGCCCCGACCAATACCGGACATCCAGCAAATGGTGATGCCTATGGCTGCTCTACCACTGAGACCGGACACTGATTGTTCAATGCCGGAATGCATTGCATGAAAGACCGCTTTCATGCGGTTGAACTGGCGCAATCGACCCCTAGCCGTCATCCAGATAGAAGCTCCAAAGCCGCCATCCAGCTAGGCCGCATGTTCAACGCCAAGGATTCCAATGGACTGGAGGCTCCGCCGGCAGCGGCTGTCAGAACTGGGGTATAGATCACTGTCGTGCTTACGTCCGAGCGCTCAGCAGCTCCTGCACTGTGAAAAGTAGGTGCCCGACTGCAGCAAATGCATGGCGAAGCTGTAGCGCAAGGTGTGCATCGAAACGGGCTTGCAAATATGCGTGGCAGCCGCCACCCGCCGCTCATTGGCAAATATGGCTAAAAAACCCCGATCTCCCACTGCCCCATGTTTCGCGAATACCGCAAACCGTGCCATTTCACAAACACGTGTACCCCATTCCTCGTAGGCCTGTTCATTGCGCACGCTATAGTGTTTGTAATGAAATTGCTCATGGACCTGATCTAGTAACCGTGTGGCGCGCAGCAAAGGAGGGGCGGAGGGTTTCATGGCTAAATTTAGTTCTTTATATATGCAGACCTCGTGCTGTACAGCTAGGCTGCGACCGCCCTTGCGGCGCTTTTTGCGTGCCGATTTCCACCACAAGCGCTAGATATGGCCTATGGGTTGGTACGGTCTACATTGCGACACATCTAAATGGAGTTACCTTGACACTGAAAGGCTGGAATACTGAAGACGGAAGATGGTGCAAACCATCTCAAATATGGAATTTAGATCAAAAAATTCCAGATAATGCCCCTGATAGCTGGCTAAGCAAGCCTGGTGGTGATTATTACATCGGGATTTCTTTCCACATATCTCCCTTTACTATCGTTGCTGGAGATGGGCCGTTAGATTCGAACACTCACTTTAAACCTTCAGATTTTTACTTAGCCAGAAACCATGACCCTTACAACAGCTGGGGGGTAAATGCAGTCAAAAAAGAATTTCTCAGTCCTGGCTGTATGGAACATTGGGATTGGTTGCCAGGAATAACCATAATCAGCAAAAATGAAAAGTACACTCTTCCGTCTGAAGAGTTAAGCGCTTTTGCTGGCACGGAATGGGCTGACAATGACTTTCGTATATTTCATGGGATATTTAGTAATGATGTTCGAGATGCATTGATCGCTAAGTACGTAGCAGATATAAACAATATTACAGGTCCTAGATTTTCAGGCTGGCCTTTTGGACATAGACAGTTAAAAGATGCTGTTTTTATTTGGATACACGCTGAATCGGAGGAGATTCATGCGATGCTGCTGGCATCCGTCGTTCAGTCTGGAGACAAGCATTGCTATTTCAATAGCAACCTTTACGATCCAGGGTCAAGATTGGGTTCATGGAACAAAAAACCCAACTCCTGGGACTGCAGGCAAGTATTAAAATTTCTTTATAAATCAAGACTGTTATTGAACGATGGATTCCACGAGATAGCACTTGTCACGGCGTCTTCTGCCGTTGAAAGAGCATTTTTTGAGATTGTATTGTTCTTGGAAAATAATGATGCTCTAAAAGCTGAAAATAAAATTAAAAACCATTCGTTTAGAGAAAGAGCAAAGACTTTAATTAGTAGCTATGGATTTACTCTGCCGCAACCACTTTTCGATGGATTGAACAATGCTTACAAGGCAAGAAATTCAATTGCCCATGCTTTAAACGCCTATTCTCATGATGTAGCGAAAGATCATATCAATCACTTGGAATCGGTTATTGAGTGGTATTATCGAAATATTTAGAGCAAGCTGTAAAAGGTCAATCCTGCGGACGCCGTGCCTGCGCCGCTGATTTCCAACGTCGAGTGTCCGCTTTCTTTGTCAGTCACCGGCTGGTGTTGGCCGGTAGTGCGATTTCAAACTGTTTCCGCACTGCAGTCATTCGGATCTGCCGCCCAATTTGTCAGGTGGAGTGGCAGATCTTCTAGATGATCAAATCTCCGTCTGCTCCGAAATTTCAAGGGCATCATCCACCTCAATGCCAAGATATCGGACCGTCGACTCCAACTTTGAGTGCCCAAGTAGCAGCTGGACTGCGCGTAGGTTCTTGGTGCGTCTGTAGATCAGCGTAGCCTTGGTCCTGCGCATTGAATGCGTTCCATATTCAGCACGATCGAGGCCTAGTTCATCGACCCAGTGCCCAAGGATTCGTGCGTACTGCCGAGTGCCAAGATGTGGAGAGCTGTGTAGCCGACTGGGGAAAAGGAAGTCCTCGGACTTCAACTTTGCCTGCTTGATCCAAGCTTGCAAAGCGTCCCTTGTGGTTTGGGTAATCTCAAACTGTACTGGGCGTTTGGTCTTTTGTTGCATGACGATGGCACGCGCGGATAGTTGTTCGCCATGACACACATCGCGGACTTTGAGTGCCACGAGGTCGCATCCACGCAGCTTGCTGTCAATACCCAGGTTGAAGAGAGCCAGTTCACGCACTCGGCCTTCCATTTGAAGCCGAACACGGAGCGCCCAGATGTCTTTGACTTTGAAAGGGACCTTTTGCCCGACGATCTTGCCCTTGTTCCATGGCTCGCGATGAATAGAGTTGGCTACGATTTCCATGACGGTCTCCTATCGAGTTGAGAGACCATCAAGCTTGCTCCTTTGCCGCTTTCGACGAAAGGGTCACTGCATTCGAATCTTGTCATTCCTCACTGTCAACTTTGCGGTGCAGGAAGGGGCTCACGCTACCGGCCAGGAGCCGGCACTGGTGACCGTCCGGTTCGGGCGCTTTTCCTCCTACGCTGAAACCCACCTGAAGACCCAGGTCCATACCGGAACCGACGCTGCGGGCCGCTGCGCCACACAAAACCGCCACCGTCGGTTCGCCCCCGCACCCCGGGCCTAACGGGTGCATGCGCTCAACGGGCGCCGCTGCAAAGCCTGCGCCGGAGGTACGGATAATGACGGCTGACCTTGTCGCTCAGCCCGCTGCCCACGCTGCGGGTGATCCACACGCTCACACAGGTCATAGCCTGGCGTGGCAAGCCGCAGGTCATTCGCTGCGACAACGGCCCGGAGTACATCAGCGCGGCTATCGAGGCCTGGGGCATGTCGTGGGGCATTCGCTTTGAGCACATCGAACCGGGCAAGCCACAACAGAACGCCTATGTTGAACGCTTCAACCGGACGGTGCGCTACGAATGGCTCTCGCAGTACCATTGGACAGACCTTGATGAGGTCAGGCTGTACGCCACCCAATGGATGTGGATGTGGATGTACAACCATGAACGCCCAAATATGGCCTTGGGCGGCATCCCCCCCAAGCAGCGGTTGGCCATGGCCGCATAGCTCTACTTCTCAGAGCACTGGTTATTGGGGGGATTACCATTCAACGTCAGCTTTCTTGCCTACCAATGAACTCCGCCGCACGCCTGCACCGCATCTACGACAAGCTCGCCGCGCAGCAGAACGACCAGCCGATGGTCAAGACCTGGGCCGACGTGCTGGAAATCGACAAGGACAACCCGCATTGCGAAGACGATGTTACGGCTTGTCTCATGGCCCTGCGCTCGGAGATCACGCTTACTCGCCAGCGACTCGACGCTATCGGCGTGCCGATGAACCTGACCAGCCCTGCGTTCGAGCGACTGCGGCAGGTGGCAGCGCCGGGTCAGCTTCACTCCAGCTGGCACGGGCACCGAGGCAACATTCAGCCGCCCGAATGCCGCAAGGTGTTCGAGTGGGCCGAGTGGGCGCTGCGCGACGAAGACGAGGGCGACATGCCCGCCGAAGACATGACGGCGCTTCGTGAGAAGCTGGCCGCTCTTGAGGCCGCCTTGCAGGACACGGAAATGTCGCCGTACCTGCACGACTTCATTCAACGTCAGGTGGACACCATCCGTGCTGCGCTGCGGGTGTATCGGGTGCAGGGCGCGCGACCCTTGAAGGACGCGATGCGCAAGGTCGTCGGTGACTTGCAGGTCGAGGACAAGCGGCTGCGGGCCGAAGCCGCTGAAGCCTCTGACGAGGCGAAGGGCGTGCTCAGACAGGCGGGAGAGGTCATCGAGAAGACAGCCGAGGTCTGCGACAACTTGGACAAGATTGGCAACCTCGTCGAGCGCGGCTGGACGTTGGCGAGCACGGTCGGGCCGTTTCTGCTCTCGTACTTCTCAAAGGGTGGCTGAAGACCGTCACCAGGGCTCACTCGGTTGGGCCCCACGTCGAAACGATTGGAGTTCATGGCCCTGTTGCGCGAGGTTGAGCAAAGCTTCAATGAGTTACGGTACGACCAAAAGCTGGAGGGCGAACAGAAGCGGCAGTGAGGCTAACGTCACCGAGACTTAGCAGCCGAGGCCGGCTGGAGTCCAGACGCTGACGCGGCCGTTGCGGGGGACGTAACCGCCAAAGGGGCCGAGGCCTTGCTGGGCGGCACAACCGCAGTATCTGCCAAAGACGGTTGAGACGCGGCGGTACCGTCTGCACTCGCCGCCTCACCACCGTCGGCCTTCTCTTTCTGCAAGTCGAGCACAGTGGGCAACTTCAGGAAATTCGCCTGTGCCGCGGCGAACACTAGGGCGGCTGCAGCGACAAGCCACCCCGCGAATTGCATCCACCAGTTGGCGCCATGCTTCCGAGAGGCGTCTCGCCGCTCATCTAGGGTCCGTACGCCCTGACCAGTCAAGCGGAAACTGAAATTGTCCGATGTCGACAGGTCGCCAGCCTCGGCAAGCAACTGCAGTTGCTTGTCCAGGCGCTCCTGGAACGCCTGCCAGTTCGGGTGGCCTGCCCAACGGGCGCCATATCGATGGCTCATTACCTCAAGGGCGCCAATTCTGTCTACGCCCTGCGAGGTGAGATCAGCAACGTCCGTCAGGATGGTCAGGCGATCGCCAAGCTTCATGTGACGGGCATTGAACAGTTTCTGCAGAACCCAACGCTGTACGCGCAGCGCGCGGAGCCAAACATACGGCCACTTGGTTCCTTGCCCGAGTGCTAGATGGAGAATGCCTTCATATCGCACTTCATCGAGCCCGTAGAAGTGCGTGACTTGGAGCACGGCGGCGTCAATCGCGTCAAGGTGAATGCTGACGGGGCGCCTATGACTGTGGCCGTCGAACTCCAGCCCTTGGACGGTAGATCCCGTGATGCCTACCAGCACGGTACGTGGACGCGCAACCTGTTCGGGCATGATTACGTTGAAGCAGTTCACCTTCATGCCTTCGTCGCCGGAGCGGTGAACTGTGCCCGGGCAGGCTCGCGCCAAGAGCGTGGGAAGCAAGAATCGCAGTAGGGCTTGGTCGATACGTCGCATCGACGTTCATTATCGAAGCGTTGCCGGCCGTTTCTCCGCAACGTCGCACCGTCGCCAAGTTCGCAGTGCGCTAAACCCACACTGCAGTTCCGGTCCGTGGCGCAAGTGGTGGGACGGGGCGCCGTCGGTCGCCCGCTGGGACTGCCTGCCGATGGCGCCCATGCTGGGCTCCCGAATGGCTGAGCCAGCACGGTCTCAGGTCGTGTGCCGGACCTCAATCGCTCCTAGGGCGGACTGCCAATGTGCGCACTCCACTGCGGATCCCCTAATGGGTGCCGCTTGCGGAGGGACGACCGTCAGCTATGCGGTAACGAGATCAGTTCGACGTATGTCACCTGAGGGTCGAATTCACCTGTTGGGGGGCGTCAAGAGCAGACGGTCGACAGGGAATTCGCGAGGCGCGCGCTGCCAATGTCGACTGTGTATCCTAGACCGGACATCAGGCGTGACCCAAATAGTCTTGCATGAGAGTCGGCTCCTTATCTCGGCTGCTAGCTGGGACTGAAAGACGATCGGCAGCAACCGCTGCAGAGGCGACTCCAGACTTAAACCGGAGTCGCCTCGCGCGCATTCTCCACCCGTAGGTAGAGTCCTTCGCTTGAGCGGAGCCCGTACATCCCGATCAGACAGGAGAATGGAATCACATTTCCACTGCCGACGCGTCATTGGGAGTGGGCTTATTTGAATGTTCTAGCCTCGCTCAGAGGGCGTTGCCTTGCATCTGAATATCTCACCAGTTCACTACAGCTCATCTGGGCTGAGCCTCGTCTTCACGAGCCAATGCCACTTCGCTTGCTGCGAGCAAACTTGAGCTTGGGGCAGTCGATGACATCGCACGGATAGTCCAACCCCGCAATCGGGCGGTGCGCCTACAGCTACAGGTAGTGAAAATCAGTGGGCAGCTCTTCTTTTATTGCAATCTGGACACTTTTGCAATGGTGAAAGTCTGGAAAAAATTCTCGCAAAACAGCTAAACAAAACGCTCGCTCAAAAGAATAGAGATAGACGATTTTTAGAAAGGAAAACGTCATGTCACGACCATCCACCGCGCCAGCCAACGATCCGACTGAGACAGAATTTTTCGAAGCCCTTATGGCGCAACTTATGCAAGGCTCCATGATTCCGAAGGTCCAGGTGGAACGCTCCATCGGGCCAATACTTGGCTTCTTTCTAGCGGAAGCCTTGTCAGCCGCCCTAGACGAGGACCTTGTGTCACTATGCCCTGAGTTTCCCATTCGTAAGATGCGGCTTGACGAATCTGGGAACAACCAGTCGACCAACATCGACTGGCTGATGTTCAGTCGTTCGAAGAACGATCTTCTGCTAGTTGAGCTTAAAACCACAGATACCTCGTTCCGCGAAGAGCAATCTGATATCTACAGACGTTTGCAGGACACCATCGCCGAGAGGAACTCGGCGGCCTTTTTGATTGAAGAACTTCAGTCGATCGCTTCAGCTTCTCAGGAAACGGGCAAATACAAAACGGTAACAGCAATGCTCGAGCAGGCGTTGCGCGTTCCCGAAGGCGGTCTGCCACAGGCTCTCGGGGAAGTCAGGAATGCCCGAATCATCTACATCGCTCCTGAGGTCAGCAAACCTAGTGCGTGGCTTGATAAGGACCCGGCGATGTTGTGGTTTTCCTTCGGGGACTTGCCTGAATCTATTGAACACCGCTTCGCCAATCACTGGCCAGCAGTCCGGCAAAGCCTGGTCAGCCTGGATACCCTTTCGCGCCGAATTCGCAACGGCGCCGTGCAACGGGTAGACCAAGGTAAGAACTACCGTTTTCTGCTGTCGCTTGATGACCTGCTCGAGCAATGTCGCAAGGATAGTGGCGCGATAGTTGTCGGCCTCATGAACTGGCGCTTGGCTTTGCCCACTATGACAGCTGATCAGCTCCGCGCGAAGACTTACAAATGCGACTTCGCGCAGGGCGGAATCGGGAAAAAACTTGATAAGAACTGGATACCTGGAGATCAGTTCTTGGCGCAGGCTATCAAAATGTTGGACGTGAATCACGTCGACAGCCGGTAGGCTCTGTGATGGGAGTCGTGAAAGGCTGAGTCTCGGGACCTGCGAGCACCTATTGGAGCTATAGCCATCAATAATTCCCTGCCGCCTGCAAACGACTAGAACAAGTCGGAGCGTCGCGTCTCCTTCAGGCTGTTTACAGTCAGTCGGCGCTGCAGTCTCCAATGACCGCTTTGATCCGGAGGAGACTTTGCTGCCGGGGCATCAGCATAAATGCGCGTAAGGCGGTCGGGTGAACTTGCTGCTAGCGAAGTACAACCAATAGCAAACCCTTAGTCCGGCTGGGTCATTCCGTCCCAATGAACCCCCTCTCGAGTTGGACTGTCTGGGGCGAGCACAAGCATGTCATCGCAGAGCGGACGAAGGTGCTCTGGTCGTCGTCCCGCCCAATGGCAGGTCTCATCGAGGGCTTCACTCCTGGCCGGAGAACTTTCTGGAGCGAACCAGTGAACATAAACATGCTCAAGCCCCTTTCCCTGAGGGTCAAACTTAGTGATGGTCCTGACCACCTTGTCGTATCTGAGCCGCTACAACCGAACCCGCCGCCACAGCCATCTCGGCGGCATCAGCCCCGAGGCGTTTGAACGCGCCTCGGCTTGAGGCTGGGGTTTGTCTACTAGATCGGGAGCAGTCCACATCCGTCCACCACGCGGTTACGTCCCTCGCGTTTGGCGCGGTAAAGGTTCTGATCAGCTCGCTCTATAACCTCGGCCAAGGTCTCCGCCTCATCGCGTCGCAACGCTAGGCCCACACTGATGCGTACCTCGATGTCCACGCCATCCACCTGGAACGGCTTGGCCTGCATGGCCAAGCGTAGACGTTCGGCCGCAGCCCGTGCAACCTCCGAGCTGCAGTGGATCAACAAGACAATGAACTCCTCACCCCCATAACGGGCGAGTACATCGCCCTCGCGCAATTGGGCCTGGGCGCGGCGCGCCACCTCTTTGAGCACTTGGTCACCCACTGGGTGGCCGTATGTGTCGTTGACCTTTTTGAAGTGATCAATATCAAACATCAGCAGAGCCATCTGCGCACCAGGCACAGCACCATCCGCTTCCACAGGCAGTGGCCCCCTTGTTTGGTAATACTCCTGCGCCCGGTCAAAAAAAGCACGGCGATTGAATAGTCCAGTCAGAGGATCATGCGATGCTTCACGGCGCAACATACGCTCCAGCTTGATCTGCGCCGTGACGTCTTGGAACAGCCAGACCCGTCCGTTGTAACCGCTGCGCAGGATTGGATGTGTGTCCACGCGCCAGATGCGGTCATCGAGCTGCCAGTCCACTACCACCTCGGCATCTAGCGACTGCTGAAGGGGTTGGTAGGCCTGGTCTAGCGCAGTCGAGTTGTAACAGCGACTGCGGGCAGCGCGCATTGCCTGACCCAGCACTTCTACTTCGACCTGTCCAACCGGAATCTTCAACAGCGAAGATGCGACCTCGTTGACCTGGGCATGCGCCGCCACCACCACGATGCCCTGGGGCACACTGTTGAAAATATCGTGAAACTGCGCGTCCGACTCGGCTGTATGCACCGCCAGCTCCCTACCGTCTAGCAAGCGCGCGTACACCTGCCGCAGCAGCAACACCGGATGCTCCCCCCCCCGCGCCCCCACCAGGGCAGGTACATGATGCGCCTTGGCTGAATCCCACAAAAACAGCAGCCCTCCCAGTACCTGCTCGCCCCAGGAAGTGCAATCGAGGTAACAGGCAATCGCGGGCACAAAGGGTAGGCCGGTCCTAATTTGGCTGGGCAGCTGGTGCATTGGCA
Source organism: Acidovorax sp. 56 (assembly GCF_002749705.1). Taxonomy (NCBI): domain Bacteria; kingdom Pseudomonadati; phylum Pseudomonadota; class Betaproteobacteria; order Burkholderiales; family Comamonadaceae; genus Acidovorax; species Acidovorax sp. 56. The sequence goes on from NZ_PEEV01000001.1 coordinate 1,705,892, forward strand.
AAGGCAGCAAGCCGGTGGCCGCGACTATGGGTGAAACCGGCAGTCGCCAGTGCCACACAGGGGCTAACGTTAAGCTTAGTGGGGGCTCGAAGCCTAGTGGCGCCACCTCGTCCGCTGCACGCTGCACCAGCGCAGCAGTCAAGCTGGCGTGCGTGAGCTCACGCCCCAAGGTGAGCAGCGCGGATATGGCATCTGCATGGAGGCCGTTGGGCATAGGCGGATTAGGCAGCGAGATGACGCAGCACTGCGTTTGCGACCACCGCGGGCTGAGTCAGATGAGGCAAGTGACCTTCGAGCTCCAGAATCTCCAACACACTGCCGGGTATCTGCGCATGCAGCCACTGCGCCACGTCCACCGGCACTGCTGCATCCTTACGGCTGTGAAGAAAGTGGGTGGGTGTGATCACACGAGGGACCAAGTCGCGGTGATCAGATTGAAAAATCATACGCAGAATGTGGCGCGCAATGTCAGGGCGGATCTTGAACAGGGTCTCACTGAAGCGCGCGAGTACGTGCGCATCGTCTACGCCCATGACCATAGGTACAAAACCGGCGGCCCAGCTTTGGTAATTGGTGGCCATGGCAGCGTAAAGCGCGTCCAGGTCGCCCTGCTGGAATCCCCCCACGTAGCCGGTGACAGCATCGTTCAGATAGCACGGCGAGGGCTGTAGCAGCACCAGACGCTCAAACAGCTCGGGCCGGGCGCTGGCGGCGATCATGCCGATCATTCCGCTCACCGAGTGGCCCACGTAGCTCACTTTTTGCAGGCCCTGTTCATCCAACAGGGCGAGGAGCTCATCGGCATACCCAAAAAGAGAGCCGTGAACTTCGGGTTTGTAGCTACTGGCCCCCTCATCACCACAGCCGGCCAGGTTATAGGACAACACACGGAACCCAGCATCCAGCGCAGGGCGGATCTGGTTCCAGGCAGTCTGATCGGAGCCAAAACCATGGCTCAGTGCCAGTACACGCTCGCCGTTACCACTCCAAGTGGCTTGCAGACGTTGGGAAATTGTCATGAAAATAGGAACACGAATAGAGTTGTAAAAAAAGCACGGCCATCTTGGCAGAATGTTGGTGCCGATGCAAACTTGACCAGCTAAACCGCAAAGTGCCAATCCAATATTGACCAGGGTGTTCCACTGACCTGCTGAGAATTTCAGCAGGGATTCAAGGTGATCACCATGGACATGATTGGCAAGGTCAGGCGCATGAGGCTGCGCGACCAACTCTCCCTCAGCGAGATCGCAAAGCGCACGGGCCTGTCGCGCAACACGGTCAAGAAGTGGCTCAAGGCGCCCGGCGATGTTGCCCCGAAGTACGAGCGGGTGAAGCTCGATGGCAAGCTAACTGCGTTCGAGCCGATCCTGCATCAAGCGCTCACAACCGACAGCCATCGCCCCAAGCATGGACGGCGCAGCGGCCGTGCCTTGTTTGCTCAGATACAGGCCCAAGGCTACCGCGGCGGCTACAGCGCCGTCACCGACTACATCCGGCGCTGGCGGGTGGAGTCAGCAACCAGTCCGGCCAAGGCGTTCGTTCCGATGAGCTTCGAGCTGGGCGAGGCCTTCCAGTTCGACTGGAGCGTCGAAGCCATGCTCGTCGGCGGCGTGTTCTACAACGTGCAAGTGGCGCACCTGAAGCTGTGCGCCAGCCGTGCCTTCTGGCTGGTGGCCTACCCCAGCCAGGGCCATGAGATGCTGTTCGACGCGCACACCCGCTCGTTCCAGGCGCTTGGCGGTGTCACCCGGCGCGGCATCTACGACAACATGCGCACCGCCGTGGACAAGGTGCAGCGCGGCAAGCAGCGCACGGTCAACGCGCGCTTCGCAGCCATGTGCAGCCACTACCTGTTCGACGCCGACTTCTGCAACGTCGCCTCGGGCTGGGAGAAGGGGGTGGTGGAGAAGAACGTGCAGGACAGCCGCAGGCGCATCTGGATCGAAGCCGCGACCCGTCGCTTCGGCTCGTTCATCGAACTCAATGCCTGGCTGAGCGAGCGATGTCGTTCGGTGTGGAGCGACACCACGCACCCGATCCATCGGCAGTTCACCGTGGCCGAGATGTGGGAGCTGGAGAAGCCTCACCTCATGGCCATGCCGGCCCCCTTCAACGGCTACGTCGAGCGGCTGGCCCGGGTCAGCAGCACCTGCCTGGTGGCCGCCGCGCGCAACCGTTACTCCGTGCCGTGCGAGTGGGCCGGCCACATCGTCAGCACCCGCGTCTATCCCGAACGAATCGATGTGGCGGCCGCAGATGCCGTCGTAGCCAGCCATGCCCGGCTGCCGGGCAGTGGCCAGACCAGCTACGACTGGCAGCACTACATCGACCTGGTGCAGCGCAAACCGGGCGCATTGCGCAATGGCACGCCGTTCCTGGACCTTCCGGCGCCGTTGCTGCGTTTGCGCCAGTCGCTGCTCAGGCACCCTGGAGGAGACCGGGTCATGGCACAGGTGCTGGCCGTGGTGCCGCAGGCCGGGCTGGAAGCGGTGCTGGTGGCCATCGAGCTGGTACTCGAAGGCAGGGCCCCCAGTGGCAGTATCAGCGTGGAGCACGTGCGCAACGTGCTGGCCCGCTTGAACAACCCTGCCACGCCGGCGCAGGCGCAGACGTCCTTGCAACTCACCCAGGCGCCCAAGGCCGACACCGCGCGTTATGACCGGCTGCGCCCCACCCACCAGGATCATCTGGACGGGCAGGAGGTGGGCCATGCGTGAGACCTCCATCGATGTACAGGCCCAACTGAAGGCGCTGCGGCTCAACGGCATGGCCACGGCCTGGGCCGATCTGACGGAGCAAGGCGGCGATACGACCCTGGCCGCATCACGCTGGCTGGTGGAGCACCTGCTGCAGGCTGAAGATGCTGATCGGGCGATGCGTTCCATCGCCCACCAGATGAAGGCGGCACGCTTCCCGATGCACCGCGACCTGGCTGGGTTCGACGTCACCGTCGCGCCGGTCGACCGCGCGTTGATCCAGAAACTGGCGGACCTCTCGTTCACGCAGGATGCGCAGAACGTGGTGCTAGTCGGCGGCCCAGGCACTGGCAAAACCCACCGGGCCACGGCGATGGGAATTGCTGGGCTCACCCGACACGCCAAGCGAGTGCGGTTCTACTCCACGGTCGATCTGGTCAATGCCCTGGAGCATGAGAAGAGCCAGGGCCGTGCCGGACGCATCGCCATGAGTCTGGTGCGCATGGACCTGGTCGTGCTCGACGAGTTGGGTTACCTGCCCTTCAGCCAGGCCGGTGGCGCCTTGTTGTTCCACCTGCTGTCCAAGCTGTACGAGCACACCAGCGTGATGATCACCACCAACCTGACGTTCGCGGAGTGGTCCACGGTGTTCGGCGATGCCAAGATGACCACTGCGTTGCTGGATCGCTTGACCCATCACTGCCACATCATCGAGACGGGCAACGAGTCCTACCGCTTCCGCCACAGCACGCACGAAGCCAAGGGGCGCATCAAGGCCCGTGAGCAGACCAAGAAGGCAGCAGCGGCCCAGGTTAGCGAGACCGCGGAGGAAGGGGCCTCGCCTGACGGCTCGGCAATACCAACCATCAGTTCAAAAAAAGGAGGCCCTACAGAAGCATCCACCCTATAGTTATCCACAGCTGGCTTCAAATGGAACCAGCTCTAGCCCCTGGTCAATGTTCGACTGGCACTGCTGATCACGATTGCACTGGCACTAACAGTGCAGTGCAAACAATGGAAGGCCTACAAGGTGGGCGTGACCACCGTGCGTGAACTCTATGGCGTCATGGCTGCCAAAGGTGCTACGGGCGGCTTTGTCGTCACCTCGGGGCGGTTCACGAGCGATGCCAAAGACTTCGCCCAAGGGCGCAACATCGAACTCGTTGATGGCCCCCGGCTCTTTGCCATGATTCAGCAGGCACGGGGCGCCCAAGGCAAACCAGCAGCCGCACAACGCGAGATTCCCAGCTCAATGGGGAGCCCGGCACCTCACCCCCAATCGACAATCCAAGCTCCCCAGGCTACCGCCAAGGCTCCTGCCCAACCTGAATGCCCACGTTGTGGTGCCTCTATGGCACTGCGCACCGCCAGACAGGGGGCCAATGCAGGCAACACGTTCTGGGGCTGCACCACCTACCCCAAATGCCGGGGAACCGTAGCTGCCAGCTAGTTCGAGTTTGAAACCAATGCGCTTCTTGTCTTCTTCACGTTTGAACCTGACCCGCCACCTTCATTGGTCGTTCGCCCTGCTGGGCTTGTTGAGCTTCAGTCTCTCTGCCCACGCACAAAAGCCCGTCTACCGCTGCGAGACGGCAGGCAAGGTGAGCTACTCGGATGCACCTTGCATGGGGGCCAAGGAAATCGACACGACACCCACACAAGGCATGGACAAAATGACCGGTGCCAGCCGCAAGGGTGCTGATGTGCAGCGGGCTGAACACAATGCCTTGATGGCCGATGCCTTGAAGCCACTGACGGGAATGAGCCCTGAGCAGTACCAGGTCTACAAGCACCGATTCAAACTCAGCCCCAGAGACAAGGCGGAATGCACCCGGCTGGATACCGAACTGCCAGAACTCAAGCAGCGAGCAGCCACAGCCACAGCCACTCCCACCGAAAAAGCCCTGGCAGACGTGGAGCTGTACAAGGCCCGCAAACAGTTCAACAACCTGAACTGCTAGCTCAGATCCCCTTGAGCAGGGTCAGCACCTGCTCCGGCACTGCATTGGCTTGCGCCACCATGGCGGTGCCTGCGTTTTGCAGGATTTGCTGGCGAGCTAGCTGTGCCGTCTCTTGGGCAAAGTCGGCATCGACGATACGTGCGCGGGCGGCTGCGGTGTTTTCTGACGAGATTTCCAAGTTGGCAATGGTGGCTTCAAAGCGTGACTGCACAGCACCCAGGTCAGCACGAGCTCTTGATACTTGGTTGATGGCCGCATCAAAGATACGTAAAGATCGACTTGCATCCGCTGTGGAATCAAAAGATATCTGATCTATTGTTGTCTGTTTGGCGGAAAACCAGCCGTTGGATGGTAAGAGGCCGATTTCATTTCCATCAACGTCATAACCACCATCCCACTTTAATGAAATTGGGGAATCAGACACGTACGAAATATCCCCAATAGCATATGCGTCATCAATTCCAAACTGCCCGCTGCCCAACATGGAATTAGCACCATAGAACCAACTGTATGAAACTCCATATTCACTATAGTTGGCATCTGCCAAGCTGACAAACGCAGCTGGGTTGGAATTATTTAGTACATGTATGTTTTCTCCTGTATCGCTCACTAGGCGAAAAATCGGATAGTTGACTGGATCTCCATTTAAATCAGTAGCGCCACTAGGCAATTCAGCAGGACGGAAATCCTCTGCCCGAATACCCGTGATGCTAGATAGCTCATTGATTGAGCGCATAGCAGCCAACCCTGCCGCACTAGAGCCATCCCAATTTAATGAGAGCGTTCGCGCTTTGCTGTAATCTTCGCCAGCAACGAGACTGATTGTCACCAAGCCATTCGGATTCGGGGGGATGACCAAAGATATTTTTGTTTTAGCTTCTATTGCTACCTCGTTAGGTGAATTGGATTTCAGTTTTTCTGCAAGGTCGGCCATTGATAATATGCCGTCTCCAGGAAATTCAACACCATCAATGCCAAAGGTCCTTCCTGCGGGTAGTGAGGTAGCAACCCAGTTATTGAATCCTTGTGAAGCCCCACGCGACAACACGAAAGAGTCTTCTAGAAACCTACCGTAAACACCAACAGTGCTTTCCTTCAACGCTGGCACTGACACATCAATGGTCTGCCCAGCGTTGGCTCCCACCTGAAACGTCTGCGCGGTGAAGCTGCCGTCCAAAAGCTTGTGACCATTAAAGTTGGCCGTCTGAGACATGCGTTCAAACTCTTGGAGCAGTTGAGCGTATTCGGCGAACAGGGCTTGTCGGTCACTCCGAGAGTTGGTTCCGTTGGCTGCCTGTACTGCCAGCTCGCGGCCACGTTGCAAGATGTCGGTCATCTTCTGCATGGAACCCTCGGCCACCTGAGCCAGCGAGATTCCGTCGTTAGCATTGCGCTTGGCGGCGTCCATGCCCTTGACCTGCGTGAGCATGCGTTCACTGATCGCCAAACCCGCCGCGTCGTCCTTGGCCGTGTTGACACGCAGGCCCGAAGACAGGCGCTGCATGGTCGTAGCCAGGCCTGCCTGGTTCGCGCTCAAGTTGCGCTGCGCATTCAGCGAAAGAACGTTGGTGGAAATGGTCAGCGCCATGCCATTCCCGCTGCTTCAATCCTCGCCGCAACGGCCCCTATCGCACCAACGCCAATGAGCGCATTCCTCAGTCCGTTCGAAGTCTGCCTCCCCGTCATTGATGCTCCTCCTGCTGCTACAGGCCATCTCGACCTTCGCCCTAAAACTACGTAAATCGTAGTCATTGAGAATATTCAGATAGGCAGCCATCAAAGGCAGGAAGTAGCTGGTGATAGCTACGCAATTCGTAGCTTCGAGGGAAAATCGGGGGAGGCAGGGTGACAGCCCGGGGCTTTCAGCACGCTATCGTGCTCAGCACTTCCTGGCGAGCCACTGAAGAGGTGCTGGCCGCGTTCATCGTCAGGTTGTACGGCCTGTACAACGCAACTCGTAGTATCGACAAGCCCGCATAACTACGACTCTCGTAGTCCTATGGGACGAGAGATGTCAGAGGCGGATCAACGGTGGGGAGCCAGGCTCAAGCAAGCTAGGCTTAACGCTGGCTTGTCTCAAAAAATGCTGGGTATCGAAGCTGGGATTGATGCCTTCGTAGCGAGCACGCGGATCAATCGTTACGAGCTGGGCATCCACCGGCCTGACTTGCTCACCGCGCGCAAATTAGCCAAGGTGCTGAATGTGCCTGTGGCTTTCTTCTTTGCGGATGAGGATGATGACATTGCAGAGCTACTTCTCGCGTACAAGAAGGCGGGATCACCCCTGCGCCAAAATATCCTGAAGTTGCTGTCCGATTCATAGGCAGCTGTAGATGCCTGCGACTCTGAACTACGAGTGCGCATTATTGGCTAGTTGTGTTGACCTCCCTCCCCCTTAATGTGGAAGACACCTGCCACCGTACGTGCCGACACCTGACCTGAGGCAGGCCAGGGCCGCAAGGTCAGCGGGCTGATCGAGTCTCAGGCGGCAGCGGGCGTGGCGATGAAGCCGTGCTTGCGCAGCATTTTGATCCAGCGCGGCGCGTTGCGCTGAACGTTCAGCGCCTCGTAATCGACCTCCTTGTCCTGGTAGTGACTGCCGTTGCTGAGCATGGCATAGATGGTGCGCAGCATCTTGTGGGCCAGGGCCACCACCGACTTCTTGCGGCCTTTTCGGATGGTCAGCGCGTCAAACTTGGCCTTGAGTGCGCAGCGCGTTCGTGCTGCAGCCTGGGCGAACTCGCACAGCAGCCTTCTGACCCAGGCGTTGCCCTTGCGGATGCGCCCGGTTTTGCGCTTGCCGGCGCTCTCGTTGTTGCCCGGGCAGATGCCCACCCAACTGGCCAGGCGCTCAGCACTGCCGAACACGCTCATGTCCGCGCCAATCTCCACCAGCAGCATGGCCGCACCCTGCTCGTCGATGCCCGGCAGGGTCTGCAGCAGCCTGAGCTGCGGCTGCCAGGGCCGCAGGCCCTGCAGCAGGTACTGGTCCATGCGGGCGATGCGCTGCTCGATCTGCTCAATGTGCTGCATGATCTCCTGGGCCACGAAGCGGTGCACTGCGCTGAACTGCTCGGTGCTCAAGGCCTCGCACAGTTCTTGACGGCTCGCTCGCAGCCGACCCTTGTGGTCCAGCACCTCGTGCATGGGCTGGCCCGCAATCAAGGCTTTGACCATGGCGCGCGCGCTCTGTCCGTGGATGTCGGCCACCAGCACGTTGATGCGAATGCCCGCGTCCACCAGCACCTTGTGCAGCCGGTTCTTCTCGGCGCTGCACATGCCCACCAGCTTCTGACGCTGGCGTGCCACCAAGCGAAGCTGGCGCATCTGCACCGGCGGGATGAACGAGGCGCGCAGCAAACCTGCACGCGCCAGCGTAGCGAGCCACTGCGCATCGGCCATGTCGGTCTTGCGACCGGGCACGGCCTTGACATGCCGCGCGTTGACCACCCACGCGATCAGGCCCACCGCCTCCAGCGCCGCAAACGGGCTCTTCCAATACACCCCTGTGCTCTCCATCACCACGACCTCAGGGGCCATCTCCAGCGCCCACTGCGCCAAGGCGCGGCGGTCGCGTTTGAAGGCGCCGAAGTCTCGCTTGGTGACCTCGAGCCGGCCATCGTCATGTTCGATAACGGCGCAGGCCGTGATCTTGGCCTGGTGAACGTCCAGCGCAATGACGCGCTTGTGCATCGGGGTCAAATCCATTGCGGCTCTCCTGCAGCTTGAATGACAATTACAAGCGTGCGGACCAGCCAAGGTGCCGCCGACCAACGGCCTGCCGGGCTTGCCCCGGCGGCTCTCTTTAATGTGGGCTGTCAGGCGCGCTCTGACCCGGCTGGGTCTGGGCAACGCCCGCAGGCAATCCTGGGTACGAGTGGTCGGCAGCGGGTCAAGTTAGCGATCGCGGTCAAGTGCCATCAAAGAATTGACCGACCTCTACCCGTGCTGGCCCGCACGCTTGCAGTGTCTTCCATCATCCAGGGTGAACCAACTGGGTCATGACAGTTAGTCCAGGAGATCACTCAGAGATGAGTAACCCATCTCCAGTGATCACCACGTCAGACAGATATTCAGAAGCGTAGGCATAAGTGATCTCAGCCAAAAGCTTGTACTGAATTCGCGATGCGTTTCTCCTGACCAATCTGCGTGGTATAGAACCGCTGCTCAATACCGTAAACTAGCAGCTTTAGCTCTCCATCCCCTGGAATCTCAAATTGACCTGTTTTTGCGTCAAGAGTGAGTGAGTTCTGGCAGTATGCGTTGATATATGAAATCATAGCCTGCTTGTCTTGTGCAGGCAGTGCGGCCAATGTTTCTAGTGCTAGCGCGATTCGCTTACGATTAGGTTTTGAAACTTTCTCTGCGTCGAAACCATTTGTGAGCTTTATAAATGGCTCTTTCAGGAAATGGCGAACCTCTTCCTGTGTAGCTTCTTTGTAGAGTTCGTCAATACCAGGAAATATGCTGGATATAGTTGCAAGACTCTTGAAGGCGAGTGTATCAATCGCTGGATAGTAGACCGCATCTGGCTGAGAGTTGACTACAAGCCTCTGCTTGTTGTCATCGACTTCTGCTGCATCGCCGAAATAGATGGTCTTCTGTTTTAGGAACAAGGAGGGCGTTACTTTTTGAAAATACAGATCCTCACCTTGAACGGCGCAAAGGTAGGTGATGTCAGTGAATCTACTCTTTGGCAGATCGTTGTAGTTCTTTATGTCAAAGGGTTGCTTTGCAAAGCCTGGGCAGTACTCCTGAACAGATAAGTCTTTGACAACAAACCATGCATCTTCGTCCAAGTTATGGTCGGTTTTGTATGCCACGCACAACTTCGGATCTAATTTCACAGCCTCATACAGAGTTTTGTCCGAAATAAGCTTGAAATGAGTCTCTTTCCGGAGTCTCTTCACCTTCGCGATCACATGATCCATCAAATCACCCCCTCTCTAAAAAAGTGTAGTTGTTGATCCGAAATGCCCGCTGTATAACAACATCATCTGGTGTCTTATATTTTTCCTTGCTAATAAGAAATATCGACGCTCCCGCACTCGTTTTTATGGTGTAGAAATCGTACCCGTACAGCAAAAAAAGGGGATTAAAGTACAGCGCCTGTGATTTATAAGTAAATAAAAATAGAACGCCATATACAAAGAAGAGTGTTTCCCAGTTGCCGATACTTAATGCCACAAAAAAATAACCAAGGTAGCTAGGAAGAAAGCTGTTGTTTGCGTGTTCGATGCTGGCAACTTGCCCCTTCTTGAATTCGTCCTTCCCGAGTAGTTTTCCCAGCCAAAGGCTTAGACCGGTAAAGATGATAGGCACCACCATGTAGAGAATATATGAAAGGTAGTTTGGGAGTTCAGCTAAATACTTAATGTCAGGAAAGAAGTACGGCAAAGCGTACCCTTTCTGGACAAGGAAGGTAATTACAAGCAATGAGGTTGCATTGAAGGCCAGAAGGATTCTAAATATTCTGTTGAAGTCAGATAAGTTTAAGCCCACGATATCCTCCGTTTAGTGAGCTTTACCGCCAATTTCGACAGAAGTCGTGGCGCAATATGGCTCGATCATTTTTGCTCCAGCAGCCCATCCACATCCTTGAGCTTGCGATAGATAGCTGGGTTTTCGCCCACCGCAAGCGCCTTGAAATGCGCCGTGCCGCACTTGATCCGGGCGCTTTCTGCATCACGCAAGTCGTCATCGAACAGGCTGCTCTTGGTTTCCACCACAAAGTACAGCATCTCCTGACCATCGCGCTCCACCAGCACGGCCCAGTCGGGGTTGTAGGTTCCCAATGGAGTAGGTACTTTGAACCAGCCGGGAAGCTTGGCATAGACCTTGATGGCCTCATTACGCTCCAACGCCTCGGCGAAGTCACGCTCGACCGTTGAGTCATACACCACGTGTTCGTAAACCGATTTCGTGGTGTCCTGCACCAGGTTCTTCAGGTAGCCCGTCAGCTCTTCGGTCTCGAAAAGCTCCTGGGCATAGAAATGCTCATCGCCAAGTCGCTGGTACTTGATGCCGTCCACCAACGCCAGCCGCTTGCAGCGGTTGATGGCATCCGCAGCCAACTCGATGAACTGCTGCGGGTTGCGCTTGAAGTCGTTCAGCCGGTGGCATTCGGTCAGAATGCGAGCAATCGTTTTGCGGGTGAGGTGCGTTCGATCCTGCAGCTCCGTCAGAACGTCGGGCAGTTCAATGTCACCCTCGTTCAAAGTGATCGAATCAGACACGGAGATCAAGGACGCATCAACGCCCGCCTTACCAATCGCCATGCCCGCCTTCTTCCACTGCAGCCGGGTTTTTGCTACGGGGGGAGCATCGTTCAAGGCTTCAATGCAACTCTCAGTCAGCTTCTCGTTGTCAAACTGCACCCGGTATGTGGTTTTGTGTTTGATTCGATCCCACAAGGCGCGGAACTCCGGGCTGACCAGCACCGACTTACGCACTGCAATGGGTTTGCGGTCATCGGCGTTCTTGACTTCGAGCTTGCCTGACAGCTTCTTCAACACCGCGACGACTTGCTGACGTTGTGCCTCGAACTCATTGGGCAACGACAGGGTGCCATCCTTCAGGGCAGTTTTCAGCGTGTCCTGTACCTTACCCTTGTCATTGATGTAGCCCTCGGCCTTCAGGTGAGCCCACAGGGCCTTGGATGCCTCAAAGCCCAGCGGTTGCACGTCACCGGCAGCTTGCACAACCGCAATGCCTGCGAATTCATGGTCTTGCACCACGCCAAACTGAATGCCTGTGTCTTTCTCGATGTCTTTCTGCAGGTTCTCCGCGAACTGTTCATAGCTCTCGGTAGCAATCACCGTCAGTGTATTGACCTCAAAGCCGCGCAGTCGCTCACCCTTTTGGTTCACGCACAGCCGCAAGCCCCGGCCAATCGTTTGCCTGCGCCAACGCTCGGTTTCGCGGGTTGAGAAGTTGCAGATCTGGAAGACGTTGGGGTTGTCCCAGCCCTCCTTCAGGGCAGAGTGCGAGAAGATGAACTTCAATGGCGACTCAAAGCTCAGCAGCTTTTCTTTGTCGCGCATGATGAGGTTGTAGGTGTCATCGTCAGCCGCTGTGCTGCCACTGGTGTCCTTGACCATCTCCACTGTTTTGCCACCGATCTTTTTCTTGTCGATGGAGAAGTAGCCGTTGTGTACCTCGTGGGCGGCCATGCTCAGGTCCACCTCGGCAAACAGGCTTTGGTAGTCGGGGTGACGTGCCCAGCGTTTGTATTCTTCCTCGAACATCAAGGCGTAGTCCCCCTTCACCGGGTTGCCTTGGTCGTCGTACTGGCGGTACTTCGCCACCTCGTCGATGAAGAACAGGCTCAGCACCTTCACACCCAGCGGGCGCAGCCGTTTTTCCTTGTCCAGGTGCTCCTTGATGGTGCGGCGGATCATTTCGCGTTGGATAGCACTGGCGTCCACATCGCCCCAGGCTTCACCCACCCGCAGGTACAACTCGCTGCCAGGCACTTTCAGCTCCAGGTACTGATCGCCCTTAGCGGTACGGATCTCACCGATACGGATGTCGGCGTACAGCGGGCGGCCCGTCTCCTGCTCCAGGTCGAACCCGTCTTGCACTGTGATGGCATCACGACGCACCACACCGGCTGCGTTCTCACGGTCCACCTCGATGCTGGCCGTGATGACACCACGCTTGTTGCTGACTGCCAGCAGCTTTACGTAGGGCTTGTTGTTGCCCCCTTGCACCGTAGCGGCTGCCACCTCGATCTGCTTCACAAGTCGCTGCTCATACGCATCCACGGCGTCTAAGCGGTACACCATGTTGTGCTTGTCAACGTGCGTAGCCGAATAGCGCAAGGTGCAAAGGGGTGACATGTGGGCCAAGGCTTTCTTGCCTTTGCCGTCAATGCCGCCGTCCACGCTCTGTGGCTCATCCACGATCAAAATGGGTTGAGTGCCGCGAATCAGGTCGATGGGGCGCTCACCACCCGTTTTCTCACTGGCGCGGTACATCTTGTTCTTCGACTTTTCCCGGCGTTTGGCCTCGTCCGACTCTTCTGCCAGCGCGGCGGCTTCATCCCCGAACTTGTTGATGGCACCAACCGTGATGACCATGATCTGGATGTTCGGGCTGGTCGCAAAGTTACGCACCTGGCCTTGTAGAGCGTCCAGTTGTCCCGCAGGCGTTTCGGGCAAAGCACCAGCACTCTGTCGTTGCGTAGCTCGTGGTACTTAATGATCGCCAGCGCCTCGAACGTTTTCCCCAAGCCAACGCTGTCAGCGATGATGCAGCCGCCAAACCGCTCCAGCTTGTCAATGGCCCCCACGACGCCATCCCGCTGGAACTTGTACAGCTTCTTCCAAACCACTGTGTTGCGAATGCCTGTGGCCGATTTGACGATACGCTCCTCGTCAAGACCGTCACCGCTGGAGGCAAACAGGCGCTGCAGCATCAACGCATACACGCTGGTGGCGTCTCGATGGGCAGAGAGGCTTTTGACCGCTGCGATCAGGTCGGCTTTGGCTTGGGGGTGCTCCTTCAGCGTGGCCCATTGCATGTCAAACCACTGGCTGAGCATTTGCGCTTCAGCAGGGCTTTCGGACGCCTGAATCAAGCTGAGAGGGTTGCCGGGGGTGACGCCCAAGCCTTCGCTGCTGAACGAAAAGGAGCCGAGCGCAGCCTGTTGTGCGGAGCCTTGTGCATCCCTCAGAACCAACGTGCCCTGGGGAATGGGGCCGCTGGCGTGACGAACATCGGCTTTGCTTTCAAGCCAGGCAGCCAACTTTCTCGCAAGCCAGGGAGCCTGCAACTTGTTTCGGGAGGCTCGGTCAGCCGCTGTCCCCAACAAGCCCAACTGCTCCTGCTCTGTGCCCTTTGTTGGTGCGGTGGAGGTTGGTGGCACCACCAGGCGCGCATTCGACAGGTGAGGCAGCTCTGTCAAGACTTCGGAGAAGGCATACAGAGAGAAGGATGGCGACACCATGTCCATCCGATGGTTGGGCTTGAGCCAGGGGCGGATCAGGTCCAAAACCCGATCAGATCCAGCGTTACTGACAAACTTCATTGCGTCCCCCCCTCGCTCGACATCCCGTTGATTCTTTTTGCTTCGCTCACGCACTGCCTCCCCAATGCCCCTCGAAGTCGAATGACAGTTGCTTGTGGTGCTTGATCGACAGCAGGAAAAGGGTGTCTTCAACCTGCACGTACAGCACCAAGTAGTGGCTCATCACGTACTCACGCAAGCTGGTCAACGAGGTGTCCACCAGATCAGCCAGCTTGGCTTTCAGTGCGGCAGTGGCGTTGGTAGCCTCAGCAGAGCCGACGGCCCGATTGAAAAACGGCCTGCCTAGCTCGGGAAACCGTTCAAGGTTGGGCAGCACCGTGCCGAGTAACTCGTCGATCAGTCCGTCGAATGCCTGAGGGGCTTCTGCCTCGGTCAGGAACTGTTCAATGTCGGCCAAGTTCCGCTCAAAATTGGCGGTGAGTTTGATGGTCACGCGGTTGGTCATGGGATGCCAACGGTACTCAAGCAGCTGCGCGTCGTTTTTTGATGGTTGTCAGTGCTGCACGAGCATCTTGCGTGCGCCCGGCAACCACGTCATCCAGGCCCTTGGATGCCTCGTCGATCAGCAGCAGATGGATGCGCTCACGCTCTAGCTGGTGGTAGTAGTCGAGGCGTTTCGCATCAATGATGGCGATGAACGCTTCACCGTTTTTGGTGATGATCTTCTCGGCACCCGCTCGCACATCCTCCGCCAACTCAGAAAAGTTGGCACGAGCGTGGGACAGGGGGATCACGTCGCTGGCTGAGATTGCCATGGGGCCTCCGGGTGACGCAGATAGTGCAGAATTTTGTACAGTCTACAGCGTGCCACCCGTCTTGGAACATAACGCTGCGTTAGTTTTCCGAGAACAGGTGGCACTGATGGGGCAGCACCCTTGTCGGCACTACCCCAAGGCGTTGTCAAACTAAGTCACTCGTTGATGACCAGGCCGACAAACACGTTGCCGGAATTGCGACGCTTTGCTTGATAGCCCTTTTTGACCATCACGTCCTTGAACTCTTTGACCCCGATAGGAGACTGATTGTTGTTCCTGGTAAACAGTTTGTAGCTGGCGTAGGCTTCGGATGCAGCAACCGCACCTCCTTCAACCTGGCGACAACTGTTCTTGAGCCAAGTACCCACCGTATCAGCGCCTTGCTTCAGAGCGTTCAGGTATTTCAAGGTGGATTCAGGCCAGAGCAGCTTACCTAAGCGGTGGTACTTCACGGCACCCTCGATCAACCAGTTCAGAATGCCCGAGGCCTCCGCCTTGAGTTGTTCTTCGAGGTTGCTGTTGCACTGATCCCCGGCAAACTTCTTGGTGAAGCGGATGGCGAACAGGCGACGCCACATGGCCTCATGCTCAAACGAGATGCGGGGGAAGTAGTTGCTACTCAGGAAGATCTTGCATTGCGGCTTGAACGTGGTCTGCGAGCCATAGTTCTGGCGATAGCTGATAGGGTCAGAGCCGGTGATATTTTTGACCAAAGCCTCCTCCAGCTTTTCCCCTTCACCAAACTCAGACGACTGCACGAGTCGTGCACCTACCATGGGAGCCAACGCGGGCGTTGGCGCATTGGGGTTGGTGTTGTGCTTCTTGAGCAGCGAGTAGCTAACGGTGGTGGCGTACGCCCCAAAGACATGTTTCATCGTGTTGAGCAAAACACCTTTTCCGTTCGATCCTTCGCCGATCAGAATGAACATCACTTGATCTCGGACGTGACCGAACATGGCATAGCCGAAAGCAATGTGCAGCGCCTCAAGCAGTTGACCATCTTCACCGGTAATCTGGCTCAAAAATGTCAAAAAGCGAGGACAGTTCGCACCAGGAATGAAGGTTGCCCCCATAGGTTTGCTCAAAAAATCCCCTGGCATTGCTTGTCGAACCACACCGGTGGTTAGGTCCATGGCAGCATATTTTTGCCCGCCCATTCCTTCAGGGATTTCCACCGCCACGGTGTCCACACGTGCGTCGAAAACGTCAGACCTGATATGGCACCGTGAGTCAGTGCTGGCAAAGCGCATGACCTCTGTCATCCCTGCGATGCTTGCAAGCCTTGTGCTCAAGGGATGACGAGGGTTCTCACGAACAAAATCCTGAAGATATTGCCGAACCACGCCCTCGACGCTGGCTTTCTGTGACAGCCAAATGCCTGAGATAAAGGCATACCAACGATCCTCGATGGGGGAGTACTTCAAGCGCTCGCTCAGGTCTTGGACGAGCATCGAAGCAAAGTCAAGCATGTTCTCTGGGCCACGCGACCAGCTCACGTTGGACGCGCCCCCTCCCTGGCGTGCCAGGTAGCGCAGAGTGTCCCCGGTAACGCCTCCTTTGGCGCTAATGCTTTTCCATTGGCGCTTTGCTTCCTCTTCGTCGTACTTTTTGGATTGTGCAGACCACGGCAAGAACAATTCCAGTCCACCGTTATCAAACGACGACTTCAACGCCATAGCCACCTTGATCCAAATATCGCGATCACTTGGATCAATCTGCTGGAGGTATTGAATTGCCTCATCCTTTGTGATCGCCTTATTACTACGAAAAGTCGAATTTTGGTTTATCAGAACCGCTGCTTCGACGCTGGCTTCAATAGCCTTTGGCAGTTGCACCAGTTGCAAATCCAACCCTTCCAGCAACTCATTTGCAGAATATGAAGGCAAGCTTTTGTCGCAGTGCTCCAGCGTGACTAAAAATGGGCGATCTGGATCTTTATGATTAAAAGTGCCGGGCAATCGCATGACTCTCGCCAAATTCGATACCTTGGGGTCGCCACCATACTTATCAGCCAGTGCCTTCTGTATCGCCTTGAATTTATTTGGCTTACAGCTGCGCGCCAACCAATATACGTGATAGTGCCCCTCTGAGGTTTTAACCACAATGTGCGGCTTCAGCTTGAATTTGCGCAGCAGTTTGTCTAAAGAAATGTGCTTCCATTCATTCCCATCGTAATCAAGGAAGAAGGCATTTACCCGAGCGATGTTTTCATCCTTGGTGCCCTTGCCATCAGACAGGTTCGGCATCATGAAGATGGCGTTGCCCTTTTTATTAAGGTCGGTGAGTGTTTCCCAGAGACCTTTTAATTTGCCCCGATGTTTATGAGGCACCTTATTTTTTCCGGAACCCTCAGTCACAGTCAGAAAGTCAGCGATACCATTACCCAACAAGGCCTGCTTGAACCGAAAGGCATCACGGCGGTTTTTATCCGTTGCTTTGTTTGACTTGCGGGTGCTGGGCAAGCGTGTAGTGGAGGGTTTTTTCATGACCGTTCCTCCCCAAGTGCGTCGTGCTCTCCCTCTGTGGTGGAAGGAGTGTAGGGAACCTCGGCACTTTTATTTTTCAAGTCATTGACTGAAAAAATACCGTGTGCCAAACCTTCCACTTCTTCCACTTTGTCGGGGGGAGGGGGCACCATGCGACCGCTCGCATTGTTACGCTCGATATAAGCACAGACCTCCTGAAAATCCCAGAGATTCTTACAACCAGGCCAGCGTACAGGCCGTGGTAAAAGCCCTTTTTTAATGTAGCGGTAGCGAGAGGATGCAGACAGACCGATCATTGCATCCAGCGTTTTGCTGTCGATCAATCTACGGGGGATGGTGGAGGCAGATGTTTTTGTGCCACCAAATTGATGCGTATGGTTTACGCTGCGATTTTGAATGACCTGTTTTTTGGGGTCGTTGATGAAATTAAATTCACTCATGTTCATCTCAATATCCACGGCAAGACCGGGAATAAAAGAAATGGACACAACTCACATTATTTTATAATTTTCAGGCAGAATTTTCGAGCTATTTTTTGTCAATAGCTAGGCTGCAAGGATTGCGCCGATTTCATAAAGAAAACCTTCAGAACCTTCTGAAGAACGTTGTGTAATATTGATTAGTTTGTGATGTACATATCTCTCCTTTGCACGTGCGGCTGGATTGAGACATGACCTAATTCGTCATTATTTCTTTATAAGCAGAATTTTCAGATCAACGTCGTTGGTGACGCCGATCAGGCTGCTGCGAATGGGCCAAGCTGCGTTGGCATTGAGAAAGACACCAAGGAACCTTGGTACTTTGTTTTGATTTGTTGTTGAATTTACTCAACTTGCACAGCTATAGGTTGCCACAGAAAGGCTATGAATGCAACATCACTCACGTGATTTCGATGCTTTGACTGAACTGACAGGTGGCACCGTTAGCCAGAGGTGGCTGCTTGGCATATGGATGGCGGGAGGGATGAGCACATGTTCGCCCAGTCATTCATCATCTTGAGCCGTTTGTCGAACATGTCTCCACGTCGGTATGCGGCCTCCACTTTGTTGGACACGGTGTGTGCCAAAGCCATCTCTGCCATCTCTGCTGGGTAGTCCGTTGCCTCTGCTGCCCAATCTCTGAATGTTGACCGAAAACCATGTACTGTCATGTCGTTGCGTCCCATCCTGCGCAGTACAGCCGTCAATGTCATGTCCGACAGGGGCTTGCGGTCACGAATGCTGGGGAACACTACTTGCTCCCCTTCTCGTCTGAAAGGCAGCAACTCCTTCAACAGAGCCACTGCCGGAGGGCTCAGTGGAATGCGGTGTTCACGTCCTGCTTTCATCCGCTCGGCAGGGATGATCCAAAGGCTTTCGGTAAGGTCCACTTCCCCCCAGGTCATGCCACGAACCTCTCCGGATCGCGCAGCGGTCAGGATCGTGAACTTCAACGCCAGAGCACCGATGCCTGGTTGCCCTGACAAGTCTTTCATGAAGTCACCAACATCCTTCCATGGCAGGGCGGCGAAATGCTGGACACGCGAAACTTTGCTCCTGGCTGGGAGCAACGTGTCGAGGTGTCCCTTCCAGCGTGCCGGGTTCTCCCCCGTTCGAAATTTGCGAACAGTTGCCCAGTCCAAGATTGCCTCCAGGCGTCCTCTCAGCCGCGATGCGGTTTCGGCCTTGGTTGCCCAAATGGGCTCCAGTGCTTTCATGATGTGAGGCGTATCCACCTTGTCAACAGCCACCGCTCCAAGCACCGGTGAGGCATAGGTCTTGATGGTGTTTACCCATTGATCGGCATGTTTGGGGTTTTTCCACCCGGCCTTGTGCGCGGCGATGTACTGCGTGGCGCACCAGTCAAAGTCAACAGCCTTGGCCGATTCGGCGGCAGCCTGCGCCATGGCCTCGCGCTTTTGTTGCACAGGGTCGGTTCCCTGCAGGATCTGTCGCTTGAGCATCAACGCTTTTTCCCGAGCGTCAGCCAAAGTCACCACTGGATAGGAGCCCAAACCAGTCCACTTCTCGCGCCCTTGAAAGGTGTATCGCAAGATCCAGGACTTCGACCCGTGCGCTGTTACTTTGAGCCAAAGGCCTGCGCCGTCACCGTGATACCCGGGCTCCTTGAGCCTCGCCACTTGCATCTGCGTCAGCTTGTTTGCCCTTGCCATTTTTTCGCCTTGAGGTAGCTGTTACGGGTGGGAGCATAACTCAACCGTTATACGAATTGTTATACGGAAAGATCGCTGCAAGAGGTTGAATTGGTTTGACTTGAGTTGACATCAGAAATTTCAAAATCAATTTTAAGTTGTTGTTTTTATTGGCTTAATTTCTATTTTTGTGAAATCTTTTGAACCACTTTGGAGTCCGGATTATAAGGACGCCCTCTCCGCCATAAAAAATTTCTAAGTCTTTGATTTAGAAACAAAAAAGCCACCGAAAGGTGGCTTTTTTGTTGCCTACCCCACTTTCTAACCATATTGCTTTCGTGGCTGCGGTTGGATCTGGTTGAGCGAAGTTGGACTGCCGCTAGAGCTAAAGGGGATGTCGAAGCTCAAGTAGCGCCCCCACTTTTTCAGGTGTTTCTTGCTCAGAAAGTGGCACCCCCACCAGCCTGAAGAAGTTCTAGCGCCCCTGGCCCTAGAACTTTTTTTCATTGGTGGCTTCCCTTTTGACATCCACCCCCACCAGCCCGGTATCGAGCGCCAGCGCAGCCCCCAGCGGCTTTCCTGCCAGCGCCACCATGCCGCACATCAGCAGCCAGTGCTCGGTTGCCTTGAGCGCCGTCTCCAACGCCCAGCGCTTCACACCAGCCACAGGCATATCCCGAGGCACCCACACCGTTTCTTCCCAGTGCCATGTCGCCAGCCATGTGGCTGGGTGAGCACTATTTGCGTTCACGTACCGCAACTGTGGTGCCCGGTGCCCCGCCGCCTCAAACCGCTCGGCAATGGCCGTTTGGTGCACCGCCGACAGCCGCCCCTCCCCCTGGATCTCCAGCCACAGCCCCAAGCCTTGCGCCCAGCTCCGTTGGTGCAGTCGCAGCGCTGTGACCACAGGGGTGTTGGCTTGCAGTTCCCTCGCCTGAGGTTCCAGCACCACGCCCGCCTCTGAATAGCGCAACGCAGGTACTGGCGACACATCGACTCGCCATTCGTCACCGCTGGCTGCTGTGCCGCTTTCTTGGGCTACATGCACCTGCAACGCCTCGGCCACACACTGCCACCAGAGCACCCGCAGGCCCGGTGCATCGTCAACACCCATTGCCGCCCGCTCCCAATGCGCTACCTGTCGGGCCAGCACCCTTTGCGGCACCCCCATCGCCTCTGCCGCATCTCTGAAAGCCAGCATGGCAGGCCCTTCGCTGACCGAATGCCCCAGCGCCCTGCGGGCGAACCGCTGTACCCAGGCGTGGTCTGTGCGCCCTGACTTGGCTTGCCACAACAGCACCACCGCCACAGCGCCCAGCGTATCGAGCGATTCCCGCAAGGCTTCTTCAAACCCGACTGTGCCCATCCACGCATGCCACTGCCACAGCTCGGTGATGTCATACGCCGCCATGAACCACACCAGCAAGCGCAGCGCCCGTACATGCTCCTGGGCCTCCATTCCCCATAGCAAGCGCGCCACTTCGGCATCGCCTTCGTCACTTTGCGGGTACAGCTCCAGCAAGCCCTGAAGATCCCGCCAGGACGACAAGCCCAGGCGGTGACGGGCGTGTTTGCAGAAATACCGCACTGCAGCCATGCGCTGGGGCTGCGCGGGCGGGGTGTGCAGCGCCGTGTCCAGCACTTCCAGCACCAGCTGCGCAGCACCGTCACCGGCTTCTTGGGGGGATACCAAACCAGGCAGGGGCAACAAGGGCGGCAACTCCAGCAGCGCAGTGAGCAACCGCTCCAGCGGCGGTGGCAACAAGGAATCGTTGGTCATCACAAAGCACCTCCAAACAAAACAGCTCAAAACGAACTCCCGCCAGCCATGTGCTCATGCGGCAGCGGCACTGAGCTGTGAGCCCAGCGCTACGGAAAGCGGAAGTTCAGTAAGAAAAAAAGGGAAAAGGGGGAAAAAGAAAACGAGCGAAGCTGAACGACATAACTGCCGAACGGCCTACTCGCCCTCTTGCGCCTGAACCACAGGCGACAGCACCAACACCGCGTCGATGTTCACGCGCTCACTGATCGTGGCCACCACACGCCGTGGCTGTTTGCTCGCCCAGCCGGTCAGCATGGCATTCCACGGCACCAGCGGTATCGGGGCCATGGCCGGGTCCAGCACCAGCAAGTCAGCGGGTTCCTCTGCCTCAAAGCGCATGCCCACAGCCAGCACCCAATGCATGTAGCGCTCCGTAGAAAAGCACACCAGGCACAGCTTTCCATCGGCCAGGGCATCCAAGGTGCGTTCCGCTACACGCGAGCGCAATTCCTTGCAGTGCACCTGCTCGGCATAGGGGGCCAGTTGCAGCTGTAGCTCTTGGACCTCGCAGCCATCAAAGTAGTACCGCTGCGCCACTTTGCGCAACGCTTGCAGGCGCACATCGCGGGTGTCCCAAATCAGCGCGTTGCGCCGCACTTGGCCCAGCACCATCAATGCCATCAAAACGCAGTGGTAGCCACAAGTGGCATCCACCTCTCCCTGGCGCACATGCAGCCGCTGGTTGCCCAGCATGGGGCCATGCATGCCAGCACTGATGCGGGGGTGGCAATGGTAGGAATGCAGCATTGCTCAGTATTCCTCCGGCAGCAGCAAGGTGGTCGAGCGCCGGTCGGCCTCGGTGATGATCCACAGCCGATGGTTCGGGGGGATGTCATAGGCCGACAGCAAACGGCTGCCGTAAGTGAGCGCTGCAGCATTCGCTTCTTTGTCCTCCTGGCACAAGTCACCCCAATCCCCGGCGACGTGGCGCAGCACGAACGGCAGCGGTGCTAGCTGCAATGCTTCGAGCATGTCGAGTGCACCGGGGGTGATCAGCACGGTTCCCAAGGTGAACAAGGGCGTGCGTTGTTGTTCGTAGCGCGCGCATGCGGCGGCCTGACCAGGCGAAGAGGTCATGGGAAAGCTCCTGAGAAGAAGAGAAAGAGAGAAGGGAAAAGAACGAAGCGCAGCTATGCGCTCGGCACCACCGCCAGCACACCCTGGCGCGATCTGCCACCACACAACCCATCGCCGCCGCGATGACACGGCCACGGCGGTGCCACGCGTGCTGTCATGGCGACAGCCGCGCGCACGCTACCGTGGGGTTACGGCGCGAGGGAAATCAAGCAGGGGGATGGGGAAAATGCGGCCTGGGAATACAGGCAGGGAGAAAGCTGATATTGATATGTCGAATCGATGGCAAATCAAATATCGAGCAATATCATTATATCACAAAGCAAAATCGACAAAATATCAGCCGAATATCATTCAGTATTCAAGCCTCGAAAGAAAACCATTCAAATACCAGAAATATAAAAATCAGCATTTGATGGCGGCCAATAATTGAATATTGAAAATATCGCGAAAAGACCAAGTGTTTAGCGCTATCCTCATAGGCTTTACCGGAAAAACAAAACCTCATGAGCACCTACCAAGAACTACTGACTCAAAAAGCTGCACTGGATCAACAAATTGCCGTGGCACGCAAGGCGCAAGCGAAGCAAGCACTGGAGACGGTCCATGAGTTGATAGCCGAGTTTGGCTTTACTGCGCAGCAGGTCTTTCCTTGGAAGCCAGTGGTCAAAAGCGTGGCGGCCAAGTACCGCGACCCGCTGACGGGAGCGAGTTGGAGCGGCAGAGGAAGAGCGCCAAAATGGATCGAAGGGAAGAATCGGGCAGAGTTTTTGGTTTGACTCGCTTGTTGCTGCAAATGCTTGGCAGTGGTCACCAATCTCATCGACGGTCGCTGGTAACGTGGCCGCTTCAGGCTGGTTGCTGACGCTCAGCTTTCATCGTCGAGTGACGGCCGCCGCCGAAACCCGCCGTTCGGGGTCCGCTGGGTCGATCGGCTGCTTCGTTCGGAAATCAGCCTCAGCTGTTTGCAAGGCTGCATCCGGCAATTCAACTTCAGTCTTGCACCACTCAATCAATCCACTCCGGATCCAAAAATGACATTTGCACGTTCTCTGCTGATGAATAGATGGCGAGACCGTAGGTCGCTGCCAAAAGTCCTGATCAACTTTCCAGCGTGGACGACGTTCGGGATTCAATGACAGTGATATCTGCACACCGCATCCGCCTGGGCAACCCAAGCATGCCCATTTCTTGACGCCGCCGTCCACCACCAGCCACAGCTCACCCGCAGGAATCTCGGTCTTGCCCGGGTGCCGAGCCACTCGTTTAACGAGGAAGTTGAAGTCCAGAAGGCCGAGGCTGCGCAACATCAAGGCTAAAAGACGCTTCATACAGTTAACTGATCACGCCAAGAAAGGGGTCTACGTCACCACGGCCCCAGGTGGCCTCGGTTCCGCAAACAGGGCAGGTTGGAACTGGTCGGCACGTCGTGGAGCGATCCTCCACACGGTCGAATCGGCGAATGCGGTTGTGCGCCATGCCGCCTGGGCCGCGAAAACCGGTCAAACCCTGGATCAGCTCATCCACCGCTGAGCAAGCAATGCTGGTGGTGAACGTGACCACTGCTGGGGCTGGGTCGCCGCCGCCCTCTACATACGCCTCAGCCTTGCGGCGTTCAAACTCCGCGGGATCATTGCGCTGCAAACCTTCGGCGGCGGCACGCTGGGCGCTGACGACGCCAAGACACATCAGGCAAGGGTTGCTCGGTCGGATCGTCGTGACGCGGCCCGTCATGTCGTAGTCCACCCCGCTTTTAGCCGACCGCATGCGCAATCCGACGTCGATCACGGGAATCCCGTAGTAGTGGGCAAGCCGATTCAGTGTCAGACGGCCCTGGTTGTCATCGGTACAGCCGAAAAGCACGTCGCAAGACCGCAGAACGTCACGCAGCGATGGATCGCCCACCCACGCCCGCCGGGTGACTACGTGGTTGCCCAAGCCGCACGCCTCGATTTCGCGTGCGAGGATGTCCACTTTGGCCAGCTTGGCAGGTACGTCTGCAGCGCGTGAACCGTGGACACGGTTGAGGTTGGTCGAGTCGATCGTGTCGTTGTCCATCAACGCCAGGTGACCGACCCCCAGCCGAGTCAGCAGCGAAACCACGGCACTGCCCGTACCACCGCAACCGACCACGCCGACGCGTAGCGCCCGCACGATCGGATTGAATCCTTTGCCGAACAGTGCTGCCTGTCGAGCCAAAAACGCCGTGTCTTCGCGCCCATCATTCTCACGCCAGATCTTGATGTGGCTTCCGACAATGGAGATCGATGAGGCTTGCGTGGATGCCTTGGCCGATGTCCACAGGCGCCCCACGATGGCGTCGTCCTGGCCGAAGACCATGCTGGCAAGCCCCTGTGTGCCCTTGTTGAAGGTGGTGCGCGCCAGCTCAGCTTCGTTGCGGTCGTCCTGGTCGGAGAAGAACGCCTTGGCCCTAGGATGTGTGTGAACCAGCCCAGGAACGAGGTTGCGGTGCTGCGCCAAGCCCAGCAGCCGCATGAATCCCTGCGTCGACCACGTCACATGCGTCGAGGAGGACGAAACCATTTCGTCTGACGTGATCGGCACCACCTCGTGCGAGATCAGGCGGATGCGTGGCTGCTTGCACCACGGGTCTGCTGCGATCTCGGCCTTGCCGAACAGCACATAGGCGGCTGCCTCAGTGCCGTTTTCCCGGTGAAGCAGCGCGCGCAGCGCCGCTTCATGGGATTCAAGCAAGATGATGTCCAGCGCTGCGGCCGACATCACTTGGCCTCCGCAAGTGCGTGCTCGATGCGCTTGATCATCGTGTGCAGACCATCGACACCCGGCCGCCAGCTGGTGTTGTGGCGAGACCAGCGTTGCCAGTTGCGGCCCATGAAGGCGTGCGGCTGATCCGCACATGTCGGGTAGCGATCAGCAGACACCAGCGTCAACCAGGGGTCGCAGAAGAACATATCCGGTGCCACGTCGGGATAGCCGGGCGGGAGGATCACCAACACGTCGGCTGCGGGGTGGTTGAACTTGCCTTGCGGCAGTTGCATCTGCTTCAACACAACACCCGTGTGCGTGCCGTCACCGACCACTTCCACGGCGAAGCCGTGGCTGTCCAGATAGCGCTGATCGGCCTCCGGCAGCGCCGCGAGTCCTTCCGTCGTATCACGGATCAGCGTGATGAAGCGCTCGATGCCCGGCTTGCTGAGGTCGAGCAAGTCGGCGTCGCGGATGAGAACATCTTGGCCGCCGCCGCGGATTTCGAGGTAGACGTCATAGGTGTCGGTAGGGACGCCAGCCAACGCCTTCAAGATCTTGCCGCTGATCGAGGGCTTACCCCATTCCATTTGGCGATCGTCGATCGTGAACTTGAATACGCGGTCCGTCTGGAAGATGACGAAACGCTCCGCCCCGCGCTCACGCAAGTCGTAAGTCTCGTCGAGACGCAGATCTTCAAATTCGCCGGATGGCAGGATCGCGTAGATGCTGTAGTCAGCCGCCGGGCGAACTCCAGCAGCCTGCAGGATCTGGCGGCCGGTGGGGACCGGATCACTCAGATCCAGGTTGCGCTCGTTGAGCTGTTCATCGGCCACCACGATACGGTAGAGGTGTGCCAGACGAAGGCCACGGCCTTCGCGGATGGCGGCACCGATGTCTTCGAGCGGGATGCGGCTGTCATCGCCAGGATTTTGCGTTTGCATTTGATTGACTTTCTGTCGGCCATCTGCGGGATTGCAGTTTTCTTGGCCTCCACTAAGTCAATCGCGGCTGAAATCCGGACCGGAAAGCTGAATCAAACTTTTTTTATGGTGATCGCGCCAGCCGGGAGGTCACCGCAGATAAAGAAGCTGGGGCACCTCGGGCAAGTGCGCGCCTCTTCCTTTACAGGGAAGTCGCCAGCGCGGACACGCCTGACGAAATCCTGGATCTTCTCGCTGCGCGTCTTGAGTTTGCGCTCGGTGATCTCCATCGGTTGCGTTGTCTCGCTGGTCAGGTAGGTCACCTCGACCTGGGCCGATCCGCCATACGCCTGCGTGGTCGCGAGGTGGAGCAAGGTGTACTCGATGTCATCGAAGGCATTGGATCTGGGCTTCCCTGTCTTGAAGCGCCGAACGACGATTTGCCCTTTGTCGCCTCGGGCGACACTGTCCGGTCGGACAAGTATTTCGCCTTCCGCCCAGCCGAGCGAGATGGGAGTCGCGGGAGCCGGTACGCCTCGACTGCGGGTCTCAACTACAACATCCACAAGCCGCCGAGCGATGCGGCGGTAGTCTTCCGCATAGCCATGATCGACCGGTCCCCTTGATTGCCATGCCTGGTCGAAGCGTACGCCGAGTTCGGCTTCGGCCGGCATCGTCATTGCATGCACGGTCTTGAGCCAATCGAACACGTCCGAAACAACGTTGTGCATCTTCATGAAGGCCGTCTCCGTGCGGCGGCCTCCAAGTTTCATGACGTGGGTATAGAGAAACCGGCGTGGACATCGTTCGAACAGGTTGACTTGACTGTCGGTCCAGGCCGGCTTCTGCGCCCAAACAATCTGCAGGGCTGACGATGCTCGAAGTCCTGCATGGCGCTGAGCCGGAACCGGCGGTTGGACCAGGTGATGCAGGATGGAGGGCATGAACTTGGAAGGGTTGCGCGTTCTGCCATCCGACTGAACTGACGACGCGTAGAGGAACAACCGATCGCGCGCACGAGAGAGGGCGACGAAGAACAGGCATTCTTCCTCTTCATCGTGCCCGGCCTTCACCGCTTCCAGTCCGGTCATTTCGTCGGAGCCATGAATGAGTCCGTCGGGTGGCACGCAGCGCGGAGCCATGTTGTTGCGCGGCAAGCCCGAGGTCACCATGCCAGGAATATGCACTGTGTGGAACTCGAGCCCCTTGCAGGCATGGATCGTCATCAGGCGGACGGCATCGATGCCGTCGGCAACACCTGGCAAATGGCGCAACCCACGATCTTCCGAAAGTAGGACGAGTCGGCGAATGCGATCAAGGAGGCGCACGCAAGGTGAACCGGTGCCGGAGGGTTGTTGACGGCAGAAGTTGAGGAACTGCCACAGTGCCAAGCCCTTCATCCTGCTTCGTGCATCGCCTGCCAGATACAGCGACTTGGCGAGGCCGAGCCGATCTATCACCCATGTGGTCAAGATGCTCCAAGGGTTGCCCGTCGGACTCACCCCATCGAAAATCATGGCGGCCCGGGCTAGTGCCGTCTTGCTGGCTTCCGCAAGTTCCAGTGGCCAATTTTTATTCAGGCGCCACTCGAGAGGAGCCACTTTGCTTTCGCGCAGGTATTCGATGATCTGCACCACATCTTGCAGCGGCAGTTCGTACGTCGACATCGTGGACACGCGCACCAGTCCAACGGCATAGGGGTCGCTCAGCATCGAGAGCATGGCGAGAAGATCCTTGATCTCCGGTCGCTCAAACAGACTCCCAAGGTGAAGCACAGGAATGCCTCTGGCTTCGAGGCCCTCGGCAATTTCGCTCAGGCGGGCATTGGATGCGCAAAGAAGCGCTTGATGACGGAATGCAGTGCCGGTTTCCTGTTGGTACTTGATCGTGGCCGCTACCGCTGAGATCTCGTCATCGGTTGAGCGCACAACCTTGAACTCTGGCTTGGTGCCCGAAGCCCCGCGGCTTGCATTCAGATGCAATGGCATGGAGCCAGTCGATGCTTTCATCGTGCCGGAGAAGGCAGTAAAGGCATTGATGACCTCTTGTCGAGAACGATAGTTGACGCCGAGTTGGGCGATTTGCGCTCTGGGAAAATCCAAGCTGAATTGAGCCATGTTGGTGGCCGATGCGCCGCGGAACCGGTAGATGGATTGCCGCGCGTCTCCGACCACCCAAAGGTTTCGACCTTCACCAACAATGGCTTTGAGAAGGCGCACAGACGAGCGGTTGACGTCCTGATATTCGTCCACCAGTACATGGTTGTGCCGCGCGCGCAAAGCACTTCTTACCTCGGCATCGGTTTCTACGAGTCGCACAGGTTGGGCAACCAGATCTCCGAAGTCGATCAGTTGCCTCGCCGTCATCAGGCGCTCGTAAGTCTCGTAGACCAAGGCAACTTCCATGCACTTCTCGGCGTTCTTCATCGCCTCGGCATCCGTACCGCAACTCTGTTCCATGGCCACGGCCAATGCCCGGTAGCCGGCGGCATCGACCACTTCGTCCTTGGCGCGTGAAATCGCACTGAGCATGTCACTGAGATCAAGCGCCGGATCCCACAAGTTGCGGAAGTGGCGCAGCGATAGCCGCGGCAGCTCGTCCTCCAGCAGTTCGATGCCTTCGGATCGATCAATGAGACGGGGGTTGGCGGGAAGTCCGAGCTTGTCGTGAAAACGGCGCACGATATCCAAGCCGAATGCGTGAAACGTACCGATCCACATCGTTGCGGCAGCCCGCGGATTCCGGGCGGCGAGCCGCTCGCATAACTCGTTCGCCGCCTTGTTGGAGAACGTGAGAACAAGGATGGAGATCGGATCCACGCCCTCAGCCAGAAGACTTTCGATGCGCTGCACCAGTGTGCGGGTCTTGCCCGTCCCCGGGCCTGCCTGTAACTGAAATGCCGTGTTGCGATGGTTGGCCGCCTCCATCTGGGTAGGGTCAGGGGTGGGCACGGCAGCTGCTGCGGTAGGATCCACGACGGCAAGTGGCTCGTTCGGCAAGAGCAGCGCATCCAGTAGTTGCTGCTGGACCACTTGCAAGGGTGCTCCGAGGCGTGTGGCGATATCGGCGGAGGAGCAGCCCCAGTCGATGTGGTGGTGCCGCACCATTGAACGCGGCAGCAGGAGCTCGCGCGCAAACAGATCCATCCGGACCTCTCTGCGTTCCCTGGCGCCGTAGTCGAGCACGCGTTCCGCGCCGACAGGTGCATCTTCGGCCGAACGGCCGGGTTCGACTTCACCTGTCACCACGGTCTGAGCATCGTCCTCCAAGACGAAATGTCCAAGTTCGTGCGCTATCAAAAAAGCGCGGTCGAATGCCGAACCGATGTCTTCATACAGGATGCACTCGGCTTCACGGTCGAGCACTGCCCGACCGCCTTTCAGTGCCGAGTCACCAGTCGCTAGCGCATACACATCGAGATCTCGCCGAGCCGCTTCGCGGCTGACGAGTTCGAGCAGGTTCCATGGATCAACACCGTCCGCGACTGCTGCTTGGTGGATGCGTTCTGCCTCGCGGCGTGCGGCCTCGGTTGCATCCATGATCAGTCTCGCAATGCCTGCAGAGCTTCCTTTTGGCTAGGTGTCAGCTGGGACGTCTCGACCGCTTGATCGAACGGTATCTGGGCGACCACCTCGGGTTTCACGTTGGATCGAAAACTCAGGCTGGACGCCATGGTGGGCGGGCTACGCAGATAAGCCGAAACAGCATCAGCGGTCGCGCCAAGTTCGGCAGCGAGTTGCTGAACAAAGCGTCGGGGAAAGGTGGCAGCATCGATTGCTCGTTCACGCACGCGAATCAAGAACAAATTGCTGACGTCCAATCTCTTGGCTATTGACTTGAACGCTGTGGGTTGCAACTGCGCAAAGGGGTTGGCGATAGCAGCAGTGTTTTGTACCGACCCCATTGCTGCCTGGAATTGCCGCCAAGCCTGATCAGCAACCTGATCTGACGGAACCTGAACCTCGTCGTCGGAATGGGAAGCATCCATCATCATTTCAATGGAGCAATCCACGAGGGCCAGCGCATGTTCCGGGTACTGGTTCAAGTAATGCTCCAGGGTGGCGCGGTCATGCCGGGGCTCGACTGAAAACGCAAGGAGAACCTCTTCTTCGTCGAGTCTGGAATTTTCGGTGTTCATAGTTCGGATTCCTTTTCAAGGATGGCCTTGAGCGCTTTGCAGGCCCGGGTTTTCCTGTTGCGAACCGTCCGTTCGTCGCATTTCAGCATGCGTGCAATGGTCATGACATCTGGATCCTTGGCGTCAATTGGAATTCCCTGCAGAAAGAGGCCGATGACCTGTTTCTGATCCTGGGGTAGATGGTCAATCGCAGCGAATAGCACCAACCGGAAAGCAGGATCGTCAATTTTTTGTGGATCGCCGCTCAGAAACTCTTCGAGTGCCGCTTCGACTTCTGCGGAAATCTCAGGACCTTCATCATCTTGGCTACCCAACGGAACCGTCTTGATCTTGCGAGTGGCGGGGCCAATCTTGCGCAGTACAGTAGTTCGAAGCGCAACCATTGCCTTGTCAAAGCGGATCTCGTAGAAGTCGAGCAAACCGGGGTGTGTGTTGCAGTCCTTGGTGAGCAGGACGACGAAACGGCTGCGAATCTCATCGCGAATGTCTGCTGCACCGTCCATGCGCGCATCAGGAATCGCTGAGTACAGCGATTGATCAAGCCGCTTCAACAGGATACGAAAGGTTTTCTCGAACTGTCCCTGATCTCCATCGACCCAGGCCCGCCGCAGAAAGTGAAGTACGGCCTCTGTGGGCACATATTGCGGGTGCTTTCTTGACGCCCCGTCGAACCGCGAAAGCCGAGTCCCTGCGTCGAGCGCGTCAAGCTTCTCGATGCAGGCCTCGATCTCCGGTGGCCGCTCGTAGGGCTTGCCGTTTTTGTCCTTGCGTTTAAGTGCTGCCGGCATTCCTTGACTCTCGTATTCTTTGGTGGATCAGGGTGACTGTGTTCGTTTTAACGAATGCGAATCGGCAACGACACTTGCGGCTGGATCGGCACCAGCGTCTTCGCATAGGCGCGCAGGATTTCGTTGTAGAGGTCGGCATGCTTGGGGGCCTCGACGGTGATGATCAGTGCGTAGCGGATCTTCTCGGCACCGTTGGCCTTATGGCCAGCTTCACGCGCGTTGTAGTGGATGTCGAAGACCGGGTTCTTGAGGGTGCTGCCGCGCATGTTCTTCGCGCTGTGCAGCACCGTTTCCCATTTGCCCATGTCAGAGCGCCGCTCTTCCTCGGTGGCGTATTTCTTCATGTCGAAGAAGCTCTTGGTGTCGGCGTTGGCCTTGCCGTCCTTGATCTTTTCGTCGCTGGGACGGAAAACGACTTCCAGGCCTGCGCGCGTGTACGCGGCGGCGTCCTGCGGATCGGTCGGCGAGGCATAGCAGAAGGTTGCCTTGAGGCGGATACTGCCTTTCAGGCCGCCGACGGGCAACGGCAGTGAGGCGCGCAGGTATTTGCCCGGCTTTAACTCTCCCTGGTAGACCACGCGTGCGACGCCTTCAGGGCAGGTGATGATGCTCATCAGGTCTTCGGGCACCTTGCCCCAGCCTACTTCGAGCTTGTCGTGCGTCGCAGCGTCTGCGGCGTGGACCAGCAGCGCCTTGATCGCCAGTGGCGACAACTCGGCGCCCAGGATGGAGCGAATGCCGACTGCGCTGCGCAGCAGATACGGAGAAGCGAAGCTGGTGCCCAGTTGCGGCGAGAGCGCCGCCTTCTTTCCCGGTGAGAGCACATGGAAGTAGTTCCCGGCATTGCCACCGAACGCCATCAGGTCAGGTTTGATGACACCCGGGCTGCGGCCAGGGCCAACTGCACTGTATGGTGCGCGCGCCCAGGTGGCTTCAGTGTCGTTTGCGGCCCCAAC
The DNA here is from genome assembly GCF_002749705.1 of Acidovorax sp. 56. NCBI lineage: Bacteria > Pseudomonadati > Pseudomonadota > Betaproteobacteria > Burkholderiales > Comamonadaceae > Acidovorax > Acidovorax sp. 56. Next base: position 1,737,380 of record NZ_PEEV01000001.1, read on the forward strand.
TGCCAACGCGTTGACGCAGTCCGAAGGCACCTGCACGCGGGCGTTGCCCGAGGCCCGGTCCATTTGGCCGTTGTTGCCAATGGCCACGGTCATCAAGGTGTCGCCATCGCTCAGCAGATCGTCGATGACCGACGTCCAGGCGTGTACGTCGGTGTCTTCGATCGGCAGGTCAGGACCGAGACTGAGGTTGATGAACTGGTACTGCCGTGAGAGCAGGACCTGTTCGACGAAGCCCAACGTGCGGTACAACTCAAGTGGATCTTCGGTGTCGGCGTCCTTGTCGAGCACGCGCAAGTGATCAACGTAAGCAAAGGGGCGGCTGGCGGCGCCGTTCGGCTGGATGGGACCGAACAGGAAAGCGGAGCTGACGGCCAAGCCATGCTCCAGACCTCCAGGATCGTCCTGCGCGTTTTCGTCCAGGACACGGTAGGAGCGCAACCACGGCCCGATGGCATGTTGTTTGGGCAGACCGCCGTCGAGGATGGCGACCTTGGGCTCTGAAGACAGCGGCTGTTCGGTCGGCAGGCTACATCCAACCGTCACCTCGCCCGTTCGGTGAACGGGCCGCATGCCTCGCAGCTTGGGCACTGGACGGATGACGCGCACGAAGACGAACTCGGCAAGCCGCTCAATGTGGTCGTGCTTGCCTTCGACGGGCACGAACCACAGGTTGCCCGCTGTGAAGCCAAGGTCGCTGTGAACCTTGACGCTCACCTCCTTGGCGTACTTCACGAAGGCCTGCTGGACGAACAGGCGGCTCTCATCTGGCAGAAGGTGAATACCGACCTCAAAGAAGCGATCCTTGGGGCTGCCATAGTCGGCGATGCGCTCGCGAGGCGTGAAGGCGGAAAACTGCTCGATGTGCGCCAGGTCCAACGCTTCGTCTGACTCGGGCTCGATCTGCCGAGTCCATTCATTGAGATGGCGAAACGCCAGGCGCTTGCCGGCGACGAACAGTTCTGTCGTCGTGCACTCCTGGGGCTCGCCCTTCTTGGTCCAGCCGCCAGGTGTCACCTTCACAGTTCGGCTGCCGACCGATTCGAGACCTACGGTGCGCAGCATTGCCGTCGGAAAGAAGGACCGCGCGATGTAGCTTGGGTTCATCGTCAGCCGGGCCACTCCAAAATCGCCAGGGCAAGCGTGCGATGGCAATGTATCGAGGGCCGCCGCGGTCGTTGAGAACTGCGGTGTCAATCGCTGCACTGCCTGCGCGAAGGAGTAGACCTCGACTTTGCCTGGCATGCGCTTTGGCCCCTTGATGTCATGTGTCAGCAATTCGCCGCGCCCGATCAAAAAATTGGTTTGGCTCATGCTTCAGGCTTTCCTTTCATGGTTCTCTTAGTTGCGACGGGCTGCTCGCTGGTGTACTTGCGGATCGTGTCGCGGCTCACGCCAGTGATGTCGGAGATAGTGTGCTGCGATAGGCGGGTCTGCTTGGCCAGCAGGACAGCCAGATCGATGCGCCCCTGGCGGTCCAGGACGAGTGCGCGTGATTTGACGAACTCTTCTATCAGCTCGGCGTCCGAAGCAGTGCCCAATGCAACGGCGCGCCGGAATCGCTGCAGATCCCGCTCAATGTCGCTGAACGACTCGCCGTTGAATACAAAAGTTAAGATATCGATCCAGCGGCCGAACAGTGCATAGTCTGGCCCGAGAAAACGCTGGATGGCCTGTTTGACGGCTGGCATTTCCGGCGCCTTGAAATTGATCACCAGGTCGAAGCGACGCCACAGTGCCGGATCAATCAGTTCCGCATGATTGGTGGCCGCCAGCAACAAGCCGGTGGCGGGCCACTCATCGACTTCCTGCAGGATGACAGTGACTAAACGCTTCAGCTCGCCGATGTCGGTATCGTCGCTGCGGCGTTTAGCAATAGCGTCGATCTCATCGAGCAGCAACACGCAGGGACTGCGTTTGGCGAAGTCGAGCGCGGCGCGCAGGTTACTTCCGCTTCGCCCGAGCAGGCTGCTCATGACGGCGGTCAGGTCGAGTACGTACAGCGGCACACCCAGTTGAGACGCCAGCCAGCGCGCGGTCAGCGTCTTGCCGACGCCGGGTGGACCGACGAAGATGGCCGAACGCGTGGGGTTTAGGCCCATCGATGCCAAGCGCTTGGTCTGTCGGCGTTCTTGGATCAACTGGCCTAAGGTTTCCTCCAGGTCGAGAGACAGTAGCGGTTGCTCACGATCTGAATCGTCCTTGAAAACTTTCAGCAGCGACAACCTCGATTCGTCATCAACAGGCAGTGGCTGCGTGGGGGGAACGGGCGGTGCGACCTTACGCATCGGAGCGCTTGCGCGAGGTGCCTTCGCGCGAAGGTACAAGTCCATCTGTTCAGCCAGTTCCGGGTCAGTATTGCGGTACTTGCGCACTAGCCGCGCCACGAACAGCCGCACGTCCTCCGTCTGCTCCGCAAGTGCAAGCCGAATCAGCTGGGCTAAATCTGATTGAACATCATTCATTTCGTCCAACATTTTCGTAACTTATTGATATAAAAGGAAAATAATTCACAATAAATTGGAATAGAAGTATTTTCTCATGTTTCTGATGCAAGGGCTGAAAAAACAGCACAGGGCCAGGCAAATGACCGCAGTGCACTCGAAGTCGGTCATTGCAGCCGCCAAGCTGTCAGGTGAGCCTATGACGGCTTCAAGTCACGCACCGTGAAGGTGTCTCTCGGATTCGAACGCTCGAAATCGCTGCGCTGCCGCCCTACGGCCCGGTCGCTTCAGGCTGTTTGCTGACACTCAACCGGCGGCCGTTGAACGACTACTTTGCTCTAGAGTAGACGGTGAAGAACATCCCCAGGCTCCTTTCTGCCCCCAAGAACTGACGCAGCCAGCGTGGTCACTCGTGAACAAGGCAAGATGCACATCCCGAGGGATGTGGCTCATCGCGCCCGTTGACTGCATAGAGCTGGCTACCCAGCTTGTCATCAATGGCGAGATCGTTCACTGCCGCGTTGACGGTGACACCGAGCAATTTGTAGAACGAGAATAAGGTAGCACTTATGGCAGACGAAGAGGAAATCCATCGCAACAAACTTACCGGCAAGACTTACATTAGCCCGCAGGTCCCAACGCTGAACGGGCCTCTTCGCATTGCATCCAAGGTGATCGATTCCGAGGGTGCCTACTACGCCAAGGTAAAGAAGGAGGTTGTCCTTCGTCGCACTCCAACGGCAAGAACCGAAATCGTTGCTAAGTTTCTTGAGGATGACCGCAAGCTCACGGTGTTGACACTCCAGCAGTTCAACGGCAACAACGGCCAGCCCCACCGCACGAACTTCTCATTTGTTGGCAGCGAGATCCCGAGGCTTCTGGGCTTTCTCAACGACATTGCGGAGGTGGAGTTCAAGCACACAGGCGCAGTCAACATCACAGACACCGAGTTACACCGGCTGGTACTTTCCAAGGCTCAGGCCGCGACCTTGGTTCATGACAACCAGGAAGTGTTCCTTGAAGCGCTCAAGTCCGAAGTTACCAAGGATGACATCGTCGCTTTGGGCTATCGCAAGAAGCAGCTTGGCGTGTTCACTCAACTCCTGAGTGATCCAGAATTTTTTGAACTGTGCAAGAAGCAGAAATCCATCAAGGGAGATGAGCCACTTTGGCAAGCCTACTTTGAGAAGAATCCATGGGTGTTTGGCTACGGGCTGAGCTACTTTTATGTCACCGGGTTTGAAGAGCGAAAGCTTGAGCAGTTTGTTCAGGGCTACGACCTTCTCAACAGAGGCAAGCGAGCGGATGCAGTCCTGAAGACCAGAGGGATCATCAACTCCCTTTGCTTCGCGGAAATCAAGCACCACAACACCAAACTGCTTGAATCAGATGCTTATCGGGCAGGTTGCTGGGCACCGTCCAAAGAGATGGCAGGTGCGGTCGCTCAAGTCCAAGCTACCGTTGCGATAGCCATGCACAAACTTCATGGTATGCAGCGCATGGAGGACGGCGAGGGGAATCCCACGGGTGAAGATTTTTTCAACTTCAAGCCGCGTGCGTTCATCGTGATTGGCTCCCTCAATGAGTTCATGGGCGAGCATGGTGTGAACCAAGACAAGCTGCGTTCCTTTGAGCTTTATCGTACGAGCATCACTGGGATAGACATCATGACCTTTGATGAACTGTACGAGCGGAGCAAGTTTATCGTGGAGTCTGCACAACCATGATGAACTGGACTGCCCCATGCAACCGCCTCTTCAAGCTTCTGTACAGGCTGGGAGAGCCAACCTATCACGGTGGTCCTGCGTTCATTCGCATGGCACAGCAGGTTGACCAGGACGTCCCCAACTACAGGCGACTCTTGGACGAGCGGGGGGCGCTGACTGCCATGGACAAGTTCTTCGGCCGCTAAACCTTGTGCTGCTGAACCTCATGCATCTCGTGGTCGCAAAGTCAAGCGATCGCTTTGTGTCGGTTAGCGTGAGTTCGGCCAGCCGCAACGACGGACTCCAACCGCTGCATTCCAGCAGCCCACATAGTGGCATAGCTACTCTTCTGGACCCGAACGCATTCTTTGCGCAGGTAATTGCTGACCTAACAAACGCTTGCGCCAAAATAGTGCAAACGCCACAAAAACATCGGGAGGAACCATGGCCAGACGCAAGAAATCCAGTCCACTAGAAGATGTCCTGGACTTGCTTGCCATGCTCCCCTGGTGGGTCTGCTTGGTGCTCGCAGCGGTCAGCTATTTCTTGCTGCACCGCCTAGCGGTACCCATCCAAACCTCTGACATTCAAGGCCAAGGAGGCGCCATGGTGGGGGCCATGATGCAAAAGGCCATCATCCACGGCCTGGCAAACGCCGGTCAGTACATCGTGCCGCTGCTGTGTATTGCAGCGGCAGCCCTTTCAGCCTGGCGGCGCAAACAGCGCCAAGCCCTGGTTTCGGACGTGGCACAAGCACGCAATGCCGACGCCCTGGACGGCATGAGCTGGCGGGAGTTTGAGCTGCTGGTCGGTGAAGCCTACCGACTGCAGGGATACCGCGTGGCAGAAATCGGCGGGGGCGGCCCTGATGGCGGTGTTGACCTCGTCCTAGCCCAGGGTTCGGAAAAATTCTTTGTGCAGTGCAAACAGTGGAAGGCCTACAAGGTAGGCGTGACCACCGTGCGTGAACTCTATGGCGTCATGGCTGCCAAAGGTGCCACAGGCGGCTTTGTCGTCACCTCGGGGCGGTTCACGACCGATGCCAAAGACTTCGCCCAGGGGCGCAACATCGAACTCGTTGACGGCCCCCGTCTCTTTGCGATGATTCAGCAGGCACGGAGCACCCAAGGCAAACCTACAGCCGCACATCGTGAGACTCCCAACTCAATGGGGAGCCCGGCGCCTCAACCCCAATCGGCAATTCAAGCTCCCCAGGCTACCGCCAAGGCTGCAGCCCAACCCGAATGCCCACGTTGTGGTGCCGGTATGGCACTGCGCACCGCCAGACAAGGGGCCAATGCAGGCAACACCTTCTGGGGCTGCTCCACCTACCCCAAATGCCGGGGAACTGTAGCTGCCAGCTAGTTCGAGTTTGAAACCAATGCGCTTCTTGTCTTCTTCACGTTTGAACCTGACCCGCCACCTTCATTGGTCGTTCGCCCTGCTGGGCTTGTTGAGCTTCAGTCTCTCTGCCCACGCACAAAAGCCCGTCTACCGCTGCGAGACGGCAGGCAAGGTGAGCTACTCTGATGCGCCTTGTGTAGGGGCCAAGGAAATTGACACGACACCCACACAAGGCATGGACAAAATGACCGGTGCCAGCCGCAAGGGCGCTGATGTGCAGCGGGCTGAACACAACGCCTTGATGGCCGATGCCTTGAAACCACTGACAGGCATGACCCCTGAGCAGTACCGGGTCTACAAGCACCGATTCAAACTCAGCCCCAGAGACAAAGCGGAATGCACCCGGCTGGATACCGAGTTGCCAGAACTCAAGCAGCGTGCCGCCACAGCCACTCCCACCGAAAAAGCCCTGGCCGACGTGGAGCTGTACAAGGCTCGCAAACAGTTCAACGACCTGAACTGCTAGCTCAGATCCCCTTGAGCAGGGTCAGCACCTGCTCCGGCACTGCATTGGCTTGCGCCACCATGGCGGTGCCTGCGTTTTTCAGGATTTGCTGGCGGGCTAGCTGCGCAGTCTCTTGGGCAAAGTCGGCGTCAACGATGCGTGCGCGGGCGGCTGCGGTGTTTTCTGACGAGATTTCCAAGTTAGCAATGGTGGCTTCAAAGCGCGACTGTACGGCACCTAAGTCAGCACGCGCTCTAGATACTTGGTTGATGGCCGCATCAAAGATACGTAAAGATCGACTTGCATCCGCTGTGGAATCAAAAGATATCTGATCTATTGTTGTTTGTTTGGCGGAAAACCAGCCGTTGGATGGTAAGAGGCCGATTTCATTTCCATCAACGTCATAACCACCATCCCACTTTAATGAAATTGGGGAATCAGACACGTACGAAATATCCCCAATGGCGTATGCGTCATCAACTCCAAACTGACCGCTGCCCAACATGGAATTCGCACCATAGAACCAACTGTATGAAACTCCATATTCACTGTAGTTGGCATCTGCCAAGCTGACAAACGCAGCTGGGTTGGAATCATTTAGCACATGTATGTTTTCTCCCGTATCGCTCACTAGACGAAAAAGCGGATATTTGATTGGATTCCCATTTAAATCCGTGGAGCCACTAGGCAATTCGGCGGGACGGAAATCCTCTGCCCGAATACCAGTGATGCTCGATAGCTCATTGATTGAGCGCATAGCAGCCAGCCCTGCTGCACTAGAGCCATCCCAATTTAATGAGAGTGTTCGCGCTTTGCTGTAATCTTCGCCAGCAACGAGACTGATTGTCACCAAGCCATTCGGATTCGGGGGGATGACCAAAGTTATTTTTGTTTTAGCTTCTATTGCTACATCATTAGGTGAATTGGATTTCAGTTTTTCTGCAAGATCGGCCATCGACAATATGTCGTCTCCAGGAAATTCAACACCATCAATGCCAAAGGTTCTTCCTGCTGGTAGTGAAGTAGCAACCCAGTTATTGAATCCTTGTGAAGCTCCCCGCGACAACACGAAAGAGTCTTCTAGAAACCTACCGTAAACACCAACAGTGCTTTCCTTCAACGCGGGCACTGACACATCAATGGTCTGCCCAGCGTTGGCTCCCACCTGAAACGTCTGCGCGGTGAAGCTGCCGTCCAGGAGCTTGTGACCATTAAAGTTGGCCGTTTGCGACATGCGTTCAAACTCTTGAAGCAGCTGAGAGTATTCGGCGAACAGTGCTTGACGGTCACTCCGGGAGTTGGTGCCGTTGGCCGCCTGCACTGCCAACTCACGGCCACGCTGCAGGATTTCGGTCATCTTCTGCATTGAACCCTCGGCCACCTGAGCCAGCGAGATGCCGTCGTTGGCGTTGCGCTTAGCGGCATCCATGCCCTTGACCTGCGTCAGCATGCGCTCACTGATCGCCAAACCCGCCGCGTCGTCCTTGGCCGTGTTGACGCGCAGGCCCGAAGACAGGCGCTGCATGGTTGTAGCCAAGCCTGCCTGGTTGATACCTAAATTCCGTTGCGCGTTCAGCGACTGGACGTTAGTGAAAAGGGAGAGAGCCATGACGAGGTCGATACGTCCTTAATCCATGCTTAGCTTCTGAGGCCTGCACTTTGGGATCCTCATCTTGTTGCTCTCGGCAATAGCACGCATGACCCCCTTTTGCTCAAGCGCCTTGCCCTTGAAGTCCAGCCATCCTTCGACCCAGAAAGCGTCGCGCAGCGCACGGGTTGCACCACTTCCAGGCCCTGTGATTCGCGTCAAAAATGGGTGCCACAGTTGCAGGGAAAGCAAACGATCCCTCGTCACGCGGACTAGGTTCGCATCCTCGTAGGGGGCGTAACGTGCTTTGAGCTCTTGCTCAAGTAGCTCCACACTGTCACTTGATCGGGATGCAAACAGTCTCTCGATGTTGGCGACCTTGAAAATGCCATCGATGTCGGATTGCAGCTCCACCAGTGTCTCGTGACCAGACTTGCTTTTGTATTGACCACTTAGGCGATAGACCCCGCAGAAGGTCGGCTTTGCCTTATTGAGTAAATCTACGAACCCTTGATCGAAGCGCAAAGCCCTAGTCTCGGTGAACGCTAGTGGGTTTGATAGAACATCAAACGCGAAATCTTTACTTCCGACTGACCGGACATAACCCGAAAGAGAAGACTGTGGAGCAAAGTACTTTGCTAGCTCCACGACCTCAGGAGAATGCTTTCCCCCTAGCGCTTGCAGTGCGATGTTGTACGCCTGCCGCAGATGATGAAGGTTGATAGCTATCTTGTCCTCTCGACTGACCTCCATCCAAGCTAGGCCATCCTTGTCAAATTGATCCATATCCCCCTTGCGGTACACCGCGTCCAAATGGGCGGCTCGCGCTTCAATGTCTGGGAATTTTTTGGACGCCGGGATATTCCTGATGAGTTGCTTGGCTACCGAGAGCACTGGTTCAAATGGCGCGTTCAAAGACGTGGCTGGTGAGCCAATACAAATTCCGTCGAGACAAGGCAATTGGGGTGTGACAGGAGCGCTACCCTCGCCTTTGGGCAAAGCCGTGGCTATACGAGTGATCGTCTGGCCCTGAGGCACAGCCGCTGAATCAGGCGCAGCAGACGGCTGGCCCACTCGGGTAGGTATTGGTAGCGTTGTGCCTTGCGTAGAAGCTGTCTTCTGAGGGCTTGGCGCAGAAGCCCTGGTCATCGGCATAGCTACATCTTTGGAGCTCTTCATATCCCCGATTTGCGGTGCTGCACGACTTAGAGCGGTGATGTCGTACACCAAAGCCAATCGGATGGAATACACATCTCCAGATGTGCCTGAAACGCGGAGTGTCTGGACAGCACCTTTCGCTGGCGGAAACTTGCGCAAATCCACAACCCAGTGAGAAACGAGATCATCAAAAGGGATGCCTGGTGTGAGCACCTTATAGATAGATGGCCCAGGATTTTTAATTGCGCAGAGTTCCACATCTGGCCTGTAACACTCCGCATGAAATTGGTGTTCTGTGGGTGCTAGCGATGTTGCTTCAGCAAGGCTGGGCGATGGCTGAACACTGGCTCCGCCCACGACCAAGGCACCTGCTGCCCAGAACCACTTTCGCCCTATCTGCATCAATACGCCCTCTCATTGCCGTAGTTCATGCCATATCACTCACACCGAAACATACGCATCTCGTAGTTTCGAGAATAGCCAGGCACGTCTCCTGCAAAAGCTTGAAGTAGCCAACAATAACTACGTAATTCGTAGTTATGACAAGCGCACAAGAGCTCACTGCCCGGAGGTTCTCCCAATCGCTCAAATATGTTGCAAAGCGATGGCGCAGATCGTTGGGCTTCACGCAAGAGGGGAGGTACTTGCTGGGCGTCTAGAAGGTGGCTTCATATCTGTTGCCAGCGGTTAGACAACGCAACTCGTAGTATCGATAAACCCGCATAACTACGACTCTCGTAGTCCTATGGGACGAGAGATGTCAGAGGCAGATCAAAAGTGGGGAGCCAGGCTTAAGCAGGCCAGGCTCAACGCTGGCTTGTCTCAAAAAATGCTAGGGATCGAAGCTGGGATTGATGCTTTCGTGGCGAGCACGCGGATCAATCGGTACGAGCTGGGCATTCATCGGCCTGACTTGCTCACCGTGCGCAAACTGGCCAAGGTGCTGGGTGTGCCTGTGGCGTTCTTCTTTGCGGATGAGGACGATGACATTGCAGAGCTGCTGTTTCGCTACAGCAAGGTCGACCCCAGTGTTCGTATGGCGGTTTTCAAACTGTTGGCTGAATAGTTTTCGCTTTGCCCATCGTAAAAGCGAGCCAAATGCAAAAATCTTGAAACGTTACAGAAGAAATTTTCTGTATCCCGCCTTGTATTTTCTTCCTCGTTTTTTGAATAAGTTGCCATACTGAGCGACCACTGGGACCCCTACCAGCCGGGAGGTCGATTTGATCCGTCCGAGTGCCGCATCAGAGACAACTGAGGTCAACGGTTTAATTCCGGTGGCTGCGTATGTCCGCATGTCAACCGACCATCAACGGTACTCCACTGAAAATCAGACTACTGCAATCAAACAGTATGCCGAAGCGCACGGCATGGTGGTCGTAAAAATCTACGCCGACGAAGGCAAGAGCGGCTTGAATGCCGAGGGTCGTGAACAGTTCCGCAAATTGCTCATTGACGTGCAGGGTCATCACGCCGCGTATCGTGGAATCCTTGTGTATGACGTGAGCCGCTGGGGTCGATTTCAAGACACCGACGAAAGCGCTCATTACGAATATCTATGTACCCAAGCGGGTGCCCCTGTTTCCTATTGCGCAGAGCCCTTTGACAACGATGGGACGCCAATGGCTGCTGTTTTCAAAAACTTCAAGCGGTCAATGGATGGCGAGTTTAGTCGTGTACTTTCGTCCAAAGTCTTCATAGGTCAGTGCAACCTGGCCGGGCGGGGATTTCATCAAGGTGGCACTCCTGGCTATGGTCTACGCCGTGAATTGCTCAACGAGCAGCGGGAGTCGAAGGGGTTGCTTCAATCAGGTGAGCACAAGAGCATCCAGACGGATCGCGTGATTCTGGTGCGCGGTCCGGCTGAAGAAGTTGCTGTAGTGCACCGCATCTATCACGACTTTGTCGAAAATGGTAGGCCAGAGCGGGCGATTGCGAATGCACTCAATGCCGAAGGACTTCTCACAGACCTGGGAAAAGCATGGATACGTGGCACCGTCCACCAGATCCTGACCAACGAAAAGTACATCGGCAACAACGTCTACAACCGTCGGTCGTTCAAACTGAAACAGGTGCGTGTCCGGAATGCACCCGAACTTTGGGTGCGTTGCGATGGGGCATTCGAGGGAATCATCTCTGAGTCCTTGTTCGCAAAAGCGCGGGAAATCATTGTCGCGCGCTCGCATCGACTCGACGACGCGCAAATGCTGGCGCTCCTTCGCGATCTATTTGCACGGTCGGGCACCTTGTCTGGACTGATCATTGACGAGCAGGAGGGCATGCCCTCCAGCTCTGCCTACCAGGAGAGATTCGGCGGATTGATCACCGCTTACGCATTGGTAGGCTTTCACCCTGATAGGGACTACCGCTATCTGGAAATTTATCGAGCACTCAGAAAGCAACGCCCCGATTTGGTCGATCAAGTCATCCGCCAACTGCATGCAGTGAACGCTGTTGTTCACCGCGATGCAGGTAATGATTTACTAACTATCAATGGGGAATGGACTGTCTCCTTGGTCATTGCGAGATGCCAAACAACAGCAGCGGGAACACTGCGCTGGCGCGTCCGCTTCGATACTAGCCTGCAGCCTGACATCACTGTCGCGGTACGAATGGACAGCTCGAACGCGAAGGCGCGGGATTACTACCTCATTCCACGTATCGACGCCGGTGCATGGCCTGAGCGCATTAACGAAGAGAACTATGGGTTGATTGACAGCTACAGGTTCGACACGCTGGACATCCTGAATGAATTGGCTGCTCGATACAGCCTGAAGGACGCTGCATGACCAATACGCATCAAAGCGTGGAAATGATTCCCGTCTGTTTGGTTGATGTCCTCAATCCCCGCAGCCGCAACAAGAAGCAACACGAAGCCATCGTGGAAAACATTCGCAGCGTAGGTCTGAAGCGCCCCATAAAGGTAAGCCGCCGAACGTTGAAAGACGGGTCCTTCCGATACGATCTGATATGTGGGCAAGGTCGCCTAGAAGCCTTTCAGATGCTCAACCAGGAAGAGATTCCTGCGTTCGTCACAGACGCTCCTGAAGACGACTGCTTGGTGATGAGCCTCGTTGAGAACATTGCGCGAAGGCAGCACCGTCCTATCGACTTGATGCGCGAGGTGGGCAGCCTCAAAGAACGCGGCTTTAACGATACCCAGATAGCACTGAAAATTGGCGTTACCGCTTCGTGGGTGAACATGATTGGTGGGCTTTTGCAGCGCGGGGAAGAAAAGCTGCTGAGTGCGGTGGAGATGGGAACCATCCCATTGAGCATGGCAACGACTATTGCCAGAAGCAGTGCTAGCGAAATCCAAGACCTTCTATCCGATGCTTATGAGCAGGGATTTCGCGGAAAGAAGCTGTCCACGCTACGCAGACTTTTGGAGCAGCGAGCGAATCGCAGCAAGCTTGTCAGCAATCCCCCACTTGGCAAAACGGCAAAACGCAAGACGCTAACCCCGCTTGAACTTCGACGAATCTTCGAGCGTGAGGCGGAAAACCAGCGCCTTGCCGCGAAGAAAGCTGATTTCATTCATGACAAGTTGGTTTTTGCCACCCAGGCTCTGAAAGAACTGTTTGCCGACAAGAGCTTTGTATCGATTCTTCGCGCAGAGAAAATGGACTCGATTCCAAAGCTCATCAAGGATCGCATGGCAATAGGAGATCGTCCATGAATCTGGATGCATCCAAAGCGAACGGCTCACCTAATACCGAGCCAATAGAGAAGACCAAGGCCGCCTTCTTGAAAGATTGCGTGCGTATTCCCTTGTCCAACCTCATCTACCTTAAAACTTTGCGACCTCGCGTCAAGGACAGCATCACTTTCCAGCAGGTTCTGTCATCGGTACGAGACGTAGGTCTGGTTGAGCCGCCAGTAGTCTTCCCCCACCCGACCAACCAAGGTCACTACTTCGTGATGGATGGGCATCTTCGTATTGAAGCACTAAAAATTCTAGGCATTGATGAAGTGGATTGCTTGGTTGCCACCGATGATGACACGTACACATACAACAAACGCATCAATCGAATGACAGTGGTGCAAGCGCACAAAATGATCGTCAAAGCAATGGAACACGGCGTTTCCGCCGAACGACTGGGAAAAACGCTGCATCTGTCACCAGCGACCATCAGAAACCATTTCAGGTTACTGGATGGCGTTTGCCCCGAGGTGATTGAACAGCTACAAGACAAACCATGTCCTGCCAAGTCATTCGCGATTCTGCGGCGTATGAAGCCCATCAGGCAAATTGAAGCTGCCGAGTTAATGTCTGGCCAGAACAACTTCACCACTGCGTTTGCAAATGCCCTGCTGTACAACACACCATCAAATATGCTGGTAACGCAAGCGCCTGCCAGTGACACTGTGTCGGTGGAGTCCATGGCAAAGATGGAGCGTGAGATGGCCGCACTGCAAGTGCAAAACAAGGCTATTGAGGAAACTTATGGGCCTGATGTACTGCACCTCACCGTGCTGAAGCGCTTTTTGGAAAAGTGGATGGACTGCGCGCCAATTGTTCGTTGGTTGGCGGCCAATCAGCCAGAGTACTTCAGGGAGTTTCAGAGCATCGTCGGGACGATGCAGATCGACGACAGCAGGTCACATGGCGCTGCCGCCCAACAGAGTCGCGGAAAACTTGCTTAGTGCCCCCGAGGATCCGTTATTCAGGCGCGGAACATCTCTTCCGCCATGTTGTCCAGCTTCTCCTTCACTACGCGCCAATTGGGCATATGCCTATCCAAGACGCTATAAAACTTGGGACTGTGATTGTGGTGAAGCAAGTGACATAGCTCATGCAGCAGGACGTAATCAATACACTCACGTGGCGCTTTGACCAGCAGAGGGTTCAGCGTAATACAACCTGAGGGCGAACAGCTTCCCCATTGAACGGTCATGAACTGGAGGCGTGTCGGAGGAGAGTGCTTGACCCAGCGCAGTGGCGCGGCCACAGCTGCAATACGGGCTGCTAATAGCTCACGCGCTCGCTGGCGGTACCAGTGATCCAGGGCGGCTCTGATCGCTTCGGAATCGTGCTCCGGTACGGTGACGGTAATGAACGCGCCGCGCATGCGGGCCTCCACTTTGGCATCAGGATTTACAACCACCCGCAGGCGATAGCGCCGCCCAAGGTAATGCAGTGATTCACCGCTCACGTACTCACGCGGGAGCACATGGGCCAGTCGCGCCTTGGCGGCTTCTAAGTGGTGGCTTATCCATCTCGAACGCTTCTTGACTGCCTCCAGCACGTCAACCAAGGGGGCGGTGTCAGGCGCATCCACCAACACACGGCCATCAGGCTCGACGTGGATTGCGACGCGCTGCACAGTACGCGTCGGCTGGCGGCGTACGCTGAAAACAATGACTTCATTGCCATACACCAGCTGATGTTGGGAGGTGCGCTCCAGCAAAAGCATACTCAAGTCTTACCAAGACCAACACGCGTGATCTGGACAACCTGCTCTACCACCTGCTTGGCGTTGTCCAGCCCCAGAGTGCCGAATAGCAAAGGTAGCAAGCTCTTTCGGATAGCCGCCTCAATGTTCTGCGGGTTGAGCGAGTTCTCGGCTACGGCATCGCGCACCATGGAGTCCATCGTCATTGCCTGTTGCGCCAGCGCGTCCACGGCCATGTCACCCAGCGATGCAAAGGCTTCATCGCCTAGCACCAAGCGGATCGCGCCAAAGTAGGCCTTGGCATGCGGTTTTTCCGCCAACACGTCGGGCACGCCCGGTGTTGCGCGAGACTCCAGCTTTTGCTCGAAGGACTGAAACAATGCGTATTGCTTCAGCGGGTGGTCAAACATGGCTTCAGCCTCGGCAATGGCCTGCTTCAGCAGCTCAGCGAACACCTTTTGTGCATAGGGGTCTTCGGCCAGCTCCTGCTCGATTGTCTTGCGTAGGCGCGTGCGGATCATGTCCGTTTCATTGCGCGTTTTTTCTTCTGACCAGTCTTTCGGGTCTTCGGCCTTGCCTAACTGATGCACTAGGTACACGCCCTCGGGTTCACGCACTTCGGTGCCGATGACTTGTTTGTCCACGAGCTTGCGGATTTGCTCCTCGTAGGCGCTGTAGTCCACCGTCTCCATGGCATCGCGGCGGGCCGTCTGCCGCAGTTCGGTGAAGAAGCGCAGATCGGCCTTGTAGCGGGCAATCAAGCCTTCGGAAAAGCTCTTGTCTTCAAAGAAGCTGCGGCTTGAGAGCGCGGTTTGCAGGCACAGGCCAAATGCCGTCAACGCCTCGTAGAAGTCATCGCGGACCTTCTGCCGCTCATCGTAGTCCTCACCATCGGCCCCCTTCACGAACTTGGGAGTCAACAACTGGCGGTACTGCTCGCGGTCCAGCTTGTTCGCCACCGACTTGAAGAACGACCACAGCTTGTCGTGCAAGGCGGGTAGCTGCTTGTACTCGGTGCTGAACTGGTGGTATATGCCTTCCAGGTCGCGCACGTCAAAGCCGCCTTGGGTGCGTGTCTCCAAGTCTTGGTAAGCTCGGATGGCGGTGTCCAGCTCTTTCAAAATGCCACGGTAGTCCACCAGCACACCATATCGCTTCGCGTCGTGCAAGCGGTTCACGCGCGCCACGGCCTGAATCAGATTGTGGCCCTTCAATGGCTTGTCGATGTAGAGCACGGTATTACGCGGCTCATCGAACCCCGTCAGCAACTTGTCCACAACAATCAGCAAGTCGGGGGTGCCGTCCGTGCCAAAGTCGCTGACGATCTGCTTTTCATAAGTCTCCGGGTCATGGCCGTAGGTGGCCATGTTTTGCTTCCACCACTTCTGCACTTCAGGCAGAGTGTCCTCATCCACATCGGAATTGCCTTCGCGCGTGTCGGGGGCCGAGATCACCACGGCGCTGGTAACCAAGCCGGTGTCGTCCAAGGCTTTCTTGTAGCGGATGGCGTCGAGCTTGCTGTCTGTGGCCACTTGGCCTTTCAGGCCCAGATCGAGTTGCTTTATGTTTTCGTTGAAGTGGGTGGCAATGTCCCAGGCGATCAACTCGATGCGGTTGGCTGCACCGTAGATAGCACCCTTCTTGGCGAACTTCCTTTTCAGGTCGGTGCGTTGTGCGTCACTGAGGTTGACGGTGATTTTGTCGAACCAGCGGTTGACGGCACCCTCGTTGATATCCAGTTCGGGTACCCGTTCTTCGTAGAGCAGCGGGGCCACGGTCTCGTCTTCCACGGCGCGCTGCATGCTGTAGGCATGCACGATGGGGCCGAACTTGTTGGCGGTCTTCTCGTTCTTCAGCAACGGCGTGCCGGTGAAAGCGATGTAGGCCGCGTTGGGTAGCGCGTTCTTCATACGCTCATGCGTCTCGCCGCCATGACTGCGGTGGCCTTCATCCACCAACACGATCAGGTTCGCCGAGTCGTTCCGACACTCAGGCAACTTGGACGCCGTGTTGAACTTGTGTACCAGCGTGAACGAGATGCGCTCGGTGCCGCTGCCGATGCGTTTAGCCAGATCGCGACCGGAGAGACTGCGGGCCTTCTCGCCGTCCTTCTGCGTAGCAATGCTGGAGCCAAACGCACCGCCCGTCATGAAGTTGCGCGATAGCTGGCTTTCCAGATCAATGCGGTCGGTCACCACCACCACACGGCATTCCTTCAAGGCCTCCACCAGCAGCAGCGCCTTGGTCAGGAACACCATGGTGAAGCTCTTGCCAGACCCCGTGGTATGCCACACCACACCGCCTTCACGACCACCGTCTGGCCGCAACAGGCTGATGCGCGCCAGCAGGGCGCGGATGCCAAAGAACTGCTGGTAGCGCGCCACAATCTTGCCCACCTTGCGGTCGAACAGCACGTAGCCGCGCAGGAACTCCAGCAGACGCGCAGGCGTGAGCAGGCTCACCAGCAAACGATCCTGGTCAGTGGCCTGCATGGGCGCGCTCCACAGCGCATCGAAGTAGGTAGTCAGGTCGGCGGGCTTGCCATCAAACAGCGCGGCGCGTACTACAGGCTTTAGCGCCGCGTTTTTGAGGGCTTGTATGTGCGTGTCGTCGAATTCCTCTTCACGCCACTTGGCCCAGAATTTCGCTGCCGTATGCGTGGTGCCGTAGCGCCCCTCGGTCTGACTGATGGACAGCAACAACTGGGCGTAGCCAAACAGGTTGGGAATTTCGTCGGGCCGTTGGTTGCGTAGGTGCTGGCTGATGCCCTCGTTCACCATGGCTTTGGCCGGGTGGCTGCCGCCGCCTGATTCGGGCCGCTTGGCTTCGATCACCACCAAGGGGATACCGTTGACATAGCAGACCACATCCGGTGTGCGGTGGTGCGTGCCCTGTGCGGCCAGCACCTCCAATTCTTCGGTCACATCCCAATGGTTGGCTGTAGCGTCTGACCAATCGATCACTGGAATAGTAGGCTGGTGTTTCTTGCCATCGGGCATGAACTCGGTGACCGTGATGCCCAGTGCCAGTTTGCCGTAGAGCCGCTCGTTGGCGGGCATGAGCCCTTCAGCCAGGCTGAGCGCCGACAACTCCCGCACGATCTGGTCGATGCCGCTGGGTGATAGCGGGTACCAATCGCCCTTGTACTCGTAGCGTCGAGTCTGTAGCACCTCAATCAGCCGGGGCTTGAGAAGCACCTCACGTGTGCTACCGCGAAGTGCCAGGGCATGGGCCGTGGTCAGAAAGCTCCAGCCCAGGTTGCACAACAGGTGCAGCGCGGGCAGGTGGGCACTATATTGCTCGCGAGAGTTGGGCGTGATATTCATGCTTACGCTTCCGTCTCAGCTTCGGGCAGCTTGACACGGCGCTTGCCGGTCAGCAGTTGGGCCATCAGCGCGGACTTCTCGCGCTTGAGTGCTTTCAACTGCTCAGAGATGGCGGCTACCTCCCGGCTAGCCGTGTCCAAGATTTCGACAATGTGCTTCTGCTGTGCCAGTGGGGGGATGTTGAATGGCCAGTTGAGCCAGTGGTCAGTCTTGAAAATCATCTTTTCAATATGCACGCCAATGCTGGAGTGAAAGCACGTCTGCTGAAAGTATCTTGACTCCGATAGATACCGCAAAAACTGCAAATCGATCTGTCCGTCCGAGTTGAGAACGGCGTATTCGTTGGAAACCACCGCACCGTCTAGTTCTGGCGGTACAACGCCGCACGCTCCGTGCACGATCTGGCGTTTTGAAATCAGAAAGTCACCTGCCTGAACATAAAACTGTGTCGGCGTTTTAACCTCGTTGCCTCGCAAGTTTGCACGCAATTCCACACCACCCCGCGAACGTTTGACAGTCACAAGCGTGTAGATTTCCTCGTCCACCAAGGCCGCAGGGCGACGCACTTCCGTGAGGTGGTCACGCAATTGAATGCGCCGCCAGCCGATAGGCGCTGGGGGGAGTATGGGTATGCCCGGCTGCACTGAGGCAGGGAAGCTGCCGTTGTCTGTCGGCACCAATGAGCCCGGATTCGCCGAAGGCAGGTGTAGGGTGAGACCAATCAGTGCGTTCCACTGTGTTCGACAGTTTGACAACAACCGCTCCGTGACGGCGATTGATTGATCCCAGGTGGAGAGGATACGGGCAATCTGGCGCTGCTCTGGAAGTGGAGGCAACTCCAGATCCACAGACTTCAACAAATCCGTGTCAAGCTTCCCCGTGCCGTGGCCTGCCGTATCTACCATACCCAAGACGACATGTTTTTTGCTTTGAAGTTGATAAGCAAAGAACCGTGCGTCTAGGCGTTCGCCGGGAACAATCGCCTTGATATCCTGGTTGAAAGCGACTTCACGCGTCGCGACGCTGATCGGTAGATCCTTCAACAAGGCCATTCCGCGTGTCACAACCAGTATGGAGTTTGCAGGCGCTACCGATGCTGCTGCTCTGCCAGCCTGAGTAAGTGTCAACCCAGTCCTGTGGAGCCAAGGCGTCTTCATGTCTTTGACGGTCACCCATGGAAAGTCACCTGCCCAAAAGTCCTGGTTCTCCTTGCTCGGCGTGTTGCCCGAAAGGAGCTTGGTGCACGCCCCGATGGTGCTGCGCTGCCAGTCATTCGGAAGCATCGCGTCCCCCCTTCTTCTTTGTCAGGCGCTTGGCCACCTGGCCCAGTTCGCCCAGGGACTTTTCATCCGTCGACCCCGTTCCCAACATTCGAACAGCGTAAGTCGCTCCCTCGGCCTCCAGCGCCGAACGCCGCTGGGCCGCAAACTGCTCATACTCGCCTTGCGCATGGGCCACTGCTTGCTTGTGTGACACCTTGCCAGCGCCCACCAGCACTTTGCGGTCATTGAAGCTAAGGAAGGCGTCGAGCTTCTCGGCCCAGTCTTTCAGGAAAACCTCTTTGCGGCGCGTGGCCTGGTCTTCGGCAAAGTCCAGCCACATGGTGACGATGCGATTGAGTTCGCTGATTTCACTCTCGGCCAGGTAGTTCTTGGCCACGCTGACATCGGCCTTTTGCACCTGACCCTTGCGTGTGCTGGTGAGGCCCATGTTGGGCTGGGTATGGTTGGCACGGGTGCGGATGATTTCGGCCGCTGTCTGGCCGCACACGGCGTAATGCAGCTTGTTTTGAATGATGCGGAAGAAGGCGGTGGTTTCCGGCAGCGTGGGGGCATAGTCGGCGGCCAGGGCAAAGATTTCGCGCACTCGCAGGTACATGCGGCGCTCGCTGGCGCGGATGTCGCGGATGCGCTCCAGCAATTCGCCAAAGCGGTCGGGCACCATGGAATCACCCGCCGGCGGGTTCTTTAGGCGCTCGTCGTCCAGCGTGAAGCCCTTGAGCAGGTACTCGCCCAGACGTTCTGTCGCCCAGCGGCGGAACTGGGTACCACGGGCTGAGCGCACGCGGTAGCCAACAGCCAAAATAGCTTCCAAGCTGTAGTAGTCGATCTGGCGGTTGACCTGCCTGGCACCCTCCTGGCGAACTATTCGGAATTTCCTAATAGTTGCCTCGGGTTGTATTTCGCCATCGGCAAACAGCGTTTTCAGATGTTCGTTGACGGTGGGGACAGACACCTGAAACAGCTCAGCCATGAGGGCTTGCGACAGCCATAGCGAATCATCCACAAAACGGCACTCCACGCGGGTGCGCCCGTCTTCCGTTTCATATAGCAGGAACTCAGCTCCTGGCACTGGCGTGGATTCACTCATAGCCCAGCTCCTTGAGGTATACGGCCATCTGAGCTTCCAAGCCCACCAACTGAGCCTTGAGCTGTTCACGCTCTTTGCGCACGGCCATTAAGTCGATTTCAGCCTCTTCCTCGAAGGTGTCCACGTAGCGCGGGATGTTGAGGTTGAAGTCGTTCTCGGCGATTTCAGCTGGGGTTGCAAGGTAGGCGTATTTCTCAACGCCCTTCCTTGCCTGGGCTGTGCTCAGAATGCGCTGCAGGTCGACTTCACGCAGGACATTTTGGTTCTTGCCTGCTTCATATTCGCGGCTGGCGTCGATGAACAGCACCTTGTCGTCGGCTTTGTTCTTGCGAAATACCAGCACGGCGGCGGGGATGCCCGTGCCGTAGAAGAGCTTTTCAGGCAGGCCAATCACCACGTCGAGCAGGTTTTCTTCGATCAACCTCTGGCGGATACGCCCTTCGGCCGCGCCACGGAAAAGCACACCGTGCGGAACGACAACGGCCATGCGGCCGGTGCCGGGCTTCATGGTTTCGATCATGTGCAAGATAAAGGCATAGTCCCCTTTGGTTCGCGGCGGTACGCCCCGACGAAAGCGGCTGAACTTGTCAGCATCAGCCCCCTCGAAGCCCCACTTCTCCAGACTGAACGGCGGGTTGGCCACCACGATGTCGAAGTGCTTGAGGCTGGCGGCACTGTCAAGCAACTTGGGGTTGCGGATGGTGTCGCCCCACTCGATGCGGTGGTTGTCCTCGCCATGCAGGAACATGTTCATCTTGGCCAGGGCCCATGTACTGCCAATAGCTTCTTGCCCATAGAGCGCGTACTTGCGCGAGCCTGTGCGCTCGCGGATGAGGCGACCACACTTCATCAGCAGCGAGCCGGAGCCACAGGTGGGGTCGCAAATTTCGTCGCCCTCTTGCGGTGCCATTAGGCGCGCCATCAGTGACGACACCTCCGGCGGGGTGTAGAACTCGCCCGCCTTCTTGCCGCTGGTGGAGGCGAAGTTCTTGATGAGGAATTCGTAGGCGTTGCCGATCACGTCGAGCTGGCCGACGCGGCTGGGGCGCAGGTCGAGTGCGGGTTTGGCAAAGTCTTCCAGCAGGTGGCGCAGGATGTCATTCTTCTGCTGTTCGTCACCCAGCTTGTTGGAGTTGAAGCTGATGTCCTGGAACACATCGCGCAGCTTGGTAATGTTGGCCTCTTCAATGGCGTGCAGGGCCTTGTCGATCCGCTCGCCGTTGCCGGGGCTGTGGCGCAAGGTGTGCAGCGCATAGAAGCTGGCACTGGCGGGCAACACAAAGCGCTCGTTCTTGAGCATTTCCTCGATCAGCTCGGGGTGGTCGCCGTACTGCTTTTTATAGGCATCGTAGTGGTCTTGCCAGACGTCCGACACGTATTTCAGGAACAGCATGGTCAGGACAAAGTCCTTGTAGATGCTCGGGTCTACGGTGCCGCGAAAGGTGTCACATGCGGCCCAGACGGCGGCATTGATGTCGTCCTGGCTGACCGTTGAGCTAGAAGTGGATACGGTCTGGATGGCGGTGTCGTTCATGGTCTTGTATTTCCGGAGATGTTCAACGGGCGGCCTGAGCGGCGTGAGCGAGGCCTTCGGCGAGCGCTTGAAGTTGCTGCTCGCGGTTGTGAATGAGTTGGTGGAGGGCCTGGCGCTCACGACGCGCGAGATCGGCCAGGGCAACGATGCGCTGCTGGTCCGCCAGCGATGGCACTGAAAGCAATAGCGATTCCAGCACCGGGCGGCGGATGCTCAGTTGGCTGCTGCCCTCTGCCGCCTGTTGAAGCTGGCGCTGGAACGGTGGTTGATTGATCTGCCATGCCAGAAAGGCTGGCAGCAGAGGTGTTTGTGGGGCAACCTGGAGATGGAAGAAATGCGGGCTACAAACGGCTTGGTTGGGCGGCTCGTCGATGCAGACCGCGTAGAAGCGTGCGCCTTTAGAGACAAACAGCACGTCGCCCGCCTTGAGCCAATCCGGCTGCTTTCTACCCGCTAGTGCGGTGCGCGTGACGCCGGGCCAAGACACCCCATGTTCGGGGTCAACGTCCTTCATCTGAACAGCCAAGGCGTCCGCGTCGGCGGCCTCCTCGATGGAGCCGCGGAAGGGGTAGCCGCTCTTAACAACGGCGAGCGCCCCAAGGCTTGAAATTATTGCGTCAATCGACATGACGCAAATGTATCCGAAAAATCATCACCCCTAAAGATTAATGCATCAATTGTTTTGATGCATTAATCTTTGCCAGCTTCCTCCATGTGCTTGTAGTACCCCAATAGGCAGAAGGCGCGACTGACCACCAGCTTGGCGTGCGCCACCTCCAGGCGGATCGGCAAGCCACCGATGGACAACCTGAGCCACTGTGGCAGATAGCCCAGCGTGTCCAGGATTACCAGAGCTGCATAAGCCAGCAATCCTAATGCTCCCATAGTGCAGCCAAGCCGCGCCCCCTTGTCCAACCTGCATGCGAGTGAACTTCGACATACCGCGACACATTCCGTCGCAACTCACGGCTATAGTGCTACGTATCAAAACGTTACACCATGCCCGCCCAAACCACCCGAAACACGCAGGCCCGGCTTTGGGAACTGCTCAAGTGCCTGCCCAAAAGCGGATCGGGCAAGTCCGCCCAGCAGCTGAGCCAAAACCTGCTGGAGCGGGGGTTCTCAGTCAGCAAGCGACAGGTAGAGCGGGACCTGTATGACTTGTCCGCCAGCTTCTCCTTGCATTGCAACAAGGCGGGCACTCCGTATGGCTGGCGTTGGGCCAACGGCGCCCATACCGAGCTTGCGGGGATGGATGTGGCAGAAGCGCTTTCACTGCACTTGGCAGAGTCTGCGGTGCGCCCGCTGTTGCCCCAGTCGATGCTCCAAACACTGGAGGCCAAGTTCCAACAGGCGCGAGCCAAACTGCAGGAACTCAGCAGCACCAATCCGCTATGCCATTGGCAAGACAAAGTACGCAGCATTCCCGCACAGCTGCACCGTGAGTTGCCCGAAATGGACACCGCAGTCGCCAGCACGATCCATGAAGGCTTGCTGAACGACGAACAGTTGGATGTGGAATACACAGGATTGGGGACCACGGCAGCCGCCTCCCTTCGCCTGCACCCTCTTGCGCTAATCCAGCGCGGCCCGTTGACCTATCTTGCCGCAACGGCGTGGGATTATGAAGACATCCGTCTGTATGCGCTCCACAGGATCACTGCGGCTCATCGCACTTACACGGCGTGCAATCGGCCTGCAGAAGGCAAGCTAGATGCTTGGCTGCAAGACGGCGCTGCGCAGTTCGGTAACCAACAAACTATGCAGCTGCGATTGAAACTTTCCGAAGACCTGCTGCGTTTGGTCGCCGAATCGCCGCTTTCTACAGACCAGGTGATGAAGCAAGACACCATCCATGCCACGGTGCAAGACAGTTGGGAGCTGCGCTGGTGGATTCTGTCGCAAGGGGCTGGCATTGAAGTCCTGGAACCCATGACTTTGCGTGAAGAAATCGCGCAATCGCTGCGAGACGCCTGTAAGCGGTATGACACGCCAGTAGAAACAGAAAGCCTGCAATGATCCCACCGTTAAACCCTGACCTGGCAGCGAGCACCGGCGCACAGCTCCATCCAGTGCGGGACATCCTGAATGAAGTCATAGGGCTGCAAGGACGCCAGAAAGCACAAGAGACCCGTAGAGCACGCGAGCTGCTGCAGCACCCGCTTGTGCATGATTTGGTGCTGACAGAAAAGGTCCGGCGGCGGCTGACCGGTGAGCGCCACAACATATTTGAAGCACTGGGCGTTGCTCACAAGGAAAACTACCATTCCCGCTTTATTGGCTACCTCTTCAACCCGAGCAGTGAACATGACCAGGGCGATGTGTTCTTGCGCGGCTTGTTGAAGTGGGCCGCATTGCGGATGGATCTTTCATCCGCTGTCCGCGAGTCCATAAGCGCGTACCTAGGCAGGGCATCGCACCGAGCCAATGCCAAGATCACCACTGAGCAGGACGCCGGTGAATACGGGCGGGTTGACCTTGTCATCGAATTGCCGGACGGCACCACCATCGCCATTGAAAACAAGGTGTATGCAGGCGAGCAAGACAGGCAACTGAGCAGGTATTGGCAGTGGCTTCGCTCACGCCCAGGACGTGCTGCAGAGCAGGCGGCGCTCATTTTCCTGACTCCAGACGGCAGAGCGGGGACGACTGCGGCAGCGCGCGACATCGTGGTGTGCATGTCCTACGCAGACTTGGCAAACGTGCTGGAGCAAGGGGCTGCCGCCTGCCCTGCCACGGCCCTTCCACTGATCCAATCCGTATCTCAATACACCCATCTTTGCAGAAGCATTGCTATAGGAAGTGCACCCGTGACCAAACCCAATCCTGAAATCCAAGAAATGTTGGAGAGCCCTGCGCAACTGGAAGCTGCATTTATGCTGGCCGAACAGTTGGAAGAGAAAAAGAAAGCCATTCCTAGGGACTTTGCGCTTCATGTTGTCGAACTTCTGAACCAAAGGCTGCAAGCAGCCAGCCTCTATCAAAAGCCATGGGTGGCCAGACTTGAGGCTGACAACGGCCTCCTCTTTGGCATCGGCATAGACGGTGCCTTCGGCGACCACAGCAAATGTGTGGCAGAAGCATGGAACGGCACGCTCATTGGCGGGTGGCGCAAGGCGTATGAAAACCAAGGCTTTGCAGACGACGCTTTGCGCGTTGAAATGACGCAAAAGCTGGCAGGCAAATCGGACTCGTGGTGGCTTTGTTGGACAAGCCTTTCCGGTCCCGCCAGAGAAGCAGGTTCCGCCG
This sequence comes from Acidovorax sp. 56, assembly GCF_002749705.1. NCBI lineage: Bacteria > Pseudomonadati > Pseudomonadota > Betaproteobacteria > Burkholderiales > Comamonadaceae > Acidovorax > Acidovorax sp. 56. The sequence goes on from NZ_PEEV01000001.1 coordinate 1,761,997, forward strand.
TTGCAGGATCAACCGAAGGACTCCTTTTTCTCCACGAAGACAACCGTGACCCCACGCATCCGAATGCCCAGCACTTGGCTCAGGAGCTTTGGACTTTCTTCGCACCCTTTCAAGAACGGATGAGCGCGTTGTACTGCCCTTCTGATGACGCGCTCCCTAACGGCTAAATCCGACTTGTGATGAAAGAACTGAAGCCCTATGACCTACGCAGCAAAGATCGAAGGCACCAACGTGAAGATCGTTGAAATCCGCACCAACAGCACCAAGCGCACTTTTGGCTGTGCAAGCTACAAAGGAGCCAAGTCCGTCAACATCACCGGCGATCTGGCGGCAGTGACCTGCGGTGACGGCAAGGTGCGTGTGTACGACATACGCACTGGCTCGCTCAAACGCACGCTGTAGTACGGCAAACACGCAGATCAGCACCTACTTGCCACACAACGATGAAAACCCCTGGCCTGTCCAAGTCCCGTATCGCTGCCTGGCGGCAGTGCCCGCGCAAGCTATGGCTGCAAGTGCATCGGCCTGATCTGCTGGATGTGTCCGAAGAAGCAGAACGCGGACACCAAATTGGCTATGAAGTCGCAGAGGTGGCTCGTTCGCTGTTTCCGAACGGCGTTCTCATTGAAGGCGAAGCCGATTTGCAGTCGGCACTGGACGCAACGCGCAGCGCCATGCAGCAATTCCCCGACCGACCTCTGTACGAAGCGACTTTTCAGCACGACAACGTCCTTGTGCAGGCCGATCTCCTGCTGCCTTCGCCCGCAGGCTACCGAATGGTCGAGGTGAAGTCTTCTGCAAGCGTCAAGCCCTACCACCTGGACGACTGCGCCTTGCAAGCTTGGGTGATTCGACAAAACGGCGTTTCGCTCAGTGCCGTCGAACTCGCCCACATCAATACGGACTTTGTTTACCAAGGCAATGGCGACTATCACGGGCTTTTGCAGCATGCACCTTTGGATGCGGACATTGAGCCCATGTTGGAAAGCGTGGTCCAGTGGGTTGATCAAGCACGCTTGGTACTGCAGGGGACTGAGCCCGCCACTGCCACTGGCGAGCAATGCGATGATCCTGTTGAGTGCCCTTTCAAATCGCACTGCAGCGTGGCGGCCACAGAGGAAACACCCGGGCCCGACTACACACTGGACGTGTTTCCGCGCATGCGATCTGCGCTCAAAGACGAGCTGCGGGCACAAGGGGTTTTCGACGCTTTGCTGGTGCCCGAGGAGCACCTGAACGACGTTCAGTTGCGCGTACAGGAGTGCAGCCGCACGGGCCAAATGTGGCTGTCCGACGCTGCAGCCCGTGTGTTGGAAGCCCTGCCCTATCCACGCTATTACCTGGATTTCGAAACCATCAAACTGGCTGTGCCACGCTGGGCGAACACGAGCCCCCACCGCACGCAGGTGCCGTTTCAGTGGTCTTGCCACATCGAAGAGGAATCAGGAGAACTGCGGCACGCCATGTTCCTGGACGTGACGGGCGATGACCCGCGCCGCCAATTTGCGCAAAGCCTGGTGGAAGTGGTGGGCGACACCGGCCCGATCCTGGTGTACTTCCAAGCGTTTGAGAAAAGCCGCATTGCCGAGCTGGCGGCCTTGTACCCAGACTTGGCTGAACGGCTTGAAGCCATCAACGACCGGGTCATTGATTTGCTCCCGCTCACGAGGGAGAGTTACTACCACCCTCATATGCGTGGGTCGTGGTCTATCAAGGCAGTGCTGCCTACCGTCGCCCCTGACTTGGACTATGGTGAGATTGCTGTGAGCAACGGTACCGCAGCCCAGACTGCGTATGCCGAAATCGTGCACCCTGCAACCACTGACGCGCGTCGGCAGCTGCTGACAGAGGGGCTGCGCGAATATTGCACGCTCGACACAATGGCGATGGTGCGGCTCGCGCATTTCTTGAGTGAAACGTCTTCTTGGCGGTACTTCCTGTCAGACCTCGACAAGGAGTGCGGCACTTTTTCTCAGGACACACAAGAAGGCGCGTTACTGTACCGGGCGGCCGAGCTGCTGCGCGAGCGGTGCCGACTGGCCGACAACCGAGTGATCACTGATCCTATTGCGTGGCTGCAGAGGAAGCTTCGGACCGGGTATTCGAGGACGCAAGCGCTGGTGGCTGAGTTGGAAGCGTCCAGTGTGTTGTCCCCTGCAGCTCAACGTACTCAAGCAGAGTTTTGAGGTAGCTGCTTCTCAAAATACCGCTTGCCTGCCTCTTCTCTGTCATGACAGCCTATATTGTTCTGGAAACTGCCGATTCGCTTCTATACAGCTATGAGCTTCTTGCTCTCAGACATCGAAAGAACGAGCACGGCAAACATAACTACAACACCACCTTCCCCCTTCTTATCCTCAATGCGTCAATTGTCGAAGGCATTCTTCGCTATTGGCTTGCGAACTCGATCAAGGAAACGATTGACGACTTGATCAAGCAAGGCACGGCTGCCGGACAAAACGAGAAGAATATAGCTGAGCTGTTGCTTGAGGAGTACCTTATTGAGGTCGAGGGCAACGGCGGATTTGAAAAGCTGAAGGCGCAGTACAGCTTTTTCTTCAAGGTGCCCCTAGATGCCAAATCGACCGCTTATAACCCGGACGCGATTCGAGCATTGTTCACCCTGCGAAATGTTCTGGCTCACGGCACTGTGCTTGTGGCACCAAAGGTACCGGTGAGCAGCCCTAGCAAGCGTGACTATGTGGATAACTGGCAAAGCAAACTGCAGATGGTGACGATCTTGTTGAAACAACTGACCGATGCTAAAGACATTTTTCAAGCGCTCGACGACTACAAAGTGCCATTGCATTTTTTCGAGCAAAGCAAACTTTTTCTTAAGGAAGTCCAGAGCAAGCTACCGAAATCCACGAAAGTCGGTAAAGCTCACGAAGCAATGCAGGCGTTGAATTTCGGATTCCGTCACCGTTGCTGAGCAAGACTTCGCGTTTTCCCCCACCAGAAAGCCCCACACCTGAGCGCCCATCTGGTCAGAAAAACACTGACGGCAATGGGCCGAGGCTGTGTGAAAACGAGCATTGCCCCCTCGACCTAGGGAAGCTCTGCGCGAATCGGTTCTGGTTGTGCCACGGCGATGTGCGAAGTTCAAAGCACTCACGTTGAGCGACTTCGGCCTACAGCACACGATCTCGATGCTAGCAATGGTTGTGACATTGTGACATCCGGGGGTTAACAGATGAGGGAATCTGTTAACCCCTCGCTCATCCCTGTCGCCCTATTTATGGGCTGTGCATGATTTCGGTCGTGACGCTGTGACAGCCAGCGTTGGCTGGTATGCCTGGATTGCTGCCAACAGCTTCGGCCACTTTTTCTTGTGTGTCCTAAACCCCAGGCCCTCCGAGAACAGTTGGCTGATGGTGACGACCGCAGCGGCTTGCAAGCCAACATCCGGCGATTGCTCAACGTCGATACCAGTGACTACCTTAACTTTCTTGCGGGCTTCAAGATAGGAGTCCCGTTTAACACCACGGGTGAAAGCATCCACATGCCCACCAAGCCAAAGCAGGAGCTTGTTTTGCATGACAGGTGATAGGTTTTTGATGGCAGCCAAGTTGGGCACGACACCACCCGCTCCTCGCAGCTTCTCAAGCCATGGCTGGATCTGCTCCATGGCGACCTGCTTATTCCATGTCATCGGCGATGACAAACCGAGGCGGGTCAACTCCTTGCCACGAAGCGTCAGTTCAAAGCGAACCAGACTATCAGCCTTTCTCGTCAAGTACTTGCAGTTGTACACATGCTCAGGAATCTGGCCCTTCTCCTTCAACTCGATGCCCTTGGGGTAGATCTTCAGGGTTCGACGTTTGGAGCTTTGACCGATGTATAGCCCTTTGTAGCCATACATGCTGACGTCACTGGCGTAACGGACGATGAAAGTCCGCAAGGCCAACAACAAAGCTTGAGCACGATCAGGCGTTTGGCAATCGACGTGCGCCGTTATATCAACGCGAGTCAAGAGGTAATCACCACAAATGATGTCTATGCGCTCTTTCTTGGTGGGCATGAGCCCCAAGAGATTCAACGCTTTATTGATGCCCTCCAAACACCCATCATGAACATTCATATGACCGATGACGTTCTGACCGGTGAGAAACTTCGGCATGCTGTACTCAATCAGCAAGACGGTGCCGTTTTCCATGCTGAACAGCCGAGCAACAGAATCTGTACGGGGACAACGAATCAGAAACTTAAACCCATCTTGCTTGACGTAAGGATTGCCTTGAGCGAGTTCAGACAGGGGCGGGTGTTTCACCCGAATCTTGACCTTGACCGTGTCAATCAAGAACGAGGAAAACGGTTTCCATCCAGCGACGTTAGTTTGGTGACGCAAACAGGGCTCTATCGAAAGCAAGTCTGGAACCGGCGTGAACTCCTTCACAGGATTGCGATTAGCTTTGGAGATCTTGCTGCGATTGAACGAAGGCAGTGAGCGAAGACGATGACGAATACTATTGAATTTCATATTGAGTACCTGGTATCGAGGGGGCTGATGTCATGTATTACAGCCAGCCGAAATTTGATTGACGTTAGTGCCACGCTGTCATGCCAAATGGTTGTGACAACGTGACAGCACTAGCCAGCTATCGAGAAAATCAGTCAAAACGAATGCGCGCCAACACCGTATAAAACCGTTTGCGCTCTGATCCGCCGCCCAAACTAGGCACGCGTTTTTGGTACTGGTAGCCAGCACCTTTGGTGCATTTCAGATAGCCAGCGTCCTTCAATGCGCGAGCAGTTGCCTCACTGCCATATTTCTGACCGAACTGCTGCTCGAACACGGAGGGGAGAAACAAAAACTCGGCATCCTCGCCATGTCCAACGCGATAGCCAAAGATGCCTGAGTGCTCTGGCGAGTGGAACTGTGCCAAGGGCGGAAACTTGCTCGCGTTTTGGTCGATACAGGCGCGTACCGCTCCCAGCACCTGCTCTGCAATGCTATGACTGCCATGAACGTTGCGCTTCAGATGCTCCTCAAGCACCAGGCGAACGGCAGCGATGATGACCTTGCGATCAGCGTCCAGCAGCTTGTAGCGCACAGCCAGCAAACCAGCACAAGCCCAAGCGGCCATGCCTCGCACCAGACGAGCAGTGACAGGGTTGTTGACTTGCAGCCCTTGCAGTAACTCTTCCTCCACCTGGGCAAGGTTCTCGGCAAGCCATTTACGGACCTTCTGCGCTTTTTTTGCAATCAAAGTCACCCAGGCGTCCCACACGGCACCATGAAAACGAGACGTGACGTCTTTCATGTGCTCCGAGAACTGCTTGGCGGTCATATTGGCTGGCAACACGTGGAATGCCCCGTGTGGTGCTTGGATACGCACCTCGAGCAAGCGTGCGCCAGTGCCCTCGTGCACCTTGACTTGCGATGTCAACGTAATCTCGGCCAAACTGCCTTCGTTAGCAATCACCATTCCATTGCGTAGCGCACCACGCTGGACAACCTGCTGACTTCCCGAGCTGACCTTGCGACTCGCTCCGTTCTCAAGATCAAACACAAGCTTGACCAAGTCAGCAGGGACGTCTGCTTGGCGTAGCTCATCCATGAACGCTGGCGCGTCCGAATGTTCCCGCAGCTTGGCCTCTATACCTTTGGTTGTTCCTGCAAAAGTCTCAATGTCCTTACCAGAGGTCACAATCGACTGACCCGCACACAGCAATGTCGTTTTCCCTTGGCTGCTTGGCCCGACGAACATCAGCACTAATTTGGGCAAACCAAAGGCCTGATGCAGCAGTGCCGTGAGTCCCGCGAGAACAGCAATGAGCATGTAGGGGTTACGTGCGACGAGTACCCCGACTTCCGACTTCCAGTCTTCCAAGGTGCCAGATGGAGGTGGGTAAGTCGGGAGCCCCTGGAGAATTCGCAACGCCAGTGGGGGCGTTGTGCCGTCGAACACGTGGATCAGATTGCGCCACACAAAGAACTCGATGAGGTGATCACCGTAGTCAACCCGGTGGTAACCGTCACGGCCAGCGATGTAGCAAGGCAGCTTGTTGGCTTGGCGGATCAGAGCAGAAAGCTCATTGGCACCTTTTCGGGACTGGAATGCGTAGAGATCGGCATCTATTGCGAACTGCGCGATGTCATCTAGTTTCCCAAGACTCAACTGCTTCAGGTCAATAACGTTGAGCACGGTATCACCAGCCTGATTTACTGCTTCAACAGCCAATCTACCGGTGTTCTGGCCAGACTCTCCGAGCACACGATAGACAGCCTTGACGGCCTTAGGGATAGGCGACAGCACACCGCTACTGGAAAGCCCCGCAGTTTTTTTTGCACTGCCAGCACTTTTGGGCGAAGTCGGCGCTTCGCCGACTTCGATGACTGCACGGCGCTTCACCGCTTTCCGAGGGGAGAGACTTTGAGCTTCGTGGCTCATGCTGCGCCCCCGATCTCAACGTCACGCTCAGCAATACGTGCCTGGATGTAAGCCTCGACCTCGCTTCGCGGCCATGCGACCATGCGAGAGCCGACTTTGACGCCGGGCTTGAAATGGCCCGTCGCAATGCGGTTGTATAGGGTGGAGTTGGACCATCCGGTCATCTCCAGTACGGCGCGCTTGCGAATCAGCGCCTCTTGAAATTGCTGTGCCACTTCTTTGTCCTTAACAGTACGGTTATGAGTCCCGTCGGACTCGTGTTTGCCGGCCTGTGTAGGTTATGAAGATGACAAGCTGAACGCGGTGCCATTTCCCATTTGGGAAGCACTTCCCAAATCGTCTGTCAGTCTTTACGCGTGCTATCGCACGACTCGCGCTACAAGAAGGCGTTCAACGCCTGCTTGGCCTCGCCAAATTGCTTGCGGTTGGCCTCTTTTTCAAAGTTGTCCACTTTGTCTTGGTCAGCCGCGTCACCAACGATCTTCTCGACCCGCGACGCGACCTCCGACATATTGAGTGTCTTTCCGTGTAACAGGGTAGCGGGATTCATCTGCACCCCCTTCTTCAACACATCCTCTAGCAGCTGCAACAGGGCACCCATCCGAACTAGGGCATTACGTTGACCTTGGGGAAGGCCTTCAAATGATGTGTGAGCTTTGGCCGCTGCGACTGACTTGGCAGCAGAGGCTCGCATGCCTTTCTCAAAGGCGTCTATATCGTGCCAACGCTGTTCTTTACCCATGGCGAGAAGGCCACGCAGCAAGATATATTTCTCACCAGGTAGCTTGCCTTGATTGGGATGCTCTACCGCTGGCATCTCGGGGTGCAGTCCATACTGAGCGACAACGTCTTTTTTTCGTCTGACGTATTGGGCGTAACGGCTCGGCTGCTCTCGCCGCAGTCTGAAGAGTACTTTAGGGGCGGGCTTGAGCGCCATGGAAATCAACACGGCCTTCCAGATAGGGCACGCGCCTCTCGTTCTCCACATCTCCCAGTTGGGAGGGGGCAAATCCTTTGCTGACTCGCTGCTGACCGCAGTCGGAGACACGTCCGGTGCAGGAACAGTGGGCACAGGAAATACAAGCGGAACGGGCGCCGAAGGCTCCACGTCGCTACCCTCTTTTGACATCCCGGCATTCTTGCTGGTAACTTCTTGCATGAAATTCTCTCCAAATCCGCGAGACTGAGTGATCTGAGCACTCAAGGCATATTGCTTATTGACAGGTACTGTGCCCACTCGATCATCAGCTTACGGCGTTTTTCGACCATGTCTGAGCGATGGTATGCACGAACCGTGGCGTCGCCAACGATGTGTGACAAAGCGATTTCTAACATGTCGTGCTCGTAGTGAGCTATGTCGGCACCCCACGTTCTAAAGCTCGCTCGGAAGCCGTGAACCGTGTACGGCTGCTCCATACGGCGCATCAACTGTGTGAGGGTCATGTCGCTGAGGGCTTTGCTCTTTTCACCGGGGAAGATAAGACCTGACGGCTCGGTGTTTTTGGGCCATCTAGCCTTGGCTTTCTGCAAAATGTCCCAGGCCTGGGGTGAGAGCGGCACGGAATGCTCCCGGCCAGCCTTCATGCGGCCTTTGGGAATGATCCAGGTCTTGGTCCTTGCGTCGATCTCTTCCCATAGGGCGTTGCGTACCTCGCCTGAGCGTGCGGCAGTCAATACGATGAACTCGAATGCCCACTTCACGCTGTCACTTGAGCGGCTGCTGCGAACCTGAACAAGTAACGCACCGACCTGGTCATGAGGACACGAAGCGTGATGCTCCACTTCACGGGCCTTGGTGTTCTTGGGTAGTGCTTTCTTGAGCTGATCCCATTGTTCGCTGTCGAGGCCAACGCAGTAGTCCCGGGCAGCTGCATAGTTGACGACGGTGCGGATGCGCTGCAGTACGCGAGAAGCTGTCTCGGCCTTGGTCTTCCAAATGGGCTCCAGCACTTCGCGGATTTGCTCACGTGTCAAGTCCGCTATGGGCTGCTTCCCAAACTTCGGGAAAGCATAGGTGGTGAGGGTGTTGATCCATTGGTCAGCGTGCTTGGCGTTCTTCCAATCGTCCTTGTTGGCCGCGTGGTACTCCTTGGCACACTCCTCGAAGCTGCGGCGCTTTCTGTCAGCCTCTAGGCGCTCCGCCTGCATGCGCGCCTTTTCCTGATCGCGCTGGTCGATTGGGTCAATCCCATCATCAACAAGCTGCCGATATTTCTTCGCACGTTCGCGGGCTTCGGCCAGCGTCCAGTCCGTCAAAGGACCGAGGCCCATGTCCCGCTTTCGCTGATTGAGCGTGTATCGCAGAATCCAAGACTTACTCCCATAACGGCTGACCTGAAGGTACAGCCCGCCGCCGTCATGGTAGAAGCCAGGCTTGTTGAAATTCTTGATCTGGACTGCAGTAAGTCGGTCGCGTGCTTTACTCATTGTCGGACTCTCAGGACTCGCATATAAGCAGTATTACCCATATTTCTAACCATATTTTAGCGTGGGATGACAGCGTATCCTATTGATTCAATCTGGATCAATCCACAAACCCAATTACCAGGAAAATCTATTATTGACAATGACTTACAGCATCTCTGAGCACTGAAATGGATTGCCTTGGATTTTGGATCGTGCGGTCGCCCTCTCCGCCATATGCAAGCCCAAGTGGTTCTACCACTTGGGCTTTTTGCATTGGGCAGTCCGTTTGCTTTGAGCCACCCGGGCCATACAGGGCAGGCCCGGCGGCGCCAGTAACCCTCTGGCACAGACACAAATGCAGCTGTGGCCGAAGCCACTCGGCCCTGCCTTAAAATGCTCGGCTCACCCTCTTGTCTGTCGAGGCGCCCCAGCGGCGGCCTCCTGCAACACCACACCATCCATGAGCACGCCCCTGCAACAACCCGGCCTCGAAAGCCTGTCCAAGTCCTTTGAACCCGCTGCGCTGGAAGCCCACTGGGGCCCTGAATGGGAAAAGCGCGGGTATGGCACCGCAGGCCACCGTGGCACGGGCGCGCCGCAGGCGGGCGAGCCAGCGTTTTCCATCCAGCTGCCGCCCCCCAACGTGACGGGCACGCTGCACATGGGCCATGCGTTCAACCAGACGATCATGGACAGCCTCACGCGCTACCACCGCATGCGCGGCTTCAACACGGTGTGGGTACCGGGCACCGACCACGCGGGCATCGCCACGCAGATCGTGGTGGAGCGCCAGCTGCAGGAGCAAGGCATCAGCCGCTACGACATGGGCCCGACCCCGCCCGAGGCGCGCAAGAACTTTGTGAGCAAGGTGTGGGAGTGGAAAGAAAAGTCGGGCAACACCATCACCACGCAGATGCGCCGCATGGGCGACAGCGTGGACTGGAGCCGTGAATACTTCACCATGGATGACAAGCTGTCCAAGGTGGTGACCGACACCTTCGTGAAGCTGTACGAGCAGGGCCTGATCTACCGTGGCAAGCGCCTGGTGAACTGGGACCCGAAGCTGCAGTCCGCCGTGTCCGACCTGGAAGTCGAGAGCGAAGAAAAAGACGGCTCGCTGTGGCACATCGCCTACCCGCTGGCCGATGGATCGGGCAGCCTGACGGTGGCCACCACCCGACCTGAAACCATGCTGGGCGACGTGGCACTGATGGTGCACCCTGAGGACGCACGCTACACGCACCTCATCGGCAAGATGGTGAACCTGCCGCTGTGCGACCGCCAGATCCCGGTGATCGCCGACGAGTATGTGGACAAGGAGTTCGGCACGGGCGTGGTCAAGGTCACCCCCGCGCACGACCAGAACGACTATGCCGTGGGCCAGCGCCACAAGCTGCCGATGATTACTGTGTTGGACTTGCAAGCACACGTCGTTGCTCACCCATCGGGCGACGATGCAGCAAAAATGCAAGAGCTGCGGCAACGAATCAACGCAGGCGAAACATCCTTCTTCTACGGAAACGAGCTGGCCAATTTTGAAGGTCAGCAAGCAATACCGGACAAATATCGCGGCATGGACCGCTTCGTAGCCCGCAAGGCTATCGTTGCCGATCTGGAAGCCTCTGGCGCCCTGGTGGAGACGAAGAAACACAAGCTCATGGTGCCCATCTGCACCCGCACCGGCCAGGTGATCGAGCCCATGCTGACCGACCAGTGGTTCGTCGCCATGAGCAAGGTGAGCGACCAGGACCCCACGGGCAAGAGCATCGCGCAAAAGGCCATCGACGCGGTGGCCAGCGGCGAGGTGACGTTTGTGCCCGAGAATTGGGTGAACACCTACAACCAGTGGATGAACAACATCCAGGACTGGTGCATCAGCCGCCAGCTGTGGTGGGGCCACCAGATCCCGGCCTGGTACGACGAAGACGGCAACGTGATCGTGGCCCGCACGGAAGCCGAGGCGCAGGCCAAGGCACCGGGCAAGGCACTGCGCCGCGACGAGGACGTGCTCGACACCTGGTACTCGTCCGCGCTCGTGCCCTTCAGCACCATGGGCTGGCCCAACCAGGGCGACAGCGCCACCGACGACTTCAACCTGTACCTGCCCAGCACCGTGCTGGTCACGGGCTACGACATCATCTTCTTCTGGGTTGCCCGGATGATCATGATGACCACGCACTTCACCGGCCGCGTGCCGTTCAAGCATGTGTACATCCACGGCCTGGTGCGCGACGCGCAGGGCAAGAAGATGAGCAAGTCCGAAGGCAACGTGCTCGACCCGGTGGACCTGATCGACGGCATCTCTCTGGAGCCGCTGCTGGACAAACGCACCACCGGCCTGCGCAAGCCCGAGACCGCGCCCACGGTGCGCAAGAACACACAGAAGGAATTCCCCGAAGGCATTCCGGCCTACGGCGCCGATGCGCTGCGCTTTACCTTTGCGGCGCTGGCCAGCCTGGGCCGCAGCATCAACTTCGACAGCAAGCGCTGCGAAGGCTACCGCAACTTCTGCAACAAGCTCTGGAACGCCAGCCGCTTCGTGCTGATGAACTGCGAGGGCCAGGACTGCGGCCTGAAAGAGCACACCAAGGAAGAGTGCCAGCCCGGCGGCCCCGCCCACGGCTACATGCACTTCAGCCAGGCCGACCGCTGGATCTCGTCGCTGCTGCAAAAGACCGAGGCCGAGGTGGCCAAGGGCTTTGCCGAGTACCGCCTGGACAACGTGGCCAACACGATCTACGACTTTGTCTGGAACGAGTACTGCGACTGGTACCTGGAGATCGCCAAGGTGCAGATCCAGAACGGCACCGAGGCAGAACAACGCGCCACGCGCCGCACCCTGATCCGCACGCTGGAAGCCATCCTGCGCCTGGCGCACCCCATCATCCCGTTCATCACCGAAGCCCTGTGGCAGACGGTGGCGCCCGTGGCCGGGTTGCAGGGTGAGTCGGTCAGCATCGCTCGTTACCCCCAGGCCCAGCCCGAGAAGATCGATGAGGTTTCAATCGCCCACATGGGCCGCGTGAAGGGCTTGGTGGACGCCTGCCGCGCCCTGCGCGGTGAAATGAATGTCTCGCCCTCCACCCGCCTGCCGATGTACGTGGTGGGTGACACCGACTTCATGCGCGGCGTAGCGCCCGTGCTGCAGGCGCTGGCCAAGCTCAGCGAAGTGAAGGTGTTTGACGACGAGTCCGCCTGGGCCGCCGCCGCGCAGGCCGCACCCGTGGCCGTGGTGGGCGAAGCCCGCATGTGCCTGTACATGGAAATTGACGTGGCGGCCGAGAAAGCACGTTTGTCCAAGGAAATCGCACGCATTGACGGCGAAGTCACCAAGGCCAACAACAAGCTCTCGAACGAAGCGTTTGTGGCCAAGGCACCGCCCGCTGTGATCGACCAGGAGAAAAAGCGCATCGCCGACTTTGGCGCCACCTTGGCCCGCTTGCGCGATCAACTGGCGCGGCTGGGCTAAGCCGCCCTCACCAGCGCTGCCGCCCTGTTATTTTTTGCACGCATTCCACTCTAGAAGGAGCTCCATGACTGCTGTATCCACCATCCGTAAAGCTGTTTTTCCCGTCGCTGGCCTAGGCACCCGCTTCTTGCCTGCCACCAAAGCCAGCCCCAAGGAGATGCTGCCCGTGGTGGACAAGCCGCTCATCCAATACGCCGTGGAAGAAGCCTATGCCGCCGGCATTCGCCACATGATCTTTGTGACGGGCCGCAGCAAGCGCGCCATCGAAGACCACTTCGACACCGCGTACGAGCTGGAGTCCGAGCTGGAGACCGCGGGCAAAAAGGAGCTACTGGCTTTGGTGCGCTCCATTCAGCCGGACGACATGGACTGCGCCTTTGTGCGCCAGCCCCGCTCGCTGGGCCTGGGGCATGCCGTGCTGTGCGCTGAGCCACTGGTGGGCAATGAACCCTTTGCCGTGCTGCTGGCCGATGACCTGATGGTGGGCCCCGAGGGTGGCCAACCCGTGCTGGCCCAGATGGCAGCCGCTTTCCGCCAGCAAGGCCGCTCGGTGATTGCAGTGCAAGAGGTGCCCGAAGACCAGGTCCACCGCTACGGCATCGTGGCGGGCGAGCCTGCCGGTGGCCCGCTGATTCGCATCAACCGCATTGTGGAGAAGCCCAAGGCCGACGTCGCCCCATCGCGCATGGGTGTGGCGGGGCGCTACATCCTCACGCCCGGTGTGTTTGATGAAATCCGCAACCAGCCACGCGGCGTAGGCGGAGAAATCCAGCTCACCGACGGCATCGCACGCTTGATGCAAAACGAGGCCGTGTACGCCTTTCAGTACGAAGGCAAGCGCTACGACTGCGGCAGCAAAGAAGGCTTTTTGGAGGCCACCGTGGAGTTGGCATTGCAACACCCCCAAGTGGGCGACGCCTTCCGCAACTATCTCAAAGGCTTGTCGCTGTAATCAGCGCCAAGGCGGGGCGCCCTGCCCCGCCCCCCCATGGCACATGGCGACCGCACGGGCCTGTGCCGGGCCCAAAAGACAGGGCACATCTGCAAACCGCCCGCTCAGCGGCGGCGCAGAATGTGAATGAACTCCTCGCCCACGGTCTGCTGCTCCACCAGTTCATTGCCCGTTTGGCGGGCAAAGGCCTGAAAGTCGCGCAGCGAACCCACATCGGTGGCCAGCACCTTGAGCAACTGGCCGCTGGCCATGTCAGCCAGGGCCTTCTTGGCCTTCAGGATGGGAAGAGGGCAATTCAGGCCCCGGGTGTCGATTTCTTTGTGGGTTTCCATGGTCTTCAATCCTTAGGCGGCAGGCCCAGCCCGCGGCGTCGCTCTGCGTTCTCTTCTTCTGTAAAAAATACGGGCTCATGCCCCCGTGTGCGCAGCCAGTCGGCCAGCGCATAACCGGTGCCCGCAGGCCAGCATTTGAGGTCTGCCAGATCATAGAGCCGGTAGTCCACCAGCTCGGGCGACAAACGCACCTCGCCTTGCGCCACCACATGGTAGGCAATGATGATCTGGTTCATGCGCAAAAATTCATAGGCCCCCACCAGCGTGGCGGACTGCACGTCGAGGTTGGTCTCTTCCTTCACCTCGCGCGCAATGCCTTCTTGCGGCGACTCACCCGCCTCCATGAAGCCGGTAATCAGCGCAAACATCTTTTCGGGCCAGGCCGCGTTGCGGGCCAACAGCACCTGGCCGCCCACCTCCACAATGGCGGCCAGCACGGGCGTGGGGTTGTTCCAATGCGTCCAGCCGCAAGCGGGGCAACGCAGCCGCGCCTTGTCGCCGCCATCTTCCGCCTGTGTGATCCAGGCCAGCGGCGTGCCGCAGTGGGTGCAATGTCGAATTTCGTACTGCGTCATGAAATGCTTCCAAAACAATAGCTGCTTGCGCTTATTTGGCAAGCGCTAGAGGCCAATTTCATTCAAAACAACCCCACACAAGGGCTCTGCAATGCACTGCCCGGCAGACGCCAGCTCAGGCCGGAAACACGCCGGTAGACAGGTAGCGGTCACCCCGGTCGCACACCACAAACACCACCGTGGCGTTTTGTTCGCGCTGGGCAATCTGCTGGGCCACCCAGCAAGCGCCTGCCGCAGAGATGCCCGCAAAAATCCCCTCTTCGCGGGCCAGGCGGCGGCACATCTCCTCGGCGTCGTCCTGGCTCACAGACACCAGCTCGTCCACGGTGCGCGGGTCGTAAATCTTGGGCATGTACTCTTGCGGCCACTTGCGAATGCCCGGGATGCGCGAACCTTCTTGCGGCTGCGCCCCCACGATCTGGATGCCAGGGTTCTTTTCTTTGAGAAAGCGCGAAACCCCCGTGATGGTGCCCGTGGTGCCCATCGCGCTCACAAAGTGCGTGATGCGCCCGCCCGTCTGCTCCCAAATCTCGGGACCCGTGGTTTCGTAGTGCACCCGCGGGTTGTCGGCATTGCCAAACTGGTCCAGCACCTTGCCCTCGCCACGCTTTTGCATGGCCTCGGCCAGGTCACGTGCGTGCTCCATGCCACCGCTCTTGGGCGTCAGCACCAGCTCGGCACCGAATGCCTTCATGGTCTGTGCACGCTCAATCGACAAATCCTCAGGCATCACCAACACCATGCGATAGCCCTTGATGGCCGCCGCCATCGCCAGCGCGATGCCCGTGTTGCCAGAGGTCGCTTCGATCAGGGTGTCGCCAGGGCGAATGTCTCCACGCTCTTCAGCGCGGCGGATCATGGACAGCGCAGGCCGGTCCTTCACCGAACCGGCGGGGTTGTTGCCTTCCAACTTGCCCAGAATCACATTGCCGCGCGCGGCGTTGTCCTGGGCACCAATGCGCTGCAGCGCGACCAGTGGCGTGTTGCCAACCGCTTGTTCGATAGTTTGGTAATTCATGGTCACTACTGTGCCATAATTTGCGTCTTCACAAATTACCCGCCCGGGTGGTGAAATTGGTAGACGCAGGGGACTCAAAATCCCCCGCCGCAAGGCGTGCCGGTTCGATTCCGGCCCCGGGCACCACAGGTAAGGCCGGAAGCTTCCACAAGCTTCCGGCCTTTTTTATTTCCCCTTTGGAATCAGCATCTTAGCTGTCCATCCCCATCCAAACCAGTCCACCCCATCCGAGAAAATTGGGGGCACATTTGGGGGCACATTTTTAAAATGCGGGGGCACATCGTGTACGCCGTCAGGCCCAAAGCCTGCGCCTATACGGCAGAGCCACGGCGCAACCAGCAAACTGGGCTCCTGGACTACCGCAGACATGCAAAGCTTCCACAAGCTTCCGGCCTTTTTCCTTTATTCAGCGCCCACAACAATCCATCCCCAAACCCGCTCAACACGCCGCCCTCGCTCTGCATCTCAAAATACTGTATATTTAAACAGTATTCAAAACCAGGAGCCCGGCATGGAAGTGATTGACACCCTGTACACCGTCACCCTGCGTGACTACCCCGATGATGTGCCTGCCAAAGCAGTTGCTGCGGCAGAAGCCCGCTACACCAAAGCGCTGGAAAACACGCTGGGCGGGCCCGAGCAGGTGGCTGCAGCCCTGGACACCATGGGCGACCTGGAAGGCGCCAGCGCTGATGAAATCTCCAAGGCCGACATGGAACTGGCTGCGCGGTGGGCCAAAGCCTGCAGCGCAGCCCGCCAAGCCGGGTTTCGGGATTTGGGGGAGGCAGAAGGCATGTACTTTGAAGTACAGACTTCATAAAGCAAACACCGTCTCCTCTGCCAGATGGCGTGCAAGACACAACTGGTCACAAACTGCATGCCAGATAAGCACTTGTCTTACAGACGGAACTGGGCAGGTTTGGTGGAATCTCATCCACTGGCCATTGAGGCTGGCGCGGGGTGAGCCATTGCGGCCCCCGCACCTTTGAATTGCGCAAGAGCGGTCCGTCTCATCCGGCAGCGATGCCGCCATGCTTGGATTAACCGCACTCCCCTGAAAGGAGCTATGCCATGACACTTCATCACCTCTCTCCGCAAACGGCTGCCGTGCTTGCGTTCCTCGTCACAGTGGCCTTGGCCGTGGCGGCCGCACTGGTTGGCGCCATGCCAGAGTGGGTGGCGCAATCTGCGGATTCGCTGCCTTTGCTGCCCGCGCAGTGGGACACATTGTTACCGCAGGAGGCATCTGCCTCGCACTGACAAACTGAGACTGGGCATGGGGCATGCAATTGGTGTGCAATGGCCTGATCCAAGCCCAGCGCGGCATAGGCCTGCGCACCCCTCGCAGCCCCGCCCTGCCGCCGTCGATTCAAAGTAACGTTCAGGGCGCCACCACGGCCAGGCGCCTGCGCGCACGGGCTGCAGTGTCCACATCGCCCGCAGCTTGCGCCTGATCCGCCTGCACGGTCAGCCAAGCGATCAGCGGGCGGCGCCACCCTTGGGCTGATGCGGTGTCTACCGCCAGCGCCACCACTGCAGGCCCCGCCTGTCCGGCCTGGAACAGCGCCGCAGCCCCCACCAAGCGAGACAAAGGATCTTCCACAGCAACCAGCATGGCTGCCGCATCGCCACCGCTGGCGGTGCCAGCAAGGCGCTGCGCCACGGCGCGCTGGGGTGGCGGCAGCACAGCGACCTGCGCAGCGGTCAAACGTTGACCTTGCAAAAATTCGGCGTAGGCCAACTCCGGCGCGGCGGCATCCGGGCGCAGGGCCTCAAAACCCGCACAACTTTCGGCCAAGGCCAAGCTGGCCGACTGGGCGGCGCACCGCAGCAGTTCGGTGCGTGCCAGCAGGTCGGCACGGCCGGTGCTGGCCAGCGCCTGGCGGGCACGCTCCCACTCTTGCGCTTCGACGCGTGCCTGGCCGGTCAGGTAAGCGTTCAAGGCTTTTTGCGTGGCAGCGTGGGCATTCATCTGCCAGTCGGGCGCAGGGGGCTGGCTGGAGCACGCAGCCAGGACCGCGCAAGCCAATAGCCAAGGCCACCGGGCGCCGCGCAAGGCCCGGTGGCGCCATCCTGTGTTGGGTGCAAAGCTCATGGCAGCTTGATCTCCGTGTCGCGCGCAAACGGCCATTTGCGCTGGATGTCATTGACGAGGCCTTCCACCCGGCGCAGGTTGCTTTCCACCTCAGCGCGCAGCGCGCCCAGGTCGGTGGTGGCTTCGCGGGCGTTGGCGCCAATGGCCTGGGCCTCGGCCAGCACCGCATCCACCTTCTTGAGACTGATGCGCGTGTCTGCCAACAAACCATTGAGTTGCGCCACCATAGCGCGCAGGTCGGGCACCAGGGCATCTTTGCCGTTCTCGCCAAACACCTGCCGATCGGCCTGCTTGGCCAGCCCGTCCAGCCTCGCCAGCAGGGTGTTGGTGCGCTCCAGCGTCGCGAGAACTTTCTTGGCGTCGGCCTCGTTGCCCATCACCACGCCCAGTGCGCCGCTGGGGCCGTTCAGCCGCTGGGTGAGCGCCTGCACGTTGGCCAGGCTGCTGCCCAGGGCGGCGTCCTGCGCCGTCAAGGCGTTGAGGTTGCCCAGCAGTTCGCGGGCCGATGCCATCAGCTGCGGGATTTCTGCGGTGGCATCGCCGCGCAGCACGGGGCGCGTGGCGCCGTCGGGCAGCAAGGGGTCGGTGAGGATGCCGCTGTAGGCTCGGATGTTGGTGGCGCCCACCACCCCGCGCACCAGGGTGAAAACGCTGGACTCGCGCAGCCAGTGGGCGTCCTTGCGGGGCACGTCCACGATGATGCGGGCGTTGCCGGTTTCGGCCAGCTCAATGCGGCGCACGCGCCCGATGGGAAAGCCCGAGAACGTCATGTCCATGCCCACCACCACGCCCTCAGAATCATCGGCCGTGAGCACCAGGGTTTGCGTGGGCTCGAATGCCCCCCGGGCATAGAGCAGGTACAGGCCAGACCCGGCAATCAACAGCACGGTGAACAGCAACAGCGCCGCCGCCTTGAGCTCCAGGTAAGCCACCGGCCGCAGGGTCTCCACAGGGGCAACGCCAGGTTCCTGTGGCGGCGCATTGGAAGGGGATGGGGATGATGGAGGGTTCATGGCATCAGAAACAGGGGTTGGGCCAGTGCGCGTACATGGCCATCAGTAGTAGTTGCCCACGAGCGAGCCCACTTCGATGAGCAGCAGCACCGCAAACATGCGCGCCAGGCCGCCCAGCTCTGAATCGGGCTGGGCACGCTCGCCCGTGTCGTACAGCCCAGCGGCCATGGGGATGAGCGCCACGGCCAAGCTGAACAGCAAGGTCTTGATCACAAACACCAGTGTGACGGCCGGCGCAAACACCTGCCCGAACATGCGCGTGTAGCTGGGCAGGCCCGCCAGGTTGAAGCCATACACCCCCAGGTACGCCAGCACCAGTGCCACCACGCAACTGAGGGCGGCCAGGGTGATGCAGGCAAACACGCCCGCTACGGCACGCGGCAGCAGCTCGACCCGCACCGGGTCAGCCCCCAAACGGCGCAGGAGGTCAAACCGGCCTGACTGGCGCAGCAGGGCCAGCTGCGTTCCGTTGGGGATGGTGCAGCGCATGGCCACGAAGAGCGCGGCCGTGAGCGGAATCAGCTCCAGCACCAGCACGCGAATCACCATCTCCAGCGCGTAGCGCGACAAGCCGTAGCTGAGCGCAGTGACCACCACAATGCGCGTGAGCACCAGGCTGATGAGCGCCGCCAGCACAGTGAAGCCGAGCAACACCGGGGCCGTGTCCAGGTACAGGTGGCGCGCCAGGGCGCGGCGCGTGCCCCTCACATAACTGGACGGCGACAACACCAGCACCAGCACCACCGCCCCCAGGTACAGAATGCGCCACCACGCCAGCGCCCAGCGCCGGACCACGCGCCAGACACGTTCGGGCAAGGAGAGGCCGGGCCAGTGCGAAATCATGGCCGGATCATAGCGAGGCGCTGCCAGCGCAGTGGCAAGCCCCTGGCCCGTGGCACCACAAGCCTTTTAGGCCTCTGGGCCCATTGAATAAAGCGCGAGAAGCTATCAACTCAATAGCAAAACAATCCAAAGCCCTGGGCGCACTGAAACAGGTGCTCACAGCATCGCTGGCAACGGGGTCAGACATGGCGCTTGCCGGGCGCCGCACCCGCCAAGGCGGCGAGCGTGTCAGGCGCCTGGGCATCGGCGCGCTGGTGCAGGGCTTCAATGATGTGGCACTGTTCGTCGGTGCCATCGCAGCGGCTGCGCAGGGCCAGCAAATCGGCCTCCAGGGCCTGTAACTCTGCCAGCCGGGTACGCACATGCTGCAGGTGCTCGTCCAGCGTGTCGCAGGCGGCATGGCAGTCTTCCTTGCGGCCCCAGTCCAGCGCCAGCAGGGTGCGCACCTCGTCCAGCGACATGTCCATGGCGCGGCACAAGCGGATGAAGCGCAGGCGGTGCACATCGTCCGCGCTGTACAGGCGGTAGCTGTTGTCGCTGCGGGCGCCGGGCAGCAGCAAGCCTTCTTTTTCGTAGTAGCGGATATTGGCGGCCGACACACCAGACTGCCGGGCGGCCTCTCCAATGCGATGCAATGCCAGCGACTGCGCCATAGAGCCATGCCTTTGAGTGACTTGAAGGTTTTCATCATGCCATCGCGGCAAGCCGCCAGGCTGGCCCCGGGATCTCCGCACGCCCGAACAGCACGATATTTTGATAAAAACTGCCTCTAGGGATCCTCTGCACAAATCGAGCGGAAAGTGTGCGCTGCGGATCGGGATGGGATGCAAGGCGCAAAACGCAGCAATAGCCGTAGCTATTGCGAGTATTTGCAACGCCGCAGACTGCCCGAGACCGCAGATGCACACGGCGCGGCGATTGGTGCAGAGGGTCCCTAGCGCTTTAGAATCAATCGCCACCAGCTATTCAATTGATAGCATTCAGAGCACAAACCTGAAAAACCCCTGGCCCAACCAACGCCAGCGCCCCTTTGCTTCTTGACCCACAGCAAGCCCAGGCACAGGGCTTGCATGGTCCAATCCAGCCTTCCCTTTCTTTTGCCGCCATGTCCCGCTCCACCGCCGCCCCCATCACGCCGCCCCCTGTTGCGGTGCCCCACTCGCTGACCGAAGACGCCGTTGCCATCTTCACCGGCGTGCTGCTGATTTCGGTGGGCGTGGCGTTTTTCACCAGTGCCGGCTTGCTGACGGGCGGCACCGCCGGGCTGGCGTTTTTGCTGCACTACGCCACGGGCATTGGCTTCGGCAAGATTTTCTTTGTGGTGAACCTGCCCTTTTACTGGCTGGCCCTGCGCAAACTGGGCCGGGCCTTCACCGTCAAGACCTTCATCGCCGTGCTGCTGCTGTCGCTGCTGACCGAGCTGCAGTCGCAGTTTCTGCAATTTGCCCAGTTGCAACCGCTGTACGCCGCCATTGCGGGTGGGCTGATCACGGGCACCGGATTTTTGGTGCTGTTTCGCCACCGCTGCAGCCTGGGGGGCGTGGGCATTTTGGCGCTGTACCTGCAAGACCGCTACGGCTGGCGCGCAGGCAAGGTGCAGATGGCCGTGGACTGCTGCGTCGTGCTGCTGGCCCTGTGGACGGTGGAGCCTCTGCGTGTGGTGTGGTCCATTGCCGGGGCCGTGGCGCTGAACCTGGTGCTGGCCATGAACCACCGGCCCGGCCGCTACATGGCGACCTGAGCGCGGATCAAAAAGGCCGCGCGACGGAACCAACCCCACCGCCGCCGTATCATTCACCCCATGCGCCGCGCCCTGTCCCTGTTGCTGATCACCTTCCTGGTCCTGCGTGGCCTGGTGGGTACGGCCATGGCAGCGGGCATGCTGCCCCCGGTGGCTGTGGCCCACAGCCAGGTGATGGCCGCACAGACAGGAGCACAGATGGGCGAAGCGGCCCACGGTGACCCACATGCCGAGGCAGCACATCCCAGCGACCACCACGGTGCGATGGACCACGCGGCTGCGCAGGCAACCCATTGCGACGACAGCGAAGAGGGTGACGGGCACGATCACACCCACTGTGCATCCACAGCAGCAGCCACACCCGGCCCCACATCGACCTGTGCAGACGGCCACAGCAGCACCTGCACCGTGTGCGAAATCTGCCATGCCACCATGGTGCTGCCTGCGGCCCCGCCAGCCGCACAGGGCCCAGCCCCCACAGCCGCCATTGCGCGCGCCGTGCGCACACCTGCCAACGCCCCCGTCGCGCTGGCCCACAAGCCTCCCATCGCCTGAACTCAAAGAACCTGTTCAAGGTTTTTTCAGAGTCGCGCAAGCGCCATACCGGGATGGGATGCAAGGCGCGGTGCGCAGTGGATAGCCCGGCTATCCACAAGCGCCGCAACGCCGCAGACCGCCCGGCAAGGCACTTGCCCGAAGGGTTGGAGTGAAATCGGGCGATTGAATGCCCCGGCTGCTTGCATGGGCAAAAGCCCATGCGGCGCATCCGTTGCATCCACTCATCCCGATTGCACTCCAACGCGATCTCTGAAAAAACCTTGAACAGGTTCTCACCCGTAGTGCGTCTGCAGTGGCCCGAATCGGCTGACTGCAACGCTCCTTCGAGCTTGTTTTTGGAGACCGCGATGCCATCGCACCTTGATTTTTGGGCCCGTGCCCCCCAGCGGCGCTGCCCGCCCTTTTTACGCCTGCCAACCACCAGCCGCCTGCTGGCGTGGCTACTGGCCAGCACGCTGGCTGCACCCGCCTTGGCACAGCCAGCGCAGGGTTCAAACACCCCTGCGCCGCTGCACCACCCCACCCTGCCGCTGCAGAGCCCCCAAGCCCCTGCCGAATGGGACTGGACTGCCGCCAACCGCGCCGTGGCCGAGTTTCCACGCGGCCATGCCGACATCGTGAACTGGGAGGCGCACAACGCTACCGCAACTGTGGAGCCCTCAACCCCATCGCCCCCAGCAGCCAAAACAGATGGCACACCGCACCCCGGCATGCGCCACCAGATGCCCCAGCAGATGCATGACCAAGGGCCGCACCCCATGCCCCACGGCCACCACACCGACCAATCCACCACACCCCAGGGGGGCCGCCCATGAACGCCACTGTGCCCACCCTCTGGCGACTGACCGCCGCAGCCGCCGCCCTCACGGTGCTGGCAGGCTGCGCCAGCGTGTCGCCCGACGGCCTGCAAGGCCGTGCCATGGAGCAAGCCGCCCGCAGCGCCCCCACCCTGGCCGCACAACTCCCGCCCGCAGACCCAGCCACACGCAGCGAGGCACAGGCCCAATTGCGCACCTGGCTGGCCCAGCCACTGACGCAAGACAACGCTGTGCGCATTGCCTTGCTGCACCAGCCCGCGCTGCGCGTGCGGCTGGCAGAGCTGGGCATTCAAGATGCGCAGCGTGTGCAGGCCCTGCAACTGCCCAACCCGCACCTCACCCTGGGACGGCTGGTGAATGGGCACGAGCGGGAGATCGAGCGATCGCTCAGCTTCGGCCTGCTCGACCTCATCACCCTGCCCTGGCGCACCCAGCGCCAGGCCGAGGCCCGCGACCATGCCACTCTGCTGGCCGCACAAGACGTGCTGCAGGTGGCCGCCGATGCCCGCCGCGCCTGGCTGCGCGCCGTGGCCGCGGAGCAGGTGGCCGCCGTGCACAGCCGCATGGTGGAGGCCGCCGAGGCCGGTGCCGAGCTGGCCCAGCGCATGGCGCGCACCGGCAACTGGAGCCGCCTGCAATGGGCGCGCGAGCAAGCCCTGCTCAGCGATGCCCGCGCCAGCCAAGCCCGGGCACAGCTGGCCGCCGCCACGGCGCGCGAGCAACTGCACCGCACCCTGGGCCTGTGGGGTGGCAACGCCAGCTTTACGCTGGCCAGCAGCCTGCCTGCCCTACCCGCAGTGCCCGCCGATGTGCTCAACGCCCAGGCCCTGGAAACCCAGGCCCTTGAGCAGCGGCTGGACCTGCAGGCCGCGCGCCGCCAGCTCGACACCACCAGCACCCGCGCAGGCTGGGCCGGTGCAGCTGCCCTGTTTGGCAGCGTGGGCCTGGGCTACCAGCGCAACACCACCACAGAGCGGGACAGCGGCCACAGCGACACCACCCGGGGCTGGGAGCTGGAGCTGCCCCTGCCCTTGTTCGACTGGGGCGGCACGGCCCGCACGGCGGCGCGGCTGGAGGTAGAGCGCAACGCCGCCCAGTTGCAAGACACCGCCCTGCGCGCGCGCACCGAGGTGCGCACCGCCTGGCTCACCTACCGCACCAGCCACGACCTGGCCCGCCAGCAGCGCGACGAAGTGCTGCCGCTGCGCGCGCTGATCCAGAGCGAAACCACGCTGCGCTACAACGGCATGCTGGCCAGCGTGTGGGACCTGCTGGCCGAAGCCCGCACCGCCGCCGCCGCCAGCGCCCGCGCCATCGAGGCGCAGCGCGACTTCTGGCTGGCCGACACCGACCTGCGCCTGGCCCTCATCGGCGCACTCGACACCCCAGCCACAGCCCTGGGCACCACCACACCAGCAGAGGCCGCCGACAGCCGTGGCCACTGACCTCTCTCCAAAAAATCCAGGACACCCCATGCAACGACGCCAATTTTTCGCCGGTGCCGCTACTGCCGTCGCGGCCACATCGGTCAGCCGCGTGGCACTGGCCGCCCTGCCCGAGCCCGCCACCCAGGCATCGCCCGACACCGCACCGCCCCTGGTGCCACCCAACGGGCGCCCCTACCTACCTGTGGTCACGCTCAACGGCTGGACCACGCCCTGGCGCATGAACCAGGGCGTCAAAGAATTCCACCTGGTGGCCGAGCCCGTGGTGCGCGAGGTGGCCCCGGGCTTCTTCGTCAACCTGTGGGGCTACAACGGCCAAAGCCCCGGCCCCACCATCGAGGTGGTCGAAGGCGACCGCGTGCGCATCTTCGTCACCAACCGACTGCCCGAGCACACCACCATCCACTGGCACGGCCAGCGCCTGCCCAATGGCATGGACGGCGTGGGCGGCCTCACCCAGCCCGCCATCCAGCCGGGCAAAACCTTTGTGTACGAGTTTGTGGCGCGCCGCCCTGGCACCTTCATGTACCACCCGCACGCCGACGAAATGGTGCAGATGGCCATGGGCATGATGGGCCTGTGGATCACGCACCCCAAGGGTCAACACCCGCACATCGCCAAGGTGCAGCGCGACTACGCCTTCCTGATCAATGCCTTTGACGTGGAGCCGGGCAGCAAGACCCCCAAGGTCAACACCATGCTGGAGCACAACATCTGGTGCTGGAACAGCCGCGCCTTCCCCGCCATCAGCCCGCTGGTGGCGCGCCGCGGCGATCGCGTGCGCATCCGCGTGGGCAACCTCACCATGACCAACCACCCCATCCATATCCACGGCCATGAGTTTGAGGTGACAGGCACCGACGGCGGCCCCGTGCCCCCCACCGCCCGCTGGCCCGAGGTGACCACCGACGTGGCCGTGGGCCAGATGCGGCAGATCGAGTTCACGGCCGACGAGCTGGGCGACTGGGCCCTGCACTGCCACAAGAGCCACCACACCATGGGCGCCATGGGCCACGGCGTGCCCACCATGATCGGCGTGGATCACAAGGGGCTGGTGGGCAAGATCCAGAAGATCGTGCCCGACTACATGGTGATGGGCGAGCGCGGCATGGCCGACATGGGCGCCATGGAAATGCCGCTGCCGGACAACACCTTCCCGATGATGACCGGCACCGGCCCGTTTGGCCCGCTGGAGATGGGCGGCATGTTCACCACCCTCAAGGTGCGCCAGGGCCTGGGCGCCAGCGACTACCGCGACCCCGGCGACTTCCAGCACCCGCCGGGCACCCTCGCCTATGAATGGCAAGGCGTCCCTGCCGCCACGCCACGCCCGGCGCGCGTGGACGCCCCCGGCACCGCCCCCACCGAACCCAGCGCCCGCAAACCCGCCGCCAGCGGCCACCAGCATTGAGCCCCACCACATACCATGAATACTATTAAATTTATAGCTGCTAGCGCTTTATTGGTAAGCGCTAGCGCCGTTTTTTCTCATGAATCAGCACCACACCACGCGCCCGTAACTGCGCCAGTGAAAGAGCAAAAGGCCTGGGGCATTGCGGGCGACGCGCAGGCCGTGCGCCGCACCATCACCCTGCGCATGACCGACGACATGCGCTTTACCCCCAGCCACATCGAAGTGCGCGAGGGCGACACCATTCGCCTGCGGGCCGCCAACCAGGGCCAGGTGTTGCACGAGATCGTGATCGGCACCCAGACTGACCTGCAGGCCCATGCCGAGATGATGGCCAAGCACCCCGGCATGGAACACGACGAGCCCTACATGGCGCATGTGCCACCCGGCCAACGCGGCGACATCGTGTGGCATTTCAATCGCGCAGGCCGCTTCGAATTTGCCTGCCTGATCGCTGGCCATTTCAGCGCGGGCATGAAGGGCACGATCACCGTAAAGCCCAAATGAAACACCCCCTGAGCCGCTTCGCGCCTTCCCCCTCTCTCGCTTCGCTGCGCGATGCGGGAGGGGGACACCCCCAGCACGGCGGGGCGGCGCGGCGCGGCCGGCGTAGGCCCTTGTGCGGGGGTGCTGGCCTAGGCCGTGCCAGGCCCAAGGGCAGCGGCACACCCACGGCGCATTGGATTGAACTGCAATTGCAATACAGGAGCACCACCATGACTCACTACACACCCACCCCAACGAAAAACACCCGCCGCCAGTGGCTGGCCCAGGCCATGGCCTGCGCGCTGGCAGGGCCTGCGCTCGCGGCCTACGCAGCCGCCCCCACTGCTACCCCGGTCGAAGTCTGGAAAGACCCCAACTGCGGCTGCTGCCAGGACTGGGTGGACCACATGCAGGCCCACGGGTTTGCCGTCACCATCCACGCCACAGGCAACAATGCCGTGCGCGCCCGCCTGGGCCTGCCGCAAAAGCTGGGCTCGTGCCACACCGCGCTGGTGGGCGGCTACGTGGTGGAAGGCCATGTGCCCGCCAGTGATGTGCGCGCCCTGCTGAAGCAAAAGCCCCAGGCCCTGGGCCTGGCCGTGCCCGGCATGCCCGTGGGCTCCCCCGGCATGGATGGCGCGGTGTACGGAAACCGCCGTGACCCCTATGACGTGCTGCTGGTCGCCCGCGATGGCAGCACCCGCGTGTTCAAAAGCTACCCTGGCCACCAGAAAGAATCCACATGAGCCACAACTCCCGCCAACACACAACACCTTGCACGGCCTCCCACCTGCGCGCCGCCCTGCTGGCCCTGGGCATGCTCGGCGCGACCACGGCCTTTGCGGGCGACGACCACGACCACGGCGAAGCCCACGACAGCCATACGGCATCCACCCAGGTCGCAACCTCCGTCGCACCGGCTGCAGCCCCCGCCCAGGCGGCCACAGCGGCCGAGTTGAGCGAGGGCGAAGTGCTGCGCTGGGATGCACGCAGCGGCAAAGTCACCCTGCGCCACGGCCCCATTGCCAACCTGGGCATGCCCCCCATGACCATGGTGTTCAAGGTGCAAAACGCCGACCAGGGCAGCGCCCTGCAAGCGGGCGTGAAGGTGCGCTTCAGGGCCGAGCAGTTGCAAGGCGCCTATGTGCTGACGCACATTGCCCCGGCACCATGACGCAGCCAGCAAACCGGCGATAACCCCCAGCCCATAATCGGGCCATGAGCAGCACCCCACCCGCCAGCGACGCTGGCAGCATCACCCGCGTGGCGGGCATTGAGGTTGGCCACCACACCGACAGCCACCGCCCCACGGGCTGCACCGTCATCCTGGCGCGTGACGGCGCCGTGGCCGGTGTGGATGTGCGCGGGGCCGCCCCCGGCACCCGCGAGACGGACTTGCTCCACCCGTCCAATCTGGTCGAAAAAGTGCACGCCATCGTACTGGCCGGTGGCAGCGCCTGGGGGCTGGATGCGGCCACGGGCGCCGTGCGCTGGCTGGAGGAGCAAGGCATTGGCTTTGACGTGGCCGTGGGCCGCCTGCCGCTGGTGCCTGCGGCGGTGCTGTTTGATTTGCTGGTGGGCGACATGCGCATCCGCCCCGATGCGGCAGCGGGCTATGCCGCCTGCCAGGCCGCGAGCCGGGCCGACCCGGCAGAAGGCAACGTGGGCGCGGGCGCAGGCGCGGCCGTGGGCAAGATTTTTGGCATAGGCCACGCCATGAAGGGTGGCGTGGGCACAGCATCGGTCACGGTGGCGGGCGTCACGGTGGGGGCTTTGGTGGCGTGCAACGCCCTGGGCGATGTGCTCAACCCCGACACCGCCCAGGTGCTGGCGGGCGCCCGCACGGACGACGGCCACGGGTTGCGCGACACCCGCCGCGCCCTGCTGCGCGGCGAGCTCCCCCAGCCGCTGCTGGCGGGCACCAACACCACGCTGGGCGTGGTGGCCACCGACGCACGCATCACCAAAGTGCAGGCCCACCGGCTGGCCATTGCGGCACACGACGGGCTGGCCCGCAGCATCAATCCCGTGCATACCATGAGCGACGGCGACACCGTGTTTTCCCTGGGCACCGGTTGTGTGGAAGCCCACCCCGGCATGATGGTGCTGGCCACCATGGCCGCCGAGGCCACCGCACGCGCCACGGCACGGGCGGTGCTGGCCGCACGTTCTGTCACAACCGCCGAAGGCCTGCACCTGCCGGGCATGGCAGACTGGCGCCCTTCCTGACTTTGAACAGGGTCTAAGAACCTGTTCAAAGTCTTCGCAGGTGTCCTGCAAGGGCGCCCTGCTCTGCTTCTTCCGCTTCAGAATGAACTCCCGCATGTCCAAGGCCCTTCGATCCACGCTGCTGTCATTGCGCGACCTGCTGCTGTCTGCAGGCCCACTGGCTTTCCTAGCGGTGGGCCTGCTGGCGCTGGCGTACTGGTGGCTCAACCCCACGCCGCCCAAGTCCGTCACCCTGGCCACCGGCCCGGCGCAAAGTGCGTACGAAGAGTTTGGCAAGCGCTACCAAAAAGCACTGGCCGCCGAGGGCATCGAGGTGCGATTGCTGCCCAGCGATGGTTCGTCGGCCAACTTGCAGTTGCTGCGCGATGGCCAGGCCGACCTGGCCTTTGTGCAAGGCGGCACGGCCGAGCTACTGCCTGAGGACCCTGATGAGCTGGTGTCGCTGGGCAGCCTGTTTGTCGAGCCGGTGTGGCTGTTTTATCGCACCGACGCTGCACTGCGCCTGCACCACAGCCCCCGGCTCGATGGGCTGCGGCAGCTGCGTGGCATGCGGGTGAATGTGGGGTCGGACGGCAGTGGTGTGCCTACCTTGATGGACCGGCTGCTGGAAGCCAACCGGCTGGAAAAAGGCGCGGTGACCATGTCCCGGCTGGAGGAGACCCCGGCCACCGTGGCCTTCCTGGCGGGCAAGCTGGACGCCCTGGTGTTTGCGTCGGCCCCCGAGTCGCTGATGGTGCAGATGCTGCTGCAAACGCCCGGAGTGCAATTGCTCGACATTGCCCAGCACGAGGCCTATGCGCGGCGCTTCCCCTTCCTCTCGCCCGTCACGCTGCCGCGTGGGGTGGTGGATTTGGCCAGCAACGTGCCCGCGCGGGATGTGCGCATGGTGGCGTCCACCACATCGCTGCTGGCCCGCGAATCGACCCACCCGGCCTTGCTCACGCTGTTTGCCCAGAACGCACAGCGGCTGCACAGCAGCCCGGGTTGGTTCAACCGCGCCCGGGAGTTTCCGAACATGCGGCACAGCGAACTGCCCATCGCCAAGGAGGGCGAGCGCGCCATCAACGAGCCGGTGCCGATAATGCAGCGCTACCTGCCGTTCTGGCTGGCCAACCTGATTGAGCGGATGTGGCTGGTGCTGGGTATTTTGCTGGCCGCGCTGCTGCCGCTGTCGCGCATCGTGCCGCCGCTGTACCAGTTCAGGGTGCGCTCGCGCGTGTTCCGCTGGTATGGCCGCCTGCGGGAAATTGAAGACACCGTGGAGTCTCAACCCGCCGAGCATCCCGAGATGCTCAAAGCCCTGGATGCCCTGGAAGCGCAGGTGGAAAAGGTGACGGTGCCGCTGTCGTACGCAGACGAGCTGTATGCACTGCGCAACCACATCCACCTGGTGCGCAAGAAGCTGCTACGGGCTTGAAGAGGCCCAGCCTGTCAAAGGCCAGAGCGCTCCGAGGTTAACGGCCCTTGGCCGACTTGGCGACGGAACGCGACAGGCCTGCCGGGGCCGAGTTGGCACTGCGCGAAGACGACTTCACCCGCACCACACGCAGCGTGCCTTCGCCAGCCAGCTTGTCGCGCATGCGCCGCGTCATGGACTGGGTGCTGCCATCGGGCGATGTGAACAGGAACAGCGTGCCATTGGGGCTGGCCCAGGTCAGCTGGGTGCGCACTGGGCGCTGGTTGGTGATCAGCTCCACCCAGGCGCCCACCACAAAGTTGGCAAAGGGGTCGGCAACAGCATCGCTGGCGGCAGAACCACTGCCGGTGTCCAGCACGGCCTGCAAGCTGTCTTCCGACGGCATTTCAGAGCCCAGGCTGTCGGGCGGCTCGGCAAACACCTCGCCTTGAGGCAAGGGGATGGAGGTGCCCGAGGGCATGGGCATCTCAAACGCAGACTGGTGCAAGGCCACCAGCCGCTCCAGAAATGTGCTGGTTTTGGCGGCGGAGTAATCCACGGTGCGCAAGCCCTCACGCAGCTTGGCCAGCATGTCGGGGATCGCCTGCGTCAGCCGGTCCAGCTCCAGCCGGGTCAGCTCTGGCTGCGCACTCCACAGCAGCATAGGCACCAGCGCGAGGTAACCCCCTGGGTCATCCTCAGCACCATCGGCCTGGCTCACCTGCGCCAGCGCCACCACATCGGCCCAAGGGCCTGCGGCAAAGTCGAGTACATCGGCAGGCACCTGCCCCATGTCGGGCAGCCGTCGGATGTCGGCCGCAATTTTCTCGGCCAGCATGGCGCGCTGCTCGGCCCGCTGAAGGACCCTCTTTTGCGCCGCTTCTTTCGCTTTGGCGCGCTGCTCCTGGGTGTCCCAGGCGGAGTACAGCGCCTTGAGCACGGTTTCAAAGGGCGTGGCGTCCTTGATCTGGCTTGCCGCCAAATGGGCCACCGCTTCATTGATCAGTCGCACAAATTGGGCAAACCCTGGGGCCTCTTCCGAGGCAAATGCCAAGCTGCGCTGGGTCATTTCGTCCAGCAAACGGCGCGCGGGGTGGCCTGCATCGGAGAAGAAGCGGGGGTCAAACCGCACCAACTGCTTGAGCGCGGGCTCCAAGTTTTGCACTGCACGCTGCACCGGAGGGAGCAAGCGGGTGTCCTGCGCCAGGGCCAACATCATGCCCCCCACCACATCGGCAGCCACCACGGGCGATTCTGTGGGTGCTACGAAGGGCACGGTGTAGATGGGCTGCCCCATTTGGGTGGGTGCGCGCCAGGCAGACAGGGGCGCCGCCTGGCTGCCGCCGCTCAGGCGGTTGACCAACCTCTCCAGCTGCGCAATGTCTTCCATGGCGTCGGCCGCCACTGCAGGCACTGCCGCGTAGGCAGAGCCCATGGCGGCATGGCCACTGGGCACCACCGTGCGCCCATCCACCCAGCCCACCGCAGGCATTTGGCCAGACTGCAAGGGCACCGCCTGAGAAGGCACGGCCACATAGGCCCCACGGGGGTCAAAGGGGTCGCCCCCCGCCAGCATCTGGCGCAGAATGCCCACCGTCAAGATGGCCTCTTCCGCCTCGGCAGCCATCTGCGGCTGCATGGCCGATTCGCCCTGCCAGCCCGTGTGCCCACCCATGCCACGGCCATAGCCTGTGTTGCCACCGTAGCCCGTGGTGCCGCCGTACCCACTGGGTTGCCCGTAGCCCGTGGAATAGCCGCTGCCATACCCCGCGCCCCCCCCCATGCCTTGCGCCGGGCCGTAGCCTGTGCGCCCAGCCATGGCGGGCGAGCCCAGCACGGCATAGCCCACGGGCTCAATGCCTTGCTCGCGCAGGCTTTTGGCCAAGCGCTGGTATTCCACCTCCAATAACTTACCCAGCAGGCTACGCATGTGTTGCATCCACAACTGGCGTACCTCAGACGGAGCGCCCGTTTCAGACACCACACGCTGCAAAGCGCGGATGTAATTTTCGGGACGCAGAGGATTGCGCTCGGGCTGCACGCTGCGCAGGCCTTGGGCCGAGCTGACCAAGGTATTGAGCTCTGCCAACACCGCTTCGGTCGCATGCACCGCTTGTTGCTGTGCCTTGGACAGCTCCACCTGGTCTTGCATTTCGCTCTCGTCCATGAGCGAAAGCTCGCCAAAATCCATCCCGGTCTCGTCGGCCGGACGGGCTTTGGCGTTGGAAGGGCCTTCTGCAAAGATCTCCAGCAAGGCCATGGAGTAGCCCTTGACCATGCCAGCTTCGTGCTGCTTGAGCACACCCAGCGCATCGCTGATGTTGTTGCGCTGCTGGACGTTGCGAACTGAAGACTCCTCTTGCGTCAACGCATTGCGCGTGACCTCCACCAATTTGCCCATGAGCGCTTCGCCCTCGCGCACAGCGCTAACGACGCAGGCGCGAAAAACAGTTCTCGAACGGGACGCTGCCTGGGACATGGTGAAAGGAAGAAAAAGGGGTTTCCAGTTGCAATCCTACTTGACCTGCAGAACTTTGGAACCTTACTTGAGTGCCTTGTAACGCATCCGCTTGGGCTTGGCGCCCTCTTCGCCCAGGCGTTTTTTCTTGTCCGCTTCGTACTCTTGGTAATTGCCGTCAAAAAACGTCCATTGGCTGTCACCTTCGGCTGCCAAGATGTGGGTGGCAATACGGTCAAGGAACCAGCGATCGTGGCTGATGACCAACATCGTGCCAGCAAACTCCAACAGCGCATCTTCCAAGGCGCGCAGGGTTTCCACGTCCAAGTCGTTGGACGGTTCATCGAGCATCAGCACGTTGCCGCCCGCAATCAAGGTCTTAGCCAAGTGCAAACGGCCACGCTCCCCCCCGGAGAGCATGCCGACCTTCTTTTGCTGGTCGCCACCATTGAAGTTGAAGCGACCGCAATAGGCACGGCTGGCCATCTGGAATTTGCCGACGTTCAGGATGTCAAGCCCACCCGACACGTCTTCCCACACCGTCTTGTCGTTGGACAGGTCGTCACGGTGCTGGTCCACAAAGGCCATCTTGACGGTGGAGCCGATGACGACTTCCCCCGAGTCCGGCTTTTCCTTGCCCGCAATCAGCTTGAACAGCGTGGACTTACCGGCGCCGTTGGGCCCGATGATGCCGACGATGGCGCCTGCAGGGATGTTGAAGCTCAGGTTGTCGATCAGCACGCGGTCGCCAAACGATTTGGTGACGTTCTTGAACTCAATCACCTGGCTGCCCAGGCGGTCAGCCACAGGGATGAAGATTTCGTTGGTTTCGTTGCGCTTTTGGTATTCGAAGTCGCTCAGTTCCTCAAAGCGGGCCAGACGGGCCTTGCTCTTGGCCTGGCGGGCCTTGGGGTTCTGGCGCGACCATTCCAGTTCCTTCTTCAGGGCCTTGGCGCGGGCTTCTTCACCCTTTTGTTCGGCTTCCAGGCGGGCGCCCTTTTGGGTCAGCCAGTCGGAGTAGTTGCCCTTGTACGGGATGCCGGACCCACGGTCCAGTTCCAGAATCCACTCGGCGGCGTTGTCCAGGAAGTAGCGATCGTGGGTAATGGCCACCACGGTGCCGGAGTAGCGCTGCAGGAACTGCTCCAGCCAGTCCACCGATTCGGCGTCCAAGTGGTTGGTAGGCTCGTCGAGCAGCAGCATGTCGGGCTTGGACAGCAGCAGGCGGCACAGCGCCACGCGGCGCTTTTCACCGCCGGAGAGCACGCCGATGTTGGCATCCCACGGGGGCAGGCGCAGCGCGTCGGCAGCGATTTCCAGCTGGTGCTCGGAGTCGGTACCAGCCGTGGCGATGATGGCTTCCAGCTCGGCCTGTTCGGCGGCCAGAGCGTCAAAGTCGGCGTCTTCGGCGCCGTAGGCGGTGTAGACCTCTTCGAGGCGCGCCTTGGCGGCGAACACCTTGCCCATGCCAGCTTCCACGCTTTCACGCACGGTCTGGGTGGGGTCCAGCTGGGGTTCCTGAGGCAGGTAACCAATGTTCAGGCCCGCCATGGGAATGGCTTCGCCTTCGATTTCCTTGTCAATGCCTGCCATGATTTTCAGCAGGGTGGACTTGCCCGAGCCATTGGTCCCCAGCACGCCGATCTTGGCGCCTGGGAAAAAGCTCAGGGAGATGTCTTTCAAAATCTGCCGCTTGGGCGGCACGATCTTGCCGACGCGGTTCATGGAGAAAACATACTGAGCCATTACATGCCCCCCCACGAGCAAAGCGAGTGAAGGCCGCCAAAGGCGGGCAGTTGTTTCGATAAAACGTATTGGGCCATTACTTGTTCAACCTGCGAAAGTGGGCAGAAATTCTGCGTTCAAACCGAGATTATCGGGCCATGCGACAATAAGCGGCGTAACGGGCTCCAGTTGCTCGTCACATCAGCAGTTTGCTGGGGACGAAGGAATCACTTTCCTGGCTCCCAATCTTGAACCTCATCTGCCTGAGACTGGCTCAGCAACCCCTCTTTGGTTGCGACGACAGGCCGATACCCAGCGCCCGGACGGGCGCAATCTACGACATGAAATTTGAAGAACTGAATCTGGCTCCTGCCATCCTGAAGGCGGTGCTCGAACAAGGCTACGAGACACCCACCCCCATTCAGGCCCAGGCGATTCCCTCCGTACTCGCAGGCCATGACCTGCTGGCCGGAGCACAGACGGGTACCGGCAAGACCGCAGCATTCACACTGCCAATGCTGCACCGCCTCAGCCAGGGCACAGCCCCCAAAAGCAAGTTCGGCGGCAAGGGCATCCGCGCCCTGGTCCTGACCCCCACCCGTGAATTGGCAGCCCAGGTTGAAGAGTCGGTGCGCGACTACGGCAAATACCTGGACATCAACTCCACTGTGGTCTTCGGTGGCGTGGGCATGAACCCGCAAATCGACCGCATCAAGCGTGGTGTGGACGTGCTGGTTGCCACACCAGGCCGTTTGCTGGACTTGCAGCAGCAAGGCTTCCTGGACCTCTCTACCGTCGAAATTCTCGTTCTGGACGAAGCCGACCGCATGCTCGACATGGGTTTCATCCACGACGTCAAGAAAGTCCTGGCGCTGGTTCCTAAAGACAAGCAAAGTCTGCTGTTCTCCGCCACATTCAGCGATGAAATCCGCGAACTGGCCAACACGCTGCTCAAGAACCCGCAAAGCATCCAGGTCACGCCCAGCAACACCACGGTGCAACGCATCACCCAGGTGATTCACCCTGTGGGCCGTGGCAAGAAGAAGCAAGTGCTGCTGCACATCATTCAGCAGCACAACTGGAGCCAAGTGCTGGTATTCACCCGCACCAAGTTTGGCGCCAACAACGTAGCCGAGTTTCTGACCAAAAACGGTGTTCAAGCCATGGCACTGCATGGCAACAAGAGCCAGAGTGCCCGTACACAGGCCCTGGCGGGCTTCAAGAGTGGCGATATCCGCGCCCTGGTGGCTACCGATATTGCTGCCCGCGGCATCGACATCGACGATCTGCCCCATGTCGTTAACTACGAAATCCCCAACGTCTCCGAAGACTATGTGCACCGCATTGGCCGTACGGGCCGTGCAGGCGCTACGGGCGAAGCCGTGAGCCTGGTCTGCATGGACGAAGAAGGCTTCATGATGGACATCGAGCGCTTCACCAAGCAGCAGATTCCAGTGCAAGTCATCGAGGGCTTTGGCCCAGACGCAGGTGAAAAGGCAGAGCCCATTGCCATGGGCCGCCAGACGATCTGGGGCGGTGCAGGCAAGCCCCCAAGCCGCGAAGTGATGCAGGCCGCCGCCAAGGCCGCCCGCAGTGAAATGATGGAACGCATCCGCACCAACAAAGCCGGCCAGGGTGCAGGCAACGGCAATGGCGGCGGCGAGCGCGGCCCCCGTCCTGCCGGTGGCGGCAATGGCGGCGGTGGCCGTGGCGGTCGCGCCGGTGGCGGTGCCGCAGCGAATGGCGGCGGCAATGGCCCACGTGGCGGTCGTGCCGGTGGTGGTGGCCAGGGCGGCGGCGCACGCGCTGGCGGCCAAGCCCCTCGCGGTCGCTCCGGCGGCGGCGGTTACGAAGGCGGCGGTGGCGGCAATCGCTATGACGACTCGCAACCTCCGCGCGCCAATGCCCACCTGGGAACGCACTCGGGTCACAGCAACCCAGGCAACCGCCACTCAGGCCATTCGGCGGGCGGCCAGCCTGACCCGATGCGCACCAGCGTAGACAGCATGGGCGGCGGCGGTCGCCGTGGCGGTGGTGGCGGCTACCGCAGTGGTGGTGGCAATGGCGGCGGTGGATACGGCGGCGGTGGCGGCCGCAGCAACGGCCCTCGCGGGTCTGGCGGCGGCCCTCGCGGCGGCTCGTTCAACCGCTAAGTTCATCCACCCGCTGAGGGTCTGAGTGCCCGACCTCCCGCAAAGATGCCAGGGATGTCGGGCACAGTCACATCTGAGTGACAGAACTGCAGATGGCCCACAAACTCATTACACCCTGGGTGCACCCACGCCCGCAGTGCAGGCTGATGTAAACCCGCAGCCACACGCCAACATCTCCTACAGGCATCAACGGGTAACATCCGCAAGTTCCGTGACGCCCTCTTGCGACCTTTACAGCCCCACACCATGAC
Source organism: Acidovorax sp. 56 (assembly GCF_002749705.1). Classification (NCBI taxonomy): domain Bacteria; kingdom Pseudomonadati; phylum Pseudomonadota; class Betaproteobacteria; order Burkholderiales; family Comamonadaceae; genus Acidovorax; species Acidovorax sp. 56. The sequence continues at coordinate 1,797,766 of NZ_PEEV01000001.1, forward strand.
TTTGCGCTCCGCACTCTTCAATGCCCTTGGCCCCCAGTCAATGCCTGAGAGCCCCGAGCCAAGCGGCAGGTGGCGGCTGCATGCACTCACCGCGACCATCATTTCAGCGGCTTTGCTGGCGGCTTGCAGCAGCACACCGTTGCCACCGTGGCCCAGCGCCGGGAGCAAGCCCACGGCAACAGTCCCTGCACCGTTGCCACGCGCCGCATCGGCCAAGCAGGTTCCGCCTCCACTCGGCACCACACCTAAAGCAGCCGAAGCCACAGCGACGCCTGTCCTGCCAACCCCAGCTTTGGTGGGCAGAAACGAAGAACCACTCACGCCACCTTACAGCGCAGCGGTGGCAGCACGTTTTCCTGATCCAGCCATCCAATACAGCACCCCTGGGCTTGGGAAAGATCGCCGCTCATTCACCACCAATGCCGAGCTAGCGCAATGGCTGACAGGGCTTGCAGACATGCGATCTGGGACCACCCCACCTCCCCAGTTGCTTCAGCTAGGCGTGTCTCAACGTGGCACTCCAATCTTGGGCTTGCTGCTGACCAAAGCCAAAAACCCCAGCCCAGCCACACTGGAAACTGCAGGCCGCCCCACCGTGATCATGCTAGGGCAGCAGCACGGGGACGAGCCGGCAGGAGCGGAAGCTCTCCTCATCATGGCCCGCGAGTTGGCCCCTAATGGGCTGCTCGACGCGCTGCTGGACAAGATCAACGTGATTGTGGTGCCGCGCGCCAATCCCGATGGCGCCGAAGCAGGAACGCGCAACACGGCCAACGGTGTCGACATGAACCGCGACCACCTGCTGCTGCAAACCCCCGAGGCCCAAGCGATAGCACGCTTGGTACGCGACTACCGCCCGTTGCTTGTCATTGACTCACATGAATACACCGTGGCAGGTCGGTTCAAGGACAAGTTCAATGCCATCCAGAAATACGATGCTTTGCTGCAGCATGCGACGACAGCAAACTACCCAGAGTTTCTGACCAAGGCCTCCCTGGAGTGGTACCACGCCCCCATGGTGGCAGCCCTGAAAGAGCAAGGCCTGAGCAGCGAGTGGTACTACACCACATCCACCGACCGCGAAGACAAGAGCATTTCCATGGGCGGCACACAGCCCGACACCGGCCGAAATGTGCACGGACTTAAAAATGCGGTAAGCCTGTTGATCGAAACACGGGGCGTTGGTATTGGCAGGCTGCACGCACAAAGGCGGGTACACACCCAGGTCACAGCCATCACCAGCGCATTGCGCAGCACGGCCGACAAGGTAGGCCCACTGGAGCAAGTGCGCTCATTTGTTGCACGAGACACCGCTGCGCAGGCTTGCCGCGACCAAGTCGTAACCGAAGCCGCCGCCACACCCACCCAACGCGACCTTATTTTGCTGGACCCAACCACCGGAGAAGATCGCAGCCTGCGGGTGGACTGGAATTCCTCACTGAGCCTGCGCAAACTGCAGACCCGGGCACGCCCATGCGGCTACTGGCTGGATGCCAGTGCAACCGCTGCTGTAGAGCGGCTCAAGCTGATGGGCGTTCAAGTGATGAAGGTTGCAGAAGCAGGCTCGCTACTCGCGGAAAAATACCAGGAAACCGCAAGAGAAATCGGGGAACGGCGCGACGTGCGGGGCGCCATTGCAGCCAGCAGTGACACCATCCGCATCAAGGTGGCACCAGTGCGCGCAGCCATCGACGTCCCCACCGGCAGCTACTACATTCCGCTGAACCAAGCCTTGGCACACGTCGCCGTGGCGGCTTTAGAGCCCGATACCCAGAGTAGCTACTTTGCAAACCACTTGATCGGCGAGCTGGAGCACACAGCTCGCGTCATGGCCACCCCCTCCCTGGTTTTTGAAGAAGCCGACTGATTCAGACACCAAAGGCACCTCACCTGCTGCAAGCTGAACGGTCTGAAAAGGACCAAAAGCACATCGGCACAGCAGGCATTGGTCCGCATATTTGCGCCTACAGCCCCGTCGGACAAGTGTCTGCGGGTTATCATCGGACTCTCGGGTTCAGCATGTGCACATGCACAGCACCTCAAAACCCATTGAGGCTATCCCATCCATCTGCCCGTAGCTCAACCGGATAGAGCAATTGCCTTCTAAGCAATAGGTCGGGGGTTCGAGTCCCTCCGGGCAGGCCAGTACAGCCATAAAAATCAACAACTTATGGCGACTCTGGTGATTTTTCGAAGTTTAAAAACGACTTTCGAAGACTCTCGCAAACGCACATTTCCCGCACATTTTTGCCGCGAACTGTCGCGACGAAATGCCGCTTGACAATGCGTAGAAAACTCTTTTAAAGTTCAAACAGGTCGAAACAATCGGCCGTCCATAGTTGTGTTTGATTGCCACACTCGAAGCCTGCGGCTTCGGGATGCTCGGTTTTTGCCTGACGCACAGTCAGCCTAGACCACCCCCCAGCGCTTTGCGCGGGCGGTGTTCTGGGATGCAAGGCAAGGTCCAAGCGGTGACAAATTGCCCGCTCGGGAGCTCTGACTCCCGAACACGTTCAGTCATTGGCGGCTGGACGATGCGTCTGGCGGCGAGACGCACAAAACACAACTATGGTCGGCGCCTGCCATGGCGCCGAGTGACTGTGAACATCACTCCAAAATCAAGCTTACCGGTCGCAACGATCGGTGTCGACGAACTTTCAATAATCGTGCGGCAAAGTCGGTCCGTGGTTCTGCGAACCATGCGCCTGAACCCCGAGCGGTTACCCCACCCCGCACGCCGCGTTGGGCGTAACTATATTTGGCTGCCCGACGAAGTTGAGAGTTGGCTTCGCGCAGGGAGTCAGGCCGCACACCAACCTAGCATTGCAGCACCCGCCCCCGGACAAAAAAGAGGCCGTGGCAGGCCTCGCAAGGAACTGAGCCGTGGGGGTGAAAAATGAACGCCAGAGCACGGCTTGTTTTGGTTCGAAATGAGCACCAGGACCCGGCTGAAATTCAGCTTGAATTTGCGCACGACTGTGCGATCACGGATTCGGAGAAAGCATTTCTGTCGCGCTTTTTGACGCACCACCCGGATGCACAAATCATTGTCGACGAGCTAGCAGGGCAAGTCCGGCAGCGCGGTCGTGGCAAACCCGGAATTAAAAACCCACGAGCATTGGCGGCACTTCTGGCGCGCGAGGCTACACGCTGCGGCACTGATTATTGGTACAACTGGCAGTCTGAAGCAGAGCTTCGCAAGGCTGAGGGTACAACCTCCAAACCAACACAGCCCGTATCTACACAGATGGCTCGGCCCGAGACGATCGCCGCTGCGCGACTCGAAGCCCAGAAGATAAGAGAAAGACACGCTGAGCGCCGGCTGCAGCTGCAGCTTTTGCAAGGGGGCAAAAAATGACCACGCCTCGGCAGCAAAGAATACTTCAGCTGGAGAAAAAACTAGCTGAACTCAAGGCTAGGGCGCGAGCTGAAGAAGCGCGCCAGCGTGCTACTCAGGGTAAGGTCGAACGCGCACGGGACACGCGCCGGAAAATTTTAGTCGGCGCGTTTTTGCTCGATCAACTTGGCCGAGATGGTGCAGCGCAGCTTGTCGTGCAAGGTCGGGCGTTCTCATCATGGGTGAGTCGGACGGATGACCGCGCCCTTTTCGACCTTCCGCCCTCTTCGTCTGCGCCCGGGTCTGGAGCCGCGCCATGACTGCGTGCCGCACCCAAACTCCCATGTGCCAAAAGGCACAGGGCGCACATACCGGTTTCATTTCACAATGTGAAATGAAACCGTGTGCGGCGGGTGGCTGCGCCCCCCTGCTCCCCTGCAGCGCAGGTGAATAGCATGGCTATTTTTCACCTGCGCGCGAGGACTGCTTCGCGCGCTGGCGGAGCGAGCGCAGCTGCAAGCGCAGCCTACGTTTTGCGGCTGGGCAAGTACAAAAAAGCGGGCCTCGACCGCTGCATTTTTTCGCAGGCCGGGAACATGCCAAATTGGGCCTCAGGTCCAAACAAGCGACTCGAGTACTGGCAGGCGGCAGATCTACATGAGAGAGCAAACGGCAGGCTCTTCAAAAGCCTGGAATTTGCTCTCCCGATCGAGTTAAGCCCGGCCAAACAATTTGACCTTGCGCTTCAGTTTTGCGAACGGGTAGCGCGAACAGACGAAGGCGTCCCACTTCCGTTTCTACTCGCAGCACATGAGGGCAAGGGGGGCAACCCACATGTCCATTTGATGGTGAGTGAGCGGGTGAATGACGGGTGCGACCGCGACTCAAAAACATGGTTCACCAGAGCTGCGGCCAGAGGAAAAAATCCGGCGAGCGGTGGAGCCAGAAAAACGGAAGACCTCAAGCCGCAGGAGTGGCTAATTAAAACGCGTGCACTCTTGGCTGAGCTTACAAACAAAGCACTTGCACGGGCGGGCTTTGCTGCGCGAGTGGACCACCGAAGCCTAGTTGACCAAGGCATCGTAAATCGAGAGCCAGGTCAACACCTCGGCCCAACAGCCTCGGCGCGCCTGCGGCGCGGTGTCGGTTCGCGCCGCCGGGACGATCTAAACGTCCATGACCGCCCCCAGCGGAAACGCGAAATCGATGACGAAGCGCGCCAGATAGAGCGGGAGCTGGTCAGCCTGGGTTGGTCACCAAAACCCACACCGCACCTCGTCCCAATTCAATCTAAATCAATTCAAAAACGGAGTAATTCAAATGAACTTGAATCACCTTCCATATGAAAATTCCGATATTTTTGTTATTCAGAAAAGAATATATCGCAGAGGTCGCAAATGTACATGGAAGACCATATCAGAACCCATCCCCTATCGGCAGGCGTTTGAGCAACTTCTCAAAATGCCACCGGAGACAACACGCTTATTAACTGAAGCCCCTGATTTGATGGTTTTTGGCGCAACCTGCAAGGAACACAACTAATGTCTATCTTGATCCAAAAAAACAAAAAACAACAACTTCTCTCCAATGATGAAAGAGCGGAGATTTGGAAAAAACCAGGCCCAATTGATTGCTCATTAGCGCATAGAATTTTCTACGAGGTCGATGATGGCAATTTCATTGCCAATTTGAAAAGCTTTAAATGGTGGAGTGATGCAAGCAATGGACTTCTTCAAATCGACAAAGAAAAAGACTACCTTGCTGATGATCAATTTTCAGAGCGCCTTGTAAATGCAATCGGGTGGCAATACGTTGATCAAGACGCTGAGGATCTAGTCACAAAACTACAAGACGATCGTAATGATCTGCAAGACGTTCAAGACATTCTCAGCACTTTCTTCTCAAAGCATGCAGGCCAAATACAAATGGCGTATTTATGTTCGGAGGCACATCAATTTTTCTCACTAGAACGAGGAGAAATGCCCAAGCTGGAACACCACATCGCGGAGTTAATCATCAAACATGGTGTCGATGATGGCCTGAGCTACATTCATCAAAGCAATATAGCAAAGGGTTTAACAGAGCCATTCTCAAACCCTCATATATTTTTTGAATTTTTCAAAAACTTTATTTACTCATTGATTAATGTTTTTGCTCCAGTAGTTCACCAAAAGAAGCTAGAGGCTAACGCACAGGATGAAAAATCCAGCGGTGAGCAAAGTTCTGGGGTTGAGCCATGAGCGAGCAAGTCTCTGTTTGCGAATATGCGCCTGTTGATCAAGCAAAGAGTAAGTGGCTGAACAATATTCTTTTACCTCTTGTTGACGCTTGCCGCTTCGAAAGAAAAATTGAAGTAACCATATCACCGCTACACACAGGCAAATACCCCTGCGCCGGCATGAGCCCTGTTCGGCACTTTCGCGGATTAAAACCATTCATTTACTTGAGTGGGCAATATCAATTTTGGAGAAAAGAAACAATAGCATGCATCTATTTGCATGAATGCGCACACAAACTAATAGACATTGCAGGAATAAAAAGAAATGAATATCCCAAAGAGTCGCATGGCCCAATATTTTTACTCGTTGAGATGGTATTATTTAATCGAGCAGATCAAGCATCAAACCTAGAGCACAAACTATTTTCACGAATTAATTTCTATGATTTTTCCGACCAACCATATTTACCTGACGAGGCATCAGAGCACGAATACATTTGGCGTCCGCTAGTGCTCCAGTTTGCACTATCGAACTACGAATCCCTCGCAAACTCTGATCTATCGGCAGAGCAAATTGCGGAAAAAGCATGGGATCTCTGGGATGATTTTCGCATTGACAAAATAATTATAGAAAACAGGAAAAACAAAGAAATAGAGGAATTGGAAAAATCAAAATCACAACTGCGAGAACAAAACTCAAAACTGAGAAATCAACTCACCGCTTTTATAATGTTGATATTTGTCTTACCCATGATTGGTGTTGGCGCTTATTTAATGAGTCTTTTGCGAGCGAGCTAGCTACTCATTCCAGGGCACGCCCCGCCCAAAGGGCGGGGCCGGGCTCTTGCCCAAAGGGTGAAGCCCGCAAGCAGTCTTCATCGGCCTGCGACCGACTAACGATCCCTCGTGCAGAGGGACGCCTGAAGGCCTCCCCCTCGGCCAAGCCCTCACCCCCTAACGCCCCCTGCAAGGCGCTACGCGCCATGCTGTGCAAATTAGCGGCTGCTTCGCGCCGAGAAGCGCTCGCCGCGCGGCGTCCGTTGCCCGTCAAAGAGCGCGCCCAGCACCATTCCCATGAGTTTTCGCCTCGGAGGCCAACGCTAACCCATGACCGGCCCCAGGGGGCCTTTGGGCTTGTGCAGGGGGTATCCGTAAAGCAGAGCTTTACAAACCCTCCCCCTGCACAAGCCCAATCACGGGTTTGCGTATGGCACGGCGAAGAACTCAGGGGAACGGTGCAAGCAGGGGCCACTTGCACGGGCAACAGACAACAGTTGTTCCGGCTCTGAATCTAGCGGCCCGGTGCATAACAACCACAGGAGAAAAATCGATGCGAAACGCCAAGCGCTTTAATAGTCAAGCTAACTCAAATTGACTCATTTTTAGTCAATTTGAGTCAACTGGCCTTATGTTGATTAGAAGAAAAACCACCAGCGCGATGCGCAGGCGCTCTTCTACGGCAGAATTCGGCCAGAACCTGTCATTCGTAACCGCAATCCAAAATGGACATCACACGAATTCAGCGCTCAGTTTTCTACCGCTATCAGCACGTGACCGGCCCAAAGTGCGTTCTGGTTTCCGTTCGGTTTGGAAAAAGTCCACCGGATGGCCCAACGTTGATTCGGCTACTTGCGATGAACCGGACAGAAACTGCGGTCCAGTTTGATCTGTCGAATCACGTGTCCGAGATACTTGCTGGGGTCGCTCGGGCGAATTCTGAGAATGGAAGTCGCCTTGAAGTCGAGTCTATTGAGGTTGTCCCTGACGACTACCCAGGAAAGGGGCAGGCCGAGCACGTCGCATACCAAATCGCCATGGCCGTGGGTCGTGGAGAGGTGTAGCCGCAGTCGGCCAGGAGCAGCCGGTCACCGCAAATGAATGCGGACGCTCAACGGTCGAGCTAAGCGGGCGACGACGGCAGGACGCCAAGCCCGGGCTGGCGAAAATGTACCGCGTACCGCTAGACCGGGCCTGGCGTCCTGCCGTTGGCGCTCCGCTTGAGCGAGGAATTAGGCGTCGCCTTCACATCCTGCGGACGAGCGTACGAACCCAAGACATTGCCGTTTCTATAGCCCAGTCGGTTTGGGCTAGCGAGAGTGCGGGCATTGGCTCTGAGCCGGGGCCATGCCCGAGAGAGTTACGGACCTTGCGAAAGTAGTCCTTCAGCATCTCGCCTTCCCAAACTGCGATAAAGCCACCATTGCTCTTGCTCATGAGGTTATCAATGTACGCGGCTGCGCCATTCTCATTGCCCCTGGTCCAACTCTTCGCGTCGGACACGATCTTGATCGCGCTCTCCAGGGCCTTCGCGGCGAAGATGGCAGGATCCTTATCGTTGGAGTCACGGCGATCAAGGGCCTCCTTTATGTCAATGTCGACGTTGCGCCATATCGGATCGGCGACAAGTTGCCAAAAGGGCTTCGCGACTTGTTGCTCAATGGTCTGATCGAGAGAAACCTGAACGAAGCCATTGTGATATGTCAGAGGTGCCGACGCTCGACGAAACCTTTCATTCAGTTCATCTACCTGTGATTGAAACGTCGCATTCAATGTGGCGTTCCAAGCCTTGGCGCTATCGACGGCGCTTCCCGGTAGGCGGAGTCCCCGGGAGAGTGTGCTATCTCGCAACTTCGCATCCATCAGCGTCTGAGGGAGCCGTGCATTCGCTTGGGCGATCTCTTCTTCGCGCAGGCGCATGGCTAGTTCAATGAAGCTGAGGCGCTCCTTGATGAAGTTATCCGGGTTTGCCAATCCGGCTGGCGGGAGTGCCTGTACGAACTGCTCACACGCATAGTCCCAGCCGAAGAAGCCGGAGACGGGCCAGTCTTGACCCATTGGGCCTTTCTGTGTGTACGAGTAGTACCGCCGAGTTAACTCGTCAACGCCAAGTTCGCGAGCAAGGCGATCGTGCAGAAGCTTCCACTTCGCTTTATTCGCCTCGATCTCCTTCCCGTCCGTACTGTAGTAGGGAAAGATATCTTTAGCTAGCGCGATGGTCTGATTCAAGAGTCGCCTTTCCGACTCCGAGTAGACAGACCAAATTGGATACTTTAGGTACCGATACGCGAAGATGTCAGTGAGCATTGGTGAGGACTTGTGAACTGCCCGCGGGTAGAAGAGGTAGCGGCTGCGACTACTAACGCTGAAGTTTAGTCAGCGGCATAGCCGATTTACTGAACCGTCAGGTTAGCCTGTGGAAGGCTGTCGCCGTTCATGCATTTCCGCGTACTACAGAAACAATTAGGGTGGCATAGAATTTCATGTTGATAACTAAATTGCCAGATTCTTCAAAAACTTGATAAGAGAAAAGATCCTTGAATTCACCGAGCATTTCATATAGCTCCATGTCTTGCTTCGTTAGGCTTTCAATATGCATTAGCTGTTCACGCTTCTCGGGATTTGCAAGCGGATGAATTCCAATAAAAATGGGAAAAACAATCAATCCATCAAGAAGTTTTTTCTTCCCCTTCGAGTGGTGGTAATAGATTCCTCTAGCTATCTTGTCTAGCGCCTCATTTAGAAGTTTGATATCTATAGGGGCAGAGTCTTCTATAAGAAATTCTTGATCCGTCTTCTTAATCCCAAAATTCGGAAGGTTTCTACTATCATTTTTTACGTGCCGAACAAGCCCGCGGACTGTACTTGCCAAGACATCGCTTGGAGTAGATTTTGCGGAAGCCGCTAGAATAAACTTAAGGTATTCATCTGACTTAGACTTATTTTGGTTGTGTTCTTGACAAGATGGAACAATTATGGGCGTCGTATTTGAGAACAAACCTTTGGGGAAAAGATTTTTCGGTGGAACATGGTCACCCTGTCCAACAGCGGGATTGTCACAGCAGTAGCAAGTAGTTGAGTTCACTGAAAGCCTAACGTGATTTAGATCGAAAAACCTGTGGGATGTAACAGACTATGCTGGGTATTATGGACACTGTTTGCTCTTGGAGTTGGCTTACAGCTTCGGTTTGCGGTCAGTGTGCACAGGTATAAAAATCCCCGCCAAACCCCGCAAGCTTCTACGTATAGTTTGCTAGTAGGTCCGCACCGGGCGCGTAGGCGCCGCGATTTGCACGGCCAGCCAGTAGCTAGCGAATCAACGGCAGCTTTGGGGTAGTTCTGTCAAATGGCGGCTTTGGGCCGAGGCTGTGTGAAAACCCAACCCCCAACCGCTGCCCAAAACTAAAATAATGGCACCCGATTCAAGCGAGGTGCCCATGAAGCGATTCATCGAAGGCGAAGACCGACAACAGCTCACCCTGCTGCCTGAGTGCCTGGACGACTACATCTGCGAGGACAACCAAGTGCGGGTTGTTGATGTCTTTGTCGAAGAGTTGGATCTTGGGGCACTGGGCTTCGATGGGGTCCATCCTGCTGTCACTGGCCGGCCCGCGTACCACCCGGCCTTGCTGCTCAAACTGTACATCTACGGGTACTTGAACCGTATCCAGTCGAGCCGCCGCTTGGAGCGTGAAGCCCAGCGCAATGTTGAGCTGATGTGGCTGACAGGGCGCCTTGCGCCAGACTTCAAGACCATCGCCGACTTCCGTCGAAGCAACGGTGCTGGCATCCGCAACGTCTGCAAGCGCTTCATCGCCCTGTGCCGACAGTTGAACCTCTTCTCGCAGGCCATCGTGGCGATTGACGGCAGCAAGTTCAAGGCCGTCAACAGCCGCGACCGCAACTTCACACCCGGCAAGATCGAAGCCCGCCAGCAGCAGATCGAGCAGAGCATCCAGCGTTACCTGGAAGCGCTGGAGACTGCCGATCGCACGCAGCCTACAGAGGTTGAAGCCAAGACAGAACGGCTGCAAGAGAAGCTAAAAAAGTTGCGTGAGCAGATGCGGCAACTCGATGGGCTCAAGGAGCAATTGAAGAACCTGCCCGATAGCCAGATATCACTCACCGACCCCGATGCACGTTCGACGGCCACCCAGGCCAAGGGATCGGGCCTGGTGGGCTACAACGTGCAGACCGCTGTCGATGCCAGGCACCATCTGATCGTCGCGCACGAGGTCACTAACGTCGGCAATGACCGCGCGCAGTTGCACCACATGGCCTGCGCTGCAGACCAGGCCATGGGATGCGAGAACCTGCAGGCCTTTGCCGATCGAGGCTACTTCAGTGGTCCACAGCTCAAGGCCTGCGAGGACGCTGGCATCACGACCTTCGTGCCCAAGCCGAAGACGTCCAACGCAAAGGCCGAAGGGCGCTTCGACAAGGCCGACTTCATCTATATCGCCAAGGATGACGAGTACCAGTGCCCTGCAGGCGAGCGTGCGATCTATCGCTTCAAAACGATCGAAAAGGGCCTGAACCTGAGCGTCTATTGGTCAAGTGCCTGCCCAAAGTGTCCGCTCAAATCCAAGTGCACGACCAGTAGCAACCGGCGCATTCGCCGATGGGAGCACGAAGAGGTTCTGGAGCGCGTTCAGCAACGATTGGACAGTAACCACGAGGCCATGACGTTGAGAAGGTCAACGGTAGAGCACGTCTTCGGCACGCTCAAGCATTGGATGGGCTCGACGCACTTCTTGATGAAGACCCTCAAGCACGTGGGCACAGAGATGAGCCTTCATGTGCTGGCCTACAACCTCAAGCGGGTGATGGGCGTAATGGGGATCACGCAGATGATGCAGGCGATGCGGATGGTGAAGGCGTGAAGCCTTTGTTGGCGTTTACAGCCGGCAAAGGCTTCGGGAGGGCGTCAAAAGGCTTCAGGTACGCCGGAAACGGCACTACAGCAATGCTGGTGAAGAATGCGGTGCAAAGCTGCGGTACAGGGCTGGCCCACATGCTCGTTGAGCGTTTCCACACAGCCTCGGCCCATTCCGGCCCCTCACTCCCGGACGACCGGTCATTCCCATCAGTCTCAATCCGATACGATTTGCAGACCTAGTTAATGGAGTTCCAGTGACATCGCAGATCAACCTTGCGCTTCTCAGGATCGCAAAGCGCGCAGAACGACAAGACGATGCGACCCTGGCTCGAACTTTCGTTGACTTCGGAGCAGTGGTCGCTGCACTGTCTTCGGTAGATCACCACATCATCTTCGGCCGACGCGGGACTGGGAAAACGCATCTGTTGACTGTCCTGCGCAAAGGTCGTGAGCAAGACGGCACGGTCGCGATGCAACTCGACATGCGCAATCTTGGATCGACTGGAGGCGTCTACGCGGATCCATCGATTCCTGTCGCGCAGAGGGCGACCCGGCTTCTTATCGACGTGCTCGCCGCTATTCACGGGCAACTTTTTGAGCAGGCAGTTGCCAATGAGGGGCGTGTGGACTTAGGAGTTGCAGGCCCGGCACTTGATGAGTTCTTTGAGGCTCATCGGGCCGTAAGGGTAGTCGGCACTACGACTGTCGAGACTATGGCCGCTGCGGAGAGTTCATACGGTGCGGAAGCGAAGGTTGGCGCGACCTTGTCGTTGTCTGCGGCCAACCTTGTCGGCGATTTCAAGGTAACAGATGCAGGCAAGGAAGCTGTTACTGCGAAAAAGACTGTGATGGGTCAAGAAATACATCGCGTCAATTTCGGAAGCGTTGGGAATGCGCTGCGGAGGATCGTGGAGACGCTGCCAAACAGGCGGATGTGGCTTCTGATAGACGAGTGGAGCGAAGTGCCACTTGACCTTCAACCTATGCTTGCGGACCTCTTGAGGCGTGCTGTACTGCCGATTAAAGGGGTGACGGTCAAGATCGCGGCCATCGAGCAGCGGAGCCGATTCATGGTCCCGGACGCAAGTGTCGGCCACGTCGGTATCGAGCTGGGCGCAGATGTGTCGACCACTGTGAATCTCGACGACTACATGGTTTTCGACAATGACGACCAGAAGGCTGTGGCATTTTTCCGATCATTGATCTACAAGCATGCATGCGCCGAACTAGAAGACGCTAAGGCTACTCTTCCGAAGGACGAGGCCTCATTGATCGCGGAAGGCTTCACCCAAAGCAATGCGTTCGACGAAGTGGTCCGAGCCTGTGAAGGCGTGCCGCGAGATGCCATCAACATCCTTAGCGCCGCTGCCCAGCGGGCGAACGATGCGACAATTTCAATTGGGGACGTGCGAAATGCAGCACAGAGCTGGTATCTCGGCAGCAAGGACGCTGCCGTATCGGCACACTACGAAGGCAAGCGCCTGCTGATGTGGTTGATCGACAAGGTGATCAAGGAGCGGCGCGCAAAGGGTTTCTTGCTTGAGAGCGGCGTGCGCGACCCATTGATTGACTTTCTTTACGATGAACGCGTACTGCACGTGCTTCGGAAGGGGATCTCCGCAAAGGATCAGCCCGGACGGCGATACACCGTCTACGGCATCGATTACGGCTGCTATATCGACTTGATCTCTACTGCGCGGGCGCCGCAAGGCGTACTGGATCTCGGTGATGTGACAGCGGACTATTCCGTAACTGTCCCACACACGGACCTAAGATCGATCCGGCGCTGCATCCTCGACCTCCCAGAGTTCTATCAAACAGCTTCGCCTGCGGCGCATACGCCTACCGAAGAAGGTCGGAGCTGACATCCGGCGATTGATCGCTGGATGTCGGCTTTCAGGATATTTACCGTATGTCGCCTTCTGGCCGAGGCTGTGTGAAAACGCGCATTCGGCCCTCCGTTTAACGACCCAATCAGAAATCGACCACTCAGAAGGGCCTACAACGCATGATCTCGATGCGAGCAATGGTTCAAGCACCCCCACAAAATTCAGCCCTCGACGTTTTCACACAGCCTCGGCCGCTTGCGGCCGCTGACCGAGGATACCTGCTGTGGGTGTTCATGGTGCCGGGCTGGCCGGTCACCATCGCCGGAATGTGCAGCCGGCCAAGCCCTTCGTTGGTATGCCGTTTGAGAGTCAAGCTTACACGTCTGTGGCTCCTACTTCCGCAGGCGATCGAAGGCCGGTTTTTACCTTGAGTGGCAGGCTAAGAATCCATCTTCTGAATGACAAAGGGGACCCGCTCGCCGACCTTGTGTCGGCTCTGCGGGGCTGGGGGTATGGGGGTGCAAATCCCCCATGTCAACCGTTGAACACCCCCGTGCCCTCCGCAAGGAAGCACTGTTTTTGCGCCCCTTCTTCTGTGGATAACTTTGTCCACAATTCGCTCTGAAACGGAGAAACCGGTAGTTGTTGTTGTTATTTATATTTAAATAACAACAACAACAACAACACGTGCGCGCACGCACGACGCTCACCCAAGCTTTGCAGCAAGGCGCTCTGCATCCATTTTTGTGTAGACCCGCAGCATCGACAATGTCTTGTGACCTGTCATGCTGGCCACCTCCATGATGCCGAGCCCTTTTTCAAAAAGCCGAGAGGTAGCCTCGCGGCGCAAATCGTGAAAGCGCAGATCGCTTAAAAAATCTGGCTCCCGTCGTTCTTCAGGCACAGCCTCTTCATAAATCCGCACGGCACGGCCCTTGCAGCGGCGCCAGGCGTTCTCAAACGAGTCGTCAGCCACCCACCCCCAAACCCTACCGTCTATGCGCCTTGGAAGGCCATCCAAGGCAGCCACCGCCACCGATGAAAGGGCAACGGTTCGGGACTCTCCATTTTTGCTCGTAGGCAGGTGAACGATTCGCCTCTGCAGATCGACCAGTGGCCAGCGCATGGCGAGCAGTTCGCCAAGACGCATGCTCGTTTCGATCGCCACGGTGATGATGCAAGCCAAATCGGGATGCGGTGAAAGCTTCGCTGCCTTCGTCAGCCATTCGAGCTCACTTCCGCGCAAGCGCCGGTCGCGTGGCTTTGCCAACTTTGGCCGGGTGACGAGGCGCAACGGGTTTTCAGGCAAATGCACCCCCAAGGATCGACGTGAGAACTCAACCAACGCTGAAAAGGCGTTGAGGTGGTGGTGGATGGTCTGCACGCTCAGATCCAGTCTTGAAAGCTTGCCACACCACTCGGTGAGCTCGGACACCTTCAGCGCTGTGACGTACTTTCGGCCAAACTCTTCTTCGATCCGCACGAGCTGGGCATGGCGCGCCTGGCCACCATTGGCCAAGTGCGGCAGGGCATCCGCTCTGTAGACCTTGATGGCTTCAGAGACCGTGACCTTCTGAGCCGATCCGGTGAGTTGTTCAAGGGTATCCAACCCCTTGGCTCGTTTGATTTCCCGCTCGAACGCCTCAGCCTGCGAGCGCAGATGGAAGGTGCGCGTTACGGCCTGCTGCCCTGCGGGCTCGTAGCGCACCATGTACGAATTTTGACCATTTTTCCGCTTGCGAACGACGATAGCCATGAATGCCTCAATCAGGATGCTGATCCGCACATTTTCCGCACATTTGTGCAGGAAAAAATGTGAGAATGCGGTATGCATCGGCATTACAACGGTTTTACATATAGCCTTCTAAGCAATAGGTCGGGGGTTCGAGTCCCTCCGGGCAGGCCAATCCAGTCAGGTCATGCGAAACATCCAAGGACGATGTTGCCCATGGCGATGGCACTCCTCCAGATCAAAGATGAGCCCGCAAGAATGGGTTGAAATCACCCTGGCAACACTCTATCGGCTGGCCGCATTTGCAGTCTTCAATTTAACGGAAGATGCAGCATTGCTTGCTCTGGTGTTTTGTTAGTCAAGTGCAGCAGGTCAAAACCCGCAACGACAGCACCTCGACACCACCAAGCAAATTGAACCGCCATCGGTGGCCTGTTTGCACAGCAGCAGGCGCCAGAGCCCAGCCCTACTGAAGCAGCACACAAACTGCACCGATAACGCCGAACCAAAAACAAGAAAACCCGCAGTGCTTTCACACTGCGGGTTTTTATTTGGGGTGGCTGATGGGGCTCGAACCCACGACAACAGGAATCACAATCCTGGACTCTACCAACTGAGCTACAGCCACCGTAGACTCAAATTATAACGGAAATTTGAGCACTCCAATCAACTTCAAGAACTTTCTATGTCAAATAGCGGACGCTTGTGGACGCGTGGGCTTGATCTGCACCTTGAAACGCTCCTTGAGCATTTCATAGTAAGCGAAACCTTCGGCCGTGATCCACCACTGCTGCAATTGCTGGCGTTGTTGCGCCGTTTGCTGGGCGTCTGCAGTCTCACGGGGCAATATGCGCGACACCTTCACCAAGGCAGCGCCTTGAGCACCAAGGTCTGCAACCACCCACGCAGGCAATCCATCTGGAGAGACGCGCAAGGCCGCGTCCAACACTTGGCGAGGCTGACCTTGGGTCTGGTCACGAGAAACCGTCACAGCAGCCGAAAGACCGGTCGCAGCGGCTGCATTGGCAGTCCATGCAGCCTTCTTGGCCTCTGCATCCTTGCGGGCAAGCTCCAGCGACTTTTCTTGCACATGCAGGCTGCGGGCACGGTCGCGGACCTCAGTCAAAGGAAGCGTACGGGCAGGCGCATAGGTAGAAACGCGCCCAGCCACCAGTTGACTAGGACCCACTTCGACAGCGCTGGTGTTGCGCTTTCCTTCGATGGAATCACTGGAAAACAAGGCTTCCAAAAACTTGGCATTGGCCAGGGGGCCGGTCACACCAGCCGCGGGAACCCGGGTTACTCCATCTGCCGTTTGAATCTTGAGTTTCAAACTGTCCGCCACAGGCTTGAGGCTGTCTGGCTGCTCATACACACTGTTCGTGAACAACTCTGCCACCTCGGCAAATTTGCGCTGGGCTTGTTGCTGCTTGAGTTCAGCTTCCAGCGAAGGACGCAGTTCCTCAAAAGACGGCTGGCGAGGGGTTTTGACGTCCGTCAGCAAAATGATGTGATAGC
Source organism: Acidovorax sp. 56 (assembly GCF_002749705.1). Taxonomy (NCBI): domain Bacteria; kingdom Pseudomonadati; phylum Pseudomonadota; class Betaproteobacteria; order Burkholderiales; family Comamonadaceae; genus Acidovorax; species Acidovorax sp. 56. Next base: position 1,814,056 of record NZ_PEEV01000001.1, read on the forward strand.
CGAAATCCGACTCCACCACATCACTGATATCGCCTTTCTTCATGGAGAAAGCGGCTTCCTCGAAAGGCTTGACCATGGCGCCGCGGCCAAAGAAATTCAGATCACCACCAACGATTGCAGAACCGGTGTCCTGCGAGGACTTCTTGGCCACTTCAGCAAACGAGCCTGGCGCCTTGCGAACTTGCGCCAGCAACTCTTCGGCGCGGGCCTTGGCCTTCTCGCGCTCCGCAGCAGGAGCATCCTTGGTTGCGCTGATCAGGATATGGCTGGCACGGCGCTCTTCTTTTGCCGCCAGACGGGTCAGATTTTCTTTGTAGTAAGTGCGCAGATCATCCTCGTTGACGCGAATGCTGCCACGCACGCTGTCCAAATCCAGCACCACGTATTCGACTGCAGCCTGCTCTTGCTGCTGAAAGCGCGCACTGTTGGCTTGGTAGAAAGCCTCTACATCAGCGTCGCTGGGATTGACCTGCTTGGCATAGTCCGTGGCATTGAAGCGGGCCACCTGAATCTCACGGCGTTGATACAAGGAGTCAAAAGCCAGGCGCGTGGCCGAATCTGTGGCAAAGGCCGAGCCCATCACGCCACCCATCACCTGGCTCACAGACAGCTCTCGGCGAACATTCGACTCAAACCCTTCAGGCGTCAGCCCCTGGGCGCCCACCAGCGCGCGATAGGCCTCGGTATCCAGCGAGCCATCTGGTCGTTTCAACCCTGCAATGGCAGGAATGTCTTGCAGCGCACGGGCAAGGCGGGCATCACCCGTCACGAGATGGGCGCTTTGCGCAGCAGCAGCAAACACACGATCACGCACCAAGCGCTCCAGCGTTGCATACCGGGCCTGGGGCGTATCCAGTTGCTTGGGATCCACATTGGGGGACTGCGCGCGGATGCGATCTGTCTCCGTCCTGTGGGCATTGTCCCAATCGGCTTGGGTGATTTTGTGCCCATCAACACGCGCAACCACTGGGCTCTTTTCAGAGAAGTAGTTGCTGTCGATACCCACAAGAACAAACGAAGGAATGACCAGCAAGAACAACAAGAACATCACGATCTTGGAGTGCTTGCGGATGGCTTCAAACATGATCGATCTTTCAGTGACAAAAAGAAAAGGCGAACTTTCGTTCGCCTTTGTTTGATGGTGGTGGGTCCTGACGGACTCGAACCGCCGACCTACTCCGTGTAAAGGAGCCGCTCTACCAACTGAGCTAAGGACCCAGCCTAAAACAATTTTCAGTTCACAGCATCTTTCAATGCTTTACCTGGACGGAACTTTGGAACTTTAGCAGCTTTGATTTTAATCGCATCGCCGGTACGGGGATTACGACCTGTACGCGCAGCGCGCTTGCCGACAGCGAATGTACCAAAACCCACCAAAGACACGGTGCCGCCCTTCTTCAGGGTCTTCTTGACAGCTTCAATCGTCGACTCCAGTGCGCGTGCAGCAGCTGCCTTGGAGATATCGGCGTTGTTAGCGATGTGCTCGATCAATTCGGTTTTGTTCACAAGAAGCCTCTCGGGAAAAACGTTGATGGAATTTGTCTTGGGTATCTGGTCTTCACACGTCAAAGCGCCTCAAAAAGAGGCCTAGATCAATGGACGGGAGAATGACTGGAATACACAGCAATGGCTGCTGCGTCAGATTAAAACCATCGACTTTCCGGGTGTCAATACAACATGCCGTTTGGCGGCGATGTTTGCCTGAATTCTAGTCGCATTTCTCAGCCTGGCCTGGCTTGCTGCGTGTTTTTGTCTCAATCGCGCTGCATGCGCACCTTCACCGATTGACACGGGCACACAGGCCCGAGTGACCTGCAAGCACCGCGCGAACCCAGCGCTATCGAACCCTCGCACGAATCTCCGGAAGGGCTTTTTGCAGGTAGTAAACCATGGACCACACCGTGAGCACAGCGGAGGCCCAGATCAGCCAAGTGCCCCAGACCCCCGTGTCCACCACACCCAGCAAACGGCCGTCGTACAAAAGAAAGGGAATCGCAACCATCTGCACCGTGGTCTTGACCTTACCGATCATGTGCACGGCCACGCTCTTGCTGGCACCGATCTGCGCCATCCATTCGCGCAGGGCCGAGATCGCGATCTCTCGGCCAATGATGATGAGGGCCACAAACACATCGGCACGCTGCAAGTGCACCAGCACCAGCAGCGATGCGCAAACGAGGAATTTGTCAGCCACCGGATCGAGGAAGGCCCCAAACGACGAAGTCTGATTGAGCTTGCGGGCCAGAAAACCATCCAACCAATCGGTGGCAGCAAACACCACAAACATCACCGTGGCGATGAGGTTGCGAGTGGCCGGATCCACCGGCGCATAGAACACTCCGACGATCAAAGGTATCGCGACAATGCGCGTCCAAGTCATCAGGGTCGGTATAGTCCAAAACATGCGGCGATTGTGTCACGCGCCCAAAGCCCTGGCACCATGCCCTTGCAACTTCACCGCAACGCGCGGTAAATCTCTTCGGCCAGCTCACGCGAAATACCGTCCACCGTGGCCAGATCCTCCACGCTGGCCGCTGCCACGCCGCGCACCCCGCCAAACCGCTGCAGCAGCCGCGCCCGCTTCTTGGGGCCCACGCCAGTGATCTCCTCCAGCTGCCCACCGCCCACACGCACCTTGGCCCGCGCAGCGCGCATGCCGGTGATGGCAAAGCGGTGGGCCTCGTCGCGGATCTGCGCCACCAGCATCAGCGCGGCCGAATCCTTGCCCAGGTAGACCTTCTCACGCCCATCGGCAAACACCAGCTCTTCCAGGCCCACCTTGCGGCCCTCGCCTTTCTCCACGCCCACGATGCGGGTCAGGTCCAGCCCCAGTGCCGTGAACACCTCGCGCGCCACGCCCACCTGGCCCTTGCCACCGTCGATGAGTACCAGGTCGGGCAGGCGCGCCTGGCCCTTGGGGCGTGCTGCCGCTTGCGCCTCGGGCGATTGCGCGTAGTCGATGCCCCCTTCCTCGCGCTGCGCCTCCACCACCTTGCTGTAGCGGCGCGTGAGCACCTGGCGCATGGCAGCGTAGTCGTCGCCCCCCGTGATGCCCTCGATCTTGTAGCGGCGGTATTCGCTGCTTTGCATCTTGTGGTGGTGGAACACCACACACGATGCCTGGGTAGATTCGCCCGCCGTGTGCGAGATGTCGAAACACTCGATGGTGAGCTGATCCAGGTCTTCGGGCGGCAAATCGAGCGCCTCAGCCAGCGCCCGCGTGCGGGCCTGCTGCGAGCCCTCCTCGGCCAGCAGGCGGGCGAGTTGCAGATCGGCATTCTTTTGCGCCATGTCCAGCCAAGCGCGGCGCTGTTCGCGCGGCTGGTGGATGGCGTTCACGCGCAGGCCACTTTGCTCGGTCAGCGCATCCAGCAAGCCCTTGTCCACCGGCACGCTGGTCACCAGCAACGGGGGCACCGGCACGCCGATGTAGTGCTGGGCGATGAAGGCTTCAAGCACCAGCGCCTCCACGGGGCGGGCGGGCTGCGCAGGCGCGGTGTTTTCCCCTTCAACGCCCTCCACAACATCTATCCCCTCGCCCCCCTCTTCCGCATACACCGCTGCAGCGTCTTCCACATGCACCGGGAAATACGGCCGGTCGCCAAGGTGGCGGCCACCGCGCACCATGGCCAGGTTCACGCAAGCGCGGCCGCCCTGCACGCGCACGGCGAGAATGTCCACATCCTTGTCATCCACCGTCTCAATGGACTGCTGGTGCAGCACGCGCGACAGCGCCTGGATCTGGTTGCGCACCTCGGCGGCCTGCTCGAATTCGAGCTTGTCCGAATGCGCCATCATGCGCGCCTCCAGCGCCTGCAGCAGCTCCTGCGTTTCGCCGCGCAGCAGCGCCTCGGCATGCGACACGTCGGCGGCATAAGCCTCGGGCGAGATCAAGTCCACACAAGGCCCGGTGCAGCGCTTGATCTGGTACAGCAGGCAGGGCCGTGTGCGGTTCGCAAACACCGTGTCTTCGCAGGTGCGCAGCCGAAAGACCTTTTGCAGCAGCTGGATGGTTTCCTTCACCGCCCAGGCGCTGGGGTACGGACCAAAGTAGCGGTGTTTTTTATCGACCGCGCCCCGGTAGTACGCCATGCGCGGAAACACCTGGCCCGGCGCATCGCTCCGCGTGTGGGCGCCGGGCGTGCCGGTGATCTTGAGATAGGGATAACTCTTGTCGTCGCGGAACAGGATGTTGAACTTGGGGTTCAGCGTCTTGATGAGGTTGTTTTCGAGCAGCAGCGCCTCGGCCTCAGAGCGCACCACCGTGGTCTCCATGCGCACGATCTTGATGACCATGTGGCCGATGCGGGTGCCGCCATGGTTCTTCTGGAAGTAGCTGGACACCCGGCGCTTGAGGTTGAGCGCCTTGCCCACGTACAGCAGCGCATCCTGCGCGTCGAAATAGCGGTACACACCCGGCAGCGCGGGCAGCGCAGCCACCTGCGCCAGGAGTTCTTCGGAATGCACATCAGACATGGCGCGTATTGTGGCCCCGCGCGCAGCCTGCCCCATCCACTATCAAATAAATAGCTGCTAGCGCTTATTTAGCGGGCGCCAGGAGGCTTTTTAATTCAATTTTCTGAATCCTCCGGGTCACTCCGCCTCGATCTTGGAGGTTTTCACCACCGTGGCCCAGTTGGCCAGATCAGCCTTCACCTTATCACCCAGCTGCGCAGGGGTCTGGTAGTCCGCCGTGGCACCCTGCTCTTGCGCCTTTTGCTGGAAGACCGGGTTCTGCACCACGGTGCGGATGTCGGCCGTGAGCTTGTCCACCACGGCCTTGGGCACGGCGGCGGGGGCAAACACTGCAAACCACGAGGTGGCATCGACCTTGGGGTAGCCCGCCTCGGCTGTGGTGGGCACATCGGGCAGGCTGGGCAGGCGCTGCTTGCCCGTCACGGCCAGCACGCGCAGCTTGCCGCTGGCAATGTGGGGCATGAAGGGGGGCGCGGTGCCGAAGGTCAGGTCCACCTGGCCGCCCAGCAGGTCCTGCAGCGCGGGGCCCGTGCCTTTGTAGGGCACGTGGACCATCTTGATGGCGCCCTGCTGCTCCAGCATGGCACCGGTCACGTGCTGCAGCGAGCCGTTGCCCGACGAGGCGTAGTTGAGCTTGCCGGGGTTGGCCTTGGCATAGGCAATCAGCTCGGGCAGTGTTTTCACCGGCAGGTCGGCACGCACCACGATGATCTGCGGGGCCGAAATCACGTTGGCCACGGGTTGGAAGTCGCCTTGCTCCCACTGCTTTTGTTTGGTGATGTGGGGCGAGATGACGTGGTAGCCCGAGTACTGCATCAGCAGCGTGTAGCCATCGGCCTCGGCCCGCTTGACGGCGCTGGCGGCAATGTTGCCGTTGCCCCCGCCCTTGTTGTCCACGATGACCGACTGGCCCAGCACCGGCGCCAGCGCTTGCGCCAGCATGCGGGCCGACAGGTCGGTGGTGCCACCGGCGGCGGTGGGCACCACCATGGTGACGTTCTTGGACGGGTAAGCGCCTTGTGCCGCTGCGTGGCCAATAAAGCCGGTGGCCATTGCGGCAAAGGCCAGGGTGGTGAACTGCTTGCGGATGGTTTTCATGAAAGCGATGTCTCCGTTGTCGTTGTTGTCAAAAATCTGAAAAGTGAGGGGCCGTTGGGTGCCCAGAAAAATGCGCGGTCAATCGACCGTGGCGCCCGTGTCCTTGACCACGCGGCTCCACTTGGGCAGGTCGGACTGCACCAGCGCGGCCAGCTGCGCTGCCGTGCCCTTGAAGGGTTCGCAGCCCACGGTGGCCAGCTTGTCCACCACGTCCTTGTGCTCCAGCGCGCGCGCCACCTCGGCCTGCAACTGCGCCACGATGGGCGCGGGCGTGCCAGCCGGGGCAAACAGCGCATACCAGGGCGCCTGGCCAAAACCCTTGATCGTCTCGCCAATGGTGGGCGCATCGGGCAGCGCGGCCACACGCTTTTCGTTGACCACGCCCAGCACCTTGAGCTTGCCCGCCTTGATGAACGCAATGGCCGAGGGCAGACTTTGCACCGACAGCGGCACCTGTCCGCCCACCACGTCGGTGGCGGCTGCAGCCGAACCCTTGTACGGAATGTGCTGCAGCTGGATGCCCGCGGCCTTTTGCAGCATCTCGCCAATCAGGTGGTTCAGCGTGCCGTTGCCGGCCGAGGCAATCGAATATTTTCCGGGGTTGGCCTTGGCCAAAGCCACCATTTCGGCCACGGTGTTGGCCGGGAAGGATGGATGGGCCACCAGCACATAGCCCGCCGTGGCCACGGGCGCCACGGGTGCAAAGTCCTTCACCGGGTCAAAGCCCGGGTTCTTGTACAGCGCAGGGCCGATCACATGGGCGCTGTCGGCCGTGAGCAGCAGCGTGTAGCCATCGTTGCGCGCACGGGCCGTGGCGCCGGTGGCCAGCGTGCCGCCCGCACCAGGGCGGTTGTCCACGATCACGCTCTGGCCCAGCTGCTCGCTGAGTTTTTGCGCCACCACGCGCGCAATGGCGTCATTGGCGCCACCCGCAGCCTGGGGCACCACCACGGTGATGGGCTTGGAGGGGTATTTGTCCTGCGCGCCCGCTGCCAAAGCAGCGAAGCACAGCACGGCGGCGGTAAAGATGCGGCGGGACAGCGTCGTTTGAAATGTCATGGCTTTTGTCTCCTGGTGTTATGGGTGAATGCAGGCTCGCCCGCATTCAGCGGGCAAGCGCCCTTTCGCGGATCGCCTCGAAATCGGCAGGCACCGGGTGCAGCGCCAAGCGCGGGCCCGCCTTGGCGATCTGGCTGGGAATGTCGTGGCCGATCAACGCAGGCAGTTGCTGCGCCGCCGCCACCAGTTGTGCCAGATCCACCCCGGTGTCATAGCCCATCAGCGCCAGCGCATGCACGATCTCCTCACTGCACACATTGCCGCTGGCGCCCGGCGCATAGGGGCAGCCACCCAGGCCGCCCAGCGAGGCATCGAACCGGTCCGCACCTGCGCCAATGGCTGCCAGCACATTGGCCAGCCCCATGCCGCGCGTGTTGTGAAAATGCAGGGTGAACGCCACCCCCGGCCAGCGCGCGCGGGCCACCGCCGTGAGCTGGTGCACCTGCGTGGGGTAGGCCATGCCCGTGGTGTCGCACAGCGTGATGCCAAGCACACCCAGGTCCACAAAGCGCTGCACCCAGCCGAACACATCGGCCTGGGCCACATCGCCCTCCATGGGGCAGCCGAACACGCAGGACAGCGACACATTCACCGCCACGTTGGCGCCCTGCGCCAGGGCCACCACCTGCGCCAGCGCCGCAAACGACTGTTCCTGCGTCATGCGCAGATTGGCCAGGTTGTGGGTGGCGCTGACCGACATCACCAGGTTCAGCTCGTCCGTGCGCGACTCGATGGCGCGCTCCGCACCGCGCAGATTGGGCACCAGCGCGGTGTAGACCGTGCCAGGGCGGCGCGTGATCTCGCGCATCACGATCTCGGCATCCTTGAGCGCAGGGATGGCCGTGGGCGAGGTGAACGAGGTCACCTCGATCTTGGCCAGGCCCGCCGCCGACAGTGCATTGCACAGCGCGATCTTGTCGGCCGTGGGCACAAACGCCTTTTCCATCTGCAGGCCGTCGCGCAAGCCGACTTCCTGCATGTGGATGCGGCGGCCTGCGCCCTGCCATACGGTGTTGGATGCACTCATTGAATCACCCCCTTGCTGCGCAGCAGCGCGATCTGTTCGGCCGTGAGGCCTGCCTCGGTCAGCACCGCATCGGTGTCGTCGCCCAGGTGCGGCGCGCTGCTGCGGATGCTGCCCGGCGTGGCCGAGAGCTTGGGCACGATGCCGGGCACTTCCACGCTGTAGCCGTCGCGCGTCTGTTGCGTCAGCAGCATGTCGCGGGCGCGGTAGTGCGGGTCTTCGGCAATGTCTTTGGCGGTGTAGACCTTGCCCGCAGGCACGCGGGCGGCGCCCAATGCATCCAGCACCTGCTGCACGGTGCGCTGCGCGCTCCAGGCGCCAATCGCAGCGTCGATCTCTTCCACCCGCGCCACGCGGCCGGTGTTGTTGGCCAGGTCGGGCGCGGCGCCCAGGTCCGGCCGGCCGATGGCGTCCATCAACCGCTTGAAGATGCTGTCGCCATTGCCCGCCACCAGCACCCAGCCATCCGTGCAGGGGTAGGCGTTGCTCGGTGCAATGCCCGGCAGCGCGCTTCCTGCGGCCTCGCGCACGGCCCCGAAGGCGCTGTATTCGGGGATCAGGCTTTCCATCACGTTGAACACCGCCTCGTGCAGCGCCACATCAATCACCTGGCCCTGGCCGCCGTTGACCTTGCGGTGGTACAGCGCCGTGAGCACGCCGATGGTGCCGTGCAGCGCCGCCAGCGTGTCGCCAATCGAGACACCGACGCGCACCGGCACGCGGCCGGGCTCGCCCGTCAGGTGGCGCAGGCCACCCATGGCTTCGCCGATGGCGCCAAAGCCTGGCAGGTCGCGGTACGGCCCCGTCTGGCCGTAGCCAGAGATGCGCAGCATCACGAGGCCGGGGTTGAGTTGGTGCAGCTCCTCGGGCGACATGCCCCAGCCTTCCAGCGTGCCGGGGCGGAAGTTCTCGACCAGCACGTCGGCCTCGGCAATCAGCTGGCGAGCAATGTCCTGGCCTTCTTTCTGGCGCAAGTCCAACGCCACCGAGCGCTTGTTGCGCGACTGCACCTGCCACCAGACGGAGGTGCCTTCCTTGATCAGACGCCAGTTGCGCAGGGGGTCGCCAGTCTCGGGGGCTTCGATCTTGATCACGTCGGCGCCAAACTCGCCCAGCGTCTTGCCGCAGAAAGGCCCGGCAATGAGCTGGCCCATTTCGATGACGCGCACGCCTTGCAGCGCGGCGGGGCTGGCTGGGATGGGCAAAGCGGGCGGGTGGGCGGGTGGCAAAGCCATACGGGGGTTCTCCTGGGGTCCATCAGACAATCAATGCACCCTCCATGCAACATGGAGGGGATGGCGCGCATCATGCGCAAAGCCCACGCCCTCTGCAAAACGCTGATGCGCGAAGCTGCCATCGCCAACGGGCATGGCCGGGGTACGATCTGACGACCATGAAACTAGACCCAGTCTCCCTGCGCCTCTTCGTTGCGGTGATGGAAGAAAGCACCATCGCTGCCGCCGCAGAGCGCGAACACATGGCGGCCTCGGCCGTCAGCCGCCGCCTGGCCGACCTCGAAGAGGCCTTGCGGGTGGAGCTGTTCACCCGCAGCAACCGGGGCGCTACGCCCACCGCTGCGGCGTTTGCGCTGCTGCACCTGGCGCGTGGGGTGCTGAATGATCTGGACAGCATCACCACCCAGATGCGCGAGTACGGCAGCGGCGTGCGCGGCCATGTGCGGGTGGTGGCCAACATTTCAGCCATCACGCAGTTCTTGCCTGCACAACTGCAAAGCTTCATGGCCTTGCACCCGCAGGTGGATGTGCGCCTGCAAGAGCAGATCAGCACCGCCATCGCCACCTCGGTGGCGGAGAACGCGGCCGATATCGGCATCTTGAACGATGGCGACTATGGTGACCGCGTCACCCTGCTGCCCTACCGCACCGATGAACTGGTGCTGGTGATACCCGCAGACCACCCCCTGGCCCGGCGCAAGGCCGTGCGGCTGCGCGAAGCGCTGGCCTACGACTTTGTGGGTGCCCACCCCGGCAGCGCCATCAACAACCAGCTCAACCAGGCCGCCGCGCAGGCCGGGTTGCCGCTGAAGCTGCGTATCCAGGTCACCAGCTACGACGCGCTGTGTCTGATGGTGAACGCGGGCCTGGGCGTGGGCGTGATGCCCCGGGGCAGTGCGGCACTGTACAAAGGCACGCTGGGCATCCGCGCCATCACCCTGAACGAGCCCTGGGCGCACCGCCACCTCAAGCTGTGCGTGCGGTCGGAAGAATCGCTCTCCAGCGTGGCCCGCCTGCTGGCAGACCACCTGCGCAACCCGACCGAGGCCACGGTATGAGCCTGCTACCCACCCCGCCGTCTGCGCCGCCAGCCCCGCCGCTGCAGTGGGATGTGTTTTGCCGTGTGATCGACAACTTTGGCGACATTGGCGTGTGCTGGCGCCTGGCCTCGCAACTGGCTGGGCAAGGTCAACGCGTGCGCCTGTGGGTGGACGATGCATCGGCCCTGGCCTGGATGGCCCCCAGCGGCTGCCCCGGTGTGGAACTGCGCGACTGGAATGCCCCGCCCCCCAGCGCCGACGAAGCCCCCACCGATGTGATGGTGGAAGCCTTTGGCTGCGAAATTACTCCTGAATTCATAGCTGCTTGCGTTTATCAGGCAAGCGCTAGAGGCCAAAAACCTGTTTGGATCAACCTCGAATACCTGTCTGCCGAGCGCTATGTGGAGCGCAACCACCGCCTGCCCTCCCTCATCTCGCAAGGGCCTGCGCAGGGCTGGACACGGTGGTTTTTCTACCCCGGCTTCACGCCCGCCACGGGGGGGCTGCTGCGCGAGCCCGATCTGCTGCCGCGCTGCCAAGGCTTTGATGCACTGGCCTGGCGCGCAGCCAACGCACACCCCCAACGGCCCACGCAAACTGCGGCCAACGAACCTGCCACGCGCTGGATGTCGCTGTTCTGCTACGAGCCCCACGCCCTACCCCAATGGCTGCAGCTGTGCCAGACTGCCGCCACGCCCACGCACCTGCTGGTGGCCCCTGGCCGCCCCACGCACGCGGTGCAGCAGGCGCTTGTCCCTCAAGGTGAAATCGACCTCCAGCCCTCTACTGACAAGCGCGAGCAGCTATACATTTCATACCAATCGCACTGCCCGCAGCCTGCCTTTGACGAGATGCTTTGGGCCTGTGACTTCAACGCCGTGCGCGGCGAGGACTCCCTGGTGCGGGCCCTGTGGGCGGGCAAGGCGCTGGTGTGGCACATCTACCCCCAGGACGACAATGCCCACCATGCCAAACTGCTGGCGTTTTTGGACTGGCTGCAGGCGCCAGCCTCCATGCGCCAGTTTCACTGCACCTGGAACGGTTTGGACACCCAGCCACTGCAATGGCCAGGCGACACCACCCTGCGCGAATGGACCGCCTGCGTGCAAGCCGCCAGGGCACGGCTGCTGATGCAAGACAACCTTGTGGCACAGCTTTTGGGCTTTATCGCGGAAAAACGGTAAAATCCGAGGCTTTGCGCAAATCCAGCGCGGCACACCAGTGCCCCGCAACCGCGCACTTCCGCCGCGGAACATGCGCCGGCAGGCACCGCCCCACAAGGCAGCCCGCCCGCATTGAGCGGCCCCAACCCAAGCAATCAGCTATGAAAATCGCTCAAGAAATCCGCGCCGGCAACGTGATCATGCACGGCAAGGACCCCATGGTCGTCCTGAAGACTGAGTACGCCCGTGGCGGCCGCGGTGCAGCCACCGTGCGCATGAAGCTCAAGAGCCTGATCGGCAACTTCGGCACTGAAAACGTGTTCAAGGCCGACGACAAGATCGACAACGTGATCCTGGACAAGAAGGAGTGCACCTACTCCTACTTCGCAGATCCCATGTACGTTTGCATGGACACCGAGTTCAACCAGTACGAAGTCGAAGCCGAAAACATGGGCGACGCACTGAACTACCTGGAAGACGGCATGGCCCTCGAAGTGGTGTTCTACGACGGCAAGGCCATCTCGGTCGAACTGCCCACCAGCGTGGAACGCGAAATCACCTGGACGGAACCCGCCGTCAAGGGCGATACCTCTGGCAAGGTCATGAAGCCCGCCAAGATCGCCACTGGTTTTGAAGTGCCCGTGCCCCTGTTCGTGTCGCAAGGCGACAAGATCGAAATCGACACCCGCACTGGCGAATACCGCAAGCGCGTCTAAGCCTTTGCACCGGGGGCACCCCGCCACCGCCCTGCTCACCGCAGGGTGTGCGTGGCATAAATGCACAAAAAGGAGCCCGCGTGGCTCCTTTTTTTATCCGCTGGTCCTTTTGGCGCGCGCGCAGCCCACCCAAACCTGGGGCACGCTGGCACCATCGCGGGTTGCACAGGGTGGCCCGAGGTGGCCCCTTAGCACCCCAGCCCGCCACATGCTCCATGCAAAGCACCACCCCAGCAACAGCCCCCACGCCACCCGCGTTCGCCGAGCGCACCAGCGAGCACCTCTACGCCATCGTGCACCGCTGGCCGGGCACCTGCCAGCCACAGGAACAACTGCAGCCGCCCGAGCAATCCCTCGCACGCGATGAAGACGCCCGCGAAGTCCTGGCCCTTGGGTACCTGGCAGACCTGCGCCTGCGCTTTGTGTTCACCCAACCCGGCACCGAATTCATGGCCCTGGCCCGCGCCAGCGATCTGGCCCGGCTCGACCTGACGCCTCACAAAGCTCTGGCCCTGGCCACCATGCACCTGCGCAAGTCCGGCGCAACCCCCACCTTGCAGCCGCAAGCCAACGGCACCTACCGCTTGCAGTCACCCCAGCCCCTGCTACTGGAGAGCCACCTCACCGACCGCAATTTCTGGCGTGGGCTGCTCGCACGGTTCCCATCCGGCGTGGTGGTGGCCATGCCACGCCGAGGCTGGATGGCCCTCGCACCGGCAGACGACACAGCCGCCCAGGCCCAGCTGTTTGATGCCGCAGACACCGAATTTGCAGCCGCCGGGCCGCAGCAGCTGTCGGGCTGCCTGCTGCACTTTGACCAGACCGGCTGGCGCCTGCACGTACGGCTACCCGCTTCGCTCAAGCCAGCAAAACGCAAACGCAGGCGCAAAAAGACCGAGGAAGCCGACCAAGGCAGCGCAAGCCAGACGACACAGCGCCCCCATGCCGCACCGGCCGCTGCCGCCCAAATCAGCGGCGCATCCGCTGCGGCAGCGCTGGAGCAGCCAGAGACAGCAGAGCGATATGCCAGGCAAGACTTCGCAAACGCTGGAGACATCGAGGACTCGCACCTCGTGACCACAGGCATGCAATGCCTGCTGGCGGCCCTGGTGGCGTTCGTGCTGGGAGCGCTGCTGTGGAAGCTCAGCCCCTTCATGCGTCTGGGGCCAGCGCAACTGCTGGGCACGGCGGCAGCAGCGCTGGGCGCCATCGGAGCGGTGCGGCTGTCTTATGGACTGGGGGCACAAACCACCACCGCGCTGCTCTACGCCGTGGCTTCCTTCACGCCCATCGCCAACATGGCATTGTGGGCTTGGCTGATCTATACGGGTCTGCGTGCGCTGCGGGAGGCCGGCTGGCAGCCCAGCTGGCGCACCTTCATTCCTTGAAGCACCGCCCAACATCCACCCCCAAAAGGTTTGCCCATGGCCAAATGGCTTTTTTACTTTCCACTGATCCTGCCCGTCTGTGCCTTGCTGGCCGGGGCCGCCACCTGGGTGCTCATCCGCGACCAGGAGCCCGACAGCACCGACTTGTTGATGGACTTTGGTGCCTTTCTGGGCATGGCCTTGCTTTGCTCGTACGGCGTGTTCTCATTGCGATAGCACGCGCACCTTCGCGCGCCCCGTCAACCGCCACAACGGGCCGAGAAACACGCTGAAAACCCACAAGACAAAGGCCATGCGCCCCTCGGCACGGGCAATGCAGATCAGATGGGCAGAGCCACCAGGTCGTGCCCTTGCACGCCTACAATGCGCGCCTTGGTGAATTCACCCACCTTGAGCGTCTTGCTGATCTTCTCGGGTGGCAGCAGATGCACCACGCCATCGATCTCGGGGGCATCGCCGTAAGTACGGCCCGTGCCGCCCTTGCGGCCCAGCGCAGGGGCATGGTCCACCAGCACCTGCATGGTCGAGCCCACGCGCTGGCGCAGCCGGGCGATAGAGACTTCCTCGGCCACCGCCATGAAGCGCGCACGGCGCTCTTCACGCACTTCCATCGGCAGCATGCCGGGCAATTCGTTGGCGGCAGCACCATTCACATCGCTGTAGGCAAAGCAGCCTGCACGGTCAATCTGCGCCTCGCGCACAAAGTCGAGCAGGTGCTGGAATTCTTCTTCCGTCTCACCCGGAAATCCGGCAATGAAGGTGCTGCGAATCACGATCTCGGGGCAGGCCTCGCGCCAGCGCTGGATGCGCTCGAGGTTGCGCTCGCCACTGGCGGGGCGCTTCATGCGCTTGAGCACGTCGGGGTGGCTGTGCTGAAAAGGCACATCCAGGTAAGGCAGCACTTTGCCCGTGGCCATGAACGGAATCACCTCGTCCACGCTCGGGTACGGGTACACGTAGTGCAAGCGCACCCAGGCGCCGTAGGGCTCGGCAATCTCGCCCAGCGTCTGCACCAGCTCCAGCATGCGGGTCTTGACGGGCTTGCCATCCCAAAAACCGGTGCGGTACTTCACATCCACACCGTAGGCCGAGGTGTCTTGGCTGATGACCAGCAGCTCTTTCACCCCGCCTTCAAACAAGGCCTTGGCCTCGCTCAGCACATCCCCCACCGGGCGCGATACCAGATCGCCACGCATGGAAGGGATGATGCAGAACGTGCAACGGTGGTTGCAGCCTTCGCTGATCTTGAGGTAGGCGTAATGCTTGGGCGTGAGCTTGATGCCCGCCACACCGAAGCCACCGGGCACCAGATCGATGAACGGGTCGTGCGGCTTGGGCAGGTTCAAGTGCACCGCGTCCATCACCTCTTGCGTAGCGTGGGGGCCGGTCACCGCCAGCACGCTGGGGTGCATTTCACGCACCATATTGCCGCCACCCTCACCTGCGCGCGCGCCCAGGCAGCCGGTGACAATCACCTTGCCGTTTTCAGCCAGGGCTTCGCCGATGGTGTCCAGGCTTTCCTTAACGGCATCGTCGATGAAACCGCAGGTGTTGACGATCACCAGATCGGCGCCCTGGAAGGTTTTGGAGGTTTCATAACCCTCAGCGCTCAGTTGCGTGAGGATGAGTTCGGAATCGGTCAGTGCCTTGGGGCAGCCAAGGCTCACGAATCCGACTTTGGGTGTTTTGGTGGGGGCAATTGCTTCGCTCATATCCCCGTATTGTCCCAGTTCCGGCGTTCGGCGGGTGGAGTTGCCTATTCAAGGCAAGGTTTGGCGCGGGCAGAGCCCCTGTGACGGGGACCGCCGCCACGCAGCCCAGGGACTACCTTTTGATTCCGAACGCGCCCAGCATCTGCTCGGTCTGCTTTTGCATCTGTTCCTGCATTTGCGTGAGCATCGATTGGGATTGCTCCACATAGTTGCCCATCATGCCCTTGAGCATCGGCGACTGCAGGTTCATAAACTGCGCCCACATCTCTGGTGTCACGCTTTGCGACTGCTCGGCCAGCTTGGTTTGCACATCGGTGAAGGCCTGGACGTTTTTCTCCAGATAAGCCCCCATGAAGCCCTGCATGGCATGGCCGTAGAACCGGATGATGTTGGCCAGCACCGCCTCACTGAACATAGGCGCCCCACCCGCTTCCTCTTCCAGAATGATCTGCAGCAAGATGCTGCGCGTGAGGTCTTCACCGGTCTTGGCGTCGCGCACCACCACATTTTGGTGATCCATGACGAGTTGCCGCACCTCGGTCAACGTGATGTAGGTGGAGGTATCGGTGTCGTACAGGCGCCGATTGGGGTACTTCTTAATCACGCGCTGCGCTGGTTTGGCAGAGGCGCTGGTGGATTCAGGCAAATCGTGGCTCCTTGGGCGAACGCCCATGTGGGTATTGCAGTGCAACACATTCTAGAGAGCCACGGGGTGGAGATTCTCCGAGGATTACCCTGATGGGCGTGCGCGCCGACCCAACACCCGGTTTCACGGCGGAAAATAAAAAAGCCTTCCAAGCAGCTTGCTTTGGAAGGCTTTTTACCAATGGTTAGTTGGTAGGCGCGATTGGACTCGAACCAACGACCCCCACCATGTCAAGGTGGTGCTCTAACCAGCTGAGCTACGCGCCTGTTTGTATTCGAGAATGCGAGTATAGCATCAAAAATGCAGGTCTCGCAAAACTCTGCACTCAGCGCCGCCGTGCTGAGCGCACCCCCGGCACCGAAGCCACGATGCCCAGCACCTTGTTGAGGCGGCCAGAGTCTGCCACTTCTACCGTGAAAGTCATCCAGGCGGTGCCCTTGACGGACTGGGTCTGCACCCCGATCACGTTGGTCTTTTCACGGGCAAATACTTCCGAGATATCGCGCAGCAGCCCCTGGCGGTCAGCCGCCTCGACCGCCACATCCACCGGGTACACGGCAGCAGCGGCGGCCTTGGGCGTACCCCACTCCACCTCGATCACCCGTTCGGCGCTGCGCGCGGCCATCTCACGGAAGTTGCTGCAGTCAGCGCGGTGCACACTCACACCCTTGCCGCGCGTGACAAAACCCCGAATCAGATCGGGCGGCGCTGGCTTGCAGCACTTGGCCAGCTGGGTCATCAACGAATCAATGCCCACCACCAGCACCCCGCCCTTGGGGGCAGATTCATTGGTGCGGGTTTTCTTGAGCAGCAGGTAATCGTCCGGCTGCAACACAGGCTCGGGCGGGCGCAGCAGGTTCTCGATGTTGCGCAGCGAAAACTCGTCCTTGCCCACCACTTCAAACAAACCGTCCGCAGATTTGAAGCCCAGCTGCGCAGCCAGGTCGTCCAGCTTCATGGCGGTTTTGCCTTCGCGCTGTAGCAGCTTTTCCACCGCCTCACGCCCACGGGCCACCGTTTCGTGCGTGGCCTGGGCGTTGAACCAGGCGCGCACCTTGGCCTTGGCACGGTTGCTGGTGAGGTAGCCCAGCTCGGCATTGAGCCAGTCGCGCGAGGGGCGGCCTTCCTTGACGGTGCTGATTTCCACCGTCTGGCCGTTTTGCAATGGGGTGTTCAGCGGCACCATGGCGCCGTCCACCCGTGCCCCCCGGCAGCGGTGCCCCACACTGGTGTGCACGGCATAGGCAAAGTCCACCGGGGTAGCGCCTTGCGAAAGCTCGATCACCGCCGCATCGGGCGTCAGCACATAGATGCGGTCTTCAAACAGCCCCCGGTTGGGCACGGTGCCCGCCAGATCGCGCTCCCAGGCCAGCAGCTGGCGCAGCACGGCGATCTTGGCGTCGTACTCGCCTGCGGCAGACACGCCTGCGTAGCCTTTGCTGCCTGCCTCCTTGTACGCCCAATGCGCCGCCACGCCATGCTCGGCGTGGTCGTGCATGGCCTGGGTTCGGATCTGGATTTCGACCGGGCGGCCTTGCTCGTCCCGCACGATGGTGTGCAACGACTGGTAGCCGTTGGGCTTGGGCTTGGCGATGTAGTCGTCAAACTCTTCCACGATGGGAGTGAACTGCTCGTGCACCCAACTGAGGGCCGCGTAGCAATCCTTCACGCTGGGCACCACCACGCGCAACGCACGCAAGTCCAGCACTTGGTCAAAGTTCAGCGACTTGCCCCGCATCTTCTTGACGATGCTGTAGATGTGCTTAGGCCGCCCCTGCACGGTGGCGCTGATGCTGCGCCCACGCAGTTCGGACTCCAGCCGCTGGCGCAGCTGCTGCATGTACACCTCACGCTCGCCGCGCTTTTCATCGAGCAGCCGAGCCACTTCCTTGTAGGTGTCGGGCTCCAGGAAGCGAAAGGACAAGTCCTCCAGCTCCCACTTCATCTGCCAGATGCCCAGGCGGTTGGCCAGCGGCGCGAACACCTGCAGCGATTCGCGGGCCAAGCTGGGCGACACCGACCGCTTGCTGGCCGCATGAAAGCGCAGCGTTTGCAGACGCGAAGCCAACCGCAGCATCACCACCCGCAAGTCACGCGAGAAGGCCAGCAGCATCTTGCGCACGTTCTCGGTCTGCACTGCAGGGTCATCGACCTGCTCGGCGGCCAGGGCCTGGCGCTGCACCCGCATGAGCTTGGTGGTCTCGACCGCCAGGGCAGCAAAGTTGTCGCCAAACGCTTTGGCGATCACCTCTTCGGGCTTGTTGAGGTGCACGCAGGCATACACCAGGTAGCACGCGGCCTGCATGGCTTCAGAGCCGCCAATGCCTTTGAGGATGGCCGCCACGGCGTCGGCGTGGACCAGGGTGTTTTCGCCAGAGTCCAGCGTCTCGCAGGCCAGCAAGGGCTCGGCAAAAGCCCGGGCCCGGGCCAGAGCGTCCACTTGCTCGGGCAGTGCATGGGCCGTGGCAGCAATCAGCTGCGGCAGGGGCTCGGAGGGCGCGAGGGTGGGGACGTGGGTCGAGGGGTTCGTCTTCATTCTGCCAAGGCACCTTTTTCGAGGGGAGCGGCCAGAAGAAAGTCCTGCACCACGGCCACCTGGTCGGCAGCCACCAAAGTGGGGGCATGCCCCACGCCTTCCAACTCCACGCAGCGTGCCCTGGGGCCACGGGCCTGCATGGCGCTGGCGGTTTCTCGCGAGAGCAAGTCTGACTGCGCACCGCGCAGCAACAGGGTTTGCGCCTGGATGTGGTCGTACAGCTGCCACAAGGCGGCTTCGCCTGCGGCAGCGGCCTCGAGCGTCAGCGCCCTGAACGGCACGGCAATCGCCGGGTCGTAGTGCAGCGCCAAACCCCCTTCGGGCAGGCTGCGCACCATGGGTTGAGAGAGCGCCAGCCACTGCGCGGGGGTGTGCGGCCCAAAGCTGCTGGAGATGGCCCACATCGCATCGGCCGCCTGCTGCAGCGATTCAAACCGCGCTGGGTAGCCCAGGTATTGGCCAATGCGCTGCAGCGCCTGCCATTGGATGACCGGACCCACATCGTTGAGCACCAATCGGCGAACGGGTGCTGGCAAGGGCAAGCCCGGTTGCCCCGCCAGGGCCATACCGATGAGCCCCCCCATGCTGGTCCCCACCCAATCGAGGGTGGCAATGGGGCCTTGCTGGTGCACCTGCGCCAGCAAGGCCAGCATGTCGGCCGCGTACACCGGCAGCTGATAGCCCATGGGGTCTGCCAGCCAGTCGCTTTGGCCACGCCCCACCACATCCGGGCAAATCACGCGCGCGTGGGCGCTGAGGCTGCGGGCCAGGGTGTCAAAGTCGCGCCCTTGGCGCGACAGGCCATGCACGCACACCACCACATGCGGGTGGGCGGGGTTGCCGGTGGCATTCCACTCCCAATACGCCATGCGGTGGGCTGCTGGGTGGACGGCCGGTTGCGCCACAGGATGCTGCGCAGGCGATGCGTCGGTCACGTCGGTCAGGGCTGCTGGTGCCGAGGCCGCAGCAAGGCCTGGGCACGGTACGTAGTTCAGCGTAGGTTCAATCATGGGTGCGAAATCCGAAGGCAGCGCTTGATAATGGCTGCGTTGCATCGTAATTCATTAGGACTTGCGCAAACCGGTATGCAGCAAAAGCCTTTGCCCTGCGGTGGGGCCGCCGGCACCCTGGTTGCGCCAGTCATGTTCCCCAGTCATGTTCATTAGGGAGAAACTCTCATGCTGAAAGGCAAAACGGCCCTCGTCACCGGCTCTACCAGCGGCATCGGCCTGGGCATTGCAAAAGCCCTGGCCCGCCAGGGGGCCAACATCGTGCTCAACGGGTTTGGTGACGTGGATGCGCCCCGGGCCGAGGTGCTGGCCGCAGGCCAGGCGGCGGGTGCCCAGGTGGCTTACCACGGGGCGGACATGAGCCGGGCGGCAGACATCGAAGACATGATGCGCTACAGCGCCACCCAGTTTGGCCAGGTGGACATTCTGGTCAACAACGCGGGCATCCAGCATGTCGCCAATGTGGAAGACTTTCCCGTGGAGAAGTGGGATGCCATTTTGGCCATCAACCTGACCAGCGCCTTCCACACATCGCGCCTGGCACTGCCCAGCATGCGCAAGGCCAACTGGGGCCGCATCATCAACGTGGCGTCGGTGCACGGGTTGGTGGGCTCGGCCCAAAAGTCCGCCTATGTGGCCGCCAAGCACGGCATCGTGGGGTTGACCAAAGTGACGGCGCTGGAGACCGCCACCACAGGCATCACGGCCAACGCCATCTGCCCCGGCTGGGTGCTGACACCGCTGGTGCAAAAGCAGGTGGACGCCAAGGCCGCCGCCCACGGCCTGAGCAACGAAGAAGCCACCAAGCTGCTGCTGGGCGAGAAAGAGCCCTCCATGCAATTCACCACCCCCGAGGAGCTGGGTGACCTGGCGGTGTTCTTCTGCTCCACCGCCGCCAACAACGTGCGTGGCGTGGCCTGGAACATGGACGGCGGCTGGGCGGCTCAGTAAGCAACCACCCAAATGCTATTAATTTAATAGCTACTAGCGCTTATCCAACAAGCGCTAGAGGCACATTCAATTAAAAAGGCCCTTGGCGTGATGCCAAGGGCCTTTTTTTGTGGGTGCAGCCAGTGCGACTCAGCCGTGCGCCGCCGCAGACCCTACAGGGCCATCGGCGTGCGGCGTGGCACTCTCCACCGCCACGGTGGTCTTGGCCCCCGGCACCGCCTTGCGGGCAAACAGGGTGTACATGGTGGGCACCACAAAAATGGTGAGCAAGGTGCCCAGCGACATGCCGCCCACGATCACCCAGCCAATCTGTGACCGCGTCTCGGCCCCAGCCCCGGTGGCCAGCGCCAGGGGCACAGCGCCCAGCACCATGGCGCCGGTGGTCATCAGAATGGGGCGCAGGCGCTGGGCCGAGGCTTTGACCAGCGCGTCCACCATGTCCATACCCTCTTCGCGCAGTTGGTTGGTGAACTCCACAATCAAGATGCCGTGCTTGGTGATCAGGCCCACCAGCGTGATGAGGCCGATCTGCGAGTACACGTTGAGCGAGCCCCCGCTCCACTGCAGCGCCAGCAGCGCACCGATCATGGACAGTGGCACCGACACCATGATGACCAGGGGATCGATGAAGCTCTCGAACTGCGCGGCCAGCACCAGGAAGATGAACACCAGCGCCAGCAGGAAGACGATGCCCAGGGCACCCTGCGAGCTTTTGAACTCGCGCGAGGTGCCGTTGAGGTCAGTGGTGTAGCCAGGCTTGAGCACCTTGGCGGCGGTGGAGTCCATGAAGGTCAGCGCCTCGCCCAGCGAATAGTCGGGCGACAGGTTGGCCGTGATGGTGACCGAGCGGCGCTGGCCAAAGTGGTTCAGCTCGCGCGGGCTCACACTCTCCTTCACGTTCACCAGACTGGAGAGCGGAATCATGGCGTCGTTGCGGCCACGCACGTAGATGCTGTCAATGTTCTCTGGCGTGGTGCGGCCCCGGGCCTCGGTTTGCACGATCACGTCGTACTGCTCGGCATCGCGCTTGTAGCGCGTCACGGTGCGCCCGCCCAGCATGGTCTCAATGGCCTTGGCCACCACGTCCACACTCACGCCCAGGTCGGCGGCGCGCTCGCGGTTCACACTGATGCGCAGCTCGGGCTTGTTCAGGCGCAGGTCCACATCGGGCGAGATGATGCCGGGGTTCTTGGCAATCTCGGCCATCATCTGGTTGGTGACGGCGTTCAGGTTCTCGTAGCTGTCCGAGGTCTGTATCACGTACGTGAGGGGCCGCGAGCGAAAGCCCTGGCCCAGCGACGGCGGGGTGATCAAAAACGAATTCACCCCCGGCAAAGCAGCCACCTTGGGCTGCAGGTCACGCGCCATGGCCAGGGTGCTGCGCTCGCGCTGCTCCCAATCCACCGTGCGGTAGATCACGCTGCCTTGCGCTACCGTGGGGTTGCCGATGTTGGCGAAGATGCGGTCGAACTCGGGGTACTCGCGGCCAATCTTTTCCAGCTCCAGCGCGTAGCGGTTGGTGTAGTCCAGCGTGGCGCCATCGGGCGCGGTGACGTTGACGAGAATCGTGCCCCGGTCTTCCATGGGCGATAGCTCTTGCTTCATCTTGGGGTAGATCGCCACCAAACCGGCCCCACTGACGAGCATCACCGCCACCACCAGCCAGCGGGCCTGGAACAGCGCACCACGCAGCCCTCCACCAGAGCCGTCTTCCCCGCGCCCACCCCACCGCGCCGTCACCACCCAGCGCAGCAGGCGGCCATAGGCGTCTGACAGGGCCGTGAGCCACCGCTCCATGGAGCGGTCAAACCAGTTCGGATTGGGGTTGTGCTTGAGCAGCAGCGAGCACATCATGGGCGACAGGGTCAGCGCCACAAAGCCCGACACCACCACCGCCCCGGCCAGGGCCAGCGCAAACTCCACAAACAACCGCCCAGTGCGGCCCGGGGTGAACGCCAGCGGCGCGTACACCGCCACCAGCGTGAGCGTCATGGCGATGATGGCAAAGCCGATTTCACGCGCCCCCTTGATGGCGGCCGAGAACGGGTCCAGCCCCTCTTCAATGTGCCGGTAAATGTTCTCCAGCATCACGATGGCATCGTCCACCACCAGCCCGATGGCCAACACCAGGGCCAGCAAGGTCAAGGTGTTGATGGAGAAGCCCGCCAGGGACATCAGCGCAAACGTACCCACCAGACTCACCGGGATGGTGATGATGGGAATGATGGAGGCACGCAAGGTGCGCAAGAACACAAAGATCACCAACGCCACCAGCACCACCGCCTCGCCAATGGTGTGGTACACGCTCTTGACCGAGCGGTCGATGAACAGCGAGTTGTCGTTGGCCACGTCGATGGTGATGTCGGCGGGCAGGTCGGCCTTCAAGGTGGGCAGCATGGCGCGCACACCGGCAGACAGCTCCAGCGGGTTGGCCGTGGCCTGGCGGATCACGCCCATCGATATGGCTTCGCGGCCATTGAGGCGCACGCGGCTGCGGTCGCTGGCGGCGCTTTCCTCCACCCGTGCCACATCGCGCATGCGCACCGGAAAACCACTCACCGTGCGGATGACGATGTCAGAGAACTGCGCCGGACGCGCCAGCTCCGTCTGCGAGGTCACGCTGAACTCGCGCTGCTGCGACTCGATGCGGCCCGCGGGCAGCTCCAGGTTGTTGCGGCGGATGGCGTCTTCCACGTCCTGCGTTGTGAGGCGGTAGCCGGCCATGCGCTCGGGGTCCAGCCAGATGCGCATGGCATAGCGGCGCTCGCCGTAAATCGGCACATCGGCCACGCCCGTCACCGTCTGCAGCCGGGGCTTGACGATGCGGTTGAGCAGGTCATTGATTTCGAGCGGGCTGCGCGTGTCGCTGCTGAAGGCCAGCCACATCACGGGCGAGGCATCTGCCTCCACCTTGGCGATGACGGGTTCGTCCACCGCGTCGGGCAGGCGGTTGCGCACGCGGGCGGTGCGGTCACGCACCTCGGCGGCGGCGTTGTCGGCATCCTTCTCCAGGCGAAAGCGCACACTGATCTGGCTTTGCTCGGCGCGGCTGATGGAGGTGATCACGTCCACCGCATCAATACCGGCAATCGAGTCTTCGAGGGGCTTGGTGACCTGGGATTCGATCACCTCGGCCGAGGCCCCCGCGTAGCGCACGCTCACGGTGACCACGGGTTCGTCGATCTTGGGGTACTCACGCACCGTCAAGCGGGTGAAGCTGACGGCCCCCACCAGCAAGACCAGCAAAGACAGGACGGTGGCGAAGACCGGCCGACGGATGGAGATTTCAGCAAGTTGCATGGCAGGCGTCGGGCGATGTCAAAAATGCAGAACTCAGGAGGAACGCGCGCCACGGGCCGCGCGCGTGGGGCCAGGCGGCACCGCAGGCTCTGCCGCCCCTTGGCACGGATTGGCAGCACGCGCATCGGGCAGCCCAGGCTGCGGGCTGGCAGCAGCAGATGCTGCGCGGGTACTGGTCGCCACCACCGTGGCGAAGGCCGCAGCGGGGACTGCAGCCGCAGTGTCTGCAGCGGATGCAGGCGGAGTTGGAGTGGGCGCCGCCGCTGCCTTGGCATCGCCCGCAGACTGACCCAGCTCCACCACACGCACGGCCAGACCATCGCGCTGCAAGCGTTGCTGCCCGGCGGTCACCACCACATCCCCGGCGGCCAACCCTTCCACCACCTCGACAAAGCCGGGGGTGCGAGCGCCCAGGCGCACCGGGGTGCGTTTGGCAATCTTGCTGCCCTCTTCCTTGCCGGGCACGATGCGCAGCACATAGGGTGCGGTGCCATCGGGCACGATGGCTTCCTCAGGGATCACGCGGGCGTCTGCACGCTCGCCAAACACCGCTGTCACGCGGGCAAACATGCCGGGGCGCAACTGCAAGCGGCGGTTGTCGATGCAACCGCGCACGGCAATGGAGCGCCCATCGGCGTCAATTTGCGGGTTGATGGCCTGCACCACTGCCGAATACTGCACACCCGGCAGCGCATCAAAGGCCACGCGGGCCAGTTGGCCAGGTTTGACCTTGTCCTGCAGCCGCTCGGGCAGGCGGAAGTCCACATACACCGCGTCCAGGTCTTCCACGTTGACGATGTCGGCGCCATCCTTGAGGTAGTCGCCCACGTTCACCCCCCGAATGCCCGCGATGCCATCGAAGGGCGCCAGGATGCGCAGGCGCTGCGCCGTGGCCTCAGACAGGGCCAGCTTGGCCTCTGCCACCTCCAAGTTGGCCGCACTTTCGTCCACGGAACGCTGGCTGATGAAGCCCTGGGCCACCAGCTCCTGGTTGCGTTTGTGGTTGGCGCGGGCAATCGACAACTCAGCCCGGCTTTGCTGCACCTGGGCCCGGGGCAGTTGGTCGTCTAGCTGCACCAGCAACTGCCCCTTGCGCACCCGCTGTCCATCGCGAAAGTTCAATTGGGTGATGCGCCCACTGATTTCAGGCCGCAGCACCACGCTGCGCCGTGACCGCAGGCTGCCCACGGCCTCGGCGTCGTCGCGCAAGGCCATCTGGCGCACAGCGGTGGCTTCCACCATCACAGGCTTTCCACCGCCTTGAGGCGCCGACTTGGCCTGAAGGGCTGCCGCATCGGGGCGCGAAGCCTTCGAGGGTGACTGGAGCCACCAGGCCGCACCGGAAGCAGCGGCCAAACCGATAACCGCAAAAACGACGTATTTGTTCTTGAGCGCCATGGATCCATCAAACCTGGGGAGTTGCGACATGCAGCGAAGCAATGTATCAGTGCGTACCAAGTTGTGCATTCACTTTGGCGCTTACCCCCGTGGTCTGTTGTGCGAGATTTACACAAGCTTTACACGCAGCCACGGCGCGGTGCGCTTCACCCCTCAAGCAAGGCGCTTTGCGCAGAGCCTGCCCCGAGCGCCCGGGGCGAAGCCCTTACCTCAACGGCCGTTGGCTTTGTCCACGCCTTTGTTGGCCAGCGCATCTGCCCGTTCATTGCCCGGATCGCCCGAGTGGCCCTTGACCCAGCGCCATTCAATGCGGTGCCCCCCCGTGCTCACCAGCGCGTCAAGGCGCTTCCACAGCTCCACATTCTTGACTGGTTGGTTGGACGACGTGCGCCAGCCTTTGGCCTTCCAGCCATGAATCCACTCGGTGATGCCTTTGCGCACGTATTCGCTGTCCAGAAACAGCGTGACGGCGCAGGGCCGCTTGAGGGCCGTGAGCGCCTCGATCACCGCCATCAGCTCCATGCGGTTGTTGGTGGTGCCCAGCTCGCCGCCAAACAACTCTTTTTCCAGCGTACCTGAACGCAGCAGCACCCCCCAGCCCCCTGGGCCAGGGTTGCCTTTGCATGCGCCATCTGTGTATATCTCGACCTGGTTCAAACTGGATTCCTGCAAATGTGAAGATGATGAATAGGAGGGTGTGAGAGCGCAAAGCCCAATCGCCCTGCCCAGCAGCGAGCCCATGCGTGGCCTGCGCAGCCCCTGGGTCAGCGCCTGCGCACCGGGCCACCTGGGTCCGTGCGCCGCACCACGGGCACCGTTGCGGCCACGCGGGCCTTGCCAGAGCGCCAGGCAGGGCCCAGCAGGCGCATGCCATGGACACGCTTGACCGCTACCAAAAAATAGGCCGCACCAAAAATGGGCCACCACTTTTCGCCCAGCGGGTCCACCCAGGCAAAGCGCTCCAGCCACTCGGCACTGCGCACCGCTGGACGATAACAGCCAAACTGGGCCGACTCGACCTCAAAGCTCAACAATCGCAGCCAGTCACGCAAGCGCCCAAAGCCGATGAACTCACCAGCATCTGGCAAATACAGCGAGCCGCCCATCCAGCGCTGGCACAAGCGCACCCGCATCTGGCGCAGGGCCCACAGGCTCAGGGGGTTGAGCCCGGCAATCACCACACGCCCCTCGGGCACCAGCACACGCTCGACCTCGCGCAGTGCCATGTGCGGGTCTTCGCTCAGCTCCAGGGTGTGGGGCAACACCACCAGGTCCAGGCTGGCGCTGGGAAACGGCAACGCCACAGGCTCGGCCCACAAGGCCACTGCGCGCGGTGCATCAGGGGGGATGGGGCCGCCCCAGTCCCCCGGTTCATTCAGCAATGCATCTGCGCCCAAGGCAAGCCACTGGTGGGGCATGCGGTTGGTGCGCAGGCCATCAATGCGGGGCATGCCCAGTTGCACTGCATGGTAGCCAAAGATGTCGGCCACGGCCTCGTCCATGCAAGCCTGCTCCCAGGCCAGCAGGTACCTTCCGGGCGCAGAGTCGAACCACTGGTGCAAATCTATAATTTGAGAGCTCATGAACTTGCTGCCGCTACCCGCCTTTACCGACAACTACATCTGGATGCTGCACGACGCGCAGCATGCGGTGGTGGTGGACCCTGGAGACCCCGCGCCCGTGCTGGAGGCGCTGCAGTCCATGGGGCTGTCCTTGCAGGCAATTCTAGTCACCCACCACCATGCCGATCATGTCGGTGGCGTAGGGGTTTTGCGTGAGCACACCGGGGCCCGCGTGTACGGCCCGGCAGGCGAAGACATCCCCCAGCCCCTCACGGGCCTGAGCCAGGGCGACCAGGTCACGGTGCTGGGCCTCACGCTGGACGTGCTGGACGTGCCCGGACACACCGCCGGGCACATTGCTTATTACGGCGCTGGCGTTGGAGGCGGGGACGAGCCCCTGCTGTTCTGTGGAGACACCTTGTTCTCGGGTGGCTGCGGTCGGTTGTTTGAGGGGACTCCGGCACAAATGCACACATCGCTCAGCCAGCTCAGTGCACTGCCCGACAACACACGGGTATGCTGCGCGCACGAATACACACTCTCTAACCTGAAATTTGCGCTGGCGGTGGAACCCGCCAACGCAGCACTGCTCAACTACAACGCCTGGTGCCTGGCCCAACGGGCCGCCAACCGCCCCACGCTGCCATCCCACATGGCACTGGAGCGCAGCATCAACCCATTCCTGCGGGTTCAGCAGCCAGAGGTTGCACGAGCAGCCAAGGCCCACGCGCCGCAGATCGACAGCAACGACGCAATCGCCGTACTGGCCGCTTTGCGCACATGGAAGAACGAGTTTCGATGAAATTTCTGCACATTGCCAGCCTGCTTGGCATGCTGTGGCTGACAGGCTGCGCCACCACCGGTGGAGCGCCGGATACCGCCAGCAACTCGCCCAACGAAACACCCACCAGCCGCCAGGCAGGCCACACGCCACTCATCCCCAAGGGGCCGCTGCAGCCCATCACGGCCGCCAACGCCTCCAGCCGCGAAGTGGCATCGCTCTCCGCTCCTGCAGATCTGTGGGATCGCATCCGTCGCGGCTTTGCCATGCCCGACCTGCAAAACGATCTGGTGCAAGACCGCGAGCAGTGGTATGCCAGCCGACCAGACTACATGCAGCGCATGACCGAGCGCTCCAGCAAATACCTCTTTCACATCGTTGAGGAACTGGAGCGGCGCGGCATGCCCACCGAACTGGCCCTGCTGCCTTACATTGAAAGCGCCTTCAACCCGCAGGCTGTCTCCAGCGCCAAGGCAGCGGGCATGTGGCAATTCATGCCCGCCACCGGCAACTACTTCGACCTGAAGCAAAACGCGTTTCGCGATGACCGGCGCGATGTGCTGGCCTCCACCCGCGCAGCGCTGGATTACCTGCAAAAGCTCTACGGCATGTTTGGCGACTGGCACCTGGCCCTGGCCGCCTACAACTGGGGCGAAGGCAGCGTGGGCCGTGCCATTGCGCGCAACCAAAAGGCAGGCCTGGGCACCAGCTACACCGACCTGAACATGCCCGCTGAAACACGCCTGTATGTGCCCAAGCTGCAGGCCGTCAAGAACATCGTGGCCAACCCGGACGCCTTCAAGACCGAGCTGCCACTGATTGAGAACCACCCCTATTTCCAGACGGTGGACGTCACCCACGACATCGATGTGTCGCTGGTGGCGAGCCTTGCGGGCATTCGCGAAGCAGATTTCAAGGCGCTGAACCCTTCTTTCCACAAACCCGTGATCCTGGCGGCGGGAACCCCGCAGATCCTCTTGCCCTGGGACAACGCCAAAGTTTTCCAACGCAACCTGGAAGCCCGCAGCGAAGGCCAGTACGCGAGCTGGACCGTGTGGTCTGCCCCCAGCACCATGACCGTGGCCGAAGCAGCGCGCCGCACGGACATGAGCGAGAACGACCTGCGCAGCCTCAACAACATCCCCCCGCGCATGCTCATCAAGGCGGGCTCGGCACTCATCGTGCCGCGCAGCGCCACCACGCGCCAGGACGTTTCATCGCACCTGGCAGACAACGGCCAAGTGGCGCTGGCCCCCGAAATCGTGACACGGCGCACCTCGGTGCGGGCCGCCAAAGGCGAAACAGTGGCCAGCATTGCGCAGCGCTACAAGGTCAGTGCCGCCAACGTGGCCGATTGGAACGATGTGAAGCTGAGCGCCGCCTTCAAGGCCGGACAACAGGTGGTGATGTACCTGCCCGTGCGCCAAATCGCTGCCGCCGCACAGCCACGCGTGCAAGCCCGCAGCAGCGCCAGCAAGACCGCATCGGCCCCAACGCGCCGTGGTGGCACGCCCTCTAAAGTACGCCGCCGCTGAGCACGCCCCTGCATTCACTTAACAAAGCGCCTGCAAAGACAGGCGCTTTGTGTTTATGCAAGGCCTTAGAACCTGTTCAACGTCTTTTTGGAGTTGCACAAGTGTCTTGCCGGGATGGGGTGCTAGGCGCGGTGTGCCGCCAATAGCTCGGCTATTGGCAAGCGCCGCAACGCCGCAGACCGCCCGGCAAGGCACTTGCCCTACGGGTTGGAGTGAAATCGGGCGATTGAACGCCCCGGCTGCTTGCATGGGCATGAGCCCATGCGGCGCATCCGAGGCATCCACTCATCCCGATTGCACTCCAATGCAATCTCCCAAAAGACGTTGAACAGGTTCTTAAAGGCGCAGCGACGCCATGCCCATCAGGCCCAAAATGCCCATGATGATGAGGTACAGCGCCACGATGGTGCTGAGCAAACGGGGCATGACCAGGATCAGGATGCCAGCAATCAGGGACACCAAAGGGCCGATACTGAGACTCAACGACATGGCGGGTCTTTCTGCACAAAGTGAAACAGGCCGCTATCTTGCCCGAGCACACCCTGCCCCGCGCCCTCACACGTTGAATTTTTGCCGTGCCTTGCGCACCCAGTCGTTCGAGAAGGTGCGCGCCAAGTCCACCTTGCTGCCCGCCAACTCAGGGTAGGCCAGCGTCAGGGTGCGCAGCGCCACGGCAGGGCCGTCGTCCGGCATCACCCCGTTGGGCGAGAAGGTCTCGCGCATGCGATAGAAAGCGGCCAGGTACAACGCCCTGTCGCCCGCCAGATAGGCCGCCGGCAACGCCTTGACGATATCGGCAGGCTCTGCCGTTTGCAGCCACTTGAGGGTGTGCACCATGGCGTGCACAAGGGCCTGCACTTGGTCGGTGCGCTTCTGGACAAAGGGCTGGGCTGCATACAGACAACTGGCGGGCATGTTGCCGCCAAACAAATCCTGCGAGGACTTGAGCGTGCGCGCATCGGCCACCACGCGCAGGGCCAGCTTTTGCTCGGCCTGCGCCACGATGGGGTCTGAATGGCACAGCGCGTGCATCTGCCCCGCGCGCAGGGCAGCCAGGGCTGCCGCCCCAGAAGGCATGGCGACAAAGGTCACCTCCTCTGGTGCAAGCCCTTCACGCGCCAACACCCAGCGCGCAAAGGTGTGGGTGGACGAGCCCGGGGCCGACACGCCAATGCGCCGCCCGGCCAGGTCACGCAAGGATTCGTACTTGGGCAGCGCACGCTGCGATATGCCCAGGGCCACCTGGGGTGCGCGCCCGTGCAGCACCATGGAGCGCAGGGGCAACCCACGGACCTGCTGGCGGATGGTGTGCTCGTAAGCGCCCGAGACCACATCCACCGCCCCCTCTTGCAACGCCTGCAAAGCCAGCGCACCGGCATTGAAGTCGCGCAGCACCACATCCAGCCCTTCGGCGCGGAAAAACCCGAGCTGGTCGGCCAGCAGCACCGGCAGGTGGTACATCTCGTTCTGCCCGGCCACCGCCAGCGTCACCCGCCCCAAGTCGCCCACGGGGGCCGACTGGGCGCCCAGCAAGGGCGCAAAAACGCCAGCGGCGTACGCAACGGATGCGGCCCCCAGGGTACGGCGGTGGATCAGAAAACGCGACATGGAATCAAGACAGCCCAAAAAAGTGCAACGCACACAATGCAGCGCAGAAAAGACCAAAGATGCTGCACTGCAACAATTGTGCCGGAGCCATCGGG
The DNA here is from genome assembly GCF_002749705.1 of Acidovorax sp. 56. NCBI lineage: Bacteria > Pseudomonadati > Pseudomonadota > Betaproteobacteria > Burkholderiales > Comamonadaceae > Acidovorax > Acidovorax sp. 56. The sequence goes on from NZ_PEEV01000001.1 coordinate 1,844,389, forward strand.
CGAAAACATCAGGGATCACCCCTGCGGGCTTCTACGTACTGTGAAAAAGGTGGGGAAACAGTCGAAAAACTGAGGTAACCAGCGGGCAACGCGAGGGACGAACATGCCCGAGCCCCCGTCACGGGCCTGCAAACCGGTTCTACGACAGCTCTAAAGCCAAAGCGCCCCCACCGCGCAGACCAGGGTTTGCCTGAACCTGCACCGTAGAGGCGCGTGAATGTGATGGAGAGGGAGCGGTTGAGCGAAAGGTGAGCGTTTGGCACCTCAACACTGGTGTCAGTGGTAGCCCACAAACAAAATGGCGATGTTCACAAAGAACGCCGCCCCCCACACCGCACTGCGGGCCGTGGGCATGTTGGACACGTACATCATGATGTAGAAGATGCGCAACATGATGAACAGCATGGCCAGCAAGTCCAGCCAAGTCTGCCGGGCCCCGAGCTGGTGCGCAATGATGACCGCGCCGATGAAAAACGGCAGCACTTCAAAACTGTTGGCCTGCGCGGCGTTGGCACGGGCCCGCCAATCGGACTGGCGGGCCAGCCAGCCCCGTGGGTCGCTGTTGTCGAAGCCGCCCTGGTCTACGGGCTTGCCGAGGGCGCCCCGCTTGGCGATCCAGGCGCACACGATGGGCAGCAACGCGGCCACCAGGACGCACCAGTACGCCACCGTGAAGCGGGCCAGTTGCATGGATGTGTTCATTTTTAAGCCTTTAAGGGCTCAAAGCCCCTGTGTATAAGCGCTAGCCGCTATGAATTCGGGAGTATTCTACCCACGATGGCCAGGCCTCAGGCCTGCACTTCAGCGGCGGTCGACCAGCGCGTGCGCAATGGTGCCCAGGTCCACGTACTCCAGCTCGCTGCCCACCGGCACGCCGCGTGCGAGGCGGGTCACATGCAGGCCCCGGCTCTTGAGAGCTTCACTCAACACATGCGCCGTGGCCTCGCCTTCGGCATTGAAGTTGGTGGCCAAAATCACCTCTTGCACCACGCCATCGCTGGCGCGCTCCATGAGCTTGTGCAGGCCAATTTCCTTGGGGCCAATGCCATCGAGCGGGCTCAGGCGCCCCATCAGCACAAAGTACAGCCCCTTGAACGCCCCCGTGCGCTCCAGCGCCGATTGATCGGCCGGGGTCTCCACCACACACAGCCGCGAAGCATCCCGCTCAGGGTCCAGGCAGGTGCTGCAGATGTCATCCTCGGTGAACGTATGGCAGCGTGCGCAGTGGTGCACGTTCTGCACCGCACCATGCAGCGCCACCGACAACGCCTCGGCCCCATCCCGGTCATGCTGCATCAAATGAAACGCCATGCGCTGCGCAGACTTGACCCCCACCCCCGGCAAACGGCGCAGCGCCTGAATCAAGACATCAAGGGCGTTGGTGGAGGACATGGGTGGGTGGGCAATCTGGGAGAGTCGGGACAGAAATACGGGAAAGTGCGGTGCAAGGCTTCGACAGACTCAGCCTGAACGATGAGGGGATAGCCCTGGCCTCGACAAGCTCAGCCCGAACGGTGGTGGGCGATCAGGGCTTCGACAAGCTCAGCCCGAACGGGCTGGAGAAAGATCAGAAATATCCCATCCAACCCCTGTCCTCTCCTGCCTTCACACCCCACCCTCAAGGGCGTAGCGAGCGGGATGAGCTGCTAGGCGGACGGAGCACAGCAACCGGAACGTACTTAAAGTACGTGAGGATTGCGAGCACCGCCCAACGACGCAGATCGCCCGCTCGGTAGCCAGCATCAGAAAGGGAATTTCATGCCGCCGGGGAGGCCTGGCATCCCTGCTGTGAGTTTGCCCATCTTCTCCGAAGAAGTCTCTTCAGCCTTGCGCACCGCCGCATTGAACGCAGCCGCCACCAGGTCTTCCAGCATGTCCTTGTCTTCGGCCAGCAGGCTCGGGTCGATGGTGATGCGTTTGACATCGTGCTTGCAAGTCATCACCACCTTGACCAGGCCCGCGCCCGATTCGCCTTCCACCTCGACAAACGCCAGTTCGTCCTGGGCCTTCTTGAGGTTGTCCTGCATGGCCTGGGCTTGCTTCATCAGGCCGGCGAGTTGTCCTTTGTTGAACATGGATGGTTTCCTTCTTTTGAAAAATGGCGAGGGTCAAAAATTACAGTGGCTTGATGCTGCCAGGCACGATCTTCGCGCCGTGGTCGCGCATCAGCGTCTGCACATAGGGGTCGTTCATCACGGTTTCTTCGGCCAGGCGCTGGCGTTCGGCAGCCGCGGCGGCGTTGCGGCGGGCGGGGCTGTCGATCACGCGGCCCACCTCCACGCTGATCTGCGTGGCGTGGCCTGCAGTTTCCAGCGCCGAGCGCAGGCGCTCGCGGGCCGTGGGCTGGTTGAGCGATTCGCGCTCCACCCGCAGCAGCCAGTGGGCGCCATCGCGCGCCACCAGTTGGGATTGCAAGGCCAGCTCGCGCACCAGGGCGGTGATGGCCTCGGCCGCCACCAGCTGCTGCACCGTGGCGTGCCACACATCGCCCTCTTCGGTGGGCGTGTAGCGGGTCGATACCGGGGTGGGGGCCGACAGGGGCAAGGGCTGCAAGCGCTCGCTGGGCTCAGACGCCTCGCGCACCGGGATTGCTACCAATTCAGGAGCTGCTTGCGCTTGATTGTTAAGCGCTGGAGGCAGATTTTGTTCTGAATTTTGAGCCGCATGCGCTGGCGGAACGGCAGGGGCAGGTACCGATCCATCGTCCGCGTCGGGCCAGGGCGGGGGTTCGCTGCCAGCGTCATCCCACGGGGCAACCGCCTGGGCTGGGGCAGCCGCCGGGGCGGGCGCCGCCACAGGGGCCTGCGCAGACGGCACGGCCCGGGGCGCAGGCTCTGGTGGCTGCGCAGCGGCAGGAGCCATTGGGGTCGTTGTGGTCGTTGTGGTCGTTGGAGCGGAGGGTGCTAACGCAGCGGGAGGCACCGGCTCAGCAGGGGCTACGGGCGGCATTGGGGCAGCCTGCGGAGCAACCGCTGCAGGCGCCAAGGCGGGGCCTGGGGTCGATGGCAGTGCGGGCTCAGGCCGCGTCAGAGTTTTTTTTTCAGCCGGGTCTGCAGGGGCTTTGAAGGCCAGCAGGCGCAGCAGCACCATGGTCAGCGCGGCGTACTCATCGGGCGCCAGGCCCAGCTCGGCACGGCCATGCAGGCACAGGCTGTACAGCAGCTGGGTTTCGTCGGCTGGCATCTGGCCCGCCAGGCGGGCGGTTTCCACGGCTTCGGGGTCGTTCGCATCCACGGCCTGCGCCATTTGCGGCACGGCCTGGTACACGGCCATGCGTTGCAGCACGGCGCTCATTTCTTCCAGCGTCGATGCGGCCGACAGGCCGTTCATGCGAAGGGCATCGGCCGTTTCCACCACGGTCTTGCCGTCGCCCTGGGCCAGCGCGTCGATGAGGCGGAAGACGTAGGAGCGGTCTACCGCGCCCAGCATCTGGCGCACACCGGCTTCTTGCAACTGGCCGCTGCCAAAGGCGATGGCTTGGTCGGTGAGCGAGAGCGCATCGCGCATGGAGCCCCGCGCAGCGCGTGAGAGCAGGCGCAGCGCCTGGGGTTCGGCGGGCACGTTCTCTTGGGCCAGCACGCGGGTGAGGTGGTCCAGCACCGTCTCGGGCGCCATGGGGCGCAGGTTGAACTGCAGGCAGCGTGAGAGGACGGTGACCGGCACCTTTTGCGGATCGGTCGTGGCCAGCACAAACTTGAGGTACTCGGGCGGCTCTTCCAGCGTCTTGAGCATGGCGTTGAACGCCGTGTTCGTCAGCATGTGCACTTCGTCGATCATGAAGACCTTGAAGCGGCCCTGCACCGGCTTGTAGACGGCCTGCTCCAGCAGGCTTTGCACCTCGTCCACGCCCCGGTTGGAGGCGGCGTCCAGTTCGGTGTAGTCCACAAAGCGGCCGCTGTCGATGTCCATGCAGGCCTGGCACACACCACAGGGGGTGGCGGTGATGCCGCCTGTGCCGTCCGGCCCCTGGCAGTTGAGCGACTTGGCCAGGATGCGCGACACCGTGGTCTTGCCCACGCCGCGCGTGCCGGTAAACAGGTAAGCGTGGTGCAGGCGCTGCTGGGTCAGCGCATTCGACAGGGCCTGGACCACATGCTCCTGCCCCACCATTTCGGTGAAATTGCGGGGGCGGTACTTGCGGGCGAGCACGAGATAGGACATGGGCGGGATTCTACGGGCTGGGCGGTGCCTGCTCTTTTTGCCGCACCCACAAATCCCCTGCGCGCCGCAAAGTGCCCTGCATCCGAAGTACAATGCGCGCTGACGGGCCTCCCCGCATGGCAAAGCAGCCAACCGGGTCAGGTGGGGAACCAAGCAGCCCTAACTGTAGAGTCAGTGCCGGGGGTAAGGCTCGTCAACTTCTTTGAATGCCATGCCCGTCATGCGCACCGCACCCGTGCAACCAAGCACACCCTAGGTGCATCGTTCCCACACAGTGATTGCAAGCATCGGCCCATGCCAAAACCCTTGGCCGCTGACGCGCGCCAGGCGGGCCTTGTGCCGTACCTGAAGCAGGCGCTCAGCGCCCCACACCCGACTCGCGCATGAATTTTTCCATCTCTTCCAGCGTGGAGACGATGGTTTTCAGCTCGGCCTCCTTCTCGCGCAGCTCGGCAATGGCGGTTTCGTGGGTGCGAATCTGCGCCTGCAACTCAGCGATCTGGGCTTTCATGCCGGCGATGTGAGGGGCATTGGACTGGCTCATACAAAATTCCCTTTCATTGACACGTTGCCAGCAGAGCACGGGCGCATGGTATCCCCCAGAAGCTGTTTAGAGGGAACACAACTGTGCACACCATTGCTATCAATCCAATAGCTGCTAGCGCTTATCCATCAAGCGCTACGCCCCAAAAACGCTAAAACACCCTGCCCGGCCTGCACGCCACTGGCCAGGCAGGCGGTGAGCAAATAGCCCCCCGTGGGCGCCTCCCAGTCCAACATTTCTCCCGCACAAAACACGCCGGGGGCGGCCTGGGCCATGAGGTGCGCGTCCAGCGCCTCGAACGTGACGCCGCCCGCTGTGCTGATGGCCTCGTCGATGGGCCGGGCGGCCACTACGGTGATGGGCAGCGCCTTGATGGCCTGGGCCAGGGCCACGGGGTTGTTCATGCCGTCTTTGCCCAGGTGCTCAAACAGCACCCCGGCTTTGATGCCATCAAGGCCCAAACGGCTTTTGAGGTGGCTGGACAGTGAGCGCGAGCCGCGCGGGTGGCGCACTTCCTGCAGCACGCGCTCAGGGGCGTGGTCGGGCAGCAGGTCGAGGTGGAAGGTGGCGTGGCCATGGGCCTCGATCTCATCGCGCAGCAGGCTGGAGACGGCGTAGACCAGGCTGCCCTCCACCCCCGTGGCCGTGGCCACGAACTCGCCCCGACGCTGGAAATGCTGGCCGGTGCTGCTGGTGAAGCCCAGCGCCACCGACTTGAACGGCTGGCCTGCAAAGCGCTCCACAAAATGCGGTGTCCAGCCCACAGGCACGGCAGGCGTGCGGCCCAGCAGCTCTTGCAAAAAGGCGCGCCGCGTCTCGCCCGCCGGGGCGTGCATGCCCGCCACATCAAAGCCGCAGTTGGACGGGCGCAGCGGGGCCACGGCCACACCGCGCTCGGCCAGCAGGGGCACCCAGGCACCGTCCGACCCCAGCCGCGCCCAGCTGCCGCCGCCCAGGGCCAGCACCACGGCGCGGGCCGTCACCACCGCCTCGCCCGCAGGCGTGGCAAAACGCAGCGTGTGCGGCCCTTCTTCGGATGCCTTGACGCCATCTGCCCAGCCCAGCCAGCGGTGGCGCATGTGCAGTTGCACGCCCTGCCCGCGCAGGCGGTGCAGCCAGGCGCGCAGCAGGGGCGCGGCCTTCATGTCTGACGGGAACACACGGCCGGAGGTACCTACAAACGTCTCCACCCCCAGGCCCTGCGCCCAGGCGCGCACCTCGGGGCCGCCAAAGGTGCGCAGCAGCGGCTCGATCTGCGGCTGGCGTGCGGCGTAGCGGCTGGCAAAGGGCTCGTGCGGCTCGGAGTGCGTGAGGTTGAGCCCGCCTTTGCCCGCCAGCAAAAATTTGCGCCCCACCGAAGGCATGGCGTCAAACAAATGCACGGCCACCCCGGCCTGGGCCAGCACCTCGGCCGCCATCAGGCCCGCCGGGCCACCGCCGATGACGGCCACGTCGCACGACAAGGCCCCCGCAGGCAGGGCTGGCGCAACGGGTGTGGGGGAAGAAGAGAGGGTGTGGGACACGGGAGAACCTTGCTAAAAAGAGGGGCGTTGCGCGGATTGAGGGCCCTGGGTGCGGGTCAAAACAAGGAGCCTTGTGCAGAATCTGCAGGCCCCGGCGCGGAGCGCGGGCGTTCGGACTTCGGGGCCGCGGCCGAGGCCGAGGCAACGGGGGCGGAAGTATGCCCCACGCCAGAGGCCTGGGCAGCCGATGGGTCTGCTTTGCCCCCCTCGCTCGTACCCCCGCTCGCCCCCGTGCCACCCGCAGGCCCATCGCCCACCCGCACCATGCGCCCATCGCCCGTGAGGAAGGCCGCGTGCACCACCTCGCCCGGCATCAGGGCCTGCACAGCCTCGTGGTAGCGCTGCAGTTGCGCCACCAGCGCCTGCTGGCGCTGGGGCTGGGCAGCGCTTTTGTAGTCCAGCACCCACCAGCCTGCCACGGCGTCATCTGCGGGCGACGCACGGCGCTGTACCAGCCGGTCGATGCGCAGGCTTTGGCCCTGGTAGTGCAGCGGGGCCTCGTTGATGGCGGTCTGCACCTGGGCCAGGTCCCAGGCCCATGCGCCCTCGCCCGCCAGAATGCCCTGTGCCATGCGGGCGGCCAGTTCGGCGGCAGCCGGGGCAATGTCGTGGTCGCTGGCCAGCCGGGCGATGCGCGCCGCAGGCCAGCCGTGGGCGCGCAAGTCGGCCAACGGGGCACCGGCCACACCGGCCTGCTCCAGCAGCTGGTGCATGGCATCGCCTTGGCGCGACAGGGGGGTGGAATCGCCATCGCCAGGCATGGCCACGGGCGCGGCACCGCTGGGGTCGGCGGCGGCCGCTGCACCCGGTTTGGTGCGGGCGCTTTGCAGGGCCTCGGGCAGGGGCTGCAGCGCGGCGATGGTGAAGGTATCGGGAGTTACCCCGGCCCCGACGGCAGGTGCCGGGGCCATGCCTACGTCCACCTCGGTCACCAACGGAGCCAAGGGTGTCAGCCGGTTCCACCAGCTGCCCGGCGCCGAACTGCTGGGCTGCACGGACGACAGCGCCAGACAGTGCTTGGCGCGTGTCATGGCCACGTAGAGCATGTTCAGCTCCTCGCGGCTGCGGGCCTGCTGCTCGGCGGCGAGTGCGTCCACCGCGCTGGGCGGCGGATTCGATTCACTGGCCAAAAAGACGAAGGCCGAGGGCACGGTCTGCTCGCCAGGCCAGTCCACCAGCACGCCCATGGTCTCGGCCTTTTGCGGGCGGGTGTCGGTGTCCAGCAGCAGCACGCAGTCGGCCTCCAGCCCCTTGGCGCCGTGCACCGTCAGCAGGCGGATGGCCTGCGCGTCGGCACGGCCGGGGGCGCGCACGCCGCCCTTCTTCATGGCCCGCACCAAGGCATAGGGCGTGAGGTAACGGCCCCCATCGTGCTGCAGCGCTGCGGCCAGCAGAGCGCGCAGGTTGGCCTGCACCGACAGGCGCTGGGTGGGGGGTGCAGCAGCGGCAAAGCGGGCCAGCACGTCACCATGCTCGTAGATGGCATGCAGCGCGTCGTGCGGCGGCAGGCTGCCTACCCAGGCCTGGTATTGAATCAAAACAGGCCCCAGCGCTTGCATATCAAGCGGTAGAAGCTCACTTTTTAATAGCAAATCAAACCAGCTATTGCCCGCATGTTCAGGCTGGCGGCGCAGCACGGCCAGTGCCACCAAAGCGTCATCGCCCAGGCCAAACAACGGCGACTTGAGCGCGCGGGCCAAAGGCAGGTCGTGCGTGGGCGAGACCAGCACATCCAGCAGCGCCACCATGTCCTGCACCTCGGGCGCGTCGAACAGGTCGGCTTTTTCGGGCTGCACACAGGGCAGGTGCAGGGCGCGCAGGGCGTCTTGCATGCTGGCCAGGCGGTCGCGCTTGCGGGCCAGCACCAGCACCTCTTTGGGTGGGGTGCCGCTGGCAATCTGCGCGGCCACCCAGGCGGCGGCCTGGGTGCATTCGCGCATGCGCTGGGTTTCTTCGGCCTCGTGGCGGGGTTCGGTCAGGCTGTCGCGCCAGGCCAGGGGGTCGCGGCCTGCGCCTTGGCTATCGTCGTCCGCATCGGTGATGGCGGGCAGGCGCAGCAACTGGCCTGTGTGTTTCGATTCGGTGGTGTGGTCGCGGAATCCGCTGGTCTCGTGCTGCGCCTGGGCCTCGCCCATCACGGCGTTGACGGCGCTGATCACGCCCTGCGCATTGCGGCGTGTGTGGTCGCAACTGAGCAGGTCGCCGCCCAGCCCATCGCGCACAAACGCCTGCGCGGCGATAAACACCTGCGGCTCGGCGCGGCGGAAGCGGTAGATGCTTTGCTTGGGGTCGCCCACGATGAACACGCTGGGCGCGGTCGAACCACCGCCCGAGCCCGCGTAGCCCGCCAGCCACGCATGCAGCGCCTGCCACTGCAGCGGGTTGGTGTCCTGGAACTCATCGACCAGCAGGTGACGGATGCGTGCATCGAGGCGCTCCTGCACCCAGCCCGAGAGGATTGGGTCGGCCAGCATGACCAGGGCCGTGCGCTCCACATCGTTCATGTCCACCCAGCCATGCTGCTGCTTGACGACCACAAACTGCGCGATGAGACAACGCGCCAGCCGGGCCATGCGCTGCTGGTGTTGCCAGGCCTCGTGCTGGCGGCGGGCGGTGAGCAGGCGCTGCAGCTCGGGCTCGGCCTCCTGCGCGGCGGGGAACTTCTCGAGGTTCTTGGAGAGGCGGTCTTCCTTGGCCACGAACATCGCACGGCGCAATTGGTCCAGGCGCTGGTTCATGTCGGCGCAGGCCAGCGCGTCGATGATGGCGTCGGCCGCCTTTTGGGGGGTCTTGTTGGCCTCGGCGCCCAGCGCGCTGGCACGGCTGCGCCAGCGCTGAAGAGCAGCGTCGGTCTGCAAAGCATCGGCCGGCTCTGCCAACGAGGCCAGTTCGGGGTAGGCCTGCTGGAACGACGGCACCGAGGCATCCACCACACCTGCCTCGTCCGCCAGATCGAACTCCACCCGCTTGGCCAGCGCCGCTGCCAGGGCCTTGTGCGTTTGCGAGCGGCCGTGACGGGCCACCACGGCTTCGTAGTCGGCGCGCAGGCTGGCGCTGTCGGCCACGGTCTGAAGAAACGGGGGCCACACCTCGCGCACGGCCTCGGCATCGTCTTCAAGCAGCTCAAAGTGCGCGGGCAGGCCTTGTTGTTGCAGCAGCGCCAGCGGCGCCGTGCCCAGCAGCGCGGCAAACCAGCTGTGGAAGGTGCGGATCTGCACCGGGCGGCCAGCCTCCAGCAACTGGCGGTATAAATTTTGTAGCGCCTCGCGCTTGTCCAGTGCGCCCTGGGGGCTGATTCCCCTCGCAATCAGCTCGGCCGTGAGTTCCTCCAGCGGCTTGTGGCTGAATTGCTCCAGCCACTCCTGCAGACGCTGGCGCATTTCGCCCGCCGCCTTTTTGGTGAAGGTGATGGCCAGGATCTCGTGCGGCGCGCAGCCATCGAGCAGCGCGCGCAGCATGCGCGAGACCAGCATCCAGGTCTTGCCCGCACCGGCGCAGGCCTCCACCGCCACGCTGCGCGCGGGGTCGCAGGCAATAGCGTAGAAGGCTTCGCGCGATACGGGACGGCCGTTGTGTTCGTAAGCGGCCTGGGCGGGTGGGGAATGGCTCTCGGTCATGGCGTCTCTTGCGCGGGCAACGCCTGTTCAGCGTCCGCCCAGTAGTCTTTGCGGCACAGGCCGCGCACGGCGCAGAACTCGCACACCGATCCCTCGCCCAGCGCGGGCAGCAGCGCGCCGGCGGCGATGCGGGCCATGTCGTGCTGGATGCCTTCGATCAGCACATCGCGCAGGTGCACCACTTCGTCCTGTTCGTGCATTTGCGTCTCGCCGCGCTCGCCCACGTTGACGTAGGCAGCGCGCAGGGTGTCGTGGCTCAGCAAGGCGGCGTAGAAGGCCAGTTGCGTGTCCTCCGCTCCGCTCTTGATGCGCTGGCGGGTCACGCTGTCGCTTTCGGTTTTGTAGTCGATCACCAGCACCGTGGGCTCGCCGGTGGACGAGACGCCATCGATGCGGTCGAGGGTGCCAACCAGCTCCAGGTCGCCCAGCGGCTGGCGCGCTTTGACCTCGGCCTGGCGGAAGGTGGCGCCCTGCTGCTCATGGCTCGCCAGCCACTGCAGGTAGCCATCACGCAGTTGTGCCCAGCCGGCGGCAAAGGGCAGGAAGTCGCCGTCTTGCAACCGCTGCTCGCGGGTGACGGCCTCGGCGGCGGCGTCCATGCGGGCGCGGCGCTCCTCCGCGTGGTCGGTCGGGTCGGCCAGCAAGGCCTCGTGAAACTGCTGCAGCACGGCGTGCAGCCAGGTGCCAAAGTCGCGCTTGTCCACCTCGGCGTCCAGCTCGTCGGCCTCGCGCAGGCCCAGCTGGCGCTGCGCAAAGAAGCGGTAGGGACAGTGGCGCAGGTCGGAATACGCGGTGGACGACAGGTGTGCCACCGGCAGCGCCTGGCCCACGGGCTGGGGGCGCAGCGTGGGCGTGGTAGCCACTGCGCGGGCCGCACGGTCGTCCGCGCCGGGCGTGGCGGTGCCGTCCAGTTGCAGGGACAGCACCAGGGCGCTGGCCAGCAGGGGCTCACCGCCCTCGTCGCCGGTGCGCCACAGCACATCCACCACGGGCGTGCGCAGGGCGTGGGCCCAGGCGGCACGCTGGGCAGCTTCGAGCGATGCGCGCGTGGGCAGGCCCCAGGCCTCGCGCTGGGCCTGCGACCAGTCGCCTGCGGGCTCAGGCGCGGCTTGCAAACGCTTTTCATCGCAGCCCGGCAGCACGGCGGCGGCAAAGGGGCGGGCCAGCAGCTGGGGCAGCGGCAGCACGACCACGGGGGCATCGGCCGCCTGAGACGCCACATAGCGCCCGGCTTCGAGCACGTCTTTGGCCCAGCGGGTGAATTCGGCCAGCGCCATGCGGCGGCCAACGCCGTCGCCCCAGCCGTCCAGCTCGGCCTGCTGGCCGTCTTGCAGGCGCAGCGCGGCCAGCACGCGCATGCCGGCCGGGTCGGCCTGCAGGGCTTGCCACTGGCCGGCTTGCTCCAGCACAGCGCGCAGGGCGGGCAGCCACTGCGCCAGCGGGCGCGCAGTGCGCAGGGTGTCGCGCCAGGCCTCCACCGTAGCCACGGTGCGGGCCAGGTGGGGCTGCGCACTCAGGTCGCGGGCGGCGGCAGCGCTCCAGTGCTGCACCACGCCCTTGCGCAGCCATTGCTCCAGGCGGTTCACCTCGCCCGACATCAGCGCAGGGGTGTGTTTGATCCAGTCCAGCACCTCGTTGGAAGAAGCATTCCACGCCGCAGCCTGCAGCGCGGCCATGACCCGTGAGGCGGCGCGTGTGGTGGAAAGAATCCAGCCGCTCTCATCGCGCACTAGCACGCCGCTGCTGTCCAGGTGGGCGAGCACGCGGCGGATCAGCGCCCGGTCGGTGGCGGCCAGCGCCACGGGCACGCGGCCATCGCGCACATGGGCCAACACGCAGGCGGCGGCGCGGTGGGCTTCGTCTTCGGCATCAGTGGCGGCATGCAAGGCCCACTGCGGCGGGGCGGGGGCATCGCCCACCACATCATCGACCAGGGCGGGCAACGCAATGCAGGTGCCTTGCTCGCCCCAGTGGACCATCAGGGCCGGGGTCAGCGCGTCGGACTGAAAGCCTTCGAGCACCACCACGGCATCTACCGCCGCGCGCACGCCAGGCTCAAACAGCACATCGGTGGCATGGCGCGAGGCCAGCACCCATTCCAGCGCCAGGCGCGCCACCAAGGCCTCGTAGTGCAGGGTGCTGCCCTCGTCGGCGGTGGCCAGCAGCCTGCGGGCCTCGTCGCCCCAGGCGGCGCGCTGCGCGGGGGGCACGGCCGCCACGGCGGGGGCCAGTTGGGCAGCGGCTTCTTGCAAGGGCGTGGCCAGCATCTCGCGCTGGGCGCCCTGCCCCACGCGCTCAAGCAAGGCGCGGGCAGTGAGGGTGTCGCGCGCCACGTCGCCCGCAAAGTCATCGGCCGAAGGCTCAAACACCTGCAATTGGCGCGCCCAGTTGCGGCTGGTTTCAAAGCGCGGCGCAAAGCCTTGCGGAAACTGCAGCGCCCAGTGGCGCTGGGCCCAGGGCATGAGCTGGGCGTAAGGCACCAGCACCACGGTGCGCGCCAAATGGGCACCGTGAGCCTGGGCATGCACGGCCACCTGGGCCAGCGCACGTTGCCACAGGGCCGCGCCCAGGCCCGTGCCATGATCGCTTTTCGCTATGACAGTCATAGCGTCACAAGCCCCGGCCATAACGGTGTACGTGGTATTGGTTTCTGTCACAATGCCCAGACTTTAAACGTACACCGGTCACAACCCGCTCAAAATCAAGGAATCCGCCATGGCCAGCGAACTCATCAAACATGTCTCCGACGCCAGCTTTGAAGCCGACGTGCTACAACCCGGCACCCCGGTGCTGGTGGATTACTGGGCCGAGTGGTGCGGCCCCTGCAAAATGATTGCCCCCATCCTGGACGAAGTCGCCGGCACCTACCAAGGCAAGCTGCAAATCGCCAAGATGAATGTCGACGAAAACCGCGAAATCCCCGCCAAGTTCGGCATCCGCGGCATCCCCACCTTGATGCTGTTCAAGGACGGCCAACTGGCCGCCACTAAAGTGGGCGCCATGAGCAAGGCGCAACTGACTGCCTTCATCGATCAGCAACTGGCCTGATCCCCCAAGCCCCGCTGGTTTGCTGCCTGCGGGGCATTTTTTTGGGGTGCGTGCGACACGCAATGGATCCAAAGCCCTGCCGCAGCACCAGCCCCCATTGCGATCACGCAAAGCGCCTGCATTTTTTCCTGTCATAATTCCTTCAGATCACCGGCCTGCACGCACTGGCAGACGGACCAAGATCCCCGGCAAGCCGGACCTGCAAACAGCAGCCCATCTGGCACCAGCCCCCACTCCCCCAAGATTCTTACCAGCTCCGCCAAGGAGTCATTCCATGCACTTAAACGAACTCAAGGCACTGCACGTGTCTGAAGTCCTGAAGCAGGCCGAAGAACTCGAAATCGAAAACACGGGCCGCATGCGCAAGCAGGAGCTGATGTTTGCCATCATCAAAAAGCGCGCCAAGGCGGGCGAACAGGTGTTTGCAGACGGCGTGCTGGAAATCCTGCCCGATGGTTTTGGCTTCTTGCGCAGCCCCGACACGAGCTTCACGGCCAGCACGGACGACATCTACATCAGCCCCAGCCAGGTGCGCCGCTTCAACCTGCACACCGGCGACATGATCGAAGGCGAAGTGCGCACGCCCAAGGATGGCGAGCGCTACTTTGCCCTGACCAAGCTCGATGCCGTCAACGGCGGCCCACCGGAGCAAAACAAGCACAAGGTGATGTTCGAAAACCTGACGCCCCTCTTCCCCAAGGAACAGATGCGCCTGGAACGCGAGATCAAGGGTGAAGAGAACATCACCGGCCGCATCATCGACATCATCGCCCCCATCGGCCGCGGCCAGCGCGCGCTGATCGTTGCGCCGCCCAAGAGCGGCAAGACGGTGATGATGCAGCACATCGCCCACGCCATCACGGCCAACAACCCCGACGTGCACCTGATGGTGCTGCTGGTGGACGAGCGCCCTGAAGAAGTGACCGAAATGCAGCGCACGGTCAAGGGCGAGATCATCGCCTCCACCTTCGACGAGCCCGCCGCCCGCCACGTGCACGTGGCCGAGATGGTGATCGAGCGCGCCAAGCGCCTGGTCGAGCTCAAGAAGGACGTGGTGATCCTGCTGGACTCCATCACCCGCCTGGCCCGCGCCTACAACAACGTCGTGCCGTCGAGCGGCAAGGTGCTGTCCGGCGGTGTGGACGCCGCCGCACTGCAGCGCCCCAAGCGCTTCTTCGGCGCTGCCCGCAAGGTCGAAGAAGGTGGCTCGCTCACCATCATCGCCACCGCGCTGGTCGACACCGGCAGCCGCATGGACGAAGTGATCTTTGAAGAATTCAAGGGCACGGGCAACTGCGAAATCCACCTGAACCGCCGCCTGTACGAAAAGCGCGTGTTCCCCGCCATCGAGCTCAACAAGAGCGGCACGCGCCGCGAAGAGCTGCTGCTGGCGCCCGAGATCCTGCAAAAAACCCGCATCCTGCGCCAGTTCATGTACAACATGGACGAGATCGAGTCGATGGAGCTCATGATCAAGAACATGAAGGCCACAAAAACGAATGTGGACTTCTTTGACATGATGAGACGAGGGGGGTGACAACCCCCTGAGGCGCTGTCGCGCCTTCCCCCTTCTCTCGAATTGCTACGCAATTTGGGAAGGGGGACACCGCCAGCGCGGCGGGGCGGCCCTTGCGCGGCGGTTCTGGCCCAGGCCACGCCAGTTTCAGCGGTCACAGGCCATCGCAAAAATGCCGTCCGACCGCCTGTGCAATAATAGAGGGCTTTTTCTGCGGAAAGTACGCTGGATGTTCCACGGTGCAAAGGTTGCCCCGGGTCCTGCACGGCTCCCGCACTTGACAAGGATTGATCATGAAAGAAGGCATTCACCCCAATTACCGCGAAGTGTTGTTCGTTGACCTGTCCAACGGCTTCAAGTTCGTGACCCGTTCTTGCGTGAACACCAAGGAAACCGAAACCTTCGAAGGCAAGGACTATCCTCTGTTCAAGCTGGACACTTCCTCTGAATCGCACCCCTTCTACACTGGCACACAAAAGTCGGTGGACAACATGGGCGGCCGCGTGGAGAAGTTCCGCAACCGTTTCGGCAAGACCACCGCAGCGAAGTAATTCGCGGCCGTTTCGCCAAAAAGGCAGCCCGGGCAACCGTGCTGCCTTTTTTCTTTGGCTCTGGCTCTTTGGTTTTGCCTTTATCCTCGGTAACGCCCCTTTTTTTCGTCCCCCTCATCTTCTTGCCTGGCATTTCGCGTGACCCCGCCCACCCCCGCCATCGTTAGCCAAAAAGCCGCCAAGGCACTGCCCCGCTGGGCACTGCTGTTGCTGTGCATGGCGTATGTCATCCCGGGCTTTGTGGTACGCGACCCGTGGAAGAGTTCTGATGTCAGCGCCTTTGGCTACATGCTGGAGCTGGCGCGGGGCAAGACCTCCTGGTTAAACCCGCTGCTGGGCGGGGTAGCACCCGAGACCGATGGCCTGCTGCCTTACTGGCTGGGAGCCTTGGCCATCCAGTGGGCGCCCGCAGGCATATCGCCCGACATGGCTGCGCGCTTGCCTTTTGTGGGGCTGCTGGTGCTGACCCTGGTGGCCACCTGGTACGGCGTGTATTACCTGGCCCGCAGCCCTGCCGCCCAGCCGGTCGCGTTTGCGTTTGGTGGTGAGGCCCTTCCCACCGACTACGCCCGCGCCATGGCCGATGGCGGGCTGCTGGCCCTGCTGGCCTGCCTGGGGCTGGCGCAACTCTCGCACGAGGCCACCAGTTACCTGGTGCAGTTGTGCTGCACCGCGCTGGTGTTTTTTGGCTTCGCAAGCTTGGCGTTTCACCGCGTGGCACCTGCGCTGGCCCTGGTGGCCGGGCTGGCAGGCCTGGCGCTGGCAGGTGCGCCCGCACTGGCCACCTTGCTGGGCCTGGGTGGGGCCTGGGTGCTATGGCATGCCCCGGCCCAAGAAGTAGCGCACCGCCGCACCTGGGCCTGCGCCACCCTGGCGCTGCTGGCAGCCATCGCCGGAATGACCTGGCTGTTGGGCCTGTGGGGCTGGCGCATTGTGGGCATTGCAGCAGGTGGCAAGGAATGGCTGAGCCTGGCACGCCTGCTGCTGTGGTTTGGCTGGCCTGCCTGGCCTCTGGCCATCTGGACTTTGTGGCGTTGGCGCAAGCAGATTGCCAGTGCCCAATGGCACCGCCACCTGTGGCTACCGCTGTGGTTTTCGCTGGTGTCCATCGGGGCCACCATCACCACCAACCCGGCAGACCGCGCCCTGCTGCTGGGCCTGCCGGCCATGGCCACGCTGGCGGCCTTTGCCCTGCCCACCCTCAGCCGCGCCGTGGCGGCGCTGATCGATTGGTTCACGTTGCTGTTCTTCAGCCTTTCAGCCTTGGCCATCTGGGTGATCTGGATTGCCATGCAAACCGGCGTACCCGCTAAACCGGCAGCCAACGTGGCCAAGCTGGCGCCTGAGTTTGCGCCCTCCTTCTCGTGGCTCGCGTTGCTGGCGGCATTGGCTGCTTCGGTGGCCTGGTGCAGCCTTGTGTGGTGGCGGGCTTCGCGCGACCGCGCCGCTATCTGGAAGAGCCTGGTGCTGCCCGCCAGCGGTGCCGCGCTGGGCTGGCTGCTGCTCATGACGCTGTGGTTGCCATTGCTCAACCACGCGCGCAGCTATGTGCCTCAGGTGCAAAACATGCTGCGGGTGATGCCAGATGCGCAGCAAGGCTGCGTACAGACCTATGGGCTCAGCCGCGCGCAAACGGCGGCCTTTCAGTACCACGGCGGACTCACCCTGCAGCCTGCCGACAGCAAGAATGGCAACAAGGACTGCAACTGGTTGCTGGTGGATGCGAGCGCATGGCCTGCACCTCCGGGCATTGTTCAGGCCGCGGAATGGACGCCCGTCGCCAATGTGCCCCGCCCTACCGACAAGAACGACCAGGTGCTGGTGTTCCAACGCACCTCGCAGTTGGCGCCCTAGAGCCAGAACACGCCCGTGCAGCCCCATGTTGGGCAACGCTGGCGGCGTGTTGTGGATGGGTGGGCCAAGGACGCATACGCTCCATCCGCGATCAAATCTCGCCTCCTGCGGGCCAACCCGCCTTCCCCACCCTGTCCCGCATGACCTCCGCCCCGCCCCACACTGCAGAACAACCGCCCGAACTGCCCCAGATTGCCCGCCACGCCGCCACCGTGTTGGCCGGGCAGTTGGCGGTGATGGCGTTTGGCGTCACAGACACCCTGGTCGCAGGCCGGGATGGCGAAGCGTCATTGGCAGCACTGTCGGTGGGGTCGGCGATTTTCATCAGCATTTATGTGGGCCTTATGGGGGTGCTGCAGGCACTGATGCCGGTGTGGGCGCAGCAACGTGGCGCAGGCGACCTGCCAGCAGTGGGGCGGTCGGTGCGGCAGTCGCTGTACCTGTGTGCAGCCGCATCGGTGCTGGGCATGGGGCTGCTGCTGTCACCCGCCCCTCTGCTGCGATGGACCGAGATCCCGCCCACGCTGCGCGCCGAGGTGGTGCAATACCTGGCGGTGCTGGCCTTCGCACTGCCTGCTGCGCTGCTGTTTCGCATCTACAGCACACTGAACCAGGCGCTGGGCAGGCCGCAGTTGGTGACCTGGCTGCAGGTGGGCTCGCTTTTTATCAAAATCCCGCTGTCCATCTGGTTCACGCTGGGCGGCGCGGGCCTGCCCGCCCAAGGGGTGGTGGGGTGCGCCTGGGCCACGCTGATCGTGAACTACACCATGCTGGGGCTGGCGCTGTGGCTGCTGCGCAACCAAAGCATCTACGAGCCCCTGCAACTGTGGCGCCCGCTGGAGCGCCCCCATGGCCCCACGCTGGGCAGTTTCTTGCAACTGGGCGTGCCTGCGGGCTTGGCCATCATGGTGGAGGTGACGTCGTTCACGCTGATGGCGTTGTTCATCGCGCGCCAGGGCACCACGGCGGCCGCGGCGCATCAGATCGCCTCGAACATGGGGGCCCTGCTGTACATGGTGCCCCTGTCACTGGCGATTGCCACCAGCACCCGCGTGAGCTACTGGCTGGGCGCGGGTGACCCGCAACACGCCCGCCGCATCGTTCATATGGGATTTAGGCTTGCAGCGCTCACAGGTATTGCGCTAGCAGCTATGTTATTTATAGCAAACCATGCCATAGCCAGCCTGTACTCGGGCAGCCCTGCCGTGGTGGCGGTGGCGTCGGGCCTGCTGCTGTGGGTAGCGGCCTACCACCTGGCCGATGCCTGCCAAACCCTGTGCGTCTTTGTGCTGCGCAGCTACCACATCACGGTGGCGCCACTGGTGGTGTATTGCGTGCTGCTGTGGGGCCTGGGGCTGGGGGGCGGCTACCTGCTGGCCTACGGCACGTGGAGCCCCTGGGCGCAGATGGCCCACTCACCCACCGCATTCTGGGCCTGCAGCGCTCTGGCCCTGGCCATCACCGCCGCCGCATTTGCTGCAATGCTGCTCAAAGCCGCCGCACGGACGGCGCTGCCCTCGCCATCAGCGTAGGCGATTGGCCGGGAAGGACACCGAGAAGGTCGAGCCTTTGCCCACCTCACTGGCGATGTTGAGCGAAGCACCGTGGCGCTGCAGCACATGCTTGACGATGGCCAGCCCCAGGCCGGTGCCTCCGGTTTCCCGCGAGCGGCTGCGGTCCACACGGTAAAAACGCTCTGTCAGCCGGGGGATGTGTTCGGCGGCAATGCCTGGCCCGGTGTCGCGCACAGAGAACACGGCCGATCCATCGCTGGAGCGCTCCCAGGTCACCGTGATGCTGCCGCCGACTGGCGTGTAGCGGATGGCATTGTTGATGATGTTGGAAAGCGCGCTTTGCAACTCAGCGGGCACCCCGGCAATGTCACCCATGGCGCGCAACTGTTCGGGCGCAGGAAACCCCAGCACATGCGGGCGCGCCTGGTTGGGCGTAAGCAGTGAGGACAACGCCCGAGCTTCCTCTTCGCAGCGGTGAAGCAACGCCTGCACAGGCGTCCATTCCGAAATGCCGGGCGGCGGACTGCCCTCCAGGCGCGAGAGCGTGAGCAAATCCTGCACCACGCTTTGCATGCGCGAGGCCTGCTGCGCCATCATGCCCAGGTAGCGGTTGCGCTCTTGTGGCGAGAGCTGCAGAGTCTGCAAAGTCTCCACAAAGCCGATCAACACCGTCAACGGCGTGCGAATCTCATGCGACACGTTGGCCACGAAATCACGGCGCATGGCATCGGCCTGCTCCAAGGCCGTCACATCGCGCGACAGCAGCAGTTTGCGCCCGTCGCCATAGGGGTGCAGGTGCACCGAGATGCGCACCGGGCGTGAAGGCTTGCTGTCGCGGCCCTGCAGCACCACGTCATGCGAAAAATCATGTGCGGCGTAGTAGGCACTGAAGTCGGGGTCGCGCACCAGGTTGCCGATGGACTGCATCACGTCGCGTTGCGCGTCGATGCCAAACTGGCTGGCCGCGATCTGGTTGCACCATTCAATGTGGCCCTCGCTGTCGAGCAGCACCACGCCATTGGGCGTGGCCTGCAGCGCGGCCAAAATTTCGTGCAGTCGGCTCAGACTGTCTTGTTCTCTGGCATCACTCTGGCGCAGCAGGCGCCGAGCACGGTCTGCGGCCTCGCCCCACATGCCACGCATGTTGGGTGCCTTGGCCAACTCGCCCGTGCGCAACCACAGCAGCACGCGAGCCCCCCTCGACAGATCCCAGACAAACCATGCCCAGCCCGCCAGCGCAGCCCCCAGCGCCGCACCCCAGGGTCCTGCCCGCCACCAGCCCAGCCCGCCCCCGGCCAGTTGCCAGGTCAGGAAAAACACAAAACGCCAAAACATGCGAGACGCACAGCTTTCTCAAAAATGCGGGCCATTTCGATGGCAGGCCCGCCTGTGGCCCGTTCAGTGCAAACCCAGCGGCAGCTGGGGGCTGGCCCTCAGGCCTGCATCAGCGCCTGGGGCTGGGCCGTGAGGCGGTAGCCTGCGCCGCGCACGGTCTCGACCATGGTGCCCGCCGTGCCCAGCGCCTCGCGCAGGCGCTTGACGTGGACATCCACCGTGCGCTCTTCAATGAACACATGGTCGCCCCACACCTTGTCGAGCAATTGCGAGCGGCTGTGCACCCGCTCCGAGTGCTTCATGAGAAAGTGCAGCAGCTTGAACTCGGTGGGGCCCACCTTGAGGGGCTGCGTCTGGAAGGTGACGCGGTAGGTGGCCGCGTCCAACACCAGATCGCCGATGGTCACGCTGTCGTTCACCTGCTCGGGCGCGCGGCGGCGCAGCACGGCGCGGATGCGGGCCAACAGCTCTTGCGTGGAAAACGGCTTGGTGATGTAGTCGTCTGCACCAGCATCCAGACCGGCCACCTTGTCAGGCTCGTCCCCACGCGCAGTGAGCATCAAGATCGGGATGGCCTTGATGCGGCTGTCGGCGCGCCACTTGCGGGCGAGCTGCAGGCCGCTTTGGCCTGGCAGCATCCAGTCCAGCAGGATCACGTCTGGCAGCACGGCATCCAGCTCGCGCTGGGCCGACTCGCCGTCTTCCGACCAGATGGGCTGGAACCCGTTGTGCCGCAGGTTCACGGCAATCAGCTCGGCAATCGCGGGTTCATCCTCAACGATCAAGACCCGGGGCATTTTCTTCATGGCTACGCCCTTCCCTTACTGCAACACGGTCGATTCAATATCGTCCATCGCGGCATGGCGCACGTCCTTGCCTTTGACCAGATAGATGATGAGTTCGGCCACATTCTTGGAGTGGTCGCCAATGCGCTCAATCGCCTTGGCCAAAAAGAGCAAGTCCAGGCTGGCAGAGATGGTGCGAGGGTCTTCCATCATGTAGGTGACCAGCTTGCGCACAAACCCGTCGAACTCCTTGTCGATCAGATCGTCTTCTTTCAGGATGGCGAGCGCGGCTTTGGTGTCCAGGCGGGCAAAGGCATCCAGGGCCTTGCGCAGCAGGCCAGAGGCCAAATCTGCCGCCATGCGCAAATCACTGGAGGGCAGTGAGCGCGCGGCACCGCTTTCAATGATGGACTTGACCATGCGCGCCATCTTGTGTGCTTCGTCGCCCATGCGTTCGAGGTTGGCCGTGGCCTTCGAGAAGGCAATCAGCAAGCGCAGGTCGCGCGCCGTGGGTTGCCGGCGGGCGATGATGGAAGAAAGCTCATGGTCAATCTCCACTTCCATGGCATTCACGCGCTGCTCCATGGCAACCACTTGCTCCACGGCCTCCATGCTGAACTGCGACAAGGCATAGATCGCCTGGCGGATTTGGGATTCCACCAAGCCGCCCAACTCCATCACACGGGAAGAGACGTTGTTGAGTTCGCTGTCAAACTGGGTGGACAGGTGTTTTTCAGGCATGGTGTCTCCTCAGCCGAAACGGCCGGTAATGTAGTCTTCGGTTTCCTTGCGCTGGGGCTTGAAGAACATCTGCTCTGTCTCGCCAAACTCCACCAGATCGCCCAGGTACATGTAGGCGGTGTAGTCGCTGCAGCGCGCGGCCTGCTGCATGTTATGGGTCACGATGACCACGGTGTAGTCGTTCTTCAACTCGGCAATCAGTTCCTCGACCTTGGCGGTGGAGATAGGGTCCAGCGCCGAGCAAGGCTCGTCCAGCAACAGCACTTCGGGCTTGATGGCAATGCCGCGTGCAATACACAGGCGCTGCTGTTGGCCGCCCGAGAGGCTGGAGCCGCTTTGGTTGAGCTTGTCCTTGACTTCGTTCCACAGTGCCGCCTTGCGCAGCGCCCATTCCACACGGTCGTCCATGTCGGTGGCATTGAGGCTTTCAAACAGCTTCACACCAAACGCAATGTTGTCGTAGATAGACATGGGGAACGGCGTGGGTTTCTGGAACACCATGCCCACCTTGGCGCGCACCAAGGCCACGTCTTGCTTGCTGGTCAGCAGGTTTTCACCGTCCAGCACGATCTGGCCTTCGGCGCGCTGCTCAGGGTACAGCTCGAACATGCGGTTGAAGGTGCGCAACAAGGTGGACTTGCCGCAGCCCGATGGACCGATGAAGGCCGTGACCTTGTTCTCGGGGATGTCCAGGTTGATGCCCTTGAGGGCGTGGAATTTGCCGTAGTAAAAGTTCAGATCGCGCACCGTGATCTTGGAGTTGGCGGATGCGGATGCTTGCAGGGTGGAGGGCATGAATGTCTTCCTTGTTTATTTCTGGCGTGTCAAAACACGCGCCAGGATATTGAGACCGAGAACCGCTACCGTGATCAGGAACACGCCGGCCCACGCCAGCTCCTGCCAGTTCTCATAAGGGCTCATCGCAAATTTGAAAATCGTGACCGGCAGGCTGGCCATGGGTTTGGAAAGATCGGCATTCCAGAACTGGTTGTTGAGCGCGGTGAACAGCAGAGGTGCTGTCTCACCCGCAATGCGCGCCACAGCCAGCAGCACCCCAGTGATCACACCGGCACGGGCCGCGCGCAAGGTGACCATGGTGATGACGCGCCACTTGGGCGTGCCCAGGGCATAAGCCGCCTCACGCAGGCTGGCAGGCACCAACAGCAACATGTTTTCGGTAGTGCGGATGACCACCGGAATCACGATCAGCGCCAGGGCCAGCACCCCGGCGTAGCCTGAGAAACTCTTGAACCGGGCCACCACCACTGCGTACACAAACAGGCCAATCACGATGCTCGGGGCGGACAGCAAAATGTCGTTCACGAACCGGGTCGTGGCCGCCAGCCAGCTGCGCGACTCGTACTCGGCCAGGTAAATCCCGGCCATGATGCCGATGGGCGTGCCCACAAACGTGGCCATCGTTACCATGACCAGCGAGCCAAAGATGGCGTTGGAGATACCGCCCACCTCGTTGGGTGGAGGGGTCATCTGTGTGAACAGCGCCACACTCAGGCCACCCAGGCCCAGGCGGATGGTTTCCCACAGAATCCAGACCAGCCAGAACACACCGAACAGCATGGCCGCCAAGGACAGCGTGAGCGCAATCTGGTTGACGCGCTTGCGGCCGTTGTAGCGGGTTTGCCGCATTTGCGCCAAATCGGCGGCAGAAATCAGGCGTTGAGAGGTACTCATGAACGCGCCCCTTCACTCTTTTTAAGACGCGACAGCAACAGCTTGGACAAAGACAGCACCACGAAGGTGATGAAGAACAACACCAAGCCCAGGTAAATCAGCGATGCCTGGTGCAGGCCTTCGCCCGCTTCGGCGAACTCGTTGGCCAATGCAGAGGTGATGCTATTGGCTGCCTCAAACACCGACAGGGAGTCGAGCTGGTTCATATTGCCGATGACGAAGGTCACGGCCATGGTTTCGCCCAACGCACGGCCCAGGCCCAGCATGACGCCACCAAGCACACCGGTCTTGGTGAACGGCAGCACCACTTTGAAGACAACCTCCCAAGTGGTCGCACCCAAACCATAGGCAGACTCTTTGAGCAAGGCGGGGGTCACCTCAAACACATCACGCATCACCGACGCAATGAAGGGGATGATCATGATGGCCAGGATGATGCCCGCCGACAAAATGCCGATGCCCACGGGAGGGCCCGACACAAAAGCGCCCAGGTAAGGCACGCCGCTGAACATCGCTTGCAAAGGCTGCTGCACAAAGCGCGCAAGAATGGGGCCAAACACCATCAGCCCCCACATGCCATACACAATCGACGGCACGGCCGCCAGCAGCTCGATCGCAGTCCCCAAAGGACGCTTGAGCCAGGCGGGAGAAAGTTCGGTCAAAAACAGCGCAATGCCAAAACTCACGGGCACGGCGATCAGCAAGGCAATGACCGAGGTGGCCAAAGTGCCGTAAATCATGACCAAGCCGCCGTACTCGTTCTGTACGGGGTCCCAGACGCTACGGGTCAGGAAACTGAGGCCATATTTCGCGATCGAAGGCCAGGCTCCGATCACCAAAGAAACAAGGATGCCCACCAGGAGCAGCAGGGTCAGCACGGCTGCGCTGCGAGCGAGCCAACCAAAAATGCGGTCAGCCAACATGCCAGAGATCAAGGGCTGCGGACGAGGTGGCGTGGTCCGTTGAGCGCCACGCACCGCCTTGGCAGACGGGGTTTGCGGGACCGGCAAGATAGTGGACACGTTAAGAGCCTTCTATAAATGCAATCGGGGGACTGGCCAAGCCACTAAGCCAGCCAGCCCCACCAGATTACTTACTTGTATGCAATCGCCTTACCAGCCGTGTCTTGGATACCAGCCCAAGACTTCAGAATGACACCCTTCACAGCGTCAGGCATAGGCACATAGTCCAGGTCTTCAGCGGTCTTGTCCCCAGACTTGTAAGCCCATTCAAAGAACTTCAGAGACGTAGCAGCCTGCACAGGCTTGTCTTGCGACTTCTGCATCAGGATGAAGGTGGCGCCAGTGATGGGCCAGGATTCCTTGCCAGGCTGATTGGTCAAGATTTGGTAGAAGCTCTTGGCCCAATCGGCACCTGCAGCGGCAGCCTTGAAGGCCGAGTCGTCAGGGGCGACAAACTGACCATCGGCATTTTGCATCTGCACATAGGTCATCTTGTTTTGCTTGACGTAGGCGTACTCCACGTAACCGATGGAGTTAGGCAGACGGCCCACAAAAGCAGCCACGCCTTCGTTGCCTTTGCCACCTGCACCGGTAGGCCAGTTCACTGCAGTGCCCTCACCCACCTTGCTCTTCCACTCCGCATTCACCTTGCTCAGGTAATTGGTGAAGATGAAGCTGGTGCCCGAACCGTCGGCACGGCGCACAGGAGCGATGGCGGCATCAGGCAGAGCCACACTGGGGTTGAGCGCCTTGATGGCGGCATCGTTCCAGTTGGTGATTTTGCCCAGGTAGATGTCACCCAACACTTGGCCGCTGAGCTTGATCTGGCCAGCCGCAATGCCCTTGATATTGACCACAGGCACCACGCCACCGATCACGGTAGGAAACTGAACCAAGCCCTTTTTGCTCAGATCTTCATCTTTGAGCGGGGCATCAGAGGCACCAAAGTCCACCGTCTTGGCTTCGATCTGGCGCAGACCAGCTCCGGAGCCAACGGATTGGTAGTTGATCTTCACGCCAGTGGCCTTGTTGTAATCAGCAGCCCACTTGGAGTACAGGGGTGCAGGAAAGCTGGCACCCGCGCCAGTTGCCTCTTGCTGCGCCATGGCGCTGGAAAAAGCACCCGCAGCAACCACACCGGCAACCAGAACTCGAATCGCAGACAGTTTCATGGAAAGACCTCTAGAGTGAATAAGTTGGGATGTCGGTACTCTAGGATCACTCTATGACAGTGTTGTGACACAAAAAATGGATTGTCACAACAGCGGAAGGAGCGATTTTCAGGAAGTCGTGGGCGCATCAATGCCTTACCGATCCGCATCAAAACTGCGCAGGACTATCCCCCTCAGGCGACAACATCACGCGGACCGACTGGTGGAGTTCTTGCGGCACTCCGTCACAAGACTGACACAAAGCCCCCTTAGTCTCCCGCCACCGGCCTACGCGCTGCTACGACCTCGCAAGAGACATCGATGGCATGGACGCTGCCCTAATTTAGGACCCATCGCAGGTCTGCCCGCCCGAGACAAGCACCAGCCATGACCGCACCAGAGCGCCGCCGACACCCCAACTCGCCCCCCATGCTCGCCCACATCACGCCCCACTCAGCCTCGCCTCCCCGGCGCAGGAGCACTGGCGCCTTCGCGCTGGGGCGACGTGATTGGCTTCGCTGCGCAACAGGCATGGGGGTATGGGCTGCGGCCGGACAGCCCACCTGGGCACAGGGGGACAGCTCGCGCACCGTTTCGATTGCGCAAGTGGTGGACATGTCGCCCACCCAACAGGATGTGAGCCGAGATTTTCTGACCGGATCGCGGGCGGCGTGGCAAGACACGAATGCACGCGGCGGCATCCAGGGCAAACCGGTGCAGCACATGGTTCTGGAAACCGATGGCACCCCAGGACAACTCCAGGCGGCCTGGCAAACTGCCCACCGCCAAAGCCAATGCGCAGCGCTGGCAGGCTGCGTAGGGCACAACGCGGCCCAAGGGCTTGCCAAGCTGCAAACCGGTGCGGACATCAACAACCCGCTGCCGTTGGTGGCCCCATGGCTGCACCACACGGCAGCCCAAGGTGCGGTCGATACCGTATTTGATGTTTTTGCCGACTTGCGCGCGCAAGTCACCCATGCGTTGAAGTCCTTGGCATCCATGGGGGTCCCTGAGCTGGCCGTCGCCTATGCGGCGGGCCATGACCCGGCCCTTTGGCAAGCCGCAGTGGCACAGGCTGCTCGCGAGCAGAACGTCAAGGTGCAAACCATCAGCGCGGGCGCGCAGCTGACGCAGCCCATCGTTCTTTTTGTGGGAGGCACCCCCGAACTGCACGCGTTTGTGGAAAAACTCAAACTGCCAGCGGGGCGCCAGTGCTACGTGATTGCATTGGCCGACGTGAATTTGCAGGTGTTGGCCCAGATGGGCAATCTGCCCAAAAAAGTGTCCATCGTCGCCACACAGACCGTTCCCCTGGTCACTGCGGGCCTGCCCATCGTCCGCGCATACCGAGAAGCCCTGGCACGTTTGTACGACGAGCCCCCTTCGCCCCAGGGGTTGGCCGGCTTTATTGCCGCCAAGTACACCGCCGAGGTCTTGCAACAAATCAGCGGCCCCATCACCCGGGCCAATGCGCTGGCGGCCTTCCAGCAACGCAAGCCTGTCACCGTGGGTGGCTGGGCTGTTTCCTATCAAGACAAGAAACGCTCGGCGCCCTTTGTGACCCAAAGCATGCTGTCATCCGACGGCCGCATTGTGGGCTGAGCCCCGGCCGCCATTCGCGCAAGGCAGATGCTATGCTGCCCAAGATCAGAGCCAGAGAGACTGCGCACACTGCGCCACCCCATGCAAAACGGAACATTGCTCGCCGCTGTGGATCTTGGATCCAACAGCTTTCGCCTTGAAATTGGCCGCTTCGAGCACGGCCACATCCACAAAGTCGAATACCTCAAGGAGACCGTGCGCCAAGGCAACGGGCTGGACGACAACCGCAACCTGACACAAGACGCACTGGAGCGCGGCTGGGCTTGCCTGGCACGGTTTGGTGAACGACTGGCAGGATTTCCTCGCGAACATGTTCGAGCCGTCGCCACCCAGACTCTGCGCGAAGCCCGCAACCGGGACGATTTTCTGACCCGCGGCAGCGAGGTGCTGGGATACCCGATTGACGTGGTGTCTGGCATTGAAGAAGCCCGACTGATCTACCAAGGGGTGGCCCGGCTGCTGCCGCAATCCGATGAACGCCGGCTGGTGGTGGACATTGGGGGGCGTTCTACCGAACTGATTTTGGGCCAGCAGTTCTCCCCCAAGTCCGTGGCTTCGTTCAGGGTGGGCAGCGTGGCATGGTCGTCCCGCTATTTTGCGGATGGCGCCTTCACCCCCCAAGCCTTCCTGGCCGCTGAAATCGCCGCCAAAGCCGTGCTGGACGAGGCTCTGGCCGTGTTTCGCCGAGACGCGTGGGATGTAGCGTATGGATCATCGGGTACAGCCGGTGCCGTGGGCGATGTGCTGGCAGCCATGGGCGGCCCCAAGGGCATCATCACTCGCTCGGGCCTGGAGGCATTGCGCGACAAGCTGCTGCGCGCCCAAAGCGCAGACCGTGTTCGCATGGAAGGACTCAAGGAAGACCGGCGCGCCGTGATTGGCGGCGGGATCAGCATCCTGCGGGCGGTGTTCGATCTTCTGGATATTGACGAGATGCAGGTGGCCCAGGGCGCCTTGCGACAAGGTGCCCTCTACGACCTGTTGGACCGCGAGCAGCCCGAGACCGACCTGCGCACCGACACCGTGAACGCACTGATGCAGCGCTTTGCCGTGGACGTACCCCACGCCGAACGTGTTGCCGAAACCGCCTGCAAGCTCTTCTTGCAAGCGGCGCAGCCCGACAGTGAACGGGCCGCACGCAAACTGGAATGGGCCGCCAAGTTGCACGAGGTGGGCTGCCGCATTTCGCACAGCGACTACCACCGGCACGGCGCCTACATCCTCGACAACACAGACGCTGCAGGCTTTGCGCTGCCCGAGTTGCATCGACTGAGCGTGCTCGTCTTGGGGCAACGTGGAAAAGTGCGCAAGCTGGAGGCGGATTTGTCCGACCCCATCTTTGCGCTGCAGCTGCTGTGCCTGCGATTGGCCGTGGCGCTGTGCCACGCACGGCGCGCCCCCGATATCTCCGGCATACGGTTGCACGCACAGCCTGGCGTATTCACGCTCTCAGCCCCACCGCCTTGGTCAAAGGCCTATCCCCAATCGGCCCACTTGCTGCAGGAAGAAGTCACCGCTTGGCAAAAAACGCCTTGGGATTTGCACATCGTGGGTGATTGATACACCTCCTTAAACGGTATAAACTGTTTATACCGTTTAAGGAGAGCTACATGAACACCGCCCAAGAAACAACGCCCGTCGCTACTGCTGCTGAAAAAGAACCGACAAAAGCCACCAAAGCAGTCGCCACTCCCGCAAAAAAAGCACCAGCATCGCCTGCCAAGGCAAAAGCCGAAAAAGACAAGATAGCTGCGGCCCCCAAAGCCAAAGCAGTCCCGAGCAAGGCGAGCCCCATCAAGGAAGCCAAGGCCAAAAAGCCCAAGCTGGTGCGCGACAGTTTCACCATCCCCAAGGACGAATACCTGGTGATTGAAAACCTGAAGCAACGGGCACTGGGTCTCTCGCACCCTGTCAAAAAGAGCGAGCTGCTGCGCGCTGGACTGAAGCTGCTCGCAGGCCTTTCTGATGCCGCGCTGCGCACCGCCTTGCAGGCTGTGCCTTCCATCAAAACCGGGCGCCCTACCAAAGAAGCGCAGACACCACAACCCAAACCAGTGGCTGCCCCTAAAGCAAAGCCAGCCGCCAAGGCTCGCACCAAGTAAGCCCACCGGCAGAGCCCAGCATCACAGGTATTCGGGGGACTGAACGGTCATCAGGACCGTTTGGCTCTGTTCCAGGCGTTGCCGCTGGCGCAGCCACCACACAGCCCCTTTGCGTACAGCACACTCAGGCGACTGCAGCCCGAGCAATTGGGCAATCACCTGCCCCAGTACGGGCTGGTGCCCCACAACCAAGATGGTGCCCCGGGCGTTGGGCCATTGCACCAAGTCGAGCAAATCCTGCACTGTGCCGCCTGGTGACAGTTCAGCACGCATTTTGAATTTGCGGCCCAACGCTGCTGCGGTCTGCTCTGTTCGGCGCGCCGGGCTGGCAATCACACGCAACCCCTCAGGCAATTGGCGGTCCAGCCAGGCGGCCATTCTGGCCGCCTGCTTTTCACCGCGCGGTGTCAAAGAGCGCGCCAAGTCATCCACACCTTCTGCCGCCTCTTCGGCCTCGGCATGTCGCCAGAGAATCAAATCCATTTCATCCCCCGTCACGCAGACCGAAGCCCCGCCGCACCATAGCGCACCATCAAGGCGTTCTGCGCGCCATGTCCTGTCGATGGGCGACTTGCACGCTGGTACGCCCCATTGGCGTCCAAAGTCCATGCATCGCGGTCGTCATGCAAATAGGCCACCAAGCACTCATCCACAATTTGCTGGCGCAGTTTCGGGTCCATCACCGGCCAAGCCAGCTCAATGCGCCGCATCATGTTGCGATTCATCCAGTCGGCACTCGACAGATACAAGTCTTCTTGGCCATTGCTGCGAAAGTAAAACACCCGCGTGTGCTCCAAGAACCGGCCAATCACCGAGCGCACCCGGATGTTGTCGGTGACGCCTGGTACCTGAGCTGCCAACATGCACGCGCCACGCACAATGAGATCAATGCGCGCACCGCACTGCCCGGCCAAGATCAGCGCCCGGATCAAAGCCTCGTCGGTCAATGCGTTCATCTTGAGCACGATGCGTGCATCTTCTCCTCGGCTGGCAGCTTGCCCCACCTGTTCAATCTTTTCCTGCATGCGGCGCTGCAAATGAAACGGGGCCAAGATCAGCTGGCGCAGCTTAGGTGGGCGATTCTGGCTGGCAAGGTGGCTGAAAACGCCATCCATGTCTGCAGTGGTTTCCTCATTCGCCGTCAGGTAGCTGAGGTCTGTGTACAAGCGTGCTGTGCGCACGTTGTAGTTGCCCGTGGAGAGGTGCCCGTAGCGGCGCAAACGCCCACCTTCCCGGCGGGTCACCAGCAGCATCTTTGCGTGGGTCTTGAGGCCGACCACCCCATACACCACCTGTGCCCCCACAGACTCCAGCGCTTCTGCCCAGTTGATGTTGGCCTCTTCATCAAAGCGGGCTTTCAGCTCCACAACCGCCATGACCTCTTTGCCACGGCGCACCGCTTCCGTCAGCAACTCCATCAACTCTGAATCAGCCCCGGTGCGGTAGATCGTTTGCTTGATCACCAGCACTTGAGGGTCGTTGACGGCCTCGCGCAAAAAGGCCAGCACGCCATCGAAGCTCTCAAATGGCTGGTGTATCACCACGTCCCGCTGGCGCACCTGCTCCAGGATAGAGACCCCCTGCTGCAACTGCCGTGGCCAGGACGAGCGCCAGGGCGGAAACAACAAAGCGGGGTCATTGACGAGATCCACCAATTGCGTCAGCCGCACCAGATTGACGGGCCCCGGAACCCGGTACACCGCTGCAGGCGGTAGCGCAAACTGCGCCCTCAAAAACTCAGACAAAAACGAAGAACAACCGGCAGATACCTCCAAGCGAACCGCTTGGCCATAGTGACGCTGCTGAAGCCCTTGGCGCAAAGCTGTTCGCAGATTGCGCACATCCTCCTCGTCCAGCGCCATGTCCGAATGCCGGGTGACCCGGAACTGCGAGAACTCGGTGACTTCGCGGCCTGGGAACAGGTCGTGCAGATGGGCGCGGATGATGCTCGAAAGACTCACAAACCACGTGCCTTGCGGGGCCACCTTGCTGGGCATGCGCACCAGGCGTGGCAAGGCCCGAGGTACTTTCACAATGGCGACTTCGTTCTCACGACCAAAGGCATCTGGCCCGCGCAAGCGCACAATGAAATTCAAAGACTTGTTGGCCACTTGCGGAAACGGATGGGCCGGATCCAGCCCCACCGGTATGAGCAAAGGCCGCACTTCTTTCACAAAGTAGTCTTGTACCCAGCGCCGCTGCGCGGCATTGCGCTCCCCGTGAGAGACGATGCGAATTCCATGCGACTCAAACGCGGGGACCAAGGACTCGTTGTACAACGCATACTGGCGCACCACCAGGTTATGGACGATTGCGGACAAGGACTCCAGCGACGCTGCACTGTAGAGGCCCTTGGCGTCCCCATTCTTGGCGGCAGTGATGTGTGGCGCGGCCCGCACCTCAAAAAACTCATCCAGATTGGATGACACGATGCACAGGTAACGCAGCCGCTCCAGCAAGGGCACATCCGTGCGTGCCGCCCAATCAAACACCCGCTCGTTGAATGCCAGGATGCTCTGATCACGGTCCAGCATCACAGCAGGAGACAGGGGGCTTTTGCGTCGGAAAGTTCCAGAATCGTCAGGACTGCCCGACTCTTCAGCACCCTCAACAACAGCATCGGTCAGCGGTTTGTCCAAAGGCAAGGGCAGCATGAGAGGCGCAATCAAAGTCACAATCAGACGCGCAGTATTTGCTATTCAGATGACAGTGATGTGACAGTTTTTTGCATCACCTTATGCGGTGTCACAAAACGATTGACCGGCACAAGATGGCCGAGAAACTGATCTGCAGCCGAGCCCCAGGTGAATGCCAGGGCACGCTGACGCGCCTCATGCCGAGGGATACGCAAAGCCTGCTGACAAGCTGACAACAGGTCTTCGTCCAGCACACCGCCCTGGGCTGCTGCACCGTCATGCACACCCAGCACCTCCACAGGCCCATCGACAGGAAATGCAGCAACCGGAGTGCCACAAGCCATGGCTTCCAGCATCACCAAGCCAAAAGTTTCAGAGCGGCTGGGGAAAACAAATACATCGGCCGCTGCATAGACCTGCGCCAGCGTGGGCCTGTCCAAAATGCCCAACCAGCGAACATGGGGAAACCGCGCCTTCAGCCCCGCTTCCAGCGGCCCAACCCCGCAGACCACCTTGGTCCCAGGCATCTGCATTTGCAGGAAGGCCTCAATATTTTTCTCGTAGGAAACACGGCCGACATACAAACTGACGGGGTGCGCCAATGCCCCTGTCACATGACAAGGCTTTGTGACGGCTTCAAATTGAAATGCCTGAGTGTCTACCCCATGAGTCCACTGACGCAAGTTGCGAAAGCCACGTTGGGCCAACATATTCATCACGTCCCGCGTCGGCACCATCACCCCTGAAGAGGGTCGGTGAAAATGGCGAAAAAGGGCATACCCCCAAGCCAGTGGAATACCCAGCGCCGCTTGCAGAATCTCTGGAAAACGCGTGTGAAAGGCGGTGGTGAACGCCAAGCGGTGCCGCAAACAATATTTGCGAGCAGCCCAGCCCAGAGGGCCTTCCGTGGCCAGGTGAATCGCGTCGGGCTGGTAATCGTTCAACAAGCCAGTCAACACTTTGAATGGCCGTACCGCCAAATCAATGCCTGCATAGCCAGGACAGGGGCGGGTGCGAAACAACCCTGGATGGATGACCATCACCTGGTGTCCACGCGACTCCAGTTGCTGCACCAGTTCCACCAGCGTTGTCACAACGCCATTGACCTGGGGCTGCCATGCATCGGTGACGAGGGCAATTTTCATGCGGCCACCTGCTGTCCCACGGGCTCCGACACGCGGGGCAATGCATTTCCATGCCAATGCACGAGTTCCAAGCGCCCGTCGCGGTGCTCAACCAAAGCCGTGCAACTCTCCACCCAATCACCATCATTGCAATACAAGATACCGTCAATCTCACGCATCTCTGCCCGATGGATATGGCCACACACCACGCCCTGGTGCCCCCTGCGACGGGCTTCAGCCGCCACGGCGTTCTCAAAATCAGTCACGTAGTTCAATGCCTTTTTGACTTTGCCTTTGAGGTAGGCTGAAAGCGACCAATAGGGCAAGCCCATGCGTGCGCGCAAGCGATTGAGGTGCCTATTGAGTTTGAGGGTCAATTCATACAGGTTGTCCCCCAGGTAGGCCAACCATTTGGCGCATTGGATGACGCCATCGAAGTAGTCCCCATGGACCACCCAAAGCCTTCGCCCATCGGCTGTGGTGTGTACAGCTTCGGTCTGCACGTGGATCCCCCCAAAGGAGTGCCCCTCAAACGCTCTTGCAAACTCGTCGTGGTTGCCCGGAACAAAGACGATGCGACAACCTTTGCGGGCACTTCTCAATAATTTCTGCACCACGTCGTTGTGCAACTGGGGCCAAAACCAGCGGCGGCGGAGTTGCCAACCATCCACAATATCCCCCACCAGATACAGCGAGTCGCTGGAGTGGTGACGCAGAAAATCCAGCAATGCAGCAGCCTGAAAGCCTGGAGTTCCCAAATGCAAATCAGAGATAAAAATGGCCCGGTACCTGGGGTGAGAATCCGCCTCCGGGCTGTCTGAATCCGCGGCTTGCGCTTCGGGTGGCAGAAAAGGCAGGTTCATACCACCCCATGCACCGGAAGCATCCAACGCGGCCCGCATCAAGCCCCCAGAAAGTGCTTGCGATAGCGGGGATGCAAATCTGCCAAACGCATCAACATGGGCAGATCTGCGGTGTTGAAATCGGGATCCCATGCGGGTGCGCCCAATACACGGGCCCCCAGGCGCAGATAGCCTTTGATCAAGGCTGGTGGCTCGGCCAATACCGAATTGTCGAGCTGCTCTACAGGCAGAGGAAGGCGGGGACGTACGTGGTATTCAATGGGCGCAAGGTGGGTTTGGCGAAGCTGCTCCCAGATACTGGCAGCCACGTCGCCACTGACCACACCGTTGTGCAGCATGGGGATGCTTGCGCAACCGATCATGGTGTCGAGCTGGTTGCGAACCATGAAATCGGCCAACGCGCCCCACAACGCCATGATCACACCGCCAGTGCGATGTGCCGGGTGCACGCAACTGCGCCCCAACTCCACCATCCTTGACCGCAGCCCACGCAAACGTGTGAGATCAAACTCCGTGTCGCTGTAGGTGCCCCCAACCCGCTGGGCCTGGGCGGGTGTCAGGACCCGGTAGGTTCCGATGACGGCCTGGCTCGCCTCATCAAGCACCAAGAGATGCTCGCAATAGTCATCGAACAGATCAATGT
Source organism: Acidovorax sp. 56 (assembly GCF_002749705.1). NCBI lineage: Bacteria > Pseudomonadati > Pseudomonadota > Betaproteobacteria > Burkholderiales > Comamonadaceae > Acidovorax > Acidovorax sp. 56. The sequence goes on from NZ_PEEV01000001.1 coordinate 1,878,353, forward strand.
CGTGACCCGGCACTGGAGTCGATAGGCGTGCACCCATTTCAAGGCCAAAGACCTCGAACCGCAGTCTTTGTGCCTGCCTGACTTCGTCCAGATGGCGCGCCCAGCGGACCTGAATGCCCGCCTGGACTGGCTTGCCAGCGCCCCAGACTACGCCAGGCGCAGACGAGCGCTCGGACGCGCTATGTACAGACTCGACAACGGGGGATAAACCGCCATGGGTGGGCTCTTGCATGAATAGGCTCCTTCGTTCAACCCAAGAATCTGGAGCCAGGCAAACACCTCAACCCGGTCCATTTTTTGGAAGTTTGAAAGAACCCGATGACACTGACGTTGCAATGCCAAGGCGAATTCATGACACAGGGCCATCAGTCCATGGCCGATTGACATCTACATCAAAAGTGGATGGCCGCAGGAACCACCCGCCAACCCATCAACCGGCCCGCGCTGCGTCAGCCAATTTTTGAGCGCAGCGATTGGCCTGTTCCTCGTCTCGCGCCTCCACCATCACACGCAGCAGGGGCTCAGTCCCGCTGGCGCGGATCAGTACCCGGCCTGTTTCGCCCAGCTCGGCCTCCACTTGCACAATCGCGTCGGACAGCAGGGCATTGCCCTTCCAGTCTTGCCCAGGGGTGAGACGCACGTTCAACAACACCTGCGGAAACAACACCAGATCCTTGAGCAAATGCGGCAAGCTGGAGCCGCTGCGCACACAGGCTTGGAGCACTTGCAGGGCGCTCACCAGACCGTCTCCCGTGGTGTGCTTGTCCAGTGCCAACAAATGGCCAGAGCCTTCGCCACCCAATGTCCAGCGGTGCTTGGCCAATTCTTCCAGTACGTAGCGGTCACCCACTTTGGCGCGCTCCAGGCGAACGCCACGCTGTTTGAGCGCCACCTCCACCGCCATGTTGGTCATCAATGTGCCCACGACGCCCGGCACATGTTCATCACGCCCCATGCGGTCGGCAGCCATCAAATACAGCAACTCATCGCCGTTATAGAGGCGCCCTGCCGCATCCACCATCTGCAAGCGATCCGCATCGCCATCCAGCGCTACACCGTAGTCAGCGCGATTGGCACGCACAGAGCGCACCAGAGCTTCGGGGTGTGTGGCGCCCACCTCATGGTTGATGTTCAGGCCATCCGGTGCGCAGCCAATGGACAGCACTTCTGCGCCCAGTTCATGGAATACCTTGGGAGCCACTTGGTAGGCTGCGCCGTGCGCTGCATCCACCACGATCTTGAGCCCACGCAAGGTCAGGTCCTGAGAGAACGTGCTTTTACAGAACTCAATGTAGCGCCCTGCCGCATCGTCCAATCGACGCGCTTTACCCAGGCTAGAAGAATCAGCCCAGACCGGTGTCTCGTCCAGCGCGGCCTCAACCGCCTGCTCCCAGGCATCTGGCAATTTCGTGCCTTGGGCGCTGAAAAACTTGATGCCATTGTCTGGATAGGCGTTGTGGCTTGCACTGATCACCACACCCAAGCTGGCGCGCTGAGCCCGCGTCAGGTATGCCACCCCAGGCGTGGGCAGCGGCCCGAGCAGCACTACATCGACCCCAGCGGAGTTGAACCCTGACTCCAAGGCACTCTCCAGCATGTACCCAGAAATGCGCGTGTCTTTACCAATCAACACGGTGGGGCGGTCTTCTGTGCGGCGCAAGACGCGTCCCACGGCATGGGCCAAGCGCAACACAAAATCGGGAGTGATGGGGTACTGCCCCACCGTGCCTCGAATGCCATCTGTGCCGAAATACTTGCGGGTCATGTCTCTCAATCTCCAATCGTTAACGAAGGCGTATCCAACGCCTTATGGTGTTGCCAGCCCATCGCGCAGATCGGGCTGCAGACCTTGGCCCGCAGCCCGCCACACGGTCAAGGCCGCCACCGTCTCTCGCACGTCGTGTACGCGAACGATGCGAGCCCCCCGCTCCACCCCCAGCAAGGCGGCAGCCACGCTAGGGACCATGCGGGCATCCACGTCCAAACCTGTCACAGCCCCTAGTGAGGATTTACGAGACCATCCCACCAGCAAGGGGTAACCATCGGCCAGCAGCTCGGACTGGTGAGACAACAAGGCAAAGTTCTGCTCTACCGTTTTGCCAAAACCCACGCCCGGATCCAGCACGATACGCTCGCGCTGCACTCCGGACGCTCGCAAATTGGCTGCTGATTCTTGCAAAAATTTTCTCACTTGCGGCACGATCTCTCCTGACATGGGAGACACCTGCATGGTTTGCGGATCACGGTGCATGTGCATGAGGCATACACCGCAAGAGGGGTGGGCAGCCACTACGGCCAGCGCCCCCGGCTGGCGCAGCGCCCAGATATCGTTGATGACGTCTGCGCCCAAGTCAAGAACGGCCCGCATGACTTGGGGCTTATAGGTATCCACAGAAACAGGAACACCCAAAGACACCGCATCCCGAACCACGGGAAGTACGCGGGCCAGCTCTTCCTCAAGCCCGACAGCGGGGCTGCCTGGGCGGGTAGATTCGCCCCCAATGTCCAGGATATCCGCCCCCTCACGGATCAAGCGCTCGCAATGGCGCAAAGCAATGGCCGTATCAAAGTGCTGACCGCCGTCCGAGAAGGAGTCAGGCGTGGCATTGACGATGCCCATGACGAGGGGCCTGTCCAGCGCAAGAGAGAACCTTGAAGTCTGCCAATCCATGTGATCCGGGTGCTTGTGGTTTGCCTGCGAAAAACGCGAGGAGTGCAAAAAAGAAACGGGGCATGCGCCCCGTTCTTTCATTCAAAAGCCTGCAGGTCAGGCCGCTGTGGGTGCAGTATCTGCCGCCACAGCGGGTGTACCACCGCTGGAGCCATCGCCACCAGAAGACGGTGTGCGGGGAGTCCAGTCCTTGGGAGGGCGGGGCTCCTTGCCAGCCATGATGTCGTCCAGTTGCTCGCTATCGATGGTTTCCCAATCCAGCAAAGCCTTCGCCATGGCATGCATTTTGTCGCTGTGCTCTTCGATCAAGCGACGGGCCAGGTTGTATTGCTCATCGATGATACGGCGGACCTCGCCGTCCACCTTCTCCATCGTTTGCTCGCTCATGCTGGTCGTCTTGGTCACGGAACGCCCCAAGAAGACTTCGCCTTCATTCTCGGCATACACCATGGGGCCCAGAGCCTCCGTCATGCCGTAACGGGTCACCATGTCACGCGCAATGTGTGTGGCTCGCTCAAAGTCGTTGCTGGCACCCGTGGTCATCTGGTTCATGAACACCTCTTCCGCAATACGGCCACCAAACAGCATGCTGATCTGGTTGAGCATGTACTCACGGTCGTAGCTATAGCGGTCTTGCGCAGGCAGGCTCATGGTCACACCCAGGGCGCGGCCACGGGGGATGATGGTGACCTTGTGCACAGGATCGCATTTAGGCAGCAGCTTGCCAATGAGTGCATGGCCTGCTTCGTGGTACGCCGTATTGCGCCGCTCTTCTTCGGGCATGACCATGCTCTTGCGCTCGGGGCCCATCAGGATCTTGTCCTTGGCCTTCTCGAAGTCCTGCATCTCCACGGTGCGCGCATTGCGGCGGGCAGCCATCAACGCAGCTTCGTTACACAGGTTGGCCAGGTCCGCGCCGCTCATGCCAGGTGTGCCGCGGGCGATGATGCTAGGCGCAACATCCTGTCCCACTGGAATTTTGCGCATGTGCACATTGAGGATCTGCTCACGGCCACGGATATCCGGCAATGTCACATACACCTGACGGTCAAAGCGACCGGGGCGCAGCAGGGCGGCGTCCAGAATGTCTGGGCGGTTGGTGGCAGCCACCACGATCACGCCAAGGTTGGTTTCAAAACCATCCATCTCCACCAGCATCTGGTTGAGGGTCTGTTCGCGCTCGTCGTTACCACCGCCCAGGCCCGCACCGCGCTGGCGGCCCACCGCGTCAATTTCGTCAATGAAGATGATGCAAGGCGCATTCTTCTTGGCGTTCTCAAACATGTCGCGCACGCGGGCAGCACCCACGCCCACAAACATTTCCACGAAGTCAGAACCAGAGATGCTGAAAAACGGGACCTTGGCCTCGCCAGCAATGGACTTGGCCAACAATGTTTTGCCAGTGCCTGGAGGGCCAACCAGCAGCAGACCACGGGGAATGCGCCCACCCAGCTTCTGGAATTTTTGCGGGTCTTTGAGGAAGTCCACCACTTCCTTGACTTCTTCTTTGGCCTCATCGCAGCCAGCCACATCGGCAAAAGTCACCTGATTGGTGTTTTCGTCCAGCATGCGGGCTTTGCTCTTGCCAAAGCTGAAGGCACCGCCCTTGCCACCACCTTGCATCTGGCGCATGAAATAAATCCACACACCAATGAGCAGCAGCATGGGGCCCCAGCTGACCAGCAAGGTCATGAGCAAGGAGCCTTCTTCACGCGGCTTCACATCAAACTTGACCTTGTGCTCGATCAGGTCGCCCACCAAGCCACGGTCCAGCACCGATGCGTTCGTACGGATCTTCCGATCATCGTTGGTGGTGGCGATGATTTCACCGCCACTCAACCCTTCAGGAATCACAGCGCTCTTGATGCGGTTGTTGCGAACCTCATCCAGGAACTCGGAGTACCCGACGGTCGTAGCACCACCGCTGCCGCGGGTGTCAAACTGTTTGAACACCGTGAACAACACCATGGCAATGACCAGCCACACGGCAAATTTCGAAAACCACTGATTGTTCAAGCGGAACTCCAGTTACAAGGGAGAAAAATGGCTACATGCCCATTGAGGCTATAGCTTTGGGTGATTTTAGGTCTTTCAAGCCACAGAGCCAGTCTTATTCCCCCTAGTGCCCATGGACTCCACGCGGGATGGAGGGGGCGTTACAGGCCAAAATTGATTTTCATCAAGAAAATTCAATCCCGAGGACAGTGCAGGAGCCTCGCACACTTGAAGCAAACGCCTGCAGAACCGCCATCCGATTACGGCTTGGCCTTCAACCCCATGCCAACCAAAAAAGTTTCCGACGACTTGTCACGCGAGGCTTTGGGTTTGAGAGGCTTGACGACTTTGAAGGTCTGTTTGAACAAATTCACCAAGTCGCTGTAGCCACTGCCGTGAAACAGCTTGACCACCAAAGCGCCATCAGGCTTCAAATGGGCACAGGCGAACTCCACCGCCAGCTCCACCAGGTGCGCAATACGGGCAGCGTCGGCAGACTCGATGCCGGAGAGGTTGGGCGCCATGTCTGACACCACCACGTCCACCACCCGCCCATCCAGTGCCTGTTCCAGTTGCGCCAAGACCTCAGGCTCGCGAAAATCGCCGTTCAAGAAGGTCACGCCCTCAATGGGCTCCATGGGCAAGATGTCCAGCGAGATGATGCTGCCATTGAGCTGCCCTGCAGCCGCCCCCGACGGAGACAGACGACGGCGCACATACTGGCTCCAGGCTCCGGGGGTGGAGCCCAGATCGACCACCGTGTAGCCAGGCTTGATCAACCCCAGCTGCTCATCAATTTCCTTGAGCTTGTAGGCGGCGCGGGCGCGGTAACCCTCTTTGTGGGCCAACTTGACGTAGGTGTCGTTGACATGGTCGTTGAGCCATGCCTTGTTGACCTTCTTGCTTTGGGTTTTTACTTTCATTGTGTTTTTCTTCCTGCCTCGATAATACGGCCATGCCCCAAATTCAATTGACTCCCGCAGAGCGCCGGGAACACCGCGCCAATGCCCACCATCTGGACCCTGTGGTCCTCGTCGGTGGAGACGGCATGACCCCTGCGGTCAAAAAAGAAATCGACGCGGCGCTCAACGCCCACGGACTGATCAAGGTCCGCGTGTTCGGTGATGACCGGGTCGCTCGCGAACTCATTTACCAAGAAGTGGCGGCAGAGCTCAATGCCGCCCCGATCCAGCACATCGGCAAACTGCTGGTGCTGTGGCGCCCGATGCCTGCCAAAGAGCGTGCGATCGACGAGGACCGCATGCCTGGCCCTCGCGATGTGAAGGTGCTCAAGTTCAGCAAACGCGGCGGCCAGCGCCCTGAAATCAAGCAGCTGCGCGTGCTGGGCAACCAGCGCTTGACGTCCGGCGGCCAGATCAAGCGCGCCAAGCCCAAGCAAAAGTCCATCAAAAAGCGCCAGGCTGACTGATCCCGATGCCAGGACACGGAGACACCGCCGGGCGCGAACGCCACATCATCTGCATGAAATGGGGCAAGAAATACGGCCCCGAGTACGTCAATCGGCTCTACGCCATGGTGCGGCGCCACCTCACTGGCGACTTCCGGTTTGTCTGCTTGACCGACGATAACACCGGTATCCGAAGCGAGGTGCAGTGCCTGCCGATTCCCCCTCTGGATTTGCCGCCCGGCATCCCCGAGCGGGGCTGGACCAAGCTGGTGACGTTCAGCGCGGACCTGCACGGGCTCAAGGGCACGGCACTGTTCCTGGATGTGGACGTGGTGATCACCGGCAGCCTGGATGACTTCTTCACCCAACCGGGCGAATTCCTGATCATTCACGATTACAAGCGGCCTTGGCGCGTCACGGGCAACTCGTCGGTGTACCGCTTTGAACTGGGCGCCCACCCCGATGTGCTGGAGTACTTTCGCGGCCACTTTGCCGAGATTCGGCAGCAGTTTCGCAACGAGCAGGCGTATCTTTCGGATTTCCTGCACAAGCAAGGCAAGTTGCAATACTGGCCTGCCAGCTGGTGCCCCAGCTTCAAATACCATGGCATTCCAGCCTGGCCCACCAACTACTGGAAAGCCCCATTTGTGCCGCCCGATGCACGCGTGGTGATTTTTCATGGCGAGTGCAACCCCCCCGACGCGCTAGCGGGCCGACGCAATCGACGCTTTCGCTACATACGCCCCGCCACGTGGGTGGCAGAGCACTGGAAAGAATAGTCCAGTACCCCACCACGGCCATAAAAAAACCCGCACTCAGCGGGTTTTTTTATGGCCGTGGACTGCGCAACACCGCTGTCAATGCGGAGCAGCCAAAACAGCGCAAACGCACTCAGGCGCCCCGCGCAGGCCCGTCCACACCATCGGCTTCTGAAGGCACCAAGGCCTGAGACTTCGGCAGCATGTGCAGCAAAACCACCAAGGCACACACCCACTGAAGCGCAAACATCACCGACCCCACGCTGTGCCACAGGCGCAAGTCCTGCCGCGCCACAATGCGTGGCGCCACACCGTACTGGGACAGCAGCGCCAGCAACATGCCGCCCACTATAAAAATCATAGCTGCTTGCGCCCATGGGTATTGCGCTACAGACCCTTTTGGCCTGGACACCAAAAGCAACAGCAAGGTACAGCCGACAGACACCCACGTCTGTGCGGCAAACAACTGGGCAGCCATGCCCCCTGCCATGGCAGGCGATGGAAGGTGGGCAAACAGCAAAGGCACCACCAACAAGCCAACAGTGGATAGGCTGCCCCACCAGAAGGCAGCAGCCAGCAGGGGAATACGCCCAGGCATGGTGGTCAATCCCTGGTCACAGGTAGCTGACAGCCACCACCTCATAGCGGCGGATACCGCCGGGGGCTTGCACTTCAGCGGTGTCGCCCTCTTCCTTGCCAATCAACGCACGGGCGATAGGGCTGGAGATGTTGATCAGCCCCTTCTTCAGATCGGCCTCGTCCTCCCCCACGATTTGGTACTTCACCAAATCGCCAGACTCTTCGTCTTCCAGTTCCACCGTGGCGCCAAACACCACTTTGCCGCCACCGTCGACGGCGCTAGGGTCAATCACCTGGGCCACGGAGAGCTTGCCTTCAATCTCCTGAATGCGTCCTTCGATAAAACCCTGGCGGTCTTTCGCTGCGTCGTAGTCAGCGTTTTCGCTCAGGTCACCCTGGGCACGGGCTTCCGCAATCGCAGTGATCACGGAGGGGCGCTCCACGGTTTTGAGTCGATGCAGCTCTTCCTTGAGTATTTCAGCGCCGCGCTTGGTAATTGGAATGGTGGCCATTCGTGTCACTCTCCATAAATCAGGACAACTGCAGCGCCACAGGGCTGCAGCCATTGGGTCGGTATGAGGTCGGTCGGTGCTGCTGCGCAGACACCACGTATTCACGACCCTACAAAAGGAAACCGCCGCACGTTGCCGCGCGGCGGTGTCTGGTCAGGGGCCGATTATGCCGCTTTTGCGATGGCTAGGGCCACCCTCAAACAATGCGATCGGGGCGCCTCAAGCTGCCAATTGGGCGTGGAGTTCCTGCACCGAATACACATCAAGCTTGTCGAGGTATTTCATGCCTTCCACAGCCGCCTCGGCACCAAAGATGGTGGTGAAGGTGGTCACGCGGGCCAGCAGCGAGCTGGTGCGGATCGCACGCGAATCGGCGATCGCATTGCGGCGCTCTTCCACGGTGTTGATGACCATGACGATCTCGTTGTTCTTGATCGCATCCACGATGTGCGGGCGACCTTCGGTCACCTTGTTCACCACGCCCACAGGCACGCCAGCTTCGGCAATCGCAGCGGCGGTGCCCTTGGTCGCCACCAACTCAAAGCCCAACGCCACCAGTTGGCGGGCGATGTCCACAGCACGCGGCTTGTCGGCATTTTTCACGGTGAGGAACACCTTGCCCGAGGTGGGCAGCTTGGTGCCCGCGCCGAGCTGGCTCTTCACGAAGGCTTCGCCAAAGGTCTTTCCCACGCCCATCACTTCACCGGTGGACTTCATCTCGGGGCCAAGAATCGTGTCTACACCCGGGAACTTCACGAAGGGGAACACAGCTTCCTTCACGCTGAAGTAAGGGGGCGTGACCTCTTTGGCAATGCCTTGCGAGGCCAAGGTCTGGCCGGCCATGCAGCGCGCAGCCACCTTGGCCAACTGGATGCCAGTGGCCTTGCTCACGAACGGCACCGTGCGCGAGGCACGCGGGTTCACTTCCAGCACGTAGATCACATCCTGGCCGTCGACTTCCTGGATGGCGAACTGCACGTTCATCAGGCCCACCACGCTCAAGCCATCGGCCATGGCGGCGGTCTGGCGTTTGATCTCGTCGATGGTGGGCTGCGACAGGTAGTACGGCGGCAGCGAACAGGCGGAGTCGCCACTGTGCACGCCGGCCTGCTCGATGTGCTCCATCACACCACCGATGAAGGTCACGCCCGTCGAATCGCGCACGCAGTCCACGTCGCACTCGATAGCGTTCGAGAGGAAGCGGTCCAGCAGCACCGGCGAGTCGTTGCTCACCTTGACGGCTTCGCGCATGTAGCGTTCCAGATCGCGCTGTTCGTGCACGATTTCCATCGCGCGGCCGCCCAGCACGTAGCTGGGACGCACCACCAGGGGATAGCCCAGAGCGGCGGCCTTTTCCAGCGCCTCGGGCTCGGTACGGGCCGTGGCGTTGGGCGGCTGGCGCAGGCCCAGCTCGCCCAGCAATTTCTGGAAGCGCTCGCGGTCTTCGGCGGCGTCGATCATGTCGGGGCTGGTGCCGATGATCGGCACGCCTTCGGCTTCAAGGCCCAGGGCGAGCTTGAGGGGCGTCTGGCCACCGTATTGCACGATCACGCCGACCGGCTTTTCCTTGTCCACGATCTCCAGCACGTCTTCGAGCGTCACGGGCTCGAAATACAGGCGGTCGGAGGTGTCGTAGTCGGTGGACACGGTCTCGGGGTTGCAGTTGACCATGATGGTCTCGTAGCCGTCTTCGCGCATTGCCAGCGCCGCGTGCACGCAGCAGTAGTCAAACTCGATGCCCTGGCCGATGCGGTTGGGGCCACCGCCCAGCACCATGATCTTCTTGTTGCTGGTGGGCTCCGACTCGCATTCCGCAACGCCGCCGTGCGTGGCCACCTCATAGGTCGAAAACAGGTAGGCCGTGTCTGTGGCGAACTCGGCGGCGCAGGTGTCCACACGCTTGTACACGGGGCGTACTTTGAGCGCGCGGCGTGCTTCACGCACCGCCTTTTCCGTGGTCTTGAGCAGCTTGGCCAAGCGGCGGTCGGAGAAGCCTTTCTGCTTGAGCGTGAGCAGCGTGCCCGCGTCGAGCGCCGCCAGGGCGCCCTCGCCCTTTTCAGCGACGAGCTTGTCGATGTCCAACTCGATCTTCACGATCTGCTCGATCTGCACCAGGAACCACTTGTCGATCTTGGTGAGGTCGAACACTTCGTCGACCGACAAACCCATGGCGAAGGCGTCACCTACATACCAGATGCGCTCGGGGCCGGGCTCGCCCAGTTCCTTTTCGAGCACTTCGCGGTCCTGGGTCTTCTCGTTCATGCCGTCCACGCCCACTTCCAGGCCGCGCAGGGCCTTCTGGAAGGATTCCTGGAAGGTGCGACCCATGGCCATGACTTCGCCCACGGACTTCATCTGCGTGGTCAGGCGGCTGTCGGCCGTCGGGAATTTCTCGAACGCAAAACGTGGGATCTTGGTGACCACGTAGTCGATCGAGGGCTCGAACGAAGCGGGCGTAGCACCGCCCGTGATTTCGTTCTTGAGCTCATCGAGCGTATAGCCCACCGCCAGCTTGGCCGCGACCTTGGCGATCGGGAAGCCCGTGGCCTTGGAGGCCAGCGCCGAGGAGCGCGAGACGCGCGGGTTCATCTCGATCACGACCATGCGGCCGTCCTTGGGGTTGATCGAGAACTGCACGTTGGAGCCACCGGTGTCCACGCCAATTTCGCGCAGCACGGCCAGGGACGCATTGCGCAAGACCTGGTATTCCTTGTCCGTCAGCGTTTGCGCGGGGGCCACGGTGATCGAGTCGCCCGTGTGCACGCCCATGGGGTCCAGGTTCTCGATGGAGCAGATGATGATGCAGTTGTCCGCCTTGTCGCGGACCACTTCCATCTCGTACTCTTTCCACCCAAGCAGCGACTCTTCGATCAGCAGCTCGTTGGTGGGCGAGGCTTCCAGGCCGCGCTTGCAGATGGTCTCGAATTCTTCGGGGTTGTAGGCGATGCCGCCGCCCGTGCCGCCCAGCGTGAAGCTGGGGCGGATCACGGTGGGAAAGCCCACGCTCTTTTGCACGGCCCAGGCTTCGTCCATGCTGTGGGCGATGCCCGAGCGCGCGGAACCCAGACCGATCTTGGTCATGGCGTCCTTGAACTTCAAGCGGTCTTCGGCCTTGTCGATGGCCTCGGGCGTGGCGCCGATGAGCTCGACCTTGTACTTGTCCAGCACGCCGTTGTGCCACAGGTCCAGCGCGCAGTTCAGCGCGGTCTGGCCACCCATGGTGGGCAGGATGGCGTCGGGGCGTTCCTTGGCGATGATCTTCTCGACCGTCTGCCAGGTGATGGGCTCGATGTAGGTGACGTCGGCCGTGGCCGGGTCGGTCATGATCGTCGCGGGGTTGCTGTTGATCAGGATGACCTTGTAGCCCTCTTCGCGCAGGGCCTTGCAGGCCTGTACGCCGGAGTAGTCGAATTCACAGGCCTGGCCGATGATGATCGGGCCGGCGCCAATGATGAGGATGCTTTTTATGTCGGTACGTTTTGGCATGGTGCGTCGATCAGTCGATCGTAGGTTCGGCTGCCTGGGGGCTGGAGGATGGGGCGGCGGCAATCGCGTCGCGCCGCAGGGTCAGCTTGTCGAGAAGGGCCTGCACACGCTCTGGGGGCAGGTTCTTTTGCATCAGCTGCAAAAGGCCATCGCCTTGAATCAGCGGGCGCAGCACTTCGGCTTCGGCCTCATAAAACGTCACATCCCAGTCCTGCATTGCCTCGGCAAACGTGGCGTCATCCCAGGTTTTGCCCTTGGCCACCAGGGTCACCAACGGCATGGCCTTGTTTTCAATGAACGCCTTTTTGTAAGGCTTTTGCTGCCAACGCTCGGTGAACCACTCTTTGTGGGGCGAAGGCAAGGTGAGCACACGCTTGTGGATCGCTTTTTCCAGCGAGGCTGCGGGGAAACTGAACAATTTCATGGGGCAAGACCTTCTCGAAACGAGCTTCTTACGCAGCTTTCGCTGCCTGCATGGCGCGAGTGAAGCGGTCAAACAGGTAGGCGATGTCGTGCGGACCGGGAGAAGCCTCAGGGTGGCCCTGGAAGCAGAACGCGGGCTTGTCAGTGCGCTCCAGACCTTGCAGCGTGCCATCGAACAGGCTGATGTGGGTGGGGCGCAGCGTGGCGGGCAACGACTCCATGTCCACCGCAAAGCCATGGTTCTGGCTGGTGATGCTCACGCGGCCAGTGTCCAGGTCTTTCACGGGGTGGTTGGCACCATGGTGGCTGTTGACCATTTTGAAGGTCTTGGCACCCGAGGCGAGGGCCATGATCTGGTGGCCCAGGCAGATACCGAACGTGGGCACACCGCTGTCCATCAAGGTGCGCGCAGCGGCAATGGCGTAGTCGCAAGGGGCTGGGTCACCCGGGCCGTTGGACAGGAACACGCCATCGGGGTTGAGGGCCAGCACGTCGGCAGCGGGCGTCTTGGCGGGCACCACGGTGACCTTGCAGCCGCGCTCGGCCAGCATGCGCAAGATGTTTTTCTTGACGCCAAAGTCGTAAGCCACCACATGGAACTGGGGGGCAGTGAGTTCGCCATAGCCCGAGCCCAGCTTCCATTCGGTCTGGGTCCATTCGTAGCGGGTGGCCGTGGTCACCACCTGGGCCAGGTCCAGGCCCGCCATGTTGGGGGCAGCCTTGGCTTTGGCCACCGCCTCATCAATCAATGCCTGCGTCACCGACTGGCCTGCCGCCAGACCGACGATCGCGCCGTTTTGCGCGCCCTTGCTGCGCAGCAGGCGGGTGAGCTTGCGGGTATCGATGTTGGCAATGGCGACCGTGTTTTCACGGACCAGGTACTGCGAGAGCGTTTCGGACTCGCGGAAGTTGCTGGACAGCAAAGGCAAGTCTTTGATGATGAGACCTGCGGCGTGGATCTTGTCGGCTTCGACGTCCTCGGCATTGACACCGTAGTTGCCGATGTGCGGATACGTGAGCGTCACGATCTGCTGGCAGTAGCTGGGGTCTGTGAGGATTTCCTGGTAGCCGGTGATAGCGGTGTTGAAAACCACTTCGCCGACGGTGGTGCCGGTGGCACCAATCGAATTGCCGATAAAGACCGTGCCGTCTGCGAGCGCCAGGATGGCGGGCGGGAAGGTTCCCTGGATAGACAAAAGCACTGGGTTCTCCGGATGGTTACGGTCGCCCGGCGCCTGCAGGCCACTCGCAAGGCGAGTGCCAGTGGCTGCTCTCAGATGGGTTATTGCTTTGGGTGCGGTCGGGCGACGCTGTTGCGAGAAAAGCCCCCGATTATACCCGCATCAGGCAAAAACCACGATGCAAAATGATGCACCGCAACATGGTTCGCAGAGAAAGGGTTAAGCGCTCGCTTACGCGGAGCGCATGGCGCCGCTGGCATGCAGGCAAATGGCGGCGGCGGCGCCCACGTTCAAAGATTCCTCGCCCCCCGGCTGGGCAATGCGGATGCGCAAGGCAGCCCGGGATTCGAGCGACGCAGCAACGCCCTGCCCTTCGTGCCCCATGACCCAGGCGCAAGGCCAGGGCAAGGCTGCCTGGTGCAGGTAGCTGCCGCCATGGGAGCTGGTCACCACCAGAGGCACCTGCAAGGCGTCCAGATCCTGCTCGCTCACCCCCTCGACCAAGCTGAGCGCGAAGTGGGCACCCATGCCCGCACGCAGCACCTTGGGCGACCACAGGGCCGCACTGCCCTTGATGGCCAGCACCTGGCGAAAGCCAAAGGCCGAAGCGCTGCGCAAGATGGAACCCACATTGCCCGCGTCCTGCACCCGGTCCAGAACCACCGTGGCAGCGGCGGGGTCCAGGGGCTGTGCCGCAGGCATGTCCCACAAGAACCCCATGCCGGCCGGAGACTCCAGCCCGCTGATGTCTTTGAACAAGGCGTCTGGAATCACTACTATTTTGATAGCTGCCAGCGCTTTATCGTATTGCCATTGGGGCCAAAAAGACTCTGAAAACACCGCCATGGAGGGGCGGATCGAGCGGTCCAGCGCTGCGCGGCACAGGTGGTCACCCTCCAGCCACACGCGGCCTTGCTTGCGGTAGGCCGTGGTGTCTTGCGCCAGGCGGCGCAAGTCCTTGATCAGGGCGTTGTCGCGGGACTGGATGAGGGTGACGGCAGCAGAGGTCATGCGATGGTTTTCTCAGGGGCACCAGCGGCAATCGCCAGCACCTGCGCTACAGGCGCAAACGAGCGGCGGTGGTGGACACAGGCCCCGTGCTCTTTCAAGGCGGCCATGTGCACGGCCGTGCCGTAGCCCTTGTGCCCTGCAAACCCGTACTGGGGGAATTGCCCGTGCACCTCGGTGCACCAGCGGTCGCGGTGCACCTTGGCCAAAATGGACGCTGCGGAAATGGATTGCACCAGCGCATCGCCCTTGACGATGGCCTCTGCAGGGATATCGAGCTGCGGGATGCGGTTGCCATCCACCAGCACCATCACCGGCTTGAGCCGCAAGCCCATGACGGCACGGCGCATGGCCAGCATCGTGGCCTGCAGGATGTTGAGTTGATCGATCTCTTCCACACTGGCCTGCGCAATGCTGCAGCACAGGGCTTTGGCACGGATTTCATCGAACAGTTTTTCGCGCCGGGCGGCGGTGAGCTTCTTCGAGTCGGCCAGGCCCGCAATGGGGCGCAGGTCGTCCAGGATGACGGCCGCCGCCACCACAGGCCCAGCCAACGGGCCGCGCCCGGCCTCATCCACCCCCGCCACCAGCCCTGGCGGGTGCCACGGCAGGCTGGTTTGCTCAGGAAAGGCGTCAGGATGCGAGGACTTTTTGGATCGCATCGGCGGCCAGTTGAGAGGTGTTGCGCTGCAGGCTTTCATGCAGGGCATCAAAGCGCTGCTCCAGCGCGTGGATCTTTTCAGGCTGCTGCTCTTTGGCCTGCAGCCATTGCAGGGTGGCCGCGCACAACGCCTGGGGGGTGGCGGCATCCTGGATCAGCTCCGGCACCACAAACTCACCGCACAAAATATTGGGCAACCCCACCCAGGGCTGCAATTGCTTGCGGCGCATCAGCCACCAGCTCAGCGGTTGCATGTGGTAGCCGATGACCATGGGGCGCTTGAACAAAGCGGCCTCCAGCGTGGCGGTACCACTGGCGATCAAGGTGGCATCGCAGGCGGCCAGCACCGTGTGCGACTGGCCCGTGACAACGCGCACCACCCCTTCGAGCCCGGCGGCACGCACCAGTTGCTCAATGCGCCCCTGCAGCAGCGGCACCGCTGGCACTATGAATTTAGTAGCTGGTCGCGCTTGATGGATAAGCGCTGCAGCCGAAAAGAAGGGCGGCGCAATGTACTGCACCTCAGACGAACGGCTGCCGGGCAGGATCGCCAGGATCTCGTCTTGATCCGCAAACCCCAGCGCGGCGCGTGCCGCGGCCCGGTCAGGCACCCGAGGGATGACGCTGGCCAGGGGATGGCCCACGTAGGTGGCAGCAATGCCATGTTTGGCCAGCAGTGCAGGTTCAAACGGGAAAATGCACAGCACATGGTCGGCACTGCGGCGGATTTTC
The DNA here is from genome assembly GCF_002749705.1 of Acidovorax sp. 56. Lineage (NCBI taxonomy): Bacteria > Pseudomonadati > Pseudomonadota > Betaproteobacteria > Burkholderiales > Comamonadaceae > Acidovorax > Acidovorax sp. 56. Next base: position 1,893,767 of record NZ_PEEV01000001.1, read on the forward strand.
TCCACCCGGTTGGCACGCCACGCCCAAATGGAGGGGCAGACAAAATGCACGGTCTTGATGCCCGCCGCCCGCAAGTCCGCCTCCAGCCCCAGATTGAAATCGGGGGCATCCACACCGATGAAGACGCCGGGGCGCTCGCGCAGCAGCCGCTCGCGCAGTTGCTTGCGGATGCCCAGCAACTCGCGCAGACGGCGCAGCACCTCCATGCTGTAGCCATGCACGGCCAGCTTTTCACTGGGCCACAGGCATTCAAAACCCCGGCGTGCCATGTGCGGGCCGCCAATGCCCTGGGATTGGAGGTCAGGCCACTGGGCCTGCAAACCATCCAGCAGCAGGCCTGCAAGCAAGTCGCCAGAGGCCTCGCCCGCCACCATTGCGATGCGAGGGGTGGATTCCATCAGCACGCGCTCAACGGGCAATGCCAGCGGCAGAGCTGGCGATGAAGGCGTCCATCAACGCCACATCGTCCTGCGCCTGCGGCATCTGCTGGGGCAACGCCAAGATCGCTTCACGCGCTTGCTCCAGCGTCAGCCCCTGTCGGTACAGCAGTTTGTGCATTTCACGGATGGCCGCAATGCGCTCATCAGAAAAGCTGCGGCGGCGCAAACCCACCAGGTTCACGCCGCGCACAGCCAGCGGGTTGCCATCGACCACCATGAACGGAGGCACATCCTTGCCGATATGGCTGGCAAAGCCCACCATGGTGTGCGCACCGATGCGCATGCGCTGCAGCACCCCGGTCAAGCCACCCACCGTGGCCCAGTCACCCACATCCACATGGCCCGCCAAGGTGGTGTTGTTGGCCAGCGTGGTCTGGTTGCCCACCTGGCAATCGTGCGCAATGTGCACGTAAGCCATGATCCAGTTGTCATCCCCCACACGGGTCACGGCACGGTCTTGCACCGTGCCGGTGTTGAAGGTGCAGAACTCGCGGATGGTGTTGCGATGGCCAATAACCAGCTCGGTGGCCTCGCCCGCGTACTTCTTGTCCTGGGGCTGCGCCCCGAGCGAGGCAAACTGGAAAATCCGGTTGTCCTCGCCAATCGTGGTGCGCCCCTCGATCACGCAATGGGCACCCACTACCGTGCGCGCGCCGATCGAGACCTGCGGGCCAATGACCGCATAAGGCCCGATGGTCGCCGTCGGGTCAATACTGGCGGCTGGATCGATGACCGCAGTTGCGTGGATATTGCTCACGATCGGTCAAATCAGCCCACGGCACGCATGGTGCACATCAACTCAGCCTCGCAGGCCACTTCATCGCCCACGCGGGCCACGCCCTTGAACTTCCAGATGCCACCGCGCACGCGATCGATCTTGATCTCCAGGTGCAGTTGGTCACCAGGCTCCACCGGGCGCTTGAAACGGGCGCCATCAATGCCAACAAAGTAGTAGATGTTGTTTTCGTCAGGAACCTGGCCCATGGCATCAAAGGCCAGCAGGCCTGCGGCCTGTGCCAGCGCTTCCAGAATCAGCACCCCAGGCATGACAGGGCGGCCTGGGAAATGCCCCATGAAATAGGGCTCGTTGAAAGTCACATTCTTGATGGCCAGAATGCGCTCATTGCGCTCGAGCTCGAGCACGCGGTCCACCAGTAGAAACGGGTAACGGTGGGGCAGTTGCTTGAGAATTGCGTGGATATCCATCATCGAATTGTTCTTCCGTTCATGCTGCTTTGAGGGCTTGCTCCAGCGCCTTGATGCGCTCACGCAAGCTGTGCAGTTGTTTGAGTGTTGCAGCGTTCTTTTCCCACTTCGCATTGTCGTCGATGGGAAACATGCCAGTGTATTGACCTGGGCGCGACAGCGAGCGGGTGACCACCGTGGCTGCAGAGACGTGCACATTGTCTGCCAGTTCCAAGTGGCCCAGCACAATGGCACCACCACCCACAGTGCAGTGGGCGCCAATGGTGGCACTGCCGGCCACCCCTACGCACCCCGCCATGGCCGCGTGGCGTCCAATGCGCACGTTGTGCCCAATCTGGATCAGGTTGTCGAGCTTCACACCGTCCTCGACCACGGTGTCTTGCAGTGCGCCACGGTCAATGCAGGTGTTGGCGCCAATCTCCACGTCGTCCCCGATCTGCACCGAACCCAGTTGCTCAATCTTGACCCAGGTGCCTTGAGAGGGCGCAAATCCAAAGCCATCGGCCCCAATGACCACGCCGGGGTGCAGCAGACAACGCGCACCCACGCGGCAGTTCTCGCCCAGCGTGATCCGAGAGGTGAGCACTGTGCCCTCCCCCACCACAGCACCGCGCTCGACCACACACAACGGACCGATGGTGGCCGTGGGGTGAATTTGAGCCGTGGGATCCACCACCGCACTGGGGTGAATGCCCACCGGGCGCGCAGGCGCATGCTGCTGCTTCCACAGCTGCGTGGCCCTGGCAAAGTAGACATAAGGGTTGTCCACCACGATGCAGGCGCCGCGCGCCAAGGCGGCCTCGCGCATGGCAGGCGCCACAATGACACAGGCCGCCTGAGAGGCGGCCAGTTGCTGTTGGTAGCGCGGGTGGCTCAGAAAACTGATGTCACCCGGGCCGGCAACCTCCAGCGGCGCGATCCGGTGGATGGCGGTGTCCCGCCCCCCACCTTCGAGCGAGCCGCCCAGCGCATCCACCATCTGCCCAAGAAGCAAGCTCACGCGCCGACCACCCGTTGCATCCAATTACTTGGCAGCATTCAAAGCCTTGATCACCTTGTCGGTGATGTCGTGCTTGGGGTTGATGTACACAGCCTCTTGCAGGATCACGTCGTACTTTTCGGCCTCAGCCACTTGCTTGACGACCTTGTTGGCGCGCTCCAGAACCTGGGCCAACTCTTCGTTCTTGCGGGCGCTCAGGTCTTCCTGGAACTCGCGGCGCTTGCGCTGAAAGTCACGGTCTTGATCGACCAACTGGCGCTGGCGGGTGGTGCGCTGGCTCTCCGCCATGGTGGGGGCTTCGCGCTCGAATTTGTCAGTGGCGGTCTTGAGCGAACTGCCGATGTCGACCAGTTCTTTCTCACGACGGGCAAATTCCTGCTCCAGCTTGGCCTGCGCCGTTTTGGCGGTGTTGGCTTCACGGAAGATACGATCCGTGTTGACGAAACCTGCCTTGAACTCTTGCGCCTGTGCCGAGACGGCAAAGACGGTTGCGCCCATCAACAGGGCCAAAGATGTCTGACGGAAAAGGGATTTCATTAGAAAGACGTTCCAATCTGGAATTGCAGTTTCTGGATTTTATCGCCAGCGAACTTACGCACTGGCTGCGCAAAGGCTAGGCGCAATGGGCCCAAGGGGGAAATCCAGCTCAAACCGACCCCTGCCGAAGCCCGCATGTCGCTGAATGTCACCTTCTGGTCTTCGCCGTACACGTTACCCACGTCCACAAAAGTGAAGACGCGCAAAGTGCGGTCATTGCCCGCGCCTGGGAATGGGGCCACCAACTCGGCATTGAGCGTGACCTTCTTCGGGCCACCCAAGGATGCGCCAGTCACGTCACGAGGACCCAACGTGCCTTGATCGAAGCCACGCACGGAGCCGAGACCACCCGAGTAAAAGTTCTTGAACACAGGGAACGGACGGCCATTGAGCCCCTTGCCATACCCAAACTCACCATTGAAGGCGACCGTGAAGCGCTTGTTCAAAGGGATGTATTGCTGGTACTGGTAGTTGCCTCGTACATAACGGGCGTCACCGGCCACCGACCACTCGGAATTGAGTCGCTGGTAGCGACCCGAGTTGGGTGCCAAGGCACTGTCACGGTCATCGCGCGACCAGCCGATCGTCAAAGGAATCGAGTTGCTGGTGGCGCCATAGGTGTTGGCGTAGGCCAAGTACGTGGCGGGGATGTTGGTCCCTGCCTTGATCTGGGTCTGCTCCAGACCACCACCAAAGAACACGGTGTCGATCTCGCTGAATGGCACACCAAAGCGCATGGAGGCACCCGTGGTGACCAATTCGTAGTTGCCGCCCTGGTCCTCGTAAGGCTTGTCGGTGCGGTAGTACACGTCCACGGTGCGGGAGATACCGTCTTGCGTGAAATAGGGGTTGGTGGTGCTGAACACCAGCGTACGGCGGTACTTGCTGGTGTTGACGTCAATGCCCAGGTAGTTGCCCGAACCAAAGAAGTTCTCTTGCTTGATGCCGAACGACAGCGCCACTTTTTCAGCGCTGGAGAAGCCAGCGCCCAGTTGCAGCGACCCTGTGGGCTTCTCAGCCACGTTCACCACCAGGTCCACCTGATCAGGAGAACCGGGCACATCTTGCGTCTCCACATTCACTTCGGTGAAGAAGCCCAGGCGGTCCACGCGGTCGCGCGACAGGCGAATGCGCTCGCCGTCGTACCATGCGGCCTCGTACTGGCGGAACTCACGGCGAATCACTTCGTCGCGGGTGCGGTTGTTACCGCTCACATTGATCTTGCGCACGTAGGCACGGCGCGATGGCTCAGCCTGCAACACCAGCGTGACGCGGTTGTTTTCGCGGTCGATTTCAGGCACCGCCTCAACGCGCGAGAAAGCAAAACCAAAACGGCCAAAGTATTCAGAGAAAGCTTTGGTGGTTTCCGTCACCTGGTCTGCGTTGTAGGGCTCACCCGCACGGATGCTCACCAGCGATTTGAACTCGTCTTCACGGTCCAGGTAGTTGCCTTCCAGCTTCACTCCTGCCACCACAAAGCGCTCGCCCTCGGTCACATTCACGGTGATGGTGATGTCCTGCTTGTCTGGCGAAATCGCCACCTGGGTGGAGTCCACCCGAAACTCAAGGTAACCACGCTGCAGGTAGTAAGAGCGCAGGGTTTCCAGATCGGCGTTGAGCTTGGTGCGCGAATAGCGATCGGACTTGGTGTACCAACTCAGCCAGCCGCCAGTGTCCTGGTCAAACAAGCCTTTCAGCGTGGATTCGCTGAATGCCTTGCTGCCATTGATGCGCACTTCCTTGATGCGGGCGGGCTCGCCCTCCACCACGGTGAACGTCAGGTTCACCCGGTTGCGCTCAATGGGGGTCACCGTCGTCACCACTTCGGCGCCATACAGGCTGCGGTTGATGTACTGGCGCTTGAGTTCCTGCTCCGCACGGTCTGCCAGCGCCTTGTCAAACGGGCGCCCTTCCGTCAGGCCCACGTCGCGCATGGCTTTCTTGAGAACCTCTTTGTCGAATTCGCGCGTCCCCGCAAAGTCGACATCGGCAATCGTGGGGCGCTCTTCCACCACGACCACCAACACATTGCCATTGGCTTCCAGACGCACATCCTTGAACAAACCCAAAGCGAACAGCGCGCGAATGGCGGCCGCCCCCTTGTCGTCGTTGTAATCGTCGCCCACGCGCAGCGGCATGGAGGCAAAGATCGTCCCAGGCTCCACGCGCTGCAGACCTTCCACACGGATATCCTGGACCTTGAAAGGCTCCAGGGCCCACGCCGCGTTGGCGACGAATACCATGGCAGCAACGGCAGATGCAGTACGCACGCCAAGGCGAGTAATGTGTTTTTTCATGAATGAAACTGAAGCCGATATGGCTAGGCAAATACGGCCAGAAGTTTGGCGAGGTATCGGGAGATATCGTTAAAGAGAGCGATAGACATCATCACGGCAAGGACTGCAACGCCGCCACGCTGAAGGTATTCCGTCCAGGTGTCGGAGACACTTTTGCCTGTGACTCCCTCCCAAAGATAATACATCAGGTGCCCGCCATCGAGCACTGGCAGAGGTAACAGGTTCAACACCCCCAGGCTCACGCTGATGAGAGCCAGGTAGGCCAAGTACTGCATCAACCCCATTTCAGCCGAGCGGCCTGCGTAGTCAGCAATCGTCAATGGGCCGCTCAGGTTCTTGAGCGATGCTTCGCCCACCAGCATGCGCCCCATCATGCGCAAAGTCAGGGCAGACACCTCCCAGGTACGGTCAGCGCCTTTAAGCAAGCCTTCCAGGGGGCCGTACTGCACTTCCACCATTTCAGGGTTGCCACCGACGTAGGCATTGATGCGCCCCACCGCACCCGTGGGCTCCTGGACCACATCAGGCATCACCTCCAGCGCCACCAATTGCCCCCCGCGCTCAACCTGCCACGACTGCATGACATCTTGATCGCCGCGCACCGACGTGCGAATCAATTCACGCAACTGCATGCCATCCACCACTGCAGTCTGCCCAATCTTGCGCACCAGATCCCCCTGGCGAAGGCCCGCACGCTCGGCAGCACCGCCAGCCATCACCTCGCCAATGGCTGGGCGCGTCCAGGGTGCAAACACCCCAATCTTCCGAAACAGTTGGGCATCGGCATCACGCACGTTCAGGGTGGACAGGTCCAAAGTCACCTCGCGCAGTGATGCGCCGGGTGCAGGCTCCAGCTCCAGGCGCACACGCTGGCCATCCAGGGCGCCCTGGGTCAAAACCCAGCGCAGCTCTTCAAAAGAACGCATAGGGGCCAGCTCTTCATCGCCCGCCGCAGCGCGACGCACCAACTCGCCGCCCGCAAAGCCTGCACTTTGGGCGATAGAGCCCGCGACGGGGCTGGACAAAACGGCCTTGGGCTCTTGCACGCCCCCCCAATTGACCAGCGAATACAGCAAAACCGCCAACAACAAATTGGCCAAGGGACCTGCCGCCACGATTGCGGCACGCGACCGCAAGGGCTGGGTATTGAAAGCCAGGTGGCGCTCATGGGGCTCTACCGGGGCTTCGCGCTCGTCCAGCATGCGAACATAGCCTCCCAGAGGAAACAGACCCAAAACAAACTCAGTGCCTGAGCCCTTGGCACGCCACATCAGCAGGGGTTTGCCAAAACCCACGGAGAACCGCAGCACCTTGACTCCGCAAGCCACTGCGACACGGTAATGCCCGTATTCATGCACAGCAATGAGCAGACCCAGCGCGACGAAAAAAGCAACCACGGTCAGCATACGAAGCTCCAGAAGAAACGGCCGATCAAAGCGCCATGGAGGCGGCAATGCGCCGGGCTGCATCGCGGGCCTGTACATCCAGCCCCAGCAGCGACTCCAGCGAATCCGGCTTGGAGGGCGGCACGGCCTCTAAAGTTGCAAGGTTGACCGCGTGAATATGGTCAAAACGCAAACGCTCAGCCAAAAAGGCCTCCACCGCCACTTCATTGGCGGCATTGAGCACCGCCGTGGTGCCCTCTGGCGCATTCAATGCTTGCCAGGACAGATGCAGGCCCGGAAACCGGTGGGCATCGGCTTGCTCGAAGGTCAACGCCGTCAACGCAGCGAAATCCAATCGGCCGGCCCCGCTCTCAATGCGTTCAGGCCAGGCCAGGCCGCAGGCAATCGGCACGCGCATGTCCGGCGTACCCAGTTGGGCAAGGATGGAAGCGTCGTTGAACTGAACCATGGAGTGGATGATTTGCTGAGGATGGATCACCACCTTGATCTGCTCGGGTGCCAAGCCAAACAGCCAACGGGCTTCGATCACCTCCAGCGCCTTGTTCATCATCGTGGCGGAGTCCACCGAAATTTTGCGCCCCATGGAGAAGTTGGGGTGCGCACAGGCTTGCTGCGGTGTGATCTGCGCCAGCGTGTCAGGCGCACGCGTACGAAACGGGCCACCCGAAGCCGTCAACAAAATATGGTCAACGCGCTCGGCCCAGCAGGCTGGGTCTTCTGGCAGGCACTGGAAAATGGCGGAGTGCTCACTGTCGATGGGCAGCAGCGTCGCGCCCCCATCGCGCACCGCCTGCATGAACAAGCCGCCGCCCACTACCAGGGCCTCTTTGTTGGCCAGCAGCAATCGCTTGCCCGCACGGGCGGCAGCCAAACAGGGCGCCAGCCCAGCTGCCCCAACAATGGCCGCCATCACCGCATCTACCGACTCATGCGACGCTATGATTTCAAGAGCATCTTGCGCTTGTAACACGGACGTTGGAAGCCCATTTTGCTTGATTTTTTCTGACAACAGCTGGGCGTGCGGCCCACTGGCCATCACCGCAAACTGGGGGCGAAAGCGAGCGCACTGCTCCAGCATCAGATCGACCTGGGTCGCCGCACTCAGAGCAAACACCTCATACCGCTCAGGGTGGCGAGACACCACATCCAGCGTGCTTTTGCCAATGGAGCCCGTGGAGCCCAATACCGTGATTCTTTGCTTCATACAGAAATAAGTCGGGTGAGCATCAACGCCAGCGGCAAGGTAGGCAGCAGGGCATCCACCCGGTCCAGCACCCCACCGTGGCCTGGCAGCAGGCCACTGCTGTCTTTCACACCAGCGCTGCGTTTGATCAGCGATTCCACCAAGTCACCCGCCACGCTCATGGCCACCATGAACACCACGGCAATCGCCAAAAACCACCACCCCGCACCATAAAGCCGCGTGTAGAAGCTGGCGACATCTGCTTGCCAATAGCGATCCGCTACGACCCAGACGATGGCCAGACACAAGACACCTGCCAGCCCCCCCACACACCCTCCCAGCTTTTGCCTGGGCTGATGGAGGGCGCAAGCTTGCCCCGCGTAAAACGCAGGCCAAATGCCCGCCCCGCAAAGTAGGCAAAAATATCAGCCGCCCACACCAGCGTGAGCACGGACAAAAGAAAATTGATACCCAAACTACGCGCCTGCACCACGGCCAGCCACGCCAGCCACAGCGCCAGCACGCCCAGCACGATGCGCACAGGCGCAGGCACCTGAGGCCAGCCCGGTACCCCGGCGCGTAACAACCACGCGGCGCAGACCACCCACAGCCCACCGCCCACCATCCAAAGCGTGGACAAGGGCTGCACCACCCAGCCTGCCCACCATGCGGCCGCACACAAAGCGGAGCACACCACGGCAAGGCCGATGGACACAGCATGGCTGCACCCATTCAAACGACCCCACTCCCACGCGGCGGCGGCCATGAACACCAATACCACCAAGGCAAAGGGCGCGATGGAGGGGTAAAACAGGGCTGGCAGCAAAATGGCCAGCAAGACCAGGGCAGTGATAACGCGCTGTAGAAGCATGGTGCCTTTTCAGCCCGGCATCGGATCAGGATGCACGGACACTATTTGTTCAGACGTTTTGCCAAAGCGGCGTTCACGCGCCTGGAAGGCGTTCAATGCCTCGTCCAAGGCCGACTCATCAAAGTCAGGCCACAAGCGATCACTGAAGTACAACTCGGAATAGGCTGCCTGCCAGAGGAGGAAATTGCTGATACGCATCTCCCCTCCAGTGCGAATGATCAAGTCTGGATCTGGCACATGGGACATTCCCATGGCAGCGTGCAAACTCGCTTCGGTGATGGCCTCGCCACGGGCTGCCAGTGAGGCCGCCGCCTGTGCGATGTCCCAACGGCCGCCATAGTTGAAACACACATTGAGGATCAGGCGCGTATTGTCGGCCGTGGCTGCTTCGGCCTGGGCCAAGCCGTCGCGCACCCTGGGCGACAGGCCTTCACGGCTGCCTACAAAATAAAGCCGTACCCCATCTTTTTTGAGCTGCGGCACCTCGCGCCCCAAGGCCATGGCCAGCAACTCCATGAGGCCAGAGACCTCATCCGCAGGGCGATTCCAATTTTCGGATGAAAAGGCGAAGACGGTGAGCACCGCAACACCCCGCTGCACACAGGCTTGAACACAGCGGCGCAGCGAATCCACACCCTGCTTATGCCCGGCCAAACGCGGCATGAAGCGGCGCTTGGCCCAGCGGCCGTTGCCATCCATCACGATGGCGATGTGGTGGGGCACCACCGGCGAATCAGACATGCAAACGATCAGTCAGCTCCATTGACGGGAGCTTAGACCGCCATGATTTCTTGTTCTTTGGCAGAGACCAGCGCATCGATCTCAGCAATGTGCTTGTCGGTGAATTTCTGCACGTCGGTTTCTGCACGCTTTTGGTCGTCTTCCGAAGCGAGCTTGTCCTTGACCAGTTTCTTCACGGATTCATTGGCATCGCGACGCAGGTTGCGCACGGCGATTTTGGCGCTCTCGCCCTCATTGCGGGCCAGCTTGGTCATTTCCTTGCGACGCTCTTCGCTCATGGGCGGCATAGGCACGCGAATCAAATCCCCCATCGACGCTGGATTCAGGCCCAAATCGCTCTCGCGGATGGCTTTTTCGATTTTGGCGCCCATGCCCTTTTCCCAGGGCTGCACGCTGATGGTGCGCGAATCCAGCAGGGTCACGTTGGCCACCTGGCTCAGGGGCACCATGGAGCCGTAGTACTCCACCTGGATGCTATCGAGCAACGCAGGATTGGCACGGCCCGTGCGGATCTTCTGGAGGTTGTTCTTGAACGCTGCGATGGACTGGTCCATCTTGGTTTCAGCGGTTTTTTTGATATCGGCAATCGTCATGTTGTTTCCTCAGGGCGAAGCTGCTGCGGGGCACTCGGATGGTCAGGCGTAGACCAAGGTACCTTCGTCTTCACCCATCACCACGCGCTTGAGAGCGCCATGCTTGATGATGGAGAACACGCGCACGGGCAGCTTTTGATCACGGCACAAGGCAAACGCCGTGGCATCCATGATGCCCAGATTGCGGGACATAGCCTCGTCAAAGCTGAGCTTCGTGTAGCGCGTTGCGGTGGGGTCCTTGTGAGGGTCGGCAGTATATACGCCGTCGACCTTGGTGGCCTTCAACACCACCTCAGCACCAATCTCGGCGCCGCGCAGGGCAGCGGCGGTGTCTGTGGTGAAAAACGGGTTGCCCGTGCCTGCGGCAAACACCACGACCTTGCCCTCTTCGAGGTACTGCAGCGCCTTGGGGCGCACATAGGGCTCAACCACCTGCTCAATGGCAATGGCCGACATCACCCGCGCCGTCAGGCCTTGCTTGTCCATGGCATCTGCCAAGGCCAGGGCATTCATGACCGTGGCCAGCATGCCCATGTAGTCGGCAGTGGCCCGGTCCATACCAACCGAGCCGCCCGCCACACCACGGAAGATATTCCCCCCCCAATCACCACCGCGACCTGGACACCCAGGCGGGTCACCTCTGCAATTTCCTCCACCATCCGGACGATGGTGGCGCGGTTGATGCCAAAGGAGTCATCGCCCATCAGCGCCTCACCGGACAGCTTGAGCAAAATACGCTTGTGGGCTGGCGCGGCGGTGGTCATGGGCAATTTCTCCAATGGATGATGGTGTTTGAGGGTTAAGCGGGAGTCAGTAGATCAGGCAGCAGCCTTGGCAGCAGCCACTTGGGCAGCCACTTCAGCAGCAAAGTCGTCCACCTTCTTCTCAATGCCTTCACCCACCACGTACAGGGTGAAACCCTTCACGGTGGTGTTGTTGGCCTTGAGCATTTGCTCAACGGTTTGCTTGCCATCCGCAGCCTTCACGAAGACTTGGTTGAACAGCGAGACTTCCTTGAGGAACTTCTGCACGCCGCCTTCGATGCGCTTGGACACGATTTCGTCGGACTGCACTGGCTTGCCTTCAGCTTCGGCCTTGGCCTTGTCTTCAGCCGCCTTGGCTGCGGCCACCGAGCGCTCTTTTTCGATCAGTTCGGCAGGCACATCAGCGCTGGTCAGCGCCACGGGCTTCATTGCAGCCACGTGCATTGCCACATCCTTGGCAGCAGCAGCATCACCGTCAAATTCGATGACCACGCCAATGCGCGTGCCGTGCAGGTAGGAAGCCAGGTTGCCACCCGAGAAACGCTTGAAGCGGCGGAACGACATGTTCTCGCCGATCTTGCCGATCAGACCCTTGCGCACGTCTTCCAGCGTGGGGCCAAAAGTCTCTTGCTCGTAGGCCAGAGCACTCAGTGCAGCGATATCAGCGGGGTTGTGGTCAGCCACCAGCTTGGCAGCAGCGTTGGCCAGGGCGATGAAGCTGTCGTTCTTGGAAACGAAGTCGGTTTCGCTGTTCACTTCGATCAGGGCACCCACATCGCCGTTGATGTAGCTGGCCACGACGCCTTCAGCCGTCACGCGGGCAGCAGCCTTGCCAGCCTTGGTGCCCAGCTTGACGCGCAGCAGCTCTTCCGCCTTCGCCATATCGCCGTCGGCTTCTGTCAGTGCCTTCTTGCATTCCATCATGGGAGCGTCGGTCTTGCCGCGCAGTTCAGCAACCATGCTTGCGGTAATTGCAGCCATCTGTGTTCCTTCAGTATTCAGTTCAAACGATTCAAAACTCGGGCTAAAAAAAAGGGGGCTAACCAGGAGCCCCGCTTTCATTCGCGACCACGGTCGCGCAGCCGGGCGCTCAGGCAGCCGACTCTTGCACTTCCACGAATTCGTCAGTGCTTTCCGAAGCCACAGCCTTCACGACTTCGTTCACGGCGTTGGCACGGCCTTCGATGATCGCGTCAGCGATGCCACGGGCGTACAGCGTCACAGCCTTGGCCGAGTCGTCGTTACCAGGGATCACGTAGTCGATGCCTTCAGGCGAGTGGTTGGTGTCAACCACACCGATCAGTGGGATGCCCAGCTTCTTGGCTTCAGCCACGGCGATCTTGTGGAAGCCCACGTCGATGATGAAGATGGCATCAGGCAAGGCAGCCATGTCCTGGATGCCGCCGATGTCTTTTTCCAGCTTGGCGATTTCGCGGCTGAAAGTCAGTTGTTCTTTCTTGCTCAGGCTGTCCAGACCGGTTTCCATCTGGGCCTTCATGTCCTTCAGGCGCTTGATCGAAGTCTTCACGGTCTTGAAGTTCGTCAGCATGCCGCCCAACCAGCGTTGGTCCACGAATGGCACGCCAGCGCGCTGCGCTTCAGTGGACAGGATTTCGCGAGCTTGGCGCTTGGTACCCACCATCAGGATGGTACCGCGGTTCGCAGCCAGTTGCTTGGCGAATTTTTGGGCTTCCTGGAACAGTGGCAGCGACTTTTCCAGGTTGATGATGTGGATCTTGTTGCGGTGACCGAAGATGTACGGGGCCATCTTGGGGTTCCAGAAGCGGGTTTGGTGACCAAAGTGGACACCGGCTTCCAGCATCTCGCGCATAGTAACGGACATAAAAATACTCCAAAGGTTGGGTCTAAAATCCAGCCCCATAACTTGCGACTTCTGCTTGAAGCCGCAACACCTTGACGGGGCTGGTTTGCGATTGGTTTTGCCGCAACTGCGGGCTCAGGCCAAAAGACCACGCGCCACCGCGTACAGCAAAACCCAAAGATTCTAGCACACCCATGCAAGCCGACCTGATCGCGACCCGCGCCCTGATACAAGAGGGCGCCCTGACCGCAGCCCAGGCCATGGAGGCATCGGAGCGCTTGGCACAAGCCCCTGCTGCGGCCCACTGTTTTCTTTCCTCGTCCTTTGAGCAAGAACGTGATCGGTTGCAACACACCGAAACAGCACACCAACCCCTGGCGGGCCTGGCCATCTCCGTCAAAGACCTTTTTGACATGGCAGGGCAAGTCACCGCAGCAGGTTCGCTGGCTTTGCAAGACGCCCCGGCAGCCGCAAGCGATGCGCCCGCCGTGGCCCGGCTGCGCGCCGCGGGCGGCAGCATTGTGGGCCGCACCCACATGGTGGAGTTCGCTTTTTCCGGAGTGGGCACCAACCCGCACTTCACCACACCCGCCGCCTTCGACGCCCGCTTTGGCGCCATCCCCGGTGGTGCGCGCGTGCCAGGCGGCTCGTCCTCGGGTGCCGCTGTATCGGTGGCCAGTGGCGCCTGCTTTGCCGCGCTGGGCTCAGACACAGGGGGGTCCATCCGCATCCCTGCGGCCTTCAATGGACTGGTCGGTTTCAAAAGCACGGCAAGGCTGGTGCCCACCGGGGGCGCCATTCCCCTGTCGACCACCCTCGACACCGCCTGCGCCATGACGCGCAGCGTGCGCGATGCCATCCTAGTGCACGAGGTTCTGGCCGCACGGCACGTAGTGCGCAGCGCTGCCCCCCTGTCACAGTGGCGCCTTGCGGTACCCGCCACCACCTTCTTGGAAGACCTCGCCCCAGAGGTTCGCACCGCGTTCCAGCGCTCCCTGGACGCACTGCTGCAAGCGGGCGCACACATCGAGACCATCAATCTGCGTGAAACAGCCGAACTGGGCCCCATGCAAGCACAGGGCAGCCTGGCCGCCGCCGAGAGCTACGCATGGCACCGCCCCCTGCTAGCCCAGTCGGCCCATCGGTACGACCCTCGGGTCCGCAGCCGCATCGAGCGGGGCGGCACCATGGGCGCCGCCGATTACATCGACCTGCAGCAAGCCAGACAAGACTGGATCAACCGCATGCAAGCCCGCATGGCCTCTTTTGATGCCCTGCTCTCCCCTTGCACCCCCATCCCCGCCCCACTCATGGCCGATGTAGCACCAGGCGAAGCGCGTGACGAGGCCTTCTTCAAGGCCAACGCCTTGGTGCTGCGCAACACCAGCGTGGTCAATATGCTGGACGGCTGCGCACTCTCATTGCCCTGCCACGTGCGCGGCGAATTGCCCACCGGACTGATGGTCTGGCACGCGGGGGAGCACGATGACGCCGTGCTCAACATTGGCCTGCGCATCGAAGAATTGCTACAAAAATAATAGCTGCTAGCGCTTATAGAAAAAGCGCTAGAGCACCATTTAATTCAAAACCATGAAGATCGCCATTGTGGGCGCCGGGATCATCGGCGTGACCACCGCATACGAATTGGCCCACGACGGCCATGAAGTGACCGTGCTGGAACAGCGCAGCGCCGCCGCCGAGGAAGCCAGCTTTGCCAACGCCGGGCTGCTGGCCCCCTACCTGACCACCCCCTGTGCACTGGCTGGCAAAGCCGGGCTGCTGGGCGGCACACCAGCGGGCATCCGCATGGCGCAAGGCGCCGGACTGAAGGAGCTGGCCTGGCTGTGGCGCTGGCGGCGCAGCCAAACACCACTGGCAGCACTGGAGGGCCTGGCCCGCTACAGCCGCCAACGCACCCTGGACCTTGCCGCGCGCCACGAGCTGGATTTTGAAAGCAATACCGCCCGCTTGGTTCTTTTCCGCTCCGCCAAAGACCGCGCGCAGCTCCAGCCACTGCTGGACTGGCTGCGCGAATCCGGCACCCCGGTCCAAGACATCAGCCCAGACAATGCGCGCCAACTGGAGCCCGGCCTGTCGCCCGAAGCACCACTGGACAGCGTGGTGCTGCTGCCCTCCGCCGCGTCCGGCAACTGCCGACTGTTTGCCCAGATGCTGCGCCAAGGCATGCAAAGTGCCGGGGTGCAATTTGCGTTCAACACCCCAGTGACCGCGCTGTCCAGCGAGCCCACCGGCCTGTGGCTGCAAGGCGAGCCCGACGTGCGCCGGTTTGACGCCGTGGTGCTTTGCGCAGGCGCCGCCTCCCCCGCCCTGCTGCGCCCACGCGGGCTGAAGCTGCCCATGGCCTCGGTGTTTGGCTACTCCGTCAGCGCCCCCCTGCGCGAGGCCACCCATGCGCCGCTGACCAGCGCCATCGACGCGCAACAGCAAATCACCATCACACGGCAGGGCCAGCGCATTCGCATTGCTGGCGGCGCCGAAGTCGGATCGCCGCAGGCGCCGCACCACCACGCCACCCTGCAAAAGCTGTACCGCGCCGTCAATGACTGGTTTCCCGGCGGCGCGCAATTGTCTGGCAGCCTGCAAATCTGGCGGGGCGCACGCCCCACCCTGCCCGACGGAGCGCCCGCCCTGGGCAACAGCGGCCTGCCCGGCATCTGGCTTAACACCGGGCACGGCGCCGGTGGCTGGGCCCTGGCCTGCGGCAGCGCCCGCGTGTTGGCCGATCTGATCGGCCAACGCACCCCGGAAGTCAACCTGCAGGGGCTGGAGGCGCAGCGCTTTTAAGCTTGCTCAAGGCATGGGGGCCTCTCACCCTCGCGAGATCGTCAACAGACCCCCAGCAGCGCAAAATCAAGGGATAAGCAGCCCTTTGCGCTGCGGGACCCTGCCATGCAACGCATCACGCCCGACCAAGCCCACCCGTTATTCGACACCGCCGCCACCCGCCGACAAGAACAGGCCATGGCGGCCGCACTCCCACCCCACACCCTGATGCAACGCGCCGGACGGGCCGTGGCCCGGCTGGCGCAGGCGATTGCCCCGCACGCACGCACCGTGTGGATTGCTTGCGGCCCGGGCAACAATGGCGGCGATGGGCTGGAGGCCGCCACCCATCTGGCACGCAGCGACCGCCAGGTCATCATCACTTGGCTGGGCTCGCCCGAGGCGCTGCCAGACGACGCGCGGAAGTCCTGGGAGAAAGCCCGAAACACCGCCCACATCACCTGGAGCGACACCCCACCCGAGCACCTGACGCCACAAGACCTGTGCATCGATGCCCTGCTGGGCATTGGCGTGCGCGCCTCCACCCCACCAACACCAGCCCCCAACACCGCAGGCA
This sequence comes from Acidovorax sp. 56, assembly GCF_002749705.1. Lineage (NCBI taxonomy): Bacteria > Pseudomonadati > Pseudomonadota > Betaproteobacteria > Burkholderiales > Comamonadaceae > Acidovorax > Acidovorax sp. 56. Next base: position 1,909,988 of record NZ_PEEV01000001.1, read on the forward strand.
GCGTGCTCGCCCAATGGCTGGCACAACTGCACACCTGCACGGCCCCGGTGCTGGCAGTCGACGTGCCATCGGGGCTGGATGCCGACACCGGGCAATATGCCCACGGGCTAGAAGCCGCTGCCAGCGCAGGCCTCACGGGTGGCGCAGGGGCACGCTACACCCTCAGTCTGCTAACCCTGAAGCCGGGGCTGTTCACCGCCCACGGGCGAGACGCAGCAGGACAGGTGTGGCTGGACGACTTGAGCGCACCACCCCATCCGCACACACCGCACAGCCGCGCACAGGAAAACCAGGAGCCCCCCACCGCCTGGCTGGCAGGCCCACCCGCCAGAGCGCAGCGCCACCATGCCAGCCACAAAGGCAGCTATGGTGATGTCGCCATCGTGGGCGGCGAAGGGCTGGCCCAGCGCGGCATGGGCATGACAGGGGCCGCGCTGCTCGCCGCATCAGCAGCATTGCATGCAGGCGCTGGCAGGGTGCTAGTCAGCCTGCTGGACCCTGCGGAGACCACCGAGATCAGCACACAGCCTGAGCTGATGCTGCGCCGTTTTGAAGCCTTGGAGCTGGAGGCCCTCACCATAGTGTGCGGCTGTGGCGGCGGGCAAGCGGTGCGTGGCGTGCTGCCAGCCGTGCTGCAACGGGCAGGCACCTTGGTCTTGGACGCCGATGCCCTCAACGCCCTCGGCGCAGAGGGCAGCCTGCAACAGGTGCTCAAGGCGCGCGCCGCACGCCAGCACACCACCGTGCTGACCCCCCACCCGCTGGAAGCCGCACGCCTGCTGCACACCCACACCGCCCAGGTGCAAGCCCACCGGCTGACTGCAGCGCAGCAACTCGCCCGTCAATTTCAGTGTGTGGTGGTTCTCAAAGGCTCAGGCACCGTCATCGCCAACCCCCAGGGCACCCCCACCATCAACCCCACGGGCAATGCCCGCCTGGCAACGGCGGGCACCGGCGATGTCTTGGCGGGCATGATTGGTGCCTATCTGGCACAAGGCATGCCCCCCGAGCAGGCGGCCATGGCCGCCGTCTTTGTCCATGGGCAAGCAGCAGACCAGTGGCCAGAGCAAATGCCGTTGACTGCGGGAACACTAGCGCAACGCTTGGCCTAGCCGCCAAGTCCAACACGCCACCGGGGACGCCCCCCGGTGGCACTGTGCTCAACTGCGGCGCGCCTTACGGCCCTTGCCCTTGGCGGGCTTGCCACTGGCCACAGCCTGCTTGACCGAGGCCTTCAGTGACTGGATGGGGGAACGGTTGCCCCGGTCACGCGCGGACGGGGTCGCGTCCAAGGCCGATGCATCTGCCGCAGGCCTGCGGCCCTTGCCCGCCGCCCCTGCGGCAGAGCCTTTGCGCTCTGCCGCAGAGCGCCCTTTTTTACCGCCCGGTGCGGTGGCCGAATCACCGCCAACCCCCTTGTCCCTGAGCGCACGGCCGATCAGCTCTTCGTTCTCACGCACCAGACGGAAGTCAATCTTGCGCCCGTCCAGGTCCACACGGCTGACCTGCACCCGCACCCGCGTGCCAATGGCGTAACGGATGCCCGTGCGCTCACCGCGCAACTCCTGGCGCGCTTCATCGAACTTGAAGTACTCGCCCCCCAGCTCGGTGATGTGCACCAGCCCTTCGACATACATGGCGTCCAACGTCACAAAGATGCCGAAGCTGGTGGCCGCGCTGACCACGCCGCTGTACTCCTCGCCCAGATGCTCGCGCATGTACTTGCACTTGAGCCAAGCCTCCACATCACGGCTGGCCTCATCGGCGCGGCGCTCATTGGCACTGCAGTGCAGGCCCGCCGCCTCCCAGGCCTGGGTTTCACGGCTGGCAGGCTTGGCTTCTTTTCTTGGCTTGGTGCCCGGGGGCGCCACGCGCGCCGCCAGCCGCTTGGCCAGCTTGGCATGGGCCTCACCAGGGGTGGGCAAGGCGGGCAACTTGTACTGCGTCTTGCTCAAAATGGCTTTGATGACGCGGTGCACCAGCAAGTCGGGGTAGCGGCGAATCGGGCTGGTGAAATGCGTGTAAGCCTCAAACGCCAAACCAAAGTGCCCACTGTTGATGGGCGTGTAGATCGCCTGCTGCATGGAGCGCAGCAGCATGGTGTGGATCTGCTGCGCATCCGGGCGGTCTTTGGTCGCCTCGGCAATCGCCTGAAACTCCGAAGGCTTGGGGTTGTCGCTGATCGACATCCCCACCGCCATGGCCTTGAGGTAGCCCCGCAGAATTTCTTGCTTTTCAGGGGTTGGGCCCTCGTGCACCCGGAACAATCCGGGCTGCCCACCCTGTGCGATGAAGTCGGCACTGCAAACGTTGGCAGCCAGCATGGCTTCTTCAATCAGCTTGTGGGCATCGTTGCGGGTGCGGGGGACGATTTTTTCGATGCGTCCGTTTTCATCGCACACGATTTGCGTTTCAGTGGTCTCAAAGTCCACAGCCCCGCGTTCACGGCGCGCCACCAGCAGGGCGCGGTACACATCGTGAAGGTTCAGCAAATCCTTCACCCGGTCCTTGCGCTTGCTGGCCTCAGGACCACGGGTGTTGGCCAAAATCGCGGCCACTTCGGTGTAGGTGAAGCGGGCGTGGCTGAACATCACTGCCGGGTAGAACTGGTAGGCATGGACCTCGCCCTTGGCGGTCACCAGCATGTCGCATACCATGCACAGCCGCTCGACCTCGGGGTTCAAAGAGCACAGGCCATTGCTGAGCTTTTCAGGCAGCATGGGAATCACGCGGCGCGGAAAGTAAACGCTGGTGGCTCGGTCGTAGGCGTCAATGTCGATGTCACTGCCGGTTTCGACGTAGTGGCTCACATCGGCAATCGCCACCAGCAGGCGCCAGCCTTTACTGCGCCCCACCTTGGCGGGCTCGCAATACACGGCATCGTCAAAGTCGCGCGCGTCTTCTCCGTCAATGGTGACCAAAGGCACATCGGTCAAATCCACCCGGCGCTTCTTGTCCAACGCCCGAACCTTGTCTGGCAGCGCCTTGGCCTGCGCCAGACAGTCCGCAGAAAACTCATGCGGAACACCGTACTTGCGCACCGCAATCTCAATCTCCATCCCTGGGTCATCGACCTCGCCCAGCACTTCCACAATGCGGCCTACAGGTTGCCCGAACAAAGCAGGCGGCTCGGTCAGTTCCACCACCACCACTTGCCCCGGATTGGCAGCGCCAGTGGCCCCCTTGGGGATCAGGACATCCTGCCCATAGCGCTTGTCTTCAGGGGCCACCAGCCATACGCCGCTTTCCTGCAACAAACGGCCAATGATGGGCTGAAAAGGACGCTCAATGATCTCAACGACCCGCCCCTCAGGGCGACCGCGGCGGTCCTGGCGAACGATGCGCACACGCACACGGTCCTTGTGCAACACAGCCCGCATCTCGTTGGGAGGGATGAAGATATCGCCATCCCCGTCGTCGCGGATGACAAACCCATGCCCATCTCGGTGCCCCTGAATGCTGCCTTCGATTTCGTCAGACAGGTGTGCAGGCGCTGCGCCGGGGGTGTTTTTTTTGATATACAATCTAAATCTTTCCTGAAATGCCCAGGTGGCGGAATTGGTAGACGCACTAGTTTCAGGTACTAGCGAGTAACATCGTGGAGGTTCGAGTCCTCTCCTGGGCACCAAGTTTAACGACAACCGATGACGGTTTTCTAAATAAAAAAGCCACTGCCTCTGCGGTGGCTTTTTTTATGGATGGCAAACGGACTGCACAAGCCATTCTTCAAAAAAATCAAGACAACTTATAAAAACAGGAAAAACCTGTTCTATAATTCAAATCTTTCCTGAAATGCCCAGGTGGCGGAATTGGTAGACGCACTAGTTTCAGGTACTAGCGAGTAACATCGTGGAGGTTCGAGTCCTCTCCTGGGCACCAAATCATTAAAAAGCCGTTGCACATGCAACGGCTTTTTTGTTTTGCGCTAACCCTTTTTGGCAAAGTACCTCGCCGCAGCCCATTGGCCTCCACGCATGCCAAATGCGTTACAGACCTCGCCGAAACTCAGGAGAGAAAGAAGGATGGTTCAGGGTCGACACTGGAGCAAGATCACGCTGACACACCAGAGCACCCAATCCGCACTCAATGGTCAGGGATCAATCGCTTGCCAAGGCAAAAAGCCTCATCCCGCGCGTAACCCAGCGCGTCATAAAAGCCAAGCACCTGCACATTGCTGGTCCGCACCAGCACATTGACCTTGGGGCAGCCTAGCGCCAGCAGACGCTGCTCCACTTCCTGCATCAGCCGACGACCCAAAGCCGCCCGCTGATGCCCTGGCGCGACAGCAAGGTAGTACACCGATCCACGGTGACCGTCGTACCCCGCCATGGCAGATCCGACCAACACCTCCACACCCGCCGCATCAGCCTGCGTGGCCACCAAAAAAAGTCCGGGCTGAAAGCTTCGTTTACGCTCGATATCCTTGTACGGATCATTCCAGGGGCGCACCAGCCCGCAGGCATGCCAAAGCGCCACCACCTCCGACTCGTCAGTCGAGTCGAAGGTGCGGATGCACAGCGCAGCAGCGGGCATGAGCAGAGTTACTTGCGCAGCAATGCCTTCAGCACATTTTGCAAACGCCGTGCACCGGCGGCGTCGCTGGCACTGGCCAACACCTGGGCTGCATCAGCGCCCCAGGTTTGGTCTGGCGCTGGATCGTTGCGGCGCGTGAGCAATTGCAGTTGCAGCATGCGGCGAGCGGCAATGTGCTCTGCCGGAGTGGGCACTTCCGCAGCCATTTCCAAGCGCAACAGCGCCTGGGCCGCATCACCCTTGGGCGCTGCAGACAAAGCCTGCGTCCAGGCAGAGCGAACGGCTGGCGTGACACGCCCGCCCAGATCCTGAGCGCTGGGCACCTGCGCCGCATCGCGCTTTTCCCAGGCCGACAGCAACTGGGTCAGGGCTTCGCCATGGGCCTGTGCCGCCAACTTTTTCAGCGCTTGCTGGGCATGCTCCATGGCATCGCGCTGGGCTCGGAAAGCAGCGTCCCCCAGACGAGGGCCACGGTCTTCGCGCTCTGCACGGTCGCCAAAGCGGCCTGGACGGTCATTGCGATCACCGAAACGCCCCTCCGTGCGAGGACCACGATTGGCATCGCGGTCACCAGGGCGCGCATCGCGGCGATCACCTGGGCGTGCTCCACGACCGGGGGCGGCCGGGGCTTCTTTTTTCATACCGGGTCGATCATCACCACGCACAGCCACCACTGGACGGGCCACTGGCTTGGGCGCTGCAACAGGCGCAGGGGTCGCCACGTCCTCAGAAGTTTCTGAAGAAGTCTCAACCGCTCCTTCTTTAGGAGCATCTTGCGCTGATTCAACGGGCGCTGGCGCCTGATTTGACTCATCTTTTTGCGCCGTCTCCACGGCTTGGGCAGCTTGCGCTTGTCCACGCAAAGCAGCCTCCAGGGCCTGCATGGCAGAGCGAATCTGCTGTGCGTCACCCGTGGCGTTAGCAGCCTCCAGCGCCTTGGAGGCATCCACCACCACACGGTCTCTGGCACTCAACTCAGTCACTGCGCGCTCACGGTCTGCAGACTTGCGATTGAACGCCTCATCAATCGGCTTACGGAAAGCATCCCACAGCTTTTGTTCGTGCTTGCGGTCCAGAGGCACAGACTGTGCCTCGCCTTGCCAGCGCTGCTGCAGCGCCTTGACCGCATCAATGCGCAACATAGGCGCGGCGCCCAAGGCCGTAGCCTCTTCAATCATGGCATGGCGCCGGGCCAGACTTTCCTTCTGGGCTGCCTCAAACGGCGCGGCAGCGGCGGCAATGGCCTGCTTCCACAACGGCTGCAACTCGGCAAACAGCTTTTCACCGATATGACCGCTTTCGCGCCAACGGTCGCCAAACTGGTACAGCGCACGATGGATGCCCTTCCAATCGCCAGACGCTGCATGCTCCTGGGCCCAGGCCTTGACCTCTTCGATCAAAGCCAGGCGCTGGGCCTTGTGCTCAGCAGCCTCCGCCCGGATCTTGTCCAGCCATGCTTCCACCACTTTGTGGGCTGCATTGCAGGCCTCGTCAAACTTCTTCCACAGCCCGTGGTTGGGTGCGCCACCCTGGTCGGCTTGCTTCCATTGCTCACGCAGCTGGCGCAGGGTCTCCTGCATCTTGCGCCCACCCAAGGCCTGGCCTTCAGGGCGATTGAGCAGCGCTTCGGCCTTGGCAACCAACTCTTCACGCACCTGATCGGCACTCCAACGCTGCCAGCCTTCCAGCTCACCAGCAGCCACCAAGGCAGCATGCACCTGCTGCTCCAACGCGGCATCCAGGTGCTTGCCATGGACCTTCAGCACGGCACGCAAAGCGGCAGCCGCACCCGCGCTGGCCTTGCCGTGGCCTTCGGCAGTTTCCTTTTCCAGCACGACCAGCGCTTCGCGTACGGCCTGCACCGCCTTGTCGCGCACCTCGGGGGCCACCTTGGGCTTGGCCGGACGGGCCGCCTTGGCCGCTGCGGCAGCCGCCTCAGAGGGCAGGCCCCGCGCCACACGCAACTCATCAGCCCACACAGGCACAGGCGGCAGTGGGGCATTGGCATCCTCAGCCGCCGCAACCGCTTGGGCCAGCGCAGGCTGAAATGCCTCCCACACCACCAGCAGCTGGGACTTGGAAGCATCCAACAGCGGGGGAAAGCGGGCTTCCACACTGGCCCAGCTGGCATCGCCCGCCAGACCAAGGGCTTGCTCTTGCCAACGGGCGACATCCGCCCCCAGCAATTCCAAGGCGGCCTGCGCATCACGCCAAGATTTGGTCGATAGCACTTCAATGCGCTGCGCGAGCAGTACGGCCGCTTCGCGCTGCACCTGAACACGGTGCTGCAGGTCTTCAATCACCTTGACGCGGTCGGCAATTTGCACCTTGAGCACAGACAGGGGCTCACGCGACAGAGGCGCACCTGCCTTGGCCGCATCCCGCTGCCAGGCCAAAGCGTCAGCGATGTTGAGCTTGGAGGCCGCCAGCAGTGCCTGGGCTTTCTCGGCCCACTCGGCCGCGATCGCTTCTTGCCCCTTGGCCCGGCGAATCTCATCCAGACGCTCGCGCACCGCGCGGGCCGCGCCCTTGTCCCGGCCACTCAGCTCCTTGAACACCTCTTGCAGTTGCTCAGGCGCCGGCTGCGTGGTGAGCCAATCGCGGATACGCGAAGCGCGCTCACCAGAGGTCGCTGCTGAAAAAGCACCACCAGTCAGTGCGTCCAGCGGGTGCAACTCTTGGGTTTTGGCCGGGGCCGGATTCACTTCAGGGGCTTCAGACATTTTGCTGCGGGAAAAAAAAGGAAACATGGATCAATCAAAAACGAATGGGGCCTGGAGGCCAACACCCCTAACCAGACCAGCCATGGCACCGGCCTTACAGACAGGCCATGGCAAAAGAAACTATTGTCACAGACAGGCCAACCGACCTGCGTGGGGATGATGCCCGGGCATCCGCCCGATCAACATGACATGGCACAAACACCCCCTGCCCATGCACAGCAACCCTGCTGGCCAGTGACCAGGGTCTAGGGCAACCCCAAGGGCAACAGCGCCCATTATCTATATATATGCAAAGGCACCGATTGACAGCCCCTGGAGCCGAGGAAAAACCCAAGGGGTGTCAACCACACCAAGCGCCAGCCCACAAACAAGAAAGCCCGATGAACACGGCCATGTGGCTTGCTCACCGGGCTTGACGGCTGACACAACGGTCTTTGCCATCGCTTCGCAACGCGGAGGTTCACGTCCCCGCTGCGAGGGGGCAATGGATTGCCCCCATGGGGTGCCATGAAAGCCTCGTCTGCTGCACCTAGGCACTGAATGCGGTTGGAGGGAGATTTGGCTTCGTCCGGCGATGCCTGATCTTTCAGGCGCCTCCACGTTAACAAACTACGCCAACCGCTTCAAACAGCAATTTCAATCACCACAAATCAATTGATTGAAAAAATCTTTCAAACAACACCCTCTCCTCGACAAACCGAGGCCACAAAGCACTTCTTCCGTCAAAAATATGGATGCAATCACAGTATTTTTATAATTTTTATGTCTTAAAACAATTTTTGATAGTATTGACCATGAATTAAGTACCCTCCTAGAATCCGCCAGCCTTCAAAACCAAGGCTGGTAAAAACCCCAACCCGCTGCCGAACCCGGCTAAGTCAACTCTGCCAGCGTCGCAACCTGCGATCGCACCGACACAGAGTTTGATGGCGTACCAATCCAAGCGGACACCCGCAACCGCACTGCCAACACCGGCAGGCGCCCCGTGCGGAATCCGCCTCAGAAAGGAAGAGCTATGACAGCGTCAGGAAAAATAGTCTCCGGCGTACGAACCTTCGTTGCCGATGTGACCAACGGTTTTCTTGAGATCACCCACAACAGCTTTGCCCTCATCGGCTTGGCCGTTGCCTTTGTGGCCATCACTTTGACGGCCCGACCCGACCTGCGCCAAGCCGGCGAGGAGCAGCTCATGGGCTGGCTTCAGGCCCGGCAGGTCGCAGCCATTGGCATGCCCGTTGAGCCCGAGGCCAGCGAGCGCGCCACGGCCAGCAACCCCAAAGACCTGCCCAAAGAGCAGGCTGCGGTAGCCTTCTGGCTCAGCAAAAAATACAAGGTGGCAGCGGAGCCCCTGAGCGCGCTTGTGGCAGAAGCCTACGAAATCGGCGGGCGTACCAAGCTGGACCCCACGCTCATCCTCGCCATCATGGCGATTGAGTCCAACTTCAACCCCTTTGCGCAAAGCGCGGTGGGTGCGCAGGGCCTCATGCAAGTGATGACCACGGTGCACACCGAGAAGTACCAGAATTTTGGCGGTCACTTTGCCGCGTTTGATCCCGTCTCCAACCTCCGGGTTGGCGTCAAAGTGCTGCAGGAATGCATTGCACGTGCAGGCTCGATCGAAGGCGGGCTGCGCTACTACGTGGGCGCAGCCAACCTGCCAGACGACGGCGGCTACACCGCCAAGGTGATGGCCGAACATGCCCGCCTGAAGCAAGTGGCCAGCGGCCGCTCGGTGCCACTGAACGCACCAACGATGCTGTCAACCCAGGCGCCAGCGACACCAGCCCAGGCAACCCCCGCCACCTCGCGCAACACGCCTTCCGCAGCAGGGAACGACAGCAAGGTCGCGCTGCTCACGACCGGGCTCTGACAGCCCTGGTCAGGGGGCCACCAAGGCACCGCCATGGCCCGCAGCGGGAGCACATTGCTTCGCACAGCCCCACAGCAAAGTCAGGCAAAGTGGCAGTCCCCAGACCTCAGCTACACTACGCGGGTACGCAACTGGCGATAGGCGCAAGGCCCTCACGGGTGTTGCCGCTGACGTGGAAACCAGCAAGAACCTGCTTCTTGTGAACCACTGGGGAGCGTGCCGCAAGGTCCCAAGACTTTGCGTTCCGCCGTTCGCCTGGGCAGCCCTTGTTTCAAGGGACACAAGTTCATAGGACTGCCAACACCATGTACGACCGCAATATTCTTGTCGAACAAACCGATCCCGAGCTGTTTGCCGCCATCCAGGCTGAAAACGCCCGCCAAGAGCACCACATCGAGCTGATCGCCAGCGAGAACTACGCCTCCCCCGCCGTGATGTGGGCGCAAGGCACCCAGCTCACCAACAAGTACGCCGAAGGCTACCCAGGCAAGCGCTACTACGGTGGCTGCGAGCATGTGGATGTGGCCGAGCAACTGGCCATTGACCGCGTCAAGAAGATCTTCGGCGCCGACGCCGCCAACGTGCAGCCCCACTGCGGCGCATCTGCCAACGAAGCCGTGTTCCTGGCCTTCTTGAAGCCCGGCGACACCATCATGGGCATGAGCCTGGCCGAAGGCGGCCACCTGACACACGGCATGCCGCTGAACATGTCGGGCAAGTGGTTCAACGTGGTCAGCTACGGCCTGGACAAGAACGAAGCCATTGACTACGACGCAATGGAAGCCAAGGCCCGCGAACACAAGCCCAAGCTCATCGTGGCCGGTGCATCCGCCTACAGCCTGCACATCGACTTTGCCCGCTTCGCCAAGATCGCCAAGGAAATCGGCGCGATCTTCATGGTGGACATGGCCCACTACGCGGGCCTGATCGCTGCGGGCGTGTACCCCAACCCCGTGCCCCACGCTGATGTGGTCACATCCACCACCCACAAGAGCCTGCGCGGCCCCCGTGGCGGCATCATCCTGATGAAGGCCGAGCACGAGAAGGCCATCAACAGCGCCATCTTCCCTGGCCTGCAAGGCGGCCCGCTGATGCACGTGATCGCAGCCAAGGCCGTGGCCTTCAAGGAAGCAATGCAGCCCGAGTTCAAGGCCTACCAGGAACAAGTGGCCAAGAACGCCAAGGTCGTGGCCGAGACGCTGACCGCACGCGGCCTGCGCATTGTGTCGGGCGGCACACAAAGCCACGTGATGCTGGTCGACCTGCGCGCCAAGGGCATCACCGGCAAGGAAGCCGAGGCCGTGCTGGGCGCCGCCCACATGACCATCAACAAGAACGCGATCCCCAACGACCCTGAAAAGCCGATGGTGACCAGCGGCGTGCGCATTGGCACCCCTGCTATGACCACACGCGGCTTCAAGGAAGAAGAAGCCCGCATCACCGCGAACCTGATCGCCGACGTGCTGGACAACCCACGCGATGAAGCCAACATCGCCGCCGTGCGCGCCAAGGTCAACGCCCTGACCGCACGCTTCCCTGTCTACCGCTAAGCCGTCAAGCCGTTAGCGACCAGCGACCATGAAATGCCCCTTCTGCAGCCACCTGGAAACGCAAGTCGTTGAAACACGGGTGTCTGAAGACGGGGTGTTCATTCGCCGTCGCCGCCAGTGCGGCGCGTGCGACAAGCGCTTTACCACCTACGAACGGCCGGAAGTGAACTTCCCAGCCATCGTCAAAAAAGACGGCCGCCGCATCGAGTACGAGCGCGGCAAGCTGCTCGCCTCCTTCAACCTGGCGTTGCGCAAGCGCCCGGTGAGCACCGAGCAGATCGACAGCGCCATTGAGCGCATTGAAGAAAAGCTGCTGAACCTGGGCCAGCGCGAAGTGAACTCGGGCCGCATCGGCGAGTTGGTGATGCGCGAGCTCAAGAAGCTCGACAAGGTCGCCTACATCCGCTTTGCGAGCGTGTACCGCAGCTTTGAAGACATTGATGAGTTCCGGGCACTCGTAGACGAAGTACGCAAGTAAGTCACTGCACCTCGCATTGGCGACCCAGGGCAAAGCTGCCGCAGACTGCACTCCAGTCAGTCCACTTCTTCGGTAGCCCAGCGCCCGACCGCTACCAAATTTATAGCTGCCAGCGCTTTAACGAAAAGCGCTAGAGGCCTATTTGGCTTAAACCTCCAGCAAAAGCCCCAGCGCGCTTGCCGCCTGATGTGCGGTGCGAGGCAACGATCCCACAGGCATCCATCCCAGGCGGCGGGCTCACCCCGCAGTGGGCCGGGTCCGTAGACCTGGTAGCCACCTCGCAGGGCGAAGCCCCTCAACCCATCAGCGCACCACCCGCTGAATGCGATCGGTGGCAGGCGGCACCACCGGGTTCTGCGCCCGCACATAGGCCTCCAGGGCATCCAGGTCCTGATCCCCCCCCAGGGTGTCACGCCCCTCAGAAAATACGGTGAACCCATCGCCCCCACTGGCCAGAAAGCTGCTGATGGCCACGCGCACCTGGGCGCCCTCTTCCAGCGGCTTGCCGTGCAAAGTCATGTGGCTGATGCGAGCCCCCGCAGGTTGCGAAAGGTCGTACCGGTAGCCAAAGCCTTCAGACACCGACAGCACCCGGGGTGCCTCTGGCCGGCTGGTGCCGCCGCTGAACTGCTGCTCCAGCACCGCGCGAATCTGAGCCCCGGTGTAGGTGCGCACCATGATGTTGTTGCCAAAGGGCTGCACGCTGAACAGCTGCCCATAGCTCAAGCGGCCCTGGGCATCAGGCACCAGGTCGGCACGCAGGCCGCCGGGGTTCATGAACGACAGCTGGGCGCCGCCCTTGTCGGGCGCCTGGGTCGCGGCCAGCTGCGCGTCGGCAATCAGGTTGCCCAGCGCGCTTTCCTGGGATGCGGCACGCGCCCGCAGCACCGGGGCGCTGGCCCGCCCCACAGGCCGCTGGGCCAGCGGCTCGGCCGCAGTGCGGTAGCGGGCCACCAGTTGGTGCACGAAGGGGTCTGCAGTGAAGGCTGGCACGGCCGGGTTCAGCGGCACCAGCCCCTGGCTGCCGGTAAAGGCCTCGCCTTGCACGATGTGGTTGTGTGCCGTCTTGCGCACGACGCGGCGGGTGCTCAGGTCCACCTGCAAAGCCACCTCGGTCACCAACGAGCCATATTGCCCCGCACTGGTCAGCAAAAATGGCCGTGAGGGGTTTACCCGGCCGTAGTCGCACACGTAGGCCTGGTGGGTGTGGCCCGACACCACCACATCCACCGCAGGGTCCAGCCGCTCCAGGATGGGCACGATGTCGCCGTTGATGCCCGAGCAGCTCTGCTCCAGCACCTTGGCGTTGGTATAGCCGCCTTCATGGATGGCCACCACAATCACATCGGCGCCTTGGGCACGCAGCTGGGGAATCAGCGCATTGGCGGTGCTCGCCTCGTCTTCAAAGCGCAGGCCCTTCACCCCCGAGGGGCTGACCATGGTGGGCGTGGCCTTGAGGGTCATACCGATGAAGCCCACGGTCACGGTCACCCCGCCTTGGGTAAAGCGCTTGATACCCGTGGCAGGCAGCAGCGGCTGCCCGTCTTCACGCAGGGTGTTGGCGGCCAGAAAGCCAAAACGCGCACCCTCAAAGGGCTTGCTGATCTGGCAAGGCTCGCGCACCGTGAACTTCTCGCAGCCGCCCCGCTGCAGGCGCAGCAGTTCCTGCCAGCCCCGGTCAAACTCATGGTTGCCCACGGCAGAAAAGTCGATCTGCATGTGGTTCACCACTTCGATGGTGGGCTCGTCCAGAAACAAGGCCGAGACCAAGGGAGAGGCCCCCACCATGTCCCCGGCCGTGATCACGGCGTGGTGCGGGTTGCGCGACTTGAGCTGGGCGATGGCACTGGCCAGGTAGGCCGCTCCACCGGCAGGCACGCGTTCGACGCCAGCGGCACCACGGATGGGCACTGCGATGTGCGGTGGCTCCAGGTTGCCATGCAGGTCATTGAATGCGATCAGCCCGATGTCCATCGTGGCGGCGCCGGGGGCTACCGCGCTGGGCTGCGTCGCCGGGCCCGCTTCAGGGCCATGGGCACAGCCCACCAATGCGGCCGCAGCCAGCACGCAGGCCGCAGCACCCACCCATCGCACTTTGCCCGTTTGAATCTGATTCATGTCATCTCTCCCTATTCACTGCGGAAGGCGGGCAGCCAGCCGCCCCACCCTCCACGCACACACACAGGCCAGCAGGCTGCTGCCCATGGCCAGCCAGTACACCGAGGCCAGACCCAGCGCCGCGCCCACCGCGCCACCGGCCAAGGCCCCCAGCACCCCTGGCAGGCCATAGGCCAGCACCGAGTACAGCGCCTGCCCCCGGCCACGCAAACGCCCTGGAAAGAACTGCGACAGCAACGCAATGCACGCCGTGTGGTGCGCGGCAAACGTCAGGGCGTGCAGCACCTGCGCAGCGCACAACACCGCCCACCACTCGCCGCCTGCCGCCGTCATGCCCATGCGCAAAGCCATGGCGGCAGCGCACACCAGCAGCCAGCCCGTCAAGGGCCAACGCGGCAGCCACCGGCTTTGGGTAAAGAACCAGACGATCTCGACCACCACCGACACCGCCCACAAAATGCCAATGGTGGATTTGGCGTAACCCAGCGCGTCCAGGTACAGCGAAAAAAACACATACACCGCCATGTGCGCCAGCACATGGAAAAACGCGGACGCAAAAAACCACCGCACCACGGGCTGGCACAGCACCGGCCACACAGGCGGGTTCAGGGTGCCGGGCGTAGCGGCCTCGGCAGCGTCTTCCTTGAGCCCCGGCAGCAGCCAGGTGCTGACCACCACGGCCAGCAAGGTGCCCAGCGTCCAGCCCGGGAAATGCGCCATACCATGGCGCTCAAACCAGGCCCCAGCCGCAAACACCGTGACCAAAAAGCCCAGCGAGCCCCACAGCCGCACCCGGCCATAGCGCCGCGCATCAAAGCTGCCACCCTGGCTGACCAGGTGCGCCATGGCAGCCTCGCTCATGGGCATCATGGCGCTGGTGTGGGTGAACATGAGCAGCAGCACAGCAGCCAGCCAGAACACACCAGCCTCCCACCACAAGCCCAGCGACACCACCAAGGCCACCGTGGCACACAAGCGCAGCCAGCGCACCCGCTCGCCTGTGTGGTCGCTGAGCATGCCCCAGCCATAGGGCGCAAACAGCCGCGTGAGGGACTGCACCGACGTCAGCACGCTGATGGTGAGCAATGGCAAGCCCAGGCTTTTGAGCCACAGCGGAAGGTACGGGTTAAAGAACCCGATGTGCGCAAAATAGCTGGCCGACAGCGCAGCAAATGGCAGCAAGGGGCGGCTCGCCCAGGCCGTGCGCAGCCTGTTCATGCCTGTCAGGCCGCGCAGGCACAACGTGCCCGCGCAGCAACGCCCATGCCATCACGCTGCAAATTGCGCACAGGCCGTGCGGGTCTTCAGAGGAACGAGGCTTTGATCGGTGCCACGTCGTGCACCACATCGCCGCACTGGGCGCGGTGACGCAGGGCATGGTCCATCACCACCAGCGCCAGCAGCGCTTCTGCGATAGGGGCCGCACGGATGCCCACGCACGGGTCGTGGCGGCCCTTGGTGATGACTTCGGTGGGGTTGCCGTGGATGTCAATGGAGTCGCGCGGGCTGATGATGGAGCTGGTGGGTTTAATGGCAATGCTCACTTCCAGGTCTTGCCCGGTGCTAATGCCGCCGAGCACACCGCCCGCGTTGTTCGAGAGAAAGCCGTTAGGCGCCATCGAATCGCCATGCGTGGTGCCCCGCTGGGCCACGCTGGCAAAACCGGCACCAATCTCCACGCCCTTGACGGCATTGAGCCCCATCATGACAAAGGCAATGTCGGCATCCAGCTTGTCGTACAAGGGCTCGCCCAAGCCCACTGGCACACCCGTGGCCTGCACCCGGATGCGCGCACCGCACGAATCACCCGCTTTGCGCAGGGCATCCATGTAGTCCTCGTACTGGGCCACATCGGCCACCGGGGCAAAAAACGGGTTGCTGCGCACGTGGTCCCAGCTCTCGAAGGGAATCTCCAGCTCGCCCAGCTGCGTCATGCAGGCACGAAACTGCGTGCCATATTGCTGCTGTAGCCACTTTTTGGCCACGGCGCCCGCCGCCACGGTGGGGGCCGTCAGGCGTGCAGACGAGCGGCCACCGCCCCGGGGGTCGCGAATGCCGTACTTGTGCCAGTACGAATAATCGGCGTGGCCGGGGCGAAAGCTCTGGGCGATATTGCCGTAGTCTTTGCTGCGCTGGTCGGTGTTGCGAATCAGCAGGGCAATGGGGGTGCCGGTGGTCTTGCCCTCGTACACGCCCGAGAGGATTTCCACCGCGTCAGGTTCGTTGCGCTGGGTCACGTGCCGGCTGGTGCCAGGGCGGCGGCGGTCCAGGTCGATCTGGATGTCGGCCTCGGTCAGCGGCATGCCGGGGGGGCAGCCGTCAATCACGCAGCCAATGGCTGGACCATGGGATTCACCAAAATTGGTGACAGCGAAAAGGGTGCCTAGGGTATTGCCGCTCATTCAAGGATTATCCCAGAGCAAACCTGTCCCGCATGCGTATCCAGCGCTTGGCAGAGCGCTCGCCAAGGGCTAGCATGGGGTACGACTCCTCCTGAGAAGCGCATGCCAGCCTCCATACTGCCCCCCGGAGACCCAGCCACCGCTGCAACGCAGCCAGCACCGGCCCCGTTGCCGGAGCTGGCCAATGGCCCTTTGCGCAACGCCCTGGACTGCAGCGACAACGCCATCGCCATGACCAACAGCGACCGCCAGGTCGTGTACGTCAACCACGGCTTCACGCGCCTGTTTGGCTTCAGCATGGAAGACATTCGCGGCAAATACCTCAGCAACCTGCTGCAAGGGCCGCACACACAGCAAGGGCTGACCGACGCCATTCGCAACGGGCTGCGACTGCACGGGCACTACCACGGCGATGCCCTCATTTACAGCCGCGACGGCCAGCCCCGCTGGGTGTCGATGGTGGTCAATGCGGCCGACGAAGCCGTGGGCGGGCCCGGTGGGTCCATCACCGTGCTGACCGACATCACCCTCACCAAGATGCACGAAGTGCTGCAAAAGCGCGTGCTGGAGAGCATGGTCAGCGAAACCAGCCTGCCCGCGCTGATGGCCCAGGTGTGCAAAGAGGTCGAAGGCATTGCCCCCGAAGTCACTGCCTCCATCCTGGCGGTGGATGCCAACGGCCTGATCCACCCGCTGGCAGCCCCTGGCTTGCCGCCAGATATTTGTGCAGCGCTGGACGGCTTGCGCATTGGCCCCAAGGCGGGCTCGTGCGGCACCGCCGCCTACTGGGGGCTGCCCGTGGTGACCACCGACATTGCCACCGACCCCCGCTGGGACGACTACCGAGCCCTCTTCCAGCCCACCGGGCTCAAGGCCTGCTGGTCCAGCCCCATCCGCGACCACCAGGGCCTGGTGGTGGGCACCTTTGCTTTCTACTTCAAAGAGCCCCGCGAACCCAACGCACTGCACCAAAGCCTGGTGCAGGTGTGCCTGCACCTGTGCGCCCTGGCCATCGAGCGCGATGCCGCACGCCAGCGCATCCACCAACTGGCGTTTTTTGACGCACTCACCGGTCTGCCCAACCGCGCCATGTTCCGCAGCAATGCCGAGCGGGCCCTGTCCCAGATGGAGCGAGACCACCAAAGCGGCGCCGTGCTCTTTGTGGACCTGGACCGGTTCAAGCAGGTGAATGACACCCAGGGCCACGCAGCGGGCGACGCACTGCTGCGCGAAGTGGCACAGCGCCTGGGCGAATGCGTGCGTGCGCAAGACGGCATTGGTCGCCTCTCGGGTGATGAATTCGTGCTGCTGCTGTCCAACTGCAGCAGCCAGCAGGCGGTGCAAACGGCCCAGCGCGTGCTGTCCAGCATCACCCGCCCGGTGGACATCCAGGGCCAGGTCAACCTGCCCAGCGCCAGCATCGGCATTGCCATCTACCCAGACGACGGCACCGACATCGACACCCTGCTGCTGCACGCAGACCAGGCCATGTACCAGGCCAAAAGCGATCATCTGCACAGCCTGCAGCTCTTCAGCCTGGAGATGAACCGCCGCGCCCAAGAGCGCGCGGCCATGGAAAGGGCCTTGCGCCAGGCGCTGGAGCAGCGCCAGCTCACGCTGCACTACCAGCCGCAGACCACAGCGGACCCAGTGCTCACCCTGCACGGCGTGGAAGCCCTGGCCCGCTGGAGCCACCCCGAATGGGGCGCCATCTCGCCAGCCCAGTTCATCCCGCTGGCCGAAGAAACGGGGCTGATCCACCCTCTGACGCGATGGCTGGTGGACGAGGCCTGCACGCAGCTCACGGCCTGGCGCGCTGCGGGCCTGGCCGTGCCACATGTCGCACTGAACCTGTCGGGCCGCAGCTTCCACCAAAAAGGCTTTGCGCAAAGCATCAGCGCAACCCTGCTCCAGCACGGGCTCTGTGCCCAAGACCTGCTGCTGGAGATTACCGAGCGTGTGGTGATGGATGGCCGCGCCGTCACCCAGGAGAACATCGAGCAACTCAGTCAGCAGGGCTTCAAGCTATCGCTGGATGACTTTGGCACCGGGTATTCCAGCCTGAGCTATCTGCACCGCCTGCCCATTGCAGAGCTCAAGCTGGACAAATCGTTTGTGCAAGACCTGGAACACAGCGAAACCGCACGGGCGCTGACCATCTCGGTGCTCAGCATCGCCAAAAGCCTGCACATGACGGTGGTTGCCGAAGGGGTGGAAACGCAGCACCAATGCCGCTGGCTCAAAGACCACGGCTGCGAGGTGATGCAGGGCTATTTGCTGGGCCGCCCCATGCCAGCAGAGATGCTGGCGTCGTGGATGCCAGGGGCTAGTACGGCCTGCTGCGCCTAATGCTGCCGGGCAGGGACTGGGGTTGCCAGTGATGACCTGCCCCACCTGGGCAGGCATCACATTGGCACCCTAAAAACACCGTGCCTTGTCAGGCCTTGGTGTCGTCCTCAGCGGGCCAGTCGCGGATGTAGGCCTTGAGCATCTGGTTTTCAAAGTTCTGGCTGTCCACCACGGCCTTGGCTACGTCGTAGAAGCTGATGACCCCCATGAGCATGCGCTTGTCCATCACGGGCATGTAGCGGGCGTGGCGGTCCAGCATCATGCGGCGCACCTCGTCCATCTCGGTTTCCAGCGTGCAGGTCAGCGGCGCATCGTCCATGGCCGATCGCACCCGCAGCGTGCCCACCGAGCCCCCATTGCGCACCACGGCCTGGATCACCTCGCGGAAGGTGAGCATGCCCACCAGGTCACCCAACTCCATCACCACCAGCGAGCCAATGTCTTTCTCGGCCATCACCTGAGCGGCATCGGCCAAGGGCTCGTCCGGTGTCACGGTGTAGAGGGTGTTTCCTTTGACGCGCAGGATGTCGCTGACTTTCATGGGGCAGGGTCTCCGAGGGGATGCGCGCAGCGCTGTAGGCTGCGTCTTAAGGCTGATTCCGGGTAAATATAGCCCACAATTTGCGCCCATATCGACAACATCGGAGACAGACACCTATGCCCGGATATTCAGACCCCGGCTTTGACACGCTCGCCTTGCACGCAGGCGCCGTGCCCGACCCCGCCACCGGCGCGCGTGCGGTGCCCATCCACCTGACCACCTCGTTCGTGTTCGAGTCCAGCGAACACGCTGCCTCGCTGTTCAACCTGGAGCGGCCCGGCCATGTGTACAGCCGCATCAGCAACCCCACCAACGCGGTGCTGGAGCAGCGTGTGGCCGCTCTGGAAGGCGGCGTGGGCGCCATTGCCGTGGCCAGCGGCCAGGCCGCGCTGCACCTGGCCATTGCCACGCTGATGGGCGCGGGCAGCCACATTGTGGCCAGCACGGCCTTGTACGGCGGCAGCCAGAACCTGCTGCACTACACGCTGAGCCGCTTCGGCATTGAAACCACGTTTGTGAAGCCCGGCGACATCGACGGCTGGCGCGCAGCCGTGCGCCCCAACACCAAACTGTTCTTTGGCGAGACCGTGGGCAACCCAGGCCTGGATGTGCTGGACATCCCCACCATCAGCGCGATTGCGCACGAGGCCGGGGTGCCGCTGCTGGTCGATTCGACCCTCACCTCGCCCTGGCTGATGAAGCCGCTGGAGCATGGGGCCGATCTGGTCTACCACTCGGCCACCAAGTTCCTCTCGGGCCACGGCACCGTGGTGGGCGGCATTGTGGTGGACGGCGGCAGCTTTGACTGGGATGGCCCGCGCGCGGCGGGCCGCTTTGCCGAGCTCACGGCCCCCTACGCGGGCTTTCACAACATGGTGTTCACCGAAGAAAGCTCGGTGGGCGCCTTTTTGCTGCGTGCGCGGCGCGAAGGCCTGCGCGACTTTGGCGCCTGCATGAGCCCGCACACGGCCTGGCTCATCCTGCAGGGCATTGAGACCCTGCCCCTGCGCATGGAGCGCCACATGCGCAACACAGCGCGCGTGGTCGAATTCCTGGCCAGCCAGCCCTTCGTCTCGCGCGTGGGCCACCCCATGCTCGCATCGCACCCCAGCCACGCGCTGGCGCAAAAGCTGCTGCCGCGCGGCGCGGGCTCGGTGTTCAGCTTTGACCTCAAGGGCAACCGCGAGCAAGGCAAGAAGTTCATCGAAACCCTCAAGGTCTTCAGCCACCTGGCCAATGTGGGCGACTGCCGCAGCCTGGTCATTCACCCCGCCAGCACCACGCACTTCCGCATGAGCGATGAGGCGCTGGTGCAGACGGGCATCACGCAGGGCACCATCCGCCTGTCCATTGGTCTGGAAGATGCGGACGACCTCATCGACGACCTGAAGCGGGCACTCAAAGCGGCAGAGAAAGCGGGGGCCTGAGCCATGTACACCACCGTCAATGGACACCGCACCTTCTGCTACACCGGCGGCAAGCCCTTCGATGCCGCCAAGCCCACCGTGGTCATGGTCCACGGCGTGCTCAACGACCACAGCGTGTGGGCCCTGCAAAGCCGCTACCTGGCGCACCACGGCTACAACGTGCTGGCCGTGGACCTGCCAGGCCACTGCAAAAGCGCGGGCGATGCCCCCGCCACGGTAGAGCAGGCGGCCGACTTCATCGTGGCGCTGCTCGATGCCCTGGGCGTTGCCCGCGCTGCGCTGGTGGGCCACAGCTGGGGTTCGCTCATTGCGCTGCAGGCCGCCGCCCAGTTGGGCGAGCGCGCCACACACCTGGCCCTGGTGGGCACGGCCTACCCCATGAAGGTCTCGCCCGCGTTGCTCGAATCGGCCCTGAGCGAGCCCGAAAAAGCCCTGCACATGGTCAACGTGTTCTCGCGCGGCTCGCTGGCATCGCCCTCGGGCGCAGGGTTCTGGGTGTTTGGTGCGGGCATGGCGCTGGGGCGCAAGGTGCTGCGCAGCAATCCCATGGTCAACGTGTTTCACCGGGGCTTTAACGCCTGCAACACCTACGCGAACGGCGAACAGGCCATGGCGCAAGTCACCTGCCCGGTGCTGTTTGCGCTGGGCGAGCAAGACCAGATGACCCCGCCCAAAGCGGCGCAGACCCTGGTGAAGGCCGCCCAGGCCGCAGGCAAAGCGGTGCAGATCCGCCACCTGCCCAGCGGCCACCACCAGATGACCGAAGCCCCTGAGGAGACGCTGGCAGCGCTGCGCGATTTTCTGGCGCAGTAAAGTGCGCACTCACGAGGAATGCAGCGGGCCACCGTCTACCCAGCGCAGGTAGGCACTCCAGGCCCCGTTCCTCGAGGGAGAAAACATGAATCTGCGCACCGCTTGGCTGGCCCTCGTCCAGCATCACGCGCTGGACCACCCCACCGCGCTCCAGCTCGAATCCCTGGCCCCCTGGCACGAGCCCCCGCCCCAGCTGCAGCGCCACCTGTGGCGCACCGTGGCCGTGCTGGCGGCCGCATTGGGCGGCCTGGGCATCGTGATGTGGATCGCATCGAACTGGGACACGCTGGGCCGCCCCGCCCGCTTTGCCTTGCTGCAAGGCTTTGTGGCCGTGATGTATGCCGGGGCGCTGTGGCGTGCGGCGGCGCGGGTGCCGCTGGGCATTCTGGCGCTGCTGGGCACGGGCGCTCTGTTTGCCTACTTCGGGCAAACCTACCAAACCGGGGCCGACCCCTGGCAGCTGTTTGCCTGGTGGGCCGTGTTGACGCTGCCCCTGGCCGTAGCCGGGCGCAGCGATGCGCTGTGGGCCCCGTGGGTGCTGGTGGCCACCACCGGCATTGCGCTGTGGGCGCAGGCCCACACGGGCCACCGCTGGCGCGTGCTGCCCCAGGACCTGGGCGTGCACCTGCTGGCGCTGTCGGCGGCGCTGGGCGTCACGGCCGCCATGCTGCCCCTGCCCGCCTTGCAGCGCGTGACGGGCGCCGGGCTGTGGTCCTTGCGCACCGCGGGCGCGCTGGCCATCACACTGGTGACCACCACAGCCCTGCCCGCACTGTTCCACTCGCCAGTGGCGCCGCACTACGCGCTGGGCTTGTTGCTGCTGGCGGGCACTGCGGCCGTCACGGGGCAGCGCCGGTGTTTTGACCTGTTCTTGCTCAGTGCCTCCACGCTGGGGCTGAACGTGCTGCTGGTCACCGGGCTGGCACGCTTGCTTCTGGAGGGCTCGCGCGGCGATTTGATAGGCGGGCTGCTGATGGTGGGCCTGATGGCCGCAGGTTTGCTGGCAGGCAGCGTGCAGCTGGTGATGCGCATGGCGCGCAATGCCCAGGCCCTGGACCCGCAACCCCAGCCAGCCCACAACAGTGCCGATGCCCACGCAGACGCCACCAAGGACAACGCATGAGCCAGACCGCGATGCCTCATACGGACAACACCCAGGCAGACAACGATTTGCCTGGATCGCCGCTAGAAAAAATGCTGCACAGCGCCCAAGCCCTCGGCCTGTTGCCCGCCAACGCTCAGCCCCCCGCAGACCCCGGCCGCCCCTGGCCCGTGGTGCTGCTGACCCTGCTGGGCGCATGGCTGGCAGCCCTGCCCGTGCTGGCGATTTTTGCGCTGTTTGCCGGCCGCTGGCTGCTGGACGGTGCGGGCACCTACGTGGTGGGCACGCTGGCCCTGGCGGGTGCCGTGGCGCTGCTGCGCGCACAGGGGCTTGCCCTGTTTCTGGAGCAGATCGCCATCCCTGCGCTGTTCACCGGAGGGTGGCTGCTGGGCTTTGCCCTGGTGCGCGATGGGCCTCACTTGCTGGCCGCGGCCACGCTGCTGTTGATCACGCTGGCCGTGGCCGCAGCCGTGCCCCAACACTGGCTGCGCACCCTGCTGGGGGGCGCGGCCGCAGGCCTGTGGGCCTGGACGGTGGGGGGCAGTTGGCACCACCTGCACCGCAGCATCGACGTCACTATTTTGTGGGGGGCCCTGCATGTGGCGCTGCTCACCTGGGTGGGCCTGCTGGCCCTGCAACACCAAGCCCTGGGCCAGCACAACCGGTTGGCCGTAGCGCTGGAGCCCCTGGCCTGTGGCTGGGTGGTGGCGGTGCTGTGCGGGCTGGCCCAGCTGTCGGGCATGACATTCATGCTGGCGGGCGTGCTGGGCAGCAGCGGTGGGCTGTGGGAGCCTGCCAGCCACACCACGGGGTCGGGAGCCTCGTCGCTGGTGTCCGTGAACCAGGTGGGTTCTGTGGCGCTGGTACTGGCGGCAGGCTGGGTGGCGCAGCGGGCCTGGCCTGCGCTGCGCCAACCCCAGGCGGCCGCGCTGCTGCTGGTGCTGGCCGTGCTGGGCTTTTTCATGCCCACGCTGGGGGCCGCCCTGCTGGCGCTGGCCATCACCGGCACCACGCAGCGCTGGCGCCAGGCCGCTGTGGCCGCGCTGGCTGCGGCGTGGATGGTGGGCAGCTTTTACTACCAACTGGCCTGGCCCCTGGCCACCAAGGCCATGGTGCTGGCGGGCTGCGGCGCCGTGCTGGGGCTGCTGGCCTGGACGGCACTGCGCACAGCGCAACACACCGCCACCGCCCAGCCCGCCGACAGCACCGCGCCCGCAGCCCAGGCTGCTGGTGCTATCGGGGCTATCGGAGCTGCACCGCGCATCGCCACCTGGGCCCTGGTGCTAGGCCTGGCCTGCACCCTGCTGGTGGCCAATGTGGGCATTGCGCAAAAGGAACACACCATTGCCCAGGGCCGCAAGGTGTTTGTGCCCCTGGCTCCGGTAGACCCACGCTCGCTGATGCAGGGCGACTACATGCGGCTGAACTTCCAGTTGCCTGCAGAGCGCATCACTTACGAGGAACTGGCCTGGGGCCAGCGCCCCCACGCCGTGGGCACGCTGGACGAGCGCGGCGTGGTGCAGTGGCTGCGCATCGACTTGGCCGAAGCACCGCTGCAGGCCGGGGAGATGCGCTTTGCACTGACCCCACGCGACGGGCAATGGACGCTGGTGACCGATGCCTGGTACTTCCGTGAGGGCGATGCGGCCCGGTGGGAAGCCGCGAAGTTTGGAGAGTTTCGTGTAGAGCCCGATGGCAAGGCCCTGCTGGTGGGCTTGGCGGATGCGCAGTTGCGCGGCATTGCCCCCTGACGGAGCAAAGGGTGCAAAGGGGGCAGAGCGCGACGCGAGCGGCTGCCCCCCGCGCCGCAATCTAATTCACACCAAACGCCTGACTAGCAACCGGCCCCAGACCGCTTACCCCCAAGCCGTTCGGGCTGAGCCTGTCGAAGCCTTGCACGCACGCAGCAAGCCCTGGCTTCGACGGGCTCAGCCCGAACGGATGGAGTGGTATCTGAGGCAATTAGCCTTGCAGAAAAACAGCCTCCAGCGCTTATTTCACAAGCGCCAGCAGCTATTTAATTGATAGCAAATCCTGCAACCGAAGCCGCGCAAATCCAGCGGCATCCCACAGGGGGGCCAGTCGCACGGTCTGGTCCAGCAGCAGGCGTTGCACCAGCGGCTCCAGCGCGGTGCGTTCGGGGTCGGCCAGCAGCACGTAGCGCAGCTCGGGGGCGTCGGACGGGCCCGCCACCGCATCGCTCACCTGGGCAATCCAGTCCAGCGACGTCAAGGTCTCCAGCACTGGCTCCAGCTGCAATGCATCCACGCGCAGCAGTTCGGCCAGTTGCGCTGCCCGCAGGCCTTTGCTGGGCAGCTGACGTGCGCGGTGCAGCTCTTGCAGCACCTCTACCGCCAGCTGAAATCCCCAGCCCGCCACCGTCCCACGCCGCGCCACGCCTGCCAGCAGACTGGGCAAATACGCCGTGACCACCGCACCCAACAGCACGATGACCCAGGCCACGTAAATCCACACCAGCAAGATCGGCAGCGTGGCAAACGCGCCGTACACCACCGAATAGGTCGGCACCTTGGCCAGGTAGGCGGCCAGCACCTTCTTGGCCAGCTCCATACACACGGCCACAAACAGGCCGCCCACCCAGGCGTGCTGCCACTTCACCGGCGTGTTGGGCACATAGTGGTAGAGCCCCGCCATGCCCGCCGCCAGCACCAGGAACTGGATCGAATCCACCAGCAGCCCCACCCCATCGGGCAGCGTGCGCACCAGCCCGCTGGATGCCGACATGACATACGACGTGAGCGCCAGGCTGCCGCCCAGCAGCAAAGGCCCCAGCGTGATGGCCGCCCAGTAGATCAGCACCCGCTGGCCCAGCGGGCGCAGCCGCCGCACGCGCCAGATGTTGTTGAGCGTGCGGTCGATGGTGAGGATCAGCATGAGCGCTGTGCCCAGCAAGATGCTGAAGCCCAGTGCCCCCAGCCCGCTGGCCTTGGCCGCAAACTGGGTGAGGTAGCCCAGCACCTGGCGCGAGATGCTGTCGGGCACCAGGCTTTCAACCAGCCACTTCTGCACCACGCCCTGCAGCTTGCCAAAGATGGGAAAGGCCGTGAACACCGCCAGTGCCACCGCCAAAAATGGCACCAGCGCCAGCACCGTGGTGAAGGTGAGGCTGCTGGCCGTCAGGCCCAACTGGTCCTCGCGAAAGCGCTCGCGCAGCGTCTGCGCCGTGGTGCGCCAAGGAAATTTCGACAGATCTTCCAGCAGCATCTCAATGCGCTGGGCCACTGTCTGCAAGGTCAATCGCATGGCCTATATGATCCAAAGCCCGTGATGGGCCCCAAGGGTTAAACGGGCGCCTGGCAGCTGCAGACCCATGGCCTGCAGCTGCCAGGGCAACAGCGCGCATTGTGACCGCTTGCCGCCCCCTGCCCTGCCCGGCCGCCTGCCCATGGCGCCCATCCCCCTGCACCCAACGTTTGCCCATGACCGACACCGCCCACCCCGCCACGCTCCAAGCCGCCCCCCCCGAAGTGGCGGCCACCCGCTGGGTGGCCACCGCCAGCCTCATCGCCCTGATTGCGCTGTGCGTGGCCTGGGAGCTGGTGCTGGCACCACTGCGCCCAGGCGGCACCTGGCTGGCCATCAAGGCACTGCCGCTGTGCATCCCGCTGGCAGGCATTCTCAAAAACCGCATGTACACCTACCGCTGGGTCAGCCTGGTGATCTGGCTGTACTTCACTGAAGGCGTGGTGCGCGCCTGGAGCGACAAGGCCCCCGGCAACTGGCTGGCCATGGCCGAGATTACGCTGTGCCTGGTGCTGTTCACGGCCTGCACACTGCACGTGCGGCTGCGCCAGCGCAATGCGCGTGCGCTGGCCGCCACGCAAGAACCAACCCAGCCCGCCAAGCCAGCCCACCCGGACACCGCGCAAGCCGACCCCTCGCGAACTGACACCCCGCAAAGCGATGCAGCCAGCGCACCCACAGCCCTCACCGAACCTCTCGCGCGAAAGGACTAATGCCATGCCGAACCTGACCACCCCGCTGCTCGATACCCTGCGCTCCATCGTGGGCGATGCCCATGTGCTGACCGAGGGCGACCTCACCGCCTGGGAGCAAGACTGGCGCCGCCGCGTGCGCGGCAAGGCCCTGGCCGTGGTGCGCCCCGCCAGCACGCCCGAGGTGGCTGCAGTGGTCAAGGCCTGCGCCGCCGCGGGCACCGCCATCGTGCCGCAGGGCGGCAACACCGGGCTGGCCGTGGGCTCCACGCCCGACGACACCGGCACGCAGATCGTGCTAAGCCTCACGCGCATGAACGCTGTGCGCGCCGTGGACACCGCCAACCTCACCATGACGGTGGAGGCGGGCTGCATCCTGCAAAACCTGCAAGAGGTGGCGCGCAACGCGGGCCTGCTGTTCCCGCTGTCGCTCGCGGCCGAGGGCAGTTGCACCATTGGCGGCAACCTGGGCACCAACGCGGGCGGCACGCAGGTGGTGCGCTACGGCAACACACGCGACCTGTGCCTGGGGCTGGAAGTGGTCACCGCGCAGGGCGAGGTGTGGAGCGGCCTCAAGGGCCTGCGCAAGGACAACACCGGCTACGACCTGCGCGACCTGTTCATCGGCAGCGAAGGCACGCTGGGCATCATCACCGCCGCCAGCATGAAGCTCTACCCCCAGCCCGCCGCCAAGCTCACCGCCTGGGCCGCAGTGCCTTCCATCGAGCACGCCGTGCAGCTGCTGGGCATGGCCCACAAGCAGTTGGGCGCGGGCCTGACGGGCTTTGAGGTGATGGGCCAGTTTGCGCTGAGCCTGGTGGGCAAGCACATGCCACAGCTGCGCGTGCCTTTCTTGGGCCAAGACGACGCCCCCTGGTGTGTGCTGCTCGAAAACTCCGACAGCGAATCCGAAGAGCACGCCCGCGCGCGGTTTGAAGCCTTGCTCGAATCCGCCTTTGAAGCCGGCTGCGTGACCGACGCCGTGGTGGCCGAGAACCTCACCCAGGCGCACCAGCTCTGGCACATCCGCGAGAGCATTCCGCTGGCCCAGGCCGAAGAGGGCCTGAACATCAAGAACGACATCTCCATCCCCATCTCGCGCATCCCTGCGTTTGTGGCCCACACCGATGCGCTGCTGCAAAGCCAGATCCCTGGCGTGCGCCTGGTCAACTTTGGCCACCTGGGCGACGGCAACCTGCACTACAACGTGCAGGCACCGGCCGAGGGCGATGCCAAGGCCTTCCTGCGCGACTACGAGGCGCAGGTCAACCACCTGGTCTACGAAGCCGTGGCCGAATTCGGCGGCTCGTTCTCGGCCGAGCACGGCATCGGCGCGCTGAAGGCCGACAAGCTGGAGAAGTACCAGTCGCCCGTGGCGCTGTCGATGATGCGCGCTATCAAGAACGCGCTAGACCCGCAGGGCCTGATGAACCCTGGGCGGGTGCTGAAGGCCTGAACGGCCACCACCATGCCACGCTGGCAATGACACCCACATCCCAAGGTTGCCCATGACCTCATCCGTTTCAGTGCGCCCCGCCCAGCCACACGACTACGCCGCATGGCGACCGCTTTGGGATGGCTACAACGCCTTCTATGGCCGCTTTGGCGCCACCGCGCTGCCCGAGCACATCACGCAGACCACCTGGCAACGCTTGCATGACGCGGCCGAACCCATGCTCTGCCTGGTCGCGCAGGACGATGCCAGCGGCGACCTGCTGGGCCTGGCGCACTGCGTGTTCCACCGCAGCATGACGCGCATCGAGCCTGTGTGCTACCTCAGCGACCTGTTCACCCGCGAAGCCGCCCGGGGCCGGGGGGTGGGGCGGGCGCTCATCGAAGGGGTGTATGCCGCCGCCCGCACAGCCCGGTCGCAGCGGGTGTACTGGCAAACCCAAGCCACCAACGCCGCTGGGCGCCAGCTGTACGACAAGCTGGCCAAGCACCAAGGCTTCATCGTGTATGCGCACGAGCTTTGAGCGCACCCAACGCTAGCAAAACAATAGCTGCTAGCGCTTACAAATAAAGCGCTAGAGGCATTTTTTAATTGAAATCTCCTTGTGTACAGGCAGGCATTGCACACGCAACCCGCAGCGCCGCGTTGTGGGACCCGCTCAAAGCCGCTTGCGCATGGGCTGTGCCTGCAACCCCGCCCAGGTCTGCACAGCGCCCGCAGGCTCGTAGCCATGGCGCCGGTAAAAAGCCTCTGCCGTGCGCGTGCTCTCCAGCACCAACGCAGCGACGCCCACCTGCCGCGCACCCGCTTCTGCCGCCAGCAGCAAAGCCCGGCCTACGCCCTGGTGCAATGCCTGCGGCACCACATAGCACAGGGCCAGTTTGTCTTGCGTGAGCAGCGCAAAGCCCACCATCGTTGAGCCCGCCTCTGCGCCCCGGTCAGCACCACGGTCAGCACCCAAGCCAACGCCCCAATAGGCTCCCCAGGCCATCGCGTGCGGCGCAGCCATCCATGCGGCAAGGTGATCTGCCGTTTTGTTGGCCAGCCAAGCGGCCCGCACTGCCGGGTCGTGGTGATGGTCCAGAGCACAGCAGTGGGTGATGGACTGGCGAACCACTTCGCAGGCCTGCGCGGCCTGCGTGGCTTGGGCGCGGCGCACCGCTGTGGGGGGCAGAAAAGGCGTGTCTGGCATGGCCCGCATTTCAACACGCCCGCCCACGGCCCCGGCACAGCAGACCGGTGCTCAGTGCGCCCTAACGCACGGCATTGCATGTCCGTTTCCAGCGCGACGGCAGCGTCCGCTTTGCACAAACTGGGCGCCTGATTTCAACGCAACCGCAAAGCAACGATTGAGAAGGACAACCTATGAATGCATTGACCGGCAAAGTGGCCATCGTGACGGGCGCCAGCTCAGGCATTGGGCGCGCAGCGGCCCTGCTGTTTGCACAAAACGGCGCACGCGTCGTGGTGGGCGCGCGGCGCCAGGCCGAACTGGACAGCTTGGTCGCACAGATCCACGCAGCAGGCGGAGAGGCACACAGCGTGGCGGGTGACGTGCGCGATGAGGCCTTTGCACAGCGCCTGGTACAGCGAGCGGTAGAGCACTTTGGGGGGCTGGACGTGGCGTTCAACAACGCGGGCATCATCGGCGAGAGCGGCCCAACGCCCGGCATCTCGGCCGCAGGCTGGCAAGAGGCCATCGACACCAACCTGACCAGCGCTTTCTACGGCGCCAAGCACCAGATCCCCGCCATGCTGGCGCGGGGCAGTGGCTCCATCCTTTTCACATCCACCTTTGTGGGGCACACCGTGGGCTTTCCAGGCGTGGCGGCTTACGCCGCCAGCAAGGCAGGCCTGATCGGCCTGACCCAGGCCCTGGCCGCAGAGTGCGGCCCCCACGGCGTGCGCGTGAACGCCCTACTGCCCGGCGGCACCCTCACCCCCATGGCCCACGCCATGAACGGCACCCCCGAGGCCTTGGCCCAAGTCGCCAGCCTGCACGCCTTGAAGCGCCTGGCCCAGCCCGAAGAACTCGCCCAGGCCGCGCTGTACCTGGCGTCAGATGCATCGTCATTCATGACCGGCACGGCCATGTTGGTGGATGGTGGGGTGTCGATCAACAGGACGTGAGAGGCGTGCAGGAAACATCTGCACAACGCAGGCGAGGCACGTAGCGAGGCTGTTCGCAGGTCTGGCTAGCAGCGCGCGGCGGTGGCATTGACAGCCCACCGCTCATGATCGCGCCAACGTCCGCCAATCTTGAGGTAATGGGCTGAGAACCCCTCTTTGCGAAATCCACAGGCCTCCACCAATGCCAACGAGGCCTGGTTTGCAGGCTGAATATTCGCCTCCAGCCGATGCAGTTTGAGAACGCCAAACGCCTGCTTGACCACCGCCTGGAGCCCCTCGCGCATCAGCCCCTGGCGTTCATGCCCCGCGAATGCGTAGTACCCCAAGTACGCACTCTGAAAGCAACCTCGAACGATGTTGGTGATGTTGATGACGCCCACCATCTCGTCCGTAGCGCGCAGACAAACCAGATACCCCTGGTTGGCTGGAAGCGCCATGGCATCGAGATACTGCCCAAACGCATCGGGCGTGCTGGGTGGCGAGACCCAAGGGCGATGGAGTGGCTTGCTCTGCCGTACGGATTGAAGAAAGGCGGGCTCGTCCGCAGCAGCAGGTGAGCGAAGGTCAATGCGAGGTTTCATGGAATGGAGCAGAGATGAGCCGCAAGCAGGGGCAGCGAGGCAAATTACCAGTGAATGAGCAACGGAGCACGCATTCAAGGAACCCGTTCACACGCGTCAGGCCAACGATGCAACCCCAGCGGCGGCCAGGCCCAACAGCACGTAAAACGCCAACCCCGCAAAAAGAAGACCGCTCGAAGTCAACACCCGCTGGCCATCACGCTTGAACGAGAGCGCGCCTGCGGTCCCATGCATGCGGCCCTCCAGACCGTCCAGCGACTCACCGCGCCAACGGCCCAGACTGAGAGTGGAGACGAACAACTTTCCGGTGAGGACAAGAGCAAGCTCAAACGCACACCACAAAAGCATCGCAAGGGCTTCAAGCATTTCATTCTCCAGGCGCTACGGGCAAGGCACGATACACGCAGCCGCTTTGCAAGGCCAGTCACAAGTCCGATCAACATACGGCTTGGCAGAGGACTGCGGGTCCCTGAGCTATGAGGCATAGCGAAAACAGGGTACTCACGGAGTTTATTCAGAGGTCTTTGGCAGGCTGCTGATGAATGTAGATATCACCGCAGCCGCGTCGCCAGGGCTTGCTTGAAGCAAGCAGTGGGGCCCAGCGCAGGAAACCACCCGAAGACGCTCACCCAACACCATAAAAGGCTTCACGGCACGCTGCGACACCACCCTGTCGTTGCGAGCCTGGAGATACAAAACTGGCACCCGTACTTCAGACAACAAGTCCGCTACATCCACTTCAGCTACGGCGCCGATGCGCTCTGCCAAAACGGAGGGATCGACCAAAGATACGGCTTGCCGAATCGCCACCACCAACGAGGGCGTCGCGTAGCGCCCCAGCAGCCCCCACGCCAGAGCAAGATCTGGCAGCACAGCCGGAGAAACGGCCTGAGCCAATGGCGCCATCCACCGCAACAACGGAAGAGGCGAGCGGGCAAACGTGGCGCACAGCACAAGCCCCCGCAAGCGCTGTGGCCGCTCTGCCGCCAGCATCACGCCCAGCGGCCCCGAGAACGACTCGGCCAACAGCACATAGTCTTCATGCAGCGGCAACAGCGCACGCACCCGATCCGCCAACGCTGCGTAGCCCAGGCGCTCTGCGCGCGGATACGACACCACCTGCGTTCGGAACCGATCACCCCAAGCGGCAACCAGCGGAGCGAACAGCTCGCCCGTGCCGTCCAGACCAGGGAGTAAAACGATGGCAGTCATGGGAACAGGGGATGCGTGGACGCCGCATCAGCACAAGGACAGGAGACAGACGAAAGCACGTCGCCGCACCTCATTCGGGCCCCACCTTCAGCTCAGGCGCACTGAACGCAAAAACACCCACGCAGTCGTCCAGGCCTGTGACCAAAAACTCCCGCAGGGCTGGGCGAGTGCTGGATGACATGAATCCCTTGCGTCTCGACTCCTGCTCTAACCAGCCGCCGTCATGTATTTCAAAAAGACCGCCCCCCGGAGCAGTGGAGCAGGTCGGCCAGAACTCCAGCAAATCTCCCTCATCCAGCACACGAAAACCAACGGCATCGGTGAACAGAACTACAGAGTGACCGACATGTATGCGCAGATTCTGTAGGTCGTACGACACATTGGAAATTTCCGAACCTGCGAGGAATTGGTGGATCTTGGTCGTGCGCATGAATGGGATATGAGAGCTACTTGGAGCCACTGTAGCCAAGTGACATTCCCATTTTGCAATGGCCCCAAGCGAGCGTCATGCCGCATCGTTTGGCTTACTCAGTCACGCCGTCTGCGCCGGATGCTCTTGCGCCCAATCCACCGCAGCCTCCCACCCTGGTGGCACACACCCCTGCTCCATCACGCACAGGCTGGCGCTGGCCAGGGCGTGGCGCAGGGCCTGCTGGCAGGCGGTGTCTGACAGCGCCGCCACAAACCGCGCAAACGACCCCGCCCCCGCTGGCTGAGACTGGCGCAGCAGGTGGGCCAGCAGGCCCGCCAGAAAGCTGTCGCCCGCGCCCACGGTGTCGGCCACTGGCAAGGGCTGGGCCTCTTGGGCAAAGCACTGGGTGCCGTTGCGGTGCAGCAGCCATGCGCCGTTGGCACCGAGCGTGAGGGCCAGCAGGTGGGCTTGGGGGTTGGCGGCCAGCAGGTGGCGGGCGCGGGCCAGGGCGTCGGCGCCGGGCACGGCGAGGTGGTCCAGGTCTTCGTCGCTGGCCTTGATGAGGTGGGCGTGCGCCAGGGCGGCGTGCACGGTGCTGCGGTAGGCGGCCAGGTCGGGCATGACGGAGGGGCGCAGGTTGGCATCGACCATCACGCAGTGGCCTGCGGTGCGCTGGGCGGCCAGCCAGGGCAGGTAGGTGGCGGCGTCGCGGGCATCGAGCGCCAGGGCGCCGGTGCAGACCACCTGCAAAGCGGGCAAGGCGGTGCAGGCTTCACCCAGGCCGTGCGCCGACACGGCGCGGTCGGCCACGCCTTCGCGGTAGAAGGCGTAGTCGGGGTGGCCGTGGGCGTTGAGGTTGACGACGGCCAGCGAGGTGACTTGCTGCACCGGATCGGGCTGCGCCAGGTGCACGCCATCGGCCACCAACTGGGCCTCCAGCTCGCGGCCAAAGCAGTCTCGGGACAAGGGGTTGAGGTACTGCGTGCCCACCCCCTGGCGGGCCAGTGCGCGGCACAGGTTGTAGAGCGCACCGCCCAGGCAAGGCAGGTAGCTGCCATCGGGGCGGCGGATCAGGTCGATGAGGGCTTCGCCCGCGATGGCGACCTGGATGGAGGTTGCGGCGGGCATTGGAGAGAGATCAACAGCGTTCATGGGAATCGGTGGTGGGGTGGTTCAGGCACACATCCCGTTCACCCTGAGCTTGTCGAAGGGCCTGCATGGCACACGCCCTGGCTTCGACAGGCTCAGACTGAATGGTGGTGGTGGCTTGGATACAAAACGGCCTACAGACCATATAAATCAAGCGCTGGCAGCTATGATTTTTGATGATTCTGTGCCCAGGCTTCGTCAGGCTCAGCCCGAACGGTGGGAGGAGTTCACAGCGGGATTGCATGGGCAGCAATGCGCTACGGCCGTCAGAACTGCGCTTGCAGCGCCGGGTACAACGCCACATAGCGGGCATAGCGCTCGGCCAGCAGGGCTTGCTGGGCGGGCTGCGGATCGAAGGTGGCATCGGCCGCCAGGGGTTGGC
Organism: Acidovorax sp. 56; assembly: GCF_002749705.1. Classification (NCBI taxonomy): domain Bacteria; kingdom Pseudomonadati; phylum Pseudomonadota; class Betaproteobacteria; order Burkholderiales; family Comamonadaceae; genus Acidovorax; species Acidovorax sp. 56. The sequence goes on from NZ_PEEV01000001.1 coordinate 1,943,169, forward strand.
ACCAATGGACTTCGTCGCCACCGCAAGCCATGGCGGCCAGGCGGGCCGCGCCCAAGGCGGCGGCGGCGTGGGCGCCCTCGGGGCGCTGCAATGAGGTGCCCAGGGCGCTGGCCAGAAGCTGGGCCCAGGGGTTGCTGCGGGCACCACCGCCGACCAGGGCCAAGGGGCTGGAGTGGATTTCAGTGGCGGAACGGGGGCGGGCTTCGACAGGCTCAGCCTGAACGGCTGGGGTGGAACCCGCAGCGCGTATGGCGTTGAGGCCGTCGAGCAAACCAAAACCCACGCCCTCCATCACGGCATAGGCCAGGTCAGCAGCGTCGTGCTCGGCCCGCAAGCCCATGAAGACGCCGGTGGCAGCGGCGTTGTTGTGCGGGGTGCGTTCACCACTCAGGTAGGGCAAAAACAGCGGGGCCTGGGCCTGACGGCTGCTGGGCAAAGCCCCGACGGCGGCGGACAACTGGGCCTCGTCGCCCCGGCCGGTCAAGCGGGTGACCCAGCCAAAGGCGCTGGCCGCGCTGAGCATGACGGACATGTGGTGCCAGCGCTGGGGCAGCGCGTGGGCAAAGGCGTGCACGGCGCGCTCGGTGGCGGGGGCAAAGGCATCGGTCACCCGAAACACCACGCCCGACGTACCCAGCGACACAAAGCCCTGCCCGGCGGTGCGCGCTCCCACGCCCACGGCGCTGGCGGCGTTGTCGCCCGCGCCTGCAGCCACGACCACGCCTTCGCCCAGCCCCCAGCGGCGGGCTATGTCGCCCAGCAGCGTGCCGGTGGGTGCATTGCCCTCAGCCAGGGCGGGCATGTGCGAGGCGTCCAGCCCGCAGGCCTGCAGCATGGCCGGGCTCCAGGCGCGGGCCTGCACGTCCAGCCACAAGGTGCCTGATGCATCGGACATATCGCTCACCGCCGTACCGGTGAGCTGCAGCCGCAGCCAGTCTTTGGGCAGCAGCACCTTGCGGATTTGAGCGAAGACTGCGGGCTCATGCGTGCGCAGCCACAGCAGCTTGGGGGCTGTGAAGCCGGGCATGGCGAGGTTGCCGGTGATCTGGCGCGCAGTGGACACGGCCTGTTCGAGCGCAGCGCATTCGGCGCTGGCACGGCCATCGTTCCACAGAATGGCGGGGCGCAGCACCTGGCCCTGTGCACCCAGCACCACCGCACCGTGCATGTGGCCCGACAAGCCAATGCCACGCACCTGGGCCCAGGCGGTGGGCACCTGCGCGCGCAACTGGGCGACGGCGGTCTCGACGGCGGCCAGCCAGTCTGCCGGGTGCTGCTCACTCCAGGTGGGCTGGGGGCGGTACTGGGGCACGGCGGCATCGGCCGTGGCGATGACGGTGTGCGCTTCGTCCAGCAGCAAGAGCTTGACGCCGGAGGTGCCTAAGTCGATTCCGAGGTACATGGGGTAGTGATGCAATGGGTCAGCCCAAGAGGGCCAGGACAGTGTGAAAGCGAGTGCGGCGTGCTGGCTTCGACAGGCTCAGACCGGACGGCTGTGGCGACGGCCGTTTGGATAAAAATGGCCTGCAGACCATATAAATAAAGCGCTGGCAGCTATGGTTTTTGATGATGCTATGCCCTGGCTTCGACAAGCTCAGCCCGAACGGTTGGGGGAAAGCTGGGAGCACAGGTTCTCAGACATCACCCCTTGCCAAACCGGCCCACGCCCTGCTTGCGGTATTCACTGGGCGTCATGCCCTTGATGTCCAGAAAGCGGCGGTTGAAGTTGGCCATGTTGTTAAAGCCCACGTCATAAGCAATGTGGGTGATGTAGCGGTCGGTCTCCATCAGCAGTTGGCAGGCGCGGTTTACGCGCACCAGGTTCACAAAATCAGTAAACGTGTTGCCCGTGGCGCGGCGAAAGAAGCGGGAGAAGCGGCTTTCGGTCATGTCCAGCTCTTGCGCCAGATCGGCAGCCGACAGCGGATCGGCCAGGTGGTCGGTGATGCGGCTGACGATGGCGTTGATCTGCGCGAGTTGGGTATCGCTGTCTTCGCTTTGCAGCTGGGCGCTGGAGAGCAGGCGATAGTCCGTGCAGCGGGCCAGCTCGCCCATCCATTCGCAAAACGCCGCAAAGCGCGCCAGCCCCTGGGTGGACTTGATGCGCCGCCAATGCTCGGTGGCCTGGGCCTGCTGGCCAAAAAACTCGATGCCGTGGCGAGCACGCTCCAGCAGAGGCAGCACCTCGCGCAGCTCGGGGATGCCCTCGCTGGCATCGACCAGTGGCTGGTGCGGGAACTGCACCACCAAGTCGCGCTCGGGGTAGCCCGCCTCGGGCACGTCCATGCTGATCCAGTTGTGCGGCAGGCGCGGCCCTGTCAGCACCAGCTGGCCGGGAGCGAACTGGCCAATCCAATCGCCCACAAACAATTTGCCCGACGAGGCCGTGATGAGGTGCAGCTCGTACTCGTCGTGGTAATGCCAGCGCGCCAGCGGGGTCGGAAAGCCGTGCGACAGGCAGCGGATAAAGCCCGCAGTCTCTGGTGGCTCGTAGCCCAGCTCGGGTGAGCGGGAGTAGGCATGCTCCAGCTCGGGCTTGGTCTGGCGCGGCAGTGCATGAAGCGAGGACATGGTGTTTGGAATGCAGAGTCGGGTGACGTGACGGCTTATTGTGCGGCGGTGCTGCTGCCCAGCCCCACCGTGCGCGGGTGCCGGGCCACAAACGCGGCCACCTGGGCGCTGGCCGTACGCAGGGCCTGCACCAGGCGTGCATCGCCCGCCAGCTCGCCCCACAGCACCTTGTCGGCAGCAAACGCGGCCACGGGGTCAGCGGCTTCGCAGATGGCATGGGCGGCGGCCGGGTCCATGGCCTGGTCTTGGTAGGTGTAGGGGATGTGCCCCGCGTGCCAGCGCTGCAGATAGGCCAGGAACAGCGCAGGCAGCACGGCCACGGCGGCAATGCCCTCGCCCCGGGCCAGGCGTTCGCGCACCGTGGGCGCGATGAAGCCGGGGATCTTGCTGTAGCCATCCATGGCCACGCGCTGGTTGGTGTCCTCAATGGCGGGGTTGCCAAAGCGCTCCAGCACCACGTCTCGGTAAACGGCCAGATCAATGGGGCTGGGTTGCAGCACAGGGATGGTGTCTTGCGTCACGTAGTCAAACGCCAGCTGGCGGATGGCGGCGTCGTGCGTGCCTTCGTGGATGAAGCGGTAGCCCACCAAGGTGCCCGCCCAGGCAATGCAGCTGTGCGTGGCGTTGAGCAGGCGGATCTTGGCCTCTTCGTACGGCGCGACAGATTCGACCAACTCCACGCCCACGCGCTCCCACGCGGGACGGCCATTGGCAAAGCGGTCTTCAATGACCCACTGGATAAAGCTCTCGCCCATCAGCGCAGCGGGGTCGGCGCGGCCGGTGGCCGCTTGCACGCGGGCTGCCACATCGGGCGTGGGGCGGGGGGTGATGCGGTCCACCATGGCGTTGGGGCTGGTGGTGTGGGCTTCGATCCAGGCGACCAGATCGGCATCGCCCAGCGCCTGCACAAACTGCAGCAGGCCGCTGCGCGAGCGGTCGCCGTTGTGGCGCAGGTTGTCGCAGTTGAGCAGCGTCACAGCCCCTGCCCCGGCCTGTCTGCGCGCACGCAGCAAAGTGGTGAGCGCGCCGTAGATGGTGCTGCCCGCTCGGCCTTCCCGCAGGGCTTGCAGGTCGGCCTGCAGATCGGGCGCGCTGGCCCAGTCGAGCTGGTGGCGGCTGTCGAGGTAGTAGCCCGCCTCGGTGACAGTGAAGGAAATGATGCGGGTGCCGGGCTGCGCGGCAATGGCCACAAGCCCCGCCAGATCGGGCGTGTAGGGCACCACGGTGCGGATGGACTCGACCCAGGTGTAGCTGCGCTCGCCCTGGGCAGTCACCGTCTCCAGCGTGTAGGCGCCGCCTTGGGTTTGCAGGGCGGCAATCGTGTCTTGCATGTCGGGGCGCAGGTTGCCACCGGCCAGCACCCAGCGGGTGTCGCCCAGCTGGTGCAACTGGTGCAGGTACAGCGCCTGGTGCGCGCGGTGGAAAGAGCCCAGCCCCAAGTGCAGGATGGTGAGCGTGTCTTGTGCGGTGGTCATGGAATGCGGCGTCTGAAATGCGAAATCGGGGTTGCAAACGAATGGGGAATCAGCGGGCAGTCAACGGGAATTGGCCTGGGCCAGCACCACACGGCCTGCGCTGTCAAACCAGTGGGCCTGCTCGGTGGCCACGTTGAGCGACACGGCATCGCCCGGCAGCAGCAGCGTGCGTTCATTGAGGCGGGCCACCAGTTGCGCGCCCTCGGCGGTGCGCACATACAACAGCGTCTCAGCCCCCAGGGCTTCCACCAGCTCGACCTGGCCGGTGATGGCGCCCTGCCCTTTGGGCAGCACCGTCACGGCCTCGGGTCGCAGGCCGATGGAGCCCCCCGCTGCCGCGCCAGGCGCCAGTTGCTGCACCGCCGCAGGCAATTGCGCCAGGGGCACCACGTTCATCTGCGGGGTGCCGATGAACTGCGCCACGAACTGGTTGGCGGGGCGGTCGTACAGCTCCAGCGGCGTGCCCACTTGCTCGATCTGGCCGTCGCGCAACACCACCACCTTGTCGGCCAGCGTCATGGCCTCGACTTGGTCGTGCGTGACGTAGATGGTGGTGGCGCCCAGGTCGCGGTGCAGCTTGGCAATCTCCACACGGGTCTGGCCGCGCAGGGCGGCGTCGAGGTTGGACAAGGGCTCGTCAAACAAAAACACCTTGGGTGCGCGCACGATGGCGCGGCCAATGGCCACGCGCTGGCGCTGGCCGCCCGACAGCTCCTTGGGCGTGCGCTGCAGGTACTGCGTGAGGTTGAGGATGCGCGCCGCGTTCTGCACTTTCTCGTCGACGACCTGCTTGTCGACCTTGGCGAGCTTGAGCGCAAAGCTCATGTTTTCGTACACGCTCATGTGCGGGTACAGCGCGTAGCTCTGGAACACCATGGCCAGGTCGCGCTTGCTCGATGGCTGGTCGGTGATGTCGCGGCCGTCGAGCATGAGCGTGCCACCGTCGATGGCTTCGAGCCCCGCGATCAGCCGCAACAGCGTGGACTTGCCGCAGCCCGAAGGGCCGACGAAGACGATGAACTCGCCCTGGTTGATGGTGAGGTCAATGCCCTTGATGGCGCGGTGTTCGCCAAAGAATTTTTCGATGCCGCGCAGTTGAAGGTAGGCCATGGAATCAGGTTCCTGAAATCTTGAAAAACTGTGGAGACGACAGGCTGCGGATTTACTTCACCGCGCCGAACGTGAGGCCCTGAACGAGCTGCTTCTGGCTGAACCAGCCGAACACCACGATGGGCGCAATGGCCATCAGCGACGCGGCAGACAACTTGGCCCAGAACAGGCCCTCGGGGCTGGAGTACGACGCGATCAGCGTGGCCAGCGTGCCTGCCTTGGCGGCGCTGAGGTTCAGGCTCCAGAAGGCTTCGTTCCACGACAGCACCAGGCACAAGAGGCCGGTGGATGCCAGGCCGCCCATGCCCAGTGGCAGCAGCACCAGCCGCACCTCTTGCCACAGCGTGGCGCCGTCCATGCGGGCGGCCTCCAGAATCTCGCGCGGAATGTCCTTGAAGTGCGAGTACAGCATCCAGACCATGATGGGCAGGTTGGACAGCGCAAACACGATGATGAGTGCGAGCTGCGTGTCGAGCAGGTGGCTCTTTTGCGCCAGCACGTAGATGGGCACCAGCGCGCCCACGGCGGGCATCATCTTGGTCGAGAGCATCCACATCAAAATGTCCTTGGTGTACTTGCCCTTGAAGAACGCCATGGCATAGGCCGCCGGTGCGGCCAGCAGCAGGCCCAGCAGCGTGGAGAGCACGCTGGTGATGACCGAGTTCTTGGCGTACAGCAGGTAGTCGCTGCGCTCTTGCACTTCATGAAAGTTCTCGAGCGTGGGCGTGAACAGGATTTGCGGGGGCACTGCAATGGCCTGCAGCTCGGTCTTGAAGGCGGTGAGGAACAGCCAGGCCAGCGGAAACACCAGCAGCAAGGCCACGGCCCAGGCCACAGCGGTGCGCAGGGCCAAGAGGCCGAGCGGGAATTTGGAACGGCGGCGAGCAGTCATGGGCGTTCTTTCTTATTTGTCCAGGTTCTTGCCAACCATGCGGATCAGGAACACGGCCGCGATGTTGGCCAGCACCACCGCAAACAGCGCCCCGGCCGAGGCCACGCCCGCATCAAAGTTGAGCAGTGCCTGCTTGAAGATGAGGAAGGTGACGTTGGTGCTCGCATCACCCGGGCCACCGCCTGTGGTGGTGTAGATCTCGGCAAAGATGCTGAGCAGGAAGATCAGCTCGATCATCACGACCACCGCCACCGAGCGGCCCAGGTGCGGCAGGTACAGGTAGCGCAGCTGCTGCAGGTAGGTGGCGCCGTCCATGCGGGCGGCTTCAAGCTGCTCGTGGTTCATGCTTTGCAGCGCGGTCATGAAGATGAGCGTGGCAAACGGCAGCCATTGCCACGACACCATGACGATGACGGAGAACAGCGGAAAGTCGGTGAGCCAATCCACCGGCTGCGCGCCAAAGAACATCCACACCTGCGCCAGCACGCCGTAGATGGGGTTCATCATCATGTTCTTCCACATCAGCGCGTTCACGGTGGGCATGACGAAGAACGGCGAAATCAGCAACACCCGCACAATGCCGCGCCCCGGAAACGGGTCGTTGATGAGCAACGCAATCGCAATGCCCACCACCACCGTGATCAGGATGACACTGCCCAGCAGCCACACGGTGTTGAGCACGGCGGTGCCAAACGACGGGTCGGTGACGAAGTACTCGAAATTCTCCAGCCCCGCAAAGCCCGACTGGTCGGGCTGCATGAGGTTGTAGCGGATGAGCGAGAAGTAGATCGTCATCACCAGCGGCACGATCATCCACAGGAAGAGCGTGGCCATGGCTGGTGTGAGCAGCAGGCGGGGAAGCAGGCGGTTCATGGGAGGTCCGAAATGGCGCAAAAAAAGGGCGAGCGATCAGCACGCCAAGGTCTGACAAAACCAACGACACCCCAAACCGTTCGGGCTGAGCCTGTCGAAGCCAGGGCACTCTGGCACACAGCCCTTCGACAGGCTCAGGGCGAACGGGGATCACACCGATGATCCCGGTCGCGTCGCGGGTTTGCAGAGCCCCGGCTTACTTGTAATACCCGCCCTTTTTCATCTCACGCTCGGCGGTCACCTGGCTGGCCTTGAGCGCGGCGTCCACCGTGGTCTTGCCCGCCAGGGCTGCACTCATTTGCTGGCCCACAGCGATGCCGATGGCCTGGAACTCAGGGATGGCAGCAAACTGCACGCCCACATACGGGCTCTTGGGCAGGGTCGAATCGGTGGGGTTGGCCGAGTCGATGGCCGTCTTTTCTGCGGCGGCAAAACGCGCGGCTTTCTGGAATTCAGGCGACGCGTAGGTGCTCTTGCGCGTGCCGGTGGGCACGTTGGCCCAGCCATTGGTCTTGGCCACGAGCTGGATGTAGTCCTTGCTGGTAGACCAGGTGATGAACTTCTGCGCGGCATCAACCTTCTTGGAACCCGCAGGGATGGCCAGATTCCACGACCACAGCCAGTTGGCGCCCTTGGGCGTGTTCATGGTGGGGGCCTGCGCAAAGGCCATGTGCTCGGCCACCTTGGACTGCTTGGGGTCGCTCACGAACGAAGCCGCAATGGTCGCGTCGATCCACATGCCGCACTTGCCCGAGTTGGTCAGCGCCAGGATTTCATTGAAGCTGTTGGACGACGAGCCGGGGGGGCCGTAGTTCTTGAGCAGATCCACGTAGAAGGTGATCGCGTCCTTCCAGGGCTTGGATTCGAGCTGGGGCTTCCACTGCATGTCAAACCACTGGCCGCCAAACGTGTTGACCAGCGTGGTGATGAAGGCCATGTTGTCACCCCAGCCGGGCTTGCCGCGCAGGCAGATGCCGTACACGCCGTTCTTGGGGTCGTGCATCTTGGCGGCCAGGTCCTTGATCTGCGGCCAGGTGGGGCGCTCGGGCACCTGCACGCCCGCCTTGTCGGCCAGGTCCTTGCGGTACATGAGCATGGAGCTTTCGGCATAGAACGGCGCGGCAAACAGCTTGCCATCCACCGACAGGCCGCTGCGCACGGCGGGCAGCAGGTCGTCTGCATCGTAGGCGGCGTCGGTCTTGAGCTCTTGCAGCCAGCCCTTCTTGCCCCAGATGGGCGCCTCGTACAGGCCGATGGTCATCACGTCGAACTGGCCGCCCTTGGTGGCGATGTCGGTCGTCACGCGCTGGCGCAGCACGCCCTCTTCCAGCGTCACCCACTTGAGCTTGATGTCGGGGTTGGCCTGCTCGAAGTTCTTGCTGAGCTTTTGCATCTCGATCATGTGGCCGTTGTTCACGGTGGCGATCACCAGCTCGGTCTGCGCCTGGGCGGCGCCACCGCACACGGTCAGCGCCAGGGCAGCAGCCCAGGCCAGGCGGGCGGGCACGGCACGAAGGGAAGAGGACATCGAAAGGTCTCCTGGATAGTTGGTATGGATTCCGGGGTTCAGCACCGCAGGGCGGGCGGAACCTGTGCAAACCCCAGGTTCCTGCGCTGAGGGTTTGAACGATACCGATCTCCGCTTGCCCAATTGGTACTCAAAACACCAACACCAATACTTCATTGCACCAAAAACCTAGGATTTATCCCTAGTACGGCCAAATGGGTACGCACAGGCACCTATCAGGCGGCATTTTGTGCACCGCAGCATCACCTTCACTATCAAAACAATAGCTGCCAGCGCTTTTCCATAAAGCGCTAGAGGCACTTTTCATTCAAATACCAGCGGCAGATGGCGCGCGCGGCGTGGGCCGCCATCCAGCCCGTCCACCGGCCGCTGAAGACCTGCAGCGCGGATGGGCTGGCCCGCTTAAAATCGGCCGCTTGGTCTCCGGCCCCTGCCGTGTGCCGTTTCACCCTGCGAGCCCCCTCCCATGAACCAGCCTGTCGCCCCCACACTGCAACGCCCCGTCCGGTCTCAGTACGAAGACCTCATGCGGCTAGTGTTCACCCACGGGGTGGAAAAGGCGGACCGCACCGGCACGGGCACCAAGAGCGTGTTCGGCCACCAGATGCGGTTCGATTTGAAGGAAGGCTTTCCGCTGGTCACGACCAAAAAGGTGCACCTACGCTCCATCATTCAGGAGCTGCTGTGGTTCCTCACGGGGTCGAGCAACAACAACTGGCTCAAGGAGCGCGGCGTCAGCATCTGGGACGAATGGGCGCGCGAGGACGGCGAGCTGGGCCCCGTGTACGGCGTGCAGTGGCGCAGCTGGCCCACCCCTGACGGCGGGCACATCGACCAGATCAGCGATGTGATCAAGACCCTCAAGACCAACCCGGACTCGCGTCGCATCATCGTCAGCGCCTGGAACGTGGCCGACCTGAACAAGATGGCGCTGATGCCCTGCCACGCGTTCTTCCAGTTCTACGTGGCGCCAGCGCAGGAGCCCGGCGGGCGCGGCACGCTGTCCTGCCAGCTGTACCAGCGCAGCGCCGACATCTTTTTGGGCGTGCCGTTCAACATTGCCAGCTATGCGCTGCTCACGCACATGGTGGCGCAGCAGTGCGATCTGGACGTGGGTGACTTCATCTGGACGGGTGGCGACTGCCACATCTACAGCAACCACTACGAGCAAGTCACCACGCAGCTGGCGCGTGCGCCCCACCCCTATCCCACACTGAACATCAAGCGCAAGCCCGCCAGCATCTTCGAGTACGAATACGAAGACTTTGAGGTGCTGGACTACCAATGCCACCCCGCCATCAAGGCGCCTGTGGCGGTGTGATTCCATTTCCACATCATCCGTGTCGTTGTTGCTTCGCCTTGCCGTGCTACAGCACTGTCTGCGGCTTCGCGCCTAGACACGAATAATCTGGAAACGGAATGACACCAGTCCCCCGTTCGCTTTGCGCTGCAGCGGTTCCTCGCGCAGGGCGGCCCTAATTGCCGTTGCGGCATCCACTCAACCACCATCACAAAGAGCACCCACCATGTCTTCCGGCGGATTCCACGTACACGGCCCCCACGACCATGCCATCGAGCACGCCACCCAAGGCCACGGGGACGACCACGCCCCCAGCCACGGCGAGCAAGGGCACGGCGGCGGCAGCAGCACCAACAAGATCGCAATGTTCACCGCCATCGTGGCCACGGTGGGCGCCATCTTTGCCTACATGGGCGGCGCCACGCAGGCCAATGCGGGGTTGATGAAAAACGACGCCGCAATCAAGAAGACCGAGGCCTCCAACCAGTGGAATTACTTCCAGTCCAAAAGCACCAAGCAGTCCCTGGCCGAGCTGGCCCGTGACCTGACACCGGGCGAGCAAGAGAAGACCAAGTACCAGGCCAAGATTGACCGCTACGAGACCGAGAAGAACGAGATCAAGAAAGTGGCCGAGGGCCTGGAGGCCGATGCCCGCGCATTTGACAACCAAAGCGATGCCCAGATGCACCAGCACCACCGCTGGGCCCAGGCCACCACGGCGCTGCAAGTGGCCATTGCCCTCGCCGCCATTGCCCTGCTGACGCGCAAGAAGTGGCTGGAATGGGGCATGTACGGCGTAGCAAGCATTGGCCTGGGCGTTGGCGTGCTGGCCATGCTGCACATCTGATCGCACCACTGACCGAAGCCCCCGCGCCATGACCCTGCCGCCACTGCACCTCATCTACGCCCGCGCTGCCAATGGCGTGATCGGCAGAGACAACGCCATGCCCTGGCATCTGCCGGAAGACATGGCGCACTTCAAGCAGCTCACGCAGGGCTGCGTGGTCATCATGGGGCGCAAGACCTGGGACTCGCTGCCCCCTCGCTTTCGCCCGCTGCCTGGACGCACCAACATCGTGGTCACCCGCCAGGGCGACTGGCAGGCCGAGGGTGCGCTGCGCGCAGACAGCCTGGAGCAGGCCTTGCAGCAAGCCCAGGCGGCCAGCACCGAGCCCGGCCGGCCGGTGTGGGTGATGGGCGGCGCGCAAATCTACGCCCAGGCCCTGCCCCTGGCCAGCCGGGTCGAGGTGACAGAGATTGCGCAAGACTTTGACGGCGATGCCTACGCCCCCACACTGGACGCCCAGTGGGTGGAGGCCGCGCGCTCCGAGCACGTCAGCACCAACGGCCTGCCTTTTCACTTTGTGAGCTATGTGCGGGGCTGAGCGATAGCCACACCGCACACGGCCAATCGCTAACCGCTCCTTATTTCATAGCTGCTAGCGCTTATTCGAAAAGCGCTAGAGGCCTTTTTCATCCAAACCACAGGCCCATCGGCCTTGCCTGTTTTTCATTGGCTTGACGTAACACGCGTGTTACAACGACGACTTTCTTCGGAGGAAAAGCGTCCATGGCCCATCGGAAAAGTCTCAACCGCACGGCAAAGCAACGCCGCATCGCGCACTTCTTGTCACAGCCCCTGCAAGCGGCGGCCCCTGGCCAAAGCGCCACGCTGACGGCGGCCCAAAAGGCAGACCTGGAAGCCCGCACCGTGGGGCACGTGGTGTTCCCGTGGGACCCCGACTACGACACGGACCGGCAGGAGACCAACCCTGCGTTCCAGTACTACCCCCTGGTCATTGTTTACTGCGCTTGCGAAACCGACGTGCTGGTGAGCATGGCCGTCGCACGGGACGCGGGGCTGGTGGTATCTGTCCGCTCGGGCGGGCACAGCACAGCAGGCTATTCCGTCAACACCGGCGGCATGGTGATTGACCTGAGCGAGATGAAGGGCGTGGTGCTGGACGAAGACCGGGCCCTGGTGCATGTGCTGTCCGGCACGCCGTTTGAGGTGTTCAACGGCGCACTCAACGGCACGGGCTGGCACGTGCCCACGGGGGCTTGCGGCAGCGTGTGCGTGGCCGGGTTTGTGCAAGGCGGGGGCTATGGCTATACCTCGCGGACCTATGGCATCCAAAGCGACAAGGCGGCGGCGTTTCGCGTGGCGCTGGCCAGTGGCAAGGTGGTGACCGCCAAGGCCGACGGCGAACATGCCGATCTGTTCTGGGCCTTGCGGGGCGGCACGGGCGGCAACTTTGGCGTGGTGCTGCAGGTCAGCTACCACATGGTGCGCCTGCCATCGGTGTGGGGCTGGTCCATCACCTGGCAGGCCGAGCAGGCCGCGCAGGTGCTGGAGCTGCTGCAAAGGGATTACACCCGCCAGGGAGCCCCCGACCAGCTGGGCTACATGATGAACCTGGGCTACTACAACGGGGAGGTGGTGTATATGGTGCAGGGCATGTACTGCGGCCCGCGCGACGAGGGCTACGCAGCCATCCAGTCGCTGCTGCAAATCCCTGGCGCGCAATTGGTAGTGGACAAGGTAGGTACCTACCCCGATCTGAACAACTACTTTGAAGACCACCCCTACCCCCTGCCGCAAGACCTGCCCGACGGCATTCGCGAGACCAAGGCCAGTGGGTATGTCGACAAGCCCATCCCCCAGACGGTGTGGCAAAAGGTGATCGACCAGTTCCACAAGGCCGTCAACCCCTGGAGCATGGTCTACACCGAGCCCTATGGCGGCGCGATTGCCCGCTACCCCGTGAAAGACAGCGCCTTCGTGCACCGCCATGTGGACATGGACATCGTGATCGATGGCTGCTGGCGCGACGAGGAAGAGCGCGTGAAGGTGCAGGCCTGGATCGACGGGCTGTACGACCTGCTGCGCCCCTACATGAACGGGCACGTGTACCAGAACTACCCCAACCGGGACCTCAAGGACTTTGCCCAGGCCTATTGGGGCGACGAGGCGTACCTGCGGCTGCGCGAAGTCAAGACGAAGTACGACCCGACCAACTTCTTCTGCTACGAGCAGAGCATTGCGCCTTTGTGAGCGAAGCGGCGCCCGTGGGCGCCGCGCCTTGCCGGGCTGCTTGCGCAGCCCATTAAACGGGGGATGGGACGGCGTAATGCACGCTGCCCTTACCGCCCCGTTTGGCCTCGTACATGGCATGGTCCGCGCGGGTCAGCAGCTCGTCCACCTGCGCAGGCAGCGGTGGGTGGGCGGCCACCCCAATGCTCACGCCCAAGGTCACCCGCACGCCATCGGTGTCGGGCAGCGCAAAGGGCGTGGCAAAGGCCTGCATCAGGCGTTCGATGAACAGCTTGAGGTCGTGCGGGCTGGGGTTGCCACGCATCAAGATGGTGAACTCATCGCCCCCCAGCCGGGCCAACGTGTCGCCCGCGCGCACGACGTGGGCCAGGCGCTGGGCCACCAGGCGCAGCACGGTGTCGCCCATGTGGTGGCCATAACAGTCGTTCACGCCCTTGAAGCCATCGAGGTCCATGAACAAGATGACCACGCCATCGGTCGCGCCATCTGCCTCGTCCAGGCTGCTCACCGCTTCTTGGGCCCGGACAATGAACGCCCCCCGGTTCAGCAAACCCGTCAAAGAGTCGTGCTGTGCCTGGTGCAACAGGCGCTCGGCGGCGGCCACACGTTCGGTAATGTCCTCGATCTGGCACATGATGGAGATCGTCTCGCCACGCAGGTTGATGAGCGCAGAGTTGAACCACATGCAATGCTGCACGCTGCCATCTGGTCGGACAAAAGAGGCCTCTACGCGGTTTTGGCGCTCGGCCCCTGACAGCAGCTGACCCAGTCCCTTGCGCAGCACGGTCACTCGCGCACCTTCACCCACCAGGTTCAGCACCGACTCCCCCTGGTGCGAGGCGTGGTGCCAGCCAAACCACTCGGTGGCACGGCTGGAGCAATGCACCAGCCCCAGCTGGGCATCCAGCTCCACCACGGCCAGCGGGCTGTTTTCCATGTGCGAGAAAAGCTTCTGGTTGGCCGCACGCAACGCCTCGGTGGTGACTTTGAGTTCGTGCACCTCCAGGGCCGAATTCACTACGCCCCCCACCTGCCCATCCCGGTCCAGCCAAGGGTGCAAGCTGATGGAGAACCAGACCTCTTGCCCATCGGAGCCGCAAATCTGCCGCTGGTAGGTCACCTCGTGGCCTGCCAGAGCGCGGTTGATGTGGGGCTGGAACTGCACACGGGCGGCTTCGCTGTAAAGCGAGATCAGAGTGCGCCCCAGCAGCTCACTGGGCCGTGCCTTGAACCAGTTCGCATAGGCCTCGTTGGCATACAGGATGTTCAAATCGTTATCGACCACGCAGATCGTCGCGCCGGTATGGCGAGTGACAATCTCCAGCAAATGCGGCGCTGGCAGTGACTCGACAAGGGCAGAGGAATAAGACAGGCGATCGTTCATAGAGGACAGGTCGACACCGCGTAGCAACCGTTGCGCGCGGGGTCCAAGCCCATCCGGGACCCTCGCTCCAACGCCATCCCCCAAGCCAATGAAAACCGCCGAGGGCTGAAACCACCGCGTAGCGCCACTAGGATAACCCAGGCCACCCCAAACAACACCCCAAATTGCAGGGCAATCGGGCCTCAGAGCCCCCTCAAACCGGTTCAGAGTCGAGCGGCCACCACAATGCGGCCTTGCGCATCGACCCCGTGCCGCACCGGGGTGCCCAAACGGGGTTCTAATGCGCTCCATCTTTGGCCCTCACCCCCCCCCATCCCATGAAGCTTGCCACCTGGAACGTCAACTCCCTCTCGGTTCGCCTGCCCCAAGTGCTGGCCTGGCTGGCCACCAACCCGGTCGATGCACTGTGCCTGCAAGAGCTGAAGCTGACCGACGACAAGTTCCCCCACGCCGCGTTGCAAGAGGCGGGCTACCACGCTGCCGCCTTTGGGCAAAAAACGTACAACGGCGTGGCCATCCTCAGCCGCCAGCCGCTGCGCGATGTGGTGCGCAACATCCCGGGCTTTGCCGACGAGCAGTCCCGCGTCATTGCAGCCACGCTGGACACACCTGAAGGGCCCTTGCGATTGCTCAATGGCTATTTCGTGAATGGGCAGGAACCAGGCTCGGAAAAGTTTGCCTACAAGATGCGCTGGCTGCAGGCCCTGCACGACTGGATTGCCACAGAAATGGCCGCCCACCCACGCCTGGTGCTGGTGGGCGACTTCAACGTGGCCCCGGAAGACCGCGACTCTTACGACCCTGAGGGCCTGCGCGAGACGATTCACCACACCACCGAAGAGCGCAACCACTTCAAGGCGCTACTGGCACTGGGCCTGACCGATGCGTTTCGCCTGTTTGAGCAGCCTGAAAAGAGCTTTTCGTGGTGGGACTACCGCATGCTGGGGTTCCAGAAAAACCGGGGACTGCGCATTGACCACATCCTGGTCAGCGAGGCCTTGCGCGCCACCGTGACGGCCTGCGTGGTAGACCGTGCGCCACGCAAAAACCCGCAGCCCAGCGACCACACCCCCGTGGTGGTGACGCTGGGCGAGTCACCCAGCGAATAACCGCCGCCGCAAGGCCAATGTGCAAAAGCGCCAAGGGCAGCGAGCATGGTGCGCGCTGCCCCTGGAAATCAACATATCACTATAAATTTAATAGCTGCTAGCGCTTTATTAAAAAGCGCTAGAGTGCTTTTTAACCCTCATCCGGCGCATCCAGCCCCAGCTCCTGGATCTTGCGGGTGATGGTGTTGCGACCAATGCCCAGGCGTTGTGCGGCCTCCATGCGGCGGCCATGGGTGGCCGCCAAGGCCGTGCGAATGAGGCGCGACTCAAAGCGGCGGGTCAGCGCGTCCCACACATCGGGCTGGCCAGAGGCCAGCAGCTTCTGCGCATCACTCTCCAGCGAATGCTCCCAGCCAAGTACGGCGGCAGGCGCTTGCGACGCGAGGGCCGCAGGGGCGATGGAAGCCGGACCCGCAACCGACACGTCATAGCGGTCTGCACCAGCGCCCACGGGGACGGCAGCAGCCGGGGCGGCATAGGGCACCGCTGGGCTCACACCCGCAGGTTGCCAATCGGCAGGCACCGCCGCCGCAGGCGCAGCCACGGGTGCCAATGCCACAGGCACGGCCAGGGCAGGCTCGTGTGTTGCCACAGGTGCGGCGGCTGGCGCTGCAGCGGCCACCGGCACCAAGGGGGCTTCGAGCACCTCAGGGGGCAGGTCTTGCAACGAAATCACCTGGGCGGGCGCCATCACCGTGAGCCAGTGGCAAATGTTCTCCAATTGGCGCACATTGCCAGGAAAGGCAAACTGCTCCAGGCGGGCCAAGGCCGCGTCGGCAATGCGTTTGGGCTCCACCCCCAGTTGCCGCGCGCTTTGCTGTAGGAAATGGCGGGTGAGCATGGGCACGTCGGCATGGCGCTCGCGCAGTGCCGGCAAGCGCAGGCGAATCACGTTCAGGCGGTGGAACAAGTCCTCGCGAAACCCGCCCTCTTTGACGCGCTGCTCCAGGTTCTGGTGGGTTGCAGCGATCACGCGCACATGCGACTTGACGGCCGCATGGCCGCCCACGCGGTAAAACTGCCCATCCGACAGCACGCGCAGCAAGCGGGTCTGCAGGTCAAATGGCATGTCGCCAATTTCGTCGAGGAACAGCGTGCCGCCCTCGGCCTGCTCAAAGCGGCCACGCCGCTGCGTTTGCGCGCCGGTGAAGGCGCCCCGCTCATGGCCGAACAGCTCGGACTCCAGCAAGTCTTTGGGGATGGCTGCGGTGTTGATGGCCACAAAGGGGCCGTCTGCCACGGGCGAATGCTTGTGCAGCGCACGCGCTACCAGCTCTTTGCCCGAGCCCGATTCGCCCGTGATGAGCACCGTGACCTGGCTCTGCGAGAGGCGGCCAATGGCGCGGAACACGTCCTGCATGGCGGGCGCCTGGCCCAGCATCTCTGGCGTCTCGGCCTGGCGCTCCTCAGTCACCTCTTCGCGCTGGCTTTCTTCCACCGCACGGCGGATCAGCTCGACCGCCTTGGGCAAGTCAAAAGGCTTGGGCAGGTATTCAAACGCACCGCGCTGGAAGGCCGACACGGCGCTGTCGAGGTCGGAGTACGCCGTCATGATGATGACGGGCAGCCCAGGCTGCAGCTCGCGCACCTTCTCCAGCAATTGCAGGCCCGAGCCGCCAGGCATGCGGATGTCGCTGACCAGCACCTGCGGGCCTTGCCGGGCGGGGTCGCCCGCGGTCACATCGGCCAGTGCATCCAGCACTTCGCGGGGGTGGGTGAAGCTGCGCGTGGGCAGGTTCTCGCGGGCCAGCGCTTTTTCCAGGACGAAGCGGATCGACGGGTCATCATCTACTAACCAGATCGGCTTCATGTGTTTCTACCTTCCCTGTGGTTGTGTGCCTCGGACCTCAGGGGAGTGGAATCAGGATTCGGAAGTCGGTGCGACCCGCCACGCTGTCGCACTCGATCAACCCATGGTGGCGCTGCACAAACGTCTGTGCCAGCGTCAAACCCAAGCCCGACCCGCCATCGCGCCCCGACACCAGAGGGTAAAAAATCCGCTCTTTGATGGCATCGGGCACCCCCGGTCCGTTGTCGATGACATGCAATTCCAATGCCAGGCGATAACGCTGCCGGCCAAAGGTGACCTGCCGGGCCACGCGGGTGCGCAGGGTGATCACGGCATCGCCTTGCGCAATGCGCTCGGTCAGGGCCTGGGCGGCGTTCTGTACCACGTTGAGCAAGGCCTGAATCAGCTGGGCGCGGTCGCCTCGAAACTCAGGGATGGAGGTGTCGTAGTCGCGCACGACTTTGAGGCCCTGCGGGTATTCCACCAACACCAGCGAACGCACACGCTCACACACCTCGTGGATGTTCACATCACCCACCAAGTGGGGGTGGCGGTGGGGGGCCAGCAGACGGTCGACCAGGCTTTGCAGCCGATCGGCTTCGTGGATGATGACCTGGGTGTACTCCTTGAGTTCACGGCTTTCCAGGTCCATCTCCAGCAACTGCGCCGCGCCGCGAATGCCCCCCAAGGGGTTCTTGATTTCGTGCGCCAGGTTGCGGATCAGCTCTTTGTTGGCCAGGGCCTGTTCCCGCAGGCGCTCCTCGCGGTCCTGCCGGGCCTGCTGTTCCAGCGGCCACAGTTCCACCAGCATTTCGCCCAAGCGCTCTGAAGCCGCCACGTTCACATGCACAGGCACCGGGTCCTGGGTCAGGCGGCGCAGGCTGGCCTCAAAGCGCAGCGCGGCAAAGTCCTGCACCTTGGCACCCGACAGGGCCGTTTGCAGCAAGGCGGGGTCGGTGAAAAAGGCGGAGAAGTCAGCCCCCTCGAGCGTGCGGCGCGACAGCCCCAGCGTGTTCTCCAGAGCCGCATTGGCAAACTGCACCGAGCCATCGGTGCGCAACACGGCGATCAGGGTGGACAGCAGGTCCAGCGAATGAAAACGGCTGAGGCCCTGAGTGGCATCAGCCGTGTGGTTGGTTGTCACAGTGAAAATATCAGTTGGCGGGTAAACGGCTCAGTTCGCGTTTGATGCCAGCGACATCGCTCTCGCTGCGGGCGACTGCGGCCTTGAGCTCGGCAGTGCGCTCCATGTAGCGCTGTGGGTTGCGCAAATCCAGCGCATTGCGCTCTGGCGCCCCGCCGTTGTATTCCTTGACCAGTTCCGCCTGCCGGGCCTCGGCCTTGCGCAACTCGGACTCGAGGATTGCGCGTGCATCAGAGTCGCGCGCACGCTGGTCGTTGTTGCTGACGCGCGGTGCTCCAGCGGGGGATGACGATGAGGCAGAGGAAGAAGCAGAGGAGCCACCAGACGAGGCCCCGCCGCCGCCCGAAGGCCGCGAGCCCTGGATGACGGTGACGTTGCCACCTTCAACCAGTTTGCAGCCACGCTCCTTGGCTTGGGTGGCATTGTTGGTGTATTCGTTGCCGCAGCGGTAGATGCGGTCTTGCGCCAGGGCGGCGACTGGCAGCGCCGCCAAGATCCACAGGGTGAGTAGCGTTTTGTTCATAGATTTTCCTCGCACAGTGCATGCAGGGTTGCCGTGGAGTATCTCCCAATCACTCCGCATCGCCAATGTAGCGATGGGCACGGCTGGCAGGGATTTGTGTAAGGATGCAACGCTTTACACGACGGCCCTGCTGGGGTGGATAAACCGCGCTCACCAATGTTCCATAAAAAAAGGCGGCCGAAGCCGCCTTTTTGGCAAGTGACAGCCGCGTTGCGGGCTATCAGAGCGAGTAGTACATGTCGTACTCGACAGGGTGCACTGCCATGCGGAAGCGGGTCACTTCATTCATCTTCAGATCGATGTAGGCGTCGATCATGCTGTCGGTGAACACACCACCCTTGGTCAGGAATGCACGGTCCTTGTCCAGGTGCTCCAGCGCTTGGTCCAGGCTGTGGCACACGGTAGGCACCAGCTTGTCTTCTTCTGGGGGCAGATGGTACAGGTCCTTCGTAGCGGCTTCGCCAGGATGGATCTTGTTTTCCACGCCGTCCAGGCCCGCCATCAGCAGGGCTGCGAAGCCCAGGTAGGGGTTCATCAGTGGATCGGGGAAGCGGGCTTCCACACGACGGCCCTTGGGGTTGGCCACGTAAGGGATGCGGATCGAGGCAGAACGGTTCTTGGCCGAGTAAGCCAGCTTCACCGGGGCTTCGAAGTGGGGCACCAGGCGCTTGTAGCTGTTGGTACCAGGGTTGGTGATGGCGTTCAGGGCACGGGCGTGCTTGATGATGCCGCCGATGTAGTACAGGGCATAGTCAGACAGGCCTGCGTAGCCGTCGCCAGCGAACAGGTTCTTGCCATCCTTCCAGACGGACTGGTGCACGTGCATGCCGGAGCCGTTGTCACCGTGGTATGGCTTGGGCATGAACGTAGCCGTCTTGCCGTAGGCGTTGGCCACGTTGTGGATCACGTACTTTTGCAGGATGGTCCAGTCAGCGCGCTCAACCAGCGTGCTGAAACGGGTGCCGATTTCGTTCTGGCCAGCGCCCGCCACTTCGTGGTGGAACACTTCGACGGGAATGCCCAGGGATTCGAGGATCAAGGACATTTCAGCGCGCATGTCTTGCGTGCTGTCAACCGGAGGCACAGGGAAGTAGCCGCCCTTGACGGTGGGACGGTGACCACGGTTGCCACCTTCGAGCTTGGCGCCAGTGTTCCAGGGGGCTTCGTATTCGTCGATTTCGTAGAAGGTGTTATTGGGCTCTGTGCTCCAGCGAACGCCGTCGAAGATGAAGAATTCTGGCTCGGGGCCAAAGTAAGCTGTGTCGCCCAGGCCAGAAGCCTTCAGGTAGGCTTCAGCGCGCTTGGCGATGGAGCGTGGATCGCGGTCATAGGCCTTGCCATCGCTGGGCTCGATCACGTCGCAGGTCAGGATCAGCGTGGTTTCTTCAAAGAAGGGATCGATGTTGGCCGTGCTGGGGTCAGGGATCAGCTGCATGTCGGAGGCTTCAATGCCCTTCCAGCCAGCGATTGAAGAGCCGTCAAAGGCGTGGCCCGAAATGAACTTGTCTTCGTCGAAGTGAGAGACAGGCACCGTGGTGTGCTGCTGCTTGCCACGGGTATCGGTGAAACGGAAGTCAACGAACTTGACTTCGTTTTCCTTCACCATCTTCATCACATCTGCAACGGTCTTGGCCATCAGGTTCTCCTGGGTAAAGCGCTTGTTGAAAAAATTTAACGGAATTAAGCAGGTTGCGTGCCAACTGGCCACAACCACTGCACTACCGTGGCGCAAAGCCTTGGCATCTGAAGTGCCGAGGACAAAGCAATGCACCAAAAGCAATCACATCTCACAAAAAACCAACCCACTCACAAAGATCGCACCAATTCAGGGCCCAAATTTGCACCAATTGAGTGCAAACCCTGCAGCAAGCTGCTCCAACCGGCGGGCACCAGGTCTTTGGGCCCCTTCACCCCGAGCTCAATGTGGCGCCCATATTGGGGGTGGTCCACACTGGGCAGGCTGAAAACACGCAGGCCATGGTGGCTTTGCTCAATCTGCTCCATGAGCGGCGTCAGCGACGACTCCATGGCGCCAAACACAATCACCGAGCGCTCGACTTGGGGGGCTGAGTGAAAGTGGTCCTGGTAGTAGTGATCTAACGCCCACTCCATCATGGGCCAGGCCATGACGGGAAAGCCGGGTACGAAATGTACCCTGCCACCACCCTTGCCCAGACAACTGAAACCCGGAATTTTGTTGTACGGGTTAGGAATGATTTCTGCCCCTTGAGGGAAGACGCCCATGTTCAATCGATGCAGATTGTCCGCGCGCTCGGGCTCATACGCAACGCCCTGCTCCCGCGCCACATCCTGCATTCGCTCGCGGATCAGCGCTGCGGCACCTTCGTGCAGCGCCAGCTCACGCCCCAACGCAGCCCCAGCGCATTGCCTGGTGTGATCGTCAGGCGTTGCGCCAATCCCACCGCAGGAGAAGACCACGTCACCCGAGGCAAAGGCTCGCTGCAACGTGGCCGTGAGGCGGGCGGGGTTGTCCCCCACGTAGTCAGCGTAGGACAGAGACAGGCCACGGGCTGCAAGCAACTCTATGGCCTTGGGCATGTGCTTGTCCGCACGTTTGCCGGACAGGATTTCATCGCCAACGATGATCAAACCAAAGTGAGGGGTCATGGCGCAGCTCTATGTTGCTCTGTGAGGTTGTTGGCATCAGGCGCATGGGGAGGGTCAGACGCCGAGACATCCCGGGCCAGGGAGTTCCCCTCGACAGGTTGGGCCCGCAGTTCACGCTCCGCTCGCAAACGCTCCAGCGCATGAAGGCAAAAATGGGCAAACCAGAGCGAGGAAAACGCAAAGACCAGGGTGTAAATCCAGATCGCTAACGGTAGCAGCACCACAAAAGCCGCGGCAAACACCACACCGGAGGCCCAAACAATGCTCGGTGCAGCCCCCAGGTATCCCGTCAATATGCCGATTCCTAGCAAGCTGGGGCGGTACCGTTTAAACAGCTCCATGCGCTCTTCCTGGGTCGCATGCTCTGCCAAGGCATCAAATGCCATGACCCTGTAGCTCAGCCAGCCCCAAATCAATGGCGGCAGCACCAGCACCAGAGGTGGCACCAGCCAGAGGGGCATAGAGACCACCAAAGCCACCAGAGCCATCAGCGTGGACGCGATGGACCAAAGCAGGCCAGAGATGAAAGTCCCCCCTTGCTTACGCATCAGCTGGGGAAATCGCCTGGCAGCCACCATGTTGACCAAGGCAGGCGTCATGAGCAGTGCCACCCCCAGGAGTGACAACACAACCAAAACAGGAGACACCAGTAGCACCAGCATCAGCGGCGCCAGCCAGTCCAGCACGCTCGACACGCCCCAGGCTTCCAGCCACGTCAAAACACTGGACAAGAGGGAGGAGCCATCCAGCAATCGGGTCATTGCAGCAACGGCGCTATCCCAATAAAAGTGATGCGACACCAACGCCAAAATCGCCATCAATACCAGCGGCGCCGCAGACAGCAGCATGACGCGTGGGCGCAAACAATATGCGGCAGCACGCCAAAAGGAATCAAAAAGCAGACCCATAGCGCGAGCATAACGCGCCTGCAGAAAAGCCTTGAATACGCCTACGCGCGCCCCAACAAACGCAACATTCCGCGCCATTGCTGCGACCAGAATCCCTGCCCATAGTCACGTACCCTGCCATTGGCGTCGGGCTCGATCTGATCGCGGACTCCAGTGGGGTCATAGCGTTGTTCGAAATTAGCGGTCCCCATCAACATGTCCCACCAGGGTAAGAGCACACCAAAATTATGGCCACCCAGCACGACATGTTTTGCCGATACAACTTGCCCATCTGCACCATGGCGGGCGTCCTTCACAGTTTCATGGCCGATACCGACACTGTGATGCAGGCGGTGGAATCGCGGGCTCACCCAGAAGCGCTCACCAATCACTCCAAACCACACTCGTAGGTTAGCGTGCTGAAAGCTCTCGCTCAACTGGGCAATCGCCACGATCGCAATGAACTGGGCCGGTGCCACGCCAATGCACTGTGCAACGACCACCCAAATGACATCCCGCAATACGTCATCCAACAGGTGATTGCGGTTATCGGTCCACATGGTCATTTGCCGCTGCGAGTGATGCAGTGCGTGCAGCTTCCACCACCATTCAAAATGGTGTTGACCTCGGTGAATCCAGTAGTCCACAAAATCGAATACCACCAAGTAAACGATCAAGCTGACCCAAGGAATATCTGTCCAGCCAGGCAGCAATCCGTCTAGTTGCAAAGGGCTGAAACCCGCCAGCCTCAGCACGCCAAACAGCGAATCCATCACTGGCGCCAAAAGAAAGAACATCGCGACGCGGAACAACCCAAGTCGATGGATCAAGGTGTAAAGCACATCCACGCGCACTGCGGCGCGATCCACCACCAGCTCTACAGGCCGCCATTTCTGCAAGGGCCCAATCACCAGACAAATCACTGCAATTTGAAGCGCACCAACCAGTAGCCAACCTGCCGCGTCGTAACCTGACTCAAGGATGCCCCCCAAGCCCATCGCAAACAAAAGCGGCTGCATGACGCTTTCAAAAATCCACTGCTGCGCGGCATCAAAAATACTGGCGACCCATTCCATAAAACAGCGACCTCAATTTCTTTCAACGCAAGCGACCGCAAAGAATCATCGACGACCAACAAGACCAAGCTGGGGATGTTCTCTCAAGGTCTTAAAGCAAAACCCTTTTTGCTTCAATCCCACGATCAAAGGCTCCAACACGGCGGGAGCCCAGGGCTCTTGCCGTGACCAGATTCCAAGATGGGCCATCAAAATATCGCCACTGCGTATGTCCCGCAGAGCCTGGGCAAGTAACTTGGCGTTACCGAACTTTTCGCTGGGCAGTTCATCACCCAAAAAACCTGCTTGAGCCCAGCCTACGTGGCTGTAGCCGCAGGATTTTGCGGCCTGCTCCAATGCCGGGGAGAGCTTTCCACCAGGCGCCCGGAACAGTGGCAAGGTCGCCTGCCCGGTGAGAGCTTCAAGTCGTTGTGAAGCTTGTGTGAGTTCAGAGCAATAGGCTGCGGTGTTCATCACAAAAGATTCGCCTTGGCGAGACCCTGCCGAAGGCTTGACCCTGAAAGCAGACGCGCTCACATCCGATTGCCAGTAAACGTGGTTAAAGGTGTGCGATGCAAACGCATGCCCCTCTTTTGCCCGATCACGCCACCAAGGAGCCCAATAGTCACCCAGGCTGCCATCGCCTTCTTTGGTTTTCTCATTTGCCGCGAAAAAAGTGACCAGCACCTTGTGTCTCGCCAACACATCCGCGATCAATGGAGCCACGCCCATGTGGCCCGTATCAAATGTCAAATAAAGCGGCTGACGACAAGGCTCGACGGACGTTGCGAAGACTGAAGAAGCAAACAACAATCCCCAAGACAGCAAAGGCACAACCAAGGCTCGCATGTTGAGCTACTTTTTGTGCGTATCAACGCGGTGCGTGCTGCAAAGTCCAGACGCCATGGGGTGATTTGCCTACCGGAACCTGGCGGACGACTTTTTTCTCAACGGTGTCGACGACCGACAGCTTCTTCGCCCAGCGGGAACTCACATAAATATATCGACCATCTGCAGACACATCCATGCAATCGGGGCCACCCGGCACTGGATAGCTCTCAACCACCTCCTGGCGTTGCATATCAATCTTGCTGATCGTATTGGCCACTCGGTTGCTCACATACAGATGTTTGCCGTCCCCTGTCGCGCGAAAAGCATGTGCGCCACTGCCCGTTTTGATTTTCTTGATGCTCTGAGGCTGCGAAGCAGACACGTCAAAGACCTCTACGCTGTCACTGCCGGTCAACCCGACAAATAGCTTTTTGTCATCTGCGCTGCCATACACATCGGCAGGCATAGGTCCGGTTTTGATGCGCCACTTGATGGACTGAGAGGCGATGTCCATTGCAACCAGCTCGTCACTGTCCTGCATTGTGACGTAAGCCGTGGTGCTTTTGCTGTCAATCCAAACATGGCTAGGGGTGCGTGAGGTAGCAACCCGCTTCACCAAGGTCAAATCCTTGCCATCCCATTTATAAAAATCCACGTGATTCAAACGGTTGGCAGCCGTCACCAGCCACTTCATGTCTGGCGTAAAACGCAATTGGTAGGGGTCGACAATGTCCCGGACTGTCCGCTGCACTTCTGCAGTACGAGGATCGATAAACGTCAAAGTGTCACTCAAGGCGTTCGCAATGATCAGCGAACGCTCATCGGGCGTCAGATACAGGTGATGCGGTTCTTTGCCGGTAGCAATCCGCTGTGTCTCAGTCCAGGTCTCTGGGTTGATCACGCTGACGTTTGCATCCAGCGAGTTCAGCACAAACAATGGTGGGGACTGAGCGGCGAAAGCTGACACGGAGAGCAGTGTCGATGCCAAAAAGATGGGGACAAAACGGAAATAGACAGAAAAACCCACAAGCTACCTTTTGAATAAACGCACTCTAAGCATGCAAAGCACGTGCAATGTTCACAGACCTCATGAAACGAATCACGCGTGGAAGCCCAACTCTTTCAGATGGGTTGCATCCAGCCACATCCAATCGCCGGGCTTCATCGACTCAGGCAAAGCAAGCGCCCCAATCTGCGACCGGTGCAAACGCTCGACGCGGTTCCCCACTGCTGCAAGCATTCGTTTGACTTGATGGTACTTGCCTTCCAGCAAAGTGAGCTTCAGATGCGTCGAACCCACCATCTGAGCCGCAGCGGCTCGCACAGGCACGGGATCATCATCCAAAACCACGCCACCTAACAGGCGTTGAATTTGATTTTCATCAAGAGGGTGCTTTGTTGCGACCTCGTAAACCTTAGGCACATGCTTTTTAGGCGAGGTCATCCGATGGATGAACTGCCCATCATCACTGAGCAGCAGCAAACCTGTAGTGTCCTGGTCTAGGCGCCCAACCGCTTGGACCCCCTGAATCGCATTTTTGTTGGGTCGCTGCCTTAGGGGGGCTGGTAAAAGCGTGTAAACGCTAGGGTGCATTGAGGGTTTTTGGGAACACTCTGTACCCTCGGGCTTGTACAACAGAATGTAGGCCTTCTCACACCATGGCCACTCAAGACCCTGCACACGTAACCGCAAATCCTTAGGATTGAAATCCCGGGCTGAATCGGTAATCAACTCAAAACTGTCAGAGGAAGGAACAGCGGCGACCGACACCCAACCTTGCTGAACCAGCCCTGCACACACGCGACGCGTACCAAATCCCTGAGAAAAAAGAATATCTTGTAACTGCATTGCGATTCGGACTTGCCATTTATTGCAAATTCAATACCCATAACGCAAAACCCCCCAATCCTTATGGACTGGGGGGTATTGGGGCTATAAGAGCCTGACGATGACCTACTTTCACACGGGAACCCGCACTATCATCGGCGCAAAGTCGTTTCACTGTCCTGTTCGGGATGGGAAGGAGTGGTACCAACTTGCTATGGTCATCAGGCATAACTTGGTGCTGGGCTGTTCATGGAACAGCCTAGCGAATTCATAGAGTTTGGAATCAGATTTTATGTGTTTTGACTGCGTCAACTTGGCATAACAATCTTTGAGCTTTTCACACAAGCATGACTGCTTGAGCGTTGGCTATCAAAGTTATAGGGTCAAGCCTCACGAGCAATTAGTATCAGTTAGCTTAACGCATTACTGCGCTTCCACACCTGACCTATCAACGTCCTGGTCTTGAACGACTCTTTAGGGGGCTCAAGGCCCCGGCAGATCTCATCTTGAAACGAGTTTCCCGCTTAGATGCTTTCAGCGGTTATCTCTTCCACACTTAGCTACTCGGCAATGCCACTGGCGTGACAACCGATACACCAGAGGTGTGTCCACTCCGGTCCTCTCGTACTAGGAGCAGGCTTCCTCAAATCTGCAGCGCCCACGGAAGATAGGGACCAAACTGTCTCACGACGTTTTAAACCCAGCTCACGTACCTCTTTAAATGGCGAACAGCCATACCCTTGGGACCGGCTACAGCCCCAGGATGAGATGAGCCGACATCGAGGTGCCAAACACCGCCGTCGATATGAACTCTTGGGCGGTATCAGCCTGTTATCCCCAGAGTACCTTTTATCCGTTGAGCGATGGCCCTTCCATACAGAACCACCGGATCACTATGTCCTGCTTTCGCATCTGCTCGACTTGTCAGTCTCGCAGTTAAGCACGCTTATGCCATTGCACTATCGTCACGATGTCCGACCGTAACTAGCGTACCTTCGAACTCCTCCGTTACGCTTTGGGAGGAGACCGCCCCAGTCAAACTGCCTACCATGCACTGTCCCCGATCCAGATAATGGACCTAGGTTAGAACCTCAAACACACCAGGGTGGTATTTCAACGTTGGCTCCATGAGAACTAGCGTCCTCACTTCAAAGCCTCCCACCTATCCTACACAGATCTGTTCAAAGTCCAATACAAAGCTACAGTAAAGGTTCATGGGGTCTTTCCGTCTTTCCGCGGGGAGATTGCATCATCACAAACATTTCAACTTCGCTGAGTCTCAGGAGGAGACAGTGTGGCCATCGTTACGCCATTCGTGCAGGTCGGAACTTACCCGACAAGGAATTTCGCTACCTTAGGACCGTTATAGTTACGGCCGCCGTTTACTGGGACTTCAATCAAGAGCTTGCACCCCATCATTTAATCTTCCAGCACCGGGCAGGCGTCACACCCTATACGTCCACTTTCGTGTTTGCAGAGTGCTGTGTTTTTATTAAACAGTCGCAGCCACCGATTTTTTGCAACCCCTTTGGGCTCCCTCTGTACGAGTTCACCTACTTGGGGCATACCTTCTCCCGAAGTTACGGTATCAATTTGCCGAGTTCCTTCTCCTGAGTTCTCTCAAGCGCCTTAGAATACTCATCTCGCGCACCAGTGTCGGTTTGCGGTACGGTCGTCAATAGCTGAAGCTTAGTGGCTTTTCCTGGAAGCAGGGTATCACTCACTTCGTCTGCAAGCAGACTCGTTATCACCCCTCATCTAAGCCCGGCGGATTTGCCTACCAGGCACGACTACAGGCTTGAACCAACATATCCAACAGTTGGCTGAGCTAACCTTCTCCGTCCCCACATCGCACTATTGATCGGTACAGGAATATTGACCTGTTTCCCATCAGCTACGCATCTCTGCCTCGCCTTAGGGGCCGACTCACTCTACGCCGATGAACGTTGCGTAGAAAACCTTGCGCTTACGGCGAGGGGGCTTTTCACCCCCTTTAACGCTACTCATGTCAGCATTCGCACTTCTGATACCTCCAGCATCCGTTACCAGACACCTTCACAGGCCTACAGAACGCTCTCCTACCACGTGCAATAAATTGCACATCCGCAGCTTCGGTAACT
The DNA here is from genome assembly GCF_002749705.1 of Acidovorax sp. 56. NCBI lineage: Bacteria > Pseudomonadati > Pseudomonadota > Betaproteobacteria > Burkholderiales > Comamonadaceae > Acidovorax > Acidovorax sp. 56. Next base: position 1,971,271 of record NZ_PEEV01000001.1, read on the forward strand.
GGCTTAGCCCCGTTACATCTTCCGCGCAGGACGACTCGATCAGTGAGCTATTACGCTTTCTTTAAATGATGGCTGCTTCTAAGCCAACATCCTGACTGTTTTAGCCTTCCCACTTCGTTTCCCACTTAGCCAATTTTAGGGACCTTAGCTGGCGGTCTGGGTTGTTTCCCTCTTGAGTCCGGACGTTAGCACCCGGTGCTCTGTCTCCCAAGCTGTACTCGTCGGTATTCGGAGTTTGCATAGGTTTGGTAAGTCGCCATGACCCCCTAGCCTAAACAGTGCTCTACCCCCGACGGTAATACTTGAGGCACTACCTAAATAGTTTTCGGAGAGAACCAGCTATTTCCAAGTTTGTTTAGCCTTTCACCCCTATCCACAGCTCATCCCCTAGTTTTGCAACACTAGTGGGTTCGGACCTCCAGTACCTGTTACGGCACCTTCATCCTGGCCATGGATAGATCACTTGGTTTCGGGTCTACACCCAGCGACTGATTCGCCCTATTCGGACTCGATTTCTCTACGGCTTCCCTATTCGGTTAACCTTGCCACTGAATGTAAGTCGCTGACCCATTATACAAAAGGTACGCAGTCACCCTTGCGGGCTCCTACTTTTTGTAAGCATGCGGTTTCAGGATCTATTTCACTCCCCTCCCGGGGTTCTTTTCGCCTTTCCCTCACGGTACTGGTTCACTATCGGTCGATTACGAGTATTTAGCCTTGGAGGATGGTCCCCCCATATTCAGACAGGATTTCTCGTGTCCCGCCCTACTTTTCTCTAACTTAGTACCACACGTCTGTTTTCGCATACAGGGCTATCACCTGCTATGGCCGAACTTTCCATTCCGTTTTGCTAACAGTCGTGCTATCACTAGAAGGCTCTTCCGATTTCGCTCGCCACTACTTTCGGAATCTCGGTTGATGTCTTTTCCTCGAGCTACTGAGATGTTTCAGTTCACCCGGTTCGCTTCGCATACCTATGTATTCAGTATGCGATACCTCTTGCGAGGTGGGTTTCCCCATTCAGAAATCTCCGGATCAAAGCTTATTTGCCAGCTCCCCGAAGCTTATCGCAGGCTATCACGTCTTTCGTCGCCTGTAATCGCCAAGGCATCCACCACATGCTCTTAGTCACTTGACCCTATAACTTTGACATCTCTTTCGAGATATCGCCATTATTTTCAAGGACTTGCCAGGTCTTTCACCTGACGCGTTATGCCGTAATGTGAATAATTCCTCGACTCTAGGTATTTCTACCTTTCATCTGAGAACATTCGTCATTACTGAATTTCAATCAGCTTTCGCTTATTGAATATTCGTTTTGACGCAATCAAAAAATTGTCATCAGAGGCACGGTCTGCACTAAACCTTTACGAATGTACAGTTTCCTCTGACAACTCTGATTCGACTCTATGAATTTTTAAAGAACAGCCGATTGATCAATCGATATTGATCAACAACAAAGTGGCCTTTTGCAAAGCCGCTTTGGTGTTGAAGTCCGATGCTTGTTGGTGGTGGAGGATGACGGGATCGAACCGACGACCCCCTGCTTGCAAAGCAGGTGCTCTCCCAGCTGAGCTAATCCCCCAGTTTCCTCTCACGTATCCGTCTATTGGAATATGGTGGGTCTAGTTGGGCTCGAACCAACGACCCCTGCGTTATCAACACAGTGCTCTAACCAGCTGAGCTACAGACCCATTCCGCCTTCTTGCGAATGACTTCGCAAGTCAGCAGCTTGTTCCAACAACCGATAAGTGTGGGCGTTCAATATTGAATGCAGTTTTCCAGAAAGGAGGTGATCCAGCCGCACCTTCCGATACGGCTACCTTGTTACGACTTCACCCCAGTCACGAACCCTGCCGTGGTAAGCGCCCTCCTTACGGTTAGGCTACCTACTTCTGGCAGAACCCGCTCCCATGGTGTGACGGGCGGTGTGTACAAGACCCGGGAACGTATTCACCGCGACATTCTGATCCGCGATTACTAGCGATTCCGACTTCACGCAGTCGAGTTGCAGACTGCGATCCGGACTACGACTGGCTTTATGGGATTAGCTCCCCCTCGCGGGTTGGCAACCCTCTGTACCAGCCATTGTATGACGTGTGTAGCCCCACCTATAAGGGCCATGAGGACTTGACGTCATCCCCACCTTCCTCCGGTTTGTCACCGGCAGTCCCATTAGAGTGCCCTTTCGTAGCAACTAATGGCAAGGGTTGCGCTCGTTGCGGGACTTAACCCAACATCTCACGACACGAGCTGACGACAGCCATGCAGCACCTGTGTTATGGCTCTCTTTCGAGCACTCCTCTATCTCTAAAGGATTCCATACATGTCAAAGGTGGGTAAGGTTTTTCGCGTTGCATCGAATTAAACCACATCATCCACCGCTTGTGCGGGTCCCCGTCAATTCCTTTGAGTTTCAACCTTGCGGCCGTACTCCCCAGGCGGTCAACTTCACGCGTTAGCTTCGTTACTGAGTCAGTGAAGACCCAACAACCAGTTGACATCGTTTAGGGCGTGGACTACCAGGGTATCTAATCCTGTTTGCTCCCCACGCTTTCGTGCATGAGCGTCAGTACAGGTCCAGGGGATTGCCTTCGCCATCGGTGTTCCTCCGCATATCTACGCATTTCACTGCTACACGCGGAATTCCATCCCCCTCTACCGTACTCTAGCTATACAGTCACAAATGCAGTTCCCAGGTTGAGCCCGGGGATTTCACATCTGTCTTATATAACCGCCTGCGCACGCTTTACGCCCAGTAATTCCGATTAACGCTTGCACCCTACGTATTACCGCGGCTGCTGGCACGTAGTTAGCCGGTGCTTATTCTTACGGTACCGTCATGGACCCCAGGTATTAACCAGAGTCTTTTCGTTCCGTACAAAAGCAGTTTACAACCCGAAGGCCTTCATCCTGCACGCGGCATGGCTGGATCAGGCTTTCGCCCATTGTCCAAAATTCCCCACTGCTGCCTCCCGTAGGAGTCTGGGCCGTGTCTCAGTCCCAGTGTGGCTGGTCGTCCTCTCAGACCAGCTACAGATCGTCGGCTTGGTAAGCTTTTATCCCACCAACTACCTAATCTGCCATCGGCCGCTCCGTTCGCGCAAGGCCTTGCGGTCCCCTGCTTTCATCCTTGGATCTTATGCGGTATTAGCAAAGCTTTCGCTTCGTTATCCCCCACGATCGGGCACGTTCCGATGTATTACTCACCCGTTCGCCACTCGTCAGCATCCGAAGACCTGTTACCGTTCGACTTGCATGTGTAAGGCATGCCGCCAGCGTTCAATCTGAGCCAGGATCAAACTCTACAGTTCGATCTTGATAAATTTAAAGTCTTTCGACTTAACTCATAAAAACGGAATTGAAGTGAACTTCACTTCTATTCTCATGAGCGTTTGTAGTGCTAAGCACTAGTTCCAAAGAACTTGGCACTCGCCATCAAACGCCCACGCTTATCGGCTGTATATTTTTAATGAACCGGATCACAAAGCAACCGAAGTTTTCTTTGCTTTCCCGACTTAGCTGCAATCAGCTGAGCCTTGAATTCTAGCACAGGTTTTAAAGTCCCGTCAAACTTGAGGGTCTTTGCAGTTTGCAGCAATTACCCTTTTCAGAACAACTACCGCATTTAGCGCAGCCTTAGATTGTACAACAGTTTTTAACCCGCCGACAACAAAAATCCAACTTTCTGCAACCCCTTTCGCTACCCCAACAATCTAAACCGTCTCAGTAGCGAAGCCCTCGATCATAGCACTACTTTGAGCCCCAAAACCTCAAAGCTTCCACTTTTCCAACAATCTATCGGGCCCCAAACTGTCGTAACCTTCGAAAGGCTGATGTATCCAAGGGTTTGAGGGCAAGAATTCAACAGAGTAGTCCGGGGTGAAAGAAGATACCCCCTTTGTCCAAATCACAGCACTACGAAGCTCTGTGATCGGTGCATAGTTTGTTCTCAACATATCCAGCACGGCCCTGAGCGTGTGACCCGAATCGGCCAAGTCATCCACCAACAGCACTCGCCCAGCAATTTCGCCTTTGGGTGTCGTAATGAAGCGCGCGATGTCCAAATGGCCTTGAACAGTGCCCGCTTCCGCTCGGTATGAACTCGTAGACATGATCGCCAGCGGTTTCGAGAAAATTCGACTGAGAATGTCTCCCGGCCTCAAGCCACCTCGTGCCAAACAAAGAATCGTGTCAAATTCCCAGCCAGATTGATGCACCTTGAGTGCCAATTTTTCAATCAGGCTATGGTACTCATCGTAGCTTACGTATAGGTGCTTGCCATCTTCTGTCAGCATCATCTTGCTCCAAGCGTCAGTTCACTGCATAGGGGTGACGCATCAGGATCGTGTGATCACGGTCCGGACTGGTCGAAATCATCGCAATCGGGACGCCAGTAACCTCTTCTATGCGCTCCAAATAGCGCCGCGCATTCGCTGGCAACTTTGCATACTCCGTCACACCCACTGTAGAGTCTGCCCAACCGGGGACGCTTTCGTAGATAGGAACGCAGCGGGCAATATCGTCTGCCCCCATGGGGAGCAGATCAACACGCTCACCATCAAGCTCGTAACCAATACACAGCTGCAACTCGGTCAAACCATCCAAGACGTCTAACTTTGTGATGCACAAACCACTTAAACCATTCACTTGGGCACTGCGCTTCAGCAGCGCAGCATCAAACCAACCGCAACGGCGGCTCCGACCAGTCGTCACGCCCTTTTCTGCACCGATCGTGCTCATGTGATATCCAGGAGTTCCTGGAACCTCCCAATCCAATTCCGTGGGGAACGGGCCGCCGCCGACACGCGTGCAATAAGCCTTGGTAATCCCCAAAATATAGTGAAGCATTCCCGGCCCAACCCCTGCCCCCGCAGCAGCATTGCCAGCAACACAGTTGCTAGAAGTCACATAGGGATAGGTGCCGTGATCAACATCAAGCAACGTACCCTGCGCACCTTCGAACAATAGATTGCTACCTTGACCGTGTGCAGCATTCAACTCGCACGACACGTCCGCCATCATGGGACGCAACAACTCGGCATGCCGCATTGCTTCGGAGTAGACCGGATCGAATTGGACTTCTCCATTCTTGAGATACGGAGCAAGCGACTCCCCGAACACGAACTTGGCCGAGCCCAGGTAGGTCGTTAGAACATGGTTGTGGAGGGCCAACAATTCCTTGAGCTTCGCAGCAAAACGATCTGGATACTTGAGATCTTGAATGCGCAAGGCACGACGGGCAATCTTGTCCTCGTATGCTGGGCCGATACCGCGACCAGTCGTTCCAATTTTTTCTACCCCACCCTGCTCACGTACTGCTTCACGGGCCACATCCAATGCCGCATGAAAAGGGAGGATCAGAGGACAGGCTTCACTCACACGCAAACGAGAGCGGACTTCAACACCTGCACGCTCAAGACCTTCAATTTCCTCAAACAATTTGGCAGCAGACACCACTACACCATTGCCGATATAACACTTGACCCCAGGCCGCATGATGCCGCTGGGGATAAGGTGCAAAGCCGTCTTTACTCCGTTGATCACCAATGTATGACCAGCATTGTGACCCCCTTGAAAGCGGACCACCCCTTGAGCACTCTCGGTAAGCCAATCAACGAGCTTGCCCTTGCCCTCGTCACCCCATTGGGTACCAACTACGACGACGTTACGACCTTTGGTTGCTTTCATCTCAAACCCAATTCAATTTTCAAAATCTTAGATTGCACGAACAGTCCAACGACCGGATATTTCAACCAACTCTCGGTCAAAGTTGAATTCATCAGCATCACTCTCATGTCCAGGAAGTACGCAGACAACAGTCTCACCTTGACTGCGCAATGCGATAACCGCTTGGTTGACGGCCACACAATCCACCCAAGGAGCGCGTATTGCTGTTTGAAGAGATCTAGCAGGAACGACGCCCACAATCTGCTTGATATCCAAACTAAAGCCCGCAGCAGGTCGGTTGCGCCCAAACGCAGCACCGACCTCGTCATATCGACCACCGCGGGCCATAGCGTCAGGGGCGCCAGGAGCGAACACAGCGAAACGCACACCGCTGTAGTACGAATATCCACGCAAATCCGCTAAGTCAAAGGTAACGATCTGATCGCTAAATGCCGAAGCCAAACGCTTCAACTCGTCAACCAAGTCAGCCACCCCAGGGAAGCTACCCAACACCCGCAGAGCCTTGTCCAAAACCGACGCATCACCGAAAAGCCCCGGAAGGGCCATCAACCCATCCCGGCTTGCCTTTGGAAAGGGCTGCGAAAGACGGTCAATTTCCGTCAAATCTTTGCGAGCCAATGCTCCATGCAAATCTCGCAATACAGACGGGCTCACTTGCACACCAGCAAGCAGGCAACGAACGATACGAACATCTGCAAGATCAATCGTCATTTTGACAATGCCAGCCCGATGCAAGCACTCAACAGCCAGAGTCAGAGCCTCAACGTCAGCTTCCAGCCCTGCATGGCCATAAATTTCAGCTCCAAACTGGAGCGGCTCTCTCGTAGCATGCGGCCTATCGGGTCGCGTATGCAAAACGGGCCCGCAATAACAAAGCCGAGTTACGCCTGAGCGATTGAGCAGATGGGCGTCAATCCGTGCCACCTGTTGTGTAGTGTCAGCACGCAAGCCCATAGAACGGCCAGACAACTGATCGACCAACTTGAACGTTTGTAAACTTAATGCTTCACCCGCACCCGTTAACAAAGAATCCAAGTGCTCCAACATGGGTGGGATGACCAATTCGTACCCATAGCTGCGCGCAGTATCGAGCATGCCTCGGCGCAACTCTTCGATGTGTCGAGCCTCTGAGGGCAGAACATCGGCAACGTGATCCGGCAGGATCCAAGCAGACATGTAGAAAGAGGGATTCTGTTAAAACCGCAATTCTACCGGGTGAGCGAACAAGGACCAGCAATCCCTACCGGTTAGTGCCGATCAGCATGCAAAAACTTAAGACAGATCGGTGCCGAAGAATCATGCGATCGAGCAAGCGACTAGCGACGAGCAGAGGCACTGCCAGCCCCCTGCCCATCGCGAAAGACCTTGAAAAAATCTGATGTCGATGGATCCACAACAATCAAATCAGATTTCTTGCTCAAAGTCGCTTTGTAAGCCTCCAGGCTGCGATAAAAATGTGCAAACTGAGCATCGCGACCAAAAGCCTCGGCATAGACGCGAGCAGCCTCGGCATCACCCTCACCCTTGACTCTCTGAGCGTCTCGATTCGCATTTGCAATCGCAACTTCGCGCTGACGATCTGCATCGGCGCGAATTTTCTCACCTTCAGCAGCACCTGTTGAGCGCAGCTCGTTGGCAACCCTCTTACGCTCCGCCTCCATCCGACGGTACACAGATTCGGTGATAGCTTCCACATAATCGACCCGTGTGATGCGGACATCAACAACATCGACACCCCAAGGCTTTGCGCCACGCACGGCACCCAATACCTCTCGCTTGACGTCTTCCATGACGGCTTCTCGCTTCAGAGAGAGGAGTTCCTTGACCGTACGTTTATTGATTTCTTCCTGGAAAGCATTCCGAACAACGCGATTGAGTTGAGCGGCGCCTGCCTCCTCATCCAGCCCGACATTGCGGATGTATTGGGCAGGTTCCGAAATGCGCCAGCGTACGTACCAATCAATCACGACCCGCTGCTTTTCTGCCGTCAGCATAGGCTCCGTGTCCTTGCTGTCCAGCGTTAGAAGCCGCTTGTCAATGTATGAAACATTCTGGAAAGGCGGCGGCAACTTGAAGTTCAAACCGGGTTCGGTGATGACCTCTTTGATTTGTCCTAGTGCGTAGACGACACCAAACTGGCGTTGATCGACCACGAAGAACATAGAACTCATCAAGGCCAGCACAACCAGAAAAGTTGTAGCAATAAATCCAATTCGATTCACAAAACTCTCCTAGCGAACTTCGCGCTCACGGCTACGACCAGTGTCACGCCCCCTGACGTCAACGGGCGCCGAGTTTGAAGAGGCTTGCGGAACAACATTCCCCGAAACACCGGAAGCAGGCTCAACCAAAGCAGCCCCCGGAGCACTGGCAGCACTTTGCATGATCTTGTCCAAAGGCATATACAACAGGTTTGAACCTTGGCGAGACTCCACAATCACCTTAGTCACATTCCCATAAATTTGCTGCATCGCATCAAGATACATGCGATCCCGGGTGATCTGAGGCGCCTTTTGGTACTCCGTCAAAACCGAGGAAAACCGCTGTGCATCACCTTGGGCTTGGGCAACGATTCTTGCCTTATATGCAGAAGACTCTTCAGCAAGCCGAGACGCCGCCCCCACAGCTCGCGGGATAACGTCATTGGCATAGGCCTGCGCTTCATTTTTCGCGCGTTCACGCTCTTGCCCTGCCTTCAAGACATCATCGAACGAGGCTTGTACCTGCTCAGGAGGCCTAACCCCACCTTGTTGCAAATTGATGCCGACAACCTCAACACCCACCTTGTATCGATCCAGGATGGTCTGCATGAGTTGACGCACCCGAGGAGCGATTTGGTCTCGCTCCTCAGATAACGCCGTGTCCATTCGCATCTTGCCAACGACCTCACGCACAGCGGTTTCTGCTGCCTGGACTACGGCGTCAGAGGGGTTTTTGCTCTCAAACAACCAAGCTCTGGCATCACTCAATCGGTACTGCACAGCAAACTTGATTTCGACGATGTTTTCATCCTCGGTCAACATCGCAGATTCACGAAGCCCAGTACTCTTGACAATCGAATCCCTGCCAACATCCGCAGAACGAATTTGGGTCACGAACACCAACTCGTGGCGCTCGATTGGATAGGGCAATCGCCAGTTGAAACCAGCCCCTACAGTTGATTTGTACTTTCCAAACTGGGTGATGACGGCCTGCTGACCTTCTTTGACGATAAAAAAGCCCGAGGCCATCCACACCGCCAAAGCAACCCCCCCAATCAGGGCGATGCCAACACCCGCATTGCGCATGTCAGGCTGCCCACCTTTAGGAGCCCCGCCACCCGAGCCTCCACCAAAGAGACCGCTCAGCTTGCGGTTGAGATCTCGCCAGAGTTCATCTAGATCGGAGGACTGCCCGCCGCCTGCCGCCTGGCCACGGTCTCTTGGACTGGGCGTCTTGTCCCCGGGTTGGCGACCTTCATCGGGCTTATCTTCGCCCCGCCCCCATCTAGGGTCATTCAGATTGAAAACCCCTAATGCCAACCTCTGCAATGCAGCTAAGCGCGAATCGCGATTTTGAAAATTCATGCGCAAAATCTCTTGGTCTCTATAGGTAACGATCAGAGCAGCATTGTGCCCAATCAAGCCGAAAGCTCTGAAAATTCAGCCCCGTCAGCTGGGGACATCTCTGCGGCTTCACGCGAAACAATCTCAGAGAGTATTTCCCTCAGCGCGCCGACACCCGTCCCCGTCAAGGCACTCACAAAAACCCGCGTGCACAAAATGCCATTCAAGTCGTAAGTGTCTTTTGATACAAGAGGATGAGACACCTCCGCCAAAGCATCAGACTTGTTAAATACCAAAATCTGAGGAATTCGGTCAGCGCCAATTTCGGTCAGCACGCGCTGCACTTGCTGAATTTGCTCTGGAAAAGCAGGGTTGGCCGCATCCACAACATGGAGCAACAAATCGGCATCCACAGCCTCTTGCAAGGTCGCCTGAAACGCATCGACAAGTCCGTGCGGAAGATCACGAATGAAGCCGACCGTGTCAGACAAAGAGATTGATCGGCCCGCGTCAGCAAGGTACAGCTGTCGCGTCGTAGTGTCCAACGTTGCAAACAGCTGATCGGCAGCATAGGCACGCGCTTTGACCAAGGCATTGAACAAAGTCGATTTGCCTGCATTCGTGTAACCCACCAATGAGATGGTGAACGCGTCACGCCGCTCGCGCTGCTTGCGCTGCGTAGAACGCTGGCGCTTGACCTTGAGCAACCGCTCCTTCGTCCGCTTGATGGCGTCTCCAATCATGCGCCGATCAAGCTCAATCTGCGTCTCCCCAGGGCCACCACGTGTGCCGATACCACCACGCTGCCGCTCCAAGTGGGACCACCTGCGCACTAAACGCGTGCTCAAATACTGCAGCTTGGCAAGTTCCACCTGCAGCTTGCCTTCGTGGCTGCGGGCACGTTGAGCAAAAATCTCCAGAATGAGGAGAGTACGGTCGTTGACAGGAAGCTCCAGATGTCGCTCAAGGTTGCGCTGCTGCGCAGGACTTAAAGACTGGTCAAAGAGCACCTCGACGGCGCCATGCATTTGCGCCAGCATTCTGATCTCATCGGCCTTGCCACTACCAACGAACAAAGCTGCATCCGGAGCTTTGCGCTTGCAGGTCACGCGCGCAACAGGGTTCAATCCCGCCGTTTGAGCAAGCAAACCCAATTCTTCCAGCTCAGCATCAAAATGAGGAAGCCCCATATCAACACCGACCAAGATGACTGGAGGTGTCGTTTGGGGCTTCATTGTGCAGACCTCGGCACGCTCTTAATGAGATATGCCACAAGCAAAGGAGAGTTTAGGGCGGTGATGAGCGTCAGGACTGAGCACTAACGTCCGTGTCCGATGACTCTGCTGACGAAAAATTCACAGCACGCCCAGGAACGATCGTGGAGATCGCGTGCTTGTAGACCATCTGGGTCACAGTATTACGCAGCAAAACAACGTACTGATCAAAAGACTCAATTTGACCTTGTAACTTGATTCCATTCACCAAATAAATGGACACTGGGACGTGTTCACGCCGCAGTGCATTCAGGAATGGATCTTGAAGAAGTTGACCTTTATTGCTCACGATATGCTCCGTGTTCAAAATGTTGTTGTAAAGCAGGACCATACCACACCAAGGATAGCTGGCAGGTGAAATGATGCATTGCCCTTTGGCCCCGATGGACAGTCAACCCACCGAACCATTGGTTCAAGCGCCTTGAAGCCACCAAGCTACGAGCTCTCGCCGTCCTTGAAGGGATTGTGAGACGTTTTCATCTCGATTCTCAGTGGCGTACCGACCAGTTCAAACTCTTTGCGAAAACGACCTTCAAGGAACCGCTTATACGCCGCCGTCACATGTTCCAGCGAGTTACCGTGGATCACGATCACTGGTGGATTCATGCCACCCTGGTGGGCATAACGCAGCTTGGGCCTGAACATGCCTGATCGCTGAGGACTCTGAAACTGCACAGCCTCCAATAGCAACCTTGTCAAGACAGGTGTAGGCATTTTGCAGTTTGCTGCCTTGTGTGCCTGCGCAATGGATGCCCATAACGGACCAAGGCCCTGCCTCTTCTTCGCAGAGATGTAGTGCAAAGATGCAAATTTCAAAAAGGACAGCCGAGACTCGATAGAACGCTCGAGCAGTTGACGCTGGTAATCATCCACAGCATCCCATTTGTTCACTGCTATCACAACAGCCCGCCCACTCTCAAGAATGTACCCAGCGATGTGAGCATCTTGATCTGTCACCCCTTGGGTCGCATCCAAGAGCAGCAAGACGACGTTGGAGGACTCAATCGCCTGCAGGGTCTTGACCACCGAAAACTTTTCGATCGCCTCAAAGACCTGCCCTTTGCGTCGCAAGCCCGCCGTGTCAATCAACTCAAATTTCTGACCATTTTTCTCAAACGGCACAGAAATCGCGTCTCGCGTGGTACCCGGCATGTCAAAAGCGACCAAGCGCTCCTCACCCAGCCAAGTATTGATCAACGTCGATTTCCCGACATTAGGTCGCCCTGCTACAGCCAGCTTGATGACATCAGAGGAAGTTTCCGAAACCGCCTCATCATCAAGGTCGGGGATGTTGAGAAGAGCAAACGCGGCATCGACGATGCCGCGAATACCCTGGCCATGGGCCGCGGATGCAGGGACCACAGCCCCCAAACCCAACTCATAGAACTCAGCAAGCTGAACACCCTCCACCATACCTTCGGCCTTGTTCGCCACAAGCAGGCAGGGCTTGCTCAGGCGTCGCAGGTATTTGGCAATGTCATGGTCTTGTGCGGAAACGCCAGCGCGAGCATCCACGATAAACAAGACCACATCAGCTTCGGCAACCGCTTGCTGGGTTTGTTTGGCCATCTCGCGGTAAATCCCCGCAGAGGCATCTGGCTCGAATCCACCAGTGTCCACCACGATGTACTCGTGCTTGCCCTGCCGCCCATTGCCATAGTGACGATCACGCGTGAGACCCGCAAAATCAGCAACGATAGCGTCCCGCGATTTGGTTAAACGGTTGAAAAGTGTTGACTTCCCAACATTTGGGCGCCCGACAAGGGCAATAACTGGCTTCATTCAATACCTATCACTATCAATCTGGACGGAAGCCGTACACGCCGCCACTACGCGTGACAACAACCAAAGTATCTGCAGCAACCACTGGGGCCGTAACCATGCCCGAGGAATCAGTCATGACGCGATTCAGAGGTGCGCCATCGGCACGCGACAAAAAGTGGACCCAACCGGACTCATCGCCCAAGACCACAGATCGCCCCAAGACCAAGGGTGCTGTCAACTTTCGCAACCTGAGTCGATCAGAAGACCACAAGCGTGTTCCATCATCGCGGCGCCAAGCAATCACATGTCCATTGCTCTCAGTCCCATAGATGGCTTCAGAGTCCCCGTGAACACCTTCAGAGCCACTGGCCTGCTGAGACCAAACAACACTAGCCCGATCTCGGACCACATTCACACAGCCCACAGAGGCTTGGAATGCACGCACACAAACCGAATCCCCCACACGGCTGACGCGTCCCACCAACTCCACCAAACGCTCAACGTCATTGATTCCACGTGGACTGGCCAAAGGAGCCTCCCAACGGACCGTCCCGGTGTCAGGATTCAATCCGACCAGTCGACCTGACATACCAACCACCAAGGTATCACCCACAGCAGCTATCACGCCACCTTGCCTCAAGACCAAGGCTTCGCCTCCGGACCGTGTCTGGTTCCAGAGCTTTCGCCCCGTATTCAAATCAAACGCTGAAACCGAACGATCTGCAGCCAAGACGAATACGCGGCCACCAGCGACCAAAGGTGCCGTAAATACCTGCGAAGCAAGACTTTGACGCCACGCTTCTTTACCCTGGTCCAGCACGATCAGGGCATTGGATCGAGAGACAACCGCCGTATACCGAGCGTCAGCACCGACGCCAGCCGATAAAGGCTCCCCAAGACTTGCACGCCACAAATCACCACCGGTTCGGGCGTCAATCGCAACCAGGCTACCTTCGGACGATGCAATCGTCACCCGATAGTCCTGAACACGGACATCCAACGCTGCGCCAGACGAAGCGCCAACCTTGGCACTCCAAGCCTGACGAACACCCAGAACCGGGATGTTTTCTCCCAAATCAGGGGCGACAGCTTTGCTTCCACCCCACATGGAGCAGCCGCTCAAAGCGATTGCAATCACCAGAGGAGCAACTCGCGCACACCATCTGGACGGACGAAGTGAAGACATGGAAGCTATTGATTTCATTTCTTTACATCCGGCGAAGCAATGGCACCAGAGGACGTGCTTTGAGGATCGACACCCAGTGCATTCAGTTTGACTTCCACCATGCGCCGGTATTCAATGGTTTCATCCAGTGCCTTGTAGGCCCGGCCGTACTCAACCACAGCGTCTGACCGGCGATCAAGCAACATCAGAACATCACCTTTGCGGTCGGCTGCGACACCCTCAAACTCAGGCGGGAAGCTGCCCTGCAATTGCTGCAAAGCTGCATCAAACTGCTTTTGCTCCATCAGCACACTAGACAACCGCAGCTTGGCAATGGCCTTGTAACCCGCATCCGTAGATTGCTCGGCCACCCAACCAAGCGCGGATTTAGCAGCATCCAGGTTGCCAGCTTCCTGCATCGTCTTTGCCAAAGCAAAACCCGCCATATCAGCCTGTGGCGTGCCAGAGTACTTCGCCTTGATATCGGTAAACGCCTGCTCTACACGTGATTGATCTTTTGCTTGGGCGGCAACTTCTACGGCATCCAGCAAAGCAGCCGCCTGGGAGGCTTGTCGATTCTGCCAATATTGGTAGCCATTCCAAGCCGCAAGCCCCCCCATCACCACCAGCAAGACTGCCGAAATAGGTGTACCCCAGGTGTTCCAAAAATGCTTGAGCTGATCAAGCTGTTCTTGTTCTTCCAGATCTAAGTGATTTGCCATGAATGCTTTACGTCAGTTCAGTTGGTTGGGCGCGATTGTAGGTTGCCAGCCCAAAGAGAAACGGTTTCCAAGGATTGCTCGACCTGGGCCCCCACCCCATCGCGGAGTGACTTGATGGATACGACGCCACGCGTTAGCTCTTCATCACCAAAAACGAGCGCGTACGCAGCACCACTGCCATCGGCCCGCTTGAATTGGGATTTCATGCTACCCATCGAGCCATCAGCAGATGCCGATGCGTGCATCTGAATAGAGAGGCCCAAAGCACGGAGTTGCTCCATCGTCCTCATTGCCACAGGGAGGGATGAGGTGCTGGGAATCACGGCATACACATCGGGGGCTAACGAAATCGCGGCCTTGTCCTGCTCTTTCAACAACTCCAACACACGCTCAACTCCCAAAGCCCAGCCGACGGCAGGAGCGGCCTTACCACCCACTTGCTCCATCAAATAGTCATAGCGCCCGCCACCACAGATAGTGCCCTGAGACCCAAGCTGGTCCGTCACGAACTCAAAAACAGTGAGGTTGTAATAGTCCATGCCACGGACCAACCTCGGATTGAGGGTCCATGCCACACCATTCGCATCCAAAATCGCCTTGACCCTGTCAAAGTGGGCCAGTGACTCTGGACCCAAGAAATCGATCAATCTCGGCGCCGCATTCACAATGGCCTGCAGCCCAGGGTTCTTCGTGTCCAGGATACGCAGCGGATTGCTATGGAGTCGGCGACGGGCCTCTTCGTCAAGGGATTCGCTGTGTTGCTCCAAGTACGCAATCAACGCTGCCCGGTGGGCTTGTCGCTCCTGCGGCTGACCAAGGCTATTCAACTCCAGGCGCACGCCTTGCAATCCCAACTCGCGCCACAAAGAATTGGCCAGAAGTATCAGCTCCGCATCCACCTCCGCCCCTGGAAAGCCAAGCGCTTCGGCACCGATCTGGTGAAACTGGCGATATCTTCCACGCTGCGGCCGTTCGTGACGAAACATAGGCCCCATGTAATAAAGGCGTTTCCCACCGTCATAGAGCATGGAGTTTTCAGAGACAGCCCGCACAACGCCAGCAGTGGCTTCTGGGCGCAAGCTCAAATGCTCTCCGTTGAGACGGTCTTCAAACGAATACATCTCTTTTTCCACGATATCCGTCACCTCGCCCAAGCCGCGCACAAATAACGCTGTAGGCTCCACAATGGGGGTGCGGATGTTGCGGTAGGAGTAGCGATCCATCAGCGTACGAACCTTACCCTCCAGCCATTCCCAACGTGCGGAGTCTGGGGGCAAGATATCGTTCATCCCCTTCACCGAGGTCACTTTTTCCGCCTTTGAAGCGGTTACGACTTTGTCTGTGCTCACAGCTTTGCTTTTCTAAAATCTGATATTTCAAGGGTGCAAAAAACGCGCACCTCATCGAGAGATGGCTAGGCAGCAACCACGCCACCGAATCGGCGTTCAATGTAGCTTTCAACGATCTGATGGAATTCGGCGGCAATGTTCTCGCCACGCAGAGTCAGGGCTTTTTCTCCATCGATAAACACGGGGGCCGCAGGCGACTCACCCGTGCCAGGCAAGCTGATACCGATATCCGCATGCTTGCTCTCCCCAGGGCCATTCACAATGCAGCCCATGACAGCCACACGCAATCCCTCAACACCGGGGTACTTGACACGCCACACCGGCATCTGCGAGCGCAAGAAGTCATCAATCTGCTTGGCAAGCTCTTGAAAGGTCGTGCTGGTGGTTCTCCCACAGCCAGGGCAAGCCGTCACACTAGGGACAAATACGCGCAAACCCAGGGCCTGCAAAATCTCGGAAGCAACCACGACTTCCTGATTCCGAGACTCACCAGGTTGGGGTGTCAAGGACACGCGGATCGTGTCGCCAATTCCTTCTTGCAGAAGCACCGAAAGGGCTGCAGCAGACGCCACAGTGCCTTTGGTTCCCATACCTGCCTCTGTCAACCCCAAGTGCAATGCGTAGTCACACCGGCGTGCCAACTCACGGTACACACCGATGAGGTCCTGCACACCGCTTACCTTGCACGACAAAATGATCTGGTTGCCGTCCATCCCCATTTCCTCTGCGCGGTGCGCAGATTCAATAGCCGAGGAAATCAGCGCCTCGTACATGACTTGACGGGCATCCCAAGGCTGGCTTCGGCGGCTATTCACATCCATCAAACTCGCCAGCAACTCCTGGTCCAGGCTCCCCCAGTTAACGCCGATGCGAATGGGCTTATTCCAGCGCATCGCAGCTTCAATCATCTGACCAAACTGGCGATCACGCTTCTCACCCTTGCCTACATTTCCCGGGTTGATCCGGTACTTTGACAAAGCCTCTGCGCAAGCAGGAAACTGCGTGAGGAGCGTGTGCCCGTTGTAGTGAAAATCACCCACAAGCGGAACGTTCTCACCCATACGATCCAGTTGCTCACGGATGTATGGAACGGCCGCCGCGGCTTCAGGCGTATTGACCGTGATGCGCACAAACTCAGAGCCAGCCTGGGCGAGCTCTTTGACTTGAATCGCGGTGCCGATAGCGTCGACGGTATCCGTGTTGGTCATCGACTGCACGCGTACCAAGGCACCACCACCCACCGTGACAACACGATCGCCCCAAACCACTCGCGCCTGGCGAGATTTACGCACGGCAGGAGTCACCAACGGAATGGGATCGGAAACGTTTGTGAAGTTGCTCACTATTTCACCTCGAAGCGCGCGACGTTCTCACGCGACACAGCATTCAGCTCCAGGGGCTTGCCACGAACGAAGACGTCAGTCACATCGACACGCCCCACAACCACGCTCAAGGGCAAAACCCCCGACACGGGTGCTGCATCGCCTGAAGCTAACTTCTTCTCGAAAACCACGCGCCCTGATGCATCACGCACTTGAACCCAGGAGTCCCCTCGCGCGCGCAGCATCAACAATGCAGCAGACGTATCAGCGATCGCTGGCAACGCAGCAGAAGCGGGTGGAGCGACTGCAGGAGAAGGGACCACGGGCAAGGCAACCGCACTACTGGCAACCGTATTGATGACAGCAGGCGCTGGCTCTACCGCCACCGGCGGCTGAACAGCAGCAGCGATCTCCTCAGTCTTTGAAGCCGACGCCTCATGGCCCGAAGGGGTAACAGCGGCGCTACCCACCAAGGAGAGTGGTCCCGAATTCCAAGGCTGAAAGCCAGCAGGCCAATAAAAAACGGCAGCAGCTCCAATCAACAGCACGAACACACCGAACATCAACCACGACGAATGTCTCGAACCACCGTTGGAAACAAAAGTCTTGCCTGCCACACTTTTCACGGGTGTGTTGATATCGGATCGCTCAGGAATCAAGCGCGGATTTTTTGACTGAGGCAGAAGAGACAAGACTTGCGCAGGATCCAGCTTGAGTGTCCGACACACACTGGAAGCCAAAGCCCGCATAAATACGGTATCGGGGAGCAACTCAAGCCGATTGGACTCCAACGCTTCCAGCTTGCTGACAGGCACCTTCAGGGCCACTGCCAACGCCTCAATGTGAACACCCGACGCCTCACGGGCACTGCGCAAAATTTCACCCGCAGTGGGCTGAGTCGCACCGTCTTGAGCCAATGCCAAGGCAACCGTGGGCTCACTCATTGAAGGCTCCACGCTGGTACGCACCCATCTCAGCAGACTCTGGGAAGCGCTTGCGCAGTTGGTCAGCCAACTGAAGCATTGCTACGTTGTCGCCCAGCGCCTTCTCGACCTTAATTCCCAGCCAAAGGGACTCGGAGTTGGCCATGCCGCTGTTGTTCAATCGCCGAATATAAAACTGCGCGCGCGTCAGTTCTTGGCGGCGAAACAGCAGCAAAGCAAGGTGATAACTCACCACCGGATTGCCGGCATCCAGTTGGTATGACTTGAGCAAGGACTGCTCGGCATCCTCTAATTTTCCAGAACTCGACTGACACAGACCCTTGCCCATCAAGGTCTTGCTTCTGGCTACGTAAGCGGGGTTCGCCAACGCCCTATCGAATTGCTGATCTGCTTCTGCATACTTTCTTTGCCGACAGAGCAACCAGCCATAGTTATGCAGCAGATTCGAGTCTGTAGAACGCATAGAAATCGCACGGCGGAAGCTGTCCTCCGCTTGGGCCACATCATTCAGCTGCATGTAAATCAACCCACGCATATTGAGGGCATCTACATAGGTGGGATCGGTTGCGAGTGCCTGCTTGACCTCATCCAACGCGACGCTGGCCTGTCCGTTTTCGAAATACTTGGCCGCCAACTCAAGCCGGATGCGGGCACGCCGACGCACGTCTGACTCGTCAGAGGGCGTCACCACACTGGAACTGGTGTCAGAGGCCTGCACCCCCCCATTTGTCGCACAACCAGGAAGTAGAAAACCCGTGCTTGCTACACCCAACACCCAAAGCGCCCCACGGCAATAGATTCGAATACGCCCCACCAATCTCACCATACAACGCCCCTCTTTGTGTCAGTGAATCAAGCTATCGGCTTCAGCACAATGGTGCGTTGTTTAGCCATGCGCTCTGCAGCGCGCGTTCTGTCCTTAACATCTCCAGCCAGTTGCCCGCAAGCAGCATCGATATCATCACCGCGCGTTTTACGAACTGTCGTGACAATACCTGCATCGCTGAGCAATTTGGCGAAAGCAAGCACCTGATTCTGCGGCGATCGCGTCAAACCCGATGCTGGAAATGGATTAAATGGAATCAGATTGAACTTGCACCGAACACCGCGACCGCGTGCGGGTTGAACCAGCTCAATCAACTGCCTGGCATGCTCAGCTTGGTCATTGACGCCGTCCAGCATGCAATATTCGAAGGTGATGAAGTCACGCGGAGCATGCTCCAAATAACGCTGACAGGCATCCAGCAATTCATGGATGGGATATTTGCGATTGAGCGGGACCAAGTTGTCCCGCAGGGCATCATTCGGGGCATGCAGCGAAACCGCCAGCGCCACAGGGCAGTCTTGGGCCAACCGATCCATCATCGGAACAACGCCTGATGTAGAAACCGTCACCCGCCGCCTGGACAGACCATACCCATGGTCGTCCAGCATTACGCGCAAAGCCGGAACCAACGCAGAGTAGTTCTGCAAGGGCTCACCCATGCCCATCATCACCACATTGGAAATCACCCGGTCAGAGGTATTCAACCGGGCACGCAGCGCATGCTCGGCAAACCAAAGCTGCGCAACGATCTCACCCGAAGTGAGATTGCGGCTGAAACCTTGGTGACCCGTGGAGCAAAAGCGACACCCCACGGCACAACCGGCCTGGGATGAAATACACAAGGTGCCTCGATCATCCTCGGGGATAAAGACCGACTCCACCGCGTTTCCATCGCCCACGTCAAAAAGCCATTTGACGGTGCCATCCGCAGACACATGCTCACTGATGACAGGCAACGCTTCGATGTGCGCGCAACCTTTGAGCTTTTCTCTCAATGCCTTGGCCAAATCGCTCATGGCATCGAAATCGCTGGCCCCGCGCTGGTGAATCCAACGAAATAACTGGGTCGCGCGAAAACGTTTCTCGCCCAATCGCTCACAGAAAGCGATCAGCGCATCCAGGTCAAATTCAAGGAGGTTGGTGGTCATTGCGGCAGCCTTGCGCGAGACCGCTCGCAGCTGTCCCCATGGCACATACACCCCACACAGGTGGGACAGGTCATGGGGACCGCCATCTCAGCGGGAGTAAATGTTCAGGCCAGGGAAGAAGAAGGCAACTTCCACTTGCGCTGTTTCAGGAGCATCAGAACCGTGCACGGCGTTGGCATCGATGCTGTCTGCAAAGTCAGCGCGGATCGTGCCAGCGTCAGCCTTCTTAGGATCGGTAGCGCCCATCAGCTCGCGGTTCTTCAGGATGGCGTTTTCGCCTTCCAGAGCCTGGATCATCACAGGGCCGGAAATCATGAAGTCCACCAGGTCCTTGAAGAAAGGACGTGCCTTGTGCACAGCGTAGAACTGCTCTGCTTCCAGGCGCGACAGGTGGGCCATGCGGGCAGCCACCACCTTGAGGCCAGCAGCCTCAAAACGGGCGTAGATCTGGCCGATCACGTTCTTGGCCACTGCGTCAGGCTTGATGATGGAGAGAGTGCGTTCGATAGCCATGTTGATATTCCTGAATAAATGTTACTAAAATTCTTTTGCCTAGCAGACAAAACCCTCGATTCTAACCGTGCTGCGCGATCAAGAGCGACCACGGCCGCGTCGAGCGCCCCCGCCACCCGGGGCGCGTTGCGCCTGGCGTTGACGGGAGAGGCTATCGGATCCGATGTATCCCACCGACGTTTTCATCGGGTCGGGCTGGGCTCCACCACGCTGGCGATCACCTGCCGAGCCTGCACCACCATCATCACGGCGGCGTGAACGTTGTCCACCAAAGGCGCCCACAGCACCTCGGTCGTTGCGGCGAGCTGGCGCACCCGGGCCACCACTTTTGCCACGGGGGTTTGCACCTGCGCGCCGCTGCGCGCCCGCATCGCCATCACGGTCAGGCGCGGCACCGTTGCCCTCACCTGCGGCGCGCAACAGCGAGCGGATATCGGAATCATCCAGCTCCATCCAGGCCCCGCGCTTGAGCCCTCGGGGCAGCATCATGGCGCCATATCGGATGCGAATCAGACGACTGACGGCATGCCCGACCGACTCAAGCATGCGGCGCACTTCCCGATTGCGCCCCTCAGAGATCGTGACCCGATACCAGCAGTTTGATCCCTCACCGCCACCGTCTTCAATGGAGCCAAAGGCGGCCATGCCATCGTCCAGGCGCACACCATCGAGCAGCCGCTGCTTCTCTTCGTTGCTGAGCGCGCCCAAGACACGCACAGCGTACTCGCGCTCCAGCCCGAACCGGGGGTGCATCAGCTTGTTGGCCAGCTCTCCGGAGCTGGTAAACAGCAACAAGCCCTCGGTGTTCAAGTCCAAACGCCCCACAGACTGCCATTTGCCATTTTGGAGTCGGGGTAATTTGCGAAACACCGTGGGCCGATTTTGCGGATCGTCGTGGGTCACCACTTCGCCGACGGGCTTGTGGTATGCGATCACCCTGGGTGGCGGCGGGTCGATACGGTAGCGAATGGGCTTGCCGTTGACTTTGACTTGGTCGCCGTACTGGATGCGCTGACCCACGTGGGCAGGCTCATTATTGACAGAGATCCGCCCCTCCAGAATCAATTGCTCCATCTCAAGGCGCGACCCCAAACCCGCCTGGGCCAAGACCTTGTGCAACTTGGGGGTTTCCACCTGTGGCAACAGCACCCGCTTGACTGGCAGAGCATCGCCCTCGGCATCCTCATCGTCAAACCGGCCCGACACCACGTCAGAGAATTGATAACCCTGCGCAGCACCTGCAGAGGGCTGAGGCTTGGCACCAGGACGCCCGCCACGGGGCTTAACGGCCGAAGCCTCGGGTGCAGAATTTTCCAGTGCGGCGCCAGACACTACTGGCTCCACAGCAGCGCCAACATCATTCGCCAAGTCCGCCGCAGAGGATGCTGGTTTTTTGGCTGCGGCACGCTTGCGTGGAGCCCGTGCTGCAGGTGCAGCATCATCTTGGGCAAGTGGCTCGCGCGGAAGGTCTTCCGCATTCACTGGAGTCGAATCATTCATGTGGGGTTCCTGTGACGCCATCACTGGCATCTACCTGGTCATTGCGGAGCGTGTCCTCCGCCATTTCAAACAAATCACCGCCCAAAGCACCACCCGCGCCCGCAGCCGGCGCTGACGGCACATCAGCTGCAGCCTCCAGCGGAGTCAAGTCGCTCCCGCCACCTTCTTGTACACCTGTGGACTGGGCCGCTGCCATCGCCTCCAGCACATTGGCGTGGGACGAAGGATCGTCCAACACCGGCAGTTGGTCCAGCGATGAAAGCCCCAGGTCATCCAAAAACTGCCGGGTCGTTGCAAACAATGCAGGACGACCCACCGTTTCCCGGTGACCAATCACCTCCACCCACCCTCGGTCTTCCAGTTGCTTGATGATCAGACTGTTCACGGTCACACCGCGAATGTCTTCAATATCCCCCCGGGTGACCGGCTGGCGGTACGCAATGATGGCCAAAGTTTCCAGCGTGGCGCGGGTATACCGGGGCGGCTTTTCAGGATGCAGGCGGTCCAGATACTCGCGCATCTCAGGCTTGCTCTGAAAGCGCCAACCTGTCGCCACTTGCACCAGTTCCACACCACGAGATTCCCAGTCGCGCTGCAAGTCTTGCAGCAGCATTTTCAGCGTGTCTGAACCCAGGGCATCATTGAACAGCACCCTCAGCTCACGCAAAGGCACGGGCTGAGGAGCACAGATCAGGGCAGTCTCTAGGACCCGCTTGGCATCCACCGTATTCATGGTTCAGCGATTCCGGAAAATGGCCCTCGCAACAGGAAGGGCTCACCGATAGCAGGGATTGGTCAAAGGGCGCTGAAAGCGCGGTCGGTATACGACAGGGCCCGGCGGGATTCCGTCTTCGGGCATTCTCAGGCCTCACGGCCCATTGCTACGGATTGTAGCTCAGGCCCCAATCGGACAGCGCCAGGCGCATATCCGCAGGCACAGGCGCCTCCAGCACCAAGTCCTCACCTGTGACCGGATGCCTGAAGGCCAGACGGTAGGCATGTAACGCCTGCCGTTGTATTGCCCCCACGGGAGAGCCGCCATACAACGCGTCCCCTACCAGCGCATGCCCCAGCGAGGCCATGTGAACGCGAATCTGGTGTGTGCGCCCCGTGTGCAAGGTGCATTCCACCCAGCACCCCTGCCCACAAGACTGCAGCAGGCGAATATCAGTGCGCGCCGCCTTGCCTGCGTGGGCAGAGAGATCCACCACCGCCATGCGCAGCCGATTGCGAGGATCACGCCCTATTGGTGCATTCACCGCACGCAAGGCATTCCCGGCCCAAGGCTTGTGCGCCAAAGCCAGGTACTTGCGGCTCACGTCGCGGGCCGCAATCATGGTCACCAGCGCGTCCATCGTTGACCGATCGCGCGCCACCACCATCAGGCCACTCGTGTCCTTGTCGAGTCTGTGCACAATGCCCGCACGGGGCACCAAAGCAGCCCGCTCATCACGCCCCAAAAGGCCATTGAGCAAGGTACCACTCCAATTGCCAGGCGCAGGGTGCACCACCAAACCCGCAGGCTTGTTAATCACCAGCAGATGGGCGTCCTCGTACACCACCTCAATGGGCATGGACTCTGGACGAAACGCCTGGCTTTGCAACGTAGGGCGCATTTCCAGCACCACCGCATCACCGGCCTTGACGCGGGTTGACGGCTTGGGCACCACCCGGCCATTGACCGCCACCAACCCCTGCCCCAGCAGTTGCTGCAAATAGCTGCGTGAAAACTCAGGCACCAACTCTGCCAGAGCGCGATCCAGGCGCTCGCCGTGCTGCGATACAGGCACAGACATGGTCCGCAACTCAGACTCTGCCGCAATGCCATCGGCCAGCTCGCCCTCCAAACCCTCCTCTGCCACAGACTGGATGACGCCCAGGGTCCCATCTTCGGATTCAGGCTGCGCGACGGGCGGTGCTGCGTTTGCGCCCTCCAAAACGCTCAAAGGGGCTTTCGCCCCTTTGACTGCCACAGACTTGGCCACGCTCAACGGGCCGCCAAGTAGCGCGCCGGGTCTACCGGCTTGCCCTGACGGCGAATTTCAAAATGCAACTTCACCCGGTCTGCATCCGTGTTGCCCATCTCGGCAATCTTCTGACCGCGCCGCACCGCCTGGTCCTCCTTGACGAGCAAGGTCTGGTTGTGGGCGTACGCTGTCAAGAACGTGTTGTTGTGCTTGAGGATGATCAGGTTGCCATAGCCACGCAAACCAGCCCCCGAATACACCACGCGGCCGTCTGCTGCAGCCAGCACCGCGTCTCCAGCCTTACCGGCGATGTCATAGCCCTTGTTGCGGGCCTCATCAAACCCCGCCAACAAAGCGCCGGACGCAGGCCAGATGAAAGACACATCGTCTTCGACCGCACCTGCGGGAGGTGCCGCTGGTGCAGGGGCTGCGGCAGGCGTTGGCGTTGCAACAGCCACCACAGGCGCTGCCCCAGAGGCAGGCGTCTTGGGAGCACTGGATGCGCTGGCCGCAGCGGCTGGCGTCACAGACGACGATGTGACGGGACGCGTCACCACGCCGGTGTCGGAAGCAACGGCCGCAGAGGCGGCTGGCGCGGGAGCAGGCACTGAGGCACTCACTCGCAACACCTGCCCGACCTCAATCAGGTTAGGGTTCTCCAGATTGTTCCAGCGGGCAATGTCTTTCCAGCCCTGGCCGTTTTCCAAGCCGATGCGGATCAGGGTATCCCCAGGCTTGACGGTGTAGTAGCCCGGTTTGCCGGCATTTTCAGCGCCAGGCAACGGCTTGATGGGGGTTGCCACCACCACACCAGGCTGAGAGCTGGAGCCAGACGCGTTGCCAGAAGACGTTCCCCGATCTTCCACTGGGGCCTTGCTCAGCCGGGTGCCGCAGCCGGACAGCAGAACCCCCGCCATCGCCACAGAAAACCCAACGACAAGACCACGCGATACGAACATAAGCAATTCCCTTCAGGCAATCCCCGATTTTAGAGGGACAAAATGAACAGGCTCGAGCACGTTTTGTTTCAAACCGTGCACTGTTTTGTCGATTACGAGCAACATTTGCTGACCACCGGCCACCGCCATAGGGGCCACCAAGCGCCCCCCCACGGCCAATTGGTCGCACCAGGCCTGCGGCACCGAGTCGCCACCCGCCGCCGCAATGATGGCGGCGTAAGGGGCGCCCTTGGCATATCCAAGCATTCCATCGCCAAACAGCAGATGCACATTGGGCAAGCGAAAGGGGCGCAAATTGTCACGGGCTTTTTCATGCAGATTGCGCACACGCTCCAGCGTGTAGACCTCGCGGGCCAGCAGGCTCAGCACCGCCGCCTGGTAGCCACAGCCCGTGCCAATTTCCAGAACACGCCCCATCCCACCCGCGCGCGCACCTTCAGCACCCAGAAGCAACTCGCACATGCGGGCGACGATGCTGGGCTTGGAGATGGTCTGCCCCATGCCGATGGGCAAACTGGTGTCTTCGTAGGCTTGGTTACCCAAGGCGCTGTCGACAAAGCGATGGCGCTCCACCGCCCCCATGGCCTGCAGCACCTGGGGTGAAGAGATGCCTGCGGCTGCCAGCTTTTGCACCATGCGGGCACGCACCGCCGCAGAATCCAGCCCCGTGCCCACCGCCGTCGGCACAGTCACCCGGCCCGCCACGGGCAAGGCTGGTGCCGGGGGCTTGGCCGCCGGGGCGTTGGACGCCCCCGGCAATTTGGCAGGGAAACCTGGGCGCCGCTGCATCAGTGCCCGCCTCCGCCAGTACCGCCAGACTGCATGCGGGCCGCAGTTTGCGCCCAATACCCCAGGTGGTCGTGGTCTGTCAGGTCAACCTTCAAGGGCGTCATCGACACATGGCCCTGCGCCGTGGCATGGAAGTCCGTGCCCTCGGCATCGTCCTTGGCAGGCCCCGCGCCGCCGATCCAGTACATCACCTCGCCCCTGGGGCTTTCCTGTGTGATGACCCGCTCTGCAGCATGGCGACGCCCCAGGCGGCACAGCTTCAGGGGCTTCAGCGCTTGCAGCGGCATGTTGGGAATATTGACATTCAGCAGCCAAGGCGCTGCCGCCGAAGACGCCACAGGGGCCACCAAATTGCTGTGCAGCAACTGCGCCACGATCTCACGCGCCTTGGCGGCCGCTGCGTCAATCTCGCCCCAACCCTTGTCCACCTGTGAAAAAGCGATGGCCGGAATGCCGAACAGATAGCCCTCCATCGCCGCCCCCACGGTGCCCGAGTAAATGGTGTCATCCCCCATGTTGGCGCCGTTGTTGATGCCAGACACCACCAGATCGGGCCGGTAACCCAGCAACCCCGTGAGCGCAATGTGCACGCAATCTGCGGGGGTGCCATTCACGTAGCGGAACCCGTTGGCCGCCTTGTGCACGTACAGGGGGGAATGCAGGGTCAGCGCGTTCGACTTGGCACTGTTGTTGTGCTCTGGGGCCACCACCTCAACATCCGCCAGAGACTTGAGCGCCTCGTACAACGCCACAATTCCGGGCGCCTGGTAACCGTCGTCGTTGGAGATGAGAATTTTCATGGGGTACGGGTGCTGATTGCAGCGCATTGTAGGAGGGGTGCCCAAGAATGCCCCAAGTGGACATTCGCTGCTTTGGCGATACAGATCAACCCGGGCCCAACCATCCTGGCCACGAAGCGGCCGAGACCCGGGCCGGCGCCTGCCGAGGGTCTTTGCTGTCGGTTCCCGGGGGTCGCTCGTGGGACATCGCCCCACCCCGGCCCCACCTATCATCCGCGCCCATAACGACCCAAGGAGACAACCATGCACGCCTGGCTTTGCACCAACCCCACTGGCGTAGACGCGCTGGCCTGGACAGAACTGCCCACGCCCACCCCCAAAGCGGGCGAGGTGCTCATCGAGATCAAGGCCGCCAGCCTGAACTTCCCCGACCTGCTGATCGTGCAGAACAAATACCAGATGAAGCCACCGCTGCCGTTTGTGCCGGGCTCTGAGTACGCGGGCACCGTGGTGGCCGTGGGCGATGGCGTCAAGCACCTGCAGGTGGGGCAAAGCGTGGCCTGCCTCTCCGGCACCGGGGGCTTTGGCACCCACACCCTGGCGCCAGCGGCGCTGTGCATGCCACTGCCCGCAGGATTTCCGGCGGTGGACGCTGCGGCCTTCATCATGATTTACGCCACCTCGCACCACGCCTTGGTAGACCGCGCCCAACTCAAGGCGGGTGAAACCGTGCTGGTGCTGGGCGCCGCCGGGGGCGTGGGCACCGCAGCCATCCAGATTGCCAAAGCCATGGGCGCCCGGGTGATTGCGGCCGCCTCCAGCGATGAAAAGTGCGCGCTGTGCACCTCCATCGGGGCAGACGCCACCATCAACTACAGCAAAGAGAACCTGCGCGATGCCATCAAGGCCCTGACCGATGGCAAAGGCCCCGACGTGATCTACGACCCCGTGGGGGGCGACTTTGCCGAGCCCGCCTTCCGCTCCATCGCGTGGCGGGGCCGCTACCTGGTGGTGGGATTTGCCTCGGGGCCCATCCCAGCGCTGCCGTTCAACCTGGCGCTGCTCAAAGGCGCGTCCATCGTGGGCGTGTTCTGGGGCGACTTTGCCAAGCGCGAGCCCCAGGCCAATGCCGCCATGATGGCCGAGCTGGCCCAGTGGTACGGGCAGGGCAAGATCAAACCTGTGATCGACCGCACCATGCCCATGGCCGAGTTGCCCCAGGCTTACGCCCACATGGGCTCGCGGGGCGTCATGGGCAAACTGGTCATGGTCAACGGCTGACCGCCCACGGTGCCAGCCACCACGCCCCAGCCAGGGGCGTGCAGACGTCCCAAAGGCCACCAAAAGGCCACCGCGCCGCAGCGGGGCTGTGTCACACTCGGGCACCCTTGCTGTCCTTGATACTGGTGTTCGCACATGGCAGACCGTCAACCTTACGAAATCGCGCGCGAAACGCTCAAACAACTGGCCACCCGCCGGCTGGCCCCTACGCCAGACAACTACCTGGCCATTTACGACGAGATTGCCGGCACCCGTAGCAGCCAGCCTTTTCCTGACGCCCAGTTAAGCAGCATCCAGCGCCTGCTGCCGGCGCAAACGCCGCCCCAAAAGCGGCTGCTCACCCAGTTTGAAAAAGCCATTGCCAACAAAGACTGGTCAGCGCTGCAAAGCGTGATGGTGGGCTACGCCAACCTGGGACTGAGCCCTGTGGCCGCAACGCCCGCAGCCGCCCCAGAGGGCGCCACCAGTGGCGTGCTGCCCCCCGACTTTGCCGAGCTGCTGGCCCGCCTCATCGACAACACCCTGCCCGCCCTGGGCGAAGACGATGCGCGCGTGCACGACATGGCCGGGCAGCTCACCGGTTTTCTGCGCGAACCTGCGCCGCCACTGTCCACCGTGCAACTCATGCTGGGCAACTTCACCTACCGCCTGTCGTTCGCCACCGAAGACCAGGCCGCCATCCGCGCCAGCCTGCTGCAATTGCTGCACATGGTGTTTGAGAACATTGCCGTGCTCAGCGTGGACGACCGCTGGCTGCGCGGGCAGGCCGAGGCGCTGATGGCTGCCTCGACCCCGCCGCTCACGCTGCGCCGCCTGGACGACGTGCAACTGCGCCTGAAGGACGTGATCTTCAAGCAGACCGAAGCCAAGGCCCGCACGGCCGAGGCCCAGGAGCAGATGAAGGACATGCTGGCCACCTTCATCGAGCGCCTGGCGCAGATGACGGCCTCCAGCACCACCTACCACGACACCATGGAGCGCTGCGCCGACCTGATCGGCAAGGCCAACAACCTCCAGGAAATCGCCCCGGTGCTCGAAGAGGTGATGACCGCCACCCGCGCCATGGCCCTGGACACCAAGCTCACCCACACCGAGCTGCAAGAGCTGCGCGAACGCACCGACGCCAAGCACGCCGAGGTGGCCAAGCTGCAGCAAGAGCTGGACCGTGCCAGCGCCCAGGCAAGGCACGACCCGCTGACCGGCACCCTCAACCGCAAAGGGCTGGACGAGGCCATGGAGCGCGAGGTGGCCCGTGCCCGCCGCCTGGGCAACCCCCTGTGCCTGGCGCTGCTGGACATCGACAACTTCAAGAACATCAATGACCGCCTGGGCCACACCGTGGGCGACGCGGCCCTGGTGCACCTGGCACAAGTCACCCGCGAAGTGATGCGCCCCCAGGACCTGCTGGCCCGCTACGGCGGCGAAGAATTCGTGCTACTGCTGCCCGACACCAACGTGGACAGCGGCGTGGCCGCCATGACGCGGCTGCAACGCGAGCTGACCACGCGCTTTTTCTTGCAGGGCAGCGAAAAAATCCTCATCACCTTCAGCGCGGGCGTGGCCCAACTGCACGACAGTGAAACCAGCGTAGACGCCCTCAAGCGGGCCGACCAGAGCATGTACCTGGCCAAACGCTCGGGCAAAAACCGGGTGATGGCCGCTTGAGGATGAAGCCCCCTGAGTCGCCTGCGGTGCCTTCCCCCACCGGGGGACGCCGCCAGCGCACGGAGCGAAGCCGACATTGGCATGTCGGGGCGGCCCTTGCGCGGCGGCTGCGCGCCCCGGGGGCCTGCAAGTGGGCGCTGCGGATCGGGAACGGCTGCAAGGCGCAAAACGCAGCAATAGCCATCGCTATTGCGAGTATTTGCAACGACGCAGACCGCCCGAGACCGCAGATGCACACGGCGTAGCGATTCGTGCAGAGGCCCACTAGCCGCGCCTTTTTGAAGCGCTGCGCACCACGATCACCGCCCCTGAAGCTGCAAGCGGAGCCAGTAAAGTAAGGGAACAAAACAACCTCGCAGCTGCCATGCCCCCCAAGCAGAGACGACTCTTTTTGCAGCGCGCCGCCTTCGCTGCAGCCGCCACCACCCTGCCCCGCTGGGCCTGGCTGCAAACCGCGCACCTGACGGGCGACCCCTTTGCCCTGGGGGTGGCCAGTGGCGACCCGGCCCCTGATGGCGTGGTGCTGTGGACGCGCCTCATCGCTCCGCCCGGCCAGCCCCTGCCCGAACAAACGGTGCACTGGGAAGTCGCCCACGACGAGGGCTTTCAACGCATCGTGCAAAAAGGCCAGGCCACCGCCAGCCCTGAGCGGGGCCACAGCGTGCATGTGGAGGTGCAGGGGCTGGAGCCCGCCCGGTGGTACCACTACCGCTTTTTGCTGGGGCAGGCCACCAGCGCCACCGGGCGCACCCGCACCGCACCGGCGGCTGACGCCCTGGTGGCCAGGCTGCGCGTGGCCTTTGCCTCCTGCCAGCGCTGGGAGCACGGCCACTACGCCGCCTGGCGCCACCTGTGCGCCGATCAGCCGGAGCTGGTGCTCTTTTTGGGCGACTACATCTACGAATACGCCACCCCCAAAAACACCGAGGGGCTGGCACGCACCCACAGCCTGCGCCACGCCACCACACTGGCCGATTACCGCGACCGCTACGCCCTGCACAAAAGCGACCCCGCCCTGCAAGCCGCCCACGCTGCCTGCCCCTGGGCTGTGACCTGGGACGACCACGAGGTGCAAAACGACTACGCGGGCACCAGCAATGGCCAGGGCGATGCCACCGCTTTCTTGGCGCAGCGCGCCGCCGCGTGGCAGGCGTTCTACGAAAACATGCCTTTGCGCGCCAGCAGCCTGGTCGATGCACAGTTTGGGCAATTGCAGGTGTACCGCCGCCTGCGCTGGGGGCGGCTGGCCCAGCTGCACCTGCTGGACGACCGCCAATACCGCGCCCTGCAAGCCTGCCGCAAACCGGGTGCCAGCAACGCAGGCGCCGTGCGCCCAGGCGACTGCGCCGAGCTGGCCGACCCCGCCCGCAGCCTGCTGGGCCCTGCGCAAGAGCAATGGCTGGACGCCGGCCTGGCCGCCGACGCCCAAAGCGACCACACCCGCTGGAGCGTGCTGGCCCAGCAGACCCTGTTCTCGCCGCGCCACTACCCCAGCGGCCAAGTGGCTACCGATGGTTGGGACGGCTACCCTGCGGCACGCGAGCGCCTGCTGCAATCGGTACAGCGCCACCGGCCGCGCAACACCGTGCTGCTGGGCGGCGACATCCACCAGAACTATGTGTGCAATGTGCACGCCCCCGGTGCGGGCGCCAGCGGTGGCAGCCTGCCGGTGCTGGCCAGCGAGTTCTGCGGCACCTCCATCAGCTCGCGCGCGGGCACCACGCAAGACAAGGTGGATGCCATCGTCCGCCACAACCCCCATGTGCTGCTGGCCCGTTGCGAGCAACGCGGCTACGGTCTGGCCGACATCACCCCCACGCGCTGGACCACCACCTTGCGCGTGGTGGACAACCCGATGGACGCGGCCAGCACCGCCAGCACCCAGGCCCGCTTTGTGGTGGAAGACCGCAAGCCGGGGCCCGTGGTGGCGTAGGCCTGCGGTGCCAGGTGGCTTAAAATGCTATCAAATAAATAGCTGCCAGCGCTTATCAATCAAGCGCTAGGGGCCAAAATCATTGAAACCCCAGCCCCTCAAAGCCTGCCCAAGGCTGGTGCCAGGCGGCTGCGATGCTTCAGCACGGTGCTGTTGCGCAATTTTTAACAAAAAAGAGGGTTAGCTCTCACCGAATAAGCGCGAGCAGCTATCAAAACATGAGCAATCATGGCAAGATTGCCCGCTCTGGAGAGCCTGCCAACGATCTCGCAAGAGGTCGTGACCCGGTTCTTGCTGCCGCCTTGCGGCCCCTCCACCCTGTTACCCCGCACCACCATGCACACCACGCCCCGCCGCTTGCCCACACTGGCCCTGCCTTGCCCTCCTGCATTGCGCACCGCCTGCCTGGCGGCCACGCTGTGGGCGCTGGCGGGCTACAGCGCAGCAGGCAGCCTGCCAGCAGCCGCCAAGGCCGAGGTCAACGCCCTTCTCACCCGGCTGCAGGCGTCTGGCTGCGATTTCAACCGCAACGGCTCTTGGTACAGCGGCGCCGAGGCCAAGGCGCATTTGCTCAAAAAGCTGGACTACCTGGATGGCAAAAATGCGGTGCAGACCACCGAGCAGTTCATTGAACTGGGGGCGTCGTCCAGCAGCGCCAGTGGCAAGGCCTACCAGGTGCGCTGCGCCGGGGCGGCAGCAGTGGATGCCGGGCCCTGGCTCAAGGGTGAGCTCAAAGCCCTGCGCTCAGGCGCTGCGGCGCCGATGGTGCACTCCGCTCCTGCCGTTCCTGCAGCGCCTGCGGCCAAGTAAGCCCAACCGCTTCACACGTCGATCGCGCTGGCCGACCCGGCCTGTTTGCGCAGCTCAAACTTCTGGATCTTGCCCGTGCTGGTTTTGGGCAGCTCGCCAAACACCACGGCGCGGGGCACCTTGAAGCCCGCCAGGTGCTTTTTGCAGTGCGCCACGATGTCCTCGGGGGTGGCGGTGGCGCCCGCCTTCAGCTCCACAAAAGCGCAGGGGGTTTCGCCCCACTTGGTATCGGGCTTGGCCACCACAGCAGCGGCCAGCACGTCGGGGTGGCGGTAGAGCACGTCTTCAACTTCGATGGACGAGATGTTCTCGCCGCCCGAGATGATGATGTCCTTGCTGCGGTCTTTGATCTTGATGTAGCCGTCGGGGTACTGCACGGCCAAGTCACCGCTGTGGAACCACCCGCCACGAAAGGCGTCTTCGGTGGCCTTGGGGTTCTTCAGGTAGCCCTTCATGGCGATGTTGCCCTTGAACATGATCTCGCCCATGGTCTCGCCATCCCAGGGCACGGGCTGTAGGGTTTCCGGGTCCAGCACGCGCACATCGCGCTGCAGGTGGTAGCGCACGCCCTGGCGGGCGTTGAGGCGGGCGCGCTCGCCAATGTCCAGGGCATCCCACGCCTCGTGCTTGGCGCACACAGTGGCGGGGCCATACACCTCGGTCAGGCCGTACACGTGGGTCAAATCAAACCCCATCTTCTCCATGCCCTCGATCATCGAGGCCGGTGGCGCCGCGCCCGCCACCATGGCCTTGACGCCTGCGGGCACGCCCACCTTCATCGCGTCGGGGGCGTTGACCAGCAAGCCGTGCACGATGGGCGCGCCGCAGTAGTGCGTGACGCCGTGGGTGCGAATGGCGTCAAAAATCGCCTGTGCCTCCACGCGGCGCAGGCAAACGTTGACGCCCGCACGTGCCGCAATCGTCCACGGAAAGCACCAGCCGTTGCAGTGGAACATGGGCAGCGTCCACAAATACACGGCGTGCTTGGGCAGGTCCCACTCCAGCACGTTGCTGATGGCGTTGGTGGCCGCACCCCGGTGGTGGTAGACCACGCCTTTGGGGTTGCCGGTGGTGCCGCTGGTGTAGTTCAGGGCAATGGCGTCCCATTCATCGGCGGGCAGCTCCCAGGCAAACTGCGGGTCACCGCTGGCCACAAAGGCTTCGTAGTCTGGGCCTGGCAAGGTCTGGGCTGGTGCGCCGTACAGGTCGTCTTGCACCTGCACCACCAGCAGCGGGGCGGTGGACTGGCGCAGCGCCAGGGCCTTGGCCAGGGTGGTGGTGAACTCCGGGTCCACGATCACGGCCTTGGCCTCGCCGTGGTCCAGCATGAAGGCAATGGTTTCAGGGTCGAGCCGGGTGTTCAGCGCGTTGAGCACAGCCCCGGCCATGGGCACGCCAAAGTGGGCCTCGACCATGGGCGGGGTGTTGGGCAGCATCACGGCCACGGTGTCGTTTTTGCCGATGCCGCTGCGCTGCAAGGCGCTGGCCAGCTGACGGCAGCGGGCGTAGGTCTGCCCCCAGGTCTGGCGCTGCGCACCGTGCACGATGGCCAGGCGGTCGGGGTAGACCTCAGCTGCCCGCTCCAAGAACCCCAACGGGGACAAGGGCGCAAAGTTGGCCGGATTGCGCGGCAGGTGCTGGTCGTACGCAGAGGTCATCACATCCATCCTTGGGCAGAAAAACAGGTAATTTCCCATTACAGCCCCCCGGGCTGACAGCGCGCTGAAAGCGCCCTGGCCGCAATTTACGGCGCCCCGCCCGGGAAGCGCCACGCATGGGCGAAAATACCCCCGTGTCCATCCCCCAGTCGTTCATCCAAGAGTTGCTCTCGCGCGTCGACGTGGTCGATATCGTGGGCCGCTACGTGCAGCTCAAAAAAGGCGGCGCCAACTTCATGGGGCTGTGCCCCTTCCACGGGGAAAAGTCGCCCTCGTTCAGTGTCAGCCCCTCCAAGCAGTTCTACCACTGCTTTGGCTGCGGCAAGAACGGCAACGCCATCAGCTTCCTGATGGACCATGCGGGCATGGGCTTCATCGAGGCCGTGAACGACCTCGCCCAAAGCGTGGGCCTGCAGGTACCTGACGACGACATCTCCCCCCAGGAGCGCGAGCGCGCCGCTGCCGCACGGCAAAAGCAGGCCACGCTGACCGATGTGCTGGAAAAAGCCGCCGACGCCTACCGCCGCCACCTGCGCGAGTCGCAGCGCGCCATTGGCTACTTCAAGGGCCGGGGCGTGTCGGGCCATGTGGCCAAGCAATATGGCCTGGGCTACGCGCCCGAGGGCTGGCGCAGCCTGGCCAGCGTGTTCCCGGCGTACGACGACCCGCTGCTCGAAGAAAGCGGCCTGGTCATCGTCAACGATGAAGACGGCGGCAAGCGCTACGACCGCTTCCGCGACCGGGTGATGTTCCCGATCCGCAATGTCAAAGGCGAGTGCATTGGCTTTGGCGGGCGGGTGCTGGGCGACGACAAGCCCAAGTACCTGAACTCGCCCGAAACCCCGGTCTTCCACAAAGGGCGCGAGCTGTACGGCCTGTTTGAAGCCCGCACGCCCATCCGCGAGGCGGGCTATGCGCTGGTGACCGAGGGCTACATGGACGTGGTGGCGTTGGCGCAACTGGGCTTTCCCAACGCCGTGGCCACGCTGGGCACCGCTTGCACGCCCGAGCATGTACAAAAGCTGCTGCGCTTTACCGACGCCGTGGTGTTCAGCTTTGACGGCGATGCTGCCGGGCGCCGCGCCGCGCGCAAGGCACTCGATGGCGCCCTGCCCCACGCCACTGATACGCGCAGCATCAAGTTCTTGTTTTTGCCAGCAGAGCACGACCCCGACAGCTACGTGCGCGAGCACGGCGCCGATGCCTTCTCCCGCTGCATTGCCGAGGCAATGCCACTGAGCCGCTTCCTGATCGAAGCAGCCAGCGACGGCTGCGACCTGGCCACCGCCGAGGGCCGCGCCCACATGGCCAGCAACGCCCGCCCCCTGTGGTCTGCCCTGCCCGACGGCGTGTTGCGCCGCCAGCTGCTGGGCGAGCTGGCCCAGCTCACGCAACTGCCCGCCAACGACCTGGCGGCCTTGTGGAGCCAGGCATCGGCCCACGACACGCACCGCCGCGCCCCTGCTGGCGCGGGCGCAGGGCACGCTGCCCATGCACAGCCCCACCCCACCGACGATTCCCCGTGGGGCGCTGGCGCAGACGGCGCCCCACCCTGGCAAGGCAGCCACGATGCCGGTTACGACGCGAACTACGGCAGCGCCTATCCCTCTACCAGCGCGCCCTACCGCAAGAGCGGAGACTGGAAGGGCAAAGGCGACTGGAAAGGCAAGGGCCCTTGGAAAAAGCGCGACGACAGCCCCTGGCCGCCCCAGCCCCGCCTGCCCGCCACGCCCATGGCCAGCCGGGTGGACCATGCCGCACGGCTGCTGCTGTCGCACATGGGCTTTTTGGAGCATTTGGCGCAAGAAGACCACACCGCGCTGTGCGCCCAGCCTGCGCCGCACGGCCCCCTGTTTGCGTGGCTGGAGGCGCAGTTCCACGAGCATGGTCCCCAGCCCTGGGCCGTGCTGCGTGAAAGTCTGCGCGGGCACGAATGCGAGGCCGTGGCCGTGAAGGTCATGACTGGCGCCCATGCGCAAACCGAAGGCGACGAAGCCGAGCTGCGGTCTGAACTGACCGACCTGCTGGCCCGCATCCAGATCGAGCAGATCAAGGAACAGCTGCAATACGCCCTGGCCAGCGGCGACCTCAACCGCTGGCGCGAACTGGATGCGCGTTCGCGCGCCCTGAAAGCGGTGGTGGCGCCGCCAGCGCCCAAATAAGCGCGCCAAGCGCCTGCGCACAGCCCTGGCAGGGGCGGATCAGAACCGATACGGGGGCACCCCAAGCCCTGCGTGCAAGACCAAAAAGCCACATAACGGCCGCATCCGCGCCAATACGGCCGCAAAAGCACTTGAAATTCACCCCTCTTGGTATAATGTAGGGTTCATCGGCAAGAGCGACAGCAGCACCTCCGAGCCGGGCCCCCTGACACGCGCGCACCTCAGCGCGGATAGGCCCACTTATCGCAAGGACTGCACACCAAATGATCGCCCAGACATCTTGCCCCTGAGGGTCTCCCCTCAAAACGCCAAGCCGTACTGCTTTGGCGTTGCCACCCGCGCCGGGATCTGTGGCGTTCGTTAGCGTTTTCTTTGTGTCAGTTTTTGAATCTGAGGTTTTTCATGCCCGCTCAAAAGTCCGCGAAGCCGCCCAAGACTGCTCCAGACACCGCCGCCAAGGCTGTCTCCAAAACCGCTGCCAAAGCACCGGCCAAAGCCGCGCCCAAAAAGGCCGCTGCTGTTGCCGAGGCTGCGGACGCCAAGAAAGTGAAAAACGTGCCTGTGAAAAGTACTGCCGAGCTGATTAAAGCTGCTGATGAATTGCTGAAGAAGAAGCCTGCGCGCGCCAAGGCAGCCGCCGCGGCCACTGACGACGAAGAAGCCCCCAAGAAAAAGCCCGGCCGCCCTGCCAAGGCAGCAGCCGCTGGTGGCGAAGCCAAGGCCCCTGCCAAGCGTGGCCGCAAGCCCAAGGCCGCAGCTGCCAGCGATGACGTGGGCGACGACGCCGACCTGTCCGACATCGAAGCCGATCTGGAAGGCGAAGTCGAAGAGTCCACCGAAGCAGCAGCCACGGTCGAAAAGGTCAAGCCACTGCGCATGAAGATCAGCAAGGCCAAGGAACGCGCCTTGATGAAGGAATTCGGCCTGGACGAAACCGTCCTGTCCGAAGAAGACCTGCAAAAGCGCCGCTCGCGCCTGAAGACGCTGATCAAGCTGGGCAAGACACGCGGCTACCTCACGCACGTTGAAATCAACGACCACTTGCCCGACAAGCTGGTCGATGCCGAAACCCTCGAAGCCGTTATCACCACCCTGAACGACCTGGGCGTGGCGGTGTACGAGCAAACGCCTGACGCCGAAGCGCTGATCATCACGGACAACGCCCCCGCAGGCGCCACCGAAGAAGAAGCCGAAGAAGCCGCTGAAGCCGCGCTGTCCACCGTGGACTCGGAATTCGGCCGCACCACCGACCCCGTTCGCATGTACATGCGCGAAATGGGCACCGTGGAGCTGCTGACCCGCGAAGGCGAAATCGAAATCGCCAAGCGCATCGAAGGCGGCCTGATGGCCATGATGGAGGCGATCAGTGCATCGCCCGCCACCATTGCCGAAATCCTGAACATGGGCGAAGAGATCCGCGAAGGCAAGGTCGTCATCTCGACCATCGTGGACGGTTTCTCCAACCCCAATGAGGCCGACGACTATGTGGCCGAAGAAGACTTCGACGAGTTCGACGAAGCCGACGACGACGACGGCAAGGGCGGCTCCAAGGCGCTGACCAAGAAGCTCGAAGAGCTGAAGAAGCAGGCGCTGGAGCGCTTTGACAAGCTGCGCGAGCTGTTCGAGAAGATCCACAAGATCTATGACAAGGAAGGCTACGGCACCCCTGCCTACATGAAGGCCCAGGCCTCTTTGTCGGAAGAGCTGATGACCATCCGCTTCACCGCCAAGACCATCGAGAAGCTGTGCGACATGGTGCGCGGCCAGGTGGACGATGTGCGCAAGAAGGAGCGTGAGCTGCGCCGCATCATCGTGGACAAGTGCGGCATGCCCCAAGAGACGTTCATCAAGGACTTCCCACCCAACCTGCTGAACCTGCAGTGGGTCGAGAAGCAAGCCGCCGCTGGCAAGCCCTGGTCGTCCATCATTGCGCGCAACATCCCGCCCATCCAGGACCTGCAGCAAAAGCTGATGGACCTGCAGTCGCGCGTGGTCGTGCCGCTGACCGAGCTCAAGGGCATCAACAAGCGCATGAACGAAGGTGAAGCCACCTCGCGCGATGCCAAGAAGGAAATGATCGAGGCCAACCTGCGCCTCGTGATCTCGATTGCCAAGAAGTACACCAACCGTGGCCTGCAGTTCCTCGATTTGATCCAGGAAGGCAACATCGGCCTGATGAAGGCGGTGGACAAGTTCGAATACCGCCGCGGCTACAAGTTCTCGACCTACGCCACGTGGTGGATCCGCCAGGCCATCACCCGCTCGATCGCCGACCAGGCGCGCACCATCCGTATCCCGGTGCACATGATCGAGACGATCAACAAGATGAACCGCATCAGCCGCCAGCACTTGCAAGAGTTTGGCTTCGAGCCCGATGCGTCCATCCTGGCGGCCAAGATGGAGATCCCGGAAGACAAGATCCGCAAGATCATGAAGATCGCCAAGGAGCCGATCTCCATGGAAACACCAATCGGGGACGACGACGACAGCCACCTGGGCGACTTCATCGAGGACGGAGCCAACACCGCGCCTATCGAAGCCGCAATGCAGGCCGGCCTGCGCGACGTGGTCAAGGACATCCTCGATGGCCTGACCCCCCGCGAAGCCAAGGTGCTGCGCATGCGCTTCGGTATCGAAATGACCAGCGACCACACGCTGGAAGAAGTGGGCAAGCAGTTCGACGTGACCCGCGAGCGCATTCGCCAAATAGAAGCCAAGGCGCTGCGCAAGCTCAAGCACCCTTCGCGCTCGGACAAGCTGCGCAGCTTCATCGACTCGCTGTAAAGCGCTGCAAAGCTCGGTACAGGGCCCGCCAGCCGGTGTCCCTGCCCTAGTCATTGGGCCCCTAGCCCGCCGCCTTTGAACAGGCTGGCGGGCTTTTTCATTGGCGGGGTGGATTATTTAAACAAAATCAGGCCCTAGCGCAATCTAGATAAGCGCTATCTGCTATGTTTTTTATAGCAAATTGCCACACGATGCAGCGCCTGCGCTGAGGGCCTCTGTTCAATCCCCTCAATACACGTCGCGCCGGTAGCGCCCTTCGCGCAGCAAATGGTCCAGGGCGTCTGCCCCCAGAATCTGGCGCAGTGCGCTGTCTACCTCTTGGGCCATGCCCTGCAGGCTGCCGCACACGTACACCGCGGCGCCTTGCGCCACCCAGGCGCGCACGGTCTCGGCCTCGGCCGCCAGCAGGTGCTGCACGTACACGCGGGTAGGCTGGTCGCGCGAGAAGGCCACATCCAGCCGCTGCAGGGTGCCTTGCCGGTGCCAGCCCTCCAGCTCGGCCTGGTGGTGAAAGTCGTACGCGGTATTGCGCTCGCCAAACAGCAGCCAGTTGGGCCCGGCCCCCATGGCCGCCCGGGCACGCAGGTGGGCGCGCAGCCCGGCAAGCCCCGTGCCGTTGCCAATCAGGATCAGGGGGCGCTGGGCGTTGCCCTCCAACCGGAAGTTGCTGTGCGCACGCAGCCGCAGGGGTATGGCGGCCCCCACGGCCGCGCCCTGCGTGAGCCAGCCCGAGGCCAAGCCGAGCGAGCCATCGCCCCGCACCGCCTGGCGCACCAGCAAGTGGACGCTGCCATCGCTGGCGATGGAGGCCACCGAGTACTCGCGCGGGTGATCGGGGTCTTGCGGGGCGCGCACCTGCACCAGGTCGCCCGACTCCCATGCCACGGCAGCGCCTGCAAGGTCTGCGGGGGGCACCAGTTCGAGGTGAAACACCGCCCCGCCCGCGCTGCCGGGGTTCAGGTGCGTGCGGCCAGCCAGCACCCAGTCGGCAAACTCGGGCGCCTGCCAGGCGGGCAAATCGCTGACATAGGCCACCTGCCCCAGGTGGTGCTGCCACTGCTGCAGCGCCTGGGCATCGCCGTTGTCCATCTCCACGGTGTCAAACAGGCGCTTGGCCCCGCAGCGCTGCAGCCACGCGTCCACCTGGCGCCCAAAGCCGCAAAAGTGGGTGTACTTCCGGTCGCCCAGCGCCAGCAGGCCGTAGCGCAAGTGCGCCAGCTGCGGTGCGCTGGCCAGGGTGCGGCTGGCAAAGGCGGCGGCGTGGTCGGGCGGGTCGCCCTCGCCGCAGGTGCTGACCACCCACAGCGCGCATCGCGCCTGGGCCAGCGCCTCGGGGGTGAGCTGGTGCACGGGGCACAGTTGCACGGGCTCTCCGGCGGCGTGCAGCAGGCGGGCGGTTTCTTGCGCCAGCTCCTGGGCCTGGCCGGTCTGGCTGGCGTACACCACCAGCAGCGCATGGAGCCCCTCGCGGGCAGCGGCCAGCGACGCGGCTTGCGCCTGGGCCGCCTGGCGCTTGCGGCGCTCGCGCCACCACACGGCAGCGCACAAGGCGGCATACAGGGCCACCAGGCCTGCGGCGGCCATCCAGCGTGCAGCGCCCACCATCGCCATTTCACCCAAGAGCCCCATGGGGTTTTCCCAAAAAATCAAACCACCCGAGCGGGCGGGTCCAGCTGTTCAAAAGCAGCACTGGTGTGCACCACCAACCCTGCATCCGTGTGTTCGCACAGCAGCGCGGCAATGCCGTGGTGCTGCGCAAAGGCCAGCCCCTCGTGCGGCCCCAGCACCGTGAGCACCGTGGCCAGGGCATCGGCCTGCATGCATTCGGCATGCAGCACCGTGACGCTGCGGAGCCGGTGCAACACCGGCTCGCCCTTGCGCGGGTCCAGCGTGTGCGAGTAGCGGCGCCCGCCCAGCTCGAACGCATGCCAATGGTCCCCCGAGGTGGCCACGGCCCTATCGCACAGCGGCAGTACGCGGGGGGCAGCCCGTGGGGGCTGGCGCGCCCCATCGGCCACGCCCGCAATCTGCACCCGCCAGGGCTGCCCATCGGGGCGCTGGCCGCTGGCGCGCAACTCGCCGCCCACCTCCACCAAAAAATGTCCAAAGCCCAGGCGCTGCAGGGTGCGCGCCACCAGGTCCACCCCAAAGCCTTTGGCAATGCCGCTCAAATCCAGCTGCGCGCCGCCGGGCTGCAGCACGCGGCGCTCGGCCGGGCTCAGTTGCAGCCGATCAAAACCCACACGGGCCCGGGCCTCCTGCAACCGCTGCGGGTGGGGCAACTGGGCACGGTGGTCTGCCAAGGGGTTGGCACGCGGGCCAAAGCCCCAGGCGTCCACCAGCGGGCCCACGGTGGGGTCCCACGCGCCCTGGCTGGCGCGCGACCAGTGCAGCGCGCACGCCAGCACTTCCATGAACTCGGGCGATATCACCTGCCAAGCGCCCGCCTCCGCGCGGTTGAAGCGGCTGATTTCCGAGTCAGCCTCCCAGTGGCTCATCTGCTGCACCACGGTGTCCAGCGCCTGCTGCACCGCAGCCTGCACAGGCTCCAGTACCTCAAACCCCGGGTTGGCCAGGCGCACCGACCAGGTGGTACCCATGGTGGCGCCTGCCAGGGTGTGCAACGCCGCCGGATCGCGCGCGCGCAGCACTGCGGCCGGGCCCGCGGCATAGCCAGCGGCGGCAGAAGCCAAAGGTGCGGCCGGCAGGGCACCGGGCTGGCAACCGGCCCCGTAGCGCACGCGGATGCGCGGGGCCTGGGGTGTGGTGTGCTGGGCGTACAAGGTGTGCGGTGCGCTCAGGGCAACACTTCCAGGGTGCCGACGTACGACAGGCGGCGCTCCTTGGCCTGGGGCACCGAGGTCTTGTCGTCCTTCACATCGGCATCCACCCAGTACATACCAGCCGCTGGCCAGGTGATGCTGAACTGGCCCTGCGCATCGGTCTTGGCCTTGATCTCGCCGAGCTTGTCGCGGTAGCGCGAGCTGCCCGCCACCACAACAACCTCTACGCCTGCGGCAGGCTTGCCATCCACATGGAAGGCGAAGGTGGCCTTCTCGCCCTGGGCCAGGTCGTTGGGGTGCGTCACGGGCACCAGCTCCAGCCCCTTGCCGCTGGCCTTGACGGCACTGGGCTTGCCCACGGTGACATAGGTTTCCACCCGCCCGGCAGACTGGGTGACTTTCAAGTCTTGCGCATCGGCTGGCACTTCGGCAGCGAACTTGTCGGGGGTACCGCGCCAGCGCTTGGGCTGCCCGGCCTTGTCCTTGTAGGTGGCCATCAGGCCGCCATTGAGCACGGCCAGGCGGTAGGTGCCAGGCTGGGTCAGGTTCAGGTCAAACACGCTGCGCAGCCTGCCTTTGTGGGCGTTTTCAGGCGCCAGCGTGGAGCCATCGGGCGCAGTCACCACCAGGTTGTCCAAACCCAGCGGCACATGGTTGAAGAAGAACAGGTCGTTGGACACCGCAGCGTCCACCGTGATCCATTCCGCCTTGGACAGCACAGTGCTCGAAGGCAGCAGCCACACGTTGTGGGCCTGGGCGGCCGAAGCAGCCGCCATCAACAGCGCCACGCCAGCGGCCAGGTGCACCCACCGGGCGCGTGCAAGAACAGGAAATTTCATCAATGACTCCAGTTGAGCGAAGAGAGCGAATCAAAAAAAGGGGATGTGCCGGAGCGGCTCAGGGCTTCAGCTCCAGGGTGATCTCGCCCAGCTCGCTGCTGCCTGCGGCGCGCAGTTGCTGCGCCTTGGCCGCAGGCCAGGTGAAGGGCACCGACACCACCTCACGCCCACCTACCTCGCGGGCGGCTTCCACCACCAGCTTGTAGTTGCCTGCGGGCAGGGCGGCCAGCGGATTCTTGCCTTCGGTGAACTGCAGCTGGTGCTTGCCTGCGGGGCGTGTGGGGCTGGTCACGCCATCGATGGGCATCTCCAGATCGCGCCCAGCGCGGCGCCACCACTGGCGCATGTCCTTGAGCCACTTGGTGCCCGTGCCCTCGGCGTTCTTGAGCTTGACGTCGTACCAGACCGACAGGGTGGAGGCCACGGTGTTGTCCGCGCGCTCCAGCCAGATGGCCACATAGGGGCGGTGGTACTCGGCCACGTCCAGGCGGGGGATTTCCACCCCCACATTCAGCCCCGCCGCAAAGGCAGGGGCGCCCAGGCACGCGCCCAGGGCCACGGTGTAGCGCAGTTTGGATGGGGAAGGCTTCAGCATAGGCAGGCTTTCTTTCGTGAAAGTTCAGTGGATAAACAAGAGCGCCAGCAGCGCAGGCACCACCAGGCCCAGCCCCACCATGGGCCAGGTCCAGGGGCGGTTGCCCGCGTGCATCTTCAAAATGAACAGGCCCGTGAAAGAGAACACCAAGCAGGCCACGGCAAACAGGTCGATGAACCAATTCCAGGCCACTCCGGTGTTGCGGCCCTTGTGCAGATCGTTCAGGTAGGCAATCCAGCCCCGGTCGGTGCTTTCGTATTCGGCCTCGCCGTCTTGCAGCCCCAGGCGCAGCCAGGCATCGCCGCCG
The DNA here is from genome assembly GCF_002749705.1 of Acidovorax sp. 56. Lineage (NCBI taxonomy): Bacteria > Pseudomonadati > Pseudomonadota > Betaproteobacteria > Burkholderiales > Comamonadaceae > Acidovorax > Acidovorax sp. 56. The sequence goes on from NZ_PEEV01000001.1 coordinate 2,014,306, forward strand.
GGGCGCGGCAAGGAGACATAGACCTCGTCGTCAGCCCACTCGGCCTCGCGCCCGGCCAGCGAGACACCCCACTGCGCGTGGGCCCATTGCGCCAGCTCTGGCGGCACGGCAGAGCGCTTGCCCGCACTCTGGGCCCGCGCTGACAGCACCTGCTGCAACGCCTGCGGGGCCTGCGCCTGGGCTCGCAACACGCGGGGCTTGGATTCGATCTGCCCTGCATGGTTGAGCGTGATGCCCGTCACCGCAAACAGCAGCATGCCCAGCAGGCACAGGGCCGAGCTGACCCAGTGCCACTCGTGCAGGGTTTTGAGCCAAAAAGAGCGCCGCCGGTGGTCTTGTAACTTGGTCATGCCTGGGGAAAAAAGAACGCGAGGCCGCCCCAACCCGCCTTGGAGAGGCACAGCCCAAACCCGGCATTGTAGTTTTCAAAACGACAATCATTCTCATTTGCAAAAACTTTACACACCACATGACGCGCAACTAGGGGCCTTCTCACCGTGACCGCAATGGTAGTAACCCCTACAACCCAGACAGCAAACTGACAGCTTTGCAAGTCACGATTACATCCATTACAAAAACTTCCAGGCATGGGCCCGCTCGCCGGGCTGCATGACTTGGCGTGGCGCCGACTGCACCCACCGCAGAGCCTATGGAGACAACAAAGCAGGGCCCACAGACACCCCAACCGTTCGTTGTTTCATCGTTCGTTGTCTGGGTGCAGGCCATGAGCCCGCACCCGCTTCAGCCCACTACCCAAGGTTCCATGACCATGCAACGCAGACAGATCCTGGCGCGCAGCGCCGCAATGGCAGCCCTCCTGACCCCGCTGGCACCTGCCGCCCTGGCCCAGGCCACCGCGCCGCGCCCCGGCGCACCCGCCCCCAAGGCCGCCAAGGTGGCGGGCACGCTGCGCATCGTCATCCCAGCCAACCCCGGCGGCGGCTGGGACCAGACAGGCCGCGCACTGGGCGCCGCCCTCAAGGCCGTGGGCGCGGCCGACCAGGTGGAGTTTGAGAACATTGGCGGCAAGGGAGGCACCATCGGCCTGGCCAAATACGCAGAGAAGTACGGCAACGACGCCAACACCCTGCTGATGGGCGGCATGGTGATGGTGGGCGCTGTAGCCCTGCAAAAGCCCGCCGTGGACATGGGGCACATCCAGCCCATTGCCCGACTGACCAGCGACTACCTGGTCACGGCGGTGCCAGCCTCGTCCCCCATCAAGAGCGGCAAGGACCTGGCCGAAGCCATGCGCGGCGACCTGCCTGCCCTGCCCGTGGCCGGGGGTTCCGCCGGTGGTGTGGACCACATCTACGCCGGTGTGCTGGCGCGCGCCGCCAAGGCCAAGCCCGAAACCTTGGTGTACCGCCCGTTTGCCAGCGGCCCAGAGGTGGTGGAGTCGCTGCTCAAAGGCGATGCCGCCGTGGGCATCTCGGGCTACAGCGAGTTCAGTGATGCCCTGGCAGCGGGCAAACTGCGGGCCATCGGCGTATCGGCGCGGCGCAATGCGTTTGGCATCCCGGCCTTCAAAGACCAGGGCATTGACGCCGTCATGGCCAACTGGCGCGGCGTGTTCACCGGCAAGGGCGTGAGCCCCGCCCGCACCGCAGAACTGCTGGCGGCGGTAGAGCAAGCCACCCACCACGAAAGCTGGCTGCAAACGCTCAAGCAAAACCGCTGGGAAGCCTCCTGGCTGGCGGGCAAGGACCTGACCGAGTTCATGGAACTGGACCTGACCACCGCACGCGTGATGGTGTACCTGCTCAAGCTCAAGGCCTGAGCCCACTCTCCAGCCCCCTGACTCAGCCCACTGCGGGGTCTGGGTCCGCACGGCCCATCCGGCGGGTGTTGTAAGCCGCCCTCACCCAACACGCCCCCCGCACAGCCCCGCTTGCGGGGCGCCGTCGCCCTCGGCACACTGGATTCAGCCCAGGTGCTTTTCTGGATGGCTGCACAGCCAGGCAGGCTGTGCCCATGCCAGAGGGGCCTGGAGCCGCAGTGCATCCCATTTTTGACCCGCCCTGACCCGCGAGGCTTTTTATGAAAATGTCCCACTTCTCCATTGGTGCACGCATGGCGGGAGCGCTTGGGCTGGTGCTGGCGCTGTTGATTGGTGCCGCACTCTTTGGCATTGCCGCGCTGTACAAAACCCTGGGCACCTACGACAGCACCGTGCTGCAACGTGTGGCGCAAGAACGCGCCGTGAGCCGCATGGAAAGCGAGTTCAAAACCCAGGTGCTGGAGTGGAAGAACACCCTGCTGCGCGGCGAAGATGCCCGCAAGCGCGAGCTGCACTGGGGCGCCTTCCAGGCCAGCGAGAAGCGCGTGGCCGAGGCCGCAAAGGCACTGGAGCCCCAGCTGACCGATCCGCAAGAAAAGGCAGCGCTGCAGAAGTTCACCGAGGCGCACACGCAGATGGCCCAGGGCTACCGCAAGGGGTTTGAAGTGTTCCAGTCGCTCGGGTTTGTGCCTTCCGCAGGCGATGCCGATGTGGCCGACATCGACCAGGGCCCGGCCAAGCTGCTCACCGCACTGAGCGAGCAAGTGGCCAGCAGCAGCGCCGCCATTGCACAAGAAGCCGCGCAGGACGCACGCCGCGCGCTGGTCAGCAGCCTGGTGGCGCTGGCGCTGGTCACAGGGCTGGGCGTGGCGGCCGGGCTGGTGCTCACCCGCTCGGTGGTGCGGCCGCTGCGCGAGGCGGTGGCTGTGGCGCACAAGGTGGCTGCGGGCGACCTGACATCGACCATTGCACTGGAGGGCCAAGACGAGCCCGCCCGGCTGCTGCAAGCCCTCAAGGCCATGCAAGAGAACCTGGAGAACGTGGTGTCTGGCGTGCGCAGCAGCGCCGAGAGCGTGGCCAGCGCCAGCGCCGAAATTGCCCAGGGCAACGCCGACCTGAGCATGCGCACGGAAGAGCAAGCCTCGTCCCTGGACGAGACCGCTTCGTCCATGCAGCAGCTGCAACAAACCGTGCAGCAAAACGCCGCCAACGCCCAGCGCGCCAGCGAACTGGCCCGCAACGGCTCGGCCGTGGCCGAGCGCGGCGGCGCCGTGGTAGAGCAGATGGTGCAGGTGGTGCAAGGCATCCAGGAAAGCTCGCGCCGCATCGCCGACATCATTGGCGTGATCGACTCGATTGCTTTTCAGACCAACATCCTGGCGCTGAACGCCGCCGTGGAAGCCGCCCGAGCAGGCGAACAAGGCCGGGGCTTTGCCGTGGTGGCCAGCGAGGTGCGCAACCTGGCCACCCGCAGCGCCAGCGCCGCGCAAGAGATCAAGACCCTGATCCAGACCAGCGTGGAGCGCGTGCAGGCAGGCTCGGCCCTGGCCCAGAACGCGGGCGGCACCATGGCCGAGGTAGTGGCCTCCATTCGTGGGGTGAGCGAGCTGATGCAGGAGATCAGCCACGCCAGCAGCGACCAGACCAACGACATGCAGCGCGTGACCCAGGCCATCGTGCGCATGGACGAGGCCACCCAGCAGAATGCCGCCCTGGTGGAAGAAAGCGCGGCCGCCGCAGGCAGCCTGAGCGGCCAGGCCAGCGAGCTGGTGCAGGCGGTGGCGGTGTTCCGCGTGCGGCAACAGGGCTCCCACGCACCGGCCTTGTTGCGTTGAGAGCAACGCCCAAATGCTCACATATTCATAGCTTCCAGCGCTTTACTATCAAGCGCTAGCGGGCAAAAACACCCTTAACCCCGCCTCAATCCACCTTCACGTTGGCGGCTTTCACCACCTGCGCCATGCGCGCCGCCTCCGTGCGGAAGAAGGCGGCAGCGGCATCGGGCGGGGTGAGCTTGATGTCGTAGCCCTGGGCGATGAGGGCATCGCGCGCCTCGGGCATGTCCATGGCGGCCTTGAAGCCGTTGAACAGGCGGGCCAGCTCCGCCTTGGGCAGACCGGTGGGCGCCACAGGGGCGATCCAGCCGTCCAACTCGTACGCGGGCAAACCTTGCTCTGCAATGGTGGGCACGCCGGGCAGCGAGGCCACGCGCGTGGCCGTGGTCACGCCCAGGGCGCGCAGTGATCCCGACTTGATGTGCGCGGCCGCTGGCGCCACGGCCACCACCGCCAGCTGCACCTGGCCGCCCAGCACGTCGTTCATCAGCGGGCCCATGCCCTTGTAGGGAATGTGCTGGATGGCGACCTTGGCCTGGTCCACAAACATGGCAGCCCCCAGATGCAGGATGGTGCCGTTGCCCGACGAGCCGTAGTTGAGCACCCCGGGCTTGGTCTTGGCGTAGGCGATCAGCTCCTGCACATTTTTGGCAGGCACCGACGGGTGGGCCACCAGCACAAACGGCGTGGCGCCCAGGATGGTGATGGGCGTGATATCGGCCAGCGAATCGAACGGGATGTTCTTGTACACGCTGGGGTTGACCACATGGTTGTTCGACACCACCCCGATCACCGAGCCGTCTTTGGGTGCACGCACGATCTGAGCGGTGCCGGTGATGCCGCCCGCGCCGGGCAGGTTTTCAATCACCACCGGCTGGCCCAGTGCCTTGGCCAGGCTGTTGCTGATGGCGCGGATGGCGCCATCGGCCCCCGAGCCTGCAGACAGCGGCAAGATGATGCGCAATGGCCGGTCGCCCAGGCTTTGCGCCCGCACCAGGCCCGGGCGGGTGATGGCGGCAGCGCCCAAGGCGGCGGCCCCCAGCCACAGCGCCTGACGACGGGTGGGGGATGCCAAAGATGCCGGGGTGGTAGAGGGTGCAAGGGGGCCGCACAGGCCTGGGGCCATGGCTTTCGGGACATTCGGGGGCTGCTTCGTCATGGTGTTGTCTCCGTTGTGGTGGTCAATCCGCCGTGGGCCGCGCAGTCTGTTGCTGTGCTGGTCCCAGGCGGGGAAATTCAGGGCAATTTCAGGCAATTCGCGGCCACTCAGGCCACGGCGCCCGCCTGCTGCAGCGTCTGCACCTGCTCGGGCGTGTAGCCCATCTCCTGCATCAAAGCCGCCGTGTGCTGGCCCAGCACCGGGGGCTGCAGGCGCACGCCCAGGCGCTGGCCGTCCATGGCCAACGGGAGCAGCGTAGTGCGGGCGGTTTGCCCGGCGCGCTCGCCGTCGGGCAAGGTGATGTCGGCCAGGCCGCCAGTGGCATTGAGGTGCGGGTCGTCCAGCAACTGCTCGGGCCGCGAAATGGGGGCAAACGGCAGGCCGTGCTTTTCAAAAATGGCGGCCAATTCCGCCGCGCTGTGGACGGCCAGGCGCTGGCGCAGGTCGGGCATCAGCGTGGGGCGGGCGCGCACTCGGTCGTTGTTGGTAACGAGCTGCGGGTCGGCCTTCAGGTCGGCATAGCCCATGGCGTCGCAGAAGGTGAGCCACTGCGCATCGCTCACGGCGGCCAGGAAGATCTGCTCGCCCTCTTTGACCGTGAACACGTCGTACAGCGCCCACGAGGAGATGCGGTCGGGCATGGGGGCGGCGGGCTTGCCGGTCACGGCGTACTGCATCATGTGCTGGCCGACCAGGAAGACGTTGTTTTCGAACAGGGCCGAGTCCACCTCTTGCCCGCGCCCGGTGATGCCGCGCTGCATCAGCGCCGCCATGGCGCCAATCGCGCCAAACATGCCGCCCATGATGTCGTTGACGCTGCTGCCCGCGCGCAGCGGGTCGCCGGGGCGGCCGGTCATGTAGGCCAGGCCGCCCATCATCTGCACCACTTCATCGAGCGCAGTGCGGTGCTCGTACGGCCCAGCCAGAAAGCCGGTGTGGTTCACGTAGATGAGCCGGGGGTTGAGCTGCGACAGCGCTGCGTAATCCAGGCCGTACTTGGTCATTACGCCGGGCTTGAAGTTTTGCGCCACCACGTCGGCCGATGCCGCCAGTTTGCGGGCCACCTCCAGCCCTTCGGGGTTGCGCAGGTCCAGCGCGATGCTTTTCTTGTTGCGGTTGAACATGGGAAAGAAGCCCGCACCAGCCCCCAACAGGTGGCGGGTGCGGTCGCCTTCCACGGGCTCGACCTTGATGACCTCGGCCCCCAGATCGCCCAGCACCATGCCGCAGGTGGGGCCCATGACCATGTGGGTGAACTCAACGACCCGCAGGCCCGCCAGGGGCAAGGGGCCCGCGGACGATTTGGGCGATTCGGACGGGGAAGAAGAAGTAGAGGTGGTGCTTGTCATGGGCGAACGATACAGAAATCAAACCGCTGCAGCGGCCAGGTGGAGCGGTGTGTGGCGGGGAAGGCCTGCTTGCCACAGCGCACCGTGCAACACCTCGCCCGCCAGCCAGCCGGCTACGCGATGGCGCAGCGCCAGCAGCGCAGGCACATCCACGCCGGTGGCCACGCCCATGCGCTGCAGCATGTATTCCAGGTCTTCGGTGGTGACATTGCCGCTGGCGCCGGGCGCGTGGGGGCAGCCGCCAATGCCCGCCAGGCAAGCGTCAAAGCGGGTGATGCCGGTTTGCCAGGCGGCGTAGGCATTGGCCAGGCCCATGCCGCGCGTGTCGTGAAAATGCGCGCAGGCCAGCCGGTCGCCCACCAGGGCGCGGGCCTTGGCAAACAGGCGTTGCACGCTGGCCGGGTCGGCAAAGCCCACGGTGTCGGCCAGGCTCACGCGGTCGGCCCCCGCGTCGAGCAGGGCTTGCATCAAGCGCAGCACTTCGCTCTCGGCCACCTCGCCCTGCAGCGTGCAGCCAAACGCGGTGCCTACGCCGCCTTCAATCAGCGTGGCACTGCCGGCAGCGTCGCGGGCAGCGCGGATGCGGGCCACCTCGGCCACCACCTCGTCGGGCGTCTTGCGCAGGTTGGCCAGGCTGTGGGCGTGGCTGGCCGACAGGGGCACGACCATCAGGTGCGCGCCACATTCCAGCGCACGCTCTGCCCCTTTGAGGTTGGGCACCAGCACCGAGGCACGCAGGCCCGGCAGCGTTTGCGCGTGGGCCAGCACCTCGGCCGTGTCGGCCAGTTGGGGCAACATGCGGGCGGGGACGAAAGAGCCCACCTCGATCTCGCGCTGCCCGGCGGCGTAGGCGGCGTTCACCCACTCGATCTTCTGGGCCGTGGGCAGCACACGGGCAATGCTTTGCAGGCCGTCACGCAGCCCCACTTCGCGAACGATGGCGCGGGCCACTTGGGGCTGCAGGTCTGACGGGATCGGGGAAGTGCTCACGGGATGTCTCTTTGGGGTGGGTTTGGGGACGATTCTAAAAATTCCAAAAAGAATCAGAAAATACATCTCGGAATCCATAACATTCCCAAGCGGAACATCACACCCCCTGGAGACTTGCCATGCGCGACCTTGATTTGCAGACCCTGCGCCTGTTTGCCGCCGTGTGCGACCAACGCAGCATTGCGCGGGTGGCCGAGCAGGAATCCATCGTGGGCTCGGCCATCAGCAAGCGGCTGGCCCAGCTGGAAGACACCGTGGGCACGCCCCTGCTGCTGCGCAAGCGCCGGGGCGTGGTGCCCACCCCGGCGGGCGAGACGCTGCTGGAGCACGCCCGCACCATGCTGGCCAGTGTGGGGCAAATCGAGCGCGACATGGCCGCGTATGCCACCGGCACCCGGGGCCATGTGCGCATGCTGGTCACTGCCTCGGTCATGGCGGAATCGTTGGCCGATGATGTGGCGGCGTTTTTGCAAGACCCTGCCCACCGCGACATCCAGATCAGCATGGAAGAGCGGGTGAGCCCGGACGTGGTGCAGGGCATTCGCGAGGGCAGCGCGTCAATCGGCATCTGCTGGGACGCAGCCGACCTGAGTGGCCTGCAAACGCGCAGCTACCGCAGCGACCACCTGGCCATCGTGGCCCACGCATCGCACCCTGTGGCACAACTGCCCACGGTGCGCTTTGCCGATGTGCTGGGCTACGAGTTTGTGAGCATGCCCGCGCTGAGCGCGGTGCAGGTGCTGCTGGCCCGCGCGGCGGCGGTGGAGGGCAAGACGCTGGCCCACCGGGTGCTGGTGTCCAACTTTGACGCGGCCCTGCGCGTGGTGCGGGCCAACCTGGCCATCAGCGTGGTGCCCCGCGAGGTGGCTGCGCCCTTTGCCAGCACGGCGCCGGTGCGTATCGTGCCGCTGAGTGACCCGTGGGCCCAGCGCCGCTTTGCCATTTGCTTTCGCGATGAGACGGCGCTGCCCCCTGCAGCGCAGCTGCTGCTGCAGCACTTGGCCGTGCAACGAACGGCTGCGCAGGCCCTGCCCGCGTAGCCTGCGTGCCACACTGCCCAGCCCACCCATGGCCTGGGTTGCCTGTGCCAAAAAGCCGTGGCCGCACGGGCGAAAACCCCTGACAAAACCCCGCTGGGCAGGCATAAAAACAAGGCCCAAAATCAAGGGTCTATCGCATATGCAGATTGCCTTTTGAGCTACCAAACTTGTAGCAAAATAGGTTCCGCGCTATAGTCGCAGCGCATTGGCAGGTGCGCAAGCACCCTGCTCCCAAATAACCGACCCAACACTCGCGCAAGGAGAAGCATCCATGAGCTCCAAAGAAAACGCCGCCATCCACCAGCTGTTTGAACGGCTCGAATGCCGTTACGCGCTGCGCGTGCTGTGGGCCCTGCGGGACGGGCACCCCCAAACCTTCCGCCTGCTGCAAGACAGCGTGGGCGGCATCACCCCCAACACCCTGAACACCCGCATCAAAGAGCTGCGCGAAGCCGGCCTGCTGGACCACGGCAACGACGGCTACACCGTGACCGCCTCGGGCGCCGACCTGCTCAAGCGCCTGAACGATGTGCAAGCCTTTGCCACACGCTGGGTGGCAGGCCGCGCCAAAAAGCAGGCCTGAACCCGGCCCGCTGATGGCAGCGCCCCAGGCGGCGCAAACATCAAGCAAAAACCCCCTAAAGCTTGATAGACAAGCGCTACAAGCTATATTTTCAATAGCAAAAGGACATTCCATGGCCCTCACCACCACCGCCTCTGGCCTGCAATACGAAGACACCACTGTGGGCGAAGGCGCCGAAGCCACCAAGGGCGCCAGCGTTTCGGTGCACTACACCGGCTGGCTGTACAAGGATGGCGAGCAAGGCGCCAAGTTCGACTCCAGCCACGATCGCAATGACCCCTTCGAGTTCTCGCTGGGCGCTGGCATGGTCATCAAGGGCTGGGACGAAGGCGTGCAAGGCATGAAGATCGGCGGCCAACGCACGCTGATCATCCCCGCAGCCCTGGGCTACGGTGCACGCGGTGCGGGCGGCGTGATCCCCCCGAACGCCACCCTGAAGTTTGATGTGGAACTGCTGAAGGTGCGCTGAGCGCTGTCAGCCCCGCGGCTCACGCCCCCCAACAAAAAAGCCAACCGGATCGGTTGGCTTTTTTCATGGTAAATCCGGTGGGTTGGGGCGCCCCTCCATCACCCAAACAGCGCCTTGCGCAGGGGTTCGTACTTGGCCTCTCCCACCGCTTCCTTGATCTTGGGGGCCAGTGCAGCCAGGTCTTCAAAGCTCGAAGCCGCCTCCACCGCCAGGTTCAACCGAAAACCGCGCAGGCCCAGGGCGGCTGTCATGGCCGTGGCCACCGGGTAGGCATCTTTGTAGCGTTGCTGTGACGGCCTGGCAGTCTCGCCCGCCCCGCCCTCCGCAGGGGTTGCCGATGGCGCGGCGGTAGGTGCTGCAACCGCTGCTACGGGCAGGGCACCACCGCCCACAGGGGCCAGCAGGCCTTGCTCGATCATCGCCTGCACATCGTCCTGCGTAATGCCCATGGCGGCCGTGGCGGCCAGCACCTCGCCCAAAGTCCGCTTGCCATCAAACAGGATGAATGCCGAGCGTTGCCTGGACGTCAGCCCACCGTGCCGATCCTTCATTGCATCCTGACCTGCCTGCGTTTTGACGAGAACCATGTGCCTCCTGGGTTTAAATCAGGCTGCACCGCTGGGCGCAACCTGGGGCACAGCGTGGCACATTTGGTGACAATTGGGTATGGGGTTTATCCATAAGAATTGGTTCACCTTTGCCGAACGCCGTGCCGCGCCGGAACAGAAGCCGAATCGCCACCGCAGGTGGCTGAGACAGATTCTCAGATTTCGAGCCGCACCCCGGTGGGCACGGGCGCCGGGCGCGTGATGCGGCTGACCACCGCTGCCGCAACAAACCCCGCCGGCACACCAAACACCCCGGCCGAGATGGGCTGGATGCCAAACCACAGGCCATTGGCCAGCAGCCATCCAGGCAGCGCACCGCGCACAGCAGGCACATGCGAGAGCAGGTAATACACCGCCACGCCCAAGCCCGCCAACATGCCCGCCACCGCCCCCTTGCGGGTGGTGCCGCGCCAGAAAATGCCCAGCACCATCACCGGCACAAAGGCCGACGCTGCCAGCGAAAACGATGCCGAAACCATGGTCAGGATCTCGGACGGTTTGAGCGCTGCCACAAAGGCAGCCGACAGCGCCACCGACAGCAGCGTGAACTTGGTGAGAATCACCCGCTGCTCTGGCGATGCATCGCGCTTGGTGCCTCTGAAGTACAGGTCGCGCACCAACGCATTGCTGATGGTGAGCAGCAGCCCATCGGCCGTGGACAGCGCCGCCGCCAGCCCCCCCGCCGCCACCAGGCCCGACACCACATAGGGCAAGCCCCCCAGCTCTGGCGTGGCCAGCATGATGAGGTCGGCCCCCAGGCGGATTTCGCCAAACTGCACGATGCCGTCGCCGTTGACGTCCTCAATCGACAGCAGCGAGCTGTCCACCCGCGCCCACTGGGCCATCCAGTTGGGCAGGGCCTCAAAGCTGCTGCCCACCAGGTTTTGCATGACCTCGAACTTGACCAGCACCGCCAAGGCGGGCGCGCTCAAATACAGCAGGGCAATGAAAAACAGCGACCACGCCACCGACGCCCGCGCCCCCGCCACCGTAGGCGAGGTGTAGTAGCGGGTGAGCAGATGCGGCAGCCCCGCCGTGCCCACCATCAGGCAGAACATCAGCGCCAGAAAGTTGCGGCGAGCTAGGTCGTATTCATGCTGCTCCTCAGGCGTCCCATTGGGATCGCCCGCATAGGCCTGGCTGTGTAGCGGCAGCCCACCCAAGGGTTTGGCGCGCTCGTAGTTCTCGTGCATTTCGCGGGTCCAGCGTTCGCGAGCACCTGCCACATCGCGGGGCAAGGCGGCCAGTTCGCGGCTGGCCGAGACGATGAGTCCTACGTCGGCGTTCTGGGCACGCAGCAGGTGAATGCGCTCGCGCCCTAATTCGCGCTCGCGCTCCAAGGCGCCTTCCACATCCTGCAGCCGCGCCTCCAGCTCTTTGGCACGGCGCAGATAGGCTTGCACCACCTGGTGCTCAGACGGCGAATCCAGCAGCTGCGCCTCCAGGTCCGCAATCTTGCCAATCTGCGCACCATACACGGCGGGCGCCAACGGGCTGCCCAGTTGCTTGTAGGCCAGCCAGGACACAGGAATCAAAAATGCCAGCAGCAGCACCACGTACTGCGCCACCTGCGTCCAGGTGATGGCGCGCATGCCGCCCAGAAACGAGCACAGCAACACGCCCCCCAGGCCGAGCATGATGCCGATCTCGAACTGCACCCCCGTCAGGCGCGAGGCGATGAGCCCCACCCCGTAAATCTGTGCCACCACGTAGGTGAAAGAGCACAGCACCGCCGCCAGCGCCGCAATGATGCGTGGCCAGCGCCCGCCAAAGCGCACATGGAAAAAATCGGGCACGGTGTACAGGCCCATGGCCCGCAGGTGCGGCGCAATCAGCATCGCCACCAGGCAAAAGCCACCCGTCCAGCCCAGCAAATAGGCCAGCCCACCGGCCTGCCCCGAGGTGCCAGAAAACCCCTGCAGGTACAGCGCCCCGGACAGGCTGATGAACGATGCCGCGCTCATCCAGTCGGCGGCAGCGGCCATGCCGTTGTACATGGGCGGTATGCGCCGCCCGGCCACGTAGTACTCCTCCGAGTCAGACGTGCGCCCGTACACACCGATGCCGGCGTACACCATCACGGTGAGAAAGAGAAAGATCGGCCCGATCCAGTGGCGCGACAGGCCCTGGCTCTCGGCCCAGGTCATGAGGGCCAAAAAGCCCAGCACCCCCAGCACATACAGCAGAAAAAACCGGTGGGGGCGTAAAAAGGAAGGCAGCCACCACCCCGTGGGGCGGCGCTCAGGCACGGTAACGCTCCGCCGATGGGCCAGGCGGCTGACCCCCTGGTGCGTGGGCAGCCGCTGCGGCGCGTGCCGAAGCATCCTGGCGTTCAAACCGGCTCATGGCCCAGGCGTATACCACCACGATGCCGATGAACACCAGCACGGCGCCCTGAGCGGCAATCCAGTAGCCCAGGGGCCAGTCACCCAGGGTGATGTGCTGCAGATCGCGTGCAAAGTAGGTGGCCACAAAAGACACCAGCACCCACACGCCCAGCAACCCGGCCTTGAGCCACAGGTGGCGCACGTCGTGCAGGTCGGGCGGAAACGGCCCCGCAAGCTCAGGTTCGGGCTGCGGGGGAACAGTGGATCGGGGCGCAGGGGCTCGCATCGGTCAGCGTCTCTTCAGCCGTGCATGCCCCAAGTGCCCCGCCTCTGGCCAGGGCGATCAGCCCGCCAGTTGCTGCCAGGTGGCAACCACGCTGTCAGGGTTCAGCGAGATGGACGAGATGCCTTCGCTGGACAGCCATTGCGCGAAGTCGGGGTGATCGCTGGGGCCCTGGCCGCAGATGCCGATGTACTTGCCCTGCGCCAGGCAGGCCTTGATGGCCTGGTGGATCAGCGCCTGCACCGCAGGGTCGCGCTCATCAAAGTCGTGCGCCAGCAACTCCAGGCCCGAGTCGCGGTCCAGGCCCAGGGTCAGCTGGGTCAGGTCGTTGGAGCCGATGGAGAAACCGTCGAAGAACTCCAGGAAGCGCTCGGCCAGGATGGCGTTGCTGGGCACCTCGCACATCATGATGACCTTGAGGTCGTCCTTGCCGCGCTCCAGGCCGTGGGCGGCCAGCAGCTTGGTCACGCGCTCGGCCTGGCCCAGCGTGCGCACAAAAGGCACCATCACCTGCACGTTGGTCAGGCCCATGTCGTTGCGCACGCGCTTGAGCGCCTCGCACTCCATGGCAAAGGCTTCGCCAAAGTCGGCGCTGATGTAGCGCGCCGCACCGCGGAAGCCCAGCATCGGGTTCTCTTCCTCCGGCTCGTAGCGGCTGCCGCCAATCAACTTGCGGTACTCGTTGGACTTGAAGTCCGACAGGCGCACGATGACGGGCTTGGGCCAGAAGGCGGCCGCAATGGTGGCCACGCCTTCAGCGACCTTGTCCACGTAGAAGGCACGGGGGCTGGCGTGGCCGCGCGCCACGGACTCCACGGCCTTCTTCAGGTCGGCATCGATCTGGGGGTAGTCCAGGATGGCCTTGGGGTGCACACCAATGTTGTTGTTGATGATGAACTCCAGGCGAGCCAGGCCCACGCCTTCATTGGGCAGCTGGGCAAAGTCAAACGCCAGCTGGGGGTTGCCCACGTTCATCATGATCTTGGTCTTGATGGGGGGCATGGCGCCGCGCTGCACTTCGGTCACTTCGGTTTCGAGCAGGCCGTCGTAAATGTGGCCAGTGTCGCCCTCGGCGCAGCTCACAGTGACCAGGGTGCCGTCCTTCAGGCGTTCGGTCGCATCGCCACAGCCCACCACAGCGGGAATGCCCAGCTCGCGCGCAATGATGGCGGCGTGGCAGGTGCGGCCGCCGCGGTTGGTGACGATGGCGCTAGCGCGCTTCATCACGGGCTCCCAGTTGGGGTCGGTCATGTCGGTCACGAGCACGTCGCCGGGCTGGACCTTGTCCATCTCGGAGATGTGGTGCACCAGGCGCACGGGGCCGGTGCCGATCTTCTGGCCAATGGCGCGGCCTTCTGCCAGCACGGCGCCCTGGCCCTTGAGCTTGTAGCGCAGCTCGGCCTGGCCCTTGGACTGGCTTTTCACGGTCTCAGGACGGGCCTGCAGGATGTAGAGCTGGCCGTCGGTGCCGTCCTTGCCCCACTCAATGTCCATGGGGCGGCCATAGTGCTGCTCGATCACCAGCGCGTACTGGGCCAGCAACTCCACATCGGCATCGGTCAGCGAATAGCGGTTGCGCTGCTCGGTGGGCACATCCGTGGTTTTTACCAGCTTGCCGGTGGCAGCCTTTTCTTCGGGTGTGGAGAACACCATCTGGATCAGCTTGCTACCCAGGTTGCGGCGGATCACGGCCTTCTTGCCCGCCTTGAGCATGGGCTTGTGCACATAGAACTCGTCAGGGTTCACGGCGCCCTGCACCACGGTTTCGCCCAGGCCGTAGCTGCTGGTGATGAACACCACATCTTCAAAGCCGGATTCGGTGTCGATGGTGAACATCACGCCTGCGGCGCCCAGGTCCGAGCGCACCATGCGCTGCACACCGGCCGACAGAGCGACCACATCGTGCTCAAAACCCTTGTGCACGCGGTAGGAGATGGCGCGGTCGTTGTACAGCGACGCGAACACTTCCTTCATCTTGTGCAGCACGTCGTCGATCCCCACCACGTTGAGGAAGGTTTCTTGCTGGCCCGCGAACGAGGCGTCGGGCAGGTCTTCCGCCGTGGCGGATGAGCGCACAGCGAAAGATGCGCTGGGGTTGCCCGCGCTGAGCTTGGCGAATTCGTCGGCAATGGCCTTTTGCAGATCGGCCGGGAACGGCTGGGCCTCGACCATGGCGCGGATTTCAGCGCCGACCTGCGCCAGGGCGCGGACGTCTTCGGTATCAAGTTTCGCCAGTTTGGCGCTGATCTTGTCGGCCAAGCCGTCGTGGGCCAGGAACTGGCGGAAGGCATGGGCCGTGGTGGCAAAGCCGGTGGGCACCCGCACGCCCTGGGGCAGCTGCGAGATCATTTCGCCGAGGGAGGCGTTTTTACCGCCTACCGACTCGACATCGGTCATTCTCAGGTTTTCAAACGGTACGACCAGGGCGGTCGGGCTGAAAAGTGCAGACATGGGAAAGCTCCAGAAGTTGAAACCGGGTCTGCATGCCTGGCCCCGGCGGGCGTCAGGCAAGCGGCCATGCACAGGCTGCAGCTTTGTCGTTGTGGTTGTAGGCCGACGGTGTGCATGGTGAGAATTTGGATAATTGTGACAATTGTAGGCCCGAGCTTCTGGCAACGGGCTGACGACGCAATAGGACGGACACAAATCGGGACGCAACGCCTGCCCCAACCCTGTTTGGCGTCCATCATGTTTACAAAAGGGCCTCCATGCACACCCGCACCGTATTTTTCGTGTCTGACGGCACCGGCATCACCGCCGAGACCTTCGGCAACGCCATCCTGGCCCAGTTTGAGATGAAGCCCCGCCATGTGCGCCTGCCCTTCATCGACACCGTGGACAAGGCCCACCAGGCGGTGCGGCAAATCAACCACACCGGCGAAGTCGAGGGCAAGAAGCCCGTGGTCTTCACCACCCTGGTCAACATGGAAGTGCTCAAGGTCATCCAGGACGGCTGCAAGGGCATGCTGCTGGACATGTTTGGCACCTTCGTCAACCCACTGGAAGAAGAGCTGGGCATCAAGTCCAACCACCGCATCGGGCGCTTCAGCGACGTGAGCCGCAGCAAGGAATACAACGACCGCATCGAGGCCATCAACTTCAGCCTGGCGCACGACGACGGCCAGAGCAACCGCGACCTGGCGGGTGCCGATGTGATCCTGGTGGGCGTGAGCCGCAGCGGCAAGACCCCCACCAGCCTGTACCTGGCCATGCAGTGCGGCCTCAAAGCGGCCAACTACCCGCTGATCCCCGAAGACTTCGAGCGCCGCCAGTTGCCCCCTGCCCTGGTGCCGTTTCGCAGCAAGATTTTCGGACTGACCATCAGCCCCGACCGCCTGGCGGAGATCCGCGCCGAGCGCCGCCCCAACTCCAAATACGCCAGCCTGGAAAACTGCCGCGCCGAAGTGGCCGAGGCCGAATCCATGATGCGCCGCTCGGGCATCCGCTGGCTGTCCACCACCACCAAGTCCATCGAAGAGATCGCCACCACCATCTTGCAGGAAGTGCGGCCTGAGCGGCTGGTGTATTGAAACGGCAGCGCTCCATCCGGCTGCATGGCAGCACGAGGATCTGGCACAAGACGGCAGGTGCCTGAAGTGTCGGATCACGGCCTCGACGGCCTGGCCATCCATCAAAGAACGCAAAAACAACCACCACGGGGGAGAACCGGACCCATGCTGACCTGTAAACACGCGCTGTGGGGCGCTATCGGCTTGTTGATTGCCCAGCCACTTCTCATGCCGCACGCCCATGCGCAGCAAAGCCGCCAAGTGCCTGCCTACGACAAAGCCCAGACCCGAACGGTGCTTGACCGCAGCGTCTTCTATCTACCGATGTTTGGCGCGGTGTACCGCGACAAATTCACGGCACTGCTGCCGCGCCACCCCAATCTGCGCGGGCTGGTCATTCACAACCATGGCTGCGGCGGCATGTGGGGCTGGGAAACCACCGTGGCGCAGTTCTACTACCGCGAGGGCTTTGCGGTCATCACGCCAGAGTTCGTGACCCGCGAAGGCAACAAGCTGGGTTGCCCTGGAGGAACGTCTGAAGAAATGCTCAAGCGGGCCAGCGAGCGTGCGCGCGAAGGCGTGTATCAAGCGATCAACCCGGCCCGGCTTGACGCACGGGGCGATGACATTGCGGAGGTCATCCGCTGGTTCAAGGCCTACTCGAACCTGCCCATCTTGCTGAGCGGCCACAGCGAAGGCTGCCGCACCACCTACCACTGGGATCGCGCGGATCCTCAGGTCGTGGGTGGCATCTGTCACAAACAAAGCGTGAACCGGCAGTACGAGCACCTGTGGAAGTGGGACACGCGGCTGCCCATGTGGTCTTCCATCGAAGACGAAGACCCCTGGGCCGGAGGCAGCAAGCAGCGGCCCGCCGTGGGGTTTCAGGAAAAGTTCAAGGACCACCCGGAAAACCTCACGGAGTTTCGCTACGCTGGCAACAGCCATGACCCGCTGGTGCGGCCCGGCGAAGGGCAGAGCTTGCGCGAGTGGCTCAACAAGCAGGTCGCTATACCGGCACAGAAAACACAAAATGGCTTCAACTACGAAGATGTGTTGCCGGCAGTGCAGGACGCAGTGGGGCGGTCGGCGCGCTGAAAGGGCTGCACCCCGATGCCAAAAATCGCCGAGACAGTGCCAGGTCTTGGCGATGGCCCACCGGCCCTCTTTCGCAGCGCCCCACAGCCCACCGGGACAGAGAACAAAGGGCGATCCCGCCAAGAGGCTATTTGCTATTTTTTATATAGCACCTAGCGCTTGACTATATTGCGCTAGCAGCCAAATAGTTCAAAAACCTCATCCGCCGCACACCGTCGATTCAGCCGCACAAAAGCAGCTGGCGCACCCCGTCGGCGACCTGCACCTCGGTGCAAACCACGCCCCACACACGGCCCACGGTCTCGGGCGTGATGACCGCATCCACAGCACCAAACTGCCCGCAGCCCTCGGCCAGCAGCACCGCGTCGTGCGCGTAGCGCAGGGCCAGGTTCAGGTCGTGCAGCACCACCACCACGCCCACACCGTGCTGCTCGGCCCAGTGTCGCAGCAGGCGCAAGGTTTGGTGCTGGTGGGCCAGGTCCAGGGCGGCAGTGGGTTCATCCAGCAGCAGCCAGCGGTGCGGGGCGTCTGGCAACGGCTCCCAGATTTGCGCCAAGGCCCGTGCCAGGTGCGTGCGGGCGCGTTCGCCGCCTGAGAGGGTCGTGACGCTGCGCCCAGCCAGATGCGCGACGCCGGTGGCCTGCATGGCGGCGTCCACCACCTGCGCCTCGTTGGCGCTGGGCTGGCGGCGGTGCGGGTAGCGGCCCATGTCCACCACCTCGCGCACCGTGAAGTCAAACGCCACGGCAGTGTCCTGCGGCATCACGGCGCGCCAGCGGGCGATGTGCTCGGGCGGGTGCGCCGTCACCGCCCTGCCTTGCAGTAGCACCTGCCCGTGTGCGGGCTCGGCCAGCCCCGCCAGCAAGCCCAGCAGGGTGGATTTGCCCGCGCCGTTGGGGCCCAGGATGGCCGTCACGCGCCCCGGCGCAAAGGTGCCGCTGGCCCGCACCAACACGGGCTGCCCCGGCGGGGCCACGCCCACATCCAGGCATTGCAACCCGTGCCCAGCGCGGGCCAGCGGTGGCCGCGCGGCCGCCTCTCCTTCTCCCTCTGTCATCCCGTCGGGGTAGCGCCTCACACCCGCCCCTTGAATTGCCGCAGCATGACCAGAAACAGCGGCGCACCCAGCACCGCGGTGAGCACGCCCAGCGGCAGCTCAGCCGGTTTGACCGCTGTGCGCGCCACCGTGTCGGCCAGCAACACCAGCGCAGCCCCCAGCAGGGCCGATGCGGGCAACACCACGCGGTGGTCTGGCCCCGCCAGCAAGCGCACGCCGTGCGGTGCCACCAGGCCGATGAAGCCGATCACGCCCGTGGCGGCGGTGACGGCGCCCACCGCCAAGGCGGACACACCGATGGCCAGGCGCTTTGTGCGCTCCACCGGCACACCCAAGAGGCGCGCCTGCGCCTCGCCCAGCGCCAGGGCATTGAGCGGGCGGGCCAACCAGCCAGCGCCTGCCGCCGCCACGCACACGGCCAACGCCACCGCCGAAGCCGTGTCCCAGCGCGCGCCACCCAGGCTGCCCATCAGCCACATCTGCAGGTTGCGCAGTTGCTCATCGGTCGAGACAAAACTCAGGTACCCCAGGCCCGCCATGGCCAGCGCATTCACCGCCACACCCGCCAGCAGCATGAGCCCCACCCGCGTGCCACTGGCCGACTGGGCCAGCGTGTAGATGGCGAGCGTGACCACCAGCCCACCGGCAAACGCCATACCCAGCAGCGGCCAGCTGCCCAAAGAGCGCGGCAGGCTGGGCCACCACAGGCCACCCAGCACGATGGCCGTGGCCGCCGCCAATGCCGCGCCACTGCTCACGCCCACCAGGCCCGGGTCGGCCAGGGGGTTGCGGAACAGACCTTGCATCAACGCCCCCGCCAGGGCCAGCCCAGCGCCTGCGGCGGCGCCCAGCAGCAGGCGCGGCAGACGGATGTGCATGAACACCAAATGGCCCGAGCCCGCAGGCTCCGCACCGGTCAGCGCGCTTAGCAGCACCTGCAGCAACTCTCGGGGGCTGAGTGCGTAGGCACCCTGGGTGCTGGCAATGCCCAGGGCAAGCAACGCCAAGGCCCCGGTCAGGCCCAGCACCCACCGTGCGGGCAAACGCCGCTGGCTCAGGGCCTGCAGGGCACGGCTGGCGCGCTGCCACCAGGGCAGGCGGGTGTTCAAAGCAGCCATGGCAATGGCCGTGGATGGCATGAAAGTCCCTGTCCGTGCGGATCAAGCCAGCAGGCTGCGCATGCGCGTGTGCAGCGCTTGCACCACACCGGGCAGGCGGGGCCCAAAGCCCAGCAGGTGGTTGGCCTCCATGGCCACCAGGGCCTTGCGGGCAAAGGCAGGGGTCAGGGCCAACTCGGGCCGCTGCCAGAAGGCCTCTTCACCGCCCATGGCTTCGATGCCCTGGGTGGTGTTGAGCAGCACATCGGGCGCGGCCTCGGCCAGGGCTTCGGCCGTCCAGGGGCGGTAGCCCGCAAACCCGGTGACGGCATTGACACCGCCCGCATAGCGGATGAGCGCATCGGCCGCCGTGCCTGTGCCCGCCACCATGGGACTGCCGCCGTGCGACAGGATGAACAGTGCACGCGGCCTGCGCGGGGCGGCAGCCACCTGCTGCTGCACACGGGCCCAGTCGGCATCCAGGCGCACCAACAGGGCTTGGGCGGCGCTCTCGCGCCCCACCACCTGGCCCACCACGGCCACCTTGCGCTGCACTTCGGCCCAGTTGTGGCTGGCGGGCACCAGCTCGATGCGCACCCCGGCGCTGCGCACCTGGTCCAGCACCACACGGGGCCCGGCCTCTTCGGTGCCCAGCAAACAATCAGGCCGCAGCGACAGCAGCCCTTCGGCCGAGAGCTGCCGCATGTAGCCCACCTTGGGCGTGCGCTGGGCGGCTTCGGGGAACAGGCTGGTGGTGTCGGTGCCCACCAGTTGGGCCTGCGCACCCAGCAAGTACACCACTTCGGTCAGCGCGCCGCCCAGCACCACCAGGCGCTGCGCCGCACGTGCAGGGGTGGTCTGCGCCGACGCTGCAATAGGGAAAGCCCATGCCGACGCACCCCATGCGCCCATCGCGCCCAGCACGGCTCTGCGCGGCAATGAACCGGCTGCAGAGCTGGCGGTTTTCATCTCGTGCTTCATGGCTGCAGCACCGGCATGTCGACACGGGGCAAGCCCGCCACCAGGTCGCGCCAACCCATCAGCTCTGCTTGGCCGGGTTTGCGCTCGCCAAAGAACATGCACATCAGCTCACCGTCGTGGTCAAAGGCCTCGACCGAGGTCACCACGCCATCGGCCGTGGGCTTCTCCACCGCCCATACGGCGGCGATGCGGTCGGTGCGCAGGTGCAGGTTGAAGCCCGGGTCCAGCACATTGATCCAGCGGGCCTCGGCCGTGTCCATGGGGCGAATGGTGTGCACCGGCCCCGTGTGGATCTGGATGCAGCCACCACTGCCCACAAACACCATGATGGGCAGCGCGTCGCGTGCGGCGCGCTCGAGCAGCCAGGGCACGGCCTGGGCTTGCAGGCGCTGGGTGAACTGCCCCTCCACCAGCCGAAAGCTCTGCTGCCGCTCTGCGCCAAATTGGCGCAGCAGGCCAAAGAACTCGTGCGTGTCCTGCATGTCGCTCCAGCCCTGGCGCAGGCCCGGGGCGTCAATGTCCCCATCGGTCTGCACGGCAGGCTTGGGGCCTGCGGGCTGGAACACATAGCCCGCGCTGGGCTCGGCAAAGCGCGCCACCACGGCGTTCCACACAGCCAGGTCGGTCTGCTCGCGCACATAAATCTTGTGCACCGCGTGGCCCTGGGCGTTGAAGAACTGCAGGCTTTGCGCGCTCGGGTGGCCGGGGCGGCCCGGCTCCGTCACGGCAAAGCCGGCATGCCACTGGACAAAGAACAGGCGCAGGTCAATGTCTGGCCCCAGCGCCAGCCCCACAGGCCCAGTGGCCGAGACGTTCTGGTACACGCCGGTCTTCTCGTGCACCGTGGATTCATTGCGGGTCAACGCCATCAGCGGGCCGCAGGCCTGCAAGGCTTGCAGCAACTCCAACCACGGCCCGCGCAGCGCCAGTGCCTTCAAGGCATAAGCGTGCTCGCCCGCATGGGCCGCCACCACAGCGCCCTCGGGCTGCTGCATGCGTTCGGCCGCATCGCGGGCGCGCAGGCCCTGGGCGCGCAACGCGGCAAACTGCTCACGGATGGCGGGGGCCAGGGCCGCGGGCGGCACAGCGTCCAACGGCGAAGACAGCACGGCACTCATTGCACAGCCTCCGGTGCGGCCAGCCACAGCGCACGGCGCTGCTCTGCCGCCGTGAGGGCTGCGCTGGCGTGCTCTTGCAGGCCTTGCGGTTGCCAGCGCGCCTGCAAGTTCCACAGCATGGTGCGAAAGTGCGGGCTCAGCGCCTGGGCCTGGCCCAGCGCCTCCAGGTTGGTGGCAATCTTGCGGGCCATGGCTTCGCGGTGGCTGTCGCAGCAAGCCTGCGCGTAACCGGTCATCAGCGCCAACGTGCCTGCCAGCAGGGCTTCCATGCATGGCATGCTGTATTCCTCGTCGCGGTTGGCCTCTGGGGTGGCGGTGTTGTCACCGGGGATGGTGCCCATGGGGTTCTCCTGGTTGGGGTGGACAGGGGTTGGGGTGGCGTGCATCAGAAGTCCGCCACCAGCGACACGCGCACCGAGCGCCCTGGCTGGCTGTAGGCGTCGATGGTGCTGTTGCCAGCAGCCAGCCCACGCACATCGGCCCAGCGCCAGTACTTCTTGTCGGTGAGGTTGTAGATGCCTGCATTCAGGCGCAGGTCCTTGCGGATGCGCCACTGGCCGCTCAAGTCCAGCGTGGTGTATGCGGGGGTGAGGTACTGCGTGCTGCCCGCAGCGGTGTAGACGTCGTCTGCCTTCTTGGCAGCGCTGTGGGTGGCATCGAGGCGCACATGCCAGGCGGCGGTGTCGTAGCGCACGCCGGCCGTCAAGCGCTGCGGCTCCACCGAGTTGACGGCTCGGCCCGTGTTGGTGTCGCGCCCGCGCGCCTGGCCGTAGGCAAAGGGCGTGCTGATGCGCCCGCCAAGCCAGTCGCCCCAGGCCATGTTGCCCTTGATTTCAAAGCCGTCGATCTTGACGCGGCCCAGGTTGACGGACTGATAGACCACAGGATTGCCAGGCGCACCCGTGCCGCCAACGACCTGCAAGTCCTCAATGAAATCTTTGTAGCGCCCCGTGAAAGCAGCCGCCTCGATGGACAAGGCCTGCAGCCGCCCACGTGCACCCACCTCAAAGTTCTGGCTTTTCTCGGGGCGCAGATTGGGGTTGGGAATGCTCTTGTATCCCTGGGCGGTGTTCTCAAAGAACGCGTTCACCTGCCCGGCATTGGGCGCACGGAAGCCCGCTGCGTAGTTGCCATACAGGCTCCATGCCTCGTTGGCACGGTAGAGCACACCCAGCTTGGGCGATGTGGCGTGGCCCGAGAGCGAGACAGCGTTGGCCGCAAAACCAGCCTGGTCGGCTTTGATGCGGAAGCTGTCGAAACGCACGCCAGGCGTGATGCTCCACGGCCCACGGATGAACTCGTCCTGCACATACAGCGCAGCGCTGCTCTCGGTGGTGTCGGGGAAGCGCTTGAGCGGGAAGGTCTCGCCCGCAGGCGGCGTCACGCCGGTCTGCAGGTTTTCGACCTCTGCGCGGGTGTAGTCCAGCCCGTAGGTGAGCTTTTGCGCCCAGGCGTCGGCGCCCGAGCCCATGCGGATCAGCTTGCTGCCCTGCAGATTGGCCTGCAACGTGCGCTCGTCATAGGTCACATCGCGCACGCGGTCGGCGGCGGTGTTGCGGTCTTCGGTGATGTACTCGCGCGACTGCGCATCCTGGTAGCTGAGCACCGCCTTCACATCGTCGGCCCAGGCTGTGTTCACGCGCCAGTTGCCCTCCCACGTGGCGCGGCTGCGCTGCATGTCGGTGAACGAGGTGGAACCCAGCACCGAGGTGCTGGTGAGCGGCGCCTTGCTGCGGGCGCTCAGCAGCTCATAGTCGGCCGTTTTGTCCACATGCTCCAGCGTGAACACATGGCGCTGACCACCGCCGGGGGTGACCACCACCTTGCCCAGCACCGAGGCGTTCTTGTCCTTTTGCGGGTTGGGCAGCGTGCGGTCCACATTGGCCGCGCTGTTGGTGCCCATGTTCTCCAGCT
Organism: Acidovorax sp. 56; assembly: GCF_002749705.1. Taxonomy (NCBI): domain Bacteria; kingdom Pseudomonadati; phylum Pseudomonadota; class Betaproteobacteria; order Burkholderiales; family Comamonadaceae; genus Acidovorax; species Acidovorax sp. 56. Next base: position 2,037,503 of record NZ_PEEV01000001.1, read on the forward strand.
CGTTGGCGCGGCCCACGTTGGCGCTGATGAGCCACTGCACCGTATCGTTGGTGCGGCCCGCCAGCGTGGCGCCCAGGCGCTTGCCATCGTCATCACCGTCATAGGCCGCACTCACGCGGCCACCCAGGGTTTTGCCGTCCTTCAAAAAGGCGGATGGGTCGGCCGTGATGAAGTTGACCAGCCCGCCCATGCCGTCAGACCCATACAGGGCCGAGGTTGCGCCACGCAGCACCTCGATGCGCTGCAGCAGGCCCACGTCCACATAGTCGCGGCCAAAGGCGTTGGCGCTGAACACATAGCTGCGCGGCAGGCGAATGCCATCGACCAGCATCAGCACCCGGTTGCCCTCCAGGCCCCGGATGTTGAAGCCCGCATTCTGGTCACGCCCCGTGGAGCCGCTGGCCAGCGTGAAGCGCGCAGGCGAGCGCGGCACGGTGATGTTGGGCTGGTCGCGCGCCACATCGCGCAGGTCGCGCACCTGGCCCTCTTCCAGCGCCTGGGCATTGATCACATCAATGCGCATGGGCAGGTCGTCCGGGTTTTGCTCGCTGCGCGTGCTGCTGATAACCACCTCTTTGAGCTGCGGCGTACCACCGGCCTGGGCCAGCAGCTCTTGGCCGTGCACTGCCGACAAGGACGCGACGGTGAGGGCCGCTGCCAGCGCGACCGGCTTGAGGGGGAGCGGAGAACGAAAAAAGGATGCGTGAACGTGCGCCAAAGCGGGCCTCTTCCTGGGTCAAAAATGCGTGACAAGAAGCTGGCTCCGCGTGCAGACCATGCCCCAAGCATGGGGAGGCCTGCGCTGGCTGGCGTGGATGCAATATATTACATGAGAATAATTATCAATACCAACAACTACCCCACGCCCTCCAAGGAACTTGGCACAGCCACCCCATGAAAAAAGCCGGGGCAGCATTGCCACCCCGGCTTTCTGTTCCGCGCTGAAGGCGCCTGATTTGCTACGTTTTCTATAGCTTCTAGCGCTTTATCCATAAGCGCTAGAGCCCAATTTAACTCACATCAAGCTGCCACAGGCATGCGAATCATGTGATCGAACGCGCTGAGCGCTGCCGTGGCCCCGGCACCCGCCGCAATCACGATCTGCTTATACGGCACTGTGGTGCAGTCACCGGCGGCAAACACGCCGGGCACGTTGGTGTGGCCCTTGGCGTCGATCACGATCTCGCCGAACTTGGAGAGTTCGACCGTGCCCTTGAGCCATTCGGTGTTGGGCACCAGGCCGATCTGCACGAACACGCCTTCCAGCGGCACCAGGTGCTCTTCGCCCGTGGCGCGGTCCTTGTACTTCAGGCCGTTCACCTTACCGTCGGCACCGGTGATTTCGGTGGTCTGGGCGTTGGCGTGGATGGTGACGTTGGGCAGGCTCTTGAGCTTGTTGACCAGCACCGCGTCGGCCTTGAGCTGGTCGGCAAACTCGATCAGCGTGACGTGCTGCACGATGCCAGCGAGGTCAATCGCCGCTTCCACGCCCGAGTTGCCGCCACCGATCACCGCAGTGCGCTTGCCCTTGAACAGCGGGCCATCGCAATGAGGGCAGTAGGCCACGCCCTTGTTCTTGTACTCGGCTTCGCCGGGCACGTTCACATTGCGCCAGCGGGCGCCGGTGGACAGGATCACCGTCTTGGACTTGAGCGTGCCGCCGTTGGCCAGTTGCACCTCGATCAGGCCGCCGGGCTGCGCGGCGGGGATGATCTTTTCGGCGCGCTGCAGGTTCATGATGTCCACGTCGTAGGCGCGGGTGTGGGCTTCGAGCGCAGCGGCAAACTTGGGGCCGTCGGTTTCGAGCACCGAGATGTAGTTCTCAATGCCCAGCGTGTCGTTGACCTGGCCGCCAAAGCGCTCGGCGGCCACACCGGTACGGATGCCCTTGCGGGCGGCATACACGGCGGCTGCAGCACCTGCAGGGCCACCGCCGACGATGAGCACGTCATACGCATCCTTGGCGCTGAGCTTGGCGGCTTCGCGGGCTGCGGAGCCGGTGTCGAGCTTGGCGACGATTTCTTCCAGCGTCATGCGGCCCGAGCCAAACAGCTGGCCGTTCAGGAACACCATGGGCACGGCCATGATTTCACGCTCGGTCACTTCGGCCTGGAAGGCGCCGCCTTCGATCACCGTGGTCTTAACCTTGGGATTCAAGATGGCCATGAGCGACAGCGCCTGCACCACGTCCGGGCAGTTGTGGCAGGTCAGGCTCATGTACATCTCGAAATTGAAGTCGCCATCCAGCGCCTTGATCTGGTCGATGACTTCTTGCTCCACCTTAGGTGGGTGGCCGCCGGTCCACAGCAGGGCCAGAACTAACGAGGTGAACTCATGGCCCAGGGGCAAACCGGCAAAGCGCAGGCTGTTGTCGCTGCCCACGCGCTGCAGGCTGAACGATGGCTTGCGGGCGTCGTTGCCATCGGTGCGCAGGGTGATCTTGTCGCTGCGCAGGGACTGGATGGTTTCCAGCAACTCGCGCATTTCGCGGGCGGTGTCGCTGTCGTCCAGAGAAGCCACCAGTTCAAACGGCTGTTGCACGCGTTCCAGATAGGCCGAGAGTTGCGATTTGAGTTGGTCGTCGAGCATGGTGGCTTCCTAAAAATTCGAGTTGTGGTCTTGTAGGTTTAAGGGCAAGCGGCTGTGCTTTCAAGCCTGATTGCCAAATTCCGGGCGAAAAAAAGCCGGACGGCATGGCGTGAACGCCATGGCGCTGTCCGGCTTTGGGGAGCGCGCTGCAGTCGCGCGCTCAGCCGATGCAATGCAGGGCTTAGATCTTGCCGACCAGGTCCAGGGATGGAGCCAGAGTCTTGGCGCCTTCCTTCCACTTGGCGGGGCACACTTGGCCAGGGTTGGCGGCGGTGAACTGGGCAGCCTTGAGCTTGCGCAGGGTTTCCGACACGTCGCGGGCGATTTCGTTGGAATGGATTTCCAGGGTCTTGATCACGCCATCGGGGTTGATCACGAAGGTGCCGCGCAGTGCCAGGCCTTCTTCAGGGATGTGCACGCCAAAAGCGTTGGTCAGGGTGTGCGTTGGGTCGCCGACCAGGGGGAACTTGGCCTTGCCCACGGCGGGGGAGGTTTCGTGCCACACCTTGTGCGAGAAGTGGGTGTCGGTCGTCACGATGTAGACCTCTGCGCCAGCGGCCTGGAAGGCAGCGTAGTTGTCGGCAGCGTCTTCGATTTCGGTGGGGCAGTTGAAAGTGAAAGCGGCAGGCATGAAGATCAGCACGGACCACTTGCCCTTCAGGCTTTCTTCCGTCACGGTGATGAACTCACCCTTGCCATTGCGGTTCACAAAAGCTTCGGTCTTGAAAGGCTGGACTTGCGTATTGATCAGGGACATTGCTGTTTCCTTAAAGGGTTGGTTGACTGAACAGGACTGAAGTCTAGGCGCATTGGAGCCATGCATCCAATTAATTGATTTCATTGAATCAATTGCCTATGACTATTTTATGAAAGAGTATCTGCGCCCCCAAAGGCCCGCGAATGCAAACGGTATTGCGCATCACACGCAGCCAATGCGGGCCAACAGGGGCTTGTGTTGTCAGCGCACTCTCAGGCCCGGCACAATCGCGCATCCACACACAAACAAGGAAGGAGCCCCCATGAAAGGCGACGCACAAGTCATCGCGCACCTGCAGGCGCAACTGAAGAACGAACTCACGGCCATCAACCAGTACTTCCTGCACTACCGCATGCTCAAGCACTGGGGCTTCGACAAGCTGGCCAAGAAGGAATACGAAGAGTCGATTGGCGAGATGAAGCATGCCGACTGGCTGATGGACCGCATCTTCATGCTGGACGGCCTGCCTAACCTGCAAGACCTGGCCAAGCTGCAAGTGGGTGAAGACGTGCCAGAGATCCTGGCCTGCGACCTGCGCGCAGAACAAGGCGCACAAGCCACCATCAAGGAAGGCATTGCCCACTGCGAAAGCGTGCGCGACTATGTCTCGCGCGACCTGCTGCAAAAAATCCTGGACGACACCGAAGAGCACATCGACTTTCTGGAAACCCAGATCGACCTGCTCGACAAGGTGGGCATCCAAAACTACCTGCAGTCGCAAATGGGCGACGCGGACTGACCACACCGGGGCGTGCCTGGCACGACCTCGTTGCGGCACCACCGCACTCTCAACGGGCCCAGGCCCGTTTTTTTTCGCCCAGGCTTGGCCCACGCACCCGCTTTAGGTCGTTGCAATCTTGCGCCAACACAAGCAAATCTTTACAAAATGAATACGAATACTTCTCAATAAAAGTAGAATCGCGGCCCAGCAAGCCAGCATGACCGGAGCCAACCCGGTGAGCAGCCAGCCTTTGAATTGGTTCTGAGAACCACCCCAAACTGGAGCCCCTGCCATGCCGCGCCGCGCACTCTGCACCCATCGTTTTGCCCCACGGGTGCAGCCATGAAAACCGCCCAAGTCGATTGGCGGTACCGCCTCACCATTGCCTCACGCACCCTGGCCGCTGCCGCTGGGGGCTATGCCGTGGCGGCGGGGTTTGCGGCGGCACTGTCGCTGGCGCTGGCACAGGCCATGCCCCGGGTGGATGCGGTGCTCACGGCCACCATGCTGGCCTGGCTGGCCTACGCTGCGGCGGTGGCCTGGGTGTTTTATGCGCGCACCAGTTGGGGCGCCTGGCTGGGCACGCTGGCACCCGCAGCCGTGATGGGCGCCGTGGCCATGGCGCCGCGCTGGCTGGGGGCCGCAGCATGAGCACGATGCCAGCCACCGAGAGCGCCCTGCCCGCACAGGCAGGGGCCAGGGCCAAAGCCAAGACACCGAACGACCGCGAAGGCTTTCGCCAAGCCATGTCGTGGCTGCACACCTGGGCCGGGCTGGTGCTGGGCTGGCTGCTGTTTGCCATCTTCCTCACGGGCACGTTGTCGTTCTTCCGAAACGAGCTGAACCTGTGGACGCACCCCGAGCTGCACGGGCTGCCTGCCACCGCCGCAGACACCGAGACGAACACGGCAGAAAAAGCCCTGGCCGCCCTGCACCGCAGGGTGCCGGATGTGACCCAATGGATCATGCACCTGCCCGACGAGCGCGACCCCGCCGTGAACGTGCTGTGGCGCGACACGGGCAATGGCCGCTTTGAAACCCTGCGCATGAACCCGCAGACGGGCGAGGCGGTGGACATCCGCCAGTCCATGGGGGGCGACTTCTTCTACCGCTTTCACTTTGAGCTGCGCACTGCGCAAAAGGGCCGCTGGACGCTGGAAGGCCGCTGGGTGGTGGGCGTGGCCACGCTGCTCATGTTCATTGCCCTGCTGACCGGGGTGGTCACGCACCGGCGCATCTTCAAAGACTTCTTCACCTTCCGCCCCAGCAAAGGCGGCCAGCGGGCCTGGCTGGATGCGCACAACGTCTCGGGCGTGCTGGTGCTGCCGTTTTACCTGATGATCACTTTCAGCGGGTTGATGATCTTCCACTCGCTGTACCTGCCCAGCGGCATCGCCACGGCGTATGTCGGGGCCGATGGCAAGGTGGACTCGAACACCTACTTTGCCGACCTGCAGGGCGACAAGCCCGAGCGCCGGGCTCGGCGCGACCCAGGGGCCAAGGTCGAGCCCCTGCCGCTGGTGCCCATGGCCACCATCATGGCCGCGGCGCAAAAGCACTGGGAGGGCGGCCGCATTGGCGCCATCCAGGCGCGGCGCGACACCAAGGGCAACCCGGTGGTGGAAGTCACCCGCCACGAGGGCGACCGCCTGCAATACCGCCCGCCCCGCCTGCTGTTTGATGCCACCACCGCACAGCCCATTGCCGAGGCCAATCCCACCAGCGCTGGCATCACCACCTATGGCGTGCTGTATGGGCTGCACCTGGCCCGCTTTGCAGGCACGGGCCTGCGGTGGACGCTGTTTGGCTTTGGCCTGCTGGGCAGTTTGATGATTGCCACCGGCATGGTGCTGTGGTCCGTCAAGCGCAGCGCGCAGGCCCAGCGCAAGAGCACCACCCAGACCCCGCCGCGCCTGCCGCTGGGCGAGCGCCTGGTGGCGGGCCTGAACATTGCCACCCTGGCGGGCCTGCCGCTGGCCTGCGGCGTGTTCCTGGCCGCCAACCGGCTGCTGCCGCTGGCCCTGCCCGATCGCGCCGACACCGAGCTGGCCTGCTTCTTTACCACCTGGGCCCTGGCCCTGGTGTGGGGCCTGTTGTGCCCTCGGCGTATGGGCTGGACCGTGGTGGTGGCCCTGGCCGCTGTGGTGTGGGCCTTGCTGCCCGTGCTCAATGCCTTGACCACATCCGCCCACCTGGGCATCACCTTGCCTGCGGGCGACTGGACCTGGGCGGGGCTGGACCTGGCCTTTTTGGCCACGGGCGCCGTGCTGGGCGCCGTGGCGTGGCACCTGCACCGCCGCCAGCCGACCAAGGCGTCCCCCACCCAACAACGGCCCGCCCGCACCCACACGGCGGCGCCCCAAGCCCCCGCACCAGCGGCGCATGCCCTGCCCAACGCGGCCTCAAAAATCACCGCAGGAACCTGAACCCATGTCTGCCTTCCTGTTTTGCTTTGCGGCCTGGCTGGCCATGGCCCTGGGCATGGACAAACACCACGAAGACGCCTTGGGCCAAGAGGCCGCCGCCGCACGCCTGCGTACGCTGCGCCGCGTGGGCTGGGTCATCTTGCTGGCCTCGTTGTGGCTGGCCACCCGCACGCCAACGGGCGTGCCAGCCTCCATCGGTGTCACGGTGTGGGCCGCAGCCCTGTCGGTGGCGGCCGTGGCGGCCACCGCCACCGTGACCTGGTTGCCCCAGCGCGCCCCCCCACTGGGCGCCACAGCGCTGGCGGCAGGGCTGCTGGCGTACTTCAGCGGGTTTTAGCCCAGCGGGTTGCAACACCCAAGCGGCTTTCACTGCCGCCGTTGACCCATCTCCCAGTGCAGCGCCACCGTGCGCAGGCTGTTGCCTGCGCGGTGGTGCGGCGCCCCTGTGTTTCATCCACTCTCCGTCAGGAATCTCGTATGCGTTCATCCTCCCTATCGCCCGCATTGCGGCACACCGCGCCCTTGGCCCACACCCTCAGCCCACTCGCTGCGGCGGTGCTGTTGCTGGCCTGTGGCTCCGCCCTGGCCCAAGGCACCCCGGCCGACGCCGCAGCCCCCAAGGCGCTGGGCGAAGTCACCATCAAGGCCGCGCCGCAAGACGACACCTACACCCCCACGGCCACCTCCACCGCCACCAAGGGCAGCGCGCCCCTGCGCGATGTGCCACAGGCCGTGAACGTGGTGCCTGCCCAGTTGCTGCGCGACCAGGGCGCCCGTTCGATGGAAGACGCACTGCGCAACGTGCCCGGTGTGGCCATGAGCCACGGCGACGGCCAGCGCGACCAGGTGGTGATTCGCGGCTTCACCGCCATTGCCGACCAGTTTGTGGACGGGGTGCGCGACGACGCGCTGTACTTCCGCGACCTTGCCGACATCAAGCGCATCGAAGTGCTCAAGGGCCCGGCCGCCGTGCTGTATGGGCGCGGGTCTTCGGGCGGCCTCATCAACCGCGTCACCAAAAAGCCGCAGTTTGGCGAGACCTCTGGCGAAGCCTCGGTGGGCGTGGGCAGTTTTGACTATCGCCGCGCCACGGCCGACCTGAACGTGGGCATCAGCGATGCGGCGGCCTTTCGCCTCAATGCCGCCGTGGAAGACTCTGGCAGCTACCGCGACCAGCAGTTTGTGAAGCGCCACAACTTTGCGCCGTCGCTGGCCCTCAAGCTCGCGCCGCAAACCGATTTGCTGCTGCAATACACCCACGCCCGCGACAAGCGCCTGACGGACTTCGGCATCCCGGCGCTGAACGGGCGCCCGGTCAACGTGGCGGCCAGCACCTACTACGGCTCCAGCAACGCCGCGCAGGACGACACCACCACCAGCGCCATGCAGTCGTTCACCGCCACGCTCAACCACCGCTTCAACGACGACTGGTCGGTGCGCAACGTGACGCGCGCCTACGACTACAGCCTGGACCGCTACAACACCCTGCCCGGTGGCACCACCGACCCCGTCGCCATGACGGTGGGCCGCACCCGCGCCTTCATCCTGCGCGATGAGAAGGGTGTGTTCAACCAGACCGATGTGACCTGGCGCAACCAGCTCGGCGGGCTCAAGCAAGAGTGGCTGATGGGCATGGAACTGGGCCAGCAAAAGAAGCGCTCGGAATCCGTCTCGGGCGGGGCCGACCGCGTGTCCATCCTCAACCCCAGCAGGGCGGCACCCGTCATCCCGGCGGCCAACTACAACGCCGACAGCGCCATCCCCAGCCACACCACACAAGACACCGCCGCGCTGTACTGGCAAGACCAGATCACCCTGGCCCCCCAGTGGAAGGCCCTGGTGGGTGCACGCTGGGACGTGTACGGGCAAGAGACGCGTTTTGACCGCAAACTCGCCACGCTCTCGCGCACCGACAAAAAGCTCAGCCCCCGCGCCGGTCTGGTGTGGCAGCCCAGCGATACCGTCTCGTACTACGTGTCGTACAGCAAGTCGTTCCAGCCCTCGGCCGAGGCCTTTGCCCTGGCCACCAACATCACGGCGGCCGAGCCAGAAATCACCCAGAACAAAGAAATTGGCGTGAAGCTGGACTTGCTCGATGGCAAGCTGAACCTGACGGGCGCCCTCTTCAACCTCGAGCGCACCAACATCAAGAACACCGACCCCGCCAACCCATCGCGCCAGATCAACGTGGGCACGCAGCGCACCAATGGCTTTGAGCTGACCGCCAACGGCCGCCTGCCCGGCCGCTGGGATGTGAGCGCAGGCTACGCCTACCTGGACGGCCGCATGACCAAGTCGCTGGCCACCACCACCTCGTCGCAGCTGCCCACCGCCGCCGTGCCAGCCCTGGGCAAGGTGCCCGCCCTCACGCCCCGCAACAGCGCCTTTGCCTGGGTGATGAAGGACCTGGGCCAAGGCCTGCGCCTGGGCGGCGGTGTGAACCATGTGGGTGAACGCTTCACCTCGCTCACCAACCTGGTCACCCTGCCCGCCTACACCACGGTGGATGCGGCCCTGCAATACACGCTGGGCCAGTGGGACCTGGACGTGAACGTGAAGAACCTGGCCAACCGCAAGTACTACGTATCGAGCCACGGCAGCAACGACAACCTGATCCTGCCGGGCTCGCCCCGCGCCCTGCAGGTCACGCTGCGCACGCATTTCTGAAGCCTGGCTTCTGAAACGAAAAAGGCTGGCAGCACCCACGTGCTGCCAGCCTTTTTTTATCCAAATCCCTGATTGGCGAGGTGCCTACGACGCCTTCTCGTCCCCACCCGTTCGGGCTGAGCCCGTCGAAGCCTTGCACGCAGCAAGCCCTGGCTTCGACGGGCTCAGCCCGAACGGGTGGTGTGGTATCCAAGGCAAGTAGCCAATCAAATCAAAATCACCTCCAGCGCTTTACAGATATGCGCTAGCAGCTATTATTTATATAGCAAACAGATGACTCACATGGACTCCAGATGCTGGCGCGCATGCCAACCCGAAAGGTAGCGCTGCACCGCATCGTGCAGGGCCTCCAAGTCCATGCCTTTGACTTTGGTGGTGCTCACCACCAGCTTGTGCTTCTTGGGGCGGTAGGCCACACGGCCCATGTTTTTGTGGGGGGCGTCCAGGTGCGGTGCGTTGGGGTCCAGGTCAAAAGTCATGACCATGTTGGAGCCATTGACCACGGTGGAGGAATAGTCCGCCACCGCCGACCAGGGCACCACCTGCGGCCAGCCCGGCACGCGCATGCCCTCGGCCGTGAGCTGCATCAGCATGACCGACGTGCGGCGCCAGAACCACCAGGCCATGCCACCGAGCCCACCAAAACAGGCCAGGGCAATCATCACCACATCCTGCACACGGGCAAACGACTTGCCCGCTGCGAGGGCCTGGGCGGTGATGGCCACGGCGCTGACCAAAGCCACCAGCGCCATCCCACCAAACAGCCACACATTGCCCCGGCGCTCATACAGGTCCAGCGAGCCTTGCGCTTGCTGCACCGCCTCGGCCAGGTCCTTGCGCACCTGCTCGTTGTGCTCTTGCGCCACGCCTTTGAAGTCATTCAACAGCCGTGCCTGCAGGCCCTGGCTGTCGGCGAACAGTGAGCGCACCCACACCAGCGCCTGCGCATCGGGCTGCACCAGGGCGGCTTGCACCATGGCATCGGTCACGGGGGCGTTCACGGCCTTGGCGCGTTCCAGCGTGGGGGGGTGGGTGTCGGTGGGGTGCACGGTGGCCACTTCGGTGGCGAAGTTGGGGGCCGTCAGGCCCTTGGCCTGCACAGCGTCGTGCAGCATCTGCACCACGTCGCTGCCCACGTCTTGCGGGCGGCGGCCAATCTCATGGAGGACATCGCTCACCACCTCATGCAAGGCCGTCACACGCACCAGCGAGCGGGCGATGGCGTCGCCGCTGACCAGCTTTGCCGCTACCTGATCAGCGGCAAACTCGCGCTCGCGGCTCCAGTGCTTCACCGCCAGGTCAAAGCGCTCCAGCAGGTATTCGATGAACGAGGTGGCGGGCAGGTCCATCCACGGGCTGCTGTCCTCGCGCCCATAAATGGCGTGCAGGCTGGCCACCAGCCGCTGGTAGATGGGCGAGAACTGCAGGCTGTAGGCCGTGTCAGCCCCGGCAAAGTGGCCCAGCTCGTGGGCCAGGATGGCGCTGATCTCATCGCGCTGCAGCAGCGACAGGTAGGTGAGCGGCAGGTACATCGTCTCGCCCGTGAGCTGCTGGCCGCTGGGCACCAGGCGCATGGCATGGGCCGTGACGTAAAAGCCATCGGTCAACCCCACCACCAGGTGGGCAGGGGCGGCGGCACCGGCGCCCTGGGCCAGGGTGTCCACATAGGCCCACAGCGCGGGGGCCTCCTGGCGCGACACGGTCACGCCCATCACTTCGCTGGGCTCGTCGTGCAGCTCTTGCAGCGACTTGTACAGCGCGCGCAGCAGCGTCACGCCGCACCACAGCACCGTGCCCGCCAGGATCAAGATGAGCGCCTGGAACTTCATCTCGCCCTTGCCTGCATGGCCCAGGATCACCACCTGGTACGCCACGCCCAGGCGCACCACCAGCAAGCCCCCCACGGTGGCCAGCAGCAGGCCCATGTGCACCGTGAGGTAGGTGGGCAGCAGGTTGCGCCAACGGGCAAACTGCACCATCAACGCATCGCGCGACTGCAAGGCCCGGCGGCCTGCGGCGTTGACGCCCCACAGCCCTGCCAGCGCCACCAGGGACGCCAGCACACCCATCACCATGGTCACGATGCTGGCCGGGCGCACCACCGACGCCACCTGGTCATGGGCTTCGCTGTCGCCCTTGGTGCTTTTGGCGATCTGCTGCAGCTTGAGCGATGCAGAGAAACCGCTGTACTTTTGCCCATCGATGGTGAGTGAGGCGCGCGGGTTCTCGGCCAGTGCGGCCTGGGCCTGCGCCACCTCTTGCAGCAGTTGTAGCTGCGCTGGAGACAAAGCCGGGTGCTGGTACTGGCGGTACTCCCACAACCCGATGCCAGACAGCAGCAAGGGAATGCACACCGCCCACAGCACCAGCTGTGCGCTGCTGGGCAAGCGGTTCCAGGCCTTGCGGAATTTTTGACCCAATGAAGATGCCATAGTGATTTGAATCGTTGGTTTGAATGGACAGGTAGGGCGTGGCCCAGAGGGTGCGCAAAGCGCACAGTGCTGAGCGCACAAGGGCTGCCTCCTCCGCAACCCCGCGTGGTGGGCACCTTCCCAGGCGCCACCACGTCAAGCGGGCCGATTCTGCCGCCGCACAAGGCCGCAGCGCACAGCCCGCGCAACCAAGAAGCAACCGTTTGTGTATTTGTGCACGAAGGGGCGTGCGCATCGCATTGCCTGTCACCGCCCTGGCTTTCATGCCATGCACCACAGCTGTAACAAACATGACTTATGCGTTGTTTAAATTGGTAACAGCGGCTGCCAGAAAGTCACCGTCATCCTCTTCGATCAATTCAACTCATATCACGGCAATGAAAACAAAAAGAACGCGCTCGCACTACCTGGCACTTGCCATTGGCGCATTGGTGACCTCGGCTTCCAGCTTGGCATTGGCGCAATCCTCCGTCACCGTTTTTGGCGTAGTGGACGTCGGCATCACCAGCGCCAAGGTTGGCAACGCCAGGCTCAATGCATTGAATTCCAGCCAAGGCAAGACCAGTCTGATTGGCTTTCGCGGCACTGAAGACCTCGGCGGTGGCAACCGTGCTCAGTTCTGGCTCGAAGGCGGCCTCAACCCAGACACCGGCAGTGGCGGTAGCAACGGCTCTTTGGGCTTCGAGCGCCGTTCCACGATCGGGCTGATGAACGACTCTTGGGGAGAAATCCGCCTGGGCCGCGACTACACCCCCAGCTACAACATCTTTACCGCGTTTGGCGGTCCCGACACCACGACAGGCGTGCAGGCCAACCTGTTCCAGACGATCCGCCAGACTGCCTATAGCGCAGCCAGCCAGAGCGGCACCGTGGATCGCACGCGCATCAGCAACTCCGTAGGCTACTTGCTCCCGCAGGACTTGGGCGGTTTCTACGGCCAGGTCGCGGTTTCCTTTGGTGATGAAAACGCCTCCAACTCTGGCGCAAGCAAGGCGCGCAAATACGTCGGGGGTAACCTGGGCTATCGCTCTGGGCCACTGAACGTTGGCATCGGCTACGGCAAGATGAACGGCACTGCAGCCGTGACTTCGCCCAGCGCCATTGCGGCAACCAGCGATCTGGAAGATTTGGTGCTGGGCGCTTCCTACAACTTCGGTAGTTTCGTGCTCAATGGCGGATACAACAGCCTGAAGTGGGAACCCGCCAACGGCACAACCTCCGGGAAGGTGGATGGGTTCTACCTGGGCACAACCATCCCAGTGGGGCCGGGCAGCCTTCGCATCAAGTACGCCAGCGCCAAGTTCAGTGGTAACGCCACAGCCCTCACTCGCAGTGGTGGCAAGTCCGACAAGTATTCCGTCGGTTACGTCTACGACTTCTCCAAGCGCACCTCGTTGTACGCAGGGGTTGCACGTGTCAGCAACAAAAACGGTGCCAGCACTGGCCTGATCGGCGGTCCCGCAGGTGTGGCAAATACCGGATCGACCGGTTTGGACCTGGGCATCAGCCACTCTTTCTGAGTCGCACAACGCTTCTTTCCATCACGAAGTCGCCAAGGTTGAGCAGGCCCTTTTCCACGAGGGCCTGTTTTTTTGGGGCTTCAACTTCTCCAAGCCATTCTCACCATGCGCCACCTCACTTCTTCATCCTGCTTGATGGCAGTGACCGCCGCAGTTGCCTTGCTGAGCGCCTGCGCCAACACCCGCCCATCCAACGTCGCTAGCTCCGAGACGGTCACGCAGACCACCGGCGTTGGCAGCGTCAGCGCCATCGTCACGCGCCAGGACATCCAGTTCGACGACAAGTTCTATTTCCCTTACGAAGGCCAACACCCGGCTACCAAGGCCGATTTCCCCAAGGGCTTTCTGCCGGCCTATGGTTCGGGCCTGGCCTTGAAGGGCAGGCGCGCCGACGGAACGCTGGAGTTCTACGCCATCACCGACCGCGGCCCAAACGCCACCACCGGCCCAGTCACGCAGATCACCGACGGCTCCAACCCCATGGGGTTCTCCAGCTCCACGGTGTTTCCTTCGCCTAACTTCACACCGTCCATCGGCGTGATCACCCTCGGCAAGGACGGAGCCAAGCTCGTCTCCACCCTGCCGATCAAGTTCAGCGCCACGCAAAATGCCAATGGTCGCGTCCAGCCACGCGGCATCACAGGCAACACAGGCGAACAAGTTTTAGACGACTCCTTCACCTACCCCGGTATGGTCAAGGGCTACAGCGAGTTCGGCCTGGACACCGAATCCGTGGTGGTGGATACCGCACGCAATGCGCTGTGGGTGTCCGACGAATACGGGCCCTTCATCGTGAAAATTGATCCGGCTACCGGCATCATCCAGAAGAAATACAAGCCCGGCACTGGTGAGGCCGATCTGCCTGCCATCCTTGCCAAGCGCCGTGCCAACCGTGGCATGGAGGGCCTCAGCATTGATCTGGCCAGCGGCAAGCTGCACGGGTTCCTGCAAAGCCCGCTGAACGACGGCAAGGCTGACTACACCACCGCGGCCGTTCCTGACGCGACCGGCAAGTCGGAAAACGTGCGCGATTACGCCCGCTTTGTGCGCTGGGTGGAGTTTGACCCGACGACAGAGAAAACCCGTCTGTTTGCATTGCCCGTGGACAGCAGTTGGTACAGCCAGGGCAAGACCGGCAATGCCAAGTTTGGTGATGTGGTCTCGCTGGGCAAGGGCAAGTTCATCGCCATTGAGCAAGGCACAGGCAAAGACAAAAAGGTTTTTAACGATTTAGTGTTGATTGAGTTTCCGGCCAACGCTACCGACATCACCGCGCTGGGCTCCGACCTGGAAAAGAGCAGCATGACCGGCAAGCCGGTCCATGGGGCGGACTATTCCAAGGTAGTGGCGCTCAAGAAAACCCGGCTCTTCAACTTGAATGCCACCGGCTGGACGGCCGAGAAGGCCGAGGGCTTGGCACTGGTCGACGACCACACCTTGGCGCTGACCAACGACACGGACTTCGGTGTCTCGCTGGCCGTGCTGGATGCCAGCGGCAAGGAGATCGAAGGCTCCGACGTAACCCAATGCACGGTAGATGCCGACGGCAAAATCGCGAACGATGGCCACTGCGCCAAGGGTGCTGCGAGCCTGCGCTTTACCACCAATGACGTCAACGATCGCGCCCAGCGACTGTGGACCTTTCAGTTCAGCAAAAAGTTGAGCGAATACGGCGCTCCCTGAACTACAGCGGCTGCGCAAGCGGCTTTCTGCTTCAGTGCCATGCGTCGCTGCACCGGCGTCAGTCGACCCGATTGCACGAAGACTAGCGCTTGTCTGCGCGGGCTGTAACGCACATCCCACGCAGGGTGGCTCAAGGTGATGGCAGGGACTGAAATGCCTTTGCAATGGGGCGTTTTCTTGCATCCCCCTTCACCCTTGAAGATTCCGATTTTTCGCGCCCACGGCGGTTTTCTTTCTCAGCGCTGCGCCATCGCTAACCGCTGCGACCCGCCCCCGCACTGTTGCAATCACACACAAAATCGATAAAAAGAACCATTCTCATTTAGAATGTAGCCTCACTGCGAGCCACCGCAGCGGGCACCCAGGCGACACGCCGCCCCCCCCGCGCACCAGCCAGCAATCGCCCTTCACCCCTTTCGCGGGCTGGACAGGGTTGGAGATGGGCTGGCCCTGCGCTTTTCTTTTCCATGGCCTGCGCGCCCTCCTCCGGCCCACACCCAGCTGCCCCGGGGCCAGGGCTATCGCCCCCTCTGACGACACCGCTGCCACAGCGTGCGCCCTGCGCACCAAACGCTGCCGCCGCGCCTTCGCTCTGGGTCCATCGCCATGCATTTCTTCACGCCTTTGGGTCACTCTTTCATGCACAGCCAACGCCGCCCCGCCCTCCAACCCACCGCCTTGGCCGCCGCCCTGGCCTGCCTGCTGACGGTGTCTGCCGCCCACGCACAAGACACGGCAGACAAAGCCCTGTCCACCGTCACCGTCAACGCCAGTGCCGACGCGTCGGCCCAGGGCCTGTCGCCCGCCTACCCCGGCGGCCAAGTGGCGCGCGGCGCGCGTGCGGGCATCTTGGGCACGCGCGATGCGATGGACACGCCGTTCTCGGCCATCAGCTACACCAACGAATTGATCCTGGACCGCCACGCCCGCAGCGTGGGCGATGTGCTGCAAAACGACCCCACCGTGCGCGTGGCGCGCGGTTTTGGCAACTTCCAGGAGTCGTACTTCATTCGCGGCTTCCTGCTCGATTCGGACGACACCGCCTACAACGGCCTGTACAGCCTGCTGCCACGCCAGTACATCGCCACCGAGCTGTTTGAGCGCGTGGAGGTGCTGCGCGGCGCATCGGCCTTCTTGAACGGTGCCAGCCCCGCAGGCGGCGGCATTGGCGGCAGCATCAACCTGCTGCCCAAGCGCGCGCCTAACGACCCCCTGAACCGCGTGAGCTTTGGCGTGGGCAGTGGCGGCAGCACGCAGCTGGCGGCCGACATTGCCCGCCGCTTTGGGCCTGACGGCAACACCGGTGTGCGCCTGAACGCGGCCACCCACAACGGCGGCACCGCCATCAACGACGAAGACGCCAAGCTGGGCCTGCTGGCCGTAGGCCTGGACTGGCGCAGCCGCGATGTGCGCCTGTCAGGCGACATCGGCTGGCAAGACCACAAGCTCAAACGCACCCGCACCAACGTAACCCTGGGCGCCAACGTGACCAGCGTGCCCGCCGTGCCTGACAACCAGGCCAACTACGCCCAGCCCTGGAGCTACTCGAACGAGCGCGACACCTTTGGCACCTTCCGTGGCGAATGGGACATCACCCCTGACGTGACGGCCTGGGCCGCGGCCGGTGCGCGCCGCAGCGAAGAGGCCAACTCGCTGGCCAACCTGACCGTGAACAACGGCAGCACCGGTGCAGCCACCACCTACCGCTTCGACAACACCCGCGAGGACAGCGTGAACACCGGCGAGCTGGGCGTGCGCGGCAAGCTGCTCACCGCAGGCGTGGGGCACGAATGGGTGGCCACCGCATCGGTGTACGACTTTGAAAAGAAGAACGCCTACGCCATGGACTGGGGCAACACCCAGGCCACCAACCTGTATGGCCCCGTGTCCACCAACCTGCCCGCCTTCAGCGCGGGCACGCTGTACGGCGGCGACCTGGCCAACCCGCTGCGCACCGGCACCACACGCCTGACCAGCTTTGCCGTGGGTGACACCCTCACGCTGCTGGACAAGCGCCTGCTGCTCACCGCTGGCCTGCGCCACCAGAAGATCAACATTGCCAACTACCTGTATGCCAACAGCGCCCTCACCGACCGCTACGAGCAAAGCCGCACCAGCCCACTGCTGGCCGCTGTGTACAAGCTGGACAAGAGCGTGTCGCTGTACGCCAACTACGTGGAAGGCCTGAGCCAGGGCCAAACCGCCCCCAGCACCGCCACCAACCGGGGCGAGATGCTCAAGCCCTACGTCGCCAAGCAAAAGGAAGTGGGCGTGAAGTACGACGCGGGCCGCGTGGGCGGCAGCCTGGCCTTCTTCAGCACCGACAAGCCCCGCGCCTATCTGGACGCCAACAACCTCTTTGGCACCAACGGCAAAGACCGCCACCAGGGCCTGGAGCTGGCCGTGCAGGGCGAAGCCACCAAGGGCCTGCGCCTGCTGGGCGGCCTGACCTGGCTGGACGCCAAGCAGCAGACCACCGGCTCGGCCACCACCGACGGCAAGCGCGTGATTGGCGTGCCTGAGGTGCAGGCCAACATTGGCGCCGAATGGGATGTGCCCGGCGTGCGCGGCCTGGCCGTGGACGGGCGCCTGGTGCACACCGGATCGAGCTACGCCAACGCTACCAACACGCTGAAGGTAGGCGGCTGGAACCGCCTGGACCTGGGCGTGCGCTACCTCACCGAAATGCAGGGCAAGCTCGTCACCCTGCGCCTGCGCATCGACAACGTGGCCGACAAGAACTACTGGGCCTCGGTCGGTGGCTACCCCGGCTCAGGCTACCTGACGGTGAGCGCACCGCGCACCGTGAGCCTGAGCGCCAGCGTGGACTTCTAAGCCCTCCAGGGCCCACCTGGGCGCAGGCTCTGCGCAGCCCGCGCCCAGCACACCCATCGCCTGACGCCGTGACGCCGTACAGGCCCGCAGCCCCCTGCAGAACAGGGGCTGCACCCAAAGGTTTTAAGCAAAAACAGCCACCAACGCTTATCTAACAAGCGCAGGTAGCTATCAAAACATGAGCATTTTAGTCCCCACCCACGTGGGGCGGGATGTGCTCGCCCTGTGATTTCTGAAACCCGTTTCGTTGAACCCACCGCAAGGAGCTGACTGACATGAACCAACCTTTGAACACCCGCACCCCAGGCCTGGCCCGTAACCTGCTGGCCGCCGCCCTGCTGGCCACCACCGGCCTGGCCGCACAAGCCCACCAAGTGTGGCTGGAGAACTCTGGCGGCCAAGCCAAGCTGCACTTTGGCGAATACAACGACAACCTGCGCGAAACCTCGCCCGGCCTGCTCGACAAGTTCAAGGGCGTGCCGGTGCTGGAGCAATCGGTGGCAGGCGCCAAGCAGCGCGTGGAAGGCCAGCTCACCAAGGAAGCCTTCACCTACACCGCCGCTGCGAATGCCGAGACGCTGTTTGCAGACGCCGCCTACCCCGTGATCGACCGCACCAAGGCCAACCTGCCCGCACTGCTGTGGAAGCCCACTGCCCGCTGGGTGGCCAGCCTGGCCCAGCCCGTGGCCCCCACCGCCGCGCTGGACCTGGTGCCCACCGGCAAGCCCGGTCAGCTCAAGGTCGTGTTCAACGGCGCCCCGCTGCCCAAGGCCAAAGTCGAGCTGGTGTCCCCATCAGGCTGGGCGCGCGAAGCCACCAGCGGCGACGACGGCACCGTCACCTTCGCCCTGCCCTGGAAGGGCCAGTACGTGGCCGAAGTCAAGCACAGCGACAAAACCCCTGGCGAGGCCCAAGGCCAGAAGTACGGCGAGGTGAGCCACCTCATCACGCTGAGCTTTGTGCAAGCCGAAGGCATGGCATCGCCAGCGATGCCCTCAGCCCACGCGCACTGAGCCGCACACCGCGCTGGCTGGCTCTGACGCCACCGGCCACCCCCATGGTGGCCGGTGAGCACCGGTGGCGCGGAGTTGCCCCATTTTTGGCCTCACGTTTGGCCCATTGCAACCCATTGCGCCCCATCGCACAGCACCATGATTCACCCCCATTTCTTGCGCACGGCCGTAGCCCACGCCGTGCTGCTCGCCATGTGCGGCACAGCCTGGGCACAGACCAGCACAACGCCCGCTGCCAACACTGCAGAAGCCCCCACGGCAGCGCCCTCTTTGCGCCAGGTGGACGTGGTCGATTCCACGGCGGGCGCAGCGGCCATGCCTGCGCGGCGCGCGCAAAGCAGCTCGCGCCTGGGCCTGTCGGTGCTGGAGACGCCGCGCTCGGTCAGCGTGATCGACAACGCGCTGCTGGAGCAGCAGATGGCGACCACCGAGCGCGACGTGCTGCGCAACGCTTCGGGCGTTTCTGCGCGCAGCGAGTACTACGGCTCGTACTCGCAGTTCGCCATCCGGGGGCTGTGGGCCAACAACACCTACAACTTCCTGCGCGACGGCGCCAAGTTCGTCCACCTGCTGGACCCACCGCTGTTCAACATCGAGCGCGTCGAGGTCATCAAGGGGCCTGCCGCGCTGGAGTTCGGCCAGGTCGCACCGGGCGGCCTCGTCAACTACGTGAGCAAGCGCCCCCAGGCCGACCCACTGCGCACCGTGAAGATCGGTGCAGGCAGCGATGGCTGGCGCAGTGCCGAGTTCGACCTGACGGGCCCACTCAACGCCGAAGGCACACTGCGCTACCGGCTGGATGGCGGCGCCAGCCGGGGCGGCAGTTTTGTGGATGGCAATACCCCGCACAAACAGGGCGTGGCGGGCAGCCTGGAGTGGCAGATCACACCCGACACCGTTTGGCGCGCGCAGGCGGAGACCCAAAGCGCCGACGGCATCTCCACCTCGGGGCTGGCCGTGCCTGACCCCAAGAACCCACGCAGCGCCGATGCGCTGCCCGTGGGCGCGTTTTATGGCGAGCCCTGGTTGAACACCGACGGCCATCTGCGCTTTTACTCCACCGAGCTGCAGCACCGTTTTTCTGATCAGCTGGAAGGCCGCGTGCACCTGTCGCGCAACGAGACCTTTCGCAACGTGAACATCGTCTCGCCCATGGGCCCAGTGACCGACGGGCGCGTGGCCCGCACCTATTGGATGGCGCCAGGGCAAAAGTACACGTCGGACACTGCGCTGGCCGAGCTGCGCGCTCAGCTGCAAACCGGCGCCGTGAAGCACACGCTGCTGGCGGGTGTGGACTGGCGCACCATCTCTGGCTTTTACGGCGCGCGCACCTCGGGCAATCTGGGCAGCATCGACCTGTACAACCCCATCGCAGGTCTGGTGCCGCCCGTCGCCTCCACCGGCGTGGGCAAGCTCTCCTCCGACGCCCTCAACACCGGCGTGTTCGTGCAAGACCGCATGGTGTGGGGCGACTTCGGCTTGCTGCTGGGCCTGCGGCATGACCAGTTCAAGGACGTATACACCACACCCATCACCGACGTGAGCAAGACCCAGCCCAGCGCCGCGCTGAGCTGGCAAGTGCAACCCGGCAGCATGCTGTACGCCAGCCATGCACGCTCCTTCCAGGCCAACTCGGGCACGCTGCTGTGGGGCGACCGCGCCGCGCCGCCGTCCGAAGGCAAACAGTTCGAAGTGGGCTGGAAGCAAGAGTGGCTGGGGCAGCGCCTGATGACCACGGTCTCGGCATTTGACCTGGAGTTCACCAACGCCCCCGCCGCCGATCCGGAACACACGGGCTACTCCGTGCTCACGGCACGCCAGCGCATCAAAGGCGTAGAGCTGGAGCTGCAAGGCCGCATCAGCCCCGGCTGGACGGTCACCGCCCAGACCAGCTTCCTGGACCCCAAGGTGCTGACCGACACCACGGCCGGCGCCAACGTAGGCAACCGCATCCAGCAGGCCACGCGCCGCACCGCATCGCTGTGGACGCAGTACCGCGTGCCGCAACTGCCAGGCCTGTGGGTCGGTGGTGGCCTGGTGCACCAGGGCGACAAATTCACCGCCAACGACAACAAATGGCGCCTGCCCGGCTACACCGTGGTGGACCTGGCGATGGGCTACCAGTTCGCAGGCGGCGTGCGGCTGCAAGCCAACCTGAAAAACGCAGGCAACCGGCGCTACTACATAGACGGCACCACCACGGCCGCAGGGTTTGGCGCCGTGGTACCCGGCCAGCCGCGCAGCCTGCAGGTGTCGCTGGACTACACGTTCTGACGCTGCACCGTGCTCGCAGTGCCTACCCCACCGCGCACTGCGGGCGCCCTGCAAGGCCAGCGCAGCCCGGCGCACATGCCACGCGCACAACGCGCGCCCTTTCGTGTTTTTATTTTTGGAAAGACCACACCATGACCCCATGCACCACCCTGTGCCGCACGGCCATCGCATAAGCCGCCCTGCTTGCCCTGTGCGGCGCAGCCTACGCACAAACGGCCAGCGATGCTACGGCCCCGTCGGCAGAGAAGGCCTTGGCCCCCGTTACGGTCAATGCCAACGGAGGAAAAGAGAACCCCACCGGCCCCGTCACCGGCTTTGTGGCCAAGCGCGCCTTGAGCGCCACCAAGACCGACACGCCCCTGCTGGAAACCCCACAGGCCATCAGCGTGATCACCCGCGACCAGATGGAAGCCCAAGGCGTGCAAACCCTGCGCCAGGCCACGGCCTACACGGCGGGTGCCGTGTCCAACTACTTCGACAGCCGCGTGGACAGCTTCAAGGCACGGGGCAGTGACGTGAGCCAGTACCAAGACGGGCTGCTGCGCAGCTACGGCACCTATAACACCAGCCGCCCCGACCCTTACACGCTGGAGCGGGTGGAATTTTTGCGCGGCCCCACCTCGGTGCTGTACGGCCAGGGCAGCGTGGGCGGGGTGCTCAACCTCAGCAGCAAGCGGCCCCAGGCCGAGCCATTGCGCGAAGTGCAAGTGCAGCTGGGCAACCACAGCCGCAAGCAAATCGCCACCGACCTCACGGGTGCACTCGACCAGGAAGGCCAGTGGCTCTACCGCCTGGTGGCCGTGGGCCGCGACAGCGGCAGCCAGGTCGACCATGTGGACGACAACCGCGTGGTGCTGATGCCCTCACTCACCTGGAAGCCCAACGCCGCCACCTCGCTCACGCTGCAAGGCTTGCACCAAAAGGACAAGAGTGGCTCGCTGATCGGCTTCTTCCCCTGGCAAGGTACGCAACTGCCCAACCGCTATGGGCAAATCCCCACCAACACCTTCATCAGCGAACCGGGCTGGGACGCCTACGACACCACCAACAACTCCTGGGGCTACCTCTTCAGCCATCAGTTCAACAGCGACTGGACCCTGCGCCAGAACCTGCGCCGCACCGTGAGCGAGGTGGACTACCGCACCCTGTACACCAGCTTCGCGGCCAACGCCGCTGCAGGCCGCCCCGCTCGCCCTGTGTTCAACAGCGATGGCCGCACCGTGGTGCGCGATGCGGTCTGGCAATTCAACACCGGCCGCATGCTGCTCATCGACACACAGCTCGAAGGCAAGCTCAAGGCAGGCAGCACCGAGCACAACCTGCTCACTGGCATCGATATCCAGCGCAACCACACAGGCCAGTCGGTCTGGCGTGATCTCGCATCGTCCATCGATGTCTACAACCCTGTTTATGGCAACTTCACGCCCCCCACGGCATCGCAACTGGTGCGCCAGCCCAGCGTGGAGCAAAAGCAGCTGGGCTTTTACGCGCAAGACCAGATCAAATGGGGCCGCTGGACCGCCACGCTGGGCCTGCGCCACGACAGCGCCCAGACCGAAACCGAAGGCCGCCCTGCCGCAGCCGTGGACGACAAGGTCTGGACCAAGCGCGCGGGCGTTACCTACCAGATGGACGGCGGCTGGGCACCGTACGCGGGCTACTCCGAATCCTTCCAGCCCCTGGGCGGCGTGGACGTGTACGGCACGCCCTACAAGCCCCAGCGCGGCGAGCAGTGGGAGGCTGGCGTGAAGTGGCAGCCGCCGGGCCAGGGCATCAGCGCCTTTGCCGCGGTGTACACCCTGCGCGAGAAGAACCGCAAGACCAGCGACCCCAGCAACCCACTCAACAGCCTGCAGATTGGCGAGGTGAAGGTCAATGGCTTTGAAACCGAAGTGCAGGCCAGCCTGGCCCGCCAGTGGGACTTCACCCTGGCCTACGCCTACACCGACGCCAAGATCAGCCGCAGCAATGCAGGCGACCAGGGCCTGCCCGTGGCCAGTGTGCCCAAGCACACCGCATCGGCCTGGCTGAGCCACCGCTTTGCCGCCGAAGGCCGTGGCGGCTGGACGGTGGGGGCAGGCGTGCGCTACACCGGTTCGCAATGGAGCGGCACCACCGCCATCAGTGCACCGGCAGCCACCATTGCCGACGCCATGCTCGCCTACGACGCAGGCGACTGGCGCCTAGCCTTCAACGTGGCGAACCTGACCGACAAGGTGCAGATCACCCAGTGCCAAGCGCGCGGGGATTGCTTCTATGGGCAGGCGCGCACGTACACGCTGACGTCGACCTACCGCTTCTGAAGCGCACCCCGCCCCACTCCCCGGTGCCAAGGCGTGCCCGCCCTGGCACCGGGCCCGCCCGCCAGGCCTGCCCCCCTGCCAAGCCAGGTCAGACCCCAAGCGGTATCCCGCGATCGAAGCAACGCGGGTCGATCACACCACTGGCCCTCCAACGGTTCTCCAACCTTCTACCCATGTAAAAGCCATGACCACATTCCCACCCCACCGGCCCGCGCTGACTGCCGTGGCGCATGCCACCTTGGCGCTGCTGTGCGCCTGCGCAGCGCAAGCGCAGGCGCAAAGCGCATCAGCACCGGCCGTCGACAAAGCCCTGCCCTCGGTCACCGTCAATGCCGCAGCCGAAGGGGGCGAAACCGCTACCGGCCCGGTCACCGGCTTTGTGGCCAAGCGGGCCCTCAGCGCCACCAAGACCGACACGCCACTGCTGGAAACCCCGCAGGCCATCAGCGTCATCACGCGCGACGAGATGGAGGCGCAAGGCGCGCAAACGCTGCGCCAGACCACGGCGTACACCACAGGGGTGGTGTCCAACTATTTCGACAGCCGCCAGGACTCGTTCTCGGCACGGGGCAACGACTTGTCGCAGTACCTGGACGGGCTTCTGCGCCAGACCGGCTACTGGAACGACACCCGCCCCGACCCCTACACGCTGGAGCGCGTGGAGGTGCTGCGCGGACCATCGTCCGTGCTGTACGGCAAGGGCACGGTGGGCGGTGTGCTGGCGCTCACCACCAAGAAGCCCCTGGCCGAAACCCAACGCGAAGTACAGATCGAACTGGGCAACCACCACCGCAAGCAGATCGCCGCAGACCTGACAGGGGCCATCGACAAGGACGGTGAGTGGCTCTATCGCCTGGTTGCCGTGGGGCGCGACAGCGACACCCAGGTGGACTACGTCAAGGACGACCGGGTGGTGATTGCCCCATCGCTCACCTGGAAGCCCAACGCCGCCACATCGCTCACGCTGCAGGCCACCCACCAGCGCGACAAAAGCGGCTCGCTCATCGGCTTCTTTCCGTGGCAAGGCACGTTGCAGCCCAACACCTACGGCCAGATTCCGACGTCTCGGTTCAATGGCGAGCCGGGCTGGGACGCCTATAACGCCAGCAGTGACGCGATTGGCTACCAGTTCAACCACCAGTTGAACGACAGCTGGACGCTGCGCCAGAACCTGCGCCGCACCGTGAGCGATGTGGACTACAAGACGCTGTGGACCAGCTTCTCTCCGCGCCCCGTGTTCACGGCAGACAACCGCACCGTCCAGCGCGATGCCAACTGGCACCTGGGCAACGTGCGCATGCTGCTGGTAGACACCCAACTGCAAGGCAAGCAGCAGTGGGGCGCCACCGAGCACAACCTGCTCATGGGCATGGACGTGCAGCGCGTGCGCTCGGGTGCATCAGACTGGTTCCAGTCCAACGCGGCCGACCTGGACCTCTACAACCCCGTGTACGGCAACTTCACTCCGCCCACGGCGGCAGACCTGACCCTGCAGCCCAGCGTGAGCGAGCGCCAGCTGGGCTTCTACGCCCAAGACCAGATTCGCTGGAACGCCTGGACCTTCACACTCGGCCTGCGCCACGACAAGGACCGCTCTGCCACCGATGGCAGCCCCGAGGCATCGACCGAAGACAAGGCCTGGAGCAAGCGCGCAGGCGCCACCTACCAGCTGGGCAACGGCTGGGCGCCGTACGTGAGTTATGCGGAGTCGTTCCTGCCGCTGGGCGGCGTTGACTTCTACGGCAAGCCCTACAAGCCCACGCGCGGCAAACAGTGGGAGGCTGGCGTGAAGTGGCAGCCCGCAGGCCAGGGCATCAGCGCCTACGCAGCCTTGTACCAATTGCGCGAAACCAACCGCAAGACCAACGACCCCGCCAACCCCATGAACAGCCTGCAGGTGGGCGAAGCCAAGGTGCGCGGCCTGGAGGCCGAAGTGAAAGCCAGCCTGGCGCGCCATTGGGATGTGAGCCTGGGCTACGCCTACACCGATGCCCGCATCTCGCGCAGCAACGACGGCGACCAGGGCCAGCGGCTGGAGAGCGTGCCCAAGCACACCGCATCGGCCTGGCTGAGCCACCGGTTTGCGGCCGAAGGGCGTGGCGGCTGGACGGTGGGCGCAGGCGTGCGCTACACCGGCTCACAGTCAAGCAGCAGCGGCACGTATGCCATCAGCACCCCGGCCTCCACCATCGCCGACGCCATGCTCGCCTACGACGCTGGCGACTGGCGCGTGGCCTTCAATGTGGTGAATCTGACCGACAAGGTGCAGATCACCCAATGCCTGGCGCGTGGGGACTGCTTCTATGGGCAGGCGCGGACGTATACGCTGACGTCGACCTACCGGTTTTGAATGGACAGCGTGCGGGGTGTCCCCGCACGCTGGAGTTCAGCCGTCACAGGTCGGGCACTTCACCTGTCGCTGTGCCATGAATGAATTGCCTGCAGGTGTCAGCGATTCCTTGGGAGAAACTATCGGGGTCCACCCCGTCGTCTTGCGCAAACTCGGTCATCGCAGCGCACATGGCTTCAAAGTGCTTGGAGGCAATCGTATTGCGCTCGTACCGCTTTTGATAGCGCTCCAGAAGCTCTCTCGCGCTCTCCGAATGCTCGGCCAACGCGCTCAGATACTCGGCGTACTCAGCCTCCACAGGGGCTTGTGCCATATGGTCCGTCCACAGACGCCATCCCACTAACAGAGCGAGGACGACAATACCGAAAGCGATGAGAGGACCCCACTCGCGTGCGAAAGATCTGGGTTGCGGCAAGGACGATGAGGTCGAAGAAGGCATGGAGACAATATCGAAAGCGTGGGCCCGCAGCTTGCGCAGCAGGTGCAGAAAGACGCGAAGCCTACCGCATACCGGCCTTGTGCAAGCACGCGGTGCCGAACACGACCAGCCTCCATGCCGCCCCGTCAGGTGGCAGAGCAGCTAAAGCTCTCTGCCTTGGCGGGGTCTCCCGTGCCGTTGTAGCGCGGGAACTGCGGAAACTCGCACACCGGGCGCTGCAGCACAGGCGTCTTGCTGCCAGCAGCAAACTTGGTGGCTACCAGCTTGTCGGGCGCGGTCTGCTTTTCTACCCAGTTGTCCAGGGCCGTGAGCAGGTCGATGGACAGCGGGTCGGTGCCTGCACCATCCAGGTTGTGGCCCACGGATGGTGAGGTGAGCATGCGCGCAAAGCCCCGTGCCTTGGTGGCGCCCACCTGTTGCTTCATCGACTCAAAATAGTCGGCCGTGCGGTACACCGATACGCAAGCATCGGCCAGGCCGTACCAGATGAGCAGCTTGCCGCCGTTGTCCGCGAAGGCAGAGATGTCGGGGTTGGTTGAATCGATCATCTCGGCCAGCCGCAGGTACTGGGACGGGAAGCGGGTCGGGTCGTGGTCGAGCAGGCTGAGCTTGGGGTTGCCCTCCACCAGGCGCGCGGCCTCTTGCGCCGCCATGAAGTTGAACGAATCCCGTGCGGCAAAGCTGTTGCCGAACATGTAGTCCTTCCAGTCTGACGTGGAAGCACCACCCCGCCCATAACGGGGGTAACCCCGTGCGCCCCGCGAGAGCGTGACAGGTGTGTCGTGGTCGGCGTAGATCAGGCGGATGGATTCGATCTGTCCAGCCGTCAGGCACGCATCGTTTTCGGCCCCAGTACACAGCAGCTCGGTGGGCACGTAGTTGCAAGCCGCCACATTGCCGATGATGCCGTCCTTGAGTCCATCGAGTGCATCGCAGGCCGCCGTCTCGGCCTTGGCATACAGGGCGATCTTCTCAGCGCTAAGCCAGTTCTCGGGTTTGGAAAAGATGTGCTTGAGCACCGTAGGCCCCAGGTTGACCTGGTGCGCCTGTTGGCTGATGGCGGGCTCCATGGCGATCACGCCGTCGTAATCCTTGGGGTAGCGCTGGGTCGCGGCCAGGGCCGATCGGCCGCCGTTGGAATGTCCCATGTGGTAGCGGCGCACAGGCCGTTTTCCGTAGAAGTCGGTCGCCATCGCCGTGCCCACTTCCAGCACCAGGTGGTTGGCTTCAAACGCATGGTTGCGCAGCGCTGCGTCGCTAGAGCCCCATGAGAAGCCTGCTGGCCCGTGCCCCGAGTCCGAGCTGATCTTGACGTAAGGGTTGGCCGATGGGCCCACGAGCTGCTGGTAGAACACATCGTCCGTGGGGATGAAGCCATCGAACCCGCCGCCCCCGATGGTGAGCGTTTTGCCATTCCACAGGCTGCCGCTGGGCAGCTCCACCGCCCAGTGGATGGTGGAATCGGCCGACGAAACGATTTCGCCACGCACGATGCACACGTCTGGCAGGCTGCCGTTGGATTTGCGGACCTCCGTGGCCGTGACCTTGGCACCGCCGGGCAATGCAGCCGGGCGGTAGGTGGGGCAGGCTTCGGCCAGAGGGCGGGAAGACGGCGACGGCGTGCCGTCGCTGCCGCCGCAGGCGCTCAGGGCCAGTGCGGCCACAACAGCCAGCGCTGTGCCCGCAGCGTTGCGGGCCCGCAGGGCCCTGCCCGGCGAGCGCAACGCAGACGCGTGAAAGGTGGGGGAAGTCATGTGCAAAGTCTCCATATGTCGTGATGGTTTTAGGAGCCCTGCTGGCGGTATGCAGGCAGATGAGCAGAGTGCCCCACATGCCTGCCGCTGCAATGGCTCCGGGCGCCACGATAGGAGGCCAGGGGCACAAATAAGCCTCTGCAAATGCAGAGGGGAAGGGAAAGTCCTGAGCGCCGGTGAAGACGGCCACAGCCGATGTTGCCGCGCCAGAAGACCCCGCTATTTGCGCAGGGCGCTCACCAGCTCGACCTTGTTGCGCACGCCCAGCAGGCCGTAGGCACTGCGCAGATAGGTGCGCACGGTGGCGGGTGACAAGCCCAGTGCCAGCGCAATGTCTTTGTACGAATGCCCGTGCGCATACAGCGTGGCCGCACCCAGCTCACGCGGTGCCAAAGGCGACTGCGACGGTGGCTGCGCACTGCCCGGCTGGCGCACCACCAAGCTGATGAGGACCAACGGGCCACAGGCCTCAAACCGCAGCCGGGTGCTCTTGCCCAGCGCCATGGTGCCCGGCAGCTTGCACAACCCCGCATGCAAGGCGGCAGGCAGCGCAGGGCCGGACCACTGCGGGTGGGCCTGGTGCAGCGCCTGCCCCAGGCGCAAACCCACGTAAAGCAAATTGCCATCTGGCTCGGCCAGCGCATGGCCATCCCACGGGTGGGCCGATGGCAGCGCCTGCAGGCGCTGCAACGCATGGCGCCAGTGGCACAGCAGGTGGGCAACAAACTCGCCAAATAACGCTGCCTCCAACCCCGAGAACGGCGGACCTTGCGGTGGACGGTAGACAGAGACGAAGAACATCATCCCGCTGCCCGGCAGTTCCACCGTGATGGCCATGCAGTGGAACAGGCCGTGGCGGCGGCAGAAGGCTTCCAGCTCCGGAGGGATGGCGCCGGGTGCATCCGGACCGTTCTCGCAGATGACCTCGCCCAGGCGCTCCATGGACATGCGCGCAAACTCGTCGCCCGCCGCCAGCGCGTTCCACTCCTGGGCAAACCGCTGGCTCAGGCCGATGCTGCCATGCAACCAGTTGCGCGGCGCAGCCTGTGCATTGCCTGCGGACACTTCGCCCCACCATGCTGAATCAAACGGCACCAGCCGCTGCAAAAGATGCAGCGCGTCGTGCAGCATCTGCTGCGGCGGGGTTTGATGGGCCAGTGCCGTCAGATCCAGCAGGCTGGCGCTGAGGGCTTGCAAGGGTGGCAGGGGCGGCGCGTGCAGCCAACGCTGTGGGCGGGGTGCGCTGCCAACGGAGGGGGGCATGGGGCGTCTCCTGGTTATTTTTCATAACCAATGTACCGAAACACCCAGGGGCTGCGTACCCGTACATGCCCTGCCGCACACGCGAGGCCGATTGGCGTGCAAACGCCCTCAGCGCAGTGCATATTTCAGATCAAATCAGGCTCTAGCGCTTATTCAATAAGCGCTAGCAGCTATCAAAAATGCAGCAAATCAGCGCAAAATCAGTGGAACTCCAGGCGCACATACCCCGCCTGTGCAAGCGCTTCAGAGCCGAAGCTGCCCCATCATGGGCAATGCCACGGGGACAGTCTGGCTCCGTCCCCAGGCCTCAATGCCCGCCAAACGTCCCCAGCTGCCGCAGCCCACCCGTCAGGCCCCACAGGCTGATGCACCAACCGTCACAGCCCTCCACCACCACCAATCCAGGCAGGTCATTTCCGTCGATGTCGACATAGCTCTCGGGCGCGCCCGGCACCTCGCCCATGTAGACGTAAGCGTCCTGCTTGCGCACAAACACATGGTGCCGCTGGGCTTCGTAGAACGCATTCACATCGCGCACCACCTTGCCCGGCACCACCAACGTGGTGCGCGCATCCGCCGTCGCCTGGGGCAGACGAACAGACATGGCCGATTCCCACCGCAACTGGGGCTGCAGCCAGCCAAAGCGGCGCGTGTCGGATTGCAGATAGGCTTGCAATCCTGTGCGGTGCACAGGCTCGATCTTGCGCACATCCCACCCGGGCGTGGCAGGTGGCGTGAGCGAGAACAGTCCGTACTCCCTGCGGTCACTCTGGCGATCGCTCGGACGTGCAGTGCCCTGCACCGTCACCCCCACAGAGTCCCACTGCTCAGCGCCGGAAGCGTTCTTGAACACCTCGGCCTTGCACTGGTACTTGACCCCGGCCTGCAACGCAAACACGGCCTTGCCTGTATTGCAGTGCTGCGCCAATTGCTGCAGCGGTGCCTTATTGTCGAACGATGCCAGCACCCGCTCCATATCGGGCGTCATCATGGCAAAGAAGAGGCCGCCACGGGTGCTTTGGCTTTCCTTTTCCATTCCGGCAAAAACGGGCAAGGTGCAGGCGAGGGCCAGCAAGGGGGCGAGCAGACGTGGCAGGGTCATGGCAGCTTCTTGTGAATAACGCGAGGATGCTAACGCGATGGGTGTGGACTCAATGGCTGCGTCGGGCCCTGAGCTGTCTTTCGGGAGTGCCACCCGCAAGTTGCCGTTGATTCAAAACAGATGGATCGGTGCTAAAGAGCACGCAGTAGATGAACTCGGTTGGCTTACTGTCACGCTATAGTTTGTCGACTTAATGCTTGCCGGGTTTCATGAGAAATTTATACCTGTTTATTTACACAGCAACCAGGTTCGCAAGCCAATAGGCAAGCCGGTTGCGAGACTTTTTCTCAAAAGATGATCGTCACGCCCCGGATGTATCAACCGTGTTTTGCCGTCTACATCACTACAAGGGCTTCCCCCAAAAAGTCAAACGAATACTCCCCCGCAATGAATCGCGCAGCGATTCATTGCGGAATTTGAATTCACTTCACTTTGCTACCACCGCACTCAACATGGCGCTGTGTCTGAGTGCAAAGAATGCGGACAGCGAAACTACAAACGGTCATTGATGCAGGCGGTCTGTGCCCGCGGACCCTGATGAAAGACGCACGCGAGGTACCCATTCGTTAGCCGAGGACTCCTTGCCTCCGCGATGTATTCGGTAACCCCTCGCGCAGGTCCTACCCTTTGCTCATCAACGCTAGCTTTCACGCGGTGGAACTTGTCTCATGCAGGCAAGCGAAACGCCTCGCCTCGGTTCAATACTGCCCAGCACATGCGGGCATTCTTGGCGGCAATCGCAACCACCGCACGCCAGTAACCTCTGCGCTCAGCCAAGGCACAAGCCCAGCGACTGATGGGGTCTGAGCGGTTCTTGGCTGTTTGCAAGACCGAACGCGCTCCCAGCACCAGCAAAGAGCGCAAGTACGGATCTCCCGCCTTGGTGATATGCCCCAGGCGCGATTTACCGCCCGAGCTGTATTGCCCTGGAGTCAGTCCCAGCCAGGCGCTGAGTTGGCGACCGCATTGGAAATCATGGCCATGGCCGATGGTGCTCAACAGCGCTGTAGCCGTTGTGGGTCCCACCCCGGGCAATTGCATCAATTGTTTGACCTCGGTGTTGTACCGTGCCAGCGCTGTGATGTGCTGGTCGTATTGGGCAATGCGCTCATCCAACCGGGTGACTTCACTGAGCAGATCACCGATCACTGTGTTGGCCCAGCCGGGCAAATCTTCCAGGCTGGCCAAGGCTTCACGGCGCACGACGGCTGCCTTGAGTGGCAGCACGATACCCAGCTCCGAGAGTAGGCCGCGAATTCGGTTGAGCGTTGCGGTGCGCTGCTCGACAAACCCCTGGCGGGCGCGGTGCACCATGAGCTGGCCTTGCTGCTCCAAGCTCTTGATGGGCACAAAGCGCATATTGGGTCGGGTCACGGCTTCACAGATAGCCGCCGCATCGGCCGCATCGTTCTTGCCGCGTTTGCCTGACAGGCGGTAGGGGGCGACGAACTTGGGTGCCATCAGGCGCACAGTGTGGCCAAACCTCTGAAACTCACGCGCCCAGTGGTGGGCGCCAGAGCACGCTTCCATGCCGATGAGACATGGCGGCAGTGCGGCGATGAGTTCGAGCAGCTTGGCGCGCGGCACACTGGGTCGCAAAAGTTTTGGCTTGCCTGTGGCATCAACGCCATGGACAGCAAACACATTCTTTGCCAGATCGATTCCGATGGTGACAATGTCAGTCATGGACTTCCCCTTCCAACAAACGAGTGAGTTGATGAGATATCGAACTTCCCATCGTGGCACCTGGATGCCGTATTCCGCAACTGTGCGGTTCACTCGGGACGGGGAAGTCCCTTTCATTCGTTAGGCCTCATGTCCCCAGACGACAGTAATCTCGCTGCACTCCGAATCGTCGAAGCTGTACGTGCAGCCTTCCCGGAGGAGGCTGCGATGGCGGATGCAATTCTCCTCCGAGATGGGTATGAAGAGGATGCGCATTTCACATGGCTTGAGCATTTTTCCCAGTTCACAACCGATGCCATCAAACGACTCGATTTCACTAGGGCAACCGATCATCTCAACCTGCTTTCTGGCATCGTGGCTGGCGGGGACGAGCCAACTGTGCGGTGCATCGACGTTGCGTACGTTGAATCCCTAATGTGGGACATCAAGGACGACAAACTAAAGCGGGAAGGATGGAGACGGATTCCAGTGAATCTCCGGGCGCTCTACGTCGCAATGTGGGGTGAGTGGCCCTTTATGAAGGGAGCGTCATGATGGCGAACCTTTCGCCCGACACGGACACGAAACAGCAGGAGGCCGCTTCGCGGCAAGTGTTGCGTGCCGGTCAGCTCCAACGTTAAACAGCATGACAGCCCGCCGCTCTGTGAATGAAGTGCTTGCCGATCTGGGAAGTCCCGACGAGCAGCCGCTTGAGCTCGAAGGCATCCTGGAGGCTCACGCTGAAGGCTTCGAATTGCTGCACTATCCGAAGGCCGAGCGCATGTCCGGACCGCAAGACGGTGAGCATCAATACCGGGCTGGCGTTTGGGTGGGGTTTGGCAATGGCAGCCTTCAGCCGAATCGCGATGCGCTTAATCGCTGGGTTGGCAAGCGTGTCCGCATCCATGGCATCTTGAGCAGCTACCTATCCCTTCCGCCCTTTGGTTCACTTGGGCGCGGCGGGTTCGGTCCGTGGGGCTTCTGGCCGGCGCAGATCGAGCCGTATTCAGTCCAGCGTGTCACCGCCGAGGAACGGCGAGAAGCTGCTGTTTAACCCTGCGCTCAAGCGGACCTGCGCCAGCTACGCTGGCTGATCCGCTTAGCTGGACAGTTGACCGGCTGCTCCTGGCCGATAACAGCTGTCCATTCCGATAGAAACAATCAGCGGCTGGATACTGTTTTGGCCCATCGGCAACGCAACCCATGTCAACCTCATGCACTGTGGGCAGTACGCCTTGCGCGCACCGCCCACCAGCGCCTGCAGTCTCAGAAAATCAAGCGTTCATGATCGACACGAGACGCGTATTCAAGTGCGCCTCAACGGCCTCGGTTCCACCTTCTGAGCCATAGCCCGAGTCCTTCAAACCGCCGAACGGCAGTTCAGCCGCAGGGGCTGCAGCCTGGTTGATCCAGAGCATGCCCACTTCCAGGCGCTGGGACAGCAAGTGGGCGTTTTTCAGCGAGGTGGTGAAGGCGTAACCGGCCAGGCCAAACGGCAGGCGGTTGGCTTCGGCGATGGCGTCTTCGATCTTTTCAAAGCCACGCACAGCGGCCACGGGGCCGAAGGGTTCTTCGTTGAAGATGCGGGCCGACAGGGGCACGTCGTTGAGCACCGTGGGCTGGAAGAAGTTGCCTTCCGACCCGATGCGCTGGCCACCTGCGGCCACCTGGGCACCGCTTTGCACGGCGTCGGCCAGCAGGTCGGCCATGGCGGTGATGCGGCGGGGGTTGGCCAGGGGGCCCATCTGTGTGCCTTCGGCCAAACCGTCGCCCACCTTCAAGCCCTGCGCGTGGCGGGCCAGTGCGGCCACAAATTCACCACGGATGCTTTCGTGCACCAGAAAGCGCGTGGGCGAGATGCACACCTGCCCCGCGTTGCGGAACTTGGCACCGCCTGCGGCGCGGATGGCCAGCTCAACGTCGGCGTCCTCGGCCACGATGACGGGGGCGTGGCCGCCCAGCTCCATCGTCACGCGCTTCATGTGCTTGCCAGCCAGGGCCGCCAGTTGCTTGCCCACGGGGGTAGAGCCGGTGAAGGTGACCTTGCGGATGACCGGATGCGGGATGAGGTAGTTGGAGATTTCTGCTGGGTCGCCATAGACCAGGCCCACGGTGCCTGCGGGCACGCCTGCATCGGCAAAGGCGCGGATCAGTTCGGCAGGGCTGGCGGGGGTTTCTTCAGGCGCTTTGACGAGGATGGAGCAGCCTGCGGCCAGGGCGGCAGCGAGCTTGCGCACCACCTGGTTGATGGGGAAGTTCCAGGGCGTGAAGGCGGCGACGGGGCCCACGGGGTCCTTGATCACCAGCTGCTGTGCCTTGAGGTTGCGCGAAGGCACGATGCGGCCGTACACGCGCTGGGATTCGTCAGCAAACCATTCGATGATTTCTGCGGCCGACATGGTTTCCACCTTGGCCTCGGCCAGGGGCTTGCCCTGCTCTTGCACCATGATGGCGGCGATGGCGTCGGCGCGTTCGCGGATCAACGCAGCGGCGCGGCGCATGGTCTTGGCGCGGTCTACAGCGGGGATGTCGCGCCAGGCTTCAAAGCCCTTTTGGGCGGCTTCCAGGGCTCGGTCCAGGTCGGCCTTGCCCGCGTGGGCCACCCGGCCAATTTCTTTGCCGGTGGCGGGGTTGTGCACGGCAATGGTCTTGCCGTCCGCAGCGTCCTGCCATGTGCCTGCAATGAAAAGACGGGTGTGGGGGTAGCTCATGCAAAAACTCCTGTGGATGGAACAAAAGACGGTGGCCAGCCCCGGGCCGGGCACCCTGGTGAATCTGCTTGAGCCCCAACAAGGCGTTGGGGGCCAAGCGCGCCCCACACTATAGGCGCAGCGCCAGCGGGCCGCCGTGGTTGTATGACAACCCGAGGCGAAGGTGGGGGTACTTGCCCCCTGCCCTTCGCACCCTGTCCACGCCCGCCGTCGCGCTGCGCCCTCGCCTGCTGGTCAGGGGGCTGCGGCCACACGCGGGGCCGCATCGCCCCAGTCGCCGCCCAGGGCACGGATGAGCCCCACGGTGGCCGTGTACTGCGCGGTGCGCACCTGCAGCGCCTGGCGGCGGTTGCGCAGTTCGCTGCGGCGGGCGTCGAGCAGTTCCAGCTGGCTGACCAGACCATTGCGGTAGCGCGTGTCGGACAGCTGCGTGGCGCGGCGGGCGGCCGTCACTGCGCGGCCTTGTGCCTCGGCCTGGCCCGCAAGCCAGCGCAGCGAAGCCAATTGGTCTTCCACCTCGCGGAAGGCGGTGAGCACCTGCTCGCGGTGGCTGGCCAGGGCCTGCTCCAACCGGGCGTTGGCGCCCTGCACTTGCGCGTCGCGCTGGCCGCCGTCCCACAGGGGCAGCGAGAGCAAGGCACTCACGCCCCAGGCGCGGGCCGACCACTTGAAGAGGTCGCCCAGCTCGGGCGATGCGTGGCCCGCATTGCCCGTGAGCGTGATGGCCGGGAACCAGGCCGTTTGCGCCACACCCACACGGGCCTGCGCGGCCATCACTGCAGTCTGCGCAGCCGACACATCGGGCCTGCGGGCCAGCACGGTGCCAGGCACACCGGGCGGGATGACTGGCAGGGCCGCATCGCTGGCAGCGGCGGGCAAGGCAAAGCTGCCGGGCACCTCTCCCACCAGAACGGCCAGGGCATTGGTCAGCAACGCTTGCTGGCGCTGCAAGGCCAGGGCTTCGGACTCGGTGGCAGCCACCTCGGTCTGTACGCGGGCCACATCCAGCTCGGCCACATCACCGGCCTGCTGGCGGCGCTGCGTCAAGCGCAGGGTGTCCTGGTACGCAGCCAGGCTTTCGTTGACGAGCTGCAGCTCGGTCTGCGCAGCCCGCAGCTGCAAATAGGTTTGCGCCACGTCGGCCTGCACCAGGAGGCGCGTGCTTTGCAGCAGTGCGGCGCGGGCATCGGCGTCCAGCCGCGCGGCATCGCTGGTTTGCGACAGCTTGCCAAACAGGTCCAGCTCATACGACACATTGAGCCCGGCCGTGCCCAGCGTGGCGGGGGTGGCACTGCCCGTGGTGGCGGCACCGGCCTGGCGGGTGACACCGGCCGATGCGCCCACCTGCACCGAGCGCGCAGCGTCGGCCGATCGCAGCAGCGAGCGGGCCTCGGCCAGCCGCCCAGCGGCTTGCTGGATGCTGGTGTTGGCGCTGCCTGCGCGCTGTACCAAGTCGGCCAGCGTGGCGTCCTGAAAACCCAGCCACCACTCGCCGCGGGGTTGGGCCTCAGCGGGCGGGGCCACCGTCCAGGGGGCGGGCGGCACGGCGGCTTGCTGGCTGCCTGCGCTGAAGGCCTCGGGCACGGGCACACCGGCGTGCGGTGCGGGCACCACGGGCTGCGTCATGCAGCCGGCCAGCACCAGCGCTGCGGCCAGGGGCGCCAGCAGGCTGCGCCTGCGGGCGGCGGGGGTTGGCACGGCCCCGGGGTGATTTGCGTTGTCTGTCATGTTGAATCTCCTGCCGGACCCACAACCCAGGTCTTCCGGGGCTGTGGGCGGCTTAGGGCGCAGGGCCTGGGCCCATTGCAAATAGCTCAAAGGCACAAAGGCGTTCAGGCACCTTCATGGGGGTGGCGGGGCGCTGCCAGCACGGGGTGTGCGGCACTGCCTGCGGCGTGCGGAGCATGCGAGATGGGCGCCACATGCGCACCATGCTCCACCAGCGGGCGGTTGCCTGCCAGCTTGCGCAGCAGCACGTAGAACACGGGCGTGAGGAACAGGCCAAAGGCTGTCACCCCAATCATCCCGGCGAACACGGCCACGCCCATGGCGCTGCGCATTTCTGCGCCCGCACCGGTGGACAGCACCAGGGGCAGCACGCCCATCACAAACGCCAGCGAGGTCATCAGAATGGGGCGCAGGCGCAGGCGACTGGCCTCAATGGCGGCCTGCACCGGGCTGCGGCCCGCAAACTCCAGCTCGCGCGCAAACTCCACGATCAGGATCGCGTTCTTGGCCGATAGCCCCACCAGCACGATGAGCCCGATCTGCGTGAACACGTTGTTGTCGCCCTTGGTAAGCCACACCCCCGTCATCGCCGCAAGCAGGCCCATGGGCACGATCAAGATGATGGCAATGGGCAGCGTGAGGCTTTCGTACTGCGCAGCCAGCACCAGGAACACCAGCAAGATGGCCAGCGGGAACACCAGCACTGCAGAGTTACCCGCCAGGATTTCCTGGTAGGTCAGCTCGGTCCATTCAAACGTGATGCCCTGGGGCAGCGTCTCGGCTGCAATGCGCTCGATAGCGGCCTGGGCCTGGCCCGACGAGAAGCCGGGCGCAGGGCCACCATTCACATCGGCGGCCAGGTAGCCGTTGTAGCGCATGGCACGCTCAGGGCCAAAGCTGGGCTCGATCTTCATCAGTGCAGACAGCGGCACCATCTCGCCCGTGCTGGAGCGCACCTTGAGCGCCGCCACATCTTCAGCCCGCGCACGGTAGGCCGCATCGGCCTGCACGCGCACGCTGTAGGTGCGGCCAAACTGGTTGAAGTCATTGGCGTACAGGCTGCCCAGGTAGATCTGCAGGGTGTCGAAGATGTCCGTCACGGGCACGCCCAGCTGGCGCGCCTTGGTGCGGTCGATGTTGGCGTACAGCTGCGGCACGTTGACCTGCCAGCTGGTGAACAGCCCAGCCAGCTCGGGCGTCTGGTAGGCCTTGCCCATGAAGGCCTTCACGGCGCCGTCCATGGCTTCGTAGCCCAGCGAGGCACGGTCTTCGATCTGCAGCTTGAAGCCGCCGGTGGTGCCCAGGCCCGCCACGGGTGGCGGCGGGAACATGGCGATGAACGCTTCCTGGATGCTGCCAAACGCCTGGTTCAACTGCATGGCCACGGCACCGCCGCTTTGGTCAGCACGGGTGCGCTCGGCAAAGGGCTTGAGCGTGACGAACACGATGCCCGAGTTGGAGCTGTTGGTGAAGCCGTTGATCGACAGGCCCGGGAAGGCGATGGCGTCTTCCACATTGGGGTTGGTCTTGACGATTTCACCCATGCGGCGGATCACATCTTCGGTGCGGTCCAGCGTGGCGCCATCGGGCAGCTGGGCAAAGCCCACTAGGTACTGCTTGTCTTGCGCAGGCACAAAGCCGCCAGGCACCACCTTGAACAGGCCCCAAGTGGCACCCACCAAGGCCAGGTAAATGACCAGCATCAGCGCCTTGCGGCCAATGACGCGCTTGACGCCACCGCTGTAGGCGTCCGAGCCGCGCTGGAACACGCGGTTGAAGGCGCCAAAGAAGCGGCCCAGCACCTTGTCCATGCCGCGCGTCAGTGCGTCCTTGGGCTCGTGGTGGCCCTTGAGCAGCAGTGCGCTCAGCGCGGGTGACAGGGTCAGCGAGTTGATGGCCGAGATCACCGTGGAGATAGCGATGGTGACCGCAAACTGGCGGTAGAACTGGCCTGTGAGCCCGCTGATAAAGGCCAGCGGCACGAACACCGCCACCAGCACCAGCGCAATCGCGATGATGGGGCCGGAGACTTCGCGCATGGCGCGGTAGGTGGCCTCGCGCGGGGTCAGGCCCGCCTCGATGTTGCGCTCGACGTTCTCCACCACCACGATGGCGTCGTCCACCACGATGCCGATGGCCAGCACCAGGCCGAACAGGCTCAGCGCGTTGATCGAGAAGCCCAGCAAATGCAGCACAGCAAACGTGCCCACCACCGACACCGGCACGGCCAGCAGCGGGATGATGGAGGCGCGCCAGGTCTGCAGGAACAGGATCACCACGATCACCACCAGAGCGATGGCTTCAATCAATGTGTGGATGACGGACTTGATGGACGCACGCACGAACTGTGTGGGGTCGTACGCAATGCGGTACTCCACACCTTCGGGCATGTTCTTCTGGATCTCGTCCATGGTCTTGCGCACATTGGCCGAGATGTCGAGCGCGTTGGAGCCCGGGGCCTGGAACACGCCCATGCCCACGGCGGGGTCGTTGTTGAGCAGCGAACGCAGCGAATAGTCGGCAGCACCCAGCTCCAGGCGGGCGATGTCGCGCAGGCGTGTCACCGCGCCGTCGGCGCTGGTCTTGACGATGATGTCGCCAAACTCTTCCTCGGTCGTCAAACGGCCTTGGGCGTTGATGGACAGTTGCAGGTCCACGCCCGGCAGGCCGGGCGAAGCACCCACCACACCGGCAGCCGCTTGCACGTTCTGCCCGCGGATGGCAGACACCACATCGCTGGCCGAGAGGCCGCGCTGCGCGACCTTTTGGGGGTCGAGCCACACACGCATCGAATAGTCGCCGCCGCCAAAGATCTGCACCTGGCCCACGCCGCCAATGCGGGCGAGCCGGTCCTTCACGTTGAGCACGGCGTAGTTGCGCAGGTAGTCGATGTCGTAGCGGTTATTGGGCGAGACCAGGTGCACCACCATGGTCAGGTCCGGCGCGCTCTTGACGGTGGTAACACCCAGGCGGCGCACTTCTTCAGGCAAGCGCGGTTCGGCCTGCGAGACGCGGTTTTGCACCAGCTGCTGTGCCTTGTCCGGGTCGGTGCCCAGCTTGAAGGTCACCGTCAGCGTCATCACGCCATCGGTCGTGGCCTGGCTGCCCATGTAGAGCATGCCTTCCACACCGTTGATGGATTCCTCCAGCGGCGTGGCCACGGTCTCGGCGATCACCTTGGGGTTGGCACCTGGGTACTGGGCGCGCACCACCACAGACGGCGGCGCGACCTCGGGGTACTCAGAGATGGGCAGACCGCGCAATGCGATGAGCCCCCCCAGGAAGATGAGCACCGACAGCACCCCGGCAAAGATGGGGCGGTCAATGAAAAAACGGGACAGGTTCATACAAATATTCCTGATGGCTCAAATCACTCGCTGCGCTCACACAGCGGGCGACTTGGTGGCGCCTTGGGCTTGCTTGCGCTCACCGGGCACCTCTGCTTTGGCCGACATGGGCACGGCTTGCGGTGCCAGCACAGCACCGGGGCGCACGCGCTGCAGGCCGTTGACCACAATGGTCTCGCCCGCCTTCAGGCCCGAGGTGACCACGCGCAGGCCGTCCACCGGGGCGCCCAGCGTCACCTCGCGGTACTCGGCCTTGTTGCCTTCGGCCACCACCATCACAAACTTCTTGCTCTGGTCGGTGCCCACGGCACGCTCGTTGATGAGCACCGCCTGGGTGTTGCGCGCCTGGCCCATGCGGATGCGTGCAAACTGGCCGGGGATGAGTGCGCCGTCGGCGTTGTCAAACACCGCACGCACGCGCACGGTGCCGCTCTTGGCGTCCACTTGGTTGTCAATCAGCTGCAGGTGGCCGGCGTGCGGCGTGCCGCCACTGGTGCTGGTGCCCGTGCCCATTTGCACGGGGATGCGCTCCAGCAACTGGCGCGCACTTTGCCCCTTGGAGCCGCTGCCCAGGTCTTGCAGGGCCTTCACCACGATCTGCTCGTCGGTGTCAAAGCTCGCGTAGATGGGGCTGACAGAGACGAGCGATGTCAGCACCGGCGCGCCCGCACCGGCGGACACCAGGTTGCCCACCGTGACTTCGATGCGACCCACGCGGCCCGCCACCGGCGCGCGCACCTGGGTGTACGACAGGTTCAGGCGTGCGGTTTGCAATGCGGCCTGCGCAGCGCGCAGGTTGGCATCAGCCTCGCGGTGGGCGTTCTGGCGTTCGTCGTGCTCGCGCTGGGCGATGGCGCTTTCTTGCAGCAGACGGGTGGAGCGGTCCAGCTCACTGCGGGTGTATGACACCCGGGCCTGCGCGGCGGCCACCTGGGCTTCGGCGCGGTCCACCTCGGCGGCGTAGGGGGCGGGGTCCACCGTCACCAGCAGGTCGCCCTGCTTGACGAGGGCACCCTCCTTGAAGTGCACGGCCTGCAGCGCACCCGCAACGCGGGGGCGCACCTCTACGCGCTGCACGGCCTCCAGGCGGCCCGAGAACTCGTCCCACAGGGCTATGTCTTTTTGCAGCACAGCGGCCACCGACACGGGCACGCCCTGCGGGGCGGCCCCTGCCGCGGGCGATTCAGCGTGCGAGTCTTGCAGGCCCAAGGCCGTGCCCCCCACAGCCACAGCTGCCGCAATGGCGCCTGCCGTGGCCCACCAGCGGCGGCGGGGCGAAGAGAGAAGTGCGTTGTTCATGGTGTTTTCCTCCGTGTCATTGATTCGGTTCATCAGGTCTGTCCAGGTCTGCCGGGCATGCCGCTGGTGGCGGGCCCGCAGGGCTCAAAAGGCTCTCCGCGCCATTCGGAGCCGTCTCAAATGCCCCATACAGGAGCGCGCGGCAAAGCACAAAAATCCAGGCAAAGCACATCCCTCCGGCACTTGGGGCCAGATTCAAAATAGGTTGCGAAATCCAAGGGCAAGGCTGCGCCCAGCCAGCTCTGCAAGCAGGCTGGGCCAGCGGCGATCAAGCGCCGGTCAAGGGGTCAAGGTCATCGGTGCGATCTGTGTCAGGACGGGGCCCGACATCGGGTGGCTTCAAAAAACCGCCGGAACTCCTCTTGCACCGCACCGGCGCAAGGGCATTCGTGCGGGCCAGTCTCCAGCAAAGGCTCTGGCCATTTCTCGGCCTTCGCAAACACATGCTGCGTCACCACCAAGCCTGCGGCGCGCAGCCGGGCGGCATAGGCCAGGGCCTCGTCGTGCATGGGGTCGGTGTCACCCACCAAAATCAGCGTGGGGGGCAAGCCTGCCAAGCGGTGCGCAGAAGCCGGTACCGCGTAGGGATGCTCGGCATCGCGTGGGCAGCGCAGGAAGTTGCGCCAGCCCTCCACCCACTTGCAGTCCACCGCGTCACCTGTCACCTGCCGCTGCGAGGCTGTGCCCACGCAGGGGTCGAGCATGGGCGAGAGCAAAATTTTCCCAGCCAGCGGAGGGTGGGACTGGTCACGCGCCATCAGGGCCACGGCGGCAGCCAGGTTGCCACCAGCCTCTTCGCCCGCCAGGTACACCAGCGCGCCCTGTCCGCCCAGCTTGGTGCGGTTGCGGTGCACCCACTTGAGTACGTCGTAGCCGGTGTCCACGGGTTGCGGAAACGGAGTGAGCGGGTAAGCCACCGACACCACCACGGCGCCAGCGCCTTCCAGCAAGCCACCCACGGTGCAGCCATTGTCCAGGTCACCCGACACAAAGGCGCCGCCATGAAAGTGCACCACCACTGGCGAGGTCTGGCCCGTCTTCTTGCGGCCGTACATGCGCACCGCCACGCTTTGGCCGGCAGCCAGTTCAATGGCGCTATCGACACAACGCGCTGCGGCTGGCTGCACCTTGGGTGCGGCGGCTGGCTTGGACTGCGGGGCGGGACGGGGGGCGTCGGGTTGCATGGCATGGCCCCGGAAAGGGGACCCTAAATCTTGGGATGGTTGAAATGTACCGACACAGCAGCACCTGATAAACCCGGCAAACACCACCGCAGTGTTTCCAAAAGCTCAACAATCAAGCCATAGGTTGCGTGTGAGAATTCTTCAGCCCCCGCAGAACAAAGTTCTGCGGGGGCTGATCAACCCGTTTCGAGGAGGGGCCATGGACCAAATTCAGGCCATGCGCATATTCACCCGTGTCGTAGAAGCAGGCACATTCACGCGGGCAGCCGACTCTTTGTCGCTGCCCAAAGCCACCGTCACCAAGCATGTGCAGGCGCTGGAGGAGCGACTGCGCGTGAAGCTGCTCAACCGCACCACGCGCCGCGTGACCGTGACGGCCGACGGCGCCGCTTACTACGAGCGTACGGTGCGCCTGCTGGCGGACCTGGACGACATTGAAGCCAGCATGACCAACGCCCGCGCCAACCCGCTGGGGCGGTTGCGGGTGGACGTGGGCACCTCGGTGGCGCAGTTGCTCATCATTCCGCACCTGGCCGAGTTCCAGGCCCGCTACCCCGACATCCAGCTGGACCTGGGCGTGAGCGACCGCACCGTAGACCTGATTGGTGACAACGTGGACTGCGTCATTCGCGGCGGGGCGCTGAGCGACCAGTCGCTGGTGGCGCGGCGCATCGGCAACCTGGAGTTCCTCACCGTAGCGTCGCCCGACTACCTGGCGCGCAAAGGCACGCCCGCGCAC
The DNA here is from genome assembly GCF_002749705.1 of Acidovorax sp. 56. NCBI lineage: Bacteria > Pseudomonadati > Pseudomonadota > Betaproteobacteria > Burkholderiales > Comamonadaceae > Acidovorax > Acidovorax sp. 56. The sequence continues at coordinate 2,080,304 of NZ_PEEV01000001.1, forward strand.
CCCCTGGAAGTCGAAGAAAAGCACTCCAGCCTGCTGTATTTCTCGCCCCAGTCCGGGCGGCACTACCCGCTGGAGTTCCGCAAGGGCGCCGAGTCCATCGACATCCACGGGCCTTACCAGGTCAGCGTGAACGAGGCCAATGCCTATGTGTCTGCAGCGGTGCAAGGCCTGGGCATCGCGCAGATCACCAGCTTTCAGGCGCAGCGGCACTTGCAAAGCGGTGCGCTGGTGCAACTGCTGCCGGAGTGGACCCAGCCCTTGCTGCCTGTCTATGTGGTGTACCCGCCCAACCGACACCTCAGCGCCAAGGTGCGCGCGTTTGTGGACTGGGCCGCAGAGCTGTTTCAGCGCGAACCTTACATGCAGCGCACCGAATCGCCTTAGGCGTAAGAACCTGTTCAAAGGCCGGTGCCCACAGCATCCAGTCGCTTTATGCTCTGGGCCTATGAACACACCCCAAGCGCCCCAGGGGCCGCAGCCCCACAGCACTGACGCGCCAGACGGCACCAGCCCCGTGGCCGCCCCCCCCACCACCCCAGAGCCCACGGTGGCCGCCCCTGCCCCACCCGCCAAGCAGGCGCGCAATCCCTTGCATGGCATCACGCTGGAGGCCATCGTGGTGGCACTGTCAGACCACTATGGCTGGGCAGAGCTGGGCCGACTGGTGCCGGTGCGCTGCTTTCAAAGCGACCCCAGCGTCAGCTCCAGCCTGAAGTTTTTGCGCAAGACGCCGTGGGCGCGCGAAAAGGTAGAGAGCCTCTACCTTTTCATGCTGCGCCAGCAACGGCGCAACGGGTAAACCGCGCCTGGCACAGTGGTCAGCCTCAGTCGCTGACCGCCACCAAAAAGTCGCGGCTGATGCCCGCGCCCAACTCGTTCACCTTGTCCAGGAACTGGGTCAGGAAGGCATGCAGGCCCTGCGACAGGATCTCGTCGATACGGCCATATTGCAGATCGGCCAGCAGACGGCCTGCGCGGCGCTGGGTTTCTGACGAGTGGTCGTTGGCCAGCACGCTCAGGTTCTCTACCACTTCGTGCAGGCTGGCGTGCAGCGAGCGGGGCATGTCGCGCCGCAAGATCAGCAAGTCCGCCACCCGCCCAGGCGTGATCACGTCGCGGTACACCTTGCGGTACACCTCAAACGCCGAGACGCTGCGCAAGATAGCGCTCCAGTGGTAGAAGTCGTTTTCCTGGTTGCGCTCGCTGGCGCGGCCAAAGAAGTCGTTCTGCACGGCATGGAATTTCACATCCAGTAAACGCGCCGTGTTGTCGGCCCGCTCCAGGAACGTGCCCATGCGCAGAAAGTGAAACGCCTCGTCTTGCAGCATGGTGCCCAGCGTCACGCCGCGCGAGAGGTGCGAGCGGTATTTGACCCATTCAAAAAACTGCCCCGGGTCGCGCTCAAACGCATTGCCTTCCAGCTGGCGGTGCAGCTCCAGCCAAGTCTGGTTGATGGTTTCCCAGACCTCGGTGGTCAAGGCCCCGCGCACGGCCCGTGCGTTTTCGCGCGCTGCGCGCAGGCACGACACGATGGACGATGGGTTGTTGCCATCACGCACCATGAACTCCAGCACACGCTCGGGCGTCACCTCGCCATGCTTGGTGGTGTAGGCAGGGATCAGTTCGCTGATGGACAGCAAGCCCTCCCACCCCTCTTGCGCGGCCTCGGCCGCCTGGGGCAACAGCGAGGTGTCGTAGCTCACGTTGAGCATGCGGGCGGTGTTCTCTGCCCGCTCTGTGTAGCGAGACATCCAGAACAAATGGTCGGCAGTGCGGCTCAGCATGCGGCCTCCTTGATCGAGCAGGGCAAGTCGGTAATAGGGCTACAGCTCAGCATCATTCAGTCCCTCCATTTCCCAGCACCCAGGTGTCTTTGGTGCCGCCGCCTTGTGACGAATTGACCACGAGTGAGCCCTCTTGCAGGGCCACGCGCGTGAGACCACCGGCCACCATCTGCACTTCGCGCCCGCTGAGCACGAAGGGGCGCAGGTCGATGTGGCGTGGGGCAATGCCACTGTCCACAAAGGTGGGGCAGCTCGACAGGCTGAGCGTGGGCTGCGCGATGTAGCCCGCTGGGTTGGCCAGCAGGGCTCCGCGAAAGGCTTCGATCTCGGTCTGCGTGGCGGCAGGGCCGATGAGCATGCCGTAGCCGCCCGCGCCGTGCACTTCCTTGACCACCAGGTCTTTGAGGTTTGCCAGCACGTACTGCAGGTCGTCCTGCTTGCGGCACATCCAGGTGGGCACGTTTTTCAGGATGGGTTCCTGACCCAGGTAGAAGCGAATCATCTCGGGCACATAGGGGTAGACCGATTTGTCGTCGGCGACGCCAGTGCCCACAGCGTTGCAGATGGCCACATTACCAGCGCGATAAGCCTCCATCAGACCGTAGCAGCCCAGGGTGGACTTGGGCCGGAAGACCTGAGGGTCAAGGAAGTCGTCGTCCACACGGCGGTAGATCACGTCCACCCGCTGCAGGCCGCGCGTGGTGCGCATGTAGACGAACTTGTCGCGCACCACCAGGTCTTGCCCTTCGACCAGCTCCACACCCATTTGCTGGGCCAGGAAGGCGTGCTCAAAGTACGCGCTGTTGTGCATGCCCGGCGTGAGCACCACCACGGTGGGGTCGTCCGCCGTGGCGGGGGCGCTGGCGCGCAGGGTGTCCAGCAGCATGTCGGGGTAATGCGCCACCGGCGCCACCTTGTACTGGCTGAACAGCTCGGGGAACAGCCGCATCATCATCTTGCGGTTTTCGAGCATGTAGCTCACGCCGCTGGGCACGCGCAGGTTGTCTTCGAGCACGTAGTACTCGCCCTTGCCCTGGGCATCGGGCGCACGCACGATGTCGATGCCTGCAATGTGCGCGTAGATGTTCTGCGGCACCTGCACACCGGCCATTTCGGGGCGGTATTGGGCGTTGTTGAGGATCAGGTCGGCAGGAACGATGCCCGCGCGGATGATGTCTTGCCCGTGGTAGACGTCATGGATGAAGCGGTTGAGCGCCGTGACCCGCTGCACCAGGCCCTGCTGCATGCTGCTCCATTCGTGCGCAGGAATGATGCGGGGGATGAGGTCGAACGGGATGAGCCGTTCGTTGCCCGCGCCGCCCTCGTCCTTGGCGCCATAGACGGCGAAGGTGATGCCCACGCGCCGGAAGATCATTTCGGCTTCGGCCCGGCGGGCCTGCATCACGTCAGGGGGCTGTTGGGACAACCACTGCGCATAGCGCTTGTAGTGTTCGCGCACATCGCTGCCTGCATAAGGAAGCGTGGCGTACATCTCGTCAAATTTCTGCATGAACTGGCCTCCTGCGGTCAGGATAGCAAGTTGTGCGCCCGACTCTCGGCTGGATGCCCCGAAACCAGCACAAACCCTGACAAGGGTCGAAGGCGAACGCCGTTGCGCGCCCCATCCTTCGGGGGATCTCTCAGAACCTGCTCTCAGGGCACCGCGTGCTGCCAATACCGGCGCCCGGTGTCGCGCTCACAGGCCACGGCCTGGGGCTGCGCAGACGACCAGCTCGCCGCGCCGCAGCGGGCAGACTCCACCACCGGCACATTGCGCTGGGCATAGCGCTGCAGCACTTCGGGCGCGGGGTGGCCAAAGCGGTTGCGGTAGCCAGACTGCACCAAAGCAGTGCGAGGCTGGACAGCATCCAGGAACGCGCCGCTGGACGAGGTTTTGCTGCCGTGGTGCGGCACCAGCAGCACATCGGCCTTCAGGGGCGCCGCGCGGGCCAGCAGGGCCTGCTCTTGCGGGGCTTCGATGTCGCCCACCAGCAAGGCCACGGCCGGCGCACCAGGCATGCCTGGTGCGCCGGCCACCCGCAGCACACAGCTCAGGGTGTTGGGGCGAACAGGGCGATCAAGGTGGTCGCTGCGGTCCAGCTCAGCGCTTGTGGGGTGCAGTACCTCCAACGCCACGCCATCCCACTCCCAGCGCTGCCCGGCCACACAAGGGGTGGCCGGGCGCAGGGCCTGCAGCGCATGCTCGGCTTCGATCGAGCCCGTCAACGCCGCTGCGGGCTGCTGGGCCAGCACGGCAGCCGCACCCCCGGTGTGGTCGGCGTCGCGGTGGCTGAGCATGAGCACATCCACCCGCTCGCCCAATGCCCGCAGCAGCGGCACCAGCACGCGGTGGCCCGCATCGCTCTCGCGGCTGAAGCGCGGGCCTGCGTCGTACAGCAAGGTGTGCGTGCCCCGTGGCGCCGCCATCGCCCTCACCCACCTCACGGGGCAGCGGCGGCGGGACATTAGAAGGACTTATGGCAAACATGGGCTGATGCTAATGCGCCTTGCAGCAGCCCTGCGCGCGCAGTGCACAGCCCCGGCTGTGTAACACTTGGCGCCACAGCCCGATGCAGGCATTGCCAGCACCGGGCCTCTATTTCTCGCACCGTTTTCCCGCGCCGATGGCGCACATCAACCAAGGAAGCCAACCATGAGCGTTTACGACAAACTGAGCGAACTCAACATCACCCTGCCCCCCGTGTCGGCCCCCGCAGCCGCCTACGTGCCTTATGTGCAAACGGGCAACCTGGTGTTCCTCTCCGGCCACATCGCCCGCAAGGACGGCAAGCCCTGGGCCGCGCAGTTTGGCAAGAACATCACCACCGAAGAAGGCAAGCTGGCCGCCCGCGCCGTGGCCATCGACCTGATGGGCACACTGCACGCGGCCACAGGCGGTGACCTCAACCGCATTCAGCGCATCGTCAAGGTGATGAGCCTGGTCAACTCGACCGGCGACTTCACCGAGCAACACCTGGTGACCAACGGTGCCAGCGAGCTGCTGGGCCAGGTGTTTGGCGACAAGGGCGTGCACGCCCGCAGCGCCTTTGGCGTGGCCCAAGTGCCCATGGGCGCTTGCGTGGAGATTGAACTGATTGCCGAACTGGCTTGATACCGAGCTACTGCGCACAACAAAAAAGCCAACCGGCGACGGTTGGCTTTTTTACTTTCAGGCCAGCGGGTGTCACTCCACGCGGGTCACCGCGTTGGGCTTGAAGCCCAAATCCGCCGCCTTGCCCTTGCGGCCCCGTGCAGCACGGGCGTTGTTCAGGCTGCGAATCTCCAGCGTTTCATCGCGCACCTTGCCGCCCCGGCCAATGCCATCGAGGCGAATGCTGCGCGTGTAGGCTGCAGCGCCTGCGAGCTGGTCTTTGTCTTCCAGGTCGATCAGCATCAGGCCCCGGCCGCCGTTGACCATGGTTTTCAGCTCGGTGATCTCGAACGTGAGGATGCGCCCCCCCGTGGAAGCGCAAGCCACATGCGTGGCGGGCAGCACCGGCTTGCTGCCCGTGGTGCCTGTGGCGTGCGATGGCACGCACACGGTTTCGCCCTCGCCCAGCGTGAGGAAGGCCTTGCCGCCCTTCTGGCGCGACACCATGTTCTCGACTGCCGCCAGGAAGCCGTAGCCACCCGAGTTGGACAGCAGCAGCGTGGCGTTGGCAGGCCCGGCAAAGTAGTGCAGCACCTGCGTGCCAGTTTCCAGCTCGATGAGCGTGGTCACCGGCTGGCCGTCGCCACGTGCACCGGGCAGCAGCGAGACGGCCACCGAGTACACGCGGCCATTGCTGCCAAAGGCCAGCAGGGTGTCGACCGTGCGGCACTCGAACGTGCCATACAGCCCGTCGCCCGCCTTGAAGGCAAAGCTCGCGGCCTCGTGGCCATGGCCGGTGCGTGCGCGCACCCAGCCTTTTTGCGAGACGACCACGGTCACAGGCTCGTCCACCACCTTGACTTCGGCCACAGCCTTCTTCTCGGCCTGGATGAGGGTGCGGCGGGGGTCGGCAAAGGTCTTGGCGTCCGCCTCGATCTCCTTGACCATGGTGCGGCGCAGCGAGCCAGGGTTGTTCAGGATGTCTTCGAGCTTGCCCTGGCTTTCGCGCAGTTCTTTCAGCTCCTGCTCGATCTTGATCGCTTCTAGGCGCGCCAACTGGCGCAGGCGGATTTCAAGGATGTCCTCGGCCTGCCGGTCGCTCAGGTTGAAGCGCGCAATCAGCGCCGCCTTGGGCTCCTCGGCGTGGCGGATGATGGCGATCACCTCGTCGATGTTGAGCAGCACCAGTTGCCGCCCCTCGAGGATGTGGATGCGCTCCAGCACCTTGTTCAAACGGTGCTGCGTGCGGCGGGTGATGGTGGTCTGGCGGAAGGCAATCCACTCTTCCAGCATCTGCCGCAGGGATTTTTGGGTGGGTCGGCCATCCAGCCCCACCATCGTGAGGTTGATGGGGGCCGAGGATTCGAGGCTGGTGTGGGCCAGCAGCGCGGTGATCAGTTCCTGCTGCGGGGTCTTGCCCGTCTTGGGCTCGAACACCAGGCGCACGGGGGCGTCTTTGCTCGACTCGTCACGCACCACGTCCAGCACGGCCAGCATGCTGGCTTTGAGCTGAGTCTGGTCTTGCGAGAGCGCCTTCTTGCCCGCCTTGACCTTGGGGTTGGTGATTTCCTCGATCTCTTCGAGCACCTTTTGCGTGCTCACGCCGGGTGGCAACTCGTTGACCACCAGCTGCCACTGGCCACGCGCCATGTCTTCGATCTTCCAGCGCGCGCGCACCTTGAGGCTGCCCCGGCCCGTGCGGTAGGCATCGGCAATGTCGCCCGCGCTGCTGATGATCTGGCCGCCACCGGGGTAGTCCGGGCCGGGCACCAGGGCCAGCAGTTCTTCCTGGCTGAGCGACGGCGTCTTGATGAGCGCAACGCAGGCGTCGGCGATCTCGCGCAGGTTGTGGCTCGGGATTTCGGTGGCCAGGCCCACGGCAATGCCGCTGGCGCCGTTGAGCAGCGCGAACGGCAGGCGTGCGGGCAGCTGGCGCGGCTCCTCGGTGCTGCCGTCGTAGTTGGGCATGAAATCCACGGTGCCTTCGTCGATCTCATCCAGCAGCAGGCTGGTGATACGTGACAGGCGAGCTTCGGTGTAGCGCATGGCCGCAGCGCCGTCGCCGTCGCGGCTGCCGAAGTTGCCCTGGCCGTCGATGAGCGGGTAGCGCTGGGCAAAGTCCTGCGCCATGCGCACCAGCGCGTCGTAGGCCGACTGGTCGCCGTGCGGGTGGAAGCGGCCCAGCACATCGCCCACCACGCGGGCGCTCTTGACCGGCTTGGCCGCCGCACTGCGCGTGGGGCCGCTATAGCCCAGGCCCATGCGGTCCATCGAATACAGAATGCGCCGCTGCACGGGCTTGAGGCCATCGCACACATCGGGCAGCGCGCGGCCCTTGACGACCGACAGCGCGTATTCCAGGTAGGCACGCTGGGCGTAGCCCGCCAGGCCCAGGGAGTCGCCCCCGTCATCGCCTGCGGTGGTGAAATCGAGAGTGGGTTGGTCGCTCATTCGTTAGCGCTCATTCGTTCGGAATCGTCGGTAGAGGTTCGTTGCTGGCGCGGGTGTGCGCCACCAAAGTGTCGGGCGGCAGATTGCCACGGCCTTGGGCGCCGCCCTGCAGTTGCATGCGCACCCGCCCCGGCGCTGCGCGCTGGGCCAGCACGGGGGCGGGCGGCTTGAGCTGGGTGTACAGCGCCAGCACCGTGCGCACGTAGTTCTGGGTTTCTTTGAAGGCGGGGATCTGGTTACCGGCCTTTTGCACCGCGCCCTCGCCCGCGTTGTAGGCCGCCAGGGCCAGGTCCATGCGGCCGGGGAACAGGTCGAGCAGGTAACGCAGGTAGCGCGTGCCGGTGGGCACGTTCACGGCGGGGTCGGTCAGCTTTTGCTCCAGCGAGCGCTTGGCATCGGCCCGCACGCCAAAGCGGCTGGCCGTGGCGGGCATGAGCTGCATCAGGCCCACCGCGCCCTTGGGCGAGACGGCCTGCGCATCAAAACCCGACTCGGTGGCAATCAGCGCTTGCAGCAGCTCGTAGTCCACAGCCTGCTGCTCTGCGGCGGCGCGCAGGTGGTGCTTGATGCTTTTGTAGCCGGGCGCGATGTCAAAAAACGCCAGCAGGCGCGCACCGGCGCTGGGCATGCCATGCGGGGTGGCGGGTGTGCCTGCAGGCATGTCACGGGTCGAATCGAACTCGGTGCCCCGAAAGAAGAGCTGGTACCGCGCATCGAGCTGCTCGGCCGCAAAGTGCGTCACCCCGCGTTCGTCCACATGCGCCCACAGGTCGGCATGGGCATGCTGCTGCAAAAAGCAGAGCAGCAAACCCAATACAGACCAGCGCAAGAGGCCGATTTTGCGAAGTGATTTCATGGCAAGCAGCGTGGGCGTCTGTGGCTCAGCCCGTCAGATATCGATCTCGACCGCATCGCCATGCAGCTCCATCAGCTCGCGGCGCGCGGCGGCTTCGCCCTTGCCCATGAGCTTGGTGATGAGGCCTTCGGTGGCGGCAAAGTCCACGTCGCCCAGCTGCACGGGCAGCAGGCGGCGGGTGTCGGGGTTGAGCGTGGTTTCCCACAGCTGCTCAGCGTTCATTTCGCCCAGGCCCTTGAAGCGGCTGATCTGGCACTTCTCGCGTGCCACGCCGTCCTTGGCGCACTTGTCGAGGATGGCCGTGAGCTCGCCATCGTCCAGCGCATACATCTTGGCGGCGGGCTTTTTACCGCGTGCGGGCACATCCACGCGGAACAGCGGCGGGCGCGCCACGTAGATGTGGCCGGTCTCGATGAGCTTGGGAAAGTGGCGGAAGAACAGCGTGAGCAGCAGCACCTGGATGTGCGAGCCGTCCACATCGGCATCACTCAGGATGCAGACCTTGCCGTAGCGCAGGCCGCTCAAGTCCGGCGTGTCGTTGGGCCCGTGGGGGTCCACGCCAATGGCCACCGAGATGTCGTGAATTTCGTTGTTGGCAAACAGGCGGTCGCGCTCCACTTCCCAGGTGTTGAGCACCTTGCCGCGCAGCGGCAGGATGGCCTGGCTTTCCTTGTCACGGCCCATCTTGGCACTGCCACCAGCGGAATCACCTTCGACCAGGAAGACTTCGTTGTGGGCGATGTCCTTGCTTTCGCAATCGGTGAGCTTGCCAGGCAGCACGGCCACGCCAGAGCCCTTGCGCTTTTCGACCTTCTGCCCGGCCTTCTGGCGGGTTTGGGCAGCCTTGATGGCCAGCTCGGCGAGCTTCTTGCCGTATTCAACGTGCTGGTTCAGCCAGAGTTCGAGCGCCGGGCGCACAAAGCCGCTGACCAGGCGCACCGCGTCGCGCGAGTTCAGGCGTTCCTTGATCTGGCCCTGGAACTGCGGGTCGAGCACCTTGGCTGAGAGGACATAGCTGGCGCGCGCAAACACGTCCTCGGGCAGCAGCTTCACGCCCTTGGGCAACAGGCTGTGCAGTTCGATGAAGCTCTTGACCGCGTTGAACAGGCCGTCGCGCAGACCACTTTCGTGGGTGCCACCCGCGCTGGTCGGGATCAGGTTGACGTAACTCTCACGCACGGGCTGGCCGTCTTCGGTGAAGGCCACGCACCACGAGGCCCCTTCGCCTTCTGCAAAGCTCTCATTGCCGCTGTCGGCAAAGCCTTCGCCTTCAAACAGCGGGATCACCGGGTCGCCGTTGAGCGTCTGCATCAGGTAGTCGCGCAGACCGCCTTTGTACTGCCAGGTCTGGGTGTCGCGCGTCTTCTCATTGACCAGCGATACGGACACGCCCGGCATGAGCACCGCCTTGCTGCGCAGCAGGTGGGTCAGCTCGCCCATGGGCAGCGCACTCGACTCGAAATACTTGGCATCAGGCCACACCCGCACCGAGGTGCCCTGCTTGCGCTCGCCCGCCTCCAGCGGGCGGGCCACCAGCGGCTCGACCACATCGCCGCCCGAGAACACCAGGCGGGCCGACTGGCCCTCGCGGTGGCTGGTGGCTTCGAGCCGCGTGGCCAGCGCGTTGGTCACGCTCACGCCCACGCCGTGCAGGCCGCCCGAGAAGCTGTAGGCCCCGCCCTTGCCCTTGTCGAACTTGCCGCCCGCATGCAGGCGGGTGAAGACCAACTCAATCACCGGAGCCTTCTCTTCGGGATGCATGCCAAACGGAATGCCCCGGCCGTCGTCTTCGATGCTGACCGAGCCGTCGGCGTGCAGCGTGACTTTGATCTTTTTGCCGTAACCCGCCAAAGCCTCGTCGGCGGCGTTGTCCAGCACTTCCTGGATGATGTGCAGCGGGTTGTCGGTGCGGGTGTACATGCCCGGGCGTTGCTTGACGGGCTCCAGGCCCTTGAGCACGCGGATCGAGCCTTCGGAATATTCGCTAGCGGAGACAGTAGTGGGTTTGGCAGCCATGGCGCGGATTGTAGTGCGGCAGCGCAACAAAGGCTGGATAAAACAACAGCCCAAACGCCTCAGCCGCCCTCCGCCCGCAGCCCCGCCCCTGCTGCCAACTGTATTGGTCGCCTCTGTACCAGCGCGTTTCCCGCAATCTGGCTACATTCCCCCGCATGCATATGAATCCTCCCAAACTATCCATGCTCCAGGTGCTGGCCTGCGGCGCGGCCATCGTCACTTTGTCGATGGGCATTCGCCATGGCTTTGGCCTGTGGTTGCAACCCATCACCCAAGAGATGGGCTGGACCAGGCAGTCATTTGCCTTTGCAATTGCGCTGCAAAACCTGTCGTGGGGGGTGATGGGCATCTTTGCGGGCATGGCGGCAGACCGGTTTGGCGCCTTCCGGGTGTTGATGGGGGGCGCCGTGCTGTATGGGCTGGGGCTGGCGGGCATGGCCCTGTCGCCCACCCCGCTGCTGTTTGCGTTGACCACCGGGCTGCTGATTGGCGCGGCGCAGGCGGGCACCACCTATGCGGTGATCTACGGCGTGCTGGGCCGCCAGATTGCGCCCGAAAAACGCTCCTGGGCCATGGGCGTAGCGGCGGCGGCTGGCTCGTTCGGGCAGTTTTTGATGGTGCCTGTGGAGGGCTGGCTGATCACCGGGCTGGGCTGGCAGCAGGCGCTGCTGGTGTTGTCGATGGCGGTGCTGATGATCGTGCCGCTGGCCTTTGGTCTGCGCGAGCCCGGGTTTCAGGGCGCTGCGGCGCCCAAGCGTGAGCAAACCATTGGCCACGCGCTCAAGGAAGCCTTCAGCTACCCCAGCTTCAATCTGCTGATGGCGGGCTACTTTGTCTGCGGCTTCCAGGTGGTGTTCATCGGGGTGCACATGCCCAGTTATCTCAAGGACCACGGCCTGTCGCCCCAGGTGGCCAGCTATGCGCTGGCGCTGATCGGGCTGTTCAACGTGTTTGGCACCTACATCGCAGGCACGCTGGGGCAGCGCATGCCCAAGCGGTTCATTCTGTCGTTCATCTACCTGGCCCGCGCCGTGGTCATCACCATCTTCTTGCTGGTGCCGCTGTCACCGCTGTCGGTGTATGTGTTCTCGGCCGTGATGGGTGCGCTGTGGCTGTCCACGGTGCCACCCACCAATGCCACCATTGCCCAGATTTTTGGGGTGCAGCATCTGTCCATGCTGGGCGGCTTTGTGTTCTTCAGCCACCAGATCGGCAGCTTCCTGGGCGTGTGGCTGGGTGGCTATCTGTATGACGCCACGGGCAGCTACGACATCGTCTGGTACATCGCCATTGCGCTGGGCGTGCTGGCGGGGCTGGTGAACCTGCCGATCAAGGAAGCCCCCATCCAGCGGGCGCAACCCCACGCGGCCTGACACCTTAAAAACCGTATTGAAAGAGGCCTGCCGTGAACCCCTCCCAGCCCACCACCCCATCACCGCACGTCCCCCGCGCGCGGCGCAGCTGGCTGCGGGCGCTGGGCTGGCTAGCGGCCGTGGCCGTTTGCCTTGCGGTGTTTGCGATGTACACCGTGCCAGACTTCATGGTCATGGTGGCCGACAAAGTCTGGTCGTGCTTTTGATTTGTGGTATTTTAGGCCCCTAGCGCTTGATAGATAAGCGCCAGCAGCTACCAATTTAATAGCAAACAACACATGCACGGCACGGAAGCCCCCTCTGCCTGGGTTCAGCAATGGACGCACCTCGTCCCACCGCACGCCCATGTTCTGGACGTGGCCTGTGGCGCGGGCCGCCACATGCGCTGGCTGCAAGCCCAGGGCCATACCGTCACGGGCGTAGACCGTTCGCCCGAGGCCATCGCCGCCTGCGCCGGGTTGGGTGAGTTGATTTGCGCCGACATCGAAAACGGCCCCTGGCCCCTGCAAGGCCAGCAGTTTGGCGCCGTGGTGGTGACGAACTACCTGTGGCGCCCGCTGCTGCCCACCTTGCTCGCCAGCCTGGCGCCCGGCGGCGTGCTGATTTACGAAACCTTTGCACAAGGGCACGAAACCGTAGGGCGCCCCAGCCGGGCCGACTTTCTGCTGCGCCCGGGCGAGTTGCTGCAGGCTTTTGGGGCGCTGCGCACGGTGGCCTACGAGGACGGCTACCTCGAAAACCCGGCCCGGTTCGTGCAGCGGATCGCGGCGGTACGGGAAACACCTCACCCAGAGGCCCCCGCGCGCCATGGGCTGCAGCCCGCGTCTAGTTAGAATGCCCTTTTACCGTTTTCATCTGCGGACATGACCTCTTCCTCCGTGCCTCTTACCGGCAGCATCGTCGCCCTCGTCACCCCCATGCACGAGGACGGTAGCGTGGACTACCCCACCCTGCGCAAACTGATCGACTGGCACATCGCCGAGGGCACAGACTGCATCGGCGTGGTGGGCACCACGGGCGAATCGCCCACGGTGAATGTCGAAGAACACTGCGAGATCATCCGCGTGGCCGTGGAGCAAGCCGCCAAGCGCGTGCCCATCATGGCGGGCTGCGGCGCCAACTCCACCGCCGAAGCGATCGAGCTGGCCAAGTTTGCCAAGAAGGTCGGTGCCGACACGCAGCTGCAGGTCGTGCCTTACTACAACAAGCCGACCCAAGAAGGCCAGTACCTGCACTTCAAGGCGATTGCCGAGGCCGTGGGCGATCTGCCTACCGTCCTCTACAACGTGCCCGGCCGCTCGGTGGCCGATATGCAGCACGACACCGTGCTGCGCCTGGCCCAGGTGCCCGGCATCATCGGCATCAAGGAAGCCACGGGCAACATCGAACGCGCGCAGTGGCTCATCCGCGAAGCCCCCAAGGGCTTTGGCATCTACTCAGGTGACGACCCGACCGCCGTGGCACTGATGCTGTGTGGCGGCCACGGCAACGTGAGCGTTACAGCCAACGTGGCGCCCAAGCTGATGCACGAGCTGTGCGTGGCCGCCATTGCGGGCGACGCGCGCCGCGCCATGGAAATCCAGTTCAAGCTGATGCCCGTGCACAAGCACCTGTTCGTCGAAGCCAACCCCATCCCCGTCAAGTGGGCCATGGCCCGCATGGGCTTGTGCGGCGGAACCATGCGCCTGCCCATGACTCCATTGACCCAGGGCAACGAAGCCGTGGTCGAAGGCGCCCTGCGCAGCAGCGGCCTGCTTTGAGCCTGCCCACCCCTCACCGACATTCCAAGGATTTCCGAGTGAAAGCAAATACCCGTCTGGGCCTGCTGGCCCTTGTTGCTGCCCTGTCAGCCTGCTCGACCCTTGAGGGCGACAAGATCGACTACAAAAGCGCAACCAAGGGCTCGACCCTGGAAGTGCCCCCGGATCTGACCCAGCTCTCCAAAGATTCGCGCTACGCCGTGCCCGGCGGCGCCGTGTCTGCCGCCGCGCTGCAGGCCAGCCAACAGGCTGCACAGCCCTCCGCAGCCAGCCAGGCAGCCGCCACCACCATTGGTGATGTGCGCATTGAGCGAGACGGCAACCAACGCTGGCTGGTGATAAACCGCCCTGCCGACAAGCTGTGGGAGCCTGTGCGTGAGTTCTGGCTGGAGAGTGGATTCATCTTCACCCAAGACCAGTCCAACCTCGGCATTCTGGAAACCGACTGGGCCGAAAACCGCGCCAAGCTGCCCCAGGACATCGTGCGTTCGACCCTGGGCAAGGTGTTTGAATCGCTGTATTCGACTGGCGAGCGCGACAAGTTCCGCACCCGCCTGGAGCGCAATGCCAATGGCGGCACCGACATCTACATCAGCCACCGCGGCATGATCGAGGTGTACACCAACACGCAAAAAGACCAGACCATCTGGCAGCCCCGCGCCGCCGACCCCGAGCTGGAAACCGAATTCTTGCGCCGCCTCATGGTCAAGCTGGGCGTGAGCCAGGAGCAATCCAAAGCGATTGCAGCCACCGCCACCCCAGTGCAAGTGGCACCCGCAGCCCGTATCGCTACCGTCAATAACGCACCCGCTGTGCAGTTGGCGGAGAACTTTGACCGCGCCTGGCGCCGCGTAGGCCTGGCACTGGACCGCACCGGCTTCACCGTGGAAGACCGCAACCGCAAGGACGGCCTGTACTTTGTGCGCTACGTCGCCCCCAACGCCGACAAGAAGGAGCCAGGCTTCTTCGGCAAGCTGTTTGGCGGATCGTCGGCAGCCATTCCGCCACTGAAGTACCGCATCGCCGTGCGCAGCGAGGGCAACGCCTCCACCGTGTCCGTGCTCAATGAAGCTGGCGCCCCTGAAACGTCGGCCAATGCCGAGCGCATCGTACGCGTGATTGCGGACGAACTGAAGTAACTAGCCCAATGCGGGGCACAGCACCGTGCCCCCATCCCGCCCCGCAGCCCCACACAGGAGCTGCGGGGCTTTTTTAATGGACAACACGGGACGCTGGACATGCTGCGCCTCAAAAACCTTGGCAGCGGCAGCTCGGGCAATGCCAGCCTGATTGAAGGCAGCGATGGCCTGCACACAAGGCGTCTGCTGGTCGATTGCGGCCTGGGCATACGCCAGCTGGAGGCCCGCTTGGCAGAGGCCGGGCTGGCACTGGCCCAGATTGACGCCATCTTCATCACCCACGAGCATTCCGACCACATTGGTTGCGCCCGCTCGTTGGCACTGAAACACCGCATTCCCGTCTGGATGAGCCATGGCACCCATGCCGCCCTGGGCACCCCCGACCTGGACGGTCTGCTGCGCACCGCACACGATCTGGAGCCCATTGATCTGGGCAGCTGGCAAGCCACCCCCTTCACGGTGCCGCACGACGCCAGGGAGCCCCTGCAATTGCACTGCACCGATGGCGCCACACGCCTAGGGGTGCTGACGGACCTGGGGCACGCCAGCGCGCATGTCAAAGAGCAATTGGCAGGCTGCCACACCCTGATGCTGGAGGCCAACCACGATCCGCAGATGCTGGAGGCATCGCGCTACCCGGCCTTCCTCAAGCGCCGCATCAGTGGCAAATACGGCCACCTGGCCAACACTGCAGCGGCCGAACTGCTCTGCGCCTTGCAACACCCCAGTTTGGCCTGTGTGATTGCAGCCCACCTCAGCGCACAGAACAACACCCCGGCTCTGGCCCAGCAGGCGCTGGGGGCTGCATTGGGCTGGCCCACCGATCGCATCACCGTGGCCAGCCCGGTCAATGGAACGCCCTGGATCACCGTCGGGGCCGCGTAGTCGCAAGGGGCCACCGAGTTCACATGGGGCCGGAACAGCCAGCGCTTCCGAAAAAAGGACGCCCCAATGCAAAAGCCCCGCTTTTTTGCAAAAGCAGGGCTTTGGTGTGTGGTTCAAGCCGCCCCTTGCGGGAGGCTACGACCCCTCCACGAATTACTTGGCTTGCGAAGCAGCGCCGGTGGCAGCAGCGGCAGCAGTGTCAGCAGCAGCCTTGGCAGCGTCAGCAGCAGGAGCGGCTTCAGCGGAAGCAGCAGGAGCGGCTTCGGAGGCAGCAGGAGCAGCTTCAGAAGCGGCAGGTGCTGGAGCTGGAGCGGGTGCAGCAGCGGGTGCTGGAGCTGCAGCGGGTGCAGGTTCTTGCTTACCGCAAGCGGCCAGGGCAGCAGCAGCGATCAGGGCGGCCAGAACGACGGAGTTCTTCATTTCAATTTCCTAGTTGGACAGACAAAAAGCTTGAAAAGCCACGGCGACCGGCCAGTTAAAGCCCTGGTACGCATTGGCGCAATGCACTTGAGGGTTGCACCATTTTCAGGCGCAGCCATAAATTATATTGGTATTTAGTCAATAGTGACTAACACCGAAAAAAGGTTTACGGCAAGTTGACATAGGCACAGACGCAACACCGCCGCGCGTGGCAGCCCCTCAGGCCAAGCCACAGCCTCTTGATTCGGGTCAAAGCCCCAGTGTGGTGGACGGAAAACCTGGGGAACTCTTGCTGCGCACCCACTCGTTCAACGACTCACGCACCAGAACGCGGCGATCCGACTCGGGGCCCGCCACGCCCACGCACCGTTCTGGGTCAAGCCGCTGCATCACCCAGGCAGGCGACCACAGCACGCTGGGCAAGTCCAAGGGATCTGCCGAAGGGCTCTTGCGGCAAGTGATGATGTGGTCCCAGGTGCCACGCCACTGCACAAAGCGGGCATGGCGCCGGATGACCTCGTCGTAGTTCACTGCCAGCATGCTGAAACGGCGCCCGCTCCGCGCCCAGGCCTGGAGCGACTCCACCACCGCCCGCTCACCCAGCGGCCAATCGTGAAAGTGCGCGTCGCTGATCCAGATTTCAGGCCACCCCTCGCGCGCCGCCGTGGCAAAGGCATCGCGCACCATTTGCTGAAACGCCTCTCGCCCGCTGAAGCGGCCCTCTGGCAAGCCGGGCTGCTCGGGGGAGCCATTTACGGGGTGGTCTTTGGTGGTCATGGGGTGGCTTCGTCGTCGGTGCAGGCATGTGCCCAGCCGTCATCGCACCAGATGGACAGCAGCTCCAGCGCATCGTCGCTGGCGCGCTGGACCTCTTTGGCACTGAGGTAACGCTGGTTGGCCAGGCGGCGCATCAAGGTCGCATCCTTGCCTGCGGCACGGTAGCTTTCACCATTGATGAAGACATGCTGGGCGTCGTACATCATGCGGGTGCGGCGGTCCAGGCGCACCGCCTCCATCATGGCGCCTTTACCACTGGCATCAAACCAGACGCTGGGCTTAGGGTCAGTAAGGTACTCACCCAGCGCGCGCTCCAGCGCCAAGGGCTGCGACAAGGCACGCTCCAGCGCTTCGCGGGCAAAGGCCTGCAGGGTGGCAGGGATGGCACCAGGCTCGGCCACGGCCTCTTGCTTGGCGTCGCGGTACATCTGCACCTGCTCGTCGTCGGCCGCGTCTTCCGACAAGCGCACCAGCAGCTCCTGCGCCAGCTCAGCTCGGGCTGGAGAGCGAAAGCCGATGGAATACGTCATGCACTCGCCTTCGGCGATGCCGTCGTGCGCGTAGCGGGGCGGCAGGTACAGCATGTCGCCTGGCTCCAACACAAACTCTTCCTCGGGTTCAAACTCGGCCAGCACCTTCAGGGGAATGCCCTCCTTGAGGGTCAGGTCCTTCTGGCGGCCAATGCGCCAACGGCGGCGGCCATGGGCTTGCAGCAGAAACACGTCATAGCTGTCAAAGTGCGGCCCCACCCCGCCACCATCGGTGGCGTAGCTGATCATGAGATCGTCCAGCCGGGCCTCAGGCACAAAGCGAAACTGCTGCATCAGGCGGTGCACAGCGTCGTCGTGCAAGTCCACGCCCTGCACCAGCAAAGTCCATTCGCGCTGGTTCAGCGCTGGCAGGGCTCGGCGCGAAAATGGGCCGTGGCGCAGCTTCCAGCCACCCTTGACTTGCTGCACCAGACGGGACTCCACAGACTCTTGCGCCGCCAGCGCAAACATCTCGGCACGCAGCACCGGGGGCTGAAAATTCGGGATCGCCTGGCGCACCAGCAAAGGCTTTTTGTGCCAATGGCGGCGCATGAACTGCTCGGGTGTAAGCCCGCCCAGCAGGGACAAAGGTTGTTGGATATCCATGAAAAGGCACCTGCCCCTGGCGGGGCTGTTGGTCAAACTGCGACAATTCTCCTATGGAAATTACCCAACAATGTGTGGTCGCACTGACCTGGACCCTCAAAGACACCCTCGGAGAAGAGCTGGACGTGCTGGATGAGCCGGTGGAGTTCTTGCTCGGCGGCAACGATCTTTTGCCCCGCATCGAAGAAGCCCTGCAAGGCCACAGCGCAGGTGCCAAGCTGGCGCTGCACTTGGAGCCTGAGGATGCCTTTGGCGACTTCAACGACCAATTGCTTTTTTTGGAGCCGCGCCAGCTGTTCCCGGCCGAGATCGAGGAAGGCATGACCTTCGAGGGCTCCGCCCTGCCCGCCGAATGCAATCCGGCTGCGCCCCGCAGCGGCCTGTACACCGTGACCGAAATCTACCCCGAGCATGTGGTGCTGGACGGCAACCACCCGCTGGCCGGCATTGCGCTGCGCCTGCAGCTGAAAGTGGAATCGGTGCGCGAAGCCACCGAAGAAGAAGTGGGCCGGGGCACCACAGGCACGGGCTTCTTCCGCATTGAAGCCCAAACCCCCGGCAGTCAATTGCTGCACTGACCCGCACCCCACGCCCGCCAGCGCGCGGTGGGCGTGGGTGCAGTAGCTGTTCAGCTTACTGGCGGGAGATTTGCCCGTTGTAGAGGCGCACGCGGTCTCCGATGCGCAGATCGCCCGGCGAACCCACGTCATACACGCGGTAGCCGCCATGGTCCAGCTGGACGGAAATCCGGTAGCCCTCGACGTAGTCGCCAGAGCTGTTGCGGCCCTCGATGGCGTTGCCCGCCACGGCACCGCCGATCACCCCCACGGCAGTGGCTGCAGCGCGCCCACTGCCCTTGCCCACCTGGTTGCCCAGCAAACCACCCACCACGGCCCCCAGCACGGCGCCGCCACCCGAGGTCTGGCCAGAGCCACGGCTTTGCAGCACTTCGATGTTGGAGACACGCCCAAACTCCGTACCACGGGGGTTGTTGTTCACGGGATAGGACGGTGCGGCCCCTTGGTAACCACCGCCATAACCGCCGCCGTAGTAAGGGTCGGGCCGGTTGTGGCCGCAGGCGGACAGGGCCAGCACTGCGGCGATGGAGCAAGCCACGACGGCAGAGCGATTGAATTGGGGCATAAAAGGTCTCCTTGAGAGGATGTGCCGAAGGCCCTGTGGATTGCAAGGCCCCCGCACGGGGATCAGGTACAAATTACACCAACGCGCCAAGGATGCGCCCAGTGCACAGCCCCCTGATGAAGCGTCGGTAAAAAGCCCAACGAAACGTAAGAATCGACCGACGCCCATGCTGGCGGCGCGCCAGAGGCACCGCAGCGATCAGGCCTTGCCTGTAGAACCATACCCGCCCGCACCACGCTCGGTAGCCACAAAGTCCGTCACCACGTTGAACTCGGCCTGCACCACGGGCACGATGACCATCTGGGCCAAGCGCTCCATGGGCTCGATGGTGAAGGCGACATCGCTGCGGTTCCAGGCACTGACCATCAACTGGCCCTGGTAGTCGCTGTCGATCAAGCCCACCAAGTTGCCCAACACGATGCCATGCTTGTGCCCCAGGCCCGAGCGGGGCAGGATCAGCGCGGCGTAACCGGGGTCCTTCAGGTACACGGCAATGCCCGTGGGCACCAGTTGCCAGGCATTGGGCTGCAGGGTCAGGGGGGCATCCAGGCAGGCGCGCAGGTCCAGCCCCGCGCTGCCAGGGGTTGCGTAAGCCGGAAGCTGCTCGGCCATGCGGGGATCCAGGATCTTGACGTCAATCTTCATAAGGTTCGCTCTCGAAATAAAACCAGGCGCAATGCCATAAAAAAAGCCCTCTGCGCCGGCATGGCCCGGCAGAAGGCGGTGCGTAGAAAAGGAGGGGCCGGTGGTACTCGTTGCCTACAGGGCTCTCAGCGCTGCAGGCGCCGGGCGATTTCGCCCACCAGTTGCTGGGCCAAGGCGCGCTTGGAGGCGCGCGGCAGTTCGCTGTGCCCCTGCGCATCCACCAACAGCAAGGCATTGTCATCCTGCCCAAACGTGGCCGGGCCAATGTTGCCCACCAGCAGCGGCACACCCTTGCGGGCACGCTTGACCGTGGCGTGCGCCAGCAGGTCGTGGCTTTCTGCGGCAAAGCCCACGCAATACAGCGCCCCCGACTGGGCCTGGGGCGACTGGGCCACGCGGGCGAGGATGTCGGGGTTCTCCACAAAATGCAGCGCGGGGGGTTGGCCCGAGCCGTCTTTCTTGATTTTCTCGGTCGACTGCGCCGCCACGCGCCAATCGGCCACCGCCGCAGTTGCTATGAATACAGTAGCGCCTTGCGCTTGTTCCTCAACCGCTTGCAGCATATTTTGTGCAGATTTCACATCCACGCGCCGCACCCCGCGGGGGGTGGGCAAGTGCACAGGCCCGGCCACCAGGGTCACGTCGGCCCCAGCCTCGCGCGCCGCACGGGCAATGGCAAAGCCCATTTTTCCGCTGGAGAGGTTGGTAATACCCCGCACCGGGTCGATGGCCTCAAACGTGGGGCCGGCGGTAATCAGCACCCTCTGCCCGGCCAGCACCTTGGGTGCAAAAAAGGCGATCAATTCTTCCAGCAACTCGCTGGGCTCCAGCATGCGGCCATCGCCCGTCTCGCCGCAGGCCTGGTCGCCATTGCCCACCCCCAGCACCGTGGCGCCGTCTGCTGCCACCTGGGCCAGGTTGCGCTGCGTGGCGGGGTGGGCCCACATTTCGCGGTTCATGGCAGGTGCCAGCAACAGGGGCACGCGGTCGATGGGCCGGGCCAGGCACATCAGGCTCAGCAGTTCGTCCGCGCGGCCTTGCACCAGCCGCGCGATGAAGTCGGCACTGCAAGGCGCAACCACGATGGCATCGGCCTCGCGGCTGAGGTTGATGTGCGGCATGTTGTTGGGCTCGCGCGCGTCCCACTGCGATCCGTACACAGGGCGGCCCGACAGGGCTTGCATGGTGACAGGCGTGATGAACTGCCCAGCCGCTTCGGTCATCACCACCTGCACGGTGGCCCCGGCCTTGATGAGCTGGCGGCAAAAATCGGCCGCCTTGTAGCAAGCCACGCCCCCACTCAGACCCAGAACAATGTGTTTGCCAGCAAGCTCATTCATGGGCGCGAATTTAGCAGACCCCGACCAGGGCTCAGCCGGCTGCTGCTTTCATGCCCCATCTATAATCCCAATTTCCCACCACCATAAAACGACATGACCAAATTTGTCTTCGTCACCGGCGGTGTGGTGTCTTCCCTCGGTAAGGGAATCGCCTCAGCCTCCCTTGCCGCGATCCTCGAATCGCGGGGACTCAAAGTCACCCTCATCAAGCTTGACCCCTACATCAACGTAGACCCAGGCACCATGTCCCCCTTCCAGCACGGCGAGGTCTTTGTGACCGACGACGGCGCGGAAACCGACCTGGACCTGGGCCACTACGAGCGTTTCATTGAAACGCGCATGAAGAAGTCCAACAACTTCACCACCGGCAAGATCTACCAGTCCGTGCTCGAAAAAGAGCGCCGTGGCGACTACCTGGGCAAGACCGTGCAGGTCATCCCGCACGTCACCAACGAAATCCAGGAATACATCAAGCGCGGCGCGGGCATTGGCACCGACGACGCGGTGGATGTGGCCATCTGCGAAGTGGGCGGCACTGTGGGCGACATCGAGTCGCTGCCGTTCCTTGAAGCCGTGCGCCAGTTGAGCCTCAAGCTGGGCCCCAACAACTCTGCCTTTGTGCACCTGACCTACCTGCCCTGGATTGCCACGGCCGGCGAGCTCAAGACCAAGCCCACCCAGCACACCGTGCAGGAGCTGCGCAAGATCGGCATCCAGCCCGATGCGCTGCTGTGCCGTGCACAAAAGCAGGTGCCCGAAGAAGAGCGCGAAAAGATCTCGCTGTTCACCAACGTGCCCGAATGGGGCGTGATCAGCATGTGGGATGTGGACACCATCTACAAGGTGCCCCGCATGCTGCACGAGCAAGGCCTGGACGGCCTGATCTGCGACAAGCTGCGCCTGAACACCCCGCCCACCAGCCTCAAGCGCTGGGATGAGCTGGTGTACGAAACCGAACACCCTCGCGGCGAAGTCACCATCGCCATGGTGGGCAAGTACGTGGACCTGTCGGACAGCTACAAGTCCGTCAACGAAGCACTGCGCCATGCGGGCATGAAGAACCATGTGCGCGTGAAGATCGAGCACCTGGACTCGGAGACCATCGACAGCGCCAACGCTGCTGGCAAGCTGACCAAGTACGACGCGGTTCTGGTGCCCGGCGGCTTTGGCAGCCGCGGTGTGGAAGGCAAGATCAGCACGGCCCAGTTTGCCCGCGAGCACAAAGTGCCTTACCTGGGCATCTGCCTGGGCATGCAAGTGGCCACCATCGAATACGCCCGCCATGTGGCCGGGCTGGCCGATGCCAACAGCACCGAGTTCAACCCCACCACGCCCCACCCCGTGATCGCCTTGATCACCGAGTGGAAGGACGCGGACGGCACCATCAAGAAGCGCGACGAGAACTCGGACCTGGGCGGCACCATGCGCCTGGGCGCCCAAAGCTCGGACGTGTCCAAGGACACGCTGGCCCACAGCATCTACGGCGATGTGGTGACCGAACGCCACCGCCACCGCTACGAAGCCAACGTGAACTACCTGGACCAGCTACGCAAGGCGGGCCTGGTGATTTCGGCCCTGACGCAGCGCGAGCAGCTCACCGAAATCGTGGAGTTGCCACAAAACGTGCACCCCTGGTTCATCGGCGTGCAGTTCCACCCTGAGTTCAAGTCCACCCCCTGGAACGGCCACCCGCTGTTCAACGCCTTCATCAAGGCGGCGGTGGAACACCAAAAGCAAGCGGCGAAAGCCTGAGGAAAACGGCTATGCAACTGTGCGGATTTGACGTTGGCCTGCAGCAGCGCTTTTTCCTGATCGCAGGTACTTGCTCCATCGAAGGCCTGGAGATGTCGCTCGACGTCGCGGGGCAGCTCAAGGAAGCCTGCACGGCCTTGGGCATTCCCTTGATCTACAAGGGCTCGTTTGACAAGGCCAACCGCTCGTCCGGCACCAGCCAGCGCGGCGTGGGCATCGATGCGGGCCTGAAGATCCTCGATGAAGTGCGCCGCCAGTTGCAGTTGCCCATCCTTACCGATGTGCACGACACCTCCCACGTGGCCGAGGTGGCCAGCGTGGTCGATGTGCTGCAAACGCCTGCCTTCCTCTGCCGCCAGACGGATTTCATCCGCGCGGTGGCGCAAAGTGGCAAGCCGGTGAATATCAAGAAGGGGCAGTTTCTTGCGCCCTGGGACATGAAAAACGTCATCGACAAGGCCCGCGCTGCCGCCAAGGAAGCCGGCCTGTCGGAAGACCGCTTCCTGGCCTGCGAGCGTGGTGTGAGCTTTGGCTACAACAACCTCGTGGCCGACATGACCAGCCTGGCCGAGATGCGCAACTCGGGCGCGCCGGTGGTGTTTGACGTGACCCACTCGGTGCAAAAGCCCGGCGGCCTGGGCGCAGTGAGTGGCGGCGCCCGTGACATGGTGCCCGTGCTGGCCCGCGCGGGTGTGGCGGTGGGTGTGGCGGGCCTCTTCATGGAGACCCACCCCAAGCCCGCCGAAGCCTGGTCGGACGGCCCCAACGCCGTGCCGCTCAAGCACATGAAGGCGCTGCTGGAGACCTTGGTGGCGCTGGACGATGTCACCAAGAAAAACGGATTCCTCGAAAACAACTTTGGAGCCTGAGACATGAGCAGTGGTTACGTCATCGCATCCGTCACCGTCACCAACCCCACGCAGTACGAGGAGTACCGCAAGTGGAGCACCCTGGCCATGCAAGCCCACGGCGCCGAAGTGTGCGTGCGCGGCGGCAAGGTGGAAGTGCTGGAGGGCGACTGGAACCCCGGCCGCACCGTCATCCTGAAGTTCGCCAGCTTTGACGCGGCCCGCGCGTTCTACGACACGCCCGAGTACCAAAAGGCCAAGGCCGCGCGCGAAGGTGCGGCCATCATGCGCATGGTGTGTGTCGAAGGCGTTTGACCGTCTTCGCACCTGATCGCTCACTAATTGATAGCTGCTAGCGCTTATTAGATAAGCGCTAGAGCCCGATTTGATTTAAAACTTCTGCAAAAGGAAAACCATGAGTGCCATCGTTGACATCGTAGGCCGCGAAGTGCTGGACAGCCGCGGCAACCCCACCGTCGAATGCGACGTGCTGCTGGAATCGGGCGTGATGGGCCGCGCTGCGGTGCCGTCGGGCGCTTCCACCGGCAGCCGCGAAGCCATTGAGCTGCGCGATGGCGACAAGAGCCGCTACCTTGGCAAGGGCGTGCTCAAGGCCGTGGAACACATCAACACCGAAATCAGCGAAGCCGTGCTGGGCCTCGATGCCTCCGAGCAAGCCTTCCTGGACAAGACCCTGATCGATCTGGACGGCACCGAGAACAAGAGCCGCCTGGGCGCCAACGCCATGCTGGCCGTATCGATGGCCGTGGCCCGCGCTGCTGCCGAAGAATCTGGCCTGCCCCTGTACCGCTACCTGGGCGGCATGGGCAGCATGCAGTTGCCCGTGCCCATGATGAACGTCATCAACGGTGGCGCGCACGCCAACAACAGCCTGGACTTGCAAGAGTTCATGATCATCCCCGTGGGCGCCCCCACCTTCCGTGAAGCCCTGCGCTGGGGTGCGGAAGTGTTCCACGCCCTCAAGAAGATCCTGCACGACAAGGGCATCAGCACCGCCGTGGGCGACGAAGGCGGCTTTGCCCCCAGCGTCGAAAGCCACGAAGCCGCCATCTTGCTGATCCTGCAAGCGATTGAAGCCGCAGGCTACACCGCTGGCGAACAAATCGCCCTGGGCCTGGACTGCGCTGCCAGCGAGTTCTACAAGGACGGCCACTACGTGCTCGAAGGCGAAGGCGGCATCAAACTCACCGCCCAGCAATGGACGGACATGCTGGCATCCTGGTGCGACAAGTACCCCATCATCAGCATCGAAGACGGCATGCACGAAGGCGACTGGGACGGCTGGAAGATCCTGACCGACCGCCTGGGCAAGAACGTGCAGCTGGTGGGTGACGACCTGTTCGTGACCAACACGAAGATCCTGAAGGAAGGCATCGACAAGCGCATTGCCAACTCGATCCTGATCAAGATCAACCAGATCGGTACGCTGACCGAGACCTTCGCTGCGATCGAGATGGCCAAGCGCGCGGGCTACACCGCCGTGATCTCGCACCGCTCGGGCGAGACCGAGGACAGCACCATTGCCGACATCGCGGTGGGCACGAATGCGGGCCAGATCAAGACCGGCTCGCTGTCACGCTCGGACCGTATCGCCAAGTACAACCAGCTGCTGCGCATCGAAGAAGACCTGGGTGACATCGCCCACTACCCCGGCCGCGAAGCGTTCTACAACCTGCGCTGACGCCACCACGGGCGGTGCGCCGCACCGGCTGAACGACACCGACTGACCGAGCCCTCGATCCCTCGCACCCTTCACCGACTTCATGAGCACCCGCCTTGTCCCTGTGATCCTGCTGGCCTTGCTGGCCGCAGTGCACGCCCAGCTTTGGCTGGGGCGCGGCAGCTTGCCTCAGGTGACAGCAATGCAGCAGAAGATCGATGAACAAAAGGCCGCCAATGCCCAAGTGCGCCAGACCAATGAGCGTCTGGCCTCTGAAGTCCATGACCTCAAGGAAGGGCTGGACATGGTGGAAGAAAAGGCCCGCAACGAGCTGGGCATGGTCAAGCCCAACGAGGTGTACGTTCAGTTCACGCCGCGCTGATCGCTCGCAAGCGATCGCGCTCTCCCGGCTGGCCTTTGCCAGCCCACTCCTTACATGACCGTCCACATCCTGGGTGCCGCCCACACGGGCGCAGAAGCGCTCTGGCAGGCCTTGGCCGAGCGGCTGGGGCCATTGGCTGGGCGCTTGCACCCACCAGGGGCCGTGCCCGATGAGGCGCCCGCCCTGACTCTGCCCGCCCTGGTGGTGCTGATGGGCCTGGACTGGCCCTGCTCCGCTGCGGAACAGCCCCAGCGCGCCGAACAGGATGCCCAGTTGCGCCAAGGGCTGGCATTGCGCGGTATCGCCTACCGTGTGTTGTACGGCCCTCTGGAGCGCAGGTTGTCCAGTGTTTTGGCAGCACTGGACGAGGGCAAAACCAAACCGCCACAGCCCGCCATGACGGCATCGGCGCCCACCGCGCCAGGCAGTGAAAGCAACCCAGACACCCGAGCCAGGCTGCGCGCATGGGGATGCGAGAAATGCAGCGATCCGGTGTGCGAGCACCGGCTCTTTACGTCTTTGAAACTGGCGCCACCAGCCTAGAAGCAGCCTTGGGGCCTGGCCCTAGGAGCCTGTCGGACTTGGAGCGTCGATAGCAAAAATCGGCCCCAGCGAGGACAGTTTTTGCCGAATTTGCAGCTCCATAGCCGAGCTATGGGGCAAAAAGGCGGTGAAAAATGGACCGCTGCGGTCGATTTGCAGCCGACGATTTCCAAGTCCGACAGGCTCCTAGGCACTCTCCTGGCTCACGCTGTGCCGAATGGACTTGAGCAGGATGACGATCTGGTTGGAGGCAAAACGGTAACCGCCGTTGAGAATGGCCACCACACGCTCCCACTCCCCTTGCTGGGCCAGCTCCACGATCTCGGCGGCTTGCTCGTGAAAGTAGCGGTGCCGCGCCAGCAGCATGGGGTATTCGGGGTGGTGACCCAGCATTTCGCGCCCGACGCCGTGCAGCCAGCGGCCCAAGGCGCTGTAGTTGTCGCGCCGAATCACTTCGGGGTCCAGCCCCACCTGAGAGCGCCCTTCCAGATAGTCCATCAGCCGCGCTTTCCAGCGCTCATGGGCATTGATGGCGGCATCCACATCCAGCGCGGCGGGCACCGAATCAACGGGGGGCGAGGCCAATGCCAGCAGGCCATCGGCTGGTGCGGTTGACGACACGGAATTCTGGGCCGACGCCCCCAAAAATCGGCGAAGAAAATCCATGAAAACCCTCCCTTATGGGGGCGAATCTTATGTGAGGACTTGTCGCCAATGTGTCAACAATCGTCACATACGGGGAGCGGTTTCTAGGGGCCTGCCACAGGCCGCAGCCCGCCATGGGCAGCATTCAAGGTGCGCGTTTTGGCTAGGAATCAGAAGCAAAGCAACAGATCGGCGCCCCAAGCCAGGGCGCCGCCGCCGTTACTGCACCCCTGAAGGTGCGGGCGGTTGCGCCACCGTGGGGGGCACAAAGATCTGAGCAGCATCCACGGCATCAAAGCGGTACTGTTGGCCGCAAAACTCGCAGCCCACTTCGATCTCGTTGCGCTCGGCCAGGATGCTCTCGGCTTCTTCCGCCCCCAGGCTGCGCAGCATGTTGGCCACGCGCTCTCGGCTGCAGGTGCAGGCAAAGCGGGGGCCCGACTCCCCTTGCTGCGGCTCAAAGCGCAGCAGCTTTTCTTCCCAGAACAGGCGGCGCAGGATGGTGTCCACATCCAGCGTCAGCAGCTCATCGCGCGTCAGGCTGGAGGCCAGGTGCGCAATGCGGTTGTAATCTTCGTTGTGGCCGATCTGGTCTTCGTTCTCACGGTGCGTCAGCCCCTGCGCCAGATTGCCTTCGCCCTTGAGCGGCATGCGCTGGATCAGCAGCCCAGCGGCGACCTGGCTGTTGGCAGCCAACACCAGCACCGTATCGAGCTGCTCGGACTGCAGCATGTAGTGCTGCAGCACATCTGACAGGCGATCGAGCTTCTCATGGTGGTCGCCATGCAAAGGCACCACGCCCTGGTAGGGCTGTTGGCCTGGGTGGCGGTCCTTGGGGTCCAGGGTGATGGCGCAGCGCCCACCGCCGCCCACGTTCACCATCTGGCTCAGCTTGGCATCTGGCGGCACCTCGCCATTGACCGTGGCAGTGGCCCGCAGGCTGAGGTCAGACTGCACCTCGGCCACGGCCACCTTGACGGGGCCATCACCAAAGACCTGCAGCACCAGCGCCCCATTGAACTTGATGTTGGACTGCATCAGCACACCAGCCGCAGCCATCTCGCCCAGCAGCTCCTGCACCGGGGCCGCATAGGCGCCCGTGGCTGAGTTGCTGGCACGGCGCTGCAACACATCGGTCCAGGCATCGGTCAGGCGCACGATCATGCCGCGCACAGGCTGGCCTTCGAAAAGAAACTTGTGGAGTTCAGACACTCAGGGATTCCAGAAAAACGTAAAAAAGGAGACGCACAACCAGCGGGGCTGCCGCGCGTCAGTCGATGCGGCGCAAGCCCGCCTTGAAGCGGCGGGCGTTCTCGATGTAGTGCAGCGCACTTTGGCGAAGGCCCTCGATCTGCTCGGGCGTCAGCTCGCGCACCGCCTTGGCCGGGCTGCCGATGATCATGGAGCCATCGGGAAACTCTTTGCCCTCGGTCACCAGGGCCCCGGCACCCACCAGGCAGTTCTTGCCGATCTTGGCGCCGTTGAGCACCACAGCGCCAATGCCGATCAGCGATTCGTCCCCAATCGTGCAGCCGTGCAGCATGACCTGGTGGCCCACCGTCACGCGCGCCCCCACCACCAGGGGTTTGCCAAAGTCGGCATGCAGCACGCTGGCGTCCTGGATGTTGGTGCCCGCACCGATGGTGATGCTGTCGGTGTCGCCCCGCACCACCGTACCAAACCACACGCTGGCGTCTTCACCCAACGCCACCCGCCCCATCACCTGGGCGCTGTCTGCCACCCAGGCCGATGCGGGCACCTGGGGGGCCACACCATCCAGTTCATACAAAGCCATGCCACACACTCCGGTTGAGGTAAAGAAAGAAACCCATCAAGAAACAAATGGCTGCCAATTGTTTACAAAGCGTGAGCAGTGCGGTAGGTGGCAGGGCCTAGAATTGTAAGGATGGAGCTTCGCCAACGTGCACTGCAGGTTTTATGCCTGACAGACCCAGACCAAAAAGCGGCCGCAGCGCTTGATTTACAAGCGCAACTAGCTACATATTCGATAGCGGACACATTCCCCACCGACACCGTAGACCCGGCCAGCCTGCCAGGCCACCCGGCCCGCCCCGCGCTGATGCGCCACACCGAAGTGGCCCGACGCTCACCCGCTACGGCGCAGGGCCGCGCCATCCTGATCCACGCCATTGCGCACATTGAGTTCAACGCCATCAACCTGGCGCTGGACGCCGTATGGCGCTTTGACGCCATGCCCGCTGACTATTACCGGAACTGGGTGCAGGTGGCGGCAGAAGAAGCCATGCACTTTGGTCTGCTGCGCGACCACCTGCGGGCCCAGGGGCATGACTATGGCGACTTTCCCGCGCACCAGGGCCTGTGGACCATGTGCGAGAAAACCCAGCACGACATCGTGGCGCGCATGGCGCTGGTGCCCCGCACCATGGAAGCGCGGGGCCTGGACGCCACCCCACAGATCCAGAAAAAACTGCGGCAAGTGGGTACGCCCGACGCCCTGGCAGCGGTCGAGATTTTGAACACCATCTTGCGCGACGAGGTCGGGCATGTCGCCATAGGCAACCACTGGTACCGCTGGCTGTGTGAGCGCCAGGGGATCAACCCCGAGACGCACTACGCCGAACTGGTCAAAAAGTACGAAGCCCCCCGGCTCAAGCCCCCGTTCAACAACGCGGCCCGCCGCCAGGCAGGCTTTACCGAAGCAGAGTTGCAGTGGCTACAGCAAGGCTGAAAAGCCTGTCGGAATTGCGCGTTACCTACAATCGATGGCCCTGCCAGATGCCTTTCATGAACCGTCCACCCGTGAGTAACTCACCATGTCCAACACACCAGCCCCTGCAGCAGCCTACCCTGCAAGCGCCACACCGGGGCAATCCGCTGTGGCCATGATTGCTCGCCAGGCCATCGTCAATGCGCAGCAAGCGGTCATTGGCTATGAGCTGTTCAACCGATCACGCACGGGCATTGGGCACACGGCGGCCACAGACGTCACCCTGGTGTTCACAGCGCTGTCGCACGCAGGCACCGAAGAGCTGGTGGGCAAGAAGCTGATTTTTGTGAACTGCACGCACGAGAGCCTCTCGGGCGGCCACCTGGAATTGCTGGACCCCGACAAGGTCGTGCTGGAGATCCCCCCCCTGGGCCATGCGGCGGCACAGGAAGTGGAAACCCGCCTGCCCATCCTGATCGGACTGCGCGAACGCGGTTTCCATCTCGCGTTCAACCACACCGTGCTCGAATCGGCCTACGCGGCCTGGCTGCCCCTGGCGGACTACATCAAGCTGGACTTGTCGGTGCTGGCAGCGGACCAGCTGACGGTGCTCATCCGTTACGCGGCCCGCCACACCCAGGCCGAGCTGATTGCGGAGAAAGTGGAGACCGCGCAGCAGTACGACATGGTCTCCAGCCAGGGCGTGCAGCTGTTCCAGGGCTACTGGTTTGCGCGCCCCTCGCTGGTCGAGACCAAGCTGCTGTCCCCCGCGCAGACCAGCATCGTGCAACTCATCAACTTGGTGCGCAAACAGGCCAGCACCGACGACATCGAAGAGGTGCTGAAGAAAGACGCAGGCCTGGCCTTCAACCTGATGCGCCTGATCAACTCTGCAGGCTTTGGGCTGAACCGTGAGATCACCTCCTTTCGCCAGGCCGTCATGCTGCTGGGGCTCAAAAAACTGTTCCGCTGGGCGGCGCTGCTGCTCACTGCTGCACGCACGGGCGGCGCACCCTCGTCGGTGGGCCAAACGGCAGTGGTGCGCGGCCGCTTGATGGAATTGCTGGCCCTGGAGAGCATGCCTGCGGAAGAAGCCGATCAGGCCTTCGTGGTGGGCATCTTCTCGCTGCTGGATGTGATGCTCTCCATCCCCATGGAATCGGCCCTGGGCCTGCTGACCGTGCCCGACGCCGTGGCCGCAGCCCTGTTGCGCCGCGAGGGCGTGCTGGGCGATCTGCTGACCCTGGCCGAAGCCTGTGAATCCAGCGATGACGCGGTATTCCACAAGGCGGCGGGCACCCTGCACCTCACCAGCCAGCAAATCAACCTGGCCCACCTGCAGGCACTGGCCTGGGCCGATCAGATGGCCGACTGAGGGACGCGCCCTGCGCTCGGGTGTGTGCGCTGCGCCACCTGGCACGGCCACAGGCGCATGGACCGGCCCGGCAGGCCCTAGAATCTTGTGAAGCGCTTCGCTCAACCCATTCTTTAGCCGCACCATGTCGAGTACCCCAGACCAAGACACCCCCGACGTCGAGACCGCAGCCCCACAGGAAGACGTTGATGCCAGCAACCTGGCGATCATTGCCCGTCAGGCCATCGTGGACCACAACCGCATGGTCTATGGCTACGAGCTGTTTGACCGCTCTACCGCCGCAGACGCCCACACGGCGGCCAGCGATGCAGCGCTGCTCTTCAACGCCCTGTCCTACGCGGGCACTGAGGCGCTGGTGGGCAAGAAAACCGTGTTCATCAACTGCACACACGAGAGCCTGGCTGGCGGCCACCTGGAGCTGATCCACCCCGAGAAGGTGGTGCTGGAAGTGCCCCCCCTGCCAGACACGGCCACCCAAGAACAGATCGATCAGCGCGTGCCCGCACTGCAAGCACTGTGCGAGCGAGGCTTTCGCCTAGCGCTGAACCAGAATGCGCTGCGCAAGCCTTACGCCAGCTGGATGCCTCTGGCCTCCTTCATCAAGCTGGACTTGCAAGCCTTCAAGCCCGAGCTGGCAGGCCCGCTGGTGAAGTTTGCAAGCCAATTCGCCAAAGCCAAGCTGGTGGCCGAAAAAGTGGAGACGGCCGAGCAGTTCAAGCTCATGTCCGACCTGGGCGTGAAACTGTTCCAGGGCTTCTGGTTTGCCAAGCCTTCGCTGGTCAAGGCCACCACCATCCGCCCCTCGCAGGCCACCATCATCCAGCTCATCAACCTGGTGCGCAAACAGGCCGACACCAGCGAGATCGAAGACCTGCTCAAAAAGGACCCCACGCTGTCCTTCAACCTGCTGCGCTTCATCAATTCGTCGGGCTTTGGCTTGTCGTGCGAGGTGACCTCCTTCCGCCACGCCGTGATGATCCTGGGCCTGAAAAAGCTGTTCCGCTGGGCGGCGCTGCTCATGACCACGTCACGCGATGGAGCCCCACCCGCCGTGGGCCAGACCGCGGTGGTGCGCGGGCGCCTGATGGAGCTGCTGGCCGCCGAAATGCTGCCCGCCGAAGAGTGCGACAACGCCTTCGTGGTGGGTGTTTTCTCACTGCTGGACTCGATGCTCAACGTCACGATGGAGAAAGCCCTGGAATCGGTGGCCCTGCCCCAGCCCGTGACCGATGCGCTGCTGCACGGCACCGGCGTGTTTGCACCGTTCCTGGCACTGACCAAGGCCTGCGAAAGTGGCGACGACGCCATGTTTGCCAAGATGGCCGACGAGCTGCACCTGTCCAACCGGCAGGTGAACTGGGCCCATTTGCAAGCCCTGACCTGGGCCGAAAGCCTGAGCATGGACTGAGCGGTCATCGGCATACCAATGACCCCATCAAAAAGGGCTCCCATGGTGGAGCCCTTTTTGCATCTGCGCCCAGTGCACCCAGCGCGCTCAGTGCATCTACCCGGCTCAGTCCCCCTGGATGCGCGCCGCGCGGATGATGCGGGCGTTGTTCTCTGACTCCTGCGCAATCTGGCGGGCAAAGTCGGCGGTGGTGCCGCCGGTGGGCACGTTGTCGGTCGCGTCCAGCTTGGCGCGCAGGTCCGCCTGGGCCAGGGCCTTATTCACCTCAGCATTCAGGCGCGCCACGACGGCAGCAGGTGTCTGCGCCGGGGCAAAAATACCAAACAGCGAGGACAGGTTGGCCGCCGGGTGCTTCAGCTCCGCCAGGGTGGGCACATCGGGCAGCGAATCCAGCCGTGCAGGCGCGCCCACCGCCAGCGGCTTGAGCTTGCCTGCCTTGATGTGTTGCAGCACGGCCGGTCCCGCATTGGTGGAGAGCACTTCAAACTGCCCGCCCAACGCATCGTTCATTTGCTGGCCGCCCCCTTTGTAGGGGATGTGCGTGATCTGCACCTTAGCCACCGACTGGATCTGCTCCAGCATGATGTGCCCAAGGGACGCCTGGCCCGAAGTAGCCCAGTGCACACTGCCCGGCTGCGCCCGCGCTGCGGCCACCAGGGCATTGAAATCAACCGCCTTGCTGGCCGGGGTGCCCAATAGCAGCACGGGCGAATACATCACGCTCACCACCGGGGCAATGTCCTTTTGCGGATCAAACGGCGACTTGCCCAGGTGCGGGTTCAGCGCCAGCGGGCTCACGGCCGCAAAGCCCAGCGTGTAGCCGTCTGGCGCGGCCTTGGCCACCGCGTCCATGCCCAGGCTGCCGCTGGCACCGGCCTTGTTTTCGATCACCACGGGCGTGCCCAATTGCGCCGCCAGTTTGTCGGCCAGGGCACGCGCCACGTTGTCACTCACGCCCCCTGCGGGGTAGGCCACCACGATGCGAATGGGTTTGGCGGTGGGCCAGGCCTGGGCCGCAGCCCAGGTGCAGGCACCCAGAAGAAAAAGGCCCGTCAACAGTTTTTTCATGGTCAGAGAACAGAGAAATAGAGGAAGCAAAAAAACGAGAAACACCGCAGGCAGCGCCACACGCTCAGCCGCGCGGATGGTGCTGCGCATGCAGCGCCTTGAGGCGCTCACGTGCCACATGGGTGTAGATGGTGGTGGTCGAAATGTCGGCATGCCCCAGCAGCAGCTGCACCACCCGCAAATCGGCGCCGTGGTTGAGCAAGTGGGTGGCAAACGCGTGGCGCAGCGTGTGCGGCGACAGCGGCACGGTGATGCCCGCCACCTGCGCCCATTTCTTGACGATCACCCAGAACATCACGCGGGTCATGCCCTCGCCGCGCTGGGTCACAAACAGGTCTTCGGTCTGCTGCCCGCCCAGAATGGCGCCGCGCGCCTCCTGCAGGTAGCGCTGCAGCCAGCTGCGGGCTTCTTCACCAAAGGGCACCAGCCGCTCTTTGCTGCCCTTGCCCATCACGCGCAGCACACCTTCGTTGAGCCCCAATTGAAAGGTCTTGAGCGTGACCAGCTCTGTCACGCGCAGGCCGCTGGCGTACATCAGCTCCAGCATGGTGCGGTCGCGCAGGCCCAGGGGGTTGCCCAGGTCGGGGGCGTTCAGCAGCGCCTCCACATGCGCTTGCGACAAGGTCTTGGGCACCCGCAGGGGCTGGCGGGCGGCCTGCAGGCGCAGTGTCGGGTCTTGGGTGATGCGCCGCTCGCGCAGCGCCCAGTGAAAGTACCGGCGCAACACCGTGAGCCGCCGGTTGGCCGAGGTGGCCCGCGTCTGCTCGTGGCGCGCGGCAAAGTAGCCGTTCAGGTGCGCCTCTTCGGTGGCGTCCAGCGCCAGCGGGGGCTGCTGCTGCGCCAGCCATTGGGCGTACAGCGTCAGGTCGCGCCGGTAGGCCGCCAGGGTGTTGCGCGAAAGGCCGTCTTCCAGCCACAAGGCGTCCACAAAGGTATCGATGGCACTCAGGCTGTCGTCAAGCATCTGAAAACGATAGCACGCGAAGCGGCAAGGGATGTCCTGCATAACCCTCGCGAGGCGGTGATAGTGCGGGCCGGGATGGGCCACAAGGCGTCTTTTTGCAGCCAATAGCCGTGCTATTGGCAAGAAAAGCAACGCAGTGGACCGCCCGAAGCCGTGCTGTCACCGTCCGCAGAGAGTTATGCAGGACATCCCTCTCTCATGAAAAAAGCCGCGCAGGCATGGCCAG
Organism: Acidovorax sp. 56; assembly: GCF_002749705.1. Taxonomy (NCBI): domain Bacteria; kingdom Pseudomonadati; phylum Pseudomonadota; class Betaproteobacteria; order Burkholderiales; family Comamonadaceae; genus Acidovorax; species Acidovorax sp. 56. Next base: position 2,114,701 of record NZ_PEEV01000001.1, read on the forward strand.
CGCGGCTTTGCAGAAGAGGACCCATCAGGCCGATCAGTCGAGCGTCAGCTTCTGCTTGGCGACCACTTCCTTGTACACGCTGTACTCGGCCTTGATTTGCTCGGCAAACTGCTCTGGCGTGTTGCCCACCACCAAAGAGCCGGTGTCTTCGATGCGCTTTCGCACGGCCGGGTCTTCCAGCGCCTTGCGCACGGCGGCATTCACCTTGTCCACCACTTCCTTGGGCAAGCCCTTGGGGCCCAGGATGCCGTAATAGGCCATGCGGTTCACAGGCTCCAGCCCCACTTCCTTGAAGGTCGGCACATTGGGCAAGGCTGCCACGCGCTGGGGTGCGGCCACCACGATGGGCACCAGGCGGTTTTCCTTGATGAAGGGCAGCGCGGAGGGCAGGTTGTCAAAAATCATGGGCACCTGGCCCGCCACCGTGTCGTTCAAGGCCGGGCCTGCACCGCGGTAGGGAATGTGCGTCACGAAGGTGTTGGTCAGGCTCTTGTACAGCTCCATCTGCAGGTGGCCAATGCCCCCGGTGCCTGACGAAGAGTACGAATACTTGCCCGCCGATTTCTTCAGCTCGGCAATGAAGGCCTTGTAGTCCTTGGCCGGAAAGCTGGGGTGCACCGCAATGATGTTGGGCGTGGCCGCGATGTTCACGATGGGGGTGAAGTCGGTCAGCGGGTTGTAGGGCGTCTTGGGGTTGATGGCCGGATTGGCGGCCGTGGTCGACACCGTGGCAATGCCCAGGGTGTAGCCATCGGGGGCCGACTTGGCCGTTTCGTTGGCACCCACGATGCCGCCGCCACCCGCCTTGTTTTCCACGATGACGCTCTGGCCCAGGGCCTTGCCCAGCGGGTCAGCGATCACGCGGGCAATGATGTCGGTGGTGCCGCCGGGGGCGAAGGGCACCTGCAGCTTGATGATCTTGTTGGGGTAGCTTTGCGCTGCGGCAGATCCTGCGGCAGCGGCCAGCGCCAGGGCCATCCAGTGGCGACGGTTCATTGCATGCTCCTTTGTGAGGTTTTCAAACACCCGCGATGTTATGCGCAATGAATCCCCCCACCGCCTGGGGATTACGCACAAGCGCCCGAGCCATCTGACGGCCACGCTGCCTGCCGCCCACGGGCGCAGGCGGCTTCAGTTATTCTCGAAACGTGAACTACGCCCAGCTCCTGATCCCCGATTTTTCGCTCATCCTGTTTGGCTACCTGCTGTGCCGGTACACCGCCCTCAATCGCTCCATCTGGCAGCCGGTAGAGAGCCTGGTGTACTACCTGCTGTTTCCGGTGCTGCTGTTCCAGTCCATCGTCAAAAGCCCCATCGATGTGGGCGCGGCCTCCAGCCTGATCGCGGCGGGGCTGCTGTCGGGCGTGGCGGGCATTGCGCTGGCGTATTCGCTGCCCCACTGGCCCTGGCTGGGCCGCTTCATCGACCGACGCGACCACGCGGCCAGCGCGCAGATTGCGTTTCGCTTCAACTCTTTCATTGGCCTGGCGATTGCCGAGCGGCTGGCAGGCACGCAGGGCCTGCTGATGATTGCGGTGCTCATTGGCGTGTGCGTGCCGCTGTTCAACGTGGCCGCCGTGTGGCCCATGGCGCGCCATGGTGGCCAGGGCTTTGTGCGCGAGCTGCTGCGCAACCCGCTCATCCTCGCCACGGCCTCAGGGCTGGTGGCCAATTTGCTGGGGTTTCGCATCCCCGGCTGGCTGGAGCCCACGGTGAGCCGCATCAGCGCAGCGTCGCTGGCGCTGGGCTTGATGGCAGCGGGTGCGGGCATGCAGTTTGGCCTGCTCAGCCGGGGCAAGGTGCTCACAGCCTCGGTGCTGGCCATCCGGCATTGGCTGCAGCCGCTGATCGCCTGGGGCCTGGCGCTGCTGTTTGGCCTCAACGCTGTGCAGACCACGGTGCTGCTGGCCTTCTCGGCCCTGCCCACGGCATCGACTTGCTATGTGCTGGCCGCCCGCATGGGCTACAACGGGCCGTATGTGGCGGGGCTGGTCACGCTGTCGACCGTGCTGGGGGTGGTGAGCCTGCCGTTTGCGCTGGGCTTTTTGCGCTGAACCCGCAGCGGCGCGGGGCCCATCGGCAGCCCCGGGGCAAAGCGCTACTTATTTGATAGCTTCTAGCGCTTATTAGATAAGCACTAGAGGCATAAAACACTTAAAAAAATTTGGCATCACGCCTGCGCCAGCGCCCAGGCCACATGCTCGCGCACCAGCGCGCTGGGGTCTTGCGCGCGCAGCGCCAGGGCGGCGCGCAGGTCGGCCGCACCCGTCTGGCGCAGGGCATTGCCCAGGGCTACGGCCACGTTGCGCAGCCAGCGCTCGTGGCCAATGCGGCGGATGGGGCCGCCCTCGGTCAGGCGCAAAAAGGTGGGCTCGTCCCACGCAAACAGGTGCACCAGTTGCTGGCCCGACAGGCCCTTGCGCTCGTCAAAATCGGGCAGGCGGCTGACCTGGGCAAACTTGTTCCACGGGCACACCAGCTGGCAGTCGTCACAGCCATAGATGCGGTTGCCCATGAGCGGGCGCAGCTCCAGCGGGATGGCGCCCGCGTGTTCGATGGTCAGGTACGAAATGCAACGCCGCGCATCCACCCGGTGCGGCGCCACGATGGCCTGCGTGGGGCAGGCATCGATGCAGGCGCTGCAACTGCCGCAGTGGGCCGTCACAGGCTCTGTGGCGGGCAAAGGCATGTCCACATAGATTTCGCCCAGAAAGAAGGTCGAGCCCGCCTCGCGGTTGAGCACCAGCGTGTGCTTGCCGCGCCAGCCCTGGCCGCTGCGGGCGGCCAGCTCGGCCTCCAGCACGGGGGCTGAGTCGGTGAACACGCGGTGGCCGAACGGGCCCACCGCCTCGGCAATGCGGTCACTCAGCTTTTGCAGCCGGGCACGCAATACCTTGTGATAATCGCGCCCCCTGGCGTACATCGAGACAATGCCCTCACCGGGCTGCTGCAGGCGCTGCAACTCCATCGCCTGCCAGCCGCCCGCCTGGGCCACGGCTGGGTGGTGGTCGCGCCCCTGGGGCAGGTAGTCCATGCGCGCGGTGATCACGCTCACGGTGCCGGGCACCAGCTCTGCGGGCCTCGCACGCTTTAAGCCATGTGCGGCCATGTAATGCATGTCACCATGGAACCCTTGCGCCAGCCATTGCATCAACCCAGGCTCTGACGCGGACAAATCCACCCCGGCCACGCCGATTTGGGAAAATCCCAGCTCGCGGGCCCACTCCTGCATTTGAGGAACGAGTTGACTGTTGCACCACATACCGGCCAGATTGTAGAAAGCCCCAGCCCTGGCCCAGCCACATTCGTTTGGCGCAGCGAAGAAGACACCGCCGCCTGGGCCCAGCAGCTGGCCGCGCAGCCTGCGCTGGCCCATGCCTTCGTCACCCTGCACGGCGACCTGGGCGCAGGCAAGACCACGCTGGTGCGCCACCTGCTGCGCGCCCTGGGCGTGCAAGGCCGCATCAAAAGCCCCACCTATGCCGTGGTGGAACCCCACGAGACAGCGCAGCTGGCCATCTGGCACTTTGACTTCTACCGCTTTGACGACCCACGTGAGTGGGAAGACGCGGGGTTCAGAGACATCTTTGCCAGCCCGGGCCTCAAGCTGGCAGAATGGCCTGAAAAGGCTGCAGCGCTGACCCCGACTGCGGACCTTGCTATCACCATTGAAGCAATGGACGAGACCGAAAGGAAAGTCACCCTGCACGCAGGCACCGCCACCGGGCGCAGCCTGGTGCAAGGCCTGACCCACGGATGCAGCCAAGGCAACAGCCCAGGATGGAGCCAAGGACCGAGCGCATGACCGCTGACGCAAGCATGGACCACCCCGCCAAGACGGACAACGCCTACACCCCCAACCGCCGCCACCTGCTGCAGGCGGGCAGCTTGGTGCTGCTGCTGGGCACCCAGCAGATTGCACGCGGCGCCACCATCCTGGCGGTGCGCGTGTGGCCCGCGCCCGAGTATTCGCGCGTCACCATCGAATCCGACACCAAGCTGGTGGCCAAGCAGTTCTTTGTGACCACGCCGCCGCGCCTGGCGGTGGACATTGAAGGCATCGACCTGAGCCCCGAGCTGCGCGAGCTGGTGGCCAAGGTCAAGCCCGACGACCCGAACATCGCAGGCATCCGCGTGGGCCAGAACGCCCCCGGCGTGGTGCGCCTGGTGGTCGATTTGAAGCAGGCCGCACAGCCGCAGGTGTTCACCCTGCCGCCCATCGCGGCCTACCAGCACCGCCTGGTGTTTGACCTGTACCCGGCCGAGCCCGTGGACCCACTGGAAGCGCTGATTGCCGAGCGGCTGCGCGACGCGGGCACCCCAGGCCACGGCGGCGACAAGACCGCCGCAGCACCTGCGCCAGCGCCTGCCAAGGCGGCAGAGCCCGCCGACCCGCTGGGCGACCTGATCGCACAGCGCAGCAACCGCCCTGGCCCCAGCGCAGCACCCTCTGCTGCCGAGCCTGCAACCACCACCGCCGCAGCCCCCGCCCCTTCCAACGTGGCGACCAACCGCGCTGGCGGGCGCGCCACGGCCACGCAGACCGACCGCATCATCATCGTGGCGCTGGACCCCGGCCACGGCGGTGAAGACCCCGGCGCCATCGGCCCCGCAGGCACGCGTGAAAAAGACGTGGTGCTGCGCGTGGCCCACCTGCTGCGCGACCGCATCAACGCCACCACCGTGGGCGGCAACCCCATGCGCGCATTCCTCACCCGCGACGGCGACTTCTTCGTGCCCCTGGGCACGCGGGTGGAAAAAGCCCGGCGCGTGCAGGCCGACCTGTTCGTCAGCATCCACGCCGACGCCTTCACCACCCCGGCCGCACGCGGCGCCAGCGTGTTTGCGCTGAGCCAAAGCGGGGCGTCGAGCACCGCCGCCCGCTGGCTCGCCAACAAAGAAAACCAGGCCGACCTGGTGGGCGGGCTGAACGTGCAAAGCAAGGACCAGCATGTGCAACGCGCCCTGCTGGACATGAGCACCACCGCCCAGATCAACGACAGCCTCAAGCTCGGCACCGTGCTGCTGGGCGAGATTGGCAACATCGGCAAGCTGCACAAGCCCCGCGTGGAGCAAGCCGGGTTTGCCGTGCTCAAGGCCCCTGACATTCCCAGCGTGCTGGTGGAGACCGCCTTCATCAGCAACCCCGAAGAAGAGGCCCGCCTGCGCAGCAGCACCTACCAGCAAGAGCTGGCGGATGCGCTCATGCGCGGCATCACCCGCTACTTCGCCAAGAACCCGCCGCTGGCGCGCAGCCGGTCGGTGTAACGCTCCCTGGCCTGGGGGCACAGCCTGAGGAGCCTGTCGCGCTTCAGGCCTGTCTTCCTACAAGCTCCCATTCCGTTGGCCGACGCGGCAAACGCCGCGCCTGCGCCACAGTCTAGGCATGGGCTGCTGCACCGCAGCGGCTCAAGAAAAAGGTTCTCACCCAACCCCATGCCAAAGGAGCACACCATGCTGCAATCTCGTCACTGGATCGGGCTGACCGCCCTCACCGCCGCCCTGGCCCTGGGCGGCTGCGCCTCCAACCCCACCAATGCACAAATCGGCACCGGCGTAGGGGCTGCGGCAGGCGGCGTGGCAGGCCATGTGCTGCTGGGCGGCCCCCTGGGCACCATTGGCGGGGCCGCAGCGGGCGCCCTGGTGGGCCATGAGATTGGGGAAGACAAGGACCAGCGCCAAAGACGCCGCTGATCCGAAAAATCTCTAAAAAATAGCTGCTATCGCTTGATTAGCAAGCGCTGACAGCTATTTAATTGATAGCAAAATCAATCAGGCCGTTGCCTTGGATGTGCGGCCCGCACGCCAGGCACCAAAGATGGCAATCAGACCAGGCACAAAAATCATCGCCCAGATGATCTTGTCCAGGTTCTCCTTCACCCAGGCAAAGTTGCCAAAGAAGTAGCCCGCCGTGGCAATGCCCAGCACCCACAGCAGCGCGCCGCCCACGTTGAAGGCCGTGAACTTGGCACGGCCCATCTCGGCCACGCCCGCCACAAACGGCGCAAACGTGCGGATGAAGGGCATGAAGCGCGCGATCACGATGGTGATACCGCCATAGCGTTCGTAAAACGCGTGGGCCTGGTCAAACGCCTTGCGGTTAAACCAGCGCGAGTCTTCCCACTGGAACACCTTGGGGCCAAAGTAACGCCCAATGCTGTAGTTGCACTGGTCGCCCAAAATGGCGGCGGCCACCAGCACGGCGCACGCCAGCGGAAAGCTCATCATCCCTGCGCCGCACAGCGCGCCCACGATGAACAGCAGCGAATCGCCCGGCAAAAACGGCATCACCACCACGCCGGTCTCCACAAACACGATCAGGAACAGCAGCGCATACACCCACATGCCGTAGGTCTGCACAAAGGCCTCCAGGTGCTTGTCCACGTGCAGGATGAAGTCGATCAGAAAGGTCACTATTTCCATGGGCTGGCCTTGAGGGCTTTGAGCGGGTTGAGGGGGCTTTGGGTTCAGCATGCATCCCAATGAACTGTTCACTGAGAGCAGTCGAAGCGCTGCGCAAGGTTTCGACAAACTCAACCCGAACGGATATTTCAAGTTCTAAGAATCTGCTCAATAAAAAGCAGGGCGCATTATCGCTATCGCCCTGTAACCAAATCCCCACCAGAGCGACGCCTAAAATCCGTCCGGTGAACCCAACCGACTCCACCACCGACGCCCCCCTGGCCTCGCGCCGTCCCATCCGTGACCTGCCCGACGAACTCATCAGCCAGATTGCGGCCGGTGAAGTGGTGGAGCGCCCCGCCTCGGTGGTGCGCGAGCTGGTGGACAACGCCCTGGACGCCGGGGCCACGCAAATCACCGTGCGGCTGCTGGCCGGTGGCGTGCGGTTGATATCGGTCGAGGACGACGGCCTGGGCATTCCCCCCGAGGAGTTACCCGTGGCGCTGCGCCGCCATGCCACCAGCAAGATCACCAACCTGCACGACCTGGAAACCGTGGCCACCATGGGCTTTCGGGGCGAGGCGCTGGCGGCCATCAGCTCGGTGTCGGAGATGGCCCTGCTCTCGCGCCCGCCCACGCAGGCCAGCGCCTTTTTGCTGGACGCCCGCAGCGGCGAGCTGCGCCCAGCCGCCCGAAGCCAGGGCACGACCATTGAGGTCAAAGAGCTGTTCTTCTCCACCCCCGCCCGCCGCAAGTTCTTGAAGACCGACGCCACCGAGCTGGCGCACTGCATTGAATCGGTGCGCCGCCACGCGCTGGCACGGCCCGATGTGGGCTTTGCCATCTGGCACGAGGGCAAGCTGGTGGAGCAGTGGCGTGCCACCTTTGTCCCCGGCGAAGGCAACCCGCAAGACGCGCTGGCCCGCCGCCTCTCAGACGTGCTGGGCGAAGACTTTGTGCAGCAGTCCGTCACCGTGCAGCACCGCGTGGGGCCCGTCACCGTCACTGGCCGCGCAGGCCTGCCCGATGCCGCCCGCTCGCGGCCCGACCACCAGTACTGCTACGTCAACGGCCGCTTTGTGCGCGACAAGGTGCTCACCCACGCCGCCCGCGCCGCGTACGAGGACGTGCTGCATGGCCACAAGCAGCCCATCTACGCGCTGTATGTCGAGATCGACCCCGCCCGCGTGGACGTGAACGTGCACCCCACCAAGATCGAGGTGCGCTTTCGGGACAGCCGCGAGGTGCACCAGGCCGTGCGCCACGCGGTGGAAAACGCCCTGGCCGCGCCCCGTGCTGCGGCATTGGCAGCCGCCAACGCCGCGCAAGCCGCTGGCGAAGGTGCGGCACCTGCGGCCCACACTGCAGACTTAGAACAAAAAAGGCCTCTAGCGCCCGCCTGGCAAGCGCAAGCAGCTATGAAATTTGAAGAACGTGGCCACCGCGTGCAAGACCTGCAGGCCCTGTGGGCGCCGCGCGAAACCCCTCCAGCAGCGGCACCCGACGCTGCGCTGGGCGGCCTGTGGGCGCCCTCGGCGCAGCCTGCGGCCGTGCAGCCCGGCGAGGCCACGGCCCATGGCACCGCCGCAGCCTCAATGGCTCTGCCCCCCAGCTCAGCGGGTGGGGCCGTGAACAATGCCTCAGGCGATGCGCCCCCCAGCGAGGCCATGGTGTGGCCCGAGCAGCGCGGCGACAACGCATCTGCCTGGCCGCTGGGCCGCGCCGTGGCGCAGCTGCACGGCGTCTACATCCTGGCCGAAAACGCCCAGGGCATGGTGATTGTGGACATGCACGCTGCGCACGAACGCATCGTGTACGAACGCCTCAAGGCCCAGGTAGACAGCGGCGCCCGCATTGCCAGCCAGCCTCTGCTGATCCCCGCCACCTTTGCCGCCACGCCGCAGGAAGTGGCCACGGCCGAAGAGTCTGCCGAGGTGCTGGCCACGCTGGGGCTGGAGGTGGTGCCCTTCTCACCCAAAACCCTGGCCGTGCGCGCCGTGCCCACCACGCTGGCGCAGGGTGATGCCGTGGAGCTGGCCCGCAGCGTGCTGGCCGAGCTGGCCGCACACGACGCAACCACCGTGGTGCAACGCGCCCGCAACGAAATCCTGGGCACCATGGCCTGCCACGGCGCCGTGCGGGCCAACCGCAAGCTCACGCTGGACGAAATGAACGCCCTGCTGCGGCAGATGGAAACCACAGACCGATCGGACCAGTGCAACCACGGCCGCCCCACCTGGCGGCAGTTGTCGATGAAAGAGCTGGACGGGCTGTTTTTGCGCGGGCGCTGAGCCAGCGCGCCAGCCCCTCCCTGTTCGCGCCAACGCACACCTGCCAGCTGTCTAGCCAGCTCAGGATTCGCGCATTTTCGCGAAGGCCGCCAGCTTCTCGTACTTGCCGCTTTCTTCGGCCATGAAGCGGGCGATGTCTTCGCGCCCTGTGGCCAGCACCATGCCGGCGTCTTCCAGTTTCTTGCGCACGACGGGGTCTTGCAGCGTGGCTTGCAGGTGGCTCGCCAGTAGCGCGGTCACGTCGGCGGGCAGGCCCTTGGGGGCCATCAGGGCGTACCAGCCCACCAGCTCATAGCCCTTGAGGGGCGCAAACTCCGTCATCGCAGGCACCTGGGGCAGGCTGCCCAGGCGCTGGGTGCTACTCACGGCCAGCGCGGTGATGCGGCCGCTGCGGATGAAGGGCATGGCCGAGCTGGGCGACAGCACGGCAAAGTCCAGGCTGCCACCGGCCAGGTCGCTGGTGAGCGGCGCCACGCCCCGGTAGGGAATGTGCGTCATGTACACGCCCGCCTTTTGCTTGAACAGCTCGCCCGCAAAGTGCAGCGTGGAGCCCACGCCCGAGCTGCCGTAGCTGTATTTGCCCGGGTTGCGCCGCAGCAGGTCCAGCAGCTCAGGGATGGACTTGATGCCCGTGTGCGGCGCCGCCGTGAGCACCACCGGGGCGGTGGCCATCATGCCGATGGGGGTGAAGTCCTTGAGCCCGTCGTAGCGCTGCGCGGGGTTGACCATGCGCGTGCCCACCAGCTCGTTGCTGGAGCCGACCAGCAGCGTGTACCCATCAGGCGCGGAGGTGGCCACGCGCTGCGCGGCAATCGCGCCCGCAGCGCCGCCCTGGTTGTCCACCACGGCCGTGGCCTTGATGCGCGGGGCCATGGCATCGGCCAGCACGCGGCCAATCAGGTCCACCGAGCCCCCGGCGGGGTAGCCCACCACCAGCTTGATGGGCTTGGAGGGGTAGGCCTGCGCATGCCCCGGCAGGGCCAGCCCGGCGGCGCCCAGGGCGGCCAGCGCGCGCAGCACGTCACGGCGTGATGAAGAGGTGCCGTGGAGTACGTCGGCAGAGGTGAGGAAGTCGTTCATGGTCGTGGCTCGCAGAAGGGAAGATGGAAAAGAGCGTCAGGCCGCCGCGTTGGCCGCCAGGAAGTGCTCGGTGAGCTGCACCCAGTACGAGGCCGCCACGGGCAGGATGCGGTCGTTGAAGTCGTAGCCCGGGTTGTGCACCATGCAGCCGCCGGTGCCATGCGTCTCGCCCACGCCGTTGCCCACGATGAGGTAGCTGCCCGGGCAGGCTTCGAGCATGAAAGAGAAGTCTTCGCTGCCCGTCAGAGGTTGCAGGTTGGAGATAAGAGCCTCCTCCCCCAGCCAGTCCACCACCACCTGGCGGGCGATGGCAGTGCAGGCGGGGTCGTTGACCAGCGCGGGGTAGCGCCAGCGGTACTCCACCTCGGCCTCAGCCCCCAGCGCAGCGGCCTGGGCATGGGCCAGCGCGGTGATGCGCTCACGCAGCTGCTGGCGCACCTCGGGCCGGTAGGCGCGCACCGAAAGGCGCAGTTCCACCTCGTTCGGAATCACGTTGGGCGCATCGCCCGCATGGATGGCGCCCACGGTGACCACGGCCATGTCGCGCGGGTCCACATTGCGCGACACCACGGTTTGCAGCGCCAGAATCAAATGGGCCGAGGCCACGACCGGATCCCACGACAAATGGGGCGCCGAGCCGTGCCCGCCCTTGCCACGCACCTTGATGATGACGGTGTCAGACGACGCCATGAACGAGCCCGGCATGAAGCCAAACTGCCCTGCCGGAAAGCCCGGCATGTTGTGCAGCGCAAAGATGGCATCGCACGGAAACAGCTTGAACAGGCCGTCTTCCACCATCTTGCGCCCCCCGCCCAGGCCCTCTTCTGCGGGCTGGAAGATCAGGTGCAGCGTGCCATCAAAAGACCGCGTCTGGGCCAGGTGGCGCGCTGCGGCCAGCAGCGTGGCGGTGTGCCCATCGTGCCCGCAGGCGTGCATCTTGCCCGCGTGGCGGCTGGCGTAGGGCAGGCCCGTGGCCTCGTGGATGGGCAGCGCGTCCATGTCGGCCCGCAGGCCCAGGCGCTTGCTGCCCTGGCCCACACGCAGCGTGCCCACCACGCCCGTGCCGCCCAGGCCCCGGTGCACCTCGTAGCCCCAGGCGGTCAGGCGCTCGGCCACCAGGTCGCTGGTAGCAAATTCTTCAAAAGCCAGCTCGGGGTGGGCGTGGATGTGGTGGCGCAGGGCCACCATCTCGGTCTCCAGCGCGCGGATGCCGGGCAGCACGGCGGTTTGCAAAAGGTCTTGGGTCATGCGGCGCAGTCTAGGCAGCGCCTGGCAGCGGCAGAAGACCAGCATTGCTTGGCCCGACAAGCTGCGCCATGCCCCTGCAGACCCAAGGCACAGAAAGTGCATCATCCCAGGCATGGACGCCACGCGCACGCCCCCTCACCTGTCGATGAAGCTGCACCAGATCCGCTACCTGGTGGCGCTGGCCGAGTGCGGCAGCGTGCGGGCCGCAGCGCGCACCCTGGGTGTGACGCAAGCCGCCGTGACCCAGGGCCTGCGCGAGCTGGAAGAGGCCCACCGCCTGCCCCTGTTCCAGCGCCACAGCAGTGGCATGGTGCTCACGGCTGCGGGGCAAGTGCTGCTGCGGCACGCCCAGCTCGTCACCGGCCAGCTAGAGCAAGCCGAGGCCGAGATGGCCGCGCTGCGCGACCCACAGGCCCACATCCGCCTGTCTGTGGCCGTCACCCCATGGATTGCCCACAGCCTGCTGCCCCCGGTGCTGGCCAGCTTCCGTGCCGAGCTGCCCCAGGTGCGGCTGGAGCTGTTCGAGGGCCTGTCGGCCGTGGCCCTGCCCCGCCTGCGCGAGGGCAGCATCGACCTGCTGATTGGCCGCGTGCCCACCGGCAGCGCCGCACAAGACCTGCATGCCACGCCGCTGTTTCGCTACGAGGCGGCCGTGGTGGCGCGCACCGGACACCCGTTGGTGCAAGCCCGGTCGCTGCACGATTTGCACGACTGCGACTGGCTGCTGAACTACACGCCCAGCGAAGAAAGCGCCATTTTCGAAAAGCTGTTTTTGCGGCACGGCATCGCGGTGCCCACCCGGCGCATCCACCTGGTGCACTCGGCATCGCTGCTGCTGCACCTGGTGGCGCACAGCGACATGGTGTCGTTTTGCCCCTGGCCGCTGATAGAGACCGAAGGCCCCCACGGCCGCATCACGCCGCTGCGGCTGCAGGAACCCTTTGAGCCCCACACCGCCGGAGTGCTACAGCGCGGCCACGGCCCCCTGCCCTTTGCAGCGCAGCGGTTTGTGGCGCACCTGCTGCAACAGGTGCACGCCTGCCAGCACACGGCCGACCCGCAGTTGCAGCGAGTGTTCCGCTCGATCGACGTGCTGGATTAGGAACCTGCACAAAGACAACGGCCATGCAGGCGATGGGCTTGCATGGCCGTTGGTGCTGCGTGCCGCGCTGCGGCACGCGCTCATCCGGTGCCCGGTATCAGTTGTCCCGCGCAGCCTTGGCCGTGTCGGCAAAGTCGCTGAACACGCCGTCCACCCCCAGGTTGAAGAACAGCTTGTACTCGGCCTTGGGGTCGCCCTTGAAGTCCGAGGCCAGGCGCTTGGCTTCGTTGCGGAAGGTGTAGGCGTGCACAAACAGGCCGGCGGCGTGGGCGTCCTTGACTACCGAGGTGGCGGGCATCATCACGCGGTCGCGCTCGTCGATCTTGCCGTCGCCGTTCAGGTCGTCGGCCTTGCCATCGTTGTTGGCGTCCACTTGCTTGGAGGGGATCAGGTACGGCTTCCAGGGGCCAATGCCGTCAGCGTAGGTCTTGACTTCCTTGAGGCCTGCGGGGGTGAGCAGGCTGGCGAAGGTGCGGGCATCACCGGCCACCGCAAAGTCGTAGGGCTTGTCGTACGGGGCCACCAGCGACATGGTGCCATTGGGGTTCACATCGTCGGCATCGACCAGTTGCACCAGGCGGATTTGTGTCTTGGTGCGCAGGTACTTGAGGTTGGACACCTCAAACGACTGCACGATCACTGGCGAAGCCTTGGTGGTGTAGCCATATTTGGCCAGGATGGTGAGCAGGCGGTCTTCCAGCGGCAGGCCCAGCTTGGCGTGGAAGGTGGGGTGCTTGGTCTCGGGGTACACGCCCACAGTGCGGCCCGCTTTGGCACCTTCGGTCTTGGCCAGGTCCAGCACTTCTTCCAGGGTCGGAATCAAGAATTTGCCGTTGTACGACTGATCGCGGTCCGACAGGGGCTGCACGGCGCGCAGGGTCTTGATTTCGGCCAGGGTGAAGTCCGAAACAAACCAGCCTTCTTCTTCCACGCCATCGACCACCTTCTTGGTCTTGCGGCTGGCAAATTCAGCGCGGGTGGAGACATCGGTGGTGCCCGTGATGTTGGGCTCGTGGCGGGCGACCAGCACGCCGTCCTTGGTGGCCACCAGGTCGGGTTCGATGAAGTCGGCGCCCATGTCGATGGCGAGCTTGTAGCCCTCCAGCGTGTGGTCAGGCCGGTAACCGGCCGTGCCCCGGTGGCCAATCACCAAAGGGGTTTCGCCATTGAGTGTGGGGTAGCTGGGGCTGTCGTTGCCGCCGCAGGCCGCCAGGGCCAGCGCGGCGGCCAGGGCCAGCGCAGCGGGCCGAATGCCATGGGGAATGCCCCGGGCAATGTCTTTGGAAATGCGATCGATGTAGGTGTGCATTGCGGTTCTCCTCGTTGTATGTGATCCCAGCGGCGCACTGTGGGCCCGCCTTGTGACAGCGCCATGACGGTGTGCCAGCCGTGTCATATGCCAGACATACCCACAGCATCAAAGCACCAAAACAGAGCAAAAACAGAGCAAAAACAGAAGGCAAAAGCACCAAAACAATGCAATTGGTCTATCGAATCACCAAGTCTGTGCATTACCTTATGACGGTTTGACATAATTTGGTGCGCAGCGCCTTGCCTGTTGTTTTGATGCAGAAAGCCTTTTCCGACATGAAATACGAATCCGTGGACAGCTTCCTCTCCCAGGTCTCTCTTCGCAATCCGGGTCAGCCCGAGTTTCTGCAAGCTGTCACAGAGGTGATGGAAAGCCTGTGGCCTTTCATCCAGAAGAACCCCCGCTACGCTGAGCACGGCCTGCTGGAGCGCCTGGTGGAGCCCGAGCGCACGGTGATGTTTCGCGTGTCGTGGGTGGACGACCACGGCAGCGTGCAGGTCAACCGGGGCTACCGCATCCAGCACAGCATGGCGATTGGCCCCTACAAGGGCGGGCTGCGTTTTCACCCCTCGGTGAACCTGTCAGTGCTGAAGTTTCTGGCGTTTGAGCAGACCTTCAAGAATGCACTGACCACCCTGCCCATGGGCGGCGGCAAGGGCGGCAGCGACTTTGACCCCAAGGGCAAGAGCGCGGGCGAGGTGATGCGGTTTTGCCAGGCCTTTGTGACCGAGCTGTACCGCCATGTGGGCCCCGACACCGATGTGCCCGCAGGCGACATCGGCGTAGGCGGCCGCGAGGTGGGCTTCATGGCAGGCATGTACAAAAAGCTGGCCAACAACGCGGCCAGCGTGTTCACCGGCAAGGGCCTGTCGTTTGGCGGCTCACTGATCCGCCCCGAGGCCACGGGCTACGGCACGGTGTACTTTGCGCAAGAGATGCTCAAGACCCGTGGCCGCTCGTTTGACGGGCTGCGCGTGTCCGTCTCTGGCTCGGGCAATGTGGCGCAATACGCGGTGGAAAAGGCCATGGAGCTGGGCGCCAAGGTGATCACGGTGTCGGATTCGAGCGGCACCATCGTGGACGAAGACGGCTTCACCCCCGAGAAGCTGGCCATCTTGATGGACGTGAAGAACCACCACTATGGCCGCGTGAGCGACTACGCAGAGCGTACGGGAGTGAAGTTTGAAGCGGGTGTGCGCCCCTGGCATGTGAAGGTGGATGTGGCCCTGCCCTGCGCCACCCAAAACGAGCTGGACGCCAACGACGCCAAGCTGCTCATCCAAAACGGCGTGCTGTGCGTGGCCGAAGGCGCCAACATGCCCTCGACCATCGAAGCGGCCAAGGCCTTTGAAGCCGCAGGCGTGCTGTATGCCCCCGGCAAGGCCAGCAACGCCGGCGGCGTGGCCACCTCGGGCCTGGAGATGAGCCAGAACGCGGCCCGCCTGTCGTGGCCGCGCGAAGAAGTGGACGCACGCCTGCTGCAGATCATGCAGGGCATTCACACCGCCTGCCTGCGCTACGGCCAGCGCGCCGATGGCAGCGTGAGCTACATCGACGGTGCCAACGTGGCGGGCTTTGTGAAGGTGGCCGACGCCATGCTGGCCCAGGGCGTGGTGTAACGCGCAGCCCTCAGGGCCGCTAAGCAAGGGGGCTACAGGAACCTGTTCCAAGCCCCCTTTTTCATTTGGCCGACCACTCCAATGCCAGTATGCTGGCCGACAGTCTCCCGCCTGAGGCCAAGAACACCTTCATGGCCCCGGCGGTGCAACCCGTGAAGGAACACAGCGCATGGAAATCTTCAACTTCCTGAACCTCATGGTCGAGAAGGCGGGCTCGGACCTGTTCTTCAGCGTGGGCGCGCCCGTCAACGTGAAGATCGAGGGCATCACCCATCCGCTCAAGATGCCCGCGCTGTTGCCGGGCCAGGTCAAGCAGCTGGCGTACTCGATCATGAACGAGCGCCAGATCAGCGAGTTCGAGGCCAAGCAGGAGATGAACCTGTCCATCTCGGCAGAGAACCTGGGGCGCTTTCGGGTGAATGTGTTTGTGCAGCGCGGCGAGACCGGCATGGTGGTGCGCTATATCAAGAACAAGATTCCCCCGCTGGCCGCCCTGGGCCTGCCCCCGGTGCTGGAGAAGCTGGTCATGCTCAAGCGCGGGCTGGTGCTGGTGACGGGCGCGACGGGTTCGGGCAAGTCCACCACGCTGGCGTCCATGCTCAACTTCCGCAACGAGAACACCACGGGCCACATCCTCACCATCGAGGACCCGCTGGAGTTTCTGCACTCGCACAAGCTCTCGGTGGTCGACCAGCGCGAGGTTGGCATCGACACCCAGTCGTACGAAGAGGCGCTGAAAAACGCGCTGCGCGAAGCGCCCGACGTGATCATGATCGGCGAGATCCGCGACCGCAACACCATGAAGCAGGCCATTGCCTATGCCGAGACCGGGCACCTGTGCCTGTCCACCCTGCACGCCAACAACGCCAACCAGGCCATGGAGCGGGTGATCAACTTCTTCCCGGAAGACGCGCACCACCAACTGCTGATGGACCTGAGCCTGAACCTGGCGGGCGTGGTGTCGCAGCGGCTCATCCCCGGCCTGCAAGAAAAGCTGGTGCCTGCGGTCGAGGTGATGCTCACCTCGCCCTACATTGCCGACCTGATTGGCAAGGGCGAGTTCTCGGGCATCAAGGAGGCCATGGGCCACAGCACCGAAATCGGCATGTGCACCTTTGACCAGGCGCTGTACAAGCTCTACACCGAAGGGCGCATTGCCCTGGATGAGGCCCTGCACAACGCCGACTCGCGCACCGATCTGGCGCTACGCGTGCGCCTGGCGGCAGGGGTCAACACCTCGGACGCCGGGGATTTGACCATTGAGCCCACATCGCCCCAGCACCGGGCTTCGCAGCATTTTTGATGCGTCTGCAGGTGTGAGCCCGCAATACCCGTTCGGGCTGAGCCTGTCGAGGCCAGGGCGCCCCCCAAACCGCGTAGGTCGGGTTAGCCCGCAAGGGCGTAACCCGACGCCCACAGGGCGCGCAGCACTGACGTCGGGTTACGCTGCGCTAACCCGACCTACACGGCTGGTCCTGAGAACCTTCGTGGCAGAACTTTCTGCCCCCGGGCCGACTCAGTCGCTTTCATGAGACGCACGCCCCTCTTCATCGCCCTGGCCGCCGCCGTGACCATCACCGCTGGTTGCGCCACGCTGGACGCCAAGCAGCGCGAATGGATCTTCCAGCCCAGCGACCGCAGCTGGGGCGGCGCCCAGTCCACCGAAGACATGCAGGACATGTGGATCGAATTCCAATCGACCACCACCGGCCGGGCCGAGCGCCTGCACAGCCTGTGGATGCCGCAGCCGCGCGCCGGCGCGCCCGTGCTGCTGTACCTGCACGGCGCACGCTGGAACGTGGCGGGCTCGTCTGGCCGCATAAGGCGCATGCACGAGCTGGGCTTTTCGGTGCTGGCGATTGACTACCGGGGCTTTGGCAAAAGCAGCGCGGGCCTGCCCTCCGAGGTGACCGCTGCCGAAGACGCCCGCGCCGCCTGGCAGTGGCTGGCGCAGCAGCACCCCGATGCGCCCCGCTACATCTTCGGCCACTCGCTGGGTGGCGCCATCGCCATCGAGCTGGCCCGCAGTGTGGACGACGAACGGGGCACCCTGGTGGAGGGCACCTTCACCAGCATCGCCGATGTGGTGAGCACCTTCCGTTGGGGCTGGCTGCCGGTGTCGCCCCTCATCACCCAGCGCTTTGAATCGGTGCGCAAGGTGGCAGACATTGGCTCGCCCCTGCTGGTGGTGCACGGCAGCGAGGACACCCTCATCCAGCCCGCACTGGGCCGCAAGCTGTTTGAAGCCGCCCAGGAGCCCAAGCAGTTCATCCTGGTCGAAGGCGGCTCGCACCACAACACCAACGCCGTGGGCCAGGGGCAATACCGGCAGGCGCTGGCCTCGCTGTTTCAGATCAAAGCCCCCTGAATCGAGCGGGCATCCACCCGTCCGCAGAGGGATTCTCCAGCCTCCCCATCTGGTACCCTCAGCCGGTTATGTCTGCCCCTTCTGCCACCGCAGGCGCTGCGCCGCTCACGCCTGCCACGCCGCCTTCGCCCACCCCCGGCCTGGCCATTCTGGTGCTGGCCCTGCTGCTGAGCATTCAGCCCGTCACCACCGACCTGTACCTGCCCGCGCTGCCCGCCCTCACCCGCGACCTGGGGGCCACCGTGGCCGCAGGCCAGCTCACGCTCAGCGCGCTGCTGCTGGCCTTTGGCTGCTCGCAACTGGTGTGGGGCCCGCTGTCTGACCGCTTTGGCCGCCGCCCGGTGCTGCTGGCGGGCCTGGGCATTTACACCGCCGCCTCGGTGGCCAGCGCCCTGGCGCCCAGCATGGGCATGCTGATCGTGTGGCGCGTGCTGCAAGGCGCGGCCATGGGCGCCGTGGTGATGT
The DNA here is from genome assembly GCF_002749705.1 of Acidovorax sp. 56. NCBI lineage: Bacteria > Pseudomonadati > Pseudomonadota > Betaproteobacteria > Burkholderiales > Comamonadaceae > Acidovorax > Acidovorax sp. 56. The sequence goes on from NZ_PEEV01000001.1 coordinate 2,132,588, forward strand.
GCGCCCGCGCCATCGTGCGCGACCTGTACACGCCGCTGACCGGGGCACGCGCCATGTCCAAAGCCCTGACGGGGCTGGGCGTGGTGGCCTGCCTGTGCGCGCCGCTGGGCGGCATGCTGGCGCAGTGGCTGGGCTGGCGCGCCGCGCTGCTGGCCCTCACGGCCTACGCCGTGGGCACGCTGGCCCTGGTGGCCCTGCGCATGCCCGAAACCGTGCAGCACAAAAACCCGCAGGCACTGCAGCCCGCCACCCTGCTGCGCACCTGGCGGCAGGTGCTGGGGCACCCCACGTTCTGGGCGTTTTCGCTGCTCACCAGCGCCACCTATGGCGGGCTGTTCACCTTTTTGGCCGCATCGTCGTTTGTGTTCATCGAGGTGCTGCAGCTCACGCGCACCGAATATGGCTGGATGCTGCTGTCCACCAGCGCGGCGTATTTTGTGGGCACCTTCTTGTGCCGCTATCTGCTCGCGCGCCTGGGGCTGCGCCGCACCGTGGCGGTGGCCGGGGGCATGAGCCTGCTGGGGGGCTGCGGCATGGCACTGGTGGCACTGGCGGGCTGGCACCAGCCCGTGGCACTGCTGGCGCCGTTTTACCTGTTCATGCTGGGCCACGGCATCCACCAGCCCTGCGGGCAAACGGGCTCGGTCGGGCCGTTTCCGCAGGCGGCGGGTGTGGCCTCGGCCCTCAATGGTTTTGTGATGATGCTGGCCGCCTTTGCCACGGGCGGCTGGATTGGCGCCCACCTCAACGGCACCATCTGGCCGCTGATCTACGGCGTGCTGTTTTGGTCGGTGGTGCTGGGCACCACGTCCTGGACTTTGGTACAAAAATTTGGAGAACCGCGACATGCTGCCTGAACACCTGCCCAACATTGCGCTGGCAGGCCCCACCGCCTCGGGCAAAACCGCCGGGGCGCTGGCCCTGGCAGCGGTGCTGGGGCGGCGCATGCCGGTCGAGATCATCAGCGTGGACTCGGCCCTGGTCTACCGGGGCATGGACATTGGCACCGCCAAGCCCACGGCGGCAGAGCGTGCCGCCGTGCCCCACCACCTCATCGACATTCGCGACCCGCTGCAGGCCTACAGCGCCGCCGAGTTTGTGCAAGACGCCACCCGCCTCATCGCCGAGATCCGCGCACGCGGTGCCCTGCCCCTGCTGGTGGGCGGCACCATGCTGTACTTCAAGGCGCTGATCGACGGCATTGACGACATGCCCGCCGCCGACCCCGAGGTGCGCGCCCAGCTCGAAGCCCAGGCCCAGGCCATTGGCTGGCCCGGCATGCACGCCGAGCTGGCCAAGGTAGACCCCACCACCGCCGCGCGCCTGGCGCCGGGCGACAGCCAGCGCATCCAGCGTGCGCTGGAGGTGTGGCATGTGTCGGGCCAGCCGCTGTCGAGCTTTCACACTACAAAAAAAGGAGCTGCCAGCGCAAGCGCAGCAAGCGCTACAGCCCTTTTTTCTTTAGAACCCGACAACCGTGCCTGGCTGCACGAGCGCATAGCCCAGCGGTTTGACGCCATGCTGGCCGCAGGCTTTATGGACGAGGTGCGCGCCCTGCGCGCACGCGGCGACCTGCATGCCGACCTGCCATCGATGCGCTGCGTGGGCTACCGGCAAGCGTGGGACGAGCTGGACTACCAGGCCCGCAAAGGCCCCGACGCGCCGCTGAACATCGCCCACTTCCGCGAGCGCGGCATCGTCGCCACGCGCCAGCTGGCCAAGCGCCAGGTGACCTGGCTGCGCAGCATGCCCGAGCGCCACGCCATCGCCTGCGACCACCCCACCGCCGTGGCCTCGCTGGTGCAGGCCGTGCTGCAGCGGCTGGACCAGCCCCAGTCCCCCAAAACCAACCCCAACCCCGCCGCCGCTTGACGGCCTGCGCGCCAGCGTCAACGCCACGCGCCGCACAACCCCATGATGGCCCACACCGCTAGCGACACCACCCCCGCCACCCTGCGCGTGCAACACCTGGGCAAGCACTACGGCAGCACGCCGGTGTTTTCGCAGGTGGACTTCAGCGTGGCGCCCGGTGAGTTTGTGGCCATCGTGGGTGATTCGGGCGTGGGCAAATCCACCCTGCTCAACTGCCTGGCCGGGCTGGACCAATGGGACGAAGGCAACATCACCTACACCGCCCAGGGTGGCACCCACACCCGCCTGGCGGACCTGGACGACACCGCCCGCGCCCTGTGGCGGCGCGCCCATGTGGGCTTTGTGTTCCAGGCCTTCCATGTGCTGCCGCACCTGGACGTGGCGCAGAACGTGGCCCTGCCGCTGATGCTGCTGGGCCAAGCCAACCCCGCCCGCGTGCAGCGCATGCTCGATGCCGTGGGCCTGGGCACGCTGGGCAACCGCCTGCCGCAGCAACTGAGCGGCGGGCAACTGCAGCGCGTGGCCATCGCCCGCGCCCTGGTGCACCGCCCCGGCCTGCTGCTGGCCGACGAACCCACCGGCAACCTCGACCCCACCACGGCGGCGTTGGTCATGGACCTGCTGCTGGCCCAGACCCGCGAGCACGGCGCATCGCTGGTGCTGGTCACCCACTCCGATGCCGCCGCAGCCCGGGCCGACCGGGTGCTGCGACTGACGGCCAGCGGCATGGTGGGCTGAGCCCATCGACGCCGTTGCACGCCCCCAGACCTCGTAGGTCGGGTTAGCCCGCAAGGGCGTAACCCGACACCCACAGGGCACGCCGCGTTCACAGCACGCCCCCACCGCGCTCAGCCGTATGGGCGTCGGGTTACGCTGCGCTAACCCGACCTACACAGCAACCTACCCGTTCAGGCTGAGCCCGCCGAAGCCAGGGCCCTCACCCCACCCTCCCTTACTCAATATGCAGCCGCTGCGCGTTGCTCGCCTGCTTCTTGGGCAGGGTCAGCGTCAACACCCCGTTGTCGTACTTGGCCTTGGCCTGGCTGGCGTCCACGTCAGCAGGCAGTGCAAAGCTGCGGGCCACCGAGCCAAAGTAACGCTCAGACCGCAGCAGCTTTTCGCCATCCTTTTGCGCATCGTGCTGGCGCACCTCGGCACGCAGGCTCACCACGTTGCCTTCGAGCGAGACATGGATGTCCTCCTTGGCCACACCCGGCACCTCGGCGTGCACGGTGTAGCCGCCGTCTGACTCTTTCACATCCACTTTGATCTGTGCAGGCGAGGGCAGGCCGTCGCCGTGCAGCGGGCGCACGTAAAAGCCCGGCGCCACATCTTTGAAGAACTCGTCCAGCAAACTGCCGCCACGGGGAATCAGAGAACTCATGGTGATGCTCCTTGAAGAAAGTCAGTGAAACAAACCTCCTGGCGCATGGGCTGAGCCCCGCATGCGCGCCAGACCACAGAGTGCGGCAAGGCATCCCAAAGATCACAGCACGCCTTCACGCACTCACCTCTCGCAAATTACGGCGCGCCCTCCGCCATTTCAAGAGGTAGCGAGAAGGCTTTTGATCCTCCTCAAAGGGCCCCCGCCGCTCGCCCAGCCCCACCCCGGCGGCACAATGCCCACATGCTCGCACTGCTTCGCACCTTCTCGTGGCAAGACCTGCGCCACCACCCCTGGCGCAGCGCCGCCGCCGTGGCTGCCGTCATGCTGGGCGTGGCGCTGGCGTTTGCCGTGCACGTCATCAACGCATCAGCGCTGGACGAGTTTTCGCAGGCCGTGCGCGCCGTCAACGGCCAGCCCGATCTGGAAGTGCGCGCCATGCAGGGCACGCTGGGCGAAGACCTGTTTGCCCAGATCGCCAACCACCCCGACGTGGCCCGCGCCAACCCTGTGCTGGAAGCCACGGCCATGGCCCGCCCTGCGGCACAGGCCCCAGGCAATGCCTCCATCCCCCTGCGCCTGCTGGGGGCCGACGCCCTGCTGCTGCCCGCCATGGCCCCGGCCCTCATGCCCCGCACGTGGGAAGGCGCTGCGCGCGATGCGCTCTTTGCCCCCGCCACCGTCTACCTCAACCCCGCCGCCCTGCAGGCACTGGGCGTGCCGCCCGAGGGCACCCAGCCCCGCCCCAGCCTGCAATTGCAGACCGGCCTGCAAACCCTGACCGTGCAGGTGGCAGGCACCGTGAGTGCGCCGGGCGCCCCACTGGCGGTGATGGACATTGGCGCCGCGCAAGACCTGCTGGGCCGCGTGGGCCACCTCACCCGCATCGACCTGCAACTGCAGCCCGGCACCGACCGCAGCGCCGTCATGCCTGCGCTGCAAGCCCTGCCCGGCTGGCCCGCCCAGGCCACGCTGGCAGAGCCGGGCGACGCCGCGCAGCGGGTGAGCAACCTCTCGCGCGCGTACCGCGTCAACCTGACGGTGCTGGCGCTGGTGGCGCTGTTCACCGGGGCCTTCCTCGTGTTCTCGGTGCTGGCCCTCAGCGTGGCGCAGCGCGGGCCGCAGTTTGCGCTGCTGGCCGTGCTGGGTGCCACGCCGCGCCAGCGGCTGGCGCTGGTGCTGGCCGAATCGGCCCTGCTGGGCGTGGTGGGCAGCCTGGCCGGGCTGGCGCTGGGCACGGCCCTGGCCAGCGCGGCGCTGCAGTTGCTAGGCGGTGACCTGGGCGGTGGCTACTTTGCCGGGGTGCAGCCCCGCCTGCAGTGGAGCTTGAGCGCCGCCCTGCTGTACGGCAGCCTGGGCGTGGCCGCTGCGGTGGCAGGCGGCTGGTGGCCCGCCCGCGCCGCGCAGGCCCTGCCCCCGGCCCAGACCCTCAAAGGCATGGGCAGTGCCAGCGGGCGCGCTGGGCGGGGCTGGGTTGGTATGGTTTTGATAGCTGCCAGCGCTTTATTGGCGGCGCTTCCGCCCGTTTTTGGCATTCCACTGGCGGCCTATGTAGCGATTGGCCTGCTGCTGGTGGGCGGCATTGCGCTGCTGCCCTGGGGCGTGGCCTGGCTGCTGCAGCGCCTGCAGCCGCTGGCCGTGCGCCACCCGCTCACCCTGCTGGCGCTGGAGCGCGCCCGCCGCATGCGTGGCACCGCCGCCATTGCCGTGGGCGGCGTGGTGGCCAGCCTGAGCTTGGCCGTGGCGCTGACGGTGATGGTGGCCAGCTTTCGCGGCTCGGTCATCCAGTGGCTGGACGCGGTGCTGCCCTCGCCGCTGTACGTGCGCTCGGCCCTGCAAGCCGCGGGTGGCGACGCCGCCCTGCTGCCCCCCGGCTTTGCCGAAGCGGTGGCCCGCCTGCCCGGCGTGGACAAGGTATCGCCCCTGCGCACCAGCCCCCTGCAGCTGAGCGCCGCCCGCCCCGCCCTCACCGTGCTGAGCCGCCCGCTGGGCAGCGACCCCGCCCAGGTGCTGCCCCTCACCGGCCCCGCCCTTCCCGTGCCCGCGGGGCAGATCGGCGTGTATGTGAGCGAAGCGGTGGTGGACCTGTATGGCGTGCGCCCCGGCCAGGCGTGGCCCGATCTTTCAAAGGCTTTTATGCCTGTAGCGACTGATATACCAGCGCAAGCAGCTACGTTTTTCATAGCAGGTGTGTGGCGTGACTATGTGCGCCAGACCGGGGCCATCACCCTGGATAGCGCCGCCTACCAGCGCCTGACGGGCGACACCCGCATCAGCGACCTGGCCCTGTGGCCTGCCGAGGGGGTGGACTTGGCCGTGCTGCAGGCGAACATTCGCCGCCTAGCCCAGCCATCGGTTTCGCCACCCGTTGCGCCCCCAGGGGAAAGGTCCGACACATCGCCCCAAGCCTCATCCGCAGCAGCCGATGGAGCGCGCCAAAACGGCACAAGCAGCGACCACCCCAACGGCGCGGCCAGCCCATCCCCCAGCCTCATCGAATTTGTCTCCGCCCAATCCATCCGCGAACGCTCCCTGCAAATCTTTGACCGCAGCTTCGCCGTCACCTACTGGCTGCAGGCCGTGGCCATCGGCATCGGCCTCTTCGGCGTAGCCGCCAGCTTCAGCGCCCAGGTGCTGGCGCGCCGCAAAGAGTTCGGCCTGCTCGCCAACCTAGGCCTCACCCGCCGCCAGATCCTGGCCGTGGTGGCAGGCGAAGGCGCAGCGTGGACGGGCATTGGCGCCATCGCCGGCGTACTGCTGGGCCTGGCCGTGTCCGTGGTGCTGGTGCACGTGGTCAACCCGCAGAGCTTTCACTGGACGATGGAGATGAACATCCCTGCGCCGCGGTTGTGGGCGCTGTGCGCTGCGGTGGTGGTGTCGGGGACGGTGACTGCGTGGCTGGCTGGGCGGGCAGCGGCGGGGAGGGATGCGGTGATGGCGGTGAAGGAGGATTGGTAGCGAGATGGCGGGGTGCTACGTCCAACCGTGAGTATTGATCGACGCTGAGAGCACGAAGCCAACTGCGGAAAACACAGTGCAGTCATCGATTCACCACCCATTTTTTCAAAGTCCGAATATGTTATCGGAGAGCCCGATTTGTTCCTGCTAAAACGCTATAGTTTGTCTACGTGAAGCCTGCCTGTTTTGTGAAACCTTTACATATGAGCATTTGATCAGGTCAAACCTTGCACACTCAGGCCGCTCACGTTCTAGTTTGCCCTGATGTTTTTCGGGACACCTTACGTTAGAAACACTAGGAGTAACAGTGGATTCGAATCGCCTAAAGTTCATCGCCGCTTTGGCCTGTGCGTTTGCGGTTGTATTTTTATTAATACTGCAGGTCGCCACCGCCGAAAATGCGACAAAGACAGAAACTGCGCTTTTCGCAACCTTACAGTTTGTCTTCTCAATTGCCGTTTCTTGGATTCTTACCGTTCTCTCAAGCGAGAAGAGCTTTCGGGAATCTCAGAAGAAATTTGCAATAGCAGCGTTCCGCAGAATTAAGGAAATTGAGCGTGCGCTCGGACGAGCGCAGCGACTTGTTCTGTCGCAGAAAGGACAGGGGGCAATATCTAACTCCAGTAGCGCGCAAGCCGTGATGATCAGTCTGATTAGCGCCCAAGACGCTGTTAACTCCTCCGTGGCGGATTGGGGCGACGTGATCGGCGACGAGATTCACATCACAAAGGAAATCGAGAAACTGCGCTCATTGCGCAAAACTTCTGACAAGTTTGAGCGTGACTATCTAGACAACCTTCGCATCACTGAAGACGTGACCGACATCAGCCCAAAAATCAACGAATTGAAGGATGCCTTGCCACCTTCACTAAAGCTTGATGAAGATGCCGAGGACGAGACACGATTTGAGCGTGCCATCGAAGTGCTTGATAACGAGCTGCAGAAAAAAAATGCGCTAGAGTTAGAAGGATTCTGGGAGTCAGACGACACCTTCGCAGCGGATCTTCGCGGCCTAAAGAAGGGAGAGACGCTTTACCTCGCAAGAGGTTTTACTTCCGGCAGACCAAACTCCCTCCTAGCCTATACCAAAGAAAATAAGTGGATCGCAGTCATAACGAATATCTTCATCGATCACGAAGTCAACATAGGATATGACGAGTTTGTGGATATCTTAGAAAGCCACTTGTCGCTGGATCTAACGCCGCCTCAATTCGGTGGCAAGCCGGTGCCGGTTGTCATTAAAGACCTACGTTTCATCAAGTATGACGATGGTGAAGAGCGTCAATACGTCACCGTGGTTCTGCATCAATCCACGCTTCCGAACGCCAAGCACTGAACGCTGCATTTGAATGATGCCTATTTCGAACCGAGAGCCGCTGCCCCGTTGACGGTCACGCGCACTTGGTTGCACGACAATCCGCACATGCACCCTTCCTCCCCCTGGCTCCACGAAGCCATCGCCCGCATCGAAGCCGACTACCAGCGCAGTGCCGATACCCACCTGATCCCGCTGCGCCTGCCTACCTTCGCCGCCCACGGCATTGACCTGTACCTCAAGGACGAATCCACGCACCCCACGGGCAGCCTCAAGCACCGGCTGGCGCGGTCGCTGTTTTTGTATGCGCTGTGCAATGGGTGGCTGCATGAGGGATCGACGGTGGTGGAGGCATCCAGCGGCTCCACCGCAGTGAGCGAGGCCTACTTTGCGCGGCTGCTGGGCTTGCCGTTTGTGGCGGTGATGCCGCGCAGCACCTCGCCCGAGAAGATTGCGCAGATCGAGTTTCACGGTGGGCGCTGCCATCTGGTGGGCAGCGCGGGCCAGGTGTATGAAGAGGCCCGCGCCATTGCGGCGGAGACGGGCGGGCATTACATGGACCAGTTCACCTATGCCGAGCGGGCCACCGACTGGCGGGGCAACAACAACATTGCCGAGAGCATGTTCACCCAGATGGCGCGCGAGCGGCACCCGGTGCCGCGCTGGATTGTGGTGGGCGCAGGCACGGGCGGCACCAGCGCCACCATTGGCCGCTATGTGCGCTACCAGCGGCACGCCACGCAGGTGTGCGTGGCCGACCCGGCGGGCTCGGTTTTCAGCGCCTACCACCGCACGGGCGATGCCAGCCTGACAGCCCCGGGCTCACGCATCGAGGGCATTGGCCGCCCACGGGTGGAGCCCAGCTTTGTCCGCACGCTGGTAGACCGCATGGTGGATGTGGCGGATGTGGATTCCGTAGCGGCCATGCGGGTGCTGTCGCAACGGCTGGGGCGGCGCGTGGGGCCATCGACCGGCACCAACTTTGTGGCCATGCTCACGCTGGCGCATGGGATGCGGGAGCGGGGCGAAAGCGGCTCCATCTTGTCGCTGCTGTGCGATGCGGGCGAGCGCTATTTGCCTACGTACTACAACTGCGACTGGGTGTCGGGCACGATGGGTGACTGCACCGAGGCGCAGGCGCGCATTGCGGCACTGCTGGATTGATCGGCGCAACGGCGAACGAACCTGATGCCGATGCGTGCGCTGCCACCCATGCCAGCACCCGCAATGGTGCGGGCCTTCTCGCGCCGCAGGTGGCTGGCCTGGGCGCTGGGTGCAATGGGTGCGGGGGCTGGCCCCATCGCCCAGGCACTGCCTGCGCGCGCGCTGCAGTTTCCGCGTGACCATGGCAGCCACCCCGAGCTGCGCACCGAGTGGTGGTACATCACCGGCTACGCCACGGCCGGGGGGCGTCCGTTCGGGTTTCAGGTGACGTTTTTCCGATCGCGCATGGATGCCACGCAGGCCATGCAGTCGGCCTTTGCGGCCAAGCAGCTGCTGTTTGCCCATGCGGCCGTGACCGATGTGCAGGGCCGCCGCTTGCTGCACGACCAGCGCATGGCGCGGGCCGGGTTTGGGGTGGCAGAGGCCAGCGAGGCCGATACCGCCGTGCGGCTGCGGGACTGGAGCCTGCAGCGGCAGGACACGGCGCGGGGGAAGCCCGACACAGCCACCAGCCGCTACACCACCCAGGTGGTGGGCGAGCACTTTGGCCTGCAGCTGCAGTTTGACGCCACCCAGCCCTTGCTGTTGCAGGGCCAACAAGGGCTGTCGCGCAAAGGGCCGCAGGCGGCGCAGGCCAGCTACTACTACAGCCAGCCCCAACTGGCGGTAAGCGGCCGCCTGGTGCTGGACGGGCGCACCCTGCCCATCGACACCACTCAGCCCGCCCGCGCCTGGATGGACCATGAGTGGAGCGAGGCCCTGCTGGCCGACGATGCCGTGGGCTGGGACTGGATCGGCATGAACCTGCTGGACGGCAGCGCGCTCACGGCCTTCAGGCTGCGGCGGGCCGATGGCACGGCGCTGTGGGCGGGTGGGTCGTTCAGGGCCGTGGGCCAGGCCCCCCGCGTGTTCACCGCCACCGAGGTGACCTGGCGCCCACTGCGCTGGTGGAGCAGCCCCGAGAGAGGCGCCCGCTACGCCGTGCAGTGGGAGGTGCAAACCCCCGTGGGCGCCTACACCGTCACAGCCGTGTTGGACGCGCAGGAGCTGGACAGCAGCGCATCGACCGGGGCGGTGTATTGGGAGGGTTTGTCAGACCTGTTGCACGCCAATGGCAACGTGGCGGGGCGTGGGTATCTGGAGATGACGGGGTACACCCGGGCCATGCGGCTGTGAACGCAGGGCTGGGGTGCGGTGGAGCGCTATGGCCCCCGCCCCCAACGAGCCACTGACCGATTTCAATGGAAAAGAGCCTGCGGCGGGTGGCCGCAGGCTCTTTGGGGTGGCATTTAGCCGAATGAATCAGGCTGCGATTCAGTCCCTGGACAGCGCCAAGGCCTGACCCCGCTGGGGCGATGCGCTGCCACCCCATGCAGCCGCGCCACCGTGGTCGAGCTTGAAGCCTGCCACGGCATCGGCCAGCGCCACCGCTTGGTGCTGCAGCGATTGGGCGGCGGCCGTGGCCTCTTCGACCAAAGCGGCGTTCTGCTGGGTGGACTGGTCCATCAGCGTGACGGCGCTGCCAATTTCGGCAATGCCGGTGCTTTGCTCCTGGCTGGCCAGGCTGATGTCGGCCACGATGGTAGTGACCTTGCGCACGCTTTCCACCACCTTGTCCATGGTGGCGCCGGCCTCTTGCACCAGCTTGCTGCCCGCATCCACTTGCGAGGCCGATTCGCTGATCAGCTCCTTGATCTCCTTGGCGGCCGTGGCGCTGCGCTGGGCCAGCGTGCGCACTTCAGAGGCCACCACCGCGAAGCCGCGCCCTTGCTCACCAGCGCGGGCTGCCTCGACGGCGGCGTTCAGGGCCAGGATGTTGGTCTGGAAGGCAATGCCATCAATGACGCCAATGATGTCCACGATCTTGCGGGCAGAAGCATCGATGCCTCCCATGGTCTGCACCACCTGCCCCACCACGGTGCTGGCGTGCGATGCGACCTGCGATGCGCCGGTGGCCAGGTCGTTGGCTTGGCGAGCATTGGCAGCGTTTTGCTGCACGGTGGCGGTCAGCTGCTCCATGGCTGCGGCGGTTTCTTCGAGGGAGCCTGCCTGTTGTTCGGTGCGCGCTGACAGGTCGTGGTTGCCGCTGGCAATCTCGGTGGAAGCCAGTCGCACGGACTCGGACGACTCGCGGATGCTCACCAGCACCTTGGCGATCTTGTCCACAAACTGGTTGAACGAGGCGGCGATGGTGGCCAGCTCGTCATTGCCCTCGGTGGCCAAACGGCGGGTCAGGTCACCCTCGCCCGAGGCAATGTCGCGCAAGGCATCGCTCACCAGGCCCAGGCGGCGCAGCTGGCGGCTGACCGCCACCGTCAGCAGGGCAACGGCCACCAGCACACTCAGCACGGTGATGACGGCGGCAATCTGCAGCATGACGGTGACGCCGTGCGTGGCCTCGGCGCGGTCAATCGCAATCGCCAGCGTCCAGGGCGTGCCCTCGACCTTGGCGGCATACAGCATCTGGTCGGCGCCATCGATCAGCACATCGGCGCGGGCACTGTCAGCGGCCAGCTTGGTCAACAAAGCGGCGTCCACGCCTTTGGCAATGTCGGATGCGGGCTTGAGCGAGAGGTCGGCCTTGGGGTGCGCCAGCAGCTTGCCTTCGCCGTCAATCAGGAACGCAAAGCTTTTGGAGATAGGACGGATGGCGGCGACCTTCTTGGTCACAGTGTCCAGGTGCATGTCGGTACCGACCACGGCTGTGGGTTGCCCGGTGGGCCCCACGGGCTCGACAAAGCTGATGGTGAGCTTGCCCGTGCTTGCATCCACGTAGGCCGGGGTCAAGGCCGGCCCCCCGGTTTGCACAGCCTGCTTGTACCAAGGGCGGGCCGTTCCGTCGTAGCCATCGGGCATGGGGTGGGCAAAGATGTTGCGTTTGTCGGCGTAGACAAAATACGTGTCGTCAAACGCCCCAGCCTGCTTGGCGGCCAGCAAAAATGGCACCGGCTCTGCCTGGCCCACGGCCAGTTTCAATGAGCTGGTGATGCGCTGCTTCTCTCGCACCCACTCCGCCAGTTCGTTGGCATGGGATCGGGTGAGCTGGCCCACACGGTCGTCAATGCCGTTCAAGGTGTCTTTGCGAACCACCACAAAAGTGGCCAGCGCCAGCGTAAGGAGTGAAAACACCGTGATCGCAACGCAAATGGCAATCAGCCGTGCACGCAGTGTTTGAAACATGTGGGGCGCCTTGAATGTAAGTATTTGAAAATTATCTGCCAGCCGTTTCACAGGTGGCGCAAATTTTCGGTAACGGCCCACATGGTGGCTAGTTCGCAACAAAGTATGCACTAGCTACGGGAAAGTACTGGCCCGTAAAAACAGGCGATCTCCTGCAGATTGCAAGCCCAGCAAGCGCAGTTTTGCCTATGCAATGCACTGCATAGCCCTCTTTTGCTTTGGGGTATTGGAGATGGAACGGCAATGGAGAAAATTGGGCCGCCTGAGGGCGCCGTACATGAAGCCGCCAGCATCGTTACCCACCAAGGCTGGCCACCACAGCATCGGTTTATCCGGCATGGATCGATGCAACTCGCCACTGCAAATTGACCTGCGCCTTGGTCCGTGCGAGCCATGGCTGCTGCACCCGCCCCGAAAGAGGCAACTACTGCAAGGGCTCTTTCAGGACAGGCGGAAGGGGAAGCACGGCAATGCCTTCGTCCAGCAATTGCACGGTTTCCTGCAGCGTGGCTTGCCCGCGAATGGCACGCTCATCGGCATCACCCGCATGGATTTTGCGAGCCTCTTCGGCGAAGCGAGAGCCCACATCTTCAGACTCTGCCACCATGCGCCGGGCTTGCTGCAGCCAGGTGGCGAGTTGTTGCGGGGGGTGTGCTGGGGATTCAGGCAGGGGCGCTGATTGACTGAGGGCCGAAGGCCCGGGCGGCGTTGCGCCTAAGTTCAAACGCGGGGCACTCAGGCGCTTGTGTACTTGGCCATCACCACACAGAGGGCACTGCACCAACCCCCTCTGGAGCTGAGACTGAAAGTCTTCTTCCGATGCAAACCAGCCTTCAAAGACATGTTCGCTACGGCACTGCAGATCAAGCACCTTCATGGCGGCAAGCTTGCGCGAGGATCAGGCACTCAACCGCGACGGCGCACAAGGTAGCGGTAGATGAACCCGGGGAATGCCAACGTGACGAACAACGTACCCGTGATGGCGTAGAACTCCCAACCCTGCGGCGCATTCTGGCCTGCACGGCGCTCCAGCAGCATGGCACAGCCACCCACGATGAAATACAGCGCCACCAGCTCCAGCAGTCGAACGAACAGGGCTTTGTGAGGCTTTGCCACGGGCCCCACCAGCGCCAGCCGCTGGCTCAGAAACGGCAGGTTGGCCGCAACCAACGCCGCGAAAATCACCAACCAGATGGCGCCTGTTTGAGACACGGGTCAAAAATTCCGGATCAAGTCGCGAGCGCACGCACGATGGCGTTGGCGCACAGCGTCATCAGCCCGCCGGGCAATAGACCCAACACCAGCACCAAGGCGCCATTGATCGTCAGCACCACACGGACGTCTACTGGAGCGGACACATGGGTCGCGGTGAGAGGCGCGTCAAAGTACATCACCTTGACCACGCGCAGGTAATAGAAGGCACCAATCAGCGACATCATGACGGCAAACACGGCCAAGGCGATGTACAGATTTTGGCCCGATGCCAGCAGAGACTGCAGCACAGAGAGCTTGGCGTAGAAGCCCACCATGGGCGGGATACCAGCCATGGAGAACAGGCACACGGCCATCACGCCGGCATACAAGGGGCTGCGTTGGTTCAATCCAGCCAGATCGGAAATCTCTTCGCTTTCAAAGCCTTCGCGGGCCAAGAGCAGGATGACACCGAAGGTGGCCAGGGTGGTCAGCACATAGGTGATGACGTAGAACATCGAGGCGCTGTAAGCGTTCTCAGCCACTGCCGAGTTCACTTGGCCATTGATCACGCCCGACAACAGACCCAGCAGCACAAAGCCCATTTGTGAAATGGTGGAGTAAGCCAGCATGCGCTTGAGGTTGGTTTGCGCAATCGCCGCGAGGTTACCGACCAGCAAGGAGCCAATCGCCAACACAGCGAGCATTTGCTGCCAATCGATCGCCAGGGGCAACAGGCCATCCACCAACAGACGCATGGTGATGGCGAAAGCAGCCAACTTGGGCGCGCCACCAATCATGAGAGTGACGGCGGTAGGAGCACCTTGGTAAACGTCAGGGATCCACATGTGAAAAGGCACCACACCCAGCTTGAAAGCAAGGCCAGCCACCACGAACACCAGACCGAAGACCAGCACCTGGTGCTTGATTTGGCCCGAAAGCACCGCCTTGAACACTTGGCCGATGTCCAAAGAACCGGTAGCGCCGTAAAGCATGGACAGGCCGTACAGCAAGAAACCACTGGCCATCGCACCCAAAACGAAGTACTTCATGGCCGCTTCTGTGGCCGTCGCGTTGTCGCGACGCAAAGCCACCAGGGCGTAGCTGGACAGGGTCAACAACTCCAAGCCCAGATAGATCACCAGGAAGTTGTTGCCGGAGATCATGATGAACATGCCCAGCAAGGCAAACATGGAGAGCGTGAACATCTCACCACCACGCAGCATGTCGCGGTCTGCGGCGTAAGGGCGGCCGTATACCAGTGTGACCATGACTGCAATGGTGGCAAAACACTTGAGCCAATTGCCCATGGCATCGCTGACCACCATGTTGCCAAAGCCGTAGAAGGTGTTGCCACTGCTGGCGTAAACACCTTCCAAGGCAGCCACCACGGCCAAAGTGAGCATGGTCAGCACGTAGGTCGCAGTACGCCGTGGGCTGTTCACCCCCAGATCGACCAGCGCAATCACGCAGGCCATCACAAGAAGCACGATCTCTGGGTAGACCGCAAGCCAGCTGATGTTGTCAATCATCTCAAATCTCTCAGTTCTGTCGGTCAGTTCAGCTTTTGCAAGGCCACGTGCTTGAGCAGTTCAGCCACCGAAGCGTCCATCACATCCGTGAACGGACGGGGGTACAGGCCCATAGCCAGCACGGCAATGGCCAAAAGCGCCAGCACCAAGAACTCACGGCTACCGATGTCCGTCAACTCCTTCACATGGCTGTTGCCCACAGGGCCCAGGTAGACGCGCTTGAACATCCACAGTGTGTAGGCAGCACCAAAGATCAACGCCGTGGCAGCGGCAAGACCCACCCAGAAGTTGGCCTTCACGGCGCCCAGAATGACCATCCATTCGCCCACGAAACCAGCGGTTCCAGGCAATCCGCAATTGGCCATCGCAAACAGCAGTGCAAATGCGGTGAAGTTGGGCATGGTGTTGACCACACCGCCGTAGGCAGCGATCTCACGGGAATGCACGCGGTCGTACAACACGCCGATCGACAGGAACATCGCGCCCGACACAAACCCGTGGGCAATCATCTGCACCAAACCGCCGGACACGCCCAGGTCATTGAAGATGAAGAAGCCCAGTGTGACAAACCCCATGTGGGCAACGGACGAGTAAGCCACCAGCTTCTTCATGTCCTTTTGCACCATGGCCACCAGACCCACGTAGATCACGGCCACCAGAGACAAACCGATCATCAGCCAAGCCCATTCGCGCGAGGCATCAGGGGCGATAGGCAGAGAAAAACGCAAGAAACCGTAGGCACCCAGCTTGAGCATGATGGCAGCCAGCACAGCAGAGCCGCCCGTTGGCGCTTCCACGTGAACATCAGGCAGCCAAGTGTGCACGGGCCACATAGGCACCTTCACGGCAAATGCCGCGAAGAAGGCAAAGAAAAGCAAGGTCTGCGCGGTGCTGCCCAAAGGCAGCTTGTGCCAAGAAGCGATGTCAAAGCTGCCACCCGACTGGTTGTACAGGTAGATCAGCGCAATCAACATGAGCAAAGAGCCCATCAGCGTGTAAAGGAAAAACTTGAACGCTGCGTAGATCTTGTTGGGGCCGCCCCAGATACCGATGATCAGGTACATGGGGATCAGCGTGGCCTCGAAGAACACGTAGAACAGCATGCCATCGAGTGCCGTGAACACACCAATCATCAGGCCCGACAAAATCAGGAAGGCGCCCATGTACTGGTTCACGCGCTCTGTGATCGACTCCCACGACGCCAGAACCACGATCACCGTGATGAAGGCAGTCAGAGGAACAAACCAGAAAGAGATGCCGTCCACACCCAGGTGGTAGTGGATATTGAAACGCTCAATCCAGGCAGCCTTCTCGACGAACTGCATGGCTGCAGTGCCCGTCTCAAATCCGCCATACAGGGGCAGCGTGACCAAAAAGCCAACCACGGCACCCACCAGTGCAATCCAGCGCACCGCGCGGGCATGCTCATCTCGCCCCAGGGCGAGCAACACGACCCCAAAGACAACAGGGGTCCAGATTGCGAGACTCAACAACGAACTCATTTTGTTTTTTTCCTTACTTGATGAGCTGCATGAAGAAGTCGCCCCAGACAAACCAGGTCATCAGCGCGAAGACACCCAAAATCATCACCAAGGCGTAATGGAAGATGAAACCGGATTGCATCCAGCGGATCACGCCGGACACAGCACCGACGAGTTTCCAGGAGCCGTTGACCACACCGCCGTCGATGATGGCTTGGTCGCCCACCTTCCAGAGCCCTGTGCCCAACGCACGGGCGCCACGGGCCAGGATGTTTTCATTGATCCAGTCCAGGTAGTACTTGTTTTCCAGCAAACGGTACAGCGGCTGAACACGTGCCTTGATGCCTGCAGGAAGCGCTGGGTTGACCATGTACATGTAGTAAGACAAGGCGACGCCCGCAAATGCCAGCCAGAAAGGTGCCGTTTGCAGACCGTGCACAGCCATGGCCACAGGCCCGTGGAATATCTCACCCAGCTTGGCCATCGCAGGATGCTTTGCAGCGTCCACAAAAATCACGTTCTTGAAGAAGTCGCCAAACAGCATCGGCTGAATGAACAGGAAACCGACAATCACCGACGGAATGGCCAACAGCACCAGAGGCACAGTCACCACCCAAGGCGACTCGTGTGGTTCATGGTGGTCGTCGTGACCATGCCCATGGTGATCGCCGTGGTGCGCGTCGGGGTTCTGGTCAAAACGTTCCTTGCCATGGAAAACCAGGAAGTACATGCGGAACGAATAGAACGCCGTCACAAACACACCGGCCAGCACAGCAAAGTGTGCAAAGTGCGCGGCAGGCAGATGGCTGAAGTGCACCGCCTCAATGATGCTGTCCTTGGAATAGAAGCCCGCGAACAGAGGGGTACCGATCAACGCCAACGAACCCAGCAACGAAGTAATCCAGGTGATCGGCATGTACTTGCGCACGCCACCCATCCAGCGGATGTCCTGGTTGTGGTGCATGCCCATGATGACCGAGCCAGCGCCAAGGAACAGCAGCGCCTTGAAGAACGCATGGGTCATCAGGTGGAACACAGCCACCGAATAGGCCGAGGCACCCAGAGCCACCGTCATGTAGCCCAGCTGCGACAGCGTGGAGTACGCCACCACGCGCTTGATATCGTTCTGGATGATGCCCAGGAAGCCCATGAACAGGGCAGTGATGGAGCCGATGATCAGAATGAAGTTGAGTGCCGTGTCCGACAGCTCGAACAGCGGCGACATGCGCGACACCATGAAGATGCCTGCGGTCACCATGGTCGCTGCGTGGATCAGCGCCGAGATGGGGGTCGGGCCTTCCATCGAATCAGGCAGCCACACGTGCAGTGGGAATTGTGCGGACTTGCCCATCGCGCCGATGAAAAGGCAGATGCAAATCACGGTGATCAGCATCCAGTCGGTACCGGGAAATGCCAGACCACCGAATTCACCCGATTTGGCAAAAATCTCGCCGTAATTCAGCGTTCCGGTGTAGGCCGCGATCAGGCCGATACCCAAAATAAAGCCGAAGTCACCCACGCGGTTGACCAGGAAAGCCTTCATGTTGGCGAAGATCGCCGTGGGCTTGTTGAACCAGAACCCGATCAGCAGATAAGAGACCAGGCCCACCGCTTCCCAGCCGAAGAACAGCTGCAGCAGGTTGTTGCTCATGACCAGCATGAGCATCGAGAAAGTGAAAAGCGAAATGTAGGAGAAGAAGCGGTTGTAGCCTTCGTCTTCTTCCATATAGCCGATGGTGTAGGTGTGCACCATCAGCGAAACAAACGTCACGACCACCATCATCATGGCCGTGAGGCTGTCAATGAGGAAGCCTACCTCCATCTTCAAGCCGCCGACCACCATCCAGGTGTAGAGGGTTTCATTGAAGCGGGCACCATCCAGAGCAACGCTCTTGAGCGTCATGGCGGACAGAACAAAAGCCACCAGCACACCCAGAATCGTCAAGGTGTGGCTAAGGCGACGGCCAATCCAGTTACCACCAAAGGTGGTGCCGAAAACGCCTGCCAGCAAAGCACCCGCCAGCGGGGCCAGCGGGACGGCCAGGAGCGTTGAAGCAGAGAGGGTTTGACTCATTATTGAGAACCTTGGGAATACGGGTAACTCATCAACCCTTGAGGGTGTTGAGGTCTTCTGCGTTGATGCTGGACTTGTTGCGGAACAGCAGCACCAGAATGGCCAGCCCAATGGCGGATTCAGCAGCTGCCACTGTCAGGATAAAAAACACGAACACTTGCCCGTGCATGTCGTCCAGATAGTGGGAAAACGCTACGAAATTCATGTTGACCGCCAGCAGCATCAGCTCAATGGCCATCAGCAAAACGATCAAATTCTTGCGGTTCAAAAAGATACCAATGACAGCCAGCGCGAAAAGCATCGCCCCGAGCGATAGAAAGTGCCCCAATGTCAACGTCATGCTTTTTTCTCCTGAGCCTGGGCTTCTTCCAGCGAAGGTTCTGCAGGCTTCTGTGTGGCGGCAACCTTCACCACCTCAAGTCGATCACGGGCACGAACACGCACCTGAACGGAGGGGTTGATCGCCTTGCTGTCCTTGCGCTGACGCAGCGTCAAGGCAATGGCGGCAATCATGGCCACCAGCAAAATCACGGCCGCAATTTCTACGGGGTACAAGTACTCGGTGTAGAGCAACTTGCCCAATGTCTTGGTGTTGGAATACTGAACCACCTGGCCTGCGGCATCCAACAATGGAGCAGCCACCTTGGGCTCATCCAGCCCCCGGAACCCACCCATCAACACCGCAGCCATTTCCAGTGCGATCAACGCGCCGACCGTGGCGGCCAAAGGAAAGTGTTTCCAAAAGCCTTTTCGCACGGTGTCGATATGGATGTCCAACATCATCACGACGAACAAGAACAGCACCATCACAGCGCCGAGATAGACCAGCACCAAGGCAATGGCCAAAAACTCCGCCTTGAGCAGCAACCAAACTGCGGCAGCTTGGGAGAAAGCCAGGATGAGATAGAGCACCGCGTGCACAGGGTTGCGCGCGGTAATCACCCGGAAGGCGGCAAAAAGCAGCACAACCGAGAAGAGGTAGAAGAAACCAGTCTTGGCGTCCATGGATCGGGTCTTTATAGAAAGTCAGGCAAACAGGCTGAGTTCAACACCGATCAACGGTATTTGGCATCTGCTGCCTTGGCAGCAGCGATTTCGCCTTCGTACCGGTCGCCCACAGCCAGGAGCATGTCCTTCGTGAAATACAGGTCACCACGCTTCTCACCGTGGTATTCAAAGATATGGGTTTCCACAATCGAATCGACCGGGCAGCTCTCTTCGCAAAAGCCGCAGAAGATGCACTTGGTCAAATCGATGTCGTAACGGGTGGTGCGACGCGAGCCGTCTTCACGCACATCGGATTCGATGGTGATCGCCATCGCGGGGCACACGGCCTCGCATAGCTTGCAGGCAATGCAACGCTCCTCGCCGTTGTCATAACGGCGCAGGGCATGCAAGCCCCGAAAGCGGGGAGACAGCGGAGTTTTCTCTTCTGGGAACTGCACGGTCACCTTGCGGCGAAAGGCATAGCGCCCAGTCAGGGCCATGCCCTTGAGCAACTCCACGAGCATGAAGCTCTTGAAAAAGTCTTTGAACGAAAAAGGCGCAGCAGCAGCAACAGCAGTCATTCGTGTCCCCGCTTATTTCCAGATATTCCAAGGCGAGAGCAACCACCCGCCGACGATCACCAGACACACCAAGGTGACTGGGATAAAAATCTTCCAGCCCAAACGCATGATCTGGTCATAACGGAAGCGCGGGAACGTGGCACGAATCCAGATGAACATGGACACCACCAAGAATGTCTTGGCTGCCAACCAGATCCAACCGGGAACGAAGGACAAGATATCCAGAGGTGGCAACCAGCCCCCCAGGAACATCAGTACAGCAAGGATCGATACCAACCACATGCTGGCGTACTCGGCCAGAAAGAAGATCGCGAAGCCCATGCCCGAATACTCGACCATGTGACCGGCCACGATTTCAGCTTCGCCTTCCACCACGTCAAAAGGGTGACGGTTGGTTTCAGCAACGCCAGAGATCAGGTACACCAAGAAAATTGGCAACAGGGGCAACCAGTTCCATGACAGGAAGGTCAGGCCTTTGTCTGCAGCCATGCCCTTGGCTTGCGACATGACGATCTCGGTGAGGTTCATGCTGCCGGACACCATGATGACCACGAGGAAACAGAACCCCATCGCGATTTCATAACTCACCATTTGGGCCGAAGCACGCAGAGCACCCAGGAAGGCGTACTTGGAGTTCGATGCCCAGCCTGCAATGATCACTCCATACACCTCAATGGAGGTGATGGCCATCACCAACAGCAAGCCTGCATTGACATTGGCCAAGGCAACATCAGGGCCAAAGGGGATCGCGACCCATGCAGCCAGAGCGGGCATGATCGCCATGATCGGCCCGAGCACAAACAGCCCCTTGCTTGCAGCGGTGGGCTGGATGATTTCTTTGGTGAGCAACTTCAAGGCATCTGCAATAGGCTGCAGCAACCCCAAAGGGCCCACGCGATTGGGGCCGTGGCGCACCTGCATGAAGCCCAGCAGCTTACGCTCCCACAAAGTCAGGTACGCCACAGCGCCCATCAATGGGGCCAAGATGCAAACGATCTTGAGCAGAATCCAGAGTACCGGCCAGACCATGCCAGTCCACCAGCCAAAGGAAAGCAGGTTCAGGCCCACGTTGTAGATCGCGTCGATCATGCGGCCACTCCTTCACGAGCCATGCGTGCGTCGGCAGTGAGCTGCAGCGACGTGGAACGGCGCACCAAGCCGTCCAGTTGATAAATGGAAGCAACCACTGGCTCGCCAACAACAGCCGCAGCACAGGACACCGCTTTCACAGCGTTTGACAGTTGTGCTGCAGGCAGTTGGGTGACCGAACCCGCAGGTGCGTTCGTAGCGCGGGCCACCACGTCCTGGGAAGTTTCGAAATCGAAACCGGGCACGCCCAGCAGATTGGCCAGAACACGCAGAACCTTCCATGCCGGACGGGTGTCTCCCAATGGGCGCACCACCGCGTGGAAACTTTGCAAGCGACCTTCGGCATTGACGAAGCTGCCAGACGTTTCTGTGAACGGGGCAATTGGCAACAGAACGTCACTGAACTCCATATTGGCCTTGAAGGGGCTCAACGTGACCACCATCTCAGCACCAGCCAGAGCGGTTGCAGCTTGTGCACCCGCAGCGGAGTCATAGACCGGCTCAGTGTTGAGCAACACTGCAGCCTTCAAACCACCGGAGAGCATTTGGGCTGCATTCAGACCACCATTGACAGGGTGAGCACCCGCAAACTGTGCGCCCACAGTGTTGGCCGCCTCAGTCAGGTAACCCACCGTTGCACCAGTGTTGTCGGCAATCCAGTTGGCGAGTGCCAACAACTGTGTGGCTTGCGCATGGTGTGCAGCGCCGTTGCCCAGCAGCACCGCCTTGCGTTCACCGCCCAGCAGGGAACGAGCGATGGCTTGCGCGGCGTCGCTGGCGGCAACCGCGCCTTGAGGGGCAGCAACGCCCTTCTCTTGGGCTACTGCAAAAGCGATACCACCCAGCGTGGTCACCCACTCAGAAGCATTTTGTGCAACGAATGGCTGCACAGGCATGGCCCAATCCTGGCCCACGGAGCCGATGGCGCTGACTTGGCAACCATGGCGTGCAGCCTGGCGAATACGCTGGGCAAACAGTGGATGGTCCTTGCGCAGGTTCGAGCCCACCACCAACACACGTTGCAGTGTAGACAACGAAGCAATAGAAGTACCCAGCCAACGAATGCCTTCGGGTGCAGCAAATTCAGCGTTGCGCAGACGGTAATCGATGTTGTCACTGCCCAAACCACGCACCAGAGCACCAGCCAGATACAACTCTTCCAGCGTGCTATGCGGGCTGACCAAGGCACCAATGCTCTTGGCACCGTGATCGTTCTTGATGTTCTTGAGACCGTTGGCAACGTACTCGAGCGCAGTTTGCCAGTCGACTTCTTTCCACGCCCCACCCTGCTTGAGCATGGGCTGGGTCAAGCGATCTTCGCCATTCAGCGCTTCATAGGAGAAACGGTCACGGTCGGCAATCCAACACTCGTTAACGGCTTCGTTCTCCAGGGGCACAACACGCATGACCTTGTGGTTCTTGACCTGGACAATCAGGTTGGAACCGGTCGAGTCGTGCGGGCTCACCGAGCGGCGACGCGACAGCTCCCATGTACGGGCGCTGTAACGGAAAGGCTTGCTGGTCAAAGCGCCGACAGGGCAGATGTCGATCATGTTGCCCGACAACTCGGAGTCTACCGTATCACCCGTGACCGTGGTGATCTCGGAATGCTCACCGCGGTGGATCATGCCCAGCTCCATCACGCCGGCCACTTCTTGGCCAAAACGCACGCAGCGGGTGCAATGGATACAACGGCTCATTTCCTGCATGGAAATCAGCGGGCCAACGTCCTTGACCGGTACCACGCGCTTTTCTTCTTCATAGCGCGAGGAAGAGCCGCCGTAACCCACAGCCAAATCCTGCAACTGACATTCACCGCCTTGGTCACAGATAGGGCAATCCAGGGGGTGATTGATCAGCAAAAACTCCATGACCGACTGCTGTGCCTTGATGGCCTTGTCGCTCTTGGTGCGCACAATCATGCCTTGTGTCACCGGTGTGGCACAGGCAGGCATGGGCTTGGGCGCTTTTTCCACATCCACCAGGCACATGCGGCAATTAGCGGCGATGGAAAGCTTCTTGTGGTAACAGAAATGGGGAATGTAGGTACCCGCCTTCTCGGCAGCATGCATCACCATGCAGCCTTCGGCGACTTCTACTTTCTGACCGTCCAGTTCAATTTCAACCATATGTTCTCTCGCGATCAGACGGACGTCGCAGCCTGTGGGGCGTTGTTCCGGATCAGTGCCTCAAACTCGGGACGGAAGTGTTTGATCATGGCGCGCACGGGCATGGCGGCAGCATCGCCCAAAGCGCAAATCGTGCGGCCCTGGATGTTGTCAGCCACAGAATTGAGCAGGTTCAGATCACCTTCGCGCCCCTGACCGTGCTGAATGCGATCAATGACACGCCACATCCAGCCCGTGCCTTCGCGGCACGGCGTGCATTGGCCGCAAGACTCGTGCGAATAGAAATAGGACAAACGCAACAGGCTTTCAACCATGTTTCGGGAGTCGTCCATCACAATCACAGCGCCAGAGCCCAGCATGGAGCCCGCCTTGGCGATGGAGTCATAGTCCATCGTGCATTCCATAATGATGGATGCAGGAAGAACCGGGGATGACGACCCCCCTGGAATCACAGCCTTGAGCTGACGCCCCTTGCGCACGCCACCAGCCAACTCCAACAGCTTGGAGAACGGTGTGCCTAAAGGAATCTCATAGTTCCCAGGCTTTTCCACGTCGCCGGAGACCGAGAAGATCTTGGTACCACCATTGTTGGGCTTGCCGCATTCGAGATAGGCAGCACCGCCGTTGCGGATGATCCACGGCACGGCCGCGAAGGTCTCGGTGTTGTTGATGGTGGTGGGCTTGCCGTACAAACCGAAGCTGGCCGGAAATGGCGGCTTGAAACGCGGCTGACCCTTCTTGCCTTCCAGCGATTCGAGCAACGCGGTCTCTTCGCCGCAGATGTAGGCGCCAAAGCCGTGCGCCGCATGCAACTGGAAGCTGAAGTTACTGCCCAGGATCTTGTCGCCCAGGTAGCCCGCTGCGCGCGCTTCTTCGAGCGCTTCTTCGAAGCGGTCGTAGGTCTGGAAGATTTCGCCGTGGATGTAGTTGTAGCCCACGGAGATGCCCATCGCGTAGGCCGCGATGATCATGCCTTCGATGACGATGTGCGGGTTGAACTGCAGGATGTCGCGGTCCTTGCAGGTGCCTGGCTCGCCTTCGTCGGAGTTGCACACCAAATACTTCTGGCCGGGGAATGAGCGGGGCATAAAGCTCCACTTGAGCCCAGTCGGAAAGCCCGCACCACCGCGACCACGCAAACCGGATTCCTTGACCGTCGCAATCACTTGGTCCTGGCTCAAGCCCTCAGAGCCATCCTTGCCCAGGATACGACGGAGTGCCTGGTAGCCACCACGCGCCTCGTAGTCCTTGATGCTCCAGTTCTTACCATCCAAGTCCGCATAAATCTGCGGATTGATATGGCGATCATGGAAGCACGTCTGGACACCCGTGGATTGAAACTGGGAAAGAATTTGTGCAGCTGTCGTCATCACTTGCCCTCCGCAGCACGAAGGCCATCGACCAGCTGGTCGAGCTTGTCGTTGTCCATGAAGCTGCACATCGTCCGGTCATTGACCAGCATGACTGGTGAGTCAGCGCATGCACCCAGGCATTCACATTGCTGCAGAGTGAACAACCCATCAGCAGTTGTCTCCCCCATGGAAACACCCAGCTTTTTTTCCAGATGATGCAAGGCCTTCTGACCGTCACGCAACTGGCAAGGAAGGTTGGTACAAACATTCAGCTTGTACTTGCCCACGGGCTGCTGGTTGTACATGTTGTAGAAGGTGGTGACTTCATGCACGGCGATCTGAGCCATGCCCAGATACTCTGCGATCACAGCTTCACTGTCAGGACTGACAAAGCCCTGCTCTTGCTGCACGATGGACAAACAAGCCATCACGGCAGACTGCTTTTGGTCTGCAGGGTACTTAGCCACTTCACGCGCAAACCGCGCCAGCGTCGCTTCGGTAATCATCGGTCAATCTCTCCGAACACGATATCCATGGTGCCAATAATGGCCACGGCGTCAGCAATCATGTGTCCGCGCGCCATCTCATCCAAGGTCGCCAAGTGCGCAAACCCAGGAGCGCGAATTTTCAAGCGATAAGGCTTGTTGGCACCGTCACTTACCAAGTAAATGCCAAATTCCCCCTTGGGGTGCTCCACCGCTGCGTAAGCTTCACCTTCAGGAACGTGAAATCCTTCAGTGAACAGCTTGAAATGGTGGATCAACTCCTCCATGTTCGACTTCATGGACTCACGCGCAGGCGCAGCAACCTTGTGATTGTCAGTAATCACTGGACCTGGATTGGCTTTGAGCCAATCCACGCACTGCTTGATGATGCGGTTGGATTCGCGCATCTCCTGCATACGAACCAAATAACGGTCGTAGCAATCACCCGTCTTGCCCAGCGGAATATCGAAATCCACCCGGTCATAGGCATCGTAAGGTTGGCTCTTGCGCAAATCCCAAGCGATGCCAGAGCCGCGCAACATCGGGCCAGTCATGCCCAGATTCAAAGCACGCTCCGGTGTCACAACACCAATCCCCACAGTCCGCTGCTTCCAGATCCGGTTGTCGGTCAAAAGTGTTTCGTACTCATCCACACAAGCCGGGAAGCGTTGCGTGAAATCGTCGATGAAATCCAACAAAGAACCCTTACGGTTCTGATTCATTGCCTCCAGCGCCTTGGCGTTCTTGATCTTGCTGACCTTGTACTGGGGCATGCTGTCAGGCAGATCACGGTAAACACCGCCGGGGCGGAAGTACGCTGCATGCATACGGGCGCCGGAGACAGCCTCGTACATGTCAAACAGGTCTTCCCGCTCACGGAAAGCATAGATCAGGATGGTGGAACTACCGCAGTCGTTGCCATGCGACCCAAGCCACATCAAATGGTTCAGCAGGCGCGTGATTTCCGAGAACATGACCCGGATGTACTGCGCACGCAAAGGCACCTCAAGACCCAGCAGCTTCTCAATGGCCAGGCAGTAAGCGTGCTCGTTGCACATCATCGACACATAGTCGAGCCGGTCCATGTAAGGCAAGGACTGGATGTAGGTTTTGTGCTCAGCCAGCTTTTCGGTGGCACGGTGCAGCAGACCAATGTGCGGATCCGCACGTTGCACCACTTCGCCATCCAACTCCAGCACCAGACGCAACACGCCGTGCGCGGCCGGATGTTGCGGGCCAAAGTTCAGAGAGTAATTTTTGATTTCTGCCATGATGGATCACATGAGCGCAAAGCGACTCAGTGCAAACCTCCGTACTTGTCTTCGCGAACGATGCGAGGCGTGATTTCACGGGGCTCAATAGACACAGGCTCATACACCACACGACGCTGCTCAGCGTCGTAGCGCATTTCCACATGGCCAGACAGAGGAAAGTCTTTACGGAACGGATGGCCGATAAAACCATAGTCCGTTAGAATGCGCCGCAAATCGTTGTGACCGTCAAACACGATGCCAAACAAATCAAAGGCTTCGCGCTCATACCAGTTGGCCGAATTCCAGAGATCTGCCACAGAGGCGACCACGGGAAAGTCGTCATCCTGGCAAAACACCTTCACGCGCACGCGCTGGTTCAGGCTGACAGACAACAGATGGGAAACGACGCAATAACGCGCACCTTCATTGACCACGTCTGCATACTCAGAATAGTCCACACCGCACAAGTCCACCAATTGCTCAAAGCGACAGGCTTGGGCATCACGGAGTGTGCGCATGGCATCCAGATAGTCTGCCGCGGCAACGACGACAGTCACTTCACCCAAAGCCACAGTGATCTCGCGAACCTTAGCCCCCAAGGCTGCAGCGATGTTGTCTTTGAGTTTTTCGGGCCGAATGGCAACAGCAGTCATCATCAACCCTTCAGACGCGAGCAATGGTATTGGTGCGGCGGATTTTTTGTTGCAGCTGGATGATGCCGTAAATCAACGCTTCAGCCGTTGGGGGGCAACCAGGCACATACACATCCACAGGAACGATGCGGTCACAACCGCGCACCACAGAGTAGCTGTAGTGGTAGTAACCACCGCCATTGGCGCAAGACCCCATCGACAGCACCCAACGTGGCTCCGACATCTGGTCATACACCTTGCGCAAGGCTGGAGCCATCTTGTTGCACAGCGTACCGGCCACGATCATCAAATCGGATTGACGCGGACTGGCGCGAAACACCTCCGCGCCAAAACGACCAATGTCATAGCGAGCAGCCGCCGCATGCATCATCTCTACCGCGCAGCACGCCAGACCGAAGGTCATGGGCCACAAAGAACCGGTTTTAGCCCAATTCACCACCGAGTCATAGCTGGTGGTGATGAAGCCTTCCTTCATCACGCCTTCAATCATCGCATTCGTCCTCTTATTGAAGCTCGATCATTCCCAATCCAACGCGCCCTTTTTCCACTCGTAGGCAAAACCCACGACCAGAATGGCCAAGAAGATCGACACCGCCACGAAGCCTGTCATCCCCACCTCATGCAGCGTCAACGCCCAAGGAAAGAGAAACGCAATTTCAAGATCGAACAGGATGAACAAAATGGCCACGAGGTAGTAGCGCACATCGAACTTCATGCGCGCATCTTCAAAGGCCTCAAAGCCGCATTCATAAGGGGAGTTTTTGGCTGCATCTGGACGATTGGGGCCCAGCACATAACCAAGAATCAAGGGGACAACGCCGACGGCGATGCCAACCAAGATGAACAAAAGGACGGGGAGGTACTGATCGAGGTTCATCTTGAGGATGCTCACCGCTGTAGCCCGATCCGTCAAAATTTTACAAATTTTGCGGGCAGGCTTTTGTTTTGGTGCCGTCGGCGAGACTCGAACTCGCACAGCTTTCGCCACTACCCCCTCAAGATAGCGTGTCTACCAATTTCACCACGACGGCTGTTGTTGCATGTCTGGATGGCATGAGGAACCATGAAGGTTTTGGCTTTCCAGACAATCCAGAATTCTACTCCGGAAAAACCCTGCACAAAGAACAGGGCGTCAATTTAGTGCGGATTATTTTGTTGGGATCTGGGCCGCACCAGATGCGGGCACGACAGGGGCCGCAGGCACAGCATCCACACCACCCGAAGCTGGCGCACCAGAAGGCGCAACCGCAGCAGGCGTCTCCAGCACGCTACCAGAACTGGCTGGGCGGGCATTGCCAAAATAGGCCAACGCCAACGTGGAGACAAAGAACACAGCCGCCAAGACCGCCGTGCTGCGCGACAAAAAGTTGGCACTGCCGCTAGCACCGAAAAGGCTACCGGAAGAGCCACTGCCAAATGCGGCCCCCATGTCAGCACCCTTGCCGTGCTGAACCAGGATCAACCCAATCATTCCCAATGCCGCCAGCATCTGCACGGCCAAAATCACATTCACCAAAACACTCATTTTTACTCCTAATTGAATAGCTTACTGCGCACAGTTCATTGGGCCGCAGCGATGATCTTTAAAAAATCTTCCGGCTTGAGCGAGGCTCCACCCACCAACCCGCCATCAATGTCTGGCTGTGCCAACAACTCTGCGGCATTGGCGGCATTCATGCTGCCACCATAAAGAAGACGAACCCGATCCGCATGCGCACTGGCAGCCGCCAATTGCGCACGCAGCACAGCATGCACTTGCTGCGCCTGCTCAGGAGACGCCGTACGTCCCGTGCCAATCGCCCACACAGGCTCGTAGGCAACCACGATTTCACTGATGCAATGGCCATTGACATGGATGACGGCGGCCAACTGGCGCTTGACGACAGCCTCCGTCTGACCCGATTCGCGCTCTTGCAGAGTCTCCCCCACGCAAACAATCGGGGTAATGCCCAAAGCCAGGGCTTGACGGGCTTTTTCAGCCACCACGGCATCTGATTCGCCATGGTATTGGCGGCGCTCGGAATGCCCCACAAGCGCATAGCGCACATCGAACTCCTTGAGCATGCCCGCAGCCGACTCACCGGTGTACGCACCCGATGCATGCGCAGACACATCCTGTGAGGCCAAGGCAATTGGAGAGCCCGCAGTCAAAGCCCGCACCTGCGCCAGATAAGGAGCTGGCACGGCCACCGCAACATCACAAGACGGCGCCGAAGCCAGCCCCGCCAGAAGCCCCCGAACGAGCCCCTCGTTGGCAACCAAACCGCCATTCATCTTCCAGTTGCCTGCAATGAGTTTCTTTTTCATGATTACCAGGTCAAAACAATCTTGCCCGTGTGCTGATTGGACTCCATGAGCGCATGGGCATCGGCCGCCTCACTTGCATCAAACGTGCGATAGATCACCGGACGCACCTGCCCCGATGCGATCAGAGGCCACACATGCTGGCGCAGAGCTTGGGCGATGGCTGTCTTGAACTCCACCGACCGGGGCCGCAACGTAGAACCCGTGACAGTCAGCCTGCGGCGCAGCACCAGCCCTGCATTGAGGGCACTTTTGGTGCCGCCTTGCACCGCAATGATGACCAGTCGGCCATCCTCCGCCAGGCACTCCACCTCGCGGGTCACGTAATCACCCGCAACCATGTCCAGCACCACATCAACGCCGCGCTGCCCAGTGATGCGACGCACTTCTTCCACAAAATCCTGGGTGCGGTAGTTAATCGCATAGGAAGCGCCCAGCGCCACGCAAGCGGCACATTTCTCATCACTGCCTGCTGTGGCAACCACCTGGGCACCCCAGGCCTTGGCCAACTGGATGGCCGTAACGCCAATGCCACTTGTGCCGCCCTGCACCAGAAGCCACTCACCCAGTTGCAAACGCCCCCGGTCAAACACATTGCTCCACACCGTAAAGAAGGTCTCAGGCAACGACGCCGCCTCGATGTCCGTAAGCCCCCCAGGCACAGGCAGGCACTGCCCCACAGGCGCTACGCACCACTGGGCATAACCACCACCCGACACCAAGGCACAGACCCGATCTCCGAGCTGCAAGCCCGCCAAAGCCAAAGCCTGCGCGTCACCAGACTCGATGACACCCGCGACTTCCAACCCCGGAAGATCAGAAGCACCGGGTGGCGGAGCGTAATGCCCCGCGCGCTGCAAGACATCAGGACGATTGATGCCGCTGGCACTCACCCGAATCAGCACCTCACCCGCACCAGGCGCCGGCACAGGGCGATCCCCCAGACGAAGCACACCAGGCGCTCCGAACGAGGATATCTCTACAGCACGCATGAGGCGCTCAGTCATAAGTCGGTACGTTTAGGCAATTTAAGCCTCTAACGCCTATCAAATAAGCGGCAGAAGCTATAAATTTAATAGCAAACTACTTCAATTCACGGACCCGAAGGTACGATAAATCACTGCTGTTGCTGCTCTTGCTGTTGTTGTTGCTCAGAGGGCTGGCGACCGCCATCACGACCGTGGTCACGGCGTGGCTCACGGTCACCGCGCTCGGCGGGCGCAGGGCGGTCACTGCCACCGGCAGGGCGGTCTGCCAACACCTTCATCGACAGCTTGATGCGACCCTTCTCATCAGTCTCCATGACCTTGACCTTGACGATCTGGCCTTCGGTCAGGTAGTCACCCACGCGCTCAACACGCTCGTGGGCGATTTGGCTGATGTGCAACAGACCGTCCTTGCCAGGCAGCAGATTGATCAACGCACCGAAGTCCAGTATCTTGGTCACTGGGCCTTCGTAGATCTTGCCGATTTCAACTTCGGCCGTGATCTGCTCAATGCGCTTCTTGGCCTCGTCCGCCTTGGCGGCATCCGTGGCGGCAATGGTGATGGTGCCGTCTTCGTCGATGTTGATCTGGCAGCCGGTTTCTTCGGTCAGCGCACGGATCACCGAGCCACCCTTGCCGATCACGTCGCGGATCTTCTCGGGGTTGATCTTCATCGTGTAGAGCTTGGGCGCAAAGTTCGACACTTCGGTCTTGGCTTCGCCCATGGCCTCTTGCATCTTGCCCAGGATGTGAATGCGCGCTTCCTTGGCTTGGGCCAGAGCAACTTGCATGATTTCCTTGGTGATACCTTGGATCTTGATGTCCATCTGCAGCGCGGTGATACCGGCTGTGGTACCAGCCACCTTGAAGTCCATGTCGCCCAGGTGATCTTCATCGCCCAGGATGTCGGTCAGCACGGCAAAGCGGTTGGCATCCTTGATCAAGCCCATGGCGATACCCGCCACGTGCGCCTTCATGGGCACGCCAGCATCCATCAGCGACAGGCAGCCACCGCAGACCGAAGCCATCGACGAAGAGCCATTGGACTCGGTGATTTCCGACACCACACGCATGGTGTAGGGGAATTCCTCCTTGGTCGGCAGCACGGCCACCAGAGCACGCTTGGCCAGACGGCCGTGGCCGATTTCGCGGCGCTTGGTCGAGCCCATGCGACCCACTTCGCCAGTGGCGAAGGGAGGCATGTTGTAGTGCATCATGAAACGGTCTTCGTACTCGCCAGCCAGCGCATCGATGCGCTGTGCATCACGCTCGGTGCCCAGCGTAGTCACAACCAGCGCCTGGGTTTCGCCACGCGTGAACAGCGACGAGCCATGGGCGCGAGGCAGCACACTGCCGCGGATTTCGATGGGGCGCACGGTGCGCGTATCACGGCCATCGATACGGGGTTCGCCCGCCAGAATCTGGCTGCGCACGATACCGGCTTCAATATCGAACAACATGCCTTCGACCTTGACCGCGTCAAATTCAACACCATCAGCCTTCAGCGCAGCCATCACGGCCGCATAGGCTTCACGGCAGGCTTGGGTACGGGCTTGCTTGTTGCGGATCTGGTAGGCAGCGCGCAGCTTGTCGTCGGCCAGAGCCACCACCTTGGCGATCAGGGCTTCGTCCTTGGCAGGCGCTTCCCACTGCCACACGGGCTTGCCCGCATCACGCACCAGTTCGTGGATGGCGTTGATGGCCACATTGCCTTGCTCGTGACCGAACACCACGGCACCCAGCATGATTTCTTCAGACAGTTGCTGGGCTTCGGATTCGACCATCAGCACTGCGGCTTCGGTGCCCGCCACCACCAGATCCATCTGCGAGTTCTTGCGCGCAGTCTGGCCGGGGTTCAGCACGTATTCGCCGTTGATATAACCCACGCGTGCAGCACCAATGGGGCCGTTGAATGGGATGCCAGAGATGGCCAGGGCCGCGCTGGTAGCAATCAGGGCTGCGATGTCAGCATCCACTTCAGGGTTCAGCGACACCGTGTGGATCACCACGTGCACTTCGTTGAAGAAACCTTCGGGGAACAGCGGACGAATCGGGCGGTCGATCAGGCGGCTGGTCAGGGTTTCGTGCTCGCTGGGCTTGGCTTCGCGCTTGAAGAAGCTGCCAGGAATCTTGCCGGCCGCGTACGTCTTTTCGATGTAGTCCACCGTCAGGGGGAAGAAGTCCTGGCCGGGCTTGGCCCCCTTGGAAGCCACCACGGTGGCCAGCACCACGGTGTCGTCAATGTTCACCAGCACCGCACCGGAGGCTTGGCGGGCGATCTCGCCCGTTTCCATGATGACGGTCTTGTCACCCCATTGGAAGGTTTTGGTGATTTTATTGAAAATGCTCATGTTCAGCTCCTATTTTGATAGCTGGTAGCGCTCTACCAGATTGTCTTGGAGGGCAATTCAGAACACGATGCCATTCCAGGGAACCTGCACACCAACCCATGGCGGCAACTTCATTGGAATGACACAGCTTCGCTCCGTTTTGCGACTCCGAAGTAAAAAACGCCTGAGCTAGCGGACTAACCCAGGCGTTTTCGCATGCAATGAAAATTACTTGCGCAGACCCAACTTGGCGATCAGCGCGGTGTAACGGTCAGCGTCCTTGGCCTTCAGATAGTCCAGCAGCTTGCGACGACGGCTCACCATGCGCAGCAGGCCACGGCGACCATGGTGGTCCTTGGCGTGTGTCTTGAAGTGAGGAGTCAATTCGTTGATGCGGGCCGTCAGCAGGGCCACTTGCACTTCTGGGCTACCAGTGTCATTGGCAGCACGGGCGTTCGCCTTGACGACTTCGGCCTTGATGGAGGATGCGATCATGTGTTTTCCTTGAATGCGACCCGCCGCAAGCAGAGGGCCATGGTTTTTACTTGCGCCAGCAGCTGGAACGGCCACGGGCGTGCGTCTTGCACCATGCAAAACCTCGCAATTATAGCCCGGGTCCGAATTTGGCTTGCCAAGCACCCCGCGATCCAGAACACTGCGCCCAATCAGCTGCTACAGCTCAGCCTCGAAAGCACCTAGCCATGCAACATCCCTTTTCCCCCGCACGCACAGCCCCTCACTCCGGGCCTTGGAACAAACGCCTGTGGCTCGCAGTAACCACTGGTGCCATTGGCCTGTGCATCCTTGTTTCCCCTTCTTACGCGCTGACCAAAGGCTCCGCTGGCGACAAAACTACAGCAAATAACACGACGATCAGCAAGAAAAACACAGGCAAAGTCACCCACCAACGCAGCCCATCGGAAGAGTCGCGCGCCGAGCGAGATCGTCGCCTTTACCGAGAATGCAAAGGAATGCCCAACGCCGGGGCCTGCTTGGGGTACACACGCAGATAGTCGCCGCTCATCCCCACGCTAGCGCCACTGGTCACACAGGCTGTCGCAGCCCAACCACGAACTCCTTAGGATCGCCCTCATGCATGCACTGCCCCCATCTCTGGGAATTCCACACCCTAAAAACCACCGCGGTTTTACAGCCATTGAATTGATGGTTGTTGTGGCCATTGTTGCGATTTTGGCAACATTGGCAGCCCCCAGCTTTACTCCATTGATTGAACGTTGGCGCGTGCGCAGTGCCACCGAAGGCCTCACATCGACCCTCTACTACGCCCGGTCGGAGGCTATCAAGCGCGGCGGCGGCATCGCCATTGACGCCACCGGCGGGTGGAGCATCGGCTGGAAAGTCACCTCCACCCAAAACGGAGTCTCAACAGACCTGCAAGTGAGCCCAGCCCCCAACAAAGTCAGCATGACCCAAAGCAACAACAAAGACATGCTATATGTGGACCGCTGGGGAATGCTTTCGGAGACCAGTGGCGGCGCGCCAATGGCTGTCGACATCGCAATCTTCCCTGATGGGAAAAGCGCAACAGACAGCAGCGCCATCAGACTCTGCGCCAAGGGTGGACGCATCGCACAGATGAAACATGGCGCTGCCTGCCCTTAAGTCGCCAAGCCTCACAAAGCCATGCACCCCCACCGACCACTGCGACCAAAGTCTCGGCACGTTGTGACCGGCTTCACTGCCATTGAGTTGATGGTTGTGGTGTCCATAGTCGCAATCCTCATCTCCTTGGCTGCCCCCAACTTCACCCCCCTGATAGAAGGATGGCGTGTGCGAGAACCTGCAGAGCAGCTACAAACAAGCCTGCAATACGCACGCTCTGAAGCCATTAAGCGCGGCGGGCAAGTAGTCATACAAAAAATACCCAACAACACCAATGGCTGCACTACTGCCAGCGGGACCCGCGACTGGGATTGCGGTTGGATTGTCTGCCATGACATCAATAACAACGGCACATGCAATGCCGCCGAGCCTGTATTGCAGCGCGTTGAATCTGCTGGCAAAGCGCACGTCAACCGCACTGGCGGCGGTGCCAGCATCCAATTCAATCGTTGGGGCCTTGTTGATGGCGCTTGGCTAGGGTTCACCTTGGTCCCCCTGAACAAAAGCTCCGCACATGCGGGCTCACGTGGCGTCTGCATGAGCTCTGGCGGCCGCATCCGTGTCATCCCTCAAGAAGCTATTCCATGCACCGGCTGATACCCATGACTACCCCATTGCACCATTTTCCAAACAATCATCAGCGCGGCATCACGCTGATTGAATCCCTCGTTGCGATCGTCATTGCAGCCCTAGGTATTTTGGGTATTTTGGGAGTGCAGATGCGCACGCTGACCGATACCCAAACTACGGTGCGCCGTGCACAGGCTATTCGTCTCATCGAAGACCTCAGTGAACGCATCAAGGCCCATCCCAATGCACTCCTGACCTTGAGTAGCTACCAAAGCGCATGGACAGACCCCTCCACGGCTGTGTCTGCCCCTGCAGTTGACTGCGCTACAACAGCGTGCACCAGCGATCTGCTCACCACATACGACGTAGCCGTTTGGAGGCGAACCGTTCAGCAAATGCTGCCCGTCGGAGATGCAACTATTTTCTTGGCCCCTGGAGATACAGACACAGCCAACCGCCGGCAATTGGGCGTGATGGTTCGATGGAGAGAGAACGAAATCAACATTAGCGACGCAACCGACAAAACGACACACAGAGACAATATTGATGCGTCCAAGACCCGCGATACGGATGGCACATTCAAAAACGGCGGAGGTACAGGGGTTGGCGCAACGTCTTGCACCGCAAATTACACCTGTCACCTGCAATATATCCCCGTCTCTGCACGCTGCGCACCCTACGACATCGGTGGAGGCCTTAAGCAGTTCTACTGCGCCGGAGAATAAATATGAAAACTCACCTCTCACGTTTTTCCGGCAAACGCAAACCATTTCGCAGTCATTATCAACTGGGTGTGACGCTGATTGAATTGCTGGTCGGCCTCTCCATCGGCCTGCTCGTCATCGCAGTTGCAATGGGCGCCCTCATGGTCTCGCGTGGCGTCTCCGGAACCGTCAGCGATGCCAGCAATATTCAGCAACAGTCTGCTTACCTGATGCGCGTCATTGGCTTGCAATTGCGCCAAGCCGGCTCGCTGTACCTCAACCCCGACCCCAGCGGGGCTTCAACGGGTTTCTCTGCAATGGTTCCCGTGGCATTCGAAACCGTGGCGCCAGCAATTAGCGGAGGAAACGACTTCGATCCCATAACGCACACTTTGGGCGCCCCTAGCGGCGGGCTCAGTACAGGCTACCGTCGCTATAAGGAATCTGTATACACCGCAGTTACAGACCAAACCATTGGGCGCAACTGCTTGGGTGGACCGACTGACGTTGCGACAAATACAGACCAACGGGTGGAGAGCATTTTTCAACTCAGTGGTAGCGAATTGCAATGCCAAGGCAATGGAGGTGTCGCACAACCTATTGCACAAAATGTGGCCAATTTTCAGGTTCGTTATCTGGTTCAAAACAACACAAACCCCACCAATCTGACTGTCCAATACGTAGCAGGAGCTGCGGTAACTGATTGGCTCACGGTACAAGCCGTGGAGGTTTGCTTTGTACTGTATGGAGCGGAAGCCATCAATATGCCCACAGGCGGTTCAAGCACCTACCGTGACTGCGATGGAACAGCGATTGACATGACCACCCTCGCTGGAGCGCGCAACCAACGTATGCACGTGACCTACCGCAATGTCTTCCAAGTGCGCAGTCAAGGCCTCACAAAAGCACAGTTGCTTCCGCTCTAACCACCTTGAAGAACTGATCATGCACCGTGCAATTCATCACCCATCTCACCGCAAACACCAGCGTGGCGTGGCGCTGTTCGTCGTCATCATATTCGTCATGCTTTCCATGCTTTTGGCATTGTGGGCATCGCGGACTTCGCTTTTCAATGAGTTGGTGGTTGGCAATGATGCTGATTACCAACGCGCCTTTGAAGCAGCCCAATCCCTGCTTCAGGATGCTGAACTGGACATTCGCAATCAGAAGGCCGACGGCACTGGTTGCGTAGGCGTGGGCGATATTTGTCGCACAAGCACTGCCGAGAAAATCCCACTAGACATTACGGAGCGCGACCTCTTGCTTGCAGAACTGGGCCAAAAACCTACGGGATGCGGAAATGGCCTTTGTACCAAACGCACAGGCAAGCTGGATTTTTGGAACGATACGACCGCCCTTAATGCAATGATGCCCCCCACAGCAACCACAGGAGCGCGATACGGACAGTTCACTGGCGCAGGCAAGGGCAGTATCAGCAACCCTGTCAATCCTCTCCTGCAGTGGGACATAGCAACTCCTGCCAACCAAGGCGGTTGGTATTGGATTGAAGTATTGCGTTACGACGAAAGCAGCAAGAATTCAGGCGTTATTGTGGGGTCGGGAGCCAAAAATTTACTGCGAATGAATCTGGGTGGCAATACCAGTCCTAATTTGGTTTATCGCATTACAGCCCTTGCTTATGGTCGAAAGCAAGGCACACAAGTGGTTTTGCAACAAACCTATGCACCACAAAAAACAATCGATTAATTGCTCAAAAAAATCAAGAAAGAGCAATCCGCACGCATTCAAAGCGCATTTGCAGCCAATTTAATCAAAACACTGTTTTCTGAGGAGTACGCCATGTACCACCACACGCCCCCTCGCTTTCGCAAAAATCTGCTCGCACTCGCAGCCAGTACTGCATTACTTCCCAGCGGCGTTTGGGCCGTAGATTTGGTGCAGGCGCCCCCTGGCACCGTGCAACCCAGAGTGACACCTAACGTCATCATTTCTATTGATGATTCCGGCAGTATGGATTTTCGGGTTGATGCAGAAAGCGCCACAGGAGCGACCAACAATACAACACCCAATGCCGATGGAACTTGGCCCAGCACCAGCCGGCGGATGAATGTACTGAGGTATTCGTTACAGTCGATTTTTGATACAACCCACCCCAAATACGACAGTGCGTTAATGTCAGACAAGAAAATTCGTCTGGCTTGGCAGTCGATGAACGGGAACAACGGCACACCCAAAACACTGCCTGGGACCACGGGAAGCGCCCCCACACTTGCAACAAACTCCATGAAGATCCTCGAAGGAACTCATCGGACCAACTTTCTTGCATTCCTTACCAACCTCAAGCCGAGCGGCTCAACACCATCCCATGGCGTGCTCAAGCAAGCAGATGAGTACATGCGCGCCAACTTGGATAAAAATGGGCCTTGGGCATCCATTCCTGGTACTACCGCCGCACCTTACCTTGGATGTCGGCGCAACTACCATATTTTCATGACCGACGGTCGTTGGAATGGAGCTGTCTCCGGGGGATCCCAAGACGACAACACCAAGAATATATCGCTACCAGACACCACCGTATTTGGCAGCACCAATGCAGCCACAAGGCCCAAAAACGCCTTGTATGCCGATACTTACAGCGACAACTTAGCTGACTGGTCTTTTGCCAGTTGGTCTAAGAAGTTGCAAACAGCCGTTGACGATGTCAATGGTGCCACTGGCTTGAAAGGCCTACCCCAGCCCACAGCAGAGTACAACCAAGCACCTGCGACAGAAAATTTTGGCAAAGACAAAGCTGGCAATGATGCGATTCTGGATCGATTCTGGAACCCACGCTATAACCCAGCTAACTGGCCGCACATGGTGACCCACACCATTGGTCTGAGCAAAATGGCTTACACGTGGCCGGGAACAGACGGGGGTGGTAATGCCTATTCACCGAACCGCTGCAATACCACCAACAAAATTCTCGCTCCAGGCCAAACGTGTGACGCCAGCAACAATGCCACCTTCAACTCCACGCTGATGGTGCCTTTCAACTATGACAAGGGATCCAACGGCAGTCTGCCCGACTTCATCACTGGCAATATCAAATGGCCCAACCTCAGTACGGGTGGAGAGCCTGTTCGCTCGCTCGACTTATGGCACGCAGCGCTCAATGGTCGGGGCCGTTTTTATGCGGTCGAGAAAGGCGAAGATCTGGCCAAGGCATTCCGCGACATCTTCCAACAAATCAACACCACGGTGGACCCAGAGATGACGTCAACCGCCACTAGCGGTTCAAACATCTCTCGCAACTCGGTAGGCAAGTTCACAGGGAATTACGAACCCAAAAATGCCTGGAAAGGCTTTGTCACGGCCGAGACTGTCCAAAAAGACGGCACCACCGTCCCCACTCCATCATGGGGCGGCAAAAATACAGCCGACAAATTGGATGATGCAACGTTCAGCCTCACAGGTCGATTGATTTTGAGTTGGAGTGACCAATGGGTCGCAACCAAAGACAAGGGCGGCGTAGCCTTCCAGTGGGCCACTGATGAAACCAACCTGAGCACCGCTCAAAAAGCTTTGCTGGGAAAGAATCCTAGTGATGCGACTGTGACTGTCGCTACCAACGGTCAAAACCGCCTCAACTTCATTCGAGGCGATATGACACTGCAAGGCAGCGACACCACCGGCTACACCGTAGCCAAGCCATTCCGTGAGCGCAAGAGCCGCCAAGGGGATATTGTCAATTCGGTAGTCTGGTACACCGGTAGCCCTTCCAGCAGTTATGCAATGAAAGGCTATGACACGTATACGCTGGCCAACAAAAGCCGCACCCCGATGATTTATGTGGGCGGCAATGATGGTTTGTTGCACGGCTTCTCTGCCGTTGACGGTACAGAGAAGATTGCCTACGCCCCCCGTGGAGTAATTGCCAGCCTACCGCAACTGGTTGACCCCGCATACAACAACAAGCATCGGTTCTTTGTCGATGGGTCACCCATGACCGGCGATGTAGATCAAGGAACAGTGGATCCAGGCAACCCCACGGTTCACGTACCTGACTGGAGAACGTTCTTGGTGGGCACCATGGGCGCTGGTGGCAAAGGGTACTTTGTGCTGGACGTCACCAACCCCAATGCAGCAGATACCGCCTCGGGCGTGCCCGGATTTTCAGTAGGTAACGCGCAGAAGTTGGTCGTGCTTGATCGCACCAAAGATACCACTCGGGTAGCAGAAACCACACCCAATTGCGCAACCATGACGGGAGCGCAGAAAACAGCTTGCGACACAGCTGAAGCGGAGGACAAGGATATTGGCAACATCACCGCACGCCCCGTGCTGGATGAAACCAACTCGCTGCGCGCCTCGCAGATCGCTCGCATGAACAATGATCGGTGGGCAGTGGTCATGGGCAATGGCTACAACAGCGCCAACCAACGGCCTGTATTGTTAATTCAGTACCTGGATGGAAATAAAGAGCTTAAGCGGATCCCTGCGGCCGCCAGCGATGCTGTCGGCAGTGGCAAAGCCAAGGACAACGGCCTGGCAGCGCCTCGCCTGGTAGACCTCAATGGCGATGGACGTCCAGATGTGGTCTACGCAGGCGACAACCTGGGCAATATGTGGAAGTTCGACCTCACGAACATGAGCGACGCTAACTGGAAAGTTGCATTTAACGGGAGCCCCTTGTACACAGCCACAGGGCCCGCAACACTGGGCAGCAGTTCGCGCACCCTCTACCAATCCATTTCTACAGCTCCCACGGTACGAGCCAACGACCGCGTCATGAAAGTAGGAAGCGGAGCAAGCGCCAAGACAGTGGCAGTGGGAGGCATGATGGTGGGTTTTGGTACGGGCCGTAACGTGACCAAAGCAGATGAGAATGACTCCACCGTACAAACCTTGTACTCCGTGCTGGACAACACGCGCTACAGCGTTGTAACCACCACACTGGGCAAGCGCCTGGAGGTGAACCCGGGCGTTGTAGGTTGCGCAAAAGGCTCCAACTGCGTTCCTGTGCCTGCAGCTTTGGGTGAGGGGATTGCCACAGCCAAGCTCGCTCAACAAAAAATTTCAGCTGTGACCTCCACCTATGCAACCGTGGATGTGACCGACGAGTTGAAGGAGGACACTTGGTACAACTACAACGGGTGGTACATGGATCTGCCTGCAGTGGGTGAGCGACTGCTCAAACCCATGGAGTTCTATGATGGAAGCAACATTTTGGCGGTATACACGCAAGTGCCTGCCAAGGGCTCAGACGTGGATCCCAATATTGAGACCTGTGAATCCAATACGGTGGACGAAGAGCGCCAGTACCTGACCCTGCTGAACCTCATGGATGGTAAGCGGCCGACTGTTCAAATCATGGACTTTGATGGAAATGGCAAGTTCTACACACCACCACCTAGCGGACCAAGCTGCCCGAGCGGCAACTGTGGTGATGACAAAAATGTATCGCGCTCCCAGGTCGCCAAAGGCTCCCACACCATGGTCCGCAAGGAGCCTGGTGGTGGCTGTACAAACCAAGATATCGATGTAAAAAACAATCGTAAAGACCTGGCTTGCATGCCAGAGCAATCGCTGCGCCCTAGCTGGCGCCAACTGAAGTAAGAGAAACACCATGATTCGACATATGAGAAAAGCACCGCGGGGCTTCACCCTCATCGAAGTGATGATTGTGGTAGCCATTGTGGGCATCCTTTCTGCCATTGCCATACCCAGCTACAGCGAATACATCCGACGGGGTCACCGGGCGGACGCCCGTGCGGGGTTGCTGCAGGCACAGCAGTGGCTGGAAAGGTCTAGCACGGCGACGGGGGTTTATCCAACCGCCCTGCCCAACGCGCTTCAATGGCGCTTGGCAAATGGAACGCCAGATCCCACCAAACGTTATACGATAGGCTTCCAGGCCGGAAATACCAACGCGGCCTTTACTCTAGTCGCAACGCGCAAGGCAGGCCCCCAAGGTACAGATCGCTGCGGAGACTTCACGCTCACCAATACAGGTGTACGAGAGGCTATCAACAAAACTTCTGGCACCACGACCACTGAGTGTTGGAATAAGTAGCCCCTAAGCTACCATCACAGGCGCAATGACAATTTCCGCGCCCTCCCCTATCAATCAAGCGCTTGGGCTAGCCACCCAGGCGCTTTTTCTTTCCAATCCCAATCCTCGCGTCGGCTGCGTGATTGCCTCGGCCAGTGGGGGCGTTCTGGGCCAGGGGTTCACCCAGAAGGCCGGAGGCCCGCATGCCGAGGTGATGGCGTTGCGCGATGCCCAGGCCCAAGGGCACGATGTGCGCGGGGCTACCGCCTATGTGACGCTGGAGCCCTGTTCGCACCATGGGCGCACGGGGCCTTGTTGTGATGCGTTGATTCAGGCAGGCATTGCCAAGGTGGTAGCGTCGATAGCGGACCCTAACCCCCAAGTGGCAGGAAATGGTTTTGCCCGCTTGCGTGCCGCGGGGGTTCAAGTAGAGGTGGGCGACGGCGCGGAGGCTGCGCGCGAGCTGAACATTGGCTTTTTCAGCCGCATGGTGCGCAAGACGCCTTGGGTGCGGATGAAGGTCGCCGCATCGTTGGACGGTGCCACGGCCCTGCCCAATGGGGCGAGCCAATGGATCACCTCTGCCGCAGCCCGCGCGGATGGCCATGCCTGGCGTGCA
This sequence comes from Acidovorax sp. 56, assembly GCF_002749705.1. Classification (NCBI taxonomy): domain Bacteria; kingdom Pseudomonadati; phylum Pseudomonadota; class Betaproteobacteria; order Burkholderiales; family Comamonadaceae; genus Acidovorax; species Acidovorax sp. 56. Next base: position 2,174,399 of record NZ_PEEV01000001.1, read on the forward strand.
CGCGCATGCGCAGTGCTGACAGGCATTGGCACAGTGCTGGATGACAACCCCAGATTGGATGTGCGCGATATACCCACGCCGCGCCAGCCCCATGTGGTGGTGGTGGACAGCCAGCTGCAAACTCCCACGAATGCTCATTTATTCATAGCTGGCCGCGCTTGCTATATCTACTGTGCAGCCCCCAAAGATGTGCAATTTGAAGCACGCAAACGGGCTCTAGAGGCCCAAGGGGCGGAGGTGATTCACCTGCCCAACCCACAGGGCAAGGTGGATTTGGCGGCGATGCTGCGCGACTTGGCGCACAAAGGGGTGAACGAGTTGCATGTGGAGGCAGGCAACAAGCTCAATGGCTCGTTCGTGCGCGAAGGGCTGGTGGATGAGATGCTGGTGTACCTGGCCCCCAAGATGCTGGGCCAGGGGTTCTCGATGGCGCAGTTCGGCCCACTGACTGCGCTGGACCAGGCCCTGGCGCTGGAATTCAAAAGCGTGGAGCCGGTGGGGGAAGATGTGCGCATTGTGGCCCGCGTGCGCGGGCGCAATGGCTTTGGCATCACACCGACAAGCAGTCACGCAGCTGACGCATAGGCCCTCAAAAGTACCGTGCGCAACATCCACAGAAGCACCACAAAAACACCCCCCAGCCTCACGACCATCACGGCAAAGAGGATGCGCTGTGCAAGGCGTCGACAAGCTCAGCCCGAACGGATGTTGCCAGTGCAAAGAGGTTGACGCGATCACCTGAAAGAGAGACCAGAGGCCTTGTTCCCGCACTGGTCCCTAAAAGCAGCTTGGCCACCATGGATTCGCCCATGCTCGATACTGTTAAGCGTTTGAGCCTTGGGCGCCGAGCCACATAGGCTGGCACGGCTGGAAGCTATCCATCGTTCATGACCCCACCATTGACACCCTGACACTTTCAAAATCATGTTCACAGGAATCATCACCGGCCAAGGCCGCATTGCAGAAGTCGCCCCTCTGGGCGCCACAGAAGCCCACGGCAAGCGCTTGGTCATTCAAGCCCCAAAGGGGTATCTGGACGACGTAGGCCTGGGCGACAGCATTGCCCTGAACGGCGCCTGCATGACGGTGACCACGCTGGAGCCCCAAGCGCTGCAGTTCACCGTCGATATCTCGGCCGAATCGCTGCTCAAGACCACGGGGCTGGACACGCCCGGGCCCATCAACCTCGAAAAAGCGCTGCGCGCCCACGACCGGCTGGGAGGGCACCTGGTGTCGGGCCATGTCGATGGACTGGGGCAAGTGACGCACTTTGCCCAGGTGGGCGAGAGCTGGGAGTTGCGGGTCTTAGCACCGCGCGATCTGGGTAAGTACCTGGCCTACAAGGGCTCAATCACCATCAACGGGGTGAGTCTGACAGTCAATCGCATCACCGATACCGAAGCGGGATGCGAGGCCAGCATCAACCTGATTCCACACACGGTCGAAAACACGGCGCTGGGGAGTTTGAAGGCGGGATCGCGCGTGAACCTGGAGATTGATTTGATTGCACGGTATGTGGAGCGCATGCTGGCAGCACCAGCCGCCGCACAGTGACGGCAGTGCGCTGACCAGCGCACCCAGGCGAGTCAACGCGGCATCCCTCAGCCCTACCCCGCCTTAGCCGGGGCTTGCACAGGGCACTCCCGCAGTGCCGACGGCGCCATTCATTTACTATCAAATCAATAGCTTCTAGCGCTTACCGAATAAGCGCTAGCAGCTATTTTTACTTAAATTCACAGCCTAATGCAGGGCAAACTGCCTCATCGACATGGGCTCCCAAAAAAGCCCCTCTGACGACCAAAGCCGAGCCCATTCGTCGCAAGAACCTGATCGGCACGATCTTGCGACAACGCACGCCCCATGCGGCATGGCGCTGAGCGCGGCAGTCCATGGGGCGCACCACATTGCACCCAACACCTTGCCATGGCGCACATTTCAGGCGCATTTCTTGCTTTATCGTGGTGCAAATTTGGTCTGCGACACCCACGCATGCACCAAAACAACCCAATCAAACGCAAGAGGACGATATGGAAGCACTCAAACAGGGCACGGACGCTCTGTTCATTTTGCTGGGCGCCATCATGGTGCTGGCCATGCACGCAGGCTTTGCCTTTCTGGAGCTGGGCACTGTGCGCAAAAAGAACCAGGTAAACGCTCTGGTCAAGATTCTGGTGGACTTCTCGGTGTCCACCGTCGTGTACTTCATGGTGGGCTACGGGGTCGCCTACGGCACACATTTCTTTGTGGGGGCCGAGACGCTGGTGCTGCAAAGTGGCTACGGGCTGGTGAAGTTCTTCTTCCTGCTCACTTTTGCGGCGGCCATCCCGGCCATCATTTCGGGGGGCATTGCAGAGCGGGCGCGCTTTTGGCCGCAGTTGCTGGCCACGGCGGTCATCGTGGGGTTTGTGTACCCGTTCTTTGAAGGCATCGCCTGGAACCAGCACTTTGGCGTGCAGGCCTGGATCAAGTCGCTGACGGGCGAAGAGTTCCATGACTTCGCAGGCTCGGTGGTGGTGCATGCCATGGGCGGCTGGATTGCCTTGCCCGCCGTGGTGCTGCTGGGCTCCCGGGCCAACCGCTACCGCAAGGATGGCGCGATCTCGGCCCACCCACCATCGAACATTCCATTCCTGGCCCTGGGCGCCTGGATTTTGATTGTGGGCTGGTTTGGCTTCAATGTGATGAGCGCCCAGAGCGTGGACAAACTCTCGGGGCTGGTGGCGGTCAACTCGCTGATGGCCATGGTGGGCGGCACGCTGACGGCCCTGGTGATGGGCAAGAACGACCCGGGCTTTGTGCACAACGGCCCCCTGGCAGGCCTGGTGGCGGTGTGCGCGGGGTCTGATCTGATGCACCCGCTGGGCGCCCTGGTGGTGGGCGCAGTGGCAGGCGCCATTTTTGTGGTGATGTTCACCCTCACTCAGAACAAATGGAAGATCGACGACGTGCTGGGCGTGTGGCCACTGCACGGGCTGTGCGGCACCTGGGGCGGCTTGGCGGCGGGCATTTTTGGCAGCAAGGCGCTGGGTGGGCTCGGCGGCATCAGCTTTGCCGGGCAGCTCATGGGCACGCTGATGGGCGTGGCATGGGCACTCATCGGCGGTGTGGTGGTCTACGGCGTGCTCAAAGCCACCGTGGGCCTGCGACTGAGCCAGGAAGAAGAGTTTGATGGCGCCGACCTGTCCATCCACAAGATCAGCGCCACCCCCGACCGCGAGGTAAGCTGGTAAGCCACTGGCGCACACGGCGGCCCTGCACAACGCAGCCACGGGTAGGCGCGTTGTCTGACACCCAGGGCCCGCATGGGTGGGTATACATTGGGGCGCAGCCAGAACTGCGCCACCCACCCCACCTCTGCATGCGCCTCGCCCACCCACCCCTGCCAAGCCTTCGCCCCACGCACCGCAGGCCCTTGTCCGGCTCTGCTTGGGTGGGTTGGGGACTGACGGTTGCGGCACTGGGCGCCGCGCTCACAGGCTGCGCGGGTTTGCCTGAGCAGGTGGACCGCCCCGTCTCCACAGCGCTGGCAGACCCCAGCCCAACCCCTTTGGCGCAGTGGGCGCAGACACAACGCAGCGCTGACAAGGCACGCCACCCCTCGGGCTTTGTGCTGCTCAGCGGCCCCCAGGCGGCCTACGGCAGCCGCCTGGCGCTGGTGGATGCCGCACAACAAACGCTGGACTTGCAGTACTACGCCATCCATGCAGACGCCAGCACCGAGCGGCTGATGCTGGCCGTGGTGGCCGCGGCCCAGCGGGGCGTGAGGGTGCGGGTGTTGCTGGACGACTTTCACAGCACCGGGCGCGATGCCCAGGTGATGCGGCTGGCGTTTGTGCCCAACATCGAAATGCGCATGTTCAACCCCCTGACGGGCGCCCGCAACTCCCAGCTGGGGCGCATGTTCAGCCTGCTGGGCGATTTTTCTCGCGTACAGCAGCGCATGCACAACAAGCTGTTCATCGCCGACAACGCCATGGGCATCGCCGGCGGGCGCAACCTGGGCAATGCCTACTTTGGCAATGACGAGTCAGGCAACTTTGTCGACCTGGATGTGCTGGCCACCGGCCCTGTGGTGCAGGCGCTGTCGCGCAGCTTTGATGCGTATTGGAACAACCCGCGCTCCTACCCTGTGCAGTCGCTGATCTCGCGCCCCGAGCTGCTGCGCATGCGCGAGAGCCTGAACATGCCAAGCCGCCCCGCCACGCCCAATGGGCCGCGCCCACAACCCCTGGGTGAACCCGGCAGTGGCAACCCCACTACCGCAGCCACCGCCGATGGGCAACAGCCCGCCAGCGCCCAACGCACGCGCATCTGGAACCAGCAACCCCTGGACCTGCGCCAGATGCGCTGGACCTGGGCCCCTGCCGCCGTGCTGGTAGACCAGCCCACCAAAATTCCTGCGGACAGCACCGAGCCAAGTCCCCCGGCGGCGCCGCAAACCGCCATGCCCTCGCCAACACCCTCCACAGGCGCGACCCCAGCCACGGCAACGGCGAGCAAAGCAGCCACCCCACCCGCCGATACGGTGGTAGACGGCTTGCTCCAGCTCATGGGGCAAGCCACCCAAGAGCTGCTCATCGTCTCGCCCTACTTCGTGCCCGGGGCCGACATGAAGCAGGCATTTGCCAGCGCCATTGCCCGGGGTGTGCGGGTGCGGGTGCTGACCAATTCGCTGGCGTCTAACGATGCGCCCCTGGCCCATGCCGGTTACGCCCGGCACCGAACAGATTTGCTGCAAGCGGGCGTGCAACTGTATGAAATGCGCAGCGAACTGTCGGGGCTGCGCAGCATGTTCCTGGGCACGGGCAGCAGTGGCGCAGCGGGGGGAAATTCAGGGTCTGCGGGGGTGGGCAACTCGCGGGCCATGCTGCACTCCAAACTGCTGGTGCTGGACGGGCGGCTGCTGGCGGTAGGGTCGATGAACCTGGACCTGCGCTCACAACTGCAGAACACCGAGATTGCCCTGCTGATCCAAAGCCGCACGCTGGCCGCCCAGGCCACACGCCAGATCGAAGCCGCACTGAGCGATGCCGCCTGGCGCGTGGAGCTGGATGCGCAGGGCCAACTGGCGTGGCGGGCCCCTGCCCACAGCGGCCTGCAAGACACCACCACCGAGCCTGACGCCAGTGCCCCGCTGCGCTGGCTGCTGCACCTGATCGGGCCACTGGCGCCCGACCATCTGCTGTAGCCGCTTGGCTCACACGGCCTAGCGCGCGCCTACCTGCGCCTGCATGGACGCAATCCACAGCGTGATCGCGCGCTGGTCCGTCAGCGTGCGCACATGCTCAAAGGCCAGCTCAGCCTCGGGAAAGCGCCTGCGCAGCAGATTCAGCCACTGCTTGAGGCGGCCCGCGCGCTGGCGCGGCTCCAGCCCATCGCACACCAGTTGCCAAAAGGCCGCCAGGTGGGGAACCAGATCGGCCCACACCACCGTGTCCGTGCCTGCACACCCGGCATCGGCCGCCCGGATGGCGCGGGCCAGCCCTGGGTCGGCCACCGCGCCGCGCCCCAGCATCAGCGCCTCGCAGCCTGACACGGCACGGCAGCGCTGGGCATCCTCCACGGTCCAGATTTCGCCATTGGCCACCACCGGGATGCGCACGGCCGCACGCACTTCGGGGATCAGCTCCCAATACGCGGGCGGGCGGTAGCCGTCGGACTTGGTACGGGCGTGCACCACCAGCTCCACCGCCCCGCCGTCTTGCATGGCCTGCGCGCACTCGCGCATCAACAGCGTGTCGTTGAAGCCCAGGCGCATCTTGGCCGACACCGGCAAATGCGCAGGCACGGCGCGGCGCACAGCCGACACCACGGCGGCAATGCGCTCGGGCTCTTGCAGCAGGGCCGCGCCACCCCCGTGGCGGTTGACCACCTTGGCCGGGCACCCAAAGTTCAGGTCAATCCCCTCCGGCTGCAAGGCCGCCAGCCGCGCCGCGTTCTCGGCCATGCACACCGGGTCTGAGCCCAGCAACTGCGCACGCACCGGCACACCTGCCAGGGTACGGCTGCCGTGCAACAGCTCGGGCACGTAGCGCAAAAAGACCTTGTCGGGCAGCAAAGTGCCCGTGATGCGAATGAACTCGGACACGCAGCGGTCCACGCCCCCCACCCGGGTGAGCACGTCACGCAACACAAAATCCAGAAGCCCCTCCATCGGGGCCAGCAACAACGTCATGCCAACTCACCCAGTCCCATGCGTTTGCGCGCGGCACTCGCAAAATCAAAGACAAAAATGCCTCTAGCGCCCTTTGATAAAGCGCTAGCAGCTATTAAATATATAGCACCACCAATGCACCACCGCATGGGGCGGATTACACAACTCAGCGAAGCGGCCCTGGCCAGGCGTTCCACCGCAGGCAGCACAAGCAGTACGACAACACGGAGCAACGACGCCAGGGGTTAGCCCCAGGCCTCACCCCGTCATCACCATGTCACGGCCCGCTGTTGCAATACCGGTGACTGCCTTCTGCGCCCCCGCCTTTGCCAACGCCCGCCATGCTGCTTCTCAAAACCGACAAAGCCCGACAAGAACTGGCACCCGGCATGCGCACCCTGAGCCTGCGCGAGCGCTCGCTGCTGCTGTTGGCAGAAGGCAAGCCCCAGGCCGAGCTACAAGCCATGTACAACGGCGGCGGCGCCCAGATCGTGGAGCACCTGTTGAACCAGGGCTACCTGGCGCCAATGGCGCCCACCGCGCCCGCAGCAACCTCCACAAGCCCTGCCAGCGCCCCCAAGGCGACACCGGCGGCCGCAACGGCAAGCCAACCCACCGACAAACCCACCGAGCCCAGTGACGCCCTGCGCTCACTGGCCGGTGCCCGGATGTACCTGTTCGACATTTGCGAGCGGCTGTTTGCCCGGCGCGACCCGGCCATGGCCCAGCATTTTCACAGCGCCCTGCGCTCAGCGCGCGACCGCGACAGCATGCTGGACGTGGGCGAGGCCCTGCTGGAAGAAGTGGCCCAACTCGCGGGCACCGAGCGCGCCCAGACCATTCGCGAGCGCATGGCCCAACTGCTGCCGCGCGAAGCCAGTGCAGCACCCGCCTGAAAACGCAGCCTCAACACCAGGCCCAGCAGAGCCGCCAGGCGGCAACCTGGCGTGTCTCAGGCCACGCCCAAGCGCCACAACGAGGTCACCTCGGCCGCCCGCGCAGCGTGCAGGGCATCGGTGGCGTCCGTGGCCTTGGCGTGGTGCGGCTTCACGTCATGGCGGCCCAGCACCTGCAGCCCGGCCTGCGCGATCCACTCCAGCAGCTGGGCACGGGGGCGCAGCTCCAGGTGCTCGGCCAGGTCCGACAAAATCAGCCAGCCCTCACCCCCAGGCTCCAGGTGCGCAGCCAGGCCTGCCAAAAACCCGCGCAGCATGCCACTGCCCTCGTCGTACACCGCACGCTCGATGGGCGAGCTGGCACGCGCTGGCAACCAGGGCGGGTTGCACACCACCAAGGGCGCACGCCCTTCGGGGAACAGGTCGGTCTGCAGCAATTCCACGCGGCCTGCCACGCCCAGGCGTTGCAGGTTCTCGCGGGCACAGGCGATGGCGCGCGGGTCCTGGTCGGTGGCCACCACGCGCTGCACACCTCGGCGTGCCAGCACGGCGGACAACACGCCAGAGCCCACCCCCACATCAAAGGCCAGCGCCTTGGACGGCAGCGGCGTTTGCGCTACCAAATCCACATACTCGCCCCGCACGGGCGAGAACACGCCGTAGTGCGGGTGAATGCGATTGCCTGGCGCGGCGCCCAAGGCGGGCACTTCCACGCCCTTTTTGCGCCACTCGTGCGCGCCCACCAGGCCCAGCAGTTCGCGCAGCGATGCCACCACGCGCTGGCCGCTGGCAGGGCCCCAGGCCTCGGAGCATGCCTGGCGCAAATCGGGCGCGCGGCGCAGCCCAATGGCGTAATCGCCTTCGAGCACGATCAACACCGACGACAGCACCCGCGCCCGCTGCGCCTGGGCCTGCCGGTGCAGGTGAAACGCCTGGGCCGGTGTGGCATCGGCCGCTTTTTTGGCGGCTTTGGCTGCAGCCTTGGCGGGCTTGCGGTCGGTGCGGCGCATCAGCGCCTGCAGCAGCATGCGCGCGTTTTGAAAGTCGCCCGTCCACAGCAGGCCCGTGCCTTCGCAGGCGAGGCGGTATGCAGTGTCTGCGGGCAGGGTGTCGTCTGCGGCCACTACCCGGCGAGGGGCCGGGGCGCCGCTCTCAGAGCGCCAGTGGGCGGTGTGGGCTTGGCCCTGGCTGCTCCATTCGATCATGGGAGGATCAGCCGTTGATAGGGCGCTTCAGGCGCACTTCTTCGATCTTCACGCCGCCGATCACCGCCGTTTTGGCCGTGGACAGCTCGCGCTTGAAACCTGCCATCTCGTGAAAGCGCAGCGCGCGCTCATTGCGCAGCGGCACCCAGGCGGTGACATTGGTGCAGCCCTCTTCTTGCAGGCCATCACGGGCGGCATCCCACAGGGCCAGGCCCACGCCTTGGTTCCAATGCGTGGGGGCGGCGTAGATGGCCCAGATTTCACCGGTGGTGGGGCGGGATTTTTCATCGCGCGAGCGGTCGTAACCGACGAAGCCGACGATCTTCTCGCCGTCCACGGCCACTTGCACTTGTGGCTCGCAATATTCAATGGCCTCGCGCCAGTAGGCCTGGCGCTTTTCGACCGACATGGATTTCAATTGCTCGTCTGGCACCAGTCCTTTGTAGGCCTCTTGAGCAGAGACAGTGTGGATCTGGGCAATGGCTTTTGCATCGCGAAGCGTGGCGGGACGAACCTGGATACTGGACATGGAAAAACCGAACGAAAACAGGGTGTAAAAAAACGAAAGGACCGGCATTGTCGCCGCAAACGGTTTTCCACCCCTTTGCGCTCGGTTACAGCGCGGGTTCAAAGCGCCGTTTTAAGGCGCTTTTTGCTTCCTTCAAAGACCACGAAAACGCCGCGCAAAGCCGCTCAGGCAATGGCCATGGCATTGCCCATGGCGCCCGCGGCCATGGCCTGCGCCGCACGCTGCACCAGGGCACGCTTGTTGCGCGGGCGGGGCGCGTGCACGGCGGGCGGCTGGCCATTGATGGCCCCCAGGCTCAGCACCAGCGTCACGGTGCGCGAGTCGTCCTCACGGTCATCAATGGCATAGGCGCGGTAGCTGCCATTGCCCTGCCCATGGCTGCGGCGCACTGCGTGAAAAACCACCCGTGCGCTCGCCACCCGGTTACCCCCAAAAGGCAGTACCCGCACGCGGGCGTCGCGGTCCAGGGCCAGGCCCAGGCTTCCGGCGCGGTTGATCAAATCGGTGCGCACCGTGCGCCAGGTTTGCCCGGCATCGGTAGAGAACTGCCAGGTGCCCACCTGGGCATCCAACTGCTCGATCACCATGCCCGCGTGCAGCGCCAGCTCAGGGCAGTTGTCCTGCAGGAGCTGGATCACGCTGTTCCCCCCCACCCCGCCTGCCGCAGGCGAGGCGGCGGCACCTGAGCGGCGCTCTGCAGCGGCGCGCTGTGCAGTGGAAGACGCGGCGGAAGAACGGTTGGCAAATGCGGTCATTTTGGGCCCCTCTGTGGATGTTGAATGCAATGGATGCGATGGTTCTGAGCAAAGTCGGTACGCATTGACATTTGCACTCCAAGGCACCGTTCAATGCATGGGAGAAAGTCTAGAAAACGGACTGCAGCGCGTCCATCGCACAAATGGACTAACAAAAATGGACTAGTCCAAACGGGTGGTTTGTGGGCAATACTTGGTGGATGTCTGCCCGCCTACTGCTTGTTGATGACCACACCCTGTTTCGCACAGGCTTGCGCCTGATCGTTCAGGACCACCCATCGGTAGGCTCCATCGCAGAAGCGGGCTCTGTGGCTGAAGCCTGCGCACTGCAGCTGGCCGATACAGACCTGGTGCTGCTGGACATCCAGCTGCCCGGCATGAGTGGCCTGGACGGCCTGCGCCTCATCCGCCAGGCTTGTCCCAAGGCGCGCATCGTGCTGGTGTCTGCCAGCGTGGCACCAGATGCGGTGAACGAGGCCCGGGTGCGCGGAGCCGACGGTTTTCTACCCAAATCGGCCAGCGGTGAAGACATCCTGGACGCCATCACCTGCGCATTGGCAGGGCTGCCCTGCTTTCCGGCAGGCAGCGGCCAGGCCCCACCCGCTGCGCGCGGGGCCGGTGCGTCGGCCCTCACGGCGCGGCAGCTGGATGTGCTGGCGCTGTTGTGCGCTGGCAAGCCCAACAAGGTGATTGCGCGCGACCTGGGGCTGAGCGAGAACACCGTGAGGGTGCATGTGGCCGCCATCTTTGGGCAACTGGGGGTCAACAGCCGCAGTGCGGCGCTGCTCACAGCGCAGCGCATGGGCCTGGTCGCCCCCCCCAGCCATGACACCCTCTGAGCCCACCCACCCAGAACCTGCCGCTGCGCCACCAGCGGTACCGTCGCCATTGCACACGTCCACCCCGTCCCTGATGGGATGCCTGGGCTGGGCCTGGCCACGGTGGGAGCGCGAGGAAATCCTTCGTGAGCAGGTCTCGCTGCTGCGCCACAACTTCCCGATGACTTTGCTGGCCTCGCTGGCCACGGCCTTTGGCACGCTGTGGGTGATGCGCCCGGTGGCCGACCCGCAGGCCATGCTGGCCTGGCTGATCTCACACATCCTGGTGGTGAGCTGTGTGTACGCCGTGCTGCTGGGCATTGACCGCCAAGGCACCGCACACCACCCCAGGCGCGCCGTGTGGCGGCTGATGGTGTGCATGAGCGCCATGGGCATCAGCTGGGGCAGCCTGGCCCACGTGGTGCTGTACTGGGGCAGTGGCGAGAGCGTGATCTACGCCATCGGCATCATCAGCACCGTGTCATCGGGTGCACTGGGGCTGGGGGCACCGCTGCTGTGGGGCTACATCATCTACCTCACGTTTGCCATTGGCGGGGTGCTGCTGGCACTGGCCATGGCGGGCGGCGTGGTGATGTGGCCCGCCCTGCTGATGGTGTGTGTGTACTACGCTCTGACCTCCATGCATGCACGCACCGGTGAGCAGGCCACGCTGCGCTCGATCGTCCTCAAGCTGGAAAACGAGCGGCTGGTGACCGAGCTGCGTGCCGAGTCACGCCGCGCCCTGGCCGCGCAAGAAGCCGCAGAGCAGGCCGACCGCGACAAGTCCCGCTTTTTGGCCGCGGCCAGCCACGACCTGCGCCAGCCCCTGCACGCCATGGGCCTGTTTCTGGAAACCCTGCAGCGCAGCCCGCTCAACGCCCACCAGCACACCGTGCTGGGGCACGCACACGCGGCCTCTGGCGCTGCGGCCGAGATGCTCACCACCTTGCTCGACTATTCGCGCCTGGAGGCCGGGGTCGTCAAGGTGCGCCCTGCGGCTTTCTCAGTGCAATCGCTGCTCACTTCGCTGGAGCAAGAGTTCGGTGTGCAAGCCGATGCTGCGGGCCTCATTTACCGCACGCGCGAGACCTCTGCAGCGGCCTTTGCCGACCGCTCGCTGGTCGATCTGGTCATGCACAACTTCATCTCCAACGCCCTGCGCTACACCAGCCGGGGCGGTGTGCTGATTGCCTGCCGCCAGCGCGGCGCCCGGCTGGCGCTGGAGGTGTGGGACACGGGCCACGGCATTCCCGAGCACCAGTGGGAGGACATCTTCAAAGAGTTCCACCAACTGGGCAACCCTGAACGCGACCGACGCAAGGGCCTGGGCCTGGGCCTGGCCATCGTGCAGCGGCTGGCGTGCGAGATGCGCACCACCGTCCAAGTGCGCTCGCGCCTGGGCAAGGGCTCGGTCTTCAGGCTCTGGCTGGACAACTGGCAAGGCGCCCTGGAAGACGAAGCCCAGCCCGTGCTGGACCCGCAAAGCCTGGCAGGCCTGAGGGTGCTGGCCATCGACGACGACGAGGCCGTGCGCATGGGCATGCAATCGCTGCTGCAAAGCTGGGGGTGCGAATGCCTGACGGCCGAATCCGGCGCCGACGCCATGCAAAGCCTGGAGCGCATGACCCCCGAGTTGATCATCACCGACTTCCGCCTGCGGCATGAGGAAACGGGCAAGCAGGTGCTGCAAGCGCTGCGCTCCCAGCTCGGCGCCATGGTGCCGGCCATCATCATGACGGGCGACACCTCGCCCCAGCGCCTGCGCGATGCGCAGTCCACCTCGGCCCTGCTGCTGCACAAGCCCGTGTCCACCGGCCAGCTGCGCGACGCGATTTCGCTGCTGCTGCAGCAACCCCAGCCTGCTGCCTGGCAGGCCGAAGAAACGACTGCGGACCCGACCTGAGCCTGCGCAGGCTCGGCGCCCGCGCCAACTCAAAACCAGCGGCGCATCAAATCCATCAAACGCTGAAACCGGGCGCCATACGGTGGGTAAAGCAACGCGCCCAAGGACCAGCGCGACTGCACCAGCACCGACTTCTGGTGGCAAAACCGCAGAAAGCCCTGCTCGCCATGGTAGGCCCCCCAGCCACTGTCGCCCACGCCGCCAAACGGCAGGTTGTCGTGGGCCACATGCATCAGCGTGTCGTTCACCGTCACGCCCCCGCTGACCGTGCGGGCCAGCACATCGTCGCGCACCGCCTCGCTTTGCCCAAACCAGTACAGCGCCAGCGGGCGCGGCCCGGCGTTGATGTGCGCAATGGCATCGTCCAGGCGCTCGTAGGAAATGATGGGCAGGATGGGGCCAAAAATTTCTTCCTGCATGAGCTGCATGGCCGACGTAGCGCCAAACACCAGCGTGGGCAGCATCTGGCGGCTGGCGCCATCGCCCAGCGTGCCCACGGTGGGCGCTGCGGGTTTGCCTGAAGCGGGCTTGCCCACAGACGGGTCAATGGTCTGCACTTCTGCGCCCAGGGTTTGCGCCTGCTGCAGCATGGTGCGCAGCCGTGCGTAGTGGCGCGCAGTGATGATGGAGGCGTAGTCGCCATTGCCCTCAATGCTCGGGAACAGGCGCAGCACGGCCGCGCCGTAGGCCTGGGCAAACTCGGCCTCGCGCCCCCGGGGCAGCAGCACGTAGTCGGGCGCCACGCAGGTTTGCCCGGCATTGAACAGCTTGCCGTGGGCGATCTTCAGGGCAGCCTCCTGCAGGTCGCAGTGGCCGTCAATGATGCAAGGCGATTTGCCCCCCAGCTCCAGCGTGGTGGGGGTGAGGTTGTGCGCCGCCGCCTGCGCCACCTTGCGCCCCACGGCGGTAGAGCCAGTGAACACCAGGTGATCGAACGGCAGCGAGGCAAACAAGGCCGACAAATTGGCATCGCCCTGCACCACACAAAACTCGTCGGCGGAGAAGAACTGCGCCACCAACGCCGCCAGCTGCGCCGAGGTGTGCGGCGTGAGCTCGCTGGGCTTGAGCATCACGCGGTTGCCCGCCGCCAGTGCGGTAATAGCGGGGGCCAGCGCCAGTTGGATGGGGTAATTCCACGGCGCAATCACCCCTACCACCCCCAGCGGCTGGCGGGCAATCCAGGCACTGGCAGGCTGCAAAAACAGGGGGGTGAACACCCGCTGGGGCTCCATCCAGCGGCCCAGGTGGCGCAGGGTGTGCGACAGCAAACTGCGCAGCACAAACAGGTCTGCCACCTCCGTCAGGCGCGGCGAGCGCATGCCGAAATCGGCCTGCACGGCGGCGGCCAGCACGGGGGCGTGCTCGTCCAGCATTTTTTGCAAGCGCAGCAAACGCTCGCGGCGCACCAGCAGGGGCACCTCCACTTGCGCGCGGCTGGCCTGGTGCTGGAGTTGGAACTGGGCGTGTATTTCGGCAGGGGTCATGCAAAGATCATAGGAGACCCTGCCAGCGGGTGCGTCACGAAAGGGCACATGCGGCGCCTGGGCACCGCGCCCCTGGCGCCCCTGCGTCAGGCACCCGACACAGGGAATGCAATGCCATCAGCGCAACCCGGCAAGCTCCAGAGGCTTCCTACCAATCGAGCGAGAAGTGTGCGCGCAGAACGCCCGAGACCGCAGAGGCACACGGCGCGGTAATTCGTGCAGAGGGACCCAAACCTTCAACGGACGTCGCGCGCTTCCACGTCCGTCACCTGGGCTGCCCCAGGCAAGATGCCGCCACGGTGCTGTGCGGCGGGCTCATCCACCACGCCATCACCCGATGCGGGTGCCCCAGGCGCACCACGGTGGCCACCCGCAGACCAACGCTGCGTAGAACGAAAGGCGGTGCTGAAGCCCGTGCGAGGGTCCATGCGCATGACCCAAGGCGTCACGGGCTTGCCCGTCAGCCGCGCCCAGGCGGCGCGCAAGGCCCACACCAGGGCCAGCACCAGCACGGCGGCCAGCAGGCTCAAGAAAAGCACCACGCCCATGGCCAACACCACCACACGCAGCACCAGGCGCAACAGGCCCGCAACAATTTCGTTCAACTCACACCTCTCATTCACAACATGGGCGGGGGCAGCACCGGTGTGTCCACCAGCCTGCGCGCCCGCCACCGCCGCTTGGCAGGTCAACCCTGCGGCGCGGCGCTGAACTGGAACACCCCCGGCTCCAGCACCGGGTTCACGTTCACAGCAATGACGCTCTTGGGAGGGAACTGCCCCTCCAGCAAGAGCTTGGACAGCGGGTTCTCAATCCGCTGCTGGATCGCCCGCTTGAGCGGCCGCGCACCGAACACCGGGTCGAACCCCACCTTGGCCAATTCTGCCAAGGCGGCATCCGACACCTGCAGCTCCAAATCCATCTTGGCCAGGCGGGATTGCAGCAGCTGCAGCTGGATCTTGGCGATCGAGGCGATGTGCTGCGCGTCGAGCGCGTGGAACACCACGGTCTCGTCGATGCGGTTCAGGAACTCAGGGCGGAAGTGGTTCTTCAGCTCGCCCCACACGGCGTCCTTGATGTCCTGCGAATCCTGCCCCACCATGGCCTGGATCAGGTGCGAGCCGATGTTGCTCGTCATCACGATCACCGTGTTCTTGAAGTCCACGGTGCGGCCCTGGCCGTCCGTCAGGCGGCCATCGTCCAGCACTTGCAGCAGCACGTTGAACACGTCGGGGTGGGCCTTTTCCACCTCGTCGAGCAGCAGCACGCTGTAGGGCTTGCGGCGCACAGCCTCGGTCAGGTAGCCGCCCTCTTCATAGCCCACGTAGCCGGGGGGCGCGCCGATCAGGCGGGCCACCGAGTGCTTCTCCATGAACTCGCTCATGTCGATGCGCACCAGGTGGTCTTCGCTGTCGAACAAGAAGCCCGCCAGCGCCTTGCACAGCTCGGTCTTGCCCACGCCCGTGGGGCCAAGGAACAGGAACGAGCCCGTGGGCCGATTGGGGTCGCTCAGGCCCGAGCGCGAGCGGCGGATGGCATTAGCCACTGCAGCAATCGCCTCTTGCTGGCCCACCACACGCTCGTGCAGCTTGGTCTCCATCTGCAGCAGCTTGTCTTTCTCACCCTGCATCATCTTGGACACCGGGATGCCCGTGGCGCGGCTCACCACCTCGGCAATTTCTTCCGCGCCCACCTGGGTGCGCAGCAAGCGGTTGGGCGTGGAGGCGCCGTCCTTGCCTTCTTCCTTGGCCTGGGCTTCCTTGAGCTTGCGTTCCAGATCGGGCAGGCGGCCGTATTGCAGCTCAGACACCTTGGTCAGGTCGCCCTTGCGGGTGAATTCCACAATCTGCAGCTTGATGCGCTCGATCTCTTCGCGCACCTGGGCCGAGCCCTGGGCCTGCGCTTTTTCGCTGGTCCAGATCTCTTCCAGATCGGCAATTTCTTTTTGCAGGCGCTCGATCTCCTCCTCGATCAAGCCAAAGCGCTTTTGCGAGGCCTCGTCCTTTTCGCGGCGCACGGCTTCGCGCTCGATCTGCAACTGGATCAGGCGGCGGTCGAGCTTGTCGATGGCTTCGGGCTTGGAGTCGATTTCGATCTTGATCTTGGCCGCCGCCTCGTCGATCAGGTCAATCGCCTTGTCGGGCAAAAAGCGGTCGGTGATGTAGCGGTGGGACAGCTCGGCCGCCGCAACAATGGCGGGGTCGGTGATCTCCACGCCGTGGTGCGCCTCGTACTTTTCCTGCAGGCCGCGCAGGATGGCGATAGTGGCCTCCACCGTGGGCTCGCCCACCAGAATTTTCTGGAAGCGGCGCTCCAGCGCAGCGTCCTTTTCGATGTACTTGCGGTATTCGTCGAGCGTAGTGGCGCCCACGCAGTGCAGCTCGCCGCGTGCGAGAGCCGGCTTGAGCATGTTGCCCGCGTCCATCGCGCCTTCGCCCTTGCCCGCGCCCACCATGGTGTGCAACTCGTCGATGAAGACGATGGTCTGGCCTTCATCCTTGGCCAGCTCGCTCAGCACAGTCTTCAGGCGCTCTTCAAACTCGCCCCGGTACTTGGCACCGGCCAGCAGGGCGGCCATGTCCAGTGAGAGGACTCGCTTGCCTTTGAGGCTTTCAGGCACCTCGCCCGCCACGATGCGTTGGGCCAGGCCTTCGACAATCGCGGTCTTGCCCACGCCGGGCTCACCAATGAGCACGGGGTTGTTCTTGCTGCGCCGCTGCAGCACCTGGATGGCGCGGCGGATCTCGTCGTCGCGGCCAATCACCGGATCGAGCTTGCCTGCGCGGGCGCGCTCGGTCAGGTCCAGGCAGTACTTTTGCAGCGCGCCGCGCTGGCCCTCGGCCTCGGCGCTGTCCATCTTCTGGCCGCCGCGCACGGCTTCGATCGCAGCCTCCAGGCTCTTGCGGGTGAGGCCGTTGTCCCTGGCTATTTTTGCGGCCTCGCCCTTGCTGTCGATCACAGCCAGCAAGAACAGCTCGCTGGCAATGAACTGGTCGCCGCGCTTGATGGCTTCTTTCTCAGTGGCCTGCAGCACGCGGCCCAGCTCGGGGCCGCCCTGCACCTGGTCGTTGCCTTGCACCTGGGGCAGGCGCTTGACGGCAGCTTCGGCCGCCGCCAGCAGGCCGGGCACATTGGCGCCCGCACGCTGCAGCAGCGCCTTGGGGCCGTCGTCTTGCTTGAGCATGGCCACGAGCATGTGCACGGGCTCGATGTAGGCGTGGTCGTTGCCCAGCGCAATGCTCTGTGCATCGCCCAGGGCCTCTTGGAACTTGGTGGTGAATTTGTCGAGACGCATGGTCTATATCCTCCGAATTGCCCTGCAGTTGGGGTGGGCACTGCCTCATTTCAAGGCAGCGGGCACAGGAAGAGATTGACCTGGATCAGTGGGGTGCCGCGGCGACGGAGCACGCATTTACTATCAAATCAATAGCTGCTAGCGCTTATTTAATGAGCGCTGGCAGCTATTTTTATTGAAAAGAACAGCCCCCAACCTGGGCTCAGGCGTTGCGTGCCGTGATGCCCCAGCGCGCCAGCGCGGCGTCGTCGCTCACCCTGGCATCCACCCAGCGGGCGCCTTGGGCGGTTTCTTCCTTCTTCCAGAACGGCGCCTGGGTCTTGAGGTAGTCCATCAAAAATTCGCAGGCCTGAAAGCTCTGGCCCCGGTGTGCACTGGTCACCGCCACCAGCACGATCTGGTCGAGCGGCTGCAGCAGCCCCACGCGGTGGATCACCCGGGCACCCAAAATGTCGAAGCGCCGGAAAGCCTCTTGCACCATGGCCTCGATGGACTTTTCGGTCATGCCGGGGTAGTGCTCCAGCTCCATCGAGGCGACCGTGTCGCCCTCATTGCGGTCACGCACCGTGCCCACAAAGCTGCACACCGCCCCCACGCCCTTGTCTTCACGGCGCAGCGCGGCAATTTCGGCAGACAGGTCAAAGTCTGCGGTCTGGATGGAAACTTGTGCGCAGGTCATAGGCCGTAGCTCATGGCGCACGGTGCAGGCGGGGCGCGGCCAGCAAGGCCCGCTCCTCTTCCACAAAGTTCTGCAGCTGCTGCAGCGCGGGCGATGGCGGCAGTTTGGCCAGCTGGGTTTGCAGCCGCGTGATGTCGCCCACCGTGGGGGCCACCTTGATTTGCGCCACTGCGGCGGCGTGGTTGCCGGACTGGATCAAGGCCAGCACCTTGTTCGGCCATTCACTTTTGGATCGTGCCATGGGGATGTTTTCGGTAGTTCAACAGGGTTTCTACAGGACATGGCTTACGCAAACAGGGGTCAGCCAAGCGGCATGCCCGAAAGCCAAGGCGGTGGTTGCATCCCGCTTTGCATAAGCCCTACAGGAATGTCTGTAGCATTCGCCCGCACTGTACCCCCACCACGCTGGCCCGCCACGCGCCCTGCCCTTACTTTTTTGAGCCCATGGCCACACAAACCATCACCACCGACCAGTACAAGCTCTACCCTTCGCCCCGCAACCAATACCGCGAGATTTTTGAGCACCAGGTCTTTGTGCCCCACCCCTACGCCATCATTGACCTGGATGCCATGGAGCTGGCCGGCAAAACCACGCTGTATGCCGCCTGCCGCCTGTCGGACATGAAGATGGGCCAGGTGGTGACCTTTGAGCTGGCGGCAGACCAAGCCAAGTTCGAGCGCCTGTTCACTCCCGACTGACCCACCACGCGGTCCCACCAGCCCGCTATGGGGTGCCCGCCCCCAAAAACACCCGAAGAATCGCGAACAAATACACAGGAGCCACCGGTCATTTCGCCCAACGGCGCGCGGCGGGCAGTTTGCGGGCCCGGTCTCTGGGACACTTCGCGCTTTTTGGGAGAGCCCTGTGAAAAAGCACCTGTTTCTGGCCTTGTGCCTGGCCGCCAGCACCGCTGTGTGGGCCCAAAACACCCCGACCACCCCAGCTGCAACGGCCGCAAAAACCAGCGCTGCAGCCATCCCCCAGGCCCGCCTGGTGGGCAAATGGAAGCACACCCTGCAAACGTCCGAATGGCTGCTGCAGCAAACCACGGAACTCAAGGACAACCGCAAGTTCACGCAGCACGCGGTGTACAAGGGCCCGGACGGGGCCGTGCTGGCAGACAACACCTCCAGCGGCGACTGGTCTTTTGACGGCACCCACTTCAAGCGGGTCTTCACCCACATCAACAACCAAAAGCTCAAGCCCAACCGACAGGTGCGGATGGAGCAAAAGATCCTCTCGCTGAGCGATTCGAGCTTTGACTTCTTTGACCCGGAAACCCAGAAGAAGCTGGTGTTCAACCGCGTGCAGTGAGTGGGCCACAATCTGGCCATGCTCGAAGACGACAACCAGATCCACGTTCCGCCCTCGTTCATGGCGGTGTACGCCGACCACCGCCAGCGCCTGCGCGAACCCGTTTCCATCGTTCGCGCCCGCTACGAGCTGTGTGAAGACCTGTCGGGGCATCTGGTGGAGCACGCGCAAACGCTGTACCACGTGCAGGCCCCGTCCGAAACAGAGATCCTGCTGCGCATCCATGCGGGGCTGTGCACGGCCGAGTCGGGCGTGTCGGTGGCCGAGGCCACCTGGATCACGACCCGCCTGGCAGAACTGCTGAACTGGCCCTGCCCCGAACTGCCATTGCCCAGCAGCGGCGATACCAATCCCTCATCCCACTGACAACCGCGTCAAAGGGCCTTGCCCAAAAAAAAACGCGGCCCTTTTGCAAGAGTCGCGTTCCTTTTGGCGCCTAACGCTTTATGCATAAGCGTCAGCAGCTATCAATTAAATAGCACCCAACACCTCAGGAGCCACCAAACGGCATCTTGGGCATGCCGCCCAGGCCTTTCATGCCGCCCATGCGCTTCATCATCTTCATCAGGCCGCCGCCTTTCATCTTCTTCATCATGTCCTGCATCTGCTCAAACTCCTTGAGCAGGCGGTTGACCTCTTGCACATGCACACCGGCGCCGTTGGCAATGCGCTTTTTGCGGGTGGCCTTGATGAGATCGGGCTTGCGGCGCTCCAGCGGGGTCATGCTCTGGATGATGCCTTCCTTGCGCTTGATGTCTTTCTCGGCTTTGTCCATATCGATGGAGCCGGCCTTGGCGGTGAGCTGAGACGGCAGCTTGTCCATCAGGCTGGAGAGCCCGCCCATCTGCTTCATCTGCTGGATTTGCGAGAGGAAGTCGTTGAGGTCAAAGCCGTCACCGCTCTTGACCTTGGCGGCCAGCTTTTGGGCGGCCTCGATGTCCACCCCGGCCGTGACCTGCTCCACCAGCGCCACGATGTCGCCCATGCCCAGGATGCGGCCCGCATGGCGCTCGGCGTCAAACACCTCCAGGCCGTCGATCTTTTCGGAGACACCCGCAAACTTGATAGGTGCCCCCGTGATCTGGCGCACCGACAGCGCGGCACCACCGCGCGAGTCGCCATCAAGCTTGGTCAGCACAATGCCGGTGAGCGGCAGGGCTTCCTTGAAGGCCTTGGCGGTGTTGATCGCATCCTGGCCCTGCATGGCGTCCACCACAAACAGTGTTTCCACCGGGTTGAGGGCGGCATGCAGGTCCTTGATTTCTTTCATCAAGGCCTCGTCAATGGCCAAGCGCCCGGCCGTGTCCACCAGCAGCACGTCAAAGTAGTGCTTCTTGGCATAGTCCAGCGCCGCGCGGGCGATGTCCAGCGGCTTTTGGTCCGGGGTGCTGGGGAACCACTCGGCACCGGCTTGCGCAGTCACGGTCTTGAGCTGCTCGATGGCGGCGGGGCGGTACACGTCGCCCGACACCGTCAGCACCTTCTTCTTGCGCCGCTCGATCAGGTGCTTGGCCAGCTTGGCGGTGGTGGTCGTTTTACCCGCACCTTGCAGGCCCGCCATCAGGATGATGGCCGGGGGCTGCGCGGCCAGGTTGATGTCCGCCACGCCCTCGCCCATGGTGGCGGCCAGCTCCTGGTTGACGATGCTCACCAGCGTCTGCCCGGGCTTGAGTGAGCCCAGCACCTCCTGGCCCAGGGCTTTTTCCTTGACGCGGGCGATGAAGTCGCGCACCACCGGCAAGGCCACATCGGCCTCCAGCAGCGCCATGCGCACTTCGCGCAGCATGTCCTGCACGTTGGATTCGGTGATGCGGGCCTGGCCACGCATCTCCTTGACGAGTCGCGTGAGTTTGTCGGTAAGTGCGGAGGCCATAGGAGATTTTGGAAAGGTTCCAGGGTTACCCGTTACCCGCACACAGGTCAAATGTGGGCAGGTTTGCCAAAGCGCTGGCAGCGGGCGAAAGGCTAAACTGTGACCCATGATTTTACCCAGTGCTTCCCCCGTCAGCTGGTTGCTGGCCCTTGCCGCAGCCTTGGCATACGCTGCACCTGCCGCAGCCGCCGCCCGGTTGGGCGCCACCGCCTCACGCAACGCTCTGCTGGTGGCATGGGTGTTGCACGGTGCCCTGCTGGTCTGGGGGCTGTGGGGTGATGCGCCCCGCTTCGGTTTTGCCCCGGCCCTGTCGATGACGGCCTGGCTGGTATTGACGGTGTATGCCGTCGAGCGGCAGCTCTTTCCCCAGATGCAGGCTCGCTGGGTGCTGGCCGCCCTGGGCGCCGCCACCATCGTGCTGGCCCTGGCGTTTCCTGGGCAGCCGCTGCATGTGGCGGCATCGGCCTGGCTGCCGCTGCACCTGGCCTTGGGCATTGCCTGCTATGGCCTGTTTGCCGCTGCCGTGGTGCACGCCTGGCTCATGACCCGTGCAGAACGCCACATCCGCCAGGCCGAAGACCCACACAGTGGCATTCCTCTGCTGACGCTGGAGCGGCTGACCTTTCGCTTTGTGACGGCCGGTTTTGTGCTGCTCAGCGCCACCTTGCTGGCGGGCTGGCTGTTCAGCGAAACCCTGTACGGCCGCGCTTGGCGCTGGGACCACAAGGCCGTTTTCTCGATGCTCTCGTGGCTCACGTTTGCCACCTTGCTGCTGGGCCGCGCACGCTTTGGCTGGCGCGGGCGCAATGCCGTGCGGGTGCTGTACGCAGGCGCTGCATTGCTGATGCTGGCGTACGTGGGCTCGCGTTTTGTGATGGAAGTCGTGCTGGGCCGCAGCGTATGAAATACCTGGTCCTGTTCATCGTGCTGGTGATTGCCGTGGGCGTATGGCGCAGCAAGCGCGAGCCCGCCCAGCCAGCGCGCACCCCACCCGCAGCCCCCCCCAAACCCCAGGACATGGTGGCCTGCGCCCATTGCGGCCTGCACTTGCCCTACAGCGATGCGGTCGTGCAACGTGGCGTGGCCTATTGCAGCGCTGAGCACCTGCGCGCTGGCCCTGCGCTGCGCCCATGAAAGAAGCCCTGTTGGCCGACGCCCGGCTGAACACTGCGGACGCGCCCTTTGTGCGCCTGTGGCGTGGCTTTCTCACAGGACGGGTGATGATTGCCGTGGCTCTGCTGGTGCTGCAGATCCTGGGACGGTGGTTCAACCAAGTCAGCGACCCCGTCTTGATGGCCGTATGCGGGGCCTACCTATGCGCTGCCGTGCTGCTGCGCATTCTGGGGCGCCATGCCCCCCCTGCTGCGGGCACGGGCGTGCAGTGGCTTCCGTCCATCGGCGTGGACATTGCCGTGGTCAGCACCCTGCAGCTCTTGCACACGGGCGCCATGAATTTCACCCCCTTGTTCGGCCTGCCCATCCTGATGGCCGCCGTGCTCGGCACCCTGACCCTGGCACTGGGCACCACCGCCGCCGTGACGCTGCTGCTGTTGCTGTGGGCCTGGTGGAGCAGCACCCAATCGCTGAGCGACGACACCCAGCGCTACCTGCAAAGCGCGCTGACGGGCACCGGGTATTTTGTGGTGACTTACTTGGTGCACCAACTGGCCACCCGGCTGGTGGGCGAGCAGGAAGTCGCCCAGCGCAACAGGATGGCAGCGCAGGTGCAGACCCAGGTGAGTGCCCTGGTGATTGAGCATTTGAGCGACGGCGTGCTGGTGGTGGACGAAAGCGACGTGGTCCGCATGGCCAACCCGGCCGCTCAGGGCCTGCTGGGGGAGAGCCAGCACACCCAGCTGCCTTTTTCCCTGGGCCGGTGCGAAGGCTGGCAGCCCCTGGTGGACCTGGCACACCGCACGTTTGACCAGGAAGCCCCCCAAACGGCCGACGTCGCATTGCTGCACCCTGGCGAAAGTCCCACCGGGCTGCATGCACGCACCTGGATGACATCCACCCACGCCGACCCGCAAAGCCGCGGAGAGCGCCTGTGCGTGATGTTCTTGCATGACCTGCGGGAACTGGAGGCGCGCCTGCGCACCGAAAAGTTGGCCGCCATGGGCCGCATGTCTGCTGCCGTGGCGCATGAAATCCGCAATCCGCTGGCCGCCATCGTCCAAGCCAACGCGCTGCTGGAAGAAGACCTGCAAGACCCTGGCCAAAAACGACTGGCACAAATGGTGCAGCAAAACGCCGACCGACTGGCACGCATTGCCGAGGAGGTGCTGGACATTGCCCGCGTGCAACACCAGATCAGCCATGCGCCGGCCTCCACGCTGGCGCTGGATGCCAGCGTGGCCCAGGTGTGGAGTGACTGGTGCGCCCAGGAGCCCGCCAAGCGCCAAGGGCAAATCTTGCTGAATGCGCCGATGCTGCACGTAGAGTTTGATACCGAGCACCTGCGCCGGGTACTGGTTAACCTGCTGGACAACGCCTTGCGCTACATGGGGCCCCATGAAGACTCGTTGCAGGTGCAGACCCGCACCAGCGTCACAGGCCAGATCACGCTGCAGGTCTGGAGCGACGGTGCCCCCATGGACAAATCCGTGGAGCGCCACCTGTTCGAGCCCTTTTTCTCCTCAGAGAGCCGCTCCAGCGGCCTGGGCCTCTATATATGCCGCGAACTGTGCCAAAGGCACGGCGCCTCCATCAGCTACCAGCGCACCCACCGTACCACCGCGCGTGGCAACACCGGCGGCAATGCCTTCACCGTGGCGTTCAGGCGCACAACACGCCCCCAAGAAGCCGCCACGCTATTCGACTCCATCGTGATCTGAGAACCATGAACGCCACCGCTGCCTCCATTTTGGTCATTGATGACGAGCCCGACCTGCGCACCCTGTACGAGTTGACCTTACTGCGCGAGGGCTACCGCGTCGAGACCGCTTCGACCGTGCAAGAGGCCCGTGAACAGCTCAAGGGCCGCCCCTTTGACGTGGTGATCACCGACATGCGCCTGCCTGACGGCTTTGGCATGGAGATCCTGCAAGACCTGCGCGACCAGCAACGCCGCGAACGCTGTGTGGTCATGACCGCCTATGGGTCGGCAGAGAACGCGGTGGAGGCCCTGCGGTCGGGCGCGTTTGACTACCTGACCAAGCCGGTCGATCTCAAGCAGTTCCGCTCGGTCGTGGCCTCTGCCGTGCAGGGCACCGGCGCAACACCCGCCCCCCGAGCCCCCCGAGCGGGCACCACCCAGCGCTCATCGGCCTCTGGTGGCGAACAGACTGCCACTGCGCCAGGGATCGTGCCCGCAGCGCTGGCACGCATGGTGGGTGACTCCGAAGCCATGCGCAATGTCAAGCAGCGCATCGCCAAGGTCGCGCGCGGCATGGCCCCCGTGTTGGTGCACGGCGAATCAGGCACCGGCAAAGAGCTGGTGGCCCAGGCCTTGCACGCCTGCAGCCAACGCTCGGACGGCCCCTGCATCGCTGTGAATTGCGGCGCCATCCCGGAAAACCTGCTCGAAGCGGAGTTCTTTGGCGCGCGCAAGGGGTCGTACACCGGCGCTAACCAAGACCGCGACGGCTACTTCCAGGCGGCACGGGGCGGCACACTGTTTCTGGATGAGATCGGCGACCTCCCGCTGGCCATGCAGTCGAAACTGCTGCGCGCGATCCAGGAGCGCAGCGTGCGTCCCCTGGGTTCTACCCAGGAGGAAACAGTGGATGTGCGCATCGTCAGTGCCACCCACCGCGATTTGGCCGCCGATGTCCAAACCGGGCGCTTTCGCCAGGACTTGTACTACCGCCTGAATGTGATCGAGATCGTGATACCGCCACTGCGTGAGCGCCGGGAGGACTTGCCCGCCCTGTGCACCACCTTGCTGGCGCGCATCAGCCAAGAGTCCGGCATGCCCGTGCCCCGACTGAACGAAGCGGCCTTGCAGGCCATCGCATCGCACCCCCTGACAGGCAACGTGCGTGAGCTGGAAAACCTGTTGCACCGCGCCGTGGCGCTGAGCGAAGGGGACGAATTGCAAGTGGAGTGGCAAGGCGACGCCGCACCGCCACAACCTTCAGCCCGCCCCGAGCCCACGCCCGACCAACACACCCACGGCACGCCGCATTCGGCGGCAGATTGCCCCGCCTTGCCCAACGACTTGCAGGCCTGGCTCGACCAGCAGGAGCGGGACATTCTGGTTCGGGCACTGAAAGAATCCGGGTTCAACCGCACCGCCACGGCCGCGCGGCTGGGCATCAGCCTGCGCCAGATTCGCTACCGCATCGCCCGGCTGAACATCGCAGTGCCCAACGACCAGGACTTTCTGGACGAGATCGGCTGACATGGCCTCAGCCCCATCGCCAGACCTGTGGGACGGTGGCTGGCACCGCGATGCCATGCGCCTACCTTCGCCCAACCACGGCCCCCGCCCTGTGGACGCCAAGCAGTCGGTGGACTTGGTCGTGGTGCATTCCATCAGCCTGCCGCCCGGGCACTACGGCACCGGGGCCGTGCAACAGTTGTTCACCAACACCCTGGACTGGGAGGCCCATCCCTATTTCCAGCAGATCCGTGGATTGCAGGTGTCGGCCCACTTCTTTATTGAGCGCAGCGGGCGCCTGTGGCAATTTGTGGACTGCGACCAACGGGCTTGGCATGCAGGCCAGTCGGCCTATCGCGGCAGAACCAACTGCAACGATGACTCGATTGGCATTGAACTGGAGGGACTGGAGGGGCATCGTTTTGAATCTGCGCAGTACCTCACCCTGGCAGCGCTTTGCCATGCCTTGGCCGAACGCTATCCCCTGCGCTATCTGGCAGGGCATGAGCATGTAGCCCCCGGGCGCAAGCAAGATCCAGGGCCTGGATTCGATTGGCACAAACTGGCAGAGCTGCTGACCCAAAGCACCCTGGAACTCCCCAGTCAAGTGACCCCTCGCTAAACCCGACCTGTTTTCAGGTTTAAAAATCGGGGCGGATTCAGGGTAGGATCGCCCCCCTTCCAAAAAGACAAACCAAGCACTGAGCGCCGCAGCGGGCCAAATACCGCGACAGCCCGCACCACCACAAGGTCTGCTCTTCCAAACCGTGTGGCACAGCGGGTTTTCACGCTCTGCATCCACCCCTGAAGGGGTGCAAAACAGCTGGTTTCCAGAAACCCAACACCCAAGGCATTACACTACCGGTAGTGTCTTGAACACAATCGACACACCATATATAGTGTGCGACAGCCGAAAGGCTGGCGCACCACTCTCGCCTTTGCAGCAGCCCCAGCGGCTGCCCACACACCCCAGTCAGCCCACAGAAGAGGACACCCATGCAAGCTGCTTTGAACACGCCCGCCACCACGCACGCCACCCCTGAAGAAGCCGCAGGCGACGCCGCCAACACGGCAGCCAACGCCCAAGGCCATTACCAGATCATTCGGCGCAACGGCGCGGTCGTGCCCTTCGAAGCACCCAAGATTGCCATCGCTCTGATGAAAGCCTTTTTGGCGGTGCATGGCACCCAGGGCGCAGCATCGGCCAGCGTGCGCGAGGTGGTAGACGCCTTGACACAGGGCGTCAGCCGCGCGCTGATGCGCTCACGCCCCGGTGGCGGCACGTTCCACATTGAAGACGTGCAAGACCAAGTCGAATTGGGACTGATGCGCGGCGGCCACCACGAAGTGGCCCGTGCCTATGTGCTGTACCGCGAGCGCCGCACGCAAGAGCGCGCCAATCTGGTCAAGCAACATGCCCCCGCCGTGCCTGTACTCCATGTGCTGGACAACGGCCAGCGCGTCACGCTGGACCTGCACCGCCTGCAGTCCCTGATCGAATCGGCCTGCGTTGGGCTGGGCAAAGACATCAAGGCAGACCCCATCGTGGCAGAGACCATGCGCAACCTCTATGACGGTGTGCCCATGGACGAGGTGTACAAGGCATCCATTCTGGCGGCCCGCACCCTGATCGAGAAAGACCCCGACTACACCTACGCCACCGCACGCCTGCTGCTGCACACCATCGTGCGCGAAGTGCTGGGCCGGGACGTCACGCAAGACCACATGGGCGCAGCCTACGCCGAGTATTTCCCCCAATTCATCCAAAAGGGCGTGGACAACGAACTGCTGGATGCACGCCTGCTGAAATTCGACCTGGCCCGTCTGGCGACAGCCCTGAAGCCCCAGCGCGACCTGCAATTCGACTACCTGGGCCTGCAAACACTGTACGACCGCTACTTCCTGCACGTGCGCAAGAGCCGCATCGAGTTGCCCCAAGCCTTCTTCATGCGTGTGGCCATGGGCCTCTCGCTCAATGAGAAAGACCCGGAAGCCCGTGCCATCGAGTTCTACGAAGTGCTCTCCAGCTTCGACTTCATGTCCAGCACGCCCACACTGTTCAACAGCGGCACGCTGCGCTCGCAGCTGTCGAGTTGCTACCTGACCACGGTGCCCGACGACCTGGACGGCATCTACGAATCCATCAAGGAAAACGCCCTGCTGTCCAAGTTTGCCGGCGGCCTGGGCAACGACTGGACCCGCGTGCGCGCCCTGGGCTCGCACATCAAGGGCACGAACGGCGAATCGCAGGGCGTGGTGCCCTTCCTCAAGGTGGTCAATGACACGGCCGTGGCCGTGAACCAGGGCGGCAAGCGCAAGGGCGCTGTCTGCACCTACCTGGAAACCTGGCACTTGGATATCGAGGAGTTCCTGGAGCTGCGCAAGAACACCGGCGATGACCGCCGCCGCACGCACGACATGAACACGGCCAACTGGATTCCCGACCTGTTCATGCGCCGCGTGATGGAAAAGGGCACCTGGACCCTGTTCTCGCCATCCAACGTGCCCGATCTGCACGACCTGTTTGGCGCAGACTTCGAGAAGGCCTACGTGGCCTATGAAGCCAAGGCCGCCAGCGGCGAACTCAAGCCCAGCAAGACCTTGCAGGCGACCGACCTGTGGCGCAAGATTTTGACCATGCTGTTTGAAACAGGCCACCCCTGGATCACCTTCAAGGACGCCTGCAATGTGCGTTCGCCCCAGCAGCACGCTGGCGTGGTGCACTCGTCCAACCTGTGCACGGAAATCACCCTCAACACGAGCGACACCGAAACGGCCGTGTGCAACCTCGGCTCGGTCAACCTGCGCCAGCACTTGAAGGATGGCCAGATCGATCACGACAAGCTGAAGAAGACCATCACGGTGGCCATGCGCATGCTGGACAACGTCATCGACATCAACTACTACGCCGTGACGAAAGCCCGCGACTCCAACCTGCGCCACCGTCCGGTGGGCCTGGGGCTCATGGCCTTCCAGGACAGCTTGTATGAGTTGCGCATTCCTTACGCGTCGCAAGAAGCCGTCGAGTTTGCCGACAAGTCGATGGAGGCCATCTGCTACTACGCCTACTGGGCATCGACCGAACTGGCCAAGGAACGCGGCCAATACTCCAGCTACAAAGGCTCGCTGTGGGACCGCGGCATCCTGCCCTTCGACACCCTGGACATGCTGGCGCAAGCCCGTGGGGGCTACGTGGAAGTGGACCGCTCTGCCACGTTGGACTGGGATGCGCTGCGCAAGAAGATCGCGCAGGACGGCATGCGCAACTCCAATTGCGTGGCCATTGCCCCCACAGCCACCATCTCCAACATCATCGGCGTAGACGCCTCGATCGAGCCATCGTTTGGCAATCTGTCGGTCAAGTCCAATCTGTCGGGTGAGTTCACCGTGATCAACGGCGGCCTGGTGCGCGACCTCAAGCGCCTGGGCCTGTGGGACGACGTGATGATCATGGATCTCAAACACTTCAAGGGATCGCTGCACCCCATCGACCGCGTGCCCGCTGACATCAAAGCGCTGTACTCCACAGCTTTCGAAGTGGAACCGAAGTGGCTGGTGGAGGCGGCCTCGCGCCGCCAAAAGTGGATCGATCAGGCCCAGAGCCTGAACATCTACATGGCCGGTGCATCGGGCAAAAAGCTGGACGACACCTACAAGCTCGCATGGGTGCGTGGCCTCAAGACCACCTACTACCTGCGCACGCAAAGCGCGACACACGTGGAAATGAGCACCGTGAATACGCGCCAGCTCAATGCCGTCTCCTCCGGTACCGAAGGCACTTCGGCCCACGGCGCGCAAGCCCACGGCAACGCGCCCGAAGCCTCTGCCGCAACCACATCAGCAGTGCCAGCCACCGACGTTCAATTCACTGCGATTGACGATGTGGCTTGCGAGGCGTGCCAGTAACCACAACCACGCGGCACACCGACCCCAATTGGTGTGCTGCGCATGTGCTGTGAAGCAACAAATCGTTGCTGCATAACGCTTCAGTGCTTTCCTTTTTGCAGCACTGCTTTCATAATCCGAACACTGGAAAATCTATGCTGACCTGGGACGAAGAAGTCAAGCCCTCATCGCAAAATCAAACGGACGGCGGTCTGCAAAACAACCGCCAAGCAGAGCAGTCTCCGCTGTCTTTTGAGTCCACGGCATCGCAGCCTGCAACCAGTGCACAGCAGGCCCCTGCAGCCACACACCGCCGTGTCAATGCAGCAGACAAGCGCATCATCAACGGCCAGACGGACGTCAACCAGCTCGTCCCGTTCAAGTACAAGTGGGCCTGGGAAAAATACCTCGCCACCTGCGCCAACCACTGGATGCCGCAAGAGGTGAACATGACGCGCGACATCGCGTTGTGGAAAGATCCGAATGGGTTGACCGATGACGAGCGCCGCATCATCAAGCGCAACCTCGGCTTCTTTGTGACCGCCGACTCGCTGGCCGCCAACAACATCGTGCTGGGCACCTACCGCCACATCACTGCCCCCGAGTGCCGCCAGTTCCTGCTGCGCCAGGCGTTTGAAGAAGCCATCCACACCCATGCCTACCAGTACATCGTGGAGTCGCTGGGCCTGGATGAAAGCGAAATCTTCAACGCGTACAACGAAGTCCAGTCCATCCGGGACAAAGACGAGTTCCTGATTCCCTTCATCGAAGCGATCATGGATCCTAACTTCCACACCGGCACGCTCGAAACCGATCAGACACTGCTCAAGTCCCTGATCGTTTTTGCCTGCCTGATGGAAGGGCTGTTCTTCTACGTCGGCTTCACACAGATCCTGGCGCTGGGTCGGCAGAACAAGATGACCGGCGCGGCCGAGCAATACCAGTACATCCTGCGCGACGAGTCGATGCACTGCAACTTCGGCATCGACTTGATCAACCAGCTGAAGCTGGAAAACCCACACCTCTGGACCTCAGAGTTCAAGGCCGAGATCAATGCCCTGTTCATGAAGGCCGTGGAGCTGGAATACCGCTACGCCGAAGACACCATGCCGCGTGGCGTGCTGGGCATGAATGCGTCGATGTTCAAAGGCTACCTGCGCTACATCGCCAATCGCCGCGCCACCCAGATCGGCCTGGAGACCCTCTTCCCGAACGAAGAGAACCCCTTTCCATGGATGAGCGAGATGATCGATCTGAAGAAGGAACGCAACTTCTTTGAAACCCGGGTCATTGAGTACCAGTCGGGCGGCGCCCTGTCTTGGGACTGATCAGATCGCGCACTTTCGGCCATGGACGCTTACACCACACCCCGCTCACAAGTACCCTCACAGAAGGGGCTCGGCGGTGGTGTTTCCGTATTCATGGTGATGGAGCTCAAGAAGCGTCCATCACCATGGATCGCTTCTTGTCCACTGCAGACAGGAAGTGCTCTTTGCTAATTGACCCAAGGAGAACATGATGGCAACTGCGAAAAAACCGGCCGTAAAGAAAGCCGCCCCTGTGAAGAAGGCTGCTGCCCCTGTGAAGAAGGCTGCTGCTCCAGCGAAGAAGGCTGCTGCTCCAGCGAAGAAGGCTGCTGCCCCAGCGAAGAAGGCTGCTGCTCCAGCGAAGAAGGCTGCTGCTCCAGCGAAGAAGGCTGCTGCCCCAGCGAAGAAGGCTGCTGCTCCAGCGAAGAAGGCTGCTGCCCCAGCGAAGAAGGCTGCTGCTCCAGCGAAGAAGGCTGCTGCTCCAGCAAAGAAGGCTGCTGCTCCAGCAAAGAAGGCTGCTGCTCCAGCAAAGAAGGCTGCTGCTCCAGCAAAGAAGGCTGCTGCTCCAGCGAAGAAGGCTGCCGCCCCAGCGAAGAAGGCTGCCGCCCCAGCGAAGAAGGCTGCCGCCCCAGCGAAGAAGGCTGCTGCTCCAGCGAAGAAGGCTGCTGCTCCAGCGAAGAAGGCTGCTGCTCCAGCGAAGAAGGCTGCTGCTCCAGCGAAGAAGGCTGCTGCTCCAGCGAAGAAGGCTGCTGCTCCAGCGAAGAAGGCTGCTGCTCCAGCGAAGAAGGCTGCTGCTGCAAAGAAAGTGGTGAAGGCTCCCGCCGTGACTGCAGCCCCTGCTGCTCAAACCACACTGAACCCCCAAGCTGCTTGGCCATTTCCTACAGGCTCCAAGCCCTAAGGAATTCGCGCTTTACCAAGCCCAACCCGGTGCCCTGCACCGGGTTTTTTTATCCCCAAACACTACTGAGAACCTGTTCTAAAAACGAGGCCGTGCCTGCCAACGCCCTCTCTCAACGTAGTAGGGCGCGCCACATCAACAGCGCGCCATGGCACCACACCTCAGGCGTATTCTGTCGGAGAGAAATCCAGGGTGTAGTTCTGCGGGCCGCGCTGCGCGATCTTGAGCGCCCCCACCCGGTTGCCCAACTCGGCACAGCGCACGAGCGGCCAGCCCTGCTCCAAGCCGAACAGCAACGCACCGCGCCACGCATCGCCACAACCCGTGGGGTCCACCACCGCCGCAGGCTGAGCAGGTGCCACACGGGTGCATTCGCCGGCCACCCACACATCCACACCCTCGGCACCCAGCGTGACGACCAGGCCCTGTACCTTGCGCGAAATGTCCGAAAGACTCAGGCCCGTGCGGTCGCACAGCATCTTGCCTTCATAGTCATTCACCGTGACCCAAGTCGCCTGCTCGATGAACTGAGACAGCTCGGCACCATTGAACATGGGCAAGCCTTGGCCTGGATCGAAAACGAAGGGGATACCCGCCGCCACAAACTGTGCTGCGTGCTCAAGCATGGCATCGCGACCGTCCGGCGAAATGATGCCAAGCCGGATCCGAGGGTCTGCAGTGATGCGGGTCACATGCGCCTGCATCATGGCCCCTGGGTGGAATGCCGTGATCTGGTTGTTGTCACGGTCGGTCATGATCATGGCCTGCGCTGTGTAGGTGCCATCCACCTGCTTCACAAACTGGTCACTGATGCCCAACGCCGACAGGCGCTGCAGGTACTCCGCACCGTCCGTTCCCAAGGTGGCCATCGGCAAAGCCTCGCCACCCAGCAGCTTCAGGCTGTAGGCGATGTTGCCCGCACACCCACCAAAGTCACGGCGCAAAGACGGCACCAGGAAGGAGACGTTCAAGATGTGCAACTGGTCCGGAAGGATCTGCTCCGCAAAGCGCCCCTCAAAGGTCATGATGGTGTCGAACGCCAGAGAACCACAAATGAGAGCAGCCATAGGAAACAATCAAAAAAGAAAATCAAGGATAGAAAGCCAGCAGGCGGTAGCCCGCCACCCGCGCGCCCCCCGTTGTGACCAACACAGACACTGCGGCATTCCACTCGCCACCTGCAGGCAGCTCTTGGGGCGCCGACATCTCTGAGGGCAGCAGCACCCGCCGCAGCACCGGTTGGTCTTGCGCATCGGTCAGCGTCAGTTCCACGGCCGGCATTTCCAATGGAAGGGTGGCGCGGCTCTTCATGGTGATGGCCAGCACATAGCTGTCACCGCGCGCTTTGTTGAAGGACGAACTGTCAATCACAACATCGCTGATCTGCCGCTGGGGCGCCAGTACGCACTGCAAGGGCTCGCACAGCGCCAACAAGGCTGGGCGCAGCCGCGGCTCCATGGCCGCCAGGCGATTGCGCTCGTGTACCGCCACCTGCCCTGCCAGCACGGCCAGCAAGCCAAGAGACACGGCCACCAAGGCCACTCGCACCAAGGGTTTTCGCCAAAACGCACGGCGGCGTGCGGCCTTCACAAAACTCACATCTTCGGTGGGCGTGGCATCTGCGGTGGCGTCGTCGTCATCATCGCCCGCCGCATCCGCCAGCAGCTCCGCCGGGGCGCTGGAGGAAGCTGGCGGCTCCTTGCGCTCCGAATCGGTGGACACCGACGGAAACGCCACAGAAGGCAGCGCCAGAGCTGGGGCGACCTCGCCATCGACACCGTCTACGACGTCCCGACCCTCACCCAACACCGAGGTCTCCAGGGGCTGCTTTTTCGCACGCCCCGCATTGCCTGCATCACCCTCCAACCGCTCAAGCCGCTCCGCAGGCTGACTCTGTGCAGCCTCCAAGGCCGACACCTGCACCGCTTGCTGGGCAGGCGGGTCTTGGGGCTTGGTGGGCAAGTCCAACGGAGGATACGGTGCATGGACCTGGGAATCGGACTCGGGCGTGGCCTGCGGTGCTGCCGCAGCAGCCCCATCGGCTGGCGCAGGCACAGCAAGGCCCTGCGGCAATTCCAGGTCCTCTGCCAAACCCTCTGGGAGCAAGGCAGTGTCTGCAAAATCTTCCGCGTAGGGCAGCTCGTAGCCGCCAGGCAGTGGCACAGGTGCCTGGGCAACCTGTGCAGCAGGAGCCTCAGGGGCGGCCACGGGCACGGGGGCACGCGTGCCCTGAAGCACCAGCTCCAACATATCGGCCGACAGGATGCGGCTTTCCTGCCGCTCCACGATCACAGGCCGAACTGGCACAGGCGGTGGAACCGGGGTCGAAACCTGGGGCGGATTCCGGGGAGTGGGAGCAGCAGGTGCGCCACCCCACGCAAACGGCGCCAACGGCTCCAAACCCAGCTCCGTACCTTGCGGATGCCCATCGCGGTCACCCGCTGAGGCTGCGGCGAGAAAGGCAGGCAGCACAGGGTCGGGAACCGCCAGCACCTCTGGCAAAGGGGCCTGCGCCCGGGCTGGACTGCTGGCCGGAGCAGAAGGGGCTACAACCGCAGGGGCCTGCGGCTTGGCCACGGCAGCCCCTTTGGCGGCGACTGGTGCCGATGCGGGGGGAGCCCCCCAGGCCCTGGTCGATTCATCCGCACGCGCCACGGGCTGGGGCGGTGGGCGCACATCGGTCAGAGAGACATCGGGCAGCAACGCTGGCGGCGGTGCGGGCATCAGAAACTCGGAGGCGTCAAACACCTCAGCGCAATTGCCGCAACGCACCCAGCCTTCAGAAATGCGCAGCTGATCCGCGACCACTTTGAACTGGGTCGAGCAGGCTGGGCAGCGTGTAATCTGGCTCATCTGCAATGGATTGTAGAGCGCACACCCCGCAGCCTGCGGGGCCTGCAGGCACAGATCAACGGCTGGCCGTCATCAAGATCCAGCCGTCTTCCTTGTCGGCCACCTGCAACTGAAGCCAAGGCGAGTACGCCTCTTGCAGCTCCTGGGCCTGGCGCTCCAAAATGCCGGCCAGCACCAGGTGTCCCCCGGCCGCCACATGGCTGCACAGCAAAGGCGCCAACACCCGCAACGGCGTCGCCAGGATATTGGCCAGCACCGTGCAGTACTCGCCCTGGGCCTTGTCAGGCAAACCCGCCTTCAGTTGCACGCCATTGGCCTGCGCGTTTTGCAAGGTGGATTCGACCGCTGCCGGGTCAATGTCCACCGCATCAATGTCCACGGCGCCAAACTTGGCAGCGCCGATGGCCAGGATGCCGGAGCCACAGCCATAGTCCAGCACACGCCCCAAGGTGCTTGCGGTGCTTGTGCCATCGGCCGCCACAGCCCCATTGCGCGCAATCCAGCGCAGGCACATGCGGGTGGTGGGGTGTGTGCCCGTACCAAAGGCCAGGCCCGGGTCCAGGCGAATGCTGCGCACCGCCTGCGCTGGCAACTCATGCCAGGTCGGCACGATCCAGAAATCTGGTGTGATGTCCACCGGGGCAAACTGCGATTGGGTCAGGCGCACCCAGTCTTGCTCAGGCACATTGGCAATGCCCAGCACCTGGCAACCCTCAAAAAAATCTTGCACTGCCAGCAACTGCTGAGCTTCCTCTGCAGCCGCTTGGGTGGGGAACAACGCCACGACCCGGCTGCGCTGCCAGCCATCCTTGGGCGGAGGCATGCCCGGCTCGCCAAACAGCGCCTGCTCGGCATCGGTCTGCGCGTCCGCGTCTTCCACCGAAACGCTCAAAGCGTCCAGCGCATCCAGCGCGTCGCTCACCGCTTCGATGCGGTCTTCAGGGCACATCAGGCTCAGCTCAAACATGAAAAACGCCTCTTTGCAAAAATGAAATGCTGGCACCCGTCTCCAGGTGCCAGCATGCTGGGTTGCTCAGCGCTTTATCAGCGCTTGTGTTGCGACAGCCACTCTTCCAGGTAGTGGATGTTGGTGCCGCCAGCCATGAACTTGGCGTCCACCATCAACTCGCGGTGCAGCGGCACGTTGGTGTTGATGCCTTCGATCACCGTCTCGGACAGCGCCGTGCGCATGCGGGCCAGGGCCTGCTCGCGCGTGTCACCGTGCACGATGATCTTGCCGATCATCGAGTCGTAGTTGGGTGGCACGAAGTAGTTGGTGTACGCATGCGAATCCACACGCACGCCAGGGCCGCCCGGGGGATGCCAGGTGGTGATGCGCCCGGGGGACGGGATGAACTTGTACGGGTCCTCGGCATTGATCCGGCACTCGATGGCATGGCCACGGATCTCGATCTGGCGCTGGGTGAACGGCAGCTTTTCGCCAGCGGCGACCATGATCTGCGTCTTCACGATGTCCACGCCGGTGATCCACTCAGTGACGGGATGCTCGACCTGCACGCGGGTGTTCATCTCGATGAAGTAGAACTCGCCGTTTTCGTACAGAAACTCGAACGTGCCCGCACCGCGGTAGCCGATCTTCTTGCAAGCGGCCACGCAGCGCTCACCGATCTTCTCGATCAGCTTGCGGGGGATGCCAGGGGCCGGAGCCTCTTCGATCACCTTCTGGTGGCGGCGCTGCATGGAGCAATCGCGCTCGCCCAGGTACACCGCGTTGCGGTGTTTGTCGGCCAGCACCTGGATTTCGATGTGGCGGGGGTTCTGGAGGAACTTCTCCATGTACACCGCAGGATTGCCAAACGCAGCGCCCGCTTCGGCCTTGGTCATCTGCACGGCATTGACCAGCGCGGCCTCGGTGTGCACCACACGCATACCGCGACCACCACCGCCGCCTGCGGCCTTGATGATCACGGGGTAGCCCACGGCCTTGGCGATGCGGCGGATCTGGACCGGATCATCGGGCAGTTCGCCCTCAGAGCCCGGCACGCAAGGCACGCCCGCCTTGATCATGGCCTGCTTGGCCGACACCTTGTCACCCATGGTGCGGATGTTGTCGGGTGTAGGGCCGATGAACTGGAAGCCGCTCTTTTCTACGCGCTCGGCAAAGTCGGCGTTCTCCGACAGGAAACCGTAGCCAGGGTGGATGGCCTCGGCGTCGGTCACTTCGGCGGCCGAGATGATGGCGGGCATGTTGAGGTAGGACAGCGGCGAGGGCGCAGGGCCGATGCACACGGCCTCTTCAGCCAGCTTGACGTACTTGGCGTCACGGTCGGCTTCGGAGTAGACCATCACGGCCTTCACACCCAACTCATGGCACGCGCGCTGGATACGGAGAGCAATCTCCCCGCGATTCGCAACGAGAATCTTTTTGAACATGGGCGCCTTATTCGATGACGAACAGCGGCTGTCCGTATTCCACGGCTTGGCCGTTCTCACCCAGGATGCGGGTCACGGTGCCCGACTTGTCGGCTTCGATTTCGTTGAGGATCTTCATCGCTTCAATGATGCAGATGGTCTCGCCTTCCTTGACCTGGCTGCCCACTTCCACAAACGCCTTGGCGCCTGGGCTGGACGAGCGGTAGAAGGTGCCCACCATGGGCGACTTGACCACATGGCCTGTGGGCGCCGCAGCCGCAGGGCTGGGCAACTCGGCCACAGGGGCGGCCACCGGGGCAGCAGCCGCCACGGGGGCTTGCATGGGGGCGGCTACATATTGCTGAACCACGGCGCCGCCGCTCTTGACGATACGGACTTTGCCTTCGGCCTCGGTGATTTCGAGTTCGGAAACGTTTGACTCGGAAACGAGGTCGATCAAGGTTTTGAGTTTTCGCAGATCCATGGAAGCTCCAACGGCTATAAAACTAAATAGGGCGCGAATTTACTCTAATTTCGTACTACCTCAGCGATTGGGAGGTAATTTTCACCAACATCAAAGCCAAAAAAGCGGGTGAAACAGCGCCAAAGGCCAGGCAGGCGCCCTGCGAAAGCACTGCAGCGCCTATCGCAAACTGGCCCACTGCTGCAAATCCTGGGCCGTGACCTGCCCCATTTTACGATGCAGCACACGCCCCCCCTGCCCCAAAACCACGGTGAACGGCAGGCCACCGGTGAGGTTGCCCAGCGAGCGCCCCAGCTCCGTGCCCCCCATGCCCGCCAGCCCCACGGGGAAATCCAGCGGCAAGCGGCCCAGGAACTTGCGCACAGCCGAGGGCTGGTCGATGGCCAAGCCCACCACCTGCCAGCCCTTGGGGGCGTTTTCGCGGTAGAAGGTGTTGAGCATGGGCAGCTCGTCCACACAGGGTGGACACCAGGTGGCCCAGAAGTTGAGCAACACCGGCTGGCCCTGCAAGGCTTTCATCACCAAGGGCGCGCCACCCGCAGGGGTGTCGAACTCCATGCCCCACAGCGCAGCTTCAGCCCCCTCTTGCTGCGCATGGGGCTGCAAGCGCCACCACGCCAGCCCGGCGCCGCCCAGCGCCGCAGCCCCGGCCACGGCGCCATAGAGCCAGCGCCTGCGCGCGGCCTGGGCCGTGTGGTCAACGGATGGGGCGGCAGATGAGGTATCAGGCGGCACGCTCATGGGGCGGTCTCTTCCAGCAAGCGGCGCACGGCCGTCACATCGCCACGGGGGGTGCGCCCCTTGGCGTCGGGCTTCAGAGCCCCCCGCAAATCGTCCAGGTCATAAATCATCAGGTGCACACCAATCATTTCATTGAGTTCTGCGCATTTGCTACCCAGGCTGAGCGCTTCGACCGATTCGCCGTGGAATCCGGTCACCGTGCGCGGCTCGTAGTCCACATGGTGGTCGATCAGCGCAATCTCGGCCGACTTGGAATCATCGCAAAACAGCTGGATGTAAATGTCCGACAGGCGCGTGGCCGTGCCATGCCACACCGCCCCGGCCAGGTGCGGGCGAAACTCGGCCATGCGCACCATCCACACCAGGGCCAGTTGGCGCAGGGCGCGCAGCTCGCGGGGCTGGGTGTCGGCACAAAAAATATCCAGGTATTCGCGCACAGCGGCCTCCACCTGGTCGTTGTCGGGCAGCGGGGTGCGGGCGGGCAAGCCCATCTCGCGCACCGCGCGGCGCTTGGCGGGGCCCCATTCCAGCCCCTCTTCCACGACGATGCGGGCCGTGGTGGCGGCGATTTCGGCACTCAATGGGGTGGGATTAGGCATAGGAAAACCCTGAGGGATTCAGCAGCCGCCATTGTGGCGCGAATGGGCGACGCAGCGAGCAGCACCGCCCGCACGGGTTCGAGGGTTTCTCAGCCAATGCCTGTTAACGGTCTTGCTGAGCAAAAACACTATCAGAACAATAGCTGCTAGCGCTTTATCCACCTGCCATATCTCGGTTTTTTATTGTGAATGCGCGCGCATCTGCGGCTTGCACCTGCCCCACAGCAACAGCGCATGCCCTCGGAGGGCGCCACAGCGCGCTGCGGCGGAGAAATTCACTATAAAAATGGCCGCTAACTCTTTATTTATAAGCGCTAGCAGCTATCATTTTTTATTAAACCGCCACCTCCCAAAGGCAGCAGGCACGCTCACCTCCTCAATCCAGGCTAGCGCCCGACTCCTTGACCACCTTGCCCCACTTTGCACTTTCGGCCTGGATGAAAGCAGCGAACTGTTCAGGGGTCTCGCTGTAGGTTTCTGCGCCCTGCTCGTTGATCTTCTTCGCCACATCGGTCTGGTTCAGCACATTCACGAGCGCCTTGTTGAGCTGGGCCAGCACCGGCGCGGGTGTACCGGCAGGCGCAAACATGCCAAACCACGAGGTGGCTTCGTAGCCTGGCACCCCGGTCTCGGCGATGGTCGGCACGTTGGGCAGCTCGGGCGAGCGCTTGGCCGTGGTCACGGCGATGGGCACCAACTTGCCGCTGCGCACATGCTGGATGGCCGAGGGCATGTTATCGAACATGATGGCGATCTGGTTGCCCAGCAAGTCCGTCACTGCCGGGGCGCTGCCCTTGTAGGGCACGTGCACCATGTCCACCTTGGCGAGGCTCTTGAACAGCTCGCCCGACAGGTGGATGGAGCTGCCATTGCCCGACGAGCCAAAGTTCACCTTGCCGGGGTTGGCCTTGGCGTAGGCGATCAGGTCCTTCACCGTCTTGAACGGCTGGTTGGGGTTGGCCACCAGCAGGTTGGGCACATTGGCCACGCGGGTCAGCGGCGCAAAGTCTTTGATCGGATCGAACGGCATCTTCTTGTACAGGCTGGCATTGATGGCGTGCGTGCCCACCGTGCCCATGAACAGCGTGTAGCCATCGGCTGGTGCCTTGGCCGCCATGGCGCCGCCGATGTTGCCACCCGCACCCGCCCGGTTGTCCACGATGACGGACTGGCCCAGCTCAGCAGTCAGCGCCTGGCCGATGATGCGCGCCAGGATGTCGGTGGTGCCGCCAGCCGCAAAGGGCACGACGATGGTGACGGGCTTGGTGGGATAGCTCTGGGCCAGCGTGGCCGAACTGCCCAGCAGGCCTGCACCCGCCAGGGCTGCGGCAGCCACGGCAGAAAGGGCCTGGCGGCGGGTGGTTGGAATGCGGTTCATGGTTTGTCTCCTTCAAAAGGTGGATGAAATCGGTGCCATGGCTGCGGCAATTGACCGCGCCATGGCCTCAACCAGGGCTCTGCGGCCCCGGGCGAGAAGGTGTTGCGCCCCGTTGGGGGCAGGGAAATCAGGACAGGGTGTGAGTTGCTCTAAACCGGGGCCACCCCCAGCGTGGTGCCACCACACACGTACAGAACCTGGCCCGTCACGAAACCGTTGTCGGGCGACAGGAAGAACAACGCCGCACGCGCCACGTCATCTGGCGTGCCCATGCGACCCACGGCGATGCTGTTCAGGATGCGCTGCGTTTGCGGCACGCCCTCAGGGTTACTCTGGCGGAACAGTTCGGTGGCAATCGGCCCGGGGCCAATCGCGTTGACGGTGATGCCGTCGCGCCCCAGCTCCATGGCCAGCGTGCGTGTCATGCCGATCATCCCGGCCTTGGTGGCCGAATACACGATGCGGTCGGCCTTGCCCAGGGCAGCACGCGACGACATGTTGACGATGCGGCCCTGCCCGCTGGCACGCAGCGTGGGCAAAAACGCCTGCACCAGCAGCATGGGCGCGCGCAGGTGCAGGCCCACCACGTCGTCGAGCTGCGCGGTGGTGGCGGTGTCGATGGTGCCGGGGCGCGTGGCGCCGGCGTTGTTCACCAAGGCCGTGACGTTGTGCTTTTCAGCGATCTCGGCGGCGCGTTCGCGGGTCGGTGCCTCGTCGGTCAGGTCGCCCTGGTAGGACGTGAGCAGCGGGTGGCTCCAGGTGGGCAGCACGTAGTCCAGGTTGACCACAGCGCGGCCCTGGGCCAGCACGGCCTCGGCGATGGCGCGGCCAATGCCGTTGCTCGCACCGGTGATGACGGTGACGGCAGTGGCAGGAATGCTTTTGGAATCTGCCACGGTCACACACGCTCCAGGATGATGGCAATGCCCTGCCCCACGCCAATGCACATGGTGCACAGCGCGTACTGACCAGCGTGCTCGTGCAGGCGGTTGACGGCGGTGGTGACCAAACGTGCGCCGCTGGCGCCCAGCGGGTGGCCCAGCGCAATGGCGCCGCCCCAGGCGTTCACGCGGGCGTCGTCATCCTTGACGCCCAGCGCGCGCAGCACGGCCAGGCCTTGCGCGGCAAAGGCTTCGTTCAACTCGATCACATCCAGGTGGTCGATGGTCAGGCCCGTCTGTGCCAGCACCTTGAGCGTGGCGGGCGTGGGGCCAAAGCCCATGATGCGCGGCGCCACACCGGCCACGGCCATGCCCACCACGCGGGCGCGGGGCTTGAGGCCGTACTTGGCAGCATGGGCTTCATCGGCCAGCAGCAGCGCGCAGGCGCCGTCGTTCACGCCGCTGGCGTTGCCCGCCGTCACCGTGCCATCGGGCCGCACCACGCCCTTGAGCTTGGCCAGCGCTTCCAGGCTGGTCTCGCGGGGGTGTTCGTCCTGGCTCACGATGAGGGCGTCGCCCTTCTTTTGCGGGATGTGCACCGGCACGATCTCGCGCGCCAGGTGGCCGTCCTTGATGGCCGCCACGGCGTTGAGCTGGCTGCGCAGCGCCATGCGGTCCTGCGCCTCGCGCTCGATGCCGAAGTCGGTGGCCACGTTCTCGGCGGTTTCGGGCATGGAGTCCACACCGTACTTTTCCTTCATCAGCTTGTTGATGAAGCGCCAGCCGATGGTGGTGTCGTACACCGCGTTGTTGCGGCTGAAGGTCGACTCTGCCTTGGGCATGACAAAGGGCGCGCGGCTCATGCTCTCCACACCGCCAGCAATCATCAGGCCTGCCTCGCCCGCCTTGATGGCGCGCGCTGCGGTGCCCACGGCATCGAGCCCCGAGCCGCACAGGCGGTTGATGGTGGCGCCGGGCACGTCGATGGGCAGGCCTGCGAGCAGGCTGCTCATGTGGGCCACGTTGCGGTTGTCTTCACCGGCCTGGTTGGCGCAGCCGTAGAGCACGTCGGTCACGGCCGCCCAGTCCACGCCGGGGTTGCGGTCCATCAGCGCCTTGATGGGGATGGCGCCCAGGTCATCGGTGCGCACGCTGCTGAGCGCACCGCCGTAGCGGCCAAAGGGCGTGCGGATGGCATCGCAGATAAAGGCTTGTCGTTGGCTCATGGGTTTGTCTCCTGGAATCTAAAAATGGAATCAGGCTGCGGGGCGGATGGGCAGGCCCACCAGCTCCTCCAGCTCGGCCAGTGACAGGCCGGGCACGGTGTCGATGAGTTGCAGGCCGGTGGGGGTGCAGGCCAGTGTGCACAGATCGGTGTAGATGCGCTTCACGCAGGCGACACCGGTGAGGGGGTAGGTGCACTGCGTCACGATCTTGCTGGCGCCCTGCTTGGTCAGCAGATCCATCATCACCCAGGTCTGCTTGGCGCCAATGGCCAGGTCCATCGCGCCGCCCACGGCGGGGATGGCGCCGGGCTCCCCCGTGCTCCAGTTGGCCAGGTCGCCCGTGGCCGACACCTGGAAGGCGCCCAGCACGCAGATGTCCAGGTGGCCGCCGCGCATCATCCCGAAGCTGTCGGCATGGTGGAAGTACGCACCACCGGGCAGCAGTGTGACGGGCTGCTTGCCCGCGTTGATGAGGTCATAGTCTTCCAGCCCCGCCGCGGGCGCCGGGCCCATGCCCAGAATGCCGTTCTCGCTTTGCAGGATGACTTCACGCCCCTCGGGGATGTGGTTGGCAACCAGGGTCGGCTGGCCGATGCCCAGGTTGACGTACGCACCGTCGTGGATGTCTTGCGCCACGCGGCGGGCGAGTTCGTCTTTGCTCCGTTTTTGATAGCTGATCACGCTTTCTCCTTGTGCGCCAGAGGCTCTTTTTATATGCAATCAGGCGGTTTTCTTGAAGCCGCCTGCCTGCGTGGCAGTGCGCGCAATCTTCACAACGTGGCTCACGTAGATACCCGGCGTGACAATGGCTTCGGGGTCCAGTGCCCCCAGTTCGACCACTTCGTGCACGGTGGCGATGGTGGTCTTGGCCGCCGTGGCCATCACCGGCCCAAAGTTGCGGGCCGACATGCGATAGGTCAGGTTGCCCCAGCGGTCGCCCTGCTCGGCCTTGATCAGGGCGACATCGCCGTGGATGGGGTACTCCAGCACGTAGTGCTTGCCG
Source organism: Acidovorax sp. 56 (assembly GCF_002749705.1). Classification (NCBI taxonomy): domain Bacteria; kingdom Pseudomonadati; phylum Pseudomonadota; class Betaproteobacteria; order Burkholderiales; family Comamonadaceae; genus Acidovorax; species Acidovorax sp. 56. The sequence goes on from NZ_PEEV01000001.1 coordinate 2,217,257, forward strand.
TTGATCTCGCGCGTTTCCTTGCCAGCGGCCAGCTCGGTGCCATAAGCCGTGGGGCAGAAAAAGGCGCCGATCCCCGCCCCTGCAGCGCGCAGGCGCTCGGCCAGGTTGCCCTGGGGCACGAGTTCGAGTTCGAGCTTGCCGCTGCGGTACAGCTCGTCGAACACGTAGCTGTCCACCTGGCGCGGAAAGCTGCAGATGATCTTGCGCACCCGGCCGGTCTTGAGCAGCGCCGCCAGGCCCTGGTCGGCATTGCCCGCGTTGTTGTTCACCACCGTCAGGTCGCGCGCGCCGTGTTCCATCAGGGCGTCAATCAGCTCACCGGGAATCCCGGCAGTGCCAAAACCGCCAATCAGCACCGTGGCACCATCGCGCACCCCGGCCAGCGCCTGTGCGGCCGAGTCGGCTATCTTGTTGATCATGAATCCTTGTCTCCTGCAAAACGGATGGATGGGACCACTACCCCGGCGCCCCGACCTTGGCTTGAACCGGCAGCACGCCCATCAGCACATCGATTCAAAACACCGACCCCAAATGTTCGCATAAAGAACATTTGTTCGTATAATGAATTATAGAGACTGAGCCCACCATGCCTACCCCTGAAAACCCCGAGGCCACCTCGGGCTTGCCTGCGTCCGCCCCTTCATCAACCCCTGCAGCGGCCAAGCCGCCCAGCGCCCCCAAGCCGGGCGACAGCTATGTGCAATCGTTCGCGCGGGGGCTGGAGGTCATCCGCTCGTTCAGCGCAAGCGCACCCCAGCAAACCTTGAGCGAGGTGGCCGCCCAGACAGGCCTGACCCGCGCCGGGGCACGCCGCATCCTGCTCACGCTGCAAACGCTGGGCTATGTGGAAACGGACGGCAAGCTGTTTCGCCTGTCGCCGCGCATCCTGGACCTGGGCTTTGCCTACCTGTCGTCCCTGCCGATGTGGAACCTGGCCGAGCCGGTAATGGAAGACCTGGTGGAGCAGGTGCGCGAGTCGTCCTCTGCCGCCGTGCTCGATGGGCTGGACATCGTCTACGTGCTGCGCGTGCCCACCCACAAAATCATGCGCACCAACCTGGGCGTGGGCTCGCGCCTGCCCGCACCCTGGACATCGATGGGCCGCGTGCTGCTGGCCGGGCTGAGCGACGACGCCCTGCAAGCCCGCCTGTCCACGCTGGAGCTGCAACCCTTCACCGCCCACACCGTCGCCGACCTACCCACGCTGCTCGAACGCATCCGCCAGGCCCGCACGCAGGGCTGGTGCCTGGTGAACCAGGAGCTGGAAGAAGGCCTGATCTCGATCGCCGCCCCGCTCACCAACCGCACGGGGCAGACCGTGGCCGCCCTCAACATCAGCGGCCAGGCCAACCGCACCAGCGCCGAGCTGATGCAGCAAACCCTGCTGCCGCCACTGCTGCGTGCTGCGCAGACCATCTCTCGCATGATGGGGGCAGCACGGCGCTGACGCGCTGACGCACTGCCCACCAAGCCCCGCTGGGCACAAGGCAAGAAGGGGCGTGCTACGCTCGCGCCCCATGTTCAGCCCCTCCCAAGCCGATGTGCGCCGCTTCCTGTGCGGCGTGCACGCCAAAGCCCAAAGCGGCGCGCCCATGGAAGCCATCGAAACGCTGGCCAGCCTGTGGATTGCCGAGCACCCCGAGTACCACGCAGACCTGTCGGATGTGGACGCGGCCATCGCGCGCAACTACGACGAGACACCGCAGCAAACCAACCCGTTTCTGCACCTGTCCATGCACCTGTCGATCAGCGAGCAATGCAGCATTGACCAGCCACGCGGCATTCGCCAGGCGGTGGAGCTGCTGGCCAAGCGGCTCGACTCGCTGCACGACGCGCACCACGCTGCCATGGAGTGCCTGGGCGAGATGCTGTGGGAGAGCCAGCGCTCCGGCCGCCCGCCCGATGGCAATGCCTACATCGCCGCGGTGCAGCGCCGCGCCACGCGCGATTGAACCACCGCACACACTTCAGACGCCTCACCAGACACAGCACAGCGTGTTCAGATCGCGATTGATATCCACCCTTTAGGCTTGAGCCGATGCTTCACTATTTGCTGCACGCCTCGTCGGTCCCATGGCAAGACCAGTTGCTCTACGCCGGCCTCATCGTCTTGACCATTGCCCTTATTTTTCTGGGCCTGTGGTGGCGCAGGCGTGCGGCACGCCCCCGGCAGGGGGACTTTGCAGCCCTGGTGGAGCAAGGCAACGTGTCGCAGGCCCTGGCTGCGCAGGGCCAAAGCCCACTGCAAGACGCAGCCCACGCATGGCAGCAAACGCAGCACACCCTGCAAAACGTCAAATCGGGTGTGCAGCGGTTCCTTGCCTTGATCTGGGCACTGCTTTCGGGGCTGCTGTGTGCCATCAGCGTGTCCGCCGTGATCAGCGATATCTGGAACTTCCCTGCGGTGAATTGGGGCCTGTTTGCTTTCTACACTGCGCTCGGCGGTGTCAGCGCCTGGTTCACCCGAGTGCAATGGCGTGACTTTCGCGGACGTTAATAGGCAGCTCTTCGGCCTGCCCAAAAGGCCAGCGCACTTGAGCACTTGAGACTGTCTGCAGGCATGCCCCGCACCGGTGGTGCCGCCACAGATGGGCACGGCCTTGCTGACAAAACCGCCTTCAGCTATATATTTGATAGCTGCCTGCTTTGGATTGGCAAGCGCTTCGGGCGTTTTCTTCTTCGATGCAGAAATACGACAAGACCGCAGCGTGACACACGGCCCATGCAGGCAACTGACTACACTCAGTTCACTTTTTTTCAACAGCCCCTCACCCCAAGGGCGGTACACCATGTCTTTCATCTCTGCACGCAGCCTGCTGGCGGCTGCCATGCTTGTCGGCACCGGTCTGTCGTCTGCCCAAGCAAACAATCTTTTCAAGTGCACAGACGCACGCGGCCAGGTGGTTTACTCCGACCGGGCCTGCGCCAGTGAGGCGCCAACACCTTCAGCTGCCGCTACCGCATCTGGCAAAAATGCCGCCAGCTTCAGCAACGCTGCCGTCAAAGGCAAGATCACCGAGGCAGCCATCGCCGCCATCCTGCGGCAGGCCATTGATCTGGGAACACGCGGCGACTACAAGGGCCAATGCGCACTGGCCGCACCAGACATTGCCTTCTCCATCACCGATAACTCGACCAAGCCACCCGGCACGATGGCGGGCAAGCGCAAGGAACTGTGCGAACTGCAACGCGCCTCTGCACAGACCATGGCATCCAACGGTCTGCGCGCCAGCGTGCAGCAGTCCGGGGTGCAGATCAAGATCAACGCCGATGGCACACAGGCCACAGCCAAGCACACGCACACGCACACCACCACCGCGAAGGAGGACCGCGAAGTGGTAATGGTGCAGACCTGCCAGCAAGAAGATGCGTTCGGCATCTACGACGGCAAAATCCTCTACAACAGCGTGCGATCAGTCTGCAAGCAGATCTCCTGACCAAGGCACCAAGCCACACAAAGCAAAAGGCCCGCAGATGCGGGCCTTTTGCTTTGTGTGATGGGTGAAGGTCGCGGTGTCAGACCTGAAAGCTCTGACAGCTGCCAGTCATCAGCGAAACCGCGACTGCGGCACCACTTGCAAGTCGCCTTCGACACTGCCCAGGTAGCTGGCCAGGGCCTTGAGCTCGGCGTTGGAGAACTGCTTGGCCACGCCGCCCATGATGGCGTTGCTGCGGCCCAGGTTGGGGTTGCGCGCATCGGCCTTGTACGACTTCAGGGCCACAAACAGGTAGTCGGCGTGCTGGCCTGCCACCTTGGGGTAAGACGGGTCGATGGGCTTGGCAAAGTTGTCACCGTGGCAAGAAACGCAAGCGCCTTTCTTGAGCAGCTCGGCCACTTGCACGCTGGGTTCGCGGGCAGGCTTGGCGGGCAGCTCGGCGGCCTTCTTGCCGTGTTGTTCGTAGTAAGCAGCCACGTCTGCAATGTCTTGCTCAGACAGCGAATCAGCGATGCCGCGCATGGTGGGGTGCTTGCGATCGCCCTTCTTGTAGGCGTCCAGTGCAGAGGCAATGTACTTGCCGCTTTGGCCCGAAATCATGGGCACTTTGTGCACTTCAGGAAAGCTGGCCTGGTAGCCCGGAATGCCGTGGCAGCCAATGCACATGGCGATCTTTTTCTCGCCTGCCTTGATGTCACCCTTGACTTCCTGTGCATGAGAAACAGCGGTCACGGAAGCGACAGCCAAGGCAAATATCGTGGTCAGCGTTTTGTTCATTTTGCGCGCACAATCTCGTGGAAGTTCGGTTCTGGGCCCCGCTCAGCGTTTGATTATACCGAGCACCTGTCAAGCCCATTCATCAACGTTTCGGTGATTTCCCTTATGAAATTTCACGGTTCCCAGAATTACGTTGCCACCCAGGATTTGATGTTGGCAGTGAATGCCGCCATCACCCTGCAACGCCCTTTGCTCATCAAGGGCGAGCCCGGCACAGGCAAGACCATGCTGGCCGAAGAAGTGGCACAGGCCCTGGGCATGCCACTGTTGCAATGGCACATCAAATCGACCACCAAAGCGCAACAGGGCCTGTATGAATACGACGCTGTGAGCCGCCTGCGCGACAGCCAGCTCAATGACGGCGACAGCGCCGAGCGCGTGAAGAACATCCGCAACTACATCATCCAGGGCGTGCTGTGGCAGGCCTTCACAGCCGATGAGCCCGTAGCCCTTTTGATCGACGAGATCGACAAGGCCGACATTGAATTTCCGAACGACCTGCTGCGCGAAATCGACCGCATGGAGTTCTACTGCTACGAGACGCGCGAACTCATCAAGGCCAAGCACCGGCCGCTGGTGTTCATCACCTCGAACAACGAAAAAGAGCTGCCCGACGCCTTCTTGCGCCGCTGCTTCTTTCACTTCATCAAGTTCCCTGAAGCCGACACGATGCGCCAGATCGTGAACGTGCATTTCCCCACGCTCAAGAGCGAGCTGCTCACCGTGGCTATGAAAACGTTCTACGACGTGCGCAACCTGCCGGGCCTGAAGAAGAAGCCATCGACCAGCGAGCTGATCGACTGGCTCAAGCTGCTGGTGGCCGAGGACATCCCGCTCGAGGCCCTGCAAAGCGCCGACAACAAGGTGGCCGTGCCCCCGCTGGTGGGCGCGCTGCTCAAGAACGAACAGGACGTGAGCCTGTTTGAAAAGCTGGTGTTCATGAACCAGCGCAACCGCTGAGGCCGGGCATGAGCGAGTCCAAGCGCCTGCTGATCGAGGGCCTGTCTGACGCCGTGGGGTTTGTGGGCGGGGCTCTGCTGGGCTTTGGTGCAGGCCTGGTGTTGGGCCTGGACATCTTTGCACCGGGCTACGGCACCCGCAGTCTGATCGGCATTGCGCTGGTGGGGCTGGGCGGCGGGCTGGGGCTGCACGGCGCCCGGCGCTGGCGGGCTGCGCAGGCCAAGCCGCGCGATTGAGCCTTGCCGCATTGCTATCAACTTAAGAGCACCCACCGCTCTACTAATCAGCGCCAGAGGCCAAAACCATGCTGATCGACTTCTTCTACACCCTGCGCGCAGCCAAGCTGCCCGTGTCCGTGAAGGAATACCTCACCCTGCTCGAAGCCCTGCAGGCGGGCGTGGTGGGCCCCAAGTCCGATGACGCGTGGGCGCTGGACGACTTCTACAACCTCTCGCGCCTCACGCTGGTCAAGGACGAGAAGCACTATGACAAGTTCGACCGGGCCTTCGGCGCCTACTTCAAGGGCGTGGAGATGGTGGCCGACTTCACCAAAGAGATTCCGGCCGACTGGCTGCGCAAGATCCTGGAGAACGAGCTGACGCCCGAGCAAAAAGCCGCCATCGAGAAGATGGGCTGGGACGAGCTGATGGAGACGCTGAAGAAGCGCCTCGAGGAACAGAAGGAACGCCACGAAGGCGGCAGCAAATGGATAGGCACCGGCGGCACCAGCCCGTTTGGCCACGGCGGCTACAACCCGCAGGGCGTGCGCATTGGCGGCGCGGGCAAGAACAAGAGCGCCGTGAAGGTGTGGGAGCAGCGCGCCTACAAGGACTACGACGACCAGCAAGAGCTGGGCACTCGCAACATCAAGGTGGCACTGCGCCGCCTGCGCAAGTTTGCGCGCGAGGGGCATGAGCTCGAACTCGATCTGCCCGACACCATCCGCAGCACCGCAGCCAATGCGGGCTACCTGGACATCAAGATGGTGCCCGAGCGGCACAACAACGTGAAGGTGCTGCTGCTGATGGACGTGGGCGGCACGATGGACGAGCACATCCAGCGCGTGGAAGAGCTGTTCAGCGCCGTCAAGAGCGAGTTCAAGCACTTGGAGTTTTATTACTTCCACAACTGCGTGTACGACTTCATGTGGAAGAACAACCGCCGCCGCTTTGCCGAGAAGTTCCCGACCTGGGACATCATCCGCAAGTACAACAAGGACTACAAGCTGATCTTTGTGGGCGACGCGACCATGAGCCCGTATGAAATCCTGCAGCCCGGCGGCAGTGTGGAATACAACAACGAAGAGCCCGGTGCCGAGTGGCTGCAGCGCCTCACCCACGCGTTTCCCAAGTTTGCATGGATCAACCCCGAGCCGCAGGGCGTATGGCAGTACCGCCAGAGCATCAGCATCATCCAGCAGCTCATCGGCAACCGCATGTTTCCGCTGTCGCTCAAGGGGCTGGAAGAGACCATGCGGCTGCTGTCCAAGTAGCCGCATAGCCCCGCCATGCGGCGCAATGCCGCTGGTGCTCACAGTCCCTGTCCTACAGAACTGCCGGGGTTTTCAGGGCATAGTGCCAGGCAGTTGCCTCCATACTCAGGCACTACTGCAACACGATTGCGGCATTGCACCCCTGACATGAATTTATCCACGCCCGTTTCTGCTGCCAGCGCGTGCACCGTGCGCAAGGCACTGCCCCATTCAACGCCGGCCCCATGGTCGGCGTTGCTGCTTTGCGGCACGCTGGCGCTGCAAGGCTGCAGCCTGTGGCCACGCCAAGCCCCCACAGACGACGAGACCCACACCACCACCGACGCAGCCACAGCGGCAGCGCAAGCAACGTTCAGCCTGGATGTCAAAGCCCCTGACACGGTGCGCGAAACGCTGGAGCGCCACCTGGAGCTGCAACGCTTTCGCCAGTTGCCCGACCTGCAGGCCGAAGAGCTGCGCCGCCTGCTGCACGCCGCCGACGCCAATGTGCGCGAGCTGCTGGGCACCCTGGGTTACTTTGCCCCGGATATCACCATCAGCCTGCGCGAAGCCCCCGCCGATGCGGCCGCTCCCACACCGCCCTATGCCGTCACCATCACCGTGGAGCCTGGGCCCCAAACGCGCATTGCCAGTGCCGACATCCGCTTCACCGAAGGTGCAGAGGCGGAGCCCGATGCCCGGGTGCGCCAGCTGGAGCGCGTGCAACGCAACTGGGCCCTGCCCGAGGGCAGCGCCTTCACGCAATCGGGCTGGTCCAGTGCCAAAAGCGCAGGCCTGCGCCAGCTGCAGGCGCGCCGCTACCCCAGCGCCAGCATCACCAACAGCCGCGCCGAGGTGGATGCGGACACGCAGCAGGCGGCCCTGTCCGTCACATACGACCCTGGCCCCGCCTACCGCTTCGGGCCGCTGAAAGTGCAGGGCAACGAACGCTATGACCCCGACGGCGCGCGCCGCCTGGCGCGGCTGCCCACCGGCACCGTGTATGACGAGGCCGAAATGCTGGATGCCCAGCAGCGCCTGGCCAGCAGCGGCTACTACGACGCGGTGTTTCTGACGCTGGACACCGACAGCCCCACCCCGCAGGCCGCCCCGGTGATCGCCCAGGTGCGCGAGGCCAAGCTGCAAAAGCTGGTGTTTGGCGTGGGCGTGTCCACCGACAGCGGGCCGCGCCTGTCCATCGACCACACGCACAACCAGTGGCCCACAGAGGGCTGGCGTGCCATCAACAAGCTCTCGCTCGACAAGAAGGCGCAGCAAATCGGCACCGGCTGGACGGCCCTGCCCGGCGAAAACGGCTGGCGCTGGTTCACCTCGGGCCTGGCGCAACGCCAGCAAACAGGCGACTACGACGTCAACAGCGTGGAAGTGCTGGGCGGGCGCAGCCAAAGCACCAAGAACATCGACCGCACCTACTACCTGCGCTACGACACTTCGCGCGCCCAGGGCCTCAATGCTCCGGCGGACAGCGCGGCCCTGAGCGTGAACTACGGCTGGACGGGCCGCTACTTCAACAGCAACACGGCCCCCACGCGCGGCTACGGCATTGCGGTGGAGCTGGGCGCAGGCGTCACGCTGCGGCCTGAACGCAACCCCTTCACCCGCACGCTGGTGCGCTGGCAATCGTTCTTTCCCGCAGGGCGGGTCGAGGCGGGCGACGGCGTGGCCCGCAGCGCCCGCATTGCCGTGCGCACCGAAGTGGGCGCCGTGCTGGCACGCGACAGCGCCGAGATCCCCGTCGCCCAGCTCTTCCTGACCGGGGGCGACACCACTGTGCGTGGCTACGGCTACCGTGCCATCGGTGCACGCACCGACAACAACCTGCTGTACGGCGGCCGCTACATGGGCGTGGCCAGCGTGGAGTGGCAACGCCCCATCGTCTACGGCGGCAACATGACCGACTGGGAAAGCACCCTGTTTGTGGACGCCGGTGCCGTGGCCGACCGCGTGGGCGACCTGGACCCGCGCGTGGGCGTGGGCACAGGCGTGCGCTGGCGCAGCCCCGTGGGGCCGCTGCAGGCCGACCTGGCCTGGGGCGTTCAATCGAAAAAGCTGCGGCTGCACTTGCGACTGGGATTCACCTTCTGATGCAGACACCACAAGACACGTCCTCGCCCACACCGCACACCCCACCCACGCCAGCCGCAGGCCCAGCCCCAACGGGCCATCCGGCCCGCAAGGTGCTGCGCTGGCTGCTGTGGGCGCTGGCAGCCCTGTGCATCACCCTGGCCTGCGTGGCCGGGGCCGCCTGGTGGTGGGCCGGGCAGTCCACATCACTGGCCACCGCCCTGACGCAAGTGGCCCAGTGGCTGCCCGCAGGCCAAAGCCTGCAAAGCCGCGACGTCACAGGCTCGCTGCGCAGCGGCGGCCGCGTGGGTTGGCTGCGCTGGAGCAGCCCCACCCTGGCGGTGGAAGTGACCGATGCCCAACTGGGCTGGCAACTGCCGCCGCTGCTGCAGCGCCAGTTGCAGCTGAGCACCGTGAGCGCGGCGCAGGTGCACATCACGCCCCTGCCACGCCCAGCCAACGAGCCCCCGCCCGCCACCGCCCCCCTGGAGCAACTGCTGCTGCCCCTGGCGATGGAGGTGCCGTTTGAGATCGCACAACTGCAATGGAGCCGGGCCGAACAAGGCTCGGAGGACCAAGCAAGTACCGCAACCGCCACCGACAAGCCCAGTGCCTCCCCACTGCAGGTGCACGGGCTGGCAGGCCAGTACCGTTTTGACGGACAGGCGCACCACCTGCGCATTGACCACCTGGCGCTGGCGCAGGGCCAGTACACCGCACAGGCCACCCTGCAAGGCGCAGCGCCCATGGCACTGCAAGCCACGGTGGATGGCACCCTCACCACAGCCCTGCCCGGCCGCACCGAGGCATTCACCGCCACGGCCCACGCCAGCCTGCAAGGCACGCTGGCCACAGCAGCAGCCCAATTGCAGTTGCAGGCGGATGTGCAGCCTGGCACCTCACTGGCAGGCACCAAGGCCCACGCAGCCGCCATGCGCGCCAGCGTACAGGCCACGGTGCAGCCCTGGGCAGCCCAGCCCGTGCAGAAAGCCCAGGCCACCCTGCAATCCGTGAACCTGGCCGCCCTGTGGCCCCAGGCCCCCGCCACCGATCTGCAGGGCACCCTGAGCCTGGGCACCACGGCGGGCAATGCCCTACAACCCGCCACCTGGCAGCTGGCGGCCGATGTGACCAACCGCCAGCCCGGCCCTTGGGACACACAGCGTTTGCCCCTGGCCCAACTGCAAGCCCAGGCCACCTACAACGGCACGCAGTGGGCAGTGCCCAGCGCCACCGCTACCGTGGGCGCGGGCCCCAACGCGGGCAGCCTCAGTGTGCAAGGCCGCTTCACGCCCGCCAGCGGCGTGCTGGAAGGAGAAGCCCGCCTGAGCCACCTGTCGCCCGCGGCGCTGCACACCGCACTCGCAGCGGCACCGCTATCAGGCAGCCTGCAGGCCAGCGTGCCGTCGCAGGCCACGCAGACCGTGCGCTTTGTGGCCGATGTGCGCGCCGCCCGCCCAGGCGCCCCAGCAAGCGCTACAGCGGGCAACGCGGCAGCCCTGCGCATCGATGCGTTCTCGGCCCAAGGCCAGTGGGACCCCCTGGACAACGGGGGCACTGCGCGCATCGAGAAGCTGAACCTGCAAGCCCTGCAACTGCAGGCCCAAGCCACCGACCTGCGCATCAGCCGGGGTCCAGCCGCGGAGGCAGTTGGACAGACGACCACACCCAGCCCCACCCCCACGCTGGCAACGCAAGGGCTGTTGAACGTGACCGTGCCCGGGACCGAGCTGCGCCTGCAAGGGCAAATGGCCCCGCGCACAGGCCAGGGCAACGGCCTGCTGCGCGTGAACGATGCGGAGCAAACCCTGCGCTGGCTGGGCCGCCTACCCTGGGTGGGCGCAGCCCTGCAAAGCGCGCTGGGCACGGCATCGGCCAAAGGCCAGGCGCAGCTGCAATGGCAGTGGAATGGCGGCTGGCACACGCTGCAGCAACAACTGCAAGCCGCCGCGCAGGGCACGGCCTGGCCCGCAGGCCAGCCTGCCTTTAGCGTGCAAGCCACGCTGAGCAGCCCCCAGCTGGAGACGGTGCTGCCAGCGGGCGCGTCCAGCAACGTCGCCACATCCATCCAATGGCGGACGGTGAAGGCTGAGCTGCAGGGGCAAATGACCCAAGCCAACCTGACAGTGGAAGGCGAGGCGCGCACCGGCACACAGCGCTGGTCGCTGCAAACCCGCCTCAGCGGCGGCCTCAGCGCCCCGGCGGCAGGCACTGGGGCGGGTGCTGCAGCAGGCTCCAGCACATGGCAAGCCCAGTGGAGCCATCTGCGCGCCCAGTGGCAAGACACGCGCCTGAGCGGCACCTGGACGGCCCAGCTCACCGAGCCGTGGAGCGTGTCGTTGCACAGCGGTGCCCCTGCGGCCAAAGTGCTTCCCAAAGAACAGCCCCGCAAAGCCGCTACCCACACACCTCTGGGCTGGGCCGTGCAAGCCACCGCAGGCCAAGCCCAGATCACAGGCCCCCTGCCCGGCACCGTGCAACTGCGCTGGCAGCCCCTGCGCCTGACCACGGTGGCAGGCGCCCTGCCCCGCGTGCAAACGCAGGGCACGCTACAGGGCCTGCCCCTGGCCTGGGTGGATGCGCTGGGTACCGAGCAGGCCACCTCCCCGGCAACCGGCACCACACCCTCGCCCACCGCCCCCACCCTGGCCCCGCAACCTTTGCTGGCCCGGCTGGGCCTGGCCACGGACATCTTGCTGGAAGGGCAGTGGAACGTAGACACCACCGACACCCCACGCGCCAGCGCCAGCCTGCGGCGCACGCAGGGCGATGTACGCATTCTGGGCGGCGATGCATCCACCGGCGTGGTCAGCCACAGCAGCGGCCAGGGGCTGGGGGCTGGCAGCGTCCAAGCGGCCACCGCTGCTGCCGCCATCAGCACGGCGGGCGTGCGCCAGGCAGAGCTGTCGGTGCAACTGCAGGCCGACACCCTCAGCGCCCGCCTGCAATGGGCCAGTGCCCGCGCGGGCGAGATCGATGCCAGTGCCAACACCCGCATCCAATGGGATCAGGGTGAGCCCCCCTGGCCTGCCGACGCACCGCTGGCAGGCACCCTGCGCGCACGGCTGCCCGACGTAGGCGTGTGGTCGGCCCTGGCCCCCCCCGGCTGGCGCGTGCGCGGCACGCTGGACGCCAACGCCACTTTGTCCGGCACCCGCAATGCCCCGCGCTGGGCAGGCACGCTGGCCGCAGATGACCTGGCTGTGCGCTCCCTGCTGGACGGAGTAGACCTGCAAGGCGGCCGCCTGCGCGCCAACCTGCGCGGCAACCAGGTGGAATTGACCGAGTTCCAGCTGCAAGGCGGGCGCGGCAGCAAAGCCCGCATCACCGGCCAAAGCGGCAACCGCACAGCAGCCCCCGACGAGCGGGGCACGCTCTCGGCCACCGGCCGCCTGGCCTGGACCGATGCCGACCCGGCCACCAATGCAGCGCCCCGCATCAGCTTGAACCTGCAAGCCCAGGCCAAAGCGCTGCAGGTGCTCGTGCGTGCCGATCGGCAGGTCAGCGTCTCGGGCAACCTGCAAGCCACGCTGGAGCAAGGCCAATTCAGCCTGACCGGCCAGCTCACCACCGACCGCGCCACCATCTTGCTGCCCGACGAATCCGCCCCCACGCTGGGCTCGGACGTGGTGGTGCGATCTGCCGCGCGCGACAAGCAGGCCCAGGCCAGCGCACAAGCCGCCGCCAAGGCCCAGCAAAAAGCCGAGCAGGCCGCACCAGAGCCCACCGGGCGCATCACCACCGCCAAGCCCCCGGTGATGGCCGTGACGCTGAACCTGGGCCGCGACTTTGCCCTGCAAGGTCACGGCATCACCACCCGGCTGACTGGCGAGGTGGAACTGCGCAGCAGCTCCACCCCCGGCGCGCCCCCGCGCGTGACGGGCGAGGTGCGCACCGAAGAGGGCCGCTACCGCGCCTGGGGCCAGGTGCTGGACGTGGAGACCGGCCTCATCCGCTTCAACGGCCCGTACAACAACCCCTCGCTCGACATCCTGGCACTGCGCCCCAACATCAGCGTGCGCGCAGGCGTGCAGGTCACCGGCTCGGCCCTGGCGCCCCGCGTGCGCCTGTACTCAGACCCCGAACTGCCCGACGCCGAAAAGCTCGCCTGGGTGGTGCTGGGCCGCGACGCCACTGCAGGCGGTGCCGAAGCCGCTGTGCTGCAGCAAGCCGCGCTGACCCTGCTGGGCAACCGGGGCCAGTCGGTCACCGCCAACCTGGCCAGCCGCGTGGGCCTGGACGAGATCGGCTTCAAAAGCGCCGCAGCCGGCGAAGACGCCAGCGCCGCCGCCCTCACCTTCGGCAAACGCCTGTCCAAGGACTTGTACGTGACCTACGAACGTACCCTGTCCGGCACCATGGGCGCGCTGTACATCTTCTACGACCTCTCGCGCCGCCTCACCCTGCGCGGGCAAGCGGGCAGCAACAGTGCGGTGGATCTGATCTACACGATGAAGTACGACTGAGAATGCAACCCTGCCCAGAGTGCATCGCTACAGCCTCTACAATCGCGCCCAATCTCTTCGTAGTTCAATGGATAGAACGAGTGCCTCCTAAGCGCTAGATACAGGTTCGATTCCTGTCGAAGGGACCAATCACCAGTCCGCCAGAGCCTATGCTCTTGCGGACTTTTTTATGGCGGCTGAACACTTCATCCGCTCTCAAGTGCTCGGCAACTCGACCAACGTCCACTCGGTTTCTTGGCGCCAGGCAATCTCCGCGCAGTTTTGAATTTGGGCAGCGGGCAATGCGCCGTCCAATGTGCACACAGACAGCACGACATCTTCACCAGCGGGTGTGCTGCCAACCCAGGATTGCGCCCGCGCCAGCCGCTGCCCAGATCCCGGCACCGCATTCGCAGGACGGCACTCAATGCGGCGTATGCGTGAAAAGTCCACCCCCGTTTCAGTGCATTTGAAGTACGACTCCTTGAGCGTCCACCACTGCAGAAACAACAGGCGCTGCTGCGGCCCCATCGCCATGGCGCTCAATTGGCGCCTCTCTTCATCGGTGCAGGCCAAGCCAGCCAATGCCAGCACATCGCGCTTGCCCGCGCGTGCATCCACCACTTCCACATCCACCCCCACAGGCTGGCGAAAGGCCGCACAAGCCAGCAGGGAAGCGCTATGGGACAAAGACAAGTGGGTGTTTGCAGCCAGGACGGCTCCATGCACCGCAGCGTTGAGCCGGGGCGGTTTGCCCTCGGGGGCATCGAGCCGCCAAGTGCTGCTTGCATGGCCATAGGCCAGGGCGAGCAGGTGGCGCAGGGCATAGCGGCACGCCATGAATTCGTGGTGCCGGCCCGGCTGGCGCATGACCGCGGCGCGAGCCAACTCGCTTGCAGTCAGCCACCCAGGCTCTAGCTGCTGCGCCGCGCCCCCCATCAAGGCCTGCGGGGCCAGCAGCAGCCGAAGACCGGGCTCTGCCTCCATCGCCGTCCTCAACGCTGGGTTATTTCGCGATGTTTGCGTAGGTTCCCTTGAGGGCCACGCCAGTCACGATGTTGCCATCGTGGCACTGGAAGGTCACCGGGTCCTTCACCGCATTGCGCTTGTAGAAGCTGTGCATGTCCACCACAGCGTTGGCACCCTTTTCCTTGGCCGATTGCTGGAACGCCATCAAGGCAGACAGTGCAGCCCATTTGCAAGCGGTGGCAGTGTCCTTGCCCACACTGTTGGTCTTCTTGTTGGAGACATCCTCACCCAGACGGGCGACCACCTTGGGGGTGTTCGCACCGGAAAGGTGGAACGCCACGCTACCGTCCAACTTGCCTTGTTCAACCCCCAATCGCACCACTTCATCCAGGGGCAATGTGATCACTTCGTCACGGGCATGGACCAAGCCCACGGCCGCGAGGGTCGCCAGCAAAACAATCGCTTTTTTCATTTTTCTCTCCCGGCCTTTCACAAAAGACCTGTTGCGTTTTTAGGGACGATTCCCGGTCTGCAAAGCAGCTAAGCCAATGGGTGCTTTACTGCCCACCAATTTGTTTGATCAAGTTCCGAACCCAACGGTTGTAGTTGGGGTGAATTTTGCGCTGCCCATCCACTTCGGCGTAATTGAGGTTGGTGCTCGTGACATACCGAACCAGGTAGCCCGAAGTGTCATAACTGACGGAGACAGTGACCTGGTGCTTGCCCTGCTTGTCGTATTGCAACTCCAGCAGTTCGGGGGTCTCTCGCACCACGGCCCACCCAAGGGATTGGCCCGCAGCAATGATGCGATCACGGCTGTGTTGCAAATCTGTAGCCTGGCTACCCACCGTCAAAATTCTGGGGGGTTCGTATAGGTCTGCCGTGCGCGCCACTGCGGCGCCGCTGGACATCGCAAGCGCCAGGAGCAAGGCACCCGTCCATCCCACTTTGCGCATAGATTTCATTTACTGATGGCTCCATCGTTTGAAGATTAAAGAGGTATTGATACCGCCAAAGGCGAAGTTGTTGCTCATCACCACTTCGGTATGCAACGGACGCGCTTCACCCATGATGAAGTCCACAGCGCCGCAGCGCGGGTCTGGCTCGACCAGGTTCGCGTTGTGTGCGAACCAGCCTTCACGCATCATCTCCAGCGTCATCCAGGCCTCCAGCGCGCCGCAGGCCCCCAGGGTGTGGCCCATGTAGCCCTTGAGCGTGCTCACAGGCACCGCATCGCCAAACACAGCATGGGTGGCATGGGTCTCCGCAATGTCGCCCTGGTCCGTGGCAGTGCCGTGGGCGTTGATGTAGCCAATGGCCTCAGGGGGCAAGCCCGCATCGTCCAAAGCCATGCGCATGGCCTGGGCCATGGTGATGGGGTTGGGGTGGGTGACGTGGGTGCCATCAGAGTTGGAGGCGAAACCAATGATCTCGGCCAGAATGTTCGCGCCACGCGCCTGGGCGTGCGAGAGTTCTTCCAGGACAAAGGTGCATGCGCCCTCCCCCAGCACCAGGCCATCACGGCCCACATCGAAGGGGCGTGGGGTCAGCTCGGGCGTGCCGTTCTTGGTGCTGGTGGCAAACAGGGTGTCGAACACGGCAGCCTGCGTCGCATCCAGTTCTTCGGCACCGCCTGCCAGCATCGCGAGTTGTTTGCCGCTTTGGATGGCCTCGTAGGCGTAACCCAAGCCCTGGCTGCCAGACGTACAGGCGCTGGACGTGGTGATAATGCGGCCCGTGGTGCCAAAGAACACACCGATGTTCACTGGCGCCGTGTGAGACATCATCTTGATGTAGGTGTTGGCGTTGATGCCTTCGGTGCTTTTCTCGGCCATCATGCGCCCGAAGTCGCCAATGGCAGCGGGCGTGCCGGCGGAGGAACCGTAGGAAACCCCCATCTGCCCGCTCTTGACGAAGGGGTCCCCCAACAAACCCGCGTTCTCCAGGGCCAGCTCTGTGGCACGCGTGGCCATCAACGCCACACGCCCCATGCTGCGCATGGTCTTGCGGTTGTAGTGCGCGGGCAGCTCAAAGGGAGCCACCGTGCTGCCCAGCTGGGTGCTCAGGCCTTCATAGTCAGCCCATTCATGCATCACGCGGATGGCATTGCGACCGCTCAGCAGGTGGCTGCGCACCGTGGCCCAATCGTTGCCCAACGGGCTCAACGCACCGATGCCGGTGACGACCACACGGCGCTTGGTAGTTCCAGGGGAAGCGTTCATCCGACCATACCTCCGTTCACCGAAATCACCTGGCGCGTCACGTACGAAGCCTCTGCACCCATGAGGAAGGCAACCACGCCAGCGACCTCATCCACGGTGCCCATGCGGCGCATGGGAATCAACTCCAGCGCATGCTCCAGCACCTCTTCGCTGACCATTTCGGTGTCAATCAAGCCAGGGGCCACGCAGTTGACGGTGATATTGCGCTTGGCCAGTTCGATGGCCAACGACTTGGTCGCACCAATCACACCCGCCTTGGCAGCGCTGTAGTTGGCCTGCCCACGGTTGCCCATGAGCGCCGAGACCGAGGCCAAGGTAACGATGCGCCCCGGCTTGCGTCGGCGCACCATGGGCATGACCACGGGATGCAGCACGTTGTAGAAGGCGTCGAGGTTGGTGTGCACCACGCGGTCCCATTCCTCGCCGGTCATGGCGGGGAAGGCGTTGTCCATAGCAATGCCTGCGTTGCAGACCACGCCGTAGTAGGCCCCATGGGCCTGCATGTCGGCCTCCAGGGCGGCCGCGCAGGCGGCGCGATCGGCCACATCAAACTGCAGCACGCGTGCGCTGCGGCCCAGGGCCTCAATTTCGGCCACGGCGCTCTGAGCCAAATCCATGCCACTGCGGCAATGCACCACGATGTTGTGGCCCGCCTGCGCCAGACGCAGCGCAATCGCGCGCCCAATGCCTCGGCTGGACCCCGTCACCAGCACGGTGGTGTCCGAAGCCGACGTAGGTGTCGTTGTGTGTGTCAGATCATTCATTCTTTGGTCCATCTACCGTCCATCTACTGCCCATCTCCCGGATGGCGATTTTTAGTGTGTTGCTGGATGCCCGATGTGTGCAGATGGGCATTGGCGTAACCCTTGCACAATGAGCGGCCCAATCTCCAGGCAAAGTCTTCGCCCACTGGATCTCTCAGGAACTTGCCGCTGGCGCAGCGGCAATGTAGGCGCCACCGTCTTCGGGCTCAAAGACCGAAACGCGCGCACTGGCCAGCTCCACGTCACCGTCTGCATGAATGCGGCAATCGAACATGCCCAGGCCGTTGTCGCCCAGCAATTCGCAGCGCACGCTGACCCTAAGGCGCTGACCCGGTGCAAAAAAGGGCTGCACTGCCTCGTACCGGCGCGAGCCCAGCAAAAAGCCAATCTTGACCGCTTGCCCTTTTTGCCGCGCGCGCCAGCCCGCCCAGGCAGCCACTGCCTGTGCCATGTATTCCATGCCGACCCAAGAGGGCATGCCTGCGTCCTGCAAAAACAAACCGTCGCGTGGCACGGTCACCTCGGCCACAGCCGTGTCCTCGTCTGCGGCAACCAGGCGGTCCAGCAGCAGCATGACGCCGCGGTGGGGTACGTAGTTTTCGATGGGAAGAAATTCGCTGCTCATCAGGTTGTCATCACTCATCAGGCGGCTGTGAACAGCAAAGCGCTGTTGCTACCGCCAAAGGCAAAAGAATTGCTCATCACGGCACGAACGGGGCGCCCTAACCGCAGACCGGGTACGACAGGCGCCAGAGAGGGTACGTCCGGGTCGGCCATGCCATCCCACCAATGCACGGGCAGCACGCCCTGCGGGTTGTTGTGCAGCACATGCCAAGCCACGGCCGCCTCCAGCGCGCCGGCTGCCGCCAAAGCGTGCCCCGTGAGCGGTTTGGTGGAACTGACCGCCACGCCATTGCCCAGCACGGCGTGCACGGCATGGCTTTCCATGGCGTCGTTGTGCGGCGTGGCCGTCCCGTGCAGATTGACGTAGTCCACGTCAGCGGGCTCCAGACCCGCGCGTGCGAGTGCCTGCCGCATGGCAGCCGCAGCCCCTTGGCCCGTGGGATCAGGGGCGGACATATGGTGCGCGTCTTGCGACTCGCCCCAGCCTGCCAAACGGACAGGCCCGGCCTCACGGCTCAGGACAAAGAAGGCCGCTGCCTCACCCAGATTGATGCCATTGCGGTGCACGGACAGAGGGTTACAGCGCTTGGCCGAAACAGCCTCCAGCGCACTGAAACCCGCCAGGGTAAAGCGGCCCAACGCGTCCACGCCACCAGCCACCACGGCATCAGCCATGCCCGCCCGCAGCAACCGCGCGGCAGACGCCAGCGCCTTGGCCCCAGAAGAACAGGCGGTAGAAATGGTATGGGCTGGCCCACGCACACCCAGGTGCTGCGCCAAAAACTCAGCCACGTTCCCCATCTCTTGCAAAGGGTAGGAAAAACCAGGAGGGAACCGCCCTTCATTGAACAAGCAGCGGGCGGCGGCTTCACCCTCTTCAATGCCGGCCGCACTGGTGCCCACGACGAGCGCTACGCGTGTGGGGCCAAAACGTGCAATGGCCTGCGCGACCGCACCTTGCAAAGCGTGCAGAGCCCCCCAGGCCAACGCGTTGTTGCGAGAGCGCTGATGCGCCGGTGCAAAGTCCAGTGCAGGCAGCTCAACACCCTCAGGCAAGCAACCCAAGGGCAATACACGGCCCGGCGAGTATTGGTCTGTCCACCGCAAGGTCTGGGGGTCGGCGTCCGCAAACAGGTGGGCACGCATGGATTCGGCATCGACCCCCAATGCGCTGTAAGCCGATGCTGCATTCAGATAAACAGCCGTGGTGACAGACATCAAACCGGCTCCTGCGCCGTAGCGCACAGTTGGGGGCCCCCAGGAGACTCCACCCGCAAAGTGAAAGGGCCCTGGGGGTAAACGATCTCCACCGCCAAACTCTCCACAAATTGCACGCGCACATACTCCTTGCCATCACGCAGCAGGCGACGGCCAGTGGCAGAGCTTTCCAATTGCCATGGTGCCCCCATTGCCGCCACAGCCTGCTGCACCACCGGCGTGGGCCAGAAGGCCAGTTGCAGATCACTGAGCACTTGCTCAGGCGTCAACTGCGCAGGCCAGTGGCGCGAAAGCTGTGTATCCCACTGCAGGCCGTCCCAGGCCATGGTGCCCATGCCCTGCCCCATCACGAAGAAGGCCAGGCGCACAGCCTGCCCATCCACCTCCAACAAGGCTTCCAATTGCTGCGCAGGCTGGCCTGGGCGCTGGACTGTCAACCGCTGCTGCACGCCCACGGTGCAGCCCAGGGCAGAGGGTGCCAACGCTAGCAAAGGTGGGTGGGTTGCGCCAGCCGATGGGCCACCCGGCAAGGCACAGCCCGCCAGCAATGCCATCGCAAAGGCCAGCAACGGCACGCATGCCCTCGCCACCACTCGGTCGGGGCTGTCAACTCGTGCTCGCTGGCGCATCATTTCGCCCCCACTTTCTTGTCGTTCGTATCGCCCATACCCGCCCGAAACAAGGGCGCTAGCACCAACACCAACGGCAAGCCCAACATCAACGTCAGGCCGAAGGCCCTGAGTGCGGGGGTTTGCGACAGACCGAGCAGACCAAAAGACAACCAGGTGCTGCCCGCGCCAATCACCACAGCAAGCCAGGCATGGGGGTCGTCTTCATGCTCCTGCAGGAAGATGCCGTAGTCGATGCCCACGCCCAGCAGCAACATGAGCGCCAGCACGTTGAACAGCTGCCAGGGCGCACCCGTGGCCGTCAGTGCACCCACCACCACCAAGCTGGCGAGCACCGTGGGCATCCAGGCGCGCCAGGCTTTGCTGCCAAAGCGCAGCCACAGAGCTGCCAGCACCAGTGCGTGCCCCAACAGCAGCAACTCGGTCATGGAGATACGGTAGCGCTGCAGCAGGCCCGATATCTCGGCCGGCTTGTCCACCCAAGCTACGCCTTCCAGGCCCTGCACGGCGCCTTCCAAAACGGGCAGCGCCTCGACACCCTTCACACCTCGCAGCATGAGCAGGCTGCGGTAGCTGCCATCGCGCTCGCCCAGCCACAACGGCCGCGCGGCTGCCGAGATGGGCTGCGCCAGCCAGGCCTGCACCGTGAGTGGTGCAGATGCAGGACTGCCAACCAGCGCAAAGTCTTCGCCCAACGCCGTGTTCACCCCCTTGAACACGGCGGTCTGGGCACGGGCCACCAACTGTGCATCGCCGTCCTGGCGCCGGGCCGATGGAACCCAATCTGACACGGCGCTGTAACCCGCCAGCACCTGGCGCGCCACCAGCGCGTCGAGCCGATCTTTGAGTTCCTCTTCTCGCTGCAGCACCTGTTCCGGCGTCTTGCCCTGCACCAGATAGAACTGCGCAGGGCTGGGCAGGCCCAGGATCTCGCTCACTTGGCGCTGCTGCGCCACCAGAGGGGTGGAGGCGTTCTGCAACTGACGCACGTCATCCTGCACGCGCAGGCCACCCAGCAGCCAAAGGAGCAGTACCAGTACCGCGCAGGCAGCCACAGAGCCAGGCAGCGCATGGCGCCAACGCGGCCAAGCCATCAGCGTCTGGCCAATGCTCTGGGCCACAGGGCTGTGCGGCATGCTGCCCCGGTCCAGCCAAGGGAACCAGCAGACCACGGTGAGCATGGCCGCAGTGAGCCCCACCACCGAGAAAACTGCCATCTGCCGCAAGCCCGGAAAGGCTGCAGCGCCCAATGCCAGATAGGCGATGGCGCTGGTGCCCAAAGCCAGCCACAGCGCTGGCATCAGCCCCCGCATGAGCCCATGCGGGCTGCGTCCGGGCGCCCCCTGGCGGCTGGCAAAGTAGTGGATGCCATAGTCTTCCGCCACACCCACCAGGCTGGCACCAAATACCAAGGTCAACAGGTGCACCTGCGCGAAGAACAGCGCCGTGACCGACAGCGCCACCGCGCAGCCCACCAGCAGCGAGACACCGACCAGCGCCACCGGCCGCAGCGAACGGAAAGCCAGCCAAGCCAGCAGCAGCACGCCAGCAAGAGAGCCCCAGCCGATGGTGTTGATCTCGCGGTTGGCCTGCACGGCCGCTGCTTCAGCGTGCAGGGGCACGCCGGCCACGACCATGCGGGCGCCAGGCCACTTCGCCTGCACATTGGCCAGCGCCTGTTGCAGCGCATGGCCCAGTACCGGCTCGCCCGAAAGGCGAAAGGCCGAGCCCTCCAGCGTGTACTGCAGTACCGACCACTGCAATCCGCCAGCCGCCACCCACAGTTCGCCGTCGCGTGGCCGCGCTTGGCTCTGCGCCCCGCGCGCAGTCCACCATTGCGTCCACAGGCCCAGGGGGTCGCTCACCCAGTCGGACAGGCGGGCCTGCACAGCAGGCTGGTACAAGTCCTGCAGCGCTTTTTGCACCATTGCGGCATCGGACGTACCCGCCAGCATGGCGCGCTGCTCGGGCGTGAGCAGGCGATCGCGCCAGGGCTGGTAGAAGCCGAGCGCGGCATCTATGGAGGTCTTCTGCGCCATGGCGTCTTCCCGCAGGAGCGCGCCAGCCCCCGCACCCAGCGACTGGCGGAACACTTGCGCAGCCGAGCGCGTCTCGTTCCATTCGCCTGTGCCCAGCAACACCACCACCTGGCGGGACATCTGCCCCACCAGTTGCTCGGTGGCCTGGGCCACGTCGGGTGCCTGCTCGTTCACCGGCAAGAGGGCCATCACGTCGGTGTCAATGCCGTCGTGCTTCCAGAACTGCCATTGGTGCACGCCCACGGCGATGGTCACCAGCAGCCAGGCCAGTGCCGCCGTGCGCCACAGCCAGCCTGGCTGGGCGTCTTGGGTTGACATGGAATTCACACGCATTGCGCTACGCCACCCTCAGTCAAACTGCGCCGCATCCTGCGGGCGCAAGGCGTTCTCTGCCACGGGGGCCGTGATGCGGATCACGCTGCTGTCGCCACGCGCCTCCTGCAGCTTGACCTCTTGCACGAACTGGTTGCCTTGCAGATCTACGGCAGCAAGCCACTGGGCCAGTGTGGGATCGCGGGGTACGAGATGCAGCGACCACCCCTTGGCCGCCACCTGCCCCGTCACCTCGAAGTGCTGGGCGAGTTCTGCCAGGTTGGCCGACATCACGGCGAACAGCATGGCATTGACGGTGCGCAGCACAGGCTCATCCTGCGCCCGCATCTGCATGGTCACCTTGCCGTCGCTGCCGCGCGACTGCAGGCTGTCAGGTTTGACGACCAGCAGCGATTCATACGGTCGCAGCACATGCCAGACGATGCCTCTGCCACGCGCCACAACAAAATCGCCGCTGGACCGAAGTGGCTGCTTGAAGCCCTTGACGGTCTTGAGCTGCTCGAAGGTGCCACGCACGACAGGGGCGTCCTGCACACGCTGGCGCACCTGGGCAAGCAGCTCCTGCGCAGCGGGCTCTGCCGCATGCACCGGAGCAAGCGCCATCGCACACAGTGACACAGCCCACAACCATGCAGCGAACCTCATGGTGCCACCCCCAACCGTTTCCACAACACAGGCGGGCAGACGAAGCACATGGCACGTGTCTGCATATCCACCGCCACCTGGATGGTGTGTGCACTGTTGACCTTGTGGCCCGTTGCAGCGTCACGCAGCAGATAGTCGATGCGCAGGCGGTTCTCCCACTCGGTGATGGTGGCACGCACCTTGAGCGTCTGGCCAAAGGTGGCCGGGCGCACATACTTGAGGCGCATGTCCACGACAGGCCATGCGTAGCCCGAATCGCGCATGCGCGGGTAGTCGTAGTTGAACTGCGCCAGCAACGCGCTGCGCGCCAGCTCCAGGTAACGCACGTAGTGGCCGTGGTACACGATCTCCATCACGTCGATGTCGTAAAACGCCGGTGTGATGTCGATCTCGCAAGTCAGCCGATCGCGCGATGCCAGCTCTTTGTCAGTCGGCATAAAAGAGCCCCCTGGAAAAATAGGAGACGGGGGCACAGCTCATGGGGGAGAGTCCATTGATCATGGGATCAAGCAGTGGAAGCAGGACGCGCAGCCACGCCTTGCTCCCAGAAAGGGAAAAAGTTAAACCAGTCGTAGGGCGCCTTGCACAGCATGCGCTCGAGCTGCTGGGCGTAGAGGGATGCGTACTCGGCAATGGCCTGCTCGCGCCGGGCCCGCGGTAGCTGCACGCGGTCGGCCAGCAGCACAAACTCCACGGCATAGCCCTCGCCTTCGTGCACGCAGCCCATGAAGTAGAGCGGGCATTCAAGCACAGCCGCCAGGATGTAAGGACCACAAGGGAAAGGCGCCTCATGCCCCAGGAACGGTGCGTGCGTGACACGGCTCTCGTGTACAGGAACACGGTCGCCCGCAATGGCAATGAGCTCGCCACGCGCCACGCGCTCGGCCAGCATGATGGCGGTGGCCGCGCTGAATTCAGTGACCTGCAACAATTGCACTCCGCTGTCCGGCGCCAGGCGCTGCATCAGCCGATTGAAGCGCTGGGCATGGGCCGTGTGCACCAGAACGTTGAGCCGCAGCCCCTCACGCCGTTCAGCCATGGCGCGGCACAGCTCAATGCAGCCCATGTGCGCAGTGACCACCACCGCCCCTCGCCCCTGCGCCAGCAGAGCATCGAGCGGCTCACCCCCAACGAAAGCCACGCGCTCGAACCGGTAACGCCCGGTGAGCGCCAGCAGCTTGTCTAAAATCACCTGCGCAAACACCCGAAAGTGCTGCAGACTCTGCCGCCAGCCCGGCACCGCAGGCCACAAGCCATGGGCCGCCTGCATGCGCTGCAGATACTGCAAGGAGGCGCGGCGTGCTATCGGCTTGGCCAGCCAGTAGTACGCCACAACAGGGTACAAACAGGCCAGGAACGGCCAGCGACCCAGAAACCGGTGCACCTGGTACAGCAGCCACATGCCAGCCACAAAGGTGCTTTCCCCCAAATGCGCCCAGTGCGGCACATCTTGCGAGGTGACATCCGGCGTCGTGGCTTGGGCCCGAGGTGCGCGTGCCGTCATGCCACCGACCTGCGACGGGCACGCCCCAACAGCTTGCGTGCGAGTAAAACAGGGCTGCGCAGCAGCATCCCGCCAAACAAGCGGGTGTGCATGCCCGAGATGAGCACGTTGTCGCGCCACACGCGAAAGTGCGACAACCCATCCTGCGGGTACGTCACAGCCGTGCGCTGCGTGATGAAAGGCACACCCTTCCAGTGCATGCGGACAAGGATCTCCGTATCGAACTCCATGTGCTTGCCAATGCGGGCGCCGTCCATCACGCCAATCGCGTCGCGAAGCGGGTAGACACGAAAGCCGCACATCGAATCTTCGATGTCCAGCGACAAGGTGTTGATCCACACCCACACATGGGTGGCATAGCGGCCATACAGGCGTGCTTTGGGCACGCTGGCGTCATAGCGTGGCGCACCA
Source organism: Acidovorax sp. 56 (assembly GCF_002749705.1). Lineage (NCBI taxonomy): Bacteria > Pseudomonadati > Pseudomonadota > Betaproteobacteria > Burkholderiales > Comamonadaceae > Acidovorax > Acidovorax sp. 56. The sequence continues at coordinate 2,241,790 of NZ_PEEV01000001.1, forward strand.
CACACCATGGCGTCAGGCTGGGCTCGGGCCAACGCAATGAATGCGGGGATGTCGGCTACGGCGTGCTGCCCATCAGCGTCGATCTGCAGCACATGGCTGTAGCCAGCTGCCAGCGCATGGCGCATCCCCGTCATCACGGCGCCCCCTTTGCCCTGGTTGTGCACCAGTCGCAGCACCGTGACCAAGGCCCCATGCTGCACACCCAGCGCGTCCAATACCGCAGCACAGCCGGGCTCGGAGCCGTCGTCCACCAGGATGCAGTGCAGGCCAGCGTCCAGCACGCCCTGCACCATGCGGCCAATGGTGGTGGGGTGGTTGTAGACCGGGATGATGGCCACCGGGTTGAACCTGGGCACGGTCATTTCTGCACCCCGTGTACCAGTCGCCCGCTGGCATGCGATCCGCGCTCAGACGTCAAGGCAAACTGCAAGCTCCCTTTGTCAGCCCCCCATTGCAATTGGACCTGCACGGTGTCACCGGGCAGGATGGGTTGCTGGAACTTGACCACCTCGGCCCGCAAAAAAGCCGAAGGGATGCCAAAAGCCTGCATGCCCAGCGCCACAACCCAGTGCAGTTGCGCCACGCCTGGCACGATGGGGGCGCCAGGAAAATGTCCGTCCAGCACGCGCAGTTGCGCATCCACCCGCAAACTGGCCGTCGCCTGGTGCGCACTGCGCTGCAGCCATTGGGGCGGCGGCATCAGCGGGCGAAACAGCTCCAGCAAGTCATGCTGCGTGGTCTTGCCTTGCGCGTTTTGCGGTAGACGTGCCACGTAGCGCCAGCTGCGCGGCAGCGCCACGCGGTCCACACAGGGCTCGAGCAAGCTGCGCAGCGCAGCGCCCATCTGCCTGCGCCCCTGCTGCTGCAGGACCAGCCAGCCCGCGTCATTGAGCTCCAGCACCATGCCCACACGGGCTGCAGAGTGAGGCAACTCAAGCACCACCGCTTTGACTGCGGTCGCCCATCCACTGGCCAACAGAGCGTTTTCCATGGCCGTCAGGGAAATGCGCTTCTCCGCGATCTTCACGATCCGGTCAGCCCGACCCTGTAGCACAAAGCCTGTACCCCCATCCTGCGGCAGGGCGCGGTCGGCAGTCTCCCACCACACCGCTGCATCGGGTAAGTGGCCCGAGCGCACGAAGAGGCAGCCACTGTCGGCCAGGCGCACCTGGACGCCCGGCAGGGGCTGCCAGGCATCGCCCTGCTCAGCCCTGCGCCGCCAGGCAATGCCGCCGGTCTCAGAGCTACCAAACACCTCGGTGGGCGAGTGCCCGAGCAAGGCCAGGCTCTGCGCTGACGCATCGGGAGGCAAAGGGCCGCCCGACGAAAAAATGCCACGCAGCCCTTGCGACGCGGCCGCCCAGTCCAGATGGTCCGGCAGGCGACTGAGCATGGCCGGGCTCGAAATCAGCAACGCAGGCCCAGGCACGGACAGCTGCGCCACCAGTTCTTCGGGGTAGCGCAAGAAGTCAGTGCCCAGCAGACGGCCTGCGGCCAGCGGCCACAGCACACGGAACAACAAGCCATAGATGTGCTGGTGCGACACCGTGGCCAGCGTGCGCAGGCCGGGCGCATCGGCCAGGGCGCCAAACACGGCCTGCAGGGCATGCACTTCGGCATCCAGCTGAGAGAGGTGCTTTGCAATGCGCTCAGGGGCGCCTGTAGAGCCAGAAGTGAACATCACCACCCGCGCATCACGCAACGACAGAGGCTGCAGCACCACGGCTGCGGCGCCAGCGCCGTCCGGCAGCACAGCGTCCGGCAGCAGGCCCGCACACGCCTGCACCTGGGGCAGCAGGTGTGCCAAGGTGTGTGGTTGCAGGTCGCTGGCGAGCACTGGCGTCTTGCCCGCGTGCCAGGCGCCCCACAGCGATGCCGCAAAGGACAGTGGGTCGTCAAAATACAGGCCCACCTCGGTGCCCGGCACCTTCTGGAAGGCTGCGCACCAGGCCTGCACGCTGTGCAGCCAGTCTGCATGCGATACCGTGCGCCCACCCACGGTCGCCACCGCATGCATGGCCGCACGCGACTGCGGCAGTGCCACTTCGGACAATGCTGAGAAAGTATTCACCTTTGCTCGATTCCTGGATTCTTGGAGTTGTTGGAACAGGGAAAGCAGTTTTTCTGGATCAGGCCATGGCTTCGCGGCGCCTCACCCATTGCCGTATGCACCACTCAGTGCCCATCAGGCAGCCCATCAATATGTAGGCGATGAGACCGTTGTACAGGGCCCAGGTGGCGTCGCTGCTGAAGGTGGCGGTATAGGCAGCGGCGGCGCCGTTAAGCACAAAGAACACACACCACACCACCGTCACCTTGCGCGTGTAGCGCACGCCCGAGGGCGAAAGGCCAGGTTCGGTGAGCCGGGCCAGTCGCTCCACCACGGTGGGCGGGTGGCGCAGGCTGAACGTGAAAACCACCAGCAGCACGGCGTTGACCAGCACCGGGTAGAGCTTGACGGCCAGCGCATCGCCCTGCCACCAGGCAGCCAGGGCCAGCACCGCAGCCCCCAAGGCTACTGCCCACCAAAAGCGCTGGCGCGTGACCACCGCGCGCAGCACAGCCAGCAGCATCAGCAGCACGGCCAGCCATTGCGGGGCCACACGGCCCATGGCCAGGTATACGCCCAGGGGGTACAACACCGTCAACACCACCAGCACGGCGGTCACCAGCTTGTGCATGGCGCGCAAGTCGTGGTCGCGTTCAGGCTGCGGGCGCGGGCTCGTTCACCAATTGGTGCAAAGCGTCCACCACGTCCTGCACTGTGCGCACAGCCTTGAAGGCATCGGCATTCAAGCGCTTGCCCACCCAGGGCTTGAGCTGGACGATCAAATCCACAGCGTCGATGCTATCGATGTCCAGATCGTCGTACAGGCGGGCGTCCGGGGTGATGCGGCTGGCGTCTATCTCGAAAGTCTCTTGCAAGATAGAGGCGATGCGCTCATAAATGGCTTCTTTGTTCATATGCAGTAACCGTGAAAACTGTGGTGCTTGTCTCGCGCATACTGGGACTGGGCTACTGCGCGCGATGGGCTGCCACGAAGGCAGCCAGGGAACGGACGCTGCCAAAGTGCTGGCGTGTCTGCTCCGAATCGGCGGACAGGCTCAGCCCGTAGCGCTTTTGCAATGCCAGCCCCAACTCCAGGGCATCGATGGAATCCAGCCCCAGGCCCTCCACAAACAGAGGTGCCACAGGGTCAATGTCGTCTGGGGTGATGTCTTCCAGCGCCAGGGACGAAATGATGATCTCTTTGATCTCTTGCTCAAGTTGAGGCACAGGCTGATCTCTTAAAAAGTTGTTCTGACAAATGCTCAGTCACATGGCGTGCCGCCAATGCTTCGCTGGCAGACGATGCACAAAAATCGTGAATCTCAATATCTTCACGGACCTCGATCGTGAAATGGGGTTTGCGTGCGGGCACTTTCCACCATGGCGTTCCTTTGGTCAGCATCGGCAAGCTGCTGTGGATGTGCACAGGCGTGATGTCCACACGCCCCTTCACCGCCACATGGGCTGCGCCACGTTGCAGCTTGACGGGGCCACTCAGCGGCGTGCGCGTGCCCTCCGGAAATACGATGAGGTTGTTGCCAGCCTTGAGTGACCGCACACAGTCTTCCAGCAAACCCGCACCATCGCCATTGGTGATGAAACCGGCCGCACGGATGGGGCCGCGCGTGAAGGGGTTGCGCGACAACTGCGCTTTGACGATGCAATCGGCATGGCGCACAAAGGAGATCAGAAACACCACGTCAATCAGCGATGGGTGATTGGCGAGGATCAACAGTCCGCGCCGCTTCAAGCGATCCAGGCCATGCACCTCATAGGAGATAACACCGACCCCATTCATCAAGGCCACAAACCAGCGAAAGCAGAAATGGATGATGGTTTGCGACCACTGCTGCTGGCGCGCTGGCGCACGTACCACCACGGTGAGCAGCGGGCACACCACGCAGTGCAAAACCAGCCCGCCCAATCCAAAAACAGAAAAGCAAAACCCCGTGGCCACTATGCGCCACACCCTATTGATCGATTCAAGCATGCACACGCTCCCAAAGCCACTGACCCGCTGCATGAGAGCAGACCATGTTTTTGCGATGGGCTTGCAACAAAAAATGAAGGACATCCAACCCGTGCGGTAGCGCAGCAGCAGAACTATCGCGCTCAAAACTGCCACCAGCGTCCAAAGCCTGGAGCGCAAACCCTTCGCAGCCCGCGCGCAAGGGCTCCAGCAATAACGCCCACGCATAGTCAGCCACGGGCTCATCATGAAAAGCTGCGTATTCGCTGGCGAGAGGCTGGTCATAACAGACCAACATCACCTCGCGCCCCTCTTCTTGCAGCAGGCTCACCGCCTCCACCACCCCGGCCTCAGGGGCGCAATGCGATGAAGCCACGCACACGGCGTTGGCACGCACACCCCGCAAAATGGAATACTGCGCCCCCACGCCGTTGTGCACAGACAGCCCAAAGGCGGTCGGAGACAAAGGCTCTTGCTGGGCCTGGCTCTTGAGCAGGGCGATCATTTTTTCAGCATCACCATAACGCGAAGCCCAGACCATGGGGATATCCACCCCTTGGCCTGAAGGCAATACCGCATCGGCGACAGAAACCGCCATCTTGGCCAACAGGCCCAGACGGCGGCGCGACATAGGCGGGACATGGGCCAAATCGACCTCGGCCACACCCACCGGGCAGGCAGGGGCCTGTGCCCACTGCAACCATTGCGCTTGATTTTGCAGGCCAGGTGCTACGGCAGCCCACGCCTTGATGGCGAACACTGCTCGCACGGCTTTCCCTCAATCCACTCACTTGTTATCCAGGGATTGTCGCAGAAAGCCCCTTCGGCCTCTGGGTAAAACCCGACACTTGGGCTGGCCGACCACACAAGAGGCACTGTAGCCTCCTGCCACGGCCCGGGTTATCCGGAGACCGTGACGGGCTCACTGCGGGCAAGGTGCGCCGCCTTGGATCGCCCCGCCGTCATGGCACTGCCCATCGATGCCGCAACAATGCACCCGATGGCCAGCCACTGGATGGCGCTCAACTGCTCACCCAGCAGCGGCAGCGCCAGCAGCGCAGCCACGGCGGGCTCCATGCTGATCATGATGCCAAAGGCCTCTTTGGGCAGGCGCTTCAAAGCCATCATTTCCAGCGAGATGGGAATGGCGCTGGAGATGGCCGCCACCCCCAAGCCCACCAGCAGCACCGAGGGGGACAGCAGCGCAGCGCCTGCATGCGCCACGCCCACGGGCACCACTACCATCGCTGCCACCAGCAGGCCCAGCGATACCGACTGCCCCGCGTGCAAATGCCCGGCCCGCTTGCCGTAGATGATGTACAGCGCCCAGAACACGGCAGCGCCCACCGAATACATCACCCCCACCGGGTCCAACGTGCTGCCGCTGAGCCCCAAAGGCAGGAGCAAGCCCAGGCCCACCATGGCCAGTGCCACCCACACAAAGTCCACAGCGCGGCGCGATGACCAGATGGCCACGGCCAGCGGCCCGGCAAACTCGATGGCCACGGCCAAGCCAAATGGCAGAGTCTGGATGGACATGTAGAACATGAGGTTCATGGCGCCCAGCGCAGCGCCATACAGGGCCACGGCCTTGGCATCGGCCCGCGACAGGCGCCAGCGCCAGGGGCGCCACAGCAGCAGCATCAACACCGCCGACAGGCCCACCCGCACTGCCGTGGTGCCCTGCGCGCCCACGGCCGGAAACAACACCTGCTTGGCCCACGAAGTGCCAAGCCCCAAGGCAGTGACGGAGCCCAGCACCGCAAGGAAGGGAAAGAAACGTTGAAGACGGGATGCAGTCATGCGCAAAAATGTAGTGCGTATGGCGCGTGCTTTTGGCTCTGTTTTGGGGCCTTGAACGCAACTTTCGCTCACTCCAGGGGCCTTGCATGACCACCAACGCTGCACTTGACCGCTTTGACCTTGCCATCCTCAACATCCTGCAGTCCGACAACACCACGCCCCAACGCGTGATAGCGCAGGCCGTGAACCTGTCGGCGCCCGCCGTGCAGCGGCGCATCCAGCGCCTGAAAGACAACGGCGTGATCCGCGCCAACGTGGCGGTGCTGGACCCGGTGAAGGTCGGCAAGCCACTGACCATCGTGCTGGAAGTGCACCTGGAAAACGAGCGCCCCGACCGCACCGCCCCGCTGCGCGAGCGCATTGCCGCCGAAGAGGCCGTGCAGCAGTGCTACAGCGTGACCGGTGAGGCCGACTACCTGCTGGTGGTGAACGTGGCCTCGATGGCCGACTACGAGGCGCTGACGCAGCGCCTGTTTGAGGGCGACGACAACGTGCGGCGGTTTCGGACCTCGGTGGCGCTAGGGTGCCTGAAAGCGGGGCTGCATGTGGCGCTGGAGACAACGCCCGCTACGCCCGTAGGTCGGGTTAGCGCAGCGTAACCCGACACCCTCCTTACGCCCCACACCACCCCATGCAATACCGCCGCGCCTTCACCCCGGGCGCCACCTATTTCTTCACCGTCGTCACCCACCAGCGCCGCCCCCTGCTGCAATCCGAAGCCGCCGTCGAAACCCTACGCGCCGCCTTGCGCACGGTGCGCGCATCGCGCCCTTTCTCCATAGATGCCATGGTGGTGCTGCCTGACCATGTGCATTGCCTCTGGACACTGCCGCCAGACGATGCAGACTTTGCCACCCGCTGGCGGCTCATCAAGACCTGGTTCACCAAACATGGTCCTGTGCATCAACGCGGCACAAAGGATGCCGCCCGCGCCGCCAAGCAGGAGCAGGCCGTGTGGCAACACCGCTATTGGGAGCACCGGGTTCGCGACGAAGACGACTACGCCCGCCATGTGGATTACATCCACTACAACCCGGTGAAGCACGGCTGGGCTAAGTCAGCGTCGGAGTGGCCGTATTCGAGCTTTCGGCGCTTTGTGACGGCGGGGATTTACCCAGCCGACTGGGGGCAAGTGGAGCCGGATCTGGAGGGGGTCGGGCGGGAGTAAGGGGCATGCGTCGGGTTACGCCTTGCAGGCTAACCCGACCTACGGGTAACTACAGTGCCTCATCGTAGGTCGGGTTAGCGCAGCGTAACCCGACAAAGCACCGCACCTACACCCCCAACATCATCCGCATCTCCGCACCAGACAGGCGCAACCTCGGCCCGCTCAGCAACGCGCACATCCGCGCACTCAACGGCGCCGCCATGCCCTGCTGGGCAGCCAACCGCACCACGGCGCCGCACAGGGCGTCGATTTCTGTCACCCGCCCGGCCTCCAGGTCGTCCCACATGGATGAGCGGGCGGTGGCGTCGATCTGCAGCATGCGCCGGGCCACCCGGGTGAACAGCCAATTGGGCAGGCGCAGCACGTGGGGCAACAGGGTGGGCGACACGGCCGTGAGCTGGGCGGGGGCGATGCCTGCCTGGGCCATCACGCCCAAGGCCTCGGTTTGCAGGGCGGCCAAAACGCGGCGGCAGTGGCGGTCAAGCAGTTCCTCGCGCAAGGGCAGGTTGGACAGCGCATTGACCGGGTTGTTCAGGTTGAGCAGCAGCTTGCCCCACTGCACGGCGCGGATGTCGGGCGGCAGTTCGGTGGCCAGGCCTGCGGCGTTGAAGACTGGGGCGATGCGCTCGGTGATGGCGTCGCACTGCCACTGCATGGGGCCTGCGGTGGCGCGGTGCACATGGGCCCCGCGCAGCACCACGTTGTAGGGCACCATGCCTGCCAGCACCGTCAAACCCGGCGCCAGGGCGGCAATGCGGGCCACGTTGTCCACGCCGTTTTGCAGCGAGATGACGGGGGTGCCTGGTGCGCAAGCCGCCGCCAGTTCGCGCGCGGCAGATGCCGTGGCGCCGCTTTTGACGCACAGCAGGATGACACTGTCGGCCCCGGGCGAGGCATCAGCCAGCGTGTGCACCCGCGCCAAAGCGGCTGCGGGCACCTGGCGGTCAAAGCCGTCGAGGTCGCTCACCCGCAGGCCGTGCGCCTGCAGCGGCGCCAGCGCGTGGGGGCGCCCCACCAGGCAGACGGATTGGCCGTGGGCCGCCAGGCGCCCGCCCACATAGCAACCAATGGCGCCTGCGCCCAGAACGATGAAGTGCATGGTGTGAGACTTACCTGAAATACTGCGGGGCCTGCGTGCCGTGCAAGGCCCTGGTGGACGCGGTGTGGGCATTGTGCGGGCCCAGCCAGGCGCCGTCTGGCGCCCAGGCGACGCTGGGCCGTCGCAGCAGATCCATTTCAGGTTTCTAGGTTTTTTGGCACCCAGCGCTTATCCATCCAGCGCAAGAAGCTATCTATTTGATAGCAAATTGCACCGCCACCATCAGCCCACCCAAACGCTCGGACGCACCCAGCGCCACCGTGGCGCCGTGCCTTTGGGCGATGGCCTGCACGATGGCCAGGCCCAGGCCGCTGCCGGGGGCGCTGTCCGGGGTACTGTCAGCCGTCACGCGCACAAAGCGCTGCATGGCGCGCTCGCGGTGCTCGGGCGCAATGCCGGGGCCGCTGTCTTCCACCGTCAGCACGATATGACCGCCCTCTGCACGCACCTGCACATCCACCTGGCCGCCCGGCGGCGTGTATTTGATGGCGTTGTCGAGCAGGTTGCGCACCAGCATGCGCAGCGCCTCGGCGTTGCCGGGCAGCGGGGCGGCGTCTGACTCGAGCAGGCCCACGTCCATGCCGCGCGCCTGGGCGGCAGGGGCCACGTCGGCCAGTGCCAGTTGCGCCACCGCACGCAGGTCCACGGGCTCTGCGGGGGCGGTGCCAGATTCTTGGCGGGCCAGGGTCAGCAGTTGCTCCACCAGCCGGGTCGCCCGGTCAATGCCTGCGGACAGGCGCTCGGCGGCAGCGGAGCGAGCAGCATCGTCACCCGCACGCTGCAGGCCTTGCAGTTGCAGGCGCAGCGCGGCCAGGGGCGATCGCAGCTCGTGCGCGGCATCGGCCACAAAGTGCTGCTGTGCCTCAAAGGCGCGCTGCACGCGCTCGAACAGCAAATTCAGCTCGCCCACCAGCGGCTGCACTTCATCGGGCAGGGCAGCGTCGTTCACGGGCGAGAGGTCGTCGGCCTGCCGCCGAGCGAGCTGGCGGCGCACACGCTCCACCGGGGCCAGAGACCGGCTCACGCCCCACCACACGGCCAGCACCAGCAGCGGCGCCATGATGGCCAGGGGCGCCAGCGTGCGCAGCGCCAGGCTGCGGGCCATGCCCTGGCGCGCGGCCATGTTCTGCGCCACCTGGATGACCTGCGAGCGCGTCTGCATCGAAAACACGCGGTAGGTGCCGCCCCGCGCCTTCACATCGGTAAAGCCCAGCACCGCGATTTGCGGCAGCGCCGCGCCCACGGCCGATTCAAAAATGCGCAGGCCCTCGTTGGTCCACACCTGCACGACGAATTCGTGGTTCTCGTCCTCCGGGTCCAGCCCCGGGCCCAGGCCTTGCGCATCCACCGGCAGGCCCGAGCGCAGGGCCAGCGCGGTTTGCTGCATGTGGTAGTCGAACAGCGCATCGGCCTCGGCCAGCGCCGCCCGGTAGGCCAGCGCCCCCTGCACCGCCCCGGCCAACACGATGGCCGCGAGCAGGAACACCAGCAGCTGCATGCGCAATGAGCGGGGGAGCATGGACTGCAGCGCGCTGCGCCAGGGAGTGGTTTGCACGTTCGTCATCTCAATCCACCCCTCCATCTGCGTGTTGCCCCGTCGCATGCCCAGGGCGTGGGATTGCGCGGGGGACAGCCAGCAAGGGCCGCCCCGCAGCAAAGGCTGTCGTCCCCTTGGGGGGATGCGGCGAAGCCGCTCAGGGGGGTCATGCCTTCGGTACCAGATAGCCGACGCTGCGCACATTCAGCACCAGCTCGGCCCCCAGCTTTTTGCGCAGGCCGTGGATGTAGACCTCCACCGCGTTGCTGCTGACCTCGTCGCCCCAGCCATAGAGCTTGTCTTCGAGCTGCTGGCGCGACAGCACCATGCCGGGGCGGGCGATGAGTGGCTCCAGCACCGCCCATTCGCGGCCCGACAGCACCACGGGTGCGCCCTGCACGGTCACCTCGCGGGTGGCGGGGTTGATGCACACGCCCTGGTGCTCGTACACCGGCTCGGCCCGGCCCGCCGCGCGGCGCAGCAGGGCGCGGATGCGGGCGAGCAGCTCGTCCAGGTCGTAGGGCTTGAGCACGTAGTCGTCAGCCCCGGCGTCCAGCCCCTCGATGCGTTGGGCCACGGCGTCGCGGGCGGTAGCCACCAGCACAGGGGTGCGGATTTTGCGGGCGCGCAGGTCACGCAGCACCGCCAGGCCGTCGCGCTTGGGCAGGCCCAGGTCCAGCATGACCAGGTCATAGGCCTGGGTGCGCAAGGCGGTGTCGGCGGCGTCGCCATCGCGCGCCCAGTCCACCGCGTACTGTTCGGCACGCAGCAGGTCTTGCACGGCTTCGCCGATCATGGGGTCGTCTTCAACGAGTAGCAGTCGCATGGTAGGCAAGCATAGCGAATGGTGGGGTGCCGAGGCTGTTCCCCGGCTTCGACAGGCTCAGCCCGAACGGGCAGGAGAGTGACGGGGGCTGGAAACACGGCACCTGGCATTCAGCTGATCGATTCAGCCAATCTATTCACCCCAATCCGTTCACACTGAGCTTATCGAAGTGGCGCCGTAACCAGTTCCCAGCTTCAACAGGCTCAACCCGAGCGGGTCGGGGTCAAGGCAGATTGCACGGCCCCGCCCTCTTTGCCGCTTACCCCAGCCGCACCGGCACAAAGATCTTGTCGCCGTCGCGCTCAATGAGCAGCGCCACCGACTTGCCCGCCTTGGCCATGGCGGCGCGCACCTGGGCGATGTCTTTGACTGCGGCACCGTTGATCGCCAGCAGCACATCGCCCGGCTGCACACCGGCGGCGGCGGCAGGGCCACGGGCTTGCTCGATCACCAGGCCGTCCACGCCGCCCCCATCGCCCAGGCTCCGGCGCTCTTGCGGGTCCAGCGGGCGCAGCGCCAAGCCCAGTTGGCCTTTGCCCACGGCGTCTTCGGCGTTGGCCTGCTTTTTGGTCTTGTCGCTGGCATCGCCCAGGGTGGCGGTCAGCTCCACCGGCTTGCCTTTGCGCCACACCGACAAGCGGGCCTGCTGGCCGGGCTGGGCCTGCCCCACCCAGGCGGGCAGGTCGCCCGAGGCCACGATGGGCTGGCCGTCCACCTGGCGGATCACATCGCCCGGCTCCAGCCCAGCCTTGTCGGCCGCGCTGCCTTTGCTGACGCTGGCCACCAGCGCGCCCTCAGGCTTGTCGAGCCCAAACGATTCGGCAAACGCCTGGTTCACCTCTTGCACGGCCACGCCCAGTTGCGCGTGGCGCACCTTGCCAGTGGCAACGATCTGGTCTTTGATCTTGGCGGCCAGCTCGATGGGGATGGAGAACGACACGCCCTGGTAGCCGCCCGAGCGGCTGTAGATCTGCGAGTTGATGCCCACCACCTCACCGCGCGAATTGAACAGCGGGCCGCCCGAGTTGCCGGGGTTCACCGCCACGTCGGTCTGGATGAAAGGTACTAGGCTGTCGTCTGGCAGCGAGCGACCCTTGGCGCTGACCACGCCCGCCGTCACGCTGTTTTCAAAGCCGAAGGGCGAGCCGATGGCCAGCACCCATTCGCCCACCTGCAAATCCCGCGTGCTGCCCAGGCGCACGGTGGGCAGGTCCTTGGCGTCGATCTTGAGCACGGCCACATCGGTCTTGGGGTCTGAGCCCAGCACCTTGGCGCGGAACTCGCGCCGGTCGGTGAGTTTGACGATGACCTCGCTGGCGCCCTTGACCACATGGGCGTTGGTCAGCACCAGCCCGTCGGCGCTGACGATGAAGCCCGAACCCTGGCCGTGCGTGGGCACATTGCGCTGGCCCTGCGCACCCGCGCCCGGAATGCCGAATTGGCGGAAGAATTCGTAGAACGGATCGTTCGGATCCAACTGGGGACCCCGGCGCGATGCGGGCTGGCCGTCGTCGTCATCGTCTTCGGCCAGGGCGGTTTTGGTGGAGCCCGTCACGCTGATGTTGACCACGGCGGGCCCGTTTTGCGCGGTGATTTGCGCAAAGCTGGGCAATGCGACGCCGCTGGCCGGTGCGGCTTGCAGGGCTGCGGGGGCGGTGATGGCTGGCGTGCTGGCCTGCGCCCGGTACCCCATGAGGAGCCCCGCGCCCGTGCCGCCCAGAGCCCCGGCGGCCACCAGGGCCAGGATGAGTCGGCGGGGTGTGCTTGCGATGGAGTTCATGGTCTGCCTTTCCTATCAGGGTTGCGATGGAAGGCAGTGTGGGCAGGGACACTTAGACGAAACTTAGGCGGCGAGGGCGTGCTCTGCGCCCGGTCTAGCAAGAGCCAAGCACTCCTATTTTTATAGCTGCTAGCGCTTATTCATCAAGCGCTAGAGGCCAAAAAGACTGAAAAACTCGGTCTCTACAAGCCGCTGAGGCAGCCCATCACCCCGTGAACCGGTAGACGATGGCGCCCCGCACCACATCGCCCGGCAACCACCACTGCACCGGGAAGGCGGGGTGGTTGGGCGCGTTGGGGTATTCCATGGGCTCCAGGCAAATGCCGTCGCCCGGCTGCCACAGCCAGTTGCCCTGCCCTGGCCCACGCCCCAAGTCGCGGGCCGGGTCGGCCTTGAGGCCGTGGCCTGCATACACCTGCACACCGGGGGCCGTGCTCCAGACCTGCAGGGCCCGGCCCGAGGCGGGGTCGGCCAGCTGCGCGGCCAGGCGCAGCCCAGGGGTGGCAGCGGGGGGGAAGGAGACTGGGGAGGCATCGTCCAGCACCAGGTAGTGGTCCAGCCCGCCCGCCCGCGCCAGTTGCTCGTGGGGCAGCGCGGTGGCATCGGCCACACTGCGGGGCTGGCGAAAATCGAACGGCGTGGCCTGCACCGATTCGAGGGTGCCCGTGGGGCACACATCGGGCGCCAGCGGCACATATCGGCTGGCCGGGATCTGCAGCGTGTGGCCCAGGGTGCTACCCGCGCCCGCCAGGTTGAAGAAGGCGTGGCCCGTGGGGTTGAACACCGTGGGGGCATCGGCCACTTCGGCCATCCAGTCCATGTGCAGCGCGTTGTCGGGGGTGATCTGCAGGTGCAGCGTCAGGCGCACGGTGCCGGGCACGGCGTCGTCTTCGGTGCGGAAGGTGTGGGTCAGCACCATGGCATCGGGCTGCACTTCGGTGACGCCAAACACCTGAAAGCGGCTGCCCAGCGGGCCGCCATGGTGGTGGTGCGGGCCACTGTTGGTGGGCAACTGCAGGGTGCAGCCACCGGGCACATGCAGCTGCCCCGCGCGCAGGCGCCCCGCCCAGCGGCCAATGAAGGCGCCCATGGAGAGCTGTCCATCGAGGTAGCCCTGCAGGTTGTCGTAACCCAAGGCCACGTCCACCAGGCCGCCCTGCCCGTCTGGCACGGCCACTTGCACCAGGCGCGCGCCGTAGTTGCTCACCGCCACCTGCAGGCCACCCGCACCGCGCAGGGTGAACAGGTCGGTGCGCTGGCCGTGCAGCTCTTGTTGAAACGCGTCGCGTGAAAGTGTGTAAGCCATGTGCCAATTTTATTTGGCTGGCACAGAGGGTGTCTTAGGGGCCGGGGCATCGCGCGTCACGAGCCAGATGCCCGCACACACCAGCACCAGAGCGAGCAGGTTCTTCCACTCCAGCAGCGCCTCGCCCAAGAAGATGGCCGACAGCACCGCCCCAAACACCGGCACGGAAAAGTTGAACACGGTGACCTGGCTGACCCGGTTGTGCTTGAGCAGCAAGCTCCACAGCGAAAACGCGGCCGACGACAGCAGCGCCAAGTACACCAGCAGCAGGGTGGACTGCCAGGTGAAGCCGGTGAGCGAGCCCCCAAAGCCCCAGCCAATGGCCAGCAGCGCCGCACCGCCCAGGGCCAGTTGCCAGCCGGTCATGACCATCGAATCCATGCGCTGCGACACCTGCTTGCCGTAGATGCTGGCAGCGGCCAGCACCAGGGCGGCAATGACCACAAAGCCTTCGCCCAGCAGGGTGAAGTCCATGTCCAGCGTGCCGCGCCCCAGGTTGACCACCATCACCCCCGCAAAGCCCACGATGCAGCCCCAGATCTTGGCGTGGCTCAAACGGTCGTTGTGATAGATCCAGTGCGCCAGCAGCACGCTGAAAAACGTGCCCGTGGCGTTCATGATGGAGCCCTTGACCCCGGTGGTGTATGCCAGCCCCACGTAGAAGAAGACGTACTGCAGTGTGGTCTGCGCCAGCCCCAGCACCACCAGCTGGCGCGCGGCACCCGCACCCAGCCCCCACACCTGGCGGCGCGTGGCCAGTGCCAGGGCCAGCAGGGCCAGCCCCGCCCACAGAAAGCGCCAGCCCGCAAACACCAGTTTGGTGGGCACATCGTGGGCGGCAATGCCAAACCATTCATAGCCCGTCTTGATGGCCGGGTAGGAGCTGCCCCACAGCAGGCAGCACAGCAGCGCCAGGGCCACAACGGTTTTTCGGTCAGAAAAGCGGGAGATTCCCATGCAACGGTCTTTCATCCAAATGCGCTGCGCCAACCCGCCGCAGCAAAGAAAACAACAACACGAGGCCGCCCCAAGGAAAAAACGGGCGGGAGCGCTAGGCACCCGCCCGTTAAGGCCTTGCGGCTTCTCCTCAGCAAACTATCAGCCGGTCTTCAAGATCAGGTTGGGCAACCACATCGAGAACGAAGGCACGTAGGTGACCAGGCCCAGCGCCACGATGAGTGCGCCGTAGAAGGGCCAGATGGTCTTCATCACCGAGCCCACCGAGATGCCGCCAATGGTGCAACCGATGAACTGCGTGGTGCCTACGGGGGGCGTGTTCAGACCCAATGCGCAGTTGATCAGCATGACGATGCCGAACTGCTCGGTGGTCATGCCGAACTGCTGGCAGATGGGCAGGAAAATGGGCGTGCAGATCAGGATGGTGGCCGCCATGTCCAGGAAGGTACCCAGGATGAAAAGGATCACGTTCACGGACAGGAAAATCACCCACGGTGTGGTGCTGAAAGAGCGCAGTGCCTCGGCCGTCAACTCGGCCACGCCATACAGGCCAATCAGGTAGCCGAACATGGACGAGATGCCGATCAGCAGCAGCACGGTACCCGTGGTCTTGACGGCCTTGGAGGCGGCCTTGAGGAACTGTTCACGCGTCAGGCGGCGGTACACCACCGCCGACAGGAACAAGGCCCACACCACCGCCACCGAGGCCGACTCGGTGGCCGTGAAGGCCCCCGACAAAATGCCCGCAATGATGATGACCACCACGGCCAGGCCGGGCACCGACGCCTTGAACGAAATCCATACGATCGCCCAGCCAGGGAAGGTGCCAGCGGGGTAGCCGCGCTTGACGGCCACCAGGTAGGCTGCCAGCAGGTTACACACGGTGAGCAGCACAGCGGGCACGATGCCTGCCAGGATCAGCGCGGCAATGCTCACCTTGCCCCCTGCGGCCAGCGCAAAGATGATGAGGTTGTGCGAGGTGGGCATGAGCGCACCCACCAGCGAGGCGTGCGTGGTCACGTTCACCGCGTAGTCAGCGTGGTAGCCCTCTTTCTTCATCTGCGGGATGAGCACGGCGCCCATGGCCGACACGTCGGCCACTGGCGAGCCCGAGACACCGCCAAACAGAGTGCAAGCCAGCACATTACTCATGCCCAGGCCGCCGCGCACATGGCCGGCCACGCTCTTGGCAAAGTCCACGATCTTGTCGGCAATGCCGCCATACATCATGATTTCGCCCGCAAAGATGAAGAACGGGATGGCCAGGAACGAGAACGGGTTCATGCCCGAAATCATTTGCTGGAAGCCCACCGCCAGGGGCAGGCCCTCGTACAGGATGGTGGCCAGTGAGGACAGGCCAATCGAAAACGCCACGGGCACGCCCAGCAGCAACAGCAGCGTGAAGCTCACGCACAGAATGGTCAACGCCATGATGAAAGTCTCGGTGGGTGTCTGGGGAAAAAGGGCTCAGTGCCAGGCAGGCTCGACCTCGGTGCCGCGCACCAGGGCAATGATGTGTTCCAGCGAGAACAGCGCCACAAGCACACCGGCAAACGCGGGCGGTACGTACTTGAACGCCTCAGAGATGCCCAGGGTGGGGATCTTGTAGTCCATGACGGATTCGGCCAGCACGCCGCAATTCCAGGCCATCACCACGCCAAAGACGAGCACCAGCACGTGGATCAGGATTTCCATCTTCAGGCGCAGCCATTCGGGCGCCAGCACCAAAAAGGACTCCAGGCCGATGTGGCCTGCATCGCGCACACCCACGGCCATGCCCAGCATGGTGACGTACAGCACCAGCAGCACCGCGCCGCTTTCTGCCCAGGTGGGGGTGTCGTTGAAGATGTAGCGGCCAATGACCTGGTAGAGCACTGCAAACACCAGCAACACCATGCCAGCGACGCCGACCTTCAGGCAGGTGCGGGCAATGAAGGCGCACAGTCGCGTGTAGAGATTGAACATACGAGTGATTTCAAAAATGGCTGCGGAGACACCCCCGCAGCCCACTTGCAGACCCTTGCGGGCGTTTACTTCACAGCCTCAATGCGCTTGACCATGTCTTGCAGCTTGGGGTCCTTCAGGAACTTGTCGTACACGGGCTTCATGGCCGTCTTGAAGGGGGTCTTGTCCACTTCGATGATTTCAGCGCCACCGGCCTTGACGATGGCCAGCGACTTCTCTTCACGCTCGTCCCACAGCTTGCGCATGTAGATCACGGATTCCTTGGCAGCAGCGCGGATGGCCTTTTGCTCATCGGCGCTGAGCTTGTCCCACACGCGCTTGGAGAACAGCAGGATCTCGGGAGCCATCGAGTGCTCGGTCTTGTTGAAGTACTTGGCCACTTCGAAGTGGCGCGAGCTTTCGTAGCTGGGGTAGTTGTTTTCCGCAGCGTCCACCAGGCCGGTCTTGAGCGCGGTGTATACCTCGCCAAATGGCATGGGGGTGGCGTTAGCGCCCATGGCTTCGAGCAGCGAGACCCACAGGTCGCTTTGCTGCACGCGCACTTTCATGCCCTTGACGTCGGCCAGGGTCTTCACAGGCTTCTTGGCGGTGTAGATGGAGCGCGCGCCGCTGTCGTAAAACGCCAGGCCCACAAAGCCTTGGGATTCGCAGTCTTTCAGAATCTCATCGCCAATGGCGCCGTCCAGCACCTTGCGCATGTGTTCCTTGTCGCGGAACAGGAAGGGCATGGTGGGCACCATGGTGGCGGGGCAGATGTTGTTCATCGGTGCCACGTTCACCCGCGTCATGGCGATGGCGCCCAGCTTGGTTTGTTCGATGGTGTCTTTTTCGATGCCCAGGGCGCCCTTGGAGAACACCTTGATGGAGTGCTTGCCGCCCGTGGCCTTGGCCAGCTCTTCGCCCATGTGGCGCACGGCCAGCACGGTGGGGTAGTCATCGGGGTGGATGTCGGAGGAACGGAACTCGGTGGCTTGCGCAGCCAGGCTGCCCAGCGCAATGCCGATGGCTACGGTGACGCGGCCCAACAGGTGTGGAAATTTCATGCTTGTCTCCTTGGGTAACGGGGTCATTGCCCCGATGTGGTCGATGAAAAAGGGGTTTCGGGCAGTCCGCAGACACCAGGGCGGGTGACGAACACCGCACCGCCATGGGCCACGTCATCGCCCACGGGCTGGCCGGGGCGGATGGAGGTGATGAAGAGCTGGTCCAGGTTGGGGCCACCAAAGCTGCACATGGAGGGCTTGCTGGCTGGCACGCGGATGGAGCGGTCCAGACGGCCATCGGGCGTGAAGCGGTGCACCAGGCCTGCGTCGTTGGCGCAGATCCAGTAGCCGCCCTCGGCGTCCACGGCCGCGCCATCGGGGCGGCCGGGCAGGTCTGTCATGTCCGCAAACAGGCGGCGCTCGCCCACCGATCCGTCGTCGTGCAGCGGCAGCGTCCAGATTTTTTGCACCGTGGGGTGGCTGTCGCTCAGGTACATGGTGCGGCCATCGGGGCTGAAGCCCAGGCCGTTTTGCGTGACCAGCCCCTGCACCAGCGGGGCTGAGAGCCCGGCGGCATCGGTGCGGTACAGGCCGCCCGCAGGCCGGGCCAGCGACATGTCGCGCACCATGGTGCCCGCCCAGAAGCGGCCCTGGCGGTCGCAGCGCCCGTCGTTAAAGCGCATGCCAGGCTCAGGGTGGTGCACCATGGCCAGCAGCGTGCAATCGAGCAAGCCGGCAGCGCCGGGGCGCACATGGAACACGCCCGTTTCCATGCCTGCGATCAGCCCGCCCTTGGCGTGCAGGGCCACGCAGGCAATGCGCTCTGGCGCAGCCCAGCTCGTGAGCTGGCCATCGGCTAGGGACCAGCGGCGCAAGGCAGGGGCTTCAATGTCCACCCAGTACAGGGCTTGCTCGGCCACGCTCCAGACCGGGCTTTCGCCCACGGCATCCAGGTGGCCGGGCAGCAGGACGTCAACGGTGGGCTGTGTCATTCGAAAGGCCCCGTGCGCACGAAGGGGCCACCCTGGAAGATGACGGCAGGGTCGCTCATGTCGGGGGTGGGGTCTGCCGCTTCGATCTTGGCGCGGAAGGGCTCGGTGCTGTCTTGCGGGCGGTAGCCAATGTGGCGCGCCAAGGTGTTGTCCCACCAGGTGGTGGTGTTGTCGCCCATGCCGTAGATGATGCTGTGGCCCACCACGGGGGCCGTGAGGCTGGCCACCACCAGGCGCTCCAGGTCGTCGTAGCTCATCCAGGTGGCCAGCATGCGGCGGTTGCGCGGCTCAGGGAAGGACGAGCCAATGCGCAGGCACACGGTCTCGATGCCGTAGCGGTCAAAGTAAAAGCGCGACAGGTCTTCACCAAAGGCCTTGGACAGGCCATAGAGGCCGTCAGGGCGGGCGGGATCCTTCAGGCCCACCACCTCGTCCTGGCGGTAAAAACCCGTGACGTGGTTGGAGCTGGCAAACACAATGCGCTTGACACCCTGCTTGCGGGCCGCTTCGTACAGGTTGTAGGCCCCAATGATGTTGGCCTGCAAGATGGGCTCCCAGGGCTGCTCGGTCGACACGCCGCCCAGGTGCACCACGGTGTCCACGTCCTGCAGCAGCGCATACACGGCTGCTGCGTCTTCGAGCTTGGCGGGGTGCAGTTCTTCTGCCGGCTGGGCGTCGCCCAGGTCGGCAATGTCAGACAGGCGCAACGTGGTGCAGTAGGCCTTGAGGCGGGTGCGCAGTTCGCGCCCCAAGCCACCGGCGGCGCCAGTGAGCAAGATACGGTTGAATCGGATCGACGTCGGGTGACTAGGCATGGCAATTCGGCAGGTTCTTGGTACAGTGACGCACTTGATAGGTTGAACGTCATCAGTTGTCGTACAACGAAATGCAATGTACTACGTAGTACCACGAATCCACATAGGGATAACACCGAGACATGAACACAGAACCCGCCCTTCGCCGCAAACCACGCACGTTGGCCCTGGAGCTGGTGGATTCCCTGGGCGACCGCATCCGTGATGGGCGCCTGGCTGTGGGCGACAAGCTGCCCACCGAGGCAGCCATCATGGCCGAGTTCGACGTCAGCCGCACCGTGGTGCGCGAAGCCATTTCCAAGCTGCAGGCCTCGGGCCTGGTAGAGACGCGGCACGGCATTGGCACCTTTGTGCTGGGCATGGGGCAGAACCCTGGTTTCAAGATCACCCCCGAGCAATTCAGCACCCTGCGCGATGTGATTGCCGTACTGGAGTTGCGCATTGGCCTGGAGACCGAAGCCGCCGCCCTGGCCGCCCTGCGCCGCACCGACGCCAACCTGAACACCATGCGCCAGGCCCTGAACGCCGTGGCCCAGGCGGTGGACGAAGGGCGCGATGCCGTGGCAGCAGACTTTCAGTTCCACCTGGAGATTGCGCGCGCCACCCAGAACAGCCACTTCACGGAATTGATGGGCTCGCTGGGCAGCATGATCATCCCGCGCGCACGGCTGGAAAGCGCCGACGACCAAAGCGACGAACGCCGCCAATACCTGCGCCGCGTGAACGGTGAGCACGAAAACATTTTTGACGCCATCGTGGGCCAAGACCCGGATGCGGCCCGCGCCGCCATGCGCACCCACCTGGCCAACAGCCGCGAACGCCGACGCCGCGCACAGGCCGAAGCCAGCTGACGCCACAAAACATCGTCTTATCCGTATTAACCCGGACACTATTTTTGCGATTCATGTTGTACGATGACATACAACATGAATCCCTCATGTTCCTGAGACCAGGCCACTGAGCCGCTGTTCTTAGCTGGTAGCAGGAATTCCACCCTTTTCATTCCTACGGAGCCCGACCATGTCCCCTCAAGAACTCAAAAGCGTATTGCAAGCTGGCCTGCTGTCCTTCCCGCTGACCGACTTCGACAGCAACCTGCGCTTTGCCCCCAAGCCCTACGCTGACCGCCTGGAATGGCTGCAGCCCTACGGCGCTTCGGCCCTGTTCGCCGCAGGCGGCACAGGTGAGTTCTTCTCGCTGGAGCCCGGCGAGTACAGCGAGGTGATCAAGGTGGCTTTGGCCACGTGCAAGAACCGCACCCCCATCATCGCGGGCGCTGGCGGCGGCACCACTCTGGCCATTCAATATGCACAAGAAGCCGAACGCCTGGGCGCCCAAGGCATTTTGCTGCTGCCCCACTACCTGACCGAAGCCAGCCAGGAAGGCCTGATTGCCCACGTGCAAGCCGTGTGCAAGAGCGTGAAGTTTGGCGTGGTGGTCTACAACCGTGGCGGCTGCCGCCTGACACCCGCCAGCCTGCAAGTGCTGGCCGACACCTGCCCCAACCTGATTGGTTTCAAGGACGGGTTTGGCGACATCGAGAAGTTCGTCAGCATCCGCCAGACGCTGGGTGACCGCTTCGCCTACCTGGGCGGCCTGCCCACCGCCGAGCTGTTTGCCGGTGCCTACAAGGCCATGGGCTGCCCCGTGTACTCGTCGGCCGTGTTCAACTTCATCCCCAAGACGGCGATGGAGTTCTACAACGCCCACGCTGCTGGCGACACCGCCACCTGCGACCGCCTGATCCGCGACTTCTTCATCCCCTACATTGCCCTGCGCAACCAAGGTGAAGGCTACGCCGTGTCGATCGTGAAGGCTGGCGCCACCATCATCGGCCACAGCGCTGGCCCCGTGCGCCCACCGCTGTCCGACCTCAAGCCCGCTGAAGTCGAGCAACTGCGCGCACTGATGGCCCCCCTGGGGCCCCAGTAAGCCGCCCCACGCAGAACGCATAACCAAAAGGCGCACGAACTTCTGAACAGGTTCCAAGCGCCATCCCGGCCCCAGCCCTCTGGGGCTTTCTGCTTTTCCAACCACCATCCTGAGGAGACAACCATGAACCCATTCAATTCCCGCTGGAGCCTGCGCTGCGCACAAGGCGTGACCCTGGCCGCCGCGCTGGTCACCGCCCCCCTGGTGGCCCACGCCCAGGCTTCTGCCGAAGAGCAAGCCGTGACTTCGGTCGTAGAGAAGCTGCGCGTCGCCATGGTCGACCCGGACCAGGCCACGCTGACCGGCCTGACCAGCCCCCTGCTGAGCTATGGGCACTCGGGCGGCAAGGTGGACACGCAAGCGAGCTTCATCGGCGCGCTGATGGACAAGTCTTCTGACTTTGTCTCCATCACGCTCTCGGACCAGACCATCAGCATCTCGGGCAACGTGGCCGTGGTGCGCCACACCCTGGCGGGTGCCACCAATGACCGTGGCACCCCTGGTAACGTCACCATCAAGGTACTGACCGTCTGGCAAAAAGATGGCGGCCAATGGCGCCTGCTGGCCCGCCAGGCCGTGCGCCCCACCTGAGAGGCTGAGAGTCTTTTGCCTATGCCCGCCTTGCACGCCAAACCACCGCTGCACCCACTGCACTGAACCCACCCCATGCACACCTTGAACCGCATCCTCCAGGCTGGCAAATTGGTACCCGCGCTGGAACAAGCCCTGCACGCCCGCTACAACGTGCACCGCCTGACCGACGAACCCGATCCGGCCGCCTTCCTGGCTGCGCAAGGAGCACAGTTTGATGCCGTGGTCACCAGTGCAGCGATTGGCTTGTCGGCCCAGCACCTGGCTGCACTGCCCTCGGTCAAGGTGATTTCCAGCTTTGGGGTGGGCCTGGACAAAGTGCCGGTCGATGCGGCCAAGGCCCGGGGCATTGCCGTGGGCTACACCCCCGATGTGCTCAACGACTGCGTGGCCGACACCGCGTTTGCGCTGGTGCTGGACGTGGCCCGCCGCACCGCCGAGGCCGACCGCTTTGTGCGCGCTGGGCAATGGGCCCGCCTGGGCGGCAACAGTTTTGGGCTGGGCCGCAAGGTCAGCGGTGCCCGCATGGGCGTGGTGGGGCTGGGCCGCATCGGGCAGACCATCGCGCGCCGTGGCCTGGGCTTTGACATGGAAGTGCGCTACCACACGCGCCGCCCCGTGGCTGGGGTGCCCTGGGCGCACGAGCCTTCGCTGGTCGAGTTGGCCGCCTGGTGCGACTTCCTGGTGGTGGTCACCTCCGGCGGCCCGGCCACCCGCCATCTCATCAACGAAGCCGTGCTCAACGCCCTGGGGCCCCGCAGCTTCCTGGTCAATGTGGCGCGCGGCACGGTGGTGGATGAAGCCGCGCTGATCCGCGCCCTGCAAGACGGCCGTATTGCCGGTGCCGGGCTTGACGTGTTCGAGAACGAGCCCCAGGTGCCCGAGGCCCTGCTGAGCATGGACAACGTGGTGCTGCTGCCGCACATTGCCAGCGCCACGCACGAAACCCGCCAGGCCATGGGCCAGCGGGTGATGGACAACCTGGAGGCGTTTGAACGCACGGGACAACTGGTCTCTGCCGCGCATTGAACGCTATTCAGCGCCACTCAACGCTATCAACCGCTTCTTCCCTTTTTCTTCTCACCAACCCACCCAAGTGACCATGAAACAAAACCTCATCGGCGGCCAATGGACCGAAGGCGTCCGTACCTACCAAAACACCAACCCGTCTGACACCCGCGACGTGATCGGCGACTACGCCGTCGCCAGCCGCGAACAGGCTCTGGAAGCCGTGGCCGCCGCGCACGCCGCCTTCCCGGCCTGGAGCCTGTCCACACCCCAGCAGCGCTTTGACATCCTGGACGCTGTCGGCAACGAAATCATCGCCCGCAAGGCCGAGCTGGGCGACCTGCTGGCCCGTGAGGAAGGCAAGACCTTGCCCGAAGCCATTGGCGAAGTGGGCCGCGCTGCGGCCATCTTCAAGTTCTTCGCCGGTGAGGCCCTGCGCCCCGGTGGCGAGGTGCTGCCCTCGGTGCGCCCTGGCGTGGGCGTGGAAATCACCCGCGAGCCCCTGGGCGTGATCGGTCTGATCACCCCCTGGAACTTCCCCATCGCCATCCCTGCATGGAAGATTGCCCCGGCCCTGGCCTACGGCAACACCGTGGTGTTCAAGCCCGCTGAAGTGGTGCCTGGCTCGGCCTGGGCGCTGGCCGACATCCTGCACCGCGCGGGCCTGCCCGCAGGCGTGTTCAACCTGGTGATGGGCCGTGGCTCTGAAGTGGGCGCCGTGCTGCTTGAAGACGAGCGCATCGCAGGCGTGAGCTTCACCGGCTCCGTCGGCACCGGCCAGCGCGTGGCCGCTGCCTGCGTGGGCCGTGGTGCCAAGGTGCAGCTGGAGATGGGCGGCAAGAACCCCTTTGTGGTGCTGGACGACGCCGACCTGAACGTGGCCGTGGGCGCTGCGCTCAACAGCGGCTTCTTCTCCACCGGCCAGCGCTGCACCGCCAGCAGCCGCGTGATTGTGACCGAAGGCATCCATGACCGCTTCGTGGCCGCCATGGTCGAGAAGATGAAGACCCTGAAGGTGGACGATGCCCGCAAGGCTGGCACCGACATCGGCCCTGTGGTGGACGACCGCCAGCTGGCGCAAGACCTGGAGTACATCGCCATCGGCCAGAAGGAAGGCGCCAAGCTGCACGGCGGCGAAGCCCTGGCCACCAACGCCGACGGCGCCCCTGGCTACTACCTGCGCCCCGCCCTGTTCACAGAAACCACACCCGAGATGCGCATCAACCGCGAAGAAATCTTTGGCCCCGTGGTGAGCGTGCAGCGCGTGAAGGGCTACGACGAGGCCCTGGCCTTGGCCAACGACACGCCTTTTGGCCTGGCCAGCGGCATTGCCACCACCAGCCTCAAGCACGCCACGCACTTCAAGCGCCACGCCCAAGCGGGCATGGTGATGGTGAACCTGCCCACCGCCGGGGTGGACTACCACGTGCCGTTCGGTGGCCGCAAGGGCAGCAGCTACGGCTCGCGCGAGCAAGGCCGCTACGCTGCCGAGTTCTACACCACCGTCAAGACGGCCTACACCCAGGCCTGATCACCGCAGGGGGTGCAACGCCCCCTGCAGATTTCCGCGCCCCTGCTACCTCTTCAGAGGGACATCGGCACCGCAGGGGTGCGGACTCTTCGCCTGAGCGCCAACCCGGCCCCAGAGCCCCGCAGGCCCTCATTAGAATCCCCGGCCATGCACATACACATACTCGGAATTTGCGGAACCTTCATGGGCGGCCTGGCGGCGCTGGCCCGCGAGGCAGGGCACAAGGTCACGGGCTGCGATGCCGGGGTCTACCCCCCCATGAGCGACCAGCTGCGCGCCCTGGGCATTGAGCTGATCGAAGGCTTTGGCGCCGACCAGCTTGCGCTGCAGCCCGACATGTTTGTGGTGGGCAACGTGGTCAGCCGTGCCCGGCTGGCCGATGGCAGCCCGAAATTTCCGCTGATGGAAGCCATTTTGGATGCAGGACTGCCCTACACCAGCGGCCCCCAATGGCTGGCCGAGCATGTGCTGCAAGGCCGCCATGTGCTGGCCGTGGCGGGCACGCATGGCAAGACCACGACCACCTCCATGCTCTCGTGGATTCTGGAAAGCGCCGGGTTGCAGCCCGGCTTCCTGATCGGCGGGGTGCCGCTGAACTTCGGCATCTCGGCCCGGCTGGGCGCTGCGCAGCGCCCACAGCCTGGCCCAGACGCACAAGGCCAACGCCCACTGTTCGTGATCGAGGCCGATGAGTACGACACCGCCTTCTTCGACAAGCGCAGCAAGTTTGTGCACTACCGCCCCCGCACGGCGGTGCTGAACAACCTGGAGTTTGACCACGCCGACATTTTTGATGACCTGGCCGCCATCGAGCGCCAGTTCCACCACCTGGTGCGCACCGTGCCGCCTTCGGGCCGCGTGGTGGCCAATGGGCTGGAAGAAAGCCTGACCCGCGTGCTGAACACTGGCTGCTGGAGCCAGGTGAGCAGCTTTGGCGCCACCGTGAGCGACTTCAGCGCCGAGGGCAACCCGCAGGCTTTTGATGTGCTGCACCAAGGCGCCAAGGTGGCGCGGGTGGAGTGGGCGCTGACCGGCGTGCACAACCAGCTCAACGCCCTGGCTGCCATTGCAGCGGCGCACGATGTGGGGGTGGCGCCCGCAGTGGCCGCTGCGGCCCTGGGCCAGTTTGAGAACGTCAAGCGCCGCATGGAGCTGCGCGGCACGGTGCGCGGCATTGCTGTGTACGACGACTTTGCCCACCACCCCACGGCCCTGCGCACCACACTGGACGGGCTGCGCCGCAGCCTGAGCCCTGAGGCACGCATCCTGGCGGTGTTCGAGCCCCGCAGCAACACCATGAAGCTGGGCGCCATGAAAAGCCAACTGCCCTGGGCGCTGGAGCCTGCCGACCTGGCGTTTTGCCACACCGCCGGGCTGGACTGGGATGCTGCGGCCACCCTCGCCCCGCTGGGCGTAGGCCCCGGCCAGCGCGCCCAAACCGCGCCAGACATTGCCACGCTGGTCACGCAAGTCACCCAAGCAGCCCGCCCAGGCGATCACATCGTGTGCATGAGCAATGGCGGCTTCGGCGGCATCCACGCGCGCCTGCTGGAATCGCTGA
Organism: Acidovorax sp. 56; assembly: GCF_002749705.1. NCBI lineage: Bacteria > Pseudomonadati > Pseudomonadota > Betaproteobacteria > Burkholderiales > Comamonadaceae > Acidovorax > Acidovorax sp. 56. Next base: position 2,267,663 of record NZ_PEEV01000001.1, read on the forward strand.
GGGGTTAAGGATTCGCCCTACTGTCCGCTCGATCAGCGCATGTCACGCGCTATAAAAACAATAGCTTCTAGCGCTTATGGATAGTGCGCTAGAAGCTATTTTTCGGCTCTTCTAGCGAATGCTAGTGACGCTTTAGTTTCCCATGGCCGCCGCCAGCACCAGCGCGGGCTGCAGCCCCTTGGGGCCTGATCGGTCCAACAGCCTGAACCACCCCAAATACGAATCAAGGTACTTCGTCGCAATACCCTTGAATCGTTGCAGCCACCCTCGCAGCCTGCTGACATAGGCATTGACGTTCTGCACATGCCAGGGCCCCTTTACCCGTTGGCCTTTGCTCACGTTCACCGCTTGGTGCTGCACTCCCAGAGCCCGCGCAGCGCTGGCCAGCGTGACGCTGCCATCGGTGCACAGGATGGCGTCTGGCGCCAGCAAGGGCTTGAGCGCCGCTTGCACACTCACCGCTTGGTTTGTTTGCAAGATGAAGTTTGCCGTTGCTCCAGCTCGGTCTCGCGCCATCAGCACCGGGGTGTACTCCGAGCCCTTGCAGCCCGCCAGCGCCTTTCCACCACGTCTGCGAGGACGGCGCAGTAACCCCCTGTGTCCCTTGCAGGAGACCAGGAAGTAGGACTCATCTGCCTCGGCAATGCCCAGAAGTTGGCGTGCCTGCAGATTCTTGGGGCAGACCAGGAAGCGGTGGCGCCAGCGAAAGGCGGTGCTTTGCGCCACACCCAATCGCTGGGCTGTTTGGTTCAGTGAGAGCCCTTCGCCCAGGGCCTGTGCCTGGCCCATCCATTTATCCCGCAGATGCAGCCGCGCAAGCGGCGTACCCGTCAGGGCGTTGAAGGTGCGCTTGCACTGTCGGCACTTGAAGCGTTGCAGCCCATTGGCCGAGCCGTTCTTGACGAGCCGGGAGCTGGCGCAGTGTGGGCAAGCTCGGCCATCGCTGGCGTGCGCCTCAATGATGGCACTGGTTTGGCTGCGATCCATCAGCGCCTGCAGGCGGCTTGCCAGTTGCAGGCGCTGGTGGTGCGTCAGCTGGGGCAGGCTGTGGATCAAGCGCGTCATCTGTTGCTGTCGCATGGCCTTCTCCTGGGGCGAACGCAAGGGCGTCATGCTTGGGAGATGGGGGCGCAGCGCGCCTGTTAAAGATTCATCACTAGCATTCGCTAGAAGAGCCTATTTTTCCTTCAAATGCTCTGCCACCTTATGGGCAGAGTCTGCATGGGTAGGCCGACTCAATAGGTCACGGCCATGGCGGGCACGTCCACCCGCACAATGGGACGGGCCAGTGCGGCACTGGCAGCGCGTGCAAACCGCTGGCCCCAGTCAGGCTGCGACAGCAAGCTGGCACCTGCGGCCTGCGCCACAGTCAACACCTTGTCGGCCAGCAGCACCTTGCCACTGGCGCGCAGGGGTTCGCAGTCGAGCGCGGTGAATTGCTCGTCCAGCCACAGGCGCCCAGCCTCGTGGGCCATGGGCTCGGCGCCTGCCAGGTCAAAACGGAACTCCTGGTCTGCCGCCAGGCGGACCGATACTTCACTGTGCATGGGGTACCTCTTCTTGAATGCGTCGGGAGGGTGAAAACTGGTTCAAAGAGCCCTTGAAAAACGGCCGGGCTGCGCGCCTGGCCGCTCTCCGACGACTCTCCGTCAACAGAGCTTACACGCTGCGCCAGGGCTGCTGCCTGGGTCTTTTCCCTGACACAGCAGCCCGCCACACAACGCCACCCCGCCCCCATCTCAGCGTGCGCGGCGCGCCTGCACGGCGGCCGACAGGTCAGCCAGCGCGGCCAGCGAGTCGTCCCAGCCCAGGCAGGCGTCTGTGATGCTCTTGCCGTATTCCAGCGCGCAAGCATCGTCCTTGCCGGGGGTGAACTTCTGGGCACCGGCATTGATGTGGCTTTCGATCATCACGCCGAACACGCTGCGCGAGCCGCTGGCGATCTGGCCACCAATGTCGCGCGCCACATCAAGCTGGCGCTCGTGTTGCTTGCTGCTGTTGGCGTGGCTGCAGTCCACCATCAGCGTGGCGGGCAGCTTGGCGGCTTCCAGGTCCTTGCAGGCCACGGCCACACTGGCGGCGTCGTAGTTGGGCGTCTTGCCGCCGCGCAGGATGACGTGGCAGTCCTTGTTGCCATTGGTGTTGACGATGGCCACCTGGCCATTCTTGTGTACCGACAGGAAGTGGTGGCCCCGGCTGGCCGATTGGATGGCGTCGGTGGCGATGCGGATGTTGCCGTCCGTGCCGTTCTTGAAGCCAATGGGCGCCGAGATGCCCGAGGCCAGCTCGCGGTGCACCTGGCTTTCGGTGGTGCGGGCACCAATGGCGCCCCAGCTGATGAGGTCACCGATGTACTGGGGCGAGATCACGTCCAGGAACTCGCTGCCTGCAGGCATGCCCAGGCGGTTGATGTCGATGAGCAACTGGCGCGCGATGCGCAGGCCTTCGTCGATGCGGTAGGTTTCATCGAGGTAGGGGTCGTTGATCAGGCCCTTCCAGCCCACGGTGGTGCGAGGCTTTTCGAAGTACACACGCATCACGATCTCCAGCGTGTCCTTGTACTGCTCGCGCACCACCTTCAGGCGGCGGGCGTAGTCGAGCGCGGCCACAGGGTCGTGGATGGAGCAAGGGCCAATGATGACCAGCAGGCGGTCGTCCTGGCCGGCCATGATGTTGTGGATGTTCTTGCGGGTCTGGCTGATGAGCCCTTCCACCGGCGTATTGCTGATGGGGAAAAAGCGGATCAGATGCTCTGGAGGAGGCAACACGGTGATGTCCTTGATACGTTCGTCGTCGGTCTGGCTGGTTTTGTCGACGCTGCGGTACCAGGCATCGCTGGTGGGGTTGGCTTGCACGCTCATGTTGGCTTCCTCGTGTGGATTGAAAGGGTGAAAAACAGGGGGCTGAAAAAACAAAAACCGCCGGGCTTTGCAGCTGCGGCGGTTGGTATGGGGAGGTGTTTTAGTTGCTTGCGCGTTTTCCTCTCATCCGCCTAGGACCGAGATAAAAAACCAAAAATAAAACGCGCTGCGAACTTGCATGTCAATCAATGTAGCACAGCCCCCGGGTGGTTCCGCAAGCCCGTTGCGCAAAGCTGGGCCCAAAAAGCCACACAAAATCGCGCAGCCAAGGGTTACTACCAAGCGATTGGAATTCGGATTTTGGCGCGCTGAGCGGCGCGCAAAGGCCCCCCACCGCCGTTCAGTGGCCCCGCCCCAACCAGCGGCGCGCACGCTGCCACCAAGAAGGCGGCGGGCGTGCGGAACTCTGCTCCGTGGGCGTTTCCACGCGCCCGTCGCACTCGTACATGTCGATCAACAGCAGCGCCTCGCCCAGGGTGCGCCAGGCCAGCAGCTCGAATTTGTCGAAGCAGATTGCCTCGCTGGCGTGGCGCTGCTCCAGCGCCTCCTTCCAGGCGGCGATGGCGGTGCGCAGCTCCCACAGGGCACGCTGGTAGGCGGTGAATTCGTACAAGCCATGCCAAGCAGAGCCCAGCCCCGTTAGTAGCAACTGGTGCTCGCGAGCCCCCTGGAACAAGGCCCCCGCTGTGCGCTGAATGGCCTCGGTATCGGTACTGGTGCGCCGTGTGCGCACGGCGTCTTCAATCAACCCCGATAAATGGCCCAGGCTATCGCGCAGCTGGCGGGAGTCTTCGTCGGCCACCCCTTCGCGCAAAAAGCGGCTGATGTCCCCGAACGACTGGAGACTTTGCGGCAAAAGGGTGCGCGACGCAGGCATGCGGCCATTTTGCGCCGGGCTGTGGCGTCTGTGGAGAGGTTTACCCACTCGCCAAGGCGTGCAACCAACACACGCCCCCAGAGCAAGCTACTTTGAACAGGTTTTTAAGCCCGCACAGGGGTCACGCCGCCATCACATCAGGCGGTGCCGCCCACCGTCAGGCCTTCGATGCGCAGGGTGGGCTGGCCCACGCCCACGGGCACGCTCTGGCCTTCCTTGCCGCAGGTGCCTACGCCGCTGTCCAGGCGCATGTCGTTGCCGATCATGGTCACCTTCTTGAGCGACTCAGGGCCGCTGCCCACGATGGTGGCGCCTTTGACGGGGTACTGGATCTTGCCGTTTTCCACCCAGTAGGCTTCGCTGGCAGAAAACACAAACTTGCCCGAGGTGATGTCCACCTGGCCGCCACCAAAGTTGCTGGCGTACAGCCCCTTTTTGATGCTGGCAATGATTTCCTGCGGGTCCTTGTCGCCACCCAGCATGTAGGTGTTGGTCATGCGGGGCATGGGGATGTGGGCGTAGCTTTCGCGGCGGCCATTGCCCGTGGGGGCCACACCCATGAGGCGGGCGTTGAGCGAATCCTGGATGTAGCCCTTCAAGATGCCGTCCTCGATCAGCACATTGCGCTGGCTGGGGTTGCCCTCGTCGTCCACATTCAGCGAGCCACGGCGGTCGGCAATGGTGCCGTCGTCCAGCACCGTCACACCCTTGGCGGCCACGCGTTGGCCAATGCGGCCACTGAAGGCGCTGGAGCCCTTGCGGTTGAAGTCCCCTTCCAGGCCATGTCCCACGGCCTCGTGCAGCAAAATGCCGGGCCAGCCCGAACCCAGCACCACGGTCATTTCGCCCGCCGGTGCGGGGCGCGACTCCAGATTCACCAAGGCTGCGTTCACAGCCTCGTCCACATACTTGCCTAGCAAGGCGTCGTCGAAATACGCCAGGCCAAAGCGGCCACCGCCACCAGCCGACCCCACTTCGCGGCGGCCGTTTTGCTCGGCGATCACCGTGATCGACAGACGCACCAACGGGCGCACATCGGCCGCCAGGGTGCCGTCGGCACGGGCCACCAGCACCACGTCGTATTCACTGGCCAGCCCGGCCATGACCTGGGCCACGCGCGGGTCTTTGGCGCGGGCGCGCTGCTCCAAGCGCTCCAGCAGGGCCACCTTGGCGGTGCTGTCCAGCGAGGCAATCGGGTCCACGCCCTGGTAGAGGCTGCGGCTGGTGGCAATCTTCTTGGCGGGCACACGCACCCGGCCACCCTGCGCCGCTGACGAGATCGAGCGCACCGTGCGCGCGGCGTCCAGCAGCGAGGCTTCAGAAATATCGTCGGAATACGCAAACGCGGTCTTCTCGCCACTGACGGCGCGCACGCCCACGCCCTGGTCGATGCTGAAGGAGCCGGTTTTCACGATCCCCTCTTCCAGGCTCCAGCCTTCGCTGCGGGTGTACTGGAAGTACAGGTCCGCGTCGTCCACCTGGTGGGCGCGGATTTCTGCCAGAGCACGCGCCAGGTGCCCTTCGTCCAGCCCAAAGGGCGTCAGGAGCAGTTCACGGGCGACATCGATGCGTTGGGTGGTGGCGGCACGCTGGGGCGCAGCAGTAGAGGAGCGAAAGGTCATCGCTGCATTTTAGGCGCCCCGCCCCGCCCGCGCGGCGCAAGGGGGAAACAGGCCCCCAGCGGATAGCCAGAGCCTATGGCGCCGTCAGGTCATGCAGGCTGGCCGCCAGCGCGTGGCTTTGCACTGCCTCAATCCCGGCATCACGGGCCTTGGCGCCCGCGTACATCTGGCTTTGGCCAATCACCTGGCCGTTGGCCGCCTTGAGCGTGAAATAAGGGGCCCCGTTGCGGGCACACAGCCGACCGTAGCGGGTGTCGTTCGGGGCATGCTTTTTGACCGACTCGATGCCCTGAAGGGCACCCGCGTGCGAGTCATAGGTCTCGCTGGTCAAAATCACCTGGCCATTGGAGGCCAGCAGGTTGAAAACGAACTTGTCATTGGTCGTCTTCTTGAGCTCAAACTTCGCTGCCATCGGAAACACCTCCAGGGGATGTGAAAACCAACAGCCCGGTTTTTAACCGCAGCCCCCCCGTCCGGCAAGGGTGGCGACCCTTGTCCCTACGCCGTGGCGGGCTCTGCGCAGGGGCCACAGGCAAAGTGAGTGAACGCTACAGCGGCGTGCGCGCCTTCTCTGGCTCCTGGCGCTGCGCCCGTGCCACCGACATCAAAATCCCCAGCGCCAGCCCCAGCGTGACCATGGCTGTGCCGCCATAACTGACGAACGGCAGCGGCACCCCCACCACGGGCAAGATGCCACTGACCATGCCCATGTTCACAAAAGCGTAGGTGAAGAAAATCATCGACACCGCCCCGGCCATGAGGCGGCCAAACAGGGTGGTGGCGCCCAGGGCGATGTACAGCCCACGCCAGACCAGCATCAAAAAGCACACGACCAGAAACAGGTTGCCGGCCAGACCAAACTCTTCGGAATAGGCTGCAAAGATGAAGTCGGTGGTGCGCTCGGGGATGAACTCCAGGTGCGTCTGCGTGCCCGCCATGAAGCCCTTGCCGGTGATGCCGCCGGAGCCGATGGCGATCATGCCCTGGATGATGTGAAAGCCCTTGCCCAGCGGGTCGCGGGTGGGGTCCAGCAGGGTGCAGATGCGCTGCTGCTGGTAGTCGTGCAGCACGGGCCAGCGCACCCCATCGGCGCACAGTTGCGGCTCAAACCACACGATGAGCGCGATGCCAATGCCGCCCAACACCACGGGGGGCAGCACCAGCTTCCACGACAAGCCCGCAAAAAAGATCACCGACAGCCCCGCCGCCAGCACCAGCAGCGAGGTGCCCAGGTCTGGCTGCTTCATGATCAGGCCCACGGGCATGGCCAACAGCAGCCCGGCGGCAGCAAAGTCCAGCGGGCGCAATTGCCCCTCGCGCTTCTGGAACCACCAGGCCAGCATCAAGGGCATGGCGATTTTCAAAATCTCGCTGGGCTGGATTTGCGTGACGCCGATGCTCAGCCAGCGGGTCGCCCCCTTCTTGGTAATGCCAAACAGTGCCACAGCAAACAGCAGCGCCACGCCTGCGGCATAAAGCGGCACGGCAAAGACCATGATCTTTTGGGGCGGCACCTGTGCCACCAAAAACAAGAGGGTGGCGGCGATCAGCATGTTGCGCCCATGGTCTGCAAACCGCGTGCCGTGGTCGTAACCCGAGGAGTACATGGCCACCAACCCGGCGCACGCCAGCATCAGCACCACAAGGAGCAAGGGCAGGTCAAACCCCCTGAACAGGGGCAGTACGCGCTGCGAGAGCGAGGTCTTTTCAAAAACGGCGGCCATCCCGCGATTATCGGGCTGCCTGACCTCAGCCCGCTTGCCGAAAGGCCATCACCGCCTGGTTGCGCAGTGTGCGCAGCAAGCCCAGGGCCTTGTCATCCACCACAATGCCGCCCACCGCAGACTGGTCGGCGTAAATGAGTGCAAAAGTCTGCCCCTTGATCTGAAGCGGCAGCAGCAAGAACGAAGGCGCGTTGATGCCGCCCAGGTACCACTGCGGCAGGCGTGCCTGCATGCGCGGCTCTGTGGCGTCGTTGATGAGCGTATCGGCGCCGCGCAGGCACACGGCCGCAAAAAGGTCGCCCGGGGCCTTGAGCGGCACCTTCATGGCGCGCACGGCCACCTCGCTGCCTTCGCCCAGACCAAACCGACCAGTCAGCACTTCCGTCTTGGCGTCGCGCAGGCAAAACACCATGCGCCGAAAACCCAGCGCGCGGAACATGGTCTCCAAGATCATGCGCAGCACGTCGTTGAGCTGAAAGCTGTCCACCATGGCATTGGTGATGTCCTGAATGCCTGCGGCCAGCACTTCATTGACCTGCGCCACCGACACCGCGCCACCGGCCTGGGATGCCAACACGGCAGGCAGGGGCTGGCTCTCGCTGGCCTTGAGTTCATGGGACCTGATGGCGTCATCAGGCGCCGCCACGGCACCAGCTGCCAGGGGGAGCTTGAGCAACCGGGCCGCGAGCGATCCTGGCTCCACCCGCAAATCCAGCGCCTCGGCCAGTGCCACCAGTTTGTGGCGCGCACGCAGGGTGGCCTCTGCAATCGCCTCGGCCGACAAGGCCAATGTGCGCGCGTAGCGGGTGCCGACCTGCGCCAACTGCGCCTCCAGTTGGGCAGGTTCACTGAACAGCAATGCACTGGCCACCTCGTTGGCGGCCATGGCCGCCCAGCGCAAGCGCTCCACCCCTTGCTCGGGGGCGCGCTGCGTGGGCGAACCCAGCGGCTTGCGCATGCAACGCTGCAGGCTATCAGGCAGCCCCCAGACACGGGCGACCCCCACGCCCAGGTCCTCAAACCCCAGCCCCAGCACCTGCAAAGCGGCAGACTCCTCGCCGCCCTCCATCCGCCCCGAGGTCACCAGGCTGCGCACCTGCCGGGCCTCCTCGGGAAAGTAAAACTCGCACAGCATGCGCCCCAGGTTCTGGAACATGGCGCCAATGAAGGCCTCCTCGGCGGCCTGGCTGGTGCTGCACAGCTCCGCCGCCACCGACCCGGCCATCATGGCGCGCAAAAACTCTTCGCGCATCTGGCTGGCGTGGGCCTTGTCCTGCATGTGGTCCAGCAGCACTAGGCTCAGGGCCATGTTGCGCACGGCATTGAAGCCCACCAAGCTCACCGCGCGCGACACCGTGCTGATGGTGCCCCGGCTGGCGTGGGCGTAGTGCACGCTGTTGACCAGACGCAGCAGCTTGTTGGTCAGCGCCACGTCTTTCAGGATTTCGTGGGTCAGGTCGCTGATGCTGTCGTCTTCCGAGTTGGCCACGCGCTGGATGCGCGCCACCGAATCCGACAGCGCAGGGAAATCGCTTTTGTGGCGCATGCGCCGCAGCAAAAAATCCAGCGTGGCATTGCTCGCCGCCGTGGGGGCGCTCGCTGGGGCAGCCCAGGCGCGCAGCGCATCGCGAAACTCGGCCGCTGATGCGTAGCGCTCGCTGGGTCGGCGCGCCATGCCGCGCTGCAAAATTGACCTCAGGCCGTCGTCCACGCCCGGCCCCAGGTCGTCAGGCAGCGCCAGGTCTTCATGGGCCACGCGGTACAGCGCCTGCCAAGGGTCCGTCTGGTGAATAAGGGGTTTGCCCGTGAGCAGTTCAATCAGCACCAACGCGGCGGAATACACATCCATGGCCGGGGTGGGCGCGGCGCCTTCGACGGCTTCCGGGGCCATGTAGGCAGGTGTGCCGCTGATCTGCTGCGGATCGGAAGCACCCTGCACCGGCGCCGCCACGCCAAAATCCATCACCCGGGCATGGCGGTGGACATCAACCATGATGTTGGAGGGCTTGAGGTCGCGGTGCACGATGCCCGCCTGGTGCGCCGCTTGCAGGCCATCCAGCACCTCCAGCATGAACGCCACGGCATCGTGCGGCGTGCAACGCCCTTGCTGGGCCAGGTGCGCGGCCAGCGTGCGGCCGGGCACATACTCAAACACGATGTAGGGCTGCAGGCCCTGCACATCGGCCTCGAACACCGGAACGATATTGGGGTGGGCCAGGCGCCCCACATGGCGCGCCTCGCGCAGCCACGGCTCCAGTACGGAGGGGTCCTGGTCCTGCAAGGGGCGCATGAGCTTGATGGCCACCTCGCGCTGCAGGCGCGGGTCCACCGCCAGCCACACCGTGGCCTGGGCACCGCGGCCCAGTTGCGTCTTTAACTCAAACCGGCCCAGTGAGGCGGGAGGCTTGTCGCCTGATCCGAGCGCCCATCGTCTGGCAGCGGAAAGCGGGGCAAAATCGGTCATGGTGCAGGTAGCAAAACAAGGCACTGCACGGCGCAGCGCACCTTGTGCCGAATATCTTATGCCTGAGCCACCCCGCAAAAAGCAGTGATTCCCCTGCCCTATGCCGTCCCCCTACGTGCCTCCATGACCACCACCCACCTCCTGTACCTGCACGGCTTTCGCTCTTCACCCGCCTCGGCCAAGGCGCGCCAGATGGCAGCCCATGTGGCGCAGCACCATCCAGCAGTCACCTTTTGGTGCCCTCAGCTGCCGCCATCGCCCCAGGCAGCGATGGCGTTGGTGGTGCAGGGCATTGCCCAATGGCCTCGGGAGGCGATGGGCGTGATCGGATCGTCACTGGGCGGGTTTTACGCCAGCTGGGTGGCCCAGCATGCGGGCTGCCCCAGCGTGATGCTGAACCCCGCCGTGAACCCGGCCCGGGACCTGGCGCGCTACATCGGCGAGCAAACCACCTGGCAAAACCCCGAGGAGCGGTTTTACTTTCTCCCGGAATACATTGCCGAGTTGCAAGCGCTGGACCTGCGCGGCCAGCCCGCCCGGGCGCCCGAGCTGGCCATCATCGCCAAGGGCGACGAGGTGCTGGACTGGCGCGAAATGACAGCCCGCTACCCCCAGGCCGAGCTGTGCCTGCTGGAGGGCGGCGAGCATGCGCTGAGCGACTTTGAAGACCACCTGCCACGCATCACCCGTTTTCTGGATCTGGCTTAGGCGGACTCCGCGCTTGCTCAAGGGGCGGTGCTGGACTCAGGCTCCCGCTCTTCGGTCATGTCTTCAGCACCACTGGCTGGAGCCCATCGGGTTTGCCTTGCCAGCCAATGCGCATGGTCTGCCGGGTAGGCGATGCGATAGCGCCGCACATGGAAGGCCACCTCATCGTCGCGCCCCAGGGCCTGGGCACTGGCGATGAGTTTCTCGACCACCCGGGGTTCAGGCGAAAAATGCAGCAACGCCAGTGCTGCGGCATGCATCTGTGGGGCGTTGGCCGCCGTCAGCGCATGCGTAGTGAGCCAGGCAAAGCGCACCTGGTCCGGGAACAGGGTGCCCGAAGGCACGGGCACGGCGCGCACATCGCGCAGGGCTGCCGGGCGCTGGTCTGCCGGTTTGTAGAGCTGGCTCACGGTGCGGTACTGGTAGGCGGCCGTGGCCAGCAAGCCCACACCCACCAGGCAGGCCAACGCCCCGAGGCGCCACAGCCACCAACCCCTCCGCGCCCAGCCCCCACCGCAGCGCCCCAGCAGCAACAGCAGCGCAAACACCGTCGCCACCTGGAAGGGGCCGTACCACAGCGGATATTCAAGCAAGCTGTGCGCACCCACCAGGGCCAGCAAGCCCCAGGCCAGTTGGCGCACAGGGTCGGTCTCGCGCCAGGGGCGCGCACGGGCCACCACCGTGGCACCCCCCACGCACAGCAGCAGTGCGGCAGGCAGGCCCAGTTCCACGGCCAGGTGCAGGGGCAGGTTGTGGGCGTTGTCCAGCAGCATGCAAAAGCGCTCGTCCGGGAACAGCGTCACATAGTGGGCATAACCCATCTCGCCCCAGCCCCAGCCCGTCCAGGGCTTGAGCGAAATCAGGTGCAGCATGTTCGACCACAGCACCTGGCGGCTGGCGCACTGGCGCCCATCGCCTGCCAGGCGCGCAAACAGCCCCTCGCCCTGCACCCCGGTCAGGTGCAGCAGCACCTGGGGCAAGGCCCAGGCCGCCAGCACATACACCGCCAGGCCCAGCAGCGCCACGGGCAAGGCGCGCCTGGCGGGCGTGCCGCGCCACAGGCACAGCAAGACCACCATCACGCCCCACTGCAGCGCCCCGGTGCGCGACACCGTGGCCGCCGATGCCAAGGCCAGCAGCGGCAGCAGCGCCGCCAGAGACACCCCCAGCCAGCGCGCCCAGCCACGCCCGGCGCGGTGCCAGCGCGGGGCAGCCTGCGCGGTACGCACCCACAGCCACAGCAGCGCCCACACCCCCATGGCCATCAGCGTGGCCTGCTGGTTGCGCTGGCGCAGGTTGCCCACCGCCTGCCCCGGGCTGGAGGGGTGAATCCACGGCGAGCCCCAGGGCTCTGCCCCCAGGTACTGCAGCAAGCCCACCACGCCCCCCACCACAGCCGCCAGCAGCAGGCCCCAGGCCAAAACCAGGGCGGCCTGCCGGTACAGGCGACCGCCCTGCGCACGGGTCTGCACCTGGGCACCCCGCACCAGCGCCCCCACCGCCAGCACGCCGCCACAACCCCAGGCAAACACCAGTGGCCAGAAGTTGGGCGACGGCGGCGCCGTCACCGCAAACAAAAACGGCAGGGCCACGGCCAGCACGGCAAACAGGCCCAAAGGCATTGCAAAAGCAGGGAACGGCATCGGCAAGGGTTCGCGAAATCGGCGGGGAACGCACTAAAGCCGCGCAGAAAAACGCGCGGGAGATGGGGCCAGGGGCCGAAAAGACGGGGTGAAGGGTGGGGATGATAGTGGCGATCCGCACAATCCATGCCAAATAGGCCTCTAGCGCTTTTTAGATAAGCGCAAGCAGCTATCAAATAAATAGCAAAAACCCAAAAGCCGATCAAGACGAAGTGACACGGGGGGCGCCCACCGCCGCGCGGCCAAAAAACAACCTTGCAGCCAACGGTAACCAGAGCACCTGATCGCCCATGGGAGAATCCCCGGATGCATGCACTGTTTGAAGAAGCCGGCAAATTCATGGCCGGACGTATCCTGTCCGAAGCGGAGAGCTCAGCCCAGGTCGAGCTCGATTCGGGCAAGCGGGTCAAGGTCAAGGCCGCCAACATCCTTTTGAAGTTTGAAAAGCCCGCTCCGTCCGAGCTGATCGCCCAGGCCCAGGCCGTGGCCGAGAGCATTGAGCTGGACTTGGCCTGGGAATTTGCGCCCGAGGACGACTTTGGCTTTGCCGACCTAGCGCGCGACTATTTCTCGGAAAACGCCACGCTGGTCCAGCAGGCAGGCGCCCTGTTCCGCCTGTACGACGCCCCCCACTACTTCCGCCGCGCGGGCAAAGGCCGCTTCAAGAAGGCCTCGGCCGAGATCCTGCAGCAAGCCCTGGCCGCCATCGAGAAGAAAAAAGCCATCCTCGCGCAGATCGACGATTGGGCCGCAGCCCTGGGCCGGGGCGAATGCCCGCAACCCATCCGCGAGCAGCTCTACAAGATCTTGTTCAAGCCCGACAAGAACGCGCCCGAATACAAGGCCGTGGTCGAGGCCAGCCGCGCCACGCACACCGCGCCACTGGATCTGCTGCAAAAGGCCGGCGCCATCGACTCGGCCTACCAGTTCCACTGGAAGCGCTTCCTGTTCGAGAACTTCCCCAAGGGCACGGGCTTTCCGGCCGTCACCGCGCCCGTCATTGAGGGCGACCTGCCGCTGTCCCCCGCGCAGGCGTATTCCATCGACGACTCGCAGACCACCGAAATCGACGACGCGCTCTCGGTGCAAGGCCTGGGCACGGGCACCGTGGTGCTGGGCATCCACATCGCCGCGCCCGGGCTGGCCATCCAGCCGGGCAGCGCCATCGACCAGCTGGGCCGCGCGCGCCTGTCCACGGTGTACATGCCGGGCTACAAGATCACCATGCTGCCCGACGACGTGGTGCAGACCTACACGCTCGACGAAGGCCGCGCCAACCCGGCCGTGTCGCTGTACGTCACCATCGACGAAGCCACGCTGGAGTTCAAGAGTTCTGAAACCAAGCTCGAGCGCGTGCACGTGGTGGCCAACCTGCGCCACGACCAGCTGGATGCGGTGGTCACCGAAGAATGGCTCTCCAACCCGGCGTTTGAGCATCAAAACGACCCCCAGCGCTTGTCTGACCTGCGCCCCCAGCTATCATTTTTGCACCGCCTGGCCAAGGACCTCAAGGCCCGCCGCGAAGTGGTGCGCGGCAAGCCCGAGAACTTCAACCGGCCGGACTACAACTTCCGCCTCGTCGGCAACAACGGCGCCGAGCCCACGGGCGACGAGCAGGTGCAGATCAGCGTGCGCCAGCGCGGTGCGCCGCTCGACCTCATCGTGGCCGAGGCCATGATCGTGGCCAACAGCACCTGGGGCAGCTGGATGGCCGAGCTGGGCGTGCCCGGCATCTACCGCAGCCAGGCCAGCATGGCGCCGGGTGTGAAGGTGCGCATGGGCACCAAGGCACTGCCGCACGCGGGCATTGGCGTCAAAGCCTATTCGTGGGCCACCTCGCCCCTGCGCCGCTACACCGACCTGGTCAACCAGTGGCAAATCATTGCCTGCGCGCGCCATGGCGCCACGGCCGCGCTGGCAGCGCCGTTCAAGCCCAAGGATGCCGACCTGTTCTCCATCATCAGCAGCTTTGACGGCGCCTACAGCGCCTACAACGGCTACCAGGGCGGCATGGAGCGCTTCTGGACGCTCAAGTACGTCGAGCAGAACGGCATCACCGAGCTCAACGCCACCGTCTTCAAGGAAGGCCCGGGCGGCAGCTTCCTGGTGCGGGCGGACGATATTCCGCTGGTCTTCCCGGTACTGGGCGCGCAAAACCTGCCGCGCGGCGCACGCCTGAAAGTCAAGCTGGGCGAGGTGGACGAGATCACGCTGGACCTGCACGGCACTGTGCTCGAGCGGCTGGACGACCCCACCGATGCCAGCGATGATGCCCCCCTGGAAGACGACGGCGACGACGAAGCCGTGGCTGGCCCCATCGCCATTGCCGTGGACGTCAATGAGGCCGACACCCCCACCAACGCCAACGCTGACCACCCAACGCCGTGAACCTCCGCTCGCTCTTTCGCTCCTTCAGCACGCTGCAGATTGCACTGGGCGTGTCGGTGGCCGTGCACGCGGCCCTCATCTCCGTGCGCTTCATCGACCCCGAGGGCTTCAACCGCGTGTTCCAGGACACGCCGCTGGAAGTCATCCTGGTCAACGCCAAGTCCAACGAACGGCCTGAAAAAGCCCAGGCCATCGCCCAGTCCAACCTGGCCGGCGGCGGTGAAGCGGCCCAGGGCCGGGCCACCAGCCCCTTGCCCTACTCGGCCCTGACGGCGGTGGGCGACGACTTTGAAGAGATGCAGCGCAAGATGGACGCCATGCAAGAGCAGCAAACCCAGCTGCTCACGCAACTGCGCAAGCAGCTGGCCACCATGCCCGAGCCCGACCCGCGCAAACAAAGCGACAGCGGCGAGCAGATGTCGCAAGAAGAAAAGCGCCGCCAGCTCGTCAAGCTGCTGGCCGAGATTGAAAAGCGCATCAACGAAGAAAACTCGCGCCCCAAAAAGCGCTACATCAGCCCCGCCACGCGCGAAGAGGCCTACGCCATCTACTACGACGCGCTGCGTCGCAAGGTGGAAGACAAAGGCACCGAGAACTTCCCCGAACAGGGCGGCAAAAAGCTCTATGGCGAGCTGATCATGATCGTCACCGTCAACCACGACGGGCGCGTGCTCTCCACCGAAGTGGTGCAAGGCTCTGGCAAGGGCGCCCTGGACCGCCGGGCCGAAGCCATCGCCCGTTCGGCAGCCCCGTTTGGCCACTTCACCCCCGAAATGCGAGCCAAGGCCGACCAGGTGGCCATGGTCGCCCGCTTCAAGTTCACCCGCGACCAGACGCTGGAAACGAGTGTGAGGTAGCCCCCCTGAGTCGCCTGCGGCGCCTTCCCCTCAGGGGGACGCCGCCAGCGGCTTGGCCAAGCCAGTTTCGCGGCGGCCCTGGCCTGAGAGGCAGAGAAACCCTCAGCCTCTGCCCCGCCCCCAGCATGCAGCCCTTGTTGTTCCCATGACCACTTCGCCGCTCCCCGCCGACCTGTACTGCGTGATGGGCAACCCCGTCGCCCACAGCCGCTCGCCCGCCATCCACGCCCGCTTTGCCGAGCTGACGGGCCAAGCCGTCCACTACGAGCGCTGCCTGGTGCCGCTGGACGGCTTCGCGCAATCCGTGCGCAACTTCGCCGCCCAGGGTGGGCGCGGCTGCAACGTCACCGTGCCGTTCAAGTTTGAAGCCCCCCAACTCGCCACCATGTGCAGCGAACGCGTGCACCTGGCAGGCGCGGCCAACACGCTGAGCTTTCAGGCCGACGGCAGCATCCACGCAGACAACACCGACGGCCTGGGCCTGGTGGCCGACATCACCCGCAACGCCGGTGTGCCCTTGCAAGGCGCCCGCGTATTGCTGGTGGGCGCGGGCGGCGCCGCCGCAGGCGTGCTGGGCCCCCTGCTGCACGCTGGGGCGCGCCACATCACCATTGCCAACCGCACCGTGGCCAAGGCCGAGGCGCTGGTGGCATCGCATGGCGCACTGGCCTTGCTACAAAAAGCAGAGCTGCTCGCGCTTTCTCCACAAGCGGTAGAGGGTGATTTTGATGTCATCATCAACGCCACTGCCAGCAGCCTGAGCGGTGAAGCAGTGCCTGTGGCCGCCAGCGTGCTGCGCCCTGGCAGCCTGGCCTACGACATGATGTACGGCCCTGCCGCGCAAGGCTTCATGGACTGGGCCAGCGCCCACGGCGCCACCGCGCGCGACGGCCTAGGCATGCTGGTAGAGCAAGCCGCCGAGGCCTTTGCCATCTGGCGCGGGGTGCGCCCGCCTGCCGCCCAGGTGCTGGAAGAAATGCGCCAGACCACCTGAGTCATGAATCGCCATGAACTTGCATGAACTGGATAGGCCGTTCGGGCTGCGCCTGCCCGAGCCTTGCGCGGCGCTTCGACCAGCTCCGCGTGAACGGTTCAAGGAGAGCCATCAGCAGCGCCCCACTTTTGGAGCCATGCAACCATGAAGGCACTGGCCCGCTGGCTGGGCCTGGTGCTGATCGCACTGGTGGCCCTGCAACTGTTCTTTGTGCTGCGCATTGCGGCCATGGCGGTGGTCAACCCCGAATCCACCACCTTCGAGCGGTCTGAAGCCTGGACGCTGCTGAGCAGCAAAGGCAGCATCCCCTGGCGCCAGCAGTGGGTGCCCTACGCCAAAATTTCCGACCACCTCAAGCGCGCCGTCATTGCCTCGGAAGACGATGGCTTTGTGAACCACGAAGGCGTGGACTGGACCGCCATCGAAAAAGCCTGGGAACGCAATGCCAAGGCCGAAGCCCAGGTGGCCAAAGCCCAAAACCGCACCCCCGACCGCCCCGTGCGCGCCCCCAAAATCCGTGGCGGCTCCACCATCACCCAGCAGTTGGCCAAAAACCTGCTGCTGTCAGGCGAGCGCACCCTGCTGCGCAAAGGCCAGGAATTTGTGCTGACCCTGCTGCTGGAGCAGCTGCTGAGCAAAGAGCGCATCCTCGAGATCTACCTGAACAACGTGGAATGGGGCGAAGGCGTGTTCGGCGCTGAGGCCGCCGCCCAACACTACTTTCGCAAAAACGCCGCCCAGCTCACCCCCACCGACGCCGCCCGCCTGGCCGTGATGCTGCCCGCGCCCAAGCGGTTTGAGAAAACGCCCGGCTCGGCCTACCTGGCAGGGCGCACGCGGACGATTCTGGGGCGGATGGGGAGTGCGGAGCTGCCGTAGAACCTTGTCCGAGGTAGCCCTGCATCGCTCAGCCCACCACCCCAGGCCGAGGTTTCAGGCCATGATAGAAAGCCCAAGCTGCCCCCACATAGACGCACGGATAGGCGGCCACCCAGCCCAGTACCGCCCCAAAGGCTGACAAGGGCTCGTCTGAGGCCCACCCTGCCTGCACCAGCACAAAGCCGAGCCTGAGGGTGCAACCCAACAAAGCCAGGTAGGCAACGCCGCAGGCCATCACCCACCAGCCGCGCCGCTGTGGGCAAAAGTGGAGTTCCGCCCGCCAAAGCTGTTTGGGGATCTGGTACAGCTTCTGCAAGGCAAGCACCAAGACCAGCGGGAAGATCAACGCGGGCAATACCAACATAAGCCGTGTCTATGCGCCATCCAAGATCAGCCCCTGCGCTCTAGCCAGACAGACACCCGCTCCTCAGGCCGCAGCGTCACGTTCAAGCGGGGCGCGCAAGCCGGCGCGGCATCAGGCCAGCGCACGGTGTAGCGCTGCAGCAGCATGGCGGCCAGCAGCGTCATCCCAGCATCGCAAAGTGCTGGCCAATGCACACGCGCGGCCCCAGGCCGAAGGGAATCCACGCGCCCTTGGGGATGGGCGGTGCGCCGTCCAGAAAGCGCTCAGGCTGGAACTGCTCGGGCTGCGCAAACCAGCGCGCATCGCGGTGCAGCACCCAAGGGGTGATGCGCAGCAGGGCGCCCTGCGGCACGGCCACCCCGCCCAGGGTGATGGGGGCAGTGGTGCGGCGGTTCATCAGCGCAGCAATGGGCGGGTACAGACGCAAGGCCTCCTTGAGAGTGGCGCCCAGCCAAGGCAATTGGGCCAGGTGCTCTGGGCCGGGCACACCGCCTTGCAGCACCGCGTCCACCTCGGCCCGGGCGCGCTCGGCGGCTTCGGGGTGCTGGGCCATCAGCGTCGTCCACCACAGCAAGGTGGTGGCACTGGTCTCGTGCCCAGCCTGGAAGGTGACCAGGCACTGGTCCAGCACTTCCTGTGGCGACAGGGTTTCGCCCGTGCTTTCGTCGCGCAGCGCCAGCAGCATGTGCAGCAAGTCGCTGCGCTCGGGCTTACCCGAGGCCCCGTCGGCCACAGGGGCTTCGCTCTGGCGGGCGTCAATGTGCCGCTGCACCAGCCCCTTCAGCGCCCGCAGGGCCCGGCGCTTGTCGGCTTTGCCCGGCAGGGGCAGCCAGTCGGGCAGTGTGAAGGGCATGAACATTTCCCGGAAGGCCGCCTCCGACAGCGTCTGCGTGGCCCAGGCGGCATCGCGTGCATCGGCCTGGGCCGACTCGCTGAACAGCGTGCGCAAGATCACGTCCATGGCCACATCCGTCCACAGCGCGTCCACCGGCACCAGCGCGCGCCCCTGGCCCGCAGGCACGGCAGCGTCGAGTGCGCGGCGGGCGGCATCGGTCATGAGCTGCGCGTAGCCAGCCACGCGTTTGGGGGTGAAGGCGGGCATGAGCATGCGGCGCTGGCGCTGCCAGGTGGCACCCTCGGTCACCAGCACGCTTTGGCCAAACACCTGTTCAAACACCTCCATGCCCCGCTCCCATCGGATCAGCTGGTCGGCATGGGTGATGAGCGCCTCGCGCACCAGGTCGGGGTGCATCAGGTCCCACGCATCCTCGTAGCCCAGGCGCATGCGGGTCAGGTCGCCGTGCTGCTGGTGCAGGCGCGTGACAAAGCCCAGATAGTCGGCACGCATGTCACGCAACAGGGGCAGGCCCCACCAGGGGCTGCACGGGCCGCTGGGCTGCAGGGGGCGAGGAACATCAGCTGGGTCTGCCACCGCCGCCATGGCAGCGGTGGCAGAGGTCAGCCCGGTCTGGACGGAGGGGGATGCGTGTACGGAGGTGTTCATGCCCCGCATGGTGTGTCACCCGGTGCTGCGCGTATTGAACGAATACGACACCTGAGGCCAGGGATCCTCTGCACGAATCGCGCTGGCCAAGGGTGCGCTGCGGATCGAGATGGGCAGCAAGGCGCAAAGCGCAGCCATAGCCATAGCCATAGCCATAGCCATAGCCATAGCCATAGCCATCGCTATCGCTATCGCTATTGCTATTGCTATTGCTATTGCTATTGCGAGTATTTGCAACACCGCAGACCGCCAGAGACCGCAGATGCAAACGACGCGGTGATTTGTGCAGAGGGTTCCTGGGTACACTCCGCGGCCATGGCCACCTTGGCACCTTTATCTGCAGACCACCCGCCCGGGTTGATCCCTTCAGGCCAACTCTGGCTACCCAGGGCCTCGCTCACCTCTTGCCTGCGCGCCGCCATGGTGCGCAGCACCATGGGGTATGAGCTCACCGACGCGCAGCGGCTCAACCACTTCCCGGCCTCGCCCCTGTGCAGCCTGAGCTGGTGGTTTGAGGGCCAAGGCGAGACGCTGGTCCCGCGCAACCCAGGCACGGCGGCCACACTGGACTGCGAGCGCGCTCCGTTGCCCGGCCGCTGGGTGCTCAGTGGCCCACAGACGGCGCCCAGCACAAGCTGGTGCCCTGACCCCACCGAAGGCATGATGGTGTTGCTGCTGCCCGATGCGCTGCACCAACTGACAGGGCTGGAGCCCGAAGCCCTCACCAACCGCTTTGTCGATGCCCAGGCCGCATTGCCGCCTGACTGGCACCCCCTCCTGGAAGCCGTGCAATCACAGCCCGACAGCGCCAGCCGCCTGGCTTGCCTGGAAGATTTTTTGGAGCCCCGCTGGCAGGCTTGCCGACCCACCACCCTGCACAGTGCACACCGCTACACCGACTGGGCCAACCATCTGGCCCAACGCGCGGCACTGTCCGCCCCCGGCCGCAGCCTGCGCCAGCTAGAGCGGCGCATCAAGCGCTGGGCCGGACTGCCCCTGCGGGAGCTGCGCGGCATGGGCAAGTCAGAGCAGGCCTTTTTTGATGCGCTGACCGCCCATGTAGACCAAGGCACCGTGTCATGGGCTGAAGTCGCGGCTGGGGCAGGCTATGCCGACCAGTCGCACCTGTGCCGTGTCACGCGCCGCATCACCGGCTTTACGCCGCAGGCGCTGTATGACGGCATCCTACGTGAAGAGGCGTTCTGGGCGTACCGCATCTGGGGGTAATGCCCCCAGATTCATGGAATGTGCATTTCCTGGAACGTCACCCTGCGCCGCTGTGGGTCGAACAAACCGCCCTCGGGCAGCACATGCATGCGGATGTCCGCCGCCTTGGCCATGGGGCCATCGTCGTCCACGATCTGGGCACGGCGGGCGTCAAACAGTTTGACGTAGTAATTGCCCAGCACCTCCCACATACCGTCCGGCCGCACCAGCAAAGCCGTTTCCTCGTCAATGCCCACGCCGATGAGCTGAGGGTGGTCCAGCACCGCGCTGATGAGCCGGTTGTAACGGGCGCGGTGCATGAAATGCTGGTCCACGATGGCCCCTTTGAAGAAGCCAAACCCAGGGGCCAGCTCCTTCATGCCACGGGCAATGTTGATCTGCTCCTCTTCTTCAGAGTTGCGCGGCGTGCGCCATTTGCCCGTCAACATCAGGCGGCTCATCACCGAGGCCCCGGCAGACGTACCGCCCACCACCGCGCCCGCCAGGTAGCGCGCCTCCACCGCCTGCAAGGCACGCGTGCCCACCAGCAGGCCAGACAGGCGCGACTGGTCGCCACCCGAAAACCAAAAGCCGGTGAAGCCTTCGAGCATTTGCACCACCGCCGCACTGTTGGCCTCACCCGGGCGAAAGTCCACCACCTGCGCCTCGGCCCCCAGGAGCGCAAAATCGCGGGCCACCTCTTGCGCCTCTTCGTCCGATTTGGAGCTGGCCATGGGGAACACGGCAATCCGCGCCTTATCCGCCCCCGCCAGCGCTACAAACCGCTTTTGCACGCTCACTGGCGTATCCCCGCCACCCACAATGAGCAAATACCCCTGCGGCCGCATGAAGAGCCGCATCACTGCGGAAAGGCGGCTAGGGCTGGGGCTGGTCGCACCTGCCTGCGCGGCAGGCTGAGGCTGCGGCGCAGGCGGCCCCATCAGCATGGTTTGCGCGGTCGGCAGCGCAGGGCTAGCAGCACTGGCAGGCTCTGCCGCCACAGCCTTGGGCGGCACCGGACCAAACACGCCGCCCGGAGCAGGCTGCGCCTGTACGTGGGACACGCCCAACATCACCAACAAAGCCCCCGCACACCAGAGGCCCCGGAAGCACCCACGCAGCAATGACCGAGCGTATCGAAACATGGATCGATGAGAAAAAAGGAAAGGGAGGACAGCCCGCGCAAGCAGACCCTAGGCCCGCGCAGATGGCACACGGGGGCGGCAGCGCAAACCCCAGAGATCAGGACGCACGCCGCCAAACAAACGGAGCACGGATTCTATGCAACAGCGCAGCGAAGGAGGCTTGCAGGGCTTTCTGATGCCAGACAGACAAGCGTGCAGGCCACACACCACGCCACAGCCATCGCTGGTGGTGCACTTGCGTCGACAGGATCAACCATCTTGGCCAACCGGGTTCCTCCCACACCGCACTGCGCCGATCACTCTTGCGGCCGAAAGAACGTGAGTTCAACAACCGTTTGTATTGACAGGCGAAACGGTGGCGCAGATTCTTGTGGAGCCAAAGACCACCAACAAGTACACAACAGATGCCGGGTATACAACGGCAGGTACTCTACCCTCTGATCCCAATCGCTCAGGCTCTTGCTTTTGAGATGGCGTCCATATACGAGTTGCTAAGCATTACCGCTTGCCGCAATGAAGGCCTCAATCTCGCCTGCGCGGCGAGGACCGGACTCCAACCACTCCACGCGCCACTCAGCAATGCGCTCTCCTTTTTCATGGATAAGGGTGCCGGGGCTAGGCTCGTTAATCCATTCCCGCTGGCGGATGAGAACCAAGGGCTCCTCCGAGCCTGGAGTGTCTTGTGAAAATTCCAGCGCATCTTCGTACGCGCTGAAGGCACAGTAGTAATCGCCTCCTTCACATTCATCTGGAGCGCCGCCCTCGGGGTGGCACCAGACCCGATACTCAAGAACCTCATCAAAGAAGTAACCCCCGCCTGATTTGCTTAAAACTGGATACTCCCCTACAAGCTCCGGATCAACGGCGACTGGAAATTTACTCATGCTCTTCTCGATGCGTAACGAATGAAAGGGACTTCCACACCCCAAGTGCCCCGCGCAATTGAGAGACAAGGCATCTCACTTGTTTGTTGAGAGGGGAAATCCATCACTGCCATTGTCACCATCGGAATCGATCAGGCAAAGAATGCCTTCGCTGTGCAGGGCGTTGATGCAACAGGCACCCCGGTATTTTTGCGTCCCAGTATGCCGCGGGCCCAGTGGCTCGAACTCATCGCAGCACTTCCGCACGCGCCCGCCTGAACTGCCCCATCCCAACCATTAGATCGGTGCCGCGCCTGCCCCGTATCATCCCCGCCATGCTTGCCAAGTTAATGAGTTTCCTTTTGCTGGGCGTGGTGCGTTTCCTCACCGGGTCCCAGGCGCGTTGGTACGGGTGCCCGCCCAAGGCGGAGCAGCGCATCTACTTTGCCAACCACCAAAGCCATGCCGACATGGTGCTGATCTGGGCGGCGCTGCCGGAGGAGTTGCGCAGCATTACCCGCCCGATTGCGGCCAAGGACTATTGGACCAAGACGCCGTTCAAGCAGTGGATCACCACGGCGGTGTTCAACGCGGTGTATGTGGACCGGCAAGCCAGCCCGGCAGCACGCACGCCCGGTGCAGCCGCCGCGTCTTCAGCCGCCCCTGCGGCCCCCGCTGTGGCCGATGCCGCGCAGGCCACAGCAGCGTTGGCCGTGCCATCGGCCAGCACCGAGGCCGAAACCGCCGCCGCTGGCGGCCCCGACCCGGCGCCCGATGCGCCGCCCCGTGAGCCGAGCCCCGAGGAATTGCGCGCTGCGCTGCCTGAGGGCGACCCGCTCACCCCGCTGGTGCGCGCGCTGGAGAGTGGGGATTCGATCGTGATCTTCCCGGAAGGCACGCGCGGCCACGGCGATGAGCCCCAGCCGTTCAAGTCCGGCCTGTTCAAGCTGGCGCAGATGTTCCCGAACGTGGTGCTGGTGCCTGCATGGATCAACAACGTGCAGCGGGTGATGCCCAAGGGCGAGGTAGTGCCTGTGCCCATCCTGTGCTCGGTGACGTTTGGCGCACCGATTGCGCTGGAGTCTGGCGAAGAGCGCCGCCCGTTTCTTGACCGCGCCCGCCGCGCTGTCATGGCCCTGCGCGAGGTGTGACCCGATGAATAGTTTTTTGCGCAACCTCACCCCCTCGCAGCAGATTGGTGCCTTGTTCATCGTCATGTTTGGTGTGCTCTCGCTGGCCACCCTGTGGGGCTTTGCCAAAACGCTGCGCGAGCATGCCAGTGACGACCCGTTGGCCGATGCGCGCATGCAGGAAGCCAAGCGCTTCTGGGGCCTGATCAAAACCTCGTGGATGATGGCCACGGTGTTCTGGATTGGCTGGGCGCTGGGCGATACGGTGGCCACGGTGCTGTTTGCCATCGTGGGGTTCTTTGCGCTGCGCGAGTTCATCACGCTCTCGCCCACGCGGCGTGGCGACCACCGAAGCCTGGTGCTGGCCTTCTTTGTGGTGCTGCCGCTGCAGTTCACCATCGTGGGCAGCAAGATGTTTGACCTGTTCACGGTGTTCATCCCGGTGTACGTGTTTTTGGCGCTGCCGGTGGTGAGCGCGCTGGCCAACGACCCTGAGCGTTTTTTGGAGCGCAACGCCAAGCTGCAGTGGGGCATCATGGTCTGCGTGTATGGCATGAGCCATGTGCCCGCGCTGCTGCTGCTGGACTTTCCGGGCTACCGCGAAAAGGGTGCCTTCCTCGTTTTCTTCCTGGTGTTTGTGGTGCAGACCTGCATGCTGGTGCAGCACCTGCTGGGGCGGCGCTTTCCACACAAGCCGGTGGCGCCGCAGGTGAGCCAGAGCTTTCAGTGGGCGAGCTGGCTGGCCGGTGTGGCCGCTGGCGGGCTGGCGGGCGGGCTGCTGTCGTTCATCACGCCATTTAAGCCTGGGCAGGCGCTGGGCATGGCGCTGCTGGCGTGCTTTGCGGGCAGCCTGGGGCATTTGGTGATGAAGGCGCTCAAACGCGACCGGGGCGTGACCAGTTGGGGCATGCAGGGCATGTCGGTCACCGGCGCGGGGGGGCTGCTGGACCGGGTGGACTCGCTGTGCTTTGCCGCCCCCGTGTTCTTCCACTCGGCACGCTGGTACTTCGGGCTTTAAACAAAATTGGCCTCTAGCGCTTATTCAATAAGCGCTAGCAGCTACAAATTCAATAGCAAATGCGCATCTTAGGGATTGACCCCGGCCTGCAGACCACCGGCTTTGGCGTGGTGGACATGGATGGCCACAAGCTCAGCTATGTGGCCAGCGGCACCATTCGCACCACCACCTTGGCGCTGGGCGACTTGCCTGGGCGGCTCAAGATTCTGTTTGACGGCATTACCGAGGTGGCCGCCCGCTACGAGCCCGATGTGGCCTCGGTCGAAATCGTGTTCGTCAACGTCAACCCGCAATCCACCCTGCTGCTGGGCCAGGCGCGGGGCGCGGCCATCACGGCCCTGGTGGCCAGCAACCTGCCCGTGGCCGAGTACACCGCGCTGCAGATGAAAAAAGCCGTGGTGGGCCATGGCCGCGCGGCCAA
Organism: Acidovorax sp. 56; assembly: GCF_002749705.1. Classification (NCBI taxonomy): domain Bacteria; kingdom Pseudomonadati; phylum Pseudomonadota; class Betaproteobacteria; order Burkholderiales; family Comamonadaceae; genus Acidovorax; species Acidovorax sp. 56. Next base: position 2,292,331 of record NZ_PEEV01000001.1, read on the forward strand.
AAGCCAGGTGCAGGAGATGGTGCGGCGCCTGCTGAGCCTGCCCGGCCTGCCGGGCACCGACGCGGCCGACGGCCTGGGCATGGCCATCACCCACGCCCACGCAGGCGCCGCCATGGGCCGCCTGGGCGAAGCCGCTACGCTGAACCGGCGCCAGCACGCGATGTACAAAGGCGGGCGGAGTTACTGAAGGGTGAAGGGTGAAGGAGCCAAAGGCGGCGAGGCGTTGCGCACAGAGCGCCCTGGCTTCGACAGGCTCAGCCCGAACGGATGGGGCGTCATCTGGGGTATATGACGCGCCAGGGGCATGCAAAATACCAAGAGAATTGCTCCACAGCGCCTGCAAATCAAGCGCAAGCAGCTCACTTATCCATAGCAAAAAGCGCTGAATTTTCAGCACTGAATGCTGCGCTGCGCTCAGCGTCCCAGGCCGCGCTTGAGTTCTTTGAGCAGCAACAGCACCTGGTTGGATGCATGGCGGCAACTGGTGTTGAACAGGTGCTGCGCCTTGGCCCCATCGCCAGCCTGGGCCAAGTCGATCGCGGCGGCGGCTTGCTGGTGAAAGTACTGGTGGCGGGCCACCAACATGTCAAACGCCGGGTAGTGGCCCAGCCGCAGGCGCCCGGTGCCGCCCAGCCAGCGTCCCAGATCGCAGCGGTCGGCCTGGCAGGTGGGGTCAATCTGCGGGACTTCGGGGGAGCGGCCGTGCACCAGGTCGTCCAGTTGCATGCGCCAGGCCTCATGGCTGGTGATGGCGGCGTCCAGGTCCAGCTCGGTCATCAGGGTGGCGGCGTACTCTGGGTCCAGCACCAGCTCGCTGCCGTTGTCCTCCAAGGCCCAGGTGGTCTCTGCACTGTCTGGGTCTTGCTCGCGGATTTTGAAAAAACGGCTGAAAAAACCCATGCTTTGCCTTGGTTGATGAACGGGGAAATGAACGAGGGAAAGGGCACTGCGAAAGTGCGAATACACCTCCGTGAAACATTTTGTATCGCAACCTGTGTTTTGGCTATCAAAAAAATGCACTCCCGTTCGCCCCCTGCCGCAGCAACCCCGCTGCGGACAGCGGCTAGCGCCCGCGCCCAGCAGCCGCGCTGGCACCAGCAGACAATGAAGGCATGACCACTGCACTTGCCCCCACCCTGCGCCGCCCCGCCCTGTCCATGCTTGATCTGGTCGCCGTGCGCGAAGGCGGCACGGTGGCAGAGGCCCTGAAGATTGCGCTGCGCACTGCCCAGCATGCCGAGACGCTGGGCTTTACCCGCTACTGGCTGGCAGAGCACCACAACATGGCGGGCATTGCCAGCTCGGCCACGGCCGTGCTGGTGGGGCACATTGCAGGGGGCACCTCGCGCATCCGTGTGGGTTCGGGCGGGGTGATGCTGCCCAACCACGCCCCCTTGGTGGTGGCCGAGGCCTTTGGCACGCTGGCCGAGCTGTACCCCGGCCGCATCGACCTGGGCCTGGGCCGCGCCCCTGGCACCGACCCCACCACCATGCGCGCCCTGCGCCGCAGCCGGGTAGAGACGGCCGACGATTTTCCGCAAGACGTGGCCGAACTGCAGCGCCTGCTGGGCCCGGCCGAACCCGGCCAGCGGCTGGTGGCCACGCCCGGGGCGGGCACCAATGTGCCCATCTGGCTGCTGGGCTCCAGCCTGTTCTCCGCCCAGCTGGCGGCCGAGCGGGGTTTGCCGTATGCCTTTGCATCGCACTTTGCGCCGCGCTTTTTGCACCAGGCGATTGACCTGTACCGCAACCTGTACCGCCCGTCGGCCGCCTGGCCCAAGCCCCATGTGGCCATTGGCGTGCCGCTGATTGCAGCGCCCACCGACGACGAGGCCGAGTACCTGGCCAGCAGCACCTACCAGCGCGTGCTGGGCATCCTGACGGGCAGCCGCATCAGCCTGCAGCCCCCCATCGAGGGCTTTGCGGCCCGGCTGCAGCCGCAAGAGCGTGCGGCGATTGGCGACTTTCTGGCGGCCGCTGTGATCGGCGGGCCCGACACCGTGCGCGAGGGCTTGGCCCGGCTGGTGCAGGACACAGGGGCCGACGAGCTGATCCTGGTGTGCGATGTGTACGACCCGGCACTGCGCTTGCGTTCGCTGGACATCGCCGCGCAGGCACTCGCCGATATGGCGAGCGAGCCCACCGCACTGGCCTGAGCCTAGGGGCCCTCTGCACGCATCACCGCGCCAGATAGCCGCCATCGACGGGGTAATACGCCCCGGTGACGAACGAGGCTTTGTCCGACGCCAGCCAGGTCACCAGCTCGGCCACCTCCTCGGGCTGGCCCAGCCTGCCGATAGGGTGCGAGGCCACCAGCATGGCTTGCACGGCGGCGTTGGCCTCCAGACCGCTGATCATGGGGGTGTGGATAAAGGCCGGGCCCACGGCATTGATGCGCACGCCCTGGGCGCTGTACTCCAGCGCGGCGGCCTGGGTCAGGCCCACCACCCCGTGCTTGGCGGCCGTGTAGGCCGGTGCCGTGGCAAACCCCACGGCGCCCAGAATGGACGCCATGTTGACGATGGCGCCGCCCCCGCCCTGCAGCATGGCCGCGATCTGGTACTTCATGCCGTAGAACACGCCCGAGAGGTTGATGTTGATGACCTGCGCCCAGCCGTCCAGCGGGTAGTCGGCCGTGGGGGCCTGCGGGCCGCCAATGCCAGCGTTGTTGCAGGCCAGGTCCAGCCGCCCATAGTGCGCCACGGTGCGCTGCACCAAGGCTTCGCTATCAGCGGCACTGCCCACATCGGCAGCCACAAACAGCGCATCGCCCCCTTGGGCGCGCACCAGCGCCGCAGTCTCCTCGCCCGCAGCGGTGTTCACATCGGACACCACCACCTTGGCGCCCTCGCGCGCCCACTGCAGTGCAATGGCGCGGCCAATGCCTGAAGAAGCCCCGGTCACAAGTCCCACTTTGGTTTTGAGCATGCTTCACTCCCTGGTGTTTGACTGACATGGCCTGCCGCCCCGTGCCGCAGGCGCAGAGGCATTGTGCGACCATCAGAAAAGATATCAATAAACGCTGGGGCCCTGGGCCGCCCTTGGTTCACACCAAGCGGCTACCATCGTGGGCGGCGCAGCGCCCTGCCCTGCCCACTTTGCAACCCGACACCGCTTGCCACCCGATACATGCCCGCTTTTTCATTTGAAGCCCTAGACGCCCAGGGCCAGACCCGCAAAGGCCTGCTGGAGGCCGACACCGCCAAGTCCGCACGCGGCATGCTGCGCGCCCAGGGGCTGGTGCCCATGTCGGTGGAGCTGGTGCAAACAGGACAAAACACCGCAGGGGGCAGCAGCGCGCTGGGGCAGCGCCTGTTCACCCGCCCGGTGTTTGGTGCCACGGCGCTGGCGATCTGGACCCGGCAGTTGGCCGGGCTGGTGTCTTCGGGCCTGCCGCTGGAGCGGGCGCTCACCGCGCTGAGCGAAGAGGCCGACGACGACCGGCAAAGCCACCTGGTGGCGGCGCTGCGCGCCGAGGTGAATGCAGGCTCGACCTTCGCCCGGGCGCTGGGGCAACACCCGCGTGAATTTTCAGACATCTACTGCGCTGTGATCGGCGCAGGCGAGCACAGTGGCGACCTGGGCATGGTGCTCGAGCGCCTGGCCGATGACCTGGAAGACCGCCAGGCGCTCAAGGCCAAGCTCATTGGCGCGGCGCTGTACCCGGCCATCGTGACGGTGGTGGCCATCGTCATCGTGCTGTTTTTGGTGGGCTATGTGGTGCCCCAGGTGGCCAGCGTGTTTGCAGGCACCAAGCGGGCGCTGCCGTTTCTCACGGTGATGATGCTGACCATCAGCGACTTGGTCCGCCACTATGGCTGGTTGATGCTGATCACTCTCATTTTGATAGCTGCTGGCGCTCGCTGGGCGCTGACTTTCGAGTCTTTTCGTGAAAAGTTTGACGCCGCCTGGCTGAACCTGCCCGTGGTGGGCAAACTGGCACGCGGCTACAACGCGGCCCGCTTTGCTGGCACGTTGGCCATGCTGGCAGGGGCGGGCGTGCCCATCCTGAAGGCGCTGCAGGCCGCCGCCGAAACACTGAACAACCGCGCCATGCGCGCCGATGCGCTGGATGCGCTGGTGCTGGTGCGCGAAGGCGCCCCGCTGGCATCGGCCCTGGCACAGAAGAAGCGCTTTCCGGGGCTGGTGTCCATGTTTGCCCGCCTGGGCGAGCAGACGGGGCAACTGCCCTTGATGCTGCAGCGCGCCGCCACGCAAATTTCGACCGAAGTGCAGCGGCGCTCGCTGCAACTGGCCACCATCCTGGAGCCGCTGCTCATCGTGAGCATGGGCCTGATCGTGATGACCATCGTGCTGGCGGTGATGCAGCCCATCATTGAGCTGAACAAGTTTGTGAAATAAAGCCCCTCCGGAACCCACACCATGGCCGTAACGCTGGACGACAAACTGGTGGTGGCGATCTCGTCACGCGCGCTGTTTGACTTTGAAGAAGAAAACCGCGTCTTTGACCCGCTGGACCCGCGGGCCTACATGGAGCTGCAGCAAGCGCGCCTGGAGGTGCCCGCCAAACCCGGCGTGGCGTTTCAGCTGGTGCGCAAGCTGCTGGCCTTCAACACGCCCCAGGCGCGGCGGGTGGAGGTGGTCATCCTCTCGCGCAACGACCCAGTCAGTGCGCTGCGCATTTTTCGCTCGGCCAAGGAGGCTGGGCTGCCGCTGGAGCGCGGCGTGTTCACCCAGGGGCGCGACCCCTTCCGCTACCTGCGGCCGCTGGGCGCGCACCTTTTTTTATCGGCCAACGAGCAAGATGTGAACGCCGCTTTGGCGCTGGGCTTCCCTGCGGCGCGGGTGCTGACCGAATCGGTGGCCGCCGGGGTGGACTACCCCAACGAGCTGCGGATTGCGTTTGACGGCGATGCGGTGCTGTTCTCGGACGAAGCCGAGCGCGTGTACCAGGCCGAAGGGCTGGCGGCCTTCCAGACGCACGAAATCAGCAAGGCGGCCCTGCCGCTGTCTGGCGGCCCATTCAAGCCCCTGCTGGCCGCCCTGCACCAGCTGCAACAGCAAGCGGGTGCCTCGGGCATGCGCCTGCGCATTGCGCTGGTCACGGCCCGCAGCGCCCCGGCACATGAGCGCGCCATCAACACCCTGATGAAGTGGAACCTGGCGGTGGACGAGGCCATGTTTCTGGGCGGGCTCGAAAAAGGCCCATTCCTGCGCGAATTTGAGCCCGACTTCTTCTTTGACGACCAGACGGGGCACGTCAACTCGGCAGCGCAGCATGTGCCATCGGGCCATGTGAGCAGCGGCATCGCCAACACCCCGGCCCATTCCAGCGCGCCAAGCACCCCGGACTAATCGGGCCCTGGCGATGCGGGCGCCCATACCGTCACGGTAAACGGCGGTGAAGAACTGCAACCTTTGGTGAGCCAGCGGACTCACACGCTTGCAAATGCGTTGCCAAGTCCCAAGCTGCCCTGACGACCCAACGGGAGCGATGGGGTCTGGGTCTGCAGGGCCCTGATGACGCCCACCTGCCCGCAGCTATCCCCCGAACCACCCAGGAGCGCGCCCATGTCTTTTCTGAAAACCCTGCTGGCCTGCGGCACCGCCCTGGCGTGCAGCCTGGCGCTGGCCCAAAGCCCAGCCCCCGCCCCGACAGAAACCAGCACCGCCAACGCGGCCCCCAGCAAGGGCGAGCAAAAGGCCATGCGCGAGTTCAAGATGTTGGATTTCAATGGCGACGGCAAGCTCAGCCGCACTGAGGTCAAGCTATTCCCCCGCCTTTCGGCAGCGTTTGACGAGGCCGACACCGACCACGACAACTACGTTTCGTACGAGGAAGTGCGCGCCTTTGCCGCCAAATACCGTGCAGAGCGCGATCGCCAGAAAGCCGCCCAGGCGGCCCAGCCTTCGCACAACCAGGCACCGGAACAAGCCACGCCCGCTGAAAACGCCAGCGCAGGCGGCAAGGCGGAATAAAACACAGGCCCGGCAGAGCCCCAGGCCTCGGTCAGAGCCCGGCCGTGCGCTTGATCTTGGGGTCGGAGTAAGTCAGCTCTTCTTGCTTGACCTGCTGGGCCAGCCGCTCTTGCTGGGTCATCTTGTTGATGTCCTGCGCCACCTCCACGGCGCTACCGCTGGCGCGCCACATCGACTGGATCAGCTCCAGCAGTTGCTTGTAGATGGGCTCTTTGGGCGGCTCAGGCGGCTCCTCCACCGTTTCCTTCTTCTTGACTTCGGTCCAGTCACGGTTCTGGGTATCGGTGGCAGACGGCTTGTCAGGCTCTCGCACGGTCGCCCCCTCGCCCAGTCGGTCCGCAGACTCGACGGGATTGGGTGCGTTGATGGGACGCACCGCAGGGGCGCCGGAGGCGCCAGTGGAATACAAATCAGCGCCCTGAGGACGCCAACTCGGCGATCGGTCGACAGGTGGCATTTGCATGGCAGTGGCCCGTGGTGAAGTGAAAACATGCGGTGGCTCTGCCACCTTCTTCGTACTTCATTTCGGCAAAAAGAAGGGCAAATTAAGGCCTTTTTTGCCAATTGGCCCAAATCTAGGGTTTACCCCTAGAAACTACCCGCCACCCAGACCATCGCCGCTTACAAAAAGCGCTCCAGCAACTTGCGCGAATGCTTGTCCAGCGCCGTGGTGTCGGGCACCTTGAACTGCCCCCCCTCGCCCGCCGCAATCAAAAGCCGGGTACGGCCCGCAAGGCGGCGAATGTCTTCTTCGGCCTTGAGCACCAACCGGGCGGCACCTCGGTCGGTCTGCACATCCCAGGTGCTTGGGGTTGAGAAGCTAGACACTGCAATGATTTTTTCGATAGTAGGCACAAACTCCCGAACTGCCAACTCTTCTTCAAGCAATTGGCGCTGGGGGGCTGGCAAGGTGTCCAGTCGATCGATCCATTGCAGCTCATGCCCATCTGCGCCCACCAGGGACAAGCCTTCATGGGGCGCAGCAATGGGGAACGCGCGCACGGGCACCACACCCTCATGTGCGGTGCCATCAGGCAGGGTGAGCACCAAGCGGCCATGGGGGTTGCGGTGCAATTGCCCCGAGAAACCGGTGGATGAGGAGACAGGGGAAGTGGTCTGGGCAGTCATGGTTCTTCTTCTGTCTCAAGGGTTGCCCGCAGGGTGGGCGGGGTGCAGCAAGCTGCTGTCAATGATCACGCCAGCGGCCTGGGCATCCTCTTCGGCGCGGCGGGCCTGGGCTTCATACAGGCGCCAGTAAGCGCCCTGCTTTTCCATCAGCTCGTCGTGCGGGCCCACTTCCACCACCTCGCCACGGTCCATCACCACCAGGCGGTCCGCCTTGCGCAGGGTGGACAGGCGGTGGGCAATGGCAATGGTGGTGCGGCCTTGCACCAGGTTATCGAGCGCCTTCTGGATTTCCTTCTCGGTTTCCGTGTCCACGGCCGAGGTGGCTTCGTCCAGGATCAGGATGCGGGGGTCGATCAGCAGCGCACGGGCAATCGAGATGCGCTGGCGCTCACCGCCCGACAGGCCCTGGCCGCGCTCACCCACCAGCGAGTCGTAACCATGCGGCAGGCGCAGGATGAATTCATGGGCATGGGCAGCACGCGCAGCCGCCACGATTTCTTCGCGCGTGGCGTGGGGCTTGCCGTAGGCAATGTTCTCGGCAATGGTGCCAAAGAACAGGAACGGCTCCTGCAGCACCAGACCGATGTGGCGGCGGTAGTCCGCCACCGCAAAGCGGCGGATATCGATGCCATCGACCTGGATGGAGCCATCGCTCACGTCGTAGAAGCGGTTGATCAGATTGACCAGCGTGCTCTTGCCCGAGCCGCTGTGGCCCACCAGGCCGATCATTTCACCCGCGCGGATCTCCAGATCCAACCCCTTGATAACGGCACGGCTTCCATAGCGAAAGCCCACGCCCTGCATGGTGATGGAGCCCTCTACCTTGTCCACCTTCACGGGCTGGGCCGGGTCGGGCACGTTGCTGACGTGGTCCAGGATGTCAAAAATGCGCTTGGCGCCCGCGGCAGCCTTTTGCGTCACGGACACGATGCGGCTCATCGAATCCAGCCGACCATAGAAGCGCCCAATGTAGGCAATGAACGCGGTGAGCACACCCACCGTGATCTGGTTGTGCGACACCAACCAGATGCCAAAGGCCCACACCACCAGCAAGCCGATTTCAGTGAGCAGCGAAACGGTGGGTGTGAAAAGACTCCAAGTCTTGTTGAGCTTGTCGTTGACTTCCAGGTTGTGCTGGTTGGCATCGCGAAAGCGCTGGGCTTCGCGCTTTTCTTGTGCAAAGGCCTTCACCACGCGGATGCCGGGAATGGTGTCTGCCAGCACATTGGTCACTTCAGACCACACGCGGTCGATCTTCTCAAAGCCGGTGCGCAGGCGGTCGCGCACGGTGTGGATCATCCAGCCAATGAACGGCAGCGGCACCAACGTGACCAGCGCCAGCCAGGGGTTGATGGAGAACAGGATGGCCGCCGTCATGCAAATCATGAGCACGTCGGTCACGAAATCCAGCGCATGCAGCGACAGGAACACGTTAATGCGGTCCGTCTCCGAACCGATACGGGCCATCAGGTCCCCCGTGCGTTTGCCGCCAAAGTAGTCGAGCGACAGGCGCAGCAGGTGCTCGTACGTGGTGGTGCGCAGGTCAGCGCCAATGCGCTCAGACACCAGCGCCAGGATGTAGGTGCGCGCCCAAGACAAGCCCCAGGCCGCCAGCGCCGCCAGCAGCAGCCCGCCTAGGTACACCATCACCAAGGTAGGGTCGATTTTCTGACCGTTTTGGTAGGGAATCAGGATGTCGTCCATCAGCGGGATGGTGAGGTACGGCGGCACCAAGGTCGCAGCCGTGGACGCCATCGTCAGCGCAAAGCCTGCTGCCAATTGCTTGCGGTAGGGCCGCGCAAAACGCCACAGGCGCAGCAGCACCCAGGTGGAAGTTTGCGGGGGTTGGGCGCGTGCGCAGGCCGGGCACTCTTCGGTGTCGGGCGGCAGCGGGGTGTGACAGATGGGGCAGGCGGGGTCGTCGGCCTCTTGCGCGGCGCTCGCCGGGTCCGCCGCATACGCCCGTTGCTGCTCAAACCGCTGCACCAGGCGCAGCGCCTGCGGGTGGTTGCCCAGGGTGAATCGCCAGAACGCCAGGCGCTTTTCGGGACTGTGCAGCTCCAGCGTGCCCACGCCACCGTGGTCTTGCATCTTCAGCGACAGCCCCTCTCCCACAGCCCAGGTTTGCCAGGTGGTGGAGCCCGCATCGCAAGCCATCAGGCGGTTGGCGGTGACGACCACCCAGCCCTTGGCAAAGCGCAAATCCACGCTCAGGTCAACCTGTAACGTAGCCAACACGTTTTCTTGGGGCGCGAGCATGGCCCGCAAATCGGCCCCCAAAGGGCCAGAAAAGACACCCGAGGCGTCTACAGAATGGTGATGTTGCATATTCTTTGTTTTTCAGCAGTCCACAGTCCAAAACTGCAGCCTGTGCAGATGCGGGAATTTTGACCGAAACACGGCCCTCCTACGAAAGCTGACACTTACATCTCCTCTTCCCGCCAATTTCCAGCCCAACCGGGCGCACAATTGCAACCCTGTCCGGCCCGTCCGGTGTCTCTGAACCGCTCCGATCCATGGCAAAAATCGACGACATCCAACTGCTTCGCATCAACTACCTGCGTGGCCCCAATATCTGGACCTACCGCCCCGTGCTGGAAGTCTGGCTGGACCTCGGGGTTCTGGAAGACCATCCCTCCAACGCACTGCCTGGTTTCAACGAACGCCTGACCGCCTGGCTGCCCGCCCTGATCGAGCACCACTGTGGCGTGGGCGAGCGCGGCGGCTTTTTGCAGCGCCTGCAAGAAGGCACCTGGTGCGGCCACGTGCTCGAGCACATCGTCATTGAACTGCTGAACCTGGCGGGCATGCCCACCGGCTTTGGCCAAACCCGCAGCACCTCGGTGCGCGGCGTGTACCGCATGGTCTTCCGTGCCCGCGACGAGAGCGTGGCGCGTGTGGCGCTGGCCCAGGGCCATGCGCTCATCATGGCCGCCATCAACGACGAACCCTTTGATGTGCAAGCCGCCGTGGCCCGCGTGCGCACCGAGGTAGACGACCAGTACCTTGGCCCCAGCACCGCCTGCATCGTCACGGCCGCCACCGACCGGGGCATCCCCCACATCCGCCTGAACGATGGCAACCTGGTTCAACTGGGCTACGGTGCCAGCCAGCGCCGCATTTGGACGGCCGAGACCGAGCGCACCAGCGCCATCGCCGAAGGCATCGCCAGTGACAAAGACCTCACCAAGAGCCTGCTCAAGGCTTGCGGCGTGCCGATTCCGGAAGGCCAGGTGGTCAACAGCCCCGAAGAAGCCTGGGAAGCCGCCCAAGACATCGGGCTGCCCGTGGTCGTCAAACCGTCTGACGGCAACCATGGCCGGGGCGTGACGCTGGACCTGCGCAAGAAAGAAGACATCGAAGCGGCCTACCACGTGGCTTACCCCGAGGGCAGCGACGTGATGGTGGAAAGCTTCATCCCTGGCGACGAGCACCGCATCCTGGTGGTGGGTGGCAAGGTCGTGGCAGCGGCACGGGGCGAGGTTGTCAGCATCACCGGCAATGGCCGCTCCACCGTCAAGGAACTCATCGACACCCAGCTCAACTCCGACCCACGCCGGGGCTACGAGGAAGAGTACCCGCTCGAAATCATCGATCTGACCACCGACACCAAAGTGCTGCTTGAACTCAAGCGCCAGGACTTGGACGCCGACTCCGTACCCGCAGCAGGCCGCCAGGTGGTGGTGCAGCGCAACGGCAACGTGGCGGTGGACTGCACCGATGACGTGCACCCCGAGGTCGCCTACATTGCCCAGCTCGCCGCCAAGGTGGTGGGCCTCGATATTGCCGGTATCGACATGGTGGCCAAGGACATCTCCAAGCCTCTGCACACCCAGGGTGGCGCGATTGTGGAAGTGAACGCAGGCCCTGGCCTGCTGATGCACCTGAAGCCCGCAGTGGGCGCCCCCCGCCCCGTGGGGCAGGCGATTGCAGAGCACCTGTTCCCTTCCGAAGAGCACCAGGAAGGCACGGCAGGCCGCATCCCCGTGGTCGGCGTGGCCGGCACCCGCGAGACGGCCACCATTGCCCGCGTGGTGGCATGGCTGCTGCACCTGGGCGGCCACCACACCGGCCTGGCGTGCCGCGATGGCCTGTTCTTGGACCGCCGCCGCGTGGAGTCTGCCGACAGCGCCCACTGGGAAGCGGCCCACCGCCTGCTGATGAACCAGATGGTGCAAGCCGCTGTGATCGAAAGCGATGCCCGCACCATCTTGCGCGATGGCCTGGCCTACGACCGCTGCAAGGTAGGCGTGGTGACCGACATGGACGGCCTGGGCGCGCTGGCCGAATTCGATGTGCACGAGCAAGACCAGATGACCAAGGTGCTGCGCACCCAGGTGGATGTGGTGCTGGACGACGGCGCCGCCGTGCTCAATGCCGCCATCGACCAGGTGGCAGCCCTCGCCCCGCTGTGCGATGGCGCCGTGGTGCTGTATGCGCAGAACCCCGATTTGCCCGCCATCGTGGAACACCGCGCCAAGGACAACGGCCGCGCCGTGCTGGTGAAGAACGGTCGTGTGGTACTGGCCACGGGCAGCGCTGAACATGTGCTGGGCACCCTGGGCGAGTTGACCTTTGGCCGCAACGCCGTGGTGCCCAACACCGACGCCTTGCTGGCCGCCATTGGCGCAGCCTGGGCGCTGGACATTGCACCCGACTTGATCGGCGCTGGCATCAAGACCTTTGAGCCCGAGCTGCAAGCCCCGGTGAGCCCCCGCCCCGCGTCTGTGACGACCCTGGGCACCCACTGAGCCGCACAGAGCCACCTTGGCAGACACCCCCTTCTTGTTGCACGCGATGACACCAGAGTGCACAGCGCACAGCACCGCACACTGACGGAACATAGAGAGAGAAATTCATGGACGTAACCCGCACCCGGGCCCTGCGCGGCCCCAATCTCTGGAGCCGCCACATGGCCATTGAGGCCGTGGTGACCTGCAGCGAGGCCGAACGCGCCATTGGCAAGATCGCCGGTTTTGAAGCGCGCCTGCGCGCCCTGTTCCCAGCCATCGGGGTGCTGCACCCGGAAGGCGGCGACAGCGACATCTCGCTGGCGCATGTGCTGCAAACCGCGGCCCTGGCCTTGCAGGCGCAGGCCGGTTGCCCTGTGACGTTCGCCCGCACCACCGCCACCACCGATGTGGGCGTGTACCAGGTGGTCGTCGAATACAGCGAAGAAGCCGTGGGCCGCAAGGCGTTTGAAGACGCACAACAACTCATCCAGGCAGCGCTGGGCAACGGCAGCTTTGACGCCGAAAAGGCCGTGGCCGACCTGCGCGAGCTGGACGAAGACGAGCGCCTGGGCCCCAGCACGGGCTCCATCGTCGAAGCCGCAGTGGCCCGTGGCATTCCCTACCGCCGCCTCACGCGCGGCAGCCTGGTGCAGTTTGGCTGGGGTTCCAAGCAACGCCGCATCCAGGCGGCCGAGGTCGATTCGACCAGCGCCGTGGCCGAATCCATTGGCCAGGACAAAGACCTGACCAAGCGCCTGCTGCACGCTGCGGGCGTGCCCGTGCCTCTGGGCAAACCCGTCGAAACCGTGGAAGAAGCCTGGGAAGTGGCCCTCAAGGTCGGCCTGCCCGTGGTGGTCAAACCGCAAGATGGCAACCAGGGCAAGGGTGTGACGGTGAACATCACCGACCGCGCCCAGCTGGAAGAAGCCTACAAAAACGCCGCCGACTACGGCACCGTGATGGTCGAGCGCTTTTTGCCCGGCCACGACTTCCGCCTGCTGGTGGTGGGCGACCAACTGGTGGCCGCCGCACGCCGCGAGCCGCCCCAGGTGCTGGGTGACGGCCAGCACACGGTGCGCCAATTGGTCGAAGTGGTGAACCAAGACCCACGCCGTGGCGAGGGCCATGCCACCTCGCTCACCAAGATCCGCCTGGACGACATTGCCGTGGCCCGCCTTGCCATGCAAGACCTGACCCCCGACTCGGTGCCCGCCAAGGGCCAGCGCGTCATCCTGCGCAACAACGCCAACCTGTCCACCGGCGGCACCGCCACCGATGTGACCGACGACGTGCACCCCGACGTGGCCGCCCGCGCCATTGCGGCCGCCCAGATGGTGGGCCTGCACATTTGCGGCGTGGACATGGTGGCCGAAACCGTGCTGCGCCCGCTGGAAGAGCAAGGCGGCGGCTTTGTGGAAGTGAACGCCGCCCCCGGCCTGCGCATGCACCTGGCCCCCAGCTACGGCAAACCCCGCAACGTGGGCCAGGCCATGGTGGACCGCCTCTACGCCCATGGCGACGACGGCCGCATTCCCACCGTGGCCGTGACCGGCACCAACGGCAAGACCACCACCGCACGCCTGATTGCGCACCTGTTCACGGCCCAGGGCCTGCGCGTGGGCATGACCAACACCGACGGCGTGTACGTGAACGGCCGCCAGATCGACAGCGGCGATTGCAGCGGCCCCAAGAGCGCCCGCAACGTGCTGCTGCACCCCGAGGTGGACGCCGCCGTGTTCGAGACCGCCCGTGGCGGCATCCTGCGCGAAGGCCTGGGCTTTGACCGCTGCCAAGTGGCCGTGGTGACCAACATTGGCGAAGGCGACCACCTGGGCATGAACTACATCACCACGGTGGAAGACCTGGCGGTGCTCAAGCGCGTGATCGTGCAGAACGTGGCCCCCACGGGCTATGCCGTGCTCAACGCCACCGACCCCATCGTGGCGGCCATGGCATCGGCGTGCCCCGGCAAGGTGATCTACTTTGCGCTGGACCGCCACCACCCCGTGATGGCCACGCACCGCGCGCAAGGCCACCGCACCGTGTATGTGGACGGTGACTCGGTCGTGGCGTCCGAAGGCTCGTGGCGCGAATCCATCCACCTGCGTGATGTCCCCATCACGCGCAACGGCCGCATTGGCTTTCAGGTCGAGAACGTCATGGCTTCCGTGGCTGCGGCCTGGGCTGCGGGCGTGCCCTGGCAGACCATTCGGCGCGGCCTGTCGGGCTTTGTGAACGACAGCGACAACGCCCCGGGCCGCTTCAACGTGATGGACTACCACGGCGCCACCGTGATTGCCGACTACGGCCACAACCCCGACGCCATGCGCGCCCTGGTGCAGGCTGTGGACGCCCTGCCCGGCAACCGCCGCAGCGTCGTCATCAGCGGGGCGGGTGACCGCCGCGATGAGGACATCCGTGCGCAAACCGTGATCCTGGGCGCCGCCTTTGACGAAGTGATCCTGTACCAGGACGCGGCCCAGCGCGGCCGGGGCGACGGCGAGGTGATGGCGCTGCTGCGCGAAGGCCTGGCGGGCGCCAGCCGCACCAAGCATGTCGAAGAAATCCGGGGCGAATTTGTGGCCATTGACTTTGCACTGGCCCGCCTGCAACCGGGCGACCTGTGCCTGGTGCTGGTGGACCAGGTGGAGGAAGCGCTGGCCCATCTGGCGCAGCGCTGCACCGAAGCCGGGCCTGCCGCATGATGGCGCCCACGTCCGCCCGCCGCATGGCGTGCCACACGCTGGCGGCCCTGGCCCTGCTGGGAGCCGCCGTGCCGGGGGTGGCCCTGGCCGCATCGGGCGAGAAGATTGGCACGGTGGACACCGCCTTCCAGTGGATTGGCCGCGACCACGACATCATCGTGGAAGCCTATGACGACCCCGGCGTGCAGGGCGTAACCTGCTACGTCTCGCGGGCGCGCATCGGCGGTATCAAGGGCACGCTGGGCCTGGCCGAAGACCGTGCCGAGGCGTCCATCGCCTGCCGCCAGGTGGGGCCCATCAGCATCCCCGAGCCGCTCAAGAAACAAGAAGAAGTGTTCAGCGAACGCATGTCCATCTTGTTCAAGCGCCTGCGCATCGTGCGCATGGTGGATGCCCCGCGCAACACGCTGGTGTACCTGACGTATTCCGAAAAGCTCATCGATGGCTCGCCGCAAAACAGCCTCACCGCCGTACCAGTGGACCGGGCCACGGCCATCCCTGTGCGCAAGTAAGCCGCCCGCCTCACCACAAACGCCCCGCAGCGGTCATCGCTGCGGGGCGTTTTTCATTCAACATCAAAATACCCTCTAGCGCTTTATCTATAAGCGCTAGCAGCTATCATTTTTGAAAACCACTCAGGCCTCTGCAGCAATCTGCCTCAGCGCCTGCTCAAACACCTCCACCGGCTGGCCGCCCTGGATCAGGTGGCGCTCGTTGACGATGATGGCGGGCACCGAGTGAATGCCGTTTTGCAGATAGAACTGCTCGCGCTCGCGCACCTCGTCGGCATAGCGGCCCGATGCCAGCACCTCACGCGCCTGGGCCGCATCCAGTCCCACGTCGCTCGCCACACGCACCAGCACCTCGTGGTCGCCAGGGCTCTGGCCGTCGGTGAAGTAGGCCTGGAACAGCGCCTTCTTCAGCGCACTCTGCAAGCCCTGTTCTTCGGCCCAGTGCAGCAGGCGGTGGGCGTCAAAGGTGTTGTAGATGCGGCTGCGCTTGTCCATGCGGAAGGTGAAGCCCAACTCGGCCCCGCGCGCGGCGATGGCGTCACGGTTCTTCTGGCTTTGCTCGGGCGTGGCGCCGTATTTTTCCTGCAGGTGCTCGCCAATGTCCTGGCCCTCGGGGCCCATCTGCGGGTTCAGCTCAAACGGCTGAAAGTGCAAATCCAGCGCCACTTGGCCCTGCAGCCGCTCGGCCGCTTGCTCCAGCGCCTGAAGGCCAATGATGCACCAGGGGCAGGAGACATCGGACACGAAATCGATCTTGAGGGTGGTGGTCATGGGTGGCCCTTCACATGCAAAGCCGCCATGGTAGGCCGCAACCGGCCAGGGTGCAGGGCACGCTGCGATGACCTCAAAAGCCAAGCAGGAGCAGGCCCCAAAAACCCCACACCGCCAGCCATTGATGCGGCCCCAAGCCCCCCGATATGCGAGGCTTCCCCCCCGCGCCAGCCCCAGCGCGCCCATTCATTGCCCCCGTAGAGAGAGCCCCATGAACCTGCGACAGCAACAGTCCGTCCTCACCATCGCCATGCTGGCCGCCTTTGCCGATGGGGCCAAGGACGACACCGAGCGCGAGGAGATTCGCCGCATCGCGCAATCGCTGGCCGCCGACGGCAACCTGCCCGACCTGCCCCGCCTGTACCAGGACGTGCTGCTGCGCCGCACCAGCCTGCAAGCGGCCACGGCTGCGCTGCAAGACCCAGCCCACCGCCAATTGGCCTACGAGATGGCCGTGTGCGTGTGCGATGTAGACGGGCAGCAGACTCCCGCTGAGCGCGAGTTTCTGGCAGCGCTCAAGCAAGCCTTGCAGTTGGGCGCTCAGCAGACCACCGCCTTTGACCAGGAAGAACAGGCCCTGGCCCAGGCGCTGGACAACGCAGGCACGCCTACCCGCTCCGCACTGCCTGTGGCAGCGCAAGGCACCCCGCCCAGCGCAACACCGCACGATGCCGAGCTGGACAAATCCATCCTGAACTACGCCTTGCTCAATGGCGCGCTGGAGCTGCTGCCCCAGTCCTGGGCCTCGATGGCCATCATCCCGCTGCAGATCAAGATGGTGCACGCCATCGGCAAGGCACAAGGCGTGGAACTGGACCGGGGCCACATCAAGGAATTCATCGCCGCCGCCGGGGTGGGCATGGCATCGCAGTATGTCGAGCAGTTTGGCCGCAAGCTGCTGGGCGGCCTGCTGGGCAAGGTGGCAGGCAAAACCCTGGGCGGGCTGGGTGGCGCGGCCACAGGCATGGCGTTTTCATTTGCCACCACCTACGCACTGGGCCAGGTGGCCAAGCGCTACTACGCCGGGGGGCGCACGATGGACACAGCCCTGCTGCGCGACACCTTTCAGAGCCTGCTCGGTCCTGCCAAGCAAATGCAAACGCAGTACCTGCCGCAAATCCGGCAAAAGGCCGCCACGCTGGAAGCCGGACAAATCATGGCCATGGTGCGCGGGGCCTGAGGCGTTTTCACAGGAACGGGTGACCCGTGATATGACGGCCTCCAGCGGGGCCTGCGGTTTACTCATTTTTTGATAGCTGCTAGCGCTTATTTATCAGGCGCCAGCGCCATTTTTGGCACATCAAAGTGCCACACGGGGCCAGCAAGAGCCCCCGCGCGGCCCGGGCACCGCCCAAACCGCGCTTTTCCACCGATCAAATCCTGGCAGGGCATGCCAGAATGGACTATGCCCGCCCCATCGGTTCATGCCCCCCACATTCCTCTGATGTCCTTGGACTCCCCTTCCGACAGCGCCGTCACCACCCTCTACCGGGCCGCGCTGGGCCCTGTGAACACGGAGCGCTACGTTCAGGCGTTTGCCCGGCTCGACGCCATGGGCCGCACCCTGACCAGCTGGCACTGGGCCGCCTGCTTCTTCACCCTGGGCTGGATGGTGTACCGCCAGCTCTGGGGCGCCGCACTGGTGTATGTGGCCGCTGCCGAAGGCGTGGCGCTGCTGGTGTTTGGCCTGGGCCGCCCGCTGCTGCAGTGGCCGCAGGCGGTGGAATGGGGCGTGGTGGGCGCCTTTGCCGTGCTGGGCAGCGTGGTGCCGGGGCTGTATGCCCACGCCATCCTGCACGCCGACATCCGCAAACGCGTGACCAAAGCACTGGCCGCATCGGCCAACATCCCCGAGGCCTGTGACCTGCTGGCCAAGCAGGCGGTGTCGCGCAAACGGCTGACCTGGGTCATCGCAGGGCATGCATTGTTGGCGGGTGCGGCACTGCTCGCTTACCTGGTCTTCCCGCAAGGCACCTTCACGGGCGAGTCGCCAGCCCAGGCGGCAGCGCCGCAGGCCGCGGCCCCCAGCGCCAGCTGGAACACCCCCTCTCCCACCCTCACCCCCGCCAGCCGCCCTGTGGCAGAAAAGGCCGACACGGCCGCTGCGCAGCCCAAGCCGCAACCGCCCAGTGCCCCCACAGTGGCCGTGGCCGCAGCCGCAGAAGATGCGCCGCCCGCAGCCGCCGTGACCGCAGCACCACCGCAAGCCATTGCCGTTAAGCCCACTGCAGCACCAGCAGACAAAGCCCCTGCCGATGGGGCCAAGGGAGCCTCTCAAGCGACGGCCTCTGTCGCTGGCAAAGCGACCGAGAAAACACCGGCCAAGCCAGCGGATAAACCCGTCGAAAAGCCGGCCGAAAAACCAGCGGCAAAAGCCACCGAAAAGCCCACAGAAAAACCTGCGGACAAAGCCAAGGAAGCGCCGGCGCCCAAAGCCAGCGCACAGCAGGCGGCAGCCTCCAAAGCCGTGGCAGCCAAGGCCTCAGAGCCCACGCGCGCCAAGCCTGTGCCAGCAGGCAAAACACCTGCCGCATCCTCCGCGGCCCGCCAGGCTGAGGGCAAGGCCTCTGCCGCCAGCGACACCACCGTGGGCGCCGCGCCTGGTTTTTATATCAACGTGGGTCTGTTTGCCGACGAAAGCAATGCGCGCAAAGCCCAGTCCCGCCTGCTCAACGAAGGCCTGCCCGCCTTCCGGCAGACCCTGGACAGCGCCAAAGGCACCCGCACCCGGGTGCGGGTGGGGCCTTTTGCCTCGCGCTCTGAGGCCGAGTCGGCTGCATCCAGCATCCGCGCGCTGGAACTCGATGCCGTTATTTTTCAGAAATGAACGGCTTGCTGAGCTGCCCGAAGGCGCTTCGGGCGTCAAGCGTCAATAGCCCATGACACCCCAAAGTTTCGGAATGTAAACAAAATCTGTCCAGGGTGGTAAATTGGCGCAAGATGGGGCTGGCCAGCCAGCGTCCTCATTCCGTTCGACGCATTCGGTAACCCATTGACAGGCAGTTTTGTGGACCTCAGCCGAGACTTTCAACGCCGCAAGGATTTTCTGTCGCTGACGCCGCAGGACGAGAACGCGTTACAGCGCCTGAACGGATTGCTGGGCGACAAAGCCCCCGGCTTCATCGAATCGTTTTACGAGCACCTGCTGTCCTTCAGCGAAACACGTGCACTCATTCCGGACGAAGGCACCCTTGCCCGTCTCAAAAAATCCCAGTCCAGCTATTTCAAGTCCCTGATTGCCGGGGTGTACGACCGCGCCTATCTCGACGACCGCTTGCGAGTCGGCCTGGTACATGCCAAGGTGGGCCTGTCGCCAGGTTGGTACCTGGGGGCCTACAGCCACTACCTGACCGAGCTGCTGCCGCGCATCGCGCAGGGGCTGAGCGGTGCCTCGCCCGACGAGTTGCTGCACACCTTCCAGGCCCTCATCAAGGTGATATTTTTGGACGTGGGCCTGGCCATTGACAGCTACATTGCCCACCGCGACGAACTGATTGCCGACCTGCGCGACTACGGCGCCGCCTTTGCCAACCTGCCCTACGGCACCATGGTGGCCACCCCCGATCTGAAAGTGGTGTTTGCCAACCGCGCCTTTGAAAAGCTGTTCAGCTTTGCCCCCAACAGCCTGCGCGGCTGCCCCTTGGCCAACGTGATGGACGTGACCAACATCACCACCCTGATCGACGCCGCCCTGCGCCAGCAAAGCGCCCGCGACACCGTGGAGGTGCGCCCCCACCACAACCCGCTGGCCGTGCCCGTGAGCATCACCGCACACACCTTGCCCATGCAAGACAAGGGGCAAGACCAGCGCCTGCTGCTGGTGTTTGAAGACCTGCGCGAGCAAACCCAGCTCACGCGCGACCTGCTCAACGCCCAGGCCGTGGCCAACATCGGCACCTGGCAAACCCATTTTGATGGCACCTTCGCCCTCACCCCCCAAGCAGCGCGCCTGCTGGGCTGGCCTGTGGCCAAACCATTCACCTACCCCGACTTTCTGACCTGCGTGCACGAAGACGACCGCCAACGGGTGGATGGCGAATGGACAGCCGCGCAACGGGTGGGGCGCTTTCGTTACGAATGCCGGGTGCACTCCAACCCCGGTCTGCGCTGGATTGAAGCGCGTGGCGTGATCGAGAAGGACCACCAAGGCAACCCGATCCGCGGCTACGGCACGGTGCTGGACATCACCGACCGCAAAACCACTGAGCAGGCCATGGAGCGCCTGGCCTTCTATGACTCGCTGACAGGGCTTCCCAACCGCACCAACGGCATGATGCTGGCGCAGCAAATGCTTTACCACGCGCAGCACCACGGCCAATCGGCCGCCGTCCTGTTCGTAGACCTGGACCGTTTCAAGGAAATCAACGACACCCACGGCCATATCGTGGGCGACAACGTGCTGGCCGAGCTGGCCACCCGCTTTCGCGCCGCCTGCGCCAAGGACGACGTCTTTGCCCGCGTGGGCGGCGACGAGTTCATGTGTGTGTACGTCCTGGCGCCAGGCGAAGACAAACTGCTGCGTGCCCAGCAGTTGCAAGCGGCGCTCACCCGCCCGGTGCTCATCGACAGCCTCAAGTTCGAGGTGGGGGCCAGCATTGGCGTGGCCACCTTCCCCGACCAGGGCGAGGACGTGGAAGACCTGCTCAAGCACGCAGACATCGCCATGTACGAAATCAAGGCGCGCGGGGGCGGCAGCCACCTGTACTCCGACTTGCTGGGGTTGAAGCTGGAGCGCCGCATCTCCCTGGGCACCAAGCTGGCCCGCGCCTTGGCGCAGTCGCAACTGCAATTGCACTACCAGCCCAAAGTGCACCTGGCCACCGGCGCACTGTGCGGGGTGGAGGCGCTGTCGCGCTGGTGCGATGAAGATGGCCACTGGATCAGCCCCGGCGAATTCATCCCCGTGGCCGAAGAGCGCGGCCTCATCGGCGAGCTGGGCGACTGGACGCTGACCCAGGCCGCCCGCGACATTGCCTACTGGCAGCAAGCCGGGGCTGCCGTGGTGCCCCGCGTGGCCGTCAACGTGTCGGCCGCGCAGATGATGGACGAAGGCTTTGCTGAACGTGCAGAGCGTCTGGTGCGCGCCCAGGGCGTAGCGCCCGGCATGATCGAGCTGGAGATGACCGAATCCGCCCTGATGAACGAGCCCGAGAAGGCGCGGCTGGTGGCATCCAGCCTGGTCGAGGTGGGCTTTTGCCTGTCCATCGACGACTTTGGCACCGGCTACTCGTCGCTGGAGCGGCTGCAGAGCTTTCCGGTGTTCAAGCTCAAGATCGACATGTCGTTCGTGCGGGACATGGACACCCACGCAGGCAACCGCGCCATCGTCACTGCCGTGATCGGCATGGCCAAAGCCCTGAAGCTGGAGACCGTCGCCGAAGGCGTGGAAACCGCCGCACAGGCCGCGCTGCTGACCCAGCTGCATTGCGACGAGGCCCAGGGCTACCTGTATTCCAAGGCCATCGCGGCCGAGCCCCTGTTGCAGCAGTGGCTGCACGGCCAGCCTGTGCAGCCGGCCCTGCCCACCGTGCCCTGACCGCCGCCCACTCGCGATGTCAGCAAGCACACACCTCCTGTTGCGCCCAGCCCCACAACCAGGGCAATGCATCTGGTGGCAAAGGCTTTCATGGCCTATGCTACGCCACAGACTTTCCTGATCAACGCACCGACTCCAGCCACCATGAGCCACCAAGATAAACCCGTCGTATTCGGCACCGAAGACCTGCTGATGAGCCTGTGCAACTCCGTCACGCGCGTGCTCTCCGTCGCCACGCAAAGCCAGGTGCACTACTCCGGCATGGTGCAACGCATCTCCAAAACCTGCCTCAAACCCGACATCGGCTGCTTCGTGCTGTTCGATGGCGGCTTCTCCGGGCTGGTCATCATCAACTTCTCGGCCTCGGCCGCGATGGAGCTGTACCAAAGCTACCTGCTGAGCATGGGCATGTCCAAGGACGACCTGGTCACCTCCTACACCTCGGACGAAGTCAGCAACGTGATGGGCGAGCTGATGAACCAGGTGGTGGGCGACTTCACCGGCAAGATCCGCCGCGAGCTGCAAACCCACATCACCCAGAACCAGCCCAAGATGCTGGTGCTGAACAAGCAAGTGATGCTGAGCGTGGACGCCAACCTGGACAACCCCGAAGCCCGCCGCGTGACCTTCTACACCGGCAACAACAACATCTTCTATCTGGAACTGGCGATGGACCGCACCGAGTTCATCAAGCTCTACGACTTCGAGGCCCAGGAAGCCCCAGACCCCGACGCCCTGATGGCCCAGTCCCACAACGCGCCCGCACCCGTCCCATCGACAACGGCCAGCGGCGACAGCGACACCGACGACCTGCTCAAGTCGCTGGGGATGTAACCCCCGCGCCGAGGCTAAGAACCTGCTCCCCCCAAAGCACCGCCAGCCGGTGCTTTTTTCTTGTCATCACTTCCATATTTCAATTATCATTGAATTATGGAAACCAACGATATCGTCAAAGCCCTGGCCGCACTGGCCCAAGCCTCGCGCCTGGAGATTTTTCGCGCCCTGGTCGTGGCGGGCACCGAGGGCCTGACGCCCAGCGCCCTGAGCGAGACCCTGGGCGTGGCACCCAACACGCTCTCGTTCCACCTCAAAGAGCTGACCCACGCCGGGCTGGTGGCGCAAGAGCGCGCTGGCCGCAACCTGATCTACCGCGCCCAGTTCGAGCGCATGAACGCGCTGATCGGCTACCTGACCGAGAACTGCTGCCAGGGCCAGGCCTGCCTGCCCAGCGCCGCCACCGCTGGTTGTGCCTGCTGAGCCTTCCCCTTTTTACTGCCGCCAAAAACCTGTTCCAAGGAGCCCCACCATGAAGCGCTTTCACGTTCACCTGCATGTTGACGACCTTGCCGCCAGCATCGCCTTCTACTCGCGCCTGTTTGCCGCCGCCCCTGCGCGGGTGGAGGCCGACTACGCCAAATGGATGCTGGAAGACCCGCGCGTGAACTTTGCGATCTCGACCCGAGGCAGCCAGCCGGGGCTGGACCACCTGGGCTTTCAGGTCGACGACGCGGCCGAACTGGCCGATTTGAAAGCCCGCGCCAGCGCCGCCGACATGGCGCTCTTGGACGAAGGCGCCACCACCTGCTGCTACGCCCGCAGCGAAAAGCACTGGGTGACCGACCCACAAGGCGTGGCGTGGGAGCACTTTCACACGCTCGAAAACATTCCTGTGTTCAATGAAGCGGCAGCGGCGGCGCAAGGCGCCTGCTGCGCCCCCAAAGCAGCTGCGGCACCCCAGGCCTCCACACAGGCCGCGTGCTGCGGCCCGTCCAAATCCTCTTCTTCCCATTGCTGCTGACCTGAGGCCCCGAATGACCGAATCCGCCACCCCCCTGAACGTTCTTTTTCTGTGCACCCACAACTCGGCGCGCAGCATCCTGGCCGAAGCGCTGCTCAACACCATGGGCGAAGGGCGCTTCAAGGCGTACTCCGCTGGCAGCAGCCCGCGCAATAACCAGCAGCCCAACCCACTGGGCCTGCAAGTGCTGCAAAAAGCCGGCATCCCCACCGAAGGGCTGCGCAGCAAAAGCTGGGACGAGTTTGCCGCCCCCGGCGCGCCCCACATGGACCTCATCATCACCGTGTGCGACAACGCAGCGGGCGAGGTGTGCCCCTTCTGGCCCGGCCACCCGGCCACCGCCCACTGGGGCTATGCCGACCCCTCCGAAGGCGATGGCAGCGAGGCCGAAAAATTGGAAGCCTTTCGCAAAACCCTGCACGCCATCCAGCGCCGCCTGTCGCTGTTGACCAGCCTGCCCGCCGACAAGCTGCAGCACACCGTGCTGCAAAGCTCCGCCCGCGAGCTGTCAGCCCACTGATCCCCTCTCACACCGATTGCCCAAAGAGCCCCATGACAACCACGGCCCCCGCCAGCCCTCCCGCCCCCCAAACCATGAGCGTGTTCGAGCGCTACCTCACCGTCTGGGTGTTCCTGTGCATCGTGGTGGGCATTGGGCTGGGGCAGCTGTGGCCCGGGGCCTTCCAGGCCATTGGCCGCATGGAAGTCGCCCAGGTCAACCTGCCCGTGGGCGTGCTGATCTGGGTGATGGTGATCCCCATGCTGATGAAGGTGGACTTTGCCGCCCTGGGCGAAGTGCGCCAGCACCTGCGGGGCATTGGCGTCACGCTGGTGGTGAACTGGCTGGTCAAACCGTTTTCGATGGCGCTCTTGGGCTGGCTGTTCATCCGCCACTGGTTTGCCCCCTGGCTGCCTGCCGAGCAGATCGACAGCTACATCGCCGGGCTCATCCTGCTGGCCGCTGCGCCCTGCACGGCCATGGTGTTTGTGTGGAGCCGCCTGACCGGGGGCGACCCGCTGTTCACCCTGTCACAAGTGGCGCTCAACGACAGCATCATGGTGCTGGCCTTTGCGCCGCTGGTGGCGCTGCTGCTGGGGGTGTCGGCCATCACCGTGCCGTGGGCCACGCTGCTCACCTCGGTGGTGCTGTACATCGTGATCCCCGTGGCCATCGCCCAGGCGCTGCGCCGCGCCCTGCTGGCGCGTGGCCCGGCGGCGCTCGATGCCGCACTGCAGCGCATCGGCCCCTGGTCCATCGGTGCACTGCTGGCCACGCTGGTGCTGCTGTTTGCCTTCCAGGGCGAGGCGATCCTCACGCAGCCGCTGGTCATCGCCCTGCTGGCCGTGCCCATCCTCATCCAGGTGTTCTTCAACGCGGGCCTGGCCTACTGGCTCAACCGCGCCGTGGGCGAAAAGCACAGCGTGGCCTGCCCGTCGGCCCTCATTGGTGCGTCCAACTTCTTTGAGCTGGCCGTGGCTGCCGCCATCAGCCTGTTCGGCTTTCACTCCGGCGCCGCGCTGGCCACGGTGGTGGGGGTGCTGATCGAAGTGCCCGTGATGCTGCTGGTGGTGCACATCGTCAACCGCAGCAAGGGCTGGTACGAGCGCGGGCTGAAGGCTGACTGAGCACAGCCTGCGCACCAGACGCTACTAAAAAGATAGCTTCTAGCGCTTGATTGATAAGCGCTAGGCAGCTTTTTTATGTACAGGCTAGATATGTTTGTGCCCCCATATCCGTTCGGGCTGAGCTTGTCGAAGCCCTGCGCGGCGCTTCGACAAGCTCAGCGTGAACGGATGGGGGTGAGGCGTAGGCAAGGACAAGCCTTGCCCCCGTTACACGCGGCGCTGCGCAGCCAGGCGCTGCACCACCGCCACCAGGCGGTCGATCTCGTCAAAGGTGTTGTAGAACGCCAGCGACGGGCGCACCGTGGTCTCCACACCAAAGCGGCGCAGGATGGGCTGTGCGCAGTGGTGGCCCGTGCGCACAGCAATGCCCTCTTCGTTCAGCGCCTTGCCCACCTCTTCGGTGGTGTAGCCCGCCAGCACAAACGACATCACGCTGGCCTTGTGGGCCGCCGTGCCAATCAGCCGCACGCCCCGGATGGCACCCAGGTGCTGCATGCCGTATTCGAGCAGCTCGTGTTCGTAGCGGGCAATGTTCTCAATGCCCACGCGGTTCACGTAGTCGATGGCCGCGCCCAGGCCCACGGCATCGGCGATGTTGCCGGTGCCTGCCTCGAACTTGTTGGGAATGGGCTGGAACACCGTTTTCTCAAACGTGACATCGGCAATCATGTTGCCGCCGCCCTGCCAGGGGGGCATGTCCTCCAGCACCTCGCGCTTGCCCCACACCACGCCGATGCCGGTGGGCCCAAACACCTTGTGGCCCGAGAAGACAAAGAAGTCCGCGCCAAGGTCTTGCACGTCCACCCGCATGTGCGAGATGGACTGCGCCCCATCGACCAGCGCCTTGGCGCCCGCGCGGTGGGCCATGGCCACGATCTCTTTGACCGGCACCACCGTGCCCAGCGCATTCGACACCTGCGTGACGGACACGATTTTGGTGCGGCTGTTCAGCAGCTTCTGGTATTCATCCAGCAGCACCTGGCCCGAGTCGTCCACCGGAATCACGCGCAGCTTGGCGCCCTTGGCGGCCGCCAACTGCTGCCAGGGCACGATGTTGGCGTGGTGCTCCAGGTTGCTGACGATGATCTCGTCGCCCTCGCCAATGTGCTGCGCACCCCAGCTCTTGGCCACCAGGTTGATGGCCTCGGTGGTGCCGCGCACAAAGATCACCTCGTTCACATCCGGCGCATTGATGAAGTGCTTCACCCGCTGGCGGGCACCTTCGTAGGCGTCCGTGGCGCGGGCGGCCAGCTCGTGCGCAGCGCGGTGGATGTTCGAGTTTTCGTGCTCGTAAAAATAGCTGATGCGGTCGATGACCGCCTTGGGCTTGTGCGTGGTGGCCGCGTTGTCAAACCACACCAGAGGCCGCCCGTTCACCCGCTCGGACAGCACCGGAAAGTCGCGGCGAATGGCATGCACATCAAACGCTGGGTGCGCGCTGCCCGCCACCACAGGCACCGCCCCCGCCTGCTGCGCCGCAGGGTGGCCTGGCGTGGTGTAGCCGCCGGGCAGCACCACGGCATTGGCAAAGTAGAACTGCGGCTCGGCCGATGGCACCGTGCTGGGCACACCCGGGCCTGCCGTGGGCGATGTGACCTGGGGCACATGGGCTGCATCAAACGACTGGAACGGCAGGCGCGACAAGGCATCCAGCCCATCACCCCTCTCTGGCGCTGACGGCACGGCCACACCGGATGGGCGCTCGCCCACAAAGTAGTACGGCGCAGAGGCGGAGGACGCAGCGGATGCTGCCGAGGCAGCAGGCACCGAGCCAGCCGAGGGTGCAGTCGCCACCGGCGCCACGCCCAACGCCCCCGAGCCCAAGCGCGGCTCGTAGGCAGGCAAGGTGCTGACCACCGTATCGGGCAGGCCATTGCCCGCCGAGGCATGCGGCACCAGCGCAGGGGCGCGGTGCGCCAGCGACAGCACGGGCGTGGGCGATGCGGGCACCAGGTTGCTGCCCGGAATCTGCCCTTGCGGGATGGGCGTGCCTGGCACCGAGGGGCCCAGCCCGGCCGGGCTGGCCAGGGGCGAGCCCGCCGGGGCCAGGTTCACCGGCGCCTGCACGCCGGGCGGAAAGCCCGCCGCAGCAGGGCGCGGCACGGCAGAGGCTGCACCAGACAGGTCCGGCGGCTCGCCCGGCAGGGCCGCAAACAGGGCCGAGGCCATGCGGGCGAGCGCAGCCGTGTCCAGCGGAGACTGCGGCACCGCAGAGGATGTGTGAGAGAGGTTCGTCACCGCGCGGCCACCTTATTTGTAGGTGTCTGGGTAGTCGTGGTACTTGTTGATCTCCACATCGTCCAGCACGGCCAGCGCGTCGGGCGTGAGCACCGCCAGCGAGCAGTACAGCGAGATCAGGTACGACGCAATCGCATGGTTGTTGATGCCCATGAAGCGCACCGACAGGCCGGGGCTTTGCTCGCCCGGCAGGCCCGGCTGGTACAGGCCCACCACGCCCTGGCGCTTGTCGCCCACGCGCAGCAGCAAGATCTTGCTCTTGCCATCGGCCACAGGCACCTTGTCCGACGGAATCAGCGGCACGCCGCGCCAGGTGATGAACTGCGAGCCAAACAGGCTCACCGTGGGCGGTGGCGTGCCACGGCGCGTGGCTTCGCGGCCAAAGGCGGCAATCGCCAGCGGGTGGGCCAGAAAGAAGGCGGGCTCTTTCCACACCTTGGTCAGCAGCTCGTCCAGGTCATCGGGCGTGGGTGCGCCGGTCAGCGGGAAGATGCGCTGCTCGTCCGTCACCTGCGCCAGCAGGCCGTAGTCGGCGTTGTTGATCAGCTCGCTTTCCTGGTTCTCTTTGATGGTCTCGATGGTCAGGCGCAACTGCTCTTTGACCTGGTCGTGCGGGCTGCTGTACAAGTCGGAGATGCGGGTGTGCACGTCCAGCACGGTGCTCACCGCGTTCAGGAAGTACTCGCGCGGGTTCTCTTCGTAATCGACGAAGGTGCGGGGGAGCTGGTTTTCCTTCTCCTTGGCGGTGCAGGCCACCTTGATGGCCTCGGGGTTCTTGACCTGGTTCAGGCGGTAGATGCCCGCCTCCACCGGCACCCACTGCAGCAGGTGCGTAAGCCAGCGCGGCGAGATGGTGGAAAGCTGGGGTGCCGTCTTGGTTGCATTGGCGAGTTGCCGTGCGCCGCTATCGCTGAGTGCGGTGGTTCCGCCCACTGTTGCCGACATGTGAATACTCCGTGAGGTTGAAAACAAACAAGAAAAAAATCAGAAAACCCGCCCGCCCGATACAGCGCCCCACATCCCCACCTCTCGGTGCAGACCAGGGTGCGCACAGGCCAGCCAGTGACTGCTGCAGTGTCAAAGTTCCAGCGCTCCGCCTCAACAGGCTATAGCCGCCAACTGCAGGCCGCGTACCAGTTGCCTCTGGTGCACGGACTCGCCGCGTGTGACCAGCACCGAGGGCGCAACGCCCAATGCACCGGCCAGTTTTTCGACGGTGTGCAGGGATGCGATGACGCTGCCGCGCTCGATCTCGCCCACATACGAGCGGTTGAGGTCCGACTGCTCGGCCAGCCGCTCTTGCGACCAGCCCTGCGCCTCGCGCGACTGGCGCACCGCAATGCCAAAGCCTTTGACGAGCGTGGTCACAGCGCCACCTCGGCCAGGATGGACGGGAAGCGGCCCGATGCCTGGGCGCTGGCCTGCGTGACATGGCCGCCCGCAGGCACGTCGTGCGTGACCCACACGTTGCCGCCAATCACCGCCCCCTTGCCCAGCGTGACACGGCCCAAAATGGTGGCGCCCGCGTAGATGACCACGTCGTCCTGCACCAGCGGGTGGCGCGGCAGGCCCTTTTGCAGCACGCCATCGGCATCGGTCGGAAAGCGCTTGGCCCCCAGCGTCACGGCCTGGTACAGGCGCACGCGCTTGCCAATCACCGCCGTCTCGCCAATCACCACGCCCGTGCCGTGGTCGATGAAAAAGCCCGCGCCAATCTGTGCACCAGGGTGGATGTCAATGCCCGTCTGGCTGTGCGCCAGCTCCGACACGATGCGCGCGAGCAACGGCAGCCCCAGCAGGTACAGGCGGTGCGCAATGCGGTGGTGGATCATGGCCAGCACACCGGGGTAGCACAGCAGCACCTCGTCCACACTGCCCGCCGCCGGGTCGCCCTGGTAGGCGGCCAGCACATCGCTGTCGAGCAGGCGGCGGATGTCGGGCAGCGACTGGGCCAGGTCTTGCGCGGCCTTCAGGGCCTGCTGCTCCACGTCCTGGGCGTCGCGCGGCTGGTGGCGTGCGCCGTATTTCAGCTCCAGCACCATCTGCGCGTGCAGGGTGTGCAGCGCGGCGTCCAGCGTGTGGGCCACGTAGAAGTCTTCGCTCTCCTGGCGCAAGTCGGGCGGGCCCAGCCGCATGGGAAAGAGCGCACCCTTGAGCTGCTCTACCACCCGCGCCAGCGCATCGCGCGACGGAAACTCGCGCCCGCCGGGCTCCTGCGATCGCTTTTGCGCATCGCGCCAGTCGCGGCGCACGCCGTGCAGCGATTGCACGATCTGTTCAATGTCAAAGATGGCCATTGCTCGTTCCTCGTTGCAACCTGTCAGTCCTGCACCCAGGGCAGGCCGTGAAAACGCCAGCCGTCGCTGCCGCCCCGGTGCAGCTGGGGGTCGATCTCGCCCTCAAAGCCTTCCAGCACATTGAAGACATGGGCAAACCCGGCAGCGGCGGCGGCCTCTGCCGCCAGCACCGAGCGCTTGCCGCTGCGGCACAGCAGCAGCACGGCGGCGTCCTTGCCGCCCTCTTTGGCCAGCTTGGCTTCGAGCTCGCGCACAAAGCGCGGGTTGCGCACCAGCGCTGTGCCGGTGGCCCAGGCCACGTGCAGGCTGCCGGGCACATGGCCCACAAACTTGCGCTCTTCGCTCGATCGCACGTCCACCAGCACGGCCTGGTTGGCCTGCACCAGGCGCCAGGCCAGTGCGGGGGGCACGCCACCGGCGTAGGCCAGGCCCTCGGCCTGGGCAGCGGTGTGGAGGGTTTGCAGTTCTGGGGCGAGGGTCAGAGTGTCCTGTGCGGTGGTCATGGGGGGCTTTCAATAAAAACAGGCTCTAGCGCTTATTCAACAAGCGCTAGCAGCTATTCATTTCATAGCAATGGGTGGGCGAGCCGATTCAATACGGCACGTCGCCCAGCACGGTGGCGCGGTGCATCACGCGGCGGTGGGGCAGGTAGTCCACCGTGGCGTAGTGCTGGGTCAGGCGGTTGTCCCAGAAGGCCAGGTCGTATTGCTTCCAGCGCCAGCGCACGGTGAATTCGGGCTTGGCGATGTGCACCCGCAGGAAGGCCAGGATCGCGTCGCTCTCCTTCTTGTCCAGCTCCACGATGCGGCTGGTAAAGCCTTCGTTGACGAACAGGCCGCGCTTGCCGCTGACGGGGTGGGTGCGCACCACGGGGTGCGGGATGTCGGGGTACTTGGCCGCAGCGCTCTCCCACACCTTGCGCTCCTCAGGCGTGCGGGCATAGCGCCAGGCGGGGAACGACTGCACAAAGCTGTGCTCGGCATGCAGCGGATCGAGCAACTTGCGCAGCGGCTCTGACAGCGCCTCATACGCCGCAATGCCGCTGGCCCACAGCGTGTCGCCGCCCGAGGGCGGCAGGTGCCGCGCCGACAGCAGCGCACCCATGGGCGGCTTGTCGATGAAGGTCACATCGGTGTGCCAGTTGTCGTTGTCGGGCGGGTTGTTGTCATCGGTGTCCAGCACGATGATTTCCACCGCATCCGGGTGCGTGGGGTACACCGGGTGGATGTGCAGCTCGCCAAAGCGCCGGGCCAGGTCGCGCTGCTGCACGGGGGTGACGGGCTGGTTCTCAAAGAACAGCACATGGTGCTGGAGCAGCCCGGCCAGCAGCGCATCGCGCTGGGCGTCGCTCACGGGCTGGGTCAGGTCGATGCCGGTGACAAGGGCGCCAATGGCAGGGCCCAGGGCTTGGATGTGCAAGGTCATGGTGGCGGCAAATGCAGAGGGTGGCAAAAGGCGGTGAAAGATGGCTAAAGGCGGCTGAAAGTGGCCTCAAGCATCCCGCCAACCGCGCGGCGCACCAAGCTCGTTATTTGCATTTGCTATGTTGATTTCCTTCCATATCAACTTATTCATCTAAACATAGGATTTCCGTGACGCCCCTGCACCGCAGGGACCAACCCCTCGATCACCCCGATCACCGACACGGAGA
Source organism: Acidovorax sp. 56 (assembly GCF_002749705.1). Taxonomy (NCBI): domain Bacteria; kingdom Pseudomonadati; phylum Pseudomonadota; class Betaproteobacteria; order Burkholderiales; family Comamonadaceae; genus Acidovorax; species Acidovorax sp. 56. Next base: position 2,323,266 of record NZ_PEEV01000001.1, read on the forward strand.
CCTTTTCATGAAATTCTGGAAACCCCTGGCCATCGCCGCCGCAGGCACCCTCGCCCTGGCCAGCGCCTTCAGCGCCCTGGCCGCCGACAAGAAAGTGGTGGTGGGCTACCAGACCGACGCCCTGCCCTCGGCCGTGGCCATTGCCAATGGCGATTTCGCCAAGACCACGGGCTACCAGATCGACTTTCGCAAGTTCAACTCGGGCGCCGACGTGGTGGCCGCCATTGCCTCGGGCGATGTGCAAGTGGGCTATGTGGGCTCCAGCCCTTACGCAGCAGCCGCTTCGCGCGGGCTGGACATCCAGGGCTTTTACCTGGCCTCCATCTCAGGCACCGACGAAGCCCTGGTGGTGCGCAACGGCTCGGGCATCAAGACAGTGAACGACCTCAAGGGCAAGCGCCTGGCCGCAGCGCCCGTGTCCACCGACCACTACCAGCTGCTGGCCCTCATCAAAAACCAGGGCCTCACCGAAAAAGACGTGACGGTGCTGGCCATTCCGCAGCCCGAAATCGTGGCCGCCTACAACCGGGGTGACATCGACGGCGGCTTTGTGTGGGACCCGGCCCTCACCGAACTCAAAAAGAACGGCACCGTGCTGGTCACCTCCAAAGACGTGGCTGAAAAAGGCGCCCCCACCTTCAGCGCCTGGGTGGCCACAGGCAAATTTGCCAAAGAGCACCCCGAGTTCCTGAAGAACTATGCCGCCGTCATCGACAAATACAGCCAGTCCTTCGCCACCGACAAGGCTGCCTGGGGCCCCGACAGCGAGAACACCAAGCAACTGGCCAAACTGCTGGGCGGCACCCCTGCCGACCAGGCCGCCGGGCTCAAGAACCTGAACCTGGTGCCCCGCAGCGAGCAAGTCAGCGAAGCCTGGCTGGGCGGCGGCGAGCAATCCGGCGTAGCCAAGATCCTCAAGGAAACCTCGGCCTTCCTGAAGGAGCAAAAGAAGATCTCGCAGGTGCAAGGCAGCTACGCCAAGTACGTCACGCCCACAGCGCTGAAGTAAGAGCGACTCATAAAACTCCCCTGGCGTCGTTGTCTCGCCTTGTCGTACTGCTTGTACTGCCTGCGGCGAAACGCCTAGCCAGGGCCGCTTCGCTGAGTTTTCTGAGTCGCTCTAGGCCCTGAACCACCACTACCGGAGTCCCACCATGCTGTCTGTGCGCGATGCCAGTGTTTTCTTTGAGGCCCGCGACGGCCGCGCGGTGCAGGCGCTGCACCGGGTCTCGCTCGACATCCCGCCGCGCGGCTTCGTGGTGGCCCTGGGCACCTCGGGCTGCGGCAAGTCCACCCTGCTCAACGCCATGGCGGGGTTTTTGCCGCTGTCCGAAGGCAGCATCACGCTGCACGGCCGACCCATCACCCGCCCCGGTGCAGACCGGGGCGTGGTGTTCCAGAAAGACACGCTGCTGCCCTGGAAATCGGTGGCGGAGAACGTGGCCCTGGGCCTGCAGTTTGCCGGTGCCAGCGGCGCGAGCGTGCGCAAGAGCTGCTGGAGCTGGTGGGCCTGCAAGACTTTGCCGACGCCGCGCCGTATGAGCTGTCTGGCGGCATGCGCCAGCGCGTGGGCCTGGCCCGCGCCCTGGCGCCCAACCCCGACATCCTGCTCATGGACGAGCCCTTTGGCGCCCTGGATAGCATGACACGCGAGCAGATGCAAGAGCTGCTCGTGTCCGTGTGGCAGCGCACGGGCAAGCAGGTGTTCTTCATCACCCACTCCATCGAGGAAGCCATCTTTCTCGGCACCGAGGTCATCGTCATGTCGCCCCGCCCAGGGCGCATCGTGGCCCGGTTTGACCTGGACTACGTGCAGCGCTTTGCCCAGGAAGGCAACGCCAAGGCCATCAAGACCCTGCCCGGCTTTGCGCAGCTGCGCGAACAGATCCGCGACATCGTCCACCGCTCAGAACACACCGACAGCGCCCACAGCGCTGACAACACTGAGTACGCCGCTGCGCACGCCAAACAAGGAGCCCTGGCATGAACGACCTGGTGTTGAACTACCTGCTGCCCACCGCAGAAAAAGGCGACGAGTACGGCAACGCAGCAACGCCGCCCCCTGCGCCCATTCCCCCCGCCCCGCGCACCGTCAAGCCCCGGGGCTTTGGCGTGGGTGAGCGCTCCACCGTGCCCATCAGCATCGGCGCCGCGCTGGCCCTGCTGCTGGCCTGGTGGCTGGTGGCGCAAACCGGCTGGGTGCCCAGCCTGTTCATGCCCACGCCTGCCGAGGTGTGGGCCACGGGCGTGACCATCTTCACCGAGGGCTATGCCAACGCCACGCTGTGGGAGCATGTGGCCGCCAGCCTGACGCGCATCGTCAGCGCCGCCGTCATTGCCGTGGGCCTGGGCGTACCACTGGGCCTGCTGATGGGGCTGAACCGCTGGGCCAAGGGCGTGCCCGATGCGCCCATCGAGTTCTACTGGCCCCTGCCGCCACTGGCCTACCTGCCGCTCATGATCATCTGGCTGGGCATTGGCGAGACTTCCAAAATCGCCCTGCTGGCCCTGGCCATGTTTGCGCCCGTGGTGCTGTCGGCCCAGGCCGGCGTGCGCGCCCTGCCGCTGGAGCGGGTCAACGCCGCCCTGTCGCTGGGCGCCACGCGGGGGCAACTGTTCACCCACATCGTGCTGCCCTCGGCCCTGCCCGAAATCCTCACCGGCATCCGCATCGCCCTGGGCGTGGGCTGGGGCACGCTGGTGGCGGCCGAGCTGATCGCATCCACCCGGGGCATTGGCTACATGATCATGTCGGCCTCGCACTTCCTGGCCACCGACGCCGTGTTTGTCGGCATCGGCGTGATCGCCGCGCTGGCGTTTTCCTTCTCCCTGGCCATGCGCCTGGCCGAGCGGGTGCTGGTGCCGTGGAAGGGCAAGCACTGAACCGCAAACACCACGAGAAACAAAAAGGGGCTGGATATCCAGCCCCTTTCTTTTTCCGCGCAGCCATTGCAATACGTCACCCCCAATCCATTCAGGCTGAGCCTGTCGAAGCCCTGCGCGGCGCTTCGACAGGCTCAGCGTGAACGGAATTGCTTCTTCAAATATCCACGGGGTCCACGCACTTGGGCCATCTCTTTGAACCGCAAGTCTCTCAGGCCAGCTGCGAAAACTGGCTGTCAAACGTCTTGCTCACATCGAGCTTTTGCTTGACCAGGCCCACCTTCAGGTAGAAGTCTGCGGTGCGCTGCTGGTCGGCCACCACCTGCGCGTCAATCGGCAGCCAGCGGGTGGCGCGGCGCTCAAACTGCAGGCGCGCGGCCTCTTCGGGGATGCCGATGACACGGGCCAGTGCGGCGCCAAACTCGGCCGGGCGTTGGTACGACCAGACCTGGGCGCGCTCCACGCGGGCCTTGAAGTCTTGCAGCACGGCGCGCTTGTTTTGCAGGGCCGATTCGGTGGCCGCCAAAAAGCTCAGGCCCGACGACAGGCCGCGCCCGCTGACCAGCACGCGCGCGTGCTTGCTGGTTTCGGCCAGCGCGGTGTAGGGCTCCCAGGTGGCCCAGGCATCCACCGCGCCTTGCGTCAGCGCCAGCTTGGCATCGGCGGGCGGGATGAACTTGATCTGCACATCGTCGGCCGTGAGCCCCACCGCTTCCAGCGCCTTGAGCGTGACGTAGTGCCCGATGGAGCCCCGGTTGGTGGCAATGCTCTTGCCTTTGAGGCTGCTGGCGTCCTTGAGCGTGGACTGCGGCGTGACCAGGATGGCCGTGCCATACGGGTCCGAGCGGTTGGCGGCAAAGGCCTTGACGCGGCTGCCTGCGGCCAGGGTGAAGAGCAGCGGCGCATCGCCAATGGGGCCGAAGTCCACCGCGTCGGCGTTGAGGGCCTCGGCCAGCGGCGCAGCGGCGGGGAACTCCGTCCACTTGATGTCGTAGCTCAGGTCCTTGAGCTCGCCCGCCGCTTCGAGCAGGGCGCGCAGGCCACCTTTTTGGTCGCCCGCACGCAGCACGGTTTTGGCCTGTGCATGCACCAGCACGGGCGAGAGGAAAGAGGCGGCTGACACCGAGGCGGTGAGCAGGCGATGGAACTGGCGGCGTTGCATGGTCATGGCAGATCAGATGAGGGGCAAGATGAACTTGCACCCATTGCATCAGCCCGCCCCCCAAACACCAACGAAGCGTTTTGCAGTTGGATATGCGGTTTGCAATGGCGGTGTCCTGCGGCCGTTCGGTACTGCGCGGCGGCAGGCCATGCCCAGGCTTTCAGTAACTACCGTGGCCCCGCACCAGATCGTGCAAAGCCTCGCCGCGCACATAGCGCCCCAGGTTGTCTGCAAACTTTTGCGCTGTGAGCGCAGGCGCATTGGCGGCAGACCACGAGAGGTGCGGAGTGAGCACCACGCGGGGGTGGTGGTACAGCGGGTGGCCCTCGGGCAGGGGTTCGGGGTCGGTCACGTCCAGCGTGGCACGGGCGATGCGGCCGTCGTCCAGCGCCTGCAGCAAAGCGGTCTGGTCCAACAGCGCGCCACGGGCAATGTTGACCAAGTGCAAGCCAGGGCGGGCGTGCTGCAATGTCTGCGCGTTCAGCACCTGGTGGGTCTGCGCCGTCAGCGGCAAGGCCAGCACCAAGTGGTCTGACTGCGCCAGCAAGGCCTCTAGCGAATCCACCCACTGCACCGCATCGGCAGGCGCGCGAGACGGGTGCTGCGGCGCTGCGGCCGATGCCGCAGGCGTGCGCCGCCAGGCCAGCGTGCGCAGGCCCAGCGCTGCAGCGCGCTGGGCGATGGCCTGGCCAATGGCGCCATAGCCCGCCAAGCCCAGCGTCTGCCCTTGCAACAAGGCCAGCGGGCTGTGGGTGGCGCGATCGAACGTGGCCCGCCACTGCTGCGGGCTGTGCACCCGCAGGCTGGTCCAGGTCTTGGCGTGGTCCAGCAGGGCGGCCAGCACGTACTCGGCAATGGGCACTGCGGCCACGCCACGCGAGCAGCTCACCTGCGGCACGTCCCACAGCCAGGGCGGGTAGTAGTCCACCCCGGCCGATGTCACATGCACCCAGCGCAGGCGCCCAGGCCAGCCTGCGGGCCGCGCTGGTGGTGGCTTCAGCCAGCCGTTGCGCGGGCCGGTCAACAGCACATCGCCCTGCGCGGCCACGGCCCAGGGGGCATCGCTTTCTGCGTCCAGCAGCTGCACGCCCAGGCCCGCAGCCTGCACGGCATGCGCTGCAGCGGGGCCCGCCTGGTTGATGACCACGGGGCGTGGCAAAAACGAAGGCGAAGGCGAAGAGAGGGAAGAAGGCACAGCGGCCACGTTCACAGCCCCAGCGCCAGGCGCCCCGCCGCCACGCGGGCACTGTCGTCTTGCGGGGTGTGGATGCGACCGCACAGCACGTCGCGCAGGTGGCGCTCCAGCGGGTTCTTGCGGGCCAGGCCGTGGTTGCTGGTCAAGGCCAGGGCCTGCTCCACCGCCTGCACGGCGTTGCCGGTGGTGATGGATTTGATGAGGCCGCTGTGCACGGCCGACAGGGGCGCACCCTCGTCCGCATCGCGGGCCAGGCTGGCCACCAGGCGCTGGTTGGTCAGCAGCAGCGCCTCGATGTGGCCCAGGGCCTCTTGCGCACGCGGCAGGGTGGCCAGCGCTGCGCCCAGGCTGGCGGGCTTGCGTTCGTGCAGAAAGCGCACCAGCCAGTCGCGTGCCGCCTGGGCCACGCCGGTGTAGAGCGCGCCCAGCATCACCGCCATCTCCACCTGCAGCCAAGGCTCGCCGCCAGCCCAGTCGGCCGGGGCGCGCAGGTCGATGGCGTGGTCCAGCGGGATGAGCACATCGTCCAACACCACGTCGTGGCTGCCGCTGGCGCGCAGGCCCAGGTGGTCCCAGGTCTCGACCATGCGCGTGCCGGGCAGACCCGCTTGCACCAAAAAATTACCCACACGGGGAACCACCTCGTCGGTGCGGGCCCACACGCTGTACCAGCGCAGGATGGGCGAGCCGGTGGAATAGATTTTGTGGCCGCTGATGCGCCAGCCCTCGGGCGTGTGCCGCGCCACGGTGGCGGGCAGGCCGCCGCGTGCGGGCGAGCCCAGCTCGGGCTCCACGCGCAGGGCGTTGACCAGGGATACGCCCGCCGCCGCCTCAGCCACCAGCTTGCGCGCCAGTGGCTCGGGCCACGAACGTGCTAGGCGCGAAACGGGTGCGCGGCCCATGCTGCGGTGCTGGATGTATTGCATGGTCAGCACCAAAGCCGTGGCCGGGCAGGCGTAGCCAATGGCGCCAATCACGCTGCCCAGCTGCGCTAGCGTAGCGCCCTGCCCGCCCAGCGCCTGGGGGGCGGCCAGCGTCAACAGACCGACCTGGTGCAGTGCCTCAAAGTTCTCGAATGGAAAGCTGCCATCGGCGTCGTGCGCCGCAGCGCGGCTGGCAAACTCCACCGCCAGCGTGCGCGCCGTCTGCTCCCAGGTCAGTGGCGCATTCACTGCAGCACCTCGGGCTGCTGGCGCACCACGATGTCGTACAGGCTCTGGAAGGCATGCTCGGCCCCGCCGGGGCGGCCGATTTGCGAGTGCGTGAGCGCCGCCACCTCGGGCGAAATCGGGCTGGGTGTACCGGCCGCCTCGGCCAGCAGCTGGGCCTGGCAGGCGTTCTCGAGTGCGATGTACCACCACGCGGCCGACTCCACCGAAGGCCCGGCCGTGAGGATGCCGTGGTTCTTCAAGATCACGGCCTTGTACTGGCCCAGCGCCTTGCCAATGCGAAAGCCCTCGTCCGTCTCCAGCACCACGCCGCTGAAGTCGTCAAACAGGCCATGGTCGCCATAGAACACGCACGCGTCCTGCGTAAGCGGGTCGAGCTTGCGGCCCAGGGCCGACCAGGCCTTGCCGTAGGTGGAATGGGTGTGGGCGGCCGCCACCACGTCGGGGCGCACCTCGTGCAGGGCGGCGTGGATGGCGAAGGCCGCACGGTTCAGCGGCCCCTCGCCCACCACGATCTCGCCCGCAGCGTTGACCAAGAGCAGGTCAGACACCTTGATCTGCGAGAAGTGGATGCCCAGCGGGTTGACCCAAAAGTGGTCGAGCCGCTCGGGGTCGCGGGCCGTGATGTGGCCCGCCAGGCCGTAGTCAAAACCAAACTGTGCAAACAGCCGAAAGGCCACGGCCAGGCGCTCCTTGCGGTAGCGGCGCTCTGCCTCCAGCGTAGGGCGTGCCGGGGCCGGGTCAAACCAGTCTTTGCGCTGCGGATGGGGGTTGACGGCCAGGGCCGTGGGCGCAGAGTGGACGGAGGCATCGGCGGAAACATCGGGCACGGGCTTGAGAACGGCGGACATGGCGGCGGCTTTCAGTGGGGGTGGTTTCAAAAAGGAAGAGAAGGCAGTGCGCACCCACCATAGAAGCCCGCGCCCCCACCGCCAACGAAGAAATCCGCGTGACCACATGCGGTTTTGGCATGTGCAGCAGCGGCGCCCGCAGCCACGGCAGGGCAGCGGCAAGACGCCCTCATTTCTTGCATATCGATGCTACGCAACAGTCTTTGCACAGTGGCCGCGCTTGGCCGAATCTCGCGGTCTTCTCCATCGACCCGGCTAACCTGCCTGCCCCACTGCCATGTCTGACACCCATCCACTGAACCGCCGCCACCTCCTGCAAGCCAGCCTGGGCGCCGCCGCCTGGGCCGCCACGGCCAGCATGCCCGCCTGGGCCGCACCCCCGGCCCCCACGGCGGCCGACCTCTCCAAAGTCACGCTGCGCATCGGCTATTACAAGGGCCTGTGGCGCCCGCTGATTACCGCTGCAGGCCTGGGGCAAACGCCGTACCGCATCGAGTGGCGCGAGCTCAACAACGGCGTGCTGCACATCGAGGCCCTGAACGGCGATGCACTGGACGTGGGCTCGGGCAGCGAGATCCCGGCCCTGTTTGCCGCGCGCCAAAAGGCGCAGGTGCGCTTCATCGCCGTGGTACGCGAAGACCTCAACAACCAGGTCACGCTGGCGCGCAAGGACGCGCCCATCCAGCGCATTGCCGACCTCAAGGGCAAGCGCGTGGGCTATGTGCGTGCCACCACATCGCACTATTTTTTGAGCAAGCAACTGGCCGAGGCGGGCCTGAGCTTCAACGACATCCAGGCCATCAACCTCACCCCGGCCGATGGACTCTCGGCCTTTGACCGGGGCGACCTGGACGCCTGGGCCATCTATGGCTACAACGGCCAGCTGGCGCGACTGCGCTATGGCGCGCGCGTGCTCAAAACCGGGCTGGGCTACCTCTCGGGCAACTTCCCCATCTACGCCAACCCGCGTGCGGTGGACGACCCGCTCAAACACGCCGCCATTGCCGACTACCTGCAACGCCTGCGCCGCGCCTACCTGTGGGCCAACAGCAACTACCTGGCCTACGCCCAGGCCCAGTCGGCCGAAACCCGCGTAGCCGTGGGCGACCTGATTGAGCTGTGGAACAACCGCAGCAACGACTACGACCTGCGCGCCGTGGACGACAGCGTGGTGCAAGGCCACCAGGCCGTAGCCGACACCTTTTTGCAACTGGGCGTGCTGGACGGGCCTGCGCAGGTGGCGCCGCTGTGGGACAAGAGCTTCAAGACCGCGCTGGTCGCGCCCCTGGCCGCACAGGTGGCAAAGGCTGCATAAAACACAGCCAGCCCAGCACGGCACGGCACGCTGACCGCTTACCATCCGGCCCTCAACCGACGCAGAAGGGGACCAGGATGACAGCGATGAATAAACGCAATTTTGTGGCGGCTGGCGTGGGCCTGGCAGGCCTGTGGGGTGCGGCCAGCGCCAGCCAGGCGGCCCAGAAAGCAGCCCCCAAAGCCGCCCTGCGCGGCCCGACGCTGCTGACCGTGAGCGGCGCCATCACCCAGCCCAACCGGGGCGCGCTGGACACCACCATCGACCAGATGATGGGCAAGCACGGCATTCAGTTCAACGCGGCCTACGCGCTGGACGCTGCCGCGCTGCAGCGCATGCCCCAGGTCACCATCCGGCCCACGCTGGAGTACGACGCCCAGCGCCACACCCTGCAGGGCCCGCTGCTCACCACCGTGCTGGCCGCTGCGGGCGTGCCCGCCAACAGCCCCGTGCAACTGGTGCTGCGCGCCGTGGATGGCTACACCGTCAACATCAGCCTGGCCGATGCCCATGCCTACCGCATGCTGGTGGCCACCCACATTGACGGCCAACCCATGGCCCTGGGTGGCCTGGGCCCGCAGTGGGCCGTGTATGACGCCGATGTGCTGCCCGCCTTCCAGGGCAAAACCCTGAAGGAACGCTTTGCCCTGTGCCCCTGGGGCCTGTACCACATCGACGTGCAAAAGGCCTGATCCACCGGTGTGCGAACCCAGCGGTTGGGCGTTAGCGCTGGCCAAATCGCTATCATTTCAATAGCTTCTAGCGCTTTATCCGCAAGCGCTAGAGGCACTTTTTGCTCATCACCGGCCCGCCAGCCGCACACCCAGCGCTGCCAGCGACCCCGCCGTGGCCAGGGCCACCACGCCCAGCCAGCCCCACTGCGCCAACGCCAGGCTGCCCAGCGCCGCTCCGGCCGACATGCCGATGAACATGCCGGTGAACAACAGCGCATTGAGCCGGCTGCGCGCCGCAGGGTCGATGCCGTACACGATGGTCTGGTGCGCCACCAGCGTGGCCTGCACGCCAAAGTCGAAGCCAATGGCACTGGCCACAATCAACCCCAGTTGGGCCTGCGCAGGCAGCAGCGGTGCCAGCGCCATCACTGCAAACGACGCGGCGGCCAGCCCGGCGCCATAGCGCGTCACCACCTCGGGCCCGCGCTTGTCGGCCAGGCGCCCGGCCAACGGTGCGGCCAGTGCCCCCGCCGCCCCGGCCAGGCCAAACGCACCCGCAGCCGCCGTACCCAGCTGAAACTGGCTGTGCAGCATCACCGCCAGCGTGGACCAGAACGCACTGAAGCCCACGGCCAGCAGCCCCTGCGCCCAGGCCGCACGGCGCAGCGCAGAGTGCTGGCGCCACAGCGCCACCATCGATCCGATCAGCGCGCCATAGCCCAGCTGCGTGGTCGGCGCAAAGCGCGGCAGCCCGCGCCACACGGCCACCGTCAGCAGTGCAATGGCCACCGCCGCCGCCACATACACCGTGCGCCAGCCCCACTGCTGCGCTACAAAGCCGCTGACCACGCGCGACAGCAAGATGCCCAGCAGCAGCCCCGTCATCACAATGCCCACCATGCGCCCGCGCTGTGCGGCCGGGGCCAGCGTGGCAGCAGCGGGCACCACGTCCTGCGCCACCGTGGCCGCCAGCCCCACGGCCAGGCTGGCCGCCAGCAGCGCGCCCATGCCAGGCGCCAGGCCGCTCAGCAGCAGCGCCAGCATCAGCGCGATGGACTTGATGACGATGATGCGGCGTCGGTCAAACCGGTCGCCCAGCGGCGCCAGCAGCAAGATGCCCAGCGCATACCCCAGCTGCGTGAGCGTGGGCACCAGCCCCACCACGCGGCTGTCGGCCTGCATGTCGGGCCCCAGCACGCCCAGCATGGGCTGGCTGTAGTACAGCGACGCCACGCTCAGCCCCGCCGTGGTGGCCAGCAGCAACAGCAGCGGCGCACTCACCACCCCCACAGCCCGTTCTGCACCCGCCGCACCGTTTTCATGCGCACTTTGAATGGAAGACATCTCAACCCCTGTTCAGCCAACGAAGGGGCCGATTGTTCTCAAGTGGCGGCGCGCTGGGTAGTGGGCTGCGCTGCAGATTTGTTATACGCTGCATGCATGACCAATGCTTTGCCACCCGGCGCCGACCGCATCGAGCTGATGCAGACCTTCATCCGCATCGTCGAGACCGGCAGCCTGTCTGCCGCCGCCCAGCAACTGGGCACCAGCCAGCCCACCGTGAGCCGCCGCCTGCAGGCGCTGGAGCGCAGCCTGGGCATCAAGCTGTTGCAGCGCTCCACCCACGTGATGAAGTTGACCGAAGACGGCGACCGCTGCTTTGCCCACGCCAAGGCCCTGCTGGAAGACTGGCGCGCCATGGAGGACGACCTGCGCGGCACGGCCGACACCCCGCGCGGCACCCTGCGCGTGCTGGCGCCGCACGCCTTTGGGCAAGACCAGTTCATCGCCCCGCTGATGGCCTACCTGCGCCGCTACCCCGAGGTGGACGTGGAATGGATGCTGCACGACCGCCGCCCCAACTTCATCGCCGAAGGCATCGACTGCGCCATCCAGGTCGGCGCGGTGGACGACCCCAGCGTGGTCGCGGTGCGCCTGGCCGAAGTGCCCCGCATCGTGCTGGCCGCCCCCGCCCTCATGGCCGGGCGCCCCACGCCCCAGCACGCCCAAGACCTGCAGCCCCTGCCCTGGCTGGCCCTGAGCACCTTCTACCGCCGCGAGGTCACGCTGACACAAGAGCCCGGCGGCGAAGCCCACACCTTCGGCATCACCCCGCGTTTGGCCACCGACAGCCTGTACGCCCTGCGCAGCGCCGCCCTGGCCGGACTAGGGGCGTGTATTTCATCGGCGTGGATCGTGGACAACGACGTGCGGCAGGGGCACTTGCTGCACCTGGTGCCCAACTGGCATGCGGCGCCGCTGCCGGTGTACCTGGTGTACCCGTATGCGCGGTTTTATCCGGCAAGGCTGCGGTTGTTTTTGGAGGCAATGCGGGGGGCGATGCCGGGGTTGGTGGGGATGCGGGCGGTGGGGTCATGAGACCATTGCCCCCCGCCAAAGCAAGCCACTTGTCACGCAGTTACCAAAGGAGCCGCCTCCTCCATGTCGCACCGCTTTAATGTTTTTGGACGCATCATCGCCATCGAACGCTCAGGTACCGCCTGGACCGCCTACCACATAGGCAACGAAGGCAAGCGCCGCGCCGCAGGCCTCGCGATCCCCTCTGATGTGCCTCCGGCCGAGCTGGCGCAGTATCTGTACGACATCTATCACGAGTCGGCAACACCGACGAACGGAGATGTTTTTGAGATTGCACCTGGGCAGCAGGGCTAGAGAAGTCCTGCACAACTTATGGTGGTCTGCCGCAGCGCAGACCTTCACCAGCGACGCCGCCACAGCTTGGCATTCCCGACATCAAACAGAACCATGCCACGCAGTCAAAACCCCCAACCAGAGCTGGAGCGAAGGCTGGTTGCAATGGTGCGGTCCTCCGAAGGCTTGATGTCTGCATTGGTGGCAGTCCGCTCGCTAGGCCTGGGTTCTTGGTGCATCGGCGCTGGTGCCGTACGGTCGCTGGTGTGGGACACCCTCCATGGGTTTGACAAACCGTCCGCCCTTGAAGACGTCGATGTCGTCTACTTCGATGACGCGGCTGACGCACCCCATCAAGAGGCCCGTCTTGAGAGCCGTCTGCGTTCGCTCCTGCCAGCCTTGAAATGGGAGGTCACCAACCAGGCCACGGTGCACCACTGGTTCGCCGATCACCTCGGACAGGTAGTGCCTGCGCTCGGTTCCCTTGAAGAAGGCGTGGCAACGTGGCCAGAATTCGCCACCTGTGTCGGCGTGAACCTGGACGCCGAGGATTCGATAGGAGTGGTCGCACCCCATGGGCTTGAAGACTTGTTCGACCTTCGGGTCAGACACAATCCGCTCAGGGCAAGCGTGTCAACCTATCAACAACGCATCGAATCGAAGCGGTTTGGTGCGCGGTGGCCGCTGCTTTCTATTGACGCAGGTTGAAGGCGGGATTCGGCCACAACCGGCCGTTCATGCTGAATACTCAAGACCAATGGCAAAGTGTCAAATTTGTGGGCGCGAGCTAGACAGGCGCGGCGACCTGTTGTCTCAAGATTGCGGCGGTGACTGCTGGGGTTGCATCGGCGAGATTGAAGCCGATGGCGGTTGGGTCCCATCCCTTGAACAGGCGCGCAAAGAACACACCTTGGGCCTTCGGCCTGAATGCGTTGACCCTGCCAGCACGCAAGCGCCACATCCTTCTGACTGATTTCTTCACGGCGGCAGCAAGCCAGGAGTTCGCGTAACGAGTCAAGCGCCTTACGATTCGCTCCAAAATGATCTGTCACGAGCAAGGGCTGCAAACAACCAAAAAACGCTCCCGGTGTCGGCGAAAAGTATCAGCAAACTCGTGGCAGCTACCGACAGCTTTCCCCAGGCGACTAACACTGCAATCGATACAAGGATTGAACCAACCAGGGGAATCCCAGAAGCATGCTTGTAGCCTTTCATTGATTTGCCATGGAGCATGGCGTACAGCGCAGGACGTAAAAACGAAAGGTGAAGATTGATTGCCGTCGCCATTGATGCCAGGGCGATGAGCACCCAAGCTGTTGCAGGCTCTCGAATGTCGTTAGGGGCAAGCAAAGCGGAGTACACCGACCCAAGAGAAAGCGCCACCGGTGATGCGATGAATACGGCGATTGCTGAATTTCTGATGACAAGCGATACACGCATAGAGCTGGTCTTTCGATCAATCGCAGTTGTGCGACCAATATAGCCTGCGCGACAAGCAGGCCCGTAAGTGAAGGGTCGGACTCATCAACTGTCCGCCTTGCCGCTGTTTTGAGACGGACTGCTCAGGGCCCAAAGCAATCAGAGTGACCGGCCTGGAGGCCACGGCAAGGTCCGTGATGATGCGAACGGGCTCAGCGGGCAAGCGGGTGAGCCAGATGCGGACCTTGGCTTAGGTCTCTCTGTAGAACAGATTCGGGCCGCTAGTGCGACTCAGAGCGCAGACGACGAAGACTACAAACTACTTGCAGCACTCCACAGGTTCTCCCGGCCCACCGACGCAAGCCATTTGTTGAACTGATCACGGTATTCCTGCCAAGGCTCTGCCAACGTGGCACGGGTGTCTTCACTCAGTGAATAGGCCATGCCCTCAATCAGCCAAGGTGGCATGAAGACACGACGCAAGACACCAAACTGTTGTCCTTGCAAATGGTGAATGAGTTCATGCCGTACGTAATGCACATGCCAAGCCTTAGGGCCGATGACAGTGCCCATGGTGCCCACGGTGACGGCAGACCTGGCCCCTAAGCCAAACTGATCGGCACAGGTTTGCGTTGAGCAGAACACCACCAAAGGTTGGCCGTTCATGGGGCCGACATGGTTGTGAACGAATGAGAGCGCCTCGCGATAGAGCGTTGTTGCTTCCGGCAGTTTCTCCGGGGTCTCCACGCAGACGGAATTGTTGGCGCATTGCATCCCGAAGGCAGCCGGTGCGATGACGCGAACTGGCTTGACAATGAACCAAGCCGCAACCGGAACAACCACGAACAGGAGAAAGGCGATTCGAAGTGCGATTTTCATTGGGCGAACTGTAGACGCCAAACGAACAATCAAGGTGCAGTCGGAGCGAAGCAAGGGAAGCACAAGCTTTGGCTGTGCCAATCGACTGAGGGGATCGACTCACTCTGCTTTTTTGCGCCACATTGGCCCTCTGGTTTTCATTGGTGCAGAGACCCGGCTCAACAACAAATGAAGTTCGGCGTGTATCCCATGGAGGTGGCCGTCGCGACTTGGCCAAATCCGTCTTCCCGCTGATACAACGCGCCCACTGGACAACCTGTCCACTGCGTTCGCAGGGATGCCCCCTATGATCAACGGACGCAGCCCGCTTCACGCTGGCAGCTCGCTTTTCGGGCGCTTTGTGCCCACTGTTCCATCACACCCAACCTGACACCATGGCCCAGCTCAAATCCAAGTGGACCGACTCGATCTACTCCCGCGTCAAGGTACTCAACCACTCCAAGGGCCTGCGCCTGGAGCGCTTCACCAGTGAAGAACTGGACCAAATTGCCGACTGCGACGATGTGCTCGAACTGACGCTGGACCGCAGCAAGATGAAAGAGCCCTTGGACTTGGCGCGCATCGCCCACATCACCAGCCTGCGCAAGCTGGAGCTGGAGGGGCTGAAGTTCACCAACCTCCAGGCGCTGCGGACACTGCCCCGCCTGGGGACGCTGATCATCGACAACTGCCGGTTCTCAGACTTTGATGCACTCAACGGCTTCAAGGTGTTGAGCCACCTGTTTCTGTGGCACAACAAGCTGACAGCGTTTCCGGCGGGGCTGGACCTGCCGCAATTCAAGGCCCTGTTCATATCGGACAACCTCATCTCAGACCTGGGCTTTGTGCAAAGCTACCCCGGCCTGGCCACGCTGCAGCTCAAGCGCAACCAGATCACCGATCTGTCCCCGTTGGCCGCATGCCCGGCCGTGGTGGACCTGGACGTGCAGGAAAATCCCGTCACCAGCCTGGCACCGCTAGCGGGCAGAAAATTCACCAGCTTTTACGCAGACCCACAGCACCGCGAAGAGCAGATCGCCCTGCGGCTTAAGCAGGATGAATGGCCCAGGGGGGAGCCCGTCGCAGAAGACCTTAAGGCAACGCGCCACGTGGCCGACCTGATGGCGAAAAATGATTGGCCAGCGCTCTACGCCATCACCGATTTGGCGCTGCTGGGCCGGGCCTTCGCCAGCTTATTGAATCGGCGTGGTGACGCAGCGACACTGCGCGGTGCACTGGCGCACCCGGCGGAGGGCGCATTCCACGCCATGGTCGCCAACGGCCTGCGCCCAGACCAAGCGATGTCGGACTTGCTGGTGCACGTGCTCTGTGGATACGGCGAGCGCACCATCGCGCCGATGACCGAGTGCTTTTACACAGCGCTGGCACGGCCCACCTACCAGGAGGATTTCTACGTCGGCAAGATGGAGTCCGAGCACGAGATCATCATGTGCGTCCTGTCGGGTATCGCCAGCCCGGCCTGCACCGAGCTGTTCCTCGCCTTCTTCAACGAGCGCGAGGGCTTCTCTGAGAACTATCTGTACCTCTGCAAGCACCTGCTCGACGTGGTGGGCAAGACCCAGTCTGCGCAGTTGGTGGAGCCCATCATCGACCTGCTGCGCTTTGAGCAGAAAATCATCGGCGGCGACCCCGCGTTCATGAAAAAGATCTTCAAGGCCATTGGCCAACTGGGCCGCAAGGCCGATGCCGCCGCGTTGGCCAGCCGCTTCAATGCGGCCGCTGAAGAAAGACCGGATGTGCTGCTGGCGTATGAAGCCACGCTGGCGCGTTTGGAGAAAAAGAAAGCCTGAGACGTTCAGAGCGGCGGGGATGGCATGGGCCCGGCAAGCTGCGGGGCTCCGCCCCACGCCCTCCAGCCTTGAGGAAGCCAAAGCAGCGATCAAAATCGCTCTCATTTCAATAGCTGCTAGCGCTTAGCCATCAAGCGCTAGAGCCATTTTTTCTTCAAATTTAAGGCTCTAACCCAATCACGCAGCCCCGCGCCACACCTGCGCGTCCGTGATCGCCGCCACGTCCACCCGCACAGGCAAGATGCCGTCGCGCGCGGATCGGTCGGCCACCGTTTGCAGGGCCGTGACGTCGGCCTGCGTCACTGGCCGCGCCGCGATGGCGGCGCGGCCGGTGATGGTGCGAGCAGCCTCGATAGGCAGGCGGGTGAGCTGGGTGTAGACCTGGGGAAGAACCTGTTCAAAGTCTTTCTGGAGTTGCACAAGTGTCTGGCCGGGATGGGATGCAAGGCGCAGCGCGCGGCCAATAGCCCGTGCTATTGGCAAGCGGTGCAACGCCGCAGACCGCCCGGCCAGACACTTGCCCGAAGGGTTGGAGTGAAATCGAGCGATTGGACGCCCCGGCTGCTTGCATGGGCACGAGCCCATGCGGCGCACCCGAAGCATCCACTCATCCCGATTGCACTCCAATGCAATCTCCAAAAAGACTTTGAACAGGTTCTGAGCCTCGCGGTTGGCCAGGGCCCACTCGCCTGCGCGGGCCAGGCGGTCGAGGTACTGCACGATGGCAGCGCGTTTGGCGGGGTCGGCCAGAGCGGTGTCGGTGGCGGTGATGAAGCCCAGCGCGGTGTTGATGCCGCGCCCGTCGCGCAGGATGCGGCCGCCTTGTTGCAGGGCGATGGTGTAGTACGGGTCGAAGATGGCCCAGGCGTCGATTTGCCTGGAGGCAAAGGCGGCGGCGGCATCGGTGGGCAGCACGAACTTGACGGTGACTTCTTCGCGCTTGACGCCCGCTTCTTCCAACGCGCCGTAGAGCTGGTATTGCGAGATGCTGCCGCGTGCGGACGAGACGATCACCGTCTTGCCCGTAGAACCTGTTCCAAGTCTTTTTGGAGATTGCATTGGAGTGCAATCGGGATGAGTGGATGCTTCGGGTGCGCCGCATGGGCTCGTGCCCATGCAAGCAGCCGGGGCGTCCAATCGCCCGATTTCACTCCAACCCTTCGGGCAAGTGTCTTGCCGGGCGGTCTGCGGCGTTGCACCGCTTGCCAATAGCACGGGCTATTGGCTGCACGCTGCGCCTAGCATCCCATCCCGGCAAGGCACTTGTGCAACTCCAAAAAGACTTGGAACAGGTTCTTAATCGGCCACGCTGCGCAGGGCCGAGTCGCCTTGCACCACGATGCCCAGCGAGTCGGGCTGGCCGACGCGGGTGGCCACGATCTTGAGCGGGGTCTTGCCCACGGCGGCGGCCAGCACGGGCAGGTCGCCCGCCATGGCGGTGTCTACCGCGCCGCTGCGGTGCGCTTCAAACAGCGGGGCTGCACCCTGAAAGTTGGCCCAGCGCCAGGCAAAGGACGCGCCGTCGAGCGTGCGCGATGCCTCGAACAGGGCGCGCAGGCCACCGGCTTGGTCGCCCAGCACCAGGGCGGCCTGGCCACTGGGTTGGGCGCTGGTTTGAGCCCAGGTGGCAGCGCCCGACAAGGTGCCTGCCATGCCCAGCGATGCGGCACCCATCTGCTGCAGCCAGCGGCGGCGGGTGCCGTGTGCGGGGTGGATCGGGGCGGTGGGAATCAACGGGCTCATAGCGTTTGCAGGTTCCGTGGGTTGCACGTCGGCAAGGGGATGCACGGGCATCACGCGGCCTTGCGTTCGGCGGGCTGGGCGGCGCGTGCGGCTTCGCGCTCGGCCACTTTGGCGCGCACCAGGGGCAGCAGGTCGCGGCCGTAGGCGATGGTGTCCAACAGCGGGTCAAAGCCCCGGATGAGGAAGGTGGTGATGCCCAGGTCGTAGTACTTGAGCAGGGCATTGGCCACTTGCTCAGGTGTGCCGACCAGCGAGGTGGTGTTGGAGCGTCCGCCGGTTTCGCGGGCAATGGCCGTCCACAGGTGTTCGTCCACGCGATCGCCCTTGGCGGCATCGGCCAGCAGACGGCGAGCGCCCTCACTTTGCTGGGGGCCGCCGCGTGCGTAGCCTTGGTCCACGCGCAGGCGGCGGGTTTCTTCAAGGATGCGGTAGGCGCGGGCCCAGGCTTCGTCTTCGGTGGCGCCCAGGATGGGGCGAAACGAGATGCTGAACTGCACGGTGCGGCCGTGGCGCGCGGCCTCGGCACGCACGCGGCGCACCAGGTCGCCCGCCTGCTCCAGCGATTCGCCCCACAGGGCGTACACATCGGCGTGCTTGCCCGCCACCTGCAAGGCGGGGGCGGATGCACCGCCAAAGTAGATGGGCACGTAGGGTGCCTGCACGGGCTTGACCTCGGACCACGCGCCTTTGACGCGGTAGTACGCGCCTTCGTGGTCAAAGGGTTTGTCAGCCGTCCACACCTGGCGCAGCAGGCCCAGGTACTCGTCGGTGCGGGCGTAGCGCTCGTCGTGGCCGACAAAGTCGCCATCGCGCTGCTGGTCTTCGTCCGACCCGCCGGTGATGTAGTGCACGGCCACGCGGCCGCCGGTGTAGTGGTCGAGCGTGGCGAGCTGGCGTGCGGCCAGCGTGGGCGCCACAAAGCCGGGGCGGTGGGCCAGCAGGAACTTGATTTTGTCGGTGACGGCAGCGGCGTAATTGACCGTGAGCAGCGTGTCAGGGCTGGAGGAGCTGGCGGGCACCAGAATGCGGTCAAAGCCTGCGTGCTCGTGCGCCTGCGCAAACACGCGCACGTAGGCTGGATCGACTGCCGGGCCTTTGCGGGTGATGGTTTCAGAGACTTCGTGCGGCTGGATCATGCCGATGAACTGGACGGACATAGCGGGCTCCTGGAACAGGGAAGAGGGGGAAAAGTTGCAGCCCATGATCTGCGCCCGCCCCGGCCACGCCAACGAAGAAAAACGTGTTTGTAAACTCTGGCTTTGCATACCTGGCCACCGCAAGGCAAGCACAGCACGCAAAACCCGCGAAAGCGGGGAAAGCGGCGAAAGGTGCTGATCGTGTGGTGGCGAGCCCAGGACATTGCAAGCGTGACTGCGCCGCACCGAGGCGCAACCACAGACGGACAGGACGAGCCCCCTCAACCAGCCAGGAGCCCCCGATGCCATCCACCCCCCAAGCCAGCGCCGCCACATTGGCCACCGAACGCGTGCTGCACGCCAGCCCGCGCAAGGTGTTTCAAGCGTTCAAACAACCCGAGCTACTGGCCCGCTGGTGGGGGCCTGCTGGCTTCAGCAATGCCTTTGAGCAGTTCGACTTCACGCCTGGAGGGCGGTGGGTGTTTGTGATGCACGGCCCGGACGGCAAGCACTACCCCAACGAGTGCGTTTTCCGGGCCATCGAGCCCGATGCACTGGTGGTGATTGAGCATGTGGTGGCCCCGCATTTCACGCTGACGGTGCAGCTGCGCCCGCAAGGTGAAAACCACACGCACCTGGCGTGGGCCCAAACGTTTGACAGTGCAGAGGTGGCCGCCCAGCTGCGCGACTTTGTGGTGCCTGCCAACGAACAGAACCTGGACCGGCTGCAAGTGGTGTTGCTCAGCCAGTCGCAACGGGCGTAGCCCGCACCGAGGAATAACGCCATGCTCTCCCATGTGTTCGTGGGTATTTCCGACTTTGCACGCGCCCTGGCGTTTTACCGGCCGGTGCTGGCAACGCTGGGCGCCCAAGAGCGCTTTTGCGATGCCGCGCGGCCCTGGGCGGGGTGGGAGTCCACGCCAGGGCCCCGGCCGCTGTTTGTGATTGCCCGCCCCTTCAACGGCGAAGTCCCCAGCCCAGGCAACGGCCAGATGGTGGCCTTTATGGCCGCCACACGAGGCGAGGTGGATGCCGCACACGCGCTGGCGCTCGCCCTGGGCGGCCAGTGCGAAGGCCGCCCGGGCCTGCGGCCCGAGTACCACGCGAATTACTACGGTGCGTACTTTCGGGACCCGGATGGCAACAAGCTGTGCGTGGCCTCGCATGGGGTGGCATAGCGCCAAGATATTTAACCCAAACGGCACCTAGCGCTCTATCCATAAGCGCTAGAAGCTATCAAATTGTGAGTAAACGGTGCACCACTGCACCACACACCCTAATGTGGAAAGCCACCCCGGCGCAGGCGCACGGGCTCGGCGTCCATGCGGCGGATGAGGGCTTCGAGGCCATCAGCTGCGGGCGGTGTGGATGCTACTGGCCGGGTGGGAGCCGCATTGGCGGGCCCAGCGGCACGGCAGACCAGGTCATCCTCCGACCACCCGCCCTGCCCTGGCAGCGCACGGGCGCGCAGCCAGCCGTTGCGGTCCGCCAGCATTTGCGCGCCACGTACGCCTTGCAGGCCCTGCTCACCATCGGCCACTTGCCCCAGCACCCAGGCCAGCACAGGCAGGGCATCGGGCTCTTGCACAGTGCATTCGGCGCGGTCGGCAGGGTCGGCAGCCGCCACCGCCTGGGCGGGCACCCACAGGGTGAGCAGGCGCGGGTCGTCCGGCGGCAGCGCGGCCGCTGTGCCGCCCAGCACCACGCGCAGGCGCTGGCCTTGCAGCTGGCGCACGCTGGTGGCCCCCGTATTGCGGCAGTGCACCCGTGCCTGTGGCATGCGCACGGGCTGGGCCCAGGCGCCGGTGTCGCGCAGCAGCTGGCCTGCCGCGTGGGCCTGCAGGTAGTCCAGCACCTGCCACACCTGCTCGTCGGCTAGGTCGGCAAAGGCGGGCATGGTCTGCACGCCCGCAGCGCTCTGCATGCCGTGGCGCACGCGCCAGAAGAGCTCGCCCTCCAGCCGCTTCCACAGCAACGATCCGTTCAGCGTGGGCGGCCACATGGGTAAGCCTGCGGCATCGGGCCCCTCGCCCTTGCCGTCAGCACCGTGGCAGCGCACGCACTGCTGCTGGTAGATGTGCGCCCCCTGCGTGATGGACTGCACCGTGAACCCCGTGGGCGAGCGGTGCCAACTGGTGGGCACAGCCGGGGCCTGCAGCAGGGCCAGCGCGGGCCAAGGAGCAGTCAAGGCGACCACCAACAAAGCCGGGGCCAAGGCCCAGCGCGCCCACCGCCAGCGCAGCGCCAACAGGGCCAGCACCCCCAAGCCGAGCACACCCGCCAGCAGCACTGTGGCCTGGCGGGCCAGCTGGGGTTCTTGCGCCAGCACCTCGGCCGCCAGGCGCTGCGCCCACGGCCACGCGGGCTGGCCGTGCACCTCGGGCAGCCAGCCCACGGCGTGCAGTGCTGCTTGCAGGGCTTGCTGGCTGCGCTGGGCCAGGGCCAGCAAGGCGTCCAACAGATCAGCGGGCAAGGTCCAGGCCATCATGCAGCGCCCACGCTGCGGCAAAGGGCTGTGGCAAAGTCAAACGCGGTCGTCACCAACTCGCGTCCAGCCCCAGCAGTGCCAGCGCCTGGTGCCGCAGCTCGGCCAGGCGCGGGTGGCCCCGGTGGCGCGGGTAGGGCAAGTCGTTCACCAGCACCTGCTGGATGGTGGCGGGCCGCTCCGACAGCACCACCACGCGCTGCGCCATGAACAGGGCTTCTTCCACATCGTGCGTGACCAGCAGGGCCGAAAAGCCGGTGCGCTGCCACAGGTCCACCAGCTCGGTCTGCATGGCCAGACGGGTGAGCGAGTCGAGCTTGCCCAGGGGTTCGTCCAGCACCAGCAGGCTGGGGTCGTTGACCAGGGCCCGTGCCAGCGCCACACGCTGCGCCATGCCGCCCGAGAGCTGGTGCGGAAAGGCCTTGCCAAAGGCCTCCAACCCCACCAGTTGCAGGGCCTGGTCCACGCGATGGCGATGGGTTTTGAGCAAGCCCCGCGCCTGCAGACCCAGGGCCACGTTGTCCCACACGGTGCGCCAGGGGAACAGCGTGGGGTCTTGGAACACCACGATGCGCGATGGGTCAGGCTGGGTGATGGGTGCGCCGTCTTGCAGCAGCTCGCCCGCCGTGGCGGGCTCCAGCCCCGCCACCAGCCGCAGCAGGGTGGATTTGCCGCAGCCGCTGGGGCCCAGCAGGGCCACAAACTCGCCGGGCTCAATGGTCAGGTCCAGCTCGTCAATCACCTGCAGGGCGCCGCCAGGCAGGTCAAACCAGTGGCTCACGTTGCGCACGTCGATGCGCGCGCCCGTGGAGGTGGCCGCCTTAGCTTCCGCAGCGGGGGCTGCAGGGACGTGGGTTGAGGTCACCATTTCACAATCCCCTTTTGCCAGGACAACACCCGGTCACGCAGCACAAACAGCAGCGAAATCACGCCCGAAAACAGCAGCGCCATGATGATGAGCGCGCCATACATGTTGGGGTAGCTGGCCCAGCCCTGCGCCCAGGTGAGGTACCAGCCCAGGCCCGATTTGACACCCAGCATCTCGGCCACCACCAGCGTGGAGAACGCCGCGCCCAAGCCCATGAACAGGCCCACAAACACCTGCGGCAGCGATGCCGGAATCGCCACGCGCAGCACAAGAAACCACTGCGATGCGCCCATGGTGCGTGCCACGTCGTAGTAGTTCTTGTGCACGCTGGCCACACCCGACCAGGTGAGGATGGCCACCGGAAAGGCCGTGCCCAGCGCAATCAGAAAGATGGCGGTGGACCAACTCGATGGGAAAAAGTAAAACGAGATGGGCAGCAGCGCCGTGGTGGGCACCGGGCCCAGCACCCGCAGCACGGGGTGAATCCAGTAATTGGCACGGCGCGACCAGCCCATGAGCACGCCCACCACAAAGCCCACGCTCGCGCCTATCGCAATGCCCAGCGCCAGCAGCTTGAGCGAGTTCCACGCGCTGTCGAGCAGCCGCGCCCAGTCGGTCACATACACCTCGGCCAGACTTTGCGGCGGGGCGAAGAAAGGCGGGGGCAGCGTGCCCAGCTTGGCGGTGTAGACCTCCCACACCGCCAGGCCTACGGCAATGGCCACCAGCCAGGGGCCTGCGCCGCGCAAGCGTGCGGCCTGGCGCCCGAGCAGTCCTGGCCAGGCCACCAGCAGCCACAGCACAGCGGCAACGCCCCAGGCGGCCACGGCAAATTCCTGCGTGTAGGCCCAGTCGCTAAAGCCCACGGGCAGGTTAGGCCAGAACCAAGTGATGGCGCCCAGCGCCGTCCAGCCCAGTGCGGCGAATAGGCCCACCCACCACAGGCGGGCGGAGGGTGCAGCCGCTACAGGCGCAGCCTTGGGCGTTCCGTGCGCGGAGGCAGGGAGGGATGGGCGTGCCAGCGGTGCAGAGGGACCTGAGGCGGAAGGAACCGCTACTGGCAGGCCCGTGGGTGTGAGGGTGGTGCTGTGTGCCATGGTGCAACTCCTGCGCGCGTTCAGGCCAGAACGTCCACCGTCACATGCTGCGCAAAGCGCGCGGCATCGGTGCTGGGCTTGAGCACGCCGACCAGCTTGAAGTCGCGGGCGTAGAACTCCACCTCTTTTTGCAGCGCCACGCCACTGGGGTGGTTGCGGTGCGTCAGGGTGCCCAGCACGGCGCGCAGGTCTTCCACCGGCACCTTGGAATAGGGGCTATAGATGCGCGCTGTTTCGTTGGGATAGTCGGCCACGAACTCCGAGCCCTGGTTGATGGCGCGCACCAGTGAAGCCACCAGAGGCTTGTCGGAGCGGATGAGCTTGCCACCCACGCCCACCACGCAGCAGGTCTTGGCCGCGTATTCGCCCGAGAGGTTGGTGGCCAGCTCCACCAGGCCCTTGGTGCGCCGCTCGATCAAAAACAGGTTGGGGTCGCCATCGGCAATGGCGTGGGCCTCGCCCTTTTCTACCGCCAGGCCCAGCATGTCGCCGGGGAACTGGCGCCAGCTCACGTCTTTTTCTGGGTCCAGCCCGGCCTTGGTCAGCAGCACCGCAAAGAAATTTTTGCCAGGGCTGTTGAGATCAGACACTGCAATCGTCTTGCCCTTGAGCTTGGCAATGCTGGTGATGCCCGCCGGGCTGTAGCCCACCAGGCGCGAGCAGCCGCCGTGGCTGCTGCCCACCAGCTTCACGTCCAGGCCCGACTCCAGCGGTTTGATCCAGCGGTGCACCATGCCCACGGCGGCATCGGCCTTGCCGGTGGCAATGGTTTCAAGCAACTGGTCGGTAGAGCCTGCAAAGTTCACCAGCTCGACCTTGAGCCCCTGCTTTTCAAAAAAGCCGCGCTCAATGGCCACGGGCACGGCAGACAGGCACACCGCGTTGGCGTTCCACGCCAGCGTGAGGGGGCGCAGTTTGCTGCCTTGGGCCAGCACACTGCTGCCCACCACGGCCGCTGCACCGGCCACCCCTGCGCGTGCTGCCGTGCGCAGCACGCGCCGCCGCGACCAACCACCCGATGCTGCTGTCCCTTGATCCTTGCCCATGCGAACCTCCTGTGAATGCGGTGAAACTGTTGAAGCCTGTGAAACGCCAAAGCAGGGATGAACCCGTGCCTATCGACCGTGGCGCTATTGCAAGGCCAACCCGCGCTCGGGAGAACGAACAAAATCACGCATCGATATGCAAAAGTTTCAGCAGCACAAAAGCCGCAAATGCGGTGCAATGCGAACATGAGCACAACCCCCACCCTCGCCCGCCTGCGCGAATTTGTGCAGGAGCTGGCCGCGCTGCTGCAGCGCAACCCCACCGAGCCCGATGTGCTGGAGCGCGGCGGCGCCCTGCTGGGCCGTCTGGTGGCGCACGACGACTGGCTGCCCGCCGCCTATGCCAAGCCGCACCCCGACCGCTACCAGCAGTACCTGTTGCACGCCGATGCGCTGGGGCGCTTTTCGGTCGTGAGCTTTGTGTGGGGGCCGGGCCAGTCCACCCCCATCCACGACCACACGGTGTGGGGCCTGATTGGCATGCTGCGCGGCGCAGAGGTGGCCCAGCACTACGCCAAAACCCCGGAAGGCCGCTGGGCCCCCGAAGGCGCGCCCACACGGCTGCTGCCGGGCCAGGTGGAGGCGGTGTCACCCCGCATTGGCGATGTGCACCGCGTGAGCAACGCACTGGCCAACCAGACGTCCATCAGCATCCATGTGTATGGCGCCAACATTGGCGCGGTGGAGCGGTCGGTGTACCTGGAAGACGGCACGCGCAAGCCCTTTGTCTCGGGCTACAGCAACACCGAGCTGCCCAACCTGTGGGACCTGTCGGCCGAGCGCAATGCCGCGCTGCGCGCAGCCACCGCAACGTCCCAGCCAGCCCCTTGAATCGCCCCAATCGCCCCCTCAGATTTCTTTGCCTCACCCCCATGACCCAAGCCCAGCCCCTATCGCAAGAAGCGCCCCATGTGCCCCTGAAGACCACCGCCGATGTGCGCAACGCCCTGCTGGCGCAGCAGGAGATTGCCCTGATCGACGTGCGCGAAGAACACCCCTTTGCCCAGGCCCACCCGCTGTTTGCCGCCAACTTCCCGGCAGGCAAGCTGGAGATCGAGGTCTACACCCGCATCCCCCGGCGCAGCACGGCCATCGTGGTGTATGACGATGGTGAAGGCCTTGCAGAACCGGCAGCACGCACTCTGCAGCGCCTGGGTTACACCGATGTGGCGCTGCTGGCCGGGGGCCTGCAAGGCTGGCGCGATGCCGGGGGCGAGGTCTTTATCGACGTGAACGTGCCCAGCAAATCGTTTGGCGAGCTGGTAGAGGCAGAGCGCCACACGCCCTCGCTGCCTGCGCAAGAAGTGAAGGCCCTCATCGACCAGAAGGCCGACGTGGTGGTGCTGGACGCGCGCCGGTTTGACGAGTACCAGACCATGAACATCCCCACCGGCGTGAGCGTGCCAGGGGCCGAGCTGGTGCTGCGCGCACGGGCGCTGGCACCCCGGCCTGAGACGCAGATCATCGTCAACTGCGCGGGCCGCACACGCAGCATCATCGGCACGCAGTCGCTCATCAACGCCGGGTTGCCCAACCCCATTGCGGCGCTGCGCAACGGCACCATTGGCTGGCTGCTGGCGGGCCAGGAGCTGGAACGCGGCGCCAGCCGCCGCTTTGACACCCAGCCCACGCACCACACACACGACACGCCCGAGCAGCGCGCCGCCGCAGCGCAAGGCGCCCGCCAAGTGGCCGACCGCGCCGCAGTGAAGCGCGCCCGCACCGAGCACCTGCACGCCTTTGCACAGCAGGCCGAGCGCACCACCTATTTGCTGGACGTGCGCACGCCCGAAGAATTCAACCGGGGCCATGTGCCGGGCTTTCGCAATGCGCCCGGCGGCCAGCTGGTGCAAGAGACCGACCACACCGCCCCCGTGCGTGGAGCCCGCCTGGTGCTGGTGGACGACGACGGTGTGCGCGCCAACATGAGTGCATCGTGGCTGGCGCAAATGGGCTGGGATGTGTGGGTGCTGGACGGCCTGCAGAGTGCCGACTTCCACGACACCCGCCCGGCACCCCAGCCCGTGCCTGAGCTGCTGGAGCCCGCGCAGTGGATCACCCCCGCCGACCTGGCAGAGCGCCTACAGCGGGAGGCCCCCGGCCAGACCGTGGTGCTAGACCTGACCACCAGCGCCAACTACACCTTGCGCCACATCCCCGGCGCGTGGTTTGTGGTGCGCTCGCAACTGGCGCAGGCCCTGCAAACCATTCCCAAAGCGCCGCACTATGTGCTGACCTGCGGCAGCAGCCTGCTGGCCCGCTACGCGGCGGTGGATGTGGCCCGCCTCACCGGCGCCACGGTGCAGGTGCTCGAAGGCGGCACCCTGGCCTGGATTGCCCAAGGCCTGCCACTGGAGCAAGGCGAAACCCACCTGGCCTCGCCCCGCATTGACCGCTACCGCCGCCCCTACGAAGGCACGGACAGCCCACGCGAGGCGATGCAGGCGTATCTGGACTGGGAGTTTGGACTGGTGGAACAACTGGGGCGTGACGGCACGCATGGGTTCCGGGTGATCTGAGCGATCGCCAGGATGGCCGGATGCCCTGCAGCGCCAGGGTGCTGGAAAGACAAAAGGCCCGGAGCTTTCACTCCGGGCCTTTTGTCTTTCAGCGGGGCATGGGGACGGTGCCCCCGCGCGAACTATGCGGCCACCGCCTCGGGCAAAGGGTCTGCCACCTTGCCCGGCTTTGCACGCGCAGCGGTGTAGCGGTTGACAGGCACGGGCAGGCCCAGGTTGCCCCGGAAGGTGGGGGCCGTGTACTCCTTGCGGTAAATGCCGCGCGCCTGCAGCACGGGCACCACCAGTTCGGCAAAGTCCTTGAGTGAGGTGTTGGGCAGGGCTTCGAAGAAGTTGAAGCCGTCGGCGCCGCCTTGCTCAAACCAGCGCTGGATCTCGTCGGCCACCTGCTCGGCCGTGCCCACAAACGTGCGCTTGGGGCGGGCGTGCCACAGGGCCACCTCGCGCAGCGTGAGGCCATGGGCCTTGGCGTGCTGCTTGATCTTGTCGCTGGCGCTTTGCTGGCTGTTGCGGCCCAAGTCGCCCAGGTCTGGGAAAGGCGCGTCCAGCGGGTATTTGGAAAAATCGTGGTCGTTGAACGGCCGGGCCAGGGCCGCAATGGCGTTCTCGATGGGCACCAGGGCGGCCAATGCTTCGTATTTGCGCTCGGCCTCTTCGGCAGTGCGGCCCACGATGGGACGGATGCCGGGCAGCAGGAACACCTTGGCTGGGTCGCGCCCCTCGGCGGCCACACGGGCCTTCACATCGCGGTAGTAAGCCTGGGCTTCTTCCAGCGTGTCGGCATGGAAGAAGATGGCATCGGCGCGCTGCGCGGCAAAGCGCTTGCCGTCTTCCGACGCACCGGCCTGGAAGATCACCGGTTGCCCCTGGCGGGAGCGACTGATGTTCAGCGGCCCTTCCACCGAAAAGAACTCGCCCTGGTGGTCCAGCCGGTGCAGCTTGGCGGGGTCGAGAAACTGGCCCGTGGCCTTGTCTCGCACCAGGGCATCGTCCTCCCACGAATCCCACAGGCCCTGGACCACGTCCAGGTGCTCTTGCGCCAGGCGGTAGCGCACGCCATGGTCGTAGTGCTCTTTGCGGCTGTAGTTGCGGGCGCTGCCGTCCAGCCACGAGGTCACCACGTTCCAGCCCGCACGCCCGCCGCTGATGTGGTCGAGCGACGCAAACTGGCGCGCCACCGTGAAGGGCTCGCTGTAGCTGGCCGTCACCGTGGCCACCAGCCCAATGTGCGAGGTGGCTCCGGCCAGGGCCGACAGGATGGTGAGGGGCTCAAAGCGATTGAGGTAATGCGGGCTGGAGCGCTCGGTGATGTGCACGCTGTCGGCCACAAACAGAAAGTCAAATCGCGCCTTCTCGGCCAGTTGCGCCTGCTCTTTGTAGAAGCCAAAGTTGACGCTGGCATCGACCACCGCGTTGGGATGGCGCCAGTCGCCCCAGCCCGCCCCCACGCCGTGCAAGACGAAGCCGAAGACCAGTTGGCGGGGATGGGATGAACGATTGGAAGCGGGGGACGATGGGGTTTGGGTCATGGTGCGGCCTGGGGCAGTGGTGAATGAAAACCAGCATCCGGCATACGTCGTCGCTGGTCGCACCAGCAGCTTAGGAAGGCCTGCCCGCAGCGCGAAGGAATCAAAACAGATATGGATATGCGGCGCCTCACCTGCCCAAGACGCCGCGCACGCCCCGTCACTCTGGCGTAGGCACATCCCGCACGGCACGCTCCACCGCCTCGCGGGTCAGCGTGGGGGCAAAGGTCTCGATGAAGCTGTAGGCATAGCCGCGCAGCCAGGTGCCCCGGCGCACGCCCAGGCGGGTGACGTTGACTTCGAACAGGTGGCGCGCATCGAGCATGCGCAGGTGTCGGTCGCGCTCGGGGTCTACCGCGATGGAGGCCACAATGCCCACGCCCATGCCCAACTCCACGTAGGTCTTGATCACATCGGCGTCCATGGCAGAGAGCACCACATCGGGCTTGAGCCCCTCGCGTGCAAAGGCTTCGTCGATGTGCGAGCGGCCGGTGTAGCCCAGCTCGTAAGTGATGATGGGGAAGGCCTGCAGCTGCTGCAGCGTGACGGGCCCCTGCACATCGAGCAGTGGGTGACCTGGAGGCACCACGATGCTGTGCGTCCAGCGGTAGCAAGGCAGGGTGACCAGGGCGTCGTAGTGCGACAGCGCCTCGGTGGCCACGCCAATGTCGGCCTCGCCGCTGAGCAGCATCTCGGCCACCTGCTTGGGCGAGCCCTGGTGCAGGTGCAACGACACCTGCGGGAACATGGCCCGAAAATCGCGCACCACATGGGGCAAGGCATAGCGCGCCTGCGAGTGCGTGGCCGCGATAGACAAGCGCCCTTCGTGGCTGGAGCTGTAGTCCTGCCCGGCACGCTTGAGGTTGTCGGCATCCTGCAGCAGGCGCTCCACAATCGGCAGCACCGCCTGGCCAGGGGGCGTGAGGCCCGTCAGCCGTTTGCCTGCGCGCACAAAAATCTCGACGCCCAGCTCTTCCTCCAGCTCACGGATCTGGCGGCTCACGCCAGGTTGGGAGGTGTAGAGCAAGGCGGCCACCTCGGTCAGGTTGAAGCCGCAACGCACGGCCTCGCGAACGGAACGCAATTGTTGGAAGTTCATTTTGGATTGTTCTCTCGCAAGGGGGGGTTCACAGTCAGCACTCGGCAAGGGCAGGTGGCGGTGGGCACGGCACACCGCCCCTGCAAGCCACGCAAGCCCTACATGCCGCGCCGCGTCAGGTCGGGCGCATAGCGGTCGGCCTGGATGTCGGGCGAAAGGCCGTGCGTCACCACCTCGTCGGTGATGGGCAGGAACTGCGCGTTCCACGCATCCCAGGCGGCACGCAGGCGCTCGAACACCTCGGGGTGCTTGCTGCGCAGGTTGGCGCGCTCGAGCGTGTCGTCCTCCACGTCAAACAGGAACTCGTTGTCGTTGATCTTGAGGTACTTGAAGCGCCCCTCGCGCACGGCGCGCTGGCGCTGCGACTTGTAGCGCCAGAACAGCGTGCGCGGATGCTCCGGTGCCTGGCCCTGCAGCACGGGCAGGATGTTTTCACCGTCAGGGGGGTAGGCCGGGTCGGGTTGCACACCGGCAGCGGCCAGCAGCGTGGGCAGCCAGTCCATGGTGGCGGTGACCTGCTCACTCACCTGGGGCTGCAGGCCCGCAGGCCAGCGCAGCAGCGTCGGCACGCGAATACCACCTTCGAGCAGCTCGGTCTTCTGGCCGGTGAAGGGCCAGGTCTTGGAAAAGCGCTCGCCCCCGTTGTCGCTGGTGAAGACGACGATGGTGTTGTCGTCAATGCCTTGCTCCTTGAGGGTCTGCACCACCTGGCCCACGGCGCGGTCGAGCGAACGCACCATCTTGGCGTAGGTCTGCAGGTTGCCACCGTCGTAGTGAAAGATGTCCTTGAGGTTGCGCGACACTTCTTCGTCCTCGGGCCCCACCCACGGCCAATGCGGCGCAGTGAAGTGCAGCGACAAGAAGAACGGCTTGCCCGTATCGCGCGCGCGCAGCCAGTCGGATGCCTCATCGGCCAGCAGCTGGGTGTAGTAGCCCACACGCTCCACCGGCACCTCGCCCTCGTACAGGTCGCGCGGCACCGCCTCGCCCACAGCGGGCTTGTGCGTGAAGTAGTCGATGGCACCACCGTAGTTGCCAAAGAAGCGGTTGTAGCCACTCTTGAGCGGGCCAAAGTTCGGCAGGTTGCCCAAGTGCCACTTGCCGATCAAGGCGGTCTCGTACCCCGCATCGCGCAGCAGCGAGGGCAGCGTGGGGTGCTCGGGCGGCAGGCCGTGCACGTTGGCCTTGCGCACCAGGGGTTCTTCCAGCCCGCCGCGCAGGCGGTACTGGTAGCGGCCGGTGATGAGCGCAAAACGCGTGGCCGAGCACACGGCCGAGTTGGCATAGGCCTGGGTAAAGCGCACCCCCTCGGCAGCCAGGGCGTCCAGGTGCGGGGTCGTGAAGTCGGTCTGGCCGTACACGCTCAGGTCGGCCCAGCCCAGGTCGTCGGCCAGCACAAAGATGATGTTGGGGCGCTGCGCCGCTGTGGCGGGTGTGGCAGGTGTGCCAGCGGTGGCCGGGGTGGAAACGGTGCTCATGCAGCCCCCTTGGCCTTGCCGGTGGCATCGGTCTCGGCCCATTGCTTGTCCAGCTTCAGGTCCTTGATGGCCTGCTGCACCAGTGCGGGCTGGAACCAGGCCTTCACATCAAAGCCCTGGCGAATCAGGCCGAGCTTGAGGCCGTCGTCCTGCACGCCCTGGTAGCCCGCAATGAAGCCGTCGTCCAGCAATGGCGAGAAACGGGCGCCCAGGCTATCGCCCGCCAGCTCTTCGCGGAAGGCCACCTCGGGGTTGCCGCTGTTGTCGGCATACAGCTTGATGAGTGCGTCGCGGTTTTTCTCTTGCGACGCCCACTGCGCGCCGCGCACCAGTTGGCGCACCAGGCGCTGGGCCAGTTGGGGCTGCTGGGCCAGGAAGTCATCCGTGGCCAAAATGCCGGCATTGATGGTGTAGGCGGGGCCACGGCCCTTGGTGCTCAGCGCAATGTTCACGCCCTTGTCCTTGAGCAGGAACAGGTCGGCGCCGCCAAAGGTGGCGTCAATTTGCCCGGCGACGACGGCGGCCTTGGAACTGGGCCAGTCCATGTTGATGAGCTTGACGTCTTTTTCCGTCAATCCAGCGCTGGCCAGCAGGTTGTCGAATGGGCGCTGGTAGGCCGTGCCCTTGAGCACGGTCACCTTCTTGCCCTTGAGGTCGGCCACGGTGTGGATGGACACGCCCGGTGCGGTGGCCAGGTAGCTGTTGCTGCCCCGGCCCGATGCGGTGATGAAGCGCGTTGGCAGGCCGCGTGCGCGGCCAATCACGGCGGCCAGGTCTCCCAGCGAGATCACATCCAGCTGCTTGGCAGACACCGCCTCGTGCACCGCCGGGCCCGCCCCGCGAAAAAAGTTCCACTCGACTTTGATGCCGTCTTTTTCAAACTCTTCTTCGAGCCACTTGTGGGCCTGCACCACGGCCAGCACGCTGCTGCCAGGCGATGGTTTGCCCGCCGTGCCCAAATCAGGCGAGCCAATGCGAATGACCTTGGCCGGGGTTTGCGCGCGCAGCACCATGGGCGCCGCCAGGGTGGCAACACCACTGGCCAACACGGCCCGGCGAGACCAAGCACGCGCCAGGGAAGGGGCAGAGGGGGAGGGATTTTTTTGTTGTGTCATACAAGGCCTTTTGGGCAGGGGGAAGAAAGCGAACAGATTCCGGCGCGCCATCAAATGGCAAATTGCCACTGCGCTGGCGGCGGCAGGTGCACATCGCGCTGCAAGGGGGGCTCGGCCAGGTCGGCGGCGGGGTGGGCGGCAAACTCGCGCATCACGCTGTCTTTGACGGTGGTGAAGGCATACGAGGTGCGCTCGCGCGGGTGGGGCAAGTCCACGGGCACCACGCGGCGGATGCGGCCAGGGCGTGGCTCCATCACCACCACGCGGCCGCCCAGGTACACGGCCTCTTCCACGTCGTGCGTCACCAAAATCATGGTGATGCCCTCTTGCTGCCAGATGCGGCGCAGCTCTTGCTGCAGGTGGGCGCGGGTCATGGCGTCGAGCGCGCCAAAGGGCTCGTCCAGCAGCAGGATGTCGGGCCGGTTGACCAGCGCACGCGCAATGGCCACGCGCTGCGACATGCCGCCCGAGAGCTGGTGCGGGTAGGCCTTCTCAAAGCCCTGCAAGCCCACCAGCTCGATGTGGTCGCGCACGGTGGCGCGCTGCTGCCCTTCGGTCAGGCCCGCGTTGAGCAGGCCCAGGGCCACGTTCTTCTCGACCGTGAGCCAGGGGAACAAACGGTGCTCCTGGAACACGATGCCCCGGTTCAAGCTGGTGCCGCTGATGCGCTGGCCGCTGAGCAGCAACTGCCCTTGGTAGTCGCCCTCCAGCCCCATGATGAGGCGCAGCAGCGTGGACTTGCCGCAGCCGCTGGAGCCGACGATGCTCACGAACTCGCCCGGCGCAATGGTCAGGTCGATGTTCTGCAGCACGGGCAGCGCTTCGCCCTTGACTTCGTACTGTTTGTTCAGGCCTTGTATGGCCAGGGTTGCGGCATGCGCCATGGTGGGTGCTTCCTCAGAAAAATGGGCAATGGACGGGCTCAGTACTGCGCCACGGTGCGCTCGCGCCAGGCCAGCAGGCGGCGCTCCAGGGCAGACAATGCGGCGTTCAGCACAAAGCCCACCAGGCCAATCACCGCCACGCCGAACAGCACCAGGTCCATCCAGAAGTGCTCACGCCCGTCGATCAGGGTGTTGCCGATGCCTTTGCCTGAGGCCAGCAGGTACTCGGCCCCCAGCGTGGCCAGCCAGGTGTAGATGAGTGAGAGCTGGAGGCCGGTGAACAGCGATGGCGCAGCGGCGGGCGCGATCACGCGGGTGAGCGTTTGCCACACGCTGAACTCGTACACCCGGGCCACCTCCAGGTACTCGCGCGGCACGCTGCGCAGGCCCTCAAAGGTGTTGAGCACCACCGGGAAGAACGCGGCCATGGCCACAAAGGCGATCTTGGCGGCGTCGCCCAGGCCGAACCACATGGAGAGCATCGGAATCCACGCGAACAGCGAGATCTGCTTGAGCGTGTGGAAGGTGGGGCCCACCAGCCGCTCGGCCCAGCGCGACCAGCCCAGCAAGGCCCCCACGGCCAGGCCAGCGGCCGAGCCGATCACAAAGCCCCAGCCCATGCGCCACAGGCTGGCCGACAAGGCCACCCACAGCTCGCCACTGCGCACTTGGCTCACCCCTCGATGCCACACAGCCCCGGGCGACACCAGCAGGGGCGATTCAGACCAGCCCGATTGCACCGCCGCCCACCACAGGGCCACGATGGCCGCAGGCAGCACCCAGCCGCGCAAGCGCTGCGGCACCTTCTGAAAAACGTTGGAGGAAGCCACAGAACCTAACGATGCAGGGGTTGAAGACGTCGGGAGGGAAGAGGTATCAGACATGGGCGCCCTTTGCTTTGTCACAGGCCGGGCTTGCGCCAGCGCAGCAGCCAGGTTTCGGTCGCGGCCAAGGCCCGGTCCAGCACAAAGCCGACGATGCCCACGGCCAGCACAGCAGCCAACACCACGTCCAGCTGGAACAGCTGGCGGCCATACACGATGAGAAAGCCAATGCCTTCGGACGACGCCAACAGCTCCACCACCACCAGCGCCAGCCAGGCGTGGGTGAGGCCATAGCGCACGCCGTTCCAGATGGGGGCCGTGGCGGCCGGGAAGACCACCTTGCGCAGCATTTGCCAGCGGGTGAAGCCATAGGCCTGCGCCACCTCCACCAGTTTTTGCGGCACGTTCTGGATGCCTTGGCAGGTGTTGATGGCCACCGGCACCAGCGCGGCCTTGGCGATGAGCAAGAACTTGAGCCCCTCGTCAATGCCCACCAGCAAAATCAGCAGCGGTAGCCAGCCAATCACCGGCACCTGGCTGAAGGCCTTGAACAGCGGAAACACGTAGTCGCGGAACGAGGGTGAGAGCCCCATGGCCACGCCCAGTGCCAGCCCGGCGCCCAACCCGATGCCAAAGCCCGTGAACACCCGCACCATGCTGATGCGCAGGTGGTCCCACAGCTCGCCGGTGGCGGCCAGGTCGAAGAAGGTTTTAAAGACGGCGGCCGGTGGCGGCAGCACCTGCTCTGGCACCCAGCCCAGCACGCTGGAGAGCTGCCACAGGGCCAGCACCGCCAGCGGAAACGGCCAGGCCCACAGCCAGGTCAAGCCGAGCCATGCCAGGCCAGGGCGCCCCGCCGCTTTGCCTGTGGCTCTGGCAGCCGGGGCCGATACAGCAGTGGCCGGCGCCTCCAATACAGCGGGGTGAAAAGGCATCTCTGCACATCCTTTCGCGTCAAGCCGGTAACCCCTGACGGCAGGGACCGGTCACATAACAACCAAAAGAAATGTAGAAGACGATCGATATAAAAATAAATGGTAATTTGCAATATGCTTTGACTTAGCTGTTTTGGGCGTGAGCTCGTGCCCCGTGGTTATGAGGAACGGCAAACGCCGGCGCCGCCAGCCCCTCAAAACCCCGATGCCGCCCCGTGGGCATCTGAGGGTTTGCGGGCTTGGCCGCCTCGCTTTATTGCAGCAACTCACCGCCTGCGGCATACACAGGCCAGTGCCCCTCCAGCTTCAGCTCTTTGAGGGCCGCCTGGAGGTAGCGGCGGTCAAACCAGGACTCGATCTCGGGCTTCTTGCGGATGAGCTTGAGCTTGTAGGCCTCGTCGGCCGCGTCCTTGTAGCGTGCGACCAGGAAAGGGTCGAGCAGCGGCGACAGACGCACTTTGAGTGGCTGGCCAATGAAATCCTCGCGCCACACCTTCTCGGGGTACTCCGCCTTGCCCCACAGGGCAAACAGGTCGGCACGGCGTGATTCATCCGAGTATTTGTGCGCATACCTGAGCACCGTGGTGACCACACGCTGCACCGCCTGGGGGTGGCGGGCGGCAAAGTCATCGGTCACCAACAGCACCGTCTGCCGGGTGTATTTGTACGAATCCGCCGAAGCCGACCAGACCACCTTGGCCAGGCCCTTGTCATGCAGGGCAAAGACGTTCACATAGCCAAAGGCGGCATCAATGTCTTTGGTGGCCAGGGCGGCGTCGGCACTGGGCAAGTCCAGGTTCACCAGCTTCACATCCCGTTCGCTCAAGCCCTTGTCGGCCAAAGCGCGCACGGCGGCCAGGTGCAGATTGGTGCCTTTGAAGACGGCCACCTTGCGGCCCTTGAGGTCTTCCAGCCGCTGGATGGGCGAATCGGGGGGCACCGCCAGATATAGGCCCGTGCGCACGCCGCTGCCGAGGATGATCTTGGTCTTCACATCGCTGGCACGGTGCACGACGGAGGGCAGGTCGCCCTGCCAGGCAAAGTCCAGTTGCTTGTTCACCAGCGCCTCGTTCACCGCGGGGCCTGCGCCTTTGAAGAAGATCCACTGCACCTTGATGCCGTCTTTCTTGAACTCCTCCTCCACCGCTCCATCGGTGTAGGCCAGCGCGGCCGATGTCCCGCCGTGGCGCACCGGGTCAGAACCCACACCGCCGGTAGCCACGCCAATGCGGATGGTTTGCAGCGTTGGCTGCGCTGGTGCCTGCGCATGCAGGCCAAGGGGAAGCCAAGGCAGCGCAGTGGCCAAAGTCAGGGCCAGCAGGGCCTGTAGGCGGCGAACGTTCACAAACATGGAGGCCTTTCTTTGAACAGGTTCTTGGAAGCCGGGGCAATGCACCCATGGCCCCGAGGTTGCACGGAGACCCGATTGGGACGGCGCCCGGCCACTGCGCCAACGAAGCATTCGTGCCATCCATCTGCCGCCATGAGTCGGTCATAAGCAAAGACACGAACCTCCATGCACTGCTGTGTTTGCCAACTATGCATATGCGAACTGCTTCGTTCGCTGGCGCAAAGCCCCTGCCTACAGTGATTGCACGCTGGTGGGCTCCACCAGGCGGCCCACACACAGCAACCCGGTGCAGAAAGGCAACCCATGTCCAAGCTCAACGACCTGAACCCCACGTACACCCGCTTCACGGTGGAGCCGTACACGCCCACCATTGGCGCCGTGATCCACGACCTGGACCTGACCCAGCCACTGGACGCCACGACGCAACAGGAACTGCGCGCTGCGCTGGCAGAGCACGAGGTGATCTTCTTTCGCAACCAGCAGCTCACCCCTGCGCAGCACATCGCCTTCACGCGCACCTTTGGCGGCGTGGCCGAGGTCAAGGCCTTCTTCCCGCGCCTGGAAAGCCACCCCGAGATCGAGATTGTGGAAAGCACGGCCGAGCGGCCCAAGGCCTCCAACAACTGGCACGCCGACATCACCTGGCGCGAGCAACCGCCGCTGGGCACCAGCCTGTACGCCCAGGTGATTCCGGCCACCGGCGGCGACACCCTGTGGGCGAGCCTCACGGCCGCCTACGCCAGCCTGCCAGCGCCTTTGCAGGCCTACCTGGAAACCCTCACGGCCGTGCACACCTGGGAGATCAGTGGCTGGACCGAATACCTGCTGCGCAAGGACGCCAGCGGCGAAGAGCTGAAAGCCGCCCGCGCCAAATACCCGCCGGTGGAGCACCCGGTGGTGCGCGTGCACCCGGTCACGGGCAAGAAGATTTTGTATGTGAACCCCACCTTCACCAGCCACATCAAGGGCCTGCACCGCACGCAAAGCGATGCCTTGCTGGCCCAGCTGTTTGAGCTGCCCAAGGTGCCCGAATTTCAGGCCCGCCTGCGCTGGCAAACGGGTACGCTGGCGGTGTGGGACAACCGATCCACCCAGCACTACGCGGTGGGTGACTTCTTCCCCCAGCACCGCAAGCTGCACCGCATCACTATCACCGAGTAGCCCCTGCAAATAGCCCCCTGAGTCGCCTGCGGCGCTTTCCCCCTTCGGGGGACGCACCTGGTGGCCCGGCGAAGCCGGTGCCACGGGTGCACTGGCACTTGCCGCGCCGGTTTCGCAGGCTGCGCGCTCGGTTCAAACCATCGACATCCCTATGACCCAACCCAACACTCCACGCAAACTGCGCCTCGGCGCTTTCATCATGGCCACCGGCCACCACATTGCGGCCTGGCGCCACCCCGGCGCGCAGGCCGATGCGGGCGTCAACATCGACCACTACATCGAGCTGGCGCAGACGGCAGAGCGCGGTCTGTTTGACCAGGTGTTTGTGGCAGACAGCCCGGGCATCCGCAACCATGGCGACCACGAATCGTTCAGCCGCCAGGGGCGCCTGTCGCACTTCGAGCCCGTCACGCTGTGGGCGGCGCTGTCGGCGGTCACCCAGCACATTGGGTTTGTCGCCACAGCGTCCACCACCTACGAAGACCCCTACCTGCTGGCGCGCAAGTTTGCCTCGCTCGACCACATCAGCAAGGGCCGCGCGGCCTGGAACGTGGTGACCACCAGCGCCGACAACGTGCACGGCAACTTTGGCCTGAACGCCCACCCCGACCCCGCGGTGCGCTACGAACGCGCCCACGAGTTTGTGGACGTAGTGAAGGGGCTGTGGGACAGCTTTGACGACGATGCCTTCCTGCGCGACAAAGCCAGCGGCGTGTACCTGGACCCGGACAAGGTGCACACCCTCAACCACATTGGCAAGCACCTGAAGGTGGAAGGCCCGCTGAACATCGAGCGCCCGCCCCAGGGCTATCCGGTGATCGTGCAGGCGGGCTCGTCCGAGGATGGCAAAGAGCTGGCAGCCGCCAGCGCCGAGGCCATCTTCACCGCCTGGACCAGCCTGGCCGAAGCCCAGGCCTTCTACCGCGACGTGAAGGGCCGCATGGCCAAGTACGGACGCAGGCCCGAAGAGCTGCTGGTGCTGCCCGGCATCTCCCCCGTCATTGGCCGCACCGAGGCCGAAGCCCAGGCCAAATGGGCCGAGCTGCAGGCGCTGATCCACCCCGCCGTGGGGCTGGCCACGCTGGCCCCCTTCTGGCCTGGCGAAGACCTGTCGAAGTGGGACCTGGACGCGCCGCCGCCCTACATCCCCGATCCGCCCAAGGGCATCAACAGCCGCGCCCAGGTGGTGCTGCAACTGGCGCGGCGCGAGGGCTACACCGTGCGCCAGCTGTACGAATACCTGGCCGGTGCGCGCGGCCACTGGGTGGTGGTGGGCACCCCGGCGCAGATTGCCGACCGCATGCAGGAATGGTTTGAAAACGGCGCCGCCGATGGCTTTAACGTGATGCCGCCCGTGCTGCCCCAGTCGCTCAACGAGTTTGTGGACCTGGTGGTGCCCGAGCTGCAGCGGCGCGGGCTGTTTCGCACCGCCTACGAGGGCAAGACGCTGCGCGAAAACCTGGGCCTGCAACGCCCCGCCAGCCGCTACGCACAGGCCCAGCGCAAGGCGGCGTGAATATCAAAAATGATAGCTTCTAGCGCTTACAGAATAAGCGCTAGAGCCTATTTTTTATTCAAAATCTGAGAGAACAGGCGCACACCATCAGACCGCCAGAAGTTTCTGCGCGGCCTTGTTGCGCTTGGACACCGCCAGCTGCAGCGGCGTGCGGCCCTGGCAGTCGCAGTGGGTGCGGTCAGCCCCCGCCTGCAGCAGCAGGGGAAGGCAGTGGGTCGCCTTGCACTCCAACGCCTCATGCAAGGCATTGCCCCCGTGGTACAGCACCCGGTTTGGGTTGGCACCGTGGGCCAGCAGCAGCGCCACCTTGGCTTCGGACTGGGCGTTGATAGCAGCCTCCAAGGGAGTGTGCTGCGCATCGGCCGGTGGCTCGGCGGGCAAGCCGAGCGCGAGCACCATCTCCAGCAACGCCACAGGCCGGTCCACGATACGGCTGGTGAAATCCTTCAGGCAGCTGTTGGCGGCATTCAGCCATGCGGTATCGCGCGTGGGAAAGGCCTCGGGCGCGCTGCGCTGCACCAGGTCTCGCATCGTGGCCACGTCCGTGCCTTCGTGCTTCGTGGTGCATTCCGCCAGCAACCGGGGCTCCGGGGCTGTGTCGATGCACATCAGCGCATGGTCCCCCGGCCTCCACAGCCGGTCCAACGCTGGGAGGTTCCCTTCGTCCACCGCCCTGCTCAGCAAGCCATGCCGATGGGCTTCGTCCGGCGGCGCCTGCGCCAGCAATTCATCCAGCCGCGCATGGTCGTGGTACGAGATCGCGTTGAGTTGCTGCTGCGGGGCGTCGTACTCCAGCGCGTAGTGCGGCCAGACCACCCGGCCACCGTGCGCTACCAGAAGATCGCGCAGCGCCTGGTGCACGCCCCCGGCCAGGGCCGAATCCCCGTGCTGGCTCACGGCGTTGACCGCTGCGCCCCGCTCCAGCAGCCACTGCGCGGCCTGCACGGCCATGGAGACGGGCTTGCTCAAATAGTGCGTTGCATCGGCCAGTTGCATCAAGGGCGTGTGCCCCTCGTCGTCCACAGCGTTCACGTCCACGCCTGCGTCCACCAGCGCCTGCATCAGCGCAATGTCAAACGCGTAGGCCGCGCAATGCAGCGGAAACACGGGCAAGGTGAAGCTGGGCATGCGGGTGACCAGGGCCAGGGGGTCGGGCCGCGCCCCGGCTTGCAGCAGGGCGATGATGGCCTCGGTGGGCAAAACGCCGCTGGCCTTGCCCGCCTGCGGCGTGAGCAAATGCACGATGAGCGGCCGATGGTACAGCACCGTGTTGGAGTCCAGGCCGTGGTGGTGCACCAGGTTCAAGAACGCGCCGTATTGTTCTTTGGAAAGCAACTGGTGCACTTCTTCCAGTGGGTCCAGCTTGCGCACAGCGGCCTCAAACTGCTTGCGCGTGACCGGCTTGGGGCCGTTGAGCCACAGGCCTTCTGCCTTGGGGCCGTTGTGCCATTCGCAGCTCAGCAGCTTGGCCCCCCGCTCCACCAGCCCGGGTGGCCAGCCTTCAGCAGCCAGCAGGCTCCATGGCCCGAGGACAGCCAGCTCGGCACACAGCTGCGCGGCGCCCGCGAACTCGAACGACACGCCGGCGTCTTCGCCCAGGCCGAGCATGGCGCCCAGCACTTGGGCTTGTTCGCTCAACGGCATGTCGGCCGTTGCTTGGGCCTCGGCAGCCCAGGCAGCGGCCTGCGTGCGGGACGCAAAATAAACGGTGTAGTGCAGGCGGGATTCAGACATGGGGCGGGTTCAACAGCAGAAGCAAAACACAGCGGTATGCAGCAGCGGGCTGCAGCGCATCAGCTCTTTTTCTTTTCCAGTTTCTTGAGGGTGGCCTCGTAGGCCTCGGCCACATCGGTGCGGGCTTCGGCGGGCACATCAAAGCGGCCAGCCAGCACGGCCGCATCGGCCCTCGCGCCCAGCTGGCCAATGGCCTTGAAGACCTTTTTCATGAACGCCGAGTCTCCGCCCAGGATGTGCTTTTCGAACTGCAGCATGTCGATGACGGGCTCTACCAACTGCGGCGACTGCACTTTGCCCACTCCATCGAGCAGCTGCTTGTAATGGTGCAGGTGAGCTTCGGAGAAGCCCTCGCGCAGGTTGAAGAACGCCAGGAACAGGTCGGCAAACGCGGGGATCGGAGCTTCCACCAGGATTCGGGCGATGGTGGCGTGCTCGTGCTTGAGTTTGCCCGCGTAAAACGGTTCGTACTCCGGGTAAAAGGCCAGCTCGGCGTGAAAGCTATGGGTCAGCGGGGCCACCAAGCGCTCGCCAAAGCTGCTGAGCACCGACACCAGCAGCTTGGACTCTTCCCAATAGTGCGGGCGCAGGCCGTGGGTCACCATCGCATCGAACGCGCCGGCGGCCGGGTGTGCCAGCGCGCCGCGCACCATCTCCTCGTCAAAGTGCCCATGCACCAGGCTAGCGAACGCGTCGCCCAACAACGCCACGTCGGTGATGGCGTAGAGCTGCGGCCAATCCTTGGCCTCCATCAGCTTCGCGATGCGCGAGGCTTCGATGCTTTCCGGGTCGCGCACATACGGCTCCTCGGGCAACTCCAGCTGCAAAGCCGCACGCTCCGCGGTCAACTCGTTGCTGACATGCAGTCGCTGGTAGCGCCGACCTGCCAGGGGCGCCAGTGTGGTCAGCGGGTTGTCATCGACCCACAGGGTCTCCAAGGCCGCGCAGCCAGCCAACGGTGCCAGGTCGGTGATCCGGTTGCCGTTCACATGCAAGCATTTGAGGGTGGGGTAGCTGGCAACGAACGACAGGTCCGCGATGCGGTTGTGCGACAGGTACAGGCTCTCCAGCCTGGGCAACTGGAGCCCCGCCGGGAAGTGGGTGAACTTGTTGTTCCACACGAACAGCGTCTCGACATTGAGCCCGTTGAGTGCCTCGAAGTCTTTGAAGTCGCAGTATTCAATGGTCAGCGAGTTCAGGTGCGGCAAGGCTTTGAGGGCCTGCAGGTTGGTGAACTGCATGCGATCCAGGCTCAAACGCCGAAGCCCCTGGATGTGCGCCAAGCGGGAAAGATCGACCGGCTGCGCCGTGCGGTTGCTGCGCAGGTGGATGTCCAGGATGTCATCGCAGTCGGCGATCTGGTCCAGATCGGCATCGGTGAATTTCTCCAGGTGCAGACCGTCGGCGTGGTTCAGCACGCGGATGGGGCTAAAGATGCGGTCGGTCCACTTGGGCTTGGTGGTCATTGCGTCGGGCTGTGAAAAAAGGGGGTGGATGGGGCGGCGTGCACGCGTTCAACCGGCGTCAAGCCTGGGTATTGAGGTAGCGGGCGCACAGCTGGCCGATGGCGTCACACAGCACCTCGGTGGCAGGTGGTGCGCCAGGCGCCATGGGCAAATCAATCGCCTCGCGCAGCACCCAGTCGTCGCCCTCCACCTGCGAGAAGCGGATGCGCATGACAGACCAATCGAAGACATGGACACCCATTTCCACCGCGCCGCTGCGGCTGAGGTACGACTTGGTGCGCGACAGCTTCAGGCCACGGAAGTAGTCGTCGTATTCCAGGTACAGCACGCCAGGCGGCACGCGCGGATCTGCGCCCGAGCCAAGGTGGGCGATCACGCCCTTGAGGCAGGTGCGCAGCCAATCGGGGTATTGGCTGGCGGTCCAGTCCGTGGGCCCGTCGATCAATCCGGGCGCGCGCTCCCAGGTGGCGCGCTGGGCGGTACCGTCTGTGGCCTTGGGCTTGGCGGGCTTTTTGGGCGCTACGGAGGTGGTCAACGCCGCCACACGGGACTCGTATTCGGTGCCCCGAAACAAGCGCACATCGGCAGCCACGAGCTTGCCTTGGGCCGCCAGGGCCTCGGCTAGCACCGCGGCCACATCCAGGTTGCCTGCGCTGACGGCCAGGCGCAGTGGGGTGCGAGCGCGCGCATTGGCTGCAGCGGGGTCCAGGCCCCAGTCGAGCAGCTGGCGGGTGGTGGCGACAGGGTCGACCCCTCGCTGCCACGCCACCGAAATGCCAGCGCGGCTCAGGTTCAGACCGTCCACATCGCCAGCACAGTGCATCAGCGCGTTGGTGCCTGCGGGGGTGGTGAAGTGCACATTGGCGCCGCGGTCCTTCAAAAAGCGCAACAACGGCACACTCCCCATGTAGGCGGCCATGAGGATCGGGTTGTACATCTCGCGGTGATCCATCGCCTCAATGTCAGCACCGGCCGCCAGCAGCATATCGACCGCCTGGAACACCATTTCGGCATGCCCCACTTGGGCATCCACGCGAAATGGGATGTTGCAAATCTCGCCACGCATGTCCTCCAGCCCGAGGGCGGTGCACAGCGCGGGGTCCTTGGTCTTGCGGGGGTCACTCCCTGCTGCCAGCACCAAATCCAGCCGCTCCAAAGAGCGCCCCCCAGCGCCTCCCCACAACTGCCCGCAGCACAAGGCCAAAGGCGTGTCATTGCGATTCTTGCGCTTGTTGGGATCGGCGCCATGCTCCAGAAGCAAGCCAAGCAAGGCCATTTGCGCATCCACCCGTTGGGCCACGGCGGCCTCGTCAGGACCATCGTAGTGCGCCCAGCGGGGGCTGCAGGCCCAGTGCGACGCGGGGTACTGGGACACGCTGATGCGGTCGGGGTGGACGCCGGAGCGGACCAAGCGGTCTATGGACGACAGGATGTGTTCGAACCCTGAATCATGTTCAAGGACAACCGTTGAAGAGCTTGCCATGGCGAGGTGTCTCCTGCCGTTTACCAGCGGACCGATGGGCCGTCAAAATCCAGCGTCACCACATGCGTGTCGCCGTTGCGAAACTGAAGCTCCAACAGTCCCGCGTCTCCGTCAGTAAAGGCCATGCCATCAATCATGGGAGAGTCGGCCAGATCCTCGCTGTCGATGGCGATCACTTCATCCGTACGCAAATCCAGCAAACGCAGCTCGGGGTAATCCATGTCTTCGCCGTACTCGACATAAGCGACCAGGGCCCGCGAGGCATGCAAGGCGATGGCTGCGACCAGCCCGTCGCCCTCTTCTTCGTGCGCTCGATCTTGCACGGCGCCCCAGAGGGCTTTGTGGTCTTGGACCACCGAGGCATAGCGGGACTCAGGAGGCAATGCAGGCGTGACAGATGGGTTTGGTACGGTCATTGAAAGTTCCTCGGTCAAAAATTCACCCGGTTCAACACAGGCATGTTTCGATGTTGCGGTTCATGCAGCGGAGCGTGAGTCCCTGC
The DNA here is from genome assembly GCF_002749705.1 of Acidovorax sp. 56. Taxonomy (NCBI): domain Bacteria; kingdom Pseudomonadati; phylum Pseudomonadota; class Betaproteobacteria; order Burkholderiales; family Comamonadaceae; genus Acidovorax; species Acidovorax sp. 56. The sequence continues at coordinate 2,367,223 of NZ_PEEV01000001.1, forward strand.
CCAACACAGCCAACTCCTGGCGCAGCAGCTGCTCCACCTCGCTGGGCTCAAACTGGCCCTGCAGCAGCGGGATGGCAAAACGGTATTCGGCCTCTTGCTTGCGCAGCACGTAGGCCAGTTGCAGGCGCGCCAGCGACTGGCGCAGGGCCTGCGCATCGGCCGTGATGCCATGGCTTTGCAGCAGCTGTGCCAGGGCCACCAGGCTGGTCTGCCCAGACTGGGCGGTGTGGTAGACCACCACACGGTCGAGGCGGCAGGCGGCTTCGTCCTGGCTCAGGCGGCCCCAGCCGGCCAGTGCGTCTTGCACGGCCTGCGAGGCCAGGGCCTGGGCAAGGTGGTGGGCCTCAATGGCGCGCTCGCCGGGCTGCAGCGCTTCCAGGCATTCCTGGCACAGGATGGCCACCAAGTTGGCGCGCTGGCCGCTGGCGTCGATGAGGCGCTCGACCAGCGCATCGCTGGCAAAGCCCAGGCGCAGGCGGCGCAGTGGCTCGGTGGCCAGTTCGCGGCAGGCCGCGCGCTCCAGCCCGCCAATGGTCAGCACCTCGCCAAAGTTGCGCAGGGGGCTTTGGTAATCCAGCACGGCCGTGGCATACAAATCCCAGAACCCTGCCAGCATGAACCAGCAGCGCCCCTCTTCGCTGAGCGAGCGCAGGGTGGACAACTGTGCATAGCCTTGGTCTGACTCGGCTCGGAAGAACTGGTCGGCCTCGTCAATCAGCAGCACCAGCCGCTTGCCCATCGCCTGCGCCTGCAGGTGGGCCACGATGTCCTCCAGCGCGGTGGCGGCGGGCAGGCCCAGTTGCAGCGCCAGGCGCGGGGCCAGCCGGTGGTCGCGCAGCGACACGTAATGGCACACGGTGTGCGGGTGTCCCTGCAGGCGGCGCTGCACCGCCTTGAGCAAGCTGCTTTTGCCCAGCTGGCGCCCACCCACCACCAGGTAGTTGGCGGGCTCGCGGGTGACCACGCGGGCCAGCAGCTGCGCGCGGCCGAAGAACGAGCCTTCGCGCGTGACGCCACCGCGCGTCTGGTACGGCGAGATGCGGGTGATGCGCAGCTGGGTGGACAGCAGGCGCAGTAGCACCTGCAGGGCCTGGCCGCCCAGCAGCCATTCGGTGAGGCTGGCGCTGTCCACCATCACATGCAGGTTGGCGCTGTCTTCGCAGTGGGCGCGCAGCAGGGGGCACGGGGCCTCAAGGCTGTGCTCACTCAGCACCAGCAGCACGTCGCTGCCGGTCTGCGCAGCGCGTAGGCTTTGCACCAAGGCGGCTTCGTCGAGCCCCGGCGTGGGCACCAGCACCAGGCAGCGGTCCAGCGACACGGGCAGGTCGGGGGCAAACTGCCACTCCAGCACCACGCCGGGCAGCGCCCAATCGGCACTGGTCTGCTGGCGGGCCACCACTTTGTCAGCCAGGGCCTGGGCCAGGCCAGTGGCGTAGTCAAGCCCGTTCGCCTGGGCACATAACACAGCGCGGCGCCAGTCTGCCGTGCGGACTTCAGCGGCCTGCAAGGTGGCGTCCAGCCGCCCCATCCAGCGCAGCAGGCGGTCGATTTTCGGCAGGCGGTTCAGGGGCGTGCGACGCAGGCGCGCGGGGCGCAGCTGGCCTGAGCCAATCAGGGGATGGCGCACCACCCACACCACCGCCCCGGCGCAAAAGATCACAGCACACCCAATGATCAATGACCGCAGCCAGCCAAAGGGGTCAGAAGCGGACGCGGCAGATGGCTTGCTCGGCTCCCTATCGTCGGTAACGCCGTCATCGCAATTGATGGGAAGGTAGCCTGGCGGCACGGGCGGATTGCCTCGGCGGCAGCTCCAGGTATAGGAGTCAGGATGGAACTCCATGATCACCTGCGTGCCCGCGATCTTGCCCAGCTCGGGGTGGTTGGCAATGTCACCCTGCAACACGTTGGGGCGTGGCGAAGTGACGCGCAGCTTGGCGTTGGCAATGGGCGGGGCGTATTTTTGGATGTCCGGCGGCCAGTCACCCAGCTCGTTGCGCGCATCGATCATGGCGGCGCGCCATTGCGTCACCTCGCCCCACACCGGGCCGACACTCATGGCCGCAAGGAAAGCGCTGCGCGTGAATGGGTTGAGCTGGGGGGTGAAGATGGCGCTGGCCACAAACAGCGTCACCACGGCAATGACCACGCCGCGCAGCACAGGGCGCGAGAGCAGCGGGCTCATTCGTTCGAGCATGATTCGAGCACCATCAAGCCAGCCTCGCGCACGATGGGGCAGCGCCAATGCAGCCGCGCCGCATCGCCCGCACCGCGCACCTGGACCAGGTTGCCCCAAAACAATCGGCGCAGGTCATCGTCTTGCAGGTAGGGCCGGGCACGGCCCAGGTCAGGGGCCTGCAGCAGCTGCGCCAGGCGCTGGCGCGAGGCCGGAGCCTGTGCCAGCGGCAAAAAGGTTTGCCACAGGCGCGCACTGCCCAGCAGGTGGCTGCGCAGCTCGCCCGCTGCCACCACATCGCCCTGCAGTGCAGCGGTGCCGTGGTCTACCAGCCATTGCAGCCCTTCTTCAAACAAGGCGGGGTGCGCGCCACTGAGGTCTTGCAGCCCGGCCAGCACGGGCACAGCCCAGGGCTGCTCGGGCCAGCGGTGGCGGGCCAGCACCACCAGGTCGTCCAGCGTGGGCTCGGGCCAATGGTTGACCTGGGCAATGTTGAGCAGCGACAGGTCGCCGCTGCGGTACTTGAGGTCGGCCAGCGCCTCGCCGCCGCACAGCAGCAGGTGCAGGCGGCCGCTGTGCATTTCGCTCAGGCTGCGCAAAATGCCCGCCAGGGTTTCGCGCAGTGCAGGGGTGCCCTGCTCAAAGCGGCTGACCAGGCAAAACAGCCGCTCGCCCGCCAGCAGGCGCTGTTCCAGCGCGGCTTCAAATTCGTAGTCGGAGGTGACTTCGCCCAGCCCGCACTGGCGGCCGATGGCGGCAAAGTATTCGTCGGCCGCCGTGCTCACGCTGTAGGGCGGCTGGATGTGCAGCACCGCGCCATCGCCATACTGCGCGCGGGCACGGGCCAGCAGCTCTTGCCGAAACGGCGGCTGGCCCCAGTGCGCGGGCGACAACAGCAGCGAGATGGGGTACGGCATGGCCTGGGCCAGCTGGGCAAACAGCCTGTCCTGGAACGCCGCAAACGGCTGTGCGCCCACCGATTCGGCCTGCAGCGGAAACTCGGGCTCAAAGCCCGCCGCACTGAGCAGGCGGTTGGACTCGGTCTCCGTCAGGCGCAGGTAGCGGGTGCAGGCCACCACGCGGTCACGCGAGCGGGGGTTGGGCACTGACACACCGTTGCGCCAGTTGTTCACGGCTTCACGGCTCAGGCCAATCTCCGTCGCCACCCCCGAGGCGCTGGCACGGATGCGCCGCATGTAAAGCGAGAGAAGCACGGAGAAAGAATCGCTGGCCATGGAGGAAAAGGAGGTACGGGCTGGAAAAGGGAACGGCCTGAACAGGACACGCGCAAGGCATGCCTGTCTGTGGATGCAGGCCGTTGAAAAAGCGCTTAGCGCTGCAGCAGCGATTGCACCATGGGCCAAGCCTTGTAGCAGCCCAAAGCGCAGACGACAAACACCGGGCTGTAGAGCAGCAGCATGCCCAGCACGGTGTAGAAGGTGCCGACCTCCTCGTCATCGTCCTCGCCATCGCCCTCACCGCCTTCGCCCTGGCCTTGCATCCCCTGGCTCGCTTGCACCGATGCCAGCGCAGCTGGCTCCAGCATGCGGGTCTCGGGGGCGTCTGTCACCGCACTGGCGCTGCCTTGACCCGTACCTGCGGCCTTGGCCTCTTTGGCGGTCTGGATGTTGTCCCAGATTTCCATACCCAGCGTAGCCACCATGGCCAGCAGTGCCACCGCCAGCACGCCCAGGTAGGCGTAACGCAACCCCGGGCGCTCCAGCGGGTAGAAGTAGCCCGCCAGCACCACAGCCGGGGCCAGAAAGAACACGTGCGAGAGCAGCCGGTTGGCATCAAACCCTGCATCCTTGTCCAGCGCACCAATGGCCATGCGATACACCACAGCGCCCACGATAAACAGCACGCCACCCCACCATTCAATCTCGGTCAACATTGTTTTTGCTCCCTCGTTTCTGTGTTTTCAATGTGTTGTGTGCGGCCCAGGCCATCAGACGCTCATTCAGGAGAACAGCGACTTGCGCTCCGTGCTCATGTAATACAGCGGCAGCACCACCGCCAGCAACAGGCCCAGGCCCATCCACAACCAAAAGCCCTTGAACAGCAGCACCGTGACCAAGGTGAACAGCGCGGCGTGCACCAGCCCCTTGAAGCCCGCCTTCAGCATGAAGATGCCCATGATTCCGTCCACCGGGTTGACGCCGCTTTCGCGCATGTCCTTGAACATGCCAACCATGGCATCCACCGCTTCGCGGCCTTCACGCTCGCGTTCGTCCTGCTGGGTGCGCAGGGTGCCAACGGGCACCGGCTTGCGTGGGTTCTTGGTGCCGTCGCTGGCACCCTCCTCGTCTTCTTCTCCCGCCCTCTCTTCTGTATCGTCGTCAGCGCGTTCCACCACAGCCTTCAGGGTGGGGTTGCTGGCATAGAAAGACTGGCGGGTGACCCACATGCCTTGCTCGAAGAACATGCGCTCGGTCTCACCCACCTGGTCGTAAAACACCTCGGCCACGGCAGAGCGCAGGCCATGGGCAAACAGCTCTTCCAGCATTTGCAGCGGAATCCCGTCGTGCGTACTCGAATCAAAGTTCAGCACCAGCCCCGGGCCTTGGGCACGCACGCCGTGGTTGAACCAGTCGCTGTCCCACAGCTTGGCCAGGTCTGCGCCACCCAGCTTTTCGGCCCAGCGCTCGGCCTGCTCGGGGTTGTCGGACTGCAGGTACTGGAACACCAGCTGGCAGTATTTGAGCCGGATGGGGTCTTCAAAGAACAGGTGCAGGGTGTGAACGTTTTGGGACATGGCGGGGGAATGGGGTCAGGGGCGATGGTGTGCTGTGATTGGCACGGATTGTTACCGGATATAACGCAGGCTGCGCTCTCAGGCTTGTCAGGTGCACTGGCCACCACACTGGACGAAATGTCCAGTGAAGGCCCCACGGGCGCCCGGGGACATTGATCCAGACCCGTCTCGCCTCCCGAGGCCACCCCTACAATAAACATTCCATACGGATGGTTTGTAGTAATGACAGAAGCCCACCGCCGACAAAAACAGCCCGAACTGATCCGCAGCCAGTTACTGATGGTGGTGCGTGACATCCTGGTGCAGGAAGGCCCCCACGCCGTGACGCTGGACGCCGTATCCCGCCGCGCCAGCGTGACCAAGGGCGGCCTGCAGCACCACTTTCGCAGCAAGCAGGCTTTGCTGCAGGCGCTGTGCGACCAGCTGTTTGAAGAATTCCAGGCGAACCTGGCACTGGCGTTTGAACGTGAACCCGCCGGGGCAGGCCGCCATGCCCGCGCCTACATTCGCACCTGCTTTGACACCCACAACCAACTGAACCAGGTCGAGACCCAGCGGGCCATTGGCCTGCTGGCCTTGACCCTGCCCGAAGCACGCGAGCGCTGGCACCAGACCATGCAGACCGAGCTGGCCGCAGACGCCGAAACACCTGGCGCGGCAGACCGGCTGCTGGTGTGCCGGATGGCCGCAGATGGCTTCTGGTTTTCGCAAATGCTGGATGTGTATGCCCTGGACGACGCGCACCGCGCCCGCATCCTGGCCTTGTTGCTGCAACTGTGCGGCCAGAAAGAAGACTGATGCCCCTGCCCGCTTACGCCCTGCTGGGCGCCGCCATCTTGGCCGAGGTGATTGGCACCAGCGCCCTCAAAGCCTCCGAGGGCTTCACCCGCCCCCTTCCCTCGGCGCTGACCGCCGTGGCCTACGTGGCGGCGTTCTATGCGCTGTCGCTCACGCTCAAGACGGTGCCACTGGGCATCGCCTACGGCGTGTGGTCAGGCGTGGGGATTGTGCTGGTGTCTGCCGTGGGCTGGGTACTCTATGACCAGCGCCTGGACACCGCAGCGCTGCTGGGCATCGGCCTCATTCTGGCGGGAGTGCTGGTGATTCACCTGTTCTCCCGCAGCACGGGGCACTGAAGCCCTGCGGCACCCTGCCCTCTTGGGCTTTTCACCCACCGCCTTCTGCGCCCCATGGTTTCGTTGTTCATGACCTCCACCCCCTGCACCACAGCCACCACCACGGCCACCAGCCCCGTAACCGATCAACACCTGTCGCGGGCCGATCTGCAACACCTGGTGGCCGAAGTCCCTGCAGCACTGCAGTTTGAGCGTTGCACCTTTGACGGCGAGGATTTGTCGCAGATGGACCTGCGCGGCGCCACCTTTATCGGCTGCACCTTCGCAGACACCGCACTGGAAGCCGCCACCCTCACCAGCACCCGCTGGCTTGACTGCCGCGCTGCGCGGGCCCAACTGCAACGCGCAGACTGCACCGATGCGCGCTGGCACCGCTGCGACCTCAACAACACCGACTGGACACGCGCAAGGCTGTCCAGCGCGCTGTTTGCCGAAGTCAAACTCACCGGGGCACACTTTCGCGAGGCGCACACCCTGGGGCTGGAGTTCCACGAATCACTGCTCGTGGGTGCCGATTTGCGGGGGCTGTCGTTTCGCAAGCAAACCCTGGCGCAGCTTGACCTGTCCGAGGCCGATCTGGGGGGCTGCGATTTTCGGGATGCGCTGTTTGAAGGCGGCAGCTTGCGAGACGCCCATTTGAAAAATACGCGCTTTGACGGCGCCGACCTGCGCGGCGTAGACCTGGGCGGCCTGAAACTGGCGCAGGTTGCACCCTTCTTCAAGGGCGCCATCATCTCTGGCGACCAAGCGGCCGCGCTGGTGGGGGAATTTGGAGTGCGGGTGCTCTGAGCTCAGGAGGCCAGCGCCCGCATCTCAGCGATCAAGTCTGATTTGCCCTCAAATCCAATGCCCGGCAGCGGCGGCAACGTCACGTAGCCGTTTTCGACCTTCACGCCATCGGGGAAGCCGCCATAGGGCTGGAACAGGTCGGGGTAACTCTCGTTGCCGCCCAGGCCCAGGCCGGCGGCGATGGCCTGCGACATCTGGTGCCCGCCGTGGGGAATGCAGCGGCTGGGGGACCAGCCATGTTCCTTGAGCATGTCCAGCGTGCGCAGGTACTCCACCAGACCATAGCTCAGGGCGCAGTCGAACTGCAACCAGTCCCGGTCCTTGTGCATGCCGCCGTGGCGGATCAGGTTGCGCGCGTCCTGCATCGAGAACAGGTTTTCGCCCGTGGCCATCGGGCCTTGGTAGACCTCGCCCAGCTTGGCCTGCAGCTCGTAGTCCAGTGGGTCGCCTGCTTCCTCGTACCAGAACAGCGGGTACTGCGACAGGGCCTTGCCGTAGTCGATGGCGGTGGCCAGGTCGAACCGGCCGTTGGCGTCCACCGCCAGCTGCTGGCCCGGGCCCAGGATCTTGAGCACCGACTCGATGCGCTCGCAGTCCTCGGCCAGCGTGGCGCCGCCGATCTTCATCTTGACTACCGAGTAGCCGCGCGCCAGGTAGCTTTCCATTTCACGCTGCAGCGCTTCGAGCCCCTTGCCGGGGTAGTAGTAGCCACCGGCCGCGTAGACGAACACGCGCGGGTTAGGCGTGCCGTTGCCGTAGCGCTCGGCCAGCAGCTGGAACAGCGGCTTGCCCGCAATCTTTGCCGTGGCGTCCCACACGGCCATGTCGATGGTGCCCACGGCCACCGAGCGCTCGCCGTGGCCGCCGGGCTTCTCGTTGATCATCATGCGGGCCCAGACCTTGTGCGGGTCCAGGTTCTCACCGGTGTCATCCAGCAGGCTGGCGGGCTCGGCCTCCAGCACGCGCGGGATGAAGCGCTCGCGCATCAAAGCGCCCTGGCCGTAGCGGCCATTGGAGTTGAAGCCGTAGCCGATCACCGGCTTGCCGTCGCGGATCACGTCGGTGACCACAGCGACGAGGCTGAGCGTCATCTTCGAGAAGTCGATGTAGGCGTTGCGGATGTCTGACTTGATGGGGCGGGTGGATTCAAGGATGTTGACGATCTTCATGGTGTTTGCGGGGTTGGAACAATGAAAGCGCGTGCGCTCGAAGCCATTGCCAATGGCCCCCCAAGCAAAGCGCTGGGGCCGTACAAGGCGCCAAGACCCACCGATAATTCAAGCGGCTTGCGGCGCATGCGTTGGACAAGGCTTTGTGCGTCACGAAAGACATCATTTCCTCAGTGCCGCCTGGCGTCCAATACTCCAATCGCATACATCTATCTGTGCACCCAGCCCCCACCACCTCGTGTAGACACCGCAGAAAGCAGACCCCATGGGACCTGGCAATCGCCCCCTCGACCTGGAATGGCTGGAAGACTTTCTGGCTTTGTGCGAAAGCGGCAATTTTTCGCGTGCGGCAGAGGCCCGCGCCATCGCCCAACCGGCCTTCAGCCGCCATATCCGCGCGCTGGAGGAATGGGTGGGGGTGGATTTGTTTGACCGCAGCGCGCACCCTGCCGTACTCACCGCCGCTGGGCAACGTTTTGAGCCACTGATCGAAGCAGTGCTGGCCCAGTTGGAGGCCGCCCGCACCAAGGCCCGTGCGGCCCACCACATGGCGCAAGCCAGCCTGCGCTTTGCGGCCACCCACGTGCTTTCGCTCACGTTTTTCCCACGCTGGTTGTCTGGGGTGGAAGCCCATCTGCAGGTGGGGCCGATACAAACCCTCTCTGACAGTTCACACGCTTGCGAAGACCTGATGCTGCAGCGCCGCGTGCAATTCGTTTTGTGCCATGGGCATGCCGATGCTCCCAGCCGTCTGGACGAGGCGCCGTACCCCATGCTTCGGCTCTCGGGCGATATGCTGCGGCCCGTGTCTGCAGCCAAGGCGCAGGCCAAGCCCATGCAGGGCGCCAGCGACACGCCAGCGCTGCAAATGCTGGCCTACAGCGATGCCTCGGGCCTGGGCAGGATCATGCGCTCGCACCTGTCTCGGCTGGAAAAGGATGCCCCGCAGACAGCGGCATTCGGCGATGCGCCCACGGTCTTCACCTCGCACCATGCCGTGCTGCTCAAGACCATGGTGCTGGAGGGGCGTGGCGTAGCGTGGCTTCCCCAGAGCCTGGTGGCAGAGGAGTTGCGCAGCGGCCTGCTGGTGCCTGCGGGTCCAGACCCCTGGAACGTGCCGGTCGACATTCGGCTGTACCGCCAAAGAGGGGAGATGACGCCCCTGGCCGAAGAGCTATGGCAATTGGCCAAGGGGCAGTCCTGAGCGATCCCTACGCAGCCCCGGAGAACAAGCCCAGGGCTGGCAGACCTCACAAACGCAGCCCCAGGCCTGCGCCTTACACCGCGCCGTGGGCCTCGACGTACAGGGCATACAGCGAGTGGCTGCTGGCCATGTACAAGCGGTTGTTCTTCGGGCCGCCAAAGCACAGGTTGGCACAGCGCTCGGGCAAGCGGATGTGGGCAATGGCTTTGCCCTGGGGGTTGAAGACCATCACCCCATCCAGCTCCTCGGGCTTGCCCTTGAGCGGGAAGACCTTGCGCCCGCCTTGCTCCGAGGCCTCGGCCTGCAGCGCGCCATTGCTGCCCCAACCGCACCACAGGTTGCCGTCGCGGTCCACCTTGAAGCCATCCAGAGCGCCTTGGTCAGCGGCGTCGATCAGCTTGGTCTTGTTGCCCACCGCGCCGTCGGCATTGACGTCATAGCTCCAGATGCTGCGGTTGGGCGTGCCCTTCCACTCAACGACATACAACTTCTTCTCATCAGGCGAGAAGGCCAGGCCGTTGGGATTGACGATGTCGGTGATGACCGCCGTCAGCTTGCCGTCGGTACCGATGCGGTAGACATTGGTCGTAGCTTGCTCTGGCTTGGCGCGGGAGCCTTCCCACTCGCCGTTGATGCCAAACAAGGGGTCGGTGAACCAGACGGTGTCGTCGGACTTGACCACGATGTCGTTGGGCGCGTTGAGCTTCTTGCCCTCATAGCTGTCGGCCAGCACCGTCAGGCGCCCGCCCTTTTCGGTGCGCACCACGCGGCGGGTGACGGAGTGCTCGCAGGTGATGAGGCGCCCCTGCCGGTCACGCACATTGCCATTGGCCCAGTTGGCAGGCTGACGGAACACCGTGAAGCTGCCGTCGCGCTCGCTGTACTTCATGATGCGGTTGTTGGGAATGTCGCTGACCAGCACATAGCCTCCATCCTCTGGGAAGTACACGGGGCCTTCGGCCCAGCGCATGCCTGTGGCGACCTGCTCCACGGTGCTGCTGTAGATACGGTATTTGGCGAAGCTGGGGTCCAGGATCTGAACGGCCGGATCGGGATAGCGCTGGTTGGGTCTGAAGTCGAAAGACTGCGCCAAAGCCCCTGAACCCAAAACGGCCAGCCCGGTGCCTGCTGCCGCCTTGAGGAATTGACGGCGCGGTTTCTGGGTGGATGGTTGCATGCTTGTCTCCATTTTTATCGTTGGCATGCCAGGTGCTAGCGAACCCAAAATCTCGGGGCGCCGGCCAGGCCCACGATGCCCCACACCACCCCGTGGTGCGCAGGCTGGATTCCCACACCTGCTGCCGGTAGCAGCCGACAGCGATTCACGTCATGCGAAGGACCCGGGAGCCGCTTCGCACAGGCCACATCAACGCACCATGCAGGGCATCTTGTGGTTGAACTTCCAGCCCGGGATCAGGTACTGCATGGCGATGGCATCGTCGCGCGCACCCAGGCCATGCTGCAGGTACAGCTGGTGGGCCTTTTCCACTTCGACCATGTCCAGCTCCACGCCCAGGCCCGGCTTCTGGGGCACTTGCACGTGGCCGCCCACGATCTGCAGTGGGTCCTTGGTCAGGCGTTGGCCGTCTTGCCAGATCCAGTGGGTGTCGATGGCCGTGACGCGGCCCGGCGCTGCGGCACCCACATGCGTGAACATGGCCAGCGAAATGTCGAAATGGTTGTTGGAGTGCGAACCCCAGGTCAGGCCCCAGTCGCGGCAAGTCTGCGCCACGCGCACAGAGCCCGCCATGGTCCAGAAATGCGGATCGGCCAGCGGGATGTCCACACTCTGCAGCGACAGCGCGTGGGTGAACTGGCGCCAGTCGGTGGCCACCATGTTGGTGGCCGTGGGCAGGCCGGTGGCTCGGCGAAACTCGGCCATCACTTCGCGGCCGCTGAAGCCGTCTTCGGCGCCGCAGGGGTCTTCGGCATAGGCCACCACGCCGCGCATTTTCTGGCCCAGGCGGATCGCGTCCTTGAGCAGCCAGCCGCCATTGGGGTCCAGCGTCACACGGGCATCGGGGAAGCGCTCGTGCAGCGCTGTCACGGCCTCCACCTCTTCGTCGCCGCGCAGCACGCCGCCCTTGAGCTTGAAGTCGTTGAAGCCATAGCGCTCGCGGGCCGCCTCGGCCAGGCGCACGATGGCCTGGGCGTTCATCGCCTTTTCGTGGCGCAGGCGGAACCAGTCGTTCTCCGCCCCTGGGTCCGTGGCGTAGGGCAAATCGGTCAGTGCGCGGTCGCCCACATAGAACAGGTACCCCAGCATTTCCACCGAGGTGCGCTGCTGCCCCTCGCCCAACAGGGCAGCCACCGGCACCTCCAGGTGCTGACCCAGCAAGTCCAGCAGGGCCGATTCCACCGCCGTCACGGCGTGGATGGTGGTGCGCAAGTCAAAGGTCTGCAAGCCACGGCCACCGGCATCGCGGTCGGCAAAGCTCTGCTGCACGCGCTGCAACACGCTTTGGTAGGAACCAATGGGCTGCCCCACCACCAGGGCGCGGGCGTCCTCCAGGGTTTGGCGAATCTTCTCGCCACCAGGCACCTCACCCACCCCGGTGTGGCCCGAGCTGTCCGTGAGAACCAGGATGTTGCGCGTGAAAAACGGGGCATGCGCACCGCTGAGGTTCAGCAGCATGCTGTCGCGGCCAGCCACAGGAATCACACGGAGTTCGGTAACAAGGGGGGTAGATGCGTTGGACATAGGTTCAGAGATGAAAAGAGCTTGGCTGGCGTGGGCGCGCACAAAGACGGCGCCGGTGCAAAAACGCAGCCGCGGCCCCAAGAGGCAGCGGCTGCGCAGGCATCAATCGGCCTTGATGTTGCGTGCGGCGATCAGGTTCTTCCAGCGCGCAAACTCTGCGGCCTGGAAGGCGGCGAATTGCTCGGGCGTGTTGCCCACGATTTCAAAGCCCAGCTCCAGCAGCTTGGGCTTGATCTGGGGGTCATTCAGCCCCGCAACAATGGCGGCGTTGAGCTTTGCCTTGATGTCTGCGGGCAGGCCACGGGGGGCCGCAATCGCTTGCCAAGAGTACACGTTGGCGTCTTTGATGCCCGCTTCTTCCAGCGTCTGCACGTTGGGCAGAAGAGGGGAGCGCTTGGCGCTGGTGATGGCCAGCGCCTTGAGCTTGCCCGCCTGGATCTGCGGCATGGCGGTGTTGATGTTCATGAAGGACGCATCCACTTGCGCACCCAACAGGTCAGTCATCACGGGGCCGCCGCCACGGTAGGGCACGTGGATGCCGCTGGTGTGGGTCTGCAGCCAGAACAGCTCGGCCGTGAGGTGGTCGCTGCTGCCGTTGCCCGAGGAGGCAAAGGTCATCTTGTTGGGGTTGGCTTTCTGAAAGGCAATCACATCGGCCAGGGACTTGTGGGCCGAGGATGCGGGCACCACCAGCACGTTGGGGGCCTGCACCGCCACGGTGAGGTAGTCAAAGTCCTTGAGGGCGTCGTAGGGCACCTTGGTCAGCAGGTGCGGCGCAATCACAAAAGGGCCCAACGAAGAAACCAGCAGCGTGTGCCCGTCCGCCGGGGCACGTGCCACGGCGCCTGCCCCAATCGTGCCTGTCGCGCCAGCCTTGTTGTCCACAATGAATGTGCCACCCAGCTTGTCTTGCAGCTTGGGAATCAGGGTGCGGGCGATCAGGTCGGTGGAGCCACCGGGTGGGAACGGCACGACCAGGGTGACAGGCTTGTCGGGCCAGGCAAACGCCGACCCCAGCGTGAGGGCTGCAGCCAGAGTGCAGAGCAGTTTCTTCATGGTTGTCTCCTACAGGTTTTGGAAAGAGGCGTGGGCCGCGCGCCCTTCACATCAACAGCATGCGGGCGCTGCGGTAGATGCGGCCCTGCATCCAGGCCCTGGGTGCTTGCCGACTCATGGCGCACCTTTTCTCAAAGCCCGAATTTGGTACCGCTACCAAATCTTCAATGCGCAAATGGTAGCGGTACCAAATTGGGTCGTCAACGAGGGTTTAATGAGGGTTTTCCCTGAAATCTGGGCCATCAATAGCGCGCGACGACACAAGCCGCAAACCTGCGAGCCCGCCTTGCAAATGGCCCCAAAAGGCACTCAGGTGGTATCGCGCTCCACGATGGAAAAGTCCACCTCGACCACCCGGCGATCCACCGACCGCCCTTCGGCGCAGTCGATCAGGTAGCGTGCCGCCAGATGACCAATGTGCGCGCCATTGATGTGCACCGTGCTCAAGGCGGGCAGCAGGTCGGCCACAAAAGGCACATCGCCAAAGCCCATGATGGCCAACTGACCGGGCACAGACAACTGGCGGGCGCGGGCTTCCGTGACCACACCCAGCGCCAGCAGGTCGGAGCTGCAGAACACGGCATCCACCTCAGGGCATTGCTGCAGCAGGCGCCCCAGGGCATCGCGGCCACTGCGCAGTGAACGCTGCGCACCCACACTGATGGTGGTGACCGGCGGCAGTCCCGCCTGCACCACGGCCTCTGAAAACGCGGCGGCACGGCGCCCTGCCCGCTCATCGTCGGCAGTCACCAGCGCGAAGCGCTTGCGCCCCCGCTCCATGAAGAAGCGCGCCACGGCCCGGCCAATGTCCAGATGCGAAAAACCCACCAGCATGTCGATGGGAGTGGGGGTGAGGTCCCAGGTCTCGACCACTGGAATGCCCGACGCCACCAACCGCGTGCGCCCCTTGCCCGCACCCATGATGCCGGTGAGAAAAATGCCATCGGGGCGGCGGCCGATGATGGCCTCCAGCAGCAACTCCTCCCGCGCGGCAGAGTACCCCGACTGGCCCAGCATGAGCTGGTAGCCCGCATCGAACAGGGTGCTGTTGAGCGACTCAATGGTTTCCATGAACACCGACATCACTGTGCTGGGCACCACGGCCGCAATCAGGCGGCTGCGGGCCGAGGCCAGCCCACCGGCCATGCGGTTGGGCACGTAACCCGTGCGCTGCACGGCTTCGAGCACGCGCTGGCGCACCTCTTCAGACACCTGGTCTGGCGTGTTGAGCACGCGCGATGCGGTGATGGGCGCCACCCCCGCCAGCTTGGCCACGTCACGCAGGGTGATGGCCCCGCTGCTGCGGCGGGAACGCTTGGGGTTGTCTTTTTCTGTCATTGGTGGTTTAAAATGGTACCGCTACCAAACCCGTGATGCAAGACCACAGGCTGCACGCGAAGCGACCGATCATAGGAGACATGGATGTCCGAAACCCCACTCTCAGAGACACTGAAGCCCCTGACCATCCGGATGCACGAGAGCGACAACGTTGCCATCGTGGCCAACGATGGCGGCCTGCCTGCCGGCACCACGCTGCCTGAAGGCCTGACCTTGCGTGACAAGGTGCCCCAAGGGCACAAGGTAGCGCTGGTGGACCTGCCCGCTGGCGGGGCCGTGCTGCGCTACGGCGTTCCCATTGGCTACGCCATCGATGCCATCGCCGCAGGCAGCTGGGTGCACGAGCGCCTGCTGAAAATGCCCGAGGCACGTGAGCTGGACGCCTTGCCCATGGCGACCACCCGGGGCGTCATGCAGCCCGCACTGGAGGGCTTCACCTTCGAGGGCTACCGCAACGCCGATGGATCGGTGGGAACGCGCAACATTCTGGCCATCACCCAGACCGTGCAGTGCGTGGCGGGCGTGACGGACTTTGCCGTGCAGCGCATCAAATCAGAACTGCTGCCCAAGTACCCGAATGTGGACGATGTGGTGGCACTGGAGCACGGCTACGGCTGCGGTGTGGCCATTGATGCGCCCGACGCTGTGATCCCGATCCGCACCCTGCGCAACATCAGCTCCAACCCCAACTTTGGCGGCGAGGTCATGGTGGTGAGCCTGGGCTGTGAAAAGCTGCAGCCCGAGCGCCTGCTGCCCCCAGGCTCGATTCCCTTGGTGGACGAGCGCAGCAACACCCCTGCCGCACTGGACGTGGTGTGTCTGCAGGACGAGGCCCATGTGGGCTTCATGTCGATGGTGGAATCCATCATGCGCCAGGCCGAAGCCCACCTGCGGCGCCTGAATGCCCGCCGCCGCGAAACCGTGCCTGCCAGCGAGTTGGTGGTGGGTGTGCAGTGCGGTGGCAGCGATGCGTTCTCGGGCGTCACGGCCAACCCGGCCGTGGGCTTTTGCACCGATCTGCTGGTGCGCGCCGGCGCCAGCGTGATGTTCTCTGAAACCACCGAGGTGCGCGACGGCATTGCCCAGCTCACCGCCCGTGCCACCACCCCCGAGGTAGCCCAGGCCATGGTGCGCGAGATGGCATGGTACGACGCCTACCTGCAGCGCGGCAGCGTGGACCGCAGTGCCAACACCACCCCAGGCAACAAAAAGGGCGGCCTGTCCAACATTGTGGAAAAGGCCATGGGCTCCATCGTCAAGTCCGGCTCGGCGCCCATCGCCAACGTGCTGGCCCCGGGCGAAAAGCTGCAAGCCAAGGGCCTGACCTATGCGGCCACACCGGCCAGTGACTTCATTTGCGGCACGCTGCAGCTGGCCGCAGGCATGAACCTGCACGTGTTCACCACCGGGCGCGGAACGCCTTACGGCCTGGCCGAGTGCCCCGTCATCAAAGTGGCCACCCGCAGTGACCTGGCGCGGCGCTGGCACGACCTGATGGACGTGAACGCGGGCACCATTGCCGAAGGCTCTGCCACCATCGAGCAGGTGGGCTGGGAGCTGTTCCACCTGATGCTGGACGTGGCCAGTGGCCGCAAGAAGACCTGGGCAGAGCAGTGGAAGTTGCACAACGCGCTGGTCTTGTTCAACCCGGCGCCAGTGACCTGACGCAACCCCCGCCGCCTATGCAGTGGCCAGGGGCCCAAACCGCCATTGCACGCTCAGGCGCAGCGCCTCCCCCTTGGCCAGCACCCGCAGGCCTGGCTGGCCGGGCAGGTGAAAGGCATCAATGGGCTGGGTGATGGGCTCAAAGCAAAACGCCGAGCCTTGCGGCGGCCGGTAAATCAGGCAGTAGTGCTGCGCAGCCCCACCGTCTTGTGCAAAGTCCGGCATGTGCGCCTGCAGCCGCACGCCCCACTCGGGCCAATCGATTTGCGCCGTGCCGCCCCAGCCGGTGTAGGCGTTGTCGATCAGATCGCCGTGGGCCGAGATGCCGGCATTCAAGTCCCAACCGGGCGGGAAGTCCGCCGTCTCGCGCACAGGAATGGGGTCATCTCCGCACAGCCAGACCGAGGCCACCGGGGCGCTGACGCGGGTGCGTGGGGTGCGCAAAAACCAGGGATGCAAACCCAGCCCATAGGGCATGGGCTCTGCACCCAGGTGGCGCACCAGCACCTGCTGGTCCAGCCCACCGGGCACCAAGCGGAAGGTCTGCACCGCCTCGTAGTCATAAGGGTTGCACTGAAAGCGGTCAGAGCGCAGCGACATCTCCAGCGTGTCGTCCGCCACCTGGCGCCCACCCCAGGGCTGCAGCCAGCCATCGCCATGGATGGGATACGGCTCGCCCGCCCGGTTGGGCTGCATCGGGTGGAACTGCCCCCCCTGCGCAAAACCACCGCCGCTGATGCGGTTGGACCAGGGGACCATGGCAAACGAGGCCATCTGGTACAGGTCCGCCGCAGCGCCATCCCAGGGGCGCCAGAGGTTCAACCGTCCCTCGGGGCTGGCGGCATGGTCCATTTGCCAGGCAGCGACGCTGCCGCCCAAGGTGGGCACCAGGCCCAGGTGCTGGTCGGCATGGTGCAGCCAGACGACGGGGTGGGAGGCTGGGTTGGACGCAAGGGTCACGGGGTTGTGTCTTTCGATCAAGGGAGGCTCAGAGCGGGTGCAGAGCAGGCAGGACTGCGCATGGCCTGCGCCTATCCGCCAAACAAATGCGCAGGTACGCCGGGGCTGCCCACATCCACGGCAAACAGGCCACCGGCCAAAGGCTGCGCGGCCAGTTGCTCTGGCGACAGGCCCGTGCGGGCGGTGGAGATGAACAGCGTCTGCAGGTCTGCGCCGCCAAAGGCGCAGTTGGTGACGTGGCTGGTGGGCAGGTGCACACGCCCCAGCTCTTGCGCCGTCTCCGGGTGGTGGCAGCTGACGCAGGCACCGCCCCAGTGCGCAATCCACACGCGGCCCTGGGCATCGGTGGTCATGCCATCGGGCACGCCATCGCCCTCGGCCAGGCGCAGCCACAGTTGCTTGTTCGACACGCTGCCGCGCTCGGCGTCAAAGTCGTAGCGGTACACGCAGCCCTGCACCGTGTCGTTGAAGTACAGGTGCCCGCCCTGCGCTGCACCGGCCCAGGTGGGGCCGTTGGTAACGACAAAGCCTTCGTCGTGCCGCGAGCACTGCCCGTCGGGGTCGTAGCGATACAGCGCCCCCGTGGGTTGCTGGCAGTCAAAGTCCATGGTGCCGCCCCAAAACCGTCCCTGGGCATCGCACTTGCCATCGTTGAATCGGTTGCCCGGTGGCTCGGTCGCAGGCTGGTGCGCATAGCGCGGCGCGGCGCCCGTGGCCGGGTCAAACCAGGCGAAGCCCCGGCGCAGGGTGACCAGCAAGCCAGGGGCATCGCGGCGCTCTGCCACGGCAGAGATCTCTTCGTCAAAAGACCACTGGGCACGCCCGCCATCGCCTGGGCGCCAGCGGTGCAACTGCCGCCCCAGGATGTCGACCCAATACAGGGCCTGCTCGCGCACCGACCACAGCACGCCCTCGCCCAAGGCCGCCCCTGCGGCGTGCACGCAGCGCACAGCGCCCACAGGGGGCATGGCCCACGCCGCGCCCGGTGTTTTCAAAAGGCCCACGTTTGTCTCCGTTGTGTTTTTTGAACCGTTTTAGGGGCCGCTCAGGGCGATGCCTCTTGACGGCGGGCATCTTATCAACGTCAATTGATACTTGAATACTTATTTTTATTCATTGATTGATATTTAAATTGATATGTCAAATTTTTCAAGCGCTTCTGCCCCTGCCCCATCCACCCCTGCCATGGCACGCTTTCCCAGCCT
This sequence comes from Acidovorax sp. 56, assembly GCF_002749705.1. Classification (NCBI taxonomy): domain Bacteria; kingdom Pseudomonadati; phylum Pseudomonadota; class Betaproteobacteria; order Burkholderiales; family Comamonadaceae; genus Acidovorax; species Acidovorax sp. 56. Next base: position 2,385,377 of record NZ_PEEV01000001.1, read on the forward strand.
GAATGGCCGCAGCGTCTTCGTCACCGGCGGCGGCAGTGGCATTGGGGCGGCCATCGTGTCGGCCTTTGCAGAGCAAGGGGCCAAGGTGGCCTTCATCGACGTGGCCCAGGAGGCCAGTGAACGCCTGGTGCAGCAATTGGCCGATGCAGGCTTGCCCCGGCCGTGGTGGCGTGCCTGCGATGTCAAGGACATTGCAGCCCTGCAGGCCGCCATCCACGATGCAGCGGCGGCCCTGGGCGACTTCTCGGCCCTGGTGAACAACGTGGCCAGCGACGACCGGCACAGCCTGGAGTCCGTGACCCCCGATTACTACGACGAGCGCATCGCCATCAACGAGCGCCCCGCGTTCTTCGCCATCCAGGCGGCGGTGCCCGGCATGCGGCGGCTGGGGGCGGGCTCGATCATCAACCTGGGCTCCACCGGCTGGCAGGGCAAGGGCACAGGCTACCCGTGCTATGCCATCGCCAAGTCGTCGGTGAACGGGCTGACCCGGGGGCTGGCCAAGACGTTGGGGCAGGACCGCATTCGCATCAACACGGTGTCGCCGGGCTGGGTGATGACGGAGCGCCAGATCAAGCTCTGGCTGGATGCGGAGGGCGAGAAGGAGCTGGCGCGCAACCAGTGTCTGCCCGACAAGCTGCAGCCGCATGACATCGCCCGCATGGTGTTGTTTCTGGCATCGGACGATGCGGCCATGTGCACGGCGCAGGAGTTCAAGGTGGATGCTGGGTGGGTTTGATTTTTAGTCAAAATAGGCTCTAGCGCTTATCTACAAAGCGCTAGCAGCTATTAATTTGATAGCAACTGCATTGATCGTTTTCGACCGTTTGGGCTGAGCCCGTCGAAGCCGGGGCTTGCTCGCTGATCTTGCGGCGTGCCTGATTTGAGGGCGGGTGCCGGGATGTGCCCCCGGCGGGGCACCTTCTTTTCTTGCATCGCCAAGAAAAGAAGGCAAAAGAAGGCGACCCCACTGTCTGCGTCCCCAGCGCTACGCACTGGGGCAACCTGCGGTGCTCGCGTCCAGCGGGGTCTCGCTCAAACTCGCTTCGTTTCACTGCGCTCAAACAGTCGCGAGCCCTGATCCGCTGGCCGCTGCGCTCCTCGGCGCATACAGAGGGGATGGGGCAGCCGAACAACCAACATCCCTTCGGGCCATCGCTGCGCTCGGCCCCATCTCGCGGGCGCATGCGCCACGCGCTGGGTGCAGCGCTGGCTGGGTCGAGCGCAGCGACGACACGTGTGGCTGTTGGGATGTTCGGCTGTTTGGCTATCCACCCCCTGTGGCTGCGCCTGCGGCGGGGCGGTTGCGGGGTGGCATGGGCGTCGTAGCGCCCATGCTTCGTGAACTGACTCGCTGCGGCTGTCTGAGCGGAGCTGCTACGCAGCGCAGTGAGTTCCGCAGCGCACCCCGCAACCGCCACGACGCAGGTTTGCCCCTTCGCAAAGCGAAGGGGTCGCAGACTTGGGGTCGCCTTTTCTTTGCTTACTTTCTTTTGGCGAAGCAAAAGAAAGTGAGTCGCCCGCCGGGGCGACAACCCGGCCCCCACCCTGGGCAAAGGCATGCTGCCCGATCAACGCACACGCCCTGGCTTCGACAAGCTCAGCCCGAACGGACAGGGGTGCGACCGGGCAGAGAAAAGCCCAGACAATCACTACAAATTTAATAGCTGCTCGCGCTTATTCCACAAGCTCTAGCAGCACATTTCACTCCAAACCATCAATCCCCCAACTCCAACCGCCGACCATACTGCACCAGACTCGTCTGCTTGATCGCCTTCATCATCACCTTGGCCGCTGGCGACAACAACCGATCGGCCCGGGTAATGATGCCAAACGCATCCATGTGACACGGCATCGCCAACGGCAACACCGTCACGATGCCATGCGAGGCGTAGTACTGCGCCACATCCAGCGCCAGCACCGCCACCATGTCACTTTGCTGCAGCATGCGCGTGATGAACAGCAAGGCCGAGGTCTCCACCGTATTGGTCGGTGGGGCCAGGCCGTCTTGCTGGAACATCAGGTCAAACCGGTGGCGCAGCACACTGCCCGCAGGCGGCACGATCCAGCCGGCCGAGACCACATCGCGCAGCGTCAACCCCGTCATGCCCGACAGCGGATGCCCCGGCCGGGCCACCGCGCAGACCATCTCCTCGGTCAAAGGCTCGTAGCGCAGATTGCCCTTGTCGTGCTCGGCAAACAGCCGTCCCATCACGATGTCCAGCTTGCCCTGGTCCAGCCGCTCCAGCAGCACCGGGCTGGTTTCGATGTCCAGCGTGATGCGCAGGCTGGGGTGCTCCTGCTTGACCAAGGCAATCGCGGCGGGCAGCAGACTCAGCGCGGGCGAAGTGATGGCCCCCACCCCCACCTGCCCAAAATGGCCCGACTTGAGCGCCACCAGCTCATCGTGCGCCTGGTTCAGGTTGGCCAGTGCCATGCGCGCGTACCGGATCATGGTCTCGCCGTACCAGGTGGGGCGCATGCCGCGCGGCAAGCGCTCGAACAGCGGCACCTCCAGCACATCCTCCAGGTCCTTGAGCAGCTTGGAGGCCGCAGGCTGGGTCATGCTGAGCACCTGGGCGGCCCGGTGGATGTTGCCCTCCTCGGCCAAGGCCACCAGCAACAGCAGCTGCCGCGTTTTCAAGCGGGCACGGATGAACCAGTGGTTGTAGTTGCTCATGGGGTTTTCCAGAATGCAGAGAGTGATATCTATTTTGCCGAAAAAACGATTGGATTGATATCCAAACACAACCTAGACTTTGCCACTCATCCATAGCAAAGGTCTCCATGCGACTCGGCGATATGCAGCAAACCCCCAGAAACCTCATCAACGGTCGCTGGGAGATTGGCACCACCACGGGGGTCAGCACCAACCCCTCCGACACCCGTGAAGTGGTAGCCGAGTACGCACGCGCCGACCGCAACCAGACCGAGCAAGCCATCCGCGCCGCCGCAGACGCCTTTCCCTACTGGAGCCAAAGCGCCCCACAGCGGCGTGCCGATGTGCTGGACCAGGTGGGCAACGAGCTGCTGGCCCGCAAAGACGAGCTGGGCACGCTGCTGGCCCGCGAGGAAGGCAAAACACTGCCCGAGGCCGTAGCCGAGGTAGCCCGCGCCGGGCAGATTTTCAAGTTCTTTGCGGGCGAGGCGCTGCGCATTCAGGGCGAGCTGATGGCCTCGGTGCGCCAGGGCGTGCAGGTGGATGTGACCCGCGAGCCTGTCGGGGTGGTGGGCATCGTTGCGCCCTGGAACTTCCCCATGGCGATTCCGGCCTGGAAGATTGCGCCCGCCCTGGCCTACGGCAACACCGTGGTCTTCAAGCCTGCCGAGCTGGTGTCGGCCTGCGGCTGGGCGCTGGCAGAGATCATCCACCGCTGCGGGCTGCCTGCGGGCGTGTTCAACATGGTGATGGGCAGCGGCCGCGAAGTGGGCCAAACGCTGGTGGAGCACCCGCTGGTCAACGCGGTGAGCTTCACCGGATCGGTCGCTACGGGGGAGCGCATCCTGCGTTCGGCCACGCTGCGCCGCGCCAAGGTGCAGCTGGAGATGGGGGGCAAGAACCCGCTGGTGGTGCTGGCCGATGCTGACTTTGAGCAGGCCATTGATTGCGCACTGCAAGGCTCTTACTACTCCACCGGGCAGCGCTGCACCGCATCGAGCCGCCTGATTGTGGAAGCCCCCGTGCACGAAGCCTTTGTCGCGCGGCTGCGCCAGCGGCTCTCGACCCTCAAGGTCGGCCATGCGCTGGAGCGCGGCACCGAAATGGGCCCCGTGGTGGACAGCCACCAGCTGGCACACAACCAAAGCTACCTCGACATCGCCAGAAACGAAGGCGCCGAGCATGTGTGGGGCGGTGAGCTGCTGGAGCGCCCCACACCCGGGCACTACATGAGCCCAGCGCTGTTCCTGGCACAGCCAGAGCACCGCATTGCCCGCGAAGAGGTCTTCGGCCCCGTGGCCTGCGTGCTCAAGGCCGACGACTACGACCACGCGCTGGCGCTGGCCAACGACACCCCGTTTGGCTTGTGCGCAGGCATCTGCACCACCTCGCTCAAGCGCGCCATGCACTTCAAGCGCCATGCCGCTGTGGGCATGACCATGGTGAACCTGCCCACCGCAGGCGTGGACTTCCATGTGCCGTTTGGCGGCCGCAAGGAATCGAGCTACGGCCCCCGCGAACAAGGCCGCTACGCCGCCGAGTTCTACACCACCGTCAAGACCGGTTACATGCTGGCCTGAACCCACCACCTATTTACGGTGCGCAACAGCGCCGCCCCTGTCTGAAAGACGCGGCGCCACGCAACGCACCTGCAGCGTTCCCCCTCACCCAAACCATAGCAACAACAGACAGGAGACAACACACCATGACCATCAATCGCCGCACCTTCGGGTCCGTCATCGCCTGCGCCTCGGCCGCCGGGCTGCTGGCTCCCACCGCCTGGGCCCAAAAGCCCCTGGTGCTCGGGTTCAGCCAGGTCGGGGCCGAAAGCGAATGGCGCACAGCCAACACCGAGTCCATCAAGTCTGCCGCCAAAGAGGCGGGCATTGAACTCAAGTTCTCGGACGCGCAGCAAAAGCAGGAAAACCAGATCAAGGCCATCCGCGCCTTCATTGCCCAGAAGGTGGACGTGATCGCTTTCTCGCCCGTCGTCGAATCGGGCTGGGAGCCCGTGCTGCGCGAGGCCAAGGCCGCCAAGATCCCCGTGGTGCTGACCGACCGCGCCGTGAACACCAAGGACACCTCGCTGTACGTCACCTTCATGGGCTCGGACTTTGTGGAAGAAGGCCGCAAGGCTGGCCGCTGGCTGGTCGAGAAGATGAAGGACCAAAAGGGCGAAGTCAACATCGTCGAGCTGCAGGGCACCGTGGGCTCCGCCCCGGCCATCGACCGCAAGAAGGGCTTTGAAGAAATCATCAAGGCCGACCCCAAGTTCAAGGTCGTGCGCTCGCAAACCGGCGACTTCACCCGCGCCAAGGGCAAGGAGGTGATGGAAGCCTTCCTCAAGGCCGAGGGCAAGAAGATCAACGTGCTGTACGCGCACAACGACGACATGGCCATTGGCGCCATCCAGGCCATCGAAGAAGCGGGCATGAAGCCCGCCAAGGACATCACCATCATCTCCATCGATGCCGTCAAGGGCGCCTTTGAAGCCATGATGGCTGGCAAGCTGAACGTGTCGGTGGAATGCAGCCCCCTGCTGGGCCCACAGCTGATGAGCGCCGTCAAAGACATCAAGGCCGGCAAGCCCGTGCCCAAGCGCATCGTGACCGAAGAAGGCATCTTCCCGATGGAAATCGCGGCACAAGAGTTCCCTAAGCGGAAGTATTGATTCCCCCTGAGCCGCCTGCGGCGTCTTCCCCCTGAGGGGGACGCCACCAGCGCGGCGGGGCGGCCCTTGCGCGGTGGCACTCGCCTGGGGCAGCGACAGTTTCATAAGGTCCGGCGTACCCGAGCCTCAGCCCATCAAAACAACACTAGGAGACAGAATCAAATGAAGCGAGCAATTTTCAAGGCCGTCTTGGCCACCGTCGCACTGGCCGCCGTGGGCGCCACATCGCTGGCATCGGCCCAGGACAAGGGCAGCATCGGCATCTCGATGCCCACCAAGTCGTCTGCGCGCTGGATCGCCGATGGCGACAACATGGTCAAGGTGCTCAAGGAGCGCGGCTACAAGACCGATCTGCAATACGCCGAAGACGACATTCCGAACCAGCTGGCCCAGATCGAGAACATGATCACCAAGGGCGCCAAGGTGCTGGTGATTGCGTCGATTGACGGCACCACGCTGTCGCGCGTGCTGCAAAGCGCCGCCGACAAGGGCGTGAAGGTCATCGCGTACGACCGCCTCATCAAGGGATCGAAGAACGTGGACTACTACGCCACGTTCGACAACTTCCAGGTGGGCGTGCTGCAAGCCACATCATTGGTGGACAAGCTCGGCCTCAAGCAAGGCAAGGGCCCGTTCAACATCGAGCTGTTTGGCGGCTCGCCCGACGACAACAACGCCTTCTTCTTCTATGACGGCGCCATGAGCGTGCTGCAGCCCTACCTGGACAGCGGCAAGCTGGTGGTGCGCAGCAAGCAGCTGGGCATGAACAAGGTGGGCACGCTGCGCTGGGACGGCGCCGTGGCGCAAGCGCGCATGGACAACCTGCTCTCAGCCTACTACGGCAAGGACAAGGTGCACGCCGTGCTGTCGCCCTATGACGGCATCTCCATCGGCATCCTGTCGTCCCTCAAGGGCGTGGGCTACTGCACCGCCCAGCAGCCTTGCCCCGTGGTCAGCGGGCAAGACGCTGAGGTGCCTTCCATCAAGTCCATTCTCAAGGGCGAGCAGTACTCCACCGTGTTCAAGGACACCCGCGAGCTGGCCAAGGTGGCGGCCAACATGGTGGACGCGGTGCTGACGGGCAAGCAGCCCGAGATCAACGACACCAAGACCTACAACAACGGCGTGAAGGTGGTGCCCTCATACCTGCTCAAGCCCGTGGCGGTGGATGCCTCCAACTGGAATGGCGTGCTGATCGGCAGCGGCTACTACACCGAAGCGCAGGTCAAGTAAGCCTGCACCCCGAGGGGTGGGGCCACGCACCACGGGTGCCCGGTCCCATCCCGCCCTATCGATCACCGGCTGTAAGCCTCCGTGCACGAGCCATCCAGATCAGACACCACCATGTTGCTAGAGATGCGGGATATCCGCAAAACCTTCCCTGGCGTCGTTGCCCTGAACAAGGTCAACCTGCGGGTACGCGCCGGAGAAATCCACGCCATCGTGGGCGAGAACGGCGCGGGCAAATCCACGCTGATGAAAGTCCTCTCGGGCGTTTACCCCCACGGCAGCTACAGCGGCGCCATCGTGTTTGAGGGGGAAGAGCGCAAGTTCCAGGGCATTCGCGACAGCGAACACCTGGGCGTGGCCATCATCCACCAGGAGCTGGCCCTGGTGCCCCTCTTGTCCATCACCGAAAACGTCTTTCTGGGCAACGAGCCCGCCAAGCGGGGCGTGATCGACTGGATGGCCGCACACCAGATGACGCAGGCCCTGCTGCACAAGGTCGGTCTCAAAGAGTCGCCCGACACCCTCATCACCCACCTGGGCGTGGGCAAGCAGCAGTTGGTCGAGATTGCCAAGGCCTTGTCGCGCAAGGTCAAGCTGCTGATCCTGGACGAGCCCACGGCCAGCCTGAACGAAACCGACAGCCACGCCCTGCTGGAGTTGCTGCTGGAGCTCAAAAGCCAGGGCATCACCTGCATCCTCATTTCGCACAAGCTCAATGAAATCTCCCACGTGGCCGACTCCATCACAGTGCTGCGCGATGGCAGCACCGTCGAGATGCTGGACTGCCACGCGCAGGCGGTGAGCGAGGACCGCGTCATCCAGGCCATGGTGGGCCGCGAGATGGCCGACCGCTACCCGCAGCGCCAACCCCACATCGGCGAGGTGGCCTTTGAGGTGCGCAACTGGCGCGCCTACCACCCCCAGCGCAACGAGCAGCCCTTCATCAAAGGCATTGACCTGCAGGTGCGGCGCGGCGAGATCGTCGGCATTGCCGGGCTGATGGGCTCGGGCCGCACCGAGCTGGCCATGAGCCTGTTTGGCCGCTCATGGGGTCGCCGCATCAGCGGCGAGGTGCTGCGCAATGGCCAGCCCATCGATGTCAGCACCGTGGAAAAGGCCATACACAACGGCCTGGCCTATGTGACCGAAGACCGCAAGGGCAACGGCTTGGTGCTGAACGAAGACATCCAGTTCAACGTCTCGCTGGCCCACCTGCAAGGGGTGGCCACAGCGGGCGTGATCGACCACGGCAAAGAGCACCAGGTGGCGCAGGACTACCGCCACAAGCTGCGCCTGCGCTGCTCGGGCGTGGACCAAAAGACGCTCAACCTCTCGGGCGGCAACCAGCAAAAGGTGGTGTTGGCCAAATGGCTGTTCACCAACCCCGAGGTGCTGATCCTGGACGAGCCCACCCGCGGCATCGACGTGGGCGCCAAGTACGAGATCTACACCCTCATCGCCCAGATGGCGGCCGAGGGCAAATGCGTGATCGTGATCTCGTCAGAGATGCCCGAGCTGCTGGGCATCTCCGACCGCATCTACGTGATGAACGAAGGCCGCTTGGTGGCCGAGATGCCCACGACTGAGGCGTCGCAAGAAAAAATCATGCGAGCGATTGTCAATGCCCCAGCCGATGCGCCTCGCACCCATGCCCACGCAGCGGACAGTAACCAGCAACGCAACGTATAAAAAATATGAGCCAGACAACTACCACGGCCTCGGCCACGCCCGCTTCGGGTGGAACCACCCTCTCAACGCGGTCACTGCTTGACCACGCCAAACACAACCTGCGCGAATACGGCATGTTGATCACGCTGGTCGCGATCATGGGGTTCTTCCAGTACATGACCGACGGCACGCTGATGCAGCCGCTCAACCTCACCAACCTGATCCTGCAAAACAGCTACATCGTCATCATGGCGCTGGGCATGCTGCTGGTGATCGTGGCGGGGCACATCGATCTGTCGGTGGGCTCGGTGTGCGGTTTCATTGGTGCACTGGCAGCAGTGTTGATGGTGCAGTACCAGTGGCACTTTGTGCCCGCCACCCTGGTGTGCCTGGTGTGCGGTGGCCTCATTGGCGCGGTGCAAGGCTGGTTTGTGGCCTTCTCGCGCATTCCCTCGTTCATCGTCACGCTGGCAGGCATGCTGGTGTTCAAGGGCCTGGCGCTGGCGTTGCTGGCAGGGCAGTCGGTGGGCCCCTTTCCTGAGTCGTTTCAGATGCTCAGCTCGGGCTTCATTCCCGACTTTGCCAACGGCGAAGGTCTGCGCATCACATCCATGGTGCTGGGCTTGGCAGTGGCTGTGGCCCTCACGGTATCGGCGGTGCGCGAGCGTGCCAACCGCCTCAAGCACGGCGTGCACACCGAGCCTGCGGCTTTCTTCGCGATCAAGACGGCGGTGTTTGCCTTGCTGCTGATTGCCTTCAGCTACCTGCTCGCCTCGTACAAGGGCCTGCCCAACGTGCTGGTCGTCATGGCGCTGCTGATCGTGTTTTTTGAATTTGTCACCAGCCGCACCACCATTGGCCGGCGCATCTACGCCATGGGCGGCAATGAAAAAGCCGCCAAGCTCTCCGGTATCAAGACCGAACGCCTGTCGTTCTATGCCTTCATCAACATGGGCGTGCTGGCCGCCCTGGCAGGCCTGGTGTTTGCCGCGCGGCTGAACACCGCCACGCCCAAGGCAGGCCTGGGCTTTGAGCTGGACGTGATTGCCGCTTGCTTCATTGGCGGGGCCTCTGCCTCAGGCGGCGTGGGCAAGGTGATGGGCGCGGTGATTGGCGCCTTTGTGATGGGCGTGATGAACAACGGCATGTCCATCCTGGGCATTGGCATTGACTACCAGCAGGTCATCAAAGGCGTGGTGCTGCTGGCCGCCGTTCTGGTCGACGTTTACAACAAAAACAAAGCATGAAGAATGAAGCACCCCCTGAGTCGCTTCGCGCCTTCCCCCTCTCTCGACTCGCTACGCGACTCGGGAGGGGAACGCCCCCAGTGCGGCGGGGCGGCCCTTGCACGGGGGCGCTCGCTTGGCCGCGCCAGTTTGGCAGGCCATGCGGACGACCACGGATGTCTGTAACCCCATGAACAGCCCATCCCCAACTCCCGTGCTGCAGCTCTCGGGCATCCACAAGCAGTTTGCGGGCATCCCCGTGCTGCGCGATGTGCAGCTCAACCTGTACCCGGGCGAGATCCACGCGCTGATGGGACAGAACGGTGCGGGCAAGTCCACGCTGATCAAAGTGCTGACGGGCGTGCTGGAAGCCAGCGGCGGGCAGATGCGACTGGGGGAAGAAGCCGTTTGGCCGAACTCGCCCCTGGCGGCGCAACGCCTGGGCATCAGCACGGTGTACCAGGAGGTCAACCTCTGCCCCAACCTCTCGGTGGCCGAGAACATCTTTGCGGGCCGCTACCCCCGCTGCGGCTGGGCGCAGGGCTTTCGCATCGATTGGAGCGCAGTACACCAGCGCGCCCAGGCACTGGTGCAGCGCGTGGGGCTGGACATCGACGTCACGCGCCTGCTGTCGGACTACCCCGTGGCCGTGCAGCAGCTGGTGGCGATTGCGCGGGCCATCAGCATCGAATCGCGCGTGCTGATTCTGGACGAACCCACCTCCAGCCTGGACGACGACGAGGTGCAAAAGCTCTTTCAGGTGCTGCGCAAGCTGCGCGGCGAGGGGCTGGCCATCGTGTTCGTGAGCCACTTTCTGAACCAGGTGTATGCCATCTCTGACCGCATCACCGTGCTGCGCAACGGCAGCTGGGTGGGCGAATGGCTGGCCAGCGATTTGCCCGCGCCAGCCCTGATTGCCGCCATGCTGGGGCGAGAGCTGGCCGCACAAAGCGCCCATGCCCCCGCGCCCAATGCGGTGGACGCCGCCACGCCCGCACTGGTGCAAACCGAGGGCCTGGGCAAGGCGGGGCAGCTCAAGCCACTGGACTTACAGATCCGGGCGGGTGAAGTGGTGGGGCTGGCGGGGCTGCTGGGCTCGGGCCGCACCGAGCTGGCACGGCTGCTGTTTGGCATGGAAGCCCCGGACCGGGGTGTGCTGCGGGTGGACGGCAAAGCCATCACCTTCGCAAGCCCCATGGACGCCATTGCCAGCGGCCTGGCGCTGTGCCCTGAAGAGCGCAAGACCGACGGCATCGTGGCCGAGCTGTCGGTGCGCGAGAACATTGCGCTGGCGCTGCAGGCCCGCCTGGGGCTTTCACGCTTTTTGTCGCGCGCCGAGCAAGCCGAGATGGCACAGCGCTACGTGCAACTGCTGGGCATCAAAGCCGCCAGCGTGGACACGCCTATTGGCCTCTTGTCGGGCGGCAACCAGCAAAAGGCCATTTTGGCGCGCTGGCTGGCCACAGAGCCCCGCCTGCTGATCCTGGACGAGCCCACACGCGGCATCGACGTAGCCGCCAAGCAGGAAATCATGGAGCAGATCCTGCGTCTGGCACAGGCGGGCATGGCGGTGCTGTTCATCTCCTCCGAAATGAGCGAAGTGGTGCGCGTGGCACACCGCATCGTGGTGCTGCGCGAACGCGAAAAGGTGGGTGAGTTGCCTGCGGGCAGCAGCGAAGACGATGTGTATGAATTGATTGCCGCAGAACAACATGCTTGACATAGAGAACCCCCCCAGAGCCGCTTCGCGGCCTCCCCCCGCTCTCGCATCGCTAAGCGATGCGGGCAGGGGGACGCAGCCCTCACACGGAGCGGAAGCGACATTGGGATGTCGCGGCGGCCCTTGCTCGGCTGCCCTCGCCCAGGCCGCGCCAGTGTCTTGCGCAGCGCCATGGATGACCTCTATGTCTGAACGTAGCACCATCTTCCCTGTGACCGCCCTGCTGCGCCACCGGCTGGCCTGGCCGCTCATCACCCTGCTGTTGCTGCTGGGCGTGAACACTGCCTTCAACAGCAGCTTCCTGCACATTGAGTGGCGCGATGGTCACCTGTACGGCAGCCTGATCGACATCCTCAACCGCGCAGCCCCACTGGTGCTGGTGTCGCTGGGCATGACGATGGTGATTGCCACGCGCGGCATCGATATCTCGGTCGGTGCGGTGGTGGCCATTGCCGCAGCGGTGGCGGCGTGGATGGTTGGCGGTGCGGTGTCGGGCACCGAGAGCCGGTTTCCGCTGCCCGTGGCCATTGCCGGGGCCATGGGCGTTGCGCTGCTGTGCGGCTTGTGGAATGGCGCGCTGGTGGCCAAGGTGGGCATGCAGCCCATCATTGCCACGCTGATCCTGATGGTGGCGGGCCGGGGCATTGCCCAGCTCATCACCGATGGGCAGATCATCACCATCTACTACACGCCGTTTTTCTTTCTCGGGGGCGGCTACCTGCTGGGGCTTCCGTTCTCGCTGTTTGTGGTGGCCGCCGTGTTTGCCGTGCTCTACCTGGCCGTCACCCGCACGGCGCTGGGGCTGTTTGTGCAGGCTGTGGGCATCAACCCTGCGGCGGCCCGGGTGGCCGGGGTGCAGGCCCGGCGCCTGGTGGTGGCGGCCTATGCGTTTTGCGGGGTCTGCGCGGGCATGGCCGGGCTGCTGATCTGCTCCAACGTCAAAAGCGCTGATGGCAACAACGCAGGCCAGCTGCTGGAGCTGGACGCCATTTTGGCGGTGACGCTCGGGGGTACGGCCTTGACAGGCGGGCGCTTCAGCCTGGTGGGCAGTGTGGTGGGCGCGCTCATCATCCAGTCGCTCACGTATGCCATTTACTCCCTGGGCGTGCCGCCAGAGATCAACCTGGTCGTCAAAGCCATCGTGGTGTTCCTGGTGATGCTGCTGCAATCCCCCGAGTTTCGGGCGAGCGTGGGTGCCATGGCTCGCCGCCCCGCAGTGACAGGAGTGTCGGCATGAGCAGCCTGCCCCAACCCCTGATGAACGCGGCCCCGCCGACCGAGACACAGGCACCAAGCCAAGCCCCTGCGCCCTCAGCCGCTTTCGCATGGCGCCCGCGCCTGAACCCCAAATACCTGCCCCTGGCCACCACCATCGCGCTGTTCACCGTCATGGCCACGGCGGGCTCTGTGCTGTACCCCGGTTTTTTCTCGGCGCAGGTGTTTCTCAACCTGCTGATCGACAACACCTTCCTGGTGATCGTGGCGGTGGGTATGACGTTCGTCATTCTGTCGGGCGGCATCGACCTGTCTGTGGGCTCGGTGGTGGCGTTGACCACGATGGTGCTGGCATCGCTGGTGGAGCGCCATGGCTGGAGCCCCACCGCCGCCATTGCACTGGTGTTGGCCATGGGCACGGTGTTTGGGGCCTGCATGGGCTTTTTGATCGAGCGGTTTCGGCTGCAGCCCTTCATCGTGACGCTGGCGGGCATGTTCCTCGCGCGCGGCCTGTGCTATCTCATCAGCATCGACTCGATCAGCATCACCCACGAGGGCTACTCTGACATGGCCCAGTGGCGCTGGACGCTGGGTGAGTCCATGTCGATTTCGCTCGGTGCCTTGATTGCGCTGGGCGTGCTGCTGGTGGCCGCCTTCATCGCGCACTGCACGCCCTTTGGCCGCAATGTGTATGCCGTGGGCGGCAGCGAGCACTCGGCCGTTCTGATGGGGCTGCCAGTGCGCCGCACGCTCATCGGCGTGTACACGCTGTCGGGCCTGTGCTCAGCGCTGGCAGGGGTGGTGTTCACGTTCTACATGCTATCGGGCTACGGCCTGCACGCCACGGGCATGGAGCTCGATGCCATTGCCGCCGTGGTGATTGGCGGCACCTTGCTCACCGGCGGCGTGGGCTATGTGGCGGGCACGCTGTTTGGCGTGCTGATGCTCGGAATCATCCAGACCCTGATTTCCTTCGACGGCACGCTCAGCTCCTGGTGGACGCGCATCGTCGTCGGGGTGCTGCTGTTTGTCTTCTGCCTGCTGCAACGCCTGCTCACGCACCGCACCGCCCAGCGCCACTGATTCAACGCTCTCTTTCTCCCTCTCTGATTCTCTCTGACCCCCACCATGACTACCCCCAAGCGCAAACTCCGCTCCACCGAATGGTTTGGCACCGCCGACAAGAACGGCTTCATGTACCGCAGCTGGATGAAGAACCAGGGCATCCCGGACCATGAGTTCGACGGCCGCCCGATCATCGGCATCTGCAACACCTGGTCTGAACTGACGCCCTGCAACGCGCACTTTCGCAAGATCGCCGAGCACGTGAAGCGCGGCATCTACGAGGCCGGCGGCTTTCCGGTCGAATTCCCGGTGTTCTCCAACGGCGAATCGAACCTGCGCCCGACGGCCATGCTCACGCGCAACCTGGCCAGCATGGATGTGGAAGAAGCCATTCGCGGTAACCCCATCGACGCGGTGGTGCTGCTGGTGGGCTGCGACAAGACCACGCCCGCGCTGCTGATGGGCGCGGCCAGCTGCGACGTGCCGGCCATCGTGGTCACGGGCGGGCCCATGCTCAACGGCAAGCTGGATGGCAAGGACATTGGCTCGGGCACAGCCGTCTGGCGCCTGCACGAGTCGCTGAAGGCGGGCGAGATCAACGAGCACCAGTTCTTCGCGGCCGAGGCCGGCATGTCGCGCTCGGCAGGCACCTGCAACACCATGGGCACGGCCAGCACCATGGCCTGCATGGCCGAGTCGTTGGGCACCTCGCTGCCGCACAACGCGGCCATCCCAGCCGTGGATGCGCGCCGCTACGTGCTGGCCCACATGTCCGGCCGCCGCATCGTGGAGATGGCGCACGAAGGGCTCACGCTCTCCAAGATCCTGACCCGCGAAGCCTTCGAGAACGCGATCCGCACCAACGCGGCCATCGGCGGCTCGACCAACGCGGTCATCCACCTCAAGGCCATCGCGGGCCGCATCGGCGTGCAGCTGGACCTGGAGGACTGGACGCGCATCGGCCGCGGCACGCCCACGCTGGTGGACCTGCAGCCTTCGGGCCGCTTCCTGATGGAAGAGTTCTACTACGCGGGCGGCCTGCCCGCCGTGCTGCGCCGCCTGGGTGAGAACAACCTGCTGCCCCATCCCAACGCACTCACCGTCAACGGCAAGAGCCTGTGGGACAACGTGCGCGAAGCCCCGCAGTACAACGACGAGGTGATCCGTCCGATTAACAACCCGCTCATTGCCGATGGCGGCATCTGCATCCTGCGCGGCAACCTGGCGCCGCGTGGTGCGGTGCTCAAGCCCTCGGCCGCCTCGCCCGAGCTGCTCAAGCACCGGGGCCGCGCCGTGGTGTTCGAGAACCTGGAGCACTACAAGGAGCGCATCGTCGATGAAAACCTGGACATCGACGCGAGCTGCGTGATGGTGATGAAGAACTGCGGCCCCAAGGGCTACCCCGGCATGGCCGAGGTGGGCAACATGGGCCTGCCGCCCAAGCTGCTGCGCCAGGGCGTCAAAGACATGGTGCGCATCTCCGATGCACGCATGAGCGGCACCGCCTACGGCACCGTGGTGCTGCACGTGGCGCCCGAGGCTGCTGCCGGCGGCCCCCTGGCCGCCGTGCGCGACGGCGACTTCATCGAGCTGGACTGCGAACAAGGCCGCCTGCATCTCGACATCAGCGACGAGGAACTGGCCGCGCGCCTGGCCGCATTGGCGGGCACCGACAACGGCGGACGCGGCGGCTACCAGCGCCTGTATGTGGACCACGTGCTGCAGGCCGACGATGGCTGCGACTTCGACTTCCTGGTCGGCTGCCGGGGCGCCGCCGTACCGCGCCACTCTCACTGATACCGGTGGCCCATCAGCTACAGGACATGCTACACATTTCATAGCTACTAGCGCTTTCCAGATAAGCGCCAGAGCCGTATTTCATTCAAATTTCCACCCATCCTCCGCCATGCCAGTCACGCATTCCCTCCAGAACCCTCGCTATCGCGGCATCTTCCCTGTCGTGCCCACCACCTTCCACGAAGACGGCACACTCGACCTCGACAGCCAGAAGCGCTGCCTCGACTTCATGATCGACGCTGGCGTGGACGGCGTCTGCATCCTGGCCAACTTCTCCGAGCAGTTCTCGCTGTCGGATGCCGAGCGCGAAGTCCTCACCCGCACATCGCTGGAGCATGTGGCCGGCCGCGTGCCCGTCATCGTCACCACCACCCACTACGGCACCCGCGTGTGTGCCGAGCGCAGCCGCGCCGCGCAAGACATGGGTGCCGCCATGGTGATGATCATGCCGCCCTACCACGGTGCCACCTTCCGCGTGCCCGAGGCGCAGATCTACGAGTTCTACGCCCGCGTGTCCGACGCAATCGACATCCCGATCATGGTGCAGGACGCACCCGCCAGCGGCACCGTGCTGTCGGCCCCCTTCCTCGCGCGCATGGCACAAGAGATCGAGAACCTGGCCTACTTCAAGATCGAGGTACCCGGCGCCGCCAGCAAGCTGCGCGAGTTGATCCGCTTGGGGCGTGACGCCATTGAAGGCCCGTGGGACGGCGAGGAGGCCATCACCCTGCTGGCCGACCTGGATGCCGGGGCCACGGGCGCGATGACGGGCGGCGCCTTCCCCGATGGCATCCGCCCCATCATCGAAGCGCACCGCCAGGGCGACGCAGACCTGGCCTTTGCGCTGTACCAACGCTGGCTGCCGCTCATCAACCACGAGAACCGCCAGGGCGGCATCCTCACTGCCAAGGCGCTGATGAAAGCAGGCGGCGTGATCGCCTGCGAGGCAGGCCGCCACCCCTTCCCGGCCATGCACCCCGAAGTGCGGCGCGGCCTGATCGATATTGCGCGCCGCCTGGACCCGCTGGTGCTGCGCTGGGGCCAGTGAGCCGCCATGGCAGACACCGCCCACCTCTCTCACACCCGCCTGGTGGCCCTGGACTGGGGCACCAGCGCGCTGCGTGCCTTTCGCCTGGATGACCAAGGACAGGTGCTGGAACAGCGCCACCGCCCCTGGGGCATCATGAACCTGCCCCCGGCACCGGCAGGCCACACCGATACGGAACCCGGTGCGGCCTTCGAGCGTGCCTTGCAAGACGCCTGCGGCGACTGGCTGGCCGCCCTGCCCTCTGTGCCGGTGCTGGCCTGCGGCATGGTGGGCAGCGCGCAGGGCTGGCGTGAGGCCAAGTACCTGGACGCGCCCACCTCGCTCGACGCCCTGGCACGCGGGCTGACCGTGGTGCGCCGTGGCAACGCAATGCCCGTGCACATCGTGCCCGGTCTGCTGCAGCGCGGGGCCTTGCCCAATGTGATGCGCGGGGAAGAAACGCAGGTGCTGGGCGTGCTGGCGGATGCCGCCCTGGCGGGCCCAGACCCGGTGCTGGTGGGCCTGCCTGGCACACACAGCAAATGGGTGGTGGCACGGCAGCACCGCATCGAGCAGTTTCACACCTTCATGACGGGCGAGGTGTTTGCCGCCCTGCGCGGCCACACCATCCTGGGCAAGACGATGCAAGCGCCCGCCACGCCCGACGACGCCGCGTTTGCGCAAGGCCTGCAGGTGGCACGCGGCAGCGATGCGGCACTGGGCCTGCTGTCGCACATCTTCAGCACGCGCACGCTGGGCCTGACCGGCGCCCTGCCAGCGACCGCGCAGGCCGACTACCTCTCGGGCCTGCTGATTGGGCACGAGATGGCCAGCCTGGCGCACCTGTACCCGCCTGCCCCACACGCGAGTGGCTCGCCCATGCCCCTGGTGCTGTGCGGCGAGGCTGACCTGTGCCGCCGCTATGCCATCGCCCTGCAGGCCTATGGATTCAACGCCCCCACGGTGGCCGCACAGGCCACTGTGAGCGGCCTGTGGCACATCGCCCAGGCTGCTGGACTGATAGCCCCCTGCCCGCTGCCCACCCCAACAACCCAAAGCCAAGCCGCATGAATCCCACCCACACGCCATTGATCCAGGCCCTGCAGCAGTGCGGCCTGATCGCCATCCTGCGCGGGGTGCAGCCCCACGAGGTGGTGGCCATTGGCCACGCGCTGTACGACGCTGGCTTTCGCGCCATCGAAGTCCCCCTCAACTCCCCCGAGCCCCTGGCCAGCATCCGCGCACTGCGCGATGCGCTACCCGCTGACTGCTTGGTGGGCGCGGGCACCGTGCTCACGCCCCAGGCCTGCGCCGACGTGGCCGCTGCGGGCGGGCAAGTCATCGTCATGCCGCACAGCGACCCCACGGTGATCCGCGCGGCCAAGGCGGCGGGCCTGGCCTGCGCCCCCGGGGTGGCCACGTTGACCGAGGCCTTTGCGGCGCTGGCCGCAGGGGCCGATGTGCTCAAACTGTTCCCGGCCGAGGCCTTGGCCCCGGCGGTGCTCAAGGCCTGGCGCGCCGTGCTGCGCCCGCCCGTGGCCTTGCTGCCCGTGGGCGGCATCACCCCCGACAACCTGGCGCCCTATGCCGCGGCGGGGGCCAGCGGCTTTGGCCTGGGCTCGGCCCTGTACCGCCCCGGCGACAGCGCCGAGCAAGTGGCCCGCAACGCGGCTGCATTCGTCCAGGCCTGGCGCCACACGTATCCCACTAGCGCGGTTTGAACCCAACCCTCTACGGTCCTTTTTGCATCCATGAAAATCACCCGACTGACCACCTACCTTGTGCCACCCCGCTGGTGCTTTCTCAAGATCGAAACCGATGAGGGCATCGTGGGCTGGGGCGAGCCCATTTTGGAAGGCCGCGCCCAGAGCGTCGCCGCCGCCGTGGCAGAGCTGGGCGAGTACCTGATCGGCAAAGACCCCCGGCGCATCGAAGACCACTGGACGGTGCTGTACCGGGGCGGTTTTTACCGGGGCGGCGGCATCCACATGAGCGCGCTGGCGGGCATTGACCAGGCGTTGTGGGACATCAAGGGCAAGGCCCTGGGCGTGCCGGTGTCTGAACTGCTGGGGGGCAATGTGCGCGACCGCATCCGGGTCTACAGCTGGATTGGCGGCGACCGCCCCAGCGAGACGGCGGCCGCCGCCAAGGCAGCGGTGGCCCGAGGCTTTACCGCCGTGAAGATGAATGGCACCGAAGAACTGCAGTACGTGGACACGTTTGACAAGGTGGAGCGCTGCCTGCAGAACGTGGCCGCAGTGCGCGAGGCCGTGGGGCCCAACGTGGGCATTGGCGTGGATTTTCACGGGCGTGTGCACAAGCCCATGGCCAAGGTGCTGTTCAAGGAGCTGGAGCCGTATCGGCTGATGTTCATCGAAGAGCCCGTGCTGAGCGAGCATTACGAGGCCCTCAAGGAGTTGGCCCACCTGTCGTCCACGCCCATTGCGCTGGGGGAGCGGCTGTACTCGCGCTGGGACTTCAAGCGCATCCTGTCGGAAGGCTACGTGGACATCATCCAGCCCGACCCATCGCACTCGGGCGGCATCACCGAAACGCGCAAGATCGCCGCCATGGCCGAGGCCTACGACGTGGCGCTGGCACTGCACTGCCCGCTGGGGCCGATTGCGCTGGCGGCCAACTTGCAGCTGGACGGGGTTTGCTACAACGCCTTCATCCAGGAGCAAAGCCTGGGCATCCACTACAACGCCAGCAACGATCTGCTGGACTATGTGAGCAATCCCCAGGTGTTCGCCTACGAAAACGGCATGGTGGCCATTCCGCAAGGGCCGGGGCTGGGCATTGAAGTGAACGAGGCCTATGTGCAGGAGCGCGCCCAGCAAGGCCACCAATGGCGCAATCCGGTGTGGCGCCACCGGGACGGCAGCTTCGCAGAGTGGTGATTCTCAAGCCTCCGCCGCAAATTGTGTCTTGATCGTGACGGACTTGATATTAATCAATTAGGCTTTTTGGGGGCACTCGTACAGTCGGCGCTTTACTGCTCCAACGCACTGCCATGGCCATCGAACTCTATCGTGACAAGAACCACGCCTGTCTCATGTTCACCGACCTCATCGAGGAAGATGGACAGGCAGTGCAGGCCAATCAGTTTTTGATCGTGGACGATGACACCGGGGCCATCATCGACCCCGGTGGCAACCTGGCATTCAACGAGCTGTTCATGGGGATGACCAAGCATTTCCCCCCACACAAGCTGTCGTACCTGATCGCCTCCCACGCCGACCCAGACATCATTGCCTCGCTGGACCGCTGGATGACCAGCACCAAGGCCACGCTGGTCATCTCGCGGGTGTGGGAACGCTTTGCACCGCACTTCACCAAGGTGGGCAAGACTGAGAACCGCGTGATCGGCGTGCCCGACGGCGGCGGCCATCTGCCCCTGGGTCGGCACGAGCTGGTGCTGCTGCCTGCACACTTCATGCATTCCGAAGGCAACTTCCACTTCTACGACCCGGTCAGCAAGATCCTTTTCACAGGCGACTTGGCGGTGTCCATGATGTCTGGAGCAGAAGCCGCTCGCCCCATCACCGACCTGAAGGCGCACATCCCGCGCATGGAAGGCTTTCACCGCCGCTACATGGTGTCTAACAAGATCCTGCGGCTGTGGGTGGCCATGGCACGGCAGTTGGACATCGCCATGCTGGTGCCCCAACACGGCGCCCCCATCATGGGCAAGCAGGCCATCAACGACTTTTTCGACTGGATCGAAAACCTCAAGTGCGGCATTGACCTGTTTGACGACCGTGCCTACCAAATCCCCACGGCCCACATCGACCCTGTGACGCGCCAAATGCGCCCTGCCTTGCGGCAAGTCGCAGGCTGAGCAGATTCGGGCCAACGCGGCTGCAGGCGGCCGTGCGCGCCCTGCAGTCCGTCAGGCCGCAGCAGGCTCGGCCCAGAGGTGGCAGGCCATGTCGCCCACGCGTGCCAGGGCCTGCAAATGCTCCAGCGACCAATCTCCGCCCACCCCGATGCGCAGGCAGTTGCGAAAGCGGCCACTGGCGCTGAACAGCGTGCCAGGCGCTACCAAAATGCGCTCGGGCAAGCAGGCCTCGTGCAAGCGGTTGGCATCCATTCCGCGTGGCAACTCCACCCACAGCAGCAGCCCTCCCGGCGGATCGCTGACCCGCGTGCCTTGCGGGAAATGCGCTGCGATGGTGCTGCGCACCGCGTCCATGCGGGCCGCCACCGCCGCACGCAGTTGGCGCATGGACGCCGCATGGCCCGCCTGGGTGATCAGATCGGCCAGTGCCAGCTCCAGCACCGCGGACTGGCCGCCCGCCTGCAAGTCCTTGATGCCCCGCAGCTTGCTGGCCCAGCGCCCGGCCTCCACCCACCCCAGGCGCAGCCCCGGTGCCAGCGTTTTCGAGAACGAGTCGCACAGCATGACGTGGCCCGTGGTGTCGTAGGACTTCACGGCACGGCGCATCTCATTGACCTCGACCAGATCGTTGTAGATCGCGTCCTCGATCACCGCGATACCGTGGCGCGAGGCCATCTGCGCCAGCCGCTTGCGCTCGCCCTGCGGCATGCAACTGCCCAAGGGGTTGCTCAGGGTCGGCACCACCAACACGGCCTTGACGGGTTGCGTGTCCAGCGCCAGTTGCAACGCATCCAGCGACAAACCGTGGCGTGGGTGGGTGGGAATCTCCAGCGCCTTGAGGTGCAGGCCCTGCAGCACCTCCAGAAACGAAAAATGCGTGGGGGACTCCAGCGCCACCACATCGCCTGGCTGGGTGACGGTGCGCAGGCACAGGGCAATGCTGTCCATGCAGCCGCCAGTGACCACGATGTTCTCCGGGTCCAGGCTGCAACCCAATCCCACGGCATAGCGCGCCAAGGCACGGCGGGCCTCTTCATGGCCGGACGACGACGGGTAGGTGCACAGCAAGTGCCGGTGCCTCTGCGCCGCCCGGGTCACGGCGCGGCGCACGCGGTCAGGGTTGAACAGATCCGGCCCGGGGGTGCCACTGCTGAACGAGAACATGCCCTCGGGCTGCTGGCGCCCCAGAATGCGCTGCCCCAGCCAGTCCACCGACACGTCACGCGGCCTGCGCATGGGGCGCGGGGTGCTGGGCTCGGGCAGACTCACAGGCCGCGCCGCCACAAAAAACCCTGAGCGCGGGCGCGCAGTGACCAGCCTGGCATCTTCCAGCCAGTGGTAGGCCTGCACCACCGTGGTTTGCGCCACGCCGTGCTGGCGCGCCAGTTCACGCACCGAGGGCAGCTTCTCGCCCCGGGCCAAGGTGCCGTTGCGAATCAGCTGCGCCAGCTGCTCGGCAATTTGAAGGTACAGCGGTGGGGAGTCATCGGTGGCCATGGCTGCATTCTGTACTGACAAGCCCACAGGCAGCCAGTACAGAGCTGCATGGGTGCGTACAGTACAGATGCACTCTACTGCCCATCTGTACTGCCCCAGATAGCGCCTGCCTGTGGCTGGCCTTCAGCGCCGCCTGCCCGCACAGTGGACGCCATGAACACACAGCCCCGCCCCATCCCCTCGCCGCCCACCGCTGCCCAACCTGCGCCGGGTGCCCTGTCCCTTCAATGGAAGCGCCAACCCCTGCCGCCACGGCAGGCCGTGCAGGTGCTGGACTTCCGCGCGGGCGAAATCGCTTTGCTGGAAGTGGAAGACGGCCGCGTCTGGGTCACCTGCGACGGGTTGCTGGAAGACTATTTTCTGGAAGCAGGCCAGCGCCTGTCCTTCACCGGCCCTGCCCGCCTGCGGGTGAGCGCCGAGGGGCCACGCACAGCACGCCTGCTGTGGGCGCGGCACCAAGCCGAGGCGGGCGCGACCTACCCGCCCGCAGTGACGGTGCCAGCGCCACCACTGAGCGCAGTACCCACTGCAGCCGCCGCACCGTCGCAGCCGCTGCCGCGCGGGGCGATCAGCGCGGCTTGAGGGGGGTCTTCAGGCGCATCTCGGCCGCCTGTGCGTGGGCCTGCAGGCCCTCGCCATAGGCCAGCTCGGCGGCGATGGTGCCCAGCACCTGGGCACCGGCCTCGCTCACCTCGATGAGGCTGCTGCGTTTCTGGAAGTCGTACACGCCCAGCGGGGACGAGAAGCGTGCCGTGCCGCTGGTGGGCAGCACGTGGTTGGGGCCTGCGCAATAGTCGCCCAGGCTTTCGGAGGTGTAGGCGCCGAGGAAGATCGCACCCGCGTGGCGCAGCAGCGGCTCCCAGCGGTGTGGGTCGGTGCTGCTCACTTCCAGGTGTTCCGGTGCGATGCGGTTGCTGATCGCGCAGGCTTCTTCCATGTCCTTCGTCAGGATCAGTGCACCCCGGCCGGTAAGGCTCTTGGCGATGATCTCGGCGCGCGGCATGGTGGGCAGCAGGCGGTCGATCTCGCGCTGCACGGCGTCGAGGTAGGCGGCGTCAGGGCACAGCAGGATGCTCTGCGCGAGCTCGTCGTGTTCGGCCTGGCTGAAGAGGTCCATCGCCACCCAGTCGGGCGGCGTGGTGCCGTCGGCCAGCACCAGGATTTCGCTCGGGCCTGCAATCATGTCGATGCCCACGGTGCCAAACACGCGCTTCTTGGCGCTGGCCACGTAGGCGTTGCCGGGGCCGGTGATCTTGTCCACCTTGGGCACGGTGGCCGTGCCGTAGGCCAGGGCGGCCACGGCCTGTGCACCGCCGATGGTGAAGGCGCGGGTCACACCGGCCACGTAGGCGGCTGCCAGCACCAGCTCGTTGCGCTCGCCCTTCGTCGAGGTGCCCTCGCCCGTTCCGCCCGTGGCCACGCTGCCGCGCACGGGCGTGGGCACAACCATGATGATCTCTTGCACGCCCGCCACATGGGCCGGGATGGCGTTCATCAGCAGGCTGGACGGGTAGGCGGCCTTGCCGCCGGGCACGTAGATGCCCACACGGTCCAGCGGCGTGACCTTCTGGCCCAGCAGGGTGCCGTCTTCGTCGCGGTAGCTCCAACTCTCGCCCGAGGCCTTCTTTTGCGCCTCGTGGTAGCTGCGCACGCGCTTGGCAGCGGCCTGCAGCGCGTCGCGCTGGGCCTGCGGAATGGCGTCGAACGCGGCCTTGAAGTCGGCCTGGGTCAGCTCCAGCGCCGCCATGTCGGGGGCCGAGAGGCCATCGAAGCGGGCGGTGTACTCCAGCACCGCCGCATCGCCGCGCTTTTGCACGTCGGCCAGGATGTCGGCCACGCGCTGCTCGATGGCCGCATCGGTGTCGGCAGACCAATGCAGACGGGCTGCAAAATCAGCCTCAAAAGTGGCTGCAGCGGTTGAAAGACGAGCGGGAGCAGCTACTAAATTCATAGTGTGGTGCGCGGGGTGCGGTTCAGTTCTTTTCGGCAGGGATGGCAGACGCAAAGGCATCAATGATGCGGCGCAGCGGCTCGCGCTTGAGCTTGAGCGCCGCCTGGTTGACCACCAGCAGCGAACTGATGTCCATGATGCGCTCCACCTCGATCAGATGGTTGGCCTTGAGCGTGTTGCCGGTGGAGACCAGGTCCACGATGGCGTCGGCCAGGCCCGTGAGCGGGGCCAGTTCCATGCTGCCGTAGAGCTTGACCATGTCCACGTGCACGCCCTTGGTGGCAAAAAACTCGCGGGCGATGGAGGTGTACTTGGTGGCCACCCTCAGACGAGAGCCTTGCTTGACAGCGCGCTCATAGTCAAAGTCTTTGCGCACAGCCACGCTCACGCGGCACTTGGCGATGCGCAAGTCCAGCGGCTGGTACAGGCTTTGGCTGCCGTGTTCGATCAGGGTGTCCTTGCCCGTCACGCCCAGGTCTGCGCCGCCGTATTCCACATAGGTGGGCACGTCGGACGCACGCACCAGCACCACGCGCACATCAGGCTGGTTGGTGGGCAAGATGAGCTTGCGCGACTTTTCGGGGTCTTCCAGCACCTCGATACCTGCAGCGGCCAGCAGGGGCAGGGTTTCTTCAAAAATGCGGCCTTTGGAAAGCGCCAGGGTGATCATGTTGGTGCTCATGCTTTTACTCGCTCGATGTCGGCACCGATGCCGCGCAGTTTGGCTTCCATGCAGTCATAGCCACGGTCCAGGTGGTAGATGCGGTCCACCATGGTTTCGCCATGGGCCACCAGGCCCGCGATGACCAGGCTGGCCGAAGCGCGCAGGTCCGTGGCCATCACCGTAGCGCCCGACAGGCGCGGCACGCCTTCAATGACTGCCACCTTGCCGTCCACCTGGATTTTGGCGCCCAGACGCACCAGCTCGTTGACGTGCATGAAACGGTTTTCAAAAATCGTCTCGGTCACCGTGGCCGTGCCCTGGGCGATGCAGTTGAGCGCCATGAACTGGGCCTGCATGTCGGTGGGAAAACCGGGGTACTCCGTGGTGCGAAAGCCCTGGGCCTTGAGCGTGGCCCCGCCAGCGCTTTGCACACGGATGCCGCCGTCCACGGCCTGCACAGTGGCACCGGCCTCGCGCAGCTTTTCAATGACAGCGTCGAGGTGGTCGGCGCGGCCATGGCGCAGCACCACATCTCCGCCCGTGGCGGCCACAGCGCACAGGAAGGTGCCGGCCTCGATGCGGTCGGCCACCACGCGGTGGGTGCAGCCGTGCAGTTGGTCCACGCCCTGAATGCGGATGCGGCTGGTGCCGTGGCCTTCGATCTTCGCGCCCATGGCGATCAGCATCTCGGCCAGGTCCGAAATCTCGGGCTCTTGCGCGGCGTTTTCCAGCACCGTCTCGCCCTCGGCCAGCGCGGCGGCCATGAGGAAGTTCTCGGTGCCCGTCACCGTGACCATGTCGGTGGTGATGCGCGCGCCCTTCAGGCGCTTCCAGCCGGCGGGCAGCTTGGCGATCATGTAGCCGTGTTCGACCACGATCTCGGCGCCCATGGCGGCCAGGCCCTTGATGTGCTGGTCCACCGGGCGCGAACCGATGGCGCATCCGCCGGGCAGCGACACCGTGGCCTCGCCAAAGCGCGCCAGCAGCGGGCCCAGCGCCAGCACCGAGGCGCGCATGGTCTTGACCAATTCGTACGGGGCTTCGGGCGTGTTGAGCGCGCTGGCGTCGATGCGCACGGTGCCGTCGTCCGAGCGGTCGGCGGTCACGCCCATGTTGCGGATGAGTTTGAGCATGGTGCTCACGTCCTGCAGCTGGGGCACGTTGAGCAGGGTCACGGGCTCGGCCGTGAGCAGTGCGGCGCACAACTCCGGCAGGGCGGCATTTTTGGCACCAGACACCAGCACCTCGCCTTGCAAGGGGTGGCCGCCGCGAATCAGGAGTTTGTCCATCTCAAAAAACCAGAATAATAATAAAAAGTGCCTCTAGCGCCTATCCAATAAGCGCTAGCAGCTATCAATACAGGAGCAAACCACTCAGGCTTGCTGGGCCGCCCACTCGGCGGGGGTAAACGTTTTCATGGACAAGGCATGCACCTCGTCGGTCTGCATCCGGTTGCCCAGGGTGGCGTACACCGCACGCTGGCGTTGCAGGGTGCGCTGGCCCTCGAACGTGGCCGAAACGATGGTCGCATACCAGTGGCGGCCATCGCCTTCGAGCGTGATGTGTTCGCAAGCGATGCCAGCGGCGATGAGGTCTTTGAGTTGGTCAGCGGTCATAGAGGGGCGCTCGGAGTCAGTGAGGACTGGCGCAAATCGGGATGCAACATCCGCCTCGTCATAGGGATCCTCTGCACGAATCGAGCGGTAAGTGTGCACTGTGGAGCGGGATGGGCTGCAAGGCGCAAAACGCAGCAATAGCCGTAGCTATTGCGAGTATTTGCAACGCAGCAGACCGCCCGATTCCGCAGATGCACGCGGCGCGGTGATTCGTGCAGAGGATCCCTAGAGGGAAGCGCTTGCCTGAACCTTGTTTTGCGTCAGTCATGTCAGTTTCTAATTTTGTAGCCGGTGCGCAGCAGGTGCACGGCCAGCGCGCTCACGGCCAGCCAGGCAATGCCCACGATGCCCAGGCTCAGCCAGGGGGACGTGTCGCTCTGGCCAAAGAAGCCATAGCGGAAGCCGTCGATCATGTAGAAGAACGGGTTGAGGTGGCTCACCGCCTGCCAAAAAGGCGGCAGCGACTGGATCGAATAGAACACGCCCGACAGAAAGGTCATGGGCACGATGATGAAGTTCTGGAACGCCGCCATCTGGTCGAACTTGTCGGCCCAGAGCCCGGCAATCAGCCCCAGCGTGGCCAGCAGCGCAGCCCCCAGCAGGGCAAACACCAGAATCCACAGGGGTGCCGCAAACTCGGGCCGCGCAAACGCCAGCGTGACGACAAACACCCCCAAGCCCACCGCCAGCCCCCGCACAATGGACGAGCCCACATAGGCCACAAACCAGGCCCAGTGCGACAGCGGCGTGAGCAGCACAAACACCAGGCTGCCCATGATCTTGCTCTGGATGAGGCTGGACGAGCTGTTGGCAAAGGCGTTTTGCAGCACGCTCATCATCACGAGGCCGGGCACCAGGAACGCGGTGTAGCTGATGCGGTCGTAGACCTTGACATGGTCTTCGAGCACATGGCCGAAGATCAGCAGGTACAGCACGGCGGTGAGCACGGGCGCGGCCACGGTCTGGAAGCTGACCTTCCAGAACCGCAAAACTTCTTTGTAAAACAGCGTTTGCCAACCCGTCATATCGCGACGCCCTCCAGGCGGATGTTCGATGCCGAGGTACCGGACATCACCTGCAAAAACACGTCTTCCAGATCCGGCCGGCGGATCTCCATGTCCTGCACGTCGACGCCCGCAATGCGCAGCGCAGCCAGATGGTTCTCGATCTCGGCGGCGTCGTGCGCAGGCAATTGCACGATACGGCCGGTGACCCGGGCCACGGCAGCCAGCGCGGGGGGCAGCATGGCGTCGGTCTTGAACTGCAACACACTGCCCGAAGCGGCCTTGAGCAGCTCGGACGTGCGGTTGAGCGCCACCACCTGCCCCGCCTTGAGCATGGCGATGCGGCCACACAGGGCCTCGGCCTCTTCCAGGTAGTGGGTGGTGAGCAGCACGGTGTGCCCTTCCTTGTTCAGCCGGGCGATGAAATGCCACAGGGTCTGGCGCAGCTCCACATCCACGCCTGCGGTGGGCTCATCGAGCACGATGATGGGCGGCTTGTGCACCAGCGCCTGGGCCACCAGCACACGGCGCTTCATGCCGCCCGAGAGCTGGCGCATGTTGGCATTGGCCTTGTCGGCCAGGCCGAGGTTTTCGAGCAATTCGTCGATCCAGGCGTCGTTGTTCTTCACGCCGAAGTAACCCGACTGGATGCGCAGCGCCTCGCGCACATTGAAGAACGGGTCGAACACCAGCTCCTGCGGCACGATGCCCAGCTTGCGGCGGGCGTCGGCGTAGTTCGCCTGCACATCGCTGCCTTGCACCAGCACGCGCCCACTGCTGGCACGGGCCAGCCCGGCGAGGATGCTGATGAGGGTGGTTTTGCCGGCCCCGTTGGGGCCGAGGAGTCCGAAGAACTCGCCTTGTTCAATGTCCAGGCTGACCTGGTTCAGTGCCTGGAAAGGGCCTTTGGGCGTAGCAAAGGTCTTGGAGATGGCTTGGAATGAGACTGCGGGCATGAAGCCCCTGATTTTAAGGCTTGGGCAACATCTGCGCTCGCCTGCGCCCATCAAACTGCGTGGTTCAGCAGGCCATCTACCCCATAAAGGCCGGCCATGCCCGCCAACGCCCCGGGCAGCCCCTGCACGCCAAACCCCAGGCCCGAAGCCAGCGCCTCGCGCCGGAATTCAAGCAGCACCGCCAGCGCCGAGGTGTCAAACACCTGCAGGGGCGCGGCGTCCACCACCAAAGCGCTGCCGGGCAAAGCCCCCTTCAGGGACTGCAGCAACTGGGCCAGGCAGGCCGTGGCCTGCCGGTGGGTCAGCTCGGCAGGCAGGCGCAGCGCGGCGGGGGCAGTGGTGGTCATGGGCTTGAGAACCTCAGGAGTGTGCAAACAGCGCTATCAGCGCCTTCAGCCCTTGGCGGCGTTGGACTTGTTGCGCGCCACCAGGGTTTCGATCAGGCCATCGATGCCCTTGGCATTGATCTCCTGCGCAAACTGGCTGCGGTAAGTCTCGACCAACCACACACCCAGCACGTTGAGGTTGTAGATCTTCCAGCCTGCGCCCTCGCCCGGCGTCTTCTCCAGCCGGTATTCCAGCTGGATCGGGTCGCCCTTGCCCACGATTTCGGTGCGCACCAGCACATCCTTGTCCTCGGCTCCGGCACGCAGGGGCTTCATCTGCACCGTCTGGTCGTTCACCTGGGCCAGGGCACCGGCATAGGTGCGCACCAGCAGGATCTTGAACTCTTCCTGCAAGCGCTTTTGCTGCTCAGGCGTGGCCTGGCGCCAGCCTGGCCCCACAGCCGCAGCGGTCATGCGGCGGAAGTTGACGTTGGGCATCACGGTCTTGTCGACCAGTGCGATCACCTTGTTGATGTCCCCCGCCTGGATGGCCTTGTCACCGCGCACGGTGTTGAGCACATCCACCGACAGGCGCTTGATCAGCGCATCCGGTGTTTCATCGGCTGCCATGGACACCATGGGCAAGCCCAGGGCCAAAACGGTGCCAGCAACCAGGGCCACACGGCCCAACAAACGTCGATTCATCATGTCTTTTCAGCTCCGGCCGCACACCGTGCGGCCCTTCGTAGGATTTTGTGGTCATCCACCTGCACAGAGGCTTCAGCCGTGTACCAAGGTGCAAGCAACTGCAACATTCAGGCCAAGCTGCTCAGCCCAGCCACGCGCAACCTGCGCTGCTCAACGGTCAGGCTCTGGGGGCAGCATGCCGTCGTTGGCGCCTTTGTCGGCATCGTCCCGGAACAAAGGTTCGCTCGACTGCCCTTGGCGTACCTGCATGAACACGTCCCGCGTGAAGGAATATTTGTCGAGCGCAGCGCTGTCGATCACCGCCCCCGCACGCAGCAAATTGGCCCGCGTATCGACGATGCGCAGCGCGTACAGCGAATTGCGCGCCGCCACAGGGTCCACATACCGCACCGGGTTGCCAGCTGCATCGACAGGCAGTGCCACCGTGTCGCGCAACGTGGAGGGCCCCAACAGCGGCAGCACCACGTAAGGCCCGGTGCCCACACCCCAGCGCCCCAGCGTCAGGCCAAAGTCCTGGCGCGAGCGGTCGATGCCCAGTTCACTGGCCACATCCAGCAAGCCACCCAGGCCAAACAGGGTGTTCACGTTCACGCGCATGAAGCTGTTGGCGGCGCCTTCGGCGCGCAGTTGCAGCACGTTGTTCACAAACGACCACACGTCGGCCAGGTTGCCAAAGAAGTTGCTCACGCCAGTGCGCACGGGTGCAGGCGTCACCTCGACATAGGCCGTGGACACCGGCTTGAGGACCGCCTCATCCACATGGTCATTGAAGCGGGTCATGCTGCGGTTGTAGGACTCGAACGGGTCGTCCGGATTGGAGTGCGGCCCCGTGGCGCAGCCTGCCAAGGCGGCAACTGCCAGCAAAGGAATGGCTCGGCGGGCCTGGCGCGCAGCAAAGGCGTGCAACGCTGTGGAGCGGGCCACCCGCGTGGCTGTCAATGTCGTTTTCATTTGGTCGTCCCCGCTGCGGCGGGCTTGCTGCCGTCTTCGGCCTTGTTGTAGAGGAATTGCCCGATCAGGTTTTCGAGCACCACCGCCGACTGCGTGGCGGTGACGGTGTCGCCCGCAGCCAGGTTCTTTTCATCGGCCCCGGCTTCAATGCCGATGTACTGCTCGCCCAGCAGGCCGCTGGTAAGGATTTTCAGCGAGCTGTCTTTGGGGAAAGCATAGCGATCCTCCATCGACAGCGTGACCCGCGCCTGGAAGGTCTTGTCGTCAAACGTGATGGATTCCACGCGCCCCACGAGCACGCCCGCGCTGCGCACGGCTGCCTGGGGCTTGAGTCCGCCAATGTTGTCAAAACGCGCCGTGATGCGGTAGCCCTTTTGAAAGCTCAGGCTCAGCAAATTGGCCGACTGCAGCGCCAAAAACACCAGCGCCACCGCCCCCAGCATCACAAACAATCCTACCCACACATCATTTTTTGAGCGTTGCATCGCTGCTTCCTTCCACCACCGGCCGGACCGGGGTCAAATACTGAACATCAAGGCCGTGAGGACAAAGTCCAGCGCCAGCACCGACAGAGAGGCAATCACCACCGTGCGGGTGGTGGCCCGTGCCACGCCCTCAGGGGTGGGGCGGGCCACAAAGCCCTGCAAAAGCGCCACAAAGGTCACGGTGAAACCAAACACCAGGCTCTTGAGCACGCCATTGCCCACGTCTTTCCAGACATCGACGCCGCCTTGCATCTGGCTCCAGAACGCGCCGGGATCGATACCGATCATCAGCACACCCACCACCCATCCACCAATCACCCCCACCGCGCTGAACACAGCAGCCAGCAAAGGCATGGTGATGACGCCCGCCCAAAAGCGCGGCGCCAGAATGCGGCGAACCGGGTCCACCGCCATCATCTCCATGGCGCTGAGCTGCTCGCCCGCGCGCATCAAGCCGATCTCGGCCGTGAGCGACGTGCCCGCACGGCCTGCAAACAGCAAGGCGGTGACCACGGGCCCCAGCTCACGCACCAGCGACAAGGCCACCAACAAGCCCAGCGCCTCGGAAGACCCATAGCGCTGCAGCGTGTAGTACCCCTGCAGCCCCAGCACAAAGCCCACAAACAGGCCCGACACGGCAATGATGGCCAGCGAGTAGTTGCCCAGGAAATGCACCTGGTCGCGCACCAGAGCGGGCCGCGCAAACACAGCCCCCACCAGTTGCAGCAGCCGGGCAAACAGGCGGGCGCCATGCCCCACATCGGCCAACTTGGAGCGCACGGCAAAGCCCACGCTTGCGGGGTGGAACCAGTTCATGAGCGGGTGCCTGTGAGAGGGCCAAAATCCTGCGCAGCGTCAGGCCCCGGGTAATGAAAAGGCACAGGCCCCACGGGCAAGGCATGCACAAACTGGTGCACCAGCGGATCGGTGCTGGCCATCACCTCGGCGGGCGTGCCCTGCGCGGCCACCACACCGGCGCCCAAGATGATGACGTGATCGGCCAGCCGGAACGTCTCGGCCAGGTCGTGCGAGACCAGCACACTGGTCAGCCCCATGGCATCGTTGAGTTGCCGGATCAGCTGGGCTGTGGTGCCCAGCGAAATCGGATCGAGCCCCGCAAAAGGCTCGTCGTACATGATGAGTTCTGGGTCCAGCGCGATGGCGCGGGCCAACGCCACGCGCCGGGCCATGCCGCCGGAGATCTGGCTGGGCATCAGGTCGCGCGCGCCGCGCAGGCCCACGGCGTTGAGCTTCATGAGCACCACGTCACGGATCAGTGCCTCAGAAAGATCGGTGTGCTCGCGCAGCGGAAAGGCCACGTTTTCAAACACGCTCAGGTCGGTGAACAGCGCGCCAAACTGAAACAGCATGCCCATGCGGCGACGCACAGCAAACAGGCCTGCCGTGTCCATGCGGCCCACCTCTTGCCCATCAAACAGCACCTGACCATGCTGGGCACGCTGCTGCCCGCCAATCAAACGCAGCACCGTGGTTTTGCCACCGCCCGAGGCCCCCATCAGCGCCGTGACCTTGCCTCGCGGCACTTGCAGCGATACGTCGCGCAGGATCACCCGGTCCCCATAGGAGAAGGTCACGTTGCGCAAATCAACGAGGGCAGAAGCGTCAGGCATTCAAAAAGAAGGGAGAGTCGAGAAGACAGGGGCAAACCCGGATTGTCGCGGACAGCGATTCGCCACAACGGCCGCTATGGTAACGCAAGGCAACATACATACATTCGTGTTTGTTTGTTTCCCAAACACGAATGCTGTGTTCGCCAAAACCGGGCCAGTGCGGGGCGACCTCACAGCATGTGGTTCAAGAAAGCGCGGCTGCGCTCATGCCCCGGCCCCGCAAAAAACTCAGCCGCAGGGCGGGTTTCCAGCAATTCGCCCTGGTCCATGAACGCCACGGTGTGCGCCACTTCGCGGGCAAAACCCATCTCGTGCGTCACCACCAGCATGGTCATGCGCTCCTGGGCCAAGGCGCGCATGGTGCGCAGCACTTCGCCGGTCAGCTCAGGGTCCAGGGCCGATGTGGGCTCGTCAAACAGCATGATGTCGGGCTCCATGGCCAGCGCCCGGGCAATGGCCACGCGCTGCTTTTGCCCACCCGACAGGCGCGAGGGATAGTTGTCCTGCTTGGCGCGCAGCCCCACTTTATCCAGCAAAGCCTCGGCACGGGCCACGGCCTGATCGCGCGCCATGCCCTGCACCACCATGGGCGCTTCGATGAGGTTCTCCAGCACCGTGAGGTGCGGAAACAGGTTGAAGTGCTGGAACACCATGCCAGTTTTGCGGCAGATGCGGCGCACCTCGGTCTCGCTCGCGTAGCTGCAACGCCCGGCAGCATCGGTCTGGGCCAAGGTTTGGCCTTCAATGGCGATGTGGCCACGGTCGATGGTTTCGAGGTGGTTCAGGCAGCGCAAAAACGTACTCTTGCCCGACCCCGAAGGCCCGATCAGCGCCACCACTTCGCCCTGCCCCACCGTGAGCGACACATTGCGCAGCACAGGCACCCGGCCAAAGGCCTTGTGGATACCGCGCGCCTCGATCATGGGCTGGCCTGGGTTGTCCACGGCCCCATGCTCACTCGTCGTGCTTGGCATAACGCTTCTCCAGACGCTGGAAGCCCCAGGTCAACACCAGGGTCATGACAAGGTAAAAAGCCGCCGCCGCGATAAAGGGCGTGGTGGTGAAGTCGCGCTGCACAATGCCCCGCGCTGCGCGCAAAAGGTCGTTGAGGGCCAGCACGTAGATCAGCGAAGTGTCTTTGACCAGGGTGATGGTTTCGTTGCTCATGGGCGGCAAAATGCGCCGCACCATTTGTGGCAGCACGATGCGGCGCATCGTTTGCCCATAGGTCATGCCCAGCACCTTGGCGCCTTCATACTGACCCCGGTCGATCGACTGAATGCCCGAACGAAAGATCTCTGCAAAGTAGGCGGCATAGTTCAGCGCAAAGGCCACCACTGCCGCCGGAAAATCCGGCAGCCGCACACCAATGACAGGCACAAACGGCAGCGCAAAGTAGATGAACAGCATCTGCAGCATGAGCGGCGTGCCCCGCATGAGCCAGATGTAGCCGTTGACGAAGCCCGACAGGGCCTTCCTGCGCGACACCCGCGCCAGCGCCAGCGCCAGCCCAAGCGGCACGGCCAGCGCCAGCGTGATGGCGAACAGCTTCAGGGTGACCGTGGCGCCCTGCGCCAGCGGTCCCAGGAGGGAGAGAACGTAGTCCATGCTGTCGCGACAGTTCAGTATGTTTTGTACGCGGCCGTCAGCACGGGCGCGGCCCAAGCCAGCGGCCACCGCGCAAGGGCCTGAGCTGGCCGCGCCGCCCCGCCGCGCTGGTGGCGTCCCCCTTCCCGGCTCGCGCAGCGAGGCGAGAGAAGGGGGAAGCGGCGCAGCCGCTCAGGGGGTTGTACCTTGTTATTTGATGATGTTCTTACCAAACCATTGCTCGGCAATCTTGGCGGCAGCACCGTCGGCCTTCATGTCGGCCAGGGCCTTGTCCAGCTTGCCTTGCAAAGCGGCGTCGTCCTTGCGCACGCCCACGCCGTAGTCTTCGGTGCCAAAGTGGGCATCCAGCACCACGTATTCCTGGGGCTTCTTGGCCACGTAATAGCGGCCCACCACCTCATCGACCACCACCGCATCCAGACGGCCGGTGGACAGGTCCATCAGCGCGGTCACGTTGTCGCCAAAGGTCTTGAACTCCTTGAAGGTCTTGAAGACCGCGTCTTCTTTCTTCACGGCGTCCACCGCACTGCTGCCCTCCTGGGCCCCCACGGCCTTGCCCGCCAGGTCGGACTTGGTCTTGACGTTGGACTGCGCGGCCACCACGATGATCTGGTGGTTTTCCATGTACGGCGCGGTGAAGGCAATGTTCTGCTTGCGCTCTTCGGTGATGGTCAGGCCGTTCCACAAGGCGTCCACGCGCTTGCCCGACAGCTCGGCCTCTTTGGCGCTCCAGTCGATGGGCTTGAACTCCACCTCGGCGCCCAGGCGCTTGGCGGCTTCGCGGGCCATGTCGATGTCAAAGCCCACCAGCTCGTTCTTGTCGTTGCGAAAGCCCATGGGCGGAAAGTTGTCGTCCAGACCCACCACGATTTTGGTGACGGCGGCAGGCGCTGGCGCAGCAGCAGGTGCGGGGTTGTCGGTTTTGCTGCATCCAGCAATCAGGGCACCCAGCAGGGCCAGGGCGGCGGCGGTTTTTTTCATGGCTATCGGCTCTCAAATCACAAACAGGAAACCCAGCGCGCGCAGGCAACCTGCAGCGCAAAACCCTCTATTGTCCGCTATGGCGCTGCCCGTACCCCATGGGCGCTTGCGACGCCAAGGGCACTTTGAGCCAAACCATGGCCTAGCGGTTATTTGATAAGCGCTAGCAGCTATCAAATAAATAGCAAAAGAAAAAGCGCCCCGCAGGGCGCTTGGGTGGGCCACAGCGCAAGCGCTGCGGGCTCTATCAACGTGGCAGGTCGGAGTAGCCCATCAGGAACTCGTCCACCGCACGGGCGGCCTGGCGGCCTTCGCGGATGGCCCAGACCACCAGCGACTGCCCCCGGCGGATGTCACCGGCCGCAAACACCTTGGACACGTTGGTGGCATAACCGCCGTCGAACTCGGTGGTGGCGCGGGCGTTGCCACGGGCGTCCTTGTCCACGCCAAAGGCGTCGAGCACGGCGGCCACCGGGCTCACAAAGCCCATGGCCAGCAGCACCAGGTCGGCCTGGTAGTGCTTTTCGGTGCCAGGGATTTCGACCAGCTTGCCGTCCTTGAACTCGACCTGCACGGTGGTCAGGCTCTTGACCTTGCCCTTTTCGCCCGTGAACTCCTTGGTGGAGATCGCGAACTCACGCACGCAGCCTTCGTCGTGGCTGGAGCTGGTGCGCAGCTTGAGCGGCCAGTAGGGCCAGGTCAGCGGGCGGTTTTCCACCTCGGGGGGCTGGGGCATCACCTCGAACTGAGTCACGCTGGCCGCGCCATGGCGGTTGCTGGTGCCCACGCAGTCGCTGCCGGTGTCGCCGCCACCGATCACAATGACATGCTTGCCCGTGGCCAGGATCTGGCCCTTGAGCTTGTCGCCTGCATTGACCTTGTTCTGCTGGGGCAGGAACTCCATGGCGAAGTGAATGCCATCGAGGTCACGGCCGGGCACAGGCAGGTCGCGCGATTGCTCGGCGCCACCGGTCAGCAGCACGGCGTCGAACTCTTTGTTCAACTGCTCGGGTGTGATGGTTTCCTTGGCCCAGTTGGTGACCTTGGAGTCCTTGCCCAGGCCGTCCTTGGCGGCGCCCACGAACACGCTGGTGCGGATGACCACGCCTTCGGCTTCGAGCTGCTTGGCGCGGCGGTCGATGTGCGACTTCTCCATCTTGAAGTCAGGAATGCCATAGCGCAGCAGGCCGCCCACGCGGTCGTTCTTTTCAAACAGAGTGACGCTGTGGCCTGCACGGGCCAGTTGCTGTGCTGCCGCCAAACCTGCAGGGCCCGAGCCCACCACGGCGACCTTCTTGCCTGTTTGGTGCTTGGCAGGGCGGGGCTTGACCCAGCCCTCTTCCCAGGCGCGGTCGATGATCGCGTGCTCGATGGACTTGATGCCCACGGCGTCGTCGTTCACGTTGAGCACGCAGGCGGCCTCGCAGGGCGCGGGGCAGATGCGGCCGGTGAACTCGGGGAAGTTGTTGGTGCTGTGCAGCACCTCGATCGCGCTCTTCCAGTCCTGGTGGTACACCAGGTCGTTGAAGTCCGGAATGATGTTGTTGACCGGGCAGCCGTTGTTGCAGAACGGCGTGCCGCAGTCCATGCAGCGCGCGCCTTGCACCTTGGCCTGGGCGCTATCGAGCCCGATGACAAATTCCTTGTAATGCTTCAAGCGCTCGGCAACGGGCTTGTAGCCCTCTTCGATGCGCTCGTATTCCATGAAGCCGGTAGTTTTTCCCATGACGGTGTCCTTGTTTATGAATGCTGTGCGAAGGTGAACGGCGCTGCCTTACTTGGCAGGGGCCGCTTCTTTTTTGGTAGCAGCTACCGCTGGTGTAGCGGACTCCTCCAGCACTTTTTGTTCATAAATTTCAGCCAGGGCACGCTTGTACTCGGTCGGGAAGACCTTGACGAACTTGCCACGCGATGCCGCCCAGTTGTCCAGCAGTTCGCGCGCACGCTTGCTGCCCGTCCAGCGGTTGTGGTCCTCCAGCAGCTTCTTGAGCTGGGCTTCGTCCGTCTGGCCGTTATGCCAGATGGCGCGCGGCACCGTGGCCTCTTGCTCCGAGGCAGGCAGGATGCGCTCCAACGTGACCATGGACATGTTGCAACGCGTGTCGAACTGGCCGTCTTCGTCGTAGACATAGGCGACACCGCCGCTCATGCCCGCTGCGAAGTTGCGGCCGGTCTTGCCCAGCACCAGCACGGTGCCGCCGGTCATGTATTCGCAGCCGTGGTCACCCGTGCCTTCGACCACCGCCGTGGCACCCGACAGGCGCACCGCAAAGCGCTCACCGGCCACGCCGCTGAAGAAGGCCTCACCCGTGGTGGCGCCGTACATCACGGTGTTGCCCACGATGGTGTTGCGCACCGCGTCGCCGCGGAAGTCGATGCTGGGGCGCACGATGACGCGGCCGCCCGACAGGCCCTTGCCCGTGTAGTCGTTGGCATCGCCAATCAGGTACAGCGTGATGCCGCGTGTGAGGAACGCACCGAACGACTGACCGCCCGTGCCTTCCAGCTGAATGCGGATGGTGTCGTCAGGCAGGCCTTCGGGGTGGGCGCGGGTGACAGCCCCCGAGAGCATGGCGCCCACGGAGCGGTTCACGTTGCGGGCCACTTCGATGAACTGCACGCGCTCGCCCTTTTCAATGGCGGGCTGGCTGCGCTCGATGAGCTTGCGGTCCAGCGTGTGCTCGATGTTGTGGTCTTGCACATCGACGTGGAAGCGCGGCACGTCGGCAGGCACGCTGGGCTGAGCGAACAGGCGGCTGAAGTCCAGGCCGCGTGCCTTCCAGTGCGAGAGGCCAGCGCGCATGTCGAGCAGGTCGGTGCGGCCGATCAGGTCGTCGAACTTCTTGATGCCCAGCTGGGCCATGATCTGGCGCACTTCTTCCGCGATGAAGAAGAAGTAGTTCACCACATGCTCGGGCTTGCCCGAGAACTTCTTGCGCAGCTCGGGGTCTTGCGTGGCCACGCCCACGGGGCAGGTGTTCAGGTGGCACTTGCGCATCATGATGCAGCCCTCGACCACCAGCGGAGCGGTGGCGAAGCCGAACTCGTCAGCGCCCAACAGCGCGCCGATGGCGACGTCGCGGCCGGTCTTCATCTGGCCGTCGGCCTGCACACGGATACGACCGCGCAGGCGGTTCAGCACCAGGGTCTGCTGGGTTTCGGCCAGGCCGATTTCCCAGGGGCCGCCGCAATGCTTGATGGACGACCAGGGCGAAGCGCCCGTGCCGCCGTCGTGCCCGGCGATCACCACGTGGTCGCTCTTGCACTTGGCAACGCCCGCCGCAATGGTGCCCACGCCCACTTCAGACACCAGCTTGACGCTGATGCCTGCGTGAGGCGCCACGTTCTTCAGGTCGTGGATCAGCTGGGCCAAGTCCTCGATGGAGTAGATGTCGTGGTGTGGTGGTGGCGAGATCAAGCCCACACCCGGCACGCTGTGGCGCAGCTTGCCGATGTAGTTGGAGACCTTGCCACCCGGCAGCTGGCCGCCTTCACCGGGCTTGGCGCCCTGGGCCATCTTGATCTGGATTTGGTCGGCCGACGACAGGTATTCGGCCGTGACGCCAAAGCGGCCCGACGCCACCTGCTTGATGCGGCTGCGCAGCGAGTCACCGTCCAGCAAAGGCAGATCGACTTCGACGTTTTCCACACCGATCACGCTCTTGAGCGTGTCGCCCTTCTTGATCGGGATGCCCTTGAGTTCGTTGCGATAACGCGCTGCGTCTTCGCCGCCTTCACCGGTGTTGCTCTTGCCGCCGATGCGGTTCATGGCCACGGCCAGCGTGGCATGGGCCTCAGTACTAATGGAGCCCAGCGACATGGCGCCGGTGGCAAAGCGCTTGACGATTTCCTTGGCGGGCTCAACTTCGTCGATCGAAATGGCCTTGGCGGGATCGATCTTGAACTCGAACAGGCCGCGCAGCGTCATGTGGCGCTTGCTCTGGTCGTTGATCAGCTGGGCGTATTCCTTGTACGTGTTCCAGTTGTTGGCGCGCGTGCTGTGCTGCAGCTTGGCAATCGCGTCAGGCGTCCACATGTGGTCTTCACCCCGGGCGCGCCAAGCGTATTCACCACCGGCGTCCAGCATGGTTTCGAGCACGGGGTCGTCGCCAAACGCCGCCTTGTGCATGCGGATGGCTTCTTCGGCGATTTCGAACACACCGATGCCTTCCACACGGCTGGCGGTGCCGGTGAAGTACTTGCCCACGGTTTCCGTGTTCAGGCCGATGGCCTCGAACAGCTGGGCGCCGCAGTAGGACATGTAGGTGCTCACGCCCATCTTGGACATGATCTTGGACAGGCCCTTGCCGATGGCCTTGACGTAGTTGTAGATGGCCTTGTCGGCCGACAGGTCGCCGCCCAGCTCTTTGTGCATGTCGGCCAGGGTTTCCATGGCCAGGTAGGGGTGCACGGCTTCGGCGCCGTAGCCCGCCAGCACGGCGAAGTGGTGCACTTCGCGGGCGGTGCCCGTCTCAACCACCAGGCCTGCCGTGGTGCGCAGGCCTGCACCCACCAAGTGCTGGTGGATGGCCGACAGCGCCAGCAGCGCGGGAATGGCCACTTGCGTGGCGCTCACAGCGCGGTCGCTAATGATCAGGATGTTGGCGCCGCCCTTGATGGCGTCCACGGCCTGCGCGCACAGCGAAGCCAGCTTGGCTTCCACGCCCTCACGGCCCCAGTCCAGCGGGTAGGTGATGTCGATGGTCGCGCTCTTGAACTTGCCTTGGGTGTACTGCGCGATGTCGCGCAGCTTGGCCATGTCGGCAAAGTCGAGCACGGGCTGGCTCACTTCGAGCCGCATCGGTGGGTTGACCTGGTTGATGTCCAACAGGTTGGGCTTGGGGCCGATGAAGCTGTTGAGCGACATCACGATGGCCTCGCGGATCGGGTCGATCGGTGGGTTCGTCACCTGGGCGAACAACTGCTTGAAGTAGTTGTACAGCGGCTTGTTCTTGCCCGAGAGCACGGCCAGCGGGCTGTCGTTGCCCATGGAGCCGATGCCTTCTTCGCCGTTCTTGGCCATGGGCGCCATCAGGAACTTGATGTCTTCCTGGGTGTAGCCAAAGGCCTGCTGGCGGTCCAGCAGAGGCAGGTCAGCGGCCTGGGGTGCAGCAGCCTGGGCACCGGCTTCGATGCTATCGAGCTTGATGCGCAGGTTCTCGATCCACTGCTTGTAGGGCTTGGTGTTGACGACGTTGGCCTTGAGCTCGTCGTCGTCGATCATGCGGCCTTGTTCCAGGTCGATCAGGAACATCTTGCCGGGCTGCAGGCGCCACTTGCGCACGATCTTGTTCTCAGGCACGGGCAGCACGCCCGACTCGGAACCCATGATGACCAGGTCGTCATCGGTGATGCAGTAGCGCGAGGGGCGCAGGCCATTGCGGTCCAGCGTGGCGCCGATCTGGCGGCCGTCGGTGAACACGATGGAGGCCGGGCCGTCCCACGGTTCCAGCATGGCGGCGTGGTATTCATAGAAGGCGCGGCGGCGCTCGTCCATGGTGGTGTGCTGCTCCCAGGGCTCGGGGATCATCATCATCACGGCCTGGCTGATGGGGTAGCCCGCCATGGTCAGCAGTTCCAGGCAGTTGTCGAACGTAGCGGTGTCGGACTGGTCGGCGAAGCTGATGGGGTAGAGCTTTTGCAGGTCGGCCGCCAGCACGGGCGAGGCCATCACGCCTTCGCGGGCCTTCATCCAGTTGTAG
Organism: Acidovorax sp. 56; assembly: GCF_002749705.1. Classification (NCBI taxonomy): domain Bacteria; kingdom Pseudomonadati; phylum Pseudomonadota; class Betaproteobacteria; order Burkholderiales; family Comamonadaceae; genus Acidovorax; species Acidovorax sp. 56. Next base: position 2,425,576 of record NZ_PEEV01000001.1, read on the forward strand.
TTGCCCTTGACGGTGTTGATTTCACCGTTGTGCGCCACATAGCGGTAGGGGTGGGCCAGCGGCCACTCGGGGAAGGTGTTGGTGGAGAAACGCTGGTGCACCAGGCCGATGGCCGAGATGCAGCGCTCGTCCGACAGGTCCTTGTAGTACACACCCACCTGGTCGGCCAGCAGCAGGCCCTTGTAGACCACGGTGCGGCTGGACATGGATGGAACGTAGTATTCCTTGCTGTGCTTGAGCTTGAGCGCCTGGATGTTGGCGCTGGCCGTCTTGCGGATCACGTACAGCTTGCGCTCGAGCGCGTCCTGCACGATCACGTCGTTGCCACGGCCGATGAAGACCTGGCGCAGGATGGGCTCCTTCTTGCGCACGGTGGGAGACATGGGCATGTCCACATTGACCGGCACATCGCGCCAGCCCAGCAGCACCTGGCCTTCGGCCTTGATGGCGCGCTCCATCTCCTGCTCGCAAGCCAGACGCGAGGCATGCTCCTTGGGCAGGAAGATCATGCCGACGCCATATTCGCCAGAGGCAGGCAAGGTCACGCCTTGCTTGGCCATTTCTTCACGGTACAGCGCGTCGGGAATCTGGATCAGGATGCCGGCGCCGTCGCCCATCAGCGGATCGGCCCCCACAGCACCACGGTGGTCGATGTTTTCCAGAATCTTCAAGGCCTGCGTCACGATGTCGTGGCGCTTGATGCCCTTGATATGGGCCACAAACCCGAGGCCGCAGGCGTCGTGTTCGTTACCCGATGAATACAAACCGTGTTGTTGCAGATGCTGGATCTCGGCAGCCGTGGTCATGGCGCACTCCTCATATTTTTCGCAGGGATGCCGAGATTAGTGCAATGCAACATGGGATGCAAGCAAATTAAATAGGGTCAGATACTATTTAAATTCCAACAAAATTCATCAACAAATTATTGGGGACATATCAAATTAGGGCGCACCAATCCCTTTGGGCAGCTCGCAATCAGTGGTCAGTCTGCGCTTTGCGAGGCCTTCCAGGCTGAGAGCGGGTCACGCGGCGCGCTGTCTTCGCCTGGATTTCCTCCAAAAACGTCGCAGACCCCAGCGCCCACCCGTTCAAAGCAGAGTCCACCAGAGACTTTTGCTGCGATGCGGCCAAGCCAGACTCGAGCAGGGCCAAATAGGCGGCTTCGCGCGCGAAGGGAGTGTTGCCCAGCGCCCAGTAGCGAGCATGGGGTGAAAGCAGGCGGTCATTGCGCAGGCCCAGCCAATGGGATGCACTGGACCACCGATAGTCAGAAGCTTGCACCACCAAGCCGCTACGCACCGGATTCAGGTCCAAAAACACCATGCAAGGCAAAAGATAAGCCTCAGCGTCTAGCACCGTAGAGCGGTAGCGCCCTTCCCACAAAGTGCCGGTGCGACCATGGCGGCGGTTGAAGTACTGGGCATAAGTGCGGCCCACAGATTGCATCATCTTGGGCAGCCCGTCTGCAAAATCAGGTGTCGCCAGCAAGTGGAAGTGGTTCTCCATCAGCGCATAGGCATGCACTGCCACGCCATGCTTGAGAGCCTGCTCGGTCAATTGCGCCAGAAAGACTTCAAAGTCGTCGGCATCGGCAAAAATGGGCTGGCGGTTGTTGCCCCGCTGAATCACATGGTGCGGGTAACCGGGCAAAGTCAGTCGGGGCAAACGGGCCATGGGAGGCGTTGGCCAAAGCGGCCATGCGGCAAAAAGGGACGATGATAAATGCGTCCCCTATTTCCGGCGTGCGCCTGCACCCAATGGCGGTTATGACAGCACCGCCTCTGCCTCCAACCCAAATCTGTGACCCATGGACTGCTGAAGGCCAAACTCATCCAACAAGGCTGCCAAGCGTTCTACCGCGCTGCGCTTCTTTTGCCCGGTGTAGCGGGCAATGATCAGCTCATTTTTCATGCTGTGCTCCCACCCCACCAGCTCCGTCACCGTCACGTGATAGCCACGCGCCTCCAGGTACAGGCACCGCAACACGTTGGTGACTTGGCTGCCCAGCTCGCGGGTGTGCAGCGGATGCCGCCACAGCTCTGCCAACGGAGTGCGTGCCAACTGCAGCGCCTTATCGCGGCGCAAGCAAGCGGCCATCTCAGCCTGGCAACAGGGCACCAGCACCATGGCACGGGCCCGCTTTTGCAGACCAAACGCAATGGCATCGTCGGTGGCGGTGTCGCAGGCATGCAAAGCCGTCACCACGTCCATCTGCTCTGGCAACTCTGCCACCCCCATGGACTCGGCCACAGAGAGATTCAAAAACGACATGCGATCAAAGCCCAGCTGGGACGCCAATCCACGCGACCGCTCCACGAGCTCGGCACGCGTTTCAATGCCGTAAATATGCCCGCGCCCCAGTTGCTTGAAGAACAAGTCGTACAGGATAAAACCCAGGTAGGACTTGCCAGCCCCGTGGTCGGCCAGTCCAGGACTGCGCCCCTCTTCTGAAAACTCTTTCAGTAAAGGTTCGATGAAATTGAAGAGGTGGTAGACCTGCTTGAGCTTGCGACGGGTGTCTTGGTTCAGGCGGCCATCGCGGGTCAGTATGTGCAGCTCTTTGAGCAGCTCAACAGACTGCCCTGGGCGCAACTCGTCCAACACAGAAGATGGCTCTGACGGCTTTTTACCGCCAGCCGCCCCGCTGGATGCGCGACCTGCATCCGGCATGCCTTTGCGTTTTGTTTGTGAGCTTGCCATGCCTTACTTTCCTTCACCAGAGCGATCCATGACGCCGTGCACGGGACAGCGTGCCCCCACATCCAACTCAGCCCAGCCCTGCGTGCCAAGACCTTCCAGAACTTCGATATTTCGCTCAAAAATGGCGTCCGCCTCTGGAAACACCGCCACCGCCCGGTCAATGCTCTCTTCGCGCAGCAGGTGCAAGGTGGGGTACGGCGTTCGGTTGGTGCAGTTGGAGACATCGTCCAGCTGCGTGCCAGCAAACTGAAATTGTGGGTGAAAAAAAGCCACTTGCAGCAGGCCATCGAAATCCAACGACTGGACCAAATCGTCCACCAACGCAGTGAAATCGTTGAAGTCCAGAAAATCAGCCATGCAGCGAGGCGCCATCAGGAGCGTGGTGTCTCGAACCTCCGGGGAGATATCAGACAAAGCCAGCAACTCCCGACGCACATCCGCCAGCAAGGTGTCGGCCTCCGTGGCCGCGCTGACGACATAGTGCACTTGCCCTTTGACATGCACACCCTTGGCAAAGGGGCAGAGGTTGAGCCCAATCACGGCGCGCTCCAGCCAACGGACGGTGTCTTCAATCACGATCGCCTCCAAGCCATCCTGGGCCAAAAGGGTCGCGCTAGAGCTATCTGGGGTGGTCGAAGTCATCGCACAAAGAGGCCAAAGCCGCAGCAAGAAAGAGGCGGATTGTATGCGTGCCCCTTTCTGCCTCGTTCTGGATCAACCCATCAGACGCAGACCAGACAAACGCTCGTGCTCCCGAATGGCAAACCGGTCGGTCATGCCAGCGATGTAATCGGCCACGACCACAGCCCGAGCCTGCGCATCCCCCTGCTGTGCTTTATCGGCATAAGCCGGCTTCATCTCAGCAGGCCGGTCCACATAGATCGCAAACAACTCCCGCACGATGCGTTTGGCATTACCCGTGGTTTCCATCACTTGCGGATGGCGGTACAAAGCCCGAAACAAAAACCGCTTGAGCTCCAAGGATTGCTCACGCATGAATGCACTGAACTGCACCAGCACAGGCATCCTGCGTACAGCCTGGACATCGGCAGGCTGACACTCATCCAGTGCCAAGCGCGTTGCTGCAATCACGTCATACACCTGCGCACTGAGCATGCGACGAATCGACTCATGCAAACAGCGCCGCTGCATAGATGGTGAAGCCAGCTGAGGGTGTTCTTTCAGCGCTTCTGCGCGATAGCGATCAAACAAGGCCACTTCTTCCAGCTGGGCCATGGAGAGCAACCCAGAACGCACACCATCATCAATATCGTGGGCGTTGTACGCAATCTCATCCGCCAGATTGCACAACTGGGCCTCCAAGCTGGGTCGCATTTTTTGCAAGAACCTCGCCCCCACTCCCTGCGGCTCGCTCATCTCAAGCAACTGAGCATTTGCAGGCGAACAGTGCTTCAAAATTCCCTCTCGGGTCTCAAAACTCAGGTTCAGACCATCGTAGGCGGGATAGCGCTCTTCCAAGCGGTCCACCACCCGCAAACTTTGCAGATTGTGCTCAAAGCCCCCAAAGGGCTTCATGCATTCATTCAACGCATCCTGCCCCGCATGCCCAAACGGCGTGTGCCCCAAATCGTGCGCCAGCGAAATCGCCTCGACCAGGTCTTCGTTAATGCACAGCGTGCGGGCAATAGACCGCCCTAACTGTGCGACTTCCAAAGAATGGGTCAGCCGAGTACGAAATAAATCCCCTTCGTGGTTCAAGAAGACCTGCGTTTTGTAAACCAGCCGCCGAAACGCCGTGGAATGGACAATCCGATCCCGGTCCCGCTGGTACTCCGTGCGCGTTGGCGCGGCAATCTCTGGGTATTGGCGCCCCCGGCTAAACGCAGGATCACAGGCGTATGGAGCAAGCAATGGAAGTTCCATTTAAAACTGACTCTAGCGCTTTAACAGAAAGCGCTAAAAGCTATCAAAAGCATAGCAATTAAGCACAACAGGCGTCGATCACTTCACGCACCAAAGCGTCTGGCGCTGGACGGACCACAGCCTTGCCCGGCCCATCGATCAACACAAACCGGATTTCACCAGCTTCCGATTTCTTGTCGATGCGCATCAGTTCTAGGTAGCGACCTGCATTGTCCTTAGGGTCGATAACCGGGCCCTTGATTGGCAACCCCGCGCGCTGAATCAGCGCTTTTAAACGCTCAACGAACGCAGCATCCAACATCCCCAAACGGCGAGACAACTCTGCCGCCATAACCATGCCGGCAGCCACACCCTCGCCATGAAGCCAAACACCGTAGCCCATGCCTGTTTCAATGGCATGGCCAAAAGTGTGACCAAAATTCAGGATGGCGCGCAGGCCGGACTCTCGCTCATCTTCCGCAACCACCAGGGCTTTAATCTCGCAGCATCGCTTGATGGCATATGCCAGCAAAGAATGATCCTTGGCCATCAATCCATCCATTGATGATTCAAGCCAGTCCATGAAGTCAGCATCGTAGATGGGCGCGTACTTGATCACCTCCGCCATACCTGCACTCATCTCTCGGGCAGGCAGTGTGTCCAGCGTGTCGACATCACAGATTACCAGCTGTGGCTGATAGAAGGATCCAATCATGTTTTTGCCCAGGGGATGATTGATAGCCGTCTTTCCACCCACAGAAGAATCCACTTGCGCCAGAAGCGTCGTAGGCACCTGCACAAACGGGATACCGCGCATATAGGTCGATGCGGCAAAACCGGCCATATCCCCAATAACACCACCACCGAGGGCAAAAATTACTGCCTTACGATCACAACCATTTTCCAAAAGACAGTCGAATATTTTACTTAAAGAATTCCAGTTTTTCTGGGACTCACCATCCTGCAAAACCAAAACAAGAACATTAGAAAATTTATTATCTATTTTTCCAATCAATAGATTGGTATAAATTGGAGAAACAATGTCATTCGTAACAATCAATGCAGAAGAGCCTGATGGAATGTAAAAATCATCACCTGCATCAAAAAAACCTTGACATATTTCAATCAAATAAGATCGCCCCTCTAAACCGACACAAACACTTGAGAATTTGCGATACATATTTAAAAATTCAATATCAATTCACAAAAGCAAAAAGAGCAGACTAGCTGCTCTTTTTGAACAATCACCTACAATTTAATTGGGGGAATTGCACGCCGAGGATCCATAGGGTGGCTTTCTGAAAGAGCCATTAGTAACATCACCCTCAAGTCCTTGGGTCAGATAGAGCTTCTCTACAGAACCTTCAGAGCCAGCAACATTGGTCGTTACCTTTACAGCATAGTCAATCCAATAAGCAACGCTCTGGGGATATTCAACTTGGATAGTTGCTCGACCGTTAGTACCAGTCACTTGCCCACCGACATAAGAAATAATCACATCAGCTTTTCTCGGCTCAATGACACCATTACTATTGACATCTTCACCAGCATCCAAAAGGCCATTGCGATTGGTATCCTCATTCAAACAGATAAAAGGTGTGCTTGTATAAGTAATCGCGTCACCGACAACATCAATTCCAAGAGCTTTTCTATAATATCGCAAATCTACGCTTGCAGAAATTTGAGCATTTGAAACAGCATTACCAGCCGCATCAGCAACAGCCACATCAAACTTCTTAATGTATGTCAAATTATTAGCCCCCGCAGCGAGCAAATTATTATCACCCAACGTGATAGAAAGTGGAGAGTTCGCCACCGTCATCGTTGCGGACCGTGAATCAGGGCAAGCACCATTTGCAATTGCAGCATCCGTTAATGCATAACATGCGCGAATCAATACTCCATTCGTTGGGCTAGAACGGGTCCCCGCAATATAATCAGCTGTTGCAACACCATTTTGATCCGTATAGACGGTTGCAGATCCGGTAGAAACTTGCTCACCAGCACCCAAACTAGGCTCCACAATTTCAAATCTGACTCGAATATTTTTAATCGCACGGTTTGACGCATCTTGAAATATTGCACGCAAAGCAGCTTTATTTGTCGTAGCACCGTTCAGATTTGGTGCAATGGTATTTGGCGTAATCGCGAGGCTCGCTGCTGAAATCACGCCAACCGCATCCGGCACGCTACCAGTAGGACCCACGATCTGAATTTCACGGCTTTTCGTGACCCCCGATGCCGCTGTTACTACGGTGTAGGTCCCTACGGTCGTGGGAGCAGCCGACAAATTCGCTGTTGCAGTACCTGTGGAGTCCGTGGTCACAGTGCCTTTGAACCCCAAGCTTCCAGAAAGAGAAATAGGAGTATTACCAATACCCACGCCATTGACATCCACAACCTTGACGGTCAAAACAACACTAGCCCCCGGTGCAGGCGCTGCAGGTACTGTCGACAACGCAATGTCGCTCCCCGTCACGGTGATGGTGTCAGTCTTTGCCTTGCCACCTACAGTCATATTTACAGTAATAGTTCTATTCGATTTATTACCGCCCATCGAAATCTTTCCAACGGCCTTCCCCGACGTATCGGTAGTCGTATTCGTTGGCGTATAAATACCAGAACTCAAATTGACCTTGAAATCCACACCTGACACAGGATTGTTGTTTGCATCCAGTGCTGTCGCAGTCAATGTCGCCTCATCCGCACCAGAATTTGAAATAGAACTCTTATCTAACACGTAGTCAAAACTTGCAACAGTGGCTGCAGTACCACCGGGCGTCGTACCAGCGCTGCCACCGCCGCCACCGCAAGACGCAAGGAGTGCGATAGTCGCTATCGCAAATAAATTTCCGAAAAATTTCATAATTCAACACCCTCTTTTCAAAAAGAATCAACGACTAACGGTGCGATCCGTAATAACTTTTGGCGTTATAAAAACTAACATCTCGCGCTTGACCGATTCTTTTGTTCTATTTTTAAACAAATTACCAACAACAGGAACATCGCCCAATAAAGGAATCTTATTTTCCTGATTGGATTCTTCCATTTCAAAAATACCGCCAATTACCACCGTTCCGCCATTCTCAATCAGGACCTGCGTCTTAATGTGCTTTGTATCAATAGCAACACCCTGAGTTGTGGTCTCACCCCTGCTGTCCTTGCTGACATCCAAATCAAGAATAATATTTCCCTCGGGGGTAATCTGAGGGGTAACCTCTAACTTCAAAACTGCTTTCTTGAACGCAATGGTAGTAGCTCCATTCGGAGCGGTTACGGAGTAAGGATACTCTGTACCCTGCTCAATCAAAGCCTTGGTTTGATCAGCAGTGATCAGACGCGGGCTAGACACAATCTTCCCCTGCCCATCCGCCTCCATGGCAGAGAGTTCAAGAGTTAAAAATCTATTCGCTGCCGAATTGAATATAGAAAGAGCGAAAGATCCAAAATTATCAACACCAGAAAGCGATGCCGGCAAATTAACAAATGTTCCACCAGTGTTGACTGTAGTTCCATATCCCGCCGAGCTTGTGGCGTTTGCGTAACTCGTACCAAAAGCGACACGGTTATTTCCACCGATCCCATAGCCGCCATCACCGCCCAACTGTGCGCGAAGATCACCTCCGCCCAGTTTTACCCCAAGAGAGCGACCAAAAGTATCGCGAGCCTCAACAATGCGTGCTTCAATCATCACCTGACGCACTGCGACATCTAGCGTTGATAGCAACTTACGAACCTCCTCCAATTTGCTTGGAGTATCCGTGACAAAAAGCTGATTGGTGCGAGGCTCAGATATAGCACTTCCTCGCTCAGAAAGAAATCTATTGGACGTTCCACCACCACCGCTGCTAGACGAACTGGTAGTCAACTGCGTCACCATATCGGCCGATTTAGCGTAATTCAGCTGAAATGCTTGGGTTTTTAATGGCTCTAGCTTTTGAATTGAAAGTGCCGCTTCATAATCTTTTTTGGTGCGATCATCTATTTCATCTTTTGGCGCAATCCACAAAACACTACCGGTCTTGCGCATCCCCAATCCCTTGGCATCCATAATGATCTGCAAGGCTTGATCCCACGGTACATCCTTTAATCGAAGGGTCAGTGCACCGGTAACCGTATCAGAAGTGACAATATTGAAATTAGTAAAATCAGCAATCACCTGCAACAGAGATCGAACTTCAATATTTTGAAAATTCAAAGAAAGCTTTTCACCACTGTAATTGGGGCCTTGAGTCAATTTTGATAAATCAACTTTCTTCTGCCGAACTTCGATGACAAATTGATTGTCGCTCTGATAGGCACTATGTTCCCAATCACCTATGGGCTCGACAAGCATACGCACCTTGTCGCCTTGTTGAGTCGTGGTGATTGACTGAACAGGAGTCCCGAAATCAGCTACATCCAAACGCCGACGCAGCCCCTCGGGCAAGCTTGATCGCAAAAACTCGATAGCTAAACCTTTACCCTGTTGCCGGAGGTCCACGCCAATCTGATTGTTTGGCAGTTCAACAACAATTCGGCCAGCCCCATCAGCACCTCGCCGAAAGTCGATGTCCTTCAGTGTTAAAACTTCATTGTTATAGCTATCGGCAAACTTTGCAGTTTGCTGCACAGGAGCGCTTGAAGAAGCACTGACGGGATCTAGCATGATAAGCAGCGCACTACCCTGAATTTCAGCCCGATACGACGTAGGCTGCTTCAAATTGAGGACGATACGCGAACGCCCACCAGCTTCCACGACATTGGCAGACTTCAAATTACCCTGATTGATGTCAACAGCATTTTTTCCAGTTGCATTGGAGGCCCCTGGAAAATCCAAAGCAATGCGTGCAGGAGATTGAGTCGCAAAGCCGGTTGGCAAACCTGCAAGAGGCTCTGCCAAATCAACCCGAAGAACCTCAGCCCCGCCTTGCAATGAACCGGTCACAGACCGAATAGCTTGCTGTGCCAGCGCAGCTGTTGACAAACAAGTGATGCAGATTGCAACAGCTGTATGTTGGAAAACTTTCATTATGGAATCACTTTGTTGCTTCATTTTTTGGCACCCTCTTGTAGGTCAAGTGAAGTCATTCGCTCTGTCCAATCTCCGGTTGCATCTTGAACAATCTCTCGAATTTTTATTTCTGATTCAGAAATACTCAGGATACGTCCGTAGTTTTGCCCCAAATAACTTCCGACCTGAACTTGATGCAAAAGCTTATCGACTTTGAGCAAAGCGGTAGGCTTTCCACTCTTACTCAAACTACCAACCATTACCATCGTATCCAATGGAAATGCCTCTAAAGGCTCTTTGCGCCTGATTTGCTCTGGCGCTATGAGCGCTGCATTTGCCCCGGTCTGCGAGGAATCACGCTTCAAAGCCTGCGTCAATTTGAGCGAGTTGAACGGGTCCAACTCAGAGGCCACGGTGTAGGCCTGTGGTTCGAATTTCTTAGGCTCTGTAATCGGTGTGATTCTAGGTTTCGCTTGAGCACGTTCGCTGGCCATCCACTGGCGCAAATCATCCTCTCCCGAAGAAATACACCCAGAAGTTAGAGCAACGACCGTTACAGCCAATAATGCTTTACAAGCACTCATTTAGCGCCTCCTGCTTTTGTCGCAGTTGCTTTACGTTGGGCTTGAATTTCTTCACTATCCAAATAACGGAAAGTGCGAGCAGTACCCTCTAAGGTCAAAGCGCTTGGATCTTTGGGATTAGCTGTCACCGACAAATCATTCAAGGTCACAATCCGCGAAAGATGGGCCACATCCGACGCAAAAGCACCAATGTCGTGGTATTTACCCGCGACCTTCAACGAAATGGGCAACTCAGCGTAGTAGTCTCTTGCCACCAGTTGCCCTGGCCTGAAAAGTTCAAACTGAAGACTCCGCCCCAAGCCTGCCTGATTGATGTCCGACAAAAGTGCCGCCATTTCAGCTTTACTAGGCAACTGCTTCTCCAGTTGAATCACATATTGCTGCACTTGTTCGCGCTGTTTCTTCAACGCATCAAGGCTGACGGCCTTTATCAATTTCTTTTGATAATCTGCGCGCAATGTAATTTCAGTGTTGCGCTCCGTCTCTAACTCGGCTTCGTAGTCTTTGATGACAACAAACCAAAGAACAACAGCGACAACGACTGCGGTGACAACATACAGCAGCGCCCGCGGCAGAGCAGGCCAAAGAGATGGATCCTTGGTATCCAGTCCGCTAAACTGTCTGGTTAGTTTTCCTTGGAATTCCGCAAAATCAAATTGCGGCGAGGATTTTTTCTTGGCCATTTTATGGTTTCCCCGTCACACCGGCCTTGCCAGCCGCCACATCTGAAGACTTTGCCGAATCGACAGGGCTCATCAACGTGAATGTCATTTTGAAGGCAGAAACGCGACGCTGATCTTTGGCTGACAGAGGCACATTCGCAGACACAATTTCAACCAGTTCAGGCTTGGAAATCCAAGGGGTGTTACTAGAGAGATTGCGCAGCAGCTCTGAAACTCGCTCATTGGACTGAGCCATGCCTTGCATCGTTACAGTTTTGTTTGTCTGCTTGAAATTGCTGATAAACACGCCATCTGGTAGCTGCTTGACCAGCTCATTGAGCAAATGAACAGGAATATTCCGATCTGACTGAAGATTCTCGACAGCCTTTTGTCGCGCAACCAAGGCTGCGATTTCATCTTCAATCGTGGCAATTTCCTTGATTTGGTTTTCAAGAACAGCAATCTCTTGCTTGAGGAACTTATTCTTGTCCTGCTGCTCAGTGATCAATAACTGCAACCACCAATAGATGGCTCCAGCAATGACCAAACCCATCAAAAACGATGCGAACAACGCAGCTTGGAACGCTTCGCGGCGGCGCTTTCGCGCGGCTTCACGGTGCGGAAGTAGATTGATCAAGATCACCGCAGGAACCTCCGCATTGCCAACCCACAAGAGGTGAGATATGACGGCGCCTCACGCACCATCTTTTTCAGACGTACTCCGCTACCGATTTCCATGCCATCAAACGGATTGACGGAACTGCATGCAAATCCCGACTGCTGTGTCACGGCTTCTGTCAAACCAGGCAGAGGAGCAGATCCTCCTGCAAGCAAAATGTGATCAACGCGGTTATGGGGCGTACTTGTGAAGAAGAACTGCAGCGCACGCACAATTTCCTGTGCCATGCTGTCAACGAAAGGACGCAACACAGCCGACTGATAATCTTCTGGAAGGTCACCGCTTCGTTTTTTGCTTTCCGCCTCTTCGACAGAAAATCCGTATTGACGAACAATCAACTGCGTCAGCTGTGCACCACCGAAGGCTTGATCCCTGTCGTACAGGACCTCTTCATTCAGCATGACTTGCATGCTTGTCGTCAGAGCCCCCACCTCAAACAGCGCGACCATCGCATTGGAGCCCTTGCCTGGAAGTGCTTCAATGAGACGACCCGCAGCCAATCTGGAGGCGTTCGACTCAATGTCGACAACGATGGGCTTGAGGCCTGCGGCTTCCGCAAGACCTTGTCGGTCCTGCACTTTTTCTCGTCTGGAAGCAGCGATCAAAACTTCAACATCCCCCGGCGAGCTCTTGCTAGGGCCGATGACGCAGAAGTCCAAACTCACTTCGTCCAAAGAAAAAGGAATGTATTGATTGGCTTCAGACTCCACCTGCACTTCAAGCTCTTGCTCGGTCATTCCACCGGGCAAAGTGATTCTTTTGGTGATCACGGCAGATGAAGGCAAAGCCAACGCCACGTTCTTCGTGCGTGTCCCGCTTTTTTTCACAAGGCGACGCACTGCCTCAGCAACCTCATCGAACTTTTCGATGTTGCCGTCAGTGATCCATCCCCGCTCCAGCGGTTCAATAGCGCAACGTTCCAGAACAAGGCCTCCCGCCTTGTCCCGCCCTAACTCCACCAGCTTGACGCTGGATGAGCTGATGTCGATACCCAGCAGAGGCGCAGCCTGGCGACTGAACAAAGATCCCATTGAGATCAAGATTGGTCCCCTGTAACTTGTCAAAATGACGCAACAAAACTTAACACTTCACTTCAATGCTATCAGTAAGATAGTTCTCCAGCAAAGAATTTTGCCCGCCTTTGAACTACAGAGCGTTGCCAAAACCAGACGATTTTTTCAGCGCCCGTAGCATCCACAATCTCGCCAATCCAGAAGAATGGATACGGCCGAGCCCCCAAAGACAAGTTCCAGACCGTAAATTTGTGTCAGCATTTTTATAATGCTGCGAACAGCCATTCGGAGCGATATGACGCCCCCCTCTCCCGACCAGACCCCTCAGCAAAAAACGTCCAAAAGAAGCGCAGGCAGCCGATGGTTGAGTGTCATTCTGAAAATTCTGCTTTGGTGTGCAGGCCTTGCCGCCGCCGCAGCCTTTGGCTTGGCTTTGACCATCGCCATAGCGCTGGCCGTTGCCTACCCCAACCTTCCCGATGTGTCTGACTTGGCGGACTACCGCCCCAAGCTGCCGCTGCGGGTGTTCTCCTCCGAGGGAGCCTTGCTGGGCGAGTACGGTGAGGAGCGTCGCAATCTCACGCCGATTCAGGAAATTCCGCAGGTGATGAAAGACGCGGTGCTCGCCATTGAAGACACCCGCTTCTTTCAGCATGGCGGCGTCGATTACAAGGGCATGGTGCGCGCGGGTCTGGCCAACATGGGCCGGGTAAAAAGCCAGGGCGCATCCACCATTACCATGCAAGTGGCCCGAAATGTTTACCTGTCTTCAGAAAAGACATTTACTCGCAAAATTTACGAAATATTACTCACATTCAAACTTGAGCACATGCTCTCCAAAGATCAGATTCTTGAGATTTACATGAATCAGATTTATTTGGGTAACCGTGCCTATGGTTTTTCTGCTGCGGCTGAAGCCTATTTTGGCAAACCGCTGAAATCCATTTCGATTGCGGAAGCCGCCATGCTCGCGGGCCTGCCCAAAGCGCCATCGGCCTACAACCCCATCAGCAACCCCAAGCGGGCTCGGTCACGGCAGCTCTACATCATTGAGCGCATGGAAGAAAACGGGTTCATCACCGAGCAAGAGGCAGTGGATGCCAAGAAGGAAGAGCTCAAGATCCGTTCCGGTCTGAGCAACACCCGCGTGCACGCGGAATACGTAGCCGAGATGGCACGCCAGTTGATCTTCACCCAATACGGTAACGAAGCCTACACGCGCGGCCTGAACGTCTACACCACACTGAACGCGGGCGATCAGGAAGCGGCCTACACGGCACTGCGCCGCGGCATCATGGACTATGAACGCAGGCAGCAATACCGGGGCCCGGAAAAGTTTGTCTCGCTTCCTGCTGGCACTGGCCAGGAGGTTGAGGAAGCCATCGACGATGCGCTGACCAACCACGTGGACAACGGTGACGTGCTGGCGGCCGTGGTGCTGGAGGCGTCCGCCAAAAAAGTGGTGGTGGCCCGAGGCAATGGCGATGCCATTGAAATCACAGGCGATGGACTCAAGCCCGTTCAATCCGGCTTGAGCGACAAAGCGCCCCCCAACATCAAGATTCGCCGGGGCGCAATCATCCGGATTGTGAAGACACCCAAAAACACCTGGGAAATCACCCAACTGCCTGAAGTAGAAGGCGCGTTCGTGGCGGTTGATCCACGCTCCGGGGCCATCAAGGCCCTGGTCGGTGGCTTCGACTTCGACAAGAACAAGTTCAACCACGTCTCGCAGGCCTGGCGCCAGCCTGGCTCCAGCTTCAAGCCGTTCATCTACTCAGCATCTCTGGAAAAAGGCTTCACGCCTGCCACTGTGATCAACGACGCACCGCTGTTCTTCGATGCGGGTGTGACGGGCGGACAACCCTGGGAACCGAAAAACTACGACGGCAAGTACGACGGGCCCATGACCATGCGCACGGGCTTGGCGCGCTCCAAAAACATGATCTCGATTCGAATCCTGCAGGCCGTCGGTCCCAAGACGGCGCAAGAGTGGGTTTCGCGCTTCGGCTTTGACCCCGAGAAACACCCCGCCTACCTGACCATGGCGCTGGGAGCGGGCTCGGTCACTCCGTTGCAAATGGCGTCGGCCTACTCGGTCTTTGCCAATGGCGGCTACCGCATCAACCCCTGGCTCATCACCAAGGTGACCGATCACAAGGGCCGTGTCCTGTCCGAGACCACCACACCCGTGTTGGAAGAGCAAAACCGTGCCATCGATGCTCGCAATGCTTTCGTCATGAACAGCCTGCTGCAAGAGGTGACCCGCTCTGGGACGGCTGCCCGGGCGCAAGCCACGCTCAAGCGGCCTGACTTGGCTGGCAAGACCGGGACGACCAATGATTCGGTGGACGCATGGTTTGCGGGCTATCAGCCGACCATGGCGGCAGTGACATGGATTGGCTACGACACCCCGCGCAATCTGGGCAGCCGTGAAACAGGCGGTGGGCTGAGCCTGCCGGTGTGGATCAGCTTCATGGAGCGCGCACTCAAGGGAGTCCCTGTCTCAGAGCCCAAAGTGCCCGCTGGGTTGGTGAACATGGGCGGTGAATGGTTCTACGAAGAATATGCCCGCAGCGGCGTTCCAAGCGTCGGGCTGGAAGACCGCAACCCCTCTGCAGCGCCCACTACGGGCCCCGCCGCTGCATCCGCCGCCCAGCCTCCTGTGACCGAAGAGCGCAAACGCATTCTCGATTTGTTCCGCAATTGAGAAAAAGGGCCTGGGAACACTCTTCCCGGCCCTGTCAATCCGCTGCTCACAACAGCCCCACCCAAGGCAAGGCCCCACGTTCAAGTGGAGCCTTTTGCTTGGAAAGCGACTAATCCTGCTGAAACGCCAGGCGCATTCCTGCTTGCGCAGAGGCATCGCGGCTCAGGCATGCAAAGAACTCACCACCGCCCTTGGTGTCCTGCCAAACACTGCCATCGTGACGGTAGTGATAGCCCCCCGACTTGGCAGCCATCCAGACCTCGTGCAGCGGCTTTTGCAGGTTGATGACGATCTGGCTGCGGTTAGGAAAGGTGATGGTAATCATCCCGCCCGACCGCTGGTTGTCGATGTCCGCATCTGAGGTTTCGTTAATCGAGTCACAACTGCGCTCGACTGCGCCCAGGAGCTTCTCGGCGATATCCATGAATTCAAGATCGGTCATTACAATTCGCACATGTTGAAAGCAACCCAAATTCTAGTCAGGGTCATTGTCCTTGCAGTCAGTGCGGCAGCCTTTGTGGGCTGTGGACAGCGCGGGCCGCTGTACCTTCCCAGCGCGCCAGAAGCACAGCATCGCGCCACGCTGCCTGAGACGCTGAATCCAACGACCAAGTCCGACGCGGAAAAGCCCGCCAAATAGGCGCCGCCCACTCAGCCCATCAACAAAAAAGCCCTGCCCCTCACATCGAGGGGCAGGGCTTTGCTGTTAGCGCAGCGGACTCTACGGTGTTGGCACCCTGGGGATACCCGTTCTCACAGCGATCTCAGAAACGCCAGCAGTGCGTCCCTGTCCGCCGTTCCAAGCTTTTCGAAGCGCTGCCGCGCACGCTCGGCCTCGCCACCATGCCAAAGGATCGCCTCCGTCAAAGTACGGGCACGGCCGTCGTGCAAATAACCCGCCTTGCCGCCGTTGCCCATCACTTTGTCGGAGTAGCCAATGCCCCACAGCGGCGCGGTGCGCCACATGGCGCCCTGTGCTTGCCCTTCTGCGTACCGGTCGGCCAGGTCTGCCCCCATGTCGTGCAACAGCAGGTCGGTGTAGGGGCGAATGGTCTGCCCTCTCAGTTCCGCCATCAGATGGCCCGTGCCCGTTTTCATCTCAGCCGCATGGCATGCGGCGCAGCGCACCGACTGGAAGATTTTGGAGCCCAAAGTCACCTGGGCAGAATCCACCCGGTGCTCGTCCAGCGGCGCCACGCCTTTGGGGAAGCCACTGGGCAAACTGCGCTGGGCGGGTACGGCCACCAGGGCCAGGTAGTTGGAGATGGATTGCAGATCCGCTTCAGAGATACCGCGCTCCGCTGCCCCAGACTTGCAGGTGGCAGCCCCACCCACGCAAGCGCGCTGCGGGTACACCGGCGAGGTGACGGACATGTCCAGCACCAGAGCGGCTGCCGCCTGGTGGCGCAGGCTCGCCTTCGATGCCTTCCAGCCAAAACGGCCCAAGCGGGTCTCGCCCGTCTCGGGGTCCAGCACGTAGTTGGCAACCCCCTTCACGCCATCCTCGTCCGGCGCGCTGCGCACCCGCGCCAGCACATCGGCCTCTGCAATCGCTTCCAGCAGCCCACCACCTAGCATCGGTTGCGCAGCACGCAAGGAATAGACCTCAGGCACCGGCCCATCGAATGCCAGCGTCGGCTTGGACAACTCCACCACCAGCCCATCGGCCAGGCGCACCGTGCGCTTTTGAAAGCCTGACACCCGCACGCCGTTGCCCCAATCGCGCTTGCTGCCACCGGCCGCTACCGCGTTCATCTGGATGGCGGCGCCATACACCGGATGCGTCAACTGCTGCCCATTGGCGCCCAGCGAAGCGGTGCGAATGGCCATCTGATCCAGACGCTGATTGGCAGCCAGGGGCGCCGGGCTGCGGCCATTGTTGACGTGGCAAGCGACGCAGGCCGATTGATTGAAACGTGTGCCCTGCAACCCCACCGCCGCGGCATAGCGGTCATTGCCTGGCTCGTTGTGGTCACCGGTGGTGAAGTTCGTGTGGATGATGCGCCGCCCCTCCACAAACCGCTGCATGTTCTGCATGCCCGTGTGGTTCTGGGGCTGCTGGAACATCTGGTCGCCATTGTCCGAATAGTTGTACGACACAGACCCGAGCCCCCCGGTGAGGGTGTCTGCAGGCAACGGGACCGAGTTCAGCCGAGGCTGCACGCCATACCAGGGCACCAGCCCCGTGCCCACCACATAGACCCATTCGCCCGAGTAGTAACGGATGCCGCCATCGTCCCCCCGTGCGGCCATGGCCTCCCGCGTAGAGAACATGGAAGGCGCCACTTCAATCACATCCCCCACCACCAGCGAACGGGCGGGCACGTTCTTCCCGTTGGGGAAGCCATCGGCATCCAACGCACTGTGGCCTGGGTAATTCTTGATCAGCAAGGAGCAAATCGGATTACCCAGCTTGCCGTTGGCCGGGTAAGGCATGGGAGGGCAAATGCTGGGGGTTCCCACCACCTCGCCGGGGTTCATCCATCCGTAGCCCGTCACCCCCACCCGGTCAAAGCCCCGGAAGAACGCAATGCCGCCCACCAGAAAATCCACCGTGTTGAACTGGTTGACCTGCAAGGTCGGCTTGGTCACGCCCGGCACCCGGCTGTTGTCCAGAATCTCCAGGCCCCAGGTGCGGTTCTTGAAATACTGCGGCACAAAGGGCAGATAGGCACCCGGCCCCTTGTCGCGCGGCGCACCGGTGGCAGCGTCCACCGTTTCATTGGGGCCGTAGCCCACCTCGTTCCACTCCTCACCGCGCTCACGGCCATGGCGTCCCATCGCACGGGCACCAAAGCGCGTCACCAGCGTGCCATCGGCCAGCTTGAACTGGAGGGTCTCCAGCGGCTCCTGCGCCTTGGGCAGCGGCACCAGGCCCGCGCCGTTGGCTGGGAAGGCCAGCGCCACAGGCGCCACGGGGGCAATGGTGTTGTCGCTGCCCGGTGCCTTGAACTCCACCTCAAACAGCGAATAACCATACTGCGTCGCACGCGCCACCCCACGGATGCGGACAAAGCGGGTTTTGGCCCCCAGGTTCAAAAATTCCTCGGTGCCGCCCGTGCCCTTGCCCACATAGCGCAGCGGCGCCCACGATGCGCCGTCGTCCGAGGTCTCGATGGCGTACTCCTTGGCATAGGCGTTCTCCCACACCAGCTTCATCGCGCCCAGATAGACCACTTGGCCAAAGTCAAACTGGATCCACGAGTTGTCTTCAAACTTGCTGGCCCAGCGCGTGCTGGCGTTGCCATCCACCGCCATGGCTGCCGCCGTGCCACCGTTCTCTGACGACGACGCTGTGACCGCCACAGGCCTGAGCGCGGCCCCAGGGCGCGTCAGCACATCGGGCGGCAGCGTGGGGTCGGTGGGAGTGGTTGGCACCGGAGTGGGCACTGGCGCCACCTGCCCGCCTGAGAAAACGCTGATTTCATAAATCGAATACCCGTACCCCCCCGAGCGCTTGACACCCTGCATGCGCAGGTAGCGCCCGCTGGCGGCCAGGCCGCTCCAATCCTCTACACCGCCCTGCCCCGACGTCACTGCCTTCACCGTGGTCCAGGTGACCTGGTCGTTAGACACCTGCAGCAGGTAGCTGCTGGCATAGGCGGCCTCCCACTGGATCTTCACGCGGTCGATGGCCACCGTTTTGCCGAAGTCCAGCACTAAAAACTGGTTGTCTGAAAAGCTGCTGCCCCAGCGGGTTGCCGGGTTCTTGTCGATTGCCGCCGCCGCTGACAAGTCGCCCCGCTCCGCCGAGCTGGCCGTGGCTTGCACCGCCACCAGCTCCACCTCGGCCGTTGCCGCTTTGGCCTGCGCTGTCACCGCCTCTGCGGCCTGGTTCGCATCGGCCACGCCCGACTGCGCGCCATCGCCTCCGCCGCACCCAGCGGCCAGCAGGGCCAAAGCCTGCGCAGCCACCGCCCAGCGGTGCCTGCGAAATACGGAATACATCATGGGAAATCCCTCTCTCTCGGTGTTTTGAATACAGCGCTAGCCCATCAGGCCCCACGGCATGCGCCTTGTTGGTGTTCCCCCATGCGGGGGTTGGGAGCCCCCCGATTACAGCAACGCAACCCCAGAAAAACTGCTGGATTTTGTAAACAGCCTGCACGCCTGGTTCGCGCCACGCAGCCGACTCTGCCGCGCCCCTTTGGCGGCTCACCCGCCGCCAGAGGCCTGCACGCAACCAACGCCTTCCCAAGCATCAATTGCTATTATTTTTATAGCTTTTAGCGCTTATCAATCAAGCGCTAGAGCCGCTTTTTTATCAAAAACTCTTCTCTGAATGCCCCCACCGGGACCAACACTGCGACCAGGGTTTGACAGGGCAGGCAGCCCCAGCGTCGGGCTCCACATATGGATAGACGGAATGATTCATTGGCGCGCAGGCCAGGTCGCTGGATCATCGACCGACACTTTTGATCCCTCAGCCCGCCATGAGCCACACCAGCACCACCGCAGACCGCGCATCGCCCACCCCCACGGCCCTTCGCGCCGCCCCCGCCACGCCAGAACCCGGCTTTGTCCCGCACCGCACCGGCGTGGTGCAAGTGCCCGGCGATGCCGCCGAACTGCGGGCACGCATCAAAGTGCTGCTGCCCGAAATCGCGGCGGGCGCGTCCCACCGCGAACGAAGCAGGCAACTGCCCTACGCCTGGATACGCACGCTGGCCGAGGCAGGCCTGTTCACCCTGCGCATCCCCCGCCAGCACGGAGGGCCAGGGGGCACGGTGCGCGACCTGTTCGAGCTGCTGCTGGACATTGCCGCCGCCGACTCCAACATCGCGCAAGCCCTGCGCCCCGGCTTTGGCTTTGTCGAAAGCCTGCTGGCGGCAGGTGATGCCGCACAGCTGCAGCACTGGCTGCCCCACCTGTTGGACGGCGAAATTTTTGGCAACGCAGGGTGGGAGCGTGGCGGCCCCAATGGGCAAATCACCGCACGCATCACACAAGACCCGCACACAGGCCAACGGCACATCACCGGCACCAAGTTCTACAGCACTGGCGCGCTGTACGCCGACTGGGTCAGCTCCTTCGCCCTGGACGACAGCGGCCAGGAGACCGGCTTCGTCGTACCACGCGCACGCCCTGGCCTGGACCTGGTGGACGACTTTGACGCCATCGGCCAGCACCTCACGGCCAGCGGCACCACGGTGTTCACGCAGGTCGAAGTGCAACCGCAAGAGATTCGCCCCTCCATGCCCCGCGACCGGCGCTCGCCCCTGCCCCCGTACTACCAGCTGGTGCTGGCTGCGGTGGAGGCTGGCATCGCCCGCAATGCGCTCAACGACGCCATCGCCTTCACCCGCGAGCACGCCCGCCCCATCAAGCACAGCACGGCCACCCGCTCGGTGGACGATCCCTATGTGCAAGAGACCGTGGGCCAAATTGCAGCGCAGGCCTATGCCGCCGAAGGCGCCGTGTTGCGCGCCGCCTTGGCCATCGATGCCGCCTGGCACGCGGGGCTGACGCAAGAGGCTCTGACCACCGCATCCATCGAAGTCGCCCAGGCCCAGCACTTTGCCGTGCAGGCGGCCCTGAAGGCCGCAGAGCTGGTGTTTGACGTGGCTGGCGCCACCGCCACGCTGCGCACCCACAACCTGGACCGGCACTGGCGCAACGCGCGCACCGTGGCCAACCACAACCCCCGCCAATGGAAGGCTGCAGCCGTGGGCAACTGGCTGCTGACCGGCACCCAGCCTCCCACATCCGGCCTGTTTTGACATCACCGCTGGCTGCCCCGCACCGCAACACCCCCATGAGCACCTTGGACACCCGCGTGCGCGATGCCCTGGACCAGGCCATCATTGAGCGCGCTGACGCACTGGCCCGCCAGATGGCGCCCAGCGTGGCGCAGCATGACCGTGACGGCCGCTTCGCACACGACCACCTCGCCCTGCTGCGCGCCGACGGCGCCCTGGCGCTGACCCTGCCCACGGCCCTGGGCGGCGAAGGCCTTTCGCTGTACCGCACGCTGCTTTGGCAAAACCAGTTGGGGCGCGTGGCACCCGCCACCGCGCTGTGCCTGGGCTGGCACCTCATGGCGCTGGGCTGCCTCTCGCACACCGCCTCGTGGCCCGCCGAGGCCTTCGCCCGCCTGGCGTACGACGTGGTGCACAAAGGCCACCTGATCAACATCCTGGTGACCGAACGCGACCACGGCAACCTCATGCGCGGCGCAGCCCCGGGCACCGTGGCCCGGCGCAGCGCCCAAGGCTGGGTGCTGCAGGGGCGCAAGGCCTATTGCTCATCGGCCCCGGCCTTGGCGCAGATGGTGGTGTACGCCCGCATCGAGGGCGAAGCGTCCTATGGCGAGTTTCTGGTCCCGCGCGGCGAGGGGGTGCACATCATCGACACCTGGGACACGGCGGGCATGCGCGCCACCGAAAGCCACGACATCGAGCTGCGCAACGTCTGGGTGCCCGACAGCGCCCTGGTGCACCGCTACGGCCCAGGGCCTGATCGCCCCAGCAGCTTCTCCATCGGCAGCCGGGCCTGGGGCCTGCAGTTGCCCGCCCTGTACCTGGGCATTGCCGAAGCCGCCCGCGATGAAGCCCTGGCATTTGCCCGCAACTACCGCGCCGCCAGCCTGGGCGGCCAAGCCGTGATCGACGCCCCGGCCGTGCAGGCCAAGCTGGGCGAGATCGCCTTCTTGCTCACCAGCGCCCGCAGCCAGCTCTACGGCGTAGCCGAGCACTGGGAACGCAACCCACACCTGCAAGAACACCTGGGCGACGCCGTGGCCGTGGCCAAAGTGGCCGTGGGCCGCTGCGCCACGCAAGTGGTGCAACTGGCGGTAGAGATCGTTGGCGGCCAAGCCCTTTCGCGCCAGCACCCGCTGGAGCGCATGTTGCGCGACGTGCAGTGCCACCGCTTCAACCCACCCCAGGCCGATGCCGTGCTCTCAGGCCTGGCCCGCAGCCTGACCACAGCCACAGACGAGGCCCACCCGCCCGTCCACGCGGCCCCCTCCACAGCGCCCAGCACCCGTCCCTTCGCAACCCCTGCGCAAGCCGCATTGGCCACTGCAGCCTAAGGTCCCCCATGAGCCCCACACCCACCACCCGCCAACGCAAGCCCATCGTCCTGAACGCGTTCAACATGAACTGCGTGGGGCACATCAACCATGGCCTGTGGACGCACCCGCGTGACCGATCCACCGAGTACAACACCCTGCCCTACTGGACCGACCTGGCCCGCACCCTTGAGCGCGGGCTGTTCGACGGCCTGTTCATCGCCGACATCGTGGGCGTGTACGACGTGTACCAGGCGGGCATCGACCTCACCTTGCGCGAGTCGATCCAGCTGCCGGTGAACGACCCGGTGGTGCTGGTCTCGGCCATGGCGGCCGTCACCCAGCACCTGGGCTTTGGCGTCACCGTCAACCCGACCACCGAACACCCCTACCTGCTGGCCCGCCGCTTTGGTACGCTGGACCACCTCACAACAGGCCGCATTGGCTGGAACGTGGTCACCGGCTACCTCGACAGCGCAGCCCGCGCCATTGGCCTGCCCCAGCAAATCGGCCACGACGACCGCTACGACCAGGCCGAGGAGTTCCTTGACGTGTTCTACCAGTTGCTCGAAGGCAGCTGGCGCGACGACGCAGTCAAAGCCGACAAGGGCGCGCGCATTTACACCGACCCCGCCGCCGTGCGCAAGATCGCGCACCACGGGCACCACTACCAGGTGGAGGGCGTCAACCTGACAGCGCCGTCACTGCAGCGCACGCCCGTGATCTACCAGGCAGGCACGTCCGACCGGGGCAAGGCCTTTGCCGCCCGCCATGCCGAGGCCGTCTTCATCTCGGGCAACAACAAAGCACTCGTGCGCGAGAGCGTGGTCGCCCTGCGGCAAGCCGCTGCGGACGCAGGCCGCGCGCCAGAGGACCTGAAGATCGTGCTGGGCGTGAGCGTGGTGCCCGGCCGCACCGAGGCCGAGGCCCGCGACAAAGACGCAGAGTACCGCCGTTATGCCAACCCCGAGGCTGGCCTGGCCCACTTCGCCGCAGGCACCGGCATTGACTTTGCACGCTATGGGCTGGACGAGCCCATTGCCTATGGCCAGACCAACTCCATCCAATCGGCCGTGGCCCTGGCCAAGCGCCAGGGGTGGACGCGGCGCGGCATGCTGGAGCAATACGCCCTGGGAGGCCGCTACCCCGCCATCGTCGGCACCGGCGACCAAGTGGCCGATGCCTTGCAATCGTGGGTGGACGACACCGGCGTGGACGGCTTCAACCTGACACGCACCGTGGTGCCCGAGAGCTTTGAGGACTTCATCGACATCGTCGTCCCCGAGCTGCAGAACCGGGGCCTGCACAAAAGCAGCTACACGCAGGGCAGCCTGCGCCACAAGCTGTTTGGCAAAGGCAACCGCCTGCCCGACCAACACCCCGCCGCCCGCTGGCGGCATGCCGCCCCTGCGGCGGCCCATCCACCGGCCACGGCACACAGCACCACACCCACCACCACACCGACCACGGAAGAGAGCCCCGCATGACCCACCCCGCACGCATCCTGAGCACCCTGTTTGCCACCCTGGCCATCGCCGTGGGCGCACAGGCACAGACCTTGAAAGTAGGCGCATCCACCGGCGTGCATGCTGACGCCCTGCACGCCGCAGCGGCCGAGGCCCGCAAGCAAGGGCTGGACGTGAAGGTGATCGAGTTCACCGACTGGACCACACCCAACGAGGCCCTGGCCTCTGGCGATCTGGACATCAACTACTTCCAGCATCAGGCATTTCTGGACAACGCCATCCGCCAGCGCGGCTACCCATTTGATGTGGTCGGCGTGGGCGTGCTGCCCAACATTGGCCTTTACTCCTACAAGATCAAGAACTTCAGCGAACTCAAGGACGGCGCCCGCGTGAGCGTGGCCAACGACCCCGTCAACCAGGCCCGGGGCCTAGGCCTGCTGGAGAAAGCCGGGCTCATCCAGCTCAAGGAAGGACTGGGCGCCCGGGCCACGGTGAATGACATCGTGAGCAACCCCAAAAAGCTCAAGTTCATTGAAGTGGAAGGCCCCCAACTCGTGCGCGCCATTGAGGACGTGGACCTGGCCCAGGGCATCCCCGCGCACTTTGTCTCCGCAGGCAAGCCTGAGGTGGCCAGCAAGGCCTTGCTTTACACCGGGGCCTCGGACAGCTACTACGCCATCCGCTTCGTCACACGCAAAGACAACGTCAACGACCCACGGGTGCGCAAGTTTGTGCAGATCTTCCAGTCAGCACAAGCCGTGCGCGACCAAACCCACACATCGTTTGGCGGCGACACCAAGCTCTACACGCTGGCCTGGCTCAGCAAGTAAGGCACTGCCGCCCCTGCAGCAACCCACCCCAAGGAACCCACCCATGCACACCACCACCCGACGCATCGCCCTGGCCATCGCAAGCGCACTCACCGGCACCCTGCTGGCCACCTGGAGCCTGGCCTCCACCGCACAGACGCTCAAGGTCGGAGTCACCCCCGGCGCACTGGCCGACTCGGTGCAAGTCGCCATCCAGGAAGCCAAGAAGCAAGGGCTGGACGTGAAGCTGGTCGAGTTCACCGACTGGACCACCCCCAACGAAGCCCTGGCCTCGGGGGACATCGACGTCAACTACTTTCAGCACCAGGCTTTTCTGGACAACGCCATCAAAGAACGCGGCTACAAATTTGGCGTGGCGGGCGTGGGCGTGCTGTCCAACATCGGCCTGTACTCCTACCGCATCAAACGCTTTGAGGACCTGAAGGAAGGCGCCAAAGTGGGCGTGGCCAGCGACCCCGTGAACCAGGGCCGGGGCTTGCTGCTGCTGGAGAAGGCCGGTCTCATCAAGCTCAAAGACGGCGTGGGCACCCGCGCCACCGTCAACGACGTGGTGGCCAACCCCAAGAAGCTCAAGCTGCTGGAAGTGGAAGGCCCCCAGCTGGTGCGCGCCATCGACGACCTGGACCTGGCCCAGGGCTACCCCAGCCACTTTGTGGCCGCAGGCAAGCGCGACATTGCCAGCTCGGCACTGCTGTATTCCGGCATCTCGGACAACTACTACGCCATTCGCTTCGTGACGCGCCAGGACAAAGTGGCAGACGCCCGGGTGCTGCGCTTCATCCAGCTCTACCAAGAGTCGCCCGCCGTGCGCGAACAGCTGTTCAAGTCCAACGCCAACGACGCCAAGCTCTACACGCTGGCCTGGCAACCCAAAGGCTGACAGCCACCGACGGCAGCACGCCCCACGCGCACCGCCCCACAGCCCTGACCAGGAGCCCCCCATGTCACTGAACCGCATCTTGCTGCCCGGTATTGCGTACTTTCGCGAGCAAAGCCCTCACGCAAAGCCCCCCAGCACCACCCACCTCCCCACGCCCCACACGGTGGCCACGGCATCCCCCGCCAGCGGGGCAGACACCACCGGCTCGCCCCGCCACTATGCCGTCCGTTTTGACAAGGTCGGCAAGGTCTACGCCGCCAGCACGGGGGCCGTCGACGCACTGCAGGGCATTGACCTGTCGGTGCCTGCGGGCAGCATCTTCGGCATCATCGGGCGCAGCGGGGCGGGCAAATCCAGTCTGCTGCGCACCATCAACCGGCTGGAAAACCCCAGCACCGGGCGTGTGTATGTGGCGGGGCAAGACATTGCCACGCTGGACGAAGACGGGCTGGTGGCCCTGCGCCGACGCGTGGGCATGATCTTCCAGCACTTCAACCTGCTGTCGGCCAAGACCGTGTTTGACAACGTGGCCCTGCCCTTGCGGGTGGCCGGTGTGCGGCCCGCGCAGGTGCGCGAGCGGGTGAACGAACTGCTCCACCTGGTGGGGCTGGACGGTAAGCAGAACGTGTACCCGGCACGCCTGTCGGGCGGGCAAAAGCAGCGCGTGGGCATTGCCCGCGCCCTGGTGCACCACCCCGACATCCTGCTGTGTGACGAGGCCACCTCGGCGCTGGACCCCGAGACCACCCACGCCATCCTGGCGCTGCTGCGCGACATCAACCGCAAGCTCGGCCTGACCATCGTGCTCATCACCCACGAGATGAGCGTGATCCGCGAAATCTGTGACCAGGTGGTGGTGCTGGAGCAAGGGCGCATTGCCGAACAAGGCCCCGTGTGGAAGGTGTTTGGGCAACCCGAGCACGATGCCACCCGCGCCCTGCTGCGCACCGTGGAGCAGGGCCTTCCGCACGATTTGCAGCAAAGCATTCAGCCTGCGCCCCCCGCAACAGGCGAGGCGCTGCGCGTGCTGCAGCTCACATTCACCGGCGAGGGCGGCATCGAGCCCGACCTGGGCCGCATTGCCGACACGCTGGGCCACAAGGCGCAGCTGTTGCATGGCGGCATTGACCGCATCCAGGGCCATGCCCATGGCCGCCTCATCATCGCCACGCGCAGCAGCGTCCCGGCGGAAACCCTGGTTCTGGGCCACCTGGCCCACCACGCGAAGGAGCTTGGCTATGTCTGACATCATGCTCGAGCGCCTGTGGCTGGCGCTGCTGGACACCATCACCATGGTCGGCGTCTCCGGCGGCATTGCGCTGCTGGCAGGCACACCGCTGGCGGTGCTGCTGGTGCTGACCACCCCCGGTGGCATCCTGCCCTGGCCCCGCTTCAATCGCATTGCCGGGGCCATCATCAACGCGTTCCGCGCCACCCCGTTCATTGTGTTGCTGGTGGCGCTGATCCCGCTCACACGGCTCATCACGGGCTCCACCATTGGCCTGTGGGCGGCGGTGGTGCCGCTGTCCATCAGCGCCACGCCCTTCTTTGCGCGCATTGCCGAAGTCAGCCTGCGCGAGGTGGACAAGGGCCTCATTGAAGCCGCACAGGCCATGGGCTGCAGGCGCTGGCACATCGTGCGCCATGTGCTGTTGCCCGAGGCCCTGCCCGGCATCGTCGGGGGCTTCACCATCACCCTCGTGTCCATGATTGGGGCATCGGCCATGGCAGGCGCCGTGGGCGCCGGCGGGCTGGGCGACCTGGCCATCCGCTACGGCTACCAGCGCTTTGACACCACCGTGATGGTCGCCGTGATCGCGGTGCTCATCGTGCTGGTGAGCCTGGTCCAATTTGCCGGAGACTTCTGGGTGGGGCGCCTGAAGTCCCGCTGACGGGGGCAATGCCCCTCTTTTTTGCCAGAAAATCCGCTGCGGTACTGAGCGCAAGCAACGCAAGCAGCGGCGATTGCGCTATAAACCGGGCATCTTCAACTTTTTTAACCTAGAGCATCTATGAACCGCGCAGAACTCGTTGAAATCCTGGCTTCCAAGAATGACCTGTCCAAAGCAGCCGCCAACGCTGTGTTGGAAACCCTGATCGACACCGTCCAGACTGCCGTCAAGAAGGGCGATGCCGTCCAACTCGTGGGCTTTGGCACCTTCAAGTCCGCCAAGCGCGCTGCACGCACTGGCAAGAACCCATCCACTGGCGCAGCCCTGAAGATCCCTGCAACCACCGTGCCCAAGTTCGTGGCCGGTGCCAAGTTCAAGGCCGTGGTGGACCCCAAGGCCGCCAAGCGCAAGGCTGAAAAAGCAGGCAAGTAAGCCCGCACTGACATCGGTCTGAACCGGGGTCTGAAAGAGCCGCCAGGTGCTGTAAAGCACTGGCGGTTTTTTTATGCCCGGTGCAGTGGCAAGCCCGCCGCAGGCATTTCGGCGCGCAGCACACGGCCATGGGTCGAGTCGGTCACATACACCGTGCGTCGGCCCTCGCCGCCAAAGGCCAGGTTGGTGGTCGAGCTGCCCGGCGCGCCGCGCAGCACCTGCACGGGCTCGGCCCGGTGGTTGAGCACCCACACATAGCCCAGGCCCGGGTTGGCCACCAACAGGTGGCCTTCGGCGTCCACCGCCAGGCCGTCGGGGCCGCTGGGGCCATACGAGGTAAAAAACTGGCTGACCTTGGCCACGCTGCCATCGGGCAGCAGCGGCACGCGCCACACACAGTTGCCACGCGTCACGGCCAGATACAGCACGCGGCCGTCGGGCGACAGGGCCACGCCGTTGGGGCTGGGCACGTTGTGCAGCAGCAAGTCGAGCTGACCATTGGGCCGCAGACGATACAGGCGGCCACTCGGGTCGTGCAGGCCGCTTTGGCCCTGGTCGGTGAAGTAGAGGTTGCCTTCGGCGTCAAAGATCAGGTCGTTCACGCCCTTGAAGCGCTCGCTGTTGCGGCGCTGCAGGTAAGGGGTGACGGCGCCCGTGGCCACGTCGAGCTGCATCAGGCCGTTCTTGTAATCGGTGATGAGCAGCGTGCCGGGCTTCAAGAACTTGAGACCGTTGGGCTCACCGTCGTACTCGGCCACCAGCGCCCAGTCGCCCTGCGGGTTGATGCGAAAGACACGACCCCAGGGGATGTCGCTGACGTAGAGGTTGCCTGCGTCGTCGAACACCGGGCCTTCCAGAAACGAATCGGTGATGGTGCCGCCCCGGTTGGCGTCGGCCCAGTCGCTGCGCTCGCGGCGGCGAAAGGGCTCGGGCATGGAGGTGAACAGGTCGAGATCGCGGACCTCAGGGGCTTGCAACAAAAACATGGTGGGGTCTTTCCAATTCGTTCAGGCGGCGGGAACGGCATCGAAACCATACAGCCGCGCCGGGTTGTCGACCAGGATGCGGTCCATGGCCGCGTCGCTGCCAGCCCAGGCCTGCAGCAGGTCCACCAGATCGGCATCGTTCACAGTGCCGGGCGTCTCGGTGGTGTGCGGCCAGTCGCTGCCCCACACCAGGCGCTCGGGCGCAGCCTGCACCAGGGCCTGGCCCAGCGGCAGGGTGTCGGCGTAGCTGGGGCCGTGCACGGTCGAGCGCATGTAGGCGCCCGAGAGCTTGACCCAGGTGTTGCCACCATCGAGCAGGCCGCGCACCACGCCGTAGGCCTGAGCGGCCGCGCCTTCGGCGGGATCGATGCGGCCCAGGTGGTCGATGACCAGGGGCACGGGCAGGGTATGCAACTGCGGCGCGAGCGCGATGAGTTGCTCCGGCTGCGCAAAGACCTGGATATGCCAGCCCGCGCACGCCGGGTGCTCGGCCACCTTGCCGGCCAGGGTGGCCAGCATGGCGGGCGTGGTGGTGCCCCACGATTGGGGCGAGACGAAATTGACCCGCAGCCCGCGCACACGGCGCGCAGCCAGGTGGGCCAGCTCGTCGGCACTCACGTCCTCGCCCACCACGGCCACACCGCGTGCAGCGTCGCCCAACTGGTCCAGCGCATCCAGCGTGCAGGCGTTGTCGGTGCCGTAGGTCGATGGAGTGACCACCACCGTGCGCGTGGTGCCCAGGCGCACCTGCAGCTGCCGGTACACCGCCACAGGGGCCACCGGCGGCGTGCGCGGCCAATGGGCTGACGGCGCAAAGCGCGGGTCAAAGATGTGCATGTGGCTGTCGCACGCGCCGGGCGGCAACTGGCGCTGCGGGCGGTTCAGGCCCACGGAGTGCGGCACGGGGGTGGTCAGCGCTGGCAAAGGCATGGGTCAGTCCAGCTTGATATTGCCCTTCTTCACCACCTCGCCCCACTTCGCGTCTTCCTTCTTCAGGAAGGCGGCGAAGTCTGCGGGCGTGGAGCCGATGGGCTGGGCGCCCAGGTCGGCCAGGCGCTGCTTCACTTCGTCTTCCTTCAGCACCTCTTGCAGGGCCTGCTGCAGTTTGGTGGCCACGTCGGCAGGCACGCCCGCTGGCAGAAACACGCCGTTCCACTCATAAGCCTCATAACCGGGGATGGCCGCCTCGGCCACCGTAGGCACATCAGGCAGGCGCTTGGAGCGCTCGGGTGCCGATACAGCCAGCGCACGCAGCTTGCCGCCCGCCACATGCGGGTAGGTGGCGGCCACGGTGCCGAACATGAAGTCCACCTGGCCAGCCATCACATCGGTGATGGCCGGGCCGCCGCTCTTGTAGGGCACGTGCACCATATCGAGGCCCAGCTTCTGGGCCATCAGCTCCGCCGCCAGGCGCTGCACCGTGCCGCTGCCGCCCGAGGCAAAGTTGATCTTGCCCGGCTGCGCCTTGGCCTTGGCGATCAGCTCGCCCACGTTTTTGTAGGGGGCATCGGCCTTCACGATGAGCACGTTGGGCGCCAGCAGCACCAGCGACAGCGGCTGCAGCGCGTTGGCGGCATACGGCATCTTGGGGAACAGGTGCGGGTTGATGGAGTACGGCGTGGCGTCGTACAGCATGGTGTAGCCGTCTGCCGAGGCCTTGGCCACGAAGCTGGCGCCAATGGTGCCGCTGGCACCGGCCTTGTTGTCCACGATCACGCTGCCACCCAACTTGGCGCCCAGGCGGGTAGCGACCACACGGGCCACGGCATCGGCCGCGCCACCGGGGGCGTAGGGCACGACGATGGTGATGGGCCGCTCGGGGAAGGCGGCGTGGGCCACACCTGCGGCCAGGGCACAGGCAGCGATCAGGGGTTTGAGGAAGCGAAACATGCGTGTCTCCAATCAGTTCTAGGTTCTACAACAGGGCGGCTCAATCAGCTTTGAGATCGAGCGCTTTTGCAATCTGGCTATAGGTGGTCACTTCGCGGGCCACACGGGTCGCAAAGGCGTTGCCACACACCGATTCGGCATCCAGCCCCAGGCCGCGCAGCTTTTCGGCGGCCGATGCGCTCTTGGCAAAGTCGGCGGCCGTGCGCTCCAGCGCCTGGGCGATGGGCTCGGGCAAGCCCGCAGGGGCCAGCACGCCGTACCACACGTCGGCAGCGTAGTTGCCACCGCCCGCCTCGGCAAACGTGGGCACCTCAGGCACCAGGGCCGAGCGCTGGGGCGCGCCCACGGCCAGCGCGCGCAGCTTGCCGCTCTTGATCTGCGGCAGCACCGAACCCAGCGTGGCAAACGAGCTGTCGAGCTGGCCGCCCATCAGGTCGGTCACCACGGGCGCCGCGCCCTTGTAGGGCACGTGGTTGAGCTGCAGGCCCTGGGCGCGGGCAAAGATCTCGGTGGCAAAGTGGCCCGAGCTGCCCACCCCGGCGGTGCCTGCGGTCACGCGGCCGGGTTCGGCGCGGGCCTTGGACTGGTAATCGGCCAGCGTCTTCACCGGCAGGCTGGGGGCCACCACCAGCACCGTGGGGCTGCTGGCCACCGTGCAAAGCGGGCGGAAGGACTTCACTGCATCAAACTTGACGCGGCCCTGGTACAGCGCCGGAATCATGGTGTGGTTGGTGGCGCCGAACAGCAGCGTGTAGCCATCGGCCGGGGCGCTGGCCACGGCCTGGGCGGCAATGATGGTGCCCGCACCCGGCTTGTTATCGATGATGAACGGCTGGCCCAGCGCCTTGCTGGCGTGGTCGGCAAAGGCGCGCGCCACCACGTCGGTGGGGCCACCGGCGGCAAAGCCCACCACCAGCTTCACGGGCTTGGTGGGGTAGCCTGCCGCACCTGCTTGTGCATGAGCGGTGCCATACGCTATCAAAACCATAGCTACCAGCGCTTGAGGGACGAGCGCCAGAGGCGTATTTTTCTTCAACATGGCGAAGACTCCTTCAATCAATGCGGATGCCGCTGGTGCGAATCACCTCGGCCCACTTCGTGGTTTCGGCTTTCAAAAAGCTGCTGAACTCCTGCGCGCTGGAGCCCACGCCCTGCACGCCCAGTTCGGCAAAGCGCTTCTTCATCTCGGGGCTGGCCACGATGGCGCGGGTTTCGGCCTCCAGCCGCTCCAGCACGGGGCGCGGCGTGCCTGCGGGGGCGAACAAGCCATTCCACTCGCTGACCTGAAAGCCCGGCACGCCCGACTCGGCCACGGTGGGCACGGCCTCCCAGCCCTCAGCACGGCGGGGCGAGGTGATGGCCAGCGCCCGCAGCTTGCCGCTTTTGACGAACGGCCCGCTGGCGGTGGTGGCGCTAAACATCACGTCCACCTGCCCACCGATCAGGTCGGTGAGCGCAGGTGCCCCACCCCGGTACGGGATGTGGGTGATGGCCACTTTCTGCCCCTGCTTGAACAGCTCGCCCGCCAGGTGCTGCGCGCCGCCGTTGCCCGCCGATGCGTAGGTCAGGTGGCCTGGCCGCGCCTTGGCGGCCTTGGCCACATCGGCCACCGACTGGAAGGGCGAGTTGGTGGGCACCACCATGAGCAGTGGCACCTGCAGCACCAGCGAGATGGGCGCAAAGTCTTTGGTCGCATCAAACGGCAGCTTGGGGAACAGGCTGGGGTTGACGGTGAAGGCCGTGGCATCGAGCAGCAGCGTGTAGCCATCGGCCGGGGCCTTGGCCACCGCCGCCGCGCCAATGGTGCCGCTACCGCCAGGGCGGTTGTCCACCACCACCTGCTGGCCTAGGCGCTGGCCCAGTTGCGTGGCCAGCAGGCGCGCGGTGTTGTCGGCATTCCCACCGGCCGGGTACGGCACCACCAGCTTAAGGGGCTTGTCTGGCCAGGTGCCTTGCACCTGCACCTGCACCTGCGCCTGCGCCTGGGCTTGCGCGGGTGCCGCGCCCAGCATGCCCGTGGTGGCTGTTACTACTAAAACAATAGCTGCCAGCGCTTTATCCAAGCGCGCTAGCGGCCTATTTTTCTTAAAACGCTGTGGCATGGTGCTTGTCTCCGAGGGCCGCTGGTGCAGCGCAACGCCGATGCGCGCGCGGCCCAGGGCCCTTTGTTTGGGTGGATGGAACGGCGCTCAGGCCGCCACAGCGCTGCGGGCCAGCACGGCCAGCAGGTTCTGGGCGGCGCCTACGCCCATGTTCACGTAGGCATCGCTCGTCACGCCGCCAATGTGGGGGCTGAGGATGAAGTGCTTCTCGCCCTGGAAGGGATGGCCCGCCGTCATGGGCTCCACCGCAAAGCTGTCGAGCCCCGCTGCCATCACCTGGCCCGAGCGCACGGCGGCGAGCAGCGCAGCCTCGTCGATCAGGCCACCACGTGCGGTGTTCACCACAATCACGCCGCGCTTGCACTGCGCCAGCGTGGTGGCGTTCAGCAGGTTGCGGTTTTCGTCGGTCAGCGGGCAGTGCAACGAGATGGCATCCGATTCGCGCCAGATCGTCTCCAGGTCCACCGCCTGCACATAGGCGGGCAGGTTCTTGGCAAACGGATCGAAGCCGATCACGCGCATGCCCAGGGCGTCGGCCATCTTGGCAAAACGCAGGCCGATGGCGCCCAGGCCCACCAGGCCCACGGTGCGGCCGCCCAGCTCCAGGCTCTTGTGCGTGGCCTTGTCCCAGTGGCCAGCGTGCATGCGCGCATCCAATGCCACCACCGATTTGGCGCAGGCCAGCAACAGGGCCAAGGCCTGCTCGGCCACGGCGGCGGCGTTGGCGCCCACGGCGGCCACCACCTCAATGCCACGGGCTTTGGCAGCCACCTTGTCGATGGTGTCGGTGCCGCTGCCGTGCTTGGAAATGACCTTGAGCGCGGGGGCCGCGTCCATCACCGAAGCGCCCACCTTGCCGTAGCGCACGATGATGGCCACGGGGTTGTGCGCACCGCACAGGGCCACCATGTCCTCTTCCGTCGGCGTCTTGCCTGCGTAGACGATCTCGTAGCCTGTGAGCAGATCTAGGGCTTGTTGCGCCAGGTCGGCGCCGGTCACGATGATGACGGGGTGGGTAGCGTTGCTCACAGCGATTCCCCTTCCTTCAAAACACCCGCAGCGCGCAGGGCTGCAGGCAGCCATTTCGATGCGGTGTCACCACGGGCGATGGCTTCGATGCGGGCGGCTTCGTCGGCCACCTTCTTGTCGGCCAGGGCCAGCATGACGGGGGCTTTTTCGCGCTCGATGACGACCACGCCATCGGCGTCGCCCACCACCAGGTCACCCGGGTTGATCACCGCGCCGCCGGCGCTGATGGGGTGGTTGATGCGGCCGGGCACGTACTTGGTCGGCCCTGCGGGGTTGAAGCCCGCGCTGAACACGGGGAAGTCCAGCTCCAGAATTTCCAGCTTGTCGCGGATGGCGGCGTCCACGATCACACCCGCCAGGCCGCGCTTTTTGCAGGCGCTGAGCATCAGCGTGCCCATCAGCGCCGCCGTCTGGTCGCCCTTGCCGTCAATCACCAGCACGTCACCCGGCTGGGCCAGGGCGATGGCGGCGTGGATCATGAGGTTGTCGCCAGGGCGCACTTCCACGGTGAAAGCGGGGCCAGCCACCTTCATGTTCTGGTGTACAGGCGCCACGCGGCCATGCATGGTGCCGCGGCGGCCTGCCACGTCGGCCAGGATGGCGGCTTGGTAGGTGGCGGCTTGGGCCACGACGTCGCCGCTCACGCGGTCAATGGTGCGGATGATTTCAGGGAGTTGGCTCATGGGAGTGGTCCGGTTGAGGTAGTGAAAACGAAGAAGCAGCGTTTTGCTTTTTTTGACAATGGGTGGATCGCGGGTATCAGTCGGCCTTGATGTTTCCGTCTTTGATGACCTTGGCCCACTTGGCCGAGTCGGCCTTTTGCAGGTCACCCAGCTGCTGGGGCGTGCCGCCCACCAGCGTCACGCCCAGCTTGTCGGCCAGGGCGATGAGGGCGGGGTCTTTCAGCGCGGCGGCGATCTCGCGGTTCAGGCGCTGCACGATGGCGGCGGGCGTCTTGGCGGGCGCAAACACGGCCTGCCACTGCTCCACCACAAAGTCTTTGAGCCCCACCTCACCCATAGCGGGCACGGTCGGCAAGGCTTTGAGCCGCAAGGCCGAGGTCACAGCCAGGGCGCGCAACTTGCCCGACTGCGCATGCGGCAGTGCAGCGGCTGCGGGGGCAAACATGAACTGCACCTGCTCGGCCAGCGTGTCTTGCAGCGCGGGGGTGTCGCCCTTGTAGGGCACATGGATAAAGCGCGCGCCGGTTTGCTGCTGCAGCAGCTCGCCCTGCATTTGCAAGATGGTGCCGTTGCCACCCGAGGCAAACGCCAGCTTGCCGGGCTGGGCCTTGGCGGCGGCCAGCAGGTCGGCCACCGTCTTGAACGGCTGGTTGGCGCCCACTACCAGGATGTGGGGGATGGTGCCCACGGTGATCACGGGCTCGAACGCCGTGATGTGGTCATAGGGCAGCTTGGCCATCAGGTGCGGGGCGATGGCCTGCGGGCCGATGGAGGTGCCCAGCAGCGTGAGCCCGTCGGGCGCAGCCTTGGCCACATAGGCCGCGCCAATGGTGCCCGTGGCCCCGGCCTTGTTGTCCACGATGACGTTGGTGGACAGGGCCGCGCCCAGCTTGAGGGCGATGTTGCGGCCCAGCACATCGGTGCTGCCGCCAGCGGGGTACGGCACCACCCAGGTGATGAGCTTGCCCGCAGGCCAATCGTTTTGCGCCCAGGCGGGCAGCCCCGTGCCCACGCCAGCGCCCGCAAGGGCCAGGGTGGTCAGAAGGTGGCGGCGCTGCGCGCCGTGCGTGGATAGGGGAGATACCAAAGAGGTCATGGTGCAAGGCCCTCAGACAGGGGTGGGGGATGAAGAAGTCGAGACCGGCGAGAAGCCGTAGAGCGCGGCAGGGTTGGTGACCAGCACGCGGCGCAGGGCATCCGCACCGGCCTGATCGCACCAGCGCGCCAGCGCGTCGATTTGCATTGCGTCGTCCGGCACGGGGTGCAGGCCAGCACTGGCGGTGGCGTGGGGCCAGTCGCTGCCCCACAGCACCTGCTGCGGTGCGGCACGCAGGTAGCTGGCGGCCAGTGCATCGAGCGCCGGGTCGTCCACCGCGTGGGTGGCGCTGACGATGTAGCCGCCCGAGAGCTTGACCCAGGCCCTGCCCTCGCCCATCAGCTGCAGCAGCAGTGCGTGGGCTGGGTGCTTCCCGGCTCGCTCGGGTGCGATGCGGCCCAGGTGGTCAAACACCAAGGGCACGGGCACACGGCGCAGTACATCGCCCAGCGTGGCCAGCACATCGGGCGGCATCAGCAGTTGCAAGTGCCAGCCCAGCGGTGCAACGCGCTGGGCCAGGGGCACGATGGCATCGACCGTGCCGGTGACGCCCAGCGACAGATTGAGCCGCACGCCGCGCACGCCCGCGTCGTGCAGGGCTTGCAGCTGGGCATCGCTCTCGCTGCCATCGATCACAGCCACGCCCCGGGCCTGCTCGCCCAACGCGGCCAGGCCCAGCAACATGCAGCGGTTGTCCGAACCGTAGGTGGATGGCGTGACCAGCACGGTGCGCTGGGTGCCGATGCGCTGTTGCAGCGCGCGGTAGTCCTGCACCGACGCATCAGGCGGCCGCAGCTTGGCCCCCGGCGCTGCGAGAAAGCGCTGGTCGTACACATGCATGTGGCTGTCGCACGCCCCCGCAGGCAGCGCGGTGTGCGGTGCGGCCGTACCCGCCGAGAACGGTACGGGCGTAGCAAAGCAATCGCGGGTCATGGCGATGGGCTGTCAGCGGGGATGAGCGTGGCGCGGCGCTATCAGTCCAGGCTGGCGCCCGAGTCCTTCACGATCTTGGCCCAGCGAGGAACTTCGGTGCGCAGCAAGGCGCTGAACTGCTCTGACGTGCCGCCCAGCACATCGCCGCCTTCGGACTTGAGCTTGTCAACCACATCCGCTTGCTGCAGCGCCTGGTTGATGGCCTTGTTGAGCTGTGCCACGATGGGGGCGGGCGTGCCTGCGGGCGCCAGGATGCCGAACCAGGTCACGGCCTCAAAGCCCTTGTAGCCCTGCTCTGCCAGCGTGGGCACATCGGGCAGTTGCGATGAGCGCTTGGCCGAGGTGATGGCCAGGATCTTGAGCTTGCCGTTGCGCACCTGCCCCAGCAGCGTGGGTACGGACGACATGTACAAATCAATCTGCCCACCCACCAGGTCCGTCATGGCCTGGGCCGCGCCCTTGTAGGGGATGTGGCGCAGCTGGATGCCTGCGGCGTTTTCTGCAAGTTCACCCGCCAGGTGGGCCACGGTGCCGTTGCCCGAGTACCCCAGGGTGAGCGCATCGGGCTTGCCCTTGGACGCGGCCACCACGTCGGCAAAAGTCTTGAAGCGCGAGTTGGCCGGTGCCGCCATCACGATGGGCGAGGAAGACACCAGCGCCACAGGGGCCAGGTCCTTGATCGGGTCGTAGGGCAGCTTGGCGTAGAGCGAGGGGTTGATCGCCAGGTTGCTGGTCTGGCCCATGACCAGCGTGTAGCCGTCGGCCGCGGACTTGGCGGTGGCGTCCACCCCCAGGTTGCCGCCTGCGCCGGGGCGGTTGTCCACGATGACGTTCCACTTGTTCTGGTCCGCCAGTTTTTGCGCCACGGTGCGCGCAATCATGTCGGTGCCGCCGCCGGGCGGAAAGGGCACGATGAGGCGGATGGGCTTGTTGGGGTAAGCGGCTTGCGCCAGCACCGAGGCGGTGGGCAGAGCCAGGGCAACGGCTGCAGCGGCGGCCACAAGCAGGCGCGAACGCAAGGAACGCGTGGGCGTGGAAATAGGCATGGCGATTTGTCTCCGTGATGGGTGTACCGGTCCCACGCTTGCTGCGTGGTGTGGCGCGACTTTATAAAAACGTTTCAACCCATACAATTGCGTTTCGCACAACGAAACACATTGCACCATGAGCAACCGCCTGCCACGCGCCCGCCCTCCAGCCGCAGCGGCCCCTTTGCCCCCCCTTGCTGCGGCCCCTTCACCCGCCGTTGCCCCCCCCACAGACAGCGATGCCACCAAGGAAAGCGGCGGGGTGATTGCCGTGACCCGCGCACTGCAGCTGCTCGAAGCCTTTGCGCTGGGTGAATCGCACCTCTCGCTGGCCCTGCTGAGCCGCCGCTGCGGCCTGCACAAAACCACCGTGCTGCGCCTGGCACGCACCCTGGCCCTGTCGGGGTACATGGTGCAGCGCGACGATGGCGAGTGGCGCCTGGGCCCTGCAGCGGGCTGGCTGGGCGCGCGCTACCAGGCAGGCTTTGATGTGCAAAACGTGCTGGAGCCCGCGCTGCGCGCCCTCACCCAGGCCAGCGGTGAGAGCGCCGCTTTCTACGTGCGCGAAGGCAATGTGCGCACCTGCCTGGTGCGGGTGGAAGGGCCGCAAGCCCTGCGCCACCACGCGCGCATGGGCGAGGGGTTGCCGCTGGACAAAGGCTCGCCCGGGCGCGTGATCCTGGCGTTTTCAGGCGAGCCGGGCGATGTGTATGAGGAGATCCGCAGGCGCGGCTACCACTGCTCGATTGGCGAGCGCGAGCAAGGCGTGGCCACCGTGTCGGCCCCCGTGTTTGGCATGCACTGGCGCCTGCTGGGCTCGGTGTGCATTTCCGGGCCCGCATCGCGCCTGCCCATGGCCAAGCTGGAGACCCTGGCA
The DNA here is from genome assembly GCF_002749705.1 of Acidovorax sp. 56. Lineage (NCBI taxonomy): Bacteria > Pseudomonadati > Pseudomonadota > Betaproteobacteria > Burkholderiales > Comamonadaceae > Acidovorax > Acidovorax sp. 56. Next base: position 2,463,916 of record NZ_PEEV01000001.1, read on the forward strand.
CAGACCGTGGTCACCGCCGCCAATGCCTTGTCTTATGCACTGGCTGGCAACACCTCGGCCACCAGCGCAGTGCCTGCGCGTGCCAGCCACTGGCACCCTTGAGGCCGCACGGGGCTAGCGGCAACACGCGCTAGCGCCAGGCCCTCGCCCAGGCATCGGCCATGTCAAAGGTGTGCAGGCAGGCGGCCTCATCGCCCACCGAGCACACGGCGCGCTCCAGCAGCTGGATGTCCGCCTCGTGTTGGCGGGCCACGTGCACGTCTTCAAAAAAGACCACCTTCTGGCAGCGGCGGTCCAGCACCAGCTCGGCAATCTGGGCATCGCCGCCCATGGGGCCGCTGCGAAACGGGTGCACCCAGGGCATGTCGGCAGGCCAACCCCGGGCCCACGCCAGTTCATTGAGCTTGCGCCCCGTGGTGCCCGTGGCGTAGCGCACCGGCGTGCGCGACAGCACCTCGAAATGCTGGTCTGCAAACTCCACCATGCGCGCCTTCATGGAGTCGTGCGCAATCAAGGCCAGCGCCTGCTGTGCCAGGGGCCGGATGCCGCCTGCCGCGCCACCACGCAACGCGGGGCCACCGGCGTTGGCCCACTCCACCGCCATCCATTCAATGGCCGCAGCCACGGTGAGCAGCAGCGGCTTGCGGTGGGTGATGCATTGGCGCTTGAGCGCTTGCGCCTCGGGGTACAGCGAGGACGGGTCCAGCGGGTCCATCAGGTAGACCACACCGGCCAGCTCATCCTCAGGCCGAATGCCCCCTGCCACGCGGGAGACCAGCTTCATCAACCCGCCCTCGTGCCCATACGGCAGGCGGTGCAATGCGGGCAAGGTCTGCAGCAAGCCCAGCCGCTCCAGCGCATCGGCAGCCCCACCCACGGCAGCAATGCGCAGTTGCAGGGCCCGCACAGCGGGCTCGCTTGCATGGGCCCAATGCGCCAATGCGCAGGTGTGCGCGCTGCCATGCGCGGTGCGGTGCCGCCGGTGTGCCACCAGCCCGTAGGTGCGTGGCACCGGTGCGGCCTCGCCGAGGGCACCGCTGGCGGCCAGGGGTGGGGTCGCGCTCATGCGCGCTCTCCTTGCGGGGCCACACAGGCGCAGGCGTGCTGCCAGCGCGGGCCCGCAATGCGGGGGTCAAGGGCGGCCACCGAGACTGGGGTGATGGAGACTGGGGCCGTGAGGGCAAGGGCTGGGGCGGCGCGGGTCATGTGCGTTGGGGGGTGATGGGCCAAATGCCCGGGTCAAGGAATGCTCTGCCCCGAAGTTACCCGACTTTGCAGCCCGCGTGCTGCAGGCAGCAGGCGGCAGGCAGCGGATGGCGGCAGGCGGCGCATGGCCCCTTGGCCTGCCCGGGGCATGCGGCCCGTGTGCGCCAGTGCAACCAACCCCGCAGCGCGTTGCGGGTGCCCCCAATCCACTGCGCCGTGGCGATGCAGGCCGCAAATGCTATTAAAACAATAGCTGCCAGCGCCTTATCTGATTGCGCTAGCGCATCATTTCATTCAAAACCGTGAGCCTGAAGCGCCCGCCGCCTCAAAACACCCGCCCCTCCTGCAGGTGCGTGGTCACACTGTTGAGGTGGTAGTCGCCCAGCACCCGGGTCTTTTGCAGCAGCGGGTTGTGATTGAACAGCGTGCGGATGTTGCGCCAGTGCCGGTCAAAGTTGTGGCGGCTGGCGGTGGCCGATGCGCCACCGGCTTCAAACATGCGCTCCGCCGCCCCCAGCGCCAGGCGGCTGACCACCGTCTGCGTCTTGGCCGTGGCCAGGGCACCTTGCAGCACCAGGGCCTCTGCCTGCGGCGCTTGCGCAGCAATGGCCTGGGCCGACCGGTCGAGCTGGCGGGCGTTGTCCAGCACCAGGGCATCAATGGCGTGCGATGCGGCGGCCAGCTCTCCAATCACCAGCTGGTTGAAGTGGTCCTCGCGCGCCGTGGCTGCGGGGCTGTGCATGGCGGGGCGCCCGTGGTCGCGCACATAGCCTGTCGCATCAGACAGCACATTGCGCACCGCACCGGCCGCCGTGGTCACCAGGTGCAGTTGCCGCAGCGCCGAGGTATGGCGCCCCACCAGCGTGGCGGCGTCCCGCGCCTGCACCTCGTCGGCGTACACCCGCACGTTTGTGAACACGATGGAGCCACTGGCCGTGAGCCGCTGGCCAAAGCCGTCCCAGTCGTCCAGGATCTCGATGCCCTCGCGGTCCACCGGCAGGTTCACCGTGACCATGTTCCCGTCGTCGTCCAGCACGCTCACATTCGCGTAATCAGAAAACGCCGTGCCTGTGGCGTAGAACTTGCGCCCACTGAGCCGGAAATCCGCACCGTCGCGCTGCAGCGCGGTGTGCGTGAGGCCCGCGCGCTCGGTGCCGCGCTCGGTGTAGGCGCCGCCAAACAGCGCACCTTGCAACACACGGTCGATCTGCCGCTGGCGGTAGGGGCTGGGCGGCGCCAGGCGCAGCGCCTCGGTGGCGTTGAAGTGGATGCGCAGCGCATGCGCCACATTGGAATCGGCTGCGGCCAAGGTGGCCAGCGCGCCGATCAGGTCTTCGAGCGAGCCATCTGGCCCGCCATCGGCCTGGCCAATGCGCAGCGCGCCCAGGCCCGACTGGCGCACCCGCCGAAACAAGGCATGCGGCAGCGTGCGCTCAGCCTCGCGCTGGGCCGCCCCCTGGGCCACGGCCTCGGCCAGCGCAGGAATGCCCGCCAGAACGGCCGCGCGATCGCGCGGAATCTGCAGTACTTCGTGGGCCATCGGTCACAACGCCTGCGGGGCCGCTGCCACATGGGGCACACGGCCCTCCACGGGGTGGCCGGGGTCGGTAAAGCCGGGGGTGGAGGGGTGGCCTGCCGCCACCAGGCGGTCCACCAGGGCTTCGTCCTCGGGGGTGATGCGGTAGTCGAGCGCGCGCACATAGCCCTCCCACTGCTCCAGCGTGCGGGGCCCGGCGATGGCAGAGGTGATGAGCTGGTTGTTGAGCACCCAGGCCACCGCAAAGTCGGTGGGGCTGATGCCGCGTGCGGCCAGGTAGTCGCGGATCTGGCGCGCAATGGCGATGGACTCAGGCCGCCACTCGGTCTCCAGCAAGCGCTTGTCGGCGCGGGCAGCACGGGACTCAGGGTCCGGGGCCACGCCGTTGTCGTACTTGGCGGTCAGCACGCCACGGGCCAGCGGGCTGTAAGAGACCACGCCCAGGCCGTAGGCAGCGGCGGCGGGCAGTTGCTCGGCCTCGGCCGTGCGGTTCACCAGGTTGTACAGCGGTTGGCTGGCAATGGGGCGGTCAATGCCCTCAGCGTCGGCCAGGTGGGCCACCTCGGCAATGCGCCAGCCACGGAAGTTGGACACCCCGAAGTAGCGCAGCTTGCCCGCGCGGATCAGGTCGCCAATGGCGCGCACCGCCTCGCCCAGCGGGGCATCGAAATCGGCACGGTGAAAGTACAGCAGGTCGATGTAGTCGGTGCCCAGGCGGCGCAGACTGCCCTCCACCGCCTCGACGATCCACTTGCGCGATGTGCCCCCCCGGTTGGGGCCAGCGCCCAAGGGGTTGGCAAACTTGGTGGCCAACACCCAGTCGTGGCGGTCGTGCTGCAGGGCGCGGCCCACCACCTCTTCGGTGCGGCCCTTTTGGTACACATCGGCGGTGTCGATGAAGTTGATGCCCTGCGACTTGGCTCGGGCAATGATGGCGTGCGATGTGGCCTCATCGGTGGGGCCACCAAACATCATGGTGCCCAGGGCCAGGCGCGAGACTTTGAGGCCGCTGCGGCCCAGGTAGTGGTAAGTGGTCAACGAAAACTCCGAGGGGTGGTGAATCAAGGCACGGTGCCGCTGCCAGCACACAGCTACATGATAGGCACGACACGGCCGCTGCGCATGGCGCGATATGCGCGCAGCAAATATCGATAGCCGCTCTGTTTTTAAGAGCAACAAAGCCCATAAAAACAAGCGCTGCGAGCGGTACCAATTTGCACACATCCGCATAAGCAAATGCGAAAAGAGTGCTGCACTCGGGCAGCGAATTGAGTGCAATGGCTGGGTCTTCAACCCCTCGCACGCCCCGGCGCACCGGGGCCTGCGCACCGCCATTCCATGACCCTCATCACCCACCGTGCCGGCGCCCTCGTCGGCGCAGACCACTTCCCGGCGCCCACCGACTACGCGGACAGCCCCCTCTCCCTGGCCCTTCGGCAGCCGCTGTTGCTGGGTTTGTTCTTGCCCATCCAGGCAGGGGGCTGGAGCGCATCCACCCTGCCGCGCACCACCGACTGGCAGTTCGCCTACAACCGCGACCTGGTCCTCAAGTCCGAGGCCCTGGGTTTCGATCTGGTGTTTGCACTGTCGCAGTGGCTGCCCAAAGGGGGCTACGGCGGCGTGTTCGATGGCAACGCACTCGACTCGTTCATGACCACCGCCGCGCTCACCAGCATCACGCAGCGCATCATCCTCATCTCCACCATCCACGTGCTGTACGGCCCCCTGCACCCGCTGCACCTGGCCAAGTGGGGGGCCACGTTGGACCACATCTCTGGCGGGCGCTGGGGCATCAATGTGGTCACGGGGCACCGCGCGGTGGAGCACGAGGCCTTCGGCTGGGACCGCATCGACCATGACCGCCGCTACGAACTCACCGCTGAATTCATCGAGGTGGTGCAGCGCTTGTGGTCCGACCCGAACAACTACTCCTTCCAGGGCGAGTCTTCCTGGAAGCTGCAGGGCGCTTTCGTCTCACCCAAGCCGCGCTTTGGCCGCCCTGTGCTGGTCAATGCCACGGGCTCCGATGCAGGCATCGAGTACGCCGCCCGCTACTCCGACATCGTGTTCATCACCAGCCCGGCGGGGTCGGACTTTGCCAGTGCCATTGCCGCACTGCCAGCGCACACGGCGCGCATCAAGGCGGCAGCCCGGGCACAAGGGCGCGAGGTGCGCACGCTGCTCAACCCCATGGTCATCAGCCGCGAGACCGAACAAGACACCTGGGCCTACCACGACGCCATCGTGGCGGCCCAGGACCAACGCACCCCCGAGGGCTTCAACGGCTTTGACAGCGATGCCCATGCCTGGAGGGGCCGGGTGGGCGTGGACGCGCCCAAGCGCCGTGCCATTGGCGGCAACATCGAAGTCATCGGCACACCCGAGCAGGTGGTGGAGCAGTTCGTGGCCCTGAAGCAAGCGGGCGTGGACGGCCTGCAGTTGAGCTTTTTTGACTTCAAGCCCGACCTGGAGTTTTTTGGCGACCGCATCCTGCCGCTGCTCAAGCAAGCCGGCCTGCGCCTGTAACGGCCATGAGCGACTTGTCCCAACCCCTGCACAGCCCCACGCCCAGGGCCGCCGTGCATGCCCCCCACCATGCCGCACTGATAGAACGCGCACGCCAGCTGGGCCACGCATTCGCCGAACTGGCAGCCCACCACGATGCCACGGGCCAGCCGCCCGAGGCCCAGTTGGAGGCGCTGCGCGCCGCAGGCCTGCTGCGGCTGACCATCGATAGCGCACACGGCGGCCATGGCGCGGGCCTGGCCGTGGCCCGCGAGGTGGTCAGCGCCATTGCCTACGGAGACCCCTCGGTGGCCTTGATCCTGTCGATGCACTACAGCCTGCATGGGCAAATGGCGCGCAGCCTGCGGCTGAATCAAGGCGAATGGCCCCAGGCACTGGCCCACCAACTCATTGCCGAATCGCTGCAAGGGCGATCGCTGCTCAACGCCGCGCAGGTGGAGCCTGCGCTGGGCTCCCCCTCGCACGGCGGTCTGCCTGCCACCGTGGCGCGCCGCGTGGGCGACACCTGGCAGCTGTCGGGCCACAAGCTGTACGTGACCGGGGTGCCACTGCTGTCGTGGATCAGCGTGCTGGCCACCACCGACGAGCCCGAGCCCCGGCTGGGCAGCTTTATGGTGCCCCGCCACGCCCCCGGGGTGGAGGTGATCGAAACCTGGGACCCGGTGGGCATGCGGGCCACCGCCAGCCACGATGTGGTGCTGCACCAGGTGGCTATCCCCCTGGGCTACGCCGTGGGGCTGCGCCCCGCCCAACTGGGCCTGCGGCGCGATGCGCAAGCCATCGCCTGGTACTTCAGCCAGGTCGGTGCGGTCTACAACGGCGCAGCCCATGCGGCGCGCGACTGGCTGGTGCGCTTTTTGAACGAGCGCAAGCCCAGTGCGCTGGCAGGCGCCGCTCTGGCCAGCCTGCCCACGGTGCAAGACGCAGTGGGCCAGATCGAAGTGCTGCTGGCCACCAACGACTGGTTGCTGCAAAGCCATGCCCAGGCCTATGACGCAGGCACCGCCCCCGAGGCCTTGGGGGCGCTGGTCAAACAAGTGGTCACAGACAACGCCGCACGGGCGGTGGGGCAGGCGCTGGAGCTCGCTGGCAACCACGGCCTGGCAAGGCGCAACCCGCTGGAGCGCCACCACCGCAACGTGCTGTGCAGCCTGGTCCATGCCCCACCCAATGCCTTGCTGCGCGCCCATGCGGGCCGCGCTGCACTGCAGCCCGTCTAGTGGGCCGCCCCACAGGTCCCTTCACCTTTCTCGGATTGCCAACCACCATGTCTTCTGAAACCCATCTGTACACCCGCGCTGCCGCTGCCACGCAGCACCACGCATCGCGCCGCGCCTTCTTGCAAGGATCGGCAGGCCTGGGCCTGGCGGGGCTGGTGCCCTGGGCCCATGCCCAAGGTGCGGAGGCCCCCCAACGCGGTGGCTCCCTCACGCTGCTCGTCTTCCCCGAGCCGCCCACGCTGACCACCATTGCACACACTGCGGGAGCCTCGGTGCTGGTCTCGGGCAAGGTCACGGAAGGCCTTCTGACCTACGACTTCGATCTGAGCCCCCGCCCCCAGCTGGCCACGGCCTGGAGCAGCACGCCCGATGGGTTGCAGTACACCTTCAAGCTGCGCCAGGGCGTGAAGTGGCACGACGGCAAGCCATTCACCTCGGCCGATGTGGCGCATTCGCTGAACATCGTCAAAGAGTTTCACCCCCGTGGCCGGGCCACGTTTGCCGCGCTCACAGAGATCCAGACCCCCGATGCACACACCGTGGTGCTGCGCCTGAGCAAGCCCGTGCCCTACCTGCTGTCGGCCCTGGCAGCGTCCGAGACGCCCATCGTGCCCAAACACCTGTACAGCAACGGCAAGGCCGATGCCAACCCCGCCAACAACGCGCCGGTGGGCACGGGGCCCTTCCTCTTCAAGGAGTGGGCACGCGGCAGCCACATCATTTATGAGCGCAACCCCACCTACTGGGATGAAGGCAAGCCCTACATCGACCGGCTGATCGTGCGCTTCATCCCCGACGCGGCAGCGCGCTCGGCGGCCATTGAAAGCGGTGAGGTGCACCTGGCGCCCAGCTCGCCCGTGTCGCTGGGCGACGTGGAGCGCCTGCGCGCCAAGCCGAACCTGGTGTTCGAGACCAACGGCTACCAATACATCAACACCATCTACCGCACCGAGTTCAACCTCGAAACCCCGGCGCTGCAGGACCTGCGGGTGCGCCAGGCCATCGCGCACTCCATCCAGCGCGACAACCTGCTCAAGGTGGCGTGGTACGGCCAGGGCAAGCTCATCCCAGGCCCGGTGAGCGATACGCTCAAAAAATACTACGTGCCCAACCTGCCGGTGCTGCCGTATGACGTCAAGCAGGCCGAAAAACTGCTCGACGACGCAGGCCTGACACGCGGCAAGGCCGGGGGCAACCTGCGCCTGAAGCTGCGCGCCACGCCCATCCCCAACGAAGGCGGCCAGCGCACGGCCGAGTTCCTGCGCCAAAGCCTGTCGCGCATCGGCATCGAGCTGCAGATCAATTCGCAGGACTTTGCCACCTACATCAAGCGCATCTACAACGACCGCGACTTTGACCTGCACATCAGCGCGATGAGCAACACCTTCGACCCCACCGTGGGCATCCAGCGGCTGTACTGGTCCAAGAACTTCAAGCGCGGCCTGCCGTTCTCCAACGGCTCGGGCTACAGCAACCCCGAAGTGGACCGCCTGCTCGAAGCGGCTTCCATCGAGACGAACGAAACCAAGCGCGTCCAGCTCATCACCGAGTTCCAGCGCCTGATCATCCGTGACCTGCCCGACATCAACCTCGTGGCGCCCGACACCTACACCATTGCCGACCGCCGTGTGCGCAACCACACCGTGGGCGGCGACGGGCCTGCGGGCAACCTGGCCAGCGTGTGGCTGGCGAAAGCGTAAGCCCCCTCAGAGGAAGCCACCCATGACAACGCACACCACCATAGCCCACCAGCCTCCACAAGCCCAGCCCGACAAACTCTGGTACACGCGCTGCCCCGTGCCCTCGCCCCTGGGCATTGCCGCGCGACTGGGCTGGCTGGCCGAGACGTTCGCGCAGGAGGGCATTGGCATCGAATCGATCATCGACTCCAAGGACCGCAGCGTGCGCGAGAGCCACTTTGACCACCACCTAGCCTGGTCCTTCCGCCAGGGTGGCAACATTCCGCCCATCTGGGCACGGGCCAGCGGGCGCAACACACGGCTGGTGGCCATCACCTGGACGGACGAGTTCCAGGCGCTCATCACCCTGCCGGGCAGCGGCATCACCAGTGCCGCCCAGTTGGCGGGCCAGCGCATCGCCATCCCCCGGCGGGTCAACGACCTCATCGACTTTCACCGCGCCACGGCCCTCAAAGGGGCGGTGTCGGGCCTGTCACTGGCCGGGCTCACGCACAAGGATGTGACGCTGGTGGACTTGCCCATCGAGGAGTCGGTCATCCTCGCGGCGGGCGAGCCCAGCCTGCACGGTCTGCGCCGCCGCCACCCCTACTTTGCCGAGGTGCAGGCGCTGGTGCGCGGCGAAGCCGACGCCATCTTCGTCAAGGGGGCCGAAGGCATCGTGGTGGCCAACCTGATCGGTGCCCAGGTGGTGGCCGACTTTGGCAGCTACCCCGATCCCAAGGTCCGCATCAACAACGGCACGCCACGCACGCTCACGGTGGACGCCGCGCTGGCCGACCAGCGCCCCGACCTCGTGGTGCGCCTCCTCGAAGTGGTGCAGCGCGCAAGCCACTGGGCCGAGCAGCACCCCGACGACACCCTGCGCTTTGTGGCCCGCGAAATCGCAACCACCGAAGAAGCGGTGCTGGCGTCCAACGGCCCCGAAGTGCACCGCCACCTGGGCTTGAGCCTGGAGGCGCCCCTGGTGGATGCCATCGGCCATTTCAAGGACTTCTTGCTCGAATGGGGCTTTTTGCCCGCCGACTTTGCGCTGGACCGCTGGGTGGACCCACGCCCGCTGGCCCAGTTGCGCAGCCAGGCCACCGCGCTGCCACTGGCCGCGTGAACCCAGTACCGCCCACACCCAGCCCAAGGCGCAGAACAGGAGCCAGTGCCATGACCGTTGAATCTTCCGTGCGCAGCATTCGGGTGCTGGTGACTGGCGCCACGGGCAAGCTGGGCCAGTGGCTGGTGCCACGCTTGCTGGCGCAGGGGGTGGCCGTGCGGGTGCTGGCCCGGCAGCCTGGGCGTGCACGCAGCCTGCTGGGAGCAACGGTGGAGGTGGTGGCAGGCGACTTGGGCGAACCCGCCACGCTCGATGCCGCGCTGCGCGACGTCACCCACCTGTTCCTGCTCTCGCCCATTGACCCGCTGCTGGCAGTGCACCAGGGCCATGCGATTGCTGCCGCCGAACGCGCGGGCGTGCAACGCATCGTCAAGCTCTCGGGCTCGGCCTGGACGATCCACCCGCCGGGGCGCTCGCTGTCAGGCGACCTGCATGCAGCGGTGGAACGGCAACTCGCACAGTCAGGGATTGCGCACGTGGTGCTGCAGCCCAACGCCTGGGCCCAGGTGGCCCTGGGGCACCTGGGCGCGCAACTGCAGCAGGGCAATGCCCTCACCGATCCCTTTGGCGGCGCCCGTGTGGCCTACATCGATGCCCGCGACATTGCCGACGTGGCCGTGGCGGCCCTGCTGGAGACCGCCGTGCAGGCACCACCCGACGGCGATCCCTGGGTACTGACGGGGCCCGAGTCGCTCAATGTGGCGGACCTGGCCAACGTGGCCAGCGCCGCACTGGGCCGCACGGTGGCTGTGCAGGCACCCGGGCTGGCAACTGGTGGGCCAACCCATCAGCCCGCATTCCATGAACAGGTGCATGCTCAGTTCAGGCAACTGATTGCTGCCGGGGCGGCGCACGAGGTGACGCCCACCGTGGCGCGTGTGCTGGGCCGCCCCGCACGCAGCGTGCGCGAGCACGTGGCAGCACAGGCGCGGCAAGCGCTATAGGAGCCCCCTGGTACAGCAACTGCGTAAGTACAAAGAATCACTTGCTTACTCACAAACGTTCGTTGTCGTGCCCGGGGGGCCTGCCTACATTGAGGGTGATCTCAACACACTCTCATGCAAAGGAATTCCATGTCCCGCCCCCCCAAGCGCCCCGCAACCCCATGGAAACGCATCGCCGTCGTGCTCGGCCTTGCAGGCCTGGCCAGCCTGTCGGCCATGGCCCAGGCGCGCCACGGCGGCACGCTCAACTGGGCGCTGAACCCGGTGCCCTCTTCGCTGGTGCCACTGACCACCACGGCGGGCGGCAACACCGAAATCGGCCCCAAGGTGGTCGAAGGCTTGCTCACCTATGACTGGAACCTGGCACCCAAACCCCAGCTGGCCACGGCCTGGGCCGTGAGCAAAGACGGGTTGCAATACACCTTCACCCTGCGCAAGGGCGTGAAGTGGCATGACGGCAAGGACTTCACCTCGGCCGACGTGGCCTATTCAATCCAGACCCTCAAACAGGTACACCCCCGTGGCCGTGGCACCTTCGCCAATGTGGCCGAGGTCAAAACACCCGACGCCCACACGGCCGTGGTGGTGCTCTCCAAGCCATCGCCCTTTCTGCTGACCGCCTTGGCCGCCAGCGAGTCGCCCATCGTGCCCAAGCACCTGTACGAAGGCACCGACATCAACACCAACAAGCACAACAGCGCGCCCGTAGGCACGGGGCCCTTCGTGTTCAAGGAATGGGTGCAGGGCAGCCACGTGCTGCTCGAGCGCAACCCGAACTACTGGGACAAGCCCAAGCCCTACCTCGACAAGATCGTTGTGCGCTTCATTACCGATGGCGTGGCACGCGCAGCGGGGCTCGAATCGGGCAGCCTGGACCTGGGCAGCGGCAGCGCGGGCATTCCGCTGTCGGATGTCGAGCGCTTCAAGAAGCTGCCCGGCGTGGAGATCGACACGCGCATCTCGCACTATGTGGGCAACCACCAGCAGGTGTATTTCAACCTCGACACGCCCGCGCTCAAGCACATTGAAGTGCGTCGTGCCATCGCGCAGGCCATTGACACCAATGCCTACAACAACACCGTGTGGTATGGCTACGGCAAGCTGTCTGCGACGCCCATTGGCGCGCTCAGCCGCTACCACGACGCCAGCGTGCAACGCGTGGCCTTCAACCCCAAGGCGGCCGAAGCCGCGCTGGATGCCGCGGGCTTCAAGAGAGACGCCAGCGGCACCCGCCTCAAGCTGCGCCTGGCCTACAACCCCTTTGTAGAGCGCCGCTCGGCAGACTTCATTCGCCAGTCGCTGGGCCGCATTGGCATCGATGCCGTGGTGGAGAGCTACGACTTTGCCACCTACGTGAAGAAGGCCTACACCGACCGGGAGTGGGATCTGGCGGCCGAGAGCCTGACCAACATCTTCGACCCGTCGGTGGGCGTGCAGCGCATCTTCTGGTCCAAGAACTTCAAGATCGGTCTGCCGTTCTCGAACGCCCCGCACTACAACAACCCCGAGGCCGACCGCCTGCTGGAGGCTGCCGCCATCGAGGTGGACGAGCCCAAGCGCCGCCAGTTGTTCTCGGACTTCCAGAAGGTGGTGGCCGCGGACATCCCCTCCATCGAGTTCGGGGCCAACCCCAACATCACGGTGGTGGCCAAGAAGGTGCGCGACTACGCCCCCACGGGCGACCACATTCGCGGCAACTTTGCCGACCTGTACTTCGCAGCCCCCTGATGCGGTGCAGTGCCCCTGTGGGGCACTGCCTGCTGCACGGCACTTCTTTGTCTGAACGCTCACCATGACCACCCTCACCCGCGTTGGCCACACCTTGCGGCGAACGGCCTGGCAGGCCATTCCCACCGTGCTGGGCGTGGTCGTGCTCAATTTCTTTTTGCTGCAACTGGTGCCCGGCGATGCGGCCGACGTGATCGCCGCCGAATCGGGTGCAGCCACCGCAGAAACCATGGCCCAGCTGCGCGCACATTTCGGGCTGGACTTGCCGGTGCTGGAACGCCTGCTGGCCTATCTGAACAACTTGGCGCACCTGCACCTGGGCATCTCGCCACGGCACAACCAGCCGGTGCTGTCCCTGATCGGGGAACGCCTGGGCAGCACCCTGCTGCTGATGGTGACCGCGCTGTCGCTGGCGCTGGCTTTGGGCGTGCTGCTGGGCACCGCCATGGCCACCTGGGTGGGCCGATGGCAAGACCGCGTGCTTTCGGTGCTGGCGCTGCTGCTGTATTCCACGCCCGGGTTCTGGCTCGGGCTCATGGCCATCGTGCTGTTCTCAGTCAAGCTGGGGTGGCTGCCCACGGGCGGCAACCTCACCATTGGCGCAGGCCTGACAGGCTGGGCCCTGGTGCAAGACGCCGCACGCCACCTGGTACTGCCAGCCCTGGCCATGGCGGGCTTCTTTGTCGCCATCTTCTCGCGATTGACCCGTGCTGCCATGCTGGAAGTCAGCCACCAGGACTTTGTGCGCACGGCCGCAGCCAAGGGTTTGTCGCCCGCCGCCATCACGCTGCGCCATGTGCTGCGCAATGCGTTGATTCCCGTCACCACCGTGGCGGGCATGCACTTTGGAACACTGCTGGGCGGCGCCATCGTGGTCGAGTCGGTGTTCAGCTGGCCCGGCCTGGGCCGCCTGGCGCTGGAGTCGGTGCAGGCACGCGACTACAACGTGCTGCTGGGCATCTTGCTGCTGTCTTCGCTGTTGGTCATTGCCGCCAACATGCTGGTGGATTTGCTGCACGCCTGGCTGGACCCTCGCATCCAGGTGCGCTGAGCCCCCACCTCCCCCACCCCTGATTGGCCTACGCCCACCCCTTGCCATGACCACCCATACCGCCTCCCCCCGTCGCTTTCTGCGGCTCATCCGGGGCGCCTCCGAGGCGCCCCCCGCACTCGATCCCTTCTCGCCAGTGCCCGTGCAGCGCCATGCGGCGCTCTGGGCTTTTGTGCGCAATCCTGCGGCGGTCAGCGGCGTGCTGATCTTGCTGCTCGTGGCGGGTCTGGCCCTGCTCGCCAGCGTGCTGTTTCCGGGAGACCCCCTCGACATGGCCACTCGCCCATTGCTGGCGCCGCTGCAGTCGGCGGAGTTCCCGCTGGGCAGCGATTCGCTGGGCCGCAACGTGGCAGCAGGCATCGTGCACGGCGCGCGGGTGTCGCTGGCGGTGGGGCTGTCGGCAGCCACCGTCAGCGTGCTCATCGGAGTCCTTGTCGGCTCGGTCGCAGGCTACTTTGGCGGGCGGGTAGACGACCTGCTGGTACGACTGACCGAGCTGTTCCAAACCATTCCCACGTTCTTGCTGGTCATCGTGCTGGTCGCCATCGGGCAGCCATCGGTCAAGGTCATCGTGCTGGCCATCGGCCTGGCGTCGTGGCCGGTGATTGCCCGGCTGGTGCGGGCCGAGTTCCGCTCGCTGCGCGAATCGGAGTTCGTCCTGGCGGCACGCAGCCAAGGCTTTTCAGACCTGCGCATCATCTTCCAGGAAATCCTGCCCAACGCCCTGCCGCCGGTCATCGTGACGGCATCGGTGCTGGTGGCCACGGCCATCCTGATCGAGTCGGCCCTGGCCTTTGTGGGCATGGGCGACCCCAACGTGGTCTCCTGGGGCAGCATGATTGGTGAAGGGCGCGAGCAGCTGCGCACGGCCTGGACGCTGACCGCCATTCCGGGTGCCGCCATCATCTTTACCGTGCTGTCGCTCAACCTGGTCGGTGACGGCCTGAACGACGCATTCAACCCCCGCCTCAGAGGCCTGCGATGACACCCAGCACACAGCCCCACACACTGCACAGCCTGGCCCCCAGGCAGACCAACCCTGTGCTGCTTGATATTCGCCAGCTGGATGTGCGCTTCAAGGGATCGCAAGGCACGCTGCATGCCGTGCGCGGGCTCGATTTGCAGCTGCACCAGGGCGAAACCCTGGCGCTGGTGGGCGAGTCAGGCTGCGGCAAATCAACCACTGCACTGGCCCTGCTGCGCCTGTTGGCACCGGGGGCGCAGGTCAGCGGCCAGATTCTGCTGGACGGGCGCGACATCGTGCAGCTGCCGCTGGATGCGTTGCGCAAGCTGCGTGGCCGCGAGGTCTCGATGATCTTCCAGGAGCCCATGACCTCGCTGAACCCGGTCTACACAGTGGGCACGCAAATCATCGAAACGCTGCGCCAGCACGAATCCATTTCTGCAGCGGCAGCCCGCCAACGCGCCATAGAGCTGCTGGACCTGGTGCGCATTCCCGAGCCGCAGCGCCGAGTGGACGACTACCCCCACCAACTCTCGGGTGGCCAGCGCCAGCGCGTGATGATTGCCATGGCCGTGGCCTGCCACCCCCGCTTGCTGGTGGCCGACGAACCCACCACCGCTCTGGATGTGACCATCCAGGCACAGATCCTGGAGCTGCTGGACCGGCTGCGCCGCGAGCTGTCCATGTCGCTGCTGCTCATCACCCACGACCTGGGTGTGGTGTCTCAATGGGCCGACCGCGTGGCGGTGATGTATGGCGGCGAAAAGGTGGAGGAAGCCAGCACGGCCCAACTCTTTGCGGCCCCCGCGCACCCTTACACCCGAGGCCTGCTGGGCGCATCGCTGCATGCGGGCCAGGACCTGCATTACACCGAAGCCCGCCTGCCCGAAATCCAGTCACGCAAGCACCCTGAAACCGGCCTGCGCAGCTTTGACCTGCACACCCCCAAAGCCCGCCCGCGAGATACGGGCCGCAAAGCACAGGCTGCACCCCTGCTGGCGGTAGAGCACCTGCGCACCGACTACGCCACGCGCACTGGCGTGGTCCACGCGGTCGACGATGTGTCGTTCAGCATCGGCGTGGGCGAGACGGTGGGGCTGGTGGGCGAATCGGGCTGCGGCAAATCCACGCTGTCCAAGACCCTGCTGCATCTGGTCCAGCCTGCGGCAGGCCGCATCGTGTTCGAGGGCACCGACCTGACGGCACTCAAAGGCAACGCCCTGCAGCCCTGGCGCCAGCGCATGCAGATGGTGTTCCAGGACCCCTACGCTTCGCTCAACCCGCGCCGCACGGTGTACGACATTCTGGACACCGTGCTGTACGTGCACGGCAACCGCTCACGCCAGGACCGACAGCGAAGCATCGCGTCCATCCTGGACCGTGTGGGCCTGCCCAGCAACGCGGGCAACCGGTATCCGCATGAGTTTTCTGGCGGGCAACGCCAACGCATCGGCATCGCCCGTGCCCTGGTGGTCAAGCCATCGCTGGTGATCTGCGATGAGCCGGTATCGGCACTCGATGTGTCGATCCAGGCCCAGATTTTGAACCTACTGGTAGAGCTGAAAGAGGAGTTCCAACTCTCGTACCTGTTCATATCGCACGACCTGGCCGTGGTGCGCTACATCGCCGACCGTGTGCTGGTGATGCACCAGGGGCGGTTCGTGGAAACCGGCGATCACCGCAGCATATGGGCGCAGCCGCAGCACGAGTACACCCGCAGTCTGATTGCAGCAGTGCCACGGGCCGAGCAACGCAAGGTCGCTTAGCCCTATAGCTTCATTGCCTATTGCCGATGGGGGCCGACGGCAGGGGCAGCAAGAACGGCGACGAAGGCGACCCCACATTGGGAGAGGCTGCCGTGCCACGGCGTTCAGTGACTGCGCTCCGCCGACACATGGCCCTTGTTCACGTACATGGACTCATCGGCTTTGCGCATGAGTTCGGTGATGGTCTTGCCATCGGCGGGATAGAACGCTATGCCCACCGCGGCAGACACGCGGACCACACGCCCCTCGCCCAACTCAATCGGCTGCTCGATGGCCTGGCGCATCCGCGCCCACAGGGGTTTGACTTCCGAGGCGTCAGACAGTGCGGTCAGCAGCAGCACAAACTCATCCCCGCCAATGCGCGCGGCTGTGTCGTTGGCCCGCAGCTGCTCTTGGATGCGTTGGCTGGTCACCCGCAGCACTTCGTCGCCCATGTCGTGGCCATAGCGGTCGTTGATGGGCTTGAAGCCATTCAAGTCCAGATAGCACACCGCCGCGATGGCCTGGGTGCGGTCGCACAGCGCAAAGGCCTGGGCCATGCGGTCGGCCAGCAGCAGCCGGTTAGGCAGTCGGGTCAGGCTGTCGTGGAACGCGATGTGTTCCACCTGCTCCTGGTACTGCCTCATGGCGGTGATGTCCTGCATGAGCCACAACGACTCGCCCTGGTTGTTCAGCGCCACGCCGTTCACATCAATCCAGACCAACTCGCCATTGCGCTTGCGCATTTTTCGCTGCCGACGGTATTGCTGCCCTGAGGCCAACACGGCGTAGGCATCCCGGCCAAAGGCCAGAAAATCTTCCTGGTCCAGGTACATTGCTTCGGTGGTGCTGCCCTGCAGCTTGCCGGGTTCATAGCCAAAGATGCGCTCCAGCGCGGGGTTGCGCCACTGGATGGTGCGGTCCTTGACCTTGGCGATCCCGATCAGATCGTTCTCCAGCATGGCCTGCTGCTCCGCGTTGAGGTCCCGCAACTGTTGCCGGGCCACACTCAATTCGGTGACGTCGTACATGATGGAGCGACTCAACACGAATGCCCCCGCTTCATCCCTGATGGCCGTGGACGAAACGCTCACCCTGCGCTGCTCACCGTGCTTGCTGTAGAGCGTGAACTCGGTCGGCCCAATCTGGCCCGTCTGCAGGAAGATGGGGAACAGCTGTGCAAACCGCGCCTTGTCCTCGTCGTCAAAAAAGTCCGGCGGCCCCAGCTTGCCGATCACGTCTTCGCGCTCCATTCCCAGCCAGGACAAGGTCAAGTGGTTGAGGTGAACGTACTTGGCGTCCCGGTTCAGCGCGTAGTAACCACAGGGCGCGTTGTCATACAGATCGCGAAAGCCCTCGGACACCTTGTCCAGCTCGGCTTGCAGGGCCCGGCTTTCAGTGATGTCCCGCCCAACGGCTTGCCACTCCAGCAACACCCCGGCTTCATCGAACAGCGCCCGGTTGTTGAAGTGGCACCAACGCACCGTGCCATCACTCGTCACGACCCGGTTTTCGACCGTGACGATGGGTTTTTCTTGAGAGATTTCCTTGAGCTTGCGCTCCACCAACGCCAGATCTTCCGGGTGCACCACTGGGGCCCAGACATGCCCGAGGATGTCCTCTCTCTTGAGTTGAAACAGCCGGCAAAAAGCATCGTTGACAAACGTGAGACGGTTGCCAGCATCAAAGCGGCAAATGATCTCGGTCTGGTCTTCCAAAATGGTGAGGTAGCGCTGCTCACTCTGGCGCAGTGCCTGGGTTCTGTCTTGCACCCGCTGTTCCAACTCGGCATTGGCGCTGGCCAGTGCCGCCCGCCCGGCAACCAGGCCTTGGGTCATGTGCTGCAGCGCCGCCCGCAGCCGCTGGAACTCCACGGTTTCGAGTCGAAAATCCAGCGCATCCACATTGCCCGTGGTCTCAATTTGCTTGGCGGCATCGGCCAATCGCTCGATAGGCTGGCTGAAACGCCGTGCCGTCCAGTAGGCCACGCCCACCAGCACGATGGTCATCAAGGCCAGCAAGAACGCCAAAATCACGTGCAAGCGCGTGATGGGCTGCAGCGCCTGCTCCAGGGGCTGCCGGGCCACGAGAAGCCAGTCCAGCCGCTCAACCGAAGGGCCAGGCACCCGGACCACCCCTGTCAGGTACCGGCTGTCGGATGCCGTACCCCAGTCCATCAGCGTAAAAGTCCCCTCAGCGGGCAGCGACGGAAGGGCGGAGCGTGGCAGCTCCACCGCCCCCGCGGCGTTAAGGACGCCGTCTTTGTTAACCAGCATGACCTCCATGCCCTGCGAAGCGGCAGTGACAGGACTGGAGCGGCGGATGATGTCCTGCACCCAGGCCCAATTCACATGGGCTGAGATCACCCCTTTGAAGACCGAGTCTTGCCCGCGCACAGGCGATGCGTAGTCCATGAACCGCAAGGGCACCTGGCTGCCTGGCTCACGCAGGTGTTTGTCCAGCAGCACCGCATCGTGCGCGTCGCCAATGTAAGGGCCGTTCTTCCCGGCCCCAAACCAGGGGCGCGCCGACACGTCTTGCCCCAGCAGCAGGTTGCCCGTCGATACCTGGACGACGCCCCGCTCATCGGTCACCCCGATCCAAGAATAGAACGGATAGGACACCTTGATCTGCTCCAGATGCGCTTGCAGCTGGGGCGCATAGCCCTCGGTGCGTGTCAGCAGAGGCTGGTGGCTGAGCAACGATATTTCGCGCTCGCGCTCCTGAATGCCCTGGGCCAGTGCCAGTGCAATGGGCTGGCTGGCATTCATCAGCGACTGGCCACTGAGGTCTGTCAAGTGCTTGCTCAACACCTGATCGACCACCAGGCCAAACCCCAGGCCCGTGATGACCGCCGTGCCGCCAAACAGCAACGTCAACCGTGAGCGCGTGGTGCGCAACCAGTGCGGAGAAAAGGGACCCAGTTTCATGAGGACATCAGTTGCAGCGCTTGACGCAGAGCATTGTGCCTACGTTATGGCGTTTTTATGGCGTTTGCCAGCCCTGGGCGGGTGATTCCATGCGGTCTGGCCTGATGTTTAATGCGCTGTGGGGCGCATCGGGCATTGAGACTGCGGGCCTGGCCCCCATCCACGCCATCGACTCCATGGCCTCTCTCGACCACCCCAACCGCAGCCAGGGCAGCGCCTCATGACCAGTCACACCGATCCAGCCCCCTTTCCCTACAACGGCCCTGAGGAGCTGCGTCAGCCCATCTTGACCGCCTTGCGCCGCGTGGTGGACCCGGAGGTGGCCATGAATGTGGTGGATGTGGGCTTGATCTACGGCATCACGGTGGCCGCAGGCAAGCTCCATGCCTTGGTCACCATGACCTCTGCGGCATGCCCGGTGACCGAGCTGATCATCGAAGAGATCGAAACCGAACTGGACCGCGACATGCCGCCCGATTTGCAGATTCAGGTGGAACTGGTCTGGGAGCCACCATGGACCACCGAACGCATGAGCCCGAGCGCCAAGCGCTTCATGGGATGGTGACCCCTCCCCCGCCCACCCACCTCGCCCGCAACCCGGCGGCGGCAGCCAAAGCCAGCGCCTGGCCCTTGGTGGTGCTGGCTCTCGGCATGGCGGCCTTGCTGGGGGGCATGGCCGGTGGTTTGCTGCGTGCAGGGGTGCCACTCCCACAGGCCATGGCGCCCACCGGCTGGGCAGGCCACGCCGCCGTGGCCCACGGCGCCTTGATGGTGTGCGGGTTCATGGGCACCGTCATCGGCATCGAACGGGCCGTGGCTGTGAAGCGGTTGTTTGCCTGGCTGGCACCCGCCGCGTCCGGCGCGGGCGGGCTGTGCCTGATGGCGGCAGAAACCGCTCTGGCAGCCGTCTTGCTCAGCATCGCGGCCGCCGTCTTTGTCGGGGTCAACCTGGTGGTAGTGCAGCGCCAGCGTGCAGCCCACACCGCGCTGTTGCTTGCGGGCGCACTGGCATGGCTGGTGGGTTGCCTGCTGTTTTGGCACCAGCCGGGCAACACGGCCTGCCTGCCCTGGTGGTTTGCCTTCCTGGTGATGACGATTGCCGCCGAGCGGCTGGAGATGACGCGGCTCATGCGCCGGCGGCCAGGCGCCCAGCTGGCGCTGGGCGTGCTGCTGATCGCCCTGGTCGCAGGGGCCAGCGCGACCATCTTCTCGGCGCGCACAGGTGGTGTGCTCTACGGCCTTTCGCTGTTGCTGCTGGCGCTGTGGCTAGGCGTTTTTGACATTGCACGGCGCACCGTGGCTGCCCCAGGGCTGCCACGCTATATGGCCGTTTGCCTGCTGGGTGGCTACGCCTGGCTGGCCCTGGCAGGGATCGCCTGGGTGGCCACAGCCCTGGGCTGGCCCTTGCGCGACGCCGCCCTGCACGCGCTGGGGCTGGGCTTTATCGTGAGCATGATCATGGGCCATGCGCCAGTGATCCTGCCTGCCATCGCGCGCATCAAGCTGCCGTTCAGCCGCCTTTTCTATCTGCCCCTGCTGGCACTGCACCTGTCACTGGTGGTGCGGCTGTTCGCTGGCCTGCATGACCTCACATGGCGAGGCAACGGCGCCCTGCTCAATGCGGTGGCCATCGGCCTTTTTGCCGCCACGATGGCGGGCGCAGCGCTGCGATGGAAGCTGCGTGCCCTGCCCAAGAGCCCGCCACCAAAGCAGGGCTGATGTGTGGCGGCGGCGCCAACGTGGCATCCGCGCTTTAGGCGGTAGCCCGCAGGTCAGGCGGGCGTGGCGCACGCATCGTCCGTCTGCGCATGCACGTGCAGTCCGTGCATGAGAGTGGTCTCCACCAGCATCTGGGTGTAGGCATGCTGGGCAGCCCCGGAGCACAGGGAGGCAGTGTCGATGGCTTCAACGATGCGGCCTTGCTGCATCACCCCCACCCGATCACAGAGGTGCGCCACCACGCCCAGGTCGTGCGTGACCAAGAGGTACGTCAGGCCCTCCTGCTTGCGCAGCGATACGAGCAGGTTGAGGATTTCAGCTTGCACCGAGACATCCAATGCCGAGGTCGGCTCGTCCAGCAGCAGCACCCGAGGCTCCAAGATGAGTGCCCGCGCAATCGCCACGCGCTGCCGTTGCCCCCCAGACAGCTGGTGCGGATACCGGTGCCTGAAACTGTCGTCCAGCCCGACCTTGCGCAGCATCGCGCCAATGCGCTCATCCTGGGCGTCCATCTGGTGGATTTGCAACGGCTCGGCCAGCGTGGTTTGCACCGTGTGGCGCGGGTGCAGTGAGCCATAGGGGTCTTGAAAGACCATCTGCACCATGCGGGCCCTGGCGCGATCGAAGGTACGCCCCAGCGGTTGGCCTCCCAGACGCAAGGCGCCACTCCAGTGCATGAACTGGCCCGCCAGGCAGCGCAGCAAGGTGGTCTTGCCAGAGCCAGACTCGCCCACCAGGCCAAAGGACTCTCCTTGTGCCACAGAAAACGAGACATCGTGCAGCACGCGTGCGGCGCCAGGGCCTTGTCCAAAAGAGAGGCTCAGTTGTTCAACGTCAATCATGCGGCGACTCCGTCAACCCAGGCTGGGTCGCGTTGCAGGGTGGGAAGGTGCTCACGCCGGTTCTGCATGCTGGGCAGCGCCTCCAACAGTCCACGGGTGTAGGGGTGGCGGGCTTGGCCCAGGTCTGCAGCGGCAATGCTCTCCACCACGCGCCCGGCATACATCACCAGCACACGGTCACAGAAGTGGCGCACCAGGTTCAGGTCGTGGCTGATGAAAATCAGGCCCAGCCCTCTGCTGGCGACCAGCTCATTGAGCACGTCCAGCACCTGCATGCGTACCGAGACATCCAGCGCGGACGTGGGCTCGTCCGCAATCACCACCTCGGGTTGAGGGACCAGCATCATGGCGATCATGATGCGCTGCCCCATCCCCCCCGAGACCTGGTGGGGATAGAGCCCGTACACCCGCTCAGGGTCGCGGATGCGCACGGACTCCAGCATGGCCAGCACCTGCTGGCGCGCTTGTGCTCGGCTGGCGCGGTGGTGGGCCAGATAGGCCTCTGCAATCTGGTCGCCAACGCGCATGACCGGGTTCAGCGAGTACTTCGGGTCTTGCATGATCATGGACATGCGCCGCCCGCGTATCCCGCGCATTTGTGCCGCGCTGGCCTGCAGCAGGTTGACATCGTCAAACTGCAATCGGGTGGCGTCTACCTTGGCATTGCGCGGGTGCAACCCCAGCAAGGCCCTGCCCACAGTGGATTTGCCCGAGCCCGATTCGCCCACGATGCCGAGCTTCTCGCGCCCTAGCGCGAAAGAGACTCCGCGCACGGCGTTGGATGTGCTGCCGTCGGGCGAGGTGAACTGCACGCGCAGATCCTGCACTTGCAAAAGAGGGGATTCGCTGGAGGTTGTCATGTGTGCCTCGATTCCTTGGTGCTTATTCGCTGCGCGGGTCCAGTACGTCATACAGGCCATCACCCAGCAGATTGAACGCGAGGCTGACCAGCAAGATGGCACCGCCGGGTGCAGCCACCAGCCACCACGAATCCAGCATGTACCTGCGCCCCTCGGAAATCATGGCCCCCCACTCGGGCAGCGGCGCCTGCGCCCCCAGCCCCAGAAAGCCCAGCCCCGCCGCCGTCAGGATGATGCTGGCCATGTTCATGGTCAGACGCACCACCACCGACGAGAGGCACAGCGGCGCGATGTACCGCAGCAGAATGCGCGAGGCAGACGCGCCTTGCAGGCGTGCTGCGGTGATGAAGTCGGCGTGCCGCAGCGACAGGGTCTCGGCCCGGGCCAAGCGCGCAATCGGGGGCCAGCTGGTCAATGCGATGGCGATGACAGCATGGTCCAGGCCAGGCCCCAAGGCCGCCACAAACGCCAGGGCGAGCACCAAGCCAGGAAACGACAGGAAGATATCGGTCACGCGCATCATGGCGGTGTCCACCCATCCACCAAAGTAGCCCGAAACAATGCCCACCAGCAAGCCAATGGGCCCCACGATCACGGTCACCAACGCCACCACATACAGCGTGATGCGCGCGCCATGCACCAGGCGAGAGAAGACGTCTCTGCCGTACTCATCGGTGCCAAACCAGTGCGCAGCGCTGGGCGCTTGCAAGGCCGCAGAGAGGTCTTGCGCATAGGGGCCTTGGGTTGCAATCCACGGCGCAAATAGCGCGACTGCCACCAGCCCCAGAATCACAGCCACACCGGCGGCCGTCAGCGGGTTGCGCAGCAAACGGCGCGACATGCGTGCCAGCTCGCGCAGCAGGGCCTGGGTGGCGGTGGTGGCTTGGGTGGTGGGGGCAGACTGGGACATGGCTATGGGCACAGCGGCAACATCGGCCGAAGGGTTCAAGGTCTGAGAGGTGTTCATCGGGATATTCCCTGGGCGTAAGCGGTAGCGACGGCGTGGGCTTTAGCGTTGCTGCTGGGTGCGGGGGTCAAACACCCGGTACAGCGCATCGGTGACGAGGTTGATCACCACGAAGATCACCCCCACCACCAGCACCGAGCCCATGACAGCACTCATGTCGCCCAGCAACAGGCTGCTGGTGAGGTACTGGCCAAAACCTGGCCACCCAAAAACGGTTTCAATCAGCACTGCCCCTTCCAGCAACCCACCGTAGGCCAACGCCACGATGGTGAGCAGTTGCACCAGGATGTTGCGAAAGGCGTGGCCCCACACCACCGTGCGCTCCGGCAGGCCCTTGACCCTTGCGGCCAGCACATACTCTTGCGACAGCTGGGCCAGCATGAAGCTGCGCGTCATGCGGCTGATGTAGGCCATGGAGTGCAACCCCAGGATGCACGCGGGCAAGGTGATGTGCCGCAAGGCACTGCGAAAGGCCGCAACGTCGCCTGACAGGAGGGTGTCCACCAACAAGAACCCCGTGACGACCGGTACGGCCCCCTCAAAGGCAATCCCCACCCGCCCGATGCCTCCGGCCCAACCCAGCCAGGCATAGAAGACCAGCAACCCCATCATGCCGAACCAGAAGACCGGCGTGGAATAGCCCATGAGGCTGAACAAGCGCATGCAATGGTCACCCCAGCGCCCCTTGCGCGTGGCGGCGTACACGCCCAAGGGAACCCCCAGGCCCGTTCCCAACAAGATGGCCAGCGTGGCCAGCTCTATCGTTGCGGGCAGTACCCGCGCCAGGTCACTCACCACGGGGTGGCCCGTCAATACCGCTTGCCCGAGGTTGCCGTGCAACAGGTCGCGCAGGTAGTAGCCAAATTGCACCCACAAGGGCTTGTCCAGCCCCAGTTGCCGGTACACCTGTTCATAGGTCGATCGGTCGGCGTCGGGCCCCACGATGGAGAGCACCGGGTCCAATGGCATGACCCGGCCAATGACGAAGGTCAGCGCCAAGAGGCCCAGCAAAGTCATCAAGACCGTCAGCGCCCGCGCCCCGACCGAATGGAACTGGCGCGCAAAGCGGCGTGCACGAGACTCGCCGTGTGCAGGCAAGGCTATGGATGTGGACATGTGAATCTGTCTCCGTGCTGTCTTTATTCAGACAGTCTATTGATTGAACAAACGCTCGGCAGGCCCATCCGCGCTCGGGTCAAAGACCTTTGGCACCGCCATCAGGGCGGCTTCAAGGCCCACGATCACCCGGTAGCGCAGTGCCTTCCATTCAGCCATGGCCCGCCGCACCCAATGGCGCCGATGCCTTGAACACCCCATGCAAACGGGTGGTTGCCGAGGGGTGCCCCACATAGCCTTGCACGGTGTTGCGGTACACCACGGTCTCCACCATCTGGGAGATCGGCAAGATGGGCCCCACCTCGTCTTCGTATACCCGCTGAATGGCCTGGTACGCCCGCTGTTGCGCCCCTGGGTCTGGCTCCAGCAAGGCCTGCTCAATCATCCCGTTCAACCGTGGGCTGTAAAACCCGGTCCGCCAGCCCTGGAAATTGGTCAGGCGGGCGGCATCGCGGTTGTCAGGGTTGTAGGCCAAGGCCCGCAAACTGGAGTGAGGATGGGGCTCGGCCCCACCCCCACCCCGCCCCACCACGATCTCGAACTTGCGCTCGCGCATGGCCCCGTAGACTTGGTTGCCCGTGCCCGGCAGCACCGATGCGCGGATACCCGCCTGCGCCAAGGTGGACTGCACGCTGGTGGCAATGTTGATGAAAGGCGCTTCGGCCACCACCCGGATCGTGGTGTCAAACCCGTCGCCCAAACCCGCTTGCGCCAACAACGCTCGCGCTGCCGGAACGTCCAGCACATACCCGGGCTGCGGCAACGTGGCCGACAAACCCAGGGGCACAGGCCGCTGCTGCAGCCGCCCGTAAAAGGGCATCACGGCACGGTCAATCCCCTGGTAGTCGATAAGGCTGCGCACCGCCTGCCGCACCCGCGGATCGGCAAACTTGCTGTCTTGCATGCTCATGGCCACGTAGTACATCGTCCCGCGCTGCACTGTGTGCACCACCATGCCGGGCGTGGTCTTGAGCGCCTGGATGTCCGGCACCGACAGCCCCGTGGCCATGTCCAGATCGCCACGCGCCAGCATGAGGCGCAGCGACTGCGATTCCGTCATGTGCCGCATGACCACCCGGCGCAATCGGGCAGGCCCGCGCCAGTACCCGTCAAAGCGGCTCATCATCAAAATCTCTTTGGCCCGCCACTGGTCGAGCCGGAACGCTCCCGAGCCCGCAGCATGGGTGTTGAGCCAGGCAGCGCCCAAGTCACCGTCTTTTTCGTGCAAGAGCACGGTCTGCCGGTCCAGCACGGCGGCGCTCACCGACGTGGCCAAGGTGTAGAGCACCATCTTCGGATCGGTGGCAATCGGCAAATCGATGCGCAAGGTGCGCTCGTCCAAAGCACGAATCTGGCGCTCTGCATTTTTGGCGGTAAAGCCATAGCCCTTCCAAGGCGTGGCCAGTGCCAGGTTCAGGCGCAAGACCCGGTGCAGCGACCAGGCCGCATCCTGCGCAGTGACGGGCGCACCAGACTGAAACCGCGCCCCCTCGCGCAGGTGAAAAACCAGGCTGCGCCCATCGCCCCCCACCTCCCAGCGCTGCGCCAGTCCAGGCTCAATGCGCGTGGTGTCCTCGGGATGGAGTTCGATAAGGAAGTCGTAGAGGTTGGCCGCAATCTCCACCACCCCATTTCCCGTCGCACCGGCCGGGTCCAGGGACAGCAGGTTGTTCATGCTGATCCCCATGATCAGCTGGTCTTGCGGCGTGGCAGAGGGCGTTACCTGCACGGCCACTGCGTGGGCGGCTGGCCATAACGCAGTGGCGGCACCTGCGGTCAACGCCATCGCCATCCATTGCCGACGGTGCAGCAACGCAGGCGAGGAGGGCATGCTCTCAAATTGGCTTGGCATGGCAAATGCGCTTGGGAAAGCTGAAAGTAGTTAAAGGACGCGAGGGACGCACAAGGGCAACGGGGTGGCAGCCTGAATCAACCGCCCCGGCATCAGTAGCGAGACACGGCGTGCGCCTCGATGTACTCGAAATCAATATCCTCCCCCAGGCCCGGTTGCTGCGACAAATGCACAAAGCCATCGCGGTCCATCGGGTCGGGCAGGCTGCGCAGGTAGGCAGGCTTGTCGTCGTATTCCAAAAATGGGTGCAGCAGCCCGCGCTCGTACCAGCGGCAGTTGCGAATGGCAGCACACACCGCCAGGTTGGCGGCGCCGTTGCCATGCACTTCGCAGTCCATCCCAAACGATTCCGCCAAGTGGGCCACCTTCAGGGTGGGGGTGATCCCGCCCACGCCCGGCACGCCCGCCCGCAGAATATCGCAGGCCCCGGCGCGCACCCAATCCGCACGGCTGTGGTGCTTGCCGCCCAGGCTCTCAGGCCCCACGATGGGAATGTCCAGCTGCGACGACAGCCAGGCATAGGACGCCATGCTCTGCTCGTTCATCATTTCCTCGAACCAGGCAAAGTTCAGCTTCTCCAGCGCGCGGCCGATGCGCAGCGCATCCATGCGGCTGTAGTTGTGGTAGCCGTCGAGCATCAGCGCAATGTGGGGCCCGACGGCCTCACGCACGGCCGCACAGGCCTTGATGTCCATGCCCGGGTCTGGCGCAAACGACACCGGAGGCATCCAGGTGTGCAGCTTGATGGCCTTGTAGCCACGCGCCACCAATTTCTCGGCAAAGGCCGCATATTCCTCGGGGGTGGACAAGCCCCCTTTCAACTCGTCACCGCACATGGTGCTGCCATAAGCGGGCACCTTGTCCCGATAGCCGCCCAGCAACCGATAGACCGGCTGCCCCAGCGCACGCCCGGCCAAGTCCCACAGCGCCTGCTCGATGGCAGCCAAAGCCCGGTCGGTAAATTGACCCGCACTGCCACGCTGCCAATGCTCCAAAGACATCCAGAGCTTTTCACGCATGAAGGGGTCGGCCCCCACCAGCACCTTGCGCGCATAGGACTCCACCACATACGGCCGAATCACTTCAGGGGGGGCAAAGGCGTGGCCTTGGTGCCCATCGTCTGTGGTGATGGTCAGCATGGCCATGCGCCCTTGCGTCTCAGGCCCTGGATGGGAATGCCCTGCGCTGTCTACGACGCGGAAGGTAGGAAAGGTGAATACGGTGCCTGTGACACGCTCGATTTTCATAAGATTTTCTCGTCAGTCGTCTGATGAGTTGATTGTTAGTTAGACATACGCCCAGCGAATCAGGACAAACCCTAAACCCAGCACCGCAAGATATAGTCGAAACACACCGGCCACCCCCCTCATGAGTGCACAAACCTCCACCCCAACCCCGCCAGCGCGCGCCATCAGCCAACCCCAGCGCGTGGTCGACGGCGTGACCGAACGCATTCACAACGGCACACTCCAGCCAGGCGACCGCGTCCCCCCGGAGCCCGAGTTGATGCGCGAATTTGGCGTCAGCCGGTCTGTGGTGCGCGAGGCCGTCTCCCGGCTGCAGGCCAGCGGTCTGGTGACCACACGCCAAGGGGTGGGCACCTTTGTGCTGGAGAGCTCACAGCAAACACGCCCCCTGCTGGCCGCCACGGCACGCGACGTTCGCATCCAGCAAGTCCTGGCCATGCTGGAGCTGCGCATCAGCCTCGAGTCAGAGGCCGCCCACCTGGCGGCCCTGCGCCGCACAGACGCCCACCTCATCGCCATGCGGGCGGCGCTGGACGCTTTTGAGCAACACCGGCGCTCAGGCGCCAGTACCACGGAAGACGACTTCAACTTCCATATGCAAATTGCCAGCGCCACAGGCAATGAATACTTTGAAGAGGTGCTGCGCAACCTGGGCAGCGCCACCATTCCGCGCCCCCGCGCAACCCCTGCCGACACACCGCCCCAGGCACCCTCATTCGGAGCACCCCTCGCCTCGCTGGAGCACAACAAGGAAATCACACAGCGCGAGCACGAAGAGATTTACGACGCCATCCGCCGCCAGGATGCCGCCGCCGCCCGCGCCGCCATGCTCATGCACCTGATCCACAGCCGCGAGCGACTGCGCATTGCCCGCGGAGACGCATAGGGATCCTCTGCACCAATCACCGTGCCGCGTGCATCTGCGTGTGCATCTGCGGGCTCGGGTGGTCTGCGGCGTTGCCAATGCTCGCAATAGCTACGGCTATTGCTGCGCTTTGCGCCTTGCAGCCCATCCCGATCCACAGTGCCCACTTGCCGCGCGATTCGCGCAGAGGATCCCTGGTCCACCTCGGGTTTGTCCGAATCCCTAAATTTTCAACTTTGCGCACACTCCAACACGTCAGACGACTGATGTTAATAAATCAAAGGAGACTCTTGTGCGAAGTTTGAAATCCCTGCGTGCCCCTGCCACCACTTGCGGGCTGGCCCTGGCCGCCTGCCTGGGCTGGGGCCCCACGGCAGCACACGCCCAAAGCGACCACCTCACGCTCTACGGCATCGTGGATGGCTGGACTGGTGTACAGAAAACCAAGGCCGGTGCAGCCACCGGCACGGTGGGCATGGTGGAGAGCGGCGGCGCCCAAGCCAGCCGGTGGGGCATCAAGGGCACCGAAGACCTGGGCGGCGGGCTGAAGCTGAACTTCGTCCTGGAGCAAGGCATTGCCATCGACACCGGGGGCATCAGCACCGTGTCTGCCTCCAACGGCGGCTTCAACCGCAACAGTTTTGTGCGCCTGAGCGGACCGTTTGGCGAACTCAAGCTCGGACGCATGCTGACGGCCTACGACGCCTTGCGTGGGCCCATCAACCACTTGTACGACTCGTCCGGCTTTGCATCGACAGGCCAAACCTGGTCCGCCAGCACCACCGCAGGCAACGGGTTGCCCCCAGTGAGCGGAAGCGACTACCTCGCACGCACCAACAACACCATCCAGTACGGAACGCCCGAGTACCGCGACTTCAGCGCCGCTGTCAGCGTGGGCATGGGCGAAGGTGGCGTCACCGCCACCGCCGCCCCCCGCACCGTGACAGGCAATGTGATCTATGACGACGACACCACGCGCGTGGGCTATTCCTTTCAGCGCGAGTTCTACACCACGGGCGAGAACCGCTACCACCTGGTTTCCGGCAAGCACCGCTTCAAGGCCTTCACCGTGGTTGCGTCATTGCAAAGGCAAACCGACCACCGCGTGACTGGCGGCCAAACCGCCAACGAATACCAGGTGGGCGTGGATGTGCCCTTTGGGCAAGCCACCGTGGCCCTGGGCTACGCCAGCTCGCTTAACCGCGACGCACAAGACCGCAAGGTGATCGACGCCAGCGGCATCAGCGCCATGGTGACGTACGACCTGTCCAAGCGCACACGCCTGTACACCGCAGTGCGGCAACTGGAAGTCAAACGCGGTGACGGCAGCGTGTCCAGCGACGTGTTGCGCTGGGGCGTTGGCGTTGACCGTAAAAATATAGAGTGTCACATCTTTCCACTTGAGCCAATATTTTTGAGAATGTGTCAGAGTGCATGAAATCAGCGGACTGGCTTGATCTTTCAAAAACAAAAAGTGTCAAAAACTGAGGGTGTGAAAAAAATCGGAGCAGCCGATGTGGTCGGTGGGCCGCTTGCCATCAAGTAGACCATGATCGGTGGTCGCATCGTCGGGGTAAGCCCTGCACCTGCTCCAGATTGAGCATGTGTATGGTCGCCCCTGACATGCAGCTCAGTTACATGACTTCGGTGGCAAAGCCACCCAAGGCCATGAAATTTGTTTCACACTAAGTCCGCGGAGTGATGGCGGTCGCTGCAGAGCCGACAACGTAACCGACGAATTGGTACAACAACCTTTGGCGACTCACTGCGGCTGAAGGCTTCCAGTTTTCACGAAAACCTATCCAAAATCGCTGCCCCGGCGAGAAGGTCTTCTTTGGTCGCCTTCCCTTTTCGGAAACGAAGGACTTTTGTCGGCTTACCCTCACGCGCGCCCTGGGACCGCAGTGCATCCCACGCTTGTCCTTCAGATGGTGTCAATGATTCTCGAAGATAGTCGTCCTCCACCCTCTTTTCGAATGCATCAATGATCGCAGTGGCTTGAGACACGTTGGATTTGGAATGCTCCATTGATCCGAACGGACACCACAGCGCTTCAATCTCCATCCTGCCGCTGACGTGCTGCCTGAACAACGCTTCTACATCCGCCCGATGGATGGCATACAACTCAGACCGATAGGCATCACGCAGCTCCGAAACGCCAACTTTGCCAGCCTTACCCTGGCGACATGCAATCTTGTAAGCTGCTACAAGTAACTCGACTATCTTGCGTCGGATACCGAACGTGAGAAGATAAATGCTCTCTTGGTCGTCTACAGGATCAAAGACAAGTACGTCCGGCGCGACCGACTGCAATGCCTTCAGATATGCCGTCAGGTCAGGGCAAAGGGGATTGAACGGTCTCATGATGACAGGAGACGACAAAAGTCGATCACAGTCCTCCGGTAGGCGCTTTTTCAGTTTATGTCCAAGACTGAAATTCGCACCGTAGACCAGAATCGGCCCAATGCCATGGAGCTTCAATAGCACGCTCGCAGCGCGAGCGTTTGCGCTGCTGCTGGCGGAGATCCACTGAAACTCATCAATGGCGGCCAGACAAGTCGCATGCCGCCATGACGCTCTCTGAGCAAACTCCAAAATCTTGGGGACGGTCCAACTCTTGGGGTCTGAGCCATCACCGACAGCTTTCTGGGATTCGGGAAACTGCCACGTAGGGTCGACATGTTCGCGCAGCAGTTGATTGAGCCCGTCGCCTTGCGCAAGCGTCATCAACCACATAGGGATAAGATCAATGCCCGCATGTCCCCGCACACTCATTTGCTCGGATCTTGCCATCAGGACCTGAGACAAAGATTGGAGCACCTGAGATTTGCCAACACCCTGCAGCCCAGTAAAGCAGATTGCTGATGGGCGAGAGCGACCCCAGGGATTCCTGGAATACAAGCCCTTGATATATGCGGCGTCAAACTCCATGTGCGAAACGGCATGGGCTTGGACTTTTCCGGCTAATTCACGCAGCAAACTACGCATCTGGGCGTCAGGCAGGACCAACCTTCTTAGGCCGCTTTCCAAAAGGCCTGCCCGAACTTGGACATCTGCATCGCCCCATTCGATCTTTTTGGGCGGTACGCTGATGATCTGATCAATCTCAGCGTCAGATAGCTTGAATGAGTACTGCTTGACCCTTGGACTGATACTCATGCTGCTCTCCCGCCTGATGTGCTCCCCTTTACTACCTTCGCCTCATGCGCAGCGCTGCCCTTTGGCCTCGGAGGACTGCCTTTCTTGCGCTGTCCAGCATCCCAGCGGACACCTGTCACGTCCTGAAAATCCGATTCGGCGCGACTAATGGCAGCCTGCGCGCTCTCACGGGTCTTAGACTGAATCTGCCTCAACAGCTTTTCCGTCTCGGCGAGCTGACTGATGGGGACTAGGACGTCTTCGCCATCCACCCTCGCACGAGATGTGGCTTCCAGCTCCATCAGACTGCCGCTGACATCCACCCAGATGACCCGCGCTACAAGACTCAACACATAGGCCTGAACTTTGAGCCCTTTTGTCAGACCCACCATTTTCATGAGCGGAGATTCGAGCATTGCCCTGGAGCTGTAGTGCCTGTGCCTGAACTTCACGCCGTCGCGGTCAACAGCCAGCTTCACGGGAGTCCAGAACGATCGAACTGCCTCCTCCAGGCTGATCTGGCGGGCATGGGTACGCATGCGCGCGGAGAGGTACTGCCAGTAGTTATGCGGCGTGGCGACTAGCCGCGCGTTGTAGAAGTCATGGATGGCCTGCTCGCTGAGTCGACCTGAAATGTCCTTTGAATGATTTTTGGCAGCCGCACGGAAGACCTCCCGCTTGATCATGCCCATCACATTCAGGTCGCTCAGCACATACGATGGCGCCCCTTCCAGTTTGGTTGACTTGGGATGGGTTGTTTCAACGGGCGCCTTCGCTTTGCCATCATACGAAGGTGCAATGGTTTTGATGGGGAACCGTTGCTCGAGGCGCTCTGCGAATTTTCTGTGACCGGCTGGTCCCCGGTCCGAGGTGAATGCACTACTGATTCCTCTCATCTGCCAGTTCAGTTTGTCTGGCGGAATACCATAGAGCCGCGCGATATAGTCCTTCGGGACAGCCATGCAGAAAAGCATAGATCGATAGGCCTCCCCGGTTTCGCCTCCCAGAGAGAAGCCGATGCCGACCACAGCGCCGCTCGCCACGCACACAGCCTCAGCGACCACCAAGGGCTCACTGGGTTCACCCGACACTGGCGGAACTGTGCACCCAGGTTCAGGGGCTGCGTCAAGTGATGTCAGTCATGCACAAACTGCCCCTTACCCAACTGGCGATCCGTGAGGTGTGTATGACGCGACGGCGAGGTGAAAGGCACCAGGGACAATCAACGCTCGAGGGCACCGCAGACAACTCTTGAGAAAGCACTGTCCATGAGCTGTGCCGTTCTCGGCGTCCACCAGTTTTTGTACTACATGGCATCGTTGACCCTATGCGCCGCAGTGCACTGCGTTACACATGAGTTCCTGATCAAGACCGCAGCCCTATCGATATCTGCTCTCTCTCGCGCGGTGACCTCTGGAGCTTTTCGTTCTTAACTGACTTCACTGCCCGGACCAGCGTGCCACTCGCCACACGCAGCAGTTCCTCAACAAGCCCGAGGTCTACGCCCTCAGCCGAGCAAGCCGCTGCAAGGCTTTCCCCGGCACCAAACCTTTCCAGTGCACGCCACCTAGGCGAGGATCTGACCCCCTTCAAGGATGGCAAACCCAAGCTTTTTGTTTTCCTTGCCACATAGTCTCTGTCAAGGCCAAGCTGCTTTGAAATCGCAGCTATGTTTCCTGCGCAACTTACGAATACTTCCAAAAATTCCGTGGTCCAGTACTCCACTGAGTACTGAGACTTCATTGCCGCTTTCTCATCTGGCATCCGTCGTGCCACCGGAGTTGCCAGCGATTGTGCGGCTTCTCCCGCTGATTCGAAGAGTGTCGCAAGCGCTACGGCATATGCGAAACCAGAGCCTGGAGTCGCGTAGGAGCCGGGAAGTCGATCCAACGGGCTAAAGAACTCTCCAGACTCTTTCTTGCAAAGCTCTGGCCAATGGCGAACAAGCCAAGCTCGCGGCGCAGAGTTCAGAACGTAGTCGCTGAGCGGCGGCTTCACCCCGGTACGGCTGTTCCTCAGACCGAGTTCACGCCCCCTGCGGGCCAATGGGCCATAGATTGCGGACAAGTCGAACGGCCTATCTCGATCCAGAAACATCTCATAGACTTCTTGCAGCCGAATTTGAAACTGGCGCTCAGCGTCGCTCGCGGAGTCAAACTCGACACGCTCGACTTCACCCAGTTCAACCCAGTGCTGCGGCAAAAGTGAAAACGGGTCTGGATTTTTCACCCGGTGCAAAGCCTCGCCGTGTACGGGGCAGACCTCAACGCCTACAAGATTGTGGGTACGTCGAAACCAGCTAAAGCCCCAGTGCGACAAATCTTCTGCGACACACTTGGGGCACAGGTGCACTTTGTGTGTATGCAGTCGTGATCCGACGAGTTTTGTGATCCCTTGCCTGACTGCAGATCCATGAAGGGCTGGCGCTGTATCCCGCTCTGCGACTCGTAGCGCAGGCAAAAGGCTATGCTGCCTCGCGTAGTCTGAGGCGTTCATTCCCGCGATCGTGGCCACCTGCTCCAGCAGAGAGAACGCGGCAGCGCCTTCGCAGTGCTTCTCCGCAAGCCTCTCAATGAGCCGGTGCCTTTGACTCTTTGGAATCTGACCACGGAAAAAGAATCCAATCCGCCCAGCGTGGGCAAGCACGAATTCATGTGGCATTGGAGCCAAGAGCGGCAGATTCATTTTTCCCCCAACCTCTCCAGTTCTGCAACAACACGGCGCGCTTGCGCGAGCGCACGCTCATACGGCCTAGGCGTCTCCTCGCTGCTCCTCATCGACTTCGCAACGATGTCTAAGCACCGACTGATCACCATGGGGGAAGCACCGAGCTGCTCCCTCTCATAACGCGAGAGACAAGATCGATCGCAACCTAGCAACTTCGCAAATTCAGCCTGCGTGCGGGTACCGCGCGCGGCTCGAATTAGCTCTCCTTGAGATGTGGGATATACGAACATTGTTCTACTATTACACATTGCTGCGCGACGCGCAATTCAACATGGGGGGGAACGCAATACTTCGTACTGGAGAGGCTTAGGGATACTTACTTGCGTCGGTGAAGCAAACACTGAATCGCCCCGGTTTCTGCGGAGGCTTTTTGGTTTAAGTCAGCCCACTTCCGCAGTGGCCTGACTGGCGAGTTGCCGGTAGTAGTTTGCCTCAGCCTCAGCCGGCGGGATGTACCCGATGGGTTCGAGCAGGCGATGGTGGTTGAACCACGATACCCATTCGAGCGTGGCGAACTCGACTGCTTCCTTGGTTTTCCATGGAGCCCGGCGGTGAATCAGTTCGGCCTTGTACAGGCCGTTGATGGTCTCGGCCAGGGCGTTGTCGTAGCTGTCGCCCTTGCTGCCCACCGAAGGCTCGATGCCAGCTTCCGCCAGTCGCTCGGTGTAGCGAATGCTGACGTATTGCGAGCCTCTATCGGAGTGACAAACCAAACTGCCATCGCGCTCAGGCTGACGGGCATAGAGGGCTTGCTCCAGGGCGTCGAGCACGAAGTCGGTACGCATCGAATTGCTGACTCGCCAGCCCACGATGCGCCTGGCATACACATCAATGACGAAGGCCACGTACAGCCAGCCCTGCCAAGTCGAAACGTAAGTGAAGTCGCTCACCCACAACTGGTTCGGCCTCTCGGCCCGGAACTGCCGGTTGACCCGGTCCAATGGACATGGTGCTTTGCCATCACTGACGGTGGTTCGTACGGCCTTGCCGCGCATCACACCACGCAGTCCCATGCTGCGCATCAGACGCTCTACCGTGCAGCGGGCCACGGTCACGCCTTCGCGCCCCAGTTGGCGCCATACCTTGTCAGCGCCGTAGACCTGCATGTTGGCCTGCCAGACTCGTTGAATCTGCGGCATCAGCAATTCGTCGCGTTTCGCTCGAGCGCAGCGTTTGTGAGGCTCGCGCACCAGCGCGGCGTGGCGCCAATACGCTGACGGGGCAACCTGCAAGACCTTGCAGAGCGGCTCGACCCCGAAAGCATTGCGCTGCTGGTCGATAAAGGCCCTCAAGACTTGAGCCGGCGGTCGAGCTCCGCCTGGGCGAAAAACGCGCTGGCCAGCTTCAATATCTCGTTGGCCCGGCGCAGTTCTTTGACCTCGCGCTCCAGCTCCTTGACCCGCTGGGCTTCGGCTGTGGTGACGCCTTCTCGCGTGCCTGCATCAACTTCGGCACGCTTGACCCACTCGTTCAGGGTCTGCGGCACGCAGCCAATCTTGGGGGCAATGGATTCGATGGCAGCCCACAGGGATGGGTACTCCCCGCGCTGCTCCTGCACCATTCTCACTGCGCGCTCACGCACCTCGGGCGAGAACTTGTTCGTCTTCTTCATGGCTCAATCCTCTCAGAGTGTTGAGCCTCCTCAAAAACCGGAGATGGCATGGTCCGCCCACCTTTGGCGCTGCACTGCAGTCACCCTCCTGTAGACCGGGGTAGGTGTCGCCAGTCCAGTTGCAAAGTGCCAGAGTGGCAACCCTCGCAACCACTGATCCTGGAGGCCACCATGCAATCGACTCTGAATCTGCCCGTCATTGGTCTGGACTTGGCAAAGTCGGTGTTCCAACTGCACATCGTTGATGTGGAGTCGGGCGAGATCCAGCGACGCCAAATCAAACGCGCCAAACTCACGGAATTCTTCGCCAAATGCACCCGTAGCTTGGTTGCGATGGAAGCTTGCGGGTCATCGCATTACTGGGCCAGGACGATCCGGGCGCTGGGACATGACGTCAAGCTGTTGCCGGCCCAGCATGTCAAAGCCTTCTTGCTGCGTGACAAGACCGATGCGATGGATGCACAGGCGATCTGGGTGGCGGCACAGCAGCCGCACATCTTGCCGGTCCCCGTGAAATCGGAGCGCCAGCAAGCTTGTTTGTCAATGCACGGCATGCGCCGTCAAATGATGAAGATGCGCATCATGCAAACCAATGCCCTGCGAGGCATCTTGGCCGAGTTCGGCATTGCCATGCCCGTGGGGCACAACCAATTGCTTAAGATGATCCAGGCAGAAATCGCCGAGGCCCAGGAGAAGGGTCATCTGCCTGCCGATCTGGTCATCTGCATCCAGGAGCAGCTCAAACGCATCGATGGATTGCAAGATGACATCGACCAGATTGGCCAGCGGCTGGGCGCCATGATTCGAGAGGACCGGCAGATGCAGGCCATTCAGCAGATTCCTGGTGTCGGAGACCTGACAGCCTCGGCGCTGGTGGCGGCGGTCGGAGACTTCTGCACATTCAAATCCGCGCGGCAGTTCGCCTCATGGGTAGGGTTGGTCCCTCGTCACGTGGGCACTGGGGGGAAGACGCAGCAGTTGGGCATCTCCAAGCGCGGAGACACCTACTTGCGAACCTTGTTGATCGCCGGCGCCAGGGCCGTGATTGCCCGATCCGGAAAATCTGACTGGATTGAACGGTTGCTGCAGCGGCGACATTACAACGTCGTGGTGGTGGCGTTGGCCAACAAGATGGCGCGCACCGCGTGGGCGGTTCTAGCCAGGGGCACGGCCTTCGATCGGACCCGTTGGAATCCGCTTGAGACGGTGAGTGCATGATCCGTCAGCGCGGCGCGCCACTGACCTACAAAACCGATTTGAAGGAGAACCTGCACAAAGCGTATTGATGGAATGACGGTCAAACCGGGTTGGGGAATTCCGATGAATCGCCAGTACCTTGAGTACATCCCGGAGATAGGAACCCCAGCCGCGAATAGCCATCATGGGCAGCAGCAGCCACTGCATCAACAGCCCGGATGTAAGGCAGCAAACCCTTCAAACCATCACGACGTAAACGCTTGTTCTCCTTGGGCGGACCATGTAGGCGATTCAGGTTGATTCCGCCAATGATGCGCAGATGAAGCTCCTTGCTCCTTCCTTTTGCATGTGGAATTTTCCCCGTTCAAACCAGACTCGGTAGCAACGGCCATTGCCGACATGGTGAACTGGCCGGGGACATCGACAAGAGCAGTCGGGTAGCCGCATGGGCTCGCCAGACGTTTCCAGCTGAGCCGGTGGTGCTGGTTGCGGGCAATCATATGCTGTACGACGGTCATTGGATGTGACCTAGGAACGTTCCTCGTGTGACCGTTTGAGGCTGACAACAGCCGCCCACCCATGGGCATAGCGGTGACAGCTCTGCTTAGCAGCAGACGTTCAAAGGGGAAGTTTTTTCAGCCAAGGAGACTGCTCCTGACTATTTTGCATATCTAGCAATGCAGCCCCCACACATCCATTCGCCGTCGTCGTAGATGCCACCCGTCATGTCAGTGCGCTGGTGGCACCAGCCGCATTCGTAGTAGATAGCGTTGTCCCCGTATTTGTTGCGCTCAGGTTCCCTGTAGCCCTTCTGGTTTGACGGCAGTAGCTTGGGATCTGGCGCCGTGGCGAACCGGCCGCAGTTGCTGCACCAGTGCCCACCGTGGTGCTCAATCGTGCTGGCCTTATTGCAGAACGGGCACACCACCTGGTCATGAGCCACGAGCGGCACAACATTGACAGGCACAAGCTCTGCAATGCTCTCCACCCTTCGACAGCTCATGCCGTTGGCGTTCAGGTGGTTGAGCAACGGATCGAAGCCCTTGTCGCCACTGAGCACGAAGCATTCGGTGTCTGGAGCCGTCTCAAAGGTCCGGCCCAACTCAAAGGCAATGTGGAAGTCCAAGGCGTTCTTGCCCGCACCTGAAATCTTCAGGAAGTCCACACGGCTGAACCTATGGGCCGTGGCAGGCTTCTTCGCTGCCTTGGGAGGATTCTGGTTGGCACCTACGAAGATGATGGCCCTAAAGCTCTCATCCAGCGGAGAGAGATCGACCTTGTGCTTGTTCTCCAAGTCAACCAACAAGAGCTTCTTCGTCATG
Source organism: Acidovorax sp. 56 (assembly GCF_002749705.1). Classification (NCBI taxonomy): domain Bacteria; kingdom Pseudomonadati; phylum Pseudomonadota; class Betaproteobacteria; order Burkholderiales; family Comamonadaceae; genus Acidovorax; species Acidovorax sp. 56. Next base: position 2,502,036 of record NZ_PEEV01000001.1, read on the forward strand.
TCGTTACCTTGCCGGCAGGTGCCGTTGTTCACCAACTATGGTCAAAGTCTTGGCGCCACGTGTCATTGCGACATACAGATCCTTGGCGCCCAGTGAGTCAGCGTCAAGGATGACCGCATGGTCATACTCCAGTCCCTTCACAAGCAGCGTTGTGCCAATGAGCTTGCGGTGGCTTATCGGCCTCCCCGTGTGCCGCATGTCGCGTTGATAAAGGTTTGCCGCGTCCGTCAGCGTTACCCCGCTACCGTCAATGTGAATCTTCAGCACGTTGAGGAAGCGATACAGCAGATCACGACGGTAGGCTGACGTTTCAGGGTTGTCCTTCAACGCCAGGAAGAAGGCTCTAAGGTGAGCACTGGTCGGCTCCTTCAGGTAAGCATTCGCGGCATGCAAGACCAATGGATACTTGGTCACCTTGCTTTGCTTTGCCACCTCGCCCTTCTGGGTGCCAGCAGTCAGGGCCTTCGCCACCCCAGTGAAGCACTTTTTGCCGAACTCCAACGCGAGCAGGAAGCCTTGCTTGGTTGTCTTGGCTGCAACCAATTTCTTGATGAACGAATGAAGATCTTTGCCTTCGACTTCTTCAATGGAAGAGAACTTGCCACCCATAGTTCTTGCCAAGAGATGGGTCATGTTCTTGGACTGCTGATCGCCGCCATGAAGGGCAATCACACTCTCCTGCTGACCCAGCAAACCCATCAGTGAGGAGTACTGCTTTGACGCCAAATATTCTGGAGTGGTGTGAGCTCGTATTACACAGGCAGGCAGACCGTTTGAAAGATCGATCTTCTGTCCCTGTTCCAGGGTCTCCCTCGCCTTCTTTAGCCAATCCCCAAGCTTCGGATCGCCGGTCGTTTTCCAGCGCCACGGCGTCTCTAGCTGACCGAGGCAAGTGAACGTCGGATAGACACTCACGGCCCAATCAACGGGCTTGTCTTCATCACCACCAAAGTCGAAGATGGCCTGCATCGGATCGCCCAAAATTCGACAGGGCATGAACTCAGCAAAGGCACAGACAAGGCCATGCTGCAGATCGGAGCAGTCCTGGTACTCATCCACATAGACGCCGGCATAGGTGGCAGCGATGACGCGGCGAACGAACTGCTTCCCCAGCAACCCTGAACAGCACTCGTAGAGCTTGTTCCACTGCTTGCTTGTGGGGTGCTCTACCTTCCAGCCCGAAGTCTTCGGATAGGCCAAACAGAGCCGCAGTGACCAGCTCGCAATCGTGTCAATCTGGTATTTGGAGGACGGCACGCCAAGAGCCGTCATCTTGGCCTTGATGGAGTTCACACCCGCGAAGGTGTGGGTCAAGATCAGTTGCTTCTTGCTGGCCGCCTTCACTGCCATGGCAATGAGGTGCGTCTTGCCGTAGCCAGCCGGCGCGATCACATACCCTTTGGTAGTGAAGTCGTTGAGCTTGAGGGCCAGTTCTTCAGACACGCTCTGCCCAAGCCCAAAGCTGGGCGAGCTTCGTGGCTATGTCCTTTTTTGAGAAATTTGCATCATCGAATGCAGGGCTGATAGCCTGCACCCACAAATCGCCACGGGTGATGTCCTTGAACCAGTCGCTGCCTTTCGCTGCATTTCCGATAGCGAGCCTAAGTTCAGGACTGTCCCCCCACTTGGCGACGTCTTCATCCAGCGGCATCTTCAACCAAGAGCGCACATTGTCGTAGACAGACAAGCTAGGAACAGTTTGAGCGAGTTGCACACTCGCAATCACGCTGATCCATGGCAAATCCTGAAACGCTCGTTGCTCCAATGAGAGCTTGTCGGTCCACACATGGACCGAAATACCCTTGCCTCTCAACTCAGCCTCATGAGCAGGAGAAAACTGCTTCTCTGCATCCCCGTCAGCGACAACGCAGACGTCATAGCCAAGCAGCTTGAATGCCTCTGCCAGAGATTTGATCTTGCTCGCCCCACCTGCATTCAGCAGGGACACGCCGTGATAGGAAAATGGATCGTTGCCCTTGCCGACCTGATAGTCGTCATAGCCCCTCATGAACCCGACCTCTGTAGCTCCCTCACAGACGACGACCTTCTTGGACAAGAACGCTTCCGCACTAGAGCGAATCCTTCCTTGCGCCTCGTGAGCAGCCAATCCTTCGCAGTAAGCGGGAATGACCCGCACGACACCTTCCTTGCTGTGAACGATGTACAGGTCATTCACGGTTAGTTCCCGCAGGACCGTGGGCGAGTGCGTGGTGAGGAAGTATTGGCCTCGTTTGTCCTCTCGGACATGCTTGATAAGACGGGTGATTCGGTGCGGCTCCAAGCCAAACTCCACCTCGTCAAACAAGGTGATGTGTCCCTCCTCCAACCCCATCTTCTGAATGCCACACAGCAGCATTCGCCTTGACCCAAGACCTAGCTGGCGAAGAGGAATGTCACCGTCATGGAGTGCCAACCCACCTACCTTCAGGTTGATAGAAGCCAGATCGAGGTGAGCCTTGTAAGCCTGCGATACCGGCACCCCCAACCGCTTTGCAATTTCCTGCGATTTCTCAGCCGCCTCATCGAAGTTCTTGAGAGTGACAGGCCTGTTGGCATCCAAAGAGGCTCTGGCTGTGCGAGAGGCCGTTGCCAGCAGCTCATTCAGACTCTGGGCCTCAGTGAGCTTTGCCAGCGCCGTGCCTGTAGCCCACGAGAGCTGCTTCTCGCTGTAGGCACCGATGAGGCCAACGCTGACCTTGTTCCTGTCGCCTTGCTTGAACGGAACACCGTCAGGGTGTCGATCACAGACAACCAACCACTTAGGCTCAAGATCCTTGTCGACCGTCAGCCGCACGGTCAGAACACTCTCCAAGTGATCTTCAGGCTCGTCAGTGAGTTTGAGGGTCGTGGAATCCCAGCCACGGAGGTACTGACCGTACTTGTCCAAGGCACAGAAGGCTTCGGTCAAGGCCCCGATGGTGACTTCAATGACGATTGACTCTGCGACTTTGCACTGGTGAAAGTCAGAGTCGCTGAGAGTCAGGTTCCACTGAGGATAGAAGGCATACCTGATGGCCTCCAAGATGGTGGACTTGGAAGAATCACCTTTGCCAATCAGGCAGAAGATGTCGGTGTTGGGGAGGCTCCAGTCAAGTTCTTTCACGCCTCGAAAGTTCTTGATTTTTATTCTTCTGATCTTCACTGAATAAGGCCCTCCAAAACATCAGATATCAAATGGGATACTGGCGATCAATACCCCTGCGCAGCACAGCATGGAACGTCTCTTCACCCGTTACTTCTCATCATAGATACATCTCATCAGGTTGCGCTGGCGTACTGGCCTCCTGATTGCTAGAGCGAGACAGATGTAGAGTGGGATCGCCAACCTGAATCGAAGGCCTACAGACGACCTTTACCACTCAATCAGATAGTAAAGAAGAAGTATGAATGAGTTAGATCCTTTGTTTGCTGCAATGCGAGACCTCAATGCCACGAAGTCCGACGGGTTTGAGGGATTGGTCCGGGACATGTTCACTGAAGTTACCGGGATGGGATTTCGGTTGATGAAGAACGGACCGCAGGGTGGGGTGGACGCAGTCGGAGACACCCCAGTGAATGGATTAGAAGTGGGTATTGAAGGTAAGCACTACGCGCCAGCGACGTCACTGCCACTAGATCAGCTGAAGTCCAAAATCCGTGACGCGGTAGATAGTTTTCCGACGCTTGACGTATGGGTGCTCGCGGCGACTCGTCCCATAAGCGGTGGAGATGTCAAGGAGTTGGAAGCCGTCGGTGCATCCGCAGGGATCGATGTACTGGTACTGGACTGGGATCCGACAGCAACAGAACCACCGTTGCTTGCAGTTCTCTGCGCGATGTCACCCGCTGCAATCCATGTAAGACTGCAGTCCTCAAAAGCACTGACGGATGCATTGGACTTCGTTCGCAATCACAAGCTATTCGATTCGGCGTCCAAACGTTTACTGAGTCGCCTACAAAGCCCACTGGTTGGCTTGGCCGCGGCCAAGAAACAGATGCAGGAATGGCTGAAGTCTCGAATGAGGGAAGCAGATGTCTCGAGGTTGGCTTTTGATTCCCATGCAGCGTTGCTCGGCACCGATTCGCACAGGATCAGGCGGGGTGAAATAAGTGCGAAGCTTGACTGTTGGTGGACTGATCATAGCGCCAAGGTGGGCGCGCTTCTTGGTCAAGAAGGCGTTGGGAAAACTTGGGCAGCATTGGATTGGGTGCTGGGACGCATCGACTCAGATCCTAGCTTTCCGTTGGCAGTATTCGTTCCAGCTAAGAACGTAGGTGGGGCTGATGCCGATGCAATTATTGCATCTGCACTGTATACAGCCTTTCAGATTCGGGACCAGGCTTTCTGGAAGCGCAGGGTAGTTCGCTGGCTATCAGCTGAGGCTCTGCGCCCCAACCTGCTGGTAATCATTGATGGTCTCAATCAGAACTGGATGTACCCAAGCTGGTCAGAGCTGGTGCTTGCTATTGCCGGTGCGGATCGAAAAGGTAAGGCGGCGGTACTGCTAACCGTCCGTCCTGATTTTTTCAATTTCCGGCTGAAGCGTCTTCAAGATCTTTCGACGAAGCCGGTCGAAGTTCCCGTTGAACCCTTTAATGATGCAGAGTTGGAGCAACTGCTTGCGACCTATGGTTTGGTCATGCGCGAGCTACCCAAAGCACTATTGCACCTACTTCGCAACCCTAGGGCTTGTCGACAGGCCCTGCGCCGACGCAAGGAACTCGAAGAAAGCGGGGACATAACGCCAGAGCGCGTCGTGTATGAAGACTGGCGAGGAAGACAGCCACAAGCTCTGAAGGTTCTGAGTGAGGAGGAGTTTAGAGAGTTCGTTGCCGGCCTTGCTCGACGCTATAAGAACAATATTGAGGGTAGTGAAGTCTCCAGAAGGCAGCTCCTCGACGAGCTCGCAATGGACAGCGGAGATGACTTCTCTAGGTATGAGGGTGTCTTGAGTGAGATCATCGATGGTGGGTGGGTGACCTCTTCTGGAAGAGCACACCAATTCAAAGTACTTGAGAGCAAGCTTCCCTACGTTTTAGGCTTGGCTCTCATCTCGGAGCTCCGCGCTGCAGAGTCAGAGGAGCAAGTGCGGAGCAATCTGGATGAGGCACTCGATGCCTATCAAGGCTCTGATTTCAGCGTGAAGATCCTGCGATGTGCAAGCACATTTGCAATGATGGAGGAGGGAACACCCGAGGTGGTGCGTCGCAGTCTTTTGACCTACTGGCTTGCTGCGCAAAACTTTGGCCAACCTGATTTTGAGAGCTTTTGGAGATGCCTCGGCTTGTTCCCAGAGACAGTTCTGGACATCGCAGAGCGCTGGTGGTTCAACAGATCTGGGCGTCATAGCGAACATGAGGTACTAATAAAGGCATTCGCGAACTCGTTCAAGTGGACTTCTGTCGAGAAGGCATGTGAGGCTCGCTTAACCCGATGGTTTGAAGGCTTCTGGCTTGATCCACTTGAGGGTGAGGTGCTTGGTCAGATTCCTGAAGATGAACAAGCTAGAGTTCGTAGAGCACAGACTCAGCGTCGTTATGAGGAATGGATAGCCAACGCTGATGCCCCCATATTTGGAGTCGAGATTCGGGAAGTCGAGGCTTCAGGCAGAGCATGGGGATGTTATCGAGCCATCGAAATGATGTCTTGGCTACCGCGCGTGCCTTTGCTACGACCCATAACAGCGTGGGCTATAACCCGAGGCGTCATGGGGCAATTTCGGCAGAAGAAAATGTTCGCATGGCTGCTCCGATGGAACGAGAACGACTTCGAAGCGACCGAGCAAGCGCTCTTGCAGAGAGCCAAAGAGCTTGCACCACTTGGCGAAGTGGGTCTTGAAGCTGCCCGCAGCCTCTTGGAGCTGTTGTCTACGCCAAGTGCTGGCGCCACTCTCACAGCGCTGGGGATCATTCCGATGGGCCTAGACGCGGGCGATATAGTCTTTCCAAGACCTACCGATCCGCAGTCAGTCTTGCCTCAAAACTACCTCGAGGAGATTGAAGCATCTGCTCTAGAGTTTGCTGTGCCAAAGCCGGAAGCTTCACCTCGAAGCTTTTCCCACATTGCTCCAGTTACTACGAGACATGTTCTTTCCCGATGGTCTCCGTCACTGCGCATCAAGCTTGAACGGGACGGCGTGGAAGGAATTCTCGATAAGCTATGTTCTCCTTCAACAGAAGGGAGTGATATTGCAGTCCTAGCTGCAGCATTGCCCCAGTCTGTCATGGTGATGAATCTAGGCCAGTTGCAGCGATGGAAAAATGCTGCATGCCGAGCTCGAGATCAAGGAGAAGAATGGAATTGGGATCTGCAGTTCATAAGCTTTTTTGAGGTCTCCTCTGCCGCGCAGGTCTCGCTCTTGGACTTGTCTCCGAAGCAGGCGATGCCCGCTTACTACGCGAACTTGCTGGTAAGGATTAGTGCTGAAGCAGGTCGCGAAGTGAAGACTCGTTTGAAAAATAGCTCCTCCGAAAGCGAACTAATATTTTGGCTGGACTATCTTGATTGCGCGGTAAAGAATGCAGAGGACTTGGACAGTCTCGCTCTTGAACCGTACTTGGGTCATACCTCAACTGGTGTACGTGAGAGGGTTCTTCGGTTCGGCCTTGAAACGCAGTCGTCAAGACTTGCCAATGCGTTGGCAGCCAGCGATTGGTGCTGCTCGCAAGCGAAATCCAGAGAGGAGAAAGCCTGCGGTTCGATGTTGCTTGCGTGCACTTCAGATCCTATTTCAGTCGACGAATGCAAGCGCCGTGTGCATCCTGAAGCACTCGGGGAGTTTGTTGAGGCCTTTCCCGATACGGCCGGATACCTTGAGCTTTTCGCTGGACATGTGCGAGATGAGCTTTCCTATCTTGCAACCACTCGATCGGGGACCTTTCCCAGATCTCTTCTTAATAAGCACTCTGGTTGGGACAAACTTGTTGAGAGATTCGGGGAGCAGCTCGCTGGGTGGTTGTCGCCGTTCTTGGAGAAAAAGAATCGACGAATGATCTTTGGGGGGGCGGAGCACTTTCCGCTGATCGAGTCGATTCAAGCAATCTCGAAAAATCGACCTGAGCTTTCAGCGCAACTGGTCGAAGCGATGCTCGAGGATGAATCGGAGTCAGTTTTCCATCTTGGAAGTATCCGAGACGCCGCGTTGAGCGTAGCTACGGAGGCGGGTCAGAGACTGCGGGCTAGTGTTCTCGCAGACGCGAACACTGATGACAAACTATGCGCCTACGCTTCAGGGCTCCAGAGGTCGAATCTTGAGCACAAGCTCTTGGAGCAAATCGAGTCGGATTTGGCGATGGAAATGGCAGGCTATGTCGCCCGAGGAATCACCATGGCAGGCTTCTTGGTGCCCTCGGAGGTCAACGATAGACTCTGGGAGCGCATCAACGTGTCAACAGGCCTCGGTCGGTGGCTTGCGCAAGTGAAAGTGGTCTCTTATGACCGCTATGTTCGATCAAAGGCGTGTTTTCACTGGTTTGGGCTTTTCCTCTCAACTTCGTCAGAGGAGGATGCATTCCTATACTTTGAGCTTTTCCTCGGGACAGTCGATCCACGCTTCATCGCCTCGGATTTGTCTTGGAAGAGGCGTTCGGATTGGTCATACAAGAAGTTAGTGCACTGGTCTTTGCACGTTGATGCGATAAACGCTAAAAACAAGGCGGTGCATGACGACTGGAAAAAGGTACTTTTTTGCACGGAGCCGCCAATGAGCAACCAATACCCCACCAAGAGGTGAGTCAGAAACACGTAGATGCTCGAGACACGCATGCTGCTAGATGAGTAGCGAGACTGTTGATTTCTAGCCAGAAGTTATCGACCGGGTGTCAAGTTTGCGTGGTAATCAGCATTAAGGTGACCGGCTGCTTATGGCCGATAGTACGCGTTCGGCGGCCAAAGTTGGATGACCGCAATCGCTGCAGAGCCGACGTCCGGCGTCGTGGTTTTCATTTAGGCGGGGTGCGGCAAACAAGGCGGCCTGCATGCTCTGACCCTCGACATAAAAGCGTATCGCTGATACCTGTGGCCGACTTCGGTTGGGAGGTAAGCCGACGTCGGTGCTCTGATAACGAGCAAGCGCCCTTGATGATCCACCTCGTCTGTGCACGCATTTTGATTCACCTGAGACGGAGGTGATTTATCCTTATCCGCATGAACATACCCTTCGACACGCTTGCCTATTCTCGGCAATTGATGAGGGCGGGTGTGCCTGAAGCGCAAGCAGAACTACAAGCTAGGCTGCTTGCGCAGGTGCTCGGGAAATCAGCTGCATTTTCTGGAGACTTGGCAACCTTTGAAACCAATGTCTGCACCCAGATTGAGGAATCCGGGCTGAAGGTCGAAGGCCGCATGAATTCAGTCGCAGGCGATATCAAACCCTGGGCATTCCCTTCTTTGTCCAAACTGATGTTGGGCATTCTCGTCGCACTGAACTTCTTGATTTTTCTCGAAATATTTCTGAGCTAAGTTGTCTTGTTGCGAGAGAACATCCGTATGAATCTTGGACCTTGGCAAAAGATGCCTTCTTGGAAAGGATTTTGCGCGGCCATAGGTGCTAGCTCACAAAGATTCACCTAGTCATAGAAACCCGTGCCATTGAGTCCTTGCGGGTGATCGTGCAGTCCGCAGCAGACGCCCAGTCTAAGCTCGCTGGACCCTGGGTAAAAGAGGCTCCATCCCCGCAGGCCATGCACCGCTGCTGATGGCCCGCCAGACCTCTTCGCTCACATCACCAGTAACACTTTGAATTTCCCTCAAGGCGTACCGCCGCATCAGGCTCAGGAGCACTTCGTCTTTCTCGGGCGGCGCGCACAGCCGATAGCTGCGCCCCGACTCTGTTGTGACAGTGCCCTGCGCCAGCTCCACGCATTGCAGCGTGGAGGTCACGCGCAGCGATCCCGAATCGAGCTGTGCGATCAGGTGCAGATCTGCATTGCCCCGCACGAGAATGCGCCAGTGGCGCAGCGCCACGGTGGGCTGGGATTCAACACTTGGGGCCAGGCGATCGTTCACAAAATCAAACTGCATTGAAGCCTCCAGGCGTTGGGGGACAAGGGCTCTCACAGCAGCCTCAAGTCCATCACAACTGGGTTGTATTTTGCCCATTCCATTGCCCCTGTGCGTGCGGCTTTCTAGGATGACTTCCGAGGTATCACCATGCCCATACTGTTTCTGGACTTTGATGGGGTACTGCACCCCGAACACTGCCATGAGTCCAAACACTTCAGCTGCCTGCCCGTGCTGGAAGACGCACTGCGGCAAGTGCCTGAGTGGCAGGTGGTGATCAGCAGCACTTGGCGGCTGCAAAAGCCACTCGACCAACTGCGCAGCCGGTTTTCTGGAGACATCGCTGCCAGGGTGATTGCAGATACCCCCCGCTTCAACACCCTGATTGATATTCCTGCCACCCTTGTCAGCTACGAGCGGGAGGCCGAGTGCCAGGCGTGGCTGAGGGCAAACGACATGGCCTACCTGCCCTGGCTGGCCTGGGATGACCGCTCATGGTTGTTTCGGCCGTTTTGCAAGTCGCTGTTCCTGGTGAATGGCAAGACGGGCCTCACCGCTTCAGCCGGGGAGCAATTGAAGGAGAGGATGCGCCAGTTGTGCTGAGGATTCTGCGAACTGCAGGCTAGCCAGCAGCCTCCTCCGGGGGAGTGGCGATGTTGGCACACAGGTCGGGCCACCGAGGAGCCACGGCGCTTGCATGTCTCGGAGCAACGATACTTAAATATAGTTTTCTATCGAAATCTATATTTAAGTATCGTTCGGGGCTGCGCTTCTGTTGCTCCGGGGTGTATCCCGCGAGGCCGCCTCTTGAGAGTCGTGTCCAACATTTGCACCATGCGCATGGTCGATAACATGCGCATGTTAGGAACCAGGTGCCCCACAGTCGCATTGTTGCGATTTGCTTCCCCACCACGTCCCCACCAGACAGCAGACGGCGGTATAAACAGCACCTCTTTTGCATTCACCCACCTACCACCTATGAACCGCGCTGATCTCGTTGAAATCCTGGCCTCCAAGCACGACCTCTCCAAAGTAGCGGCCGCAGCTGTGCTGGAGTCCTTCATTGATACCGTCCAAACCGCCGTCAAAAAGGGCGACGCCGTCCAACTCGTGGGCTTTGGTACCTTCAAGTCCGCCAAGCGCGCCGCTCGCACGGGCAAGAACCCATCCACCGGCGCAGCCCTGAAGATCCCCGCAACCACCGTGCCCAAGTTCGTGGCCGGTGCCAAGTTCAAGGCCGTGGTGGACCCCAAGGCAGCCAAGCGCAAGGCTGACAAAGCCAGCAAGTAATAGGTCGAATAGGCCGCCCAGGCCTGCCTGGGCATCCAAGCAAAAACCGCCTCTGGCCATTGGCCTCGGGCGGTTTTTTGCATGTCTCACCAGCGCCGATCCTCCCCGAAGGTCACCGCAGCGCACCTGCGCGGAGCCTCCTTCTTTTTTCTGAGGATGACTTGTTTCTTCGTGCAGTCAATCTATAAAAAGTTGGGTGTTATGGGTTCTTTTGGCATTCAACCTATGAAATTGCATAGGTTAAAGACACTCAAGTCATCGGGCATGCCGCATCAAAGAACGAGCTGTCGTGGCTACCATTTGGCCTTAACGCATGACAATTCATAGGTTGAATGACGGAGCACAGAACCCCCTCAGAACTTGAACGTGATCTTGGAGAGCAGATCCGTCACGAGCGATTGCGCAAGAACCTGACCATGAAGGTGTTGGCCACGGAGGCTGGGATTTCTGAGCAGACCCTGCGAAACCTTGAGGAAGGATCGGGCTCGCGTGTGGAAACGCTAATCCGGGTGGTTCGTGCTCTGGGCAAGACGTCCTGGCTTGAGAGCTTCAAGCCGCGTGTCTCCATCAGCCCCATGCAAATGCTCAAAGGCACACAACAGAGGCAAAGGGCATCCAAGTCAAAGGGTTGAGGAATCTGCTCAGGGGCGAATGAACGAGAGGGAAGCACAGGATGGCTTGTTCTTTCCAAGCCTTCCAGATGCAACGTACCAGCGGCTGTGCGCGATGCTTGCGGATGCCATCCCAGATACCATCGGGCGTATGAATACCTTTTCCAACGCATTCCGGGCTGAAGTGGTGCGCATGGCGCGCAAAGAGCTCAAGCCTGAGCTGCAGAGCATGCGCAAGGCGATCACCAGCCATCGCTCAGAGATTGCGGCGTTAAAGCGTGACGTCAAAAACCTCACCTCGCAACTGAAGGTGGCCCTACGCCAGACCAAGGCAGTGCAAACCGCGCTCCCGTCTGGTCAGCCCAAAGTGGCGAAGCGGGCCTCGGGCGAAGCGTTTGTGTTCAATCCCGCGATGCTGGCGCAGATGCGCCAGGCCCTTGGCGCCACCCAACTGGAGATGGCGTCTTTGCTGGCGGTGTCTCCTCTGTCGTATTCCCGGTGGGAGAAAGGCCAAGCCCACCCACGCGCCAAGCAGTTGGCGAAAATTGAAGAAGCTCTGCGGATGGGGCCGCGCGTGGCAGAGAAGAAGATTCGCATGGCAGCTAAGGCCTAACGGCCGAGCCAGTGCGGCGACGGGGATAGATCTGCTTGGGAAACGACTAGGCGTAGCTGCCACTTTGGATTTGCAGCAGTGTCGATTGGACCAAGGCCAGCCCTTCGGGCTCTTGCAGGAGGTCGCCTGGACGGCGGTTTCCGAATGCGGGCAGTGGCGCTGCGAGCCACCCTTGCAGCCAGGCCTGTGCGTTGAATCCTTCCGTGCAGCCTGATTCTTCAACGATCTGCTGCACAAGGTCGATCAGATCTTGCGGGGGTGACGTTTCGCTGAGGTGGGCCATATGGCATTGTGATCTTGCGGCCCGTTGGCTGCAAACTCAATAGGACGGGCCACGGCTGGGTGCCCTTGGGCTTCTTTGGGATCTGTTCATTTATTGCGCGTGTTCATTTGCAATGAACATGGCGAAAAAATGAACAGCGGCGCATTCCCACTGAGGCGGTCGTGGCCTCCAGCCCCCTTTGAACTGGGAGGATCGTGAAAAAGAGGCTCTCTCGTCACCGGGCGAGGCGGATCAGACGTTCTATGCTCTGGTTAGACACAGGGCGGGACCATACCAATTACCGCACCGATTCCATATACTGATCGGATCGTCATGGCAAACCCATCCTCCGATAGCCGCATCAATGCTTCAAAGCCTGATTTGCGTGATGACCTGCAAGGCGGCTCTGCAATGAGGGTGCCCCAGGGCTACGAATCCGACGATGGTCCCCTCTCTCCTGCGCAGATACTGGCCCTCCAGGCTGTGGCCAATGAGGATCTGCCGAAGGGGGCTTTTTTAAGGAACGACGTGGCTAAAAGGCACCCATCCGCACCTTTGCGGACAGCCCGCATTGACCGCACCAATGGCTCACAGACGGTCGTGCTGCCGCCCGGATGCAGGTTTCCCGAGTCCGTACGTGGGCTGTTTATCCGTCGAGATGGCGAGACCCTGGTGTTGACCCCGCGCCCAACCGATTGGTCTACCTTCTTTGGCTCAGGTTTGAAGACCTCAGCCGACTTCATGGCGGCGCGAGAGCACATGTTGTTGGCGCCGATGCAGAAGTAAGCCACTTTTGACTCATGTGCTGCGCATTCCGGCGATGGTGACCGGTCAGTCCGGCACCATAAACACCCACTGCAAGTATCCTCAGTCCGCGGCCCCAAGCGGCCAGGAGCATTCATCTACAGCAGCGGCCGAATATCGAGCGTGCTTGACACGGACTAAGAGGATCACAAGTGAACGAATACATTCTTTTGATGCATCAGGACGCTCCCGACACGGAAGCCGCCGACGACTCAAATTGCTGGGCGCAGTACATTGCAAAGCTCCGCAGCACTGGCCAATTTGATGGGGGTAGCTCGATAGGGCGTGGAGAGCGCCTCAGGAAAAATCACTCGGGTCAACCGACCGACAATGATCTCGGCGGCTTCATCCGAGTGCGTGCAGCCAGCCTCGAAAGCGCAAAAGAGTTTTTAGCAGGCAATCCAGTGTACGAGGCTGGCGGCACGGTAGAGATCCGAGAGCTGCCCCAAACCTAGTGGTACAGGTGCCGCAATACGGGGGCCGCTTTGGGGCCCTGGCTGCCACTGATGCGATGGCTGTCATCGGCCAGATGCGGACATTGGAGCCACAAATGCCACTCGAATGGAAACACTCCACCGATGGAGTCGACTGGGAAGAACTTTCTGCACTCTATCGGGCCGCTCCACTAGGCGAGAAGCCGCCGCTTCTTCTGCAGAAAGTCTTCTCAAACAGCATGTTCAAGTGTTTCGTCTACGAGAATGCGAAGCTCGTGGCGGTGGGACGAGCGCTCGCTGATGGTGGAGATTGCTCGTACATATGCGACGTTGCGGTATTGCCCAGCTATCAAGGCACAGGCCTCGGCAAACAGGTTGTCAGTAACTTAGTGGAAATGTCATCCGGTCACAAGAAAATCATCTTGTATGCGGTCCCTGGCAAAGAGCCTTTTTACAGGAAATTCGGCTTCATGCGAATGAAGACCGCTATGGCCATCTTTAAGAATCAGCAGCAGCAGGTGGAGGGGGGCTACCTTAGTGAAAGCTAATCCTCAGATCAAGATGATGCATACCGGCAAGTCGTCTGCTGCCGGGTAGGCCAAAGGTCTGCAACGGGCCCTCTAGCATCCCTCGCTATGGGGCAGAATCCGGCCAGGAGCAGCCGGTCAACTCAAACGACAGCGGGCGCTCAACGTTGCCACGCGGTTGTGTGAGCCGAAAGTAGATAGCAACACGCTCAAGAAGCTTCCGACCGATGCCCAGTATGAGCGGCTGCCAGCGTATGACGCACCGCGCGCCTACCGTTGAGCACTTCGCCGATCGCGGTGGATCGCACCAAGAAGTGATAGCTCAGCAACAAGAGCGCCAAGCTGGCGAGAAGGATGAAGGGGAACTTGAGGCCCCAATGCAGTGGCCCTGTGCTGACCCAAACCTGCATCGCCGTGACCAAGGGCAGGTGGGCGAGGTAGATCCAGTAGGACGCGTCGGCAAGGTAGCGGATGAGCGCGCTGTGGCCGGCCAGAAAACGCAGGGCCAAGCCGGTGAGGGCAAAGCTCCAGGCCCAGGTGGAGACCACAAAGGCCAGCGTGAACATCTGTTTGATCTGACTGGGCATGGCCACGCCGGGATGCGCCCCCAACAGGGTCAGGCAGGTCAACGAAGCGAAGAGGGCCAAGCACAGGTGTGATACCCAGCTTTGGCGCATCGCGACCAAGGCGTGCGGCGCGCGATGAACCAGCCAGCCGAAGGCGAAGGCCATGCCATAGCCCACGGCGGCGGGAAGCAGCGGGATCAACGACCGGTCCGGTGTAGGGATGCCGGCCTGGGGCACCCATGTGGGCAGGCTCATCAGACAAGCGGCCAGCGGCAGACCTAGCAGCAGGGCGCCCAACGGCCAGCGCAGAGCTCCGGTGGTCATCCGGTCGAGGGCCTTGCGAAGCGACTCGCCACGGTCCAGCCGGACGATCAACCCGCGTAACAGCAGCGCGCCTGCATAGAGCCACAGCAACTGATAAAGGAACCAAAGATGAATAAGTGGGAAAGCGCCAAAGCCTTCGAAAGGTGACACGGCAACAGGCGGCGCACCGCCCGCGAGCTTCATCGCTCCCCAATGCCAGATGACGGCGAGGACCGGGAAGATCAGAATCCAGCCGACCACCAAGGGAACTCCGATGCGCTGCGCCCGCTGGAGCCAAAAGGCCCGCGCCCCCAGGCGCTGATGCATCAGCCGCGCGAAGTAGCCGGCGATGAAGAAAAACAGCGTCATCCGGAAGCTGTGCGACACGAAACTGACCCCGGCCAAGAAGGGGCTGGGCGAGTTGTCAATGGTGGCCCACAGTCCCGGCGGCAGGCCCGGGACGAAAGACTGTATGGCGTGAAAGGCCACGCCGAGCAGCAGTGCGAAAGCGCGCACGGCGTCCAATGCGTGCAGCCGCTCGGGAGGGGAGTGCATGGAGAAGGAGTCCTTGAACGGCCAGGGTTGGGAAGGTGGCGTTTGTGCGGCCTAACGTCCGCGCTCAGCCGCCGCCGAAGGGGGGTGGATGGAGCAAAAGGTTAGCCAAATTTCCAGCAAGCGAACCGTGCTTTGGGCACAGCAAGACGCCTTGACTTGAAACCGACCACCCCTGTGCCTCGGCTTCGGCAGAGGCACGCTCTGCCCAAGATTCAATCGGCTCGTGGGCCGCTTCGCTTGCAACGAACACCTCACCGCAATCAACCGCGTCACACTGGACAACGATTTCCGTGTGGAGCCTTTCGGTAAGTGCTTTGTCTGGCATAGCAGTAGCTGGCTAACGTTGGAGCTGAGGGGCCGAAACGGGCTGGCCGCACGGAGCGATGATGACCTGCTGAGCGGAGTGCGGCCAGCCGGTTTCGGTCCACTCCAGCGACCAGTTAGGCGTCACTAGTCACGCCCCGAATTCTTGGGAAAACTTCAATTCCTAGCGAAACACCAAGGGCTGCGGCTCGACCCATGTCGGCCGGCTTCCACGAATCGCCCGTGTTTCTGTCGCCTGGCAGTTGCACGATCACTTCAATAGAGCCACCCGTTGCTAGTACCCGCTGGAGGTCGGTGCTTCTAGTTTCGAGCCAAGAGATTACATCCGACACTTCGGAGAAGAAGTCCCTCTTGCCAGTTGTCTCGTCGACCATCGACCAAGACGCACCAAGCCCATCGGCACGCGTGCGCGAATGGTCTGGGTCCGCACCCATCGCACGCGTCAAATCAGCCACAGACATGGACGGGTGGTTCACTAGAACCCGGATGCTGAAATAGTAGCTGTCGATCAAGGTGACGCCTAACTCAATGTAGACGGCAAAACACGGTTGATACATCCGGGGTGTGACGATACAGCTTTTGAAAAAAAGTGCCGCAACCCGCTTGCCTGTTGGCTTGCGAACCAGGATGCTGTGTAAATAGACAGGTATAAATTTCTCATGAAACCCGGCAAGCATTAAGTCGGCAAACTATAGCGTGACAGTAAGCCCAACCGAGTTCACCTACTGCGTGCTCTCTAGCACTAATTCATCTGTTTTGAATCAACGGCAGCTTCCGGGTGGCACTCCCGAAAGACAGCTCAGGGCCCGAAGCCGCCATCCAGTTTTCTCTCAGACCTATCACCCTTTTTTCGCTTCAGCGATGGACCTTCGGGCACTCCAAAAAGCCAGGACAGCGAACCCAAAAAATACCGATAAATCGGCCCATTTGCTGCCGAACAAGAAATAGGAGTCTTTGGATATATTGGCGAAGTAAGTTGCTGAATCAGATTTCCACCACAACATGATCCCCCGTCCTCCGTACCAATCAAATGTGTAGGTGCTGTCGGCGTTTCTTTGGTAACGAAAGCCGACACCCTCATATCTCAACTCGCCAGGAGCCGCCTTGGCCCACAACGAAAAATCTTCATCCGTCGGTAGCTGTCCCACCTTTTTCCTGTGGCTATCGACAAAGCTGCTGGCTGCCACAATTCGGGCACGATCATCCCCTCCCAAGTTACGGATCGGTTGAGATTCAGTGTGGAATGCGATGAAGTATGCGATTGCCGACAATGACAACCCAGTAAGCGCTAGAGCAATGCATGCGCAAAACCGCAAAGGCCGAGCGAAAAGATCGAGTGAAGTCATGGGAAAAAAGACTCAAGCCGATTCAATGTCAGCTATTGGCCGAATTCTGCCTTAGAGGAGCGCTTGGACAGGGGGTTAGCGCCCTGTCATCGGTGCCGGCAGAGTGGTCAGGTCGAAATGGACTCAGTGTTCAGGTGCGTCCGGAATACGCATGTGCCGACACCCCCGTGAGCCAGGCAAGTGGCTCTCTACCCACACGCCTGTTGGGTGCGGGGGCGGAGCAAGTGGCGCAGTCGAAGGTAGGCGCGGTGGCTCACTCCGGTCTCGGCGGCAGCACGCCTGACCGTCGGCATCAGTCTGGTCCAGCCCAAGGCGCGACCAATCAGCCTTCGCGCAAGGCGGTTGCCTCAACCCGGTGTCTGCACCGACTTGGTAGACGCCGCGGGCTTCACCAGCCGCCCGATCTCACCGCCGCACGCACTGAAGTTGCTGGCGTATTCCTCTGGGTTATCGAACTGCACCTGGGCTTGCATCAGGCGACCGAGCTCCTGTTTCGCGTAGACCAGGATGCCCGCGCTGCTGCCGCCCGAGGCCCAGGGATAGTCCAGCTCGCGGAACTGGCGCGCGATGTCGCGGTAAATGCGCACATGCGTCTGCTCGTGTTTCATCACGTGTGCATAGGCACAGCTGCCCGGCGGGATCTCGCTGGCCACGCGCAGCACCGGTTTGATGTAATCCAGCCGCACGACGACGCCCTGGCAACTGGTCTGCGGCATGACAGCCAGCTTGGTCTCGACAACGACGTGGCCGAGTTGCGTACCGCTGCGGCCGGCGCCCGCGCCGATCTTCGTCAATTCGGCGGCCGGTTTGGCGTTGTCCACTTCCGGGTCGGCGAACCAAGCCGCGCTGAAACGCACCGCCTTGTCGCAGGGAGGCAGGTCGGCGGACTGCGCCTGGAAGCAGGCGCTGACCAACAGCAGAGCGAGGAGGCTTTTCATCGTCACCTTCTGGTTTTCGGCAAGACGCGCTCGTCCTGAAGCGGTGGCCGCAAGGCGGCTAACCAAGCGGCACAAAACCAAGTCATATTGATTCAGACGCCCCTCGCACCGTTGAGGGCGTCCAGCGGAAATCCGCACCGACGCCCGCACTGGCGCCAAGGAGCGTGGTCGCATTGACGACGCTGGCATCTTTTACCCAGAGCCGCAGCCGGCTTGACGGGCTCCATGCGGGCGTCAACTGACGGCATTCACCGTCAGTAGCAGCCCTGGGTCAAACTGGCCGTTTTCAAAATGCCCTCCCCGGCGCAAGTACCCCCGAGGGTTGCAGACAACTCTGCAGCCGTGCTCCAGGTAGTCGAACGAGGTGTGGGTATGGCCATGAATCCAAAGGTGGGTGTTTTCAAAAAACTCGCGCCCCAGGGCCGAGCCAAAAGCGCCATTGGCAGGCTCACCTTTGTACTCCGCTGCCGTTGACTTAGGGGTGGGGTAATGGTGGGTCACTACGACCCGCGTTCTTTGAAGCGGCTTGGCCAGTTCGCTGGCCAGCCAAGTGCGACTGGCTTGGTGGCGCTCGATGGTGCGTTCGGGCGTGCAGCCAGCGATCTGGCGGTAGTCGGCCATGAACCGCTTGGCAGCCTGGATGGATTCTTCTTTGTTTTGTGCGCCCATCAATTCAAAGTCGGTCCAAAAAGTGGCCCCTAAGAAATCCACACCGTCGATCGTGAGGGTCTCGTTTTCCAGGAAATGGACGCCACACTGGCCTGCGGCCTTGCGCATGTCCATCAAGCACCGCTCCCAGTGCCGATCGTAGAACTCGTGGTTCCCGGCGACCAAAATGATGGGTTTGTCTCCGAAGGCTTCTCTGGCCCAAAACGGGGTGTACTCGCCGTTATGGATATCCCCCGCCAGCACGACCACATCGGCTGCCTGCAAGGCCTGTGCATCGGGTCTGAAAACGGCCGATTCAGCGTGGAGGTCTGAGAGTACGTAGAGCTTCATGGTCGTTTGCACCGCTTGAAATTTCTCAATGCCCGTTGGTGGACTCTCCATAGTGCCACGCCCCGCATCCCGCTCCGGCCATCTCACAGGATGGCCTGAGGGGTTGTCATGCAAGCATGGGGCATGCCTGTCTTCGCTTCTGCCAAGCAGGCGGCAGAGACTCCATAAGCTGAGCTTTAGCCGCAGGCCTATCGGGCGGTCGCCGGAAGAAACGCCACTCCCGTGCGCCGCACAAGCTCCGCATAGCTGATAGGAGCCGATACCCGCTCTCCTTCACGGTTCTCCTGCCAATGCGCCCATGACTTGCCAGTGGTGGCGTCGTAGACCAGTTTGAACAGATACCGGGGAACACGCACCCGGCCCTCACCAATGGTGGGCGCGCCTCGCTCAAACACCGGCCCCGTGAGCACATACACATCGCCACGCGCACGCAGTGCGTACTTGCGGGTGTCTTGTTCAATCTTTGCCCAGGAGCCGCCGTTCTGTTGAGGGTTCTGCGGGACCATGTTGGCCAGGCTGAACGACTGGGCCATTGCGGTGGGTGTCGACATGTCCCCTGCGGGTGCCATGTGCCCTCTCGAATACCCCGAGTGCTTGTAATCCTCGAGCTCTGCGCGCTCTGCTGCGGGCAAGCGTGCATCGGCGAAGAAGCGATCAGCTCGCTTCTCGTTGGCCTCCTCGATGGACTTGCGATTCAGGCGCTGAGCGACATACACCGGAGTCTTGGTCTCACCGCTGTGCAGCACCGCAAAAGACTCATAGCAAAGCTCCCGCAGTGCTGGGCGCTGAGGCACGACAGGCGGACGCCCATCTACAAAAAACTGGCGGCACTGGGCAAAACTGGTGGGATGAGGAACCGTGAGAGGAGTCTGGTCGAAATGACCTCGGGCCTGGACGGAAAACGGAGACAGAAACACGAATGCCAGTGCGGCAGCCACTGGGCGGAAGGCAAGAGATTTCACGGAACATTGATCAACAAAGGGGCCGCGATTTGACCACCAAATCAATCGTTAACAGATCGATACACTCACAGCCAGGGAGAGAAGTTGATGAACCGTCTGGCGTTGTTTGCGGCAGTGTTTGTGTGCACGTTCGGAGCGCAGGCCCAAGAGGTCTACCGGTGTGGGAACACCTACACCCAAGAGCCCTGCAAAGGGGGGCGCGCCGTGGACGTATCACCCACGCTGAGTGACCTGAGCGGCCCAAAGACCACGGTCATCTACCTGTGCAGAGCACCGGGGGGAAGTCTGTACTGGATCCCTGAAAAGTGTGCCACCCGTGGCTGGACATTGGAGCGCAGCGCCACCGTCTCCAGCGGCGTCGGCTGGGACAACCAAGTCGCAGAAGCTCGTAGGCAAAGAAACGAGGCTGAGGAGCTGACGCGCAGTCCAGCACCCGCTTACAGCGGCGCCCCCCAGGTATCCCAATCCCCATCGTCTGCGAACACCAAGGCCCAGTGTTCAGCACTGAATGAACGCGTGGCCATGCTGGACTCCATGGGGCGAGCAGGTAGCCGCTACTACGACTTGGACTGGGTGCGATCGGAGCGGAAGAAAGCGCGAGACGAGCAATACAGGCTTCGCTGTTGATCGGCCAACGTACGCAGCGTCCAGAGACCACGGGCGAGTTGCTTTAAGCGGCGAGCCAATGGCAATGCGAATTGAGCGCACTTTGGCGCTGTTCAGCCTTCGCCGCCGGACTCAATGTCATCGCTGCCCAAGTCACCTGCCGCCACTAGAGCGGAAAGAACCTTGCCGAGTCCGTCAGGACTGCGAGCAACATCGTCGGGGCACTCGCCGTTGAGTTGCGGGTTTGGCGTGGCCAACCACTGCCGAACACGGTCCCAAGAATGGAATGCCGCGAATGCCGCTTGGTCCAATGCCATCAAACGTTCGTAGTCAGGACTGCCGAATTCACGGCCAACGGGCGCCGCGTTTAGCCAAGCGAGATCCTCATCGGCGTCTGGGGGCCGTGATCCACCTTCGCGTTTGGGCTCTGTTGTCTTGGGCATTGGTACATGCTACCCCTTCCAAGATCTGGTGGCTACGCTGAACTTGGATGCCGGGACGGTTGGAGTTGCGTTGCAGTAAACATCGGATGTGAGCCTTGATATTCGTGGGCATCACACCTGATGGAACGAGGCTCGAAGTCTGATGTTGAGCGCTTTGCCAGTTTTAGGGGACTGTGCTCCAGATGCCTGAGGGCCGGTTTGCAGCGATTGCTGTCTGTTGAGCTTCCCATGTGCTCGGCTAGTTTCTGACGCCAAGCAGTCGTTGGTGGGAACACTGTACGCACTCCCTTCGAAGTTCATGTCCGCGCCGATCACAGCTTTGCGGGTACATGATGAAGCGCCCCTGTTAGACCTCACCCCAACATAAAACACTCACAGCTGACACTCGCGGTGGTGATGTGTCCGGCATTTTCCACCTAGATAAAACGTGCCCGTAGATCCGGACACGTTGCCACTCACCATCAGGACGTCACGCTAACTTCGTGCCAGCTACTCGCGGGCACGCTGGCGCTGCTTGTGCCAGACCATCAGTCCGAGCATCGCCGACAGCAGCGCTAACGCCCACGGTGCATCTACAGGAATCCCCACGGCGTCGCTCGCCACAGGCACCGCCAACGGGGCGAACGGATCGCTGATGCTACCGACTGTTCCATCCGAGTCACCCACGCCGTTATCCGTAATGCTGTAGGTCACCGTCTTGCGGTCGCCGCTGAGTGACGCACCGCTGAACTGGAACCAACTAGATGCAGCCACCACCCCGCCCACCGCCGCTGTAGCAGGGCCGTACTTCCAGAACTGAATGCCGGCCGGGAGGGCTTGTGGGTATGTAATCGCCATCGTCACCGTCCCAACGCAGCTGGTGGACTGGAATGCGTATTCCCCATAAGGCATGGTTTTGCCCGCAGGAGCCGGGTTGGACAAACTCGCAAAACCGCTGGTGGGATTCAGCGTGCAGGATGAGCCGCCTCCCGACAGGGTCGCCGTAGCCGTGCCGACCATGCCAGGCACCGTGCCCGACACAGTGAGCAACTGGGGTGTTACGGCGGCAGATGCAGCCGATGCAGCGCTAGCGCCTGCGGAGTTGTTGGCGGTCACCGTGAAGGTGTACGACGTGCCGTTGGTCAGACCGGGTACGACGATGGGGCTAGAGGCGCCGGTGGCGGTGATACCGCTAGGCGCGGATGTCACCGTATAGCTTGTGATCGGTGCGCCACCACTGACTGCCGGGGCCGTGAATGACACGCTGGCCTGGGCATTACCCGCCGTGGCCACACCGATGGTGGGTGCGCCTGGAACCACTGCGTTGACCGCGAAGCTACGCGACACCTGTGGGGCCGCCAGATAGCTGCCATTGCCGGCCTGGTCTGCATTGATCGTGCAGGTGCCAGTCGTTATGAAGGTCAGTGCGCCACCCGTAGTGATCGTGCACACGCCCATGGTCGAAGACGTGAAGGTCGGAGTCAGTCCGGAGTCGGACGTCGCGGTAAACGTTGGGGTGCTTCCAAAGTTCTGTGCGGGTGGCTGGGTAAATGTAATGATTTGCGCGGCCTTGGGCGTGACCGCATTGGATGCCGCAGACGCCGCGCCCGTACCCGCAGTGTTGTTTGCAGTGACTGTAAACGTATAGGAAACCCCATTGCTCAGACCCGTCACAGTGATGGGGCTTGCAGCGCCAACGTTGGAAAGCCCACCCGTGTTGGAGGTGACGGTGTAGCCGCTAATGGCGGAACCACCCGTGAATGCCGGGGCGGTGAAGGTGACCGTTGCCTGGGTATCACCGGCAACAGCCGTGCCGATCGTGGGTGCACCGGGCACAACCGAGGCTACGGAGAAGGTTTGCGCAGACTGCGGGGCGGCCAGGTAGCTGGCATCACCGGCCTGGTCTGCATTGATGGTACAGGTGCCGGCAGTCACGAAGGTCAGTGCGCCACCGGTGCTGATGGTGCAGACGCCCGTTGTTGCTGATGTGAAGGTCACGGCCAAGCCGGATGTTGCCGTGGCGGTCAGCGTCGGGGTCGTGCCAAAGTTCTGTGTGCCGGGGTTACCGAAGGTGATCGCCTGCACCGTCTTGGGTGTGACGGCATTCGATGCCGCAGACGCCGAACTAGTGCTTGTACCGTTGGTCGCGGTGACGGTGAAGGTATAGGACACGCCATTGTTGAGCCCTGTCACCGTGATGGTGCAGGCAGCAGGACCTGCGCAGGTGCCGGTCGCGCCGCCAGGATTTGCCGTTGCCGTATAGATGGTAATGGGTGCGCCACCGTTGGACGCTGGTGCGGTGAAGGTGACCGAGGCCTGGGTATTACCAGCGACGGCCGTGCCGATCGTCGGGGCCCCGGGGGCTACAGCGTTGACCGTGAAGGTTTGCGAGACCTGCGCAGCGGCATTAAAACTGCCATTGCCCGCTTGGTCTGCATTGATGGTGCAGCTACCGGCCGTCACCAAGGTCAACGTGCCGCCGGTTGTGATCGTGCAGACACCAGCAGTGCCAGTCGTGAAAGTGGGTGTCAGGCCGGACGTGGCGGTGGCCGTCAGTGTGGGCGAGGTGCCGAAGTTTTTAGCACCAGGGTTGTTGAAGGTGATGGACTGCGCACCTTTGGGCGTGACACTGTTGGACGCAGCCGATGCAGTGCTGGTGCCGGCACCGTTGGTTGCGGTGACGGTGAATGTATAGGCCGTGCCATTGGTGAGGCCTGCGACGGTGATGGTGCAGGCAGCAGGTCCAGCGCAGGTGCCGGTCGCGCCGTCAGGACTGGCCGTTGCCGTATAGATGGTGATGGCAGACCCTCCGTTGGAGGCCGGGGCGGTGAAGGTGACCGAGGCCTGGGCATCACTCGCTGTCGCCGTGCCGATGGTGGGCGCGCCGGATGCGACTGCAGCGATCGTGAACGATTGCTGGACCTGGGGTGCTGGGGCGTAAGTTGTATCACCGGTCTGGTTGGCATTGATGGTGCAGGTGCCGGTGGTCACGGTGGTCAATACACCGCCGGAGGTGATGGTGCAGACACCGGAGGTGGTGGTCGTGAAGGTGGGTGCCAGGCCCGATGTGGCGGTGGCAGGCAGCGTGGGCGTGGTGCCGAACGACTGGGTGCCGGGGTTGTTGAAGGTGATGGTCTGCGGGCACTTGCTGGTAGTGAACGTAGCGTCATTGCCGTTGGTGGTGCCTGCGCTGCTGACGCCGTTGACGCGGAAGTGGTAGGTGGTGTTGCAACTCAGGCTGGAGATGGCCACGGAGGCAGCGGTGACACCAGCACCTGCGCCCACGGTGCCGCCGGTGGTGGCGGCTGCAGAGTTGCCGTAAGCGTTGGTCAGGCCGTATTCGAAGGTGACGGTGGTGGATGCGCCGTTGTCGTTGACGGTACCGTTCAGGGTCGCGCCAGTGGTGGTGATGCTGGTGGCGGCGCCTGTGGTCGCGGTAGGGCTCGGTGCAACGGGGTTGTCCAAAACGATATTGTCAAACGCGAGCAAGACATCGTTTTGCGCGGCATTAGCACTGAAAACGATGGTGTCAATGTATTGCCACTTGCTGCCGGTGAAGTCAAGGTGCAATCCCCATCCGCTGCCATCGCTGGGCCCGATGCGTGTGGCTGTCATGGCATTCACACCAGGGCTGTAGTTTTGCGTCGTCAGCACCGATATGTCAAAACCCGTAATTTGGGCGACCTGGGTTCCGCCAGGACCGCCGGTGTACCCGGTGACCGTGAAAATCTGTGCGGGCCCACCATTACCCGTTGCGATGTCCATAGACGTCAGCTTGAACTTGGTTTGGGCATTGCCTGCCAATGTAAAGCTGGTGACGCTGTTCGCGGTACTACCGGTCCAGTTGTAGTCGCCAATGATGCCGTTGCCAGTGAAGCCGCTGAGGGTAGTAGCCAGGAACGACGCTACATCTGGGCCAGCCCCGCCGTTGATGTCCACCTGGCCTGCGCCATTGACCGTGAAGGTGATGCCATCAAAGTCATAACTGCTCGTCGTATTGCCTTGTACTGCACCTGTGAATGTGATCGTGGTCGGTGTGGTCAGCGTAGTCGGCAATACATGGCTATACAGCGCCCGGGTTTCCGCTGTCAGCACCGATTCCGCACGAGTCTTACCGGTGGTGGATTCCAGAAGCCAATCGCCACCCAATGCCTTTGCGCCAGTGAGGTTGTCAGACGCGGCAACATTGGCCCGTGTCAATGCAGACAATTCCTGTACGAAGCGTTTTCCATCTTCGCCTTTAGCAACCTCACATCCGTATAGCAACAGCTCGCCGCCTTCTCGCAGGCTTTGCCCGATCTGCTGGAGCATGCCTTCCTGTGCGGACAGGTTGGCTGCGTTCAACGAAAAACTGCCCAGATCCAACTGGGCCATGCTTCCGTGAGAAATGAGGTGGATGGCGCTCAGGCCGCTGCGGCCCTGGAGATAGGCCGACATTTCACGCAGACCATTGCCCTGGCTATTGAGGCGGACCACTTCAATGTGCGGCCGCACCCCGAAGGCCAGCAATTGCCATTCGCTGACATTGTCTTCAACAAACAGCACTTCATCCGCACCCAGAACGGGTTGCACCGCATGGGCTTCCGCCACCCCTGTGGCCGCAATAGACGCGGAGACTGCTGGTGATGCGTGCGCAGGAGCACTCAACAAAGCACCCAACACCAGCAGAATTGAGAAGACCCGACTGTGCCAGCGCGGGAATGCTGATGTATGTAGGCCAGGCTGAAGACCAGCATGTGGTTTTTTCTGTACCATTTTTAAATCTCCCCTAGCGTCAATTTATAAAATATAAATAGCTTATTTTTTATATTTTGCCAATAAAAAATCGTCTACATTTTTTATTTGGCGCAGCAGAGAAAGATAGCTCAAACTCAATCGCTCGACAATAAAATATGGCGATCTTTCGGTCGAAAAATGTGGCTTTTGCCATTGTCCGCGGAGCATTCTCCGTGCTTCGAGCAACAATTCATCGCTGGCACTTGCGATACAGGCTGAGAATTTTTAATCTTCACAATTAGCATACGGAAAAAATTGGACTACCAGCAGGTATTCATATATTCCTAAGAAGACAAAATCCGCCCCGTTGAGCGCCCCATCAAGCTGGGCAAATGCGTCAGGCCAACCTCCCGTCAGTTGGGTTACTCAACCAAGAATTCCTTGACGGGGTGTGTTTTCGTGAGTGCTAGCAACGTCTCGGTTTGCCGATGGGCTACGCAGGCAGGGAGCCCAAGTTCTCGCTGGCGCAGAAAGCAGCTGCCATCGAGCGCACTGCCTCACCCAAGGTCGATACATTGCTGCCACTATGAGGGCATTGGGCGATTCATTTTCGCTTTCTCAACTCAAATCTCGGTCTGTTCAGATAGCTCAAGAGCATCGTCGACCTCAATGCCAAGGTATCGGACAGTTGACTCGATTTTTGGGTGGCCAAGGAGTAGCTGGACCGCACGTAAGTTCTTCGTTCTGCGGTAAATGAGCGTAGCCTTGGTGCGCCGCATGGAGTGCGTTCCATACTCTGCTGGATCCAAACCGAGCTGCAACACCCAGCGCTCAAGAATCCGGGCGTACTGACGCGTCCCGAGATGCGGTGACTTGTGAATTCGGCTCGGAAAGAGATAGTTTTCCGATTGCAGCCTAGCGGTCTTGATCCATTGCTGAAGCGCTTCACGAGTGGTCGCCATGGCAAACATCGCGGACCTTAAGGGCGACCAAGTCGCATCCGCGCAGCTTGCTGTCTATTCCCAGGTTGAAGAGCGCAAGCTCGCGCACCCGGTTCTCCATCTGAAGACGCACGCGCAGCGCACAAATGTCTTTGGGCTTGAAGGGCGCCTTCTGACCAACGATCTTTCCCTTATTCCAGGGCTCGCGATGAACGACAGTTGCAACGGATTCCATGATGGTCTCCCATCGAGTGGGCGGGGCGAAACCATGCGCCTTCTAGATGACGTTGTCCACAAGTGACCACGCTAGCTGTGTCAGTTCTTGCGGTTCAGAAGAACGGCCTGATGATGTTCTTCACTGTCTGCTCTCGATCACAGCAGTCGTTCAACGACTGCGTGTTGAGTGACAGCAACCAGCCTGAAGCAGCCCATCCAACTCCCCCACAGCTTTGTGATCTGAAAATATAAAAGCGCCTCAACCGAGGTGCTTTTATTTCTTAATGTGGAATTTTCCCGTCAAGCGATATTTGCGCTCGACTGACTTTTTTTGTTTGAATCAGCTTGTTTTGACAACTTTTATTTTTCTTTGACACTTTATTTTTTTACGGTCAGCGTCACCCACCGTTTCTAAGCCTCACTCCACCGTCACGCTTTTGGCCAGGTTGCGTGGCTTGTCCACATCGGTGCCGCGTGCGCAGGCGGTGTGGTAGGCCAGCAGCTGCAGCGGCACCACGTGCAGCAGCGGGCTCAGGGGGCCGTAGTGCTCGGGCATGCGGATCACGTGCAGGCCTTCGGCACTTTCGATGTGGGTGTCGGCGTCGGCCAGCACGTAGAGCACACCGGCGCGGGCGCGCACTTCCTGCATGTTGCTCTTGAGCTTTTCCAGCAGCGCATCGTTGGGCGCCACGGTCACCACCGGCATGGCGCTGGTCACCAGGGCCAGCGGGCCGTGCTTGAGTTCACCCGCAGGGTAGGCCTCGGCGTGGATGTAGCTGATTTCCTTGAGCTTGAGCGCGCCTTCCAGGGCGATGGGGTAGTGCAAGCCCCGGCCCAGGAAGAGTGCGTTTTCCATGCGCGCAAAGTCTTCGGCCCAGCTGATGATTTGCGGCTCCAGGGCCAGCACGGCCTGCAGGGCTACGGGCAGGTGGCGCATGGCTTTGAGGTGGGCGGTTTCTTGCTCTGCCGTCAGGCGGCCCTTGCTTTGCGCCAGGGCCAGTGTCAGCAAGAAGAGCCCCGCCAGTTGCGTGGTGAAGGCCTTGGTGCTGGCCACGCCAATCTCCACGCCCGCGCGGGTGATGTAGGCCAGCTTGCATTCGCGCACCATGGCGCTGGTGGCGACGTTGCAGATGGTGAGCGTGTGCTGCATGCCCAGGCTTTGCGCGTGGCGCAGCGCGGCCAGGGTGTCGGCGGTTTCGCCGCTTTGGCTGATGGTGACGACCAGGGTGCGCGGATTGGGCACGCTGGTGCGGTAGCGGTATTCGCTGGCCACCTCCACCTGGGTGGGGATGCCCGCGATCTCTTCGAGCCAGTATTTGGCGGCGCAACCGCTGTAGTAGCTGGTGCCGCAGGCCAGGATGAGGACGTTGTCGATCTCCTTGAACACGCGCCACGCGGCGGCACCGGGCTCGCCGTGCAGGCCTGCACCGTCAAACAGCTCGGGCACGATGCCTTCCACGCCTTCGAGCGTGTCGGCGATGGCGCGCGGCTGCTCGAAGATTTCCTTTTGCATGTAGTGGCGATAGGGCCCCAGCTCGGCCGCGCCGCTGTGGGCCAGCACGGTGCGCACGGGGCGCTGTGCGGGCGTCAAGGCATTGCCGTCCTTGCCCACGATCCAATAGCGGCCCAGTTGCAGGTCCACCAGGTCGCCTTCTTCCAGGTAGACGATCTGGTCCGTCACACCCGCCAGGGCCATGGCGTCGCTGGCCAGGAAGTGTTCACGGGAAGCCGACGCCCCGGCGCTGGCGTCCTTGCCCACACCCAAGATCAACGGCGAGCCTGCGCGTGCGCCCACCACGCGATGCGGCTCGTCCTTGTGGATGACCGCAATCGCATAGGCGCCGTGCAACTGGGCCACGGTGGCCTGCACGGCCTCAAACAAATCGCCTTGGTAGAGGCTGTCGACCAGGTGGGCAATGACTTCGGTGTCGGTCTGGCTCACAAACACGTAGCCGCGTGCCTGCAGGGCGGCGCGCAGTTCTTCGTGGTTTTCGATGATGCCGTTGTGCACCAGCGCCACCCGGCCTGGCTGGCTGGCAACATCGCCCGTGCCGTGGCTGAAGTGCGGGTGGGCGTTGTGCATGGCGGGCGCGCCGTGCGTGGCCCAGCGGGTGTGTGCGATGCCGGTGGCGCCATCGACATGGTCGGTGGCCACCTGCTCCAGCAGCGCGGCCACGCGGGCGGTGCTGCGGGCGCGCTGCAAGCCACCCTGGGGCGTGCCGTGGCGTGAGGCATCGAGGCTGGCGGCATGCACCGCCACGCCGCACGAGTCATAGCCGCGGTATTCGAGCCGCTGCAGGCCCTGCACAAGGATAGGAACGATGTTGCGCGTGGATACCGCGCCGACGATGCCGCACATGGTGGATGCCTCCGTTAAAACCGATGGGGCGATGGTAGGCAGGCACCTAAGAAATATGCACTCAACATATCTTCAATTTTGAAATTTAATTTCTACAATTCACTACGGAGAAATTAAATTTCAAAAATAAAGCAATCATGGAATCTATATCGCTCGATGCCATTGACCTGCAGTTGCTGGACCTGCTGCAGCACGATGCCGCCCAAAGCAACCAGGCCTTGGCCGAGCGGGTGCATGTGTCGCCCCCCACCTGCCTGCGGCGGGTCAAGCGGCTGCACGATGTGGGGCTGATCGAGCGGCAGGTGGCCCTGCTGCAGCCCGACCGACTGGCCGCCGTGCAGGGCCACGGGCTGGCCTGCATTGTGGAAGTGAGCCTGGACCGCCAAAGCACCGAGGCGCTGGATGCCTTTGAAGCCCGCGCCGTGGCCGATGCCGAGGTGCAGCAGTGCTGGCGCGTGTCGCCGGGGCCCGACTTTGTGCTGGTGGTGCACACGCGCGACATGCCGGGCTACCTGGCGTTGTCGCAGCGGCTGTTCACCGCCGATGCGAACGTGCGCAACGTCAAGGCGTTCTTCAGCACCAAGCGGGCAAAGTTTGAAACAAAAGTGCCGCTAGCGCTTACCCAATAAGCGCTAGCAGCTATATTTTCAATAGCAAATCAAACCACTGCCGCAGGCCACTCCACCCGCACGGTGCAACCCTGCCCCACCGCCGCCGTGGCGGTGATGTGGGCGCCATGGCGCTCGGCAATGGTGCTGCACACGGCCAGGCCTGCGCCCACGCCGTCAAATTCGGTTTCGCGGTGCAGGCGCTGGAAGATGCCGAACAGGCCCGCAGCGCGCTCGGGGTGAAAGCCCACGCCGTTGTCTTGCACCTCCCATGCCACCCAGCCGGTGCCGCGCTCTGCAGGCACAGCGCGCACGGCAACGCAGGCAGCCGGTTGGCGTTGGCTGAACTTGAGGGCGTTGCCTAACAACTGCACCAGCAACTCGTGCAGCAGGGCCGGGTCAGCCTGCAGGGTGGGCAGGCCGGTGGCCACCGCCCACTGCACAGCGTCGGCGCCCGCCAACGCGGACAGGGCGGCCCGCGCCTTGGCCACCGCTGCGGCCAGGTCCACCGGCTGCAGTTGCAGCGGTGCGCGGCCCACGCGCGACAGGGCCTGCAGCCCGTCCAGCATCAGCGCCATGCGGCGGGCCGACTGCTCCACGGTGCCGACGAACTCTTGCGCCTCTTGCAGCGGCGGGCTTTGCAGCACATCGGCAGGCAGGTCGCCCAGCACCTCTCGCACCAGCTTGCCGTACGACGTGATGTGGCGCAGCGGCGCACGCAGGTCGTGCGAGACCACGCGCAAGAACGCCTCTTGCGCAGCCGCCATGTCGGCCACCTGCTGCTGGCTCGCAGCCAGGGCGGCGCGCAACTGGTCAGGGGTGAGGTCGGGGGTCATGTCTTCGTCAAGCATGGCGCTCGGTTCTCAGCTTCTCAAGCCTTCGGCTGCTTCTTCGGGCGTTGCCAGTTGGCAATGCTGACTTGTTTGCCACGCGCTACGCTCAGTGCGCCAGGCTCGGTGCTCTTGGTGATGGTGCTGCCGCCACCCACCGTGCCACCCGCGCCAATCGTCACCGGCGCCACCAGCACGCAGTTGCTGCCCACGTGCACATCGGCCTCGATCACCGTGCTGTGCTTGTTGGCGCCGTCGTAGTTGGCGGTGATGCTGCCTGCGCCGTAGTTCACGCGCTCACCCACCGTGGCGTCGCCCAGGTAGGCCAGGTGGTTGGCCTTGGCACCGTCGGCCAGCGTGCTGTTCTTCACTTCCACAAAGTTGCCGATGTGGACCTCGCGGCCCAGTTGGGCGCCGGGGCGCAGGCGGGCAAAGGGGCCGATCAAGGCGCCCTCGCCCACAGTGGCTCCGGCCTTTTCGCCGTCGATGTGGGTGTAGGGGTGGATCACCGCGCCCGCCGCAATGCGCGCATTGGCAATGCAGCAGTTGGCGCCAATGCTCACACCCTCGCCCAGCTCCACACGGCCGGTGAAGACGCAGTTCACGTCGATCTCCACATCCTGCCCGCAGACCAGCTCGCCGCGCACGCCGGTGCGGGTGTCGTCGCGCAGGTCAAAGCGGGCGGGGTCGGCCAGGCGCACGCCTTGCTCCATCAAGGCTCGGGCCTGGCGCAGCTGGTGGGCCCGCTCCAGCTCGGCCAGTTGCAGCGGGCTGTTGACGCCCGCCACCTGCAATGCGTCGGTGATGCGGTGGGCGACCACGGGCACACCGTCGGCCACGGCCATGGCGACGATGTCGGTGAGGTAGTACTCGCCCTGCGCGTTGTCGTTGGTGAGCCGCGCCAGCCAGGGGGTGAGCAGCCGCGCGGGCACGGCCATGATGCCGCTGTAGACCTCGGTGATGGCGCGCTGGGCCTCGGTGGCGTCCTTGTGCTCAACGATGCCTTGCACGGCGCCTTCGGCGTTGCGCACGATGCGGCCGTAGCCCGTGGGGTCGGGCAGGGTCACCGTCAGCAGGGCCAGCTTGCGGCCTTCGCTGGCGGCCACCAGGGCGCGCAGGGTGTCGGCCTGGGTCAGGGGCACATCGCCCGAGAGGACGACCGCCGTGCCATCGTCACGCAGGTGGGGCACGGCTTGCTGCACCGCGTGGCCGGTGCCCAACTGCGGCTCCTGCCGCACAAACTTGAGGTCAAAACTGCCTGCAGCGCTTGCGGCACCAGCGGTAGCTGCTTCTACTTCTGTAGCACCGTGCCCCGTGATGACGATGGCGCTGCGGGCCTGCAGGTGCGCAGCCTGGTCCAGCACATGGTGCAGCAGCGGGCGCCCAGCCAGGCGTTGCAGCACCTTGGGCGTGCGGCTTTTCATGCGCGTGCCCTTGCCGGCCGCCATGATGAGAATGTCGAGTTGCGTCATGGAATGGGGGGTGTGAAGTGGCCCGCAGTGCCGCCACTGCGCAGGCCTGCCCGCATTATCGGCGCCAATGGCGGCTGACAAACGCCCACTGCCCACGCACTAACCACCAACCAACCGCCCACCAATTGCCCACCATTCGCTACCAAAATAGAAGCTGCTAGCGCTTTATCTGCAAGCGCTAGCAGCCCATTTGATTGTGAAAATGCACTAACGGACTCAGGCCAGTCTGCGCGGCCACGCCCCTCCCAGGCGGTAGGCCGCAAACCGCGCCAGGCCCAGCACCAGCCGCCCCACCGCACCCGCGGCATCGGCCGCAGCCCCCACCACGGCGCGGCCGCCCTGCCCCAGGGCCAGGCGCAAATCGCGCAGGGGTTGCGCCACAGCGCGGTCCCAGCACACCACCACGGCAGCCGCCCCCTCGGCACGCACAGGGGCAGATGCCACGAGGCCTGCTGCGGGAAGGGCACAGTCCCAGCGAAAGGCCAGCGCGCCAGCAGCATCCACCGCGCCAGGCGGCCCCCAGGCCTCGACCACCGCATGCTGGCCGGGCAACAGGCTCAGGCGGTCTCCGGCATGCAGCACATGGTCTGCGGGCAAGGCCTGCGCGGCCCCGGTCAGCGTGACCCAGGCCCGGCCCTGGGCAATTTCCAACACACCAGGCTCACGCGGGCGCAGTGAGAGGGCGCGGCGTGCCTCCAGCTTCCAGCATCCCGCCAACAGGGCGGCGGGGCTGGCGGGGCTCACGGAGGATTGCGATGCGGGAACAACATGGCATGGCATGTGGGACTCCTTTCTGCCACGAAGGGCTTTAATGAGGCCCAATGATCCGACTGCAAACCCTTTGCGTCCAATGAAAACGCGCTACCCTATTGATGCGAAGACCGCATGAATACACCCACCGCCGCGCCATGTCCAACGACCCCAACGCCCCCGCCATCCAACGCACCCGTCCCGTCGCCGTAGGGCACTGGCGCGCCTTTCTGGCCGTGGCCCGGCACCTGAACTTCCGGGCCGCGGCCGATGAGATGGCCTTGACCCAATCGGCCGTGAGCCGCCAGATCCAGGCGCTGGAAGAAGAAGTGGGCGTGCCCCTGTTTCTGCGCCACACCCGCGCGGTGGAGCTGACCAGCGCGGGCGCACAACTGCAACGCGCCGTGGTGCCCGCCCTGGAGCGCATGGACGCCGCCGTGCGCCTGGTGCGCCAGACCGCCGGGCGCAAAAGCGTGGCCATCACCACCTGGGCCAGCTTTGCGTCGATGTGGCTGATTCCGCGCATGGAAGAGTTCCAGCACCAGCACCCGGGCATTGACCTGCGCATTGATGCCAGCGACGTGAGCGTGGACCTGGACACCTCGGACGTGGACATTGCCCTGCGCTACGCCCTGCCCGGCCCCGGCATGCAGGGCGCACGCCGCCTGTGTGGCGAGCAACTGGCCGTGGTGGCCAGCCCCTGGCTGCTGAAAACAGCGCCCCCCATCCGCAAACCGGCCGACCTGGCCCAGTTCACCCTGATTGAAGCGGGCGACGCGCACCGCACCCAGCACCTGGAGTGGCTGAGCTGGCGGCGCTGGTTTGATGTGCAGCAGTGCCCCAAGCTGCAGCCCCAGCGCTGGCTGTACTTCAACTATGCGCACCAGATCGTGCAGGCCACGCTCAGCGGCCAGGGGCTGGCGCTGGCCCGCATGCCGCTGATTGCCGACGCGCTGGCCTCGGGCGACCTGATCGAGGTGCTGCCGGGGCACCGGCTGGATTCGCCGCTGGCCTACTGGATGCTGGTGGGCCCGCGCAGTGGGCACCGGCCCGAGGTGCAGGCCTTCAGCACCTGGCTGGAGACCCAGGCCGCCGCCACCCGCGCCGCCATTGGCGATGTGCCCGACCCCGATACGCAAGACCATTTGGACTGAGAACCTGTACAAGGAGCCCTGTGGGCGATCTCGCAGGGCACCGTCAAGCAGCGCCAAGGCCCCCGTGAAAACACCAGCCACAACCCGCCCACGCAGGTGGACACTGGGGACCTAGTTCACTCAGCCCCTGCCGCCCCACCCAACACCGCATCCACAACCACCCGCCGCACACACCGCACCAGCCCCTTGGCCCCATGCACACCATCGAGCCCCCACCAGACAACTTTCGCCTGCTGATCCGGCATGCGTCTGCGCTGTGCGTGCTGGTGCACAGCCTGTACATCGCGCTGTTTGCCTGGGCCAGCGTCGATGCCTTGGCGGCGCTGAATGTGCTGAGCGTGGCCACGCATGCGCTGGCATTCTGGCTGGCCCGCCCCGGAGGGCACCTGCGGGCGGCCACGTTGCTGCTGATTGGCGAAATCACCGTGCACGCCGTGGCTGCCACGGTGTTCATCGGCTGGGGCAGCGGGTTTCATTACCTGATGCTGCCGGTCATCCTGGTGGCCATGCTGTCATCGAGCGACCACAAAACGCTCAAGTACACGATTGCAGTGTGCCTGTCGTTCATCTATCTGGGGCTGGACGGCTGGAGCAGCGAGAACGAACCCGTCTACGCCCTGGGCAACACGCTGGAAAGCCTGCTGCGCTACCAGAACATCATCACGTTGCTGCTGGCGTTCATCATCTTGTCCCGGGGCTACTACAACGTGGTGACCCAGGCGCAAGCGGTGTTGACCCGGCAGGCATCGACCGCCCCCCTCACCGGCGCCATCAACCGCCGCAGGCTCATGGAAATTGGCCGCGCAGAACTGGCCCGCCAGCCCCGGCAGGCACAACCCATTGCCCTGCTGCTGTGCGACATCGACCATTTCAAGCGCATCAACGACGCCCTGGGGCACAAGGCGGGCGACCAGGTGCTACAGGACTTTTACCGCCGGGCGCTGGGGTGACCCGCGCCAGCGACAGCATTTGCCGCTGGGGCGGTGAAGAGTTCCTGATCCTGCTGCCCGACACCGACGCACCGGGCGCCGACCACCTGGCAGAGCGGCTGCGCCAGGCCATCAGTGCAGACCTGTTCAAACCCGGCCACACGCCGCCTTTGCAGGTCACCGTCACCATCGGCGTGGCCACCGTGCAGGCGGACGAAGGCTTGCTGGACGCAGTGCACCGTGCCGACGAGGCGCTGTACCGGGGCAAGCAGCAGGGCCGCAACCAGGTGGTCAGCAGCCTCCCACCGGCAGCCCGCCCGGCAGCGGCAGAACCCCCTTTGCGCTGGCAGAAATAGGAACGGGCGCCAAAAAGCCCGCTTCAGAACCCCAACACCGTGGACGCCGCGGTTGTGCCAAGGCATGACGCCCATAAAAAAAGCGCAGGACGCTACACTTTCGATAGCTTCCCGCGCTTATTTGAAGGGCGCTAGCGCCCTTTTTTACCTGAATCCGAATCAGCCCAGCTGCACACGCGCAAACTTGCGCTTGCCCACCTGCACCACGTAGGTGCCAGCATCCAGCTTCAAGCCCTTGTCGCTGACCACGTTGCCGTCCACACGCACACCGCCGCCATCGATCAGGCGGTTGGCCTCGCTGCCCGAGGGGGCCAGGTTGGCCTGCTTGAGCAGCGCGCCAATGCCCAGTGGCGCGCCCGTCAGCGCCACTTCGGGGATGTCCTCCGGCACGCCGCCCTTGCTGCGGTTGGTGAAATCCTGCTCCGCCGCATCGGCCGCCGCCGCGCTGTGGAAACGCGTGGTGATCTCCTTGGCCAGCATCACCTTGGCGTCCTTGGGGTTGCGCCCGCCGGCAATCTCGGCCTTGAGCGCAGCGATCTCGGCCAGGCTCTTGAACGACAGCAGCGTGTACCAGTCCCACATCAGCGTGTCCGAAATCGACAGCACCTTGGCAAACATGGTGTTGGGCTCTTCGGTGATACCGATGTAGTTGTTCTTGGACTTGGACATCTTGTCCACACCGTCCAGCCCCACCAACAGCGGCATGGTGAGCACGCACTGCGGCTCCTGCCCATACTCCTGCTGAAGATGGCGGCCCATCAGCAAATTGAACTTCTGGTCCGTGCCACCCAGCTCCAGGTCACTCTTTAAGGCGACCGAGTCGTAGCCCTGGAGCAGCGGGTACAAGAACTCGTGCAGGCTGATGGAACTGCCATCGGTAAAACGCTGGTGAAAGTCGTTGCGCTCCATCATGCGCGCCACCGTGTACTTGGCCGACAGCTGGATCATGCCCCGCGCACCCAGGGCATCACACCACTCGCTGTTGTAGCGGATCTCGGTGCGCGCAGGGTCCAGAACCTTGGCGGCCTGCGTGTAGTAGGTCTCTGCGTTGAACTTGATTTGCTCGGGCGTGAGCGGCGGGCGCGTGCTGTTGCGCCCCGAAGGGTCACCGATCAAGGTGGTGAAGTCACCGATCAGGAAGATCACCTGGTGGCCCAGATCTTGCAACTGTCGCATCTTGTTGAGCACCACGGTGTGGCCGATATGAATGTCGGGGGCCGTGGGGTCCAGGCCCAGCTTGATGCGCAGGGGTTGACCAGTGGATTCCGAACGCACCAGCTTCTTGGTCCACTCATCCTGCGGCAGCAATTCTTCCACGCCGCGCAGCGAAATTTCGAGGGCCTGGCGTACACCATCGGACAGCGGGCTTGTTGTAACAGCTGATTGATTCATAAGGGTTTTTTTCGATGTCTGAGGATGACGCGCCGCTATACTCGGGCTCCATTGCAAAGGCGGATTCTAGTAGGCCCGCCGTTTCAGCCCGGGTTTCGCCCGCTGAAAATTGCCTTGTTTGCATCTCTGTGCCTCCGACTTCCGCAGGGCCCCTGGCCCAGGTCTTGAGCGAAGACACACTCACCTCTGGGGATAGAACATTGATTCACGGCTTGACCACCGCCAGCTTGGCTTTGCTTGATCGACTGTCCCAGACCGCTCAAAAACACCCTCGACGTATCACTGCCGCCATCGCAGCCTTGCTGCTGACCGGCGGCGGTGGCGCATTCGCCGTGGCCTCGCTGGGGCCTGACGCCTCTGAGCTGCCCACCAAGACGGTGAGCTACCCCGTCGAATCGCTGGCAGAAAACCTGGCCCTGGAATCGCTCGACGCCCCCGGTTTTTCGCTGTACCGCTCTGAACAAACCCGCAGCAGCGACACGGCAGAGTCTCTGCTGCAGCGCATGGGCGTGGCAGACCCGGCAGCAGCCGCTTTTTTGCGTTCTGACAATGCTGTGCGACAAAATTTGCTGGGCCGAGCTGGCCGGCTGATTTCGGCAGAGACCACCGACGACCACCGTCTGGTACGCCTGACGGCACGCTGGGCCCCCGATGACAGCGGCACCTTCCGCCGCCTGGTGGTAGAGCGCCAGGACGAGCGCTTTTCCTCGCGCATCGAAACCGCACCACTGACCAAAGGCACGCGCCTGGCCGGGGGCGTGATCCGCAGCTCCCTCTTTGCCGCCACCGACGCCGCCAACATCCCCGATGGCGTGGCCGTGCAAGTGGCCGAGATCTTCTCAGGCAACATCGACTTTCACCGTTCGCTGCGCAAGGAAGACCGCTTTGCCGTGGTGTACGAAACGCTGGAGGCCGATGGCGAGCCCCTGCGCAGCGGCCGCGTGCTGAGCACCGAGTTCCGCAACAACGGCAAGACCCACCAGGCCGTCTGGTTCCAGGAGACCGACGCCTCCAAGGGCGCCTACTACACCCTGGAAGGCGAGAGCATGCGCCGCGCCTACCTGGCATCGCCGGTCGAGTTCTCCCGGGTGACCAGCGGCTTCAAGATGCGCCTGCACCCCATTTTGCAAACTTGGCGCGCCCACCTGGGCACCGACTACGCAGCCCCCACAGGCACCGCAGTGCGCACGGTGGGCGATGGTGTGGTGGAGTTTGCTGGCGTGCAAAACGGTTTTGGCAACGTCATCTTCGTCAAGCACCGCAACCAGCACGTCACCGTCTATGCCCATTTGAGCCGCATCGACGTAAAGAACGGGCAATCGGTTTCGCAAGGCCAAACCGTGGGGGCCGTGGGCTCCACCGGCTGGGCGACAGGCCCGCACTTGCATTTTGAATTCCGCATCAACGGCCAGCACCAGGATCCGCAAACCATCGCCCAGCAAAGCGAAGCAGCCGCCCCCGTGTCGGCCTCCGCCCGTGCTGCGTTTGACCGCCTGGCATCTGCCATGCGCATCCAGCTGTCATCGGCAGAGCTGATTCAGCAAGCCAGCGCCCAGTAACACCAAGCCCACTCGGCCAGCCCCAGCCGGCCGCAGCTTGCCTCACACCGCTTGACGGCCTAATCCATGCGCGAGCTTTATATTGGCCTGATGTCTGGCACCTCCCTCGATGGTGCCGATGCGGTGTTGGTGGACTTTGCAGGGCCCCAACTCCAGGTCTTGGGCTACCGCACCCAGCCCTTCCCAGAGGGGCTCAAGAGCGACCTCCTCGCACTCAACACCCCGGGCGCCGACGAGCTGCACCGCGCTGCACTGGCAGGCAATGCGGTGTCTCGCATCTACGCCGCGCTGGTCAACGCCCTGCTCCAGGACGCCCATGTCCAGGCGAGTGAAGTGCGCGCGATAGGCGCCCATGGCCAGACGGTGCGGCACCGCCCCCAGGAATTTGACGGCACGGGCTACACCCTGCAGCTGCAAAACCCCGCCCTGCTGGCAGAGCTCACGGCCATTGCGGTCGTGGCCGACTTTCGCAGCCGAGACGTTGCCGCAGGCGGCCAAGGCGCACCGCTGGTACCTGCATTCCACCAAGGCATCTTTGGAAGCGCCACAGAGACAGTGATGGCACTGAACATCGGCGGCATTTCCAACATCAGCATCCTGCCCGCCCACGGCCCCGTCATCGGCTTTGATTGCGGCCCGGGCAATGCACTCATGGACCACTGGTGCCAGCGGCACACAGGCCACCCCTACGACGCGCAAGGCCAGTGGGCTGCAAGCGGCTCCGTGCACCCAGGGCTGTTGGCCGACTTCCTGCAGGAGCCGTTTTTGCAGAAGTTGCCGCCCAAAAGCACCGGGCGCGATCTTTTCAATGTGCACTGGCTGGATGCCAAGTTACAGGCCCATCCCGGCATCCCACCTGCGGATGTGCAGGCCACGCTCACCGAATTCACCGCCCGCGCCTGCGCCGACAGCGCCACCCTGCATGGGCAAGGCGGCACCCGCTTGGCGGTGTGCGGTGGGGGTGCATTGAACACCCACCTCATACAAAGACTGCAGGCCCTGCTGGGCACCGTCTTGGTACAACCCTCGGACGCCCTGGGCCTGCCTGTCATGCAGGTCGAAGCCAGCGCGTTTGCCTGGCTGGCCCGCCAAACCCTGCAAGGGCTGACGGGCAGCCTGCCAAACGTCACGGGCGCCCAAGGCGCCCGTGTACTCGGGGCGATCTACCCCGCATAAGCCCCCTCAAAAAGGGGCGACATCTGTTGATCAGGTCGAAAAGCTCGAACCGCAACCGCAGGTCGTGGTGGCGTTCGGGTTCTTGATGACGAACTGGGCGCCTTGCAGATCTTCCTTGTAGTCGATCTCTGCACCCACCAGGTACTGGTAGCTCATGGCGTCGATCAGCAACGACACACCGTTTTTGGTCATGGTGGTGTCGTCTTCGTTGGTGATCTCATCGAAAGTGAAGCCGTATTGGAAGCCAGAGCAGCCGCCACCCTGCACAAACACCCGCAACTTCAAATCGGGGTTGCCCTCTTCAGCAATCAGATCGGCCACCTTGGCGGCGGCACTGTCCGTGAACAGAATCGGGGCAGGCATCTCGGTGGAGACATTTTCGGCAACAGCGCTCATGGGGAACTCCGGGTTCAGTATTTGGCTGGGATGGTACTGCAACACGGCAGCGCCACCGCCTCAGGAATTGTTTGACGCTAGTTTGAGTGGGGGCTTTTCTTCCACCAACACGGCGGCAGGGAAGAGCTGCCCGGCAATCATGGCACCCTGGTGCATCTCCAGCGCACGGTAGTGCACGTTGCCAGTGATGCGCGCCTTGGGCTGCAGCTCCAACAGCTCTGCGGCATGCACAGGCCCCACCACCGAGCCATTGACGATGACATGGTCCGCATGCACCGCCCCATCCACCCGTGCTGTCTCCGAAATCACCAAAATGCTGGGCTGCTCTGTGGCGGCGCGGATATCACCGATGACATCGCCATCAATCCGAATACCCTCCTCAAACAGCACATTGCCCTCGATCCGGGTGCCATGGGCAATCAAACTCTTGATGGGAGGCTGTTTTTTACGCGAGAACATAAAGGGACTCCTGAAGTGCACATCAAGGCACCAAATGAAGGAAGGGATCAGGGCAAGCCACAGAATGCCCCACACATGGGTGATCTAAAGTCTGCCGAATGCTTGGCAGCGACTGGCATGGCCTAGTGCGCGCCTGCGGGCACCAGGGGCGCAGCTAAGCCCCGCCATCGATGTCAATCCAACTCAGTGGCCTGGACTGCACGCACCGCCTGCCCCTCCAAAACACGGGCAGTCACAGTTTTTACCACGACATTCACAGGCAGCGGAAGCAAGCCGTCCAGACGCCTGTACTGCCGAAATTGCAGCGGCAGCCCCTCGGACGGCAAAATCTGCGTCCAAGGCTTGCCCTCCCGGGTACCGGTCACCACCAACTCCAGCCGCCCCTTGAAGTCAGACGCGTTGCGGGCCGCCGCCTGGATCACCAGCACCTGCCACCGCAATTGCACCCCACCCACCACTTCCGCCTGCAAGCCCCGGATGGCTACGCCGTCCGTATTGGAAACGGGCATCAGCTTTTCAAAAAAGCCCAGATCATCCCGCAGCATGCGGTTTTCAGTTTCCAGTTGCCGCACTTGGGCCGTCAAACGCTCCAGGGTCGCGCGGTCAGCGGTGAGCAGGCTCTCGGCGGTCTGCGACAAGGTCTGGCGTTGCTGCGACTGCTCCCGCAGCTCTTCCACCTCTGTGCGCAGACGCACGATGTCATCACGGGTACCAGACTCCAGGCCAGCGATGGATTTTCCAAACTCAAACGCCCACAACGCCGCTGCGCCACTGAGCCCCATCACCAAGGCTAGAACCAGCCAACGCAGAGGCCAAGGCAGTGCGCTACGCACCGCCACGCGAGGCGCACTGATCGTCAAACGACGGCGAAGCAAACGAAAACGCATGAACGGTCCATCCCTCTTTGCGAAGTGCGCACCATAAACGAAAAAACCGCCCGAAGGCGGTTTTTGAGAGACAGGGTGCAGGCCCCTGCCTCGCAAGGTCGCGAAGATTAACGCTTCGAGAACTGCTTTGCACGACGTGCAGAGCGCAGACCGACCTTCTTACGTTCCACTTCACGGGCGTCACGCGTCACGAAGCCGGCTTGGCTCAGTGCGGGCTTGAGCGTCGTGTCGTAGTCGATCAGAGCGCGGGTGATGCCGTGGCGGGTTGCACCGGCTTGACCGGATTCACCACCACCATGGACGTTGACCTGGATGTCGAAAGTTTCGACATGGTTGGTCAGCACCAGGGGTTGCTTGGCAATCATGATCGATGTTTCACGGCCGAAATAGGACTGGATGTCCTTGCCGTTCACAGTGATCTTGCCGGAGCCTTTTTTCAGAAACACGCGGGCGACGCTGGACTTGCGACGGCCGGTGCCATTGTTCCATTCACCAATCATCTCAAGGCTCCTTAGATTTCCAGCACTTTGGGCTGCTGGGCGGCGTGGGGATGCTCTGCACCGCCATACACCTTGAGTTTCTTGATCATTGCGTAACCAAGGGGACCCTTGGGCAGCATGCCCTTGACAGCCTTTTCCAGAGCACGGCCAGGGTGCTTGGCTTGCATGTCGCGGAAGTTGGTGGCCGTGATACCGCCGGGATAGCCCGAGTGACGGTAGTACACCTTGTCCAGGGACTTGGTGCCAGTGACCTTGAGTTGTGCTGCGTTGATAACGACGATGAAATCACCGGTATCGACGTGAGGCGTGTAAATGGCCTTGTGTTTGCCGCGCAAACGGAGAGCAACTTCGCTGGCTACTCGTCCGAGGACCTTATTGGTCGCGTCAACCACAAACCACTCGTGCACGACCTCAGCGGGCTTTGCGCTGAATGTAGACATGAGTTTCTCTTTTCAAGAGGGGTTTGAGGGCCCTTTTCCACGGTCGGTGCTTCTCTGAAGGAAGCCTCTTAGGTGGTAAGAAGTGTTCGCCGCGGGGCCACTAAATCGCTGCGAAGCCTGCCATTATACGAAGTTCAACGCAACTAGCACAAGCCTGATCTGCCGACAGAAAGAACACCGACCACTCAGAAAGGCTGTTCAACAAAGAACCGAGGCGCGGCCAGCGCCCAGAATGATCGGCTCAGTTGGACATTTGCCGCGCACGCTGCTCGTCCGCTTCGTAGCGCTTGCGCGTTTCGACGCAGATGGCTAACCCAGCCTGCGAAGGCTTTTGGCACTCCTGGTGAATGCACATGGGCTTTGCAAAAAAGCTCGCATTGGCACACACCTCTTGGGGACTGGGAGCCCGTACAGGGGTGGGCCTGGGCTTGGGTTCTGGCGGCGGCGGGGGTGGCGGGGGTGGGGCTTCCACCACCTGGGGAGCAGGCGCTGGCTCGGGTTGGGCTTTTTTGGCCGCAGCACTGCGCGCCGTTGGCTTTGCCGGGGGGACTGCAGCCGAAGCTGTCGAGGCCGGGGACGCATCGACCGCGGCAGCCGACGCAGTTGCGGCCAAGACCTCGCTGGCCACAAGCAACGGCTCCGACGCAGTCGTGTCAGGGGCCGATGCCTCCGGCATCGGTGGTGCGATCGCAGGCTGCGCCAGCTCTGTGATGATGTCGTCTTCCACAGTCGCTTTGCGTC
Source organism: Acidovorax sp. 56 (assembly GCF_002749705.1). Classification (NCBI taxonomy): domain Bacteria; kingdom Pseudomonadati; phylum Pseudomonadota; class Betaproteobacteria; order Burkholderiales; family Comamonadaceae; genus Acidovorax; species Acidovorax sp. 56. The sequence goes on from NZ_PEEV01000001.1 coordinate 2,544,459, forward strand.
CGTGGGTCCACCAAGCGGCAGCCCCGACCACCAACAAAGACGCCACCAAAACGACGCCCCAGCCCAAGCCACGGCTGCGCCGCGCCCCGGAGGCGCGATGCGCACGCCGAGGCGTCGCGTCCTGCACACCGCCCGACTTGCTGGCACGGCCCCTGTATGAGGAAGCTGCCGCCGCGCGCGCGTCTGCGGCGTGGCTTGCCCCATGCTCGTCCTGCACCACGGTGTCCCCAGGGTCCATGAAAACGGTGTCTGCCGCATCTACCGCCACCGTATCGGGCCCTGAGGCTGCATACGAGGCATCCCCATCAGGGGCTTTGCGCAAGGATGCCTCATTGGCTACCGAAGCGTCTTGCACCCCCAACACCTTTTCCGTCTGCGCCTGGATATCCGCGATGATTTTGGGCGCAGAGGTCACATCCACCGTCGGGGTCACCAAACCAGGGCCCGGCTGATCGGCAGGCTCTACCCAGATGTCCTCCAAATCGGCCCGGAAGTCGAAATCGGCAACCCCCTCGGGGGGCGACTCCATCTCCATGGCGTGCAAAAAGGCCTCAATGCTCTGCGGCCGATCCTCGGGGCGCAATGCCAATGCCTGGCCGATGGCGGCGACAAAGGGCGCGGAATACTCCACGCCCAATTGGCGCTTGACGGTTTTGGCCACGCGAGAGAACGGCACCATGCGATCACGGATGGAGCGCAAGGTGGCGGGCAACGGAGTGTCGTTGCACAGGCAACCATGCACCACTGCCGCCAAAGAGTAGAGGTCACTCCACGGCCCCTGGCGCAGATCCTCATCGGACTCGGAATACTGCTCGATAGGCGCGTAATTGACTTTGAGCACCGCCGTGTGCTGACGCCCCTGGTCGTTGATGGCATGGCGTGCAGCCCCCAAATCGAGCAACACTGGGGGGCCGTAGTCCTGCAAGAAAATATTGTCCGGCGAAATATCGCGGTGCAGCGTCTTGCCCTCATGCAACACCTGCAAGGCACCGAGCACGGACCACAGCACCTTGCGCAGCCAGGCCTCTGGCGGCGGAATGCGCATTTGCGCCCTGGCTTGCTTGAACGTCATGCCGCTGTACAGGGGCATGACCATATAGGCCGTGTTGTTCGCCTCCCAAAAGCGGAACACCTTCACCAGGGAGGGGTGGTCAAACTGCGCCAGAAGACGCGCCTCGCCCACAAAAGAAGCCAGGCCCGCCTGGAAGGTCTGCTGGTCTGACGAAGAGCGCACCCACAGCGACTGCCCCTGAGCACGTCCGGCCAGGGCCGAGGGCATGTATTCCTTGATCGCGACAGCGCGGTGCAGCGAGTGGTCAAACGCCTTGTAGACCATGCCAAAGCCACCCACCCCTAGCAACGCCAGAATCTCGAACTCCGCCAAGCGGGTGCCAGGGGGCAGCGCATCGACGTGGCTTACGCCGCTGGCAGAGGTTTGACTGGAACGTTCGGTCATGGTGAAAAAAGCGTGGCAGTCCAGCGTCTAAAGCAAAATTCAGCGGGCACCAGCCCAGCGCCAGCCCGCTGACACAGGCGATGATGCTGCATCACCGCAGGTACAAAGGCAACAAAAAGCAGACTGTCTGCCAAAAACATCACAGCCTGCCCGAATGCCCTCGATTTTGCCTTGAACGCACGCACCACTGGCCGAGATAGATCAGGGTACGCCCCAAGAGACGGCCCGCAATCGTTACCATAGCGACATGTTCAGTTACCGCCACGCCTTCCACGCGGGCAACCATGCCGATGTGCTCAAGCACACCGTTTTGATTGCCACTTTGCAATACCTTACGGAGAAAGACGCGGCACTGACCGTGCTGGACACCCATGCGGGCGCCGGCCTGTACCGCCTGGACGGTGACTACGCCAGCACCAGCGCCGAAGCCGCCGATGGCATCTTGCGGCTGGTCGCCCCGGAAGTACCGCCCCTGACCCCGGCGCTGGCAGCCTACGTAGACATGGTGCGCGCCTTCAACCAGGGCACCAAGACCAAGGTGTATCCCGGCTCCCCCTTCATCAGCCAACGGCTGCTGCGCGAACACGACAAGCTCAAGGTGTTTGAGTTGCACCCGACCGACATGCGCGCACTGGCGGGCAATGTGGCCCAGCTCAATGCGGGCAGGCAAGTGGCCGTGCTGCATGAAGACGGCTTTGAAGGCATCAAGAAATTCTTACCGCCACCGGCCCGCCGCGCTTTGCTGTTGTGCGATCCCAGCTATGAAATGAAGAGCGACTACGGCAAGGTGCTGGACATGGTGGCCGATTCGCTCAAGCGTTTTGCGACGGGTACGTACGCCGTGTGGTACCCCATCATTCCGCGCCCCGAGGCCCATGACCTGCCCCGCCGACTCAAGACCATGGCCACCAAGGCCGGCAAGAGCTGGCTGCACGCCACGCTGACCGTCAAATCCAGCAAGATTACGGAAGACGCAGCAGGCGAAGTCAAGCGCCCAGGCCTGCCTGCCAGCGGCATGTTCCTGATCAACCCACCCTTCACGCTGAAAGCCGCACTGAAAGAAGCGCTGCCACAAATGGTGGAATTGCTGGCCCAGGACAAGCACGCCACACATACGCTGGAATCCGGGGGCTGACCATCCATGCCCTGGCCCGCCCCTCCAACAGGCCAGGCCACCGTTCCAAGCTACTCAGGGCGTTTGGGCGGGCAAGTGTCTTCGCCCGAGCCCAGCGGAAACACATCCACCGGTTTAAGCCCCAAGCCGCCCATGCCCAGCGCCAACGCCGCGCCACGGCTTAAATCCAGCACCCGGTTGGCCACATGCGGGCCGCGGTCGTTGATGCGCACCACCACTCCGCGGCCTGTGGCCTGGCTGCGCACGCAGACCAGCGTGCCAAACGGCAACGTGCGGTGGGCGGCCGTCAGGGCATGCATGTCAAAGCGCTCCCCGCTGGCCGTGCGCCGCTTGTGAAAGCCTGGTCCATACCAGGAGGCCAGCCCGGTCTCGCTGGGCTGCACGTCGGCGTCATCGTCCTCTTCCGCACCATCTACATCCGCCAGCAAATCAATGGACGAACGCTGTGCTGCGCGCAGCGCGTCCGAGGCGGGAGACGGAGCGGGAACCTCCACCAAAGCGGGGGAACTGGCCTCTGGCGCTGCAGACACGGCAGGCACACCGGCCGCGACGGGTGCCGCTGCTGGCGCCAGGCCCTGCGCCAGCGCATCTGTGGATGCAGCCAAGCCGACCCAAATGGCTGCGCAGCCACCACACCGCCACGCCAGTGCCAGCGCAGCGTGCAGGGATTCCATTGCGCGGCAGTGTGCCTGCGCCCAGAGGGCGCCCTGTCGCAGCGGCACGCCTACAGCTCCAGACGGCGGCAGATTTCCAAAGTCGCGGCGCTTTGGTTCATGGTGTAGAAATGCAAGGCAGGCACGCCCGCACTGCGCAGTTGATCGCACAGGTCCGTCACCACGTCCAGGCCAAACGCCTTGATGCTGGCGGTATCGTCGCCAAAACCCTGCAGACGCAAGCGAATCCAGCGGGGGATTTCAGCACCGCAGGCGTCGGAGAAGCGCATCAACTGCGTGGAGCTAGAGATGGGCATGATCCCTGGCACCACGGGGATGTTGGCGCCCAGCTTCTGGGTGTCTTCCAAAAACCGGAAGTAGGCATCGCTGTTGTAGAAATACTGGGTGATCGCGGCATCCGCACCCGCCTGCACCTTGGCCACATAGGCCTTCAAGTCAGCCTCTGGCGAACGTGCCTGGGGATGCACCTCTGGGTAGGCAGCCACCTCGATATGAAAGTCGCGGCCCGTTTCTTCGCGGATGAAGGTAACCAGATCGCTGGCGTACTGGAACTCGCCGCCCGCACCGTAGCCGCTGGGCAGATCGCCCCGCAAGGCGACCAGGCGGCGAACCCCCATGCCCTTGAGCACGGCCAGTTGCTCACGCACCGACTGGCGAGTGGCGCCGATGCACGAGAAATGCGATGCGGCGCTCACGCCCTCAGCGAGGATTTCACGCACCGTGGTGAACGTGCCCTCCTGCGTGGAGCCACCGGCGCCATAGGTCACGGAGCAAAACTCAGGGTGCAGCGCATACAGCTGCTGGCGCACAGCGCGCAGCTTTTCAGCCCCTTCGGGGGTTTTCGGGGGGAAAAACTCCAGACTCACCGGAAATCCGGTGGCTTCTGTCTTGGCAGCGTTCATGCCGTCCTCCTTGCATCCACAAAAAATTCCCGGTTGCCATCGCCGCCCTGGATGGGGCTTTCCATCCACGCAAGCACCTGCAAGCCCAGCTCTGCGCAGCAATCACGGATGCGCTTTTCCACGACGGCATACAAAGCCTCGTCGCGCACAATGCCGCCCTTGCCGACTTGGCCAGGCTGCAATTCGAACTGCGGCTTGACCAGCATGAGCAAACGGCCCTGCGGCGCCATCAGGGGCACCAGGGCGGGCAGCACCAAGGTCAGCGAGATGAACGACAGGTCACCCGTCACCAGGTCAAACACGGGCGTGACTTGCACATCCTTGCGCCCCTCTCGGCGCTGGCGCACCACGGGCAAAGTGCCCTCAGCCCGCGCGCGGGCCTTGGCGGCTCGTTCGGCCTTGAAGGTCTCTACGTCTTGCTCTTTGGCGTCGTCGCTGTCGTCGTACTCTTCATCGATCAAGCCGCCATTGCGCATCCAGCTGTAGGGGGCCACCGGCTGGGTGTCGTTGTCTTCGTGGTCTTGCACCAGCTCTTCGGACAAGGCCGCCTCGCAGCCTTCCAGAAGCGACTCAGCCGTCATCGCCCGGGCGTTGAGCCCTTCCACGCCCACCACGCGCACATCGCCCCGCAGGCGCTCGTGCAACTGCCCATGGCCCACGTCCACGCCCACCACCTGGGTCGCACCGTGCTGCAGCAAGCAGTCTGTGAAGCCCCCGGTGCTCTGCCCCACATCCAGGCAGCGCAGCCCTTGGACGGCCAGGCCCGTGGCCTGCAAAGCGCCTTCGAGCTTGAGCCCGCCACGCGAGATGTATTTGGCCTCGGCATCGTCCAGCAGCCGCACCTCGGCCACCGACGGAATGTCATCCCCGTTCTTGGCCACTTTGTTCCAGGGCGACAAGGGCGTCAGGCGCCACTCCACCCCCGAGGCGATCAAGCGCTGCGCTTGCGAGCGCGTGGCCGCATGGCCACCTTCCACCAAAAATACGTCTGCGCGCATGCGTTCTCTCTCGTCGGTCGACGAAAATTCAGATAAAAACAGGGGCTAGCGCTTACTACATAAGCGCTAGCAGCTCCTAAATCAGGAGCAATTTCCCACCCCAGCCATCAATAGCGGTAGGTGTCAGGCTTGTAAGGGCCTTGCTTGGGCACACCGATGTAGGCGGCTTGCTCGTCCGTCAGCTCCGACAGCATGGCGCCCACCTTCTTCAGGTGCAGGCGTGCCACTTTTTCGTCCAGGTGCTTGGGCAGCACATAGACCTTGCCGTTTTCATAGAAGTCGCTGTGCGTGAAGAGTTCAATCTGCGCAATCGTCTGATTGGCAAAGCTCGACGACATCACAAAGCTGGGGTGGCCTGTGCCGCAGCCCAGATTCACCAGACGGCCCTTGGCCAGCAGGATGATGCGCTTGCCATCGGCAAAAATCACATGGTCCACCTGGGGCTTGATCTCTTCCCACTGGCAGTGCTCTTCGAGCTTGGCAACCTGGATTTCGTTGTCGAAGTGGCCGATGTTGCAGACGATGGCCTGGTCCTTCATGGCCTTCATGTGCTCGAAAGTGATCACGTCGCGGTTGCCCGTGGTGGTCACGAAGATGTCGGCCTTGTCGGCGGCATATTCCATGGTCACGACCTTGTAGCCTTCCATCGCGGCTTGCAGGGCGTTGATAGGGTCGATCTCGGTCACCCACACTTGGGCGCTCAAGGCACGCAAAGCCTGGGCCGATCCCTTGCCCACATCGCCGTAGCCAGCCACGACCGCCACCTTGCCAGCGATCATCACATCGGTGGCGCGCTTGATGCCGTCCACCAGCGATTCGCGGCAGCCGTACAAGTTGTCGAACTTGCTCTTGGTCACCGAGTCGTTCACGTTGATCGCACGGAACATCAGGTTGCCCTTGGCCGACATCTCCTTCAAGCGGTGCACGCCTGTGGTGGTCTCTTCAGTCACGCCAATGATCTGGGCGCTCTTGCGGCTGTACCAGGTGGCGTCGACCGCCAGCTTGGCCTTGATGGCGGCAAACAGGATGCGCTCTTCTTCGCTGCCAGGGTTGGCCAAAACCTTCTGGTCTTTTTCGGCCTGCTTGCCCAGGTGCATCAGCAGCGTGGCATCGCCGCCGTCGTCCAGAATCAGGTTGGGGCCTTCGCCCTCTGTACCGGCAGCGCCAAAGTCAAAAATGCGGTGGGTGTAGTCCCAGTAGTCGACCAGCGTCTCGCCCTTCACGGCAAACACGGGAGTGCCCGCAGCGGCAATGGCGGCAGCAGCGTGGTCTTGCGTGGAGAAAATGTTGCAAGAAGCCCAGCGCACTTCAGCGCCCAGCGCTTGCAGTGTCTCGATCAGCACCGCCGTCTGGATGGTCATGTGCAGCGAGCCCGTGATGCGCGCACCCTTGAGCGATTGCTTGGGCGCGAATTCCTCGCGGATGGCCATCAGGCCGGGCATCTCGGTTTCAGCGATGCGGATTTCCTTGCGGCCCCATTCGGCCAGGCCGATGTCGGCAATGATGCAGTCGGTGTTGACCGGGGCGTTGACGCGTGCGTTCATGGTGTGCTCCAAAGCAGGTTTGAAAAGCCACTTGACGGGGGAAGATGCAACTCACCGCACGAAAAGTGGATGAGCGTCGTTGCTTGATGACTCCGAGCCTCACGCCCCGCAGGTAGCAGGGGGCGCTGCAACGCTCCTCGGATGGGCGGATTATAGAAGCAAGACTTTCAACGGGCACCCGTTCTGGCAGGTAACGATCCGGACACGAATCGAAGAGACCACCAAGGTACGATTCAGCCTGCAGCGCCTGCGCAGACCTTGCACACCAGGGAACAACCTGCACAGCCGCAGTTTCACGCATAGGTAAAATAATTGTTAACTGCGCTGTTCTTCAGCGCAACAACAGACCTTTGCAAAGTCTGATCTGGCAATGCTGCAACCTGCAGCGCTTGCCCTCCCATTCCAGGAACTTCCGTGTCCCACGCCCCAGAAACCCGGCGCCGCCGCACCTTTGCCATCATTTCCCACCCCGACGCGGGTAAAACGACGCTGACCGAAAAGCTGCTGCTGTTCTCGGGCGCCATCCAGATCGCCGGGGCCGTCAAAGGCCGCAAGGCCAGCCGCCACGCCACCTCCGACTGGATGGAAATCGAAAAGCAGCGCGGCATCTCGGTGGCATCGTCGGTGATGCAGATGGCCTACCGCGACCATGTGGTCAACCTGCTCGACACCCCCGGCCACAAGGACTTCTCCGAAGACACCTACCGCGTGCTCACGGCGGTGGACTCGGCCCTGATGGTCATTGACGCCGCCAACGGCGTGGAAGCGCAGACCCGCCGCCTGATCGAGGTCTGCCGCCAACGCGACACACCCATCATCACCTTCGTGAACAAGATGGACCGCGAAGTACGCGACCCACTGGACATCATGGACGAGGTCGAACGCGAGTTGGGCATGCCTTGCTGCCCCATGACCTGGCCTGTGGGCCAGGGCAAGGCCTTCGGCGGCATCATCAATCTGCGCACCAAGACCATGACGGTGTTCGAGTCCGGCAGCGAACGCCGCCCGCAGGACTTCGAGGCCATCCCCCTGTCCGATGAGACCACGCTGCGCGCACGCTTCGGCGCCGAATTTGATGCCGCGCTGGAGAGCATGGAACTGGCCGTGGGCGCATCGCCCGCGTGGGACCACGACGCCTTCCTGGCCGGCAAGCTGACCCCCGTGTTCTTCGGCTCCGGCGTGAACAACTTCGGGGTGATGGAAGTGCTGGACGCGCTGGTGGACATGGCCCCGCCCCCTGGCCCCCGCGTGAGCACACTCGAAGTCAACAAGCAGCCGGTGGTCAAAACCATCCAGCCCGAAGACGAAGGCTTCTCCGGCGTGGTGTTCAAGGTGCAAGCCAACATGGACGCCAACCACCGCGACCGCATCGCCTTTGTGCGCGTGGCCTCGGGCAAGTACACCCCCGGCATGAAGCTCAAGGTACAGCGTACTGCCAAAGAACTGCGCCCCACCAGCGTGGTCACCTTCATGAGCCAGCGCCGCGAAGCGGTGGAAGAAGCCTACGCGGGCGACATCATCGGCTTCACCACGCACGGCGGCGTGCAGCTGGGCGACACCATCACCGATGGCGCCAACCTGCAATTCACGGGCCTGCCCTTCTTCGCGCCGGAACTGTTCATGACCGTGATCCTCAAGAACCCCCTGCGCACCAAGCAACTGCAGCAAGGCCTGGCCCAACTGGGCGAAGAAGGCGCTATCCAGGTCTTCAAACCCGACGCCGGCGGCGCCATGCTCCTGGGCGCTGTAGGCCAACTGCAGTTTGAAGTGGTGCAACACCGCCTGAAAGCAGAGTACGACGCCGACGTGCGCTTGGAAGGCTGCCAATACACAGGCGCCCGCTGGATCACCGCAAACACCCCCGCCGAATTGCGCGAGTTTGAAAACGCCTACCCCCTGCGCATGGCCCACGACGCAGCCGACACGCTGGCGTATTTATGCACCTCACCGTACGACGTGCGGCTGGCGCAGGAGCGGTTTCCGAAGATTCACTTTCATCCGCTGCGGGAGCATGCGGGGTTGGCGTTGCAGGCCAATTCATGAGTCCTTTTTTCCCCAACGCTCAATTCAGAGGTCGCAGCGCATGGCTGTGGCCCGCTCTGGCGGCAATCGCGGGCTGGATCAACATACACCATCGATTCAATCAGGTAGTGCACGCCGACGCTGAGCAAACCTACCTGCCTGCGGCAAGACTGTTTTTGGAACAGGGTTGGTCATTCTTTCTGTCCCCCGCAAGCTATCGGGTGGTGCCGCTCGCCTATCTCTGGCCTGCCCTTTGGGGTGCGGAGCCCTATTGGATTCGCTTGGCGAACGGTGGCTTGTGGCTAGGGTGCGTCTACTTTTTGTGGAACACCAGCCTCCTACTTGGCGGCTTGCGCGCTGGAATACTCGCGATGTTTCTTTGGGCTATTCACCCAGAGTTACCTCGATATTTCGCCACAGAATTGACCGAGCCTATTTTTCTCTTTGGTGTTTTTGGATGGGTTTATTTTTCAGCAAAAATAATCATTCAAAAAAAAATCAATGCAACTACGATATGGCTTGCGGCATTGATGCTGACTATTACCCTGCTATCGCGGCCGGTATTGCAAATTATCGCCCCCATTTTGCTAATCACATGCTTGATACAAATGGGAACATCAAACATGCGCCAACCCCAAAAAATAGACAAAACCTCAAACGCATGTCGTGCGATGGCAATCAGCCTAGCGCTTTCACTAATTATCCCTGCCATATGGATTTTTAAAAATGGAATAATCTTTGGCCTTTGGGGACTGGGAACAGGGTCAGGCACAGGTCTTTACCTAGGCACCCACCCCCTATTCCAAGGAACAGAGCCACCGTTCCTTGGATTAAATTACGATGTAAATATCTTAGGAATTACAGCCTTAAATGAGGGTGATCACCTAAGCATTGCAGTGGATAGAATCGCAAAAAATGCGGCTCTATGGCAAATAAAGTCGATGTCTTTTTTTGAAGGTCTCTTATTTTTCGCTCGCAAAGCTTGGTGGTGGCTGATGCACCACCCCTCACAGGTAGATGCGTTTGGCAGTGCCCTGCGGAAGATGCGAATTTTTGAAATATTAACTGTTGGTACTTTTATGCTGACAGCAATTCACAAAAAAATTCAAGAAAAAAAACACAGTGGCTCATTTTTTGCAAAAAGCCCCCCTTGGACAGCCACAGAAATTTTTTCAGCGGCTTTATTTTGTATATTTTTTCTTATGCTAGCTCAATTGCTACCTATTTTATACAATAGTCGGTATAGCTCAGCACTTCTAGACCCTTGGCTTATTCTTATAACTTCTTATGGATTCTCCAAAATCCTTGCATCGTTAAATTTTGAGAGCACATTCAAAAGCTATCAATGGAGAATAGGTTTCACAACAAATTCCGATGCGAAAATTTTTAAAATTCTCTTAAAGATTGCACTCCTAATTTTCTCTACCCCCATCATTTTCAACGCAATCAAAAATAGAGAGCAAATAAAAATCGACCCAGACCATTTGGGGAAAAATATTTCACACTTAGAAATAAGCCTCAACAGTCAAACAAAAACATATGGATTGGTTTACAAAGAAAAAAATACGTGGATCGTCACAGAATCCCCCGCTGCATTTCAGGTCACAATAAATCAGGAATCCATAAATAAAATTACAGAATCAGCAGTTTTCAACGGCTTATGGAAAACAGAGCTGACCTTAACCCCCCCTCAAGGCGGCGCTTGTCGCAAAGCAGAGATTTCATACCAAACTGACGAAGGCAAAATCCTTCAACCCATTAGTCGCAGACCATTACTTTTAGCGCTCTCCGGAAACGGCAAGACAGAGCAGCTTGTAACTCACGCAAACAATGAATTACGGCCGCATCAGCCAGGTAGTTTGCGAACTGTATTGAACTGCCCTGTGGGCACAGTGCTCCAGTGGAAAAACACGCAGTTTTTAGAAAGTCGTCATCCATGGGATGCAAATTCCCACCTCGTACATTGATAGCAAACCAATGAATTCAATATTAATAGCATCCAGCCTGGCATGCGTAACATTTATTTCAATAGGCCAACTCTTATTCAAAAAGGCTGCTACGGCACTTCCACCGCACCCAAGCCTGATGGACTGGATGCTCAACAGCTGGCTGCTTGCTTCACTGGCACTTTATGCGATGACTACAATTGGGTGGGTTTGGATTCTCCGTAGTGCCCCATTACACTTAGCCTATCCATTCATGGGTTTAGCATTTATTATTGTGCCCACACTGGCTTGGATTTTCTTAGGGGAACCTCTTCATTGGCAAACATTGGCTGGAGGGCTACTTATTTTGGCAGGCGTAGCTTTAGCATCCACAAGCTGAGAATTCTATGAGAATTTCAGTCGCAATCCCGTGCTACAAAGTCACCCAACATGTTTTGGACGTTATTAATGGAATCGGCCCAGAAGTAGAAACCATTTACGCTGTGGACGATTTTTGTCCCGATGGCAGCGGTCAGTATATAAAACAACATAATCTAGACCCACGCGTACGGGTGCTGTTCAATCCAGAGAATCGGGGCGTTGGTGGGGCCATCGTCACCGCTTACAAAGCAGCCATCGCCGACGGCATGGACATCGTGGTAAAGATTGATGGCGACGGACAAATGAACCCCGCTCTTCTGCCCAAGTTTGTCCGCCCATTGCTGCGCGGAGAAGCGGATTACACCAAGGGGAATCGGTTTTTCCGTCCTGAATCCGTTCAAAGCATGCCGCCCATTCGGTTGTTCGGCAATGCGGTGCTGTCTTTCATGACCAAGCTCAGCTGCGGATATTGGAACATCATGGACCCCACCAACGGGTACACGGCGGCTCGAACCTGTGTGCTGGCAGAGCTGCCGTTGGACAAGTTGGAGAAGCGCTATTTCTTCGAAACAGACATGCTGTTTCGACTCAACACGCTGCGCGCCGTTGTCAAAGACATCCCCATGGACTCTGTCTATGCCGACGAGGAGTCCAACCTCAAGATTGGCAAAGTGCTGCCGGAGTTTTTGAGAAAGCACGCGTCACGCTTGTGGCGCCGGTATGTGTACAACTACCTGGTGAGGGACTTCAATGTCGGCACGCTTTACAGCATCTTTGGAACATTGCTGGTGATCGTTGGCTCGGCATTTGGAGCTATGCACTGGCTCGATAGCGCGCTGTCCAACCACCCAGCAACCAGCGGCACGGTCATGTTAGCGGCGCTACCGATCCTGATTGGCATTCAGTGCCTGATTGCTTTCTTGCACTACGACGTGAGCAATCTCCCTACCGAACCCCTAAGCCTTTCGTTAGAGTCCCCGGCTAAGGGCGATACCCAATGAATCAGATACTGAACCTGCGATTTGCGACGCTCGCATTTTTGATAGCCAACGGCATACCTGCGCATGCGCAGCAACCCATGCAAATCCAGCGCACGCCCATGGTCATCGCCCCCACGGTAGAGGGGATGTACCTGTGTGATGAGGCTGTCGCTGATGCAAGCGTGAAAGACATTGATGCAGCCTACGCCTATTGCAGCCAACGCAAGCGCAACGGCTCGGCCGCCATATCGCGTCTGCTGGACACGCTGGAGCCCGGGGGGGCCAAGGGCAGCGTGCAAGTAGGTTACACAGCCACCTTGCAGTTGCTATCGATCTATCAGAAGACACCTCAAGGCTGGGCCATCGACAAGGCCAAGGTCGACCAATTTTTAAATGTCATTGCAGAAGTGAAACGCCCTGTGGTGGTGTACTTTTCTGCAGATCACTTTGACTCCGTGAGCCCGCTGGCGGACGCACTGCGCAAAGACCCGGTCAACCTCATGCAGTTGCGGGACGGCAAGCCTCTGGAACTCAACTACTTTGGCTATCGGATCATCCCGTACACGCTGTCCGCAGATGCAGCCATTCCAGTCAACCAGTACCGATTTGAAGCACTGGACTACCTAGCCAAGCGCATCAAGGCGTTGCCCAAGGCCGTACAAAGCCGCATTGTGGCCTACACCCTGGCAGGGGAGCTGCATCACATGTTTCCCAACTTTGAAGGAGGCATGGGAAGCTACCAAGACATCCAGGTAACGGATTACAGCAGCAGCTCAGTCGCGGGCTTTCGTCAGTGGCTGCGAAACAAGTACAAGAGCATTGAACAATTCAACGCCCGCAACGGGTTCGCTTACGCCTCATTTGATGTTGTGCCGGCCCCCTCGAAAGACATTCGCAAAGAAAAGCTGACGTCATTCGGCGAACACTACGATGCCCATGCAGACGGCACGCTGCCTATTGCGGGATGGCTATGGGATCCCAACAAAACAATCGAGCAACTGGATTTGTACGTCAATGGGCAACGGGTAGGCCCTGTTGAGCGCGGGATGAACCGGCTGGACGTATACAGAGCCGAAGAATCCATCACCACACCTAACACGGGCTACCGCATTGACTACGACTACAGTGCGCTGCCCGCAGGCCGGTACACGGCCCAAGTGATAGCGCAATCGCGGGGAGCGCAATACAAAGTGGGAGAGGTGGAGTTTGCCGTGGTGGCCCGAGATCAAGGGCCGGTGAAGCCCGTGCGATTCACGGCCATCAAAGATGTTCAGAATTCCAAAAAACTGCCTGGCGTACGGACCTGGCTCGATATGCCACGCGGCTTGCAGGACGTGTACTACAACCCCTTGGCCCGCGACTGGAATCTGTACCGAGAGTCACAGGTATATGGTTTTTTGAATGTTTTTTATGACCGCGCCCTGCGTGCTGGCCTACCCGCAGAAAAGCTGTACTCACACCAGATCGTTCCCCGCGTCAATTCTTCCTGGAATCCCCAGCTTTTCGCGGCCGATCAAACTCTGAACGGCAGCGCACCCTGGAAGCAAGGTTTGAACATGTACGGTGGTGCCACCGACAGTGCATGGGTGCGGGAGTTTATTGCGCAGCGCAAAATCACCGACTACGGGGTTCCAGAGTTCAACCCACAGCAGTGGAAACTCAATGGTACGCATGTGGCTGCGATGCAGTCGCACTACAACGGTGGCGCAAGATTCATCAGCCCGTACTACTTCTCCGTGATCCCCGACCGCTTCAAGGGAGGGGCTGAGCATGGCGTGAACCGGATGGAACTACGGTCTGACAACCCCAAAGACGGCTCCGATCATTTTTACCAGGCCATCATCGAATTCGCCAAGCAATGACAACTGCTGAGGCGACAACGGAGGGCATTGCCGTGCATTCGCCCATTCCTCCCCTTGCTAGCTGGCTCGGCAAGCCATATCCCCCTTTGTGCGGGGTGTTCACCGACATCGACGACACCCTCACCACCGATGGCGCCATCACCCCAGATGCCCTGCAAGCGCTGGCCGACCTCAAAGCCGCAGGGCTGAGTGTGGTGGCCATCACCGGTCGCCCAGTGGGTTGGAGTGAGCCGTTTGCGGCGCAGTGGCCGGTGGATGCCATCGTGGCGGAGAACGGGGCTGTTGCACTGCGGCGGGCGGCAGAAGATTTGAATGAAATCGGCCTCCAGTGCTCATCAAATAAGCGCTGGCAGCTATCAAAATCATATCAACAGGCTCCTGCGGTTCGGCAAGGCAACTTTGCGCGCATGCAAGAGGTACTGGCGCAGATTGAGGCCGAGGTGCCTGGGGCGCGACGGGCTACGGATTCGGCGGGGCGGGAGACGGACATTGCGATTGACCACAGCGAGTTCACGCACCTGCCCCAGGATGCCATCGACCATGCCGTGCGCCTCATGCGTGCGGCGGGCATGAACGCCACGGTGAGCAGCATCCACATCAATGGCTGGTTTGGCGATCACAACAAGCTCGAAGGCGCGCGCTGGATTGTGCGCGAGCTGTGGGGGCGGAATCTGGATGCGGAGATGGACCGCTGGGTGTATGTGGGCGATTCGACCAATGACCAGTTGATGTTCCAGCACTTTGAGCACAGCGTGGGCGTGGCCAACGTGGCGCGGTTTGTGCCGCAGCTGCAGCACCTGCCGCGCTATGTGACGCAGGGCGAGCGCGGCGCGGGGTTTGCTGAAGTGGCGCGGGCCATCCTGGCCAACCGTTGATCAGTGCCCCTCGCAGCAGATGAGGGACATGCACCTCATGCCAAAACAAGCTGTATCTGCCGCCAATCAAGCGCAAGCAGCTATTGATTCAATAGCAAATCAACACTATTGATCCGGCCTGGGCCTACTTGAACCGCTCACTGAGCGCAGAGTCCAAGGCCGCGCTGGGTTTCGACAGGCTCAACCCGAACGGATATTTCAAGTTCAAAGAGGTCGAGTCCATGATCGTGCTGCGCGGGCATCACGCCTTGAGAAAAATCTCATGGTCTGGCGCAAAGCAGGCGTGCAATGGCAGCAGTGCACCGCCCAGGGCACGAGCGTCTGAGCCGATGCTGCCCAGTTCCAGCCGGGGCGGCTGGTGCAGGCCTTCCCAGTTGTAGTCGGCCAGTGACTGGCGCACACCTTCGCACAGAGCTTGCAGCAGCTCGGGGGCGGCAGCGCCATCGAGCACCACGGCATCAAGGTCCAGAAAGGCCGCGCCCGACACCACGCAATGCGCCAGCGCCCGCGCGGCGTGGGCGATCCAGGCGCGGCTGTGCTCCAGCCACGGGGCCTGCAGCACGCGCTTGTCGTAGGCGGCCATGGGGTCCAGGCCATGTTCGCGAAAGCGCTGCTCCAGCTCCCACAGCGAAGCCTGGCTGATGAGCTGCGCGGGGGCCTGGCCCGGCTGGGCGGGTGCCAGCGGCAGCGAGGCCACCGCGCCCGCATTGCCATGCAGGCCCCGGTGCAGGTGCGAGTTGATGACCAGTCCGCCGCCCACAAAGGTGTCCATGAACAGGTACAGAAAACTCGGGATGTCGCGCCCGCGCCCCTGCAGCAGCTCGGCCACGCAGGCGGCCGAGGTGTCCTTGGCAAAGCTCACGGGCAGCTCGGTCATCTGCTGCACTTGCTCGGCCAGGTCGATGTTGTTCCAGGCTTCGGACTGCGCCTCGGTGAGCCCCAGCATGCGGTGCCAGCCACCGAGCTGGAACGGCGCGGCCACGCCCACCCCCACCACGCGCGAGCGCAGCGGGCCCAGGCCATCGAGCAACTGGTGCAGGTGCGTGCGGATGGCGGGCAGCAGCACGTCGATGTCAGGGAAGGCGTAGTCGAGCACCACACGTTCACGCACATGGCCCGTGAAGTCCACCAGCAGCCAGTCGGCACTGCGGCGGCCGATCTTGATGCCGATGGCAAAGGCGCCGTCCGGGTTCAGTCCGATGGGCACTGAGGGCTGGCCCACACGGCCACGCACGGGGGCTTCGCGGCGCAGCAGTTGGTCTTCGTCCAACCTGGCGGTGATCAGGCCGATGGTTTGTGCGGTGAGGCCTGTGACGCGGGCCATCTCGGCCTTGGCCAGGCTGCCGTGGGTGCGCAGGGCCTGCAGCACCACGCGCTCGTTGAACTGGCGCAGCCCCACGTGGTTGGAGCCGCGCTGGCGCAGCAGGGCCGGGCCGTTGCTGGGAGGTTCGCCCAAGTCTGCAGGGGGTGGGGATGGGTCAGTTTCCAGCATCGCGGGCGGGAGGTTCATACCAAGTGGCCTTCGAAAATACAAAACCGTTCACGCTGAGCCTGTCGAAGGGCTCAGCCCGAACGGTTCCCGGTGATTGAACACGAGCCCGATCAATCCCGCAGAGTTTCGCCGATGACGCCCTTGCGCAGCAGGAAATTGCCCCAGGGCTGCAGCTCACCCGTCACGACGATGGCATACGCCTTTTTGACGCGCTCGTAGAAGGCAAAGCGCTCCACGCCCTCGGCCTGCGCGCTGCTCACGCCCTCGCGTGCCAGCACGGCCAGCGTCTCGCGCTGCAGGGCAGACTGGTACGGCGCCTCGGTGCCGCCCACCTGCATGTAGGCCACGGGGTGCGGCACATCTTGCGCCAGGGGCAGCACACTGGCCACGGCCTGCACGGCGCGCGCCATGCCAATGCCCGGCAGACGCAGCACGGGCTTGCCCACGCCCAGGCTCATGGCGGTGAAATTGGCATCGGCCAGCACGATGGCGTCGTCGTGGCCCATCTCGGCCAGCACCTTGAGCAGATCGGGGGTCAGCAGGGGATCAATGTTTTTCAGCATGGCTGCGTCTTCAAGCGAGGCATTCGGCGGGCAGGTCAGACGCGGCCATGGCGCCCGTCATCACGGCCACGGTGTCGCTCATGCTGATCTTTTTGGGGTTGACCACGGCCGCACGTTTGCCCAGGCGGGCAATGTGGATGCGGTCGGCAATCTCGAACACATGGGGCATGTTGTGGCTGATGAGGATCACGGGCAGGCCCTTGTCGCGCACACGGCGGATCAGCTCCAGCACCATGTTGCCCTCCTTCACGCCGAGGGCAGCGGTAGGCTCGTCCATGATGACCACGTGGCGCGCAAACGCTGCAGCGCGCGCCACGGCCACGCACTGGCGCTGGCCGCCCGACAATGTTTCGACCGCCTGCGTCATCGAACGAATGCCGACCTTGAGCTCGGCCATGCGGGCCACGCTTTCTTCGAGCATCTTCTTCTTGTCGAGCATGTGCAGCACGCTGCCCAGCAAGCCGGGGCGCAGCAGCTCGCGGCCCAAGAAGAGGTTCTCGGCGATCGTCATGGCGGGGGCCACGGCCAGGTCCTGGTACACGGTTTCGATGCCTGCCTTGCGGGCATCGATGGGGCTTTTGAATTGGATGCGCTGGCCGTCGAGCAAGATCTCACCCTCATCGGGCACGGTGGCACCCGATAGCGCCTTGATCAGGCTCGATTTGCCCGCGCCGTTGTCGCCAATCACGGCCAGGATCTCGCCCGCGCGCAGCTCAAAGTCAGCGCCGTCGAGCGCGGTGACCTGCCCGTAGCGCTTGACCAGGCCCTTGGCCTGCATGACCAGCGGGGTGTTCGCTGTATGTGTGGAGGCGGTCATGATCAACGCACTCCTTTGCGCGAGAGTTGGTCGGTGGCCACGGCCAGGATCACGAGGATGCCGGTGACGAGGATTTGGTACACGGACGACACGCCCATCAGCGTGAGCCCGTTGCGGAACACGCCCACAATCAGCGCCCCCACCAGCGTGCCCAGGATGACACCGCGCCCGCCAAACAGGCTGGTGCCGCCCAGCACCACGGCGCTGATGGCGTCCAGGTTTTCCGTCTGCCCGGCATTGGGGTCGCCCGCGCCGGTGCGCGCCACGGACAACAGCGCGGCAAGGCCATAGAACACCCCGGCCAGCATGTACACACCCAGCAGCACCTTGTCGGTGGCAATGCCGGTGAGGCGCGTAGCCTCGGGGTTATTGCCCACCGCATACACATGGCGGCCGGGCGCCGTGTTGCGCAGGAAGAACCACATGGACACGTACAGCGCCAGCATCAGCACCGCACCCCACACCACGGCGGTACCGCCCAGCTGGAAGGTGTTGCCCAGAAAGGTCATGCCCTCTGGAATCTCGGTGATGGTCTGGGCGCCCGAATACAGCTGAGTGGCGGCAAAGGCGATGTTGAGTGTGCCCAGCGTGACGATGAACGGGGGCAACTTGACCTTGGTGACCAGCAGGCCGTTGACCATGCCGAACAGCGTGGTCACCGCCATGCCGCAGGCAATGGCCACGGGGGCCGAGAGACCGTAGTCCGACGCTACCTTGGTCATGACCACACCGCCCAGCGCCATCACCATGCCGCACGACAAATCAATGCCTGCCGTGAGGATGACCAGCGTTTGCCCGATGGCGATCACGCCCACCACCATCACCTGCTGCAGGATGAGGGCGAAGTTCTGGCCGGTCAGAAACCGGTCGCTCTGCAGCGCAAAGAAGCCGCAGGCCAGCAGCAGCGCAATGAAAGGCCCGAGCGTGGCCAGCGGCGGGAGCTTGGAGGCAGTGGTGTTCATGGCTTGAAAGGAGGTCGGTCAGTCAGCGCGCCGGGCATCGGCCCGGCGCAACGCGGTCAGCAGCGAGGAGCCAAAGGCTTACTTCGCGCCCCAGCACAGATCGGTGCCCGTCTTCACATCCTTGCTGTCCACACCCGGCAGGGGCTTGGCAGAGATCAACGTCACGCCGGTGTCGGTGTAGCCGCTCACCTTCTTGCCAGACTGGGCGTATTCCACGCCCGCCGCCACGCCCAGCGCAGCCATGCGCAGCGGGTATTGCTGGCTGGTCGCGGCGATCACGCCCCGGCCCACATCGGCAATCCCGGCGCAGCCACCGTCCACCGACACGATGAGGGCGCTTTTGTCTTTGCCTGCCGCCTTGAGGGCGTTGTAGGCACCGGCTGCTGCGGGCTCGTTGATGGTGTAGACGAGGTTGATGTCGGGGTTCTTCTGCAGGCAGTTCTCCATGGCGGTCTGGCCCTTGGCACGGTCGCCAAAGCTGTCGGCCATGCAAGCCACCTCGGCAGGGCGCGAGAGTTCGTTGCTCTTGGCATCGTTGGCCTGCAGGCCAAAGCCCTTCAAAAAGCCGTTGTGCCGCTGCGCGCCCACGGGGTGGCCGGGGTGCAGGTCCAGCATGGCGATCACGGGCTTCTTGCCCGCCAGCGCGGCCTTGGCGTACTGGCCGATCAGCTCGCCGGCCTTGTAGTTGTCAGTGGCAAACAGCGCATCGGTCGCGTCGGCCGGGTCGGTGGGGCTGTCCAGCGCAATCACCATCACGCCCTTGGCCTGTGCCTTCTTGATGGCGGGGACGATGGCCTTGGCGTCGCTGGGGGTGATGAGGATGGTCTTGGCGCCTGCGGCCATCAGGTTTTCCATGGCCGTGACCTGGCCTGCGTTGTCGCCATCGGTCTTGCCTGCGGCAGACACCACCTTGGCGCCCAACTTCTTGGCTTCGGCCGTCGCGCCCTCTTTCATCTTCACGAAGAAGGGGTTGGTCTCGGTCTTGGTGATCAGGCCGATCACGGGCTCGGCCGCCTGGGCCAGACCACAGGCCATAGCGCCCGACAGAGCGATGGCAGAAAGTACGAAAGCGGGGGCACGTTGCATCACGGTTGTCTCCTGTGAATAGGCTGCAAACACCCGGTGGCGCGTCAGCTGCGGCCCCTCGGGTCAACCACCCTTGCCGGGTGGATGGGATCGAACTATAGTGCGCCACAACTTAATAAATCAAGTGGATTTACTTATGGTTTTCCCTAGCCAAACAGCGGCCCACGCCACAGGCCCAACCCCCCAGCCCAGCGCTGCAGCCACCCCATCACAAGGTCTGACATCGTCGCCCCTAAGGCCGTCCCCCTTGCTGGTAGCCACGGCGGGAGAAGCACTGTTTGACCTGATCGAAGAACCCGATGGCCGCTTGCGCCCCTGCGCTGGCGGCGCGGTGTACAACCTGACGCGGGCGCTGGGCTTGCAAGGGGTGGGCACGCTGTACCTGAACCCGCTGTCGGGCGATCTGCTGGGCCGGCAGCTGGCCCAAGGGCTGCAGGCGGCGCAGGTCACGCTGGCGGCACCCTCCCCCGTGCGCGAGCCCAGCGCGCTGGCCCTGGCTGCGCTGGATGCGCAAGGCAAGGCCAGCTACAGCTTTTACCGCGACGGCGTGGCCGACCGGGCCGTGACAGCCGAAGCCCTGAACGCCGCTTGCGCCGCACACCCCGGCCTGCAAGTGGTGGCCACGGGGTGCCTGGCCCTGGTGGCCCAGGATGCCGCCGTCTACCAGCCCTGGCTGGCCGCCCAGCGTGCTGCGGGGCGCATGGTGGTGGTCGATGCCAACCTGCGCCTGTCGGCCGTGGACGATGCCCCTGCCTACCGCGCCAACGTGATGGCCGCGCTGCAGCAAGCCCACCTCATCAAGGTGAGCGACGACGATCTGGAGGCCCTGGGCACGCCGGGCGCCAACGCGCTGGAGCGCGCCCGCCACCTGCTGCAGCACACGCCAGCGCAGTGGCTGGCGCTGACACTGGGGCCCGATGGTGCCTGGCTGTTGCAAAGGGATGGCCTGGCAGAGCACGCCCGCGAGGCTGCGCCGCTGGCGGTGGTGGACACCGTGGGCGCGGGCGACTGCTTTTTGGCGGGGCTGATCACCGCCTTGCTGGCGGGCCCAGAGCGCGGTCAGCAGGCCTTGGCCCTGCGCCCCGGCGGGCTCACCGCGCCCCTGGACGCAGCACGCCTGCGCAGCACGCTGCAGCACGCCCTGGCCAGCGCCAGCCACTGCGTGGAACGGGCGGGCTGCACACCCCCGAGTTACGACGAAGTGCGCGCACGGTGGGCCGTGCTGGGCTGACAGCCCATTCGCACAACACCGCAGCGCTGCCCGATTGAGAGCGGCTCACAAAACTCCCCTGGCGTCGTTGTCTCGCCTTGTCGTACCGCTTGTACTGCCTGCGGCGAAACGCCTAGCCAGGGCCGCTTCGCTTCGTTTTGTTCGCCGCTCTTACCCTGCCGACTTGTCCGCTGGCTTGCGCGCCCGGCTGCGCGGGCGCGCTGGCGCTTTGGCAGGGGCTTGGGCCTGTGCCTCGGCAGGCGATGGGGCCTCCGCTGCAATGGGCAGGGCGGGCTGGGCGGCCCCTGTGCTCTTTGCACTGCGCGCGCGCGGGGCTGCCGCCCTGCTGCCCGCTGCTGCGCCCTTGCCCGCACTGCTGCGCCCCTGGGCCCGAGGGCGGCTGGTCGCGGGCGCGGTCTCATTGGCTTCATCGCCTGGGCCTGTCACCGCAGCCTCCTGCGCTGTGGTCTGCTCCTCCGCCGTGGTCTCAGCGTGGGCCACCCCATCGGTGGGCGGCACGGTCGACTCCGCAGCGACAGGCACTGCAGGCGTCGAGAAATAGCGGCTCACCGGACGGTCCATCGGGGGCTCTGCCGCAGGCTGGTGCGATGCGGCCTGCATGCCTTCATCGCTCTCCGCCAAGGCCTCTGAAACTGCCTCTGCACGGCCCTGAGCCTCGCCACGGCGACCACGCGACCGGCCTGCGGTGCTAGGGGCATCACCGCCTCCCACTGGCCGCTCTAGCGCGACTGCCACCGCATGAAAGTCATGCCGCGCAGGGGCGCTGTGGTCTGCGCGTTCTGCCGCGGCATACGGCTGTGCGGTCTGTCGCGGATCCTGCCGCAAGTCCTGCCTCACAGAGGTGCCCCCTCCCGCGCCTTGGCCCAGGCTGCGAAACACATAGGCGCCCGATTTTTCATCGCGGCCAAACTCCAGCAGGCCCCGTGCCTGGGCTTCTTCCAGCAGGTTGCCAAAGGTGCGAAAGCCGTAGCGTCCTTCGCTGAAATCAGGCTTGCGGCGCTTGATGGCCTCTTTGAGCACCGAGGCCCAGATCTTGCCGGTGTCACCCCGCTCAGACAGCAGGGCCTCAAAAGTTTCGGCCGCCAGCTCCACACCCTGGGTGCGGCGTGCGTCCTGGCTTTCCTTGCGGCTGCGTTCCTCCTCAGGGCTGCGGCGGGGTGCTGGTGGCGGGTTGCTGCCAGGGCTCTGGCGGCGGGCCTGGGCACGCTGGTTTTCGCGCACCAGGTCGTCGTAGAAGATGAATTCGTCGCAGTTGGCGATCAGCAGGTCGGACGTGGACTGCTTCACGCCCACGCCGATCACCTGCTTGTTGTTCTCGCGCAGCTTGGACACGAGCGGCGAAAAATCCGAGTCGCCGCTGATGATGACGAAGGTGTTGACGTGCGACTTGGTGTAGCAAAGGTCCAGCGCGTCCACCACCAGCCGGATGTCGGCCGAATTTTTGCCCGACTGGCGCACATGCGGGATTTCGATCAGCTCGAAATTCGCCTCGTGCATGGTGGCCTTGAAGCCCTTGTAGCGCTCCCAGTCGCAATAGGCCTTCTTGACCACGATGGAGCCCTTGAGCAGCAGGCGCTCCAGGATGGGCTTGATGTCGAACTTTTCGTACTGTGCATCGCGCACGCCAAGGGCGACGTTTTCAAAGTCGCAGAACAGGGCCATGCTGATGCTGTCGGAGGGGGATGCCATATCGTGTGTATTCCGTTCAATGCTGCGGATCATCACACGGAACGCATTGCACCCTCCGAAGGGCCTGGCCTCAGGTGGGTTTGGCCAAGCCCAGTTTCTCTACCAGCGCCTTCTCGCGCGTGAACGTGTCCTGCGCAAACTTCTTGTAGGCCGACGTGCTCATGTACATCGGCACCATGTCGTAGCGGGCCAGCGCCGTCTTGTAGCTGTCCTGCTCCATCGCCTGCTTGAAGGCATCGTGCAGGCGCTTGACCACCGCCTCGGGCGTGCCCTTGGGCGCGCCAATGCCAAAGGGCGAGTTCTGCACCAAATCGAGCCCCAGCTCCTTGAGCGTAGGTGCATCAGGAAACTTGGCCAGGCGCTCGGCGCCCCAAGTGTTGAGCACGCGCAGCTTGCCCGCCTCCACCTGCGGCGCAAAGCCGGTGGAGTCGGCCGCCGCCATGATCTGCCCGCCCAGGATGGACTGCATGAGGTCGGCACTGCCCTTGTAGGGCACGTGCAGCAGTTCGAGCCCCAGCTTCTGCGCAATCAACTCCATCGTGAGATGCGGGCTGGTCATGGTGCCGGTGGAGCCGTAGCTCAGCTTGCCGGGGTTGGCCTTGGCCCAGGCCACAAAGTGCGTCCAGGTCTTGAGGGGCGAGTCGGCCGGCACCACCAGGCCGAAGGCATAGCCGGTGACATTGAGCACGTAGCTGATGTCCTTGACCGGGTCCCAGTTGATCTTGGTGGTGTAGGGCAGGCGGAACACGCCCAGCGGAATCTGCGCCACGGTGTAGCCATCGGCCGCCGCGCCCTGCAGCGCCTGCGCGGGCAGCGTGCCACCGGCGCCGGGCTTGTTCTCCACGATCACGGGCTGGCCCAGGATCTTGCTGGCGTTGTCGGCCAGCGAGCGCATGGTGATGTCGGTGGGGCCACCGGCCGGGAAAGCGATCACCAGCTTGATGGGCTTGCTTGGAAAGCTCTGGGCCTGCGCCAAAAATGCCGGGGCGGCGAGGCTGGCGGCCCCCCATTGGAGGATCTGGCGACGTTGCATGGCGGGGCTCCTGAACAAGCAAAACAAAGACTGCGCCATTGGACTGCAGACACGGCTACCAGGGCATGCGGAAACCCCCTAGGCGCTGTCGCGAATGTGGCACAACCCCCTGAGTCGCTTCGCGCCTTCCCCTTCTCTCGAATTGCTACGCAATTCGAGAGAAGGGGAACACCGCCAGCGCACGAAAGTGAAACGCCGCTGCACAGCTTGGGCGGCCCTTACGCGGCGGTCGCCTACCTGCACCGCGCCAGTTTCACGCCCCGTGGGCTTAGCTTGCTTTGCCCATCTTGAGCCTCACGCCTTGTAGGTGGACAGCAGGATGCTGGTCTCGGTATTGGCAATGCCCGGGGTCAGGCGGATGCGCCCCAGCGCGGCATCGAACGCCTCCAGGCTTTCAGAGCGCACCTCGGCCACGATGTCCCAGCGCCCGTTGGTGGTGTGCAAGGTGCCCACAGCAGGCTCACCGCGCAGGGCATGGATGACCTCGGGTGCGGCATTGCCTTCGACGGCGATGCTCATCCACGCCCGGATGCGTTGGGGCTCGGACTCCGGGCGCAGCCGCACCGTGTACCCGGTGATGACGCCGCTGTCCTCCAGCTTGCGAAGGCGGTTCTGCACGGTGCCCCGGGCAATGCGCAGCTTTTGCGCGAGGACCGCCACCGGGGTGCGGGCATCGGCCCGCAGGATGCTCAGGATCTCGCGGTCGGTGTCATCGATTTTGAACATTTAGCCACCTCGATCAGACAAAACGCCAATTTACAGGACTATTTGAGCAGCTTGTGGGCTGTTCGCTGGCGCACGCCCTCCGGAAAATTCCCCTCAGCACACCACAACGCTGAACTGGAGACACCCCATGACCCGCCTGATCGACCTGCCCACCCTGGCCCAGTTGGTCCACGACATCACCCCCGCCCGCTTCATGACCGAGCTGGCAGAGCACCTGCAAAGCGACTACCTGCGCTGGCCCGACTTTGACAAAACCGCCCGTGTGGCCAGCCACAGCGCAGGCGGTGTGATCGAGCTGATGCCCGTGGCCGACAGCACCTTCTACAGCTTCAAGTACGTCAACGGCCACCCAGGCAACCCCCACAACCCAGCGGGCGGCCTGCCCACGGTGATGGCCTTCGGGGTGCTGTCCGAGGTGGCCACCGGCTACCCGCTGCTGGTGTCCGAGCTGACGCTGACCACCGCGCTGCGCACGGCCGCCACCTCGGCCATGGCGGCGCGCGCCCTGGCCCGCCCCGGGGCACGCCGCATGGCCCTCATCGGCAACGGCGCGCAAAGCGAATTCCAGGCCCTGGCGTTCCATGCGCTGCTGGGGGTGGACGAGCTGAAGGTGTTCGACATCGACCCCGCCGCCACCGCCAAACTGCAGCGCAACCTGGCCACCATGCCCGGCCTGCGCGTGGTGCCAGCAGCATCGGTTGCCGAGGCGGTGCGGGGTGCCGACATCGTCACCACCATCACCGCAGACAAGGCCAACGCCACCATCCTCACGCCCGACATGATCGAGCCCGGCATGCACCTGAACGCCGTGGGCGGCGACTGCCCCGGCAAGACCGAGCTGCACGCCGATGTGCTGCGCGGTGCCCGCATCTTTGTGGAATACGAGCCGCAAACCCGCATCGAAGGCGACATCCAGCAACTGCCCGCAGACCACCCGGTGACGGAGCTGTGGCGCGTGCTCAGCGGCCAGGCGGCAGGACGCCAATCGGCACAGGAGGTGACGGTGTTTGACTCCGTGGGCTTTGCGCTGGAGGACTACTCGGCCCTGCGTTACGTGCACCAGCTGGCCACCGCCCGCCACCTAGGCACTGAGGTCGAGCTGGTGCCCACCGATGGCGACCCCAAAGACCTGTTTGGCCGCACCCGGGGAGACCGCCAGCGCGTGGCCCTGCGCCGCGTGGCGTGAATACCGACACAGCACCGCCATGACTGCGACGACACCCACTGCCCGGCCCACTGCCCTGCCCCACGGCCAGCGCCCACGCCCGTCCATGCAAGCCCCTGCCGCCGTGGTGATGGTGCGCCCGCACCACTTCCACCCCAACCCCGAAACCGCCGCCGACAACGCCTACCAGCGCAGCAGCGGTGCGCCGCCCACCGAGCTGGCACGCCGCGCCCATGCCGAGGTGACCGAGGCGGCCGCCCGCATCGCCCAGGCGGGCGTGCGCGTGCACCTGTTTGACGACACCAGCGCACCGGGGCAGCCCGGCACGCCCGACTCGGTGTTCCCCAACAACTGGTTCTCGACCCACGCGGGCGGCCATGTGGCGCTGTACCCCATGTACGCGCCCAGCCGCCGCCGCGAGCGGCGCCACGACATCATCGAGCAGCTCAAAGCCCAGTACCGCGTGCAAGAGGTGGTGGATTACTCCGGTCTGGAGCAGGACGGCGTGTTCCTCGAAGGCACAGGCGCCATGGTGCTCGACCACATCGGCCGCGTGGCCTACACCGCCCAGTCGCACCGGGCCAACCCGGTGGCGCTGGAGCGCTTTTGCACCCACTTCCAGTACGAGCCCCTGGTGTTTGCCACGGCCGATGCGGCAGGCCAGCCCTGCTACCACACCAACGTGATGCTGTGCATTGGCACCGGCTTTGCAATGGGTGGCTTTCACATGGTCAGCGACGCGGCACGGCGGCGCGAGGTGCAGGAGCGGCTGTGGGAGAGCGGCCGCACCGTGATCGACCTGAGCCCGGAGCAGATCGGAGACTTTGCCGCCAACGCGCTGGAGCTGCAGGGCACGGCAGGCCCCGTGCTCGCCCTGTCGGCGCGGGCTGCCGCCAGCCTCACGCCCGCACAGCGCCAAGCCGTGGAGCAGCACGCCACCCTGCTGCCCCTGGCCGTGCCCACCATCGAACTGGCCGGGGGCTCGGTGCGTTGCATGCTGGCAGGCATCCACTTGGCACCACGGCTGGGCATGCAGGCCACACAGCCGCCCGCTGCAGAGTTTCAAACCATATTGGCACCTAGCGCTTGATAGATAAGCGCTAGCAGCTATCATTTCAATAGCAAATTACTTCTCAGAAGATGGGGGCTGCACCTGCAGTTGCGCATCGCACCCCACGCCCGAGGCAATCCACCGCCACGCCAGGCGCGACAAGCCGCGCACCACCCAGGGGTGGCGCCAGCCGGTCACGCTGGCCGGGTCGGCCACCATGCCGCACCAGTAGCGCTGGTCGGCATCGCTCCAGCGCAGGGCCACGCAGGCGCCATGGCGGCGGCGTGACACCAGCACACCCAACGGGCAGGGCTCGGCCAGGCAACACAGGCCGCAGCCGTTGCAGGGCGCACCCTCTGCAGGCTTGGGCGGCGCGGCGGGGTGCAGCCACACCACTTGGCCCGATGGGGGCGAAGGGTGAGGACCGGGCGCTTGCGGGGTATCCATGTCATTCACCGTGTGGGGCCTGGGCCCACTGCTTTGGGGCGTGGCTCGGCACACTGCGGCCCACAGTATCGAAAGTACCGGAAATACGGGAAATGCGATAAGTGGCGGCGGTGAAGGAATGGGAGCATGGTGCAGGGCCCGTCAGAGCGGAGGAGGCAAGCGCCCGGGGGAAGCCATCCCCCATTCTGCGCAGGCACTTCAGCGTGGGCGTTTGATTGTGCATGCCTTGCAATAAAAAATCCCGCTCGCCCAGGGACTGGGGAGCGGGATAAAAAGACCGGTCAAAGAGGGGAGGGAGGAGAGAACGACCGGTCCCAGGGGTAACCCCGTGCTGACAACCTGCATCACCGACCACGGGGGCTGCGGGATCAGCGGGCTGGGCACTGGGGCTATCGTAGGCACGGCGCCCCACTGGCCACATCAGACAGCCACCCACCTGCCTGTAGGACAGCGCCGGACACGGCGCCCAGCGCCCGATGCTCCGGCCCGGCGCCCCTCAGCGTTGCCCCAGGCGCTCCCGCAGCTTGTCCGCAGCGGGGCCTTTGGGTACCAGCTCCAGATAGGTCGCATAAGCCTTGTTGGCACGCTCGGCATCCCCCGCCTTTTCATGGGCTTCGCCCAGGTTCAGGTAGGCCACGGCGCGCGAGGGGTCCATGCGGATGGCGTTGTCAAACCAGCGCGCCGCCTCTACAAACTTGTCCTGGCGGTAGTAGATGAAGCCCAGGTTGTTGGCGGCCAGCGCAAAGTCGGGCCGCAGCTTGAGGGCTTCGGTGAACTGGGCCTCGGCCTGCTCGTACTGCTTTTCGCGGTACAGCTGCAGGCCCCGGTCGTTGGCGCGCTGTGCCAGCTGGCGGTTGGACAACGCCACCGCCTGCGGGGGCGTGATCTTCTGGTCGTTGCCCTGCAGGTCCTTCACCACCACGGGCGCCACCACCTTGGGCACGGGGCCTGCGGCACCAGAGGCAGCAGACTGCGGCGCTGGCACAGCGGAAGGCTTGCCCGCGTCGAGCTTGGTGTTCATGGCAATCGCTTCGCTGCCCAGCTGGGTGCTCTGCGCGCTCAAGAACTCGGTTTCGGTGGGCAGCTCAAACACGAAGTCGCCACCTTCGGAGCCCGGCAGGCTGCCAAACGCGGGCGTCTGGCTGGAGGCTGAGGCCACAGCAGGCGCCACATACGCGGCCAGCTCGGTGGCGGTGATGATGCCGTCACCGTTCAAATCGCCCTTGCCGCCCAGACCCTGCAACAGCGCCCAGGTGAACACCGAATGCCCGTTGGGCCCGCCATCGGCCACCAGTTGGTCAGCGCCACCGGCCGTCAGCATCTGCCGCCCCACGCGCCTGGCGTTGTCGCGCAGGAAGTTGCCATTGCCGCCCCCGCGCGTCAGGCCCAGGCCGCTGTAGCAGGCGTCCATCACAAACAACGTGTGCTTGGCGGTCACGCTCTCGGCAATGTTCTGCAGCTCGCTCATGGGAATGGCGTCGGTCGCAAACTGCTGTGGGTCGGAATCGACCGGGATGATGTAGCCCAGGTCACGCCCCGAGGTGAGCTTGCGCGTGGCGCCGTGCCCGGCGAAGAAGACGAACAGGCGGTCGTTCTTCTGCATGCCGCCATGGGCCAGCTTGTCGTGGAAGGCGGCCAGGATGTTGGTGCGCGTGGCTTCCTTGTTCTCCAGCGTGACGATGCGCTCGGCCGCAAAGCCGAACTTCTGGATCAGCGTCTCGCGCACCGAGCGCGCATCGCGCACGGCGTACTGCAGGCGCGGCCAGCGGGCGTATTCGTCAATGCCCACCACAATCGCCCACGACTGGCTGTAGCCACCCGCCGCAGCAGCGGGGCCCGGAGCCGCCGCTGCAGCGGCTTGCGCGCCCTTGGGCACCGCAAAGGCTTTGCCATCCCAGGTGGCGAACTGGTAGCCATCGGCCACCAACTTGGACAGGATGCCAGGCAGCGCCTTCACGGTGCGCTCGTGGATGTCGTGGAACAGGATGATGCCCCTGCCCTCCTTCTCCAGCGTCGACAGCACGCGCTGCGCAATCGATGCAGGCACCGGGTCGGCCCAATCCAGCGAGTCCACATTCCACATGACTGAGCGCAGGTGCGCCGCGCTCAGGATGTCCATGCCCTCGGCGTTGCGCGCGCCGTACGGAAAGCGGAACAGCACGGAGCGGCGCTCGTCCACCGAGGTCAGCAGCTTGTCCGTCACCAGGATTTCATCGCGCAGCGCATCACCACTGCGCTTGGACAACTGCGCATGCGTGAGGCTGTGGTTGGCCAGCACATGGCCCGCCGCCTGCAGCTGCTTGCTGACCTGGGCACGCGCATTCAAATGCGGCTTGCCATCGGCCCCCACGGTGCCCAGGTTGCTGCCCACCTGGAAGAAAACGCCTGGCACGTCGTACTGCTTGAGGATGGCCGCGATCTCCGGCGTGTAAGTGCCGTGCGGGCCGTCGTCAAAGGTCAGCACGATGGTCTTGGGGGGCAGGTCGCGGCCCGAGAACTCCGAGCCCTCAGTGTTCTTGGCCTTGCCTTTGCCCTTGTCACCGGCCCCTGGCGCAGCGGCGGGCTCGGGGTATGGCAACACCACACCATGGTCGCGCAGGATGGCCTCGCGCGGGTACAGGCGCTGCAACTGGGCCACGTAGTCGTCCCAGCGTTCACGCTTCAAGGTGATGCCCCGGCTTTCAAAGCGGCCAAAGACCTCGCGGATTTCTTTTTCGTAGTTGCGCTCGATCTCGGCCAGCGCATCCAGGTCTTCACCAATGCGCTTGTGCAGCTTGATGGCGGGCAAAGTGCCGTCGCGTGCCATGATGGCCTGCCACTGGCGCAACACCTCGCGAAAGGCCAGCCGGTCGGCGTCAAACAGTTCCGGGTCGCTCTCCACATAGTCGAGCAGCGCGGGCAGCACCTGCAGCCGCACACGCGGTGCGGCCAATGGGCCCTCTTCCAGCAACGCCACCAGCTCTTTGGCTTTGGCAATGTTGGCGTGGAACAGCGCCATGCCCGCCTGGTTGGCGGCAGCTTTCTCCGCCGCCCCCAGCTTGGCCTCATCGGCCAGCAGCACGATGATCTTGCGGTAATTGGCCAGCACCTCGCGCAGCGGCACCATGGCCTGATCGCGCTGCGCGCTGTCCGCATCCCCTCGCCCCACGGCACTGGCCGTTGCGGGCTGCCCTGCACCACCGCTCAAGGGCTGCGCACCTGCCACATGCTGCTGCACCCCACCAAACCAGATTCCTGCGGCCAAACCCGCCAGCACCACGCCAGCACCCGCCACTGCCAGCCAAGGCTTCACTTGCTTCACCTGCATCCCCACCCCCTGAGATTGTTCTGCCGCCGCAGATCCAGCGGCGGTCAAAACCCGAGTATCTCAGTCTTGCAGAGGGGCCCCGCTGGCGCGCAGGGCGGGGGCAGCATCAACAACCTGCAGGTCGGTTAGGGCGCATGGGCACAATGCCGCTGACACGTACCGTGGCCCCGGACCCATCGGTGGCCGTGAGCACCTTGCGCGTCAGCTCCACACGGTCAAGGCTGCGAACCACCGCCGTGTCAATGGCGTCGCCACTGGCAAATTCACGGCCAGCAAAGGTGAGGTACGCCACGTACAGTGCCTCGGTATTGCTGCGGTAGCGCAGATCGCCAAACGCCGTGGCCGACGAACCCACCTTGTTGGCACCATCAAAGCGGAAGGCGCACAGCTCGGGCGTGGAACCAATGGGGTTGGAGCGCTCGACGTCCGTCAGATTCAAGGCCCCGTTGCCGTAGACCCCGTTGAGGCCATCCACCGTGGATTCAGTCACGGTGAGCACCCCAGGCTCATTGCTGGGCGTCGGGTCGTCGTCATTGCCACCGCCACAGGCGACCAACAACACAGAGGCTGCAGCAACAGCGGTACAGGTTTTGAAGAGGGAGTTCATGGTGCTGGATATCCTCGAAAGTGGATGGAAACAGGGACAAAGCCCCTGAAACCCATCGTAGGAATCCAACACCACACAGCGCGTGCGCCATGTTCAGCGCCGCGCGTAGGACATCGGGCAGCACGGTTGTGCGCTCCCCATCCACAACGTGCAGCACTCTGCCGCACGGCCATCGGCCAGAACGCGACCGGTGGCCCGTGAAGCGCAGGCTCAGCGCGCCAACACCGCCGCCAGCGCTTTGCCGGTGTGCGTGCCCGCAGCCACCACGTCTTCGGGCGTGGCAGCCGCCACAATGCGACCGCCCGCGTTGCCACCTTCAGGCCCCAGGTCCAGAATCCAGTCGGCCTCAGCGATCACGTCGAGGTCGTGCTCGATCACGATCACGCTGTGGCCGCCATCGACCAGGCGGTGCAGCACGCGGATGAGCTTGTCCACGTCGGCCATGTGCAGCCCCACCGTGGGCTCGTCCAGCACATACAGCGTATGCGGCGCCTTCTGGCCCCGTCGGCCCACCTCGTCGCGCACCTTGGTGAGTTCGGTCACCAGCTTGATGCGCTGGGCCTCGCCACCACTCAGCGTGGGTGACGGCTGGCCCAGCGTGAGGTAGCCGAGGCCCACGTCCTGCAAGAGTTGCAGTGGGTGCGCAATGCTGGGCATGGCGGCGAAGAAGCCCACGGCCTCGTCCACCTCCATCTGCAGCACATCGCCAATGCTCTTTCCGCGCCAGGTCACGGCCAGCGTCTCGGGGTTGAAGCGCGCGCCGTGGCAGGTCTCGCAGGGCACCTTCACGTCGGGCAAGAAGCTCATCTCGATGGTGCGCACGCCCGCGCCTTCGCAGCTGGGGCAGCGGCCTTCGCCGGTGTTGAAGCTGAAGCGCCCGGCGGCATAGCCGCGCGCCTTGGCCTCCAGCGTTTCGGCAAACAGCTTGCGGATGGTGTCCCAGAAGCCGATGTAAGTGGCGGGGCAGGAACGCGGCGTTTTGCCGATCGGCGTCTGGTCCACTTCAAGCACGCGGTCGATGCTCTCGAAGCCCGACAGGCCTGTGCAACCCACCAGCGGCGGCGCCTTGCCTGCATCCATGGCATCGCGCCCGGCCTTGGTACTGCGCTGTTGCACCCAGGCCTGCACATTGGCCAGCAACACATCGCGCGCCAGGGTGGACTTGCCCGAGCCACTCACCCCCGTCACCGCCACCAGGCGGTGCAGCGGCACCGTAGCGGTCACGTTCTGCAGGTTGTGCAGCCGCGCTCCATGCACGGTGAGCCAGCGCATGGCCGCGCGTTCCTTGGCCTCGGTCAACGCGTCAGCCGCCAGCGATGCGGCCTGGGCTGCGCGCTTCTTGACGGCAGCGCTTTGCCGGCCGGTGGGCGCTGCGGCTTCGACCCGGGCGTAGGCAGCCGTCGCTTCGGCACTGACCTCGCTGGCCGACATGCTGCGGCGCAGTTGCAGCGGGTGCTTCATCGCGTGCAGCAGGTAGCGGCCGGTCTGCGAGTCTTCGGCCCCCGTGATGTCGGCCACGCTGCCCTGCGCCACCAGGCGCCCACCGCGTTTGCCCGCACTCGGGCCGATGTCGATGATGTGGTCCGCGCGGCGGATGGTGTCCTCGTCGTGCTCCACCACCACCAGCGTGTTGCCCTTGTCGCCCAGCTTGTGCAGGGCGTTGAGCAAAATCTGGTTGTCGCGCGCATGCAGGCCGATGGTGGGCTCGTCGAGCACGTAGCACACGCCCTGCAGGTTGCTGCCCAACTGCGCGGCCAGACGGATGCGCTGCGCCTCGCCGCCGCTGAGCGTGGGCGCCCCCCGGTCCAGCGTGAGGTAGCCCAGGCCCACTTCTTCCAAAAATTCGAGGCGGCACTGGATCTCGGGCACCAGGTCGCGGGCGATGTCGGCCTCGCGCTGGGTCATGCCACCTTCGATGCGCAGGGTCTCGATCCAGCGGCGCACATCGGTCACTGAGAGGGCCGCGATATCGGTGATGCCTACACCGGCAAATCGGACCGCTCTTGCTGTGGCGTTTAGCCGCGTGCCACTGCAGCTAGGACAGGCGGTGTCGGCCAAGTCTTCCACCTCGGGCTCGGCAAAGGTCTGCTCGCGGCCTTTTTCCTTGTCGTCCTGCACCGAGTCGTCAAACACCTTGCGCTGGTCCTTGGTGAGCTTGACGCCTGTGCCCACGCAGTCGGGGCACCAGCCGTGTTTGCTGTTGTAGCTGAACAGGCGCGGGTCCAACTCGGCATAGCTGGTGGCACACACGGGGCAGGCGCGCTTGGTCGAGAACGCTTGCAGGTGGCCAATGCCCGCTGTGGCAGCGCCGCTTTGCATGGCCTCCGCCAGCGTGCCGATGCTGCTGAGCACATGCACCACGCCCTTGCCATGCGTGAGCGCGTCGGCTAATGCGGTGCGCAGTGCGGCTTCGTTCTCGGGCGACACATCGAGGCTGGCCACAGGCAGCTCGATGGTGTGTTCCTTGAAGCGGTCGATGCGCGGGAAATTGGTGGTGGGCAAGAAGTTGCCATCCACCCGCAGGTGCGTGTAGCCGCGCGGACGCGCCCAGTCGGCCAGCTCGGTGTACACGCCCTTGCGGTTCATCACCAGCGGCGCGAGCAGGCCGATGTGCTGGCCCCGGAAGTTCTTCAGCAATTGCGCGGCGATGCTGTCGGGCGTCTGCGGCTGCACGGCGGCGCCGTCCTTCACGCAGTGCTGCGTGCCCAGCTTGACATACAGCAGGCGCAGGAAGTGCCACACCTCGGTGGTCGTGCCCACGGTGGACTTGCGCCCGCCGCGCGACAGGCGCTGCTCGATGGCGACGGTAGGCGGAATGCCGTACACCGCATCCACCTCGGGCCGGCCTGCAGGCTGCACGATGGAGCGCGCATAGGCATTGAGGGATTCGAGGTAGCGGCGCTGGCCTTCGTTGAACAGGATGTCGAACGCCAGCGTGGACTTGCCCGAGCCGCTTACGCCGGTGACCACGTTGAACTTGCCGCGCGGAATGTCCACGCTCAGGTTCTTGAGGTTGTGCTCTTTGGCGTTGACGATTTGTATGGCATTTTTGGCCTCGAGCGCTTTACCATCAAGCGCTACCAGCTCTCTTTTTCGTAGCGCTGCGGCCTTTTCGTGCACCGAGTGACCGCCAATGCCCAGCGTCAACTCATAGTCGCGCAGTGCCAGGCCGGTGTGCGAGGTGGCGTGCTGGCGCACGTCCTCGGGCGTGCCCTCGGCCACGACGAGGCCGCCTGCGTAGCCGCCTTCCGGCCCCAGGTCGATAAGCCAGTCGCTGGCGCGGATCACGTCCAGGTTGTGCTCGATGACGATGAGCGAGTGCCCCGCATCGATGAGCTTGCGCAACGCGCGCATGAGCTTGGCGATGTCGTCAAAGTGCAGGCCGGTGGTGGGCTCGTCGAACAAAAACAGCGTGCCCTTGCGCGCCACCGCCTGGCGCGATTTGGACGCGCTGCGCGCGGCCTCGGCCAGGAAGCCCGCGAGCTTGAGGCGCTGCGCCTCGCCGCCAGACAAGGTAGGCACGGGCTGGCCCAGCGCCACGTATTCGAGCCCCACATCGACGATGGGCTGCAGCGCACGGATCACATCGCGGTCGCCCGCAAACAAGTCGGCTGCCTCGGCCACCGTGAGGGCGAGCACGTCCGCCACGTTGAGGCTGCGGTCGCCGCGTTCGATGGTGATTTCCAGAATCTCGGGCCGGTAGCGCTTGCCATCGCAGTCGGGGCAGCGCAGGTACACGTCCGACAGGAACTGCATCTCCACATGCTCAAAGCCTGAGCCCCCGCAGGTGGGGCAGCGTCCATCGCCGCTGTTGAAGCTGAACTTGGCGGCGGTGTAGCTGCGCTGCTTGGACAGCGGCGCCACGGCAAAGAGTTCGCGGATGCTGTCCCATGCCCCCACATAGCTCACGGGGTTGGAGCGGGCCGTCTTGCCGATGGGCGACTGGTCCACGAACACCACGTCCGACAGGTGGTCGGCGCCCAGCATGCGGTCGTGCGCGCCCGGCGCATCCGTGGCCTTGCCGAAGTGGCGCAGCAGCGCGGGGGCGAGCACGTCCTGGATCAGGCTGGACTTGCCCGAGCCGCTGACGCCGGTGACGGTGACCAGGCGCTGCAGCGGAAATTCGACTGTCACATCCTGCAGGTTGTGCTCGCGCGCGCCTTCCAGGATGAGGCGCGGGGTCGATTCCGTCACCATGCGTTTGAAGCCAAAGCCCACCTGCTTGCGGCCTCCAAGGTAAGCACCGGTGAGCGTATCGGCCTGGCGCAAATCGGCCGTGGTGCCGTCAAAAACGATCTGCCCGCCCAGGCGTCCGGGGCCAGGGCCCATGTCGATCATGCGGTCGGCTGCCAGCATCACGGCCGGGTCGTGCTCCACCACCACCAGGGTGTTGCCCGCGTCGCGCAGGCGCAGCATGGCCTCGGTGATGCGGTGCATGTCGCGCGGGTGCAGGCCGATGCTGGGTTCGTCAAGCACAAACAGCGTGTTGACCAGCGAAGTCCCGAGCGCGGTGGTCAGGTTGATGCGCTGCACCTCGCCGCCGCTGAGCGTGCGGCTTTGCCTGTCGAGCGTGAGGTAGCCAATGCCCACGTCGCACAGGTATCTGAGGCGCGTGGTGATTTCTTCGTGCAGCAATTTGAGCGCTTGCGCATCGCCGCCTTTGGCATCGTCGCCTACCGGCAACTGCATGCGATCAAAGAACCTTCGCAGACGGTCAATAGGCAGCAGCATCAGGTCATGCAGGCACAGGCCGGGCAGCGCCTCGAGCTGCTCGCGCGACCATTGCACCCCCTCGGGCATGAACCGTTTGCCAGGCTCTAGCACCGCATCGGCGTCTTCCTTGCGGCCGATGCGCCAGAGCAGGCTTTCGGTCTTGAGGCGTGCACCGGCGCAGGTGGGGCATGGCGTGTAGCTGCGGTACTTGGACAAGAGCACGCGGATGTGCATCTTGTAGGCCTTGCTCTCCAGGTATTCGAAGAAGCGCTTGATGCCATACCACTGCTTGCTCCACTGGCCGTCCTTGTAGCCGGGCGCGCCGCCGATGACCCATTTCTTCTGGTCGTCAGTGAGCTTGTACCAGGGCGTGTCGCGCGGAATGCCCGCCGCCTCTGCGTGGCGCATGAGGTCGTCCTGCGCTTCCTTCCATGCAGGCGTCTGGATGGTCTTGATGGCACCTGCGCGCAGGGTGAGCTTGTCGTTGGGGATGACCAGGCCGTAGTCCACCCCAATCACGCGGCCAAAGCCCCGGCAGCTGTCGCACGCGCCCACGGCGGAGTTGAACGAGAAGGCAGAGGGGATGGGGTCGCTGTAGCGCAGGTCGCTGTCGGGGCAGTGCAGGCCGGTGGAGAAGCGCCAGAGTTCGGGTGCGGGCTCCGTGTGCGCTGAGCCTGTGGAAGCGCTGCCCCGGCCTTCGACAGGCTCAGGCTGAACGGTCTGGGTGGAGGGAAGCACATAGACGTTCAACCTGCCCGTGCCACGCTTGAGCGCTACCTCGATGGCTTCGATCACCCGCACCTTCTCGGCATTTCCCAAGCAGAAGCGGTCGGCCACCACATCCAGCACCTTGCGCGGGCCGGTGGGTGTGGCCACTTCGCGCTCGGCCTGCACCTTGGTGAAGCCACTGGCAGACAGCCATTGCTCGACCTGCTCTGCGCTGGTGTTGGCGGGCAACTCGACCGGGAAGGTCAGAACGATGCGCGGGTCGCCCGCTGCGGCGCTGCGCTGCTGTAGCTCCGCATAAATGGTCTCGGGCGTGTCGTGACGCACCGGCTGTGCCGTCTGCTTGTCGAACAACTGGCCGGCACGCGCGAACAGCAGCTTCAGGTGGTCGTTCAGCTCCGTCATCGTGCCCACGGTGGAACGGCTGGAGCGCACCGGGTTGGTCTGGTCGATGGCAATGGCCGGGGGTACGCCTTCAACCTTGTCCACGGCGGGCTTGTCCATGCGGTCGAGGAACTGGCGTGCATAAGCACTGAAAGTTTCCACATACCGGCGCTGGCCCTCGGCGTAGAGCGTGTCGAACACCAGGCTGGATTTGCCCGAGCCGCTGGGGCCGGTGACCACCGTCAACTCGCCGGTGCGGATGTCCAGGTCCAGGTTCTTGAGGTTGTGCTGGCGTGCGCCACGGATGCGGATGGTTCCCTGGGTCATGGAGTGCTTTGTAGGTGGACGTTGGGGAGTGAGGCGAAACATTCTAGGCAGCCCCTGCTGACAACGCCATGGCAGCAGCATGAGACCCCAAAAACCGGGCCCGCGCAAACCAGTGCGCCCAGCAAGGGCGCTTTCAGTTGGTTACAAGAGTCCGTTAAAGTACCGGTAACAAAGAAACACAAGGAGACAACCATGCGTGCATGGAAACAATGCGGGGCTGCCGTGGCCCTGTGCGCGGCGCTGGGCGCTGCAAATGCCCAACTCTTGATTGGGCAGACCGCCGGGTTCACCGGCCAGGTGGCGGCTGGCGTGAAGGAAACCTCAGACGGCGCCAAGCTGTACCTGGACAGCGTCAACGCCAAAGGCGGTGTCAATGGACAAAAGATCGAGGTGGTGACGCTGGACGACAAGTTTGACCCCAAACTGGCGGCCGATAACGCCCGCAAGTTGATCGAAGACAACAACGTGCTGGCGCTGTTTTTGAACCGGGGCACACCGCACACCGAGGCCATCATTCCGCTGCTCGACAAGCATGGCGTGTCGTTGGTGGCGCCCTCCACCGGCGCCATGGTGCTGCACCAGCCCGTGCGCAAATATGTCTTCAATGTGCGCGCCACGTATCAGCGTGAGGCCGAGAAGGCCATGACCCACTTGGCCTCCATGGGCATCTCTCGCATCGGCGTGGTCTATGCCGATGACAGCTTTGGTGCCGATGGCCTGGCCGGGGCACAAAAGGGCCTGGTCGCCGCCAAGATCACCCCCGTGCTGCAAGAGAAGTTCGACCGGGCCAAGCCAGAGTTCACGCCCATTGCGGCCAAGCTCGCCAAAGCCGACGCGCAAGCGGTTTTGATCATTGCATCGGGTTCTGCCGTAGTGGATGCCAACAACGCCATTCGCGCCGCAGGCTCTGCCGCGCAGATCGTGACGCTGTCCAACAATGCCTCGGCGGGTTTTATCAAAAGCCTGGGGGCCAATGCACGGGGCGTGATCGTGACCCAGGTCTACCCCAATGAGCGCGCAGTGACCTACCCCATGGTGAAAGAGGCACAAGAGCTGGCGCGTGCCAAGGGCCTGGGCGACATCAGTCCGGCCATGCTGGAAGGCTTTGCGGCAGCCAAGGTGCTTGTGGAAGGCCTGAAACGCGCCGGACCCAAGCCCACCCGCGAAAAGGTGCAAGTGGCACTAGAGAGCCTGCGCAAGTTCGACCTGGGCGGGCTGGAAGTCACCTACGGCCCTGACGACCATACGGGGCTGGACTTTGCCGATCTTTCCATCATCGGTACGGACGGCAAGTTCCGGCGCTGAACGGAGGGCCCGTCGACAATTCCGCAGGGAATCGTTAACAGACCCTCACCCCAGGCTGGCGGCTTGCTGACAGCCCAAACCCCTATGGAAGGTCAGTGTCACCCTTTGTAAATACACTGCGGACACCCGCAGACACGACAAAGGAGACATCCCCATGAAGCCATTCCTTCCATGGTTGCGCACCGGCCTGGCGCTAGCCCTGCTGGCCTGGGGCACCTGCCAGGCCCAGATCCTGATTGGGCAGACGGTGGGGGTCACCGGATCGGCCGCTGCCACCGTGCAAGAGGCATCCCAAGGTGCCTCGCTGTACCTGGACCATGTCAACGCCAGGGGCGGCGTGGGCGGGCAGAAGATTGAGCTGCTGACGCTCGACGACAAATTCGACACCAAGCTGACACTGGACAACACACGGGTGCTGATCGAGCAAAAGGGCGTGCTGGGTCTGTTCATGACCCGGGGCACCCCCCACACGCAGGGCATATTGCCGCTGCTGGAGCAGCATGGCGTGCCTCTGGTGGGCCCATCGACCGGGGCCATAGCCCTGCACAAGCCTGTGCACAAATACGTGTTCAACGTGCGCGCGCCCTACCAGCACGAGGTGGAAAAGGCGATCTCCCACCTGAACACCTTGGGCATTAAGCGCATTGGCGTGGTGCACGTGGACGACACCTTCGGCTCGGACGCCCTCGCGGGCGCCATGTCAGGCTTCAAAGCCAACCAGCTGGAAGCCCTGTTTGTGGAGAAGTTCGACCGCACCAAACCCGACTTCACGGCACTGGCACCGCGCGTGGCGCAAAAGCAGCCCCAAGCCGTGGTGTTTGTGGGCACCGGTGCGGCGGTGGTAGATGGCATCAAGGCGCTGCGCGGCGCGGGCGTTACCGGGCAGATCGTGACCTTGTCCAATAACGCCTCGGGCGGCTTCATCAAGGCACTGGGCGACAGCGCACGGGGGGTTGTAGTCACCCAGGTGCTGCCGTCAGAGCGTTCGCTCAACTACCCGCTGGTGAAGGAGGCCATGGACTTGGCCAAAGCCAAGAACATTGCGGACCTCACCCCGGCCATGCTGGAGGGCTTTGTCAGCGCCAAGGTGCTGGTCGAAGGCATCAAGCGCGCAGGCCCCAAGCCTGACCGGGCCAAGCTGCAGGCGGGCCTGGAGAGCATCAAGAAGCTGGACCTGGGTGGGTTGGAGTTGTCTTACAGCGCCACTGACCATTCGGGGCTGGACTTTGCAGACCTGGCCATCATTGGCGCCGACGGCAAATTCAAACGCTGACCCCCAAGAATGGCATCAGTCCAATGAAAAGGCCCGCGTCCTTGAAGGACGCGGGCCTTTTCATTGGGTGACGCGAGTGATGCGAGCAGCGCAGACTACCCTACCGGGTCGCATCAAGGCGCACTGGCGGCCGGAGCGGGGGTGCTGGCGGCTGCGGCGGGCTCGGGGGCGTGCACGGCATCAGCCCCGTGCTTTTCACCGCCCATGTCGGCCTTGTCCCCGGCCTTGATGATCACAAAAATCGACAGCGCCGCGAACAGAGCAAAACCAACGGCAATCTTCCACATACTTATCTCCTGAGATGGGGTTGTTCAACGAAGAGGCCTCAGGCGGAGCACAGCCACCCAGATCGGTGGCGCGGACACCCGAAGCCTCTTGATTCAACACAGGGCTTGCGTGCAGCAGGCCCTGTACTCAGCACATCAGCGCGTCAGCGCCTGGCTCAGTCGTTGGCGTAGATGTCCACGTCCTTGGTTTCCTTGATGAACAGGCCACCGATCACCACCGTCGCACCGGCGATGATGATGGGGTACCACAGGCCGTTGTACATGTTGCCGGTCTGGGCCACGATGGCAAACGCCGTGGTGGGCAGCAAGCCGCCGAACCAGCCATTACCGATGTGGTACGGCAAGGACATGGACGTGTAGCGGATGCGGGTGGGGAACATTTCCACCAGCATGGCGGCGATGGGGCCATACACCATGGTCACCAGCAGCACCAGGTAGGTCAGGATCACGGTGACCATGACCTTGTCGATACGGGCAGGGTCGGCCTTGGTGGGGTAGCCAGCGGCCTTGAGCGCATCGGCCACGGCCTTCTTGAACTCGCCGTCCTTCTTCTTGGCTTCGTCAGCGGGCAGGCCCTTGCTGGTGTACGAGGCGATGACGGTTTCACCGATCTTGATGGAGGCGGGGGTGCCAGCGGCGCCCACGGCGTTCTCATAGCTCACCGAAGCGCCAGCCAGCACCTGCTTGGCGATGTCGCAAGAGCTGGTGAACTTGGAAGTGCCAGTGGGGTTGAACTGGAACGAGCATTCCTTGGGATCAGCGGTCACGATCACCTGGTTCTTGGCCTGGGCTTCGGCCAGGGCAGGGTTGGCCGCCTTGGTCAGTGCACCGAACACAGGGAAGTACGTCAGCGCGGCCAGCAGGCAGCCTGCCAAGATGATGGGCTTGCGGCCAATCTTGTCCGACAGCGAACCGAACACGATGAAGAATGGCGTGCCAATCAGCAGCGAAACGGCCACAAAGATGTTGGCAGTGGCGCCATCGACCTTCAGCGCTTGCGTCAGGAAGAACAGCGCATAGAACTGGCCCGAGTACCAGACCACGGCCTGGCCAGCGGTCAAACCCACCAGTGCCAAGATCACGATCTTCAGGTTCTTCCACTGGCCGAAAGACTCGGTCAGCGGGGCCTTGGAGGTCTTGCCTTCGGCCTTCATCTTCTGGAAGGCAGGCGATTCGTTCATCGACAGGCGAATCCACACCGAGATGGCCAGCAGCAGGATCGACACGATGAACGGAACACGCCAGCCCCAGTCGGCAAAGGCTTCTTCACCCAGAACAGTGCGGGTGCCCAGAATCACCATCAGCGACAGGAACAGCCCCAGTGTGGCAGTGGTCTGGATCCAGGCCGTGTAGGCGCCGCGCTTGCCGTGCGGTGCGTGCTCGGCCACATAGGTGGCTGCACCGCCGTACTCGCCCCCCAGCGCCAAGCCTTGCAGCAAGCGCAGGATGATCAGGATGACCGGAGCGGCCACACCGATCGACGCATACGTGGGCAAGATGCCCACGATGAACGTGGACAAACCCATGATCAAGATGGTGACCAGGAAGGTGTACTTGCGACCAATCATGTCGCCCAGGCGGCCAAAGAAGATGGCACCAAAGGGGCGAACAATGAAGCCCGCCGCAAACGCCAGCAGGGCAAAGATGAAGGCAGAGCCCGCATCCAGCCCGCTGAAGAACTGCTTGGCAATGATGGCGGCCAGCGAGCCGTATAGGTAAAAGTCGTACCACTCA
Organism: Acidovorax sp. 56; assembly: GCF_002749705.1. Lineage (NCBI taxonomy): Bacteria > Pseudomonadati > Pseudomonadota > Betaproteobacteria > Burkholderiales > Comamonadaceae > Acidovorax > Acidovorax sp. 56. Next base: position 2,586,138 of record NZ_PEEV01000001.1, read on the forward strand.
AAGACGGTACCGAGTGACGACGCGAAGATGACCTTCCTCTCTTCGGGCGACATCGGCCGCGGTGCGGGATGGGTTGTTGCCATGGTGTGTGTCTCCTGTATAGGTTTTTTCGGATGCGTAAAAGGCAATACACCAAACAGCCTCGCCGCTCCGTGAGGCGCAATATCAAGCTGTTATCTGACCGAAAACTGACAAAGTCACACACCTGTTTCCGCCCCAAAAAACAATTCTCCGGCGCAGGAAGCCAGGATCAGTGCCAACCCTTATGGCGTTTTTCTTCATGCGAGAAATCGGCGTTTTTTCGAGTGAAAACGCCGGACTCTGTCCAATGGGCGACGCAAGGCGTTGGGGTAAATCCGTACCCCGCCCCTACGGGGGAACCCTGCCAAGGACAAACCCCTAGACCAACGCGCGCCCTGCGTAAGTGGGCGGTCAGTCCCCGTTTTCAGAATCGTTCTCGGCATGTAGCGGCATTCGCATGGCGCTGCAGAAGATCCCGAAACCTATGGAGATGAACATGACCGACCCCGTGGCAGAAAGAATTCAGAGCCACCCGAAGTACCTGGAGCTCAAGCGCGAGCGCAACCGTTTTGGTTGGCTGCTTACCGCATTGATGCTTTTCGTTTATTACGGGTACATCGCACTGATCGCCTTCAACAAGCCCTTCCTCGCGCAGCCCATCGGTAACGGTGTCACCACGCTGGGGGTCCCGCTGGGCTTTGGCGTCATCGTGTTCACCATCGTCATCACTGGCATCTATGTGCGCCGCGCCAATGGGCGCTATGACGCATTGACCCAAGCCATCCTCAAGGACGCCGCACGATGAAAACGCAAAACTTCGCTGCCACTGCGGCAGCCCTCGCCGCGCTGGCCTTCGTCCCTCTGGCCCATGCAGCCGGTGGAGATGTGGGTGAAGCGGCCAAGCAGTCCACCAACTGGACCGCCATCATCATGTTCGGTCTGTTCGTGGCGGGCACGCTCTGGATTACCAAATGGGCCGCAGCCAAAACCCGCTCGGCGGCTGATTTCTACACCGGCGGCGGCGGCATCACCGGCTTCCAAAATGGCCTGGCCATTGCAGGCGACTACATGTCGGCCGCATCGTTCCTGGGCATCTCTGCGGCGGTGATGGCGTCGGGCTACGACGGCCTGATCTACTCGATCGGCTTTCTGGTGGGATGGCCCGTCATCACCTTCCTGATGGCCGAGCGGCTGCGCAACCTGGGCAAGTTCACCTTTGCCGACGTAGCGGGTTATCGCTTTCAGCAAACCCCCATCCGTGCGTTTGCCGCCAGCGGCACGCTGGTGGTGGTGGCGTTTTACCTGATCGCCCAGATGGTGGGCGCAGGCCAGCTGATCAAGCTGCTGTTTGGCCTGGACTACTGGATCGCGGTGGTGCTGGTCGGTGGACTGATGATGGTGTATGTGCTCTTTGGCGGCATGACAGCCACCACCTGGGTGCAGATCATCAAGGCCTGCCTGCTGCTGGCCGGGGTGACCTTCATGGCCTTCATGGTCATGGCGCAGTTTGGCTTCAGTCCCGAGGCGCTGTTTGCCAAGGGCGTTGCGGTGAAGACCGCGATTGCCACCAACTCTGGCAAGCCTGCCGAAGAAGCCGCCAAGATCGGCCTGGCGATCATGGGCCCCGGTGGCTTTATCAAAGACCCCATCTCCGCGATCAGCTTCGGCATGGCACTGATGTTCGGCACGGCCGGCCTGCCCCACATTCTGATGCGCTTCTTTACGGTGCCTGATGCGAAGGAAGCCCGCAAGAGCGTGTTCTGGGCCACCACCTGGATCGGCTACTTCTATGTGCTGATCTTCATCATCGGCTTCGGCGCCATCACACTGGTGCTCACCAACCCCGAGTTTGCCGACACCGTCACGGGCGTCATCAAAGGCGGCGCAGGCACCGCCAACATGGCCGCCGTGCTGGTGGCCAAGTCGGTGGGTGGCGACGTTTTCTACGGCTTCATCTCTGCCGTGGCCTTTGCCACCATCCTGGCGGTGGTGGCAGGGTTGACACTGTCGGGCGCCTCTGCGGTGTCGCATGACTTGTACGCCACGGTGTTCAAGAAAGGCAAGGCCGATAGCGCCGCCGAACTGCGCGTATCCCGCATCACCACGCTGGCGCTGGGCCTTGTGGCCGTGGTGCTGGGCATCGTGTTCGAAAAGCAGAACATCGCGTTCATGGTGTCTTTGGCCTTTGCCATTGCCGCATCTGCCAACTTCCCGGTGCTCTTCATGAGCGTGCTGTGGAAGGACTGCACGACCAAGGGCGCTGTGATCGGTGGCTTCATGGGGCTGGTCTCCTCCGTGGGCCTCACGGTGGTATCACCCTCTGTGTGGGAAGCGGTGCTGGGCAACCCCAAAGGCAGCGCATTGTTCCCCTACACCTCGCCCGCCTTGTTCTCCATGGCCATTGGTTTCGCGGGCATCTGGATCTTCTCGCTGCTTGACCGCAGCGCGAACGCCCAGCGCGAACGAGCCGCCTTCCCTGCGCAGCAAGTGCGCTCGGAAACCGGGCTGGGCGCCTCCGGCGCATCGGGCCACTGAGCGATTGCCGGGCCTGGCGGTACTTCAGGCGCCGCGAAGCGCCGCCACCAGGCTCCCGCCAAACTCACTCATCAAGGGCGGCAACAGCCCGTCCAAAGCCCCCTGCCAACGCGCAGGGGGCATAGGGCATACGGCAGCACCCACAGTGCCTGCCCTCATCTCCCCAAATTCCTTCTGAAGCCAGTCCGCAGGCGAGGACGCGCGGTCTCTCCACACTAAGCCCTCCGTGGGGATGGCAGCGCCTGCCAAAGCCCTTGGGAAAGGCCAGCAGGTACCCAAGTGTCCAGCAGATCGACACCTTCAAAGACGGCTGAAACAGATGTTCCGGCAAGAGATGGCGATTGCCAGAACTCACTGGAGTGGATGCTCATCTCGCACATCCACGCCATACAGCCCCAAAACCCCTGCCCTCCTGGAAACTCGGCAGAACACGGCAAACAGCACAGCAGATGAGCGGGGATGGGCAAGATAGCCTCCCCAGCGGTCCGGCTTGCCCCCCGCCATCACCTCCGTTGCCAGTACCCAAAGCAAAAAAGCCTCGCATCCCAAAGGATGCGAGGCTTTTTCTCTATCAAGCCAAGACTGGCAGCCTAGGCTGCCAGCATTGAAGCCCAATTAGAAGTTGTGGCGGATACCAACGGCCACGGAGCTGAAGTCAGCACCAGCAACGCCAGATTGGTAAGCAGCGTTGCGGCTGTTGTTCACGTGGGTGTAGTAACCGTACACCTTGGTGCGCTTGCTCAGGTTGTAGTTGTAGCCCAGAGTGTATTGGGTAGCGTCGCTGTCGTTCAGGTTCTTGTACTCACCAGCGCGGCCCACGTTCACGTGGAATTCGGAAGCGCCCAGGTTGTAAGCACCAGCCAGACGGAAGGTGTTGCGCTTGCCGCCGTTCAGGACGTAAGCGTCTTCGTCACGCTGAATGTAGCCGCCAACGGTGAAAGCACCGAAGGTGTACAGAGCGCGGGCTGCGAATTGGTTCACGTCGCCTTGCTTGGAGTAGCCAGCGCCCAGGGCCAGAGCGCCCAGGTTGTAGTTGGCAGCCAGATCAAAAGCGTTCTTGCCAGCCTTGCCAGTAGGTTGCTCGTGCAGAGCCACAGCGGCGTCAATGGTCAGGCCACCGAAAGTGGGAGTGCGGTAAGCAATCTTGTTGGCATCGGGCATCACGTATGCGTAGAACGCATCGGACGACGAACCGGTGTCATGGTTGTGCATGCTGACGTAGTCAGCAGTGGCGTAGTAGGACTCAGCAGTGAAACGGCCCAGACGCACGGCACCGAAGCCGCCGGACAGGTTCACTTCGCTTTGACGGCCGAAGAAAGTAGTGGCGGAAGCGCCAGTGTCAGAGTTGAAGCCGCTTTCCAGTTGGAAGCCAGCCTTCAGGCCGCCACCCAGGTCTTCAGAACCCTTGAAGCCGAAACGCGAGGAGTTGTTGAACAAGCCAGTGGTCTTGACATCGCCCACTTCTTGGCGTTCCACCGTGGTGTTCACACGGCCATACAGCGTAACGCTGCTTTGAGCGAAAGCAGCGGTGGTGGTGCCCAGGAGAGCCAGCACAGCCAGTGCCAAACGATTCGTCTTTTGCATGAGGTTTCCTTGTTTGCTTTTAGTCCATCAGGAGGAGTGGCATCTCAGCTTGTGCGGGGTCTCCGCCCGAGCTGCAGCTACAACTTGCGAAATTTTAGGTGTTACACCCTGCCGAACTGGCGGCAAATTGCCACCATCGCCTTGATTTATGCATTTACACAACACTTTGAAACGCATCCGTCAAAATTCTGCAACGTTTTTCACGGCGCACCACCATTTCCCAACCCTGGGGATGCCCTGCATATCTCCCTGCAGTCTGTGACAGTGCGGCCTCGAGAGGGTGATGCAAGACATCCCTTGCGGCCCTCAGGAAGAGCGCAAGTGCTTTAACTTGATGAAAGCCAGCGCCGCCATCACCGCATCGTTGACGGCGTCGTGCGCATCGCGCTCAGGCAGCTCCAGGTCGCGCATCAAGGTGCTCAGGCGCAGGTCGATGTCCGCGTTGGCGTGCTGCTGGTAGGGAGGCAACTGGTGGAACTTGTAGTCGTAGTACATCGCCGACACCTCGATGCACGGCTGCGGCAGGCCAATGCCCAGCAAGGGCCGCACGGCCCGGTTGAGCATGGCCACGTCAAACTCCAGGTAGTACCCAACGAGCGGGCGGCTGCCGATGAAGGCCAGCAGTTGCTCAATCGCTTCGTGCAGCGGCAGGCCGTCGGCGAGGTCTTGCGTGCGCAGGCGGTGGATGCGCACGCTGTGTGCAGAGACGGCGCGCTCGGGCCGCACCAGCAGCTCCAGCCGCTCGCTGGTCAGGATACGGTCTCCCACAATGCGCACGGCGCCGATGGAGACGATCTCGTCGCTGCGGACGTCCAAGCCCGTGGTTTCGCAGTCCAGCGCCACCCACTCATTCGCAGGCGGCGGCTGCAGCAGTGGCTGAAAGCGGGCATCGCGCAGGCGGTGGGCCAGCCAGCGGCGGCGCAGCGCCCCCCAGCCGGGCACCAGTTGCGGGCGCTGCCCATCGGCGCCTGGGCGTGCCCAGCCCGTCAGCGCGCTGCCCATCACAGCGCCCCCAGGTGAAAGCGAGTGCGCAGCAACTGCTGAAAGCGCTTGACCACGCCCAGTGCGTCCTTGAGCAGATCGCGGTCCAGGCTGCTGAGCTGCGGCAGCGTGACCGTGCCACTCACCGGCCTTGCCTGTGCCTGCTCGGCCAGTCCGGTCTTGAGCTTGAGGGCCATGAGCACGTGCAGTGCCTCCACCAGGTCCTCACCCTCGCCCGGCGACAAGGCCCCCAGGTCCACCAGCGCCTGCACCCGCGCCGTGGTCGAGGTGGCTCGCACCTGGTGCGCCAGGGCCAAACTGCGCACACCATGCACCAAGGGAAAGAGCCCCTCCTTCTTCAAGTGCAGCGGCGCGGGCGATTCGCCCAACGAGAACAGCTTGCTCAGCCACCCGCCATGCGAGCCAAAGGCGTCGATGGCAGCGGCAAACCGGCCCAGCAAGGCGTCATTGTCGGTGGCCGACTGGTGCAGGCTGTCACTGACCTGGGCCAGCAGCTTGGCGTCACCCGCCACGGCGTGGGCGTCCATGGAAATGGCCAGGTGCATGAGGTTGTCGCCATTGGGCTGCCACACCCATTGGCGCAGCGCGGCCACAAAATCGGGCACCGAGCGGCGCCAGGCGGGGTTGCTGAGCATGATGCCGCCAGGGCACGGGGGGTAGCCAAACTGGCCCAGTGCTTCCGAAAACCGCGCACAGATCTCGGCCAGATCGGCCGGGGGTGCATAGCCCTCACGCAAGACCAGGCCGTTGTCCTGGTCGGTCTTGAGCAACTGCTCACCACGCCCCTCGCTGCCCATCACAAACAGGCAGCTGTTGGCCACCAGCTCAGGCGGCGCAATGAGCTGCCAGGCCCGCTCAAACAGCCGGGCATTGAGCTGCTGCACCAGCCGCGCAATCAAGCCCACCCGCGAGCCGCTGCGAAACAGCAGCGCAATCACTTTGCTGATCTGCAGCGCCGCGCTGCCCAGGCTCTCCAGGTCGCGGGCCTGCTCGATTTGCAGCGTGACGATGTGCGACTGGTTGGAGAGGTAGCTCAGCAAATCCAGCGCTTCGAGCACGCCCAGCATCTGCCCGCCCTCTTCCACCACCAGACGGTGGATGCGGTGGTGCAGCATGATGGCCATGGCGTCACCCAGCGGCTCCGTGGAGCGGATCTCGATCAGCGGGTACTTCGACCAGTCCCCCACGGGCATGGACTGCAGGGGTCGCCCATCCAGAATGGCCTGCTGCAGCAAGGTGCGGCTGAAAATCCCCTTACGCCCCGCCACCGCGTCCAGCACCACCACGCTGGAGGTGCGCTGCTCGCGCATCAGGCGCACCACGCTCAGGATGTCGGTGCCCGCATCCACGCTGTGCACCGGCCGCAAAAAGGCCTCGCCCACGCGCGACAGGCTCAGCGACGGCAGCTCGCGCGGCTGCTGGCGCTCGGCCAGCACACTGAGCTTGTGCCCCAGGTCAGAAAACAATAGCGCGCCAAACGTGGCGTTGCTGGCAATCAGCTCAATCACCGTCTGCCGCGCCAGCTGGTAGGCCACCACCTCTTGCGCCGCCACAAACCGGCTGCTGACGCGCCCGGCCACCAGGCTGCGCCCGTCAAAGCAATCGTCCGGCCCCAGGGTTGCCACCACGTCGCCATCGTCGAGCTGCTGCACATAGCCTTTGACGATGACAAACAAGTGCAACGGCGTCGCCCCAGGCTCCAGGATCACCGCGTTCTGCGGAAAGTAGGCGATGTCCACACTGCCGCGCACCTGGCGCTGTTCGTCCGGGTCCAGGCAGTCAAAAGGCGACAGGGAAAACGGAAAGGCGTTGGGCATGCGGGGCTGTCTCCAAGGTGTGCAACCAAGTGCGACCATTGCACCACCGCGCGCTTGCTGGGGGCTTGCAATCGCACGGCCCAGCGGTCCGGGCAGGCACTTTGCCAAAACCCAAGATAAATTGACCGCCAGCGCTTTATCTACAAGCGCAAGCAGCTATACATTCGATAGCAAAAGGAAACTCAGGCCTTGCGTTCGGCGGGCGTCGGCAAGCCGGATGGCACCTGCTGCACCGCATCCCACTGCGGGCCATCAAACCAGGCGTCCCCCGCCAGGTAGGCCCGCAGCATGGGCAAGCCATCGAGCCCCCAAAACACCTTGCCATCCACCCCAAACGCGGGCACGCCAAACACCCCGGCGGCTTGCGCCGCCTCGGTATTGGCGCGCAGCAGCGCCTTGGGGGCATCGCTGTGCATGTCCTGCCCAAGGCGCATCTGCTCGCTCAATTGCGCGGCCAGCACCTTCAGCCGCTCGGCGTCCAGCGCGTCGTGCCCGCCCTGCCACACATGGCGCAGCACCGCGCCCGCCACAAAGCGGTTGATGCGGCCGTCGTCACTGCACGCCAGCGCCTGGCGCAGCAATGGCAGCGGGTTGAACGGGTGGCGCGCAGGCATCTGCAGTGGCGTGCCCTGCGCATGGCCCAGCCAGGTCACGTGGCGATAGGTCCAGTCGCGCTTGGGGGCAATGCCCGCCGGGCCGGGGTTGCCGTGCTGCTGCAGCAAGGCGCCCAGCAGCACCGGCTGGTAGGCCACGCTATAGCTCAGGCCCTCCAGCGCATCGGGCAAACGCTCAAACGCCAGCCAGGCGTAGGGCGACACAAAGTCCAGATAAAACGTGATGTGCTTCATGGGCTGAGCTCCTGGGTTACACACAGAGGCTGAACCCGATCACGCACGGCGCGGCGCTTCGACAGGCTCAGCGTGAACGGATCTATAGGACTCGCGCCAATTCAAGACGCAACGCCATGCGCGGCCAACGGCGCAGGCAGGGCCACGCCAGCCCGCTGCAACAACGTCACCCAGATGGCACGCCGCTGCGCACTGTCGGCGCCCGACCAGGCGCGGATTTCGTCAATCGTGCGAAAGCAGCCTTCGCAGCGCGTGCGGTCGTCCGTCAGGCGGCACACCGAAATGCACGGCGATGGCACCACCTCGTCAGAGTTCAAATCAAAATAGCCCGCATCGCTCATCAATAAAGCGCGAGCAGCTATGGATTCAGTAGCACTCATGCGCCAGCGCTCCCTGTGGCTGGGGCGTCCACCGGGGCCGCAGGTGCCACCGCCTGCACCACGTCCACCACTGGGGCGCCCGTCAGGCGCTGCAAGTCGCTCGGGTGCAGAGGAAACACCCCGTGCGGATGGCCCGCAGCAGCCCACACCACGTCAAAACGCAGCAGGTCCTGGTCAATCAGCGTCACGGGCGGTGTGGCATGGGCCACGGGCGATACGCCGCCAATCGAAAACCCCGTGCGCGATTTGACGAAGTCCGCATCGGCGCGGCCCACCTTGCCCACATGGGCTTCGACCTTCTTTTCGTCCACACGCCGGTCGCCCGAGGTGACCACCAGCACGGCCACGTCGTCGCTCTTGCGCCGAAAAATGATGCTCTTGGCAATCTGCCCCACGGCAATGCCCAAAGCGTCGGCGGCTTCCTGTGCCGTGCGGGCAGAGTTGTCGAGCATGCGCGGGGCATGCGGGTGGCCTTTGTCCAGCAAGGCGGCAGCCACGCGCTGCACGCCATCGGGCAAGGGGGTCAGTTCACTTCCACACATAGGTCTATCCTCAAGATCCACCGCGACGCAGCACGCACCGCGCTTTGAACAGGTTCTCTGCGCTCAACCCGCACGCCGGGTCAGCAGGGCATTGGCCGCACGCGAGTGGGGCTTGCGGTCCAGAAAGCCGCTAATGTAAGCGCCAGCGTCAATCAGCTGGTCCAGGTCAATCCCCGTTTCGATGCCCATGCCGTGCAGCATGTAGACCACATCCTCGGTCGCCACATTGCCGGTGGCGCCCTTGGCATAGGGGCAACCGCCCAGCCCGGCCACGGACGACTGGTAGTTCCACACCCCCAGCTCCAGCGCCGCCAGCGTGTTGGACAGCGCCTGTCCGTAGGTATCGTGGAAGTGGCCCGACACATCGTCGATGCCAAAGTGCTGCAGCGTCGCCTCCAGCGCCTTCTGCACTTTGCGCGGCGTGCCCACGCCAATGGTGTCGGCTACATCCACGCGCTGCACGCCAATGCCTTTGAGCAGGCCTGCGAGGTAAGCCACGCGCTCGGGTGCAATCTCGCCCTCGTAGGGGCAGCCCACGGTGCAACTCATGGCCCCCCGCACGCGGATGCCTGCCGCCAGCGCTGCCTGCACCACGGGGGCAAAGCGCTCAATGCTCTCGGCAATGCTGCAGTTGATGTTGCGTTGGCTGAAGGCCTCGCTGGCGGAGCCAAAAACGACGATTTCATCGGGCTTATCGAGCACCGCCGCCTCATACCCCTTGAGGTTGGGTGTGAGCACCGAATACGCCACGCCGCTCTGGCGTTCAATGCCCGCCATCACCTCGTGGTTGTCGGCCATCTGCGGCACCCACTTGGGGCTGACGTAGCTGGTGACTTCGATCTCTTTCAGGCCGGCCTGCTGCAGGCGGTGCACCAGCTCGATCTTGACGGCGGCGGGCACCGGGGTCTTTTCGTTCTGCAGGCCGTCACGGGGGCCAACGTCGATGAGGTGGACGCGAGAGGGAATGCTCATGGGGCTACCAAATGGGGATCAAGGAATGCCGCCATTGTCTCGCCACCGCCGCCACAGGACCACCCCATATCGTGCCAGACCATTCGCCGGACGCGCCATCAGCCAGCCCGGGTGTGATCACCCTCGACCTCCTGCCGCAGCAAGGCCACCATGGCCTGCGCCGCCAGCGACAGCGGCCGCCCGCGCAGCGTGATCAGCCCGATGGGCCGGTGCAGCACGGGCGCCTTGAGCGGGCGTGTGACCACCTCGGGCCGGCGCACCACCTGGGCGGCCAACTCGGGCAGCGCGCTCACCCCCAGCCCCGCCGCCACCATGGCCGCGATGGTGGCCAGGTGTTCCACCTCGTAGCGGGGTTCAAAGCGGATGCGGTGCGTCAGCAGGGCCTCTTGCGCGTATTGCCGCACGCTGGTGCCCGCGGGCATGGAGATGTGCGGCAGCTCGGCCACATCCGCCCAGGCAATGGCGCTGCGCCCTCGGGCCAGCGGGTGCGTGCGCCCCATCAGCAGCACAAAGCGGTCGGACACCAGCGGGGTGTAGTCCAGGTCCGCATAGGCGGGGTTGGCGGCGGTGAGGGCAAAGTCCACCCGCCCGGCGCGCACCATGTCAAACGCTGGGCCCGCCAGGCTGTCGATCAGCTCCATCTGCACGCCCGGGTGCTGTGTGGCGAACCGGGCAAACGCGCGGGGCACGGCCCCGGCTGCCAGCGACGGCAGCGCCGCCAGCGCAATGCGACCCACCTGCAGCTGCGCCACCTCCTGCACGCGGCGCACGGTCTCCTCCATCTGGTGGCGCAGAAACCGCGCCTGCTCGGCAAACACCTCGCCCGCCAGCGTGAGCTGCACGGTGCGCGTGGTGCGCTCGAACAGGCGCACGTCCAGCATCTCCTCCAGCCGAGCCACCGTGCCCGACACCGCCGACTGCGACAGGTGCATCTGCAAGGCCGTGCGCCGAAAGCTCAGCGTCTCAGCCAACGACAGGAACACATCCACCTCGCGGGCGGACCAATTGATCTTCATAACAGATCAGTCTATCGAAAAAGACGTCTGGACCGCGCAATGTGGGGCCCCTAGACTGAATTCAACGCAAGCACACCGCTTGAGCAGATTGAGAGCAACAAGGAGACACGATGGAGAACAGTTCGCCGCGCAGCGCGCGCACCGTGGTGGTAGGCGGAGGCACCATGGGGGCCGATGTGGCCGTGGTCCTGGCCCGTGGCGGCGCGCAGGTCACGGTGGTGGACCCCCACGCCGCCCGCCGCGACCACCTGCTGCCCCACATCGCCCAGGAGCTTGCCGCTGCCGGCCAGGCCACCCACGCTGGCCCGGTGCAAGCGTGTGCCAGCCTGCAGGACGTGGACTGGAGCGGCGTGGTGCTGGTGGTGGAATGCATCACCGAGCAACTGGCAGCCAAGCAAAAGCTGTTTGCCGAGCTGGAAACCGTGGCGCCCCCCAACGCCGTGCTGGCCAGCAACAGCTCGGGCTTTCCCATCAGCGCGATTGCCCAGGGGCTGGTTACGGCGCAGCGCATGCTGGGGCTGCACTTTTTCATGCCCGCCCATCTGGTGCCGCTGGTGGAGGTGGTGCTGGGCGAGCGCAGCGACCCGGCACTGGGCACCTGGCTGCACGCCTTCATGCGCGGCTGCGGCAGCGTGCCGGTGCTGGTCAAGAAAGACAAGCCGGGCTTTCTGGCCAACCGCATGCAGCACGCGCTCTCGCGCGAGGCCTTTGCGCTTATCGACGAAGGCATTGCCTCGCCCGAAGACGTGGACGCCGCTGTGCGCTTTGGTTTTGGCTTCCGCTTTCTGGCGGCAGGCCCAGTGCTGCAGCGCGACCACGCAGGCATTGAGGTGCACACCGCCGCAGCCGCCACCATGTACCCCACGCTGTCGAACACCGACGTGCCCGCCCAGGCCCTGCGCGACAAGGTGGCGCAGGGTCAGCTCGGCATGAAGACGGGCAAGGGCTTTTTTGACTGGCCCGAAGACCGCAAGCGGGCCGAGCGCACGCGCTACGACACCCTGCTGCGCCAGGGCTTGGCTTTGCTTGCCAGCGAGCTGCCCACCATCGAGCCCCCCACCGATACGTCACCGACTGACACCCCAACGACCACTGGAGCCCGCGCATGAGTGCATCGCCCGCATCACCCACCATTGCCAGCCAGTGGGTTGACCCACTGATCGTGACCGTGGCGCCCAACGGCGCCTACAAGCAGCCCGCCGACCACCTGGCCGTGCCCATCACACCGGCCACGCTGGCCACCACGGCCAAGGCCTGCCTTCATGCCGGAGCCGCCATGCTGCACATGCACATCCGCGACGCGCAAGGCCGCCACAGCCTCGATGTCGAAGGCTATCGCGAGGCGCAGCGCGTTGTGCGCCAGGCCGTGGGCGACGCGATGGTCATCCAGATCACCAGCGAAGCCGCAGGCGTGTACCAGGCCCCCGCGCAGATCGCCATGGTGGAGGCCCTGCAACCCGAGGCCGTGTCCATTGGACTGCGCGAAGTAGACAAGCCCGAGATCGGCGAAGCCGGACTGCAGCGCTTCTTCACTGGCCTCGCCCAGCGCCGCACCATGGTGCAGGTCATCCTGTATGACGTGGTCGACCTGCGCCGCTGGCAGGCACTGCGCGCCAGTGGCGTGGTGCCGGATGCGCCTTGGTTCCTGCTGTTTGTGCTGGGCCGCTACAGCGCGGGCCAGACCTCCAGCCCGCGCGACCTGCTACCGTTTCTGAACGCCCATGACGGCAACGAGCCCTGGGCCGTGTGCGCCTTCGGGGCGGCAGAGAACGCCTGCGTGGCCGCCGCCGCCGTGTTTGGCGGCCACGCCCGCGTGGGGTTTGAAAACAACCTGCTGTGCAAGGACGGCAGCGTGGCCCCCGACAACACCGCGCTGGTGCGCCAGGCGGTGGAAGCCGCGCAGGCGCTGGGGCGCCCACTGGCCACTGCCACCGACATCCGAAAGCGCTTCGACGCAGCCTGAGAACCGTTATCCAACACCATCAGCCCACATCAGATGGGTTTCATCCTCCAGGAGACAGACATGCCCCACCCAACGCCTTTACCCTCACTGCGCACAGCCCGGCGCGCCCTGCTGCACGCCGCCTGCGCATTTCCGCTGGCCCTGGGCTTCGCAGGCCAAGTCGCCGCACAAGCAGCAGCCAACACCTGGCCCAGCAAGACCATCCGCTTCGTCGTGCCCTACCCGCCCGGCGGCCCCACGGACCTGATGGCTCGCATGCTGCAGCCCGAGCTACAAAGCCGGCTCGGTGTGACCGTGATCGTGGACAACAAAGGGGGCGCAGGCGGGAACACCGGCAGCGCAGAGGTCGCCAAGCAGGCCCCCGCCGACGGCCACACACTGCTGCTGGCTGCCAGTGGCCCCATGGCGGTGAATGCATCGCTGTACAGCAGCATGCCTTTCAACCCGTTGACTGACCTGGCCCCGGTGGTGCAACTGTCGGCCTTTCCGCTGGTGCTCGAAGTGCACCCATCGCTGGGGGTGAAAACACTGGCCGAGTTTCTGGCCATGGCCAAAGCGGGCAAGCCGGTGCTGAGCTACGCCTCTGCGGGCAACGGCACGCCCCAGCACCTGGCGGGCGAGTTGTTCAACAGCACGCTGGGTGTGAAGCTGGCGCACATCCCCTACCGGGGCGCGGGCCCGGCGCTCAACGATCTGATCGGCGGCCAAGTCAATGTGATGTTTGACATCGTGGGCAGCTCGCTGCCCCATATTCAGGCAGGCAAGCTGATACCACTGGCCGTGACTTCCAGCGAACGCGCCAAGGTGCTACCCACTGTGCCCACATTGGCCGAGGCTGGCGCGCCGGGCTACCAGATCACCGGCTGGCATGGCATTGCCGTGCGGGCAGGCACACCGCAGCCCATCATCGACAAGCTCAATGCCACGGTGAACGCTATCTTCAAGGAGCCCGCCTTCCGCGCTAAATGGGAGGCCATTGGCACCCCTGTGGTGGCGGGCAGCGCTGCGGACTTTGGTGCGCTGATCAAGACCGATGCCCAACGCCTGGGCAAGCTGGTGCGCGATGCGGGCGTGACGGTGGACTGAGCCACCGCACTGACCCTACGGCTCAATACCCACGCACCGGGTCCACCACCCCGGCAATCGCCTCGCCCCGCTGCAGCGCCGCCATCTTGCGCGCGATCTGGGCAATGCTCTCTTCGCGCAGGGTGCGCGCCGAGGTGTGGGGGGTGATGGTGATGCGCGGGTGGTTCCAGAACGCGTGGCCCGCAGGCAGCGGCTCGGTGCGAAACACATCCAGCGTGGCGCCCGCCACATGGCCGCTGTCGATGGCGGCGAGCAAATCCTCGTCCACCAGGTGCGCGCCACGCGCCACGTTGATCACGTAGGCACCGGGCTGCAGGCGGGCGAGCGCATCCCTGTTGATCACGTTGGCCGTGTCGGGCGTGAGGGGCAGCAGGTTGACCAGCACCCGGCTGGCAGCCAGGAAATCATTGAATTGGTCTGTGCCGGTGAAGGCCCGCACGCCCTCGATGGCCTTGGGGCTGCGGCTCCAGCCGTTGACCGGGAAGTCAAACTGCGCGAGCGCTTTGGCCACCCGCTCGCCCAGCACCCCCAGGCCCATCACACCGATGGAGAAGTCGCTGCGCAGACGGGGCTTGCGGTAGCCCCAGCGGCCCTCCGCCATGTCGGCCTCGTAGCCATCGAACTCGCGGAAGTGGCGAATGACCGCGTGGCTCACGTACTCGGCCATCTGCACGGCCATGCCCGCATCATCGAGCCGCACCACCAGCGCGCCGGGTGGCAGGCGCAGCTTGAGTAGCGCATCCACCCCCGCGCCGATGTTGAACCAGGCCTTGAGGCCCTGCTGCTCGTCCATGAACTGCTGGGGCGGCGCCCAGACCACGGCATAGTCGGCCTGCGGCGCGCCGGGCTGCCACACGGAAATATCAGCGCCGGGCAGCGCGGCGGCCAGGCCCTGCAGCCAGGGCTCGGCTTTGGTGTCGGTACAGCAAAAGGTGATTTTCATGGCGCCCAAGCGTAACGGCATTGCACCCCGGGCGCTGTCACGCGCGGGGTGTCCTCGCAAGGCTTATGCCTTTTCAGCCACCACCAGCTTGAGCAGCTCGGCCCCCTCGGTCACCTGGTCGCCAGGCGCGTACAGCAGCTCCTGCACCACACCGTCGGCCGGGGCGGCAATGGTGTGCTCCATCTTCATGGCTTCCATCACGGCCAGCGGCTGGCCCTTGGCAACCTTGTCGCCCGCCTTCACGGCAAACGACACGACTTTGCCGGGCATCGGGGCCGTGAGGCGCCCGCCTTCTGCAGCCGCCTCACCCGCATGGGCCAGCAGGTCGATGGCCGTGATCTGCGTGGCGCCCAGCGGGGTAAACACGTGGTCCACCTCACCTTGGGCATACACGGCAGCGCGCGTGCGCTGGCCGGCGAACTGCAACTCGATGGCGCCCTGGGGCGCTGCGCCAAAGACCAGCGAACCGGACACGGCAGCGTCGCCCTCGCCCACCTTCAAGTGCAAGCAGCCACCGCGCTCGTAAGTCAGCAGCGCCTTGGCGTGTTCACCGCCAAATTCAAATTCAAACCGGCGCTGCACCACGCCATGCGTGTGAAAGCCGTCGCGGCGGCTGAACGGGTCCACGCCCTCGCTCGTGCGCTCATTCAGCAGGGCCTGCGCCACGGCCGCCGCAGCGGCCAGGGGCAAGCCCACGGGCTCCTGGTGGAACAGCACGGCCTGCTCGCGCGGGATCAGCGCCGTGTCCAGCTTGGCGCTGGCAAACGCATCGGTGCGTGCCACGCGGCGCAAAAACTGCACGTTGGTTGCCAGGCCCACGATGTGGGTCTGGGCCAGCGCCTCGTCCAGCCGCGCCAGCGCCTGTTCGCGCGTGTCGCCGTGCACGATGAGCTTGGCCACCATGGAGTCGTAGAACGGGCTGATCGCATCGCCCTGTCGCACGCCGGAATCCACGCGCACCGCGCCGCGTTCAAACGTCACGCAATCGGGCAGCGCATACACATTGAGCGCACCGGTCGCGGGCAGGAAGTTGTTGTCGGGGTTCTCGGCACAGATGCGGGCCTCGATGGCGTGGCCTGTGATGCGCAGGTCTTGCTGCTGGAGCGGCAAGGGCTCGCCCGACGCTACACGCAGCTGCCACTCCACCAGGTCGAGGCCCGTGATGGCCTCGGTCACAGGGTGCTCCACCTGCAAGCGGGTGTTCATCTCCATGAAGTAGAACTTCATCTGCTCGGGGGCGTCGTAGCCGCCGGGCTGCTCGACGATGAACTCCACGGTGCCCGCGCCCACGTAGTTCACAGCCTTGGCGGCGGCCACAGCGGCCTCGCCCATGCGGGCGCGAAGCTCCGGCGTCATGCCCGGTGCAGGCGCTTCCTCCAGCACCTTCTGGTGGCGGCGCTGCACGGAGCAATCGCGCTCAAACAGGTACACACAGTTGCCGTGCGTGTCGCCAAACACCTGGATCTCGATGTGGCGCGGGCGCTGCACGTACTTTTCGACCAGCACCGCGTCGTCACCAAAGCTGTTGATGGCCTCGCGCTTGCAGGAGTCGAGCGCCGCCGCAAAGTCCTCGGCCTTGTCCACAGCGCGCATGCCCTTGCCGCCACCGCCGGCGCTGGCCTTGATGAGCACGGGATAGCCAATACGGTCCGCCTCGCGTTGCAGCAGCGCCGGGTCCTGGTCAGCACCGTGGTAGCCGGGCACCAGGGGCACCTGTGCCTGCTCCATGAGGCGCTTGGACTCGGCCTTCAACCCCATGGCATTGATGGCGCTGGCGGGGGGACCAATGAAAACCAGGCCCGCGTCGGCACAGGCCTTGGCGAAGTCTTCGTTCTCGCTCAGAAAACCATAGCCAGGGTGGATGGCCTGCGCACCCGTGGCCTTGGCGGCCTCGATGATGCGTTCCCAGCGCAGGTAGCTGTCCTTGGGCGCGCTGCCGCCGATGTGCACGGCCTCATCGCAGACAGCCACGTGTTTGGCGTTGGCGTCGGCGTCGGAATACACGGCGACGGTTTTCACGCCCAGGCGTTGGGCCGTGGCGGCGACACGGCAGGCGATCTCACCGCGATTGGCAATCAGGATTTTTGTAAACATTTACGCCACCTTGGCAGAACCAGAAAAGAAAGAGGAAAGGCGCCGCACCACGGCGCGCAAAAACTTGAACAGCACCACCAGCAGCAGCACCGAAACCACCACCATCACCACCAGCGCCACACCAAACGCCACCGGGTACTGCGTGGCCAGCCACACCACGGCGACTACCAGCCCGTCTTCAAAGAAAGACAGCCCCCAGTTGGAAAAAGGCTCGGGCGAGGTGTTCACGGCGGCGCGGGTGGTCATCTTGGTGGCCAAGGCCGTGGCAGAGAGCGAGCCGCCCAGAAGTCCCGCCACCACGGCCATGGTCGCGTTGTCGGCACCGAACACGCCGTAGGCCAACGCAGCGCCCGCAGGTACGCGGATGAAGGCGTGGATGGCGTCCCAGGCGCTGTCCACCCAGGGCACCTTGTCGGCAAAAAACTCCACCATCAGCATGAAGCCGCTGACCATCAGCACCAGCGGGTGCTGCAGCATGACTAGGCCTAGCGGCAGGGGCATCCAGCCCAGCACGCCCATCATGCCGACCAGGAACACCACGGCATACAGCCGGAACCCGCTGGCCCAGCCCAGTGCGGCGGCCAGCGCCAGCAGGCTGGGCATGTCGAGCTTCGCAGTTGCTGTAGCTGCCGCGTCGCCCACGGCGCGCGCAGTGCCGCCATCCACATGCAGTCCCAGCGTGTGGAGCCACTGCACGATGTTGAACCAGAGGGTGTCCATGGCCTGCCTGTACCGATCAGCCCAACCAACTAGGCTTGCGCTTGTTCAGGAAGGACTGAACACCTTCCTTGCCTTCGTCGCTGGCGCGGATGTCGGCAATGCCCTGCACCGTGGCAGCGATCAAGCCTGCGTTGATCTCACGCTCGGCCACATCCAGCACCAGCTTCTTGCACACCCGCACGGCGTTGGGGCTGGCGCTGGTGAGCGCCTTGAGCAGTTCATCGACCTTGGCATCCAGCTGGTCCGCCGCCACCACCTCGTGGACAAAACCGGTGCGCAGCGCCTCGGCCGCATCAAAGCGCTCGGCCGTCAGGAAGTAGCGGTGCGCAGCGCGCGCGCCCATGGCGCGGATCACATAGGGGCTGATGGTGGCGGGGATGAGCCCGAGCTTCACCTCGCTCAGACAAAAACCTGCCGTATCGACCGCCACGGCCATGTCGCACGCGGCCACCAGGCCCATGCCACCGGCGTACACATCGCCCTGCACCCGCGCAATCGTGGGCTTGGGGCACTCGTAAATCACGCGCAGCATCTCGGCCAGCTTGCCTGCGTCGGCAATGTTCTCGTCGCGCGTGTAGTCGGCCATGCGGCGCATCCAGTGGAGGTTGGCACCGGCGCAAAAGGCAGGGCCTTCTGCGGCGAGCACCACGGCGCGCACGTCGGCACGCCCTCCGACTTCCAGAAAGGCCGCAGTGATCTCGGCAATGACCTCATCGCTGAAGGCGTTGCGGATCTCAGGCTGCGTGAGCGTGATGCGCGCCACGGCGCCTTGGTAGGTAATTTGCAGGTTGCTGCTCATGGGGTGACTCCGGCCTGTTCGGCCTGCAGGAAATAGACAAGGTCCAGCTCAGGACAGGGCTGGCCCAGGGCGGTCAGCGCGGCGGTGATCTGGCCCCGGTGGTGGGTGCCGTGGTTGAACACATGCGCCAGCGTTGCAGCAAAGGGCAGCGACGCGGCGGTGCCGCGCATGGTGGTGTAGTCCAGCGTTCCACTCCAACGGTCTTGCGAGAAAGAGGCGATCAGCGGTGCCCATCGGGCTGCGCCTTCGAGCAAGCGCAGTGCCAGGGCCTTCCGGTCTGCCTCCACTTCAGCATCCAGCGCCACCCGGGGCGATGTACCTTCCGAAAATCGCACAAACCACAGCAGATGCTCACCCACCAGCAGATGGTTGAGCGTGCCGTGAATGCTGCGAAAGAACAGCCCGACATCGCGGCGATAGTCCGCTTCAGGCAAGGCCGCCGCGGCATCGAGCAAGCGGGCGGTGGCCCACTGGTTGTAGCGGGCCAGCTGACTGAAATGGGCTGTGGGGTTCATGGTGCCTTCCGAGCGCCCAGCACCCGGCTCCAGAAAGATTGCAGGGCTGCCTGAGATCCGGTTCGTGCCTGTGGGTTGCCCCCTTGGTGTACCCCCTGGGCGGACGTTCCGTTGGGCACATCCCCCCGCAGGCGCACGGGGTCTTTGCCATCAAAGCCGTGGTAGCTGCCCTCGTACACATGCACCGTCACATCGCTGCCCGCGCGGGCCTTGAGGGTGGTGGCCCAGTCCACGCAGGGTTGGGCCGGGGTCCAGTCGTCCAGCGCACCGAGCTGCATCAGCAGCGGCACGCTGTCTGCCACGGCCCGGTGTTTAAGCAGGGGCCCGCAGCCTGGGTAAAACACCGCCGCACCGGCCAGCGCGGGCTCACCTTCTTGGGGGCGGGTGTGCCGCTGCACGAGCAGGTTCAAGGTGGTGGTTCCGCCGTTGGACCAGCCCATCACGCCGATGCGCTGGGCATCCACACCCGGCTGCGCCGCCAGCCACACCAGGGCAGCGCGAGCGTCCTGCACCCGGTCGTTCACGTTCAAGGTCCGGTCGCTGTAGCGGGTCTGGCATACATCGCGCAAACCGCGCGATCCAAAGCTGTCGGGCATCAGCACCGCATAGCCTGCGGCGTGCAAAGTCTCAGCCGTCTCCCTGTAGCGCGAGGACAGCGCCCCGCCCTTGGCGTACAAGCCTCCGCAGCCATGCAGTGCGAGCACCGCAGGTTGGGCAAAGGGCTGGGCCTGTGCGGCAGACTGCGGCGCTGGCAGCCAGTGGGCGCGCAGCACAGTGCCGGACGGCAATGGCAGTTTCACCCGCTGCATCTCGGGGGCCGCCTGCGCCAACCCCAACCCCAACCCCAACCCCAACCCCAAGCACAGCGTCAAGGCGGCACCCAGCAGCCAGCGCGATGGAACAACGGGCAACAGGGAGGCACCAGAGGGCTTCATAGCAATTGGAAATAGCACCGCGCAACCAGGCTCACATCCGGAACAGGCCGAACTTGGTGTCTTCGATCGGCGCATTGCGCGTGGCGGCCAGGCCCAGCGCCAGCACACGGCGGGTGTCGGCGGGGTCGATCACGCCGTCGTCCCACAGACGCGCGGTGGCGTAGTAGGGGTGGCCCTGGTCTTCGTATTGACGGCGGATGGGGGCCTTGAAGGCTTCTTCCTCCTCCATGCTCCACTGGCCGCCTTTGCCTTCGATGCCGTCGCGCTTCACCGTGGCCAGCACACCAGCGGCCTGCTCGCCGCCCATCACGCTGATGCGCGCGTTGGGCCACATCCACAAAAAGCGGGGCGAGTACGCGCGGCCGCACATGCCGTAGTTGCCCGCGCCAAAGCTGCCGCCGATGATGATGGTGAACTTCGGAACACTCGCCGTGGCCACGGCCGTGACCATCTTGGCGCCGTTGCGCGCGATGCCTTCGTTCTCGTACTTGCGGCCCACCATGAAGCCGGTGATGTTCTGCAGGAACACCAGCGGAATCTTGCGTTGGCAGCACAGCTCGATGAAGTGCGCGCCCTTGAGGGCCGATTCGCTGAACAGGATGCCGTTGTTGGCGATGATGCCGACCATCATCCCTTCGATGCGTGCAAAGCCCGTGACCAGCGTGGTGCCGTAGCGTGCCTTGAACTCGTCAAACTCGCTGCCGTCGACGATGCGGGCAATGATCTCGCGCACGTCAAAGGGCTTGCGCGTGTCCACCGGGATCACGCCATACAGCTCTTCAGCTACAAATTTAGGAGCTACTGGCGCTTGATCTGCGGTCGCTAGAGGCTTATTTTTATTCAAATTGCGTATTGCATTGCGCGCCAACTGCAGCGCATGCAGGTCGTTCTGCGCCAGGTGGTCGGCCACGCCCGACAGGCGCGTGTGCACGTCGCCACCGCCCAGGTCCTCGGCCGTGACGACCTCGCCCGTGGCGGCTTTGACCAGCGGCGGGCCGCCCAAAAAGATGGTGCCCTGGTTCTTGACGATGATGGACTCGTCGCTCATCGCAGGCACGTAGGCGCCGCCCGCCGTGCACGATCCCATGACCACCGCGATCTGCGAGATGCCCATGGCGCTCATGTTGGCCTGGTTGAAGAAGATGCGGCCGAAGTGGTCGCGGTCGGGGAAGACTTCGTCCTGATTGGGCAGGTTGGCGCCGCCGGAGTCCACCAGGTAGATGCAGGGCAGGTGGTTCTGCTGCGCCACCTCTTGCGCACGCAGGTGCTTCTTGACGGTGAGCGGGTAGTAGGTGCCGCCCTTCACCGTGGCGTCGTTGCACACGATCATGCAGTCCACGCCGCTCACGCGGCCAATGCCGGCAATCAGCCCCGAGCTGGGCGCATCGTTGTTGTACATGTTGAGCGCGGCCAGCGGCGCCAGTTCGAGGAACGGCGTTCCCGGGTCCAGCAGCATCTGCACGCGTTCTCGCGGCAGCAGCTTGCCGCGCGCCGTGTGCTTGGCGCGGGCCGCTTCGCCGCCGCCCTGGGCCACTTTGTCTAGCTGGGCGCGCAGGTCATCCACCAGTGTGCGCATGGCAGCGGCATTGGCCAGAAAGTCCGCCGAGCGGGCGTTGAGTTGGGTGTCGAGAATGGTCATACGTTATGGCTCTTCAAGCAGTCTTTTGTTCTTCCAGGCCCAGCAGATCCTTCATCTCGTCACGGATCTTGAACTTCTGGATCTTGCCCGTCACCGTCATCGGGAAGCTGGTGACGAAGCGGATGTAGCGTGGCACCTTGTAGTGCGCGATCTGGCCCTTGCAGAAGGCGCGGATGTCGTCCTCGGTGGGCTGCGTGCCGGGCTTGGCGATGATCCAGGCGCACAGCTCCTCGCCGTACTTGGCATCGGGCACGCCCACCACCTGCACGTCCTGCACCTGCGGGTGGCGGTACAAAAATTCTTCGATCTCGCGCGGGTAGATGTTCTCGCCGCCACGGATCACCATGTCCTTGATGCGGCCGACGATGTTCACATAGCCCTCGGCATCCATGGTGGCCAGGTCGCCGGTGTGCATCCAGCCGCCTTCGTCGATGGCCTCGCGGGTCTTGGCCTCATCGCCCCAGTAGCCGCGCATGACGGAATAGCCTTTGGTGCAGAACTCGCCGCGCTCGCCACGGGGCACGACGGCACCCGTTTCAGGGTCCACGATCTTCACCTCCAGGTGCGGCTGCACCTGGCCCACCGTCGATACGCGCTTGTCCAGCGGCGTGTCGGTGCTGCTCTGGCAGCTCACGGGACTGGTCTCGGTCATGCCGTAGGCGATGGTGATCTGCGAGAGGTGCATCTGCTCCACCACACGCTTCATCACCTCGGTGGGGCAGGGCGAGCCCGCCATGATGCCGGTGCGCAGCGTGCTCAGGTCGAACTCGGCAAAACGCGGGTGATCCAGCTCGGCAATGAACATGGTGGGCACGCCGTGCAGGCCGGTGCAGCGCTCGTCCTGCACAGTCTGCAGCACGGTGATCGGGTCGAATCCGTCATTGGGGTACACGATGGCAGAGCCATGCGTGAGGCAGGCCAGGTTGCCCAGCACCATGCCAAAGCAGTGGTACAGCGGCACGGGGATGCACAGCCGGTCCTCGGGCGTGAGCTTCATGCACTCGCCAATGAAGAAACCGTTGTTCAGGATGTTGCGGTGCGTGAGCGTGGCGCCCTTGGGGAAGCCGGTGGTGCCGCTGGTGAACTGGATGTTGATGGGGTCGGTGGCCTTCAACGTGGCTGCGATGTGCGCCAGGCGCGGGTCGGCCGCGTTGCCGCGCGCCAGCAGGTCGGAAAAGCGCAGCAGGCCCGGTTCGTCGGCCCCCTGCCCCGCCTCCCCTACGCCGGGTGCATCAATCCACACCACCGTGTTCAGGTGGGGCAGCTTCACGGAGCCCAGCTGGCCGGGCTGCTGGTGCTGCCACTCGGGCGCCAGCTCGCGCAGCATGCCCAGGTAGTCGCTGGTCTTGAAGCGCGCCATGCTCACCAGCAGACGGCAGCCCACCTTGTTGAGCGCGTATTCCACCTCAGACGTGCGGTACGCCGGGTTGATGTTGACCAGCACCAGGCCCACCTGCGCGGTGGCCAGCTGCATCAGCACCCATTCGGCGTTGTTGTGCGACCAGATGCCCACGCGGTCGCCGGGCGTGAGCCCCATGCCCAGCAGCGCGCTGGCCAGGCGGTAGGCCTCGGTCTGCAATTGGGCATAGGTGTAGCGGCGGCCCTGGTGCCTGCTCACCAGCGCCTCGCGCTCGGGCTGGCGGGCCACCATGTCGGCAAAGAAGGCGCCGATGGTCTGCTCAATCAGGGGAACATCGGTGGCACCACGGGCGTAGCTGTCTGCCAGCGGTGCGGGGTTCGTTGCGGCTGCAGTCGTCACGGGTTTGTCTCCTCTGTCATCCGGCCCAAGCCTCAAGAACACGCGGGCGGGCGATTCGCAAGCATAGGCAAGCATAGAAGCCCACGCCCCGGCCAGGTTGCCACAATGGTTGCAAATCGTGCCACGGCTGGCACACTCTGCGGCGTGAAACCGACCCACCATCCCAGCAACCGATTGGCGCCACCCGCCGCAGCCCCCACCGCTGCGCCCATTGCACCTGCGGCAACGCCTATCGCATTCGTGCGCGCCATTGTTCTGGCGTACGAGCGGCGCAGCCTGAGCCCCGCGCGCGCCCTGGCCCAGGCACAAATTGCGCCGCAGCTGCTGCAGGACGACAGCGCCCGCATCACCGCCTGGCAGATGGAGCAGATCTCCGACGCCGCCATGCAGGAGCTGGACGACGAAGCCCTGGGCTGGTTCAGCCGCCGCCTGCCCTGGGGCAGCTACGGCATGCTGGCGCGCGCCAGCATCAGCTCGCCCACGCTGCAGGTGGCCCTGGCCCGCTGGTGCCGCCACCATGGCCTGCTGGCAGACGACATTGCGCTGCACCTCACCACCCAGGGCGACACCGCCACCCTGGCCATCACCGAGGCCCGCGACCTGGGCGCGCTGCGCGAGTTCTGCCTGGTCTCCGTATTGCGCAACGCGCACGGCCTGGCCTGCTGGATGGTGGACTCGCGCATCCCCCTCACCGCTGCCGAATTTGCGTTTGACGCGCCCCCGCATGCCGATGCCTACGCCGTGCTGTTCCGTGGCCCCGTCACCTTCCACGCGCCACGCACCGCCCTGCACTTTGACGCCCGCTACCTGCACCTGCCCCTGCGCCGCGACGAACAGGCCCTGCGCCAGATGCTGCAACACGCCCTGCCCCTGACCGTGCTGCACTACCGCCGCGACCGCCTGCTGGTGCAGCGCGTGCGCCAATTGCTGGCCGCCCCCCTGCCGGGCCAGCCCGCCCACGCCCTGCCCCAGCACAGCGCCGAATCACTGGCCGCGCTGCTGCATGTGTCGCCGCGCACCCTGCACCGTCAGTTGAAGGAGGAAGGCGCCACGCTGCAGGGCCTGAAAGACGAGGTGCGCCGCACCCGCGCAGTGGAGCTGCTGCACCGCACACAGCGGCCCATCAAGCAGGTGGCGGAGGCAGCGGGGTTTGAGAACGAGAAGAGTTTTATCCGCGCGTTTCGCGGGTGGACGGGGCAGTCGCCTGCGGAGTTTCGGAGGGAGGCGAGGGTGTAAGGACATCAGCCCCCTCAGGGCTCGTAGGCCTCAAATGACAGCCTGCAGGGACGGGAATTACGGCGAGATACGCACCGACCATCGCCCAGGTACTCGAAAACAACTTCGCTCGCTCTTCAGAACTAACCGCCGACACGTTTCCGTGACGCAATGGGTCAGCAGCTGACTTAATTGCTAGAAGAGTGGATTCCTCAATTCCAGCAAATTCTCGAAATTTTTTCCACTGCTTCGACCTATCAGCTGCAGATAGACCGTGCAGCGATGCGCAGTGATGCCGCAACGACTCAATTGCTCGGTAGCAATAGAAGCCCGTGTCATCAGCGTGCTTCATCGCAAAAATAAGATCGTTGAAACAGCGATGAAGGAATACGCCATCGGGACCTAGAGTCTTTTCCCTGAGCGTCGACAGTGCCTCTTGCAAATTGACTGTGTTCCCTTGCTCGGCAATGCAGGGCACGTCGATACCAAAAACATAATCGATTCCACGGCTTTGACACAGGACACGGCTGAGCTCTAGGGATTCTCTGCACGAATCCCGATGCGATGTGTTTGAGCGGGCGTGAAGGCGAGACAATTCACGCATGAAGCAAAGCAGCCTGGGCATGAGCAACACCGTCAAGCGCACACGCAAGCGCGAATTCCTGGATGCGATGGCGCTGGTGGTGCCATGGGCTGAACTGGTCTCGCTGATCGAGCCTTACGCCCCCGAGAGTGGTCGCCGCGGCCAGCAGCCCTTTGCAGTGCAGACCCTGCTGCGTATCCATTTCATGCAGCAATGGTTCAAGCTCAGCGACCCAGCCATGGAGGAAGCGCTGCACGACGTGCCTGCCTTCCGTGATTTTGCAGGCCTATCCCACTGGGACGAACACATTCCCAGCGAATCGAGCATCCTGAGGTTTCGCCACCTGCTGGAGCGCCACAAGCTGGCCGAACAAATCCTGGCCACGGTCAACGCGCTGCTGCAGGCCAAGGGATTGCAGTTGAAGGCGGGCACCGTGGTGGATGCCACGCTGATTGCAGCGCCGAGTTCGACCAAGAACGAAGACAAGGCGCGAGACCCCGAGATGCACCAGAGCAAGAAGGGCAACCAGTGGTACTTCGGCATGAAGGCCCACATCGCAGTGGATGCGGACTCGGGTCTGGTACACACAGTGCGGGGCACGGCTGGCAACGTCAGCGACATCGTCGAAGCCAACAGCCTGTTGCACGGGCAGGAGACAGATGCCTTTGGCGATGCGGGCTATCAAGGCGTGGACAGGCGGCCTGACGCCAGGCCTGGCGTACGCTGGCATGTGGCCATGCGCCCAGGATTGCGCCGGGCGTTGGACAAGGACAAGCCTCTTGATGCACTGATCGACCAATTCGAGCGCACCAAGGCGCGCATCCGGGCCAAAGTGGAACACCCGTTCCGCGTGCTCAAGCAGCAGTTTGGTTATGTGAAGGTGCGCTACCGTGGTTTGAGGAAGAACACGGCGCAGATCGTCACGCTGTTTGCCCTGTCCAACTTGTGGATGGTCAGGCACGAATTGCTGGCCATGGGGCAAGTGCGTGTGCAAGGGGCGTAATGCCCAGGAAATCGGGGAATTGCTTCCCCCAGGAGGCGCTTGGACAGCGTTTGGGCGCCTTGCCGGGGCTGGCTTTATCTCACGGCCGGGAGTAGCTCACTTCCAAGTGATTCGTGCTGACCTTCCCTAGGTCATAGGCGTAGCCTTTGAGATAGCCCACCATTGCCAACTGAGTTTGAATGATGTTCCTTACAACGTTACGCAGATCGAAGAGATCCCAGTCATGCTCACTCTCTACCCAAACAGCAACCTGATTTAAAACAATACTCACCTTTGCAATGCCGTTGATGTTTGAGCCCAAATGAGAAAACCCAACGACAAACTGGAGAGACAACTGAGCACGCTCTGGCAACACGACGCCACTAAAAAGGTATGGTTCCATGACTTAAATTTCTCACGAGCTAAGTAACTTTCACGACCGCAGCCGTTTGTAATGTTGCAGGACTCTCGATGCCGAGACAACTGCAATTCTGAAAAGTCCCCCCATGCTCCACCTCCACCACTGCGTCAGCGCCCGCTCCTTCCGCCCCCTGTGGATGCTCGAGGAGCTGCAACTGCCCTACCAACTCCACATGCTCCCCTTCCCGCCCCGTGCCAAGGCCCGGTGGTTCCTCGACGAGAACCCGCTGGGCACGGTGCCGCTGCTGGTGCAGGGCGATGTACGAATGACCGAATCGGCCGCCATGTGCCAGTACCTGGCCACCACGCACCCTGACGCGGGGCTGGATGTGGCGCCCACGCACCCGGCCTATGGTGCTTATCTGAACTGGCTGCACATGAGCGATGCGACGCTGACGTTTCCGCAGACGCTGGTGCTGCGCTATGGACGCTTTGAGCCCGCAGAGCGCAAGCAGCCGCAGGTGGTGGAGGACTACACGCGCTGGTTTCTGGCACGGCTGAGGGCGGTGGAAGCTACCGTGGCGCACAGCGACTACCTGTGTGCGGGCCGCTTCACGGCGGCCGATGTGGCGGTGGGGTATGCGCTGCTGTTGGCTCAGCACCTGGGGCTGGTGGAGCAGTTTGGCCCGGCCACGCAGGCCTATTGGCAGCGGCTGCAGGCGCGGCCTGGCTACCAGCGGGCCATGGCAGCGCAAACGCGTGCGGCAGAAGAACAAGACGTGCCAACCACCCCGGCCCCCGACACACGGCCTTGAACGGCCGTGGGTGCGACTGCGGGTTCTTTGTGCCCCCCCGCGCCTTTACCTCCTTGGCGGCTCCCAGCCAGTTCGGTCCAGGCAGAGTGGTCTGCCGCTCAATCCTGCGCCTGCAGCCGTGCAGGTGGCACCGCCGCCCCCTTCAGCGACTGCACCAGCGCCTGAAACTCTGGCGAATGGCGCAGCACGCTGCCCCCGGCTTCGATGAGCCCCGTGACTTCGTCGGGTGCAATCGAGAACGCTGTGGGCACTTGCAGCAGCCTGCGGCGGGCCACAGCGTCTGGGGCATCGCGCAGGTTGACGGGGATGACGTGGACCTCGGCATCGTCGGCAAACGCATCAAAGCCGCCGCGTGCGCCCTCGGCCAGGGATTTGCGCCAGCGCTGGGTGATGTCGCGCAGAAACTCCTGCGTCTCGCGGGTGGAGCGCGAACCGGCGCCAAACAGCAGCGTGTCCACCACCTGCGCAATGTTGGGCACGGTGTCCTGCGCATCGATGTGGTACGAGGGGTCGCGCTCGGCATTCACGGTGATCAGCACCAGCTTGCGGATGCTGCGCGGGGGGATGCCGACCTCGCTGAAGGTCTCGCGCAGGCCGCCACCGGCCATGGCACGGTCAAGCAAGCGCTGCACGCCCAGGTTGTCGGCCAGCCCGCCATCGACCAGGTGGATGTAGGGCCTGCGCTCTGCGTCCTGGTAGCTCACCTCGTGCGCGCGGTACAAGCGTGCCCTGTAGTCGTTGGCAGCAGCGCGCTCAGCGGCGACGGTGGTGGTGCGTTGGCGCTCGGGGCATTGGTCGGCGTAGTTGCGCAGGGTGACGGGGCTGAGCAACAAGGGCACGGCCGAGGAAGCCGCCACCGCAAACGACAAGGGCACTTTGCGCAGGTCGGAGCAGATCAACGCAAACTGCTCCCAGGTGAACTCAAACCCCGTGCCCAGCGACATGTCGGTGGCGGTGATGAAGAGCTGCGGGTGGCGTGGGCGCTTTTCCACATCGCCAAAGGTGCGCCCTTCGTACAGCTCGTCCAGGCGGCGGGCCAGCAAGTGGGTGCGCCCCAACCAGGGCGAGGTGAGGTCGATCAGGTTGCCGGGCCGCAGGGCCTGGGTGATGAGGCTGTTCTGAAAGTTCTGGCGCAAAAAGTCTTGCTCAAAGCGCGGCAGCCCCTCGATGCCGTGGGCGGCAAAGTAGGCGGCCACAATGCTGCCGCCCGACACGCCACTGACCACATCGGTCGCATCCAGCAGCGTGGTGGGCTGGCCGTCCCATTCAAAGCGGGTTTGCTGCATCTCCGTCAGCACCCCAAAGCCGAACGCCGCAGCGCGCGCGCCGCCGCCCGACAACGTCACGGCCACCAGGATGGACGGGTCGCGCTCGGACTTGCGCAGGGGCACGCTCTGGTCCTCTGCGGGCAAGGGCTCGTTGACCCAGGGCCGCACGGATGAGCAGGCACTCAAAAGCCCCAGCCCCACGATGAGCGCTGAGTGGGCCATCCAACGCCGCAGGAGGCTCAGGCACTGATGGGTGTTTGTGTGAAGAGGCACGTTGGCAACCCGGTGAAACATGGAACGGCTGCGCTCAGCAGCCCAGCAATGCAGGCAGATCGGCCATGCCGCGAAAAACCTGCACGGCCCCTGCTGCGCGCAGTGCGGCGCCGTCGTCCAGCGGGGCGTAGGCAAACACGGTGGCACCGGCGGCCACACCGGCCGTGACACCGGTCACGGTGTCTTCCACCACGGCACAGCGCTGCGGCGGGGTTTGCAAAGCGGCCGCAGCGGCCAGGTACACATCGGGGGCGGGCTTGGTGGCGGGCATTTCGTGGCCGCTGAAAATGCGGCCGTCAAAAAATGGGGTGAGCCCCACCTTGGCCAGTTGCATCTCGACCTTGAGCCGATCGGCCCCCGAGGCACAGGCGATGCGCCCGCTGTGGTGGGCGTGCACCCGCTCGATGGTGGGGTGGATGTGCTCGATGGCCGTGAGGCGGGCCTCCAGCTCAGCGTTGCGCCGCGCATAGAACGCGGCCATCCAGGCGTCCGTCAGCGGCTGGCCGGTGTGCAGCTCGATGCGGGCCGCCTCGCTGCGTACCGTCTTGCCGATGAAGATGTCCATGCACTCCTGCGCACCGATGGCCCAACCGGCCTCGTTGAGCATGGCGCACAGCACGCCGTTGGTGATGGGTTCGCTGTCGACCAGCACGCCATCGCAGTCAAACAATACCGCGTCAAATTGCATCATCCGTTCACACTCGCTTGTACCCGTGGGGGATGCCCGTCGGGAGGGGGTTTTCAGTTTGGGGGGTTGCCTGCAGGCTCTGCCATCCGCTCACACAGGCCCGTGGCTTGCGCGGCCTCGCGGCGCGCCAGCTCGCGAACACCGGACACTTCAGGAGCTTGCAGGGCCGACGCCGGGGGGCCGCACCAGCGCATGGCCCAGTATGCACCGGGCTTGGCGCGGCGCAGGATGTCGGCACGGGCCTCTTGGGCTTGGCGAGCGTCGCCCAGTCGCTGCATGACGGCCCACCGGTCCAGCTGCCACAGCGCATCACGCCTGGGCGACGCCGCATTGCGGGCGGACTGCAGCCAGGCCTGCCAGTGGGAGCGCAGGCTGGCAGGGTCTTGGCGGGCCATGGCCGACCACACCAGTGTCTCCAGCGCCCGATCTTGCAGGTGCACCCAGCTGGCGGTGACCGATGCAGGCACCTGCGCCAGCACCTGCTGGGTGAGGGGCACAGCACGATCGGTATGCCCTTGGTCCATCAGCAGCCAGGCCAGGTCCAGCTGCGCATCGGCACGGCCCACGCGCGCAGCCAAGGCGCCGCGGCTGCGGTCGCCTTCGGCGGGGGTTGGCCAGGCATCCACATTGCGCTGCAGCAGGCGCTGGGCCTCTTGCTTTGCCTCTTGGGCATCACCCTCCCCAGCCTGCTGCATTCGCCAGCGCGACAAGGCGGAGCGCGCCGTGGCCGCGCTGTAGAACGAGGGCGAGAGGCCAGAGCGTGTGGCAGCGGGTGGGCCAGCGGGTGGCGCGGCGTCAGCCGCCTCCCACAGGGCCAGCGCGCGTTGCATGTGCTCGATGGATTCGTTCAGCGAGGCCGCGCTGTGGGCCAACGAAGACTCGGCCCGGGCCTGCAACAGGCGCAGCGACGCATCGGCGTCCGCAGGCATCTCGGCCAGCAGGCGCAGCCCCCAGGCGCGGGACTCTTGCGGGTCTTCCGTCGCCTGCAGCAGCCCCAGCAAGGTGCGCGCCCGCAGCGGGTTGCTGGCAGGCAATGGCTCGGCCAGTGCCCAGGCCTGTTGGTAACGGTCCAGCGCGGCCTGGGTGTCTTCCAGCTCCAGGGCATCGTCTGCCGCCTCCAAGTACAGCGGCAAGCGCTGGGACTCGGGCAGGGTGTCGGCTTTTTCGAGGCGGCGCGTCCATTCCTCGGGGGTGACAAAACCGCTGGCAGGTGCGCTGTAGGTGGGTGGGGATGTCTCATCGACCACATCGGGCAGGTACTGGGGCGCCGAGCGCGCCGCCATGAACAAGGGCCCTGCCCCAGTGGCCCACAACGCCGCTGCGGGCAGCGCAAGGCAAGCCAGATACAGCGCCAAACCCGCCAGGGTGCCAAGCAACCCGAGGCGCGTGCCCTGCAGCTCGGGCAGCAGGGCCCGCACAGCGCCCAGGCGTTGCGCGAAGGACCAGCGGGCAAACTGCGGCTGCTGCAGGGCGGTGAACACCCGGGTCGCCGCCTCGGCCTCGGTCAAGGCCTGCCCCGCTGCGGGGCGTGGCACCTGGCGGTCCACACGCATCAGCCGCCAGTGGTGGGACAAGCCCAGGGCCAACAGCCCCGCCAGGGCCAGCGTGATGGCATCGTGCAGCAACCAGCCCAGGGCCCCCAATGCCACCATGCCTGCGAGCACAAAGACAAAGCGCAGTACAGGCCAGCGCACGAACAGCAGCGACTCCACCACGCGCCCGCCGTCCAGCGGATGCACGGGCAGCAGGTTCAGGTAATTGATGATGAGGCACATCAGGACAAAGTCC
This sequence comes from Acidovorax sp. 56, assembly GCF_002749705.1. NCBI lineage: Bacteria > Pseudomonadati > Pseudomonadota > Betaproteobacteria > Burkholderiales > Comamonadaceae > Acidovorax > Acidovorax sp. 56. Next base: position 2,617,280 of record NZ_PEEV01000001.1, read on the forward strand.
GGTACCCACGCAGACGGCGCCAGCCAGCCCTTGGCCAATGCGCCCATCAGCCCCATGGCCAGCAACAGCCCTGGCACCGGCCCGGCCAGGTACACCGCCAGCTTGTTCCAGGTGGATGCGCTGGGTTTGTGGCCCAGGGCCACACCGCCGAGCCCCGGGATGAACAGCACCGAGAGGTTGCGGTAGCCCAGCGTGCGCATGGCCAGCCAATGTCCACCTTCGTGCAAACCGATGACCACCAACAGCACCAAGGCGCTGCGCCAGCTCATCAACACGCCCCCCACCAGCACAAACAGGGCGGCCGTGGTGCCCAGTGCCAGCCACTTGCGCCGCGGGCGGGCGGCCACCTCGGCCTGGTGCGACTGGTGTTGCGCAAAGGCCTGCAGGTCTGCATGCAATGCTGCGTCCACGCCCGCTGGCGAGACGGCATCGGACAAAGGAGCCGAGGTTGCAAAGGAAGCGGCAGGCACAGGCGAGCGCGCCATCACCTGGGCGGCGCGGCGCATGCCACGCACCAGCGTGGGCGCCTGCCGCAGCGCGGCCCATCCGCGCATGCGCCACAGCGGCAAAGTGGGTGCGGCGGTTTCGCTGAGCGGGGACGCAGCCACCGGTGCCGAGATCGGTGCCGTGAAGGGGGTGAGGTAGCCACGGGCCTGCCCCTCGGGCAGCATGCCTTGCAGCAAGCCCAGGCACACCTCGCGCACCGCAGCCACATCGGTCACCGGCTGTCGGCCTGCAGCGCAGGCAGCGTCTACGCGGCGCTGGTGCCCGGCCCAGGCCTGGGGCACGGATGGCAGGTAGTCGTCGTGCACCTGCCAGGTGGCAGGCCACCACAGCAGGAAGTGGCGAAAGCAATGCACCGTCAGGTCATGCGGCCCGGCATCGGCCCACACGGTGGCCCACTGGAACGTGCAGGCGCGCCCGGCCTCGGGCAAGGTGGAGGGGGACACCTGCAACTGCGTGCGCCCATCGGCCGACACGTACACATCGCTGTACACCCAGGGCATGCCCGCAATGCAGGCCGTGGGGCTGCACTGCAGGCTGTAGCCGTAGGTGAACCCCATGGCCATCACATCGCCCGCTGCGGCATCGAGAATGCCCCGGTGCGGCGCAGGCACGGCAGCGCGGTCCAGCACCTGCACGGCCACGGGCTGCAGCCGCAACTGCGCGAGGCTGCGGGCCATGGCCAGCCACATCCACAGGGGCAAGGCCACGGCCAGCAAGGCTGCCGCAGCGGCCACGGTCATCCAATGGTTCATTCCATCCCTCTCACGTTCTCTGGGCGCACCGGTGTTTCCCGGCGTCACCATGCGGGCTGTGCAGCCCCATCCTGATCACCAAGCGCTCAGCGGTGATCTCCGTCCACATAAAACCACCGCCCGCCTTCGCGCACAAAGCGGCTGCGTTCGTGCAAGCGCACGGCGCGGCCGCCCAGGCGGTGGCGGGCGACGAATTCGACTTCGGCGTGGTCGGCGTCTTGCACCCAGTGGCCACGCACCTCCAGGCCCAGCCACTGCGTAGCAGGGTCAAAATCGAGCGATTCGGGGCGGTGGCTGGGGTGCCAGGTGGCCTGCAGGTAGTCGGCACGCTCACGCACAAAGGCGGTGTAGCGCGATCGCATGAGGTGCTCGGCATCGGGGGCCGCCGCAGTGTCCCAGTGGTCCAGGTAGCGGCCGCAGCAATCGGCATACGCCGCGGGCTGGGCTTTGGCACCCGTGCCTTGCTGGCGGCCACAGGGGCAGGCCGCCGTGGCAGGGGCCGCTTTCTTGGGGTTCAACGCAAGGCCCCAAACACCTTTTGCAGGATGGCGCTGCCCGCGCCTGCGGGGTTCTGGCGGATCTTGCGCTCTTCCTCGCCGATCATGAAGAAAAGGCCGTCCAGCGTTTTGCCGGTGACGTAGGTGGCCAGGTTGGACTCTTCGGGCTTGAGCAGGCCAAAGCTGGCGGCCTTGCCCGCAAAGGCGTTGTACTTCTGGGTGAGGCCCACCTTCTCGGTGGCCTGGTTCACCACGGGCAAAAAGCGCTCGGCCAGCGGGGCGCGGGTCTTGGTGACGAAGAACTGGGTGACGGAGGTATCGCCGCCCGCCAGGATGTTCTTGGCGTCGGTCACGCTCATGGACTGCACGGCACCCACCAGCAGATCCTTGCCCATGGGCACGGCGGCCTCGGCTGCGCGGTTGATGGAGGTGACCAGCTCATCAATGCGCTTGCCCTGGCCCATGGACTTCATGACCTTGGCCGCGTCTTGCAAGTAGCCCGGCAGGCCGATGCGCACCTGCGGGTTGCCCAAAAACCCGTCGGTGCGCCCGAGCAGGGACACCGCTGCCTGCGCGCCTTGCGCCAGTGCGGCCTTGAGGCCGCTGGAGGCATCGGCATTGGTCAAATCGCCCAGTGACAGGGCCCAGGCACGGGAGTAAGTAGCCAACAAAAGGGCACCCAGCGCCCCTGCGCTGGCTTGGTGGAAATGGCGGCGCTGCATGGTGGGGGTCTTTCAGTGGAGGTGGACAACACACTGGCTGCGCGGAGGGCGCCAGTGCGGCAAACAAGGCTGATTTTCGCCGAGAGGAGCCAGGCCCTAGACTGGCAGCGCCAGACAAGGTGCAACAAGGAGTAGTGCGATGTGGCAAATGAGCGTGCCGTGGTGGGAGTTTGTCGTGCGGGGCATGGTGGTGTATGTCTTCCTGCTGGTGTTTTTGCGGCTGACGGGCAAACGCCAAACCGGGCAGTACGCGCCCTTTGACCTGGTGCTGCTGCTGGTGTTGTCCAACGCGGTGCAGAACTCGATGAACGCGGGCGATAACTCGCTGGTGGGCGGGCTGATCTCGGCCCTAACGCTGATCGGCTGCCATGTGGTGCTGGCGCAGCTGACCTTTCGCTCGCCCTGGCTGGCCCGGTGGGTGGACGGCACGCCCCAGGTGCTGGTGGACAAGGGGCAGGTGAACGAGCGGCTGATGCGCGAGGAGCTGATCACCGCCGACGACCTGGGCGCCGCCTTGCGCGCCAGCGGCTGCCTGGCATTGCACGAGGTGGAGCGCGCCACCATCGAGACCAATGGCCAGATCACGGTGGTGCTGAAGCCGCGCAGCACACCCTGAATATTTAAACCAAAATGGCTGCCAGCGCTTATTCAGCAAGCGCCAGCAGCTACCAAATCAATAGCAACTACCCTGCAAAGGGTGGACCTCAGGCCAGCGCACGCTGGATGAGGATCTTCTGCACGTCGCTCGTGCCTTCGTAGATCTGGCACACGCGCACGTCGCGGTAGATGCGCTCCACCGGGAAGTCGTTCACCACACCGTAGCCGCCCAGCGTCTGGATGGCAGCGCTGCACACGCGCTCGGCCATCTCGCTGGCAAACAGCTTGGCCATGGCGGCTTCCTTCAGGCAAGGTTTGCCCGCATCGCGCAGCGCGGCGGCGTGCCAGATGAGCTGGCGCGCGGCCTCGATCTGCGTGGCGCACTCGGCCAGGCGAAAGCCCACGGCCTGGTGGTTGAAGATGGCGGTGCCAAAGCTCTCGCGCTCTTTGGAATACGCCAGCGCCACGTCGAACGCGCTGCGCGCCATGCCCACGCTTTGCGCGGCGATGCCGATGCGGCCGCCTTCGAGCGCACCCAGGGCGATCTTGTAGCCCTCGCCCTCGGCACCGATCAGGTTCTCGGCCGGGATGCGGCAGTTGTCGAAGTTGATCTGCGCCGTGTCGCTGCTGTGCTGGCCCAGCTTGTCTTCGAGCCTCGCCACCACGTAGCCAGGGTTGCTGGTGGGCACGAGGAAAGCGCTCATGCCCTTCTTGCCCGCGCCCTTGTCGGTGACGGCGATGACGATGGCGACGTGGCCATTCTTGCCGCTGGTGATGAACTGCTTGACGCCATTGACGACGTATTCATCGCCCTGCTTCACTGCCGTCGTGCGCAGCGCGGACGCGTCAGACCCCACATGCGGCTCGGTCAGGCAAAACGCGCCCAGCATCTCGCCACGCGCCAGCGGCGTGAGCCAGTCGCGCTTTTGCTGCGCGTTGCCGTAGCGCATGAGGATGGCGTTGACGGGGCAGTTGGTCACGCTGATGGCGGTGCTGGTGCCGCCGTCGCCCGCCGCGATTTCTTCGAGCACCAGCGCGAGCGTGAGGTAGTCGAGGTGTGCACCGCCAAACTCTTCAGGCACGCAAATGCCGTAGGCGCCCAGGGCGGCCAGGCCCTGGTGGGCCTCTTTGGGGAAGTGGTGCTCCTTGTCCCAGCGCGCGGCGTGGGGCCACAGCTCGGTTTGGGCGAAGTCGCGCACAGCGTCGCGGATCATTTCCTGGTCTTGGGTGAGCAGCATGGGTTTTGTCTCCAGAGTTTTTATATGTGATGAGGGGGTTGCGGCGGCGGCCTACCAGTGGCTGGCGCGGCGGCCATCGTGGTGCAGCAGCCGCCCTTTGTCGGCCGACGTGACGCTGGCCAAGGTGGCGCGCAGGCCGCGCACGCTGTCCTCCACCGACAGCGGCGCGGTGCCGCCGCCCATGTCGGTCTGCACCCAGCCGGGGTCGATGGTGACCAGCGTGGCGCCGGGGTAGCTGTGCTGGGCGGAAGCCACAGCCATGTTCAGCGCCGCCTTGCTGGTGCGGTACAGCCACGATTCGCTGTTCGGCACGCTGCCGATCTGCGACATGGAAGACGACAGGAACGCGAACACGCCGCCCGCATCCGCGACCAAAGGTGCCACCTGCGGGATGGCCTGCATGGCGCCCAGCACGTTGGTGCGCAGGACGGCATCAAAGTCTTGCTGTGTGGGCGGGGTGAGCGCGTTGGGGCGGCGGATCACGCCCGCCACGTACAGCGCCAGGTCGAGCTTTTCGCCGTCCAGCTGCCAGGCCAGGCCGCTGACGCTGGCAGGGTTCGCCACATCCACAGTGAGCACGTCAGCGCCCAGGGCCTGCACGCGATCGCGCCCGGCGTCGTCGCGCACCGTGGCGATGACGCGGCGGCCCGCTTCGGTGTACTGGCGCACCAGCTCCAGGCCAATGCCACGGGAGGCGCCGATGATGAGGATGGATTTCATGGATAAATTGGAATGAAATGAGGCTCTAGCGCTTATTCATCAAGCGCAAGCAGCTACAAATATAGGAGCATTTACAGCAACTCCATCGCATGGGGACACCGTTCGACGCACCCCTCGCAGTCCACAAAACTGGCACGGCCCAGGCGAGGGGCACCTGGCAAGGACCGCCCCGCAGCGAGGGTGTAGTCCCCCTGCAGGGGCAGAGAGGCGCGGCTCCAAACCTGCCTGCGCAGGTTTGGACGTCCTCGAAGAGCAACCGCCTCTGGCGGCTGCACCAAGGCGGCGAAGGCGACTCAGGGGGTGCACCATGTCACGCATCGCCCAATTGCTGCTCTTGCGCCAGTTGGGCGCGGTAGCGCTGCAGCATGGCAGCGTGGGTTTCAGGCTCGGTAGCCAGACCGATCTGGTCGTGGATCATCTGGTTCATGGACGGCAGCACGCTGCGGTCCACCTGCGCATCGGTCTGCCACAAGCGCGAGCGCATGAAGGCCTTGGAGCAGTGTAGGTAAGCCTCGGCTACCTGCACTTCAATGATCAGCTTGGGGCGCTGGCGCTCGGAGGCAAACAGGTCGGTGAAAGCTGCCTCTTCGCGCAGCCGGGCCGTGCCATTCACGCGCAGGGTTTCGTCCACGCCGGGAATCATGAACAGCAGGCCGATGCGCGGGTCGGCCAGCAGGTTGGTCAGCGTATCGAGCCGGTTGTTGCCACCCGAATCGGGCAGCAACAGCGTATGGGCATCGGGCGCTTTGACAAAGCCTGGGGCACCGCCGCGCGGGGACGCATCAAGCAGCGCCCCGCCCTGCCCGACGTGCTCACTCTGCGCCGTGGCCGCGCCGGCGGAGGCCACCACGCAAAACGGCGAGAGGGCGATGAAGTGCCGGCAATGGGCGTCCAGCAACGGCTGTTGTTTGCGCAGGGCCCGCTCGGCGGGTTGGGCGTACAGGCTGCGCAGTTGCTCCAGGGTTTCGATCATGGGGACTCCAGCGCTTTAGCGGTGACGGCGGACGTGGCCCGCCAGCGGGTGGACAAAGGGTTAAGAAGGATCAGGACAGGTAGCCCGCGTACTCAAAGTAGCCCGACCATGCGGGGTCAAACCCCACCTTCAGCTCCAGCGAGGCGGCCTCGTCACGCAGCAGCAAAGGCGCCAGGGTTTGCTTGGCCAATTGCTCATCGCTCACGTAATACAGGGCCTGGCGGCGGCCAGCGCGCATCAGCGTCATCGCCAAGATGCCCAGTTGCGGCACCTGCAGCAGCGTGGCGGCCTGGTCGTGCAGGTCTTGCACGGCGGTGAGGGTGTCGCTGTCGGGCACGGCCAGGTCCAGCGTCAGGGCGTAGGCCAGGTCGGCGCGCATGGCCACGGCGTTGGCGCTGGTGTTGATCATCACCACGCCGGTTTCCTGCGGGCCTTCGCTGCCGTCCGCGTCCTCGTCGTCTTCGACGTCGTTGCCTTCATCGTCCACCGCGCAGTTGAACTGCAGCTCCAGCCCATCCCAGGCAGGCTCGCCCGTGGGGAAGTGGCCGGTGCGCCCCAAGGTCTGCACCCAGTAGGCATCGAACACAGGTTGCAGCTGGCTCAGGGGCGTCCAAGTCACGTCCTGGTCGTAGTCTTCGCCCACAAAGTCCACCGCGCCCACCTTCACAGAAAAGTCGAATTCGCCCAGCACGTGGTCCATCATGATGAAGGTCATGTGGCGGGCGTGGTCCTCGAAGTCGTGCGGAATCTCTCGGGCAAAGCGCAGCTCCAGCGCCACCTGGCCGTTGTCTTGCTGCAGGGCCACCAGCACGTCGTTGGTGGACAGCTCAAACCCGTCCATGCCAATCGGAAAGTCGGGGTGCTTGCTGCGCTCGCGGAACGCCGTCACGCGGTAGTGCGCCAGCTTGGGCGCGGCGGCCACCACCTGCGAGAGCAGCGGAAAGTTCTCGATGCTGCCGTGGGCGGTGACGATCAGCTCGATCACCTCATCGTCGGGCCCGCCCTGCATCTCCAGCGCCAGGCCCTGCACATGGGGCGTCAGCAGGTCGTTGGCCTGCTCAACGCGCTCGCGCAGCGGCACGGCCTGGAGGGTGGCTTCGGCGGCTGCGAAATCGCGCCAGAACGCGGCGATGTGGGGAGTGGACGGCATGGGGTTCCTGAGGGGTGAAAACCCGTAGTATTTCAGAAGCAGCAGCCCACTCCGCGCGGGATGGGCTGCTTTACATCAAGGCCAGCGGCGGGCCATCACACCAGCTCAATGGCCATGGCGGTGGCCTCGCCACCGCCAATGCACAGCGTGGCCACGCCCCGGCGCAGGCCACGGGCCTGGAGGGCATGGATCAGCGTGACGATGATGCGCGCGCCGCTGGCACCAATCGGGTGACCCAGCGCACAGGCGCCACCGTTGACGTTGACCTTGTCGTGGGGCAGGTTCAGCTCTTTCATGAGGGCCATGGGCACCACGGCGAAGGCTTCGTTGATTTCCCACAGATCCACATCGCCCACCTGCCAGCCCGCCTTGGCCAGCACCTTGTGCGTGGCGCCCACGGGGGCGGTGGCAAACCACTCGGGCTCTTGCGCATGCGTGGCATGGGCCACGATGCGGGCCACAGGCTGGCTGCCCAGCTGCTGGGCGGTGGACTGGCGCATGAGCACCAGCGCCGCAGCACCGTCGTTGATGCTGGAGCTGGAGGCGGCGGTGATGGTGCCGTCTTTCTTGAAGGCGGGCTTCAAGGTGGCGATCTTTTCGAGCTTGACCTTGCCTGGGCCTTCGTCCACCGACACCACCACCTCGCCCGCGCGGGTCTTGACGGTGACGGGCACGATCTCGACGGCGAATGCGCCGGATTCTGTGGCTGCCTTGGCGCGCTGCACGCTGGCGGTGGCAAAGGCGTCTTGCTGCTCGCGGGTGAACTGGTACTTGGCGGCGCAGTCTTCGCCAAAGGTGCCCATGGAGCGGCCGGCCTCATAGGCGTCTTCCAGGCCATCGAGCATCATGTGGTCAAAGATGCGGTCGTGGCCCAGGCGGTAGCCGCCTCGGCCCTTTTGCAGCAGGTAGGGGGCGTTGGTCATGCTTTCCATGCCGCCCGCCACCATCACGTCGTGCGTGCCGGCCAGCAGCATGTCGTGCGCCATCATGGCGGCCTTCATGCCCGATCCACACATCTTGCTGAGCGTGACCGCGCCCGCCTCTTTGGGCAAGCCGCCCTTGAAGGCTGCCTGGCGTGCGGGGGCCTGGCCCTGGCCTGCCATCAGGCAGTTGCCAAACAGCACCTCACCCACGGCGCCGGGGGCAATGCCCGCGCGCTGCACGGCAGCCGCAATGGCGACGCCGCCCAGGTCATGCGCGGCCAGCGCAGCAAAGTCGCCCTGCAGCGCGCCCATGGGCGTGCGCGCGGCACCGGTGATGACGATGGGGTCTTGGTGGGCGGGGGCTTGAGGTGTCGGCATGGAGGTCTCCTGTTTTAAAAAGTGGAAAGAAGCAGGGGGAACTGCGGTCGGTGCGTGCGCACCCTTCAGGCGGGGGCGTGCACAAAACGCCGCTCCTGGTCATAGGGAAACACGTCGATCACATGGCCGGCCTGGATGCGGGTTTTGTGCGCCTGCCAGAAGGCGGCATCCAGCAGGTCGGCGTGGTGCTGCATGAAGGCATCGCGCACCACGGGCTGGGCCAGCAGGAAGGGGCCGAAGGTTTCGGGAAACACATCACGTGGGCCCACCGTGTACCAGACCTCGCCGCTCATCTCGTCCTCTTCGCTGCGGGGCGGGGGAACGCGGCGGAAGTTGCAATCGGTGAGGTATTCGATCTCGTCGTAGTCGTAGAACACGACCTTGCCGTGGCGGGTGATGCCGAAGTTCTTCCACAGCATGTCGCCCGGGAAGATGTTGGCGGCCACCATGTCTTTGATGGCGTTGCCGTACTCGATCACGCAGCGCTCGATCTGCTGGCGTGCATGCGGGTCATCAGGGCCTGCGTCCAGTGCCTCTTGCAGGTAGATGTTGAGCGGGATCATGCGCCGCTCGATGTACAGGTGCTTGATGATGACTTCGGTCTGGCCATCGCCATCACGGTCGCTGATCTCCAGCTGGCTGGGCGCAAATTTCTCGATCTCGGCAATCAGCTCGTCGCTGAAGCGGTCGCGCGGAAACGCCACCTCGCTGTATTCGAGCGTATCGGCCATGCGACCCACGCGATCGTGCTGCTTCACCAGCAAATACTTGCCCTTGACCTGTTCGCGCGTCGTGTCCTTTTGCGGCGGGTAGTAGTCTTTGATGAGCTTGAAGACGTACGGGAAGCTGGGCAAGTCAAACACCAGCATGACCATGCCCTTGATGCCGGGCGCAATGCGGAACTGGTCGGTGGAGTGCCGCAGGTGCTGCAGAAAATCGCGGTAGAACAGTGTTTTTCCCTGCTTGGCCAGGCCCAGTGCGTTGTAGATTTCAGCCCGAGGCTTGCGCGGCATGAGGCTGCGCAGAAACTGCACGTAGGCGCTGGGCACTTCCATGTCGACCATGAAGTACGCCCGCGCAAAGCTGAACAGAATCTGCAGGTCTTCCTCGCCAAACAGCGCGGCGTCGATGGTCAACTGGCCCTGGTCGTCGTGCAGGATGGGCAGGGCAAAGGGCACCTCGGTGAAGCCATTGATGATCCGCCCCACCACGTAGGCCCCCTTGTTGCGAAAGAACAGGCTGGTGAGCACCTGGATCTGGAAGTTGGCCCGCAACTTGACCTGCGCCAGCCGGGTTTGCATGGCGGCCAGCACATGGCGCGTGTCGCGCTCCAGATGGGCAAAAGCGCGCTGCAGTCCGAAGTTCTCGACGATGGTGATCAGCGTCTGGTGCAGCGTATCGCGCGAGGGGTAGTAGGCGCGGTAGGTGGGCTTGGCCGTGGGCTCGTCACTCTCAATGTATTCGGTGCTGACGGCCGGGCGCACAAAAATGAAGTCGTTCTGAAAATGCGTGCGGTGCAGGATCTTGCAGGTGACCGAGTTGAAAAACGTCTCGGCCAGCTCGGGCTGGTGGTGGTTGACCAGCAGCCCGATGTAATGGAGCTTGGCCTGGTGCCAGACGGCCATGGGCTGCGCCCCCGCACCAAATTCTTTCTCCAGGCGGCGCACGCACTCCTTGACGCGCAGGTCGTAGAACTCGATGCGTTCGCGCTGCGCCCGCTGCTGGCCCAGCCAGTCGGCGGTTTCAAACCGGTGCTTGGCACGGGCCGATTCGGTGCGAAACAAGCGGTAATGGCGGTTAAAACCATCCATCATCGCCTTGGCGATGGCATAAGCCTGGGGAGAGTCGAGCCGCTGGGGAAACATGGCAGCGCAGGTGGGAGCTGATCGCCGGATTGCCCAGGGCCCGTTCTGGCGCCTTAACCCCGCCGCGTGGCAGCCACGCCAGCGATGGCCGCGCGGTACAGGGCGTCCAGGCCTTCGGTGCTGTCCACCGTCATGTGCAGGTTGTTGATGAGCCCGTCCTTGAGGCCGTAGCACCAGCCATGCAAGGTCACCTTCTGGCCACGGCCCCAGGCGTCCAGCATCACGGTGGTCTGCGCAATGTTAACCACCTGCTCGATGGCATTGAGTTCGCACAGCACATCGTGGCGCCATTGCGGCTCCACCGAAGCGATCAGGTCGCGGTGGCGGTCACGCACGTCCGTCACGTGGCGGATCCAGTTGTCTGCCAAGCCCACGCGAATGCCCTCCAACGCCGCCAGCACGCCACCACAGCCGTAGTGACCCACCACCATCAGATGCTCCACATGCAACTGGTCCACCGCATATTGGATGGTGGACAGGCAGTTGAGATCGGTAGGCACCACCACATTGGCCACGTTGCGGTGGACAAAGACCTCGCCCGGCTCCAGCCCCGTGATCTGGTTGGCCGGCACCCGGCTGTCGGAACACCCCACCCACATGTACTTGGGCTTTTGCTGCGCCAGCAAGCTGGTGAAAAAGCCGGGCCGCTCGCGCTCCATCTGGGCCGCCCAGGCGCGGTTGTGTACAAACAGGTCGTCGATGGATGTGGGCATGGTGTCCTTTGGTTTTTGGGAATATCGGTCAGCAGGTCTCGGCAAACAGCTCACGGCCAATTAGCATGCGGCGAATCTCACTGGTGCCAGCGCCGATTTCGTACAGCTTGGCATCGCGCCACAAGCGACCCAAGGGGTATTCGTTGATGTAGCCATTGCCGCCAAAAATCTGCACGCCTTCTCCGGCCATCCAGGTGGCCTTTTCGGCACACCACAGAATGACGCTGGCGCAATCCTTGCGCACCTGACGAACATGGTCCGTCCCCAGCATGTCCAGGTTCTTGGCCACGGTGTAGGCGAACGAGCGTCCCGCCTGCAGCACGGTGTACATGTCTGCGACCTTGCCCTGGATGAGCTGGAATTCACCAATGCTCTGCCCGAACTGTTTGCGATCGTGAATATAGGGGATGACGTTGTCCATCACCGCCTGCATGATGCCCAAAGGCCCTCCAGTCAGTACGGCACGTTCGTAGTCCAGGCCGCTCATGAGCACCTTGGCGCCTTGGTTCACCCCACCCAGCACGTTCTCGGCGGGCACTTCAACGTCCTGGAACACCAGCTCGCCGGTGTGACTGCCGCGCATGCCGAGCTTGTCGAGCTTTTGGGCGATGGAAAACCCCTTCATGCCCTTCTCGATCAGGAAAGCCGTGACGCCGCGCGCGCCCAATTCGGGCTCCGTCTTGGCATAGACCACCAGGGTGTCGGCGTCCGGGCCATTGGTGATCCACATTTTGCTGCCGTTGAGCAGGTAGTAGCCGCCCTTGTCCTCGGCCTTGAGCTTCATGCTGATCACGTCCGAGCCCGCGCCAGGCTCGCTCATGGCCAGGGCGCCCACGTGCTCACCGCTGATGAGCTTGGGCAGGTACTTGGCCTTTTGTGCCCCATTCCCGTTACGATTAATCTGGTTCACACACAGGTTGCTGTGTGCACCATAAGACAGCCCCACCGAAGCGCTGGCGCGCGAGATTTCCTCCATCGCCACCATGTGGGCCAGATAGCCCATGGCGGCGCCACCGTACTGTTCGGGCACGGTGATACCGAGCACGCCCAAGTCACCCATCTTGCGCCACAGGTCCATCGGAAATTGGTCTGTGTGGTCGATCTCCGCAGCGCGGGGCGCAATTTCCGACTGCGCAAAATCCCGCACGGCATCTCGCAAAGCATCGATGTCTTCACCCAGTTGGAAGTTCAAACCAGGAAGGTTGGATGGAAGGCTCATGGGGTTGTCTCCTTATCAGAATGGTTGGTGTCAATCACGCAGTTGCTCGCGCCCCGCTACCGCCATCAAGGTGCAGCCCATGGTGGCAATGAGCTTTTCATGCCCCGCCTGCAGTGCAAAGGCACGGCCTTCAGATACGGTGATCGTGCGCCCAGACTTCAGCACACGACCTTCCATGCGAAAGCACTCTCCCGAAGCGGGTGCCAGCAGATTGATCTTGAACTCGATGGTGAGGACCGCAACATCCTCAGGCATGAGCGTCAAGGCGGCATAACCGCAAGCAGAGTCCAGCGCAGTAGAGACGAATCCGGCGTGCAAAAAGCCGTGCTGCTGGGTCAGTCCGGCAGCCCAGTCCAGTTCAATATCGACCGCCCCTGGTGCAATAGCAGCCAAGCGAGCGCCGAGCGTTGCCATCGCGCCTTGTTTGCGAAAGCTGTCTTCAACACGGGACTGGAATGATGTGCACCGAGGCTCGAACTTAGAAGCGGTCACGAAAGCACCATGAATTGACGTTTACGTAAACGTCAATTATGAATCATTTTTGCTTTTCTGACTTCAACAACAACGCACGCGCCTCTTTTTCGTGGTCACGAACTTCTTCCAGATTGGCTTGGAGGTCTGCCAATTGCGCCTCCAACTGCTTGCGATGGACTGCAAGCACATCCAAAAATTTTTTCAACTGCACGCCCGTATCTCTGGGACTGTCATACAGATCGATGATCTCTTTGGCCTCCGTCAGAGAGAGGCCTAGACGCTTGGCCCGCAGTGTCAAACGCAGACGCGTTCGATCACGCGCACTGTAAATCCGCACCCGCCCCCCACCCCCGTGCGGTCGGGCTGCAACAAGCCCATGTCTTCGTAAAAACGGATCGCCCGTGTAGTGAGGTCGAACTCTTTGGCGAGCTCGCTGATGGTGTAGGTGTTAGCCATGCTGAAGGAAACCGTGTCGCGGAGCCCAAAAGCACCACTCGGTTCAAATTGACGTTTACGTTTTCGTCAATGCTATCGCAAAGCGGACGATGTAGCTGGAGTAATGCTGTGAGCAGTCGGCTGAGCGGCTTTGATCCCTTCGCCGAGCAGAAGTTAGCCTGCTGGAGCAAAGTTAGCGTGTGGCCATCCGAGGTTGGGGATAGTGTTCGTTTCGATAGCCCCAAACGCAAAACCCCCCAATCCTTATGGACTGGGGGGTATTGGGGCTATAAGAGCCTGACGATGACCTACTTTCACACGGGAACCCGCACTATCATCGGCGCAAAGTCGTTTCACTGTCCTGTTCGGGATGGGAAGGAGTGGTACCAACTTGCTATGGTCATCAGGCATAACTTGGTGCTGGGCTGTTCATGGAACAGCCTAGCGAATTCATAGAGTTTGGAATCAGATTTTATGTGTTTTGACTGCGTCAACTTGGCATAACAATCTTTGAGCTTTTCACACAAGCATGACTGCTTGAGCGTTGGCTATCAAAGTTATAGGGTCAAGCCTCACGAGCAATTAGTATCAGTTAGCTTAACGCATTACTGCGCTTCCACACCTGACCTATCAACGTCCTGGTCTTGAACGACTCTTTAGGGGGCTCAAGGCCCCGGCAGATCTCATCTTGAAACGAGTTTCCCGCTTAGATGCTTTCAGCGGTTATCTCTTCCACACTTAGCTACTCGGCAATGCCACTGGCGTGACAACCGATACACCAGAGGTGTGTCCACTCCGGTCCTCTCGTACTAGGAGCAGGCTTCCTCAAATCTGCAGCGCCCACGGAAGATAGGGACCAAACTGTCTCACGACGTTTTAAACCCAGCTCACGTACCTCTTTAAATGGCGAACAGCCATACCCTTGGGACCGGCTACAGCCCCAGGATGAGATGAGCCGACATCGAGGTGCCAAACACCGCCGTCGATATGAACTCTTGGGCGGTATCAGCCTGTTATCCCCAGAGTACCTTTTATCCGTTGAGCGATGGCCCTTCCATACAGAACCACCGGATCACTATGTCCTGCTTTCGCATCTGCTCGACTTGTCAGTCTCGCAGTTAAGCACGCTTATGCCATTGCACTATCGTCACGATGTCCGACCGTAACTAGCGTACCTTCGAACTCCTCCGTTACGCTTTGGGAGGAGACCGCCCCAGTCAAACTGCCTACCATGCACTGTCCCCGATCCAGATAATGGACCTAGGTTAGAACCTCAAACACACCAGGGTGGTATTTCAACGTTGGCTCCATGAGAACTAGCGTCCTCACTTCAAAGCCTCCCACCTATCCTACACAGATCTGTTCAAAGTCCAATACAAAGCTACAGTAAAGGTTCATGGGGTCTTTCCGTCTTTCCGCGGGGAGATTGCATCATCACAAACATTTCAACTTCGCTGAGTCTCAGGAGGAGACAGTGTGGCCATCGTTACGCCATTCGTGCAGGTCGGAACTTACCCGACAAGGAATTTCGCTACCTTAGGACCGTTATAGTTACGGCCGCCGTTTACTGGGACTTCAATCAAGAGCTTGCACCCCATCATTTAATCTTCCAGCACCGGGCAGGCGTCACACCCTATACGTCCACTTTCGTGTTTGCAGAGTGCTGTGTTTTTATTAAACAGTCGCAGCCACCGATTTTTTGCAACCCCTTTGGGCTCCCTCTGTACGAGTTCACCTACTTGGGGCATACCTTCTCCCGAAGTTACGGTATCAATTTGCCGAGTTCCTTCTCCTGAGTTCTCTCAAGCGCCTTAGAATACTCATCTCGCGCACCAGTGTCGGTTTGCGGTACGGTCGTCAATAGCTGAAGCTTAGTGGCTTTTCCTGGAAGCAGGGTATCACTCACTTCGTCTGCAAGCAGACTCGTTATCACCCCTCATCTAAGCCCGGCGGATTTGCCTACCAGGCACGACTACAGGCTTGAACCAACATATCCAACAGTTGGCTGAGCTAACCTTCTCCGTCCCCACATCGCACTATTGATCGGTACAGGAATATTGACCTGTTTCCCATCAGCTACGCATCTCTGCCTCGCCTTAGGGGCCGACTCACTCTACGCCGATGAACGTTGCGTAGAAAACCTTGCGCTTACGGCGAGGGGGCTTTTCACCCCCTTTAACGCTACTCATGTCAGCATTCGCACTTCTGATACCTCCAGCATCCGTTACCAGACACCTTCACAGGCCTACAGAACGCTCTCCTACCACGTGCAATAAATTGCACATCCGCAGCTTCGGTAACTGGCTTAGCCCCGTTACATCTTCCGCGCAGGACGACTCGATCAGTGAGCTATTACGCTTTCTTTAAATGATGGCTGCTTCTAAGCCAACATCCTGACTGTTTTAGCCTTCCCACTTCGTTTCCCACTTAGCCAATTTTAGGGACCTTAGCTGGCGGTCTGGGTTGTTTCCCTCTTGAGTCCGGACGTTAGCACCCGGTGCTCTGTCTCCCAAGCTGTACTCGTCGGTATTCGGAGTTTGCATAGGTTTGGTAAGTCGCCATGACCCCCTAGCCTAAACAGTGCTCTACCCCCGACGGTAATACTTGAGGCACTACCTAAATAGTTTTCGGAGAGAACCAGCTATTTCCAAGTTTGTTTAGCCTTTCACCCCTATCCACAGCTCATCCCCTAGTTTTGCAACACTAGTGGGTTCGGACCTCCAGTACCTGTTACGGCACCTTCATCCTGGCCATGGATAGATCACTTGGTTTCGGGTCTACACCCAGCGACTGATTCGCCCTATTCGGACTCGATTTCTCTACGGCTTCCCTATTCGGTTAACCTTGCCACTGAATGTAAGTCGCTGACCCATTATACAAAAGGTACGCAGTCACCCTTGCGGGCTCCTACTTTTTGTAAGCATGCGGTTTCAGGATCTATTTCACTCCCCTCCCGGGGTTCTTTTCGCCTTTCCCTCACGGTACTGGTTCACTATCGGTCGATTACGAGTATTTAGCCTTGGAGGATGGTCCCCCCATATTCAGACAGGATTTCTCGTGTCCCGCCCTACTTTTCTCTAACTTAGTACCACACGTCTGTTTTCGCATACAGGGCTATCACCTGCTATGGCCGAACTTTCCATTCCGTTTTGCTAACAGTCGTGCTATCACTAGAAGGCTCTTCCGATTTCGCTCGCCACTACTTTCGGAATCTCGGTTGATGTCTTTTCCTCGAGCTACTGAGATGTTTCAGTTCACCCGGTTCGCTTCGCATACCTATGTATTCAGTATGCGATACCTCTTGCGAGGTGGGTTTCCCCATTCAGAAATCTCCGGATCAAAGCTTATTTGCCAGCTCCCCGAAGCTTATCGCAGGCTATCACGTCTTTCGTCGCCTGTAATCGCCAAGGCATCCACCACATGCTCTTAGTCACTTGACCCTATAACTTTGACATCTCTTTCGAGATATCGCCATTATTTTCAAGGACTTGCCAGGTCTTTCACCTGACGCGTTATGCCGTAATGTGAATAATTCCTCGACTCTAGGTATTTCTACCTTTCATCTGAGAACATTCGTCATTACTGAATTTCAATCAGCTTTCGCTTATTGAATATTCGTTTTGACGCAATCAAAAAATTGTCATCAGAGGCACGGTCTGCACTAAACCTTTACGAATGTACAGTTTCCTCTGACAACTCTGATTCGACTCTATGAATTTTTAAAGAACAGCCGATTGATCAATCGATATTGATCAACAACAAAGTGGCCTTTTGCAAAGCCGCTTTGGTGTTGAAGTCCGATGCTTGTTGGTGGTGGAGGATGACGGGATCGAACCGACGACCCCCTGCTTGCAAAGCAGGTGCTCTCCCAGCTGAGCTAATCCCCCAGTTTCCTCTCACGTATCCGTCTATTGGAATATGGTGGGTCTAGTTGGGCTCGAACCAACGACCCCTGCGTTATCAACACAGTGCTCTAACCAGCTGAGCTACAGACCCATTCCGCCTTCTTGCGAATGACTTCGCAAGTCAGCAGCTTGTTCCAACAACCGATAAGTGTGGGCGTTCAATATTGAATGCAGTTTTCCAGAAAGGAGGTGATCCAGCCGCACCTTCCGATACGGCTACCTTGTTACGACTTCACCCCAGTCACGAACCCTGCCGTGGTAAGCGCCCTCCTTACGGTTAGGCTACCTACTTCTGGCAGAACCCGCTCCCATGGTGTGACGGGCGGTGTGTACAAGACCCGGGAACGTATTCACCGCGACATTCTGATCCGCGATTACTAGCGATTCCGACTTCACGCAGTCGAGTTGCAGACTGCGATCCGGACTACGACTGGCTTTATGGGATTAGCTCCCCCTCGCGGGTTGGCAACCCTCTGTACCAGCCATTGTATGACGTGTGTAGCCCCACCTATAAGGGCCATGAGGACTTGACGTCATCCCCACCTTCCTCCGGTTTGTCACCGGCAGTCCCATTAGAGTGCCCTTTCGTAGCAACTAATGGCAAGGGTTGCGCTCGTTGCGGGACTTAACCCAACATCTCACGACACGAGCTGACGACAGCCATGCAGCACCTGTGTTATGGCTCTCTTTCGAGCACTCCTCTATCTCTAAAGGATTCCATACATGTCAAAGGTGGGTAAGGTTTTTCGCGTTGCATCGAATTAAACCACATCATCCACCGCTTGTGCGGGTCCCCGTCAATTCCTTTGAGTTTCAACCTTGCGGCCGTACTCCCCAGGCGGTCAACTTCACGCGTTAGCTTCGTTACTGAGTCAGTGAAGACCCAACAACCAGTTGACATCGTTTAGGGCGTGGACTACCAGGGTATCTAATCCTGTTTGCTCCCCACGCTTTCGTGCATGAGCGTCAGTACAGGTCCAGGGGATTGCCTTCGCCATCGGTGTTCCTCCGCATATCTACGCATTTCACTGCTACACGCGGAATTCCATCCCCCTCTACCGTACTCTAGCTATACAGTCACAAATGCAGTTCCCAGGTTGAGCCCGGGGATTTCACATCTGTCTTATATAACCGCCTGCGCACGCTTTACGCCCAGTAATTCCGATTAACGCTTGCACCCTACGTATTACCGCGGCTGCTGGCACGTAGTTAGCCGGTGCTTATTCTTACGGTACCGTCATGGACCCCAGGTATTAACCAGAGTCTTTTCGTTCCGTACAAAAGCAGTTTACAACCCGAAGGCCTTCATCCTGCACGCGGCATGGCTGGATCAGGCTTTCGCCCATTGTCCAAAATTCCCCACTGCTGCCTCCCGTAGGAGTCTGGGCCGTGTCTCAGTCCCAGTGTGGCTGGTCGTCCTCTCAGACCAGCTACAGATCGTCGGCTTGGTAAGCTTTTATCCCACCAACTACCTAATCTGCCATCGGCCGCTCCGTTCGCGCAAGGCCTTGCGGTCCCCTGCTTTCATCCTTGGATCTTATGCGGTATTAGCAAAGCTTTCGCTTCGTTATCCCCCACGATCGGGCACGTTCCGATGTATTACTCACCCGTTCGCCACTCGTCAGCATCCGAAGACCTGTTACCGTTCGACTTGCATGTGTAAGGCATGCCGCCAGCGTTCAATCTGAGCCAGGATCAAACTCTACAGTTCGATCTTGATAAATTTAAAGTCTTTCGACTTAACTCATAAAAACGGAATTGAAGTGAACTTCACTTCTATTCTCATGAGCGTTTGTAGTGCTAAGCACTAGTTCCAAAGAACTTGGCACTCGCCATCAAACGCCCACGCTTATCGGCTGTATATTTTTAATGAACCGGATCACAAAGCAACCGAAGTTTTCTTTGCTTTCCCGACTTAGCTGCAATCAGCTGAGCCTTGAATTCTAGCACAGGTTTTAAAGTCCCGTCAAACTTGAGGGTCTTTGCAGTTTGCAGCAATTACCCTTTTCAGAACAACTACCGCATTTAGCGCAGCCTTAGATTGTACAACAGTTTTTAACCCGCCGACAACAAAAACCCAACTTTCTGCAACCCCCTTCGCTACCCTAACAATCTAAACCGTCTCAGTAGCGAAGCCCTCGATCATAGCACCGTTTTAGAGACTCAAACAACTCAGCAAGAGATTGTTAAGAACCTACTCCGCAAACCCGGCACCCCCTAGCAGCAGACAGAGCGCCGCCTCAGAGGGTGAATCGAGTGAGCCACTCATAATTCAGGTCTTATGGCACTCATCACACTCATCAATGCGCAACTGGCCTTCGGCCACGTTGCATTACTAGACCATGCAGGCTTCTCTCTTGAGCAGACGGAGCGTGTAGGTCTGATTGGCCGCAACGGCGCAGGGAAATCGTCCTTGCTCAAGATTCTGGGAGGACTGGCAAAGCCAGATGACGGCAGTCTGCAGGTACAGCAAGGCGTACGCATTGCGTATGTGGCACAGGAGCCCATCCTAGACGCCGAAGCTACGATCTTCCAGGCAGCATCCGCCGGCTTGCAGCGAGTGATTGCAATACGAGAGCAGTACCTGGCAGCCGAGGAGGGCGTAGACCTGGACGCCCTGCAATCAGAAATTGAAGCGTTTGATGCCTGGAACTGGGAGCAGCGCGTGGAAGAAACTCTGCAAAGGCTTCACCTTCCACCTGAAGCGGTCGTGGGCACTCTTTCGGGAGGAACCAAGAAGAGAGTGGCGTTAGCCCAAGCACTCGTGTCACGCCCCGATGTATTGCTGTTGGATGAACCGACCAACCACTTGGATCTGGACTCCATTGAGTGGCTGGAAGATTTGCTGCTGGACTTTCCAGGCAGCGTAGTCACCATCACACACGATCGGGCATTCCTTGATCGGATTGCAACCCGGATTGTGGAATTAGATCGAGGCCAGCTGCGCTCGTATCCTGGCAACTTCGCTCAGTACCAACTCCAGAAGGAAGAGCAGCTAGCGCAAGAGGCCGTCATCGCGGCCAAAGCCGACAAACTGCTGGCACAGGAAGAAGTGTGGATTCGCAAAGGTGTGGAAGCAAGACGCACCCGAAGCCAAAGCCGAATCAGCCGACTAGAAGCGTTGCGCCAGAAGCGTGAAGCACGGCGCGACGTGGTGGGCAGCGTCAAAATGGACGTCGCAACCGGATCAGGCAACGGATATCAAGGCAAGATCGTTGCAGAACTCACTGATGTGGGCAAGGCATTTGGCCCCAAACAGATTGTCCAAGGCTTTACTGGCACTATTTTGCGCGGCGACAAAGTCGGCTTGATCGGTCCCAATGGTGCGGGCAAAACCACCTTGCTGAAACTCATTTTGGGTGAACTCCAACCCGACGAGGGCAGCATCAGGCAAGGAGCCAATCTTCAGATCGCGTACTTTGACCAAATGCGCCATGCCATCAATCTCGATGCGACGCTGGAAGACTTCATCAGCCCTGGCAGCGAGTGGATTGAGATTGGCAATCAACGCAAACACGTCAAAAGCTATCTCAGCGATTTCCTGTTCTCACCAGCCCGCGCTCATTCACCGGTGAGTTCACTCTCAGGGGGAGAGCGCAATAGATTGCTTCTGGCAAGGCTGTTTGCACGGCCGGCCAATGTTCTGGTGCTGGACGAGCCGACGAACGATCTGGACATCGACACCCTGGATCTGCTGGAAGAACTGCTAGAAAGCTATCCGGGCACCGTCTTCTTGGTCAGCCATGATCGAACCTTTCTGGACAACGTCGTCACCAGCACCATTGCATTCGAAGGCAACGCTCACTGGCGGGAGTACGAAGGCAGCGTTCAGGACTGGTTGATCCAATCCAAGCGTGCCCGCGCTCAAGCCCCCGCAGACAACAAAAAGGTTTCTGCGGAGATTCCAGCTCCAACAGCAGTCCAGGGCTTATCTAATAAGCGCGAGCAGCTATCAAAAAAGAAGCTGAGCTACAAAGAGCAGAAAGAACTGGAACAACTACCGGCAACCATCGAGGCGCTAGAGGCAGAACAAAAGATGCTAAACGAGCAGCTTGCCGATGGCAGCCTGTATGCATCTGATGGGATCAAGGCAACAGCAATGATGACAAGGGTCGCAGCCATTGAAGAAGAGCTGCTCTTGGCACTAGAGCGCTGGGAAGCACTGTCTGCCTAGCCCTAAAAGCACTTGGCAACCGAACTACTCCACCGATTGCCAGGTGCTTTTTCTCACCCACTCGGGCGATCATCGCCCGATGGACTGCTCTCAGGATCAAATGCGGTGCAGCACCCGATCCGAAGAGCCCCTCAACTTGGTCAACAGCGCCCCCGCAATTTGGCCCAGCGGAAGAACCTCATCCGCAGCACCATGCGCTATGGCCTCCCTAGGCATGCCAAACACAATACAACTGGCCTCGTCCTGCACATAGTTGTAGCTGCCAGCGTCCTTCATTTCTCGCATCGCAGCGGCGCCGTCATTGCCCATTCCCGTCAGCATAATGCCGAAGGCGTTGCGCCCAACCACTGCAGCAGCTGATTTAAACAAAACCTCAACGGAAGGCTTGTGCCTATTGACGGCAGGCCCATCATCAACGACTGCTACGTAGTTGGCGCCACTGCGCGCCACATGAAACTGCTTTCCGCCGGGCGCAATATAAGCATGCCCAGGCAATATCCGTTCACCATTCACCGCCTCTTTCACAATGATCTGGCAAAGCCCATTGAGCCTGGCGGCAAAACTGGTGGTGAAGCCTGGCGGCATGTGTTGTGTGATCACAATCGCTGGGGAATCCGCAGGCATCTGCACCAAAACCTCTTTGATGGCTTCAGTCCCGCCTGTGGATGCGCCAATGCAGATAAGCTTTTCAGTGGACAGACGTCCCAACAACCCCATGGCAGACACGGGGGCTGCAGCGGCCCCACCCGCGTGCAGAGGCGCAGGCGCCTGAGCAGGCGTCTCGCGGATGACGCCACGGTGCACTTGCGCAACAGCAGCAACACGGATTTTGTCCACAATTTGCTCGGCCAGATCATTCAAACCATTGGCCAGCCCCACACGCGGCTTCGCAACAAAATCAATGGCGCCCAACTCCAGCGCCTTCATAGTCACTTCAGCGCCCCGCTCTGTCAGTGTGGAAATCATCACAACAGGCATGGGACGCAAACGCATCAACCGCCCCAGGAAATCGATGCCATCCATCCGAGGCATTTCAACATCCAAGGTAATCACGTCAGGATTGAGTTCCCGAATCATTTCTCTTGCGATCAGAGGGTCGTTGGCTGTTCCAATGCACTCCATATCACGCTGGCGGTTGATGATCTCGGCAAGCAGGCTACGAACCAGAGCCGAGTCATCCACAACAACCACCCGAATTTTCTTACTCATCAACTCGACCTTTTATCAAAACAAGTCCACAGAGCCACCCGCATTGCTCTTGGCGACAGTGGCAGCATTGCCCCGAACTTCTTGCGCGACATCTGGATGGGCATGGGCCAATCGCTTGACCATCGCCTTGCCAGTGACCGGGAAGAAAACTACCTTCCTGGGATAAATATCGAGAACGTCTTCAGAAACAATCGGAATTCTCTCCGTGTGCAAGTAATTCAGTACGAAATTTGTATTTCGCTCACCGACATTCATTGTTGTGAAATTATGCATAACCTGCGCGCCACCAAATATTTTGGCTTGCATTGTTTCTCGCCGGGCGCCCAGCTTCAGCATTTCATTGATCAACACTTCCATTGCATAAGAACCGTATCGGCCAGATGAGTCAGCCATATCTCCATCAGGAAGCATAAAGTGATTCATGCCACCGATGTGTGCACGACTGTCCCACAAACAGGCCGCAATACATGACCCCAGAACAGTCATGATCACCATATTTTCATTGGCAACAAAATACTCGCCGGGCAACACCTTGACAGCGTTGTGCTGAAAATGATGATCTAGGTAGAAAAAAGATGCTTCACCAGGGCGTTTAGGCCGGGCCTTCAATTCATCTAACGAAGAGTCCCTTGCCGCCCCTCCAGCAGAATAAATATCCGCACTCAATGGTGCTATTCGCGGAGCTCTACGCCGCTCAAGGGCAGCCTGAGATGCCATTCCAGCAGCACCAGAACTGGAGGGTACACCAGAGTGAAAGTTGGTCATGGGAACGGTGGCTTTATTGTTCAACAAGGTCAACGGCGTTCATAAACCGTCTTCCCCCGCAAAGTAAAAAGATCCTTGGATTCGCTGAAATTTTCAGCGTGCCCGACAAAAAGCATCCCACCTGGCTTCAGTACACGGTGAATTTTTTCCAGAACGCGCCTTTGCGTCGGAGCATCAAAATAAATCATGACATTCCGGCAAAAAACCACATCAAAGGGCTCTTTGAAAGGCCAATCGTCCCTGATCAAATTCACGCTCATGAAGTCAATCAACCGACGCAACTCCGGCTTGACTCGCACCATCCCTGAATTAGCGCCTTTTCCCTTCAAGAAAAACCGCTGCATCTTGTCTTGGCTAACCCCCTTCATGCTGTCAAGACGATAAACCCCATTTCCAGCAGTTGCCAAAACTTTGGAATCAATATCGCTGGCAACCAATTTAAAAGAGGGGTTCGAACCCAGCGCTTCAAAGGCCGTCATGACAATAGAATAGGGCTCCTCACCAGTAGATGCAGCGTTGCACCAAACCTTCCATTGAGTTCCCGAGGGGCGGCTTTGAAGATGGGAGGCAAATATTTCAAAATGATGCTGCTCCCGAAAAAAAGCTGTGAGATTTGTCGTCAACGCATTGACAAATTCCTGCCATTCAGGGCCATCATTGGTTTCAAGCCAGCTTAAATAGTCATGGAAACTAGCATGCCCCGTCTCTCTCAAACGGCGGGAAAGCCGGCTATAAACCATTGCATGTTTTCCATCATGCAAACTAATTCCCGCACGCTGGTAAATCAGTGATTGAACTCTGGCGAAATCAGCATTTGTCCACACAAACTCTCTGCCCTGTGCAAGAGGTCCAGTGGATGCTGCACCATTACCCTCTACATCAATTCGAGCAACGGGTGCACGGGTGTTTTTTAATGCGTTAGTGGCTTGGGGCATATTTCATCCGAAGGGAATATTTGCTAGCACATATTTCTTGCCAATCACAAGCAAGCCAACACAAGCCCTTTCATCTGCACCACGTGCAGACAAGTAAATTTCACAAATTACTCGTCAACCGTGACCAACCCCATATCGACACCAGACATCAGCTTTTCAATATCCAGAAGAATTAGCATCCGCTCTCCCACGGACCCCAGTCCCAAGATGCAACTGTTATCAATTGCACTTTCAATATCAGGCGCAGAACGAATACTGTCCGCAGTCAACTCCATGACATCACTCACAGAATCCACAACAATTCCGACGACTCTATTGCGCAAATTCAAAATAATAACAACAGTAAAACTATTGTAATCTGCCTGCGCGCAATTGAATTTGAGTCGCATATCAACAATAGGAACGATAGTTCCTCGGAGATTCACGACCCCTTTAATGAATGCGGGGGCATTGGCGATACGAGTTGGTTGCTCGTACCCTCTGATTTCTTGAACCTTCAAGATATCAATGCCGTACTCCTCTTGATCCAACCGAAAAGTCAGATACTCCCTGGCCCCAGCTGGAGCCACATCTGCAGTTTTTCCAACAACACTCATAACAGCTCCTCAAATTGCGATCAAAACCAAATTCACTGACCACAATTTCTATTTAATGCCTCGCCCGGCGAACCAAGCCACCCGTATCCAAAATCAATGCAACGGTTCCATCGCCCAAAATAGTAGCACCGGATACATTTGGAACCTTGCGGTAATTAGACTCGAGGTTTTTCACCACAACTTGGTGTTGTCCAAGCAATTCGTCTACAAGCAGCGCAACACGACTGCCATCGGCCTCCACCACGACCATAATATTGCTTGATTTATTCAAATCAAATCGTGGGACTTGGAATATTTTCTCCAGCGCGATGACAGGCATATATTCATCACGAACTTTAACCAGTTGGGAGCCTTGCGCAACCGTACTCACATCATCAGCATTGACCTGGAAAGACTCAACCACAGAGGAAAGCGGCAAGATATAAACCTCTTCTCCGACCCCAACCGACATCCCATCCATGATGGCCAGTGTCAATGGAAGGCGCACGGAAACCTTCATGCCATAGCCTTCTGCTGAGTCGATTTCAACAGAGCCATTGAGTGCGGCGATATTCCGCTTGACAACATCCATACCGACACCGCGACCAGACACGTCCGTAACCTCTTCGGCTGTAGAGAATCCAGGGGCAAAAATCAGCTGCCACACTTCTGAGTCCGTCATCTGATCAGATACATCAAGCCCACGCTCTTGGGCTTTTTTCAGTATCTTTTCACGAGACAA
The DNA here is from genome assembly GCF_002749705.1 of Acidovorax sp. 56. Lineage (NCBI taxonomy): Bacteria > Pseudomonadati > Pseudomonadota > Betaproteobacteria > Burkholderiales > Comamonadaceae > Acidovorax > Acidovorax sp. 56. The sequence continues at coordinate 2,642,748 of NZ_PEEV01000001.1, forward strand.
GCCCCGACCGTCATCGCGGACATCAATCACAATCGATCCGCCCTGGTGGGATGCCGACAAAGTGATCGTCCCGTGCTCAGACTTGCCTTTCGCCAATCGATCTGCAGGCAATTCAATCCCATGGTCACAACTATTCCGGACCAAGTGCGTCAAGGGATCTGTGATTTTCTCAACCAGTCCTTTATCCAATTCAGTGGCTTCACCCAAAGTCACCAAATCCACTTTTTTACCCAGTTTGTTTGCCAAATCTCGCAACATCCTAGGGAAACGGCTGAACACAATAGACATGGGGATCATGCGAATCGACATGACCGACTCTTGAAGATCTCGAGTGTTGCGATCCAGATCTGCTAAACCAGCTAGCAATTGTTGGTACGCACCAGCATCCAAACCCCGGCTGTTCTGCGCCAGCATGGCTTGTGTAATCACCAACTCACCGACGAGATTGATCAGTTGATCCACCTTGTTCACGGCCACACGAATAGTTGTTGACTCCATCTGTGCTTGCGATGGCGCCTTTTGCTCGGACGACTTAGGCGCCACGGCCTTGGCGCGGGGTGCTTCATCGGCCACAGGAACCACAGCGTGTGCGACCTCTGCAGCGGCAGCGGGAGCTCCTGGTGCATCATTAAAAAACCCATAGGCCACGTCGGTATCGGACGCGGCTACAGAGACCATCTCCGCGTCAGGCAAAGCGGTGACCGCCGCGGCACCAGCATCAACGAAACGGACTTGATCTTTGGACACATGGAAAGCAAAGAGGTCAAGCAAGTCTTCAGTGGAGGACGTTGTCTCTACCGCAAACACACGCATGTCAGGAACTGCACCCGAAATATCCTGAATGGAGCCCAGCCCAGCAATGTCACGGAACAACTCTTTGATCGCATCGGCTTGCTCAAGGCGCTCAAGCGGTCCAATGTGAATCTCCAGTTGCCGAATCTGACCAGGGACATGAGGTGCTAGCGCTGGTGCTGCGGCTACAACCGGGGGAGAAGCAACGGGAGCCGGCGCAGCAGCAGGCGGAGCCAAAGGCGTTGAATCAGACGGAGGAAGGCCTGCAGCAAGGTCACTGATGCGCTTCACCAAAGCAGTGGTGGAGACAGCTTCACCTTGCCCACCAGCCTGATGCCGGGCCAGCAAACTGCGAGAGGCATCTGCCGACTCCAGCAGAACGTCTACCATTTGTGGAATGGGCTGAAGCTCGTGTCGACGCAGCTTATCGAGAAGCGACTCCATCTGATGAGTCAACTCAGCCACATCAGAAAAACCAAAAGTTGCAGCCCCCCCCTTTATGGAGTGAGCGCAGCGGAAAATCCCGTTGAGTTCTTCATCATTGGCGTTGCTTAAATCCAGATCCAAAAGCATTTGCTCCATTTGGTCCAGATTCTCTCCAGCCTCTTCGAAAAAGATCTGATAGAACTGACTCAGATCAAAATCAGCGCCTGACCCAGATCCTTCTTGGTAGGTTTCTGCCATGGTTGGCTCCTATTTGATTTTCTAAACTAGGCCGCTTTAGCGGATTACCTTTTGAATCACTTCAATGAGTCGATTGGGATCAAAAGGCTTAACCAACCACCCCGTAGCACCCGCAGAGCGCCCTGCCTGCTTCATTTGGTCACTGGACTCGGTTGTCAAAATCAAAATAGGAATAGTTTTGAACTTTGGATGCTCACGGAGTTTTCGCGTGAGGCCGATACCGTCCAGCCTTGGCATGTTCTGGTCCGCCAAAACCAGGTGAATGTCATGGCTTTCCGCTTTTTCAAGGGCATCTTGCCCATCCACCGCCTCCACCACGTGGTAACCCGCACCAGTCAAGGTGAAAGACACCATTTTTCGCATGGATGGTGAATCATCTACGGCAAGTATCGATTGCATGTAAGGCTCCAACTGACTTGAATATTTAGGTTAGCCAATAACGTGACGATCAGAATAAATCGACGGAACCAGCATCCATTTCGCTCTGTGTAACAGGGTTTGGCCTGTCGGGCGCCATTTCGGCAAAGGGTGCAGCTTCTTCACCTTCCTCTTGCCCCATGGCCTCTGAAGCAAGGCGAAAAGCACAGCCTTGTAATACCTTGGTGGTGTGCCAAATCAACTGAGATGCCATGTCCTGAAACTGCAATTCAGTCACAGCACTGCGCAAGGCATTCTTCGCAGCCTGCAGTTCAGGGGAGTCTGCAACAAAGGAATCCGTCAAAACAGCATTGGCCTCGCCAAAGCGTTCGAGCAAGTTGTCTGTTGCATGACTAAGCAGCCCTTCCAAGCGGTGCAAGTCGTGCATGACCACCAGCAACGAGTCCTGGAGTTCTGCTGCCACCATGACAGGAACTTGAACCCCTGGCCCTCCAGGCGTTGTTAGCGTAGATTGCATCGTTTCTCCATCGCAAAAGCAGCCACAAAGCACGCGCGTGCCATCAAAGACGGCGTTTTATGGACATTTTGCTACTAGCAAGCCCAATTGCCTGAACTTATTGGACGCTGGGCAACCAACCCCCTCAATCGGACAAACACCCTTGTTTGTTCCAAAATGTATCCTATGATAACGCCCCTATGGTCACGATAGCACCAGAGCAACAGCTTCAAATACTCCACCTTGAAGATTCGCTTGCTGATCAAAAACTGGTGCACCGCGTCATTCTTCGGTCTTACCCCTCAGCAGCCATCACACCGGTTGACTCTCTGGATGCCTTTGCGGCACTTGTTTCCCTGAGGTCATTCGACATCATCCTAGCGGACTACAGGCTCAACGGGTTTACGGCGCTTGATGCATGGCAACATGTTGCGCAATTGCATCACCGCCCCCCCTTCGTCCTGGTTTCAGGAGCGGTTGGCGAAGCTGCTGCGGTCGATGCCATGCACCTCGGCATCGCCGACTACCTTCTCAAAGACGACATTGGCCGACTCCCCCATGTCATGGCGCGCGCCATTGAAGTGCACCAAGCCAATAAAGACCGTGAGCTGGCCGTGGCAGAGTTGGCAGAGTCTCAAAAACGGCTGGCGGCTTTAGCGGAGCACTTACAGACATCCATTGAGCAAGAGCGCGCAGCCATCGCACGCGAAATTCACGATGACATCGGCGGAGCACTGACCGCCGTTCGCTTTGACATCGCATGGATAGGTCGGCACGCCACGACCGATGCCATGAAAGAGCATGCAGCGGCGGCCACAGACATGTTGCAGCATGCTGTGGGTGCCAGCCAGCGCATCATGATGAACTTGCGCCCCCCGGTGCTGGAGCAAGGGCTGGCCGCGGCCGTCAAGTGGCTGGCATCAGGTTTTGAGAGAAGAACAGACGTCCCGACGCAAGTGCGCCTCAACAAGGAAGACATCCATGTCAGTCCAGAAATCCAACTGGTGGCGTACCGCACCGCCCAAGAGGCATTGACCAATATCGGCAAATACGCGCAGCCCAGCAAAGTGAGCATCGACTTATCCGACTACGAGGGCGTCCTGACGTTGGAAATTGCAGACAACGGATGCGGCATGGGCCCCGAAATGCGAACCAAGCCCAAAGCCTTTGGGCTCAAAGGGCTTCAAGAAAGAGCTCGCACTGTTGGCGGCTGGCTGGATATCAGCAGTCAACCCACAAAAGGCACATGCATCACGCTGACAGTCCCGCTAACATCGTCACCAACAAAATACTAAGAGGGGTAAGTTTGTGGCGATTAATGTTGTTCTGTGCGATGACCATGCCGTACTGCGTCGGGGCATCCGCGACACGTTGATTGAAGCCCATGACATTCAAGTCACAGGAGAGGCTGGCAGCTACTCAGAGCTTCGGGAAGTTTTGCGCAGCGCGCCCTGCGACGTTTTGCTCCTTGATCTCAACATGCCTGGCCGCAGTGGGCTGGAAGTGTTGGCAAGCCTGAAAGAGACAAATTCGGAGATCAAGGTACTGGTGGTGTCCATGTACCCAGAAGACCAATACGCCCTGCGATGCCTCAAAGCAGGCGCCCAAGGGTATGCCAACAAGGCAGGGGATCCCGTGGCACTGATTGCAGCGGTTCGCACCGTCATGCAGGGACGCAAGTATTTGACTGCCGAGGTGGCGCAGATGCTGGCAGAAAGTCTTTCGCAGCCTGTGCAAGAAACACCGCACGCTGCACTGTCTGAGCGCGAACTACAAACACTCATCAAAATTGCATCAGGCCGTCGCCTGTCGGATATCGCAGAAGAACTGATGCTGAGCCCCAAGACGGTGAGCGTCTATCGATCCAGGGTCCTTGAGAAGCTGCAACTCACCAACAACGCGGAACTGACGGTGTACGCAATACGCAACCAACTGGTCTAGCAGACGTTTGGCCGGGTGCGGCAAGCGCTCTGTATCTGTCAAAGCAACAAACGAGAGCTATCTCTGTGCGGCAAAAATGTCCACCGCCTGCTGCATGAGCGTCAAGATAGGCTGCTCGAGCATGGGTAAGGTGGCTGTAATACCCAGCATCCCGACCGTGAGTGTCACTGGGAACCCAACGGCATAAATATTCATCTGTGGTGCAACACGGGATATCACCCCCAACGCAAGATTGACGAACAGCAGCAAGGCAATCATCGGCAGCGCAATCCACAAAGCGCTCGAGAACAGCGATGCCCCTAGTTCGTACAACCGCATCTGATTCAAGGCACTTAAAAAATTGCCGTTCACGGGAAATCGATCGAAGCTCTTGACGACCGCCATCACCACCATCAAGTGCCCATTGACCACGATGAACAACAACATGGACACATTGCCGAAAAAGCGAGCCACCGCACTGATTTGTGCATTGCTTGCCGGGTCAAAAAACGAAGCGAAATTCAACCCCATCTGCAGCCCAATGATTTCCCCCGCCAACTCCACAGAAGAAAACACCAACCGGACAGCGAAGCCAATCGACAAGCCAATCACCACCTGCTGCACGACGGCCCCAATCGCATCTCTCCCATTGATATCCACAATTGGCTGATTGACCAAAATACCCTGGGCACAGAGGGCAACAAGAAACGCTAAGCCAATCTTGACCCGCATGGGAATCATGCGCATAGAAAAAATCGGCGCCACTGAAAATACCGCCAGCACCCTCAAAAATGGCCAGAGCACTGGCGATAGCCAAGCAACTAGCTGCGCCTCATTGAAGGTGATCACATGCAATCCAACGTCAACCGACAACGCTAGGAATGGATTCAATGGTCCGACGGATGTAATCCACCAAAGTGCTGATCATCCACGGGCCACCAATGGCAAACACAATCATGGCTGCGATCAGCTTGGGCACAAAAGCCAGCGTCGCCTCATGGATCTGCGTCACTGCCTGAAAAATGCTGACCACCAAGCCCACCGCCATGACAACGCCCAATACGGGCATCGAGATCATGAGCAACAAGGTCAGGGCATCTCGCCCCATAGTCAAAACCATCTGAGAAGTCACCGTAAGCTCCTCGGGTCAAGTCACAAAGCTGGCAGCCAATGAACCCAGGAGAAGGTTCCATCCATCGGCCAGCACAAACAGCATGAGCTTGAAAGGCAGGGCAACCAGCACAGGGGACAGCATCATCATCCCCAAAGACATCAAGATACTGGAAACCACCATATCGATGACCAGAAATGGGATGAAGATCATGAACCCTATCTGGAAAGCAGATTTCAACTCACTGGTCACAAACGCCGGCACCAGCACCCGCAGCGGCGCTGTTTCGGCGGTCACATCAGACCCCAAACGAGCCAAACGGGAAAACAAGGCAAAGTCTGACTGCCGCGTTTGCTTAAGCATGAATTCGCGCATGGGCGCCTCTGCTTTTTGCAACGCTTGTTCAAAGCCAATGGCATTCGCGGTGTAAGGCACATACGCATCCTGGTACACCCTGTCCAAAGTCGGCCCCATCACGAACATCGTCAAGAAAAGGGAGAGTCCAATGATGACTTGGTTGGGGGGAGCCGATTGGGTGCCCAGCGCCTGCCGGAGAAGCGACAAAACAATCACGATGCGCGTAAAGCCTGTCATCAATAGCAGCACGGCAGGCAAGAAGGAAAGCGCCGTGAAAAACAGCAGTGTCTGGATCGGCACAGAATAGCTATTACCGCCAGAGCCAGCCCCCACCAGGATCGGCAAAGAACTTCCTGCCGTTTGGGCCATGGCGGGCGACTGCGCCAGTGCCAGCACCAGCCCTGTAGCAACCCCAGCCAACGCCAGTAAAGGCCGCATCCCATGCGCCCACGCGAGACCGCAGCGCGCTGGGCTACGCATCTGTTTCTTTCAAAGCTGATGCCTGCGCTATTTCTTGCGCAAAAGAGATGTGTCGCTCTACTGTCGGGAGGGGAACCGAGGAGGCCGGAATGGTATGCAAGCAACTCACATGCTGCGCAGTCACCCCTAAAACCAGTAGTGTTCTGGCGTGTTCAGGCCCCACCTCCACTGTCACCACCCGCTGCTGAGGACCTATGGCCACTGCAGAGAGCACCTTGGACGCAGCCGCGGCACCAGAGACGCCCGAGGCGCCCTTTCGTTGTTGCACCCAACGCACCAACCATGGCAAGCACGCCATGCCTGCAATGAACAGAACAACAACCGACAAGGTCTGGGTCATACCGGGACTATCCACGGCTCACGCGCCGCAGACGCTCTGAGGGCGTCACCACATCGGTGAGACGGATACCGAACTTATCGTTCACGACCACCACTTCGCCTTGGGCAATCAGGTAGCCGTTCACCAGCACATCCATTGGCTCACCCGCCAAAGCATCCAGCTCCACCACGGACCCCTGAGCCAATTGCAGGATGTACTTGATCGGAACTTTGGTGCGACCCAATTCCACGGACAGCTGAACAGGAATGTCCAACACCATATTGATGTCATTGACCGTTCCATCACTGCCACCCGAGAAAGGCCGTACGGGCTCTCCGGACAGAGGCCCCCCCTGCTCTGCATCGGCAGGTTTGTCGTCACGCTTTTGCTCTTCCAGTGCTTCAGCCCAACCAGCAAATGGATCGTCTGCAGCGTCTTTGTTGTTTTCTTCAGTTGACATCTTTTTCTCCAAGCCAGCTCATGTCTGCACTGCGCAAGCACTCTTCAATGCGAATAGCGTATTTAGAATTGTGCGTTCCGTACTGGCATTCAAAAATGGGAACCCCACCAATAGAGGCCTTGATACGCGGCTCTCGGTCCAGTTCAATAAAGTCACCTGGCTTCATCGCCAGCAATTGCTCCACAGTGGCATCGGCTTTGGCAAGTTCGGCCACCAGCGTTACTTCAGCGGCCTGGATCTCACGAGTCAAAACACGGACCCAGCGGCGATCTACCTCAATGGAGTCGCCTTGGGTCGATGAATACAAAACATCACGGATAGGCTCCAATGTGGCATAGGGCATACACACATGAATCGCACCGGACAGGTCCCCGATTTCCAACTGAAACGCCGTAGACACCACGATTTCGCTCGGGGTTGCAATATTGGCAAACTGGGGCTGCATTTCTGAACGCTGATACTCCAGTTCCAGCGGGTAAATACCGTGCCATGCTTTTTTGTATTCCGCACAGATCACGTCCACCAAGCGATTGATCACCCTTTGTTCCGTGGGCGAGAAATCCCGGCCCTCGATACGGGTCTGGAATTTTCCCACCCCGCCGTACAAGGTGTCGATGATGCCGAACACCAGCGAAGGCTCACACACAATCAAACCACTGCCACGCAACGGACGAATGGCCACAATATTGAAGTTCGTAGGTACAGCCAGTTCGCGCAAGAACGCGCTGTAGCGCTGCACGGAGACAGTACCCACCGATATCTCTGGGCTGCGGCGAATAAAGTTGAAGAGCCCAATACGAAAATTGCGTGCAAACCGCTCGTTGACGATTTCCATCGTCGGCATGCGGCCACGTACGATGCGCTCTTGGCTCGAAATGTCATAGTTACGGACCGAGCCGGCCTCGGCGACTTCCTCTACCGACTTCTGGCTCTCGCCCGTGACCCCCTCAAGAAGTGCATCAACTTCTTCTTGCGACAGGAACGAATCACTCATAGATGACCCCCTTGCGCGTCACTGAATGATGAAGCTCGAAAAGAGTACCCGTTTCACTGGGTTCTTATCGGCCTTGCGCCTCGCAGCGCGCTCTTCGGGATCTTCTTCTTCACCTTCAGCAACCACCCGTTTCTTAGCAACGGGCACTGAAAACCCCAGTGGTTTGGACACTTCCCGAAGAATGTCATTGGCCAGCTTCTCCTTGCCTTCGCGCTGGAGCAATTCGCCCGATGTTCGCTGCGACACCACCATCAGGATGCCGCTTCGAATCGAAGGCAAGTACTGCTTGACCTGGTCTGCTGTTTTGGCATCAACCACCTCCAGAGTGATGCCAATCTGCGCAAAGCGCTCGCCCCCAGGGTCAGCCAAATTCACCACCATGTTGTCCATGGGCAAAAAAGTTGGTGGCGTCTTGGCGGCCTCTTTAGCTGGCGCGGGCTCTTCTGCGGCCTCGTCATCCTTGGGATGGGCACGACTGGAAAGAAACCAAGCGGCGGCGCCACCTGCAACCACCAGCAAAGCGACCACCACAATGATGATCACCAGCATCTTCTTGCTTTTGGTCTTCTCCTTGGCCGGAGCGGCGGGTGCATTGGCAGACACGGGGCGGATTCCTTGCTGTGTTCAGCTGCCCAATCATGCCCAACAAGGCAATGACCAGACGCTAGGTTGCATTGTCGGGCGGGTACTCAACCAATAATAGCCAGAATAAAAGCCCAAAACCATGACTGTCCGGCACCTCACGCTATCGACGGCGCCACAGAACAAGCGTCTGCGGCTGCCTGTGGGCACACTCAAACAAATACATCCAGTGCGCGGCGCCCATCCACCCCGGCTGGTTTACGCTCCGTGGCGCTATCCGCCGCAACAACCTTCGCTTGGCCCGTGCGTGAATCTGACCCTTGCTGGGCCTCGCCCCCCCGCGATTGGCCATCACGCGCCGAAGTCCCCACACTGGCACCCGACAAGATCAAACCTTGATCACGCAGCATGTCACTCAATTGCGCCATGCTGCCGTCCAGCATTTGGCGAGTTTGCTCCTGGTCGCTGCGAAAAGTCACATGGGCCTCGTTACCAGACAGAGAAACTGAAACCTCCACAGGTTGGCCGTCCCTCGTCAATGTCATTTCTGCATTCTGGGTTTTCTGATTCACCCAGTAGGTGACCTGCTCGGCCAACGCATCTTCCGCTCCGGGGGGCACCAATCCATCCGAGCCCCCGGCAACTGCCGTACCACCATCGGAACGGGCTGCATCTGGCTCCAGAGCCTGCGCGCCCCAGCCCCCTTCACCTCCATAGTTCGTCGCGCCTACATCGCTGGAGTCACGCAGCCAGCTTTCAGCCCCGCCACTTCCTTGTAGTTCTGCCAACACAGCTGCGCTGTCCAGCCCAGCCAGCCCCAAAGACTCTCGCCCTCCCAAACCTTCACGCACTGCATGCACAACGCCGGACTCACGCGTGGGCGCCACGGAAGCAAGGGCCCCTGACAGTACCGTCGCAGCATCAGCAGCCCCATTGGCGGATTTACCTGGCTCTGCCCCTCCCGACTTCCCAGCCAGGGAACCCGCCAGTGCACTCAGGGCTTCACTGCGTTGAGCAAAACTCGTGGTGCCGCGCACAAGTGTGGGGCGTCCTTGAGCCAGCAAGCCTGCTGCGGTATCGCCGTCCTTGACATCACCCAGCTTGTCTAACACAGCGGTTTGCGCAACCAAGCCATCATCCATGGGATCCAGAGCCCAAGCAACGCGAGAACTACCCACCAAACCGTCGCCCCCCGCTTGACCAACCGCCCCCGGCAAACCACTGGTACTGGCACTGGGAGCAGCACTTCCCAGTGCAGATGCCAAGAAGCCCTGCACGTTAGAGAGTGCAGCGGGGTCATACATCTGCCCGGCAGCAGCAGACAAAGGGTCGATGATCGCGCCAATATCCGATGGCTCTGTCGCATCATCGGCAGGCAGTCCGTCCCCCAATGCAGCCATCAGGGCCATAAAGCCCCCTTGCGCCGCCGGATCCTGCACAGCGTCGTTAGCGGTCTTGGTTGCGCCTTTGGCACGGACGGCGGCATGGGCACCCTGTGAGGACTGCTGGTTGGTAATTCGAGACTGTTCCATTTCAACTCTCCTGCCCGACAGGGCCATTGGCAGTACTGTGGTACTTGATTGCGGCTCGCTCGTCCGTTTGCTTTTGTTCGCGGCGTGCTTGCTGCAACGCCACATCACGGCGACGCGCCTCCAACACCTTTCGCAAACTGGCCAAACGCAGCTCAGTCGCCAAAAGCTGCCGAGATGCGGCATCTACCCGCTGAACCTGCTCCTGCACCACCCCTGACTGAAGGCCCGCAGCATGCCCCAAGCGCCCCATGAACTGGTTGTGGTGGTACATCACCTCGGGCTTGAGGGTGGCTCCCTCTTTGGCCCCCCAACGCCCCTGGATCTCCTGTGCATAGCCCTCCAGTTGCGACAACTGGTTCAGCGCCGCTTGTTGTGCCACTTGGGCGTTCTGTAGCGTTTGCCGCGCCTCATCGCGCTTACGCTCCGCAACGCTCACGGCCACCATCAGAGCATTCAGGGCAGACATGACATCCCCCAGGGCTAACTGTCAAGCACTGCAGCCATGGCTGCAACGCTCTGGTCCATGGACGCGGCATCAAACATGTCCTGCTGCAGGCATGCGGCCATTTGGGGTTGCAACCGGATCGCTTCATCCAGGGCTGGATCTGAGCCACTCATATACGCCCCCACCTGCACCAAGTCACGGCTCTTTTGATAGCGCGAGTAAACCGCCCTGAAGCGTCGAGCCAAATCAAAGTGCCCCCTGGATACCACGTTGTGCATCACGCGCGAAGCCGATTGCTCAATGTCTATGGCAGGGAAATGCCCGGACTCCGCCAACGCCCGGGACAAAACAATGTGTCCGTCCAAAATCGCCCGCGCCGCATCAGCAATAGGATCCTGCTGGTCATCCCCCTCCGACAACACCGTGTAGAAAGCCGTGATCGACCCCACGCCATGCAGACCATTGCCACTGCGCTCCACCAACTGAGGCAATTTGGCAAAGCATGAAGGGGGATACCCCTTGGTCGCCGGTGGCTCACCAATGGCCAACGCAATTTCACGCTGGGCCATGGCATAGCGGGTCAGCGAGTCCATCAGCAGCAACACGTGCTTGCCCTTGTCACGGAAGTGCTCAGCCACAGCCGTGGCGTAAGCAGCGCCTTGCATCCGCAGCAGAGGCGGCGCATCGGCAGGGGCGGCCACCACCACCGATCTGGCACGGCCCTCCTCCCCCAAAATATCTTCGACGAACTCCTTGACTTCGCGGCCCCGCTCGCCAATCAACCCCACCACGATGACATCGGCACGGGTGTAACGGGCCATCATGCCCAACAGCACGCTTTTGCCCACACCAGAGCCTGCAAACAAACCCAGGCGCTGCCCCCGCCCTACGGTAAGCAATGCATTAATGGCACGCACCCCTGTGTCCAACGACTCACGCACCGGATCACGGTCCATGGCATTGATCTGACGGCGGTCCATCGGCTCAGCCACCACGTCTTGCACAGGCCCGCCATGGTCCAAAGGCAGCCCTTGCGCATCCACCACGCGGCCTAGAAGTCCATCCCCCATGGGCAGCCGCAGCACCCCGGCCCGTGGAACAGGGCGTGCCGTCTCGCCCAGACGCGGTGTAGGCACATAGGGCGCAGCAGGCACAACACTCGCCCCGCTGGACAAACCATGGATATCTCCAGCAGGCATCAAAAATGCCTTGTCAGACGAGAAGCCCACCACCTCAGCCAACACCGACGCATGGCCAGGCATCTGAACCATGCACTGCGAACCGACAGGTACGCGGATACCGGCAGCCTCCAGCACCAACCCCGTCAAGCGCGTGAGGGTTCCACGCGTCTCCAGCGGGGTGCCTGCGGCCACGCGTTCACGTGCGTCGGTCATAAACCGCTCCCAAGACGAGGCAGGTTCAATCGGCATGCTCATCCCCCTCCAAAGAGGGCTCTTGCCAGGGCGACTGCAGCCCCAAAGTAGCCACAGCGCGATCCCAGCGCTTGGCAAGCGTCGCATCTACGACCGTGCCACCAGACTCAACCTGGCAATCACCTGCGGCAATCGCTGCATCAGGCAGCCATTGCACCCCTGAGCCCCCAACCAATGAAGTCAGCGGTGCTTGGACCGCCTCCATGTCTGACGGGTTCATGCGCACCACGGCGAGCCGCCCTTCAGACAGCAGCATACCGACCGCCTCCTGAACAACCGGGAGCAAAACCTGCGGATTGCAAGACAACTCCTGGCGCACCACTTCTCGGGCGATATCGCAGGCCAGGGCCAAGACATCCTGGGCCATCTTTTGCTGGATACCCGCCAAAGACGCGTCCAGAGACTGCGACACAGCATGCAGGCTTTGCGCCAGCTCCTGCCCTTGCTGTGCCACATAGTCATCCATGCGGCGCTGCCATTCCAAGGCCGTTTCAGCCTGCGCCTGAGCAAAGCCTTGGGCATAGGCATCATCACAAGCCTGTTGCACAAGGGCCAACTGCGCCGCTTCATCAATCACCGGGACTTCCGGCAACGCCTCTGGCTCAGGTTCTGGCTCCACCAAATCAGAGCCATCCACCGCGCCAAACTTCCACTGCGTGACGGCACCCACCTCTTCGCTGGGGATGAAGCGGGAGTAGTAACGCTGATTAGACGAAGGCATCATCACCACCACCGCCGATCACAATCTGACCTTCGTCCGACAGACGGCGCACGGTCTTGAGGATTTCCTTTTGCTGCGCTTCCACCTCGGACAGCCGCATCGGGCCACGCGACTCCAGGTCGTCGCGCAAGGCCTCTGCCGCGCGCGAAGACATGTTGGAGAGAAACTTCTCGCGCAACTCTGGAACGGCCCCTTTGAGCGCCACGATGAGCGTTTCCGAAGCAACTTCCTTGAGCACGGTCTGGATCGCCTTGTCGTCGAGCTTGAGCACGTCTTCGAACACGAACATCTTGTCCATGATCTTCTGGGCCAGATCCGGGTCGTAGCCACGAATGGACTCCAGCACCACAGCATCCATATTGCCGCCCAGCAAGTTGATGATCTCCGCAGCGGCCTTGACCCCGCCCAGCGAGCTCTTGCGAATCTTGTCGCCACCGGCCAGCACCTTGAACAACACCTCGTTGAGGTCTTTCAAGGCTGTAGGCTGAATACCCTCAAGGGTCGCAACGCGCAGCAATACCTCGCTGCGCTGGCGGTCTGTCAGTTGCATCAGCACCGCAGCCGCCTGCTCAGAGTCTAGGTGCACCAAAATCGCGGCCACGATCTGGGGGTGCTCATTGCGCAGCAATTCCGCCACCGAAAGAGGGTCCATCCACTTCAGGCTTTCAATGCCCGAGACATCCCCGCCCTGCAAAATCCGGTCGATCAGCAAAGAAGCCTTGTCGTCGCCCAGCGCACGCCGCAGCACAGAACGCACATAGTCACCCGTGTCAGACACCAGCAGGCTTTGCGCCGATGCTGCATCCGAAAAACGGTTGATCACGCTGTCCACTTTTTCGCGCGAGACCGACTTCATGCGAGCGATGGTTTCGCCCAGCTTCTGCACCTCTTTGGGTGACAGATGCTTGAAAACCTCTGCGGCCTCTTCCTCGCCCAGAGACATCAGCAAAATCGCCGCGTCGTTGAGACCTTGTTCATCCATGGAAAATCGTCCAGTCAGTCATGGGCTCAGGCACCATCGCCATGCACCCAGGTTTTCAGGATATTCGCAACGGCCACCGGATTGGCCTTGGCCAATACCCGCGCTTCTTCCAGGCGCAGTTGCTCTGGGGTCACCTCCACGACTTCATCCTTCTTGGCCGGTGCAGGCAACGCGGGACGATCGGGCTCCTCAGACTCCAGCGCATTGAGCTGACCACCTGCCACTGGTGTGACATCCACAGGCTTAGCCGTGGAGCCCTTCAAGGCAGGCCTCACCAAACCCAGCAAGACCAACGCGGCAAACAACACCGCCCCCAGCGGCCAAGCAAAGGTCTTGGCCAAGTCCAGCACTTCAGGCTGCTTCCACAGTGGCACAGCTGCCGTTGGGGCTTCATCCATGAGGAACGGCGTATTCATCAGGTTCACCGAATCACCACGGTCTTTGTTAAAGCCGATGGTCTCGCGCACCAAACCCGTCATCTGCTCCAGTTGCTCTGGCGTCAGTGCCTTGACCGACGGTTTACCCTTTTCTTCAGCCCCAGCTTGGTAGTTGACCACTACGGCGGCGCTCAGGCGCTTGATGGCCCAGTTATTGCCCCGGGTCACGCGCACCGTCTTGTCCACCTCATAGTTGGTGGTGGACTCGCGCTTGCTGTTGGACTCTTCTGTCCCTTGCTGGCCACCAGCTGCGGGCGCTGGATTGGCACCATTGACTGGCGCAGTGGACGGGGCAGGAGGTTGATTAGAGACAGCACCAGGCACCCCGGTGGCCGTCTTATTGGCATTGCCTTTGCTCTCAAGCACCTGCTGGCTGCGAACGGCACTGGAGTCGGGTGTTTGGTTGGGACGGAATTGCTCCGAAGTGGATTCGGTCTGGCTGAAGTCCAACTCGGCACTGACCTGTGCCTTGACGTTGTTGCGCCCCACCACGGGCTCCAAGATGTCCATGATCCGGCGCGTGTACTGCTGCTCGATCTGCTGCACGTACAACAGCTGCTGCGCATCCACCCCATTGTTGGCGGCTGCATCGGGCGATTGAGACAGCAGCTTGCCAGTGTCGTCCAACACGCTGACTGCAGAAGGCGCCAGCTCTGGCACGCTGGAAGCCACTAAGTGAACGATACCCGCCAGCTGAGCACGGTCCAACATGCGGCCGGGGTGCAAACTCACCAAGACTGAAGCCGAAGGCTTTTGCTGCTCGCGGAAAAACCCATTCTGATTGGGCAAGGCCAAATGCACACGGGCACCTTGCACCGAAGAAAGCGCCTGAATGGAGCGGGTCAATTCACCCTCAAGCCCGCGCTGGAAGTTCAGGCGTTCCTGGAACTGGGTCATGCCAAATCGATTGGCTTCCATCAATTCAAACCCGGCCACAGAACCACGGGGCAGGCCCTGCGTAGCCAGGCGCAAGCGCACATCGTGCACACGCTCCGAAGGAATCAAGATCGCCCCACCGCCATCGGCATGCTTGTAGGGAACGTTCATTTGCGACAACTGGGCGATGATGGCGCCACCGTCTTTGTCGTTCAAGTTCGCAAAAAGCACCTTGTAATCCGGCTGCCGCCCCAGCACCGTCGCAGCGACGGCTGCTGCCACCAGCAGCGCCACGCCAGCACCCAAGCGCATACGCTGGCCCCGGTCCAGAGTAGACAGCCGCTGCAGCCAGTTGGGGCTTGCGGGGGGGGTGACGAGAGGGACTTCAGCAACAGCAGACATCTTGCTTTCCAATATGACAGGCCCGGCGAAAGACCTAGCGTTGGAGCGATTATTCGGCGAAGGCTCTCCGACGTTGGCTGGATAAGCCGCGCCTTTGTCCATCTATTCCGCAGGATCGGTACCTGCGCCCTGGATAGGATTGCAGCATACCCCGATTCCCTACGGACACTGCCATGGACCTTCGCATCTCCAGCTCCACAGCCCCCTTGGCGGGCGCCGGCCTGGCACGCCGCGCAATCGCCCCCCAGGCAGACAGCAACGACGTCGGCTTTTCTAGTGCGCTGAAAGGCGCACTGCAGTCGGTCAGCGCAGCACAAAACCGATCAACCGAGCTGCAAAAAGAAGTGCAGATGGAGAACCCTGCGGTCAGCTTGGAAGAGACCATGGTGGCCATTCAAAAAGCACAGGTTGGCTTCCAAGCCACGCTGCACGTTCGCAATCGCATGGTCCAGGCTTACACAGACATCATGAACATGCAGGTGTGAGCCTCCCGCCAACCCATAAAAAAAGCGCTTGCATTGCAAGCGCTTTTTTTATGGGTGATCGATCACCAAGCCCCGGCACACGGGGCCAGGGAGTCAATGCATCATCTGCGGCTGACCTTCAAACAGGTGCTCAAACTGGGCCAACCAGGGCTCGGCCAAGCAGCGGATCTGGGCATCGTTGCGCAAGATGCGCTGCATGATGCGCGTCTTCTCACGGCGGTGCTCAGGCAACAACTCATGCTCTTGCGACTTGAAGCGCAATTGCTCAATCAGCACAGCACAAGCGCCTTCATAGCGCACCACCCCATCCCAATCCTTGAGCTTGGCGGCCTCCAGCATCTTGGCGCTGCTGTCTTCAATGGCTTTGTAGTAATCAATCAACATGCTGGACATGATTTAAGCCTCCATCAGCACTGGCTTCCCAGACATGGCTGGCACAGCAACTTGCGGAGACATGGCGTTCTTTTTGATTTCGTTCCAACCCGTAGCGATGGGCTCGATCAAGCGCATGACTTCTTGCAGCATGGCGTCGTCGTTTTGCGCATTGGCAGAGATCAGCTTTCGCACACAGTAGTCATACAGCGCGCCCAGGTTTTCCGCCAACTGGCCACCATCGACGCGGTCCAACGCCGTGCTCAGACCCTCTTCAATGATGCGGATGGCTTTGGCAATGCTGTTGCACTTGACCTGGACATCGCCGCGCGCCAATGCACCCCTGGCCGTGGCCACGGAACCAAGCACGCCTTCATACAACAGACTGACCAGCTGGTGCTGGTCAATGGTGTGCATGCTGGTTTCTACATTGATACGCTGGTAAGCGTTGACTGCACGAGGGTTGTGGGCGGTAAACATGCTGACAATCCTTCCGAGGTGATGATTTAGTTATCGGCCAATGCCACGCAAACTAAAGGCCATCAACCCGAGGATTTATTCCATGTGGTGACTTGCTGAGAAATGTAGGCATTCAAGGCCGTCAGGCTGGACATCTGGGTGTCCAGCGCGTTGTAGCGTGCGGTGATCCGCTTCTCAAATGCATCCACTTTTTCGTTCACCCGCGTCACTTCAGCCGCATTGCGCTTGAGCGCCAATTGCAAGGCATTGTCTTTGGATTTGAAGAAACCGGCATCAGAGAGCAAGTTCGTGGCCATGGCCTTGACCTTGACTGCGATGCCATCAGCTGAGCCCCCGCCCGTATTGCGGAACATGTTCTTGAGTTCGTCCATGTTCTCGGTCATGGCTTTTTTCAGCTTGGTGCTGTCCACCGCCAAATCGCCGCCGCGCTGCTGGGTGATGCCCACATCCGCCAAGCGTTGAAACACCGAAGAGCCCGTCGTCACAGACTGCACAGCTGAACGCAACATGTTCTGCAGGGATATCGTCGTCGAATCCCCTTGCAACAAAGCCCCCTTGCCTGCTGTCGAGTCAAACTTGGTCGCCTCATTGATCAGCTGATTGATGGCGTTATAGGCGGAGACAAATGCATCGATATTGGTCGAAACCGCCGAAGTATCCTGCGCCACAGAAATCTCAATTGGCGCGGCCGTAACTTGCACCGCATTGAACGTCACACCTGATACGGTATTGGTAAAAGCATTGGTACCGGACGAGACGGCAATGCCATTCACAGTGGCCTTGGCATCGGCCGCTGCCTGCGTCACCGTGCTGCCATTGACCAGGCGCGACAAGCCCGAGGCATCTGTATTGGCTGCGCTGGTGATATCAGTATCACCCCCCTCCATGGCGCTCAGACGGAACCCAGCAGCTTCGCCCGTGGTCTTGCTGCGCAGCAACAGCCGCTCGCCTGAAGCGTCGCTGAGGATACTGGCCGTCACCCCGGCATTGGCGCCATTGATCTTGCTGGCCACATCACTGAGCTTGTCAGAGGCCGAAATATCTATATCGACAGGCACGCCCGAGCCTGGTGTGAACGAAGACGGAGACACACTCCACTTGCCCAACTCAAGCCGCAACGTGCCAGCACCCAACGCACCGCCCACGGGCAAGAGTGCAGAAGAGGCGGTGGCCTGCGCCTTGGCTAGACTTTGGACCTCCACGCTGAAAGTGGTGGGCAAGGTGCCGCCCACGGCGGTAGCACTGACGTATTTACTGTCTGAGGATGTTGTGGAAACCGCATTCCAGCCCGTCACGCTGCTGAGCTTACTGGCAGCGTCCGACAAAGTGGATACCAGCGACTTCATCTGCCCGAAAGCAGAAATTTTGGTGCTGACCGTTGCCTTCTGAGTTGTCAAAGTGTCCAGAGGCGCTTTTTCCAAGTCCACCAATTTGGTAATGATGTCTTTGACATTCAGGCCACTGGCGCCGACACCAACGGATGAAATAGTAGCCATGGGAACCTCCTGAACTGCTTCTACAGAAATTATGGCGCCGATCACGCACCAAGAACGCCCGTAAACACGCCAGGAAACCCCTCAATTCGGACGCTCCCGGCTTGCACGTCCAAACGCTTTACCGCCTTCCGGCGTTGAAAGGCCAAATGGCGGCGGCAGAAAACTGCCGCCGCCATGCCAATCAAGGTGTTTCTACACCTCTTGCTGCGACTCGCTTAACGCAGCAGAGACAACACACCTTGAGGCAACTGGTTGGCCTGGGCCACCATGGCGGTACCGGCCTGTTGCAGGATCTGGGCACGCGACAGGTTAGCGGTTTCCGAAGCAAAGTCAGCATCCAAGATACGCGAACGCGAGGATGACAGGTTTTCAGAAGTCACCTGCAGGTTCGAAATCGAGGTTTCGAAGCGAGACTGCAAAGCGCCGAGCTTGGCGCGCTCACCGTTGATGAACGACAGGGCCGAGTCCACCGTCTTGAGCGCATCCGTGGCCTTGGCGAAGGTGGTCACATCCAGATCAGAAACCTTCTTCAAGGTAGAAGCACCGTCAGCAAACGCATCTGTCGCCGCTGCTGTAGAGGCATCCACAGAGAAAGACTTGTCAGAGTCCAGCGTGATATAGCCACTCGATACGGCGTTGTTCGCCGTGGTGTCTGCGGCCAAAGTGGCGGCAGCGCCCGAGTTGGTGCCATCGGCTGCCAGCTTTTGCACCGTGACAGCACCAGAGTTTGCCACTGCGGTGTCAGCAACACGGATGTCATTGCCGGTAGCGTTTGTCAGCACCACGGCCGTTCCAGCCGAGTTCAACGATGCCGTCACGCCGGTCTTGGAGCTTTGATCGTTGATGGCAGAAACCGCGGCAGACAAGCCGTCGGCAGTGCCTGCAGCGCTCAGCGTGAAAGACACAGCTTGGTCTGTGCTGTTGTCAGAGCGCAGGTTCAGCGAGTAGGAGCCTGCAGCACCAAATGTCAAGCTCACTTCAGTGCGCGCCGTAGCGGTCACGCCGGTATCGCCCTTCACTGCATTCACATTGTCAGCAATGGTCTTGGCGGTATCGTTGGCGGCCACGTTGACCACCTTGCTACCCACAGAACCATTGATGGTCACGGCCGAGCTGGTCACGCCATTGGCACCCCAAGCACCCGAGGTGGCCGCAGCGCCAGCCGCAGCGACTTGATTGTTACCGTACACCGCAGTGCGCAGGTTACCGGTAGCCGCTGTGATGGTCTGGTTGGCGTTGGCGCCCACTTGGAATTGCTGGGTGCCAAAGCTACCGTCCAGCAGCTTTTGTCCGTTGAACTCGGTGGTTTGCGAGATGCGATCGAGCTCAGAGACGAGCTGCGAGACTTCTTGCTGCAGCGCCTTGCGGTCACCAGCGCTATTGGAGGCGTTGGCCGATTGCACGGCCAGTTCACGCACACGCTGCAGGATGTCGCCAGAAGCCTTGAGCGCGCCTTCAGCGGTTTGCGCCAAAGAGATACCGTCGTTGGCGTTACGCACAGCCTGGTTCAGGCCCTTGATCTGCGAGGTGAAGCGCTCCGAAATCGCCAAGCCAGCGGCGTCGTCCTTGGCGCTGTTGATGCGCAGGCCCGACGACAGGCGTTGGATGGAAGTGTTCAGCGAACTCTGGCTTGCGCCCAGATTGCGCTGAGCGGTCAAGGATGCAACGTTGGTATTGATGGTGGCTGCCATGGCAAATCTCCTGAAAAGAACTGACTGAATATGGCGTTTCCGCCAACTGGACGCCAGGTCTACCTGGCCACAGTGCTCACCAGCAGCTCCAGGGCTTTCGGGTGAACGGCGGGCCTCACTCTTGTGTCATGCGTCCCGTTGCTTAGGTTTTCGGGTGTTCCTGGGAAAACTTTAGGGGCAAACGCACAGATTGAGCGGTTTTTCTGTGTCTTATCGCCCTAACACAAAAACAGCCGCTGCCCACAATTCATCCATCGTTCCCAAGAAGTCCGCCGGAGGGGCAACGCTTAAACCGGCAGAAATGTTTGTCTTCAGCTCTGCAGGAGTAACGCAATGGCAGCCACTATCAATACCAACGTCGCATCGTTGACCGCACAGCGCAACCTCGGCATGAGCCAAAGTTCGCTGAACACCTCCATCCAACGCCTGTCGTCAGGCTTGCGCATCAACAGCGCCAAGGACGATGCGGCCGGACTGGCGATTTCAGAGCGCTTTACCAGCCAGATCCGCGGGCTGAACCAGGCGGCACGCAATGCCAACGATGGTATATCCTTGGCGCAAGTCACGGAAGGGGCCATGAAATCTGCCGGCGACATCCTTCAGCGGGTGCGCGAGTTGGCGGTGCAATCGGCCAATGCCTCCAATAGCTCCGGCGACCGCAAGGCGCTGCAGCAAGAAGTCTCGCAACTGGTGGCCGAACTCGATCGCATCTCGCAAACCACCGAGTTCAACGGACAAAAACTCCTGGACGGCACGTTTGGAACCCAGCAATTCCAAGTGGGCGCCAACGCCAACCAGACCATCACAGCGGCCACGGCCAATCTGCGCACCACGGTGTACGGCAACAACCAAGTCCAGTCTCCAGGTGTCGCCACTGGTTCTGGCGCATGGGGTGCCAACGGTGTCACCAGCGCGGCCGTCACCATCAATGGTTCTATCGGCAGCAAGGTGGTCAACGTCGCCGCCAACCAAACCGCCAAAACGGTGGCTGACAACGTGAACTTTGTCAAAGCCGACACTGGCGTGACCGCGACCGCCCGCACAGAAGTCAAGCTGGCCTTCAGCGCAGCGGGTGCCTACTCGCTGAATCTGCGCTCTGACAATGGCGCCGATCAGGCCGTTTCTTTCACATTGAGCGCCGCCAACACAGCGGACGGCCTGTCTTCCGCTATTGCAGCCATCAACGACCAGTCGTCCAAGACCGGGGTAACGGCGGCACTGGACAACACCGGCACCGCCATCATCCTGACGAATGCCACAGGCAATGACGTCCGCGTGGCCGACACCGCCGTGGTGAACTCCGGGGCCGTGACGGTACAAAAGCTGGCGGCCGACGGCACCAACTCTGGCGCCGCATCGACCCTGGCTGCGGACTCGACCGCTGACAGCACCATAACCAGCGGCTACATCACGCTGGATTCGGAAAAGTCGTTTGCCATCGACAACTCCACCGCAGCTGCCACCGACGTGTTTGCCGATTCGGCATCCACGCTGCAAAAGGTGTCGGACCTGGACATCACGACCTTTGGCAAAGCGACCGAGGCGCTAAAGACCGTGGACTCCGCGCTGGCCTTCATCAGCGGTGAGCGGGCCAAACTGGGCGCGTTGCAAGCCCGCTTTGAAACCAGCATTTCGAGCCTGAACATCACCTCTGAAAACCTGTCAGCTTCACGCTCGCGCATTCTGGATGCCGACTTTGCGGCAGAAACCGCCAACCTGTCGCGCGCCCAGATCCTGCAACAGGCCGGTACAGCCATGGTGGCCCAGGCCAACCAGATCCCGCAGGGCGTGCTGTCGCTGCTCAAGTAAAAAAGCGCCATTGCCCTTGGATGGCAGGTTGGTGGACCTGCAGTCCACCCTGCCCTCACACCCCGGTGGCCGTCAAAGGTACCGGGGTTTTTTGTTGCCTGGCTCCACGAGGGCGGCCACAGCGCAACAAAGGCATCAAAAACAATAGCTGCCAGCGCTTATTACCATTGGCTTAGAGCCATTTTTTATCAAAAACCTGCCTCCGGCTGCGCAAGGCCGCACGCGTGGAACACCGGGCAATGCAGGCCCCCACGCTCGCCAGCGGGCCGCTGGCGACACCCCAGCGTGCAAACAGCTCAGCGCCGGAAGATGTCCTGCAACGGATCGCGGCGCGTGGGCTTGAAGACCACCTGCCCGCTTTGGCCGGGGTACACGGTGCAGTGGCCGGGCGTGGCCGTGTTGACCAGGCTCGTGCCTTGCGCCAGCACAGTACCATCGCCCACCTGGCAGCCGCCGATGATGGCGGTGCCCGCATACATCACCACCCCCTCGCCAAGCACCGGGGCTGCGCCGTGGTTTTTGCCCACGGTGGAGTTCTGGTACACCACTAAATAGTTGCCGTAAGTGGCCTTGGCAAAGACGATGCCCACCGAGTGGCCAATGAAGAAGATGGGGGGCATCTCGATCTCGTAGAAAAGATCGATGCCATTGAGCGCCTTGTTCAGTAAGAACAGCCGCGTCGGTGTGTCGGTGCTGCCTGTGCGGCGCCAGATGGTGTGGGCCAGAAAGTACAGAAAGCTGCAGTACTGGGTCGAATGCAGCGGGTCAAACTGGTTCTCGCGCCAGGGGCGCACGGCGTTGATGCAGACCTGCAGCCGGGCCAGCGCCTCGTCCAGGTGCGCATCCAGGTCTGGCCGGGGGTCGAAATCGTCGGGCAGGGTGTGGTGCAGTTGCTGCGCCACGTAGCGCAGCAACCGGTCGCGGTCCATCCGCAAGATTTCCATCATTCAAAGTTCCTGTGGGAGCCCTTCAGCCAATGCCTCAAGCCGGGGGCAGCTCCAGTTGCATATAGACCAAGCTGGCCGGGGCGTCCACCGCCTGCGGGTCTTCCGACCAGTCGATACCGCCGGGCACCACGCTGGCCACGATGGGCACACGCTGGTACTCGCGAAAACCCACCTTGCGGTAGAAGTCCACGGCCGAGTTGTCTGAGCGCACGCGCACGGCCAAGGTCTGCAGCCCCAGCGCATCGCGCGCCCAGCGCATCAATGCCAGCAGCGATGCCTTCATCAACCCTGGTGGCGACTTGCCACCACTGACGATCGCATCCGCCTCGCCATAGCCGCGCTGCCAGTCGATAAAGCCCAGGCCCACATGCCCCACGCGCTCACCGTCAGGGGTTTCCACCATGAACAGCATCTTGCCCGCGTTGGCGTGCACCGCTCCGGCCAGCCAGCCCGAGGTGCGCTCGGGGGTGGAGACAAACTCGGTCAGGAACGATTTGACGTGGCGGTTGCGCCACTCGGTCAGCAATTGCACATCCAGCGCATCGGTGTGCCCCGGCACGGTGGCGATGGGGCGGATGACTGCGGCCAGCGGCTGGCCTACTGGCAGCACCAGCCCCGGCTGCCCGGCGCGGGTGGTTTGCTTGAGGGCGGCAAAGAGTTGCTGCCCGGGGGTGGGGTTTGGCGTGTCCATCAAAGCCCCCTCAGGCTTGAGCAAAGTAGCGATGCACTTGCTCTGCCACGGCATCCACCGTCTCCAGCGGCATGCGCGAGTGCAGGGGCAGCGAGAGGATTTCCTTGCCCACGCTGTCCGTCACCGACAAATCCCCGGCGCGGCAGTCCTTCCACAGCGAGAACCAGTGGCCCGGCTGCCAGTGGATGCCGGTGTCCACGCCGTTGGCCTTCAAAAACTCGCGCAGCGCGTCGCGGTGCTCAGCGGGCACGCGGATGTAGTACAGGAAGGGGTTGACCTCGGCAAAGTCGGTGCGCGGTGTGCGCACCAGGGGCAGCCCCTGCAGCCGCTCGTTGTAGCGGCGCGATGCGGCCTGGCGGCTCGCCTGGATCACGTCGAGCTTGCCCAGCTGCGCCAGCCCAATGGCCGCATGCATATTGAGCATGTGGTAGCGAAAGCCCACCCGCTCCACATCAAACGTCCAGGCGCGCTTGTTCTGGTACATGACCTCGGCGGGCTGCTGCATGCCCAGCAAGCGCAGCTCGTGCACGCGGCGCAACTCTTCTTCGGTGCGCACCACGATCGTGCCGCCGTCCAGACAGGTCACAGTCTTGACCGGGTCGTGGCTGAACACACAGATGTCCGAGAAGCTACCCACCATGCGCCCCTGGTAGCTGGAGCCAAACGAGTGCGCCGCATCGTGGATGACGCGCAGCTGATGGCGCTCGGCAAAGGCGGCGATGGCTTCGTGGTCGCTGATGATGCAGTCGTAGTCCATCACGATGATGGCCTTGGTGCGCGGGCCCACCAGGCTCTCGGCCTTGGCCAGGTCCAGTTCCAGCGTGTGGTCGTCGCAGTCGCAAAACACGATATCGGCCCCCACCCAGGTGATGGCCTGGTAGTCGGCAGAGCAATTGAAGGCCGACACGATCACCTCGTCGCCCGGCCCCACACCCGCCAGCAGCAGCGCAATGTGCAAGCCTGCGGTGCCGGTGCTCACGGCGGCGACGTGGCGGTCGGGGGCTTTCAGGATCTCTTTGACCTTCTTCTCAAAGCCCGATACGTAACTGCCCATGCCCAGCCAGCCCAGCTCCAGCGACTCGCGGCTGGCGTCGATTTCTTCTTTCTCGATCAAAGGTTTGAACACGGGAATCATGGCGGTCTCCTTCGGTGGTTGATTCAACAGCGGCAGCGTGCAGATGCAGCGCTACCAAATTTCGAGCTGCGGCACGGCGGTCACAAACTGCCCGCCCCAGCCGCGCACACAGTCCAGCTGCGCGGCCACTTCGCCGCGCAGGTTCCAAGGCAGGATCAGCACCCGGTCAGGCCGGTGCGCGCGCAAATGGGCTTCATCGACGATGGGGATGCGACTGCCCGGCAGGCACTGGCCCTGCTTGGCGGGGTTTTTGTCCACCACGTAGGGCAGCAGGTCGGGCCGCACGCCTGCAAAGTTGAGCAGCGTGTTGCCCTTGGCCGCGGCGCCGTAGGCCCCCACGGTGAGGCCATCGGCCTGGCATTGCATTAAAAACGATAGCAGCTCGCGCTTGATCCGCAAGGCCTGGGGCTGAAAATCGCTGTAGAAACCTTCGCCCAACAGGCCCGCAGCCGCTTCGGTGGACAGCAGTTGCGCCACGCGGGCGGCACCCTCGGGCGTGGCCTGTGGGTGGGCAGCGGCGTCGGCACGGGCGGCAAACACCCGCAGGCTACCACCGTGGGTGGGCAGTTCCTGCACATCCACCACCACCAGCCCATTGGCCGCAAAGATGCGCTGCACCGCGGTGAGCGAGAGGTACGAGTAATGCTCGTGGTAGGCCGTGTCGAACTGGCAGCCCTGCACCATGCGCAGCAGGTGCGGAAACTCAAACGTCGCCACGCCGTGGGGCTTGAGCAGGCGCGCAAAGCCCGCCACAAAATCGTTGATGTCGGGCACATGGGCCAGCACATTGTTGGCGGCGATCAGGTCGGCCTGCCGCCCGGCGCTGGCCAACTCGTCGGCCAGGGCCACGCCAAAGAATCGCTCGACCACCGTGAGCCCCAATGCCCGCGCCGCCTTGGCCGTACTGGCCGTGGGCTCGATGCCGTAGCACGGGATGCCCGCCTGCTGCACGTACTGCAGCAGGTAGCCGTCGTTTGATGCCACCTCCACCACGCAACTGCCCGCGCCCAAATCCAAGCGCTGTTGCATGGCCTGCACATAGGCTTTGGCATGCGCGAGCCAGGAGGTAGAAAACGAGCTGAAGTAGGCGTAGTCGTGCGTGAACAGCGCTTCGCGCCCGGCGTGGTCTTCGGTCTGCACCAGCCAGCAGTGCGTGCACACCTGCACGCGCAGGGGGAACCAAGTCTCGGGCGCGCGCAGGGCAGCCTCGCTCAGGTAAGCGTTGGAAGGGGGCGCACTGCCCAGGTCTAAAAACGGCAGGTGCAGCGGCTGGCCGCAGTGTCGGCACTTCACAGGCGCACTCCTTCAAACGATTCGGTCAGCAGCGCGTGGCTGCGGTCGCGTTCGGACATCTCGCCCACCGGCAGCGGCCAGGGCAGCGCCAAGCGTGGGTCCAGCGGATTCAGGCCCGCTTCTGCGCCGGGCGCGTAGGCGGCGGAGTGCAGGTAGAGCAATTCCGCGTCTTCCGTCAGCGCTTGAAAGCCGTGCGCAAAGCCGGGCGGGATGAGCAACGCGCAGGCGTTGCCCTGCGACAGGCGCTCGGCGTGCCACTGCAAAAAGGTGGGCGAGCCTGCCCGCAAGTCCAACGCCACGTCCCACACCTCGCCGCGCAGGCAGCTCACCAGCTTCATCTCGGCATGGGGCGGGCGTTGGTAGTGCAGGCCGCGCACGCTGCCGCGCTGGCGGGTGATGCTGTGGTTGATTTGGGCGATGGGCTGGGTCCAACCCACGGCGGCCAACTCGTCGGCGCAGAACATGCGCTCGAACAGGCCGCGCGCGTCTTGCAAGGGCTGGCGCTGCACGCGCACCAAGCCGTGCAGAGGCAAGGGGGTGCATAAGAAACGCGAACTCACGCGGTGGCCTCCCACGCTTCCAGGTCGGCCAGGCACAGAGCGCGGGCATCGGCCCCGCCGTGCTGGGCGCGGTACCAGGCCATGGTGCGGGCCACGGCGGTGTCCAGACCCCAGCGGGGGGCCACGCCCAAGGCTTGGCGAGCGTGGGCAGTTTCCAGCGCGAGCCAGCCCGCCTCGTGCGGGCTTTTACTATGATTTTCATAGCTGGTCGCGCTCGATGGATAAGCGCTAGAGGCCATTTTGACCACATGTCCCACGGTGGCGGCCTCGTGCGGCAGTGGGCCAAAGTTGTAGGCGCCGGCATGGGTGGGGTTGGCCCACAGGCGCTCGGCCAGGCACAGGTAGGCGGCCAGCGGCTCGATCACATGCTGCCAGGGGCGCGTGGCCTCAGGGTGGCGAATGTGCAGCGGCTGCCCGGCGCTCCAGGCGCGCACGGCGTCGGGCAGCAGGCGGTCGGCCGCCCAGTCCCCCCCGCCAATCACATTGCCCGCCCGCGCCGTAGCCACGGCCACGCCCTGCGCGGCCAAAAAGGCATCGCGGTAGCTGGCAGTGACGATCTCGGCCGCCGCCTTGCTAGCGCTGTAGGGGTCGTGGCCGCCCAGCGGGTCGTCTTCGCGGTAGGGGTAGGCCCATTCGCGGTTGCGGTAGACCTTGTCGGTGGTCACCACCACCACGGCGCGCACACCGGCCTGGCCCCGCAGCGCATCGAGCACATGGGCCGTGCCCATCACGTTGGTGGCGTAGGTAGCCAAAGGGTCGGCGTAGCCCGCGCGCACCAGCGCCTGTGCGGCCAGGTGCAGCACGATCTGCGGGCGCGCCGCCTGCATGTGGGCGGCCACGGCCTGGGCGTCGCGCACATCGCACTCGTGGCTCGCATACACGTCGTCGGCCACACGGGCCAGGGTGAACAGGTTGGGCTCGGTGGCGGGCGCCAGGGCCAGGCCCGTCACCTCGGCCCCCAGGCGGGCCAGCCACAGGGCCAGCCAGCTGCCTTTGAAGCCGGTGTGCCCGGTCAGCAGCACGCGCTTGCCGCGCCAGAAAGAAGGGGCGGGCTTTGCAACAGCGGCCATTACCAGCACTTCCACGGGGCTTGCCCGCTTTGCCACAGCTCTTCGAGCAAATTCTTTTCGCGCAGGGTGTCCATGGGCTGCCAAAAGCCCGCGTGCTCGAAGGCTTGCAGTTGCCCGCTCTGTGCCAGGTGCTGCATAGGCTCTGCCTCCCACGGCGTCGCATCCCCGTCGATCAGGTCAATCACCTCGGGCTGCAGCACAAAAAAGCCGCCGTTGATCCAGCCACCATCGCCCCGGGGCTTTTCCTCAAAGCCCGCGACCACGTCGCCGTTGCGTACCAGCGCACCGTAGCGGCCCGGGGGTTGCACCGCAGTGACAGTCGCTTGGCGACCATGGGACCGGTGAAAGGTAAATTGCGCGCTCATATCCAAGTCGGCCACGCCGTCGCCATACGTAAAGCAGAACGGCCGGCCGGGCTCCAGGTATTCCTGCACCCGGCGCAGGCGCCCGCCAGTCATGGTGCTCTCACCCGTGTCCACCAGCGTCACGCGCCAGGGCTCGGCATGGCGGTGGTGCACTTCCATGCGGTTGTTGGCCATGTCAAAGGTCACGTCAGACATGTGCAGGAAGTAGTTGGCGAAATACTCCTTGATCACATAGCCCTTGTAGCCCAGGCAGATGATGAAGTCGTTGACGCCATGCGCGGCGTACATCTTCATGATGTGCCACAGAATGGGCCGCCCACCGATCTCGATCATCGGCTTGGGCTTGAGGTGTGACTCTTCGGAGATGCGGGTTCCGAGCCCGCCAGCGAGCAGTACGGCTTTCATGGTTTCAAGCATAGTGAGGCACTGCCGTGCGGCAAAGCCAGTGTGGGGAGTGAAAGGCGGTGCATCTGCGGCTATCAGCCCTGCTTGGCGCACCAGCGGGCAAACATTTGTGCATAGGCGTCTTCCACATCGCGGGCAAAACCGGCTTCGTCCATTAACGCCGAGGCTTGCATCTGCGCGCGCAGGGTACGGCGGGTCTGGGCCAGGCTGGGCAAGTCGCTGGCCAGCGCCACCAGCTTGTCCACATATTCGGCTTCGCTGCGGGCAATCCACTCTGGGTGCCCCACGGCAGACAGGACCGAGGCTCCGAGCGTTCCCATGCTGGGTACACCCGCCAGCGAAACAAACGGCAACCCCATATACAGTGACTCGATCAGCGTGGTGCCCGAATTTTGCGGAAAGCAATCGAGCGCAATGTCCACCCGGCGCAGCACGTTCCAGGGCGGGCTTTCAAACCCCATGATGACGCGGTCGCGGGGAATGCCCAGCGCCTCGAACCGGGGCCACCATTGCTCGCGCACCTCGGCCTGGCAGAAGTTGCCGCTGTTGAGCTCCAGCCTGGAGCCGGGCACCCGGTGCAGCAACGCAGCCCATGCCCGCACCACACGGTCATTGAGCCGCACAGCGCGCGTAAGGGTGCCAAAGGTGACATAGCCATTGGCCAAAGCAGGCAGTTCGCTGACGTCACCCGCCTGGCCGCCTGGGCGGTAGGCGAAGGGCGCACGCGGCAAGCGCCAGGGGGTTTCGGAGAACAGGTGTTCCGAGCCCTCGGGCACGGTCATGGCGTCGGTCAGGTAGTAATCAATGGCCGTAAGGCCTGTGGTGTAACCCGAGTCCAGCCAATGCAGGGACACTGGCGCCGGTTTGCGCGCAAAGCCCCCCAGCCGATGGCCCTTGGTCTGCCCGGCAATGTCTACCAGGACATCGATACCGTCGGCACGGATGCGTGCTGCCAGCTCGTCATCGCTCATCTGGCGGGTATCGATCCAGTGCTCAAACAACGTGCGGTAGTGATCGGTAACCTCGTCTTCCAATTCAAACGGCCCTGCGTAAGCAAACAGCTCCACGCGGTCATGGTCATGCCGCTCCAGCAAGGGCTCCAGAAACGGACGGCAGGCATGGGTGCGAAACACCGGTGCCACGTAGCCCACGCGCAGGCGACGCTCAGGGTTGCGGTCATTGGTGTGGGGGCGCCATGCGCTGCGGTGTGGCTCACCAAAATACTGGTTAAAACGCTGGTAGGCCGCAAAGCGCTCCAGCGGATCGATCTCGGGCATGCAGTTGGCCACAAAGAGATAGCTGCTGTGCACGCCTGGGTCTGCCGGACTCAGCTCCAGCGCCCTTTGCAGCGCCTGCAGGGCCTCAGGCAATCGCCCCTGGTCCTTGAGCAACATGCCCAGGCCCACATGTGCATGCACCATGTTCGGGTCCAGCGCCAAGGCCCGGCGCACGCACGCTTGCCCCTCGGTGAATCGGTGCATTTCGCCCAGCAGGAGCCCCAGATTGAGCAGCACCTTGGGGTCATCGCCCCCCACCTCCAGAGCCTGCCGGTAGGCCTGCTCAGACGCCTGCAAGCGCGCTTGCCCACGCAAGACGATGGCCAGGTTGAACCAGCCTTGCGGGAATCGCGGCGCATGGCCCACGGCCTGGCGCAGTAGCACCTCGGCCTGCACCAGATCACCCTTGAGAGAACGCGCCAGGCCATAGTTGCTGAGCATGTCCACATCCCGGGGATTGAGCTGCAGCGCCTGGCGCATCGGCGCAACGGCCTTGTCCATCTGCCCCAGTTGCATCAGCGCCGCACTCAAGGACTTGAAACCCATGGGGCACTGGGGATACTGGCGCGTCATCTTGCGGCCCAAGCGCAACACGTCGTCAAACTTCTCCGCCTCAAACAGGCGGTTGAGTTCGGCAACCTGGTCTGCGGACGCCATGCGCCCTTGGGGTGGCCGGGCGCTGCGCGTGCGCCGCATGACGGCGTCGACCAGTCGTTCAACCAATTCGCCCGCAGCGTCACCCGCCAAGCCCGCACGGCGGGCGTCTTCCAAAATATCTTCCGCCAGGGTGTGTTCACCCGCCTGGATGAGTGCGTCCACCAAGCTCACCCAGTACTGGCGGTTTTTGGGGTTGGCCTGCAAGGCGGCCTGAAAAAACGGCACTGCCGCCAAAAACTGCCCGCACTCCATCGCAATCGCCCCCAGGTTGTGGTTCGCGTCTGCATGGTCGGGCGCAAGGCTCAGCACCGCACGGTAAAGCTCCTCCGCCTGGGCCAGGTTCTGGGCCCGGTGGCAATCCAGCGCCAGGGCCATGGTCTGCACCAGCAGTGCCTGCACCGGGTTGGAAGCCTGCGCGCTGGCCTGGCCGTCAGACTCAGAAGCAAACGTGGCAACAGAAGCATCGGTAGAGGGAGTGGCTTGCATCAGTCAGGGAGTCCTGGGTGTTTAAACACAGCCCCGGGGGCCTGCAGCACCCACAGCGGTGCCACCAAGCCTGCCGAAGGCGCAACGGGGTGAGCATAAGCATTGCCCACAGGGTGTAAAGGTGGAAAAAGCAGAGAAACCGGGAACACCCAGGCCGCCGCTGCGGTGCACACAGGCCCCACCGCCATGCAACCCAAAAACCACACCCAGCCAACAAGCCTGAATGAGAGCGGTGGTTTGCCACTTGCTTGCTTGTTTGGTTCGCGCACAATCAGATACAGTGAACTACAGGTGCGCGAACTCGGCGTGCCGCCCCCCTCTTTACCCAACCGAAGGCAGGCTCACGCCACCACAACCACCGCACCAGCATGTTTGTCATCATCGGCTACGTCGTCAGCATGGTCTGCATCTTCGGCGTGTACATCTTTCACGGCGGGAATATCAAGGTCATCTTGACGGCCCTTCCCTTCGAGCTGATCACCATTGGCGGCAGCGCTATGGGCGCATTTGTGGTGAACAACCAGCCCAAGGTCCTCAAGGCCACGCTCAAGGCGATTCCGGATGCCCTCAAGGGCAGCAAGTACACCAAGGCCCGCTACATGGAACTGCTGGCCATGCTGTACGACATCCTGCAAAAGGCCCGCAAGGAAGGCCTGATGGCCATTGAAAAAGACGTGGAAGCCCCCCACGAGTCCGAGATTTTCAAGAAATACCCAGTGGTCGGGCATGACCACCATGTGATCGAGTTCACCACCGACTACCTGCGCATGATGGTGTCGGGCAACCTCAACTCGCATGAGATCGAGGCGCTGATGGATGCCGAAATTGACACCCACCATGCAGAGGCACACGCCCCCGTAGCGGCGATTGCCCGCCTGGCAGGTGCGTTGCCTGCGTTCGGTATCGTGGCAGCCGTGTTGGGGGTGGTGAATACCATGGGCTCGGTGGGCCAACCCCCTGCAGTGCTCGGGGGCATGATTGCCTCGGCCCTGGTGGGTACCTTTCTGGGCATTTTGCTGGCCTACGGCTTTGTGGAGCCCCTGGGCGGCTTGATGGAGCAAAAGACCGAAGACGCTGCCAAAGAGTTCCAGTGCATCAAATCTACGCTGCTGGCCAGCATGCAGGGCTACAACCCAGCCACAGCCATTGAATTTGGCCGCAAAGTGCTCTTCTCGACCGACCGCCCCACCTTCTCGGAGCTGGAAGGGCACGTGAAGGGCAAGAAGTAACCGGACCTTGCTGTGGCAGAAAAGAAACTCCAGCCCATCATCATCAAGCGCGTCAAGAAGGGCGGCCATGCAGTCCATGGCGGCGCTTGGAAGATCGCCTACGCCGACTTCGTGACGGCCATGATGGCGTTCTTTTTGCTGATGTGGCTTCTGGGCTCCACCACCGATGGCGACCGCAAAGGTATTTCGGACTACTTCAGCGCCCCCCTGAAGGTGTCGCTGCAGGGCGGCCCAGGCTCGGGGTCCAGCTCCAGCATCCTCACTGGCGGTGGTGGCACCGACCTCACGCAGAGCGCCGGGCACGTCAAGCGGGCCGAAACGACATCCGAGAAGCCCAAGAAGCTCAACGAGGCCGATATGAAGGCCGAGCAAGCCCGCCTGGACGCCCAGCGCATCAAGGCACTGCAGGCCAAGATTGATGCGCTGATCACAGAAAACCCGCGCCTGAACGAATACAAATCGCAGATCCGGATCGACGTGACCCCGGACGGGTTGCAAATCCAGATCGTGGACGACCAGAATCGCCCCATGTTTGACAGCGGCAGCGCGCTCGTCAAGCCTTACATGCGCGACATTCTTCGAGAGATTGGGGCCGCCCTCAATGGCGTGGAAAACCGCGTGAGCCTGGCCGGCCACACCGATGCAGTGCCCTACGGCAACAGCGAGCGTGGCTACAGCAACTGGGAGTTGTCGTCTGACCGCGCCAACGCCTCACGCCGCGAACTGGTGGCCGCTGGCATGCCCGATGCCAAACTGGGCCGCGTGGTCGGACTGGCCGCCAGCGATTTGCTGGAACCCAACACCCCACGCTCTGCAGCCAATCGTCGCATTACCATCACGGTATTAACCCGTGAGGCAGAAGAAAGACTCATGGGGAAAGGGATTCCCACCGTAACATCGACAGAACTGACGATTGAAAAGCGGGAAAATCCTGACGAAGGCAGGTAGACGTTACGCCTTGTCACAAAACCTGCCACACTTGACAATACCTCTAGCCATTTTCGACCGAAAGGGTCCCAAGTGACCACAGCCCTTCGCTTCCTCATCGTTGACGACTTCTCCACCATGCGCCGCATCGTCCGTAACCTGCTCAAGGAAAGCGGGTTTGCGGACGCCGACGAGGCTGAAGACGGCGTCGCAGCACTCAACAAACTTCGCAACGGCAAGTTCGACTTTGTGGTGTCTGACATCAACATGCCGAACATGAACGGCTTTCAATTGTTGGCCGAAATCAAAAAAGACGACAAACTCAAGCACCTGCCCGTGCTGATGGTGACGGCCGAAGCACGCAAGGAAGACATCGTGGCGGCCGCCCAAGGGGGCGCTGCGGGTTACATCGTCAAGCCGTTCACCAAAGCCACCCTGGAAGAAAAAGTTCTGCTGATTCTCAAAAAGATGGGAATGTGACGCCATGGACACGCCAGAAATCCCCCATGCAGAGCCCGCTGCAGATGTCCATCAGAAAATTGGACAGCTGACACGGCAACTCCACGATTCACTGAATGAGTTGGGTTTCGCAGAAAAATTGCGGGGCTCCATGGGTGAACTGCCCGACGCGCAAAGCCGCCTCTCCTACATCGCACGCCTCACCGGCGAAGCGGCGGAGAAAGTGCTCAGCCGGGTGGAGCTGGCCAAAGCGCAACACGACTTCATCGCCTCGGAAACCCGCCGTGTGGTGGACTCCCTGGTCAAAGACCCCGTGGCAGCCGTCGCCAAAGGTGAGATCTTCAACTTCCTGACCGACGTGGAGCGCGTTACCAAGGAAGCCGATGCGCATCTGACCGAAATCATGATGGCCCAGGACTTCCACGACCTGACAGGCCAAGTCATTGCCAGGGTGGTGAATCTGGCCGGAACGATTGAAGACCAGCTGGTACAGCTGCTCATTCAAACAGCCCCCTCCAGCGCCCATGTGCAAGTGGCACCTCCCGAGCCTGCGCGCCTGCAAGGTCCCGTGGTAGACCCAGAGAACACGCCCGACATCGTCACCGACCAATCCCAAGTGGACGATCTGCTCGCCAGTTTGGGATTCTGATCGAACCAGCGTTTTTGCATCGTTGAAAAAGGGGCCCCAGCGGCCCCTTTTCAGCCTTTAGGTTTTCGGGTCGCTCACGACAATGGCATGACACCAGCCGTCATGCCATCATGGACTCCAGCCAAGACAAAGAACTACCCGCCACGGAGCGCAAATTACAGAATGCGCGCAAGGATGGCCAGGGCGCGCGCTCGCGCGATTTGTCGCACCTGGCGATCCTGGGGGTTGGCGCTGCCAGCGTTCTGGCCTTGGCTCCCACGCTGATGGACCACCTGCAGCACGCCCTGGGTCGGCAGCTGATGTTCGATGCCAAAGTGGTCATGACCCCAGCCTCCATGCTGGAGCGCATGCAGGTCATGGTGATGGTGGGCCTGGTGGCCAGCGTGGTCTTCGCCCTGCTGACCAGCGCAGCGGCCATCATCAGCGCAGTGGGCGCGGGCGGCTGGATTTTCAGCGCCAAGCCCATCACCCCCCAGTTCAGCCGCCTGAACCCGCTCACCGGTTTCACCAACCTGTTTTCCAAGCAGCAACTGGCCAATGTGGCCAAGATGGTGTTCATGACCTCTGTGCTGTCGTTCGTGGCATGGAAATACATGGGCAACAGCATCGAAAGCATTGCCATGCTGGTGGCCCAGCCCTCCACCAGTGCCATCCGCTTCATGGCCGACTGGCTCACCACCGGTGTGAGCATGCTGTTGCTGGTGGTGTTTCTGGCGGCGCTGGTAGACATCCCACTGCAAGCCTTCTTCTTCAAATCCGGGCTCAAGATGTCCCACGAAGAAGTGAAGCAAGAGCACAAGGAATCCGAAGGCGACCCTCACACCAAGGGACGCATCCGCCAAAAGCAGCGCGAGCTGGCAGACCGCGCCAGCGTGAGCGCCGTGCCCAAGGCCGACTTTGTGGTGATGAACCCCACCCACTACGCCGTGGCCCTGAAGTACGACGAAGCCACCATGGCCGCGCCCCAGGTGATTGCACGCGGCACCGACCTGGTGGCCATGCGCATCCGTGATCTGGCCAAGGGCCACGAAATCCCCGTATTGCAATCGCCCATGCTGGCGCGGGCACTGTATGCCCACGCCGAACTGGACCAGGCCATTCCTGCCACGCTGTACACCGCCGTGGCCCAGGTGCTGGCCTATGTGTACCGACTCAAGGCCGCGCTGCGCGGCGAAGGCCGCATGCCTGGCGAGCTGATTGAGCCCTATGTCCCCCCTGAGCTGGATCCACTGAACAAGCTCTCTGCCAAAGGCGCTGCTGTATGAACACCTCTGTCAACTCCCTGAGGCTGTGGGCAGGCAAGAACACCTCCGTCTTGCAAGGCATGTCCGCACCACTGCTGGTGGTGGCGATCCTGGCGCTGATGGTGCTGCCCATCCCCGCCTGGCTGCTGGACGCCTTTTTCACCCTCAACATCGCCGTGGCCTTGATGGTGATGATGGTGGCGGCCTACATGATCCGGCCACTGGACTTTGCAGCCTTCCCGTCCGTGTTGCTGCTCACCACCCTGATGCGTCTGTCGCTGAACGTGGCTTCCACCCGCGTGGTGCTGCTCGAAGGCCACACGGGCCCCGGCGCCGCTGGCGCGGTGATTGAGGCCTTCGGGCACTTCCTGATCGGCGGCAACTTTGCTGTCGGTCTGATCGTGTTTGCGATTCTGGTGGTCATCAACTTCATCGTGGTGACCAAGGGCGCCGAGCGTATTGCCGAGGTGTCTGCCCGCTTCACCCTGGACGCCATGCCAGGCAAGCAAATGGCCGTGGATGCCGACCTGAACGCAGGCCTGATCGACGAAAAGGAAGCCAAGCGCCGCCGCGCTGAAGTGGGCGAAGAAGCCAACTTCTTCGGCTCCATGGACGGCGCCTCCAAGTTCGTGCGCGGGGATGCGGTGGCCGGTATCCTGATCTTGCTGATCAACATCGTGGGCGGCTTCACGATCGGCATTCTTCAGCACGGCTTGACGGCCAAGCAGGCTGCCGACAGCTACATCCTGCTGGCCATCGGTGATGCACTGGTGGCGCAGATTCCTGGCCTGTTGATCTCGGTGGCGGCTGCCATGGTGGTCTCGCGCGTGGGCAAAGAGCAGGACATGGGTCGCCAGATCGTGCAGCAGCTGTTCATGTCGCCCCGTGTGCTGGGCGTGACGGCAGGCATTCTGATCATGCTGGGCCTCATCCCTGGCATGCCGCACATCGTGTTTTTGGTGATTGGCGGCTCGCTGGGCTACTGGGCTTGGGTGCTGTACCAGCGCCAGCAAATCCCGCCAGAGCCCGAAGCCCCGCCCGCCCCCATCGCAGCCGATGGGGAGGCCACCTGGGACGACCTGCAGCCCATTGACCTGCTGGGCCTGGAACTGGGCTACCGACTGATTTCGCTGGTGGACAAGAGCCGCCAGGGCGACCTGCTCACCCGCATCAAGGGCGTCCGCCGCAAGTTTGCGCAAGAGGTGGGCTTCCTGCCCCCTGCCGTGCACGTGCGAGACAACCTCGAACTCAAGCCCAGCGGCTATCGCATCACCCTGCGCGGCGTGGTGGTGGGCGAGGGCGAAGCCTTCCCCGGCATGTTCCTGGCCATCAACCCCGGCGGCATCACCACACCCCTCATCGGCACCCCCACCACCGACCCCGCTTTCGGTTTGCCTGCGCACTGGATTGACGACCGGCAAAAGGAAGCGGCACAAATGGCGGGTTTTACCGTCGTTGATTCAGAAACCGTGATGGCGACGCATTTGTCACACTTGATGCAAGTCCAGGCAGCCAAGCTCCTCAGTCGCACCGAAACCCAGCAACTGGTGGAACACGTGGCAAAACTGGCCCCCAAGCTCATCGAAGAAGTGGTTCCGAAAATGGTCTCGATCGCAACGTTCCAGAAAGTTCTCCAGCTGCTGCTGGAAGAGTCTGTGCACATCCGCGACATCCGCACCATCATCGAAACCCTGGCAGAGCATGCAGGCTCCGTCGCAGACCCTGTGGAGCTGGCCCGGCGCGTGCGCATTGCACTGTCGCCTGCCATCGTCCAGCAGATCTACGGCCCCACCCGCGAACTCAACGTCATCGCCATCGAGCCTGGGCTGGAACGCCTTCTGGTGCAGGCCTTGGGCAACGCCTCCGGCCCCGCGCTGGACCCTGGCGTCGCCGACATCCTGACCCAAAAGGCGGCCGAAGTGGCACTCAAGCAGGAGGAGATGGGCTTGCCCGCCTGCCTGCTGGTGCCTGACCAGATCCGCAACGCCATCTCCCGCCTGGTGCGCCGCGTCGCCCCCCGCCTGCAGGTGCTTGCGCACAGTGAAATTCCTGAGACCCACACCATCCGGATTGGGCCCATTCTCAAAGGTGCATCAGCATGAACATCAAACGCTTTACCGCCCCCACCTCCCGCGAGGCATTGGCCAAGGCGCGCATGGCCTTTGGCGAGGGCACCCTCATCCTGTCCAACCGCCCCACCGCCAACGGCGTGGAAGTGGTGGCTACTGCAGAAGACACCTTGTCGGCACTCGACAACGCAGCCCAGAACGCAGGCGGCCCGACGGGCTCCATGGGCTCGCAAGGCAAGTCGCTGCAAGGTGGCCGTGATTTTCAGGATTCGCGCGGCGCCCTGCACGAGCCCCTGCTGGCCCCCAAGAGCGCCGCCCGTGCACCGGTACGCCCCATGCAGATTGCGGCCACTGCCAACCGCCACAATCCGGTGGAAGAAGACACCGAACAACTGGCCATGAGCACGCTGTCCTTCCAGGACTACGTGCGTGAACGCATGCTGCGCCGCCGCCATGAAGTGATGAACGGCCCGGCCGAACCGCCAACGTTTGCCGAGCGCAGCCGCGACCAAGACCGCGACTTCCCCCGCGAGCGCCCCGCTGCCCCAGCCGTGGTGCGCCACAACCCTCTGCGCTCCATCCCGATGGACCTGCCAGAACCGCCTCCTCGCCGCAAGGCCGAAGCCGCAGCGCCCGCTGCCTCCATGGCCCAGCAGCAAAGCCTGATGAACGAGCTGCACGCCATGAAGGAGATGATTGAAGACCGCTTCAACACCATGGCCTGGCTGGGCCAGGCCAAGCAAAACCCCATCCAGTCGAACCTGATGCTGAAGATGATCCGTGCAGGCTACTCGCCCGCGCTGGCCCGCGCCGTGCTGGAGCGCATGCCCGAGGACCTGTCGGCAGGCGACGCTGTGCGCTGGCTCATGGATGTGCTCGAGCGCAACCTCAAGACCGACGAGAACGAAGCGCCGCTGTACGAGCAAGGCGGCATCTTTGCCCTGGTCGGCTCTACCGGCGTGGGCAAAACCACCACCACCGCCAAGCTGGCCGCGCTGTGCGCCCGCGTGCATGGCCCTGGCAGTGTGGGCCTGATCACGCTGGACACCTACCGCGTGGGAGCCCACGAACAACTGCGCACCTATGGCCGCATGCTGGGCATCGTGGCGCACCTGGCCCACGACCGTGCCGCACTGCAAGACCTGCTGGGCCTGCTCAGTGGCAAGAAAATGGTGCTGATCGACACCACTGGCGTCGCGCCGCGCGATCCCCGCAAGCGCAGCATGCTGGACGTGCTGGACCTGCCCCGCGTGAACCGGCTGCTGGTGCTCAATGCCGGCTGCCACGGCGACACGCTGGACGATGTGCTCACCTCTTTCAAGACCGCTGGCTCGCAGCAGGCCATCCTGTCCAAGGTGGACGAAGCCGTGAAGCTGGGGCCCTCGAT
Source organism: Acidovorax sp. 56 (assembly GCF_002749705.1). NCBI lineage: Bacteria > Pseudomonadati > Pseudomonadota > Betaproteobacteria > Burkholderiales > Comamonadaceae > Acidovorax > Acidovorax sp. 56. Next base: position 2,681,332 of record NZ_PEEV01000001.1, read on the forward strand.
TGACGCGCTGATCCGCCACCAGATGGTGCTGCGCGGCGTCACCAACGGCCAGCGGGTGCCTGAAGACTGGGAACCCGCCGAAGCGCACAAACTCATCAGCACCTCCATGCGCGCGCCCGTGAAGTCGGCGTTTGACCCCAAGGCGTCCGACCTGAACTACTACTTCTCGAACGCCCCCGAGGCCCTGACAGAGAAAGGACTTGTGGATGCTTGATACAGGCTTTCACCAGGCGGCAGGCCTGAGCAGCTTCACGCCGCAAGCCCAGTTGCGCGTGCTGGCGGTGGCCAGCCAGGAGCGCGCCTCCAGCGGGCTGGAGATGCTCTGGCAGATTTGCGCCAACCTGCAGCGCCTGGGCTACCCCGTGATGGTGCTGGACGGTACCGCACTGGAAACGGACGACACCCCAGGCCTGAGCCATGTGCTGCAGCAAGCCCCCTGGAACGACGGCCTGGGCACCAGCGCCAGCGCCTCGGTCACCTCGGTGGCCGTGATCCCTGCGGCGCGGGGCCTGCACCAGCTGCAGCGGCAGGCCTACACCGAAGGCGCCCCTCCGCTGCAAGGGCTACTGCCGTACTTCCGCGCCTACGGGCTGCTGGTGCTGCACGCCCCGGCAGGGCTGTTAGGCCCCTTGCTTACGCACACCAGCACCATCCCGCTGGCAGTGATGGAGGGCGGCTCCGCCGGTGTTTTGTCCTGCTACAAAAGCCTCAAGCAGATTGCCACGCACTCCGGCCTGCCCTGCACCGTGGCCTCGGTGCTGCAAGGCGATGGCGCCAGCGAACGTCGCCGCACGCTGGGAGCGTTACGCACCTTGCAAGACTGCGCCGAACGACACCTGGGCGGGCGCGTGCGCACGACCACCGTCTCGGCCAATAACCCTCATGACGTTCAACGCTTGGCCTTGCAACTGCTGGAAAACGCGGGCACCATCAGTGGACCGCTGACTGCGCTACCATCCAGCCACGTGACGGGTTTGTCGGGCACGCCTGAGCCAACGTCCACCGTCTGGAGCCACTGATCTGATGTACACCGCCAAAGGCCAGCTCGATCGTGATGCGATGATCCGCCAGCATGTTCCGCTGGTGAGGAGGATTGCGCACCACATGATTGCCAAGCTGCCTCCCAACGTGGAACTGGACGACCTGATCCAGGTCGGCATGATGGGCTTGGCGGATGCCCTGTCGCGCTACGAAATGGCCCAAGGCGTTCAGTTTGAGACCTTTGCCACCCAGCGCATCCGTGGCGCCATGCTCGACGAATTGCGCGAGGGCGACTGGATGTCGCGCAGCTCCCGCAAGAGCCAAAAAGACATTGAGCACGCCGTGCACCGGCTGGAGCAAAAGCTGGGGCGCAGCCCGCTGGAGTCTGAAATTGCCGATGAGATGGAGCTGAGCCTGGCCGACTACCAAAGCCTGCTGGGCAAGGTGCGCGGCACGCAGCTGGTGTACCTGGAAGATATGACCCACAGCGAGGACGATGACGGTTTTCTGGACCGCCACGTGGCCGACGCTGCGGCCGACCCGGTGGAGTTGCTGCGCGACCAGCGGCTGCGCACATCGCTGGTCAACGCCATCAAGAGCCTGCCCGAGCGCGAGCAGCACATCATGGGCATGTACTACGAGCACGACATGAATCTCAAAGAGATTGCCGCCGTGCTGGGCGTGACCGAATCGCGCGTATGCCAGCTGCACAGCCAGTCCATCGCCCGCCTGCGCGCCAAGATGCGCAGCCACTGACCCGGCCACATTTAAAAAAATAGCTGCTAGCGCTTGTAAATAAAGCGCTAGCAGCTATTATTTTTATAGCAACCTCAAACCCAAGGTATTCAACCCTGCGCCAGATTGCGCACGGAAAGTGGCGGCCGTCCGCTCAACCCACCGAGCGATAGATGCGCGCTACGCCGCCCGCCTTCGCGCCTGCGGCTTGCGGGTTGCCATAGGTGGCCGTCTGGGCTCCATCGGCCTGCGGCACCACCACGGCCACCTGGCGGTCGGTCAACACCGCCACACGGGCCAGGTTGTCTCGCTGGATGGCCAAATGTTGGCCAACAGCTGCCAGGCGCTGCTGGAATTGGGGGGGAAATTCAGAAACTTGCTGGTGCTGCGCTTGCTCCAGCACCCAGGTAAAGCGCGCTGCCGCATCGCGCAGCGCGGTGCTGGCAATCTCCAGCGAGGGAGCGTCCAGTGCCAGCAAGGCGGCAGACACCTTTTCGATGTGTTGCTCTACCGTGGTGAGGGCTTCTTCTAACGACATGGTGGTGGTGCGCTAGACAAAGCCTGGGATCAGGCGTTTATCCGCGGGCGCGAGAAAAGATTTCTTGCGCATTGGACAGCAATTTGTCCGCAATCGCATCCGCATCCACCGAAAAAGTGCCGTTATTGATGGCAGCACGCACTTCGCTCACGCGCTTGGCGTCGAAATCGCTGGTGGTGCGACCAGGCTGCTCCAGGGCGCGGGCCGAGCTGGACACCGTGACAGGCACACCGGCGGCTTGCGCAGCAGCAGCGCCTTTTGCCACCCCTTCCGCAGCAGGGGCTGGACTTTTGGCTTGCTTGGCAAGCCCCGTCTGCGCCAATGCGCCCGGGAGTTCCGGTTTTTGACCTATCTTCATCGCTCTCTCCACCACCCCGTGTGATGTGGGGCTCAGTAGCAATGTTTTCGACCCGTTTTGGGCGGACTTTAGCTATTTGTGCGGGCAAATCCTCAAAGAGTGATGGTCACTGTTCCATCTTCAGCCACAATGCCGCTCACAACGCGACCATTGTCCATTCTGACGCGCACAGTCTGCCCGACGGTGCCTGCGGACAACGCTTGCCCTGCAGAGACCACAGCATAACCCGGCCCCTGGGCAGAAACACGCACCTGCGCACCTGCGCGGAAAATGCTGGGCGCCTTGACCATGGATTGGCGCAAGGCCTGCCCGGCCATCAACTGGCGCGAGGCGGTCTGGCCCACCCAGGCCTCAGGGTTGGCCACCACCGGGGCGGAGTCGGCCGCCCAGTCCACCTCGGCTTGCGTGGCGTCGTTGGCCGTCAGCACGGCGCCGGGCGCCACGTTGCCGGTCAGCACCCAGGCGGGGCCCCAGGCCTTGATGGTCACGGGCAAGAACACATTCCAGGGCGAACGCCCCTCGACGCACCGCAGCCCCAGCCGGGTGCGCCCCCACAGGCGCGAGCCTGCAGGCAAATACGGCTCCACCCGGGCACAGGGGGCCAGGTTCAAGCGGCTGTCCAGCGCGCCCACGCTCACTTCCATGCGCAGCGTGGTGCCTGCCGCCTGGTTGCGTGCCAGGGCGTCGTCCAGCCAGTGCTGGGTCAGGTTGCCCAGCTCGGCGGCGGGGTCAGCCACCGCCTGGGCCTGGGCGGCGCCCACGGCCAATACCCCCCAAAGTGCCATGAGGGCCAGGCCAACGCTGCGCAGGGATGAAAGGGAAGGCATGGTGCGCTCTCCGGTAAAAGCGCCGACAAACCGCGGCGCGGTGGGACGGACAGCGCCACGCCGTCCGCCTGAAGGGCCCGTGCACGGTTGCCAGGGAGCACCGCCAGCGCAGCAGAGCTCTGGGTACAGCACCCAGGCCTGCGGGCCATTCCAACGCATTCACTATAGGCCGCCAAGCCCCAGGGCAAAGCCCGAAACTGCCCAGCCATTTCCGCGTTCTTCGGGCTTTAGAAAAAAGCCGCCATTTCCATAATCGAACCACGCCAAAACCCGCACCGGGCCGTGGCGGCAAGCGATACAGGATGTGAGGCAACCATGCTTGACAAGATGACCAACCAGCTGGGATTTCAAGGCAACGCGCTGATACTGCGCGCCGAGCGCCAGCGCATCATCGCCAGCAACATTGCCAATGCAGACACCCCCGGCTACGTGTCGCGGGATTTCGACTTTGCCAAAACCCTGCGCGAAGCCACTGAATCGGATGCCAGCAGCGTCGTGAAGAACCTGGCCACCGGCGGCACAGGCCCCGCCGTGAGCACCGCCACGTCAGACCCCCGGCATTTTCAGGCCACCACCACAGGTTCGGGCTCGGCATCCACACTCTCAGGCCCCAGCAAGCTGGGCTATGCCGTGCAGACCCAGCCCGCGCTGGACAACAACTCGGTGGACCTGGACCGCGAGCGCTCGAACTTCGTGGACAACGCCGTGCGCTACGAGGCCACGCTGCGCTTCATCAACGGCAACGCCAAAACCATGCTCAGCGCCATCCAGGGCCAGTAAGCCAGCGCAGAAAGCGAGACGCCCCATGTCCATGTTCTCCATCTTCAATGTGTCCAGCAGCGCCATCAGCGCGCAGTCACAGCGCCTGAACGTCGTGGCCAGCAACTTGGCCAACGTCGATGCGGTGGCAGGCCCCGATGGCAAGGCGTACAAGGCGCGCCAGGTGGTGTTTCAAACGGCCCCCATGGGTTCGGACGCCGCTGCGGGCGTGAAAGTGACCTCCATCAAGGAAAGCGATGCCCCCGGTCGCAAGGTGCATGACCCCTCACACCCCTCGGCCGATGAGCAGGGCTATGTGACGCATTCCAACGTGAACGCCGTGGAGGAAATGGTGAACATGATTTCCGCCTCGCGCTCGTACCAGAACAACGTCGAGGTCATGAACACGGCCAAGTCGCTGCTCCTCAAAACCCTGCAAATGGGCCAGTAAGCCCCAGGAGACTTCAGCATGATCCTCAGTTCGACCAAAGCCACCACCTCGACCTCCTCCACCAGCGGTACGTCCAGCTCCACAACCAGCGTGGCAGACCCCAACACCGACCCCAATGCAGCGCAGGACCGGTTCCTCAAACTGCTGGTGGCACAGCTCAACAACCAGGACCCGATGAACCCTCTGGACAACGCCCAGATGACATCGCAAATGGCGCAGATCAACACCGTGACGGGCATCCAGCAGCTGAACCAGACCATGGCCAGCATGTCAGCGCAATTCAACTCGCTGCAGGTCATGCAGGGCACGGCCCTGGTGGGCCGCAGTGTGATGACCGAAGGCAACAGCGTGTCCATCACCGACAAGACCGGCAAGGGCGGGTTCGAGCTGGGCTCTGCAGCCACCGGGGTCAAGGTCGAGATCCTGACCGCTGGCGGTCAAGTGGTGGACACCGTCGACCTGGGCGCACAAAGCGCCGGTCGCCACACCTTTGACTGGGATGCCAGCAAGTACACGGGCTCTACCGAAGGCCTGCAGTTCCGCGTCACCGCCGTCAACGGCTCCACCAAACTCGACTCCACCGCGCTCGCGCTGTCCAAGGTGACCGCTGCAGGCGCTGAAGACGGCCAGCTGGTGCTGAGCCTGTCCAACGGCAAGACCATCAATTACAGCCAGATCAAGGCCCTGGTGTAACGCCAGCCCCCAACGCATCGCATGCACCGCCCAACCAGGAGAACACCATGAGTTTCCAGCAAGGCCTCTCTGGCCTGAACGCCGCCAGCAAGAACCTGGACGTCATCGGCCACAACATTGCCAACGCCAACACCACCGGCTTCAAGGCCTCGCGTGCAGAGTTTGCCGAGATGGTGGCGTCAGCCATCGGCTCAGCGGGCGGCAACAATGCCGGCATTGGCGTGGAAACCGCCAACGTGGCGCAGCAATTCACCCAGGGCAACCTGACCATCACAGGCAACAGCCTGGATGTGGCCATCAATGGCAATGGCTTCTTCACCGTGACCCAGCCTGACGGAACGCTGGCCTACACGCGCGCCGGCAACTTCAAGCTGGACAAGGAAGGCAACATGGTGACCAACGACAACGACAAGGTCATGGGTTACCCCGTAGACCCTGTCACCGGCCTGCGCACCGGCACCGACCCGATACCGCTGGTGTTCCCCACAGCCCAGCCCATTCCGGCCAAGCAGACAACAAAGATCACGGCCGACTTCAATCTGCCAGCCACTGCCCCCAACGCAGCGGGCAACCCCACGGCGACGCCCCCCGTGCCCGCCACACCACGTGCCACGTACGGCACATCGATCAACGTTTACGACAGCCAAGGCGTGGCCAAGCCCGTCAATCTGTACTTCCAGAAAACCGCCACCGCCAACACCTGGGATGTGTACGACAAGCTGGACGACCCCACGGCGGTGCCCCCAGTGGTCGCCACGGCCATTGGGCAGATCACCTTCGACAACACCGGCAAAATCATCGGCCCCGCCGCAACACCTCCGGCCACAGGGTTCCAGCTGCCACTCAGCGTCAACCCCAGCCCCCCCAACCCCAACAACCTGCCAGCATTCAACGTGGCCGTGAGCTTGGACAACGTTTCGGAGGGGGGGTCGAAATTTACCGTGTCCAACCTCAGCCAGGATGGCTACACCATTGGCGAGCTGACGGGCATCAACATCGAAAACAACGGGATGATCATGACCCGTTATTCCAACGGGGTGACCCGCTCGGAGGGGCAGATCGCGCTGTCGAGCTTTCGCAACACCCAGGGCCTGGCCTCGGTGGGCGGTAACAAATGGGTGTCGACCTTTGAATCCGGCCAACCCGTCGTGGGCACCGCCACCGATGGCAATTTTGGTGGCCTGCGCTCAGGCGCCCTGGAAGACTCCACCGTCGACCTGACGGCCGAGCTGGTCAACATGATGACCGCCCAGCGCGCCTACCAGGCCAACGCCCAGACCATCAAGACGCAAGACCAGGTGATGTCCACCCTGGTGAACCTGCGTTGATGCTGACGACGCGAGCGCACTGAGAACGGAGAGCCGCCATGGACCGCATCATCTACACCAGCATGACAGGGGCCAAAGCCGCAGAGCACCGGCAGTCGGTGCTGGCCAACAACCTGGCCAATGCGTCCACCAACGGCTTTCGGGCAGAGATGTCCACCTTCCGCTCGGTGCCCGTGCAAGGCAATGGATCGACCACGCGGGTCTTCGCGCTGGAGGCCACCTCGGGCTACCTGAACACGGCAGGCCCCGCCAAGACCACTGGCCGCAACCTCGACGCCATGGCCATGGGCAACGCCTGGTTTGCCGTGCAAGGGCTCGACGGGCTGGAGGCCTACACCCGTGCGGGCTCGTTCGATGTGTCGGCCACCGGCCAGTTGGTCACGCCCTCGGGCCTGCCGGTGCTGTCTGACGGCGGCGCCCCGATTGACGTGCCCCCCCGCGCTGAGGTAACCCTGGGCGCCGATGGCACCATCACGGCCAAGACGGCAGGGCAGCCCCCGCAGGCACTGGGGCGGCTGAAGCTGGCGTCTCCCACGGCGGAAGACCCGCTCAAGCGCGGTGACGACGGCCTGTTTCGCACAGCGTCTGGCGACCCCATGCCCAACGACGCCACGGCCCGCATGCTCAGCGGCGCGGTGGAAGGCTCGAATGTGAACACCGTGGAGAGCATGGTGGGAATGATCGCCGCGTCCCGCCAGTTCGAGCAACAGATGAAGCTGCTGCAAACGGCAGAAACCAACGACAAATCGGCTGCGCAGTTGCTCAGCCTCAATGGCTGAGGCCAAGCCCGTCGCCCCACGCTGAACCGAACGCAAGGAAACCGCCATGTTCACCGCCCTCTACACCGCCAAGTCCGGCATGACTGTGCAGCAGACCAATATCGACCTGCACTCGCACAACCTGTCCAACGTGTCCACCACGGGCTTCAAGCGCAACTTCGCCAACATCGAAGACCTGGCCTACCAGAACTACCGCCAGGTGGGCGCCGCCGCCACCGAGCAAAACCAGTTGCCCACCGGGCTGCACATGGGGCTGGGGGCGCGCACGGTGTCCATCGGGCGCAACTTTGAGCAGGGCAGCCTGCAAGAGTCCAAGAACAACCTGGACGTGGCCATCAACGGCAATGGCTTTTTTGAAGTGACCATGCCCGACGGCACCATCGGCTACACCCGCGACGGTTCGTTCAAGGTGGATGCGCAAGGGCGCATGGTGACCTCGGGCGGCCTGCCGGTGGCCAATGGCATCACCGTGCCCGCCAATGCCACCAGCATCAGCATCAGCAGCGATGGCGCCGTGTCGGCCACCGTGCCGGGCAACACCGCTCCCCAGCCACTGGGCACCCTGGCGATGTCGGGCTTTGTGAACGTTGGCGGGCTGGAGCCCATCGGGCAAAACCTGTTCAAGGAATCGGCGGCGTCGGGCCAGCCCCAGCAGGGCACGCCCGGCACCAACGGTCTGGGCATCATCAAGCAAGGGTTTTTGGAGTCGTCCAACGTCAACGTGGTGGAAGAACTGGTGAACATGATCCAGACCCAACGTGCTTACGAGATGAACTCCAAGGCCATCACCACCACCGACCAAATGCTGGCCAAGCTGAGCCAGCTGTAACCCACACGCACCACGGGCCCTACCCCAGGCCCCCAGGAAGGCACGCCATGAACCGCACCACTGCAGCCCCCTTGGTCGCAGGCACACACACCGCCTGCACACACACTGCCCGCCCACGCCATGGGCTTTGGGCGGTCACGGGCGTGCTCGCCAGCCTGCTGGCCACGGGCTGCGCCAGCCTGTCGCCAACACCGCCTGTGGACATCCTGCCCACCACTCCGCCGCAGCTCAGCATTGCGCCGCGTGCGGCGCCTCAGCCAGCCAACGGAAGTTTGTTCAACACCGCCAGCTACCGGCCAGCGTTTGAAGACCGCCGGGCCCGGCTGGTGGGCGATCTGGTCACGATCCAGATCGTGGAAAACGTGACGGCCAAGCAAGAGTCCTCCTCCACACTGGACCGCTCGGCCAACGTCTCCAATGCCGTAACAGCACTGCCCTTTGTGGGGGCAAGCGATGTCGGCAAGCTGGGACTCGGCGCCAAGTCTGGCAACGCGTTCTCCGGCAAGGGCGGCACCGAAAGCGCCAACACCTTCTCTGGCTCCATCACCGCCACTGTGATCGATGTCTTGCCCAACGGGCACCTGGTGGTGGCTGGCGAGAAGCAAATCGGCGTGAACCAGAACGTGGACGTGCTGCGCTTTTCCGGCACCATCGATCCGCGCGTGATGCAGCCAGGCAGCATCATCAACTCCACCCAGGTGGCCAACGTGCGCATCGAGTCGCGCGGCCGTGGCTCGCAAGGCGAGGTGCAGGCACAGGGCTGGCTGGGCCGGTTCTTCAACAAGGTCACGCCGTTCTGATCCGCGAATGCCGGTGCCAAAGCGCCGCTGGCTGTCTGCATGCGCAGGGGGCCAGCGGCTTTTTCATGTCCCGACTGCACGTGCCGCACGCACCAGACGCTTCAATTACTATCAAATTTATAGCTGCTAGCGCTTTACTAGTGCGCTCTAGGTGGCATTTTTATTGATATTTCTCGCCAAGTGGCGTCTAGGGCGGCGCCCACGCTTGAAGCGGCGGGCACCACGCAGATCGCAGGCAAAAGGCTGGTGAACCGGCTTCTTTTTGGGTTTTAGTTTTTGCCATGGCAACCCACAATGGAAGCCATGAAAGCCTCGTCCCACTCCCTTTGGCCGCGCAAGCTGCGTGCACTCTGGCTCCTGCTGGCCGCAGTGCTGGCGGCCGCCGCGCCCACCGCGCACGCCGTGCGCATCAAGGAAGTGGCGGCGGTGCAAGGCGTGCGCAGCAACCAGCTCACAGGCTACGGCCTGGTCGTGGGACTGGACGGCACGGGTGACCAGACCACCCAGATGCCCTACACCACGCAGGCCATGTCCAACTACCTGCAGCAAATGGGCATCACCCTGCCGCCCGGAACGGCCTCGCAGCTGCAGCTCAAGAACGTGGCGGCTGTGATCGTCACCACCCAATTGCCCGCTTTTGCCCAGCCGGGGCAGATGCTGGATGTGAATGTGTCATCGATGGGCAACTCCAAGTCGCTCAAGGGCGGCACGCTCATTGCCACCCCGCTGCGCGGCGCCGACGGCGAGATCTACGCCCTGGCCCAGGGCAACCTGGTGGTGGGCGGCGCTGGCGCTTCGGCAGGAGGCAGCAAGGTGCAAATCAACCACCTGTCGGCCGGTCGCATTCCACAAGGCGCCCAGGTCGAGCGGTCGGTCCCCACCCCGTTGAACGAGGGCGACACCATCAACCTGGGCTTGAATGCATCGGACTTCCAGACCGCACGCAAGGTGGCCCAGGCCATCAACGCCAAGCTGGGCAACGGCCTGGCCACCGCCCTGGACGGGCGCACCGTGCAGGTGCGCGCACCGCAAGACCCAGGCGCGCGGGTGGGCTTCATTGCCGATCTGGAAGAGCTGCCACTCGAAAACTCCACCCCCGCCGCCAAGGTGGTCATCAACGCCCGCACCGGCTCCATCGTGCTGAACCAGGCCGTGACGCTGGGCTCATGCGCCATTGCGCACGGCAACCTGTCTATCACCATCAGCTCCACCCCGGTCATCAGCCAGCCCAACCCGCTGTCGCAAGGGCAAACCGTGGTCACGCAAAAGAGCGACATCACCATCAACCAGGAGCCGGGCAACATCATCCAGATGCCGCCCTCGGCCCAACTGGCCGATGTGGTGCGCGCACTGAACCAGCTGGGCGCCACGCCGCAAGACCTGCTGGCCATCTTGCAGGCCATCAAGGCGGCAGGTGCGCTGAATGCGGAGCTGGAGGTGATCTGACATGGCCGTGACCCTGCCCTCGTCCACATCGACCGGCGCGCACCAGGCGCTGGCGGTGGACACGCGCTCGCTCAACAACCTCAAGTACGAAGCCGGACAAAACAGCCCCGAGGCCACCAAAGAGGCGGCCAAGCAGTTTGAGTCGCTGTTCATGCGCGAGCTGATCAAGAGCATGCGCGAGGCCACCATGAAGTCGGGCATGCTCGACAGCGCCGGAGGCGACCTGGGCACCGACATGCTGGACCAGCAACTGTCGGTGCAGATGTCGGGCCAGCCCGGGGGCTTGTCTGAGGCCATCGCCCGGCAACTGTCGCGCCAGATGGGTGCGGCCGAGCCCACGTTCTCCGTGCCCTCCACCTTGAGCCTGCAGCAAGTCACTGGGCGCAGCACTGCGGCCACCAAGGCGGCTACAGGCTCCGCCAGCATCGCGGGCGTGACCACCACCCCCGCCCCCAAAGGGCGCGATGAATTTGTGCAGCACCTGAGCAGCACGGCCGAAACCGTGGCCAAGGAAAGCGGCATCCCCGCCAGCTTCATGCTGGGCCAGGCAGGCCACGAAACCGGCTGGGGCAAGAGCGAGATCCGCAACAAGGATGGCTCCACCTCCTACAACCTGTTCGGCATCAAGGCCGGCAAGGGTTGGACAGGCAAGGTGGCCGAGGTGACGACCACCGAGTACGTGGACGGTGTGCCCCGCAAGGTGGTGGCCAAGTTCCGCGCCTACGACTCGTACGAAGCATCGTTCCGGGACTACGCCCAGCTCATCACCAACAGCCCCCGCTACGAAAAGGCCCAAGCCACCGCCAAGACGGGCTCGGCTGTGGCTTATGCCACCGAGCTGCAAAAGGCGGGCTACGCCACCGACCCGGAATACGCCAGAAAGCTCAGCGGTGCGATCCATAGCGCACTGCGGGCCCAAAAGGCACAAGCGTGATGGAAGCGGGGTAAATCATGGGACTGCTCAACGTAGGCGCCCGCGCCCTGATGGCCAACCAGGTCGCGCTGCAAACCGCAGGCAACAACATTGCCAACGTCAACACGCCCGGGTACTCGCGCCAGACCGTGGTGCTGCAAACCGTGCAGGGCCAGTTCACGGGCGGCGGCTACATCGGCCAAGGTGTGGATGTGCAAACCATTTTGCGCAACCAAAGCGAGCTGCTCACCCGCCAGTCGGCCGCAGCGGGCTCGGTCAGCGCCGCCGACACGGTGCGGGCCGAGCGGCTGAGCCAGTTGCAAGAGATTTTCGGCGGCGGCACGGCCGGGCTGGGCGCCGCCATCACCGACATGATGAATGCGTTCTCGGACGTCGTGGCCTCCCCTACCGACCTGTCGGCGCGCACGCTGGTGCTCACCCGCATCGATGAAACAGCGGCCCGCATGCGCACATCGGCCGATCGCATCAACGAGATCCAGTACACCGTCTCCCAGCAGCTGCAAAACAGCGCCAACACCATCAACAACCTGGCCCAGCAAATGGCCTCGGTGAACGAGCAGATTGCCCGCGCCACCGGCAACGGGCAAACGCCCAACGACCTGCTGGACCAGCGCGACCAGATCATCCGCGAGATCAACCAGTACGTTCAAACCACACAGATCCCAGCCGACGACGGCACCGTGGGCCTGTTCGTGGGGGGCAGCCAGCCCCTGGTGCTGGGCACCACGGCCACCACGGTCTCGATTGCAGACTCCTCCACCTTCCCCGCCAGCGGGCAGCTCAAGCTGCTCTTCAACCGACCCGGCTCACCCTCCATCGAACTGGACGAAAACACGCTGGGCGGCGGCAGTGTGACCGGCCTGCTCAAGTTCAACAACACCGATCTGGCCGAAGGGCGCAACCTGCTCGGGCGCATGGCCATGGCCATCGGCATGACGCTCAACGAGCAGCAAAACCAGGGCCTGACGCTGGACGGCCAGCTGGGCAAAGACCTGTTTGCCCTGCCCACCAGCATGCCAGGCACCACCAACGGCACGGCCGTGGGCAATGTCACCTTCACCGACGCCACCCAGTTCGCCGCGTCGGACTACGAAATCCGCTTCACCACGCCCCCCGCCGGGCAAGTGGTGCGCCTGTCCGACGGCAAGGCCACAGCCTTCACCAACGCGGCCAACCTGGCCAGCCAGCAGATTGATGGGTTGACCTTCAACCTCACGGCCACCGGCGCTGCGGGTGAACGCATGCTGTTCAAGCCCTTCAGCACGGCCGCGGCCAACATGCAGGCACTGGTGTATTCGCCGCGCGACCTGGCTGCGGCCAACCCGGTGAATGCGGCCATGGGCACATCCAACGCAGGCACGCTGCAGCTGTCCAGCCTCACGGCCAAGAGCGGGTTCACCGCCCCTCCAATCCCCGCCGGTGTGCAGCTGACCTTCACAGCAGGCCCACCAACGACTTACAGCGTGACAGGCTCAACCACCCCCCCATCAGGCACCACGGGCCTGGCCTACACGGCGGGCACGCCCATCGTCATCGACGGCTGGGAGATCACCCTCAAAGGCACGCCCAAGACGGGTGACACCGTGAAGGTGGGCAATGCGCTGGACCCCCAGTACGGCGACAACTACACCCGCAATGCAGGCAACGCCACGGCGCTGATGAACCTGCGCGATGTGAAGATGTTTGACGAATCCACCATGAGCGACGGCTACGCCAGCGCCATGGCGCAGGTGGGTACACGCACGCAAAGCGCGCTGTTTGCCTCCGAGCTGTCCACCACCATCGCCAAGAACCTGGAAAACGACCGCACCTCCGTGTCCGGCGTCAACCTGGACGAAGAGGCGGCCAAGCTGTTGCAGTACCAGCAGGCCTACCAAGCGTCGGCCAAAATGCTGCAGATTGCGCAGAGTGTCTTTGACACCCTGATCCAGAACCTGGGTCGATGACACCCTCTGAAGTCCTCCGTAGGAGCCTGACATGAGCAATACCATCTTTCGCGTTGGCACCGCCAACATGTATGACAACTCCATCCGCAACGTGTCGGCGCGGCAGGCTTCGCTGGTCAATCTGCAAGAGAACCTGACCTCGGGCAAACGCGTGGTGCGCGCCAGCGACGACCCTGTCTCAGCCGCCCAGGCCGAGCGGGCGATGACCCGCATGACCCGCATCCAGACCGAGCAGCGCGCACTGGAAACCCAGCGCAACGCCATTGCCCAGGCCGAGTCATCGGTGGGCGATGCCGTGAGCCTGGTGCAAGAGGTCCGTGAACTGATGGTGAACGCTGGCAACGCGTCCCTGAGCAGCAGCGAGCGCGCCACCATTGCCAACCAGTTGCAGAGCCTGCGCGACCAGCTCACGGCCGTGGCCAATCGCACCGACACCAATGGCCTGCCGCTGCTGGGCGCCCTGGGCAGCGCGCAATCGCCCTTCATGGGCCCCTTGAGCGGCACGCCCGACTATCTTTTCGCTGGGCAAGCCGGGCAGAACGCCAGTACCGGGGTGTCCATCCCCAACACCCTGGATGGGGATGCCGCCTTCATGTTCGATGCCAACCGCGATGGCAGCTTTCACGCAACGATCACGCAAGGCACCAGCACCGTGATCCTGCCCGGCGCCACGACCGGCTCGGTGCCCACGGGCGCGCAGCCCAGCCGCGCGCTGAACACCTCGGCCATTGACATTGCCCCAGGCACCACCTTCAACAAAGACCCCGCCACCGGGCAGGCCTACACCTACAGCGTGAGTTTTTCTGGCGTCACGCTCAACCCGGCCACCAACACCCTGTCGGCCACCTACAACATCACCAGCACCGACCCGGCCTTTGTGCCCCCCGCTGCGCAGACACTGAACCCGATCAAGATCGGCGAGAAGAACGAGTTCAGCATCAATGGGCTGCCCACCGGCATGTCGATGAAGATCACGGCCACGCCCACCAAGGCGGTGGACGGCACCATCACCGTGGCGCCCGCCAATGGCGACACACTCAATATCTCGCCCAACGCCAGCCTGTTCAGCGTCATAGACAAAGCCATCACCGAGCTCAAGGCGGCCCCTAACTCCAACGTGGCGGCACAGGCCTCGGGGCAGGCGCTGGCCAACATCGACATCGGGCTTGAACGCCTGAGCAATATCCGCAGCTACGCGGGCGAGTTGCTCAACCGCGCAGACCGCATCACCGGCGACCAGGACAAGCGCTCCGTTCAACTGGAAGCCGACCGTTCCAGGGCCGAGGATCTGGATATGATCAAAGGCATTTCGGACTTCCAGAACCAGCAGACGGGCTACCAGGCAGCGCTGCAGACCTATGCATCGGTTCAGAAGCTTTCGCTGTTCAACTACATCGGCTAGCGTTCCGACCCGCGCAGCGCGCCGGGTCGGCCAGACGGCCCACATCGCCTGAGAGCACATGGTCCAATCCGTTCTTGGCAGTTTGATTCTGGGCTACCGCCCCTTGTGGAACCGCGCCCGCAAACTTGCCGGTGTGCAGCTGTACTTGCACAACGAATCTTCGACGATGGTCGATGCAGGCCACCTGCTGCGCACCCTGCAAGAGCTGTGGTCGGCCAGCTCGCCACCGTTGCTGCTGTCGCCCCAAACGCACCAGTTACTCTCCAGCCTGCTTGAAAGCGCGCCGCGCGGCGCCCCCTGGATTGAGGTGCGCAACGACTGGCTGAACGACTCCACCATCTTCAACCAGGTGCGCGCAGCCCACCGGCGGGGCCTCAAGCTGGTGTGGCGCGGCGAAATCGCCACCCTGCCCCCCGCCGAAATAGCCCGCTGCTTTGACAACAGCCTGCTCACCCTGCGGCCTGAAGACACCATTGCGGCCCTGCAACGCGCACCGCAGCAGCCCGGCAGCCCCAAGCCACCGCCGCGCAACCTCAGCCCCATCCTGGCGGGGCAGATGTACGAAAACGTGGCCAGCCGCGCGCTGATGGAGCATTGCCTGGACAACAACGCCCTGGCTCTGGCTGGCTGGCCCGCCGAAGACGTGCTCTACAGCATGCGCCACACGCCGCAGCAGCCTTCGCACGCAGTGATCCACAAGCTCATGCGCGCCATCGACGCCGAGCAATCGCTGGAAACGTTCGAAGACATCATGAGCGAGGACCCCATCCTGGCCTACCGGTTCATGATCTACACGAACTCGGCTGCGCTTGGGCTGCGCACCGGCATCGACTCGCTGCGGCGCGGGCTGGTGATGATGGGCTATGGCTCCATCCAGCGCTGGCTGTCTGACCAGCTACCGCATTCCAGCACCGAGCCCAGCATGCAGCCCATCCGCGAAGCGATGGTGATGCGCGCGCACCTGACCACCCAGCTGCTCAACCCCGGCATGGAAAACGAGCTGCGCCGCGAGATTTACCTGTGCGCGCTGCTGTCGCAAATGGACGAGCTGCTGCGCGAGCCCCTGGGCACCATCCTGCACCGCATTCCGCTGTCCGAGCGCATTTACGACGCCACCGTGCTGCGCACCGGCCCCTACGCACCCAGCCTGCAAATGGCCTGCGCGCTGGAGGGAGACGACGCCAGCGTGATCCGCCGCCTGTGCGAAGAACACGAGATGGACCTGGAAGAGGTCAACCGCGCCCTGCTGCGGGTGCTGAGCGAGCTGGAAGTGGAACGCCCCCCGGCCAGCCGCTGAGGCCATTGCGGCCACAGCATCCCCTGCGCTTACGGAGTCAGCCTCTTTGAACCTGAAATATCCGTTCGGGTTGAGCTTGTCGAAACCCTGCGCGGCGCATCCACTGCGCTCGGCTTGGGCGATTCAAGCAGGCTCCCGCAGGTGTCCAACACGCCCATGCCGAATCCATACGGCTACTCCAGCACCCCAGGCTGCGTGACCAGGTAGCTGTGCAATGCCGCAATGGCTTGGCGCACCTT
This sequence comes from Acidovorax sp. 56, assembly GCF_002749705.1. Lineage (NCBI taxonomy): Bacteria > Pseudomonadati > Pseudomonadota > Betaproteobacteria > Burkholderiales > Comamonadaceae > Acidovorax > Acidovorax sp. 56. Next base: position 2,697,674 of record NZ_PEEV01000001.1, read on the forward strand.
GGCCGGCTGCGCGTCGCGCTGGGGCGTGACGGCCCAGATATCGAGCGTGCCAAACGACCACCGCGGCAGCAGCCGCACCAGCCGCCCACTGGCCAGTGCGTCTTGCACATCCATGCTGCCCATCAGCGCCAAACCCAGACCGGACTCACACATCTGCTGGATCGACAACTGGTTGTTGCTGGCAATGCGTGGCTGCACCCGCAGGCTGCGCGTTGCGCCATCGGCATGGTGCAAGTCCAGCAGCAGGCCACCGCCTTCGCGCGCAAAGCCCAGCCAGCTGTGGGCCAGCAGCGCATCGGGCGTGTCTGGTGCACCATGCTGCGCCACCCAACCGGGTGACGCACACAGCCACCACTGCAACGCCCCCAACCGGCGCGCCGCCCAGCTCGAATCGGCCAGGCGGCCAAAGCGCACGGCCAGGTCCACACGGGCGTTGATGAGGTCGATGGGCGCATCGTCTACCAGCAGCCGCAGACGCAGCGCTGGGTACTGCGCCAGCAAGTCGCCCAGCGCAGGCGCAATGTGCCGCGCAAAACCCACCGTGGCCGACAGGCGCAGCTCGCCGCTGGGCGCATCGCGCGAGGCGGCCAACTCGGCCCGCGCCTGCTCGGCCGCCGCGCACATGGCGGCGCATTGCGCGTGGTAGCGCTGGCCTGCCTCGGTCAACGCCAGTTTGCGGGTAGAGCGGTGCAGCAGCGTGACGCCGCCCTCGCGCTCCAACTGGCGCACCTGCTGGCTCACGGCCGAAGGGCTCATGCCCAGGGCCCGCGCCGCGCCCGTCATCGAGCCATGCTGCACCACCGTGGCAAACACCGCCATGCGCTTGAGATCGTCCATTGCTTCACCCTTTGATTTCCCATGGCCCAGCGCACCAAGCAAACGGGCCAACCCGGCCAATTCAGCCCATTGTGAAGCACAGCTTCAAAGACAAAGCCAATTTTGCCCTCTACCGCGGGGGCGTTGTTAGCCATAACCTTGCTCCATCTTCACTTGGAATAGCAACTCAGACTTGCAGGAACACACCATGCACATCGCACTGATTGGCGCCACCGGCTTTGTGGGCACCGCCCTGTTGAACGAACTGCTGCAGCGCGGCCACCGCGTCACGGCCCTGGCACGCACCCCCAGCAAAATCGCCCCGCGCGAAGGCCTGAGCGTGGTGCAAGCCGACGTAACCGACCCCGCCCAGGTGGCCCAGGCCGTGCGCGGCACCGACGCCGTGGCCAGCGCCTACAACCCCGGCTGGACGCACCCCGACCTGCACGACGAATTCCTGCGCGGCAGCCGCGCCATCACCGCAGGCACCAAAGCCGCAGGCTTGCAACGCCTGCTGGTGGTGGGCGGCGCTGGCAGCCTGTATGTGGCGCCTGGCGTGCAACTGGTGGACACCCCCCAGTTCCCTGCCGAGTGGAAAAACGGCGCATTGGCCGCCCGCGAAGCGCTGAACCTGTTGCGCCAGGAATCCACCTTGCAGTGGACCTTCCTGTCCCCCGCCATCTTGCTAGAGCCCGGCGAGCGCACCGGCCAATACCGCCTGGGCACTGAATCGCCCCTGATGAATGGCGAGCAGCCCGGCAAGATCAGCGTGGCCGACCTCGCCGTCGCCATCGTGGACGAGCTGGAAGCGCCGCGCCACCTGCAGCAGCGCTTTACGGTGGCGTATTGAGCTGGGGGGTTGATTGCGTGAGGGCGTCTGACAGCCAGCTCACAGCACGCGTTGCTCCACCACCATGCGCGTGAGGTGAATGGCCGACTCTGCCTGCATCTTGGCCAACACCCGGCCACGGTGCAGCTCCACGGTCTTGGAGCTGATGTTCAGGTCTCGGGCAATCACTTTGCTGATCTTGCCGTCCACCACACCCTGCATGACCTGGGTTTCACGCACCGTAAGCCCTGCCAATCGGCGCTGAAACTCAGGACAAGGCGCAGCCTGTGGGGCCGCGTCCGCGCGAGGCGCAAACGCACGGGCCAGGGCTGACTCCAGCGCGCTCTCTTCAAACGGCTTTTCCAAAAACGTCACCGCACCTTTTTCCATCGCCTGCACCGCCAGCGGTACGTCGCCATGCCCTGTCATGTAGATGATGGGCAACGCCCCCCCGGGCCCCGCAACGCCGCAGGCAATCAGCGCATCGTGCACCTGCAGCCCGCTCATGCCGGGCATCCGCACATCCAGCAGGAGACAAGAGCGACCCAACTCCTGTGCGCTGAGCGCCTGCAGCGCAGCAATGGCCGCCTGTCCATCCTCAAAATCCACCACCTCATAGCCCGCACCGCTCAGCCACCACTTGGCCGTGGTGCGGAAATCCGTGTTGTCGTCCAACAAATACAGCGTGCGTGGCACGTCGGAAACAGCCTGTTCGGTCATGCGACAAAGTCTTTCGAATCGAGAAATTCAGGTAGCTGCTCTGCCTCGTCCATCAACGCCACGGGCAACGCCACATAAAAAGTGCACCCACGGACCGCATTGGGCGTAAACCACAAGCGGCCCTGGTGCAGCTCAATCAGGCTGCGGCAGATGTTCAGCCCCACGCCCATGCCCGTGGGCTTGGTGGAGAAAAAGGGCATGAAAAGCTGCGCCGCCGCATCCTGCCCCACCCCGCAACCAGCGTCCGTGATCGCAATCTCCACCCGGTCATCCACTGCATCCACACGGCACACCACATCCAGGCGGCGCTCTGCCACGGGCGTTTCCACCATGGCATCGATGGCATTGCGCAGCAGGTTCACCAACACCTGCTGCAGCATCACGCCATCACCCGCCACCGGCGGCAAACAAGCGCCCTCCAGCAGATCCGCTGACACCGAAAACTGCACATGGTGGCGCGCCAAGTCCCAGTCCAACAGGGTCAGGCTGTTGTGCAACAAGCCCATCACATCCACCCGCTCGCGCCGGGGCTGGTGCGACTGCGTGTAGTCGCGCACCCGTCCAATGATGCGGGCCGCGTACTGCACCTGGTCCGACGCCAACTGCACCCCCTGCGCCAACTGCTGCAGCGCCTGCGGCGTGGGTGGCGCAGGCTGCGCCTGCACGGCAGCCAGGCGCGCCTTCAAGCCACGCAGCACATTGCCCACCGCCCCCAAGGGCTGGTTCAACTCATGCGCCAAAGTGCTCGCCATCTCTCCCACCGCCAAGCTGCGCGAGGTAAACAGCAAACGCTCCCGGTCCTCCATGTGCCGCCGCGTCGCACTGCCCAGCTCCACCTCCGCCCCCAAGCGCAGCACCCAAAGCCCTGAAAGCCCGCTGTCACGCCCACCCGAAACTCGCGCGACATCCGCCTCCAGCGCACACAACCGCGCCGCCAGCCACCTGGGCTCCTGGCCCGGCAACCCCCTCAAACCCAGCGCTCCCGCCCAGCCCTGCTCGCCCCCTGCGGGGGCAACATGCACCGCATGCGCAGCCCGCGCCGCCGCCACACCGGCAGCCAAGCCCTCCAGGCGTGCGGCCAAAATTCCCAACGGTAGTCCCTCGGGCACCACGCCACCCGCCAAGGGCAGCAAATCGGCAAACGACGCACTGCACCACACAAGGCGCCCCGCCCCCACCACATCCAACACAGCCGCGGCATCGCCCAGCGCATCGAGCAGACGCACCACCACAGAAAGACTCCCCCCATCCGTCAGGCTCACCTGCCAACGCTCCATATCTTCCCCATCTGAAACCATTGAAACGGTGCCAGCGCGGACATCACGGCACTGCAGCAACCAACGACGCGAACGCCATCAACGGCGCCCACACCGCCATCAAACTGCAGCCTGCCCAGCCGCCCCCGTACCGTCCAGCGGCACCGGCACCCGCAGCGCCACCAAAGTCCACTGCGATCCCAGCAACCGCCGCAAACGGCGCGGCTCCTGCAGTGCAATGCGCTCTGACGCACCCGGCCCGCCCGCAGCAGACTCTGCCGCGCCATTGACCACCAGCAGCGGCGTGTGCCGATCAGGCCGCGAAGCCCCCAGCCCCCAACGCCCCGCCGCATCCAGCTCCTGCCGCAAACGCCACACCCGCCACTGCGTGTCCGCAGGCATCGTGGCCGACCACCGTGCCATCAACGGCCATGCCTGGCCAGCAGAGCCCGCAGTCAAACCCGCGCCCGCACCATCGGGGCGCAGCACATGGCCCCACAACCGCATGTGCGACACATCGGGCGGCGCCAGCACCAGCACACAGCGGCCCGCCTCCAGCTCACGCAGCAGCACCTGCTGCGCATTCGCCTGCAGCCACACCCACAGCGCCCGGTAATGCTGGGCCGCCGCCTCCCGGCTCACATCGGCCCCAGCCTGCGCCCCGTCCGCTCCCGCCTCGGCATCCGCGCCATCGGCACCATCGCCTGGGTCGCCATCACCATCGCCCCAGGCGTCCAACAAATCCTCGTCCTCCAGCTCCGGCGCCCCGTGGCGCGGCATATCACGCTCCACACGCTCCACACGGTCTTGCGAAGCCCGCCGCCGCACCTTTGGCGCCAAAGCCAAGGCCATCGCCATCGCATGCGGCACATCCGCCGCGTCGCCAGCCCGCGCACGCCGCTCGGCCGCACCATCCTCACGCGCCACCGCATCGCCCACGGCCGCACCCATCGCAGGGGCCAGTTGCCCAGGGCGTACCACAGGCCCCTCAGCACCGCGCGCATCAGCACGCCGCCCATCGGCCACACGGCCCTGCCCCGGCCCTTGCATGAGCGCCTGCGCCCCATCAGGACGCTGCCGCGCACCCAGCGCCACCCCATCGGCCCGCCCAGCCCGCTGCGCCAGTTCGGGCGAACGCGCCGCCCCCAGCCGGTCTGCGCCCGCAGCCATGGCCCCATCGCCCAGCCGCGATGCCCGCAGCGCCCACTGCGCCTGGGCCAACGCCATCGCAGCGCCACCCGCAGTCATCTGCCCCGCCATGGTGCGCCCCACCGCCTGGGCCAACGCAGCCTGCGCCTGCACCACCGCCGACTGCGCCCCACCCGCACGCCCAGCAGCCACCGCCACCGCGCCGCCCCGGGCATCCGCAGGCACACCCTGACCACCCGCACCGCGCGCAGCCACGCCCTGGGCCCCACCCGCCTGTGCCGATGCCAACCCTTGGCCTTGTTGTGTTGGTGATGGAGATTGCGCTGAGGAATGCGCTTGAGATTGCGCTGACGACGACGACTGCGCGGGCGTGTTCGCCACCCCGGCAGACTGCACCTGGAAAGCAGGCGCCCCCACGGCGCTCTTCACCGAGACCGAAGCCGACGCATAAGCCCCAGCATCACCCCTGACACCCACGCCAACCGAAACGCCCGCCGGAACACCCACGGCCACACCAGCAGACACGCCCCCGGCGCCCCGCCCCTGGGCCGACACACCCGCACCCACGGCCCCAACGCCAGCCCCAACGCCCGGCCACGGGCCAGCACCTTGGCCCATGTTCTGGCCCACGCCCTGCTGCCCACGCCCTGCACCTTGGCCGCCGCCCTGGCCAACGCCAAAGCCCCAGCCCACACCTTGCCCCGGCACCGACGAACCACCCACAGCCCCCTGCGCAAACGGCGACTGTCCCGCCCCCGTCTGGCCAGCAGCCCCACCACCCCGGCCGCCCTGCAGGCTACCGCCCGGGGGCGAACCGCCATGGGGCGTGTAGCCCGCAGGCACGTTGCCGCCAGCCACCGGACGCCCATCGCCAGCGCTGGAATAGCCCGCCCCACCGGAGCCCACCACCCCCGAAAAATCGGAGGGCGCAAAACCGCCACCCAGCCCGCTCGAGCCAGCTGCACCGGCACCGACACCAGCACCGGGTCCAGTTCCAACACCGGTGCCACCGCCCATGCCCGGGCCACCCGCATCCGCAGTGCCAGTACCACCACCTTGTCCCTGCCCCTCGGTGCCGCCGGTATGCGGCGACCCCGCAGCCCCCGCATCGCCACGGGAGCCATCGGCCAAAGAACCAGAGGAAGCAGAAGAGTCGCCACGCCCCACAGCATCGGGTTGCTTGCCAATGCCCGCGGGGTTGTCTCCTGGAGGAGTGGCGCCCAATGGGGGGTCGGTGGGTGTATTGGGTACTGGAGACTGTACCGGCGTATCTGGAACCGGTACAGGCGGCGATGGAACCTCAACAGGGGACGGAGAAGAAACAACCGGTGAAAGAGAGGGGCCCGCCATTTTTACGAGGGGTTATTGCACATAAAAAACATTTCACCGATCAGTATGAGAATTAAAAACTATGGCTCAGCCCAACACCATAGTTATTAACACCCGCCCAACGCAGATAGTTCACATATGCCTGAGTTCTCTTGGATAATGCGTACGTCCCATTAATCACAAAATTTGTCTGCTTTTTAGAGTCAAAACGAGAGCTTCCAACGGTGTACTCAGATTTCGTCTCTCTCGCAATATCAAATCCAGCACTAAATCGATCCCAGCTTGCCTTGGCACCGAGAGTCACTCCATTTGTGCCAATAACTCCATTGGTAACCCGCTGATATGTCACATCATCATAAAACTGACCATTTCGCGCCTGAAAATACCCCACAGCAAATTCAAAATTTTGATATTGATACTTGGCACCAGTGGCGAAGTTAGCTTCCTGCCCACTAACTTTGTTATAGGCAGCGCCAACAGTCAAAGGCCCTGACTTATATACCGCCCCAAGATCAAATTTGCTGCGATTAGCACCTTCAAACATATTGTCATCCTTTGGCACGTATGCCGCCTCGACAACTAGACCACCCAACTGTGGAGTGCGGTAGCTTATTTGATTGGATTGGCGCTTGTAGCGGTTGAATCCAACTCCGCCAAAAGTATTAATAGCGACAGAATGATTTCCAGCCCCCATCAAATCCCAAGCTGCCATGGCGTTGTAGCTGGGAGTAAGCGCCCGGCCCAGCGTCAAACGCCCCCAACCACCACCCATCCAAAGATTGGCCCCGCGCGCAAAAGCACCTTCGGGGTCCGCTATTCCATTAGAGGCATCCAAGCCTTGTTCCAGTTGAAATCCCACTTGTAGACCACCGCCAAGATCTTCAACGCCCTTAAATCCCACATAACTGTCTTGGAGATTCACTCGCGATGCGCTCTGCAAACCGGTTTTTCCCGGCCTAATTTGTAAGGCATCTACTTGGAAGTCCTTCCCCACTGCCATATCAACCGCACCATAAATCGTCACAGTCGATTGCGCCCAAGCAGGAGCGCATACCGCCAAAGTAGCCAAAGCCAAGCCAGTTAGTTGGATCTTTTTCATGATTGCCTTATGTAGAAAAACGATATTTCTGTAAATTCGCGTAACAGATAATCCTCTGCCACGCAAAACCCGCCCATTACAGCAAATACCCCCATCCCTATCGACCGTGCTCGCGGCCCAATGGCAGATAAGCAACATCAGGTGTTACCGCACCATAAGAGGGCGTGAAAAGAATGTTGCTTTTGTTTGCAATTCACTTCGCCCCCACATGGCGACAAACAGCCGCCAAACAGGCGACATAACAGGCTCAGCGGTGAGCAAAGCCGCCACCCCCAGGGCACCCAGCGCCCGCACCCAAAATGCGCAGCGCAGCGCCGCAGCCCCTTGACGGCCAGGGTTCCTTTGCACGAATCGAGCGGCAAGTGGGCGCTGCGTTTTGCGCCTTGCCTGACGACGATTTCGACTTCTTTATTTCGTCAACGAACTTCCAACGCGGGACACCAGGCGTGAGCCAGTCACACCGTGGCCCGCGCCCTACGGAGCTGTGCAGCAAGCCCTCGCACACAAGCTATCGGGCAGGCGGCCACAGCTACACGCCACCGCCCCAACTGCCTCCATACCAGCACCCAAGGGCCAAACGCCATCAGGCGTTCACCCCACATGCAAGTAGGCACTAACAACCAGCTACCGGGCACCCGTCGTCAGCGCTGGAATATCCCACCGATCCTGCCCCAGCACCGCCAGCCCACCCACACCACCTTGCCCATGCCCCCCGGTGCCGCCAGCGTCCGGCAACCCCGCAGCCCCCGCGTCGCCACGGGAGCCATCGGCTGAAGGATCAGGGGAAGGAGAAGTGTCGCCATGCCCATCAGCATCGGGCGGCTTGCCAGCGCCTGCGGAGTCATTTCCTGCAGGAGTGGCACCGAATGGGGGATCGGTAAGTGTATGGGGGGATCGAGCGCCGGAAGCTGCACCGGCGACTCTGGCGCCGGAGGTTGCAGAATGGGGGGCATGACCGACGTAGTCACACCTCCAACGAAGCCATCACTCATCAGGAAGGTTGTATCAACACAGATTCAAATCGTAGTGCCACGCGATCAGAAGCTGTGGCTCAGTCCAACGCCATAGTTGTTAAATCCACCAGCTCGCATGTAATTAACATATGTCTTCGTCCGTTTTGAAAAAGCATAGGCTCCATTAATCAAAACATTGGTATATTTCTTTTCATCAAAGCGCGTATTACCAACCACAGACTCGGCTTTTATCTCTCTCGCAATGTCTACTCCTGCAGAGAACTGCCCCCAAGTAGCTTTACCGCCCAATGTAACTCCATCAGATCCGAAAATAGCATTCGGCACAACCTGCAACGTATTTTCAGAATATGAATTGCCGTTGCGAGAATGATAATATCCACCAGAAAACTCAAAATTCTGATAATGATATTTAGCACCAAAAGCATAATTCGCATCTAAGTCACTAAACTTGTTGTAAGCCACCCCCATAATCAGTGGGCCTGTCGCATAGGTGGCACCCAAATCAATTTTGCTACGGTTGTTTTCTTTTGGCGTATACGCAGCCTCAACAATTAGCCCCCCCAGTTGTGGTGTACGGTAGCTAATTTGATTGGATTGGCGCTGACCTCCAGTACCTACGGCACCAAAAGTTCTCAAAGCGATGGAATTATTGCCAGCGCCCATCAGATCCCACGCAGCCATGGCGTTGTAGCTCGGGGTAATTGCCCTACCCAAAGTAATACGACCCCACCCTCCGCCCAGCCAAACATTAGAACTTCGGGCAAAAGCGCCTTCCGGGTCAGCGGATCCACTGGAAGCATCGAGTTTTTGCTCCAATTGAAAACCCACTTGCAATCCGCCACCCAACTCTTCGACGCCTTTAAATCCAACAAAACTATCCTGAAGATTAACGCGCGACGAACTTTGAAGGCTCGTCTTGTATTCTTTAATTTGGGTTGAATCTGCTTGATAAAATTTGCCGATGGCCGTATCCACTGCACCATAAATCGTCACAGTCGATTGCGCCCAAGCAGGAGCGCATGCCGCCAAGGTAGCCAAAGCCAAGCCAGTTAGTTGGATCTTTTTCATGATTGCCTTATGTAGAAAAACGATATTTCTGTAAATTCACGTAACAGATAATCCCCTGCCACGCAAAACCCGCCCATTACAGCAAATACCTCTACCGCAATCGCCCCGCTTCGCCCGCCATTGGCAGATAAGTAACTGCAGGTGTTACTGCACCATAAGGGGGCGTGAAAAGAATGTTGCTTTTGTTTGCAATTGGTTGGGGCACTTCGCCGCAGTTTGGCCCCCCCCGCACGTCGCGCGCCCCGCCCCAACGGCCAGCGGGCGACAACGGCCGTGGCAAACACAACCCACCGCGCGGCAAGCGCCTGCGCATTTGAAATCGCTATCTTATTCATAGCTGCTAGCGCTTATATATAGGGCGCTAGAGCCATTTTTTACCCATTTCACAGCCACACCCCCCAGCAACAGCCGCCCCGTCACCCGTGGCCCACGCAGCCAAAGAAACCGCCCCGACCGAGCGCGCAGTTCCAGCGTGTAGAAGGGGGTGAGCCAAAGCGGGGCTACGCCTCCGGCCTAGCCGGGGACAGGTCTTGCCGGTTGCGCAGCTTCATCAGACGGTTTTTCACTTACCCAGTCATGCCCTGGGTTTGCCGTTGAGTTGCCCAGACATCCCTTCCCGCACCCGTCACGCCACCAACCCTTCCACCATGGGCCAGCCGTCGCGTTCACTGCGGCTGGCTGTGCTGAGGCTGCACGGAATGACCAAAGCCGCGAAGGCGCAGATTGAGGAGGATTCAGTGAACAAACGCTATTCAATTGATAGCTGATTGCGCTTGAAGAGTAGGCGCTTGAGCGTGATTTGGCTCAATTGAAAAGCATGCCTGGGGGCGAGATGCAAGACCTGCCCCCGTTGCCCTCGCGCAAGAACGCTGCGCGAGCGTTCACTGCTCTAGCGATGGCCAGCATCTACCTGTGCCAAGAGCATTTGCAGGGGCAGGTGCGCCGCTAAGTGCAGGAGTCGAACCTCGAGGCCCAGCGAACTACCCAAATGAGCAGTGCAATAGGCCAAAAAAGTTTGAGAAACTTTGCCATTCGGGAATGGCTTGGGCAATTGCCTTGTTCCGCGTTGCCTTAATCCAGAACAAGGCGGCATCTTCCGTTTTGCACCTCTTCCAGTTCAAGGTTCACGCTGTCAAGCGTTTCAAGTGCGCGTTCGGTGAGATGTTTCGTCTGATTAAGCATGCTGCGTTCACTCGCTAACGAGATACTCTGGCGAGGTTGTCCATCAACCACCAGCCGAGCTTGTCGGCCAGCAAAGGCATCCGAAATCGTAGCGCCCTCACAAGCAAAAATGGTTCTTCCGCTACTGAAGCGAAAGACTTCACGAATCAATAATTCCTGTCCCATGGTCATAGCCCCTTGTCGCGCAGTATCTTAAGGATGCGAACATCCTCATCGCTCAGACCAAGCGCGCATATGCGGGGTCAGGTCTTGCCTTTTGCGTTGGCCCATCAGTCAGTTGTGTACCTACCCAGTTTTGCCGTGGTTTTGCGGTTGGGTTGCCCAGCCATCCATTCCCGCACCCACCAAGCCACCAACCCTCCCACCAGGGGCCAGCCATCGCATTCGCTGCGCGTGGCTATGCCGAGGCTACGCGAAATGACCAACGCCGCGAAGGCGCATGCTAGAGGGAATTCGGTGAACAAACGCTATTTAATTGATAGCTGATTGCTCTTGAAAAGTAAGGGCGGGTTCAAGTCCAGCGCTGGAGCGCGATTTGACATAAGAGAAGAGCGTGCCTGAGGCAAGGTGAATGCTTTGACCCCTGCGCCTTATGCGGACAGCTACTTCTTAAGATATCCTGCCTCATCCAAAAAATGTAGCAAACCCGTGTTTAAGTCGGAGTCTGAAATACCGCCATGTACTCCCACCCAGCGTCGAATCAGTTGCACCGCCGCACCATTAATTTCCGGAAACTGTGCAACGAATAGTTGCGACAATTCTCTACCCGTCAGTTCCGGATTCATCGTCAGCATTTCTCGGAAATGCTCTGAAGCTTTAATACCGTTGATTAGTACGTTCATGGTTTGAGCGGCTTCTTAAAATGTGCAAATTGGACTCCCCCAATTGGATCAGGGCCCGAAACAGTGGTGTAGCCATATCGTGATGCTAACTTGCCCGTCCATGTATTGAGCGCTGCCTGTTCTGCAGTCATTCCTGCGGCAACGTTTCTTGAAAACTGGGCGGCATTCACGCTGTCTGTTCCTGACACCCAGGTGCCAGTAATTCCGTTGACTTGAATATTTTGTTTACTTAGTCGCTTCATCAAGCTCGCGAACATATCCGTTCCGGATCCATGAGTAGACGCATCACCTTGCGCGCGAACTTCAAAGGATAGTCGACCGTTACGGTCTAGATATGCATTCAGTCCATGAGTGCCATTCTCTGCATCAAGGTAATCGATATCCATCACACCGTTGTACGGTTTTATTTCAAATCTATCGCTTACATCTACACGAGGAACCGGAAGACCCTCAGTGCCCCTAGAGGATCCTATTTCCGCACTGCCAATCCTAAGTCCCCCAAACTGCGAATTCAGCTGACGCGGCGCTGACAGATTTTCCGCGGCCTTCTGAGCCGCCAACTGCGCCCCATTGCGCACATTCTGCACTGCCGCAAGCTCCAATCCTGCCCTAGCAGCACCCACACCTCCCATAGCAAGACCCGCCACATTAATGCCAGCTTGCGTGGTCATGACCTGGGCGCTCAGGTAGTCTCCCCTGGCATTGGCCGCCTGGATCTCATTCAGCTGCAAAGCGTTGCTTGCATCCTGAGCCGCGCCGTACCAATTGCCGGTCACGGCGCGCAGCGCGCCCCGTGATAGCTGTCCCGGCAGGTTCAGCAGCGAATTGCCTAGCTCAATGTTGCGATCCGTGGCAGCTTGTGCTGCGGGCACGTTGTTGGCCAACCAGCCGCCGGAGACCGCATTTCCGATTGCCCACATTTGGTCGGTAGCCAACTGAGCACCGCCATGCACGATGCTTGCGACCCCCAGGACGGTACCTGCTGCGCGCTGGATGGCCTCATCCGCCAGTGCGCTTCCTGTAGTTGGCTCAATTTGCTCATTCCTGTTTCGGTACTCCAGCTCAAAGCGCCGCAGGTCTTCAGGGAGCATGGTCTCTGCTGACTCGCGAACTTCCAGATCGCCTGAAACACGTGGATCGTCGGAAGTCCCTTGACCAGCGTTCGCGCTGACACCGTTATAGGACGGACCTGTAAGGGTGTCAGATCGGACGGCTAAGTTGAGCACCTCACCCCCAGAGTTCTGAACGTACTGATCCGCTGCCGATAAAGGCATGTCGTCTTCCCAGCGACCTGGGCCAGCAAGCGCCAGCGCATTTTGTGTGCGAGCGTTCCAGTTCTGTTCTTGGATCTCGTCTTTCCTGAAGCTTTCCTGCGCACTGGACAGAGCGCCCTCTGCTGGTCCATCTAGATTGCTAGCGTCGTCAAGCAAAGAACCACCCAACGCGTTGCCAAGCCCGTCCCGCGACTGGCCATGACCAGCCCCACCAATCCCATCACCCCAGCCTGACAGCGCATCACCCGAGACCCGCAGGCCTTGCAGGCTGCCTCCGGGCTTGAGGCCTTGAGCCTGGGTGGGGTCCACGTCGCTGGCGCCCAGGCTTTGCACCCATTCGTTGTCGGGCTTGTTCGCTTTATCAGCCTTGCCGCCTGCATCTGCTTTGCCTGCAAAGGGGTTGGCTTCTTCCATCAAGCCGCCCAGGAAGTCGCTGGCAAAGCCTGCCGCGTCGCCGCCGCTGCCTGCCACGCGCACGGCGCTGCTGGCGGCGCGGCTCATCAGGCGCAGGGTGCTGGCTTCTTGCACGTTCAACTGCCCCTTGTCGCTGAGGTCGGCGATGTGGCTGTCCAGGCTCTTGCCCACTTCGCCTGCCACGCTGGAGAGGAGGCTGTTGGCCAGGCCGTCTTTGAATTGGCCGCCAGTGGCTTCTTGCAGCAGGCCTTGCAGACCTGCTTTGCCCAGGTGGCCCAGGGTGCGGGTGGCTGTATCGGTGCTGCTCAGTAAGTTGCCCAGCCCGGTGAACTTGGTTACGCCAAAGGTGACGCCTGCAGTGAGGGCCGAGCGCAGGATGTTGCCCAGGTCGAGCTTGCCGCCGGTGGTCAGCTGCATGCTGGCACTGCTGATAGCACCCAGGGCCATGCTCTGGCCTAGGCTGGTGCTGGCACTGGCAGCGGTGATGCCGAAGGCGCCCGCCGTCATCATCGTCATGACGCCAGCGAACACCAGTGGGAAGGCTTTGTCGATGAAGCTGTTGCTGGGCCGGATGTTGTTCTCCAGGTCCGTGCTCCAGCCGTTGACGGGGTCAAACCACAGGTATTCGTTGTTGATGAGCCTGCGGTTTTGTTCGGGGGTGAGCTGGGTTTTTTCCAGGGTGGCGTCACGCCAGCCGCCAGGGTTGCCGTTGTCGTCCACGGTCTGGCCACCAGCCACCAGCTTGCTTTCGCCCAGGGTGTAGTAGGCTGGGTTAATGAATGGCCCAGCGTCACCGCCGCCGTATTCCTCGGCTTCGTGGAACTGCAGTGGCTCCTTGCCGTGCAAGCTGGCAAACGCCTTTTGCGCGGGGCTGTCGCCTGCGGCGTAGGCTTTGGCGAATTCGGCGGGGTCGGTCATGTGCCAATCGGTGCCCACGCGACCGCTCATGCCAAACTTCAATCGCTCGTCGATTGCTTTGAGATCACTTTCCTGAGAGGCGCTTGGCGGGTAGGTGACGGTATAGAGCGACTTCTCCGTTACATCACCGTCTCGCCAGTTTTCATGGCGCTCGATGAGTTCGCTGCCAGCCACATTGGGCCCAGGGTGTTGCTGGGCTTCGTCCAGGGCTTTGAGGAATTGGCCGCGCACGTTGTTTTGCGCTTCCTGCAGCTGCGTCAGTCGCGCACCCAGGTCTGTGCCAAAGCGTGCCTGGATGCCGCTGCCCACGTCGGTGCCGGTGTTCAGTGGCGCCAGCGGGGGGCCAAACTGGGCGATCATTTCCTGGTTGGCGGGCTCGGCCAGCAAGAGCTCCAGCGCGGCAATCTCCATGGCGCTGGCTTTGGGGGCGGCCACGGCCGTGGCAGCGTCGGGGCTGGCCGCCTGCGTGGGGGCCACTTGCGCTGCAATGCCCGGGGGCAGGGGCAGTTGGCCCAGGGTGGCGGCCTGCTGGGCAGCGTGCTCGGGTGTGATCTGCAGGGGCTTGGTGTGCAACAGCTCTTGCCCCTCGCCCGTTGCAGGGTCTATCAGCAGGGGTTTGGTGTAGGCGATTTCGACGCCTTGCGCACCGTCGATCTGCAGCGGTTTGTTCACGCCCCAGGCCTCGGGGCCGCTGCCGTCTAAGCTGATCTGCAAGGGCTTGGTGTGCATCAGCTCCAGCCCCTCACCCGTTGCGGGGTCTACCAGCAAGGGCTTGGTGTAGAGGATTTCAAAGCCCGGCGCGGGGCCTAGTGGCAAGGGCTTGGTTTCTACGGTGTCGTAGCCTGCGCTGCCGTCCTGCTGCTGGGGCGGGCTGTCCAGGGTGCCGCCGTTGTCAGGGTTGCCGGGGTCGTAGGCGTCGACCGATGAGGGAATGATGGGCTCAATGGTGGGGGTATCCCACACTGCGGCGGCGCCGGACGATGTGACTTGCATGGCGGCGCAGTGTGCCGATGCACTGCGCTGTGCGTAACTGGGATGCTTCCTAGCTGGGAATCACCCTAGCTGGGAAGAACACCTATGGGGCGGTGAATGCCATCGCATGCGGATGCTATTAAATACATAGCTGCTCGCGCTTTATTCTTGCGCCTTATCGGCATATTCAACCCCAAAACCAGCGGCCATTCTTAAAAATTTGCAGCACTTTACCCTGCCCTCACACCGCTTGACGCGGGGTTCACCGTGGCTTTCTCACAATCGGTGTTTGCTGAAAGGAGCACACCATGAACTTTGCCAAAGCGGCTGCGCTTTCGTTGACTTTGCTGGCCTCGGGGGCCTGGGCACAGCCTGCGGGCGGCCCACCTGGGGGTGATCGGCCGCCGATGAGTGCGGAGCTGAAGGCTGCGTTTGAAGCCTGCCAGGCGCAGGGCAAGCCGGGCGATGCGGCGTTTGAGGCATGCATGACGGCCAAGGGTTTCAAAAAGCCCGAGGGGGCGCCCAAGCCGCCATCGCAGTGACGCGTTGAAAGGGGCCATCAGCCGTTGTCCCCATTCCGACTTGAACGCTCTGTCAAAGCCCCGCACCTGCGGGGCTTTTTTTGTGGCTGGGGTATGGGCCCAGGGGCGATGGATGGGCGCTGACCTACGCCTCCTCTCCCGTTCATCACCGACGACCCATCGCAACTATTTCATAGCCGCCACCACGTGCTGATAGGTCTGCCAAAAAGCGGCCTCCTGCGTGGTGGCGAAGTTGATGCGCATGAGGGTGCTGGGTTTGCGCTCGGCGTGGAACAGGGCACCGGGGGCGAGCAGGTAGCCTTCGTCCAGCATGCGCTGGGCCAAGGCGTCGGTGTCCACGCCGGTGTCCACCCAGCCGAACAGACCCACGGGCTCTGCTGCGAAGGTGCAGCCCGCCTGCAGGGCCAGCTTGACGCTGCGCGAGCGGGCAGCGTCAAGCCGGGTGCGGATGCGCTCTGAATGGCGGCGCAGCTGGCCTTGCTCGATGCACAGGGCCAGGGCTTTTTCTAGCAGCGCGGGGGTGGTGAGGGTGGCCAGCAGCTTGGTGTCGAGCAAGGGCTCGATCAGCCCTGGCGGCGCAGCCAGGAAGCCGATGCGCCAGTTGGGCGCGAGGATTTTGGCGAAGCCGCTGACGTAGATGGTGCGCTGCAGGCCATCGAGCGCAGTGAGGCGCGTGGCGTGCTCGGGGGCAATGTGGCTGTAGGTGTCGTCTTCGACCACATGGAAATTGTGCTGGTTGGCCAGCTGCAACACACGGTGGGCGCTGCCAGGCGACAGGCAATACCCCGTGGGGTTGTGGAACACGCTCACGCTCACGTACAGCTTGGGTTTGTGCACTTCGCAGTAGCGGGCCATCACCTCCAGATCGGGCCCATCGGCGCGGCGCGGCACAGGCAGGATGTGCATGCCCAAGGCAGCCAGCCGCGCAAACTCCACCGCCCAGCCGGGCTCTTCCACCATGACCGGATCGCCCGGGCGCAGCAGCGTGCGGCTGACGATGTCGAGCGCGTGCGTGGCCCCCACCGTGGTGATGATGTGCTCGGGCACCGTGTGCACGTTGAGGGTGGAGAGCTTTTTGGCCAGCAGGCGGCGCAGACCCGCATCACCCAGTGGCTCACCGTATTGCAGTGAGAAGTCTTGCAGGCTGCGCGAATGGGTGACCTTGCGCACGGCGGCGGGCATGAAGGTGGACTCCAGCCACGCGGGCGGGAACACGCCCATGCCGGGCTGCGGCTTGTCGCTGATCTTGTGGAACATGCCACGGATGAGGGCAGTGGCGTTCACCGGCGACACCCCTGGCGCCGCACGCCCGGCGGCCCGGGCGGCAAACCAGTGGGCGGTGCTCCAGTTGGCGGCAGAGCTTTCCAGCGCCGGGTCCACCGCCGCCGCATCCACGCCGTCGGCATCGGCTGCGTCCCGCATGGCATCGGTGGCGCGGCCGTTCTCGCGCACAAAAAAGCCGCGGTTCTTGCGCGCTTCGACCAGCCCTTGCGCCAGCAATTGGTCGTACGCAGACACCACGGTGGAGGGGCTGACCCCGTTTTGCTGCGCGCACTGGCGCACCGAGGGCAAGCGCGCGCCGGGGGCGAGCAGCCGGTTGCGGATGCGCTCGGCAAACCGGGCAGAGAGCTGCTCGGTGAGCGACTGGGTGGACGACTTCATCAGCATAGGGTTATCCCGAACGCAGGGGTTTGTGTACTGTTCTACCAGGCAATACAGATTGAAAAGTGCGCTGACTGTCTGTACTGATTGTGTATTGGTTCGTAAGATTACATTGAATGTCCGTTCCCGACAACAAGACCTTCCCTGCCCCACCCCATGAGCGCCGCCGAACTCACCGCCCTGCTGCTGTTTTGCACCGCCATGAGCTTTTCTCCGGGGCCCAACACCACCTTGTCGACCGCACTGGCCGCCAACCTGGGCTTGGCCCGTGCCTTGCGCTTTTGCCTGGCCGTGCCCACGGGCTGGACGCTGCTGATGCTGGCCAGCGGACTGGGCCTGGGCGCCCTGATCACCGGGGTGCCCGCACTGCGCTGGGCCGTGACCTTGCTGGGGGTGGCATACATGCTGTGGCTGGCGGCCAAGCTGGCCCGCGCCGGGCAGATGAGCACCGTGGATGCTTCGCGCCTGCAGGTCACCTTCTGGCAAGGCGTGGGGCTGCAGTTTGTGAATATCAAGGCCTGGATGCTTGCGCTCACCCTGTCGGCAGGCTGGGTGGTCAACGCGGCCGGGCAGCCTGCCACCAACCCGGGCGAGCGGCTGGCCATCATCTGCGCGGTGATGATGGTGTTCGCCTTCACCAGCAACTTTGTGTATGCGCTGGTGGGATCGCTGCTGCGGCAGTGGCTGGCGCAGGGCACACGCCTGCTGTGGTTCAACCGCACGCTGGCCCTGGTGCTGGTGCTCACCGCCACCTGGATGCTCACCCTATGAACGCCGCCCAAGAAAAAGAAGCCCTGCTGTGGGGCATAGTGGGCATCACGCTGTTTGCCGCCACGCTGCCCATGACGCGGCTGGCCGTGGGCAGTGCCGAGCTGCCCCAGCTCTCGCCCTGGTTCGTCACCTTTGGCCGGGCCGCGGTGGCGGGCGTGCTGTCCATCGGCTACCTGCTGTGGCAGCGCGCGCAGGGGCGGCTGAAGTGGCCCGTGCGGGCCGAATGGCCGCTGCTGGCGGTCACGGCGTTTGGGGTCATCGTGGGGTTTCCGCTGTTTCTGGCGCTGGCGCTGCGGCATGTGCCCAGCACGCACGGGGCCGTGGTCACGGCGCTGCTGCCGCTGTCTACCGCCGTGTTGGGCGCGCTGTGGTTTCGCCAGCGGCCCTCCAAAGGTTTTTGGGCCTGCGCCGTGGTGGGCAGCGGCCTGGTGCTGGGCTTCATGGTGTGGCGCGCGGGCGGCATCTATCTAGGCGCGGCCAACATCTACCTCTTGATTGCCATGACCACGGGCGCACTGGGCTACATCGGCGGGGCGCGCCTCACACCCCGCCTGGGGGCCGAGCAGGTGATTTGCTGGGTGCTGGTGTGCAGCCTGCCGCTCACGCTGCCGGTGGCGGCCTGGTTTGCGCCCAGCCATGCCACCGAGATCCGGGCCACCAGCTGGATGGGCTTTGTCTATGTCTCGCTGTTTTCGATGTGGATCGGCTTTTTTGCCTGGTACCGAGCCCTGGCGCTGGGTGCCGTGCGGGTGAGCCAGATCCAGCTGATCCAGCCGTTTTTGAGCCTGCTGTTTGCCGTGCCCCTGGCCGGTGAGCGGCTGGACGCCACCACACTGGTGTTTGCCCTGGCCGTGATCGCCACGGTGTACGTGGGCAAGAAGATGCCCATCGCCTCCCACCCTGCTCCAGCCACCACCGCCAAAACCACTGCCACAAAGCCCGCATGAAGCTCAACCACATCCCCTTTGCCACCACCGACTGGGCCGCCCTGCCCCGCGAAGAAAAAAGCGCACAGGCGGGCCAAGCCTTCTGGCGCACGCAGCAGTTTGGCGACGTGCGCGTGCGCATGGTCGAGTACACGCCGGGCTACGTCTCTGACCACTGGTGCACCAAAGGCCATGTGCTGCTGTGCCTGAGCGGCGAGCTGCACACCGAACTGCAAGATGGCCGCCAGTTCACCCTCAAGCCCGGTATGAGTTACCAGGTGGCGGACAATGCGGAACCACACCGGTCCACCGCACCACAGGGGGCTACCCTGTTTGTGGTGGACTGAACCCCGGCGCCGTTTTGCACGGGTTTTTGATTTTTTCTGATGACTTTGCAATGTTGGGTGGACACCTGCGCACACCCCTAGGAGAACGAGAGTGAAACTGAACGACCTTCCACAGACCAGCACCTGGACCCTGGCACGCCGTGCCGAGCGCATGAACCCCTCGGTCATCCGCGAAATCCTGAAGGTCACGGAAAAGCCCGGCATCATCAGCCTGGCCGGTGGCCTGCCCTCGCCCAAGACCTTCCCGGTATCGGCCTTTGCCGAAGCCTCGGCCGCCGTGCTGGCCAACGACGGCCCGGCCGCCCTGCAATACGCCGCCAGCGAAGGCTTTGCCCCGCTGCGCCAAGCCATCGCCGACTTCCTGCCCTGGGATGTGGATGCCGACCAGGTGCTGATCACCACCGGCTCGCAGCAGGCGCTGGACCTGATCGCCAAGGTGCTGATCGACGAAAACAGCCGCGTGCTGGTCGAAACCCCCACGTACCTGGGCGCGCTGCAAGCCTTCACCCCCATGGAGCCCGCCGTGGTGTCCGTGGCCAGCGATGATGAAGGCGTGCTCATCGACGACCTGAAAGCCAAGGTGGGCACGGGTGCCGACAAGGCACGATTCCTGTACGTGCTGCCCAACTTCCAGAACCCCACCGGCCGCACCATGAGCGATGCGCGCCGCGCTGCGCTGGTCAAGGCAGCCGCCGAGCTGAACCTGCCGCTGGTGGAAGACAACCCCTACGGCGACCTGTGGTTTGACAACCCACCACCCGCACCGCTCACGGCCCGCAACCCCGAGGGCTGCATCTACATGGGCTCGTTCTCCAAGGTGCTGGCCCCTGGCCTGCGCCTGGGCTTTGTGGTGGCACCCAAGGCGGTGTACCCCAAGCTGCTGCAAGCCAAGCAGGCGGCCGACCTGCACACGCCCGGCTACAACCAGCGCCTGGTGGCCGAGGTGATGAAGGGCAACTTCCTGGACCGCCATGTGCCCACCATCCGCGCGCTGTACAAGCAGCAGTGCGAAGCCATGCTGGCTGCGCTGACGAAGGAGATGCAGGGCCTGGACGTGCACTGGAACCGCCCCGACGGCGGCATGTTCCTGTGGGTGCGCCTGCCAGAAGGCATGAGCGCCATCGAGCTGTTGCCCAAGGCGGTAGAGCGCAACGTGGCCTTTGTGCCCGGTGCGGCCTTCTATGCCGACAACGCCGACCAGCGCACGCTGCGCCTGTCGTTTGTCACGTCCACGGCAGAGCAAATTGCCACCGGCATCGCTGCACTCGCCGCCGCGATCCGCGAGCGCAAGGGCTGATCCAACATGCTGAGACTGTGGGGGCGCCTGTCGTCCATCAATGTGCGCAAAGTGGTGTGGGCTGCGCAAGAGCTGGGCCTGCCCCTGCAGCGCACCGACGCGGGCGGACAGTTTGGCCTGGTGCGCGAGGCCGACTATCTGCAACGCAACCCCAACGGCCTGGTGCCGCTGATGGAAGACGACGACACCGGCTTGGTGCTGTGGGAGTCGAACGCCATCGTGCGCTACCTGTGCGCCCGGCATGCGCCCGGCAAGTTCTACCCCGAGGAGTTGCCCGCCCGCTTTGTGGCCGAGCAGTGGATGGACTGGCAGCAGACCACCCTCAACCCCGCCGGGCGCGATGCCTTCATCCAGTGGATACGCACACCCGTGGCGCAGCGCAACAGTGCGTTGATTGCCGCCTCGGTGGCCGCCACCGAGCCTCTGCTGGACATGCTGGAGCAGCACCTGTCCACCCACCCGTTCATGGCGGGTGAGCGCTTCACCATGGCCGACATCCCCGTGGGCTGCGAGCTGCACCGCTGGTGGGGCCTGCCGCAAGAGCGGCCCGCACGCCCGGCGCTGGAGCGCTGGTACCGCACCGTCAGCACCCGTGCTGGCGCGCGGGGGGTGCTGGACCAACCCCTGGCCTGACCGAAGGGAAGGCCACCGGCCATGTACCCGCGCCCATTCAAGCAAATTGACGTGTTCAGCAACCGCCCTGGCGACGGCAATGCCCTGGCCGTGGTGATCGATGCCAGCCACCTGACGGACACCGCCATGCAGCGCTTTGCTGCCTGGACGAACCTGTCGGAGACCACGTTTTTGCTGCCCCCCACCGAGGCCGCGCGCGCCGCAGGGGCGGACTACCGCGTGCGCATCTTCACCCCCGGCTACGAGCTGCCATTTGCAGGCCACCCCACACTGGGCAGCTGCCACGCCTGGCTGCAGGCGGGCAACACCCCGCGTGAAGAAGGGCTGGTGGTGCAAGAGTGCGGCGCCGGGCTGGTGCGCATCCGATTGCAGGACGACGGCAGCATGGCCTTTGCTGCACCGCCCTTGGTGCGCGGCCCCGCCAGCCCCGCGCTGGTGCCCCTGATTGCGAGTGCGCTGGGCCTCAAGCCCTCGCAGATCCGCGCCAGCCAGATGCTGGACAACGGCCCCGTGTGGCTGGGCCTGCTGCTGGACAGCGCCGCCACCGTGCGCAGCCTGCGCCCGGACCACGCCCGCCTCAAGGACCTAGGCCAGGACGTGGGCGTGATCCACGTCACCCCCGATGCGGGCGACGACCCCGATCGCCCCTGCGCCGTGGTGCGCGCCTTTGCCGCCCCCATGGGCAACAACGAGGACCCTGCCACCGGCAGCCTCAACGCCAGCCTGGCCCAGTGGCTGATTGCTGAGGGCCTGGCCCCCACCCATTACCTCGCGTCCCAGGGTGAAAGCCTGGGCCGCGCCGCACGCATCCGCATCGCGCAAGACAGCCACGCCCAAGTGTGGGTGGGCGGCCACGCGGTGACCTGTATCGAAGGCACGGTGCTGATGTGAGCGGCCCCCGACAACCCATTTTCTGACCCGCTGCGGTGCGCAGGCATGGCCCCAGGCCAGCCCCCGGCGTGCGCACACCGCCCCCTTTTTTTGACGTTTCCAGTTTCACGTTTCACCGCAACCAGGAGAGCCCATGCACCACCGCCCCTTCCAACAAGTCGATGTGTTCACCGCCACCGCCTACCGTGGCAACCCGCTGGCCGTGGTGCTGGACGGCACGGGCCTGTCCACCGAGGCCATGCAGGCGTTCACGAACTGGACCAACCTCTCTGAAGCTACCTTCGTGCTGCCCCCCACCCCCGAAGGCCGCGCCGCTGGCGCCGACTACCGCGTGCGTATCTTCTGCCCTGGGCGCGAGCTGCCGTTTGCCGGCCACCCCACGCTGGGCACCTGCCATGCTTGGCTGAAGGCGGGCGGCCAGCCCCAGGCGGCAGGCAAGGTGGTGCAGGAATGCGGCGTGGGCCTGGTCACGCTGCGCCAGCAAGGCGAGCAACTGGCCTTTGCCGCGCCCCCCTTGATCAAGAGCGGCCCCCTGGCGGAAGAGGATGTGGTGCTGATCGCACGCGGCCTGGGCGTGGCGCGCAGCGACATCCTGCACCACGCCTGGTGCGACAACGGCCCGAACTGGCGCGGCGTGATGCTGCGCAGCAGCGAGCAGGTGCTGGCACTGAAGCCCGACGCCAGCGTGCTGGGCCAGTTGGACGTGGGCGTGGTGGGACCTACAGCAGGAAGCGGCGCCTCCGCGCCGCGTGGCAAGGTCGGCGTGGTAGGCAGCACCGACGCCGAGGGCATCGCCTTTGAAGTGCGCGCCTTCTTCCCCGGCAACAACGGCCTGGCCGAAGACCCCGTGACCGGCAGCCTGAACGCCGCACTGGCGCAGTGGCTGATCGGCGCAGGCCTCGCCCCCGCGCAGTACGTGGCCAGCCAGGGCACCTGCCTGGGCCGCGCCGGGCGCGTGTATGTGGAGCAAGACGGCGACACCATCTGGGTGGGCGGCAGCAGCGTGACCTGCGTGTCGGGCGAGGTGCTGCTATGACAGCGAACCCCTTGGCCCCTTGCGTAGACCATTTGGTCGTGCTGGCTGCCGACCTGGCCAGCGGCGTAGCCTGGTGCGATCGCACGCTGGGCATCACGCCCACGGCGGGTGGCGAGCACCCGCTGATGGGCACGCACAACCGCATCGTCAACATCAGCAGCCCCGCGCACCCACGCGCCTACCTGGAGGTCATTGCTATCAATCCAGGAGCTACCAGCGCTCGACCAGCGGGCGCTAGACGCTGGTTTGATATGGATGATCCCACGCTGCAGGAGCAGGTGGCGCGCCACGGCCCGCAGCCCATCCACTGGGTGGCCAGCGTGCCCGACGTGGCCGAGCGGTGCGCCGCCCTGGAGGCGCTGGACATGGACCGTGGCCCCATCCTCACCGCCAGCCGCCCCACGCCGAACGGCCTGCTGCAGTGGCAGATCACCGTGCGCGATGACGGCCTGCGCTTGATGGACGGCTGCCTGCCCACCCTCATCCAATGGGGCGCCGTGCACCCTTGCGACAGCCTGCCTGCCAGCGGTGTGCAGTTGCAGCAGCTCACGCTGCAGCACCCGCAGGCGGCCACATTGCAAGCGGCGTGCGCAGCCATCGGGATAGGAACCGGCGTCGCCATCACCCCCGGCGATGCACCGCGCCTCACTGCGCAGCTCGCCACCCCGCGCGGGCCTGTGGCCATCACATCCTTCACCCCGGAGACCTGACCATGCTGTTTTCGCCGCAAGAACTGCTGCTTTTCGCGCTCGCCGCCCTCGTGCTGGTGCTCACGCCCGGCCCCAACATGGTGTACTGCGTCTCGCGCAGCCTCACCCAGGGGCCGCGTGCCGGGCTCATTTCGCTGACCGGGGTGGTGCTGGGTTTTGTCGTGCACCTGCTGGCGGCGGCGCTGGGCCTCACCGCGCTGCTGGCCGCCGTGCCGCTGGCGTTTGACGCCATCCGCTACGCCGGTGCCGCCTACCTGCTGTGGATGGCCTGGCAGGCCATCAAACCGGGCGGCGCCGCACCGTTTGAAGCGCGCAACCTGCCGCACGACAGCCCGCGCACGCTGTTCCTCATGGGGTTCATGACCAATCTGCTCAACCCCAAGGTCGCGATGTTCTACCTGTCGTTCTTCCCACAATTCCTGCACCCCGAGCGCGGCCAGCTGCTGCTGCAAAGCCTCACGCTCGGCGCGGTGCAGATCAGCACCAGCGCCGCCGTGAACGCCTTGCTGGTGCTGGGCGCCGCCCGCGTGGCCCTGTTCCTCAACCGCAACGCCGCATGGATGCGCGCCCAGCGCTACTTCATGGGCACCGTCCTCGGTCTGCTCGCCCTCAAACTGTTGACTGAAAAGAAAGCCACCGCATGAACGCCCGCCTCGACATCGCATCCCTCCTGCCCACCCTGGCCGACATCGAAGCCGCCGCCCAGGTCGTGTACCGCGACTTCGCCGCTACGCCCCAGTACCGCTGGGGCCTGCTCAGCCAGCGCCTGGGCACCGACTGCTGGCTCAAGCACGAGAACCACACGCCCGTGGGCGCCTTCAAGATCCGGGGCGGCCTGACCTACTTTGACCAGCTCGCCCAGCGCGGCACGCTGCCCTCTGAAGTCATCAGCGCCACGCGCGGCAACCACGGCCAGAGCATGGGCTGGGCCGCGCGCCGCCACGGCGTGGCTTGCACCATCGTCGTGCCGCGTGGCAACTCGGTGGAGAAGAACGCCGCCATGCGCGCGCTGGGCGTCACACTCATCGAACACGGCGACGACTTTCAGGAAGCGCGCGAGCACGCCATACAGATCGCAGCCCAGCGCAGCGCCCACATGGTGCCCAGCTTCCACCCCGACCTGCTGCGTGGCGTAAGCACCTACTGGTGGGAATTTTTGCGCGCCGTGCCGCAGCTCGATGTGGTCTACGTGCCCATCGGCCAGGGCTCAGGCGCATGCTCGGCCATCGCCGCCAAGCTGGCCCTGCAGCACCCCGTGCGCGTGGTCGGCGTGGTCAGCAGCCACGCCACCACCTACGCCGACTCGCTGGCCGCAGGCCACGTGGTCGAGGCGCCGGTGACCACCCAGCTCGCCGACGGCATGGCCTGCCGCGTGGCCGACCCCGAGGCCCTGGCCGTGCTGGCCCCGCACATCGACCGCATCGTGCAGGTGAGCGACGCCGAAGTGGCCGCCGCCATGCGCGCACTGTTCACTGATACGCACAACGTAGCTGAAGGGGCGGGCGCTGCCGCGCTGGCGGCTGCACTGCAGGACAAAGATTTGCTGAGGGGCCAGGTGGTTGGACTGGCACTGAGCGGAGGGAATGTGGACGCCCCAATGTTTGCGTCTATCCTATCTGGCAATGGCGGGCCGCACGATCCAGTTGGGCGAGACAACCCGCATCACTGAACCCATTGAAAGGCTCCTCAAGATGACGGCTACTCCAACCTCCCGCACCACTGCTTTCAGCGCTGTGCTGATGCTCGCAGCGTTGATAAGTGCCTGTGGTGGCGGTAGCAACGCTTTGCCAGTGGCCGAACCAGAACCACCAACCCCGGTATTGCAACTGGTAGCTGGGTCTCTGGCCAGAGACTCTGCGGCGTGTGGCACGAAGGATGGCAACGGCAGCGAAGCCAGGTTCACCGATGTTTACGCAATGACGGTGGGGCCCGACGGAACGATCTACGTCATCGAGCGCAACAGCAGCAGCTTGAACCCATCCTGCCCTCGGTTGGATGTGCCGCTGCTGCGCGCAATCACACCAGAAGGAGTAGTTCGTACGCTTGCACGGGGCGATGTACCCGCGGACAACCAGCCTCTGAAGTCCTTTGCTCGTCCTACTGGTATCGCTGCCGATCTCAACGGGAATGTCTTCGTCAGCGACGGTCACACCGGCGCTGTGTTCGCCACCCCCGGGTATCCGGTTTTTCCCGCAGGCCAAGGAGCGGGCGTGTGGAAAGTCGCGAAAGATGGCACCGTGTCTATCTTTGCGGGCGTAGTGGGAGGCTCTGCTGGCCAACATGTCGACGGCACGGGGACCCAAGCCCGCTTTGTCCAAGCGAGCGCCATCTTCGTTGATCGAAGCGGGACACTGCACGTCTCAGACCGTGTCGCACGGCGAATTTCACCTCAAGGCGTGGTCACCACGGTGCCCGATGCGCCGCTTACGATCGCGGCAGATACCTCGGGAAACACCTACACGAGAACCACGAATGGTCTAGTGCAGGTCGAGACTGGTAAAACGCTCGCGAACCCCTTTGGGTACTCTGGCACCTTGGCTATCAGCGCTTCAGGACATGTGTACGGAGCTTCGCAATACAGCCCCCGCGTGGAACGTATAAGCGGCACTGGAGTCGCCACACCCATCGTCGGAAGCGGCTATGCAGGCAACGTGCTGCCGCTGGGACCTTTGCATCCGGTAGGCGCGATAGCTGTGGGCCCAAAAAATCAGTTGTACATCTTCAACGGCTACGGTCTGCAAGTCGTCAACAGTCTCCCGCAGTAGCACTATTGCCTGCTGCGCGTCGCACCTGCGACAAGCGCACGCCCCCACACGTCCGCACAATTGGGACATGGGAACCCTCTACCTCGTGCGCCATGGCCAGGCCTCGTTTGGCGCTGCAGACTATGACCAGCTCAGCCCCCTGGGCCGCCAACAGGCGGTGCGCCTGGGCGAGCATTGGCGATCGCGCGGGCAGGGGTTTGATGCCGTCATCACCGGCACACTGCGCCGCCACACGCAAACGCTGGAGGGCATTGCCGAGGGCTTGCAGATCCAGCCCGAGGTGCTGCAGCTGCCCGGCCTCAATGAGTACGACAGCCACGCACTCATCAGTTCCATCCACCCGCAACCCCTGGGCCCAGCCGACACACCCGAGCGCTACCGCGCGCACTTTCGCATCCTGTGCGACGCGCTGGCGCAGTGGATGGCGGGCGTCATCAGCCCCCAGGGCATGCCCACCTGGGACGAATTTGCAGGCGGCGTGCGCGCCGCGCTCGACCATGTGCGCCACCACCATGCGGGCCAGAACGTGCTGCTGGTGAGCAGCGGCGGCCCCATCTCCACGGCGGTGGGCGAGGTGCTGGGCACCGCGCCTGAGGTGACGATCGCACTGAACATGCGCATCCGCAACAGCGCGGTGACAGAGTTCTCGATTTCGCCCAAGCGGTTGATGCTGCAGACGTTCAATACCTTGCCGCATTTGAATGAGGTGGAGCATGCGGGGTGGGTGACGCATGCTTGATTTTTTTGAGTCTTTTAGACCTCTATGGCTTTTCAAATAAGCGCAAGCAGCTATTAAATTGATAGTGATTGAACGGGGTGTCGCGGGGCATCTGCCCAGTTCGCCCCCCCGCCCGTTCGGGCTGAGCCTGTCGAAGCCGGGGCTTGTGTGTTGATCTTGCGGCATGCCTGTGCCTGGGGCGGGAGCCGGGGAGTGCGCCCGGCGGCGCAGTAACTTTCTTTCGCGTCGCCGAAAGAAAGTCACCAAAGAAAGGGCGACCCCACTGTCTGCGTCCCCAGCGCTGCGCGCTGGGGCAACCTGCGGTGCTCGCGTCCAGCGGGGCCTCGCTCAAACTCGCTGCGCTCAGACAGTCGCGAGCCCTGATCCGCTGGCCGCTGCGCTCCTCGGCGCATACAAAGGGGCGGGACAGCCAACATCCATTCGGGCCATTGCTTCGCTCGGCCCTGCCTGCGCAGCTCGTGGCGCTTGCGCCCGAGAGGTGGGGTCGAGCGCAGCAACGACCCGTGTGGCTGTTTTGGTGTTCGGCTGTCCACCCCCTGTGGCTGCGCCTGCGGCGGGGCGGTTGCGGGGTGGCATGGGCGTCGCAGCGCCCATGCTTCGTGAACTGACTCGCTGCGGCTGTCCGAACGAAGCGCCCACGGCGCGCAGTGAGTTCCGCAGCGCACCCCGCAACTGCCCAGACGCAGGTTTGCCCCTTCGCTCCGCGAAGGGGTCGCAGACTTGGGGTCGCCTTCTTTTGCCTTCTTTTGGGGCTGGAGTGTTTCAACACGAGAGCCCCGTGCGCGCAGCGCACCTTGGCGGCGCAAGACAACCCGCGCAGCGGGTTGCGCCAAAAGAAGGTGCGCCGCCGGGCGCACATCCCGGCACCCGCCCTCAGCAAAGGCATGCGTCCAAACCAACCAACGAGCCCTGGCTTCGACAAGCTCAGCCCGAACGGACAGGAAAGGCTCAGGGCATAACTACAAATTTCATAGCTGCTAGCGCTTACCAATAAAGCGCTAGGGCCCCAAAACACCTCAAACCCTACGCCCCCACCTCACCACGCAAGCATCCACCGCCGCCAAAACCACCATCGACACCCCCACCAGCGGAAACACCACCCCGCCCACCGCCAGCACAACCACCACACCCACAAGAGCGCGACGCTGCACAGGCAACGGCGGCACCCCCACACCACCCGCAGGCCGGCGCTTGAACCACATCACCGCGCCCGACACGCACAGCAGCACAATGCCCGCGCACACCGCCACCAGCAGCAGCTGGTTGGCCACGCCCCACTCCTGCCCCAGGTGGATGTTGATGCCCCACTCCAGCCAACGCCCCAGCGGGCCGTAGTCGGCGTACGACATGTCGAGCAGCGGCTGGCCGGTGAACTGGTCCAGGTGCACCACGCGCTGGCGGGCCAGGTCGTGCGGGTAGACGGAGGCGGTGAACACGCCCTGCGCGCCCTGGGGCGGGTTGACGGTGTAGCCGGGGGCCAGTTGCAGGCGCTGCACCCGGTCCATCACAGAGTCAATGTCCAGCGCAGCGCGTACAGGGCCAGCAGTTGCGGGTGCAGGTTGCGCAGCCGCCCCCTCGCCATGCAGGGCGTGTGGGTTGTCTTCTGCCTCGGCATTGGTTTGGGTATGGGCTTGATGTGATTGGTGGTCTTCATGGCCTGCACCGCCCGGCTGCTGCGTGTGCTGCAGCGTCCACGGCAGGTGCGCCGCATCGGCCAGGGGCTGACCGGACATGGGCAACTGCACCCGCACGCCAGCGGGGTAACCAAAGTTGTGGCCGTTGGCCCATGCGTTGGCCTGGGCACCCCACAGTACGGACCAGGGCATGCCAGTGATGGCCAGGAACAGCAAGCCCACGCCCACCACCAGCCCGGTCACCGCATGCAGATCGCGCCAGTACACACGCTGGCGCGGGGTGCCGCGCACGCTGACCACACCGCCCCGCCCCGCTTTGCCTGGCCCACGCGGCCACCACAGGTACAGGCCGGTGAGCACCAGCAGAACAGCCCAGCCCGCCGCCATCTCGATGAAACCGCGCTGCACGGGGCCAAAGTATTTGAGGCTGTGCAGCTTGCGGATCGTCCAGCCCAGCGTGCCCCGATCGCTCAGGGTGCCCAGCACCTGGGCGTTGGCGGGGTTCAGGTACACGGCCACCTTGGCCCCATCCACCGTGCGCACGCCCACCTCGGCAGATTGGCCCGGTGCGGCGGCGGGCGTGTACTTGAACCACGCCCCCGGCTGGGCTGCCAAGGCAGCGGCCAGCACCGCGCTGTGCGATGCTGGCTCGACCGCAGGCGCTGCGGGCACGGGCACCGTCAGCAAGTCGGCATGCACGCGCTGGTCGATGGCGTCGTGGTAGATGTAGAGCGCGCCCGTCACCGCCAGCCAAATCAGCAGGGGCAGCACCAGCAGCCCGGCATAGAAGTGCCAGCGCCACACGGCGCGGTACAGGCTGCTGTGGGTCAGCGCATGGCCCGGCCCTGCCTGCCCATCGGCCTCAGAAGTGAGAGCGCGCGCCATGGTCAGAACTTCCAGTTCAGGCTGGCGTAGGCGCTGCGGCCATCGCCGGGCGAGTAGCCGGACGAGCCGCTGTCGTACCACGCATAGACGTACTTGCGGTTGGTCACGTTCTTGAGCTGCACGCCCACCTCCAGCGTGGGCGACAGGCGCCAGGTGGCACCCAGGTTGAGCAGCGCGTAGCCCCCGGTGCGGCCCAGGGTGTTGGTGCGCTCCAGGTAGTAGTTGCCTTGCGCATTGGCCCAGCCGCTGAGCTTGAGCTGCGTGCTGGCCTGATAGTCCACGCCCAGCGTGGCCAGGTAGTGCGGCACGTTTTCAATCTCTTTGCCGCGCGTGGCGGGGGCGCTGGGGTCGGGCTCAACGATGCGTGCGATTTGCGACGAGTAGCCCACCCAGCCGCTCCACTGCGCGTTCAGGCGTGCGTTGAGCTGCAGGTCCACGCCCTTGCGCAGGGTGCGGCCCACATTGCCCTGGCCGCCGGGGTCGGGCAGGCCGTTCACGCCCAGCACGCGGGCCACTTCACCGCTGGCGCGTTGCTCCCAATAGGCCACGCGGGTTTCGATGCCTGCAGCAGGTTGCCACTTCACGCCCGCCTCCCAGCCATCGTTGAGCGATGGGTCCAGGTTGCGGCTTTGCGATGCGGTGCGGTAGCTGTCGATGCCCGTGCCGATCTGGAAGGTGCGGCCCCAGTTGGCGTAGACGCTGGTGTCGGGCCGCACGGCGTAGGCCACGCTGATCTTGGGCTGGGTGATGGTGCCGTAGTCGTGCACGGGCGATGTGGTGTGGGTGAGCCCGTCGGTAAAACTGCCGTTCACGCGGTCCACGCGCAGCGCGGGAATGATCTTGAGTGCCTGCACCGGCTGCACCACGGCCTGCACGTAGGCGCCCCGGGTGTTCAGGTCAAAGTCCCAGTCGCGGATCTGCGAGGTGCGCGCCTGCTGCACGGTGCGGTAGCGCTGGGCAGCGTTGTCCTGCCACTGGGCGTCGAAGCCGCCTTCAAGCGTGAAGGCATGCGCCCACGCCACCTTGGGCCGCCAGGTCAGCGTGGTGATCAGGCCTTTGTGGGTTTCATCGCCATCGCGCTCTTGCTGCACACCCGCTTGTGAAAAGCGCACAAAGCGCTGGTTCTCGTAGTGCTGGGTGTAGGCCTTGGCGGTCCAGGCCAGGTCCTTGGGCAGTTGCCCGTCCAGGTGCGCACTCAGTTGCGTGGTCTCGCGTTCGCTGCGGTCCCACGCGGCGTAGGCGGGCGAGCTGCGCGGGGCGCGGGCGGCCTGCTCGGCGGTGAGGTAGCCGGATTCAAGCGCCTTGTTTTTGTAGTAACGGGCGACGACGCCCGCGCGCCACTGTCCGCCGTCGCTGGTGTAGAACCACTTGCCCGCCAGCGCCTTTTTATCGGCCTCGGCATGGTCGCGGTAGCCATCGGATTCGCGGGTGGCCACAAAGTAGTTCTGGCTCCAGTTGCCGCTTTCAAAGCCCTTGGCCAGCTGCAGCTCGCGCGTGCCGTAGCTGCCCAGCGTCACGCTGGCCTGGCCGTCGTTGCCGCCCTGGCGGGTGATGACGTTGGCATTGCCTGCGATGTTGTTCAGGCCGTAGCGCGGGTCGTTGGTGCCGCGCACGATCTCGATGGCCTCGATGTCCAGCGGAAACACCGCGTCCAAAAACGGCATGCCGCCCGCGTTGTCGTTGCTGGGGATGCCGTCGATCAGCAGCTTGACGGCGTTGACCCGGCCTTCGCCGTTGAAGCCGCGCATGGAAAAGCGCCCGGCGTCCGTGCCCTGTTTGAACTGCGTGACCTGCACGCCGGGGGCGCGGGCGAGCAGCTCCCAGCTGTAGTCCACATACTGGTCTTGCAGCACGCTGGCGCCCAGGATATCGACCGAGCTGAACACATTGCGCACATTGAGCGCGCCCGAGGGAGTCGACTGCACGGTGATAGTGCCCAGGGTGAGGGCGGCGTCGTTGGCAGATTCGGAGACAGCGGTCTGGGCCCAGGCAGATGCAGCGAGCGAGGCGATGGCGGCACCCACGGCGACAGCGATGAGGGAGCGTGCAGGCCGTGCAGGGCACGCAAAGCGCACGCCCGTAGAAGGATAGGAAGACATGGTTGGCAAAGGGTTCACTACGCGCCCCCGGCACGGCACACCTGCACGCGGCCCACTCCGCCCACGCCTGCGGCCCCACCAGGATCGCTACAGGCGCGCAACAAAGCCGGGCCCCATGGGCGATCGGTCTCGGGATCAGCGCAAAAAGAATCGGGTCAAGAACGGCGCACCGCAGGCGAACCAAGCGCCTGCCGCATGCACCCCAAAGTCAGACCGTTGTGAACCCCGGCGGCCCCCGCGCAGGCAGCGGCGCGCCGCGCCATGAGGCCGTGAACACCCGAGCCTGCCAGGGCACGGGCACAGGCTGCGCCGCCACACGGGGCACCGCCACGGGCGGCAGGCTGGGCGGGGGCGCTTGCAGCTGCAGGCACAGAGTGCAATCGAGCCCGTGCGGGCCCAGCGCTTGCTGGCGGGGCGTTGATGCATCGTCGCCCGCCGCGCTCACCACCACCAGCTTGACGGCGCCGGAGGCTCCGCACACCAGCTCCAGCGACTGCGGGTGGATGAGCGGCGCCGCACCCGCCAGCCCGACCACGCCCAAAAACCACGCCAGCACCAGGCGGGCGAGGAAGGGGGTGGTGCGCAGGCGGTGCATGCCGCAGATTATGGCGGGTGGCTGGGGGTTGCGGTGGGGCTACAAAGTGCAGGGGTGATGGAGATCAATTCAAAGGAATTTGGGCGCTAGCGCTTTGGGATCAAGCGCTGCAAGCTATCAACTTCATAGCAATCAGACCAACCCGGGCCGCCGCCGTTTGGATGGAGCCTGTCGAAGCCGAGGCACGCGAAAAGACGGATTCGGCATGGGCATGCCAAGGCGCAACCCCGCCAGTGCCCCCAGTATCCCCAGTATCCCCAGTGCACTCTTGTTCTGTCGCACCACCACCGGGTGGGGCCGGGAAAGGCATGTCCGAAAGCAGCGCGCGTGGAACCCGCCGCCGCAGTGCAATGGCGGCTGACCCAACCACGACCGAAGAGGTGAAGCCATGAAACTGTCCGTACAGGGGATTCCGAGCGAGGTGGCGCGGCGACTGCAAGCGGGCGGCGACGACGCGAATGGGCAAACGCCATTGCAAACCGTGGCCCAAGGCCAGGCCAACCCGTGCCGCCACTGCCTGCAGCTGATCGCGCCCGGCGACGCCATGCGCGTTCTCTCTTACCGCCCCTTTGCCGACTTGCAGCCTTATGCAGAAACGGGGCCGATCTTTTTGCATGCGCACGATTGCGAGCACTACCAAGCAGACCGGCTGCCCGACTGGTTTGTCTACCTGGACCCGGCTGTGATTCGCGGCTACGGGCACAACCACTGGATACGGTACGAAACGGGGGCCATCGTTGCGGGCAAGGAACTCACCGACAGGTGCCGCCAGATTCTGGCCGACCCCGAGGTCGCGTATGTGCACATACGCTCCAAGTTCAATTGCTTCCAATGCCGCGTGGACCGGGGATGAAATTGGCGCAGCCACGCTGGCAGTTGCGCGTGGCGCTGGTCCGCGCCGCAGCCCATCTCGCGCCCCCTGGTTGCGCCAGGGCGGCCCGCAAACGCTATCAATTCAATAGCTTCTAGCGCTTATTGGACGGGCAAAACAGCCCAAAAAGCCAAAAACCTACCGCCGCACCGTCTCCAGCGGCAACGCCACCAGTTCGGCCAGCAGGGCCGCCAAGGCCTCGCCCGCAGCCTCAACCACCGCACGGCCTTTGTCGGCCGTAGCCGCATCGGCCTGCCCCACAGCGCCGCTCTCGTGATAGTCCTCGATGGCCCAACCCATCTTGGCGCTTTTGCCGTTGCCCAAAATGGCGTGGCGCTCGGACCGATCCTGCGAGGTGGAGCGGAAGCTCTGCGCATGTTCCATGCGAACGGTGCCGCGCGCCAGGTGCAACATCATTGACGTCTCAATGTCACCCGCATGGATGCCAAAGCGGTGCTCGGCCGCGCTGAACAGGCCTTGCACCTCGGGCGGCTGGGGCAGGCTGAACCAGCTGGCGCTGTACACCAGCAGGCCGTGGCGCTGGCGCAGCTCGCGCGCCACGATGTCCATCACCGCCACATTGCCACCGTGGCTGTTGAAGATCAGTAGCTTCTTGACCCCTGCCCGCGCCACGCAGGCCCCCAGCTCGGTCCACAAGGCGATCACCGTGGCGGGCGAGAGGGTGAGCGTTCCTGCGAAATTGGCATGCTCGGTGCTCAGGCCAATGTTTTGCGGAGGCAAAAACAGCGCAGGCACATCGGCCCCCAGGTGCGGCAGGGCGGCGTCGATCACGCCTTGCAGCAGCGTGGCATCGACCGACAACGGCAGGTGCGGGCCGTGCTGCTCAACGGCAGCCACGGGCAGCACGGCCACCACCTGTTCGGCCTGGCCAGTACTTTGCAGCGCAGCAAAGTCGCGGGTGGAGAGGTCGGCCCAGAAGCGGGAGGGCAAGGGGGATGTGGCGGCAACAGAAGTCATGCCCCGCATGGTAGCGGTGCGGCAGGCAGCCACAGCAGGAACGAGCAGTTGGCCAGCGCCCGCTAACATCGCCCCATGACCCAAGACCTTTTTCGCCAAGACGCTTACCTGCGCGAATGCAGCGCCCAACTCACCGCCGTGACCGAAGCGGGCATCGTGCTGGACCGCACCGTGTTCTACCCCTTGGGCGGCGGCCAGGCGGGCGACAGTGGGGTGCTGGTGCTGGCCGATGGCGCCGAGCTGGCGATTGCCGACACGCGCAAGGGCAAGGACGCCGAGGGCAACCCCACCAGCGACATCGTGCATGTGCCCACACCGGGGCAAGAAGCCCTGCTGGCCACGCTGGCACCCGGCACCGCCGTCACCGCGCGCATCGACTGGGAGCGCCGCCACCGCATGATGCGGCTGCACACCACCTCGCACCTGCTGTGCCACGTGGTGCCGCAGTTGGTCAATGGCTGCTCCATCACGCCCGACTATGCCCGGCTGGATTTCGCCATGACCGACCCGCTGGACAAGGAGCAACTCACCGCCGCCATCGCCGCGCTGGTGGCTGCGGCCCACCCGCTCACGGTGGCGTCGATCAGCGACGAGGAGCTGGACGCCAACCCCACTTTGGTCAAAAGCATGAGCGTGCAACCGCCCCGGGGCACGGGGCGCATCCGCACCATCCGCATTGGCGGCGATGGCGACGCGCCATTGATCGACCTGCAGCCCTGCGGCGGCACGCACGTGGCCAACACCTCGGAAATCGGCACCGTGGTGGTCACAAAGATTGAGAAGAAAAGCGCCACCACCCGCAGGGTGGTGTTGGGCTTTGCCCCATGAGCGCAGCGAATAGCGCTTTTCTTCGGGGTGCACTCATTGGCGCGCAGCGCCAGTGGGGGCACACCAGAAGCCACGCAATATCCGCCACCACCCGCAGGGTGGTGTTGGGCTTTGCCCCATGAGCGCAGCGAATGGCGCTTTTCTTCGGGGTGCACCCATTGGCGCGCAGCGCCAGTGGGGGCGCACCAGAAGCCACACAATATCCGCCACCACCCGCAGGGTGGTGCTGGGCTTTGCGCCATGACACCGCAACGCACTACAAAAAGATACTTCTGCAGCATGCCGGGCGCTGTTACCTTTGCAACTCTGCCCGCGTTGAAACCAGCCACGGGCCCGCAGCACACCACGGTGCGCAGGGCCCCAGCCCACTTCATTTTCTGACCCTCCATGCCAGCCCCTTTGCGCGCCCTGCTCGGCCACCCCCAACTCATCGCCCTGCGGCAACGCCGCTGGTTCAAGCCCGCCACACGGGCGCTGGCCGCACTGCTGGGGGTGTGGGCCCTGTCGTGGTTGTCGGTCCCCGCCCTGGTCAAAGGGCCGCTGGAGCGCCTGGCCAGCGAGCAACTGGGCCGCACCGTCACGGTGGGGTCGCTCGACTTCAAACCCTGGTCACTGGAGCTGACGCTGCGCGACATTGCCGTGGCAGGTGCCAAAGGTAGCGAGGCAGGCCCAGCGCAGCTGACCATTGGGCGCGTGTATGTCGATGCCGAGCTGCAGTCGCTGCTGCGCCTGGCGCCGGTGGTGGATGCCTTCACGGTGGAAAACCCCGTGCTGCGCATCACCCACCTGGGCCAGGGCCGCTACGACGTGGACGATGTGATTGCCAAGCTGACGGCACCCAAGGACGAACCGGCACAACCCCCCTCGACCGAGCCCGCGCGGCTGGCGCTGTACAACCTGCTGCTGCAGGGCGGGCGCGTGGACTTTACCGACAACGCCGTGGGCAAGACGCATTCGGTGCAGGACCTGCTGCTCTCTGTGCCCTTCATCAGCACGCTGGCCGATAAAAAGGAAGTGCGCGTGGAGCCCCGGCTGGCCTTTACGCTGGAGGGCAGCCGCTTTGACTCGTCGGCCCAGAGCACACCGTTCGCCCAAACGGGGCATGCCGACGCCCAGATCCGCTGGGAGGGCCTGAACCTGGCCCCCTACTTGGGCTACCTCCCCGCCAGCCTGCCCATTCGGCTGAAGGCCGCCACGCTGGACGTGGACGTGAAGCTGGCCTTTGAGCAGGCGCCGCGCATGGCAGTGAAGCTATCGGGCAAGGTGCAGACCCGCGATGTGCACCTGACCGACCGCGAAGGCCAGGACCTGCTGGCCTATGAGCGCCTGACCGTGGACATGGCCGATGTGCGCCCACTGGACCAAGTGGTGGACCTGGCCCAGGTGGAGCTGGCCGCCCCCGTGCTGCACGCCCGCCGCGATGCCGCCGGGCTGCTGAACCTGGCGCAACTGGGCAACAGCCCGGCCGCAGGGGCACCCAGCGCAGCCACCGCGACGGCTGCAGCGCCTGAACCAGCGGCCTCCGCCGCAGCCGGTGCCGAGGGCAGCGAGCCCGCCAGCGCAGCCGCATCGGCCCCCACCAGCGCATCCAGCAGCACCAGCCGCACGGCCAAATCCAGCACCCCCCCCAAGCAAGCCACCCCGCCAGCCACACAACCGCCCGCCCCCTGGAAGGTGACCGTGGCCCGCGCCACAGTGCACCAAGGTACCGTGCACTGGGATGACCAAACCACCCGTCCCGCCGCCGCGCTGCAGGCGCAGCAACTGGCGCTGGAGTTGACCGGGCTGGCCTTGCCGCTGGAAAAGCCCGTGGCCTTCAAAGGCGCCATGGTGTTGCCCAATGCCAATGCAGGCAGTGCGGCCAGCGCGACCAACGCCACCGTGCCCCCCGCCCGACAGACGGGCAAAGCCAAGGCAGGTGCGGCCAAAGCGGTGGCAGCGAAGACAGACACACCAGCGGCCCCTGAAGGCAAGCTGGCGTTTGAAGGCGAGGCCACCGAGCAAAAAGCGCAGCTGCAAATCACCACCGAAGCGCTGGCGCTGCAACTGGCGGCGCCCTACGTGGCGCAGTACCTGGAGCCCAGCTTGGCAGGCCAGCTCACCGGCACCCTGGGGTTGCAATGGCAGGCCCCGACCGGCAGCAAAGCTGCCACCGGCCTCACCGTGACTGCGGGCCCGCTGGCGCTGGAGCAACTGGCCCTGCGCCAGGGCAACAAGCCCCTCGTCAGCCTGGCCAAGCTGGAGGTCAAGGGCCTGCAACTGCCGCTGGACGAGCGCACCGTGACGCTGGAATCGCTGAGCCTGAACACCCCCCAACTGGCCGTGGAGCGCGGCAGCGACGGGCGCTGGATGTTTGAGCGCTGGGCCAAGGCCCAGGCACAGACACCCACCGCAGCGAGCGAGACCACGGCAGCAAAAACGCCCACCGAAACCCCCTGGGTGGTGCGCGTGGGCGAACTGGCCCTGCAAGGCGGCACCGTGGCCTTTGCCGACAACGCCCAGCCCCGCCCCGTGGCCCTGGAGGTATCGGCCCTGGACGTGAGCGCCAAGAACCTGGCCACCGACAGCGGCAAGCCCGGCGCCTTCACGCTGAGCGCCCGCGCAGCGGCGGGCAAGGGCAACGCCAAGAGCACGGCCGGCAAGATCGACTACCAGGGCACGCTGGCCCTGCAGCCCCTGGCCACCCAGGGCAAGCTGGACGCCACCCGCGTACCCGTGCACGGGCTGGACGGCTACCTGGCCCAGCAGTTGGCCATTGAGCTGCTGCGCGCTGATGTGGGCTTTCGGGGGCAGGTGGCGTTTGCGCAGTCTGACAAAGGCCCTAGCCTGAAGCTGGCGGGCGATGCGGCCATTGAAGAACTCAAGGCCAACAGCACGGGCGCATCCACCCCACTGACCGAAGCCCAGGTGGGCGAGGAACTGCTGGCCTGGAAGAGCCTGAACCTGCGTGGCCTGAGCGTGGCCACGGCCCCCGGCACCGCCCCCAAGGTGCAGGTGAGCGAGACCAGCTTGCAGGACTTTTTCGCGCGCATCACCATCAACGAGGCCGGGCGCATCAACCTGCGCGACATCGTGAAGGGCGATGCCGAGGCCACCGCAACGGCACCTGCAACCACGGCATCCGCCACAGCAGCTTCGGCACCCGCGCCTGCGGCGTCTGCGGCATCGGCCCCGCAGCCCGTGCAGACGGCAGCGCGCGACCCGCTGGCGCCCGTGGTGCAGTTCGGCCCGGTGAGCCTGGTCAACGGCAAGGTGCTGTTTTCTGACTTCTTCATCAAACCCAACTACTCGGCCGACCTGAGCGAGCTGACCGGCAAGCTGAGCGCCTTCTCGTCCGAGGCACCGGGCGGCGAGCCCCAACTGGCCACGCTGGAGCTGCTGGGCCGCGCCGAGGGCTCGGCCTCGCTGGAGGTCACGGGCAAGCTCAACCCCCTGGCCCAGCCGCTGGCGCTGGACATTGCAGGCAAGGTGCGCGACCTGGACCTGCCCCCGCTGTCGCCGTATGCGGTGAAGTACGCAGGCCACGGCATTGAACGCGGCAAGCTCAGCGTGGACGTGGCCTACAAGGTGCTGCCCAACGGGCAGTTGACGGCCAACAACCGCATCGTGCTGAACCAGCTGACCTTTGGCGAGCCCGTGGCGGGCGCGCCCAACAGCCTGCCCGTGCGCCTGGCCGTGGCGCTGCTGGCCGACCGGCGCGGCGTGATCGACCTGGACCTGCCCATCAGCGGCTCGCTGAACGACCCGCAGTTCCGCCTGGGGCCGGTGATCGGCAAGGTCATCCTCAACCTGATCGGCAAGGCCCTGACCTCGCCCTTCAGCCTGCTGGCCAGCGCCTTTGGCGGCGGTGAGGAGATGAGCAGCGTGGCCTTTGCCCCCGGCAGCGCCACCCTCAGCCCCGAGGCGCAGCAAAACCTGGGCAAGGTGGCCAAGGCCCTGGCCGACCGCCCCACCCTCAAGCTCACCGTGACAGGCACCGCCAACTTGGCCGAAGAGCGCGAGGGCCTGCAACGCGAACGCCTGCAGCAGTTGGTGCGCGCAGAAAAGCGCCGCGCCCAGCCAGACAGCACCGAGCCCGTCACCGCCGACGAGTACCCCGCCCTGCTCAAGGCCGCCTATGGCCGCGCCAGCATCCCCAAGCCCCGCAACCTGGTGGGCCTGGCCAAAGACCTGTCCGTGCCCGAGATGGAAGCCCTGCTGATGGCCAACCAGCCCGCCACCGAAGCCATGGCGGCCGAGCTGGCCGCCCAGCGCGGCCACGCCATCCAGAGCTATCTGGCCGCGCAAAAGCTGCCTGCCGAGCGACTCTTCCTGGCCGCCCCCAAAACCGGCAGCCAGGTGCCCAAGGGCGCACCGCATGCGGAACTGAGCCTGGCGACGCAGTAAGAACCTGTGCAAAGTCTTTTTGGAGATTGCATTGGAGTGCAATCGGGATGAGTGGATGCCTCGGATGCGCAGCATGGGCTGGCGCCCATGCAAGCAGCCGGGGCATTCAATCGCCCGATTTCACTCCAACCCTTCGGGCAAGTGGCTGGCCGGGCGGTCTGCGGCGTTGCACCGCTTGCTAATAGCACGGGCTATTGGCCGCACGCTGCGCCTTGCATTCCATCCCGGCCAGCCACTTGTGCAACTCCAAAAAGACTTTGAACAGGTTCTCCCCCCCTGAGTCGCCTGCGGCGCCTTCCCCCTCTCTCGCTGCGCGGGAGGGGGACGCCCCCGGCGCGGCGGGGCGGTGCGGCCGGCGTAGGCCCTTGCGCGGGGGCACTGGTACTGGCGCCGCGCCAGTTTCACAGGGTGCACCGGCTCAAAGCACAATGACGCGTTGAGAATCGAAACCATGGCGGGGCCGGAACCAAACCCGCCCCGCCCGCTCCCACACTGCACCATGCCTTCACGCCTGTCCCACCGCCTCGCAGCCACTCTCTTTTTTATAGCTGCCAGCGCTTTAGGGATAAGCGCTAGCGCCCAATTTGGCCCCAAACCTGCCAACCCAGGCAGCAGCACCGTCACCACACCGCATGTGCAGGCCGAGCTGATCGCCCACGCGCCGCAGGGCGTCACCCCCGGCCAGCCGCTGTGGCTGGGCCTGCAAATCACCCACCAGCCCGACTGGCACACCTACTGGAAGAACCCCGGCGACTCTGGCCTGCCCACCGAGCTGACCTGGCAGCTGCCCGCCGGGCTGGATGCGGGCGACATCGCCTGGCCCGTGCCCCACAAGATTGCCATCGGCACCCTGGCCAACTACGGCTACGAAGGCACCGTGCTGCTGCCCGTGCCCGTCACGGTGCCCAGCACCTTTGCCCCCGGTCCGCTGGCCAAAGACATCACCGTGCAGCTCAAAGCCTCGTGGCTGGTGTGCCGCAAAGAGTGCATTCCCGAAGAGGGCCAGTTCACCCTGCAGCTCCCCATCCGTAGCACCACCGCGCTGAACGGCGCCGCCTTTGACGCCGCCCTCAAGGCGCAACCCCAGGCACTGCCCAGCACCACGGCCAGCGACGCCCGCCAGGCCCGTGTGGACGGCGACAGCCTGCAGGTGCGGGTGCAAGGCCTGCCCGCCGCGCTGCACGGCAAAACGCTGGACCTGTACCCCGAGACGCCTGAAGTGCTGCACAACGCCGCCCCCGGCACCCAGAAGTGGGACGGCGCGGTCTGGACCGCACGCATCCCCCTGGCCGAGCAGCGCAGCGGCAGCCCCACCCTGCTGCCCGTGGTGCTGGCCGAGCGCGTGCAAGGCGCCACACCCCGCCCCGGCTACCGGGCCGAGCTGCAGGTGCTGGGCACCTGGCCTGCGGCAGCCACCAAGGCCGCGGTGTCGCCCGCGCTAGAGGCCGCCCTGCAAGCGAATGCGGCGATCGCATCGGGCAGTGGTGGCAATGGCGGCAGTGGCGGCCCCTTGGCGCCTTCGGGGGCCTCCAGCCTCACGCTCACCGCCGCACTGCTAGGCGCCTTGCTGGGCGGGCTCATCCTCAACCTCATGCCCTGCGTGTTTCCGGTGCTGGCGATCAAGGTGGTGGGCTTCACCCGCCACGCGCAAGACCGGCGCGCCCACCGCGCGAGCGGCCTGGCCTACACCGCTGGCGTGGTGCTGTCCTTCCTGGCGCTGGGCGCCCTCATGCTGGGCCTGCGGGCTGCGGGCGAGGCCGTGGGCTGGGGCTTTCAGCTGCAGTCGCCCGCCGTGGTGGCCGCGCTGGCCGGGCTGTTCACCCTCATCGGGCTGAACCTGGCGGGGGTGTTTGAGTTTGGGAACATGCTGCCGTCTTCCGTCACCAGCCTGCAGGCGCGCCACCCGGTGGCCGACAGTTTCCTCACCGGCGTGCTCGCCGTGGCCGTGGCATCGCCTTGTACGGCGCCGTTCATGGGCGCGTCCATGGGCCTCACGGCCACGCTGCCTGCCGTGCAGGCGCTGGCGGTGTTTGCGGCCCTGGGGCTGGGCCTGGCGCTGCCTTATCTGGCCGCCAGCCTGTGGCCCGCCGTGGCCCGCGCCCTGCCCCGCCCCGGCGCATGGATGGACACCTTCCGCCGCTTCATGGCCTTCCCCATGTTCGCCACCGTGGTGTGGCTGGTGTGGGTGCTGGGGCAACAAAGCGGCATCGACGGCGCAGCCGCCCTGCTGATCTTGCTGGTGGGCCTGGGCCTGCTGGCCTGGTCACTGGCCCTGCAAGGCCGCGCACGGCGCTGGCTGGGCAGCGTGGCCACCGTGGCCATGGCCCTGCTGCTGTGGGCCTTTGGCCCCCACGTCACGCGCATGGCAGACGTTGCGGAAGCACCCGCCAGCAGCACCGCCACCACGGCCATCACCGCGCAAAGCTGGCAGCCCTGGGGCCCCGGCGCCGCCGAGCAACTGGTGGCCAACGGCCGCCCCGTGTTCGTGGACTTCACCGCCGCCTGGTGCGTGACCTGCCAGTACAACAAGAAAACCACCCTGGCCAACGCTGAGGTGCTGGCCGACCTGCAAGCCAAGAACGTGGCCCTGCTGCGCGCCGACTGGACGCGCCGCGACCCGCGCATCACCACCGCCCTGGCACAGCTGGGGCGCAATGGGGTGCCGGTGTATGTGTTGCATGCGCCTGGCAAGCAGCCGGTGGTTTTCTCCGAGGTGCTGAGCGAGCGCGAACTGCGTGAGGCCTTGGCGAGGCTTTGAACTGTGAGGCCTGAAATAGAAAGCCCGGTTGCTTCACAGCAACCGGGCTTTTTTTGCGATCACTTGGGCACGGTCTAAGAGACCGCCCTCAGCGATTTACAAGCTCTTGAGCGCCACCACGTCCTTGCCCTTGAACGTGAACACCGTCACGGCCGAGGAGCGCAAATCATGCTTGGCGTCGTAGGCAAACTCGCCCGTCACTCCCATGTACTTGCCAGCGGCGATGTGCTCGGTCACCTTCTTCACGTCCAGCGACTGCGTGGCTTCCACGGCCGCGGCGATGAGGTGCATGCCGTCGTAGAACGCGGCTGCGTAGGTCAGCGGATCGCGCTTGTATTCAGCACGGTAGGTGGCGGCAAACTTCTGGCCCTTGTCGCTGCGGTCGAGCATGGAGCC
Source organism: Acidovorax sp. 56 (assembly GCF_002749705.1). Classification (NCBI taxonomy): domain Bacteria; kingdom Pseudomonadati; phylum Pseudomonadota; class Betaproteobacteria; order Burkholderiales; family Comamonadaceae; genus Acidovorax; species Acidovorax sp. 56. The sequence goes on from NZ_PEEV01000001.1 coordinate 2,740,265, forward strand.
GCCCTGGGTGCAGAAGGTGTTGAGGTCACCTGTGACCTGCGACAGCATGGCGGTCTCAGACGAGCAGATGCCGTCGCCGCCCAGCAGGGCCGCCGTAATGCCCAGCGCGCGCATTTGCTTGAGCAGCGGGCCGCCTTGGGGCGAGTAGCCGCCGTAGAACACGGCATCGGCCTTGGCGGCGCGGATGTTGGTCAGGATGGCGCTGAAGTCGGTGGCTTTGTCGGTAGTGAACTCATTGGCGACGATCTTCAGACCCAGGCGCTTGGCCTGTTCGGTGAATTCGCGCGCCACGCCCTGGCCGTAGGCCGTGCGGTCGTCGATCACGGCCACGGTCTTGATCTTCAGGTCTTGCGCCGCGTAGGTGGCCATCTTGGCGCCCAGCTGGTTGTCGCTGGCCCCAATGCGGAACAGCGTGGCATAGCCCTGCTCGGTCACCTTGGGGTTGGACGCCACGGTGAAAACGCCCATGCCTGCATCGGCCAGCACACGGGACGCGGGCATGGTGACGCCCGAGTTGTAGGGGCCCAGGACGAACTTCACCTTCTGGTCAGACAGCCGCTGGGCGACTTGCACGCCCTGCTTGGGGTCGGCCCCGTCGTCGTTGATGTCCAGCTCGAACTGCACGGCCTTGCCGCCCACCTTGATGCCCTTGGCATTGATTTCCTTGAGGGCGAGCAAAGCGCCGTCACGGTTGTCGATGCCGTTGGCGGCCTGGGGGCCGGTCACGGGGCTCATGAAGCCGATGCGCACCCGCTCTTGGGCAGACACGGAGAAGGCGGCAGTCAGACCGCAGGCGGCCAGCGCCAGCACGAGGGCTTGTTTTTTCATAGCTTGTTTTTTCATTGGAAAGGTACTCCTCAGGATAGGGGCAGCGCGCAGATCGTGTCCGGCCCGCCGCCCGCGCAGGAGTATGCAGCAAAGGGCCCGCCGCTCCGGAGCTGTCCGGCCTGCGCCCCAACCTCGCTGCCGGCAGGGTTGCCGCCCCCTTTGCCACAATGGGCCACAAAGACAGGACCCTCGCATGCCAGCCGATCCCCATCTGCCCATCTTTGAGCGCACCCATACCATTGCCATCGTCGGCCTCTCGCCCAAACCTGAACGCGACAGCCACCATGTGGCGCAGTACCTGCAGGCGCAAGGGTTTCGCATCGTGCCCGTCAATCCTGCGGCCGACGAAGTGCTGGGCGAGCGCTGCTGGCCTTCATTGACCGAAGCCGCAAAGCACCACCGCATTGACCTGGTGGATGTATTCCGGGACAGCGCCGCCGTGCCCCCGATTGCCGACGAAGCCATCGCCATTGGCGCCCAAGCGCTGTGGCTGCAAATTGGCGTGCGCCACGATGCCGCGCTGGCCAAAGCCCAGGCGGCCGGGCTGGCGGTGGTGCAAGACCACTGCACGCTGGTGGAGCACCAGCGGCTGCGGGCTGCTGGTCTGTTGCCACCCCATTGACGCTGGGGCCAGCGCCCACAAAGCAGCAGGCTAGCGCCCGCGTGCCCAACGGCGCCTGCGCTGCAGCGCGGGGGTCAGCCACAGCAGTTGAACGGCGGCATAGCCCAGCAGAGCCATCAGGGCCGCCAAGGTGGGCAAGCCCACCAGCAGCGGCGTGCCCAAGGCCTGCATCCAGGTGGCCAGCGCTTGCACAGAGAAGTCACCATCCGGGGCCACGCTGCCCCACGCAGGCAGGGGCTGCTCTCCCGGCATGACCAAGGCCCCCAGGTAAAAGGCCAGCGCGTACAGCGGCACGGTGGTGAGGGGGTTGGTGTAGAACGTTGCCACACCTCCGGCCACGACGTTGCCGCGCAGCCAGGCGCACACCAGCACGGTGCCCGGAATCTGCAGCGGCCCGGGGATGAGTCCACAGAACATGCCGGCCGCCACGCCCCGCGCCAGGGGCTGGCGCTGAAAGCGGAACATCGCCCGCTGCTCCAGCCAGGGCTGAAAGCGTGCCAGCCAGCTCCCCTGTATCCGGCCCCGCACCTGTGGCTCCAGCCCACGCAGCCAGCGGCGCAGGGTGCACAGCATTTGCATCATGGGCCCCTCAACCCATCAGCACTGCGGCCGCAGTGCCTGCGCCCCACAGCGTCGTCAAAGTGGCCAGCAGCCCCACGTCTCGCAACTCGCTGCCCGCCCAGCGGGCCGTTACCGTGGCGATTAGCAGGGCAACCAGCATGCACACCATTACCGATTCAAGCATGTCCATGGTGTGCGCCTTTCAGTCCTTGGGGGGCAGAGCAGCGGGCTGGCCGCCGTGCGCGCTTTCACCCGAGCTGCGCAGCGACAGGATGATGGAGCCTGCAATCAGCGACGCAGTGACCAGCAGCGCGTAGCCAATCGGGATCTTGACCAGGTCGATGAGCAGCATCTTGCTGCCGATGAACACCAGCACCAGCGCCAGGCCATAAGCCAGCAGGTGAAAGCGGTTCGCCAGGTCAGCCAGCAGGAAGTACAAAGCGCGCAGACCCAGGATGGCAAAGATGTTGGCCGTGAGCACGATGAACGGGTCGCTGGTGATGGCGAAGATGGCGGGGATGCTGTCCACCGCGAAGATGATGTCGGTGGTGCCGATGAGCACCAGCACCACGAACAGCGGGGTGTAGTGCTTGGCGCCGTTGATCAGCGTGGAGAGCTTTTCGCCATCGAACTGGTCGGTGATGCGGATGCGCTTTTTCAGGAACTTGAGCACCGGGTTGGTCGCGATGTCAGGCTCTTGCCCCGCAGCAAACCACATCTTGGCGCCGGTGATGACGAGGAACGCACCAAACACATACAGCAGCCAATGGAAGGTGGCCAGCAGCCAGGCGCCTGCCAGGATGAGCAGCGTGCGCAGCACGATGGCGCCGATGATGCCGATGATGAGCGCACGCTTTTGGTACTGGGGTGGCACCGCAAAGTAGCTGAACAGCATCAGGAAGACAAAGATGTTGTCGATGGACAGGCTCTTTTCCACCAGATAGCCGGTGATGAACTGCATCGATACCGTGTTGGCCACCTCGCGGCCTTGGGTGCCGTTCAGGTACCACCACAGGATGGCGACAAACACAAACGCCAGCGAGAACCACAGCACGCTCCAGCGCAGCGCCTCGCCCATGGTGACCTTGTGCGCCCCCTGGCGCTCCATCACCAGCAAATCAATGCCGATGGCCACCACCACAAAGACGGCAAAACCCGCCCACATCCACCAGGTTCCTATTGTTTCCATGCGTCCTCTCCAAAAAGTTGTTTGCCCGCCCATGCGGGAAGCCCGCACACAGCCCCGCACTGTAGGGACACAACCACTCTTTAAAAACCTGTCATATTGATAGTATTGGTTCGGTTTTTACGAACCAATGCATTCCACTGGACTGCCCCAACCGCACCATGCCCCCGAGGTCACCATGAGCCAAAGCTTCAACTACCGCCACCTGTACTACTTCTGGGTGGTGGCCAAAGAGGGTGGCATTGCCCGCGCTGCCGAGCGGCTGGACATGGCCGTGCAAACCATCAGCGCCCAGGTGCGCGAGCTGGAAAAAGCGCTGGGCGTGAGCCTGCTGCGCAGCGAAGGGCGCAACCTGGTGCTGACCGACGCCGGGGTGGCTGCGCTGCACGAGGCCGACCACATCTTTGCCCTGGGCGAGCAACTGCCCCACCGGGTGCGCGAAGCCGCCACGGGCCCCACGCTGCGGCTGAACCTGGGCATATCGGACGGCATTGCCAAGCTGGCGGTGCACCGGCTGCTAACCCCGGTGCTGGACGAGCCCCATCTGAAACTGCTGTGCCATGAGGGCGAGTTCCAGCCCCTGCTGGGCGAGCTGGCCATGCACAAGCTCGATGCCGTGCTGGCCGACCGACCCGCGCCCCCCAACCCCGCGCTGAAGACCACCAGCCAGCTGCTGAGCACCAGCGCCGTGGCCTGGTACGCCCCTGCCGTGTGGGCCGATGCGGCCAGCCACGCCTTTCCCAAAAGCCTGGGGGTGGTGCCGGTGCTGCTGCCCACCGACCACGCCGCCATGCGGGCGCGCATCGACCACTGGCTGGAGCGCGAACGCATCCGCCCCCGCATTGCGGGCGAGTTTGAAGACAGTGCCTTGCTGAGCACCTTTGCGGCCACCGGAATGGGCGTGATGCCTGCGCCCGTGTTCCTGGGCGAGCACCTGAAAGCCACCCACGGCCTGGTGCACGTGGGCACCACGCCAGAGGTGGAGGAGCACTTTCACCTCATCTACAGCGCCCGCAAGGTGATGCACCCGCTGCTGCTGCGCTTGCTGAGCCCAGCGGGCTGAGCGCCCGTTCAAACACAGCCTAGGCCACTCACCTCACATCGGCCCTGCACCCAACACGGACAGTTACGCACACAAAAAGGGCAGCGGCCTGCATCACGGCCCACGGCGCCACAAAGTGAGGCGAGATGGAAAAATCGCCGTAACCCATTGATTTGTATAGCGCCGCGTTGCCTGCCTTTTTCTCAGGCAACGCAAGCAAAGCCAATGCTGACAAGGCCTTGCGAAGGGTGCCACCGGGATATCAACAAAGTTATCCACAGAAACTCTGAACTTCCGGCGAAAGCCCTGGCAAATCAAGCACTTGCGGTGCAATCTGCACAATCCACAGAAAAAAAGACCTGCAACCGGGGTAGCGCTGAAACCGCTTCGGCCGCACTTGTACACACAAATCGGTGGGCGCGACATGCGCGGCTGCATGCCAGCGCCTACCACAAGCCCAACGCCCCAAACCTGTCAGATGATTGATTCATAAGGATTTTTTTGCCTTGCCCAATTACAAGGCAATCTGTCCAAAGCCTTATGCCATGCGGGTTTGGCGCGGGTGCCGACAGCATGTCAACAAAGTTATCCACAGAAATTTGGGATGATTGTTGCTCTAAGCCCCAGCCGAGCAAGATCATGCCGTTTGCCAACTGGGTGAGGCCTTTGCCCTGCAGAGGCACTGGTACAGCGATATGCTGTGGCGCGTGGCCCAAAACTGCTCATAACACGCCACTGCCTCCGGCCTTTTCCGCCACCCGCCGCCCGTCTGCGGCCCCTCTTGCACACGCCAACGCCATGTCTTCATCGACTTCTTTGTGGAGCCCCCTGCGCCAGCCTGCCTTTCGGGGCATGTGGCTGTGTGGCGGCGTGTTCTTCATTGGCAACGGGATGCAGGCCATGGCGGCGGCCTGGCTCATGGTGGAGCTGACGGGCTCCTCATTTTTGGCGGCGCTGGTGCAAACCGCCGTGTTTTTGCCCATGTTTTTGCTGGCGCTGCCCGCCGGGGTGCTGGCCGACACGACTGACCGCCGGCGCTTGATCTCTGGCGCGCTGATCGCCCAGACCCTGGCGTTTGCGCTGCTCACGCTGCTGGTGCTGGCGGGCTGGGGTGGGCCCGCCACGGTGCTGCTGCTGGTGTTTGGGGGCGGGTGCTGCACGGCCATGCTGACCCCGGCCTGGAACTCGTCGGTGATCGACCCGGTGCCGCGCGACGAATGGCCCCAGGCCATCACGGCGGTAAGCATTGCCTACAACGCCGCCCGCGCCGTGGGCCCCACCTTGGCCGGGCTGGTGTTTGCGCAATTGGGTGCGGGGTGGGTGTTTGCGGTGTCGGTGCTGTCCACGGTGGTCATGTGGGAGTCGATTCGCCGCTGGCCGCCTCGCGCGCACCCGCCGTCGCGCCTGCCGCCAGAGCGGCTGTGGGGCGGCATGCTCAGCGGCCTGCGCTTTGCCTGGCACTCTGAGCTGATCCTCGCCCAGCTGGTGAGGGTAATGGCGTTCAGCGGTGCGGGATCGGCCCTGTGGGCGCTGCTGCCGGTGATTGCAGCGCGCCAGCTGGGCACGGGTGCGCAAGGGTTTGGCCTACTGATGGGCTGCCTGGGCACCGGGGCGGTGGCCGTGGGCCTGGTCATTGGCAAGCTGCGCGCGCGCTTCAGCCTGGATGCGATTGTGCTGGTCAGTTGCCTGGTGTTTGCAGCGGCCATGCTGGTGGCGGCACTCACCAAATCGGCCCCACTGGTGTACCTGGCCATGGTGCTGGGTGGCGCGGCGTGGATGTCGGCCATGTCCACCTTCAACACGGCCACCCAGGCCAGCGCTCCCCCCTGGGTGCGCTCGCGGGCAGTGGCGCTGCACATGGTGTCTACGCTGGGGGCGTTTGCGATTGGCTCGGCGTTTTGGGGCGCGGTGTCGGACGTGGTGGGCCTGACCCCCACGCTGTGCGTGGCGGCGGCGGCCATGGGCATTGGCCTGCTGCTGGCGCGCTCCATGCCCTTGCGCATGGGGGCCCTGCACGAGGTAACCCCCGCCACGCCGTGGGACGAGTTGTTCATCGAAGCCGAGCCGCTGCCCGAGGCCGGGCCCGTGGCGGTGGAAATTGGCTACCGCATTGCGCCCGGCGCCGATGCTGCCTTCCTCGAATCGATCAGCCGCCTCAAGGCCCCACGCCGCCGCGATGGCGCCACCTTCTGGCGCGTGTACAAAGACCTGGGCGAGCCTTCGCGCTACGTGGAGCGGTTCATCGTGGAATCGTGGGCCGACTACCTGCACCAACGCGCCCGCGCCACAGTGGCCGACCAGACCCTGGAGACCGAGGTGCGCACCTTCCTCGCGCCCGGCGAAAGCGCCAGCATGTCGCACTACATCGCAGAACGCTGAAGCGCGTAATGCGGCGAGACAGGCCAGGCAGGTCTGCAGTCTTGCCCTAGATCAATGTGGACGCAATCCCCAAGGCGTGCGCGCCACAGGGCCTGGAAGGTCTGGCGCTCACCCTGCGACAATCAGCGGATGAGCTATGCCCCCCTCACCAACGACACCTTCCTGCGCGCGTGCCGCCGTCAGGCCACCAATTACACCCCCCTGTGGCTGATGCGCCAGGCCGGCCGTTACCTGCCGGAGTACAAGGCCACGCGCGCCCAGGCGGGCAGCTTCATGGGCCTGGCCACCAACGTCCAGTACGCCACCGAAGTGACGCTGCAACCGCTGGAGCGTTTCCCACTCGACGCAGCCATTTTGTTCAGCGACATCCTCACCGTGCCCGACGCCATGGGCCTGGGACTGACGTTTGCCGAGGGCGAGGGCCCGCGCTTTGCCAAGGTGGTGCGTGACGAAGCCGCTGTGGCTGAGCTGGCCGTGCCCGACATGGACAAGCTGCGCTACGTGTTCGACGCCGTGACCAGCATCCGCAAGGCACTCAATGGCCGTGTGCCCCTCATCGGCTTCTCGGGCAGCCCCTGGACGCTGGCCTGCTACATGGTCGAAGGCAAGGGCAGCGACGACTACCGCCTGGTCAAAAGCCTAATGTATGCGCGCCCCGACTTGATGCACCGCATCCTGGCCATCAATGCCGACAGCGTGGCCGCCTACCTGAACGCCCAGATCGACGCAGGCGCCCAGGCTGTGATGATTTTTGACAGCTGGGGTGGCGTGCTGGCCGATGGCGCCTTCCAGGAGTTCAGCCTGGCCTACACCAAGCGGGTGCTGGCGCAGCTCAAGCGCACCGGCGTGGACGGCACCGACGTGCCCCGCATCGTCTTCACCAAGGGCGGCGGCATCTGGCTGGACGACATGAACGACATCGACTGCGAGGTGCTGGGCCTGGACTGGACGGCCAACCTGGGCCGCGCCCGTGCCATCGTCGGTGGCCAGGTGGGTGGCCCCGGCAAGGCGCTGCAGGGCAACATCGACCCCAACGTGCTGTTTGCGCCGCCTGCGCAAATCGAGCAGCAGGTGCGCCATGTGCTCGACAGTTTTGGCACACCGCACACCGACCGCACCACCACCGGCCCCACCCACATCTTCAACCTGGGCCACGGCATCAGCCAGTTCACACCGCCCGAGCATGTGTCGGCACTGGTGGAAGCGGTGCACAGCCACTCGCGTGCGCAGCGCCAGCGCGGCTGAACGGGACCCCGCCCTGCCGGAATCCACCGGGCCTGCGCAGGCCCGGTTGTGCACAGCCATGGTGCACACCTAAAAATCCCAAACGCTAGGCCGGTGGCGATTGATATTTTCAAACGCCATCGGCCTGGCGCAGCTAAGTGGTTGATTCGTATAGCACCACACCGGTTGCCACTTTGCTAGGCAACCTACCCCAACCCCAGCATTTCAAGGGGTTGCGGCGCGCATCCAGGGGATATCAACAAAGTTATCCACAGAAATTCTGGATTTCTTGCAAACCCTCGCCAAATCAAGTACTTAGCGATCAAAGTGCACCCACTACACCAAGCACTGGTGACGGCCGCTCACACATTGCGCAGGCCCCACCTATTGACGACGCTGGGCATTGCACTTATGCACACGCAGCGGCAGGCAGCAGAGCCACCACTGGGTGGCAAGCCTTAGCACAGAAAAAACCCGTAAAAACCCTTCAGATGATTGATTCATAAGGATTTTTTCTACACTGCCTATTTGCCGGGCATTCTGTTGAAAGCCTTATGCCACGCGGGTTTAGCACGGGTGGCTACAGGCTTTCAACAAAGTTATCCACAGAAAAGCGGGATGAGTGCACGGCACCCGATGGAACCCGTCGATGGGCGAGTGTGTGCACACGTGGATATATGCCAAATTGCCCCCTAGCGCTCATGCAATAAGCGCAAGCAGCTATTAATACAGTAGCAAAACCACACATGGCGGCACGGCAGGATCCCACACACGATCGGCTACCCCGCGTGGCTGGCAAAGTAAACCACCCGCCAACCACGGCCCGGCAACCAGCGCAGGCGCACACCCAGCAGACAAGTGCCTTCAAACTCGACACGCACCTCGTCCATGTCCACGCGCTGCCCGCGCAGTGCCCGGCGCAGGCGGTTTCCATGGGTTTGCAATGGCGATGTGCCCACCACGCGCCCCGACCGGCAACTGTGCCTGGCGGCGACGGCCTGCAGCGCCTGCGGTGTGGCGCCCGTGTAGCCCCCTTGCGCCGTCAGGGCCCAGGCCTCGGCGTAGTGGTCCTGCTGCAAATGGCCCAAAAAGCGCTCGGCCACCGCAATAGGCTCGGTAGGCTGGTGCGCAGACCGGGCCCAGAGGCCCAAAAGCAGCCCGGCGAGCCCCAGCAAGCCCATGGCACCCAGCGTCCAATTTTGGGTTTTCTTGTCCAACAAAACACCCTTTTCGCCCGCCACCTCAACACGGCAGCCACTGCCCCAGCACAGTGCACGACGCGGCACCTACGCACAGGTGCACCGCACCCAGCCTCTTTTTTCTGATCCGGCGCAATTTTCTTGAAAAAATCGCCAAGGCATCGCTAAGTGGTTGATTTTATTCACATCGACACCACTGCCTTTTTCATAGGCAAACCACTGAAAGGCCCGATTTCACGGGGCTAGCGCGCGGTGCACAGCGGATATCAACAAAGTTATCCACAGAAATTTGGGATTTCTCGCAAACCCCTGAAAAATCAACCATTTAGCCCACACAGTGCATCTGAAGCAGGAATTTCACCGCACGGCGCTAGCACAAATTGACCGGGGCCAACGCTATTGACGCCAGCCGCGCACTGACTTATGCACACGGCGCCCGCTACGGCAGCCACACCCACCCAGCCCAGGCACTAACACAGAAAAAACCCGCAAAAATCGTTCAGATGATTGATTCATAAGGATTTTTTCTGCGCTGCCCATTTCCTGGGCATTCTGTTGAAAGCCTTACGCCATGCGGGTTTAGCGCGGGTGGCTACAGGCTTTCAACAAAGTTATCCACAGAAAGACTGGAAGACTTGTGAATCGTCTGTGAACTTGAAACCTGCTCTTACCCGCAGGCACTGGCAGCGACAATCAAGCGTCTCGCTCATCCCATCTCACCGTCGCCTTGTCTGCCCCCGCCCCATTCATTATCCAAGTGGCTTTGCAAACCCCCTCGCACAGCGGTGTCGGGGATTTGCTGAGCTACGCCAGCCACGCGCCCCTGCCTGCGGGCACGCTGGTGCGCGTGCCCCTGGGCCGCCGCGAGGTGCTGGGCGTGGTGTGGGACGCCGAAGAGGCCACTGGCGAGCTGCCCGATGGCGCCACCCTGCGCGCCCTGACCGGGGTGCTGGAGGGCGTGGCGCCGCTGGATGCGCACTGGCGCCGCCTGGTGGCGTTTGCGGCGCGCTACTACCAGCGTGCGCTGGGCGAAGTGGCCCTGGCCGCCCTGCCCCCGCAGTTGCGCGACCTCCAACCCGAGCAGTTGGCCCGGCGCCTGCGCCGCCCGGCCAAAGAGACAGGGAAAGCGGGAAAAGCAGGAACAACAGAAGAGTTGGGCGACCCACAAAACGCTATACAAAACATAGCACTTAGCGCTGAACAGGAAAGCGCCAGGGCCCGAATTTCTGCAGAAAAAGGCCCGTTTCTGCTGTTTGGCAGCACCGGCAGCGGCAAGACCGAGGTGTACCTGCGCTGCGTGCAAGAGATGCTGGAGGCCGACGCCACGGCCCAGGCGCTGGTGATGGTGCCCGAAATCAACCTGACGCCCCAGCTCGAAGAACGCTTTGTGGGCCGCTTTGCCCCGCGATTTGGTGCGGGCGCCGTGGTGTCGCTGCACAGCGGCATGACGAACCCGCAGCGCCTCAAAAGCTGGCTGGCCACGCACAGTGGCGCGGCGCGCATTGTGCTGGGCACACGCATGGCCGTGTTTGCCAGCCTGCCGGGGCTCAAGCTCATCGTGGTCGACGAGGAGCACGACCCCAGCTACAAGCAGCAAGAAGGCGCCCGCTACTCAGCGCGGGACCTCGCCATCTGGCGGGGGCGCGAGCAGGGCGCCAAGGTGCTGCTGGGCTCGGCCACGCCGTCGCTAGAGAGCTGGCACGCCAGCCGCCCGCCCACGCCCGAAGACCCCGAGGGCGGGCGCTACATGCGGCTGCACATGCCCAGCCGCATTGGCGCAGGCGCCCTGGCCCGCGTGCGGCGGGTGGACATGAACCAGCAACCCCGGCGTGCCGTGTTCAGCGCGCCGCTGCTGCAGGCCATCACCGAGCGCGTGGCGCGCGGCGAGCAGAGCATGGTGCTGCTCAACCGCCGAGGCTACGCCCCCGTGCTGCACTGCGTGGACTGCGGCTGGAAAAGCGACTGCCCGCACTGCAGCGCGCACCAGGTGTTCCACAAGACCGACCGCACCCTGCGCTGCCACCACTGCGGGTTCACGGTGCGCGTGCCAGCGCACTGCCCCAGTTGCGGCAGCCCCGACATCCACCCCATGGGCCGGGGCACCGAACAGCTGGAAGAACAACTGGCCGCCTTGCTGCGCAACGTGCAACGCGCTGACGGCAACGCCGCCCGCGTGGCCCGCATCGATGCCGACACCACCAAGGCCAAAGGCGCGCTGGAGGCGCAACTGGCCCAGGTGCACGCGGGCGAGGTGGACGTGCTGGTGGGCACGCAGATGATTGCCAAGGGCCACGACTTTCGCCGCATCACGCTGGTGGCCGCCGTGCAGCCCGATGGCGCGCTGTTCAGCAGCGACTTTCGTGCGCCCGAGCGGCTGTTTGCGCTGCTCATGCAGGCCGCAGGCCGCGCCGGGCGCGACGCCGCCTACATGGCTGCCCAAGGTACGCCGTGCGAGATGTGGGTGCAGAGCTTTCACCCCGACCATGCCGTGTTTGAGGCCCTGCGCCGACACGACTACGAGGCCTTTGCCGCGCAGCAATTGAAAGAGCGCCAAGAGGCCGCCATGCCCCCGTTTGCCTACCAGGCCCTGGTGCGGGCCGACGCGCGCACGCAGGAAGTGGCCCAGGGATTTTTGAGCGCAGCCACCGCTGCAGCCCACGCGGCAGGCCTGCCCGGGCTGGAGCTGGTGACCCTGTTCCCGCCCGTGCCGCTGACCATCCAGCGCGTGGCCAATGTAGAGCGCGCACAGATGCTGATGGAAAGCAGCAGCCGCGCCGCACTGCAGCGCTTTTTGGCCGCATGGCAGCCCGTGCTGCAAACCACGCGCAGCCAGCCAGAGCACAAGGGCCTGGTGCGCTGGCTGGTGGATGTGGACCCGCTGACGATTTGAGCTGCATTTGCGGAAAAGTCCAGGGGCAGAAGCGCTCAATCGATAGGCGGAACAGCCAATCTGCGCGGATCCAAGAGGGCGCTTATCGAAGGTATTGCACGGCGCTACTGCCGGTAGCCCCTGGCTGGGCAGGGGCTGAAATCTGACACCACAGGCAGCACGCCCCAGGACACTCCCGGACACCGCCACCACAGTACATACTCCGGACACCGTCCATCCCTACCCCAATGCGTTACTACACCAACCTCCTGCCCCCGCTGTGGACCACCATCGCCGTTGCAGTGGCCACCCTGGCGACCAACTGGATCTGGGCATCGTGGTTCATCAAAGCCAAAGGGACAGGCCTTGCGGTGCTGATGGTCTACAGCATCTTCGGGTGGCCGCTGATGCTGGCCGCCATCTACCTGGCTCTGGGTTTTATGCTCAGGCTCTGCGAGGGCCTGCCCTGGTTGCGCATGGCCATCGTGCTGGCAGTGATCGGGGCTGGCTTTGCCGTGTTTGGCGTGCCTGGCCCGTGGAACCTGCTCCTGTGCGCCGCCCTCACCCTGTCTGTGGGGCTCCAGGCCATGCGCACGGCACAGGACGATGCCGATCTGGAGAAACTGTAAATGGCCGTCAAAGAGAGGCCGCCAAGCGGTCTGCTGGCCAGCTTTTCGGCGCCTCTGTGGGAGCGGCTGGGCCTGGTTGGCGTGCGGCCTGAATGGATCGTCAAAGGCCAGCACCGGGGCTATGACTGGATGGCCATCGAGCTTGACCACCAGCCCACGGGTATGTTCCAAGAGACGTACGTCACCACCACCGTCTTTGTGGTTCGGCTGCCGCACCAGTCCCCGGACTGGTATCTGCCCAGCCACCGCATCACGCCCGAGCAGCAGGTGTGCGTGGACGACGCCTGCGTCTACGCCGCTGCACTGGGGCAGCAGCCCCGTGTGCGCACATGGACTCACTGGCTGGACCTGGCCGTGGACGCGGCCGAGGAGGTGATCCGCACCGAAGGCATGCGCCGCAATGACAGCCCGCAGCAGAAAGCCGAGCGGGTCGACGAAGCCAGTTGGAACCCGTCTGATATGAGCCTGCTCCTTCTCTGGCTGGTGCCGATGGCGGTCTTCAGCTTTCTGAACGTGATGATGCTGCTGGAGGCCTATGGCGACTGGCAGCGCCACGGCGCCATCCTCCGCTGCCATCCCAAAACCGCCATGGGCACCTATCTGCAAGACTGGAAGGCAATGGCCTATGCCGCTTCGCTGGCAGTCCCCCTGTTGATCGTGCCCAAGGCGCTGTACACCATGGCCACGCGCATGTACAAGCCGGGTTTTCTGTTTCAGCTCTGCGTCGAAGGGGCAATCTGGGCAGGAACCACGTATGCGCTGTACCACGCCCGGCAAGCCCTGGTGGAATCGGTGCAGCGGGCTTGCTAAGAACCTGTTCAAACAGCAACCGCCCTGTGCAAGGGCCCCTGTGCGATGTGATTGAAAATGCCCTGAGGACAAAACCATGGGCACATGGTGCCCGGTGTGCTGGCTGGTAGATGTGGGCCTGCGGACGGTTTGAGCGCCTGCACGACGCAGAGCCAAACACCGCCAGCGCCGCTTGTTTATTGAGTAAATTTCGGCTCTAGCGCTTTCACAGAAAGCGCCAGAAGCTATAAAAACAGTAGCAAAACCACACCAACCTCCAGTCAAAACCCATTCAAGACCCAGAGGAGACAACCATGGCCCCCGATGCATTTGCCCAGACCCTGGCCGTGCAAGGCTTTGAGCCCCCAGTCACCGTGCAGCGCGAAGCCCACGGGATGATGGCCGACCACACCCACCCCTTCGAGGCCAAGGCCTTGATCCTGGCGGGCGAGATCCGCATCGCCGCACAAGGCACTGAGCGCACTTACCGCAGCGGTGACATCTTTCACTTACCCGCCCACGAGCCCCACACCGAGCACTATGGCCCCGAGGGCGTGACTTATCTGGTGGGGCGCAAGGCGGGTTAAAGGGCTGGCGGCCCTCTGCTCAGGCAGCCGTCAACTGGGCATGGAAGCGTTGTACAACCGCAGGTAGCACACCTCGTTCGCCTGCAAGATGAGGCCCACCGTGCATTGCGGCGAGTACCCCGTAGGCACTTTGAACTGCCCGCCTGTGGCAGGCGTCAGCGCCGTGATGCGCTGGGGCTGGCTCGTCGTGTTCTGGACGGTGTAGACATAAAAGCGGTCACCAAAAAACAAAGCGGTCTTATGGGGAAGGTGGCCTGTCCCTCCCGCAGCTTGGTCCAGCACCACCTCGGCAGGTCCCATCACAGCCAGGGCCGGTGCACTCCATTGCGCGCCCACAAAGGCCGCGCAGGCCAGCAGGCCCGCCGCCAAAACCTTGAGGGCCGCATGGCCCTGGCGCTTCATGGTGCGATAGGCGCACGCCGTCAGCACTGCGGCCATGGCGATCAATGCCCATTCCGACAAGGTCGGCACGCTTTGGGCAGCCAGCGGTGAGTAAGCCACCGTCCCCATCGATTGCGCGCTCACGCTTTGCGCCATCACCCCTGCAGCGGCGGCCAACACACCTTGCCGCATCCAAACCATCCATTGCTTCATTTGTTCACCAGCGTTGAAAAAGGGCGGATTCTGAAAGCGCCCTCGCCAAGTGCAAAGCACCAAATGGCAACCCAGCAAAACCTGCGGATAACGCAATGAATCATTGACACGGGGCCGCACAAAACAAAACGGCGCACTGCCTGGGCAGTGCGCCGTTCATGCCTTGGGGCAGCGGCCCCAAAAGCCGCAGCCTCGTTCAGGCCTGGATCACATCGCTGTCATCGGGCCACGGGCATCACAGTGCCCCGTCGCCCAGCACAATGCCCTCGCGGCGGGGGTCTACGCCGCCTTCGAGCTTGGTCTGGCCGTTGCGGTTGACGCGCATGATGGTGGACACGCCGCTGGACTGCGCGCCGTTGTTCACCGTGTGGCCCTTGGCCTTGAGGCCGTCGATCAGCCCCGTGAGGTCCAGCGCCGTATTGGCACCGTCCACGTTGGTGGTGGCGCTGTTGGTGGCGCCAATGTTCACCAGCGAGGTGGCCTGCTGAGCGTCGAGCCCCCAGTCCAGCGCGCCGACCACGGTCTTGAGCACGTACTGAATGATGGTGCCGCCGCCGGGCGAACCGGTGGCCATGACAAAGTCGCCGGGCGCAGTGCCCTTGAACACCAGCGTGGGGGCCATGGTGCTGCGGGGGCGCTTGCCAGGGGCCACGCGGTTGGCCACGGGCACACCGGCGGTGTCTGCGGGCTGTGCCGAGAAGTCGGTCAGCTGGTTAGTCAGCAAAAAGCCGCCCACCATGTGGTACGAGCCCATGCTGGACTCGACGGTGGAGGTCATCGACACCACGTTGCCGTAGGCATCGACGATGGAGAAGTGGGTGGTGCCCTTCTCCACGGTCTTGTCCACGCCCAGTGGCACGTCGCCCAGGTTGCCCGCCGTGGCCGTGCCCATGGACTTGCCATCGGCGTTGATCAAGGCAGCGCGCTGCTTGAGGTAGGCCTTGTCGATCATGGACGACACACCGTTGCCAGGCAGCGGGATGAAGTCGGTGTCGGCCACGTACTTGTCGCGGTCGGCATAGGCCAGGCGCTCGGCTTCAGACACCAGGTGCACGCCCATCACGCTGGGCACGCCGCCTTCGTTGGCGGGGTTGGTCGGGCCGTATTTGGACAGCTCGAAGTTCTCCAGAATGCCCAGCGACTGCGCAATGGCGATGCCGCCCGACGAAGGTGGCGACATGGTGCAGACGTAGTAGCTGCTGCGGTACGTGGTGCACACGGGCTCGCGCTTCTTGGCCTGGTAGGCCTTGAGGTCGGCCACGGTCATCAGGCTAGGGGTGATGGGCGTCTTGGCCGTGTCATCGCCCACCGACTGGGCGGCCTTGGCCACGATGGCATCGGCCATGGCGCCAGAGTACATGGCCTCTGCACCGCCGGACGCGATGGTGCGCAGCGACTGTGCATAAGGCAGGTTGGTGGTCACGGTGCCGCTGGTCTTGGGGGTGCCGTCGGCGTTGAAGTAGGCCGCCACGGCGTTGGCGTCCAGGCGCAGGCTGGCTGCGTTGGAGGCAATGGCGTCACCCATGCGGGTGGGAATCTTGTAGCCATTGGTGGCCAGGTTGACGCCTTCATTGAACAACTGGCCCCAGGCCAGCTTGCCGTGCTCTTTGTGGGCCAAGTCCAGCATGCGCATCACGCCGGGCACACCGATGGAGCGGCCGCTGCGGCGGGCACTGGGCACGGGCGCGGTTGAAGAGGCGTCGGTCTGGTTCTGACGCACCAGGTAGTAACCGGTGGCGGCTGCAGGGGCGGTTTCACGGCCGTCGTAGGCCACCACTTTCTTGGTGGCGGCGTCGTAATACATCATGAACGCGCTGCCTGCGATGGTGCTGGACTGCGGCTCGACCAAGCCCAGCACGGCCTGCACGGCCACGGCCGCATCCACGGCGGTGCCACCGGCCTTGAGCACGTCGCATCCGGCCTTGGTGGCCAGCGGGGTGTTGGCCACCACCATGTAGTTGCTGGATTGCTTGGCCTTGTAGCCCAGGCGGTAGCCCGAGGCCGCCTCGGGCGCTGCGGGGTCGCCCGCCAGGCCCGAGCCCACCACCACGGGCGCGCCCGTGCTGGAGACGATGGAACAGCTCTGGGCGTTGGTGTCTACGATCAGGTCAGAGTCGGAGCCGCTTCCGCACCCATACAGCGACAAGGCCACGGCCACGGGCGTCAGCGCCCAAAGCCACACTTTTTTCTTCATTCCAGACTCCTGTGATGTCAAAACGGATTGCAGTGTCACACTGCGGAAACATTTTGACGCAACAAGCGTGCCGACGTGGGTGCGGGGCCTCTACCGAGGGAAAACCCTCAGAACCTATTTGCGATCCCCCAGCCGCACCATTTTGGTGTCTGGCCGTTCTGGGGACTCAGGCAAGCAGCGCCACAGCCGCAGAAAAGCTCAAAAACGCCAGCGCGGTGGACACCAAAATGATGCGGGCGATGCGCCCGTTGTTGGCGCCAAACCGCTCCGCCAGCAGCGAGACATTGCTGGCGCTGGGCAGGGCCGACAGCAGCACCAGCACCGTGAGCGCAAAGGACGTGAGCGGCACCCCCAAGGCCATGGCCGCAGTGCCTGCGCCCCACACCAGCAGCGGGTGCACCAGCAGCTTGGCCAGGGCGATGGGCACGTAGTCGCGCGCAGGCACCTGTTCATGCGCGTTCATCTGCGAGCGGGCCAGCACCGCACCAATGGTGAACAGCGCCACGGGCGACGCCGCATCGGCCAGCATGGCCACCGTTTTGTCGACCGGGCCGGGCAGCTTGAACTGCAGCGCCGATGCCAGCGCCCCCAGCGCTATCGACCAGGGCATGGGGTTGGTGGCCATGCCCTTGAAGGCACTGCGCAACGCCACACCCACGCCGTGGGTGCCCGCCCCATCCAGGCGCGACAGCGCAATGCACAGGGAGCTGGTGATGACCATATCGACCACGATGGTGACGATGGCTGGCCCCGCACTTTGCGCGCCCAGCAGCGCCACCAGCAGCGGCACGCCCATGAAGCCGGTGTTGGGGAAGGCCGCCACCAGCGCGCCAAAGGCGGCATCGTTCCAGCCCAGGCGTGCGTTGCGGGTCAAAGCCATGGTGGCCCCCACCATGACCAGTGCACACAGCAGGTACACGCCTGCGACGGCAGGGTCGAGCAACTGGCCAATGGGCGTGCTGGCACCAAAGCGGTACAGCATGCACGGCAGCGCGAAAAACAGCACAAACGCATTGAGCCCTGGGATGGCGGGCTGAGGCAACACCCCCAGCCGGGCGGCCAGATAGCCACACAGCACCAGGGCGAAGAAGGGAAAGGTGATGGTGAGAACGGACAGCACGCTTGCATTGTCCTTGCAGCGCCTGGCCCCGGGGCCTGCAGCCCCTGAGGTGGTCAGCGCAAAGTCAGGTGGGTGGGCTCGTGGGTGGAGAGAGCTGGCACCGGGTCACTGCTTGCGCTGCACGATGAGGTTGCGCTTGGCATCCTCAGGGTAGGCAAAGGTGATGGCGCCGTTCTTCACCATGCCCACCACCAGCATGTTGCGGGTGATGGCGTCTTTGTCGCTGGCGCTGAAGGGGTGGTCGTAGGTGGTGACCACGCCGTAGTAGGTCTTCATCTTGCCTTCCAGCGATTCCTTGATGGCCTGGCCCGTCAGGTTGCCGTCGCGGATACCGAGGAACGAATACATCAGCAGGTAGGTGGCGTCGTAGGCGTTGGCGGCGGCCATGGGCACGGCGGGCTTGCGCTGGAACTTGCGGCTGTAGCCTGACAGGAACGAGGCCCGGCGCTCGTTGCTGGGCTCGGCCACAAAGGTTTGCACCGTGAGCGCGCCCTCGGCCGCGTCTTTGGCACCGTCCAGAAAGAAGGGGAAGGACAGCGTCCAGGGGCCGACTTGGGACACCTTCCAGCCCAGGGCCTTCTTGCCGTTGGCGATGACGGCGTTCTCTGGCCCGACGGTGTAGCTGTAGATCACGTTGGCGCCCGCATTGCGCGCGGCAGACAGCTCGGCACTCAGGTCCTTCACCCCCAGCGGAAAACGCGCCACATGCACAGGCTTGAGGTTCTTGGCCGCCAGGGCGTCCACCACATCTTTGTAGCCCCCTTCGCCGTAGCCGGTGGTGTCGGCAAAAATCGCGACCTTGTCCCAGCCGCGCTTGACGACCTCGTCCACCATCATGGGCGCCTGCAGCGCATCGCGCCCCTGCACGCGGAAGATGTAGCTCTCTGGGGCCGGGTAGGTGCTGGTGATGGCCGAGCCCGTGGCGCAGGGCACGATCAGGGGGGTTTTGGCTTGCTGGAACAAATCCAACGACTTCAAGGCCACGCCGGAGTTGCAAAACCCCAGCACGGCGGACACTTTTTCAGACAGCAGCTCTTGCGCGGCCTGGCGCCCCCGGGCGGGGTCCGCCATGTCGTCTTTCACCACCAGTTCCATCGGGCGGCCCATGTAGCCGCCCACGGCGTTGATTTCTTCGACCGCCAGCTTGATACCGTTGAGCATGGGCACGCCAAAATCGGCCGAGGCACCGGTGAACGGCCCGATCACACCGATGCGCACAGGCACATGCGAGCCCTGGGCCTGGGCCCAGGGGGCACTGCTCAGCGCAAGCACAGCCCCCGCAGCGACCAGCGCGGCACGCAACAAGGAGACCGGTGCGGCAGGCCGCAAGGTCAGGGGGCTGGAAAGGCGGGGGGAAAAGCGAGAAACGGGGGAAGGGAAACGGAAGGAGAAGCGAAAGGCCTGCACTGTATTGTTCTCTCTGATTTTTGGAATGCCGGGATGTGCGAAGCAGTATCTCGACAAGCACCAGAGCCCCCAAGCGGGATTTCCCGCAAGGGAGTGCAAACAAGTGTTACAGACCTAGTCCCTGAATGTCAGAACTCCAGGGACTTTTCGACCTCTTGCACCTTGCGGCGCGCCAGGGCCAGGTTGGCCTTGGACTTGTCCAGCACCAGATACATAAAGATGCCTTCTTTGCTGGCCATGGGGCGAATGATGTGGTACTGCTTGCCCAGAGTGATCAGGATGTCGTCGATCACATCGTCCAGCCCCAGCGCGCGCATGGTCTTGGTTTTGGCGCGGACCACTTCGGTGTTGCCAGCGGCTGCCAGCTCCATGTCAACGCCGCCACCAGCGCTGCCCAGCAACATGCCGCTGGAGCTGTCGACAATGGCAGCGCACAGGGCACCATCGACAGCGATGAGTTGGCTCAGGGATTCATTCAGATTGGACATTTGCTTTCCTTAGATCGCACTGGCTTTGTTATGAAACAGGCATGGCTGCCAATGAAACGCCACACCCGACCCTCAAATTCAACACAGGCCAGCGGCCTGCCTGGCCCGCAGCATCAGCGCTGCCCAGCCAGGGTTTGGGAGATTTCTCCGGCAGCCCACAGCGCCCGACCCAGCACGGCCCCGGGCCTAAGCACCAGACACAGGATGCAGGGAAAATCGCCGCCAATGGCCTGAAAGACCACTACGTTGCCCTCGGCCTCAAAAGTGAGGCGGTTGCAGTTGGACACCTGGATCTCACGCCCCACCGCACGGCCCATGGCCATGAGCGAGCTGGCCATGGCGGCCAGACGGTTGACTTGCAGGTCGGAGCGATTGCGCAGCGAAGCGATCTCAAAGCCGTCGGGGGTGGTGAGCAGCGCCATCTGCAACCCATCGATGGGTGCGGCATAGCTGTCTAACGCTTGCTTGGAAGAGGTCACCAAAGACGCCGGGATAGAGGGGTGGGATGGCTTCATAGAGACTCGTTACGCAATGACAACATCGTCACCAAAACCCCCAGGGCCTGCAACATCTGATTTCGGTCCCTGACGTCCACGGGCAACACCGGCACGACGCCATGCCCCGCCGCCATCAGGCCTGCGGCAAAGGACTCGATCTGCTCTTGCGATGCCGCGCGCGCACTGAGCACCAGAGTGACTGGAGGCAGGGCCGCAGCGGCAGCTTCGTGCAGCAAGGCGCTGGTGGACTCCAGGGCGTCCGGGGCATGCAGGTCGGCCATGACGAAGATGCCCACCGAGACCGAGATGACCCACTGGCGCATGAAGTCAAACCGGTCTTGCCCGGGGCAGCCGCACAGTTGCACACGCTCGCCATCGCCCAGGTCGATCTCGCCAAATTCGGCGCCCACCGTGGTGTATTCCTTGGTGTGGGCCACACGGTCGAGGTTGGGCACATCGGTGGAGACCATGTCGCTGCCGCACAGCGCATGGATGGCCGTGGTTTTGCCAATGCCCATGGGGCCCAGCAAGGCAATGCGGTGCATTCCGCCGGGGCCCTGAGCGGGGGTTGAAGGGTGTGTCATGTGCGAATGGCTCCACGCAGCCAGTGCGTCAGGCGCTGCACCAAGCGCCGCTGGCCCGCCCCCGGCGTGGGGTGCCCAGGTTGCGCGCCCACGGGCCGCACCGCAGCCACCTGGGTGCGCAGCACACCGCGCTGGCGCAGCTCTACCAGCAAAGCACTCGCTTGTTCAGGTGCCAGGCCGCCATGCTCTTGCAGCTGTGCCACCGTCACGGCCTCGCGGGCCAGCATGGCCAGGGCGCGCAGGTAGCTGGGCCCGTTGAAGGGGGCGGCCAGCGCCACCCAGCTGGCCAGGCGGTAACGCGCCGTGGCATCAGCGCCCTGGCCGGTCGCCAGAGTCTGGGCGCCCACGGGCACGAAGGCGGGTTGGGGTTGGCGGGCCTTCCAGTCCATCAAGAAGACGGCGGCACGGTCCAGCATGTCAATCAAATCGGCCACGGTGTAGTCCGGCGGCAAGCGCCCCACCCAGGTGGACGCCCGCATCCAGCGCGCGGGCTGCTCGCCCACCCAGATGACGCAAGGGGGCCAGTGCGGCAGATCGACCTCGCCCGCAGAAGCATCGAGCACCAACACCTGCGCCCGCGAAAGCGCGGCTTCGCGCCAGGCAAACACCGACTTGCGCGAAGCGACGGAAAACAGTTCGAGAAAACGGGCCCGCAGGGCGGGCGACAGCAAACCGGTTGCGATGTCACCACTCAAATTCTTTTTCATACCTGGTCTCGTGGAGGGAGGGAGCGAAAGGGCCTGGAACGCGTGACAGAAACCAGTGACCATGGAGGAAACACCCCCATAAACCCATTCAACAACCGGCTCGCACCGCGCTATTGAATCGCGTTGTCTGCGTCCATGCCACCAACTGGTAAAAAACCCCGTGGCGGCGCCCGGCACAATCCGCAACAGATTCCAGAAGAATAAGGCCGCGGCCCCAAAATCGAGCGGGCAAATCCGGATTCGCGACGCCCTTTAACGCTAGTTAACAATTGGCCAGGGCGAGCCGATACACAGCAGCCACCGCCTGTGGCCTGAAATCAACGCGGGGTATCATTCGCCCCCCTTGCACCTGCTGTGCATGCCCGCTCCCCCCCTCTCACTACCCCCCATCTAGCGCTCCATGTCTGCCGGTCTCAACCTCGCCCAGCTCCAGGCTGTCCACTACACCGATGGGGCCTGCCTGGTGCTGGCCGGCGCAGGCTCGGGCAAGACGCGGGTGATCACCATGAAGATCGCCCACATGATCGAAAAAGGCATGGACCCCAAGCGCATTGCGGCCATCACCTTCACGAACAAGGCGGCCTCTGAAATGCGCGAGCGTGCGCAGCACCTGATTGGCCGCCGTGCCAAGGATGTGCTGGTGTGCACCTTCCACGCCCTGGGGGTGCGCATGGTGCGCGAAGATGGCCATGTGCTGGGCCTCAAGCCCCAGTTCAGCATCCTGGATGCCGACGATGTGACGGGCATCCTCAAAGACGCGTCGGGCGGCACCACCGACATGGCCACGGCGCGCCAGTGGCAGTGGGTGATCAGCAAGTGGAAGAACATGGGCCTGACCTCCGCAGAGGCTCTGGCGCAGGCGGCGGACGACAACGAGCGCATCATCGCCACACTGATGGCGCGCTACGAAGAGCGCCTGACGGCCTATCAGAGCGTGGACTTTGACGACCTGATCGGCATGCCGCTGCGCCTGCTACGGGACTTCCCGGAAGTGCGCGCCAAGTGGCAAGCGGCGCTGGGCCATGTGCTGGTCGATGAGTACCAGGACACCAACGCCACGCAGTACGAGCTGCTCAAGCTGCTGGTGGGCAAGGACGGGCACTTCACGGCCGTGGGCGACGATGACCAGTCCATTTACGGCTGGCGCGGCGCAACGCTGGACAACCTCAAGAAGCTGCCGGTCGATTACCCGCACCTCAAGGTCATCAAGCTGGAGCAGAACTACCGCTCCACCAGCGCCATCCTGCGCGCAGCCAACAACGTGATCGGCCCCAACCCCAAGCTGTACCCCAAGACACTGTTCAGCGAACTGGGCGAGGGCGAGCCGGTGCGCGTGGTGGACGCCGACAACGAGGAGCACGAAGCCGACCGCGCCGTGGCGCGCATCCTGAGCCTGCGTGCCTCGCTCAACCCCATTCCGGACTGGAAGAGCTTCGCCATCCTGTACCGCGCCAACCACCAGGCCAAGCCGTTTGAAAAAGCACTGCGCAAGGCCAACGTGCCGTACAAGGTGTCGGGCGGCACCAGCTTTTTTGACCGCGCCGAAATCAAGGACCTGTGCGCCTGGTTTCGCCTGTGGATCAACAACGACGACGACCCGGCGTTTTTGCGCGCCATCACCACGCCCAAGCGCGGCATCGGCCACACCACGCTGGCATCGCTGGGCGCCTTTGCCACGCAGCACAAGCAGAGCATGTTTGGCGCACTGTTCAACGGCATGCTGCCTGCAGCGGTGCCCAAGCGCGCCATGGACGGGCTGCACGAGTTTGGCCGCTACATCAATTACCTGGAATACAGCGCGCGCCGCACACACGGCGCCGAGGATGCCCGCACGTTTCTGAACGACTGGCTCAAGGAAATCGGCTACGAGCAGCACCTGTACGACAACGAAGACAGCGAGAAGGTGGCCGCCGCCCGCTGGAGCAACGTGATGGAGTTCTGCGACTGGATGGCGCAGCGCGCGGGCGGCCAGATCGACGACACGGCCGGCGCCGTGGTGGCCAAGGAAACCAAGAGCCTGCTGGAGGTCTCGCAGACCATTGCGCTGCTGTCCACCATCAGCGAGCGCGAGAAGGACCAGGACATGGTCACGCTGTCGACCCTGCACGCCAGCAAGGGGCTGGAGTGGCCCCACGTGGTGCTGGTGGGCGTGACCGAGGGCATGCTGCCCTTCAAGCTCGACGACGATGAAGGCCGCCAGCAAAAGATAAGTGACGACACGCTGCAGCGCCTGCAGGAAGAGCGCCGCCTGATGTACGTGGGCATCACCCGTGCCCAGCGCACGCTGGCCGTGAGCTGGACCAAGCGCCGCAAAAAGGGCCGCGAAATGGTGGCCGCGCAGCCCAGCCGCTTCATCGCCGAGATGGGCCTGGACAAAACCACCGTGCGCGAAGACCCCCGCGAAAAGCTCAAAGCCCTGCGCGCCGAGTTTGCCGCCAAGAAGGCGCAGGCAGCCGGCACACCGCCCGCCGCCTGAGCGGTGCCGCACCCCAGCAAAGCCACGCCATGCCCCGTTCCGCCCTCCTGCCACTCCACCGCTCTTTGGCATCAGCCGCTTTGATTTTGATAGCTATCAGCGCTTGTCCTACAAGCGCTAACGGCCAAAACAACCCACAATCCGGCGCAGCCTGCACGGCGGCGGTGGCCATGACCCACCAGCACCTGCAAGGGCGCTGGCACGCGGAACTGCCAACGGTCACGGCCGGTGCATCGCCCCCGCAACCCCCCACCCAGGCGGTGCTGCAACTGGGCCCGCACCCGGAGCTGGCACACAGCGTGCGTGGTACCGTGCAGCGCAGCGGCGCCACGGCCCAGGTCAGTGGCGACGTCGATGACGGCGACCTGACGCTGGAAGAATCGATCAACGGCACCAACATCAGCGCCACCTGGACAGGCCGGGTGGTGGAAGGCAGTTGCGGCAAGGAAATACGCGGAACATGGAACAACGCCCAAACACCCAACACCCAGCAGCCCTTCATCCTGCGCAAGCAGGCGGGCTGGCAGTGACCCCCGCCCACTCGGGCCGCCGCAGCGCTTGGCCTGCGGCCTTGGCACTGTTGCTGGCCCCTGCTGCCGCCATGGCGCAGACCGCGCCCGGCACACCCGCTTCCACGGCTTCCACCGCCTCGGCCAACGACGCCGCCTGGCGCCGCTGCGCCGCCCTGTCGGGCGACAGCACGGCACGCCTGGCTTGCTTTGACGCCTGGGCCGGACAGCAGGCCTGGCAGGCCCCTGCAGCATCGGCATCGGCCTCAGCAGCAGCCTCGCCGGTGGCCGATGCCAACGCGCCTGCCACGCCGGTAGACACCACCTTGCCCGCTACCCGCATCATCGAAGTGGCCCGCACCGAAGGCTGCCGCGACCCGCAGTACAGCGACCTCTCGCGCTTTTGGGAGCTGGAGTCGGGCAGCGATTGCGGCACCTTCAGCTTCCGGGGCTACCGGCCCATCACCGTGTCGGTGGTGGCGTCTGACTCGGTCAACCGCCAGCCCACATCGCCGTCTCCCGGCCATTCGGCCACCGAGAGCACGCCCTACCGCACCACCGAAAACCGCATCCAGCTGTCGGTGCGCACCAAGCTGGCGCAGGGGCTGCTCACGCAGGGGCACCCCACGCTCAAGGACTCAGTGTGGTTTGGCTACTCGCAGCAGTCGTACTGGCAGCTGTTCACGCCCCAAATCTCGCGCCCCTTCCGCGCCACCGACCACGAGCCCGAGGTGATGTACGTCTACCCCACCACCGCCCAGTTGCCTTTTGGCTGGCGCTGGCGCTACAGCGGCGTGGGTCTGGTGCACCAATCCAACGGCCAAAGTGAGCCCCTGTCGCGCAGCTGGAACCGCGTCTACCTGATGAGCGGCATGGAGCTGGACAACCGCTGGAGCGTGAACGCCAAGCTGTGGAAGCGCCTGTCTGAAAGCGCGGACAGTGACGACAACCCTGGCATCAGCGACTATGTCGGCCGGGGCGAGCTGGCCGTGTTCTGGAACGCCAACAAGGACAACACGCTGGGCGCCACCTTCCGCAGCGCCCTGTCCAGCAGCGGCCGGGGCTCGGTGCGGCTGGAATGGATGCAAACCCTGGGCAGCGGCCTGTGGGGCAGCAAGAGCAACCTGCGCCTGCACACCGCGCTGTTCAGCGGCTATGGCGACAGCATGATCGACTACAACCGCAAGCGCACCGTGTTCAGCCTGGGGTTGAGTCTGGTGGATTTCTAGCGGTCATCCCCCTGAGCGGCTGCGCCGCTTCCCCCTTCTCTCTCCTCGCTGCGCGAGTCGGGAAGGGGGACGACGCCCTCGCTGCGGGGCGGCCCTTGCTCGGCGTCCCGCGCTGGGGCAGCGCCCATTTCGTGCGCCGCGCCCCCTTGCGAACTGCGCAGGGCTCGGTGCAAAGACCACCTGTGAACGCGGCCCTAACGTCCGCTCACAACTCGTTACGACAACTTCCTCAAGTTTCACAGAATGGTGCCGACTGGCCGCCACAATGGCACGCGCACAACAACAGGCGTAGCCCTCTGTGAAAAGCGCTCGATAAGAGCCACTTTCCCATCGTTTTACCAGCCATTGCCTGCCCAGTGCGCCCTCGACAATGCCGACAAAGAGGAACACACCCATGGACATGCAATACCAGCTCAAAGCAGGCAGCTACTACCTGTACGACATGCGTGAAACGCCCAGCGCCGTCACGGGTGAGCGCAGGTTCAAGCTCAAGACGGACACCGTCGCCATTGCCTTTGACGCCCACACGGGCCAGGTGCACCAGCACGGCAGCCCCACCCGCATCCAGTCCTGGGCCAACAACACCCGCCGCCGCCTGCGCGCCGCAGGGGCACAGCAAGAGGCCAACGACATCGTCGTGGTGTCTGGCCCCCTGCCGGTGGACGAACTCAATAAATGCCTGTGGGTCAGCGGCTACGTGCGCCGCATGTTCTCGCGCCTGGCCACCTTGCCCCACGGAAAGCTGCAGCGCCCTGCCGAGCCGTTTCGCAAGGCCGCCTGAGCAGGCCACCCCCTCCTCCCGCCGCCGTAGTGCGGGGCACAAAAAAAGGCCGCATCGCGGCCTTTTTGCTGGGCGATCGCAAAGACCACCGGGCGGGCAAACCTCAGTCTTCTGTGTCCAGCAGCTCCACCACCTGGGCGTGCTTGACGATGGTGACCGGCACGGCACTCGCCCGCGCCACCTCTTGCGACACCGAGCCCAGCAGCGCGCTGCTCAAGGCCCCATGCCCCTTGGCGCCAATGACCACGAGGTCGGCCCCATTGCGCTCGGCCATGTCCACCAGCGTGTGGGCCACGTCACCCACACCAATGTCGGTTTCGTAGGCCACGCCCGCCGCATCCAGCAGCGCGCGCGCTGAGGCCAGCAGGTGTTCACCCGCCTCCACACTCGCTGCGGCGATCAGGTCCGGGTCGCGGCTAGTGACCAGCTCGTACAACGTGGCGGGCTCTTGCACATGGGCCAGCACCACGCTGGCTTGCAGCCCTTGCTTCAGCAATTGCAGGGTGTGTTGCACCCCATCAAGCGACAACTCCGAACCGTCCACCGCCACCAGAATCTTGAGCATGCTGTTCTCCTTGTGCGTTGCTGAAAGAACCTGTTCACGATCTTTTCAGGGATCGCATTGGAATGCAATCGGGATGAGTGGATGCCTTGGATGCGCCGCATGGGCTCGTGCCCATGCAAGCAGCCGGGGCGTCCAATCGCCCGATTTCACTCCAACCCTGCGGGCAAGTGGCTTGCCGGGCGGTCTGCGTTGTTGCACCGCTTGCCAATAGCACGGGCTATTGACTGCGCGCTGCGCCTAGCAGCCCATCCCGGCACGCCGCTTGTGCGACCCTGACAAGACCGTGAACAGGTTCTAGCCAGTGTAGTCACGCTACGCAAGCCCTTTCAGATACAGAGCAAACTCAGCGCAAATTCCGGTGTCTGGAGGTTTCGGCCGAGGCTCTGGGACAATTGCACCCATGCTTCAGTTCGACCTTCTCAAAACAGACCCCTCCAGCCACGCTCGCCGTGGCACCCTCACGCTCAACCACGGCGTGGTGCAGACCCCCATCTTCATGCCCGTGGGCACCTACGGCACCGTCAAGGGCGTGATGCCGCAAAGCCTGCACGACATGGGCGCGCAGATCATCCTGGGCAACACCTTTCACCTGTGGATGCGCCCGGGCCTCGACGTGATGCAGAGCTTTGGCGGCCTGCACGGCTTTGAGAAGTGGGACAAGCCCATCCTCACCGACTCGGGCGGCTTCCAGGTCTGGAGCCTGGGCGCCATGCGCAAGATCACCGAAGAAGGCGTGACCTTTGCCAGCCCCGTCAACGGCGACAAGCTCTTCATGTCGCCCGAGGTGAGCATGCAGATCCAGACCACGCTCAACAGCGACATCGTGATGCAGCTTGACGAGTGCACGCCATACGAGACCAAGGGCCACCTCACCACCGAGGCCGAGGCGCGCAAATCCATGGAGATGAGCCTGCGCTGGGCCAAGCGCTCGCGCGACGAATTCCAGCGGCTGGAGAACCCCAATGCGCTCTTCGGCATCGTGCAAGGCGGCATGTACAAAAACCTGCGCCAGGAGTCGCTGGAAGCGCTGGTCGAGATGGACTTCCCCGGCTACGCCGTGGGTGGTGTGAGCGTGGGCGAGCCCAAGGACGAGATGCTGGACATCATGGCCCACACGCCCCACCGCCTGCCCGCCCACAAGCCGCGCTACCTGATGGGCGTGGGAACGCCCGAAGACTTGGTGCAGGGCGTGGCCGAAGGCGTGGATATGTTTGACTGCGTGATGCCCACGCGCAATGCGCGCAACGGCACCTTGTTCACCCGCTATGGCGACCTGAAGATCCGCAACGCACGCCACAAGTCAGACCACCAGCCGCTCGACACCAGCTGCACCTGCCACGCCTGCGCAGGCAAGGACGGCGTGGCCTGGGACCAGGGCGGGCGCGGCGGCTTCTCGCGCGCGTACCTGCACCACCTGGACCGCTGCGGCGAAATGCTGGGCCCCATGCTCACCACCGTGCACAACCTGCACTACTACCTGAACCTGATGCGCGAAGTGCGCGAGGCGCTGGACGCGGGCACCTTCAGCCAGTTCCGCGCCCAGTTCAAGGCCGACCGGGCACGGGGCGTTTAAAACAAAGCATGCCGGCTCACCCTCTTTGCCCCTACAGGCAGGCCGGCATGCCTCACTGACGACACACCCATCGGTTACATCTAAGCGCCTCATCCACGCCGTTCCGGTGCCAAAAACCTGGGACAAAGGTAGACCGCGCCACCTCTTCAGACCACATCATGGTCTTCAGCATTCACCTCCCCACCGTCCTTCTTGTCTACAAAACTGCCTTGGCCGCAGGTGCAGTGGGCATCTACCACGTCAGTCGGCATTCGTGCCGCCCCAGAGGGTTGAAGCCGCTGGCGCTGGCCTACCTGCTGCTGGCGCTGGGGGCCGAGTTGGCCGCAAGGGGTGAATACCTGGCGCTGCCCCCCTGGCTGTGGACGCATGGCAGCTTGCTGCTGGGCACAGTCGCCTACCCGCTGTTCTGGGCCAGCATGCGGGCATTCAGCGGCAGGCGCACTATCCCCATCAAGACACTGATCTCCATCCCCGCAACGCTGTTCATCATCGGGGTGCTCACGCAATTCCCGCTGAACAATCTGCACCGCGCGGGCGTGTTCCACGCCACGGCCACCGTGGCGCTGCTGCTGGCGTCCTGGGATGTCTGGCGGGACCGGCGTGTCGAGCCCCAACCTTCCCGTGGTCCGCTCGCAGCTTTCCTTTTGCTCAGCGCTTGCATCTATGCCCTGCGGCTGGGCTTCATCGTGAGTGAAAGTGCGCACGCCAGCGGCTTTGCATGGGCGTTCTACATCCAGATGTTCTGCCACTTCGGCGTTGCCCTCATGGTGGCCGCCTTATCGAGCGAACGGGCCTCGGAACGCCTGGAACAACTGGCCCACACCGACGCACTGACCGGCGTGGGCAATCGGCTGTGGCTGGCATCGCGCCTGCCTTCGCAGCTTCCTGCAGGCAGTGCCGTGATGCTGATCGATCTGGACCACTTCAAACGCACCAACGACATGCACGGCCATGCGGCAGGCGACCGGGTGCTGGCCGCCTGCGCGCAATGCCTGCGCAGCCAGTTGCGCGAGTCGGATGTGCTGGCCCGCTTTGGAGGCGAAGAGTTTGTCGTCTACCTGCCCGATACCCCCGCCGATGCCGCAGGGGTGACGGCCCAGCGGTTGTGCGACGCAGTGGCCAGGCTGAACGTTGCCACCGATGCAGGCCCCCTTGGCGCCACGGTCAGCATCGGTTTGGCCTGCATCCGCAAGGCTGGAGGCAACTGGACACAGTGGCAGCACTTGGCAGACCAGGCCCTGTACGAGGCCAAGCGCCAGGGTCGCAATCGGGTGGTCGCAGCAGACCAGCTGCCGCCCACCGCTGAGCCCGCCGACGCCAGCAAGCCCTGACCCTCCCGGGCCAGCACGGAAGCTCAGCGGCCTACGTCGGCCAGGTCGATCTGGCTGGTTTCGCGGCTGGTCCACAACGCAGCCAGAGTGAACAAGCCATTGGCCGCCAGGTACAAGCCCACGCCGCCCAGGCCATAGGACTTGTTCAGGTCAATCGCAATCAAGGTGGGCAATGAGGCCCCCACGATGGACGACAGGTTGTAGGCCATTGATGCGCCCGAGTAGCGCACCTCGGTCGGGAACAGCTCGGGCAGCAAGGCTGCCATGGGACCAAAGGTGCAGCCCATCAGCGCCATGCCGATCACGATAAACAGCAGCACCGAGCCTGGCGTGCCATGCGTGAGCAACGCAGGCATCAGGGCGCCAAAGGCCATGATGCCTACGGTCACAGCCATCATCCAGCGGCGGCGGCCCCATTTGTCGGCCTGGTGGCCCGCCACCATGCAGAAGATGCCAAACACGATGGCCCCTATCAACAAGATACCCGTGAACGTGTTGGCCGGAATGCCCAGCCCTGTGGGGTGGCCTGCGGCCGAAACGCCCGCCGGGCTTTTGGAGTACACCTGCACAAACGCCGTCATCAAGTAGAACAGCACGTAGGTGGTGGTCATGATGAGTGCGCCCTGCAGCACCTTGCCGCCATGCTGCGTGAACACGGCGCTGACGGGGGCTGCCAGCTTGCGGCCGCTTTTCTCCACGTCCTGGAAGACATGGCTTTCGTGCAGCGTCAGGCGCACATACAGCCCCACCGCCACCAACACGATGGACAGCACGAACGGAATGCGCCAGCCCCAGGCGATCATGGCGTCGGGGCCAATGAGGGCGGTGATGATGAAGAACACGCCATTGGCCGCAAACAGCCCGATGGGCGCTCCCAGCTGCGGGAAACTGCCAAACCAGCCCCGCTTGCCGGGGGGCGCGTTCTCGGTGGCCACCAGTGCGGCACCGCCCCATTCGCCCCCCAGGCCAATGCCCTGGCCGATGCGGAACACACACAGCAGCAGCGGCGCGGCCAGGCCGATCTGGTCGTAACCCGGCAGCAGGCCAATCGCTACCGTGGACAGGCCCATGGTCAGCAGCGAGGCGACCAGCGTGCGCTTGCGACCAATGCGGTCACCAAAGTGGCCGAACAGCGCCGAGCCAATGGGCCGCGCCAAAAACGCCAATGCCAGGGTGGACAACGACAGCAGCGTGGCCACGGCCGGATCGCCCTTGGGGAAAAACTGCGAGTTGAACACCAGCACCGCCGCAGCGGCGTAGATGTAGTAATCGTAGAACTCGATGGCCGTGCCGATCAGCGAGGCCACGGCCACCTTTTGGGGTGAGTTGCGGGGAGGGGTGTGCGGCGCATCGGCTGCGCTGGCGGGGGAAGCAGACATCAAAACCTTTCGCAGCAGAAGGCAGGCAACCGCCCGGACTCCCGCCTAGGGAAAACCCTCGATTTTAAAAACCGGCGCCCACACACCTGGGCACAGGCACCCCCTTCAGCATCTCGATACAAGATGTCACACATCGCTTTGAGCGATGGCAAAACACGGGCTGGCGAGGGCCATCCGGGACGCACAAGTCCCAGCGCCCGCAGGCTGCGCACAATGGGCGCGACGGGGCATCCTCCCCTACACGCAGACACAAGGAAATCTCACCATGCAGGTCTTGATCACAGGCGGCACCGGGTTCATCGGCCAGGCCCTGGTGCAGCGGCTGATGGCAGCGGGCCACGCCGTCACCGTCTGGAGCCGCCACCCCGCGCTGGCCGCCCGGCAACTGGGCGCAGGCGTGCGGTGTGTGTCCGCGCTCAACGCCATTGCCGCCACGGACCGCATCGACGCCATCGTGAACCTGGCCGGGGCCCGCGTGGTCGGCCCCCCCTGGACGGCCGCACGCCGCCAGGTGCTGCTGGACAGCCGCGTGGGCACCACCCAGGCCGTGCTCCAGTGGCTGCAGCAGACAGGGCAGCGCCCATCGGTGTGGGTGCAGGCCTCGGCCATCGGCTTTTATGGCGTACGCCCGGCCGAGGAGACCCTCACCGAGACCAGCGCGCCCGGCCAGGGCTTTATGTCAGAGCTGTGCGTGCGTTGGGAGCAAGCCGCCGCGCAGGCCACCGCCCTGGGCACCCGGCAAGTGGTGCTGCGCCTGGGCGTGGTGCTGGGGCCTGGCGGCGCGCTGCCGCCGCTGCTGCTGCCCATCCGGCTGGGGCTGGGCGGGCGCATGGGCTCTGGCCAGCAGGTGATGAGCTGGATCCACCGCGACGATGTGCTCACGCTCATCACCACCGCGCTGCTCGGCACGCCCAACAGCCCGCAGAACAGCCCATCCATGCAGGGCATCTACAACGCCACCGCCCCTGAGCCCGTGCCCCAGGCCACCTTTGCCCGCACTGCAGGCCAGTTGCTGCACCGCCCGGTGTGGCTGCCCGTGCCCGCAGCGCCCCTGCGCTGGGCCCTGGGCGAGATGGCACAGCTGTTTGTCGATGGGCAAACCGTCGTGCCCGCCCGGCTGCAGCGCGAGGGATTTGCCTTCGCCTACCCCGGCTTGCGAGAAGCCTTGCGCAGCCTGGTTTAGGCGCCCGCCAGATCAGGCCACCCCCTCAGTGACCTGCGCACGGGTTCCAGCCAAGGGTTCTCCAGTGGTACGACATCAGACATCAACTCCTATACTCCCGCCCCAGTGCAGGCGGCAGCGCTGGGGCAACCCAGGCCGCTGACCCGCACGCCATGCCCGCATGGCGACAACAACAACGACTGGAGACTGAACCATGCCATTTTTGAGAGCAGCGGTGTGCGTGCTCGCCGCTTTTTCCGCCTCTTTCGCCCTGCCCGCCGTGGCGCAAGAGAACTGGCCCACCAAGCCCTTGCGGCTGATCATTCCCTTCCCGGCAGGCGGCAGCAGTGACCAGTTGGGCCGGTTGATGGCCAAAGAGCTGGGACAAAAGCTGGGGCAGCCGGTGCAGGTGGAAAACACCGACGCCAAGGGCACCAAGGCCGCCGCCGGGGCTGCGCCCGATGGCTACACGCTGGTTCTGTCAGGCGTGGGCACCAACGCCATCAGCCACGCGCTGAACCCCAACCTCGACTACGACTCGCTCAAGGACTTCGTGCACATCTCGCAGTTGTCCGAAGGCCCCAACGTGCTGGTGGTGGGCGCCGCATCGCCCCTGAAGTCGCTGCAAGACCTCATCGAAACAGGCAAGGCCCACCCCGGCAAACTCACCTATGCCCAGGTGCACGCCTCGTCGGGCCATTTGTCGATGGAGCTGCTCAAGCAAACCGTGAGCACCTGCGTGAGCGGCTCTTCCGGCGCCCGCAACTGCACCACGCTGGGGCTGACAGGCGTGCCCTTCACCGGCGCCAAGCCCGCGCTGGACGCGGTGCTGGACAACAAGGCCGGCATGATGTTCACCAACCTGGACGCCGTGGCGCCGCATGTGCGCAGCGGCAAGCTGCGGGCACTGGCCGTCACCAGCCTGTTCCGCAACCCGCAACTGCCCGATGTGCCCAGCATCTCCGAGGCGGGCTACCCGGGCTTCAAGGCCGTGTCCTGGGTGGGCATCTCGGCCCCCAAGGGCACTCCGCCGGCCGCAGTCACCCGGCTCGAAAAAGCCATGGAAAGCGCCTTCAAAGGCACCGATGTCGGCAAACAACTGGAGGCCCAAGGCTTGGTGCTCATCGTGTCCCGTTCTGCCGACTACACCGACTTCATCCGCAAGGAAATCGAGCGCTGGCGCCGGGTGGTGAAGGTAGCGGGCATCCAATCGCCTGCGTAACGCCAAGGCAGCCAGATCACGGCAAAGCCGAGGCCCTGCTAGTGTCCTGAGTTGGAAGTTCGTTGATGAAATAAAGAAGTCGAAATCGTCGTCAGGCAAGGCGCAAACCACAGCGATAGCCGTAGCTATCGCGAGGATTTGCAACGCAGCATGGCGGCGATTCTCGGCATCTTTATGAAACGAATCTCCAACTCAGGACACTAGGCCCTGGCTTGAGAAACCGCCGTTTGGCTTCACCTAAGCGGCTTGCACCCCTCTTGCTGCAGGCCCCATGTGCCGGAGCATGGGGCCTTGAACGCTATTACTTCAATAGCTGCCAGCGCTTTATCAATAAGCGCTAGAGGTCTATTTGATGCCTAAACCCCACTGGCTTCTGATCCCCCTGCGCTGGCTGGCCCACCTGGGCACCTGGCTGCTGGCCGTGCTGGTGGCCTTCGAGGAATGGGGTTGGGAGCCTCTGCAGCGCGTGCTGGCACGCATCGGTCGCTGGCCTGGGTTTCGGTGGATCGAGGGGTTTGTGCGCTCACTGCCGCCCTGGGCCGCGCTGGCGCTGTTTGTGTTGCCATCCCTCACCTTGCTGCCCATCAAGCTGCTGGCCCTGTGGGCCATGGGGCACGGCCATGTAGGCCTGGGCATGCTCATCATCCTGGGGGCCAAGGTGGTGGGCACCGCGGTGCTGGCCCGCCTGTTCACACTCACGCGCCCGGCCCTCATGCAACTGCACTGGTTTGCCTGGCTGTACCAACGCTGGGTGGACTTCAAAGAGCCGCTGCTGGTGCGCGTGCGGGCGTCGTGGCCCTGGCGGGCGGCCCGTGCCATCAAGCGGCGGCTGGGCACTCGGTGGCGCGTCTGGTGGCGAGGTCACACGCCGCCGGGGCCGGGCGCCTGACGCAATCAGAGACTCACGCCACCACGTAGTCCGGGTGCCGAGCGCAAATCTCGTCGAGTTGGCTCAGCGTGCCGGAGAGGTGGGCGCGCAGCTGGTCCTGGGCATTGGCCGGGTTGCCCGCCGCAATGGCATCGACGATGGCGCGGTGGTCTTGCACCACGGCGGCGGTTTTGCCCTCGGTGGGCAGGTGCAGGCGGCGCAGCCGGTCCACATGGCCGGACATGCGGCGCACCAAGTCCCACAGGCCGGCCACCCCGGCCGCCTCGTACATCAGGCGGTGAAAGTCCTGGTCGGCGGCCACGAACTCGCTGTAGTGCTCGGGCCCCATCACCAGGACCATGCGCTCCACTTGGGCGCGCAGGCGCTCCAGCGTGGCCGGGTCGGGCTGCTGGGCCAGGGTGCGCACCACCTCCAGCTCGATGGAACGGCGCAGGTAGTGCGCCTGCTTGGCAGCGCTGATGTCGATGCGGCTGACCACGGTGGCGTGCTGCGGAAAGATGTCGACCAGCCCTTCTTCGCCCAGCTTGAGCAGCGCGTCGCGGATGGGGGTCTGGCTGATGCCGAACTGCTCGGCCAGCTCGGCGCGGGCCAGCACGGTGCCGGGCACCAGGTCGAGCGCCACGATGGCCTCGCGCAGTTTTTCAAACACTTGGGGCGCGGCATGGCGCGAGCGGTCCAGGCGGACTTTTTCGATCACTTTTTCAATCACGGGCATGGGCGGGATTGTCGCATTGACGCACTAATATATTAGTGCTTTAATGTTTTTCATGACACGCCGCACCTACGATTCCCTGCGCAGCGCCCGCTGGTTTGCCCCGGACGACCTGCGCTCTTTTGGCCACCGCTCCCGCATCATGCAAATGGGCTACGCGCCCGAGGACTGGGTGGGCAAGCCCATCATTGCCATCGTCAACACCTGGTCTGACATCAACCCCTGCCACGGCCACTTCAAGCAGCGGGTCGAAGACGTGAAGCGCGGCGTGCTGCAGGCCGGGGGCTTCCCCATCGAGCTGCCCGCCATCTCGCTGGCCGAGGCCTTCGTCAAGCCCACCACCATGCTCTACCGCAACATGCTGGCCATGGAGACGGAAGAGCTGCTGCGCAGCCACCCCGTGGATGGCGCGGTGCTGATGGGCGGCTGCGACAAGACAGGCCCCGGCCTGCTGATGGGCGCGATGAGCGCAGGCCTGCCCTGCATCTTTGTGCCCGCAGGCCCCATGCTGCGCGGCAACTACAACGGGCAGATCCTTGGATCAGGATCGGACGCCTGGAAGCTGTGGGACGAGCGCCGCGCTGGCAATCTGAGCAAGACCGAATGGCTGGGCGTGGAGGCTGGCATTGCCCGCAGCCACGGCACCTGCATGACCATGGGCACCGCCGCCACCATGACGGCGATTGCCGAGGCGATTGGCATGACCCTGCCGGGCGCATCGTCCATCCCCGCACCCGACGCCAACCATGTGCGCATGAGCGCCGAAAGCGGCCGCCGCATTGTCGAGATGGTGTGGCAGGACGACACCCCGGCCAAGCTGCTCAGCCGCGAGTCGTTCCTCAACGGCATCAACGTGGCCATGGCCGTGGGCTGCTCGACCAACGCCATCGTGCACCTGGTGGCCATGTCGCGCCGTGCGGGCGCACACTGCGCCGTGACGCTCGATGACTTTGACGCCGCCAGCCGCCGCGTGCCCGTGCTGGCCAATGTGCGCCCCAGCGGCGACACGTATTTGATGGAAGACTTCTACTACGCAGGCGGCCTGCTGGGCCTGATGTCGCGCATGCGCGAGCACCTGCACCTGGGCGCGGCCACCGTCACCGGCAAGCCGCTGGGCGAGAACATCGAAGGCGCCAAGGTGTTCAACGACGACGTGATCCGCACCACCGAAACCGCCATCTACGCCGAAGGCGCCCTGGCCGTGCTGCGCGGCAACCTGGCGCCCAATGGCGCCGTCATCAAGCCCAGCGCCTGCGCACCGCACCTGCAGCAGCACACCGGCCCGGCGCTGGTGTTTGACGACTACGCCACCATGAAGGCCGCGGTGGAAGACCCCGACCTGGACGTGACGGCCGAGCACATCATGGTGCTGCGCAACGCGGGCCCCCAGGGCGGCCCCGGCATGCCCGAGTGGGGCATGCTGCCCATCCCCACCAAGCTGGTCAAACAAGGGGTGCGCGACATGCTGCGCCTGTCCGACGCGCGCATGAGCGGCACCAGCTACGGCGCCTGCATCCTGCACGCCTCGCCCGAGGCCTACATCGGCGGCCCGCTGGCGCTGGTGCAGACCGGCGACCTCATCACCGTGGACGTGCCAGCGCGCCGCATTCACCTGGAGGTGAGCGACGCCGAGCTGGAACGCCGCCGCGCTGCCTGGGTGCCGCCGCCACCGCGCTTTGAACGCGGCTACGGGTGGATGTTCAGCCGCCACATCCTGCAGGCCGACCAGGGCTGCGACTTTGACTTTCTCGAAACCGGCTTTGGCGCGCCTGTGCCCGAGCCCGACATTTTCTGATGCCCGTATGCACTCCACGACCCCAAAGCCGTTCACGCTGAGCCTGTCGAAGCGCCGCGCAAGGCTTCGACAAGCTCAGCCCGAACGGTTGGGGTTCTGGCTTGGACTCTGATGAATTGAACGCGAATCCGCACCCGCCCCTTCGGCCCCAACCCTTTTTGCATTGAGCCCCACACCCATGGCACTGAACTCCACCACCCGCGCCTTGCTGGCCAAAGTCAGCACCGCCACGCTGTGCACCGCCCTCTTCAAGCGCGGCCTGCGCAACCAGTTTTTGCAAGACGTGCACCCGCTGCGCACCGGCCGCGCCAACATGGTGGGCGAAGCCTTCACGCTGCGCTACATCCCGGCGCGGGAAGACCTCAACCCCATCAGCGTGTTCCAGAACCCCGACCACCCACAGCGCAAGGCGGTGGAAGACTGCCCCCCCGGTGCCGTGCTGGTCATCGACAGCCGCAAGGACGCACGCGCCGCCTCGGCCGGCTCTATCCTCGCCTCGCGCCTCATGCAGCGCGGCGTGGCCGGGCTGGTGACGGACGGCGGCTTTCGCGACACGCCAGACATTGCGGCGCTCGATATGCCTGCCTACCACCACCGCCCCTCGGCCCCCACCAACCTCACGCTGCACCAGGCCATCGACATCAACGTGCCCATTGGCTGCGGTGACGTGGCTGTGTTCCCCGGCGACGTGGTGGTGGGCGACAGCGAAGGCGTCATCGTCATCCCCGCCCACCTGGCCGATGAGATTGCCGCCGAGGCGACCGAGATGACGGCGTTTGAAGACTTCGTGACCGAGAAGGTGATGGAGGGCCGCACCATCATCGGCCTGTACCCGCCCACCAACCCGCAAACGCTGACCGACTTTGCCGCGTGGCGGCAGGCGCACGGGCGCTGAAGGCTCGACACATTCATCCCCATCCAAGGGCCCGCAGAGGCCCTGGCCTTTTCATCCTTTGCAGGAGACATGTATGCAACCCGTTCCATTAACCCTTCACCACCCACTGCGCCGCGCCGCGCTGGCTCTGTGCGCTGCAGCGCTGCTGCCCGCACTGGGCACACTGACGGCCACCCAGGCCCACGCCCAGGCGCCTGAATGGCCCACGGCCAAGCCCATCAGCTACGTGGTGCCCTTCACCGCCGGTGGCTCCACCGACATCATTGGCCGCACCATCGCCAACAAGCTGCAAGAGTCGCTGAAACAGGCCGTGGTGGTCGAGAACAAGCCCGGCCAGGCAGGCGGCATTGGTGCATCGTTTGTGGCCAAGGCCGCGCCCGATGGCTACACGCTGTTTGGTGGCACCATCAGCACGCACGCCATCAACGCCAGCCTGTACAAGAACCTGTCGTACCACCCGGTCAAGGACTTTGAGCCCGTGGCCCTGGTGGCCACGCTGCCCAACGTGCTCATCATCAACCCCTCGCTGGGCGTGAACAACGTGGCCGAGCTGATTGCGCTTCTCAAGAAAGACCCGACCAAGCGCATGTTCGCGTCCTCGGGCGCGGGCACCTCCACCCACCTGGCGGGCGAAATGTTTGGCGACCTGATTGGCGTGAAGCTCACCCACATCCCGTACAAGGGCACGCCCCCCGCACTCACCGACGTGGCTGCAGGCCAGGTGTCCTTCATGTTCGACCAGATGACCGCCGCCCTGCCCCTGGCCAAGGCCGGCCGCGTGAAGCTGCTGGCCGTCACCACCGGCAAGCGCATCACCCTCGCGCCCGAGCTGCCCACCATGATCGAGTCCGGCGTACCGGGCTTTGAGATGTCGTCGTGGCAGGCCATCTACGCCCCCAAGGGCACACCCAAGGCCATCGTGCAAAAGCTCAACGCCGAAATCGTCAAAGCCCTCAAGCAGCCCGATGTGCAAGCCAAACTGCACGACCAGCTGGGCATGAACATCGTGGGCAGCACGCCCGAAGAGCTGGCCGCGCACATGGACAAAGAGATTCCGCGCTGGGCTGATTTGGTGAAGAAGTCGGGCGCGACGCCAGACTGATCTGGGTGACTACGGTGCAGGGCCCGCGCCCCCCTGCACCACGCTTTGCTGCCAGCCCAGCAGCTGCGCCTGCAAGGCCCGGCACTGCGCAGCGGGGGCGGGCAAGTCGCTGCTGCGGTGGCTGCTGCCATCTTTGAGCACCACCCGCACATAGCAAGGCCTGCCGGGCTTGCCCCAGCCCACCAGCACCGTGTGAATCTCGTCGGCCTGCAGGCGCACCGGCAACTGCCAAGACCCGGCGTAGCGCAGCTCCAGCGCAGTGGCCTGCGCATGCAGTGCGACAAATCGGCCCCAGTGGCTCGCATACGCCCAGAACGCCCCCACACAGCACAGGCCGAGATAGCCCCACACCACCCAGCGCCCGCGCAGCAGAGTGGCCAGCTGGCGCCCGCCCACCCAGGCCGCCAGCACCATGGCGGTGAAGGTGATGCCCAGGCCCACCAACACTGCAGCAAAGTCCCCAGCCACCTGCGCCGGGGTGGCAAACTCGATGTCCATGCGTTCCCCCTTTTGAAGTCCATTGTGCAGGGCTTGCAATCGCTATATTTTTTGTAGCTGCTTACGCTTACCAATCAAGCCCTACAGGCCAATTTGATTCAAAATCGCACACCGACAGGCCACGGGCTTGCCTTTGCAGCCCGGCGCCTTTGTAATCGGCTTCGCGCTTGCCATTGCGCCCTTTTACCCATCAGGCTTTTTTGATGAACTCTCCCGAGGACGATTCGCGCTTTGTCGCCGGTGACGGCCCCGTCAACCGGCGCACTGCGCTGCTGCACGAGCGCCAGGCCCGCGCCACCGAGGAGCCCCCGGCCCACACCGAACTGGCCGATCGGCTGCACCGCGCGCATGCGCGCACCCAGCTGGGCACGCCGCTGGCCGACTACTTTGCCGCGCCGCCGCAGGCGCATGTGGCGCCCTCGGCGTTGCACATTGCCACCAGCGTGCTGGCGGCGGGCGGTGCGGTGGTGGTGTTGCTGGGGGTGATCCAGTCGGCAGTGCTGCCGCTGGCTGCAGGCGCGGGCGCCACCCTGCTGGGTGCGATGGGCTGGTGGCGCACACGCCCCGCACGGCCTGCCCACAGTGCTCTGGCCCCAGCGGCAGCTTTGTTTGACACAGAAGCCCTGCAAGCCTTTGACCGCGCCCTGGAGGCCGCCGCCCCCGAGCTGGGCGAGCAGGCCACGCAGCACTTGCTGGAGACCAAGGAAGCCTTCCAACGCATGGGCCACGAGCGGCCCACGCACGATGAACACTTCACCGTGGAAGACCGCTTGTTTCTGCGCGAGTGCCTGCGCCGCTACCTGCCCGACACGCTGCAGGCCTACCTGCGGGTGCCCGCAGCACAGCGCCGCCAGGTGCTGCACGAAGGCCAGCCCTCGGCCCACGATGCGCTGCTGCAGCAACTGGCCCTGCTGCACGGTGAAATCTTGGCCCGCGAAAAGAAAATCGGCCGCAGTGCGGCCGAAGTGCTTGCAAGGCAGCAGCGGTTTCTCGAATCGAAGAAATCGCGCTGATCACCCCCTACCCGTTCAACCTGAGCCTGTCGAAGGGCTGCTCAGACTGTGCCCCGGCTTCGACAAGCTCAGCCCGAACGGGTGGGGATGAGCTTGCGCAGGAGCCGGCGCGGGGATCAGGACGCGTCGCTGCCTTCGCGGGCGCGGGTGGCGCGGCGCTCCAGCAGCTCTGCCTCTTGCGCATCACGCACGGTCTTGGACAGCGTGAAGGTGGAGCTGACCAGGAACAGCCAGCTCACCAGCATGTAGTACTTCTGCCATTCGTCGATCTTCATGCGCCACAGGCCCCAGCCGGTCAGCAAGATGGCCGCTGCAAAGGCCACCCACACGGTGATGACCCACTGCGAGGTGTCCACCGCCCCGTCGCGGTTGTCGCGCTGGGTCTTGGCCACGGCAAAGGTGCTGAACAGGCAAAAGAACAGGCCGATGGCCAGGAAGGCGCGGTCCAGCTCCTGGCCGGGCAAGTTGATCACGCCGATGGCGGCGCACAGCACCGACAAGGCAAAAGAGACGCGCACTTGCAGGCGCCATGCGGTGGTGTCGCGTTGAACCATGTAGCGGGTTGCCATTTCAGTTTTCCTTCGTCAAGTTAAAAATAAGGGACACGGAAGAGACACGGGAAACAAGCAAAGTCAGAGCTTCACGGGCCCGCTGAGCTGCGACGAAGTGGCCTTCTTGGCCTGCTCCATGCGCACCTTGTCGATGTATTGCTCTGCCCGCTGGATTTCGGAC
This sequence comes from Acidovorax sp. 56, assembly GCF_002749705.1. Classification (NCBI taxonomy): domain Bacteria; kingdom Pseudomonadati; phylum Pseudomonadota; class Betaproteobacteria; order Burkholderiales; family Comamonadaceae; genus Acidovorax; species Acidovorax sp. 56. The sequence continues at coordinate 2,781,634 of NZ_PEEV01000001.1, forward strand.
GCGATCATCGCGTTGTTCTGCCCCATCACCACGATGGCCTTGGAGCGGAAGTCGTCCATCGCGTCCATGGCCTTGAAGGTCTGGTCGAACATTTCCTTGAGCTTGTCGATGCCCACCATGGGGTTCTGCGCAAACTGCGTGGTCTTGTCCACATGGGTGTTGAGCTGGCGGCCAGTCTCGGCGATCAGGTTCTCGATGGTGCTGTTCACGCCGGTGAGCATGTCCATCACCTTGATCTGATTGCCCGTGGCGCGCGCCACGGTCTGGGCCACGGCCAGCGCGCTCATGCCGGTGGTGGCCACGCGCGAGCAGCCGTTCATCATCTCGCGCCCGGTCTTCTTGAGCACATCCAGCGCCAGGTAGCCGTTGGTGCACACGGCCTGCTGGGTCAACATGTCTTGCAGGTTCTGGCGGGCATAAAACAGCACCTCTTGCTCCAGCGCCTTGGCGCGCTGTGGCTCGGTGGCCCTCAGCGATTCGACCTTGGCCATGAGCCGCTCGTCCAGCACCTGCGCAAAGCGCATGGCCCCGGTGAGCTTTTGCATGGCGTCCCACAGCTTGGTGCGGGTGGCTTCGATCTCGACCACATCGCGCTGCATGTCGTCGCGTGCGGCATAGAGCTGCTCCATGCTTTTTTGCAGCTGGCCGCCGGCGCTTTCAAAGCGGCGAAAGTAGTTTTGCAGCCGATTGCCAAAGGGGATAAAGCCCAGCAGCTTTTGCGGCTGGAACAGGTCGCCCTCTTTGCCGGGGTTGAGCGTGTCGAGCTGGCGGCGCATGTCCTGGATGGCGCGAAAGGCCGTGCCGTCTTCCACGCCCACAAAGTTGCGCTCCATGAAGCGCCCCTGCATCAGGCTGGCGGCCACCGAGATTTCTTCACGCCCCAGGGCAAAGGCGCTGTCGAGCTTGGCGCGAAAGCCTTCGCTTTGCACGTCTTCGGACATCAGGCTGTCGACAAAACGGCTCACCTGGTCTTCCACGGCGCGCGCCACTTCGGGGGCCAATGGCACGGCCGTGCTGGCCACTTCGTTGCTGACGGGCTGCACCACCTCGGGTGGAGTCAGCTGAAAGGTGCCTGCGGCGCTCGCGCTCTGTACAGGCTGTGCGGTCTGCACGGGGGTCGGGTTGGACATGCGCTTCTCTCCTCGGTTTGTCGTTGATTCTATGGACGGGCGGGGCCTGCAGGGCGGCCCGCGGCGGCCCCTTGGGGCATCTGCGCAACACCCTCTGCTGCGCTATCAGCCGCGCTTTCATCAGCGCTGGGCGTACCGCACGAAAAGCAGTAGCGCGAGAACGCGTTCTTGCGGGTGCTGCAGTGGCCGCAGCGGTCAAACAGGCACAGGCCGCAGTGGGGGCAGTAGTCGATGGCCTCGTTCTTGAGGTCCACCGCCCGCTCGCAGCCGGGGCACACGCTCTTGGCCAGACGGGCCATCACCACGTCGTAGCCCAGTTCTTCACGGCGCTGGGCGTCGGGCAGGGATTCAGCCAGCCTTTGGCGCTCCAGGTAGCGGTTCAGCGCCAGGATGGCGTAGCGCCCCACCAGCACCGTGATGCCAATGCCCACCACATAGCGCACGTAGCCGCCGTAGCTGGGCAGGTAAGGCACCAGCTCCACAAAGAAGGCAAACAGCGCAAAGAAGATGAAGCCCCACACAAACGGCCAGTAGGTGCCCTTGCGCTTTTTGACGAACAGCCAGCCCGCCGCCACCAACAGTGGCAGGGTCAGGGCGAGGCGGTACAGAAACACGCGCAGCTCGACCTTGCGGCTTTCCACACGCAGGCGCTCGTAGCCATCGGTTTCCAGATCGCTGAGCTGCCTTTGCGTGGCCGCTGCTGTCTGGCGGGCATCCAGCGCGGCCTGCTGCTGGGCCTCCACAGCGCGCAGGGCCTGGCGCTCGGCCTGCTTGAGCTGGTCCAGCTGGCGGGTGCGGGCCAGCACCTCGGGGTCGTGCTCGGCGCGCTCGGTCACGCGGCGGGTGGCCAGCCAGTTGTTGAAGGTTTCGCGCTCGGCCTGGTTGTCGCTTTGGGCCTTGCGGTGCTGCAGCTGGGCCTGCTCCAGCGCGGTCTGGGCGTCTTGCTCGGCCTCGCGCTGGGTGCGGATTTTGTCGCGCAGCGCCTGGGCCTGCGCCTTGTCCAGAAAGTCATCCACCCGCAGGGGCCGCTCCACCTTGGGTAAATCGCCCACCACGGTGCCCCCCAGCCCGATCAGAAAGCTGGCAAACGCCACGGCCACCAGCCACAGCCCCCGCCGAAACCACTTCTCTGACAAACGCAAAGACTTGCTCATGGCTACCTCACTTTGTTTTGCTATGTTTTCAATAGCTGCTAGCGCTTTATTAACAAACGCTGGCAGCCACTTTCACCAAATCATTCACATGCTGCAGGTGTACCTCACCCGTTCAGGCTGAGCCTGTCGAAGCCAGGCCCCCCTGCCCCGTAGGTCGGGTTAGCCCGCAAGGGCGTAACCCGACGCGCACAGGGCATGCTGCGTTGACGTCGGGTTACGCTGCGCTAACCCGACCTACACGGCTTGCAAGCGCACAGACTTGCGCATGGCCACCCACTTTTTTGCTATGTTTTCAATAGCTTCCAGCGCTTTATCAATAAGCGTCAGCAGCCTTTCTTGACTGCAAACGCATGGCTTCAGCGCTTGGCCTGCACACCCACCGGCGCTGCCGCCAGCTGTGTGCGCTGCATCCACGACAGCACCGAGTCCACTGTCACCGTCTCAATGCGATCGGAATACCGCTTGTCGTTGGGATGGTCGTCAAACGCAATGTTGGCCGAGCCCACGCGCCCGCCCAGCCGGGTCAGCGGCCCCAGCTTCAGCGCCGTGGGCTCGTAGCCCTTGAAGCGCAACCACGCCTGGGCCTGCTCACGGGTGCGCACGGTGGCGGGCTCCATGGCAAAGGCCAGGGTCTCCAGCGCCCACTGGTTGGACTGCTGGTACTTGGTGCCCCACGCGTAGCTGACCATGCTGTAGGGCTGGGCGTGCAGCATGGTGGCGCGGCCGTTGTCGCTGAGCACCGGCAGCAACTGGGCCTGCACAGCGGGGCTGGGCACGGCCAGGACGGCCTCAAAGCGCCACAGGTCGTCCAAAAAGAACTCGCCCAGGCCCTGCCGGTACACATGGCCCACGGCCGTTCCGCATTCATTGAGCTTGTGCGCCACGCGCCAGGGGCCTTCGGGCGTTTTGTAGGCCCAGCCAAAGTGCGAGTAGCGCAGGCCGTACTTGCTCAGGTCTTGCCCGGCCCGGCCAATCAGCACCACCGTGGCGCCGCTGCGCTCGTTCTCGGCATCCAGCGCCTGCGAGGTTTGCGCCGCCAGCGCCATGCCACGCTCGATCACCTGGGCAGTGACGGGCTTGCGCTCGTCACAAGCGCGGCCTGCATGGGCTGGGGCTGCGCCCAGCAGGGCGGCACCGGCCAGCACCGCCACGCCCCACACAGCAGGGAGACCAGGCAAAGGGTTGCGCTGCGCGGGGGCCGGCACGGGCGTTCGGGACACTGGCGCAAAAGAAGTCGTCATCGGGATCATGGTGTGGGGTGCCTTACAAACGTTCGTTGTGCAGCAGGGCACGGCCAATGGTATTGGGCACAAAGGCCAGCGCCTCGCCCGCCACCGACAACACCACTCCGGTGCCGATCACGCTGCAGGTCACGGTGGTGCCCACCGCCTGGGCCGAGGCCCCCACCCCGCGCCCGACCACCTCCACGCTGACCCGGGCCCCGTCAGAGGCACGCTCCAGCACATACAGCGTGCCCGCGGCAGACGCCTCCACCGACTTCACCACCAGCACGGCGCCCGTCACCGACAGCGCTGCAGGCAAGGCCACCACGGCCCCGGCCGCCGCCGAAACCCCTCCAGCCACCGCCACCACCGAGGCCACCGGCAGCAGCGACAGCACTGCAGACGCCTCGCTGTGCGCGTGGGCTGGCGTCACAGCCGTTACAGCCAGCGCGCCCAACACCCCGGCGGTCAACAGCACACGCGCCAGCGCCTGCTTCCACCGGGGGGTGGCCCAGGATGGATTGGTCAGGGCCTGGCGGGGCGGGGCCACGGCGATGGCCTCGGAGACAACATTGCGGCGAAAGAGTCGCATGGGATGGGGGTGCTCCATGAAGGAGCCTGGGTTGAACACGATGCGAATAGTGCCAACTCGTAACTTGCGTGTCTGCGTTCGAACGTAACAGTGCCTGCCCACCGGCCAAAAAGTACCGTTTTTTTGTACTTTCTGCGCCAAACCCACTCCTGGGAGCTGCGACAAAGCGCTTCACTGCCACCCATGCACCTGCGCGACAGCCTGGCAACCGGGCTGCCCAGACAATGCCCGCGAACCTGGCGCACCCCACGCACCCACCTCCCATCCAGGCATCGCAGCCCTATTTTTTGAACCCCATTGCCATGACCAAAACCTTTGACCTCGTCGTCCACGGCGCCACCGGCTTCACAGGCCGCCTGGTGGTGGAATACCTGCTGCAACGCTACCCCGCAGGCAGCGGCCTGCGCTGGGCCATGGGCGGGCGCAATGCCGACAAGCTCGCCGCCGTGCGCGACGAACTGGGAGCCCCCGCCGACACCCCACTGGTCGTGACCGACACCTCCAACCCCGCCAGCCTGCAAGCGCTGATGAACACCACACGCCTGGTGTTGACCACAGTGGGCCCCTACCAGCTGTATGGCAACGAACTGGTGGCCGCCTGCGCCGCCAGCGGCGTGGACTATGTGGACCTGTGCGGCGAACCCGCCTGGATGCGCCAAATGATCGACGCGCACGAAGCCACCGCCCAGGCCAGCGGCGCGCGCATCGTGTTCTCGTGCGGGTTCGACTCCATCCCGTTCGATCTGGGCGTGTACCTGCTGCAAAAGGAATTTGCCCAGCGCTTTGGCCACCCCGCCCCCAGGGTGCGCGGCCGCGTGCGCAAGATGAAGGGCACCTTCTCAGGCGGCACCGCCGCCAGCCTCAAGGCCACGCTGGTGGCCTCGGCCGCCAACCCCGCCGTGCTGGATTTGCTGCGCAACCCCTTTGCGCTGACCCCGGGGTTCGAGGGCCCGCGCCAGCCCTCGGGCCACAAGCCCATGGTGGACGAAGCCCTGGGCACGGTGAACGGCGCGGGCATCTGGGTGGCGCCGTTTGTGATGGCGGCCATCAACACGCGCAACGTGCACCGCTCCAACCTGCTACTGCAGCACGCCTGGGGCCAGGACTTTGTGTACGACGAAATGCTCGTCACCGGCCCCGGCGACAAGGGTGAAGCCTTCGCCAACGCCGTGGCGGGCGACAAATCGATGGGCTCCGATCAAGGCCCCAAGCCGGGCGAAGGCCCCTCGCGCGAGGAGCGCGAAAGCGGCTTTTACGACGTGCTCTTTTTGGGCACCGACGCCGCAGGCAACACCCTGCGCGTGGGCGTCAAAGGCGACCGTGACCCTGGCTATGGCTCCACCTCCAAGATGATCACCGAGGCCGCCGTCTGCCTGCTGCAAGACGCCACAGCAACGCCGGGCGGCATCTGGACCACGGCACCTGCGATGGGCGACAAGCTGATTGCGCGGCTGCAAGCGCATGCGGGGTTGAAGTTTGGGGTGGAGGGGACGGCCTGACGGGCAGGCCAGGAGGCGGTAGGTTCAACGAGAAACTCGGCAACCCCCGCGCCGCTACAGGAGATCACCTGCAGCTCACACACTTCATGCTGACCTCACACAGCGCTTCAAGACTTGCCGAACACAACGCTTCGACATCTTGAAAGGTCGCCATGATTCTCGCCATCGGGATAGGGTTCAGTCTGCTGTGCTTGGCCCTCTTTGGGGCAGCAGCCTTCTTCCTGGCCAAGGGTCTGGCCCGCGCTGTGAACGCCGTGTCCTGCCGACTCCTTGGATACACCCTACCCGTTCCCGCACTGCGTATTGCCTCCTGGGCCTGCGCCCTGCTCGTCTTGATCCTGGTCCCCATGAAGGGGTGCAGCCATTGGCAGGCCTCGTTGTATCGCCAGGCGATTCCTGCCCAGTTGGGGCCGCTGGAGTTGCTGTACCACGATGAGATCAGCAGCTTCAGAGAAGGCTGTGGGTTTGCAATTTTCAGGCTGTCCGATAAAGACTTGGCGCGCATACGCAGCCACGGTCTGGCGCACCTTGAAACGGCCCGCCTGGGCCGGGATAGCAACCCATACCACCAGTACAAGCCCTGGAACACCACGCCAGCGCCAGACAATGAGTACCTCTTTCGGGGACAAAGCTGCACCGGCGATCCGCCCGAATTGCTCCAGCAAGCGCAGCAGGCTGCAGACAAGCAAGGGGCCTTCTTCACCACAGGCCATGAGCAGGATCTGGTGGTGATTCCAGCGCTGGGAATACTCGTTTATTCCTTCAACGGATGAGGGCTGGCTACTCCACCTCCAAGATGATCACCGAGGCCGCCGTCTGCCTGCTGCAAGACGCCACCACCACCCCCGGCGGCATCTGGACCACAGCACCGGCGATGGGCGATGCGCTGATCGCGCGGCTGCAGGCGAATGCTGGGTTGGCTTTCGCCATGGAGTCCACAACATAAATGAATGCCTGAGGTCTGGGACATGACGCAGAGCCATCTCGCGGCACTTTCACACACGTTTTCGCTCAACCGTTGCAGAGTCCATGGTCAACTTACACTGCCTGCCTCCAATACAACAGATGGACAGGGAGAGGTATATGACGACAAGGCAAGCTCTGCGGGCCGCGGCACTGGGCGCAGCGCTGTGCGCGTTGCACATTGTGTCCACGGGGGCCATCGCTGGCGTGATCACGGGTACAGGCCCAGCCCCATCGCGCACCACATTGGGAACGAGCAACGCAGTGGCCTATCGGATCTCAGAAACCGCCCCGGGCCACCACATGCTGTTTCCGTATTTCACAGTGCAGCGCGGGCAGATGACGGTCCTGCACCTGATCAACACGGATTTCGAAAACGGCAAGGCCGTCAAACTGCGCTTTCGTGGTGCTGGCAACGGCGACAGCCTGCTGAGTTTGCATGTCCTGCTGACGCCTGGCGACGTCTGGACCGCGGCCCTCACTGCCGGCCCCGACGGCCGAGCGCAACTGACGACGGCGGATCACACCTGCACCTACCCAGCGCTTGACCGTGCGGCAGCACAGCCTTTCATGATTGACCGGTTGAACCCTGCCTGGAACCAAGAGACGCTGCACAACAATACTCGAGAAGGCATGGCCGAGGCCCTATTGATGGCCGATATCCCATCGGCCAGTGTTTACGGCGCACAGGCGGATGCCCATTCCAGCCTGTACCTCGCCACCCAAATGATCAATGAAACGGCACGCTGTACGCCAGCGACGCTGGAGGCAGCCCTTTCCAAGGACATGACCAATGAAGCGCAGGCCGCCGAGCTGGGCTTCGCGACCCCCTCGGGAGGTCTCAGTGCGACTTGGTACATCATCGATGTACCTGGCTCCACCACTCTGTCGGGCGCCGCAACCTCGGTAGTGGCAGTGGATAGCGCAGGGGCGCCGTCACGAGGAAACTTCACGGTGTTCCCGCAGACGGCACAGATGGTCGCGCAGCCAGAGCGTTACACAGCGGACCCACTGCTCGTCTCAGCGGGTATGGCCAGCCGTTCTAAAACTCTCGAAGGCGCAACATCCTCACCCACCACATCGCAGGTCGTGCAGGCCCTGTTCCACGACCTCCCGGATCTCTCGACGCCTTATTACCTGCAGCCGTCAGACATTAACGCGCGACAAACAGCTGCAGACGTTACTGAGCGCCTGCTGACCGGATCTGTGCGAAATCAATACGCGCAGGACGCGACCATTTCCGCACAGACAGACTGGATTCTGTCCATGCCCACTAAGCGTTACAGCGTGGGCTACGACTACAGCCAGGACGCGTCAACCGCGCTTGTCTATTCCGTGGTGCCGCCAGCCAGCATCGGACGACCCCAGTTTTATGACAGCGGGTCTACGATTGCGCAGTCCTACCAAGCTTGCGAGGCTTACGACGAGAAAGTCGCCAGCCGCGAGGGCACCCTGCGCCTTAGCGGAGCGATTTTCTTGGTGCCTGATCCGTCCGTCACCAGCTGCGGAACGGCCACCGTTGTCTCGTTCAGCAACGGCCCATCTGTCGTGTCAAGCTCGGTAGCTCGCTGGTACTTTAAAAGGGGATTTACCAATGGTTGGATGTCCTTGGTCCCCCAAAACCGTCCCGCACGCCCGGTGATCGGTGCCGCCTTGCTCAAGTTGACCAACCCCAATGCGACGCCCGGGGTTGCCGCCAACTACGGCCTCACCTTTCCGCACATCCTGAGTCGCCCGTGAGAGCCAACACGACTTTTCAGCATCGCATGCAGGCCGCCCGCTGAAAACCACCTTGTCTGTTTCAGAACGATGCATGGCCGTAGACGCATGGAGACGGCGCCAAGAAATCGCCACAATAAAGCGCACTCTTAGTGCATTGAACTTCGCCCGATGAACAACTCCAACCTGCGCCCCCGCGACTTGTGCCTGGCCCTGCTCGTCATCGTGGTCTGGGGCCTGAACTTTGCGGTCATCAAAGTGGGTTTGAACGGCGTGCCTCCCATGCTGCTGGGTGCGCTGCGTTACCTGCTAGCGGCGTTTCCGGCGCTGCTCTTTGTGCGGCCACCCAAGGTGCCGCTGCGCCTTTATCTGCTGTATGGCATGACGATGGCGGTGGGCCAGTTTGCGTTGCTGTTCACGGCCATCCACATCGGCATGCCTTCGGGGCTGGCGTCGCTGGTGCTGCAGTCGCAGTCGTTCTTTACCCTGCTGCTGGCGGCCTGGTGGCTGCGTGAGAGCTGGCACGGCAATCAGATGGCTGGGCTGGTGCTGGCCGGGGCCGGGCTGGTGCTGATTGGCAGCGCGCACGGGGCCTCGATGCCACTGGCGGGGTTTGCGCTTACCGTGGCTGCCGCAGCGCTGTGGGGCTGCGGCAACATCGCCACGCGGGCGGTGGGGCGCTATGGGCCGATGAACCAGTTTGCGTTCATCGTGTGGTCCAGCCTGGTGGCGCCGCTGCCGTTTTTAGCGCTGGCGGTGTGGATGGACGGGGCCAGCGCCGTGCTGGCCGCTGTGCAAAACCTCTCGCTCACCTCGCTGGCAGCGGTGGGCTACATCGCCTGGGTATCGACCTTGCTGGGGTTTGGGCTGTGGACTTTCCTCATGTCCCGCTACCCCGTGAACCGCGTGGCACCCTTCACGCTGCTGGTGCCCGTGGTGGGGCTGACGACGGGCTGGTTGGTGTTTGGCGAGCAACTGCTGCCGGTGCACTTTGCGGGCGCTGGGCTGCTGATGGCCGGGTTGCTGGTGAATGTGTTTGGAGGCCCTGCCTGGGCTGCGCTGAAGGGGCGCCTGCGCGCTGCGCCCTGACAGCGCCAAGTTGGGGGAGGTTGGCCTCAGGGGCGTTAAAGCGCCAGCGGCAGCTCGGTGGAGGACAACACGTTGCGCAGCACCATGAACGAGCGCACCTGCCGCACGCCGGGCAGGTAGATGAGCTGCTCGGCATGCAGGCGGTTGAAGCTCTCGCTGTCGCGTGTGCGCACCAGCATGAAGTAGTCAAACTCGCCGGTGACCACATGGCACTCCATGCAGCCCGAGATCTTGATGGCGGCTTTCTCGAACTCGGCAAAGGACTCGGGCGTGGACCGGTCCAGCACCACGCCAATCATCACCAGCATGCCCGCACCCACGGCCTTGGGGTTGAGCAGCGCCACCACTCCGTCAATGAGCCCCAGGCGCTTGAGCCGCTCCACCCGGCGCAGGCAGGCGGGGGCGCTCAGGTGCACCTTCTCGGCCAGGGCCACGTTGGACAGAGACGCATCGCGCTGCAGCTGGCGCAGGATGGCTTTGTCGGTGCGGTCCAGCTCGGCGGACACATCCGCCTGTTGCACATTCTTGGCACGAACTTTTGTTGCGCACATGGCTATTTTCAAGAAATTTAGCAATGACTAATTTTCATATGAAAAACCAAAACACCGAAATTCACCGCAAATTCACAACCCATTGATTCAGGCATTTTTCTACGATGAAGGCACTGCAAGCCCGCTTGCATCCCCCCCCTGCATTCCCCTTCCATCGACCGGAAAACGCCATGAACTTGCAAAAATTCCCCCGCCACCCGCTCACCTTCGGCCCCTCGCCCATCACGGCGCTGCCGCGCCTGTCGGCCCACCTGGGCGGCAAGGTGCACCTGTATGCCAAGCGCGAGGACTGCAATTCAGGCCTGGCCTTTGGCGGCAACAAGACGCGCAAGCTCGAATACCTCATCCCCGAAGCGATTGCGGGTGGCTACGACACGCTGGTGTCGATTGGCGGCATCCAGTCCAACCAGACGCGCCAGGTGGCCGCCGTGGCCGCGCACCTGGGCATGAAGTGCGTGCTGGTGCAGGAGAACTGGGTGAACTACTCCGATGCGGTGTACGACCGCGTGGGCAACATTGAGATGAGCCGCATCATGGGCGCTGATGTGCGCCTGGACGCTGCGGGCTTTGACATCGGCATCCGCCCCAGCTGGGAGCAGGCCATGGAAGACGTGAAGAAGGCCGGGGGCAAGCCCTTCCCGATTCCCGCAGGCTGCTCAGAGCACCCGTACGGCGGCCTGGGCTTCGTGGGTTTTGCCGAAGAAGTGCGCCAGCAGGAAAAAGAGCTGGGCTTCCAGTTCGACTACATCGTGGTCTGCTCGGTCACGGGCAGCACGCAGGCGGGCATGGTGGTGGGCTTTGCGGCCGATGGCCGCGCGCGCAAGGTGATTGGTATCGACGCCTCCGCCAAGCCCGAGAAGACGCATGCCCAGGTGCTGCGCATTGCCCAGAACACCGCCAAGCTGGTGGAGTTGGGCCAGGAGATCACCGCCGAGGACGTGGTGCTGGACACGCGCTACGGCGGCCCCGAGTACGGCCTGCCCAACGAGGGCACGCTCGAAGCGATTCGCTTGTGCGCGCGCCAGGAGGGCATGCTGACCGACCCGGTGTACGAAGGCAAGTCCATGCACGGCATGATCGACATGGTGCGCAAAGGCGAGTTCCCCGAAGGCTCGCGCGTGCTGTATGCCCACCTGGGCGGCGTGCCAGCGCTCAACGCCTACAGCTTCCTGTTCCGCAACGGCTGAGCCTGCCGCTGGCTGATCGCAGCCCCACTCCTTCGGGCCGCTGCGCGGCCCGGCATTCCGCAATCCTGCCCCATCCGCGCATCGGTGCGCAGGGTTGCGTTCTCTGGCAGTCATCAGCAAGAGGAGCATGGATATGAAGAGTGATCTACGCCCAACCCGGCGCGCCTGCGCCGCAGTGGCCATTGCAGCATGGGCCGCCTGCACCCTGACACCTGCCGCACAGGCACAGACGTACCCCACCAAGCCCGTTCAACTGGTCGTTCCGTTTCCACCCGGCGGGGCCGTGGACATCGTGGCCCGGCTCATCAGCAAAAAGCTGGGCGACCACCTGGGCCAGCCCATCGTGATCGAGAACAAAGGCGGTGCAGGCACCATCGTGGGAGCATCCTTCGTGGCCAATGCACCGGCCGATGGGTACACGCTGCTGATCAGCTCGGGCTCGACCTTCACGGTGAACCCGGCCCTCAACCCCAAGCTGCCCTACGACCCGGTCAAGAGCTACGAGCCCATCGGCATGGTGGCGCGCGTGCCCTTGATTTTGCTGGCCCACAAGGATGTGCCCGTGGGCAACCTGAAGCAGCTGACGGCGGCCGTGCGTGCCACCCCCGACAAGTATGTGTATGGATCGTTCGGCAACGGCACCACCGGGCACTTTGCGGGCGAGCTGATGTGGTCGGCCCTGGGCATCAAGGTCACGCATATTCCCTATAAGGGCAGCGCCCCCGCGATGAACGATCTGATCGGCGGGCAGATTCCACTCTCGGTCGACACCGTGGCAGCGGCCCTGCCGCAGCTCAAGGGCGGCAAGATCAAGGCGATTGCGGTGACGGGTGCCACGCGTGCCACGCAATTGCCGGATGTGCCCACCGTGGCCGAAGGCGGCTACCCAGGCTTCTCGGCAGATTCATGGCTGGCCATCGTGGCGCCGCGCGGCACGCCCGCCGATGCCAAGGCCAAGCTGCAAAAGGCCTTGTCTGAAACCCTGGCAGACCCCGAGGTGCGCAGCAAACTGGTGGCCAGTGGCCTGGAGCACGCCTACGAAAGCGCCGCCGCCGTGGCCGCCCGCATTGACGACGAACTGCCGCGCATGCGCGCGATTGCGCAGCGGGCCAATATCCGGGCGGAGTGAAGGACTGGGGTGCGCAGCCACCACTGCGGCTGCGCACTGAGTACCTATCTCATCATGCCCGCAGCAACCCCGCCACCCGCTCGCGCAGCACGGCGGGCTGCACCTGGGTGGCCTCCATCGCAGGCCCCACATTCAAGCCCACGCGGTTGAACATGCCCCGACGGAAAGGCTTCGCCATGGCGGTGCCCTGCTCCACGCGGCTGAAGAACGAGCCCCACAGGTTGGTCAGCGCCATGGGCACCACGGGGGCCTGCACACCGTCGGCCTGGGCACGCTCGATGATCTTCATAATGCCGCCCTTGAACTCTTGCAGCTCACCGTCCTTGGTGATGCCGCCTTCGGGGAAGATGGCCAGCAAATCGCCCTCACGCAGCACCTGGGCGGCGCGGTCAAACGCAGCCTGGTAGGTGGCGGGGTCGTCCTTTTGTGACGCCACCGGGATGGCCTTGGCCAAACGGAACAACCAGCCCAGCACCGGCACGCGGAAGATGCGGTGGTCCATCAGGAAGTAGATGGGCCGGGGGCTGGCGGCCATGAGCAGCACGGCATCGACAAAGCTCACGTGGTTGCACGCCAGGATGGCCGCGCCCGTGGTGGGAATGTGCTCATCGCCGCGCACCTTGAAGCGGTACACAAAGCGCGACAGCACCCAGGCCACAAAGCGCAGCAGGTATTCGGGCACCAGCAAAAAGATGTAGGCGGCCACCACGGCATTGGCGATGCCGGTGAACAGGAAGACTTGCGGCACCGTGAAGCCTGCGCCCAGCAAGGCCCCGGCGATGACGGAGCTGCCGATCATGAACAGCGCGTTGAGGATGTTGTTGGCCGCGATGATGCGGGCACGGTGCGTGGGCTGGCTGCGCATCTGGATCAGGGCGTACATGGGCACGCTGTAAAGCCCGGCAAACAGGCTGAGCAGTGCCAGGTCCAGCAGCACGCGCCAGTGCTGGTGTTGCGCAAGAAAGGCGGCAGCGCCCATCATCTCGGCAGCGGGCAGGCTGCGGGTGGCAAAGTACAAATCCACCGCAAACACGCTCATGCCGATAGCGCCCAGGGGCACGAGGCCGATTTCGACATGGCGGCGACTGAGCACCTCGCACAGCAGCGAGCCCACGCCAATGCCCACCGAGAACACCACCAGCAGCAGCGAGGCGACTTGCTCGTTACCGTGCAGCACCTCTTTGGCCAGGGCCGGAAACTGCGACAGGAACACTGCGCCGAAGAACCACATCCAGCTAATGCCCAGCAGCGAACGGAACACCACCACGTTGCCGTGCGCCAGTTTGAGGTTGCGCCAGGTTTCGGTGAAAGGGTTCCAGTTGATGACCAAGCTGGGATCGGTGGCGGGGGCGGATGGAATGAACTGCGCCACCAAGCGCCCCACCAGCGCCAGGGCCACACAGCCCACGGCCACCGCAGTGTGGCCAATGCCAGGGATGGCCACCAGCAGGCCACCGGCCACCTGGCCCAGCAAGATGGCGACGAAGGTGCCCATCTCCACCATGCCGTTGCCGCCCGTCAGCTCGCGCTCGCTCAGCACCTGGGGCATGTAGGCAAACTTGACCGGCCCGAACAGTGTGGAGTGCAGCCCCATGAGGAAGGTGCACAACAACAGCACCGGCACGTTGTTGGCCACAAAGCCCACGGCCGCCAACGCCATGATGGCGATCTCCAGGTTCTTCACGAAGCGGATCATCCGCGTCTTGTCGAACTTGTCGGTGAGCTGGCCGGAGGTGGCCGAGAACAGCAAAAACGGCAGGATGAACAGTGCACCGATCACCAGCCCCGCCATGGTCGGCGGCAGCCACGACACGCTGAGCTGGTAGGTCACCATCACCGTGAAGGCGAACTTGAACAGGTTGTCGTTGCCTGCGCCTGCAAACTGCGTCCAGAAAAAGGGCGCAAACCGGCGCTGGCGCAGCAGGGCAAACTGGTTGGGCTCTTCGTGGGCCGGGTGCGCAGAGTGCGCGGCGGGCTGCCCGTGCTGGGGGGTCATGCGGTTCTCCTCAAGGCTTTTTGTAGGGTGGTGTGCGGTGCGCACGGTGTCACTGCCCACGTTGCCCGCCATTCTGCATGGCGCGGCGTGGCACGGGCACAGCGATATAGCGGCTGTGGTGCAGACGCGCCATGGCAAACAGCACAGGCAAGGCAGCGCCCGCGGCCAGCAGGTGCTTGAGGGTGTGGCCCGACACCCAGCCAGCCGTGGCTTCGTACACCGCGTGGTCTGCCAGTTCCATCGCCTTGGCGGCGGCATACCAGGCGATCACGGCGCCCAGCTGCAACGCCAGTGCACCATGGCGGTGGGGCAAACATGCCAAGGCCAACACCACCAGCATGCCGCCGATTTGCACCACCGCCCAAGGCAGCAGGTTGCCCGTGTGGGACCACACCAGCACGGCAGCCGGTGCGGCCACCAGCAGGCCCAACGCTGTGGCCAGCCCGGCGCGGGGGCTGATGCGGCCCACGACGGCCAGCCCCAGCAGCCCGGCAAACGCCACCGACATGCCCAGGCGGTCCCACAGCAGGCCCGCATCGTCCGGCCGCCAGTGGTACCAGCTAGAGCCTGCGGTGGTAACCACCAGCCCCACAAAGAACAGCGCCGCCGTGGCGCGGGTGGCCAGGCACAACCGCAGGGCACCCAGGCGGCGCAGCCACACCAGCCCCCACACGCCCGCCACGGCAAACGGCAGGTTGCTGAGCACATCCAGCGCGCAGGGCAGGCCCCACCAGCCACGCTGGTCGGCAAAGTTGTGCTGGTGGGCACTGGCGGGCAGGTGGGGGCCCCACACGGCCAAGGCCAGCAGCACGATGGCGGCGATGAGAAATCCCCACTCGGCACGCTGCAGTGCGGGCCAGCGGCGGGTGGATGAAGGCAAGGAATGGACAGCGTTCATGGCAAGAGCCCCTTTCAGGGCGGCAACACAAGATGGAACGCAGTGTGCAAAGGCCCATAGGTTTCCCCCTCAAAAAGTCGCGTGCAGGGCTACCCAAAGCACTTCGGGTATCCATAATCGATACCCAATCGCCACCACCGATGAGCCGCCCATGAGCACGACCGCCGATCTTGTTGCCGCCCTGAAAAAAGAGCTGAAGCACGCGCAGATGACCTATGCCGACCTGGCGCAGGCGCTGGGCATGGCCGAGTCCAGCGTCAAGCGCATGCTGGCCAAGGGGGACATGCCGCTGTCGCGCATCGACGCCATCTGCCGCGCCCTGGCGCTGGACTTTGCCGACCTGGCCCGGCGCGTGGCCGATGAGCAGCCGCTGCTCAAAGAGCTGACGCAAGAGCAGGAAGCCGCCGTGGTGGGCGACAAGAAGCTGCTGCTGATGGCGATTTGCGTGCTCAGCCAGTGGACGCTGGAGCAGGTGGTGGCCACCTACCGGCTCACCGAGGCCGAGGGCATCAAGTACCTGGCCCAACTCGACCGCATCGGCATCATCGAGCTGCGGCCGCTGAACCGCTACCGCCTGAAGCTGGCCAAAACCTTCCGCTGGCGCCCCCACGGGCCGGTAATGCATTACTTTCGCGACCACGCGCTGCTCAACTACTTTGCCGGGGGCTTTGACGGCCCTGGCGAAGGCGTGCTGCTGGTGCACGGCTCCATCAGCCGGGCACTGGCCCCCGCCTTCATGGAGCGCATGCAGCGCGTGGCGCAGGACTTTGCGCAGCAGCACCTGGCCGACCAAAAGCTGCCCCCGCGCGAGCTGGAGGGCTACACCGTGCTGCTGGCCATGCGCAGTTGGGAGTTTGATGTGTTTTCCAGCATGCGCCGCATGGCGGGCTGACGGCCTGTTGGCCTGATGCCTCTACACAATCACTATTAATTTAATAGCTGCCAGCGCTTTATTCATAAGCGCCAAGCCCCAAAACCCTCCCAAAACACCTCCAACATGCCCACGACACAGCCCCGCCCACCCGTTCAGGCAACGCAGGTGCCACCGGGCACGGCCATCCATGCCAGCCTGCCCGCCGCACAGTTTTACGACGCCTACCAGGTGGCCGACCCCGCCCCAGCCCGCAGCGCCTTGCAGACCTGGCTGGACCTGGTCGCCCAAACACCGCGCTGGACGCAGCACTTGATGGCGGCACGCAACCGGCTGGTGCGCATGGTCGGACTCAAGGACCTGGGGCAGTTGCACGACCGGCACCCCACCGCAACAGGCCAGCTCTCGCGGAACGCCAGCGATTACCAAGTGGGCGATCGGGTGGGCATCTTCCTCATCCGCCACCTCAGTGACACCGAGGTGGTGATGGGCCAGGACGACAAGCACCTGGACGTGCAGGTGTCCTTGCACAAATACGCCCCTGCCGGGCAAGCCCCCATGGTGGTGGTCAGCTCGGTGGTGCACATCCACAACGCGCTGGGGCGTGTCTACATGGCCGTCGTCAAGCCTTTTCACCGGCGCATCGTGCGGGCCATGCTGGGGCGGCTGCAGTAGCCGCGGCACATTCCGTCACAACACTTCGCACTGCGCCTACAAACGCTTGACGTACCAGCGGCACCATGAAGGCTCCGGTTCTGAGAACCTGTTCTGAAGGAGCAAACACCATGGCACACACAGCCCGCAACCCGCGCAATGCCCACCACGCACTCACGGCCGCAGCGCTGGCCTTGCTCAGCCTGTGCACCCTGGCCCCCGCACACGCGCAAAGCTCGGCCGTGGTGGTCCAGGCAGGCAACGTGCAGGTGCAGTACACACAGGCACCACCGCCGCCCCGCCACGAAGCCACACCCCGCCCCCGGCACGGCATGGCCTGGGTGCCAGGGCACTGGGAATGGCGCGGCCACCGCCATGTGTGGATGAATGGCTATTGGGTCAAGGCCCGCCCGGGCTACCACTACCGGCCGGTGCAATGGCAAGAGCGCGACGGCCGCTGGCACATGCAGCCCGGCGGATGGGACCGCGATGGCGATGGCATCCCCAACCGCTACGACCGCGACCGGGACGGTGACGGTGTGCCCAACCGGCATGACCGCCGCCCGGACAACGGGCACCGTTATTGAATGAAATATGGAGCGAAAACCATGCGCCCAGTCTTGGCTGGGCGCATGGTCGGGTCAGAACAAAGGCACAAAGCAAAGGCACCAAGGCGCGTCTTGATCCCGGCTGGCCCGTTGCATGGTCAGTTCAGCCCCACCGAACTACGCAATGCAACGCAGCTCTGCGCGCCCCACCCCACCCAACTCAGCCACCACCACGGAGCCCGGGGCCACCAGCAGGTTGCCGGTGCACGAGCCCGTGGTCACCCATTGGCCTGCGCGTAGCCCCCCCAGGCTGTGGGCGCCCTCGTTGGCCAGCCACACCAGCAAGCGCAGCGGGTCGCCCGCCGGGTTGCCCCAGGCGGCGCGCTGCACGGCCAGGGCGCCATTCACCCACAGGCCCACGGGCAGCGTCAGCGGGTCCAGGGCCGCCAGGTCTGCCGGACTGGTGAGGCCGCAGCCCACCACCAGCGCGCCGTGGCTGCCCTGGTCGGCCAGGCGGCTCCAGGCGCTTTGCACGCCCCAGGCTGCGTAGCGGGTGTCGCACACTTCAATGGCGGCGCGGGCAGAGCGCATGGCCGCCAGCACCTCTGCGCGCGAGTAGGGCTGCGCACGCGGGGGCAGGTCGGTGCCCAGTTCATAGACCAGTTCGGCCTCCACCCCGATGACCACGTTGCCGCCGCAGGACAACGCTTGCGGCTGCCCCTGGGCGCAGACCCACACCGAGTCTTGCGTGAGCGCGCCCCGAGAGGGGGGTGCCTCCGGCCCAGAGGCCCCCACCTTCCAGCCCGCCACCACACCCCGCGCCTGCACCACAGCGTCTTGCACGGCGTAGGCCTGCGCGGCGTTTTGCGGCTGCAGCGCAGCGGGCAGGTCGAATGGCCGGGGGCCTTGGCCCAGGCGTGCCTGGGTCAACACGGCGGCACTGGCCAGGGCATCAAAGGGAGCGAGCGCAACAGATTCAGACGTCATTCAAAAACCTTTTAAAGGGGGTTAGGGCACCAAAGTGACGAAGGCGGCTGATCCATCAGGGCTTGGCGCCCGTGGACTGCGCCACAAAGCGGGCCACGGCCTGCATGTCTTGCTCGGTCATTTTCTCGGCAAATGAGGGCATGGCGCCAATGCCGTTGCGCAGCGCTCGCAGCACCCGCTCGGCGTTGGGCTGGATCTCGTCCAGCACAGGGCCCACCTGCCCCTGCGCGCCCGCCGCCTGCAAGGTGTGGCACACAGCGCAGGCAGGCTGCAGCGTCAAAAAGAGCTGTTTACCGCGCACCAACTCCGCAGGGTCCGCAGCCCAGCCCGTGCCCGCAAGGCTGGCCAGCAGCCACAAGGCACCGGCCTGGGCCACTGCGCGGCGCACTCCAACTACCACCAGCACCTCAGGCCACCACCAGCGTCACGGCGTGGTCCAGCCAACTGGCGTTGTTGTAGCCGCCTACGTTTTCCTCGCGCTGCTCGGGCTGCACATTGCCAGCGGCGTCAGTGGCCCGGCTGGCCAGCACATGGGTGCCCGCGCCCAGGCGCACCGGCAGCACAAACTGGCGCCAGGCAAAACGCCCCAGGTCCGGGCCCACGAGTTGGGCGGCTTGCCAGGTTTTGCCACCATCGACCGATACCTCCACGCCCTTGACGCCGCGGGTGCCGCCAAAGGCCACGCCGTGCACCTGCACCAGGCCAGGCTTCAGCGCGCCGCCCTCGGGCAAGGGGCCGTTGATCCAGGACTTGACCGTCATCTCCCACACCGAGGGCTGGTCGGGGCTGGCCTTGGCGCCGGGCGGCGTCATGCGGTAGCCGTGCTGCATGATGCGCGCCTGCGACTGGGCCTCGGTGAACGCCAGGCGCCGGATGTATTTGATGTTGTTCACGCCCTGGTAGCCCGGCACGATCAGCCGCAAGGGCCCGCCGTGCGCCAGCGACAAGGGCTCGCCGTTCATCTCCCACGCCAGGATGGCGTCGTCCATTGCCTTGAGGGGCACCGAGCGCTCGACCAGCACCGTCAGCGGGTCTACGCCTTCGGGCAACTTTTCGCCGCCGGTGCCCGTCACGTAGGCCATGCCCCCGGCCAGGCCGCCCAGGGCTGCCACCACATTGCGCACGGGCACCCCGCTCCAGACCACGCAGCCTGCGGCGCCCACCGTCCAGGGCGTTCCGCTGGGCTTGCTGGGGAAAAAGCCGCGCCCATTGCCCGAGCACTGCAGCACGGTGGCCACGGTTTCCAGCCCCAGGGTCTTCAGTTCTGCCAGGGTGAGTTCACGCGGGGTTTTCACGCCCTCTACACGCACCATCCAGGCATCGCGGTTGTCCAGAATGGCAGCGTCGGGCGCGGGCAGGTTGTTGCGCACATACAGCTGGTTGACGGGCGTGATCACGCTGGTGCCGAAGGCTGCGCGGCGGGTTTCGAGCGTGCTGCTGGTGTGCACGATCAGGGCATTGCCACTCTTCCAGCCCGCGTAGGCGGGCAGCGCTTTGGGGGCGGCCGCTGCAGCAGCCTGGGCACTGGCAGCGCCCGTCCAGCTGGCCAGGCCCGCAGCACTCAAGGCGGCGGCGCTGGCAGCCAGCAGGTGGCGGCGTGGCAGGGTGGACGAAGGGTTCATGAAGCACTCCTGTGGGTGGAATAAACAATGCGCCCGCAGCTGCGAGCCGGCGTGGCACCGGGGGTGCAAGAGGCTCTGGGGGCGCGCTGCCAAACGGCAAACCGGCTCCATTCTGGAGGGCAGGCCAGGTTGCTGCACACCGCTCGCCCACACACATGTAAGCAACAGAAACAGTTGCGTAACAGGCGTTGACACCGAAGCATGCCGGTGCATATTTAACAGTTAGACAACAATAAAAAGCGACAGATTTCCGCGCAGGCCTCGTCCGCAAGGCCCGTGCAGCCCCATGTCTGTGAATGAGGAGGGACAACCATGAGCCAGAGTGTTCGTATGCGTTGGGTGCCGTTCGTGTTGGGGCTGTGCCTGCTGGCCAGCAGCGCCGCGCACGCACAGCTCACTGCCATCGTGGCGGTGGAACCCACCGAGAAGAAAGCCGGGCATTCCATCTTGCGCAGCGCGCTGGAGGCAGGCCTTTCCCAGGCTACGGGCCAGGCCGTGAAGGTGACCACCACCGAAGACCTGGCTGACGTCATGCGCGCCACGCGCAGCGCGGGGTTTGACATCTTCATTGGCCCGCCGCAGGTGGCGGCCTCGGCACTGCAGCGCGGCTACGAGCTGGTGGGTTGCACCCAAAAGTCTGACCACTATGTGCTGGTGGGCCTGGCCCAGATCGAAACCGTGGCCGCCATGAAAGGCAAGCGCTTGTACCTGCCGCAGCAGGACTCGGTCTACACCTACATGGCGCGCGGCATGCTGAACGAAGCCGGGCTGTCGTTCAAAGACCTCAAGGCGGTGCGGCACGAAAAATACCCGCAGGCTGGACTGAGCGCACTGACCCTGGGCACCACCGATGCCACCGTGGTGCGCGCCGAGGAGTGGGCCTTGTGGGCCACGACCTACCCCGGCGTGGCCAAGGTGCTCGCCACATCGCGCCCCGTGCCCGGCGGCTTCAGTGCCGTGATGCGCAAGGACCTGCCCAGCGATGTGCGCAGCAAGTTGTCGCAGTGGCTCAGCACCGCATCGGCCAGCGCGGGCCTGGCCCCCATTGACCTGCGCCCCGAGGCACAGGAGTACCAGAAGGTGGCAGAGCTGGGGCTGTTCACCCCCAACGCCTTGCCCGGCGTGAAACGCATCACCGCCAAGGACGCGCAGCAGCTGCAGGCCCAGGGCGCCCTGGTGGTGGACACGCGCACCGAGAAGGAATACCGCACCAAGCGCATACGCGGTGCGGTGTGGGCGGCCTATGGCGAAAAAAGCCTCAAGGACGTGGCCTTCAATGCGGAGCAGGATGACTTCAAAGCCCTGGAGTCGCTGGACCGCACCAAGCCACTGATTTTTTCGTGCAACGGAGCGGAGTGCTGGAAATCGTACAAAGCCGCGCGGGTGGCCGCCGACAAGGGCTTTGCCAACGTGTACTGGATGCGCGGCGGCCTGCCAGAGTGGGATGCCGAAGGGCTGCCGACCGAAGGGGGCTGAAGCGCGCAGCGGCCCGCCAGCGCAGCGCCACCGGGCCGATGGCGCACCTCAAGCGTCAGTAAACACCGTGAGCACGCCGGTGTAGCCGTAAAGGTGGCGGTGCGCGATTTCGCCGCCTGCAAAAAAGCCCACCAAGGGCACATCGCCCAGTGCATGGCGCACGATGTGCAGCTCGGCACTGGGGCCGCCAAAGTGCGGGCCGCCCCGGCCGGAGCAGCTCACGTAAATGGCGCCCCGGATGGTGCGCCCCGCCAGCGGCGGCGTGTCTGCCAGGCCATTGGTGCCGGGCGCTGGGGCCGCCGTGCCAGCGGCATCAGCGGTGCGGGCCCCACCCTCTTCCAGCGGCGCGTGCTCCAGTTCCTCGGGCGATAGTTCTTCGCGGATTTCGGCGCAGATGCGCATCAAATCGGCCCGCGCCGCCGCCACATTGCGCTGGCAAAACGCCAGGTGCATGCCGGGCTGCACTGGCTCGGCCAGGGCCACGCCACGGCGGGCGCCGTCGAGCCCCACGATGTGGCGCACCCGCGTGTCGGTGCCAAAGTGGCCGGTGCGCTGGCGCCCCATGGGCTGGGTGCCCGCATCGACCAGCCCGGCCAGCGTAGCGCGCACCCGCCGCAGCGCGGGCTGGGGGTCGCCACCGTCCAGCGTCACTTGCAGGGTGTCCAGCAGCACGTCCAGCGCAGGTTCGTGGTCCAGCTCCAGCACCACGTTGTCGTTGGCGGCAGTGATGGTGCGCAGGGCCCCCACGGGCTGGCAGCCTTGGGTCACGCGCGAGAGCAAGGGCACGCGGGGGCCAAAGGCCACGCCCGACAGGCCGCCATCAAACACCCCGCTGGCAGCGCCCTGCCCGGCCATGTTGCCGTTGCCCGCCACAGCAAACTGCACGCTGGCCGCGCGGCTGGCACTCAAGCCGCCAAAGAGGTAACCCGTCTCGGTACGGCCCGCCATTTCGTGCAGCAACTCGGCCAGCTCGGGCGTGTGCCCGTCGGCGTGCACCAGCGCCGTCTGGGCCACAAAGCCGCTGGCCGGGTGGCGCGGCAGCGGCGCCACGCCAGAGAAAACGCGGTATTGGTCTGCAGGCACATCGAGCAGCATGACCGACAGCGCGGGCTCGTCAAAATACTCGGCGTTGTTGGCCGACACGCCCACGCCCACGGTGCCGCTCCAGTCGGTCACCTCGGGCAGCTCGCTGGCCAGGTAGTCGAGCAGTTCACGCGAGTCGTTGGCGTAATGGTCGGTGATGTACAGCAGCCCCAGGGTGGGCGCGGCGGCATACATGGGCAGCGCCATTTGCGCACGCAGCTGCGCCAGCACCAGCGCTGCCGCCATGCGCCACTGGGGATGGGTGGCGTGGCCTGTAGGAAAGAGGGTCATAGTGCAACGACTTTAGCGCGCCAGCGGCGTCTGCGCCCAGGCGCTGGGCTTGACCACGCGCTGCTCGGGAGTTCAGCCCCGGCCGCGAACAGCCTTTTTGGCGGCGGCTGGCTTTTTGGCGGCAGGTTTCTTTGCCGCCACTTTGGGGCTGGCCGCAGGGGCGCGGCGGGCGGGCTTGGCGGCGGCCTTGGGGGCGGCGGCGTTCCTGGCGGGTGCTTTCTTGGCCGGGGCTTTCTTGGCAGATGCCGCCTTGGCCGGTGCCTGCGCCGCACGGGCCGCTTCTTGCAGGCTGTGCACACCCTGCGCGGCCAGGTGGCTGGCCATGTCGGTGGCTTTTTTCAGCGCGTCTTTGGCAAAGTGCTGGGTGCTGTCGAGGGTGCTGCTGTGTTGGGCCGCGTCCTTGAGAGCGTGGGAGGCGATCTCCTGGAACTGGGTGGTCAGCGCGCTCCACCAGTGCAAGGGGTCCACTACGCCGGGCTTGGGGGCGTCGGGCTCTGCGGCGGCCTCTGCCGCGGGGCTGGGGGCTGCGGGCGGTGGTGGGGGCGCGGGGGTGTCGGTGCCGGGGCAGGCTCTGGCGCGGCAGGCTGCGGGGCCGGGCTGGCGGCCGCACGGGCTGCGCCGCTGAAGGTCTCTGCCGCTTTTTGCATGCCCTGCATCACCGAATCAGCCCCCTGGAACTTGAACGCATTGGCCACGTCGCCCATGCTCATGTTCATGCCCTGCAAGGTGGCCAGCGTCATCTTCTGCACTTCCAGTGCCTGGATGGTGGCGGTGAGTGCGCGGCTGTTTTGCTCCAGCCAGAACTGCACGGCTTTGAGTTCGTCAATGCGCTTTTCCAGCTCTTCCACGCTGAGGGTGGGGGCCACCCAGTTGGAGAGCTGGGGCATTTGCGGAATGCCGCTGGACGCGCCTTTGGCGAGGCTTTGCAGGAAGTCAAAGCCGGGGACAAATTTGCCAAAACCAAAGTGGGAGGTATCGCTCATGGCCGCTGCGCTTTCTGGTGGAGGATGCTCGGCAGCTTACTCCACCAGGCGGCACATGGCGATGCGTGCCGACCCCAGATTGCAGGGCCGGGTGCAAGGGTGCTCAGTGCTTGTGGGCTCCGTGCTGGTGGTCTGCCGCTGCGGGCGCCGCCGCAGCGCCGGGGGCCGTGGTGGCCACGGGCAGGTTCAGCTCCTGCTTGCTTTCGGCGCCCTTGGCGTCCTTGAAGGTGAGCGTGACGGGCACGGTGGTGTCTTTGGCCAGCGGGGCCTTCAGGTCCAGCAGCATGATGTGGTAGCCGCCGGGCTTGAGTTCGACGGTTTTGCCAGCGGGCAAATCCAGCACTGGCAGGGCACGCATCTTCATCACGTCGCCGTCCATCTTCATCTCGTGCACCTCGGCCACACCAGCGGCAGGGGACGAGGCGCCCACCAGCTTGGCGCCTTCGGGGGCCGTGAGCTTCATGAAGGCGCCGGTGCCTTTTTGGCCCTGCACGGTGGCACGGGCCCAGGCCCCTTCGACCTTGACGCTGGCGGTTTGGGCAAAAGCAGTGCCGGCCAAGGCAACGGCGCTCAACAGGCAGGCCAGGGCCACAGTGGTACGGATCAAAGACATGGAATCACTCCTAAAAAAAAGAAAGACACAGAGACGATAGAAAACCAAGAGGGTGGTGCTGCCATCAATGCTGGTGGCCCGCGCCGCCCGCCTGGGGCAACACTTCCAGCAGAGCGGCTGGGGCCTTGAGGTCGTGCAGCTTCTGGCCCGCCTTGGGGACTTCAGTCCAGTCATTGCGGCCCTCTGCACACACCTGGCGTACGGGCCAGTAGATGGAACCGGCGTTGTCGGGCGTCTGGCCCACCAGCACAAATTCATCATAGTGGGCACTGGGTAGCGCGTCTTCAGCAGTCCTGGCTGTCCAGGTGATGCGTGTGGTGTCCTCCGTCACGCTGCGGCCATGGCTGGTGTAGGGCGTGGCCAGCTTGCTGCGCTGCACCTCCAGCGTCCACCCCGGCTTGGGCTGCGGACGTGCGCCCTTGAAGCCCTCAGGAATGTCCACCACCACCTGCCGCGTAGGCGATGCACCGCAGCCGTGACCGACCTTGAAGGTGGCCTTGTAACTGGCGCCCGCCGGGGCGACCTGGTATTCAAGCACCACATGGGCCGATGCAGTGCCAAACAGGGCTGTAGCGCTTATCAAACAAGCGCAAGAAGCTATCTTTTTCATAGTATTCGCTTTCATATTTCGACCTTTTCGTTTCAACGGTTCATTGCCTTAAAAACTGACGCTCGCCAAGGCCAGTGCCACCGCGGAACCGGCTTTGCCGGGCCGCTGGAGGCGTCCCCCTGGGGGGATGCGGCGCAAGCCGCTCAGGGGGTTTACAGATCTACTTTCAGCTCCGCCATGTAGCTGCGCTGCGGGTAGGGGTGGAAGTTCCAGAACTGGTAGTTGTTGAGGTTGTCGATGCCCACGGCAGCGCTGACCTGTTTGGTGATCTGGTAGCGCACGCGCACATCGGTGGTGAAGTAGCGGCTCGCGCCCTGGTAGGCAAAACCGTTGGGGTCACTGTTGTCGAGCGTGCTGTACTGCTTGCCGCTGTAGCGCGCGCCCAGGGTGTACGACCAGGTGGCGTCGGGCCGGTAGGTGGCCACCGCAGTGGCGCGCCACTCGGGGATGCGGGGCTGCCATTGGCCGACGCTGGCCGGGAACTTGTCGTTCTTCGTGATCTTGGAATCCGTCCAGGTCAGGCTGCTGCCCAGCTCCAGCCCGCGCACAAAGACATTGGCGGCCTGGTACGACAGCTCAATGCCCTTGGTACGGATGGCATCCACGTTCTGCACGTTGGTCACGTTGGGCGTGACGAGCACATTGGTCTGCGAGTACAGCGCATCTTTGGTGCGCTCAAAGAAGGCCGTGAGGCGCAGCAGGCCATTGCCCATGTCCCGCTCGGCGGTCAGCTCGGTGGTCCAGCTCTTTTCGGGTTTCAGATTGGGGTCGTTGTTGATGAGCGTGCCACTGCCGTTGATGCCGCCCTGGTACAGCTCGGCCACGGTGGGCATGCGCACGGCGCGTCCGGTGGAGGCCTTGAGCACCCACAGGTCATTGGCCTGGTAGGCCACGGCAGCCTTCGGCGACACATAGGTTTCGTTGCGCTCGGGGTGGCTCAGCGTGGTGGTGGCGTTGCCGGTCTGGCCGTTGCTGGCGCTCCAGCGCTCGGCGCGGGCGCCCAGCACGGCTTTCCACCGTGGCGCGATCTTCCAGGTGTCTTGCGCCCACAGGCCAATGAGCTGCGTGTCGCCGTTGAAGGCCTGGTTGCGGGCGCCTGCATCACCGCTGATCCAGTTGCTGGTGGCGTTCTCTATGGTGCGCAACCTGTAGCTGTCGCGCTGCAAGCCAAAGTCCACGATGTGCGTGCCCTGCAGCCCATCGGGCCGCCAGGTGCCCTTGGCGGTCAGCGTGTTCCAGCCCGTGCCCTTGCTGTTGACGATGCGCCCTGCCCCGCCGCTCAGCGCGGCAGGCAGCGCCACGGTAGCGGCGCGCAGGGTGTCCGTCTGATAGTCGTACAGGCTGGCAGCCACTTCCCAGTCAAACACGCCCTGCGTGCGGCTCTTGACCGACAGGCCGTGCATGAAATGTGTGAGGTCTTCGTTGGACACATTGAAGTCCGTGGGCGCGAGCGCAAACGAGCGGCCATTGATGTTGACCGTGCCGCTGTAGACCGCATTGCCATTGGCATCGCGCAGGTAGCTGGTGGGCCGCCCTTCGGATTCGTTGTGCCACCAGCCGAAGGTGTAGGTGGCGCGCACGGTGGGCGAAAAGTCGTAGGCGATCTTGGCCTTGATGTGGTCTTGCTGCGTGTGGTACTGGGTGGCCGTGCCCAGCAGATACCACGGCTGGTTGCTGCGGTTGTTGCCCAGCACTGCGCCCGTCACCGGCGTGCCCGCATTGCCCACGGTCCCCGCAGACACCAGGCGCGTGGGGAAGGTAAGCGGCTGGCCTTCGCTGTCGGTTTGGTTGAAGTTCAGGAACCACGACCAGTCGCCATTTTTGTTGCCCACCGAGGCACTCACCTGCTTGCCGCCGTAGGTGCCGTTGGTGTTGTACAGGTCAAAGGGTTGGTGCTGATAGCTGACCTGCCCGTGCGCCTCGAACTTTGTCGGCATGCGCGTGACGTAGTCCACCACTGCGCCCACCGAGTTGCCTCCGTAGGCGGCCGAAAACGGGCCGTAGAGCACGTCCACGCGCTCAATTTCTTCCGGCGTGACCAGCATCCAGCGTGGCGCGTTGGTGGGGCCGTTGCCCAGGTAGTTGCTCAGCAAAATGCCATCGGCAAACACCATGGACCGCGCCGGGTTGCCCGTGCCCGAGGCGCGGGTGGACAACACGGCGTGGTTGTAGTCGCCGATGTAGCGCTTGCGCACCAGCAGGCTGGGCAGGTACTTGAGGGCGTCTTCACTGTCGGTGGCGTTGATCGAATGCTCGATCTGCTCGCGCGTCACGCCCTCGATGGTGGTGGGGATCTGCGTGGGCAGCGAGGTGGGCTGGCCGCCGGTGATGGTGACCACGCCCAGTTCCTTGGCGGGGGCATGGCTGGTGGTGCTGGTGCTGTCAGCGGTCTGGGCGAATGCGGATGAAGCCCCGGCGGACGCGATGCCAAGGACGAGGGGAAAGGCACTGGCCACGGCCAGCGCCATGCGGCTTTTGCGCATGGGAACTCCTGATAACAAGCCAAATAGGCCGCCAGCGCTTATCAATCAAGCGCAAGCAGCTATCAAACAAATAGCAAATCAGAAGAACGCAGGGGGCCCGCGCGGCGGCAGCGGCGCGGCGGTGCGCGCAGCAATGTGCGCGGCAGGAATGGGGCGCAACGCATGCGCCAGGGGATGGACCACAGGCAGCTGGGCCTGGGAGGTGGGCGGCGGTGCGCCGACATGCGCGCACAGGGGGCAGTCCAGCGTGTGGCTGGGCAGCTCCTTGGCGCCATCGTCGGTTTTGATCAGCATCTTGATCGCGCCCGAACCCGAGCAGATCAACTCCATCGCCTGGGGGTTGACCAGTGGCGACGCCACCGCAACGCCGATCGACAAAACAAACCACGCCAGCACAAGGCGGGCGAGCCAGCGGAGGCTGCGAATGGTTTGCATAACGCGCATTGTAGAAGCGCATCCCGCAAAACCCTTGATCGGCGTCATGCGATGGCTTCACCACGTGGCTGGCACGCCAGCCATCGCACAGCCAGGTGCGGGCCTGTTCAGAGCTTGACCTCTGTCAACGCATCGCGCATCAGACCAGCGCACCATGAAAGCGTTCAGAGCAGCAAAGAAAACTCGACAAAGCGGTTCTGGCGAGGCGCCGCGTCACAGGCAGTACGGTATGTGCGGCAGGACGCAGCAACAACGCCGAAAGAGTTTTGTGAGCCGTTCCCCATCACTTGCAGGAGTTGACCGCATGGACAAGACACAAGCCACTTCGTACCGCCAACAACTGCTGGAACAGCAAGCGGGCATTCAAGCCCAGTTGGCCCAGCAACGCGGCGAGGCCACGGGCCGGGTAGAGGCCGCGGCTGAGCATTTCACGCAGGCAGAAGACTCCCGAGCCCAGGTCGCATCAGAGCGCACGCTGGAATTTGCCCTGGAAGACCGCGAGGCAGAGCACCTCAATGCCATCGCCGCCGCCCTTGCCCGCATGGACGCAGGCACCTATGGCGAGTGTGCCGACTGCGGCCAGGACATTGCCGCCGCCCGCCTCAAAGCCACCCCAGAGGTTGCGCGCTGCGTGCACTGCCAGGAGGCCATTGAGGCCCACCACAGGCCGGGCCACTAGGCCGCAGCACACCCACCGCACAGGTGTTATTCGATCACCCGTTTCCCTTTTTCTTCACTTCAAGAAAGTAGACCCATGAGCACTTTTCACGCTGTTGTCTGGATGGACCATTCCGAAGCCCATGTCGTCATGTTTGACCGCGAACATGTGCAAGCACAACGCATCAAGTCCCGCAGCCACCACAAGCACCAGGGCAAGGGCGATGACGCGAGCGCCTTCTTTACCGATGTGGCGCAGGCCCTTCAGGGCTCGCACGAGGTGCTGCTTTGCGGCCCCGGCTTGGCGCGCAACCAGTTCCGCGACTGGTGCAGCAAACACAGCGCCGCCGTAGCGGCCTGCGTGGTCGATTCGGTGGCTGCAGACCACCCCAGCGACGCCCAACTGGTCGCCATGGCGCGCCAGTATTTCAAGAAGTTTGACAACATGGCGGCGGACCCGTCCATGGCCTGATTAGCCCCCACAGGCGACCGCAGCGGCGCAAGGCCTGGGGCAATCCCAGGCCTTTTTTTCTGAGCCACCGCAACGGCGGCGCGACCTTCGCCCGCCTCTACTCAGGGCTTTGCGCTCAGCGGCGAGGGGCCAGCGGCAAGGACCCCAAGGCAAACACCGAATTGGGAATTTGCAACCGCGCCATCAAAGGGCGGGCCACCGGGGCAATCCCAGAGGTTTTCCGCAAGGTCTTGGCCTCGGGTTCAGGGGCAGTCACCACGCCCTGCGCTTGCGCTTGCTCCATCAGGTCCTTGAGCGAGACCGATTGCAGATATTCCAGCACGCGGGCATTGAAAGACACCCACAGCTCGCCAGTCATGGCCTTGAGCTGCGCCACCTGGGGGGCGGTCAGGGGCTGGTAGTCGTCCACGTCCATGTTCTCCACCGCCAGAATGATCTCGGCCACGGCAATCTGCTCGGCACGGCGCGCCAGGGCGTAGCCGCCGCCTGGGCCACGGGTGCTTTCCACCAGGCCGGCACGGCGCAACGCGCTAAACAATTGCTCCAGGTACGACAGCGACGTGCCTTGACGTTGGCTGATCGTCGTCAGCGACACCGGCTTCATCCTCTGATGCAAAGCCAGATCCGTCATGGCCGATACAGCGACTTTTCCTCGGGTCGTAATACGCATGGCAACTCCTTGTGAACACCCATCTGTGAAACGACTGGCAAGGCTCTCATCGCCTTGCCAGAAACCCACTGTAGTGCGTTCAACACTTCGCGTATATTCGTTTTATTGATAAAAACACTTCGACTTTTGCGATCAATAAGGCAGCACCATGAACTTCAAACACCTCCGGTACTTCTGGACAGCCGCCAAGGCCGGTGGCGTCATGCGCGCCGGAGAACAACTGCACACCACCCCCCAAACGCTGTCCGGGCAGATCAATCAACTGGAAGAGTGGCTAGGGCATGAGCTGTTTCGCAAGCGCGGCCGGGGCTTGGAGCTGACCAACGAGGGGCGCATTGCCTTGGGCTACGCAGAACAGATATTTGCGCTGAGCGATGAGTTGGAAAAATCCATTCGCCTGCCTCGGGGGCACTCCAAACCTCTGGAGTTCAAGGTGGGGGTGGCAGATTCGGTCGCCAAATCCGTCGCCTACCACCTGCTGGAGCCCGCGCTGGGCATGAAGGAGCAGGTGCACATGACCTGCCATGAGGGCAAGTTCCCCGAACTGCTCGCCCAACTCAGCATCCACCGGCTGGACCTGCTGCTGGCCGATGAGCCAGCCTCCAAGAAAATCGGCGTCAAGGCCTTCAACCATGCGCTCGGATCGTCCAGCATGAGCTTCTTCTGCGCACCAGCACTCAAAAACGAGCTACAGGGGCCATTTCCACAGTGTCTGCATGGCGCCCCCATGCTCATCCAGGGGCCGCAATCTTCAGTGCGGCAGCAGTTGGACCACTGGCTGAACAAGCACCACCTGCAGCCACGCATCGTGGGCGAGTTTGACGATAGCGCGCTCATGAATGCTTTTGGGCGGGAAGGACGGGGCATCTTCACGTCACCGACGGTGCTGGAACAAGAGACCCAGACTCAATTTGGCGTGGAAGCCATTGGCCGCTCCAGCGAATTGGTGGAGGAGTTTTTTGCGATTTCTGTGGAGCGCCGCATCAGCCACCCCTGCGTCGTGGCCATCACGGAGTCCGCCAGATCGGACCTGTTTGGTCACTGAACGCAGGCAACTACTCCATTGCTCAGAGGACGGCACCCCGAAAGTGCCGCACTGACGCGAGTCTTAGCGCCCCATTCAAAGCACCGCAAAGGACGGCTCGGGAGACCGCTCAGCAGCACGCCATCTTGGGCTGCGGCACACTGACTCTCTAAACTGCTATGGCAACCCATCGAAAGATGGACCACGACCGACACCTTTACAAACGGGCAAAAAAAAGCCCTCTAAAAGAGGGCTTTTTGATACGGCTTTCGCCATGTTTGGTTGCGCGAGAAGGATTTGAACCTCCGACCTTTGGGTTATGAGCCCAACGAGCTACCAGACTGCTCCATCGCGCGGTAGATTTAAATTATACCCTATTATTCGGCTGCTGCCGAAGAATTTTCAGTTTCTGCAGCGCGGTCCACCAATTCAACTAGGGCCATGGGCGCATTGTCACCCACGCGGAAGCCCATCTTCAGAATGCGTGTGTAGCCACCGGGACGCGCGTTGAAGCGGGGGCCCAGGTCGTTGAACAGCTTGGTAACACTGTCACGGTCGCGCAGGCGGTTGAAGGCAAGGCGGCGGTTGGCAACGGTGTCAACCTTGGCCAGGGTGATCATGGGCTCGATCACGCGGCGCAGTTCCTTGGCCTTAGGCACCGTGGTCTTGATGGCCTCGTGCTCGATGATCGAGTTCATCATGTTTTGCAGCATCGCAAGGCGGTGCGAGCTGGTGCGATTGAGTTTGCGAAGGCCGTGTCCGTGGCGCATGGTGCTTTCCTTTTTACTTTGATTAAATTAGGCAGCCGTATCAGGTACTGCCCAATGCACTGTTCCCGAAAAGGGGAACCCGAAATTATAACTTAACGCTTGTCCAGGCCAGCTGGTGGCCAGTTTTCAAGCTTCATGCCCAAAGTGAGGCCACGGGAAGCCAGAACTTCCTTGATCTCATTGAGCGATTTGCGACCCAGATTAGGCGTCTTGAGCAACTCGTTCTCGGTGCGCTGAATCAGGTCACCGATGTAATAGATGTTCTCAGCCTTCAGGCAGTTGGCCGAACGCACGGTCAATTCCAGCTCGTCCACAGGGCGCAGCAGGATAGGATCGAACGTAGCACCACCGCGTGGGCCCGAAGGTGTTTCAAAAGCGGTCAACTCGCCGCCTTCCAACTGAGCAAACACTGCCAGTTGTTCCACCAAAATCTTGGCAGATGCCCGCACTGCATCTTCCGCAGTGATGGCGCCGTTGGTTTCAATTTCAACCACCAGCTTGTCCAGATCGGTACGCTGCTCTACACGAGCGCTTTCCACGGTGTAGCTGACCCGCTTGACTGGAGAGAAAGACGCATCCAGAACAATACGGCCAATGGATTTGGTTGCTTCGTCGGCATAACGACGCATGCTGCCGGGCACATAACCACGGCCCTTTTCCACCTTGATCTGCATGTCCAGCTTGCCGCCTTGCGACAGGTGTGCAATCACATGATCAGGGTTGACGATTTCCACGTCATGGGGCGTCTGAATGTCACGGGCAGTCACCACGCCTTCACCATCCTTGCGCAGGCTCAGTGTGACTTCATCGCGGTTGTGGAGCTTGAAGACCACACCCTTCAGGTTCAAGAGAATGTTCACCACATCTTCTTGCACACCGTCAATCGACGAGTACTCGTGAAGCACGCCAGCAATGGTCACTTCAGTCGCTGCGTAACCCACCATAGACGAAAGCAGAACGCGTCGAATGGCATTGCCCAGCGTATGGCCATAGCCACGCTCGAACGGCTCCAAAGCCACCTTGGCACGATTGTGGCCAAGCTGCTCAACATTGATCGCCTTGGGTTTCAGCAAATTGGTTTGCATTCAGACTTCCTCTCAATACCCCCAGCTCGTTACACCGGTAAGGCTGGTGAAGCGCCTAAACCGCGATGCCTCGCGGTTTAGGAACGGTTTACTCGAAAAATTAGTTCGAGTGATTAGCGCGAGTACAACTCAACGATCAGCGATTCGTTGATGTCTGCACCGAACTCATCACGATCAGGCACCTTCTTGAAGACGCCTTCTGCCTTGTCGGCATTCACATCGACCCACGCTGGCATGCCTACTTGGGCGGCCAGTTGCAGAGCTTCAGTGATACGGGATTGCTTCTTGGATTTTTCACGCACAGCAACCACATCACCCACCTTCACAAGGTACGAAGGGATGTTGACCGATTGGCCGTTCACAGTGATCGCCTTGTGCGACACCAGCTGACGGGCTTCTGCACGCGTGGAGCCGAAGCCCATGCGGTACACGACGTTGTCCAGACGGGACTCCAACAGGAACAGCAGGTTCGCGCCAGTGTTGCCCTTCTTGCCGTCAGCAGCTTCAAAGTAGCGGCGGAATTGCTTTTCCAGAATGCCGTACATGCGCTTGACTTTTTGCTTTTCGCGCAGTTGCAGGCCGTAGTCGGAAGTACGGGCACCTGAAGTGCGGCCGTGCTGACCAGGCTTGGAGTCGAACTTGGACTTGTCGGCGATCGAGCGACGAGCGCTCTTCAGGAACAGGTCCGTGCCTTCACGGCGGGAGAGTTTGGCCTTGGGGCCGAGGTAACGTGCCACTTGAGCTTCCTTTTATGTCATCTACCGCAAACCATTGCGGGAGCCACCTGGAGCGCTTTCGCGTCTACAGGTGGCGGTGGGCTTGGGAGAATTAGATACGGCGGCGCTTTTGAGGGCGGCAGCCATTGTGCGGCACAGGCGTCACATCGGAAATCGATGTGATGCGAATACCCAGGGCGCCCAGAGCGCGCACAGAAGACTCACGACCAGGACCAGGACCCTTGATTTCAACATCCAGGTTCTTGATGCCTTGGTCAATGGCTGCACGACCGGCCACTTCGGAAGCTACCTGAGCAGCAAACGGAGTGGACTTGCGGGAGCCCTTGAAACCTTGACCACCGGACGAAGCCCAAGACAATGCATTGCCTTGGCGATCGGTGATGGTGATGATCGTGTTGTTGAAGGATGCATGCACGTGAGCGATGCCATCCGAAACGTTCTTACGAACCTTCTTGCGAACGCGTTGAGCTGCGTTATTGGCAGGAGACTTAGCCATAATGATCTTTCAATCTCTTTATTTCTTCAGTGCAGCTGCACCCTTGCGCGGACCCTTGCGAGTACGGGCGTTGGTACGCGTACGCTGACCACGCATCGGCAAACCACGACGATGGCGGAAACCACGGTAGCAGCCAATGTCCATCAAGCGCTTGATGTTCATGGTGGTTTCGCGGCGCAGGTCACCTTCAATGGTGAACTGCTCGATTTGCTCGCGAATTTTTTCCAGGTCGCCGTCCGTCAGATCTTTGATCTTCTTGGAGTAAGCGATGCCAGTTGCTTCGCAAATCTTGCGAGCGCGGGTGCGACCAATACCAAAAATGGAGGTCAGACCGATTTCCGCATGCTTGTGGGGCGGAATATTGATGCCAGCGATACGTGCCATATGCGTCCTCTAATACTTTCCAATCAACCCTGGCGCTGCTTGTGACGCAGATCCGTGCAGATCACGCGCACCACACCTTTGCGGCGGATGATCTTGCAGTTGCGGCAGATTTTTTTGACCGAAGCCGAAACTCTCATTGCATTCTCCTAAAACTTTTCCATCCGTCCCGGCTATTCTGCACGGAACACAATGCGTGCCCGCGAAAATTCGTGGGGCGCTCACTTAACTTATTCGTGCCAATCAATGACCACTTGGTAGTGGTCATTGCGGCACCTTAACCACCACTGCCACCCTTGAAGTTTGCCTTCTTGAGCAGAGACTCGTACTGCTGCGACATCATGTAGTTTTGAACCTGGGCCATGAAGTCCATGGTCACCACCACAATGATCAACAGAGAAGTACCGCCGAAATAAAACGGCACGTTGTACTTGAGAATCAAAAACTCCGGCAGCAAACACACAAAGGTGATGTAGACGGCACCGGCAAGAGTCAAGCGAACGAGAATCTTGTCAATGTAGCGGGCAGTCTGCTCACCAGGGCGAATGCCAGGAATAAAGGCACCGCTCTTTTTCAGGTTGTCTGCAGTTTCACGGCTGTTGAAAACCAGCGCTGTGTAAAAGAAGCAGAAGAAAACAATGGCAGCGGCGTAGAACATCACATAGATGGGCTGACCAGGGGTCAGAGCACCAGAGATATCCTTCAACCAGCGCATTGAATCACCAGCACTGAACCAGTTCACCACTGTCGCAGGCAACAGAATGATCGACGATGCAAAGATCGGCGGAATCACACCAGCCATGTTCAACTTCAGGGGCAAATGCGAAGCCTGACCACCGTAAACCTTGTTTCCAACCTGACGGCGGGCATAATTCACGAGGATCTTGCGCTGCCCTCGTTCAACGAACACAACAAAGTATGTTACCAGACCAACCACCAACACGATAAAAATCGCAGCAGGGGCGGACATTGCACCAGTACCAACCAGTTCCAGCAAACCACCGATAGAGCTGGGAAGCCCCGCAGCGATGCCAGCGAAGATCAGTATCGAGATACCGTTCCCCAAGCCACGCTCGGTGATTTGTTCACCCAACCACATCAAAAACATGGTGCCTGCAGTCAAACTGACCACCGCTGTCATGCGGAAACCAAAACCGGGGCTGAGAACCAGACCAGCAGAGCTTTCCAACGCTACAGCAATACCGAACGACTGAAACAGAGCCAGCCCCAAGGTACCCGCACGAGTGTATTGGGTGATTTTCCGGCGGCCCGCTTCGCCTTCCTTCTTCAATTGCTCAAAGGTGGGAATGACGTAGGTCATCAGCTGCAGGATGATCGATGCCGAAATGTACGGCATGATCCCCAGAGCGAAGACCGTGAAACGAGACAGAGCACCACCCGAGAACATGTTGAACAGGTTCAGGATGCCGCCCTGTTGTCCGCTGAACAATTGCTGAAGTTGCGCTGGATCGATGCCTGGCACAGGGATATGGGCCCCAATGCGATACACGACCAGCGCAAGCAACAGAAAAACCAGACGGCGACGGAGATCGCCGAACTTGCCGGTCTTTGCAATTTGAGCTGCGCTAGTTGCCACAGATGCCTTCCTTGAGGAACGCTATCAGGCTACAGAGCCACCAGCAGCTTCAATCGCTGCCTTGGCACCAGCCGTTGCGCCCACACCCGTCAGCTTGACAGCCTTGGTCAAAGAACCGCTCTTGATGACCTTGACCACCTTGGCCAGTTCACCGATCAGACCGGCTTGCTTCAGAGCCAAAACGTCGACTTCAGGCAGACCCAGTTGGTCCAGAGCAGACAGCGTGACTTCTGCGTTGAACTTCAGCAAATGGGACTTGAAACCGCGCTTGGGCAAACGGCGTTGCAAAGGCATTTGACCGCCTTCAAAACCCACTTTGTGGTAACCACCCGAACGGGACTTCTGACCTTTGTGACCACGGCCAGCGGTCTTGCCCAAACCGGAGCCGATGCCACGGCCTACACGGCGCTTGGCATGCTTGGCGCCGTCTGCGGGCTTGATGCTATTGAGTTCCATGATCGATCTCTCAGACGATTTTGACCAGATAGCTGATCTTGTTAATCATGCCGCGCACTTCGGGCGTGTCTTGCAATTCGCTGATGCTGTTCAGCTTGCGCAGACCCAGACCACGGACGGTGGCGCGGTGCGACTCTTTGGTGCCAATCGGGCTGCGCACCAGTTGAATCTTGACGGTTTGTTGCGTTGTCATATTCAGGCTCCGGTTCAGGCGAAGATGTCTTCGACTGTCTTGCCGCGCTTGGCTGCCACATTCGACGGGGTGGTCGAATTGACGAGCGCGTCAAACGTTGCACGAACCATGTTGTAAGGATTGGAAGAACCATGGCTCTTTGCCACGATATCCGTCACACCCAACACTTCGAAGACTGCGCGCATAGGACCGCCAGCAATGATGCCGGTACCCTTAGGAGCGGGAGCCATCATCACAACAGCGGCGCCATGGTGGCCAGTCACGTTGTGGAAAATGGTGCCGTTCTTCAGCGAAACCTTGACCATGTTGCGACGAGCCTCTTCCATCGCCTTTTGCACGGCAGCAGGCACTTCCTTGGACTTGCCCTTGCCCATGCCAACGCGGCCATCACCGTCGCCGACCACAGTCAGTGCAGCGAAGCCGAGAATACGGCCGCCCTTCACGACTTTGGTCACGCGGTTCACCGCGATCATTTTTTCGCGCAGACCGTCGTCTTGACCTTCGCTCTGCACTTTGGGTTGAAATTTAGCCATTTTTTATTCCGCTCCGCTTAGAACTGCAGACCAGCTTCGCGGGCTGCATCGGCCAAAGCCTTGACGCGACCGTGATAAGCGAAACCTGCACGATCAAATGCAACCTTCTCAACGCCTGCTGCCTTCGCTTTTTCAGCGATGCGCTTGCCGATCAGTTGGGCTGCAGCGGCATTGCCACCCTTGCCCGAACCGCCCAAGGACTTGCGCACATCGGCTTCTGCCGTGGAAGCGCTGGCCAGCACTTGGCTGCCGTCGCCGGAAATCACACTGGCGTAGATATGGAGGTTCGTACGATTCACAGTCAAACGGGCCACGCCTTGCTGGGCAATGCGGATGCGTGTTTGACGGGCACGACGAAGACGCTGCTCTTTCTTTGTCAACATGTTGCAGCTCCTTATTTCTTCTTGGTCTCTTTGATCGTGATCTTCTCATCCGCGTAGCGGATGCCCTTGCCCTTGTAAGGCTCGGGAGGACGAACAGCACGAATCTCAGCGGCAATTTGACCCACGCGCTGACGGTCGGCACCCTTCACTACCACTTCGGTAGGGGTGGGTGTTGCGACAGTGATGCCAGCAGGCATTTCGAAATTGACGGGATGGGAATAACCCACAGCCAGGTTCAACTTGGAACCGGATGCAGCAGCTTTGTAACCCACACCAACCAAGCTCAGCTTCTTTTCAAAGCCTTTGCTCACGCCAACAACCATGTTGTTGACCAGCTGACGCAGCGTACCGCTCATGGCGTTGGCTTCACGCGAGTCATTCACAGGCTCGAAGCTCAACTTGCCATCATTGCTGGACACTTTGACCAACACGTTTTGTGCCAGTGTCAGTGCGCCACCAGAACCCTTGACGGAGATCTGGTCATCTTTGATCGACACATCCACACCAGCGGGGATGGTCACGGGCATTTTTCCTACTCGGGACATTTCAGTTACTCCTCAATGCCGCGGTTAGGCCACGTAGCACAGCACTTCGCCACCGACACCGGTAGCACGCGCTTTGCGATCAGTCATCACGCCCTTAGGAGTCGTGACGATTGCCACACCCAGACCGTTCATAACTTGTGGAATGGAATCACGGCCTTTGTAGACACGCAGACCAGGGCGGCTGACGCGCTCAATGCGCTCAATCACTGGACGGCCTGCGTAGTACTTCAGGGCGATTTCGAGTTCGGACTTGCCAGCTTCAGTTTTCACTTGGAAGCCGTCGATATAACCTTCGTCCTTCAGCACTTGGGCGATGGCGATCTTCACTTTGGAAGAAGGCACCAGAACCGTGGCCTTGGAGACCATCTGTGCATTACGGATGCGGGTCAGCAAGTCAGCGATGGGATCACTCATGCTCATGTTTAATCTCTCCTGCCTGCTTACCAGCTGGCTTTGGTGACACCGGGGATGTCGCCTGCAAAAGCCAGTTCACGGATCTTGGCACGGGCCAGACCGAATTGACGGAAGGTACCGCGAGGGCGGCCGGTGATTTCGCAACGGTTGCGCTGACGCGTTGGGTTGGCGTTGCGTGGGAGCTTTTGCAAGCCCAGACGAGCAGCTTCACGCTCTTCGTCACTACGCTTGGCATCGCCAGCAATTGCCTTCAGTTCCGCATACTTGGTTGCGTACTTGGCAGCCAGTTTTTCGCGCTTCAGTTCGCGCTGGATCAAAGCTACTTTAGCCATGCTTCGCCTCAGTTCTTGAACGGGAAACGGAAACCAGCCAGAAGCGCCTTGGCTTCTTCGTCGGTCTTGGCCGTTGTGGTGATGCTGATGTTCAGGCCACGCAGAGCGTCAACCTTGTCGTACTCGATTTCAGGGAAAATGATCTGTTCCTTGACACCGATGTTGTAATTGCCACGACCATCAAAGGCACGGCCAGAGATACCACGGAAGTCACGAACGCGGGGCAATGCCACGGTCACGAAACGGTCCAGGAACTCATACATTTGCACGCCACGCAGCGTGACCATGCAACCAATGGCTTGGCCTTCGCGGATCTTGAAACCAGCGATAGCCTTCTTGGCCTTGGTCACCACAGGCTTTTGACCAGCAATCTTGGTCAGGTCAGCCACGGCGTTGTCCATCACCTTCTTGTCCGACACGGCTTCGCTCACACCCATGTTCAGGGTGATTTTGGTCAGACGTGGAACCTGCATGGGCGAGGTGTAACCGAACTGTTTGGTCAGCTCGGGAGCGACTTTGTCGCGGTAAATTTCTTGCAGTCGTGCCATGTTTACCCCTTAGGCCGCCTTGATTTCAGCGCCGCTGGACTTGAACACGCGAATGCGCGAACCATCAGCCTGCACCTTGATACCCACGCGATCAGCCTTGCCGGTAGCCGCATTGAAGATGGCCACGTTGGACTGATGGATTGGCATAGCCTTTTCAACGATGCCGCCAGTTGTGCCCTTCATGGGGTTTGGCTTGGCGTGCTTCTTGACCAGGTTGATGCCGTCGATGACCACATAAGAGTCATCTTTGCGCAGCGACACTGTGCCGCGCTTGCCCTTGTCGCGCCCTGTCAGCACGATGACTTCGTCGCCTTTGCGAATCTTGTTCATGGCGCGTCCTTAGAGAACTTCAGGAGCCAGGGACACGATCTTCATGAACTTTTCGGTACGCAGCTCGCGCGTCACGGGTCCAAAGATGCGGGTGCCGATAGGCTCCAACTTTGCATTCAGCAACACCGCAGCGTTGCCATCGAATTTGACGAGCGAGCCGTCGCCGCGACGAATACCCTTCGCCGTGCGAACCACCACTGCACTGTAAACCTCGCCTTTTTTGACGCGGCCACGTGGAGCGGCTTCTTTGATGCTCACCTTGATGATGTCGCCAACGCTTGCATAGCGACGCTTAGAGCCACCCAGCACCTTAATGCAAAGGACGGACTTAGCGCCGGTGTTGTCGGCAACCTCTAACCGAGATTCTGTCTGGATCATTTCAATATTCCCAACTTGCACCAGAAGACAACAGCCCCAGAGAACTTCTCAAGGGCTGCAAATCAGCCAGTCAGTCTTGGGCCCGTCGTCCGCACCGCAAACCATTTGCAGCACTTCCCGCTGGGCAGAAACTTCACGCTTTAAACGCGAAGCCTTTGATTATTGCAAACCCAAAGCGCCAAGTCAAGCGCCTATCACATTTCTGGGCGCAAATATTGTGGTGCCAATGCCAAAAAAGCAGGCAACTGCGGGTCGCCACCCAACTCTTCTCGCAGGATCTCTGCAACGGCAGGGGCAACCTCCTGGGCAAGGCGGGCGTCCAGGAACAGCATGCGCGAGCGGCGCGCCAGCACGTCCTCGACGGTTCGGGCGTATTCAAAGCGTGCAGCAAACCGCACCATCGCCTCGGTCAATCCACCGCCCAAGGCATTGGATGCCCCTGGCAAACCCGC
Organism: Acidovorax sp. 56; assembly: GCF_002749705.1. Taxonomy (NCBI): domain Bacteria; kingdom Pseudomonadati; phylum Pseudomonadota; class Betaproteobacteria; order Burkholderiales; family Comamonadaceae; genus Acidovorax; species Acidovorax sp. 56. The sequence continues at coordinate 2,821,873 of NZ_PEEV01000001.1, forward strand.
CACTTGCGCGGCATCTGCCCCATAAGAATGCATGCCTGGCGCGTCGCTGATGCGGTGGCGCACCGCCTCGGTCGGGGTACCCACCAGCGGCAGCTGGTTGGTCACACCCGCAGCCTTGGGCGGCAAAGCCCCAGTATCAAAGCACTTTTGCAGTACGTCTTCGGCCATGGCGCGATAGGTCGTCCACTTGCCGCCCGTCACGGTGACCAGGCCGCTGCGGCTGGCCAGCACGGTGTGCTCCCGACTAATGCTCTTGGTGTTACCGCCGTCATCGTCCTGCGGCTTGACCAAGGGGCGCAACCCGACCCAGATGCTGCGAATGTCCTCGGGCTTGGGCGCGCGGGTCAGGTAGCGGGCAGACTCGTTCAGGATGAAGGCGACTTCTTCCTTGAACGGCAAAGGCTCGCGCACCACATCCTGGCGGGGACTGTCTGTGGTGCCCAAAATGAGCTTGCCCAGCCACGGAACCGCAAAAAGCACCCGTCCGTCCGCCGTCTTGGGCACCATCAGCGCATGGTCTGACGGCAAAAATTCTTTGTCCACCACGATGTGAACGCCCTGGCTGGGCGCCACGATAGGCTTGACGGGCTTGCCAATGGCCTCCCCGTCCATTTGGCGCAGACCATCCACCCACACACCCGTGGCATTCACCACGCAGCGCGCCTTGACCGTGAAAGCACGGCCAGATTCCATGTCTTCACACTCGAACCCAGCCACCCGCCCACCTTCATGGACCAGCTTCTTGGCGGGACAGTAGTTCACCAGCAGCGCTCCGCGGCTGGCGGCGGTGCGCGCCAGCGCCAGGGCCAGACGAGCGTCGTCAAATTGGCCATCCCAATACTTCACGCCGCCTTTGAGTCCGTCTTTGCGGGCCGTGGGCAGGCACTGCAAGGTACGTTCGCGCCCCAGGAACTGCGTGGCACCCAACCCGGCCTTGCCCGCCAGGGCGTCGTACATCATGAGGCCGATGCCGTAGAAGGGCGTCTCCCAAAAGCGGTAGGACGGCATCACAAACGGCAGGGGCTGCGCCAGGTGGGGGGCGTTGCTCAGCAGCGTGGTGCGCTCGTGCAAGGCCTCGCGCACCAGGGAGATATTGCCCTGCGCCAGGTAGCGCACGCCACCGTGCACCAGCTTGGTGGCCCGGGATGAGGTGCCCTTGGCGAAATCGTGCGAATCCACCAGCACCACACTGAAACCACGCGCCGCCGCATCCAAGGCCACACCCAGGCCCGTGGCGCCCCCGCCAATCACGGCCAGGTCATACAAGTGCGGCTGGGCCAAACGGTCCAGAAGTTCGGCACGCGGGGTGGGAAGGGGGGCTGAAACATTGGTCATGGGTGCTGATTGTCCATGGGAGGCCACAGTTTTTAAGGGTTAACCCTTGATTTTGTAACACCAGTGGAGGGCTTGGGTGACAAACCTTGCGCCAGCTCCAGGCGGGCGCAAGGCCAAAGAGGCAACAAAAAAGACACAACCACCCTGGGGCTGCCCACCACCATCGCCCCAGGTAGGGCGGCAGGCACGGCACACCTTGCTGTGCCGTGCGCTGCCATCAAACTACCCGCGCATCAGCGCACCTTGCCAGCCTTCCAGGCGTCCAGCAGGGTCTGGTAGGCGATGGTTTCGCCCTTCGGCTTTTCGTTGGCCAGCTTCTTCCAGGGCGCTTGCTTGTCGCTGAGCCACTTGTTGGGGTCTTCCTTCTTGTTGAGCTTGGGCGCGCAATGGGCCATGCCAGCGCGCTCCAGGCGGGCCATCACCTGGTCCATCTCGTCGGCCAGCGTGTCCATGGCGCCTTGCGGGGTCTTTTCACCCGTCACGGCCTGGGCTACGTTCTTCCACCACAGCTGGGCCAGCTTGGGGTAGTCGGGCACGTTGGTACCGGTGGGCGACCATGCCACGCGGGCGGGGCTGCGGTAGAACTCCACCAAACCGCCCAGCTTGGGCGCTGCATCGGTCATGGCCTTGGACTGGATGTCGCTCTCGCGGATCGGGGTCAGGCCCACCAGGGTCTTCTTGAGCGAGGTGGTCTTGGCCGTCACGAACTGGGCATAGAGCCAGGCAGCAGCGGTCTTGTTGGCATCGTGGTCCTTGAAGAAGGTCCAGCTGCCCACGTCCTGGTAGCCGTTTTGCATGCCCTGCTTCCAATAGGGGCCGTTCGGGCCGGGGGCCATGCGCCACTTGGGGGTGCCGTCGGCGTTCACCACAGGCAGGCCGGGCTTGGTCATGTCGGCGGTGAAGGCGGTGTACCAGAAGATTTGCTGCGCGATCTGGCCCTGGGCAGGCACAGGGCCGGCCTCGCCGAAGGTCATGCCCGTGGCTTCCTTGGGTGCGTACTTCTTCATCCAGTCCACGTACTTGGTGAGGGCGTAGACAGCGGCTGGCGAGTTGGTCGCGCCGCCACGGGATACGCTGGCGCCCACGGGCGTGCACTTGTCGTCGGCCACGCGAATGCCCCACTCGTCGATCGGCAGGCCATTGGGCGCGCCGATGTCGGCGGTGCCGGCCATCGACAGCCAGGCATCGGTGAAGCGCCAGCCCAGCGAGGGGTCCTTCTTGCCGTAGTCCATGTGGCCGTAAATGGCCTTGCCGTCGATCTGCTTGACGTCGTTGGTGAAGAATTCGGCGATGTCTTCGTAGGCAGACCAGTTCAGTGGCACGCCCAGGTCATAGCCGTACTTGGCCTTGAACTTGTCCTTGATGTCCTTGCGCTCGAACAGGTCGGCGCGGAACCAGTACAGGTTGGCAAACTGCTGGTCGGGCAATTGGTACATCTTGCCGTCAGGTCCGGTGGTGAACTTGGTGCCGATGTAATCCTTGATATCGATACCGGGGTTGGTCCACTCCTTGCCGGTGCCGCTCATGTAGTCGGTCAGGCTCATGATCTTGCCGTAGCGGTAGTGCGTGCCGATCAGGTCCGAGTCGGAGATCCAGCCGTCGTAAATCGACTTGCCCGACTGCATGGAGGTCTGCAGCTTCTCGACCACGTCGCCTTCCTGGATCAGGTCGTGCTTGACCTTGATGCCAGTTATTTCCTCGAACGCCTTGGCCAGCGTCTTGGATTCGTATTCATGGGTGGTGATGGTCTCGGACACCACCGAGATTTCCTTGACGCCCTTGCCCTGGAGCTTCTTGGCAGCGTCGATGAACCACTTCATCTCGGCCATCTGCTGGTCTTTGCTCAGCGTGGATGGCTGGAACTCACTGTCGATCCACTTCTTGGCTTCGGCCTCGCCGGCCCAGGCGGCTTGCCCCAGGGCCAGGGTGGCGGCGGCGAACGCGATCGCCGTGAACTGCATCTTCATTGTTGTCTCCTCAGATGGAACCCCCATGGTGGATGAACACCGGCCCTGGGGGGAATCGGGCCGGGGCTTGTCATCATCAAAAACAATAGCTGCTAGCGCTTGCTGCACCTATGTTTCAGATACTTTTTTATCTCAATCACTTACCAAATAAGCGCTGGCAGCTATCGTTTTGATACCGCACAGATGCCCAAGCGCCCATCACCCCTTGCGCATCACCAGCGCCAGCAGCGCCATCGACAGCACAAAGCTGATCCAGATGGACGGATCGCCATCCAAGCTGAACCACTGCGCCAGCTTGCCGCTGATGCCCACAAAAATCAGGTTCACATAGGCCGCCGACAGCAGCCCGATAAACAGCCGATCACCGCGCGTGGTCTCCAGCGGCAAAAAGCCCTTGCGCATCGTTGTGGGCGATTTCACCTCCCACACCGCCATGCCGATCAGCATGAGCACGATGCAGATGAAGAACACCGCCACGGGCAACGTCCAAGCCATCCAGTCAAACATGGTGCCCCCCCTGTGCGCCTGCGGCGCTTCCCCCCAGGGGGACGCAGCCGGTGGCCGGGCCAAGCCCGTTCCACGGCTGCCGCTGGCAGGGGACAGCCTGCGCACTCTGCGAAGAATTGCTGTGGTTCATAGTTCTGTCTCCCTTGTCACACCCGTCCCATCGCGAAACCCTTGGCGATGTAGTGGCGCACAAACCAAATCACGATCGCACCCGGCACGATGGTCAGCACACCCGCCGCCGCCAGCGTGGCCCAGTCCATGCCGCTGGCGCTCACCGTGCGCGTCATCGTGGCCACGATGGGCTTGGCGTTCACGCTGGTCAGCGTGCGGGCCAGCAGCAGCTCCACCCAGCTGAACATGAAGCAGAAGAACGCCGCCACGCCCACACCGGCCTTGATGAGCGGCAGGAAGATGGTGAGGAAAAAGCGCGGAAAGCTGTAGCCATCGATGTAGGCCGTCTCGTCGATCTCGCGCGGAATGCCGCTCATGAAGCCTTCCAAAATCCACACCGCCAGCGGCACGCTGAACAAAAGATGCGCCAGCGCCACGGCAATGTGCGTGTCCATCAGCCCCACGGTGGTGTAGAGCTGAAAGAACGGCAGCAAAAACACGGCCGGCGGCGTCATGCGGTTTGTGAGCAGCCAGAAGAACACATGCTTGTCACCCAGGAAGCTGTAGCGCGAGAACGCATAGGCCGCTGGCAGGGCCACGGTGAGCGTGATCACCATGTTGATGCTGACGTAAATCAGGCTGTTGATGTAGCCCGAATACCAACTCTCATCGGTGAAGATGGTCTTGTAGTTGTCCCATGTAAAGTGCTGCGGAAAAAAGGAGAACGTCGAAAGAATTTCGGCATTCGTCTTGAAGCTCATGTTCACCATCCAATAGATGGGCAACAGCGCAAACAGCAGGTACGCGATCAGGAACAGCGTGCGTTTTTGGAAGCGTTTTTCATGCATGGCCAGCCCCTTCGTCGCTGACGGTGCCCACCCGCTGCATCCAGTTGTAGAGGATGAAGCACAGCAGCAAGATGATGAAGAAATAGATCAGCGAGAACGCTGCGGCAGGCCCCAGGTCGAACTGGCCGACCGCCTTGGTCGTGAGGTACTGCGAGAGGAACGTGGTCGCATTGCCCGGCCCACCGCCTGTGAGCACAAAGGGCTCGGTGTAGATCATGAAGCTGTCCATGAAGCGCAGCAGCACCGCAATCATCAGCACGCCGCGCATCTTGGGCAACTGGATGTAGCGGAACACCGCCAGCTTGCTGGCGCCATCGATGCGGGCAGCCTGGTAGTACGCGTCGGGGATGGAGCGCAGCCCGGCAAAGGCCAGCAGCGCCACCAGCGGCGTCCAGTGCCACACATCCATCAGCAGCACCGTCAGCCAGGCCTGCGTGGCGTTGCCGGTGTAGCTGTATTCAATGCCCATCTCCTGCAGCATGCGGCCCATCAGGCCGATGTCGGCCCGGCCATAAATCTGCCAGATGGTGCCCACCACGTTCCACGGGATCAGCAGCGACAGCGCCACCACCACCAGCACGGCGGACGACTTCCAGCCCTGCGCGGGCATGGACAGCGCCAGCAAAATGCCCAGCGGAATCTCCACCGCCAGCACGGCCAGCGAGAAGGTGATCTGCCGCCACAAGGCCGAGTGCAGCTCCTCGTCGCGCATCACGGCGGCAAACCATTCGGTGCCCACAAACACGCGGCGCTCGGGGCTGATGATGTCTTGCACCGAATAATTCACCACCGTCATCAACGGCAAGATGGCCGAGAAGGCCACGCAGAGGATGACCGGCAGGATCAGGAACCAGGCCTTCTGGTTCACGGGTTTGGTGGTTGCGCTCATGCCAGCAACTCCTCATTCTTGTAAAAGCAGGTGTGCTCACCCAGCACCTGCAGCCACACCGTGTCGCCTGCCGAGGGCAGCCGCGTCTCGGGGCTGAAGCGGGCCTTGAGCGTGTGCTCGCCCACCTTCGCGGTCAGCATCAGATAGGTGCCGATGTCCTGCACCTGCGCCACGCTGCAGGCCAATGCGCCGGGCTGCTGCGCAGCGGCCAGCGCCAGGTATTCGGGGCGAATGCCGACCTGCAGCGAACCCGTGGGCAGCGCACGCCCTGCGGGGGCCGCCAGGCGATGGCCCGCTACGGTCAGCTCAGCACCGTCCGACTGTGCAGGCAAAAAGTTCATGCCCGGCGAGCCAATGAAGTGCCCCACAAACACGTGCTGGGGCCGCTCAAACAGCGCATCGGCCGATCCCACCTGCACCGCGCGGCCCCGCGTCATCACCACCACCTGGTCGGCAAAGGTCAGTGCCTCCACCTGGTCGTGCGTCACGTAAATCAGCGTGAGCTTGAGCTCATGGTGGATCTGCTTGAGCTTGCGGCGCAGCTGCCACTTGAGGTGCGGGTCGATCACAGTGAGCGGCTCGTCGAACAGCACGGCCGCCACGTCCGATCGCACCAGGCCACGGCCCAGCGATATTTTTTGCTTCTGGTCGGCCGACAGGCCCGCTGCGCGCATGTTGAGCTGGTGGCTCATCTCCAGCATCTCGGCAATCGCGCCCACGCGCTCTTTGATCTGGGCTTCAGGCACCTTGCGGTTCTTGAGCGGAAAGGCCAAATTCTCGGCCACCGTCATGGTGTCGTAGATCACCGGGAACTGGAACACCTGCGCAATGTTGCGCTCTTGCGGGCTGGCACGGGTCACGTCGCGGCCATCAAACAGCACCTTGCCGTGCGATGGCACGAGCAGGCCCGACATGATGTTGAGCATGGTGGTCTTGCCACAGCCCGAGGGGCCCAGCAGCGCATAGGCGCCGCCGTCTTCAAATTCCATCTTCAGGGGCAGCAGCGCGTAGTCGCTGTCCTGCTGCGGATTGGGCTTGTACGAATGCGCCAAGTCCAGACTGATACGCGCCATCTCAGCGACCTCCTTGTACGGCCAGGTGGCGGGCAGGCGCCCACACCAGGCGCTCATCTGCGCCAAACACATAGGCCTGCGCCGGGTCCAGGTGCAAGGTGATGCCTGTGCCCAACTCAAAGTAGTGCACACCAGTGAGCTGCGCCACCAGCTCGCCCCAGGGCGTGTGGGCGTGCACAAAGGTGTCCGAGCCCGAGATTTCGGCCAGCTCGACCACACCGCTCACACTCACGTCGCCGGGGCGCGCATGCACGCGCAGGGCACTGGCGCGCACGCCCACCGTCAAGGCGCCAGCGGCGCTGCCTGAGGGCAGTGGAATGGCCAGATCGCTACCGCCTTGCAACCGCACGCCTTGCGCCAAGGGCGTGGCAGGGATCAGGTTCATCGGCGGGTCGCTGAAGGCGCGCGCCACACTCAGCGAATTGGGCGCGTGGAACACCTCGGCCGTGGGGCCGTATTGCAGCAACCGACCTTTATCGAGCACGGCGGTGTAGCCGCCCAGCAGCAGCGCCTCGCCCGGCTCGGTGGTGGCATACACCACGGTGGATTGGCCTGCGGCAAACAGCTGCGTCAGTTCTTCGCGCAGCTCTTCGCGCAGCTTGTAATCCAGGTTCACCAGGGGTTCGTCCAGCAGCATCAGCGGCGCGCCCTTGGCCAGTGCACGCGCCAGCGCCACACGCTGCTGTTGCCCGCCCGACAACTCGGCCGGGTAGCGGTCCAGAAACATGTCGATGTGCAGCCGACCGGCCAACTCACGCACCCGGGCGTCAATGTCCTTGTCGCCGCGCAGCTTCAGTGGCGAGGCGATGTTGTCAAACACCTTCATCGAGGGGTAGTTGATGAACTGCTGGTACACCATAGCCACGTTGCGCTCGCGCACAGGCATGCCCGTCACATCCACACCATCCACCGTCACCTTGCCTGCGGTGGGCGTGTCCAGCCCCGCCATGATGCGCATCAGGCTGGTCTTGCCTGCCTGGGTGGCGCCCAGCAGCACCGTCACGGCATTGCTTTGCAAGGCCAGGCTCATGTCATAAAGCCAGGTCTGCGCCCCCACCCTTTTGCTGATGCTGTCCAGTGCCAGCTGCATGAAGCATCCTCTTCCGGCCCAACGGCCTGTGTGACAAGACGACCTGCATGGATGCCAGCCGCCCGTGATTTTCGATATTTTTCATTTTTGTTCTTTTTGATTCGAATCGAATCCAGGTTTACCCTTAATCATTTCGTTTTCGTTCGATTTAAAGTCCAGCAAAGCGTACGGCGTTCGCTTTCTTTTCATTTCAGTTTCGTTACGATTCGATGACAAAACGCTGCCTGCACCACCCAGGCGAGCACCCCGAACGCACAACCCATCCGTCTGCCCGTGAACACCAACCCCCGCCAACTGCAACTGCTTGAAGAAGTGCGCACCCGCAAGTCCGCCACCGTGGAACAACTGGCCGACACCCTGGGCGTGACCCTGCAGACCGTGCGCCGCGATGTGCAGCGGCTGGCCGAGTCGGGCCTGCTCACGCGCTTTCATGGCGGGGTGCGTGTGCCCAGCTCCACGGTGGAGAACCTGGCCCACACCCAGCGCGAAACCCTGCACGCCGAAGGCAAGGCCCGCATTGCCCGCGCCGTGGCCGAACAGGTGCCGAACAACTGCTCGCTGATCCTGAACATCGGCACTACCACCGAGGCCATCGCCAAGGCCCTGCTGCACCACCGCGGCCTGCGCGTCATCACCAACAACCTGAACGTGGCGGCCATCCTGTGCAGCAACCCCGAGTGCGAGGTCATCGTGGCCGGCGGCGTGGTGCGCCCACGCGACCGGGGCATCGTGGGCGAAGCGGCGGTGGATTTCATTCGCCAATTCAAGGTGGACATCGCCCTCATCGGCATCTCGGGCGTCGAGCCCGACGGCTCGCTGCGCGACTTTGACTACCGCGAGGTGAAAGTGGCGCAAACCATCATCGGCCAGGCCCGCGAGGTGTGGCTGGCCGCCGACCAGAGCAAGTTCAACCGCCCAGCGATGGTGCAACTGGCCACGCTCAATCAGATTGGGCGGCTGTTCACTGATGCGCCGCCGCCTGAGCCCTTCCCTGCCCTGCTGCAAGACGCTGGCGTCATCTGCACGGTAGCTGCATGAACCCCTGAATTCTTTTGACCATGACCTACCTGCTCGCACTCGACCAAGGCACCTCCAGCTCCCGCAGCATCGTGTTCGATGAACGCGGCCACATCGTGGCCCAGGCGCAGCTGGAGCTGCCGCAGATCTACCCCCAGCCCGGCTGGGTGGAGCACGACCCGCTGGAAATCTGGCGCACCCAGCTTGCCACCGCACGCGATGCGCTGGCCAAGGCGGGCATTGCGGCCAGCGCCGTGCGTGCCGTGGGCATCACCAACCAGCGCGAAACCACGGTGCTGTGGAACCGCAAGACGGGCCAGCCCGTGCACCACGCCATCGTGTGGCAGGACCGCCGCGCCGAACCCGCCTGCGCCCAGCTGCGAAGCCAAGGCCACGCTGCCACCATCCAGGCCAAGACGGGCTTGCTGGTGGATGCCTACTTCTCCGGCACCAAGCTGCAGTGGCTGCTGGACCACGTGCCCGGTGCGCGTGAGGCGGCGGAGCGCGGCGAGCTTGCCTTTGGCACGGTCGACAGCTGGCTGATGTGGAAGCTGACCCACGGCCAGGTGCATGTGACGGACGTGAGCAACGCCTCGCGCACCATGCTGTTCAATGTGCACACCAACCAGTGGGACGACGAGCTGCTGGCGCTGCTGCGCATCCCCAAGGCGCTGCTGCCCGAAGTGCTGCCCTCGGCCGCCCACTTTGGCGACACGGCGGCCGACCTGCTGGGCCACCCCATCCGCATCGGCGGCGTGGCGGGCGACCAGCAAAGCGCACTCTTCGGCCAGGCCTGCTTCACGGCGGGCATGGCAAAGAACACCTATGGCACGGGCTGCTTCATGCTCATGCACACGGGCAACACCTTCCAGACCAGCCAGAACGGCCTGCTCACCACCAGCGCGGCGCAAGCCACCACCCAGCCCGAGTTCGCCATGGAAGGCTCGGTCTTCGTGGGCGGCGCCGTGGTGCAGTGGCTGCGCGATGGCCTGCGCGCCATCACCAACAGCAGCGAGGTCGAGTCCCTCGCGCAAAGCGTGCCCGATTCGGGCGGCGTGATGATGGTGCCCGCCTTCACCGGCCTGGGCGCCCCCTACTGGAAGCCCGACGCACGCGGCACCATCACGGGCCTCACGCGCGGCAGCACCATTGCCCACATTGCCCGCGCGGCGCTCGAGAGCATCGCCTACCAAAGCGCCGCCCTGCTGCTGGCCATGAGCCGCGACGCCGTGGCCGCCGGTGGCGCCCCGGTGAGCGAGCTGCGCGTGGATGGCGGCGCGTGTGTGAACGACCTGCTGATGCAGTTCCAGGCCGACCTGCTGGGCATCCCGGTGGTGCGCCCTGCGGTCATCGAGACCACGGCGCTGGGCGCGGCCTACCTGGCAGGCCTGTCGAGCGGCGTGTACGCCAGCACCAGCGAACTCTCCCACCTGTGGCGCGCCGACCGCCGTTTTGTGCCCACGCTCAGCAGCAGCCGTGCGCAAGAGCTAATGGCGAACTGGGAGCATGCGGTGCGACAAACCACGGCTTTATAGAGTGCATCCCCCTGAGGCGCTGCGCGCCTGCGCCATTCGGGAAGGGGGACGCTCCCAGCGCGGCGGGGCTGCCCTTGCGCGGGAGCACCGGCATGGGCCGCGCCCAGATCGCAGGCGGGCTACCTCACCGAACGGAGGGGGGATAGAGTGGATTGGCGCGATTCTGGTGCTGATCTGCTTGCCATCAACTCCCATGCCCACCATGCAACGCGGATACCATCGCATGCCTGCGTTGACCATCATCTATTGCCTGAACCATGAGCACCTCCTCTGCCCCCGCTTCTGCCTCCACCCTGCCCGTCATCGCTTTCATCGGCGGCGGCAACATGGCCAGCGCCATCATTGGCGGGCTGATCCACCAGGGCCTGCCTGCCAGCCAGATCGAGGTGGTGGAACCCTGGGCCGAAGCACGCGAGGCGCTGCGCAAAAACTACGGCATTGAAGCCCAGGCCGAGGCCGGCCCCGCCCTGCAGCGCGCAGGCATCGTGGTCTGGGCCGTCAAGCCGCAAACCTTCAAGGACGCGACCGCACAGGCCAAGTCCCACACCCCGGCCGCCCTGCACCTGAGCGTGGCCGCAGGCATCCGCTCCAGCAGCATCGCGCAATGGCTCGGCACCGAGCGCATCGTGCGCACCATGCCCAACACACCGGCCCTGGTGGGCAAGGGCATGAGCGCCATCTACGCCCGCCCTGCCGTGACGCCAGCCGAGCGCCAGAGTGTGGAAGCCATCATGGCGTCCACCGGCGAGTTCCTGTGGGTGGAGAGCGAAAAGCAGCTGGATGCCGTCACGGCCCTCTCCGGCTCGGGCCCGGCCTATGTTTTCTACTTCCTCGAAGCCATGGCCCGCGCCGGGGTAGGCATGGGCCTGAGCGAGCAGCAGGCGCACCAACTGGCCGTGGGCACGTTTGTGGGCGCCTCTGAACTGGCCCGCCGCTCTGACGAGCCCCCGGCCGTGCTGCGCCAGCGCGTCACGTCCAAGGGCGGCACCACCTACGCGGCGCTGCAATCCATGGAAGGCGCTGGTGTGGGCCCGGCCTTTGAGCGCGCTATGGAAGCCGCGCGCCAGCGGGCGGACGAGCTGGGCAACGAGTTCGGCGGCTGACGCCTAAAACATCAAGCAAAATTAGCTGCTAGCGCTTATTGAATAAGCGCTAGCAGCTATATTTTTAATAGCAAATCAACCCCAAACAGCGAACGCCCCTCAGGCACGCCCCGCCTTCAGCCAGGCCACCAGCTCGTCGCTGATGAGCGACTGGTTGATGGCATCGTCCGGCTGCTGCACCCATTGGCGCACCCGGTTCACCGCCGTGAAGCCCACGTTGCTGAACTTGTCCCCCAGGCCCTGGATGTAGGGGAACTGGGCGGACTGGTTACTCACCCCCAAAAAGTGAAAGTACACCCCGTCGCCCCGCGCCTGTGAGGCAGACAGCAGCGCAGTGGTCCGGGCCTCGTCGGCGCTTTCGCCATCGGTCACAAAGAAGATCAGCGTCTGGCGCGGCTTGGCGACAGGTGGCGGGGCTTCGCCGCCGCCGAACAAGCGGCTCAGAAAACCCTTGGGCTTCTCGGTCATCCACCCGAAGTCGGTCAACACCCTCTCCAGCACATACGAGTAGTCGGTCGCCCCCATATAGCCGGGGCAACCAATGATTTCGCGCTGCACATAGCCCGCGTAGTTCTTGGCGCTCACATCGGCGGCATGGTGCACATTGCGGGGGCCGTTGGAGAAGGTGTAGACCTCCATCTTCTGGTCCGGGTCGAACAGCGCGGCCCAGGGGATCAGGCGTGTGAGCAGGTCGTTCGTCACGCCCTGGCGGTGCTCGTCGTCAAACGAGCCGGAGACATCCATCACAAACGCTACGTCCACTTTGGGCGGTTCGCTCACGCCCGCCTTGGCCAGGTTGAGCACCAGGGCTTGTTGCGATTTGTTCAGGTCCAGGGTGAGCGCCATGTTCGGTCGTCCGTCAAGTTAAGAGAGGTGGAGCAGGCCCAGCAGGCCTTGCAGTTGCTGCGCCAGGGCGTAGCGTTCGGTGTCGTTCAACTGCCGCGCCTGGGTGGCCAGGGCCACTTTTTCTGTCCACGCAGGCAGGGCCATCAGCACGGTGTCCTGGATGCGGTGGATCAGCCCATCCAGGCTGTGCTGGCTGCCTTGGCGCAGCTGCAGGCCCCCATGGATGTGCAGCACGGTCTGCGCCAGCGCGCTGGCGCGTTGCAGCAAGGCATAGGCGCGTGGATCGGCGCCAGAGTCCAGCAGATCGGCCAGGTAGTGCGCGGCCAGGCTTTGCGCCTCCAGCCGCACGGCCAGCGGAGCCAGTTCGCTGCCAATGCCTTGCAGCTCGGCCTGCAGGCTGCGCAGGGCGGGCAAGGCCTCGGCCAGGTGCTGGCGCAGTTGCGCCAGCTCGCCCTGGCTGGCCTGCAACAGCGCGGCGGGCCCAGCGCTGGTCTTCCAGAACAGCAGCGGCGACTTGGCGGGGGCCAGCCATTCGTCGGCAATGCCTTGCAGCAGCGCATGCAAACGTGCCACATGGCGCAGGCTGGTCTGCAGCGTGGTGGCCTGGGTGATCTGCAACGAGGCATCGACCAGCGCGCCATAGCGCTGCTGGGCCTCTTCGCCCCAGCGGGCGGCCTGGGTTGCGCTCAGGGTATCGACGATGGTGGCCTGCAGCAGGCGCTGGGCTTGCTGCAGCGCCTCGGGCATCGCGGCCGGAAAGCGCTGGACCAGCTCCGGCAGGCTGACCTCCACACCCCGGCGAATCGTGCCCGGCACCACCGAGGGCGGGGCCTTTTGCGCCCCGGATGAAGCACTGGGCGATGCAATGGGTGCAACACCCGGCTGCGGCGCCACCGTGGTGGGCGCGGGGCGCGATGCTCCCTGCACCGTGGCAGGCACCCCACCCGGCGCAATGACCGTGGCCCGCAAGCCCGCGCCACCTGCGGCGTCAGGCCCCGGCGTGGCGGCGGCTTCCGCCTGCGGGCTGGCAGGGGTGTGGGTGATGACTTTGGGCTTCATCCGGCAAGGGGCATGGATTCAAAGGGGGCGTTACAGAACACGGACTGCGCCCCCGCCTCGCCGCTCACGAAAAGTGCGACAGGATGAAGTTGAAATCGCCGTTGAACCCGCTGCCTGCGGCCAGGTAATGCCAGCCGCTGCCGTCCAGCAGCAGGCTGCCCATCTGCACCGCGTTGAAAGGACCGAATTCGTTGGACAGCAGGTACTCGCCCAGCACCAGGCCCTGGTCGTTCTTGATGCGGATGCCCGCGTTTTTCACGGACGAGAAGTTGGCGCCAGCTGCAGCGTGGATGGTCACGAAGATCGGGATCTCGTTCACGCCCGCAGGGATCTTGCTGCCGTCAATCGACAGGGTTTCGTCCACGTCCAGGTTCACGCCGGTGCGTGCATCGCCCGAGTGGGTGATGCCGCCTTCGGGCGTGGAGAACGAGCCATCGGCGTTGGTGGTCAAAACGCCTTGCGGGTTGGTCTTCTTGGCGTTGTAGGTGCTCAGCACCTGGTCAAAACTGGTGACCTTGGCGCCACCACCGCCATTGGTGGCCAGCAGCGCATGGGTGTCCAAGTCGTGCGCCGAATCCCACGACAGCTCCACCGTGAAGCGCGCAGGCTTGGCCAGGTTCAGAGACAGTTTGGGGGCGGTATCGCCGGGCTTGGAGAGCTTCAGTTCAAGGGCCATGTCGGTTTCCTTCGGGACAACATCAGGGGGTGTCTGGGCACCCCGCACTCACTGCGCATTGCGCATTGCGCGGGGCGGGGGCCAGGGTCAGTATTTCAGGGCCTGGTCGGGGCGCAGCTGCTGGCCCACGGCCAGCATGTCCTGGCGGGCCTGGGCAAACATCTCGCGGGCCTGGGCAAACTTTTGCTGGTTGTCGGCACGGGCTTGCTCCACCACGCCCACCAGCTGCGCGGTGTCGGCCACGATGGCCTGCAGCTGCTGCGCCTGGGCCAGGCGGTTGTCGCCCGGCGCGTTGGCGGCCTTGGTGACCACGTCTTTCATCAACGCCGAGCGCACACCGGCCAGGTTCTGGTCCAGCGCGGCGCCTTGGTCGGCCAACTGCTGCACCGACTGGGTGACCAGCGCGCCATGCAGGGTGAGCAGCGTCATCTTGATGCTGGCAAAGCGGCTCGATGCGGTGGTGGTGGTTTCCTGCAGCGTGGCAATGGCGGCGTTTTGCAATTGCCGGATCACGAGTTGGTCGGCAGGCAGGCGACTGAGCGTGCCTTCGAGCGCCAACGCGCGCGATTCCAGCGCCTGCAGCTTGTCTTTGAGTTCGGTGACGTGGGCCGTGTCTTGCGGATTGCCGGGCTGGGCGCTCAACTCGGCCTGCGCCACCTGCTCGCGCGCACGCGCCAAAAACAGCGACAAGAAGGCCACCACCACGACAAAGTCGCTGTAGCGGTCGCGGTACGACTCCTTGAGCTGCTCCAGCGCACGGATTTCGGTGTCGAGCTTGTGCTGCTCCTGGCGCAGCTCGCCATCCATCTTTTGCACCACATCGACCAGCGTCTTGGTCTTGCCCAGGGCGATGCGGCGCGTTTCCTCCCACACGGCGGCCAGCGCCTTGGCGGCAGCCGCCTTGTTGAACAGGCCACCAATGCGCGAGAGCAAGGTGGGCTCGGGGTTCAGGATGCGCTGCGCCAGCGCGGGCAGGTCTTCCTTGTCGACGGCCTCTTTGAGGTTCGCGATCAGCTTGAAGATTTTGGGATCGTTGCCATGGTCGATGCGCGAGAGAAAACCATCGAGCGTGCGGTGCAGGGCCGTTTCCACGTCGCCGCCCAGAGTGACGACCTCGCGCGTGGGCAGGGTCAGAAAGTCCACCTGCGACAGGTTTTGCTGCACCAGCTGCTGTTGATCGGCGTGGAGCGTGACGGGAAAGTGCGCAGGCAACGCCACAGGAGCGGCCGAAACCGCCGCCACGGACAGCGCCTCCTGAGCGGGGGGTTGCGTCACGACGGCGTTGCCGCCAATCACAGTAGCGGTCAGTGGATTGCGGGTCATGGGCGTCTCTGGGAGTTCATCGGCAGCGGCCGAGTTTAATGGCGAACCCATGGCGCTGCGGCGGGCGCCAGGGCTGCTTCAAAGGGGCGGCGCGGGTCCCGCTCAATACATCCCTTGCGGGCACTTGGCCTTGTGGGCGGGCTTGATCTCCACAGGCTGCCAACGGTCGTCCAAGGCCCACGCACTGGCCCGCTTGCGGGTCATTTGGTTGCCTTTGCCCAGGCTGCTCACGTTGATGGCCACCACCTTGTTGAACTTGCCAAATCTGCAATCGACCTCAAACTCCAGCCCCTCCTTGGCGGAGACCATAGGCAGGGGAACCTCCACCAGTTTCAGCGGGGACTTGGCCATTTCTGCGGGGGGCAAGCGGTCATAGTCGCTCGTCACATCCACCACAAAGCCCGCCCGGGAAAACCGTTCCAGGCCATTGCCGGCGGTGCTGCCTGCGGTCGACTGGGCCCAAAAGCCCGCGCTCTTGCCCGCCACGGTGTCAGACGACAGGTTGGACCATTGCTGGCGCAGTTCTTTGCGCGATGGCAAGGGCCCACCGGAAGGCTGCGGGGCGGCAAGGGGCACGGGCGCAGCGGACGGCGCGGCAGCCGCTGGTGCGGGCGCCGCCTTGGCCACAGGCATGGGGGCCGCTTCGCCCTTGAATTGGTACTTGCCGTCAAACGGCACATCGCCCCAGGCACTGGCACAGGTCTCGACATGCAGCTGCATGCCACCTGCCGCGCGCTTCAAGGTCATGCTGCAACGGCCTTCGCTGAAGCTCCAGCCGCCAGGCGCGTCGGACAAACGGCCTTCGCCAGCACCGCTGCGCAACTGGCCCGGCTTGCCGATCTCCGAGACCTCCAGCGTGAACTTGCCATTGGGCTTGACGGTCAACACGCGCTCGAACCGGCTGTCGCTGGCGTCATACACACCGGCCTTGGGGTAGGGGCTGTAGTCGGCAGACAGCGCGGGGGCCGCCAGGCTCAGCAGCGCGGCTGCGGTGAACAGGCAACGTGCAGCACGGGGGAAAGTGGGTGATTTCATGCAAGCCAGACGAGGAAAGGGGGACAAGGAAGGGGAACCGGCGCCCATCGCTCGGCCAACCGAGACTGCACAGGGCGCACGATCTTATCGAGCCCCCCTGCTCAGGAAAGCGCCACAAAGCGCCATCCACACACCTCCCAACAATCCTTACACCTTGCAACCATCCGCGCCACGAGTGCAGAAACTGGGGCCACTTTGACGCGCTCCGCCTAAGAGGCCTCCAAGCGATCGCCAGGCCGCTGCGGCGCCGTGCAGCCTCAAGCCCCAACCCCCCCCAGCCACCGCAGCAGGTAACTGCCCGCAATGCCCGCAAACACCGTGGCGCCCAGCCAGTGGTTGATGCGAAACGCCTTGAAGCAGCCCTCTCGGGTGCGCGTGCGGATCAACGTGAAGTGCCACACGGCCTGTGCCAGCGCTGCAGCAATTGCTATATAAAAAATAGCACCCAGCGCATAAGGAGCAAGCGCCACAGCCCAAATTCCTATGAAAAGCAGATAGAACAGCACAATGCCCACCACGTCGAAGCGGCCCAGGGTGATGGCCGAGGTCTTGATGCCGATCTTGAGGTCGTCGTCGCGGTCCACCATGGCGTATTCGGTGTCATAGGCCAGCACCCAGAACATATTGCCCAGCCACATCCACCACGCCACGGCGGGAACGCTGCCCTGCACCGCAGCGAAGGCGATGACGATGCCAAAGTTGAACGCAATGCCCAGCACCGCCTGCGGCATGGAGATAAGGCGCTTGGTGAACGGGTAGGCAATGGCCACCAGCACGGCAGGCACGGACCAGAGGATGGCAGCGGTGTTGGTGGTGAGCACCAGGCCAAACGACACGAGGGCCAGCACAGCGCCCAAACCCAGCGCCTCTTTCACCGACACGGCGCCCGTGGTCACGGGCCGCTGCGCCGTGCGCTTGACGTGTTTGTCAAAGTCGCGGTCGGCCACATCGTTCACGCAGCAGCCGGCGCTGCGCATGAGGAAGGTGCCCAGCACAAACACCACCAGCAGGTGCCAGCCGGGGAAACCATCGGCCGCAATCCACAGCGCAGACAGTGTGGGCCACAGGCACACCAGCCAGCCGGCGGGGCGGTCCCAGCGGATGAGGTCGAGATAAAGCGAAAAGCGGCTGCGGGGGACGGTGGTGGCGGCGGTCATGGGGCGGGATTTTCCCAGATGCAGGCCCGGCATCGGCCCGGCCAGAAAAACGCCCGGGGCCTTGCGGCCGCCGGGCGTTCGGTTCACAGCGCAGCGGCTGGCTTAGAGCGGGTAACAAAACCCAGCGCAGCGGTTCTGGCTAGGCGCCGCGTCGCAGGCAGTACAAGTAGTACGACAAGACGCGGCAACGACGCCAGAAGGGTTTTGTTAGCCGCTCTTACTCTTCGAGCAGCGAGCGCAGCATCCACGCCGTCTGTTCGTGCACCGTCAGGCGCTGCGTCAGCAGGTCGGCCGTGGGCTCGTCGCTGGCTTTGTCGGCCAGAGGGAACAGGCTGCGCGCAGTGCGGGCCACGGCCTCGTGGCCTTCGACCAGCACACGCACCATGTCCAGCGCCTTGGGCGGCTTGGCGGGGGCGTCGGGCACGGTGGCCAGCTTGCCAAACTCGGCGTACGAGCCCGGAGCCACGTGGCCCAGCGAACGGATGCGCTCGGCAATCGGGTCCACCGCGTTCCACAGCTCGGTGTACTGCGCCATGAACATGGTGTGCAGCGTGTTGAACATGGGGCCCGTCACGTTCCAGTGGAAGTTGTGGGTGGTGAGGTACAGGGTGTAGGTGTCGGCCAGCAGGCGCGACAGGCCCTGGGCGATGGCAGCGCGATCCTTGTCGCTGATGCCGATGTTGATGCTGGGGGCAGAGGTCTTGCCGGGTGCGGCTTTGCCAGGAGCTTTGGCCATGGGGGTCCTTCCGTGCTGAAACATGAAACGCCCCGCGCTGACTGGCCCGTGTGAGCGCTGCGCGCGGAGTCCTCAGCCACTGTAGCGCAAGCCACCGGCATCGCCTGTCAGCCGATGCCGGTGGCTTGCACCTGGATCAAGAACCGGGGCCCAGAAAACACACGGGAGGCCCCCAACCGCAGGTTCACTGCATTTGCGGCAGGTTGCCGATGCGCACCAGCATTTCGGTGAACATCTGCATGTCCGCGTCCAGGTCCACCACTTCCTTGAACTCCTTGGCGTTGTGGGCCGTGTACTTCTTGCCAGGCATGGCGGGGCCAAAGTTGATGGCGTTGGGCATCAGCTTGGCCGTGGTGCTGCCAGCCGTGGGCACAGGCTGCGCGGGCAGGCCAGTGGTGTCGCCAAAGGTGTTGAGCAGCGTGGCCAGCCAGGCGCCCTTGGGGTCGCGGGCCATCCAGTTGCCTTGGTTGTGGTCCACCTCGACCGCCACACCGGCCTGGGTGCCCCAGGCCTTGATGCGTTCGGTGGTGGCCTTGGCCAGGGCCTCGGGCGTGTTGCCACGGGGCATGCGCACGTTCACCAGCACATCGACCTTGCCGTCTTTCTCACGGATCAGGTTGGGCGACATGGTCAGCGGGCCCATGAAGTCGTCGCTGTAGGCCAGGCCGATGGTGCGGCCCAGGTAGTCCACGCCATACAGATCAGCGATGTAGCGCACGGCCTGGGCATAGCCATTGGCGGCCACAGCCACCCCCGATTGCTGCAGGAACAGCGCCAGGCGCGGCAGCGGGTTCACACCTTCTTCGGGGCGCGAGCCGTGGGCCGAGACGCCTGTGACCTTGACCAGCACGTCTGCGCCTTCACGCGCCACATCGATGCTGAACTTGCCGCCCTGACCGGTGTATTTGCCGACAAAGGCGTCCTTGCCGGCGCTGAGCTGGCGGGCGGTGGCGTCGGCATTGCCGCCACGCAGGCGGGCCGTGGCCGTCTGGGGCACGGCGTTGGCCGATGCGGCGCCCGCCATGGCCACGATGGTGGGCTGGTTGCCTGCGGCGGCGCCCAGAGTGAAAGTGGTGCGCAGCGCGCCCGATCCCTTTTCAGCCACCACGGCGGGGTACTTGCTGTCGAGCACGATGTTGTACTCAGGCAGCGTGGTCTTGGTGCGGTAGTACTTCATCGCGTCGCCACCGGTTTCTTCGGTGGTTTCGATCATGAGGCGGATGGTGCGGGCCAGCGGCAGGCCGCTTTCCTTCACTGCCTTCATGGCGTACAGCACGGTGGCGATGGAGCCCTTGTCGTCAATGGAGCCCCGGCCGTACAGGTTGCCACCCACGCGGGTCAGCTTGAAGGGATCGAGCTTGGTGCCGTCGTCCAGCACCCATTCGTCGGCCACCACGGGCACCACGTCGGCGTGGGTCAGGATGCCGAACTCTTCGGGGCCGCTACCGGGCAGCTTCACCTCAAAGATGCGGTTGTCCACGTTGCGGTATTGCAGGCCAAACTCTTTGGCCATGCCTTCCACCAAGGTGCCGAAGGCAATGATGTGCTGGTCTTCGTGCGGCGGCACCTTGTCGGCTCGCACCGTGGGAATGGCCACCATGCGCGCAGTGGCGTCGATCACGGCGGTCTGGTTCTTCAGGCGGTTGTACAGGCCCAGCAGGCGGCTGATGTTGACGAGGTCATCGCCCTGCAGCGTGGCCTTGCTGTTGTAGGCCGCCACGGCGGGGGCCAGCTCGGGCTGCATTTGCGCCGACAACGCCAGGAACTGGCTGAAGCTGCCGGACGCGGCGGTGGCCGACATGGCGGCGGGCGATGCCGCAATGCGGTCCATCTCGGCTTTTTTGAGGGGGCCGCTGGCCTGGGGCACAGTGGAACAGGCGGACAGGGCAGCCACCAGCGTGGCGGTGAGCCAAAGCTTCTTCATGAGAACCTCTCTCTTCTTGGAGTCATAAGCCGCCGTTGCCATGTGGTCGGCAACGTTGCGGGTCAGGGGAATGCAAACACAATGCAAACGCCGGGCACGCGGTGCCAGCGCGGCGCGAGTGTAGCCCCGCCCAGTGACGGAGCGGGGGTAACAAAAAGTTTCACCCCATCGACCGCCGCGACGGGCCAGCAGGCCCCACACCCCGCGCCAGCCAGCGTCAGGACAGGCGCGTCACACCCGGCAGTTCGCAAGCGTAAATGGCGTTGCGCAGCGAGGCAATGGCTTCGTAGCGCGTGAAACTGCGCCGCCAGGCCAACACCACACGCCGCACGGGTGGCGGGCCGCCGTCTTTCTCCTGAATGGGCAGGTAGCGGATGTAGCTCTCGTCGCTCTTGCGGCGGCGTGACACGGTGAGCAGCGCATCGCGCGGCACCGACAGGCGCGGCACCAGCGTCACGCCCATGCCCGCGGCCACCATGTGCTTGATGGTCTCCAGTGATGAGCCTTCAAACGACTTGCGGATGCCCTCAGCATTGCTCGCAAAGCGTGCGAACTCGGGACACACCTCCAGCACATGGTCCCGGAAGCAATGGCCCGCACCCAGCAGCAACATGGTTTCGTTCTTGAGTTCAGCCGCCGTAACCGACTTCTTGGCCGCCAGCGGGTGCGTGCTGGGCACCGCCGCCATGAAGGGCTCGTCATACAGCGGCGCCATGGCCAGGCCGGTGTCGGGGAAGGGCTCGGCCAGGATGGCGCAGTCGATCTCGCCCGTGCGCAGCATCTCCAGCAGCTTGACGGTGAAGTTCTCCTGCAGCATCAGCGGCATCTGCGGCGTGCGGGTAATGGACTGGCGCACCAGCTCGGGCAGCAGATAGGGCCCGATGGTGTAGATAACCCCCAGCGTGAGCGGCCCGGCCAGCGGGTCCTTGCCGCGCTTGGCGATTTCCTTGATGGCCGCTGCCTGTTCCAGCACGCTCTGCGCCTGGCGAACAATGTCTTCGCCCAGCGGGGTCACCGTGACTTCGCCCGCGCTGCGCTCGAACAGCTTCACATCCAGCTCTTCTTCCAGCTTCTTGATGGCCACCGAGAGCGTGGGTTGCGACACATAGCAGGCGTCGGCCGCATGGCCAAAGTGCTTCTCGCGGGCCACCGCAACGATGTACTTGAGTTCGGTGAGTGTCATGGTGAACTGCCAGCAGTGCTATTCATCCAGGAGGTGTTTTTGCCCCCCATTGAACCAGGCAGCATCAAAACCTTCCGCCAGAACAATTGCCTGCGCAGATGCTTGACCTTGGTTGCGGAGTCTTCCCAGGTACTTCACCAGGGTGTTTGAATCTTCGGTGAGGATGTGCGTGATGGACTCGCACACCATTTGCGCCAGCAATTTGACGTCGTCTTTCACTGCCACCCGGTCGTCGCCCGTATCCCGCGACAGCGCACGCATGAAATTACCGGAGGTCATGGCGTGGTCGATATTGAAGGGCAATACGTGAAAATTGCGCAAAGGGAGGTCGCTCACAGGTTGTCCCACTTGAAACTCTGAAGCGACCACGGCAGACAAATACAAAGGACAGCCCTGAGCCAACGCCTCGCGCAGATAACGCTTGGCTGTCTCGTGGTGCGCGCGCCCAGGGTCTGCCAGCGTGATCAAGTAACTCGTATCCAGGAGAATCGAGGTCAAACCGTACCTCCCCGCAGAGAGTCCACCCAATCGCTCGCACTAGGCACGCCCCTCCAGGCTTTCGCACCTCGCTCCGTCAAACGGCGCAACTGCGCTTCGTCCAAAGTCTGCTGGTGCTCTTCAAAACCGAGCAACCGCGCATTGCGGTACTTTCGCGTCACCACGTTGTACTCCGCACTGATGCGGGCCATGGCGACCTTGTATAGGCGATTCACCGTATCGCTGCGGAAAAATTCGCGATCCGACTCCACAGGAATCAAAGTGCCATCGGGCAAACGAATATGCGCATTGACTTTCTTAAGTCCGCCCATTTCAACAATCTCACCCTGCAGGTAGCGCTCAACCTGGACCCACTGGTCTGCGTCGTCCGCATGGAAGTCAGTAGCAGCGCTGATGCTGATGTCCCGTTGCGGAATGCCTGGGACGGCAATTCGAAACACGCAGCGGCGCGCCCCTCGCGCGAGTTTTTGCCACCGTTCCACCACTTCCCGGCGCTTTTTATCGAGACCATCCAAACGCTCGGAGGCCGCAAGCTGCAGCAGATCCCGCAGAAGGCCTGGCGACGACACAGGGGCCGTCTGGATCGCCAGCGAGCCTTTAACCACCCCTACGTCCAGCGCCTGTAAATCCACTTCGGCGCCATCTCCTCGAAGGAACTCCTCTACGTCTTTGACAAAAGTTCGCAAGACTGCCAGGGGCACTCTGTCCGGGGATATCTCATATCCGGCAGACTCGTCGTGCAAGCTAATGAAAAGGGGCTGTGCGTCCATCCAGCAATTCTAGGCACTTACCGTGCTGTCCGCACCTTCCATCGAAATCCATTGGCGCACAACAGTTACGAGCGTCTCAGGCCTTGAGATAGTCCGATTTTCCCCCCAACCAGCGCGCCACGTGTTTGGCGGCCAATTCCGGGTAGCGGTCCAGCATCTGGGGGGCCAGCTCGCGCGCCCATTCGAGCAGATGGGTGTCGGTGGCCAGGTCGGCAAACCGCAGCAGCGCATCGCCGGACTGGCGTGCGCCCAAAAACTCGCCCGGCCCGCGGATTTCTAGATCGCGCCGGGCGATTTCGAAGCCGTCGTTGGTCTCGGCCATGGCGCGCAGGCGTTCCTTGGCGGTTTCGCCCACGCGGCCGCTGTCGTTGGTGGCGTACAGCAGTACGCACGCCGACGCCGCCGCGCCGCGCCCCACCCGGCCGCGCAGCTGGTGCAGCTGCGAGAGGCCAAAACGCTCGGCATGTTCGATGACCATGAGCGAGGCGTTGGGCACGTCCACGCCCACCTCGATCACGGTGGTGCTGACCAGCACGCCCATCTGGCCGCTGGTGAAGAGCGCCATCACGGCCTTCTTTTCGGCGGTGGGCATGCGCGAGTGCAGCAGGCCGACCATGCAGCCCGGCAAGGCCTCGCTCAGGTCGGCATGGGTGGCCGTGGCATTGCTCAGGTCCAGCGCCTCGCTTTCTTCAATCAGCGGGCACACCCAGTAGACCTGCCGCCCGGCCTCGACTTGCGCGCCGATGCGTTCGATCACTTCGTCCTTGCGGCTGTCGGCAATCAGCTTGGTCACGATGGGCGTGCGGCCTGGCGGCAGCTCGTCGATCACCGACACATCCAGGTCGGCGTAGTAGCTCATAGCCAAGGTACGCGGGATGGGCGTGGCGCTCATCATGAGCATGTGCGGCTCCATGCTGGCAACAGCCCCCCACGCTCCGCCGCTGCGCGGGTCGCTGCCCCCCGAGGGGGCTGCATCGCCTTGGGGCGGCCCGGCGGCGACGCCTGCCGCCAGCTTTTGCCGCAGCGCCAGCCGCTGCGCGACGCCAAAGCGGTGCTGCTCGTCGATGATGGCCAGCGCCAGGTTCTTGAACTGCACCTGCTCCTGAATCACAGCATGCGTGCCCACCACCAGCGCAGCCTCGCCGCTGGCCACCAGCGCCAGCATGGCGGTGCGGTCCTTTTTCTTTTGCCCGCCCACCAGCCAGGCCACCTTGCGGCCGCGCGCGGCCAGCAGGGGTTCGAGCCAGCCGATCATCTTGGCGAAATGTTGCTCAGCCAGGATTTCGGTGGGGGCCATCAGCGCGCACTGCCAGCCCGCGTCCATGGCCAGGCACGCGGCCAGGGCCGACACCACGGTTTTGCCCGATCCCACATCGCCCTGCAGCAGCCGGTGCATGGGCACGCGTCGGGCCAGGTCGGCCGCAATCTCTTCCCCCACGCGACGCTGGGCGGCAGTCAGGTCGAACGGCAGCACCGCCATGAGCTGCTCGTGCAGGGGCAACGCGCCCTCCTGGCCCATCTGCGGGCGCAGCACCGGGGCGCGCAGGCGGTCGCGCTCGCGGCGCGACTGGTATTGGGACAGCTGCTGGGCCAGCAGCTCCTCGGCCTTCAGGCGCTGCCAGGCGGGGTGGCTGTGGTCTTCCAGCGTGGACAGTGCCACATCGGGCGTTGGGTGGTGCAAAAAGATGAGCGCCTCGCGCAAGCTCCATGCGCCTTGGTGGCCATTTTGATGCCTAAAAACAGCAAAAGGCGGCTCTGCCCCCGGCGGCAGGGTGTCTGACAAATCCACCCGCGCCAGCGCATTCACCACCGCACGGCGCAGATAGGGCTGCGCCAAACCGGCCGTGGTGGGGTACACGGGAGTGAGCGCGGCGGGCAGCTCGCCACCCGCCTGGCGAAACGCCGGGTGCAGCATCTGCCGCCCCCAAAACCCGCCCTTGACCTCGCCCCGGATGCGCAAGCGCGCGCCCACCGCCAGGGTCTTTTGGTGCGATGGGTAAAAACTGAAAAAGCGCAGCTCGCAAGTGCCCGTGGCGTCTTCCACCTGCACCAGCAATTGGCGGCGCGGGCGCAGTTGCACCTCGCTGGCGGTCACGGTGGCTTCGATCTGCACGGTTTGCCCGTCGCGCGCGCTGCCCAGGGGGGTGATGCGGGTCTCGTCCTCGTAGCGCAGCGGCAGGTGCAGGGCCAGGTCGATGTCGCGCCGAAGACCCAGCTTCTGCATGGCTTTTTGGGCAGCACTCTGGGCTGCCGGGGCGGTGGCCCTGGGGGCTGCGGGCATTTTCTTCAAAGGGGGTGGCAATTGGCGATGGCGTTGTCTGACAAAAAGGCTAACATGGTTACTGTTTGTTCTCCGTGTTTCCGGCAGTCTGCGATCTGGATAGTTGTCATGCTCAAGCGAATCAGTATTCAACACCTCACCCTGGGCATGTACCTGCACGAATTTTGTGGGTCCTGGATGGATCACCCCTTCTGGCGTGCCAAATTCGTGCTGAAAGACCCCAAGGATCTGGCACGCATCCAGTCAACGGCCATTGACGAGGTATGGATCGATACGTCCAAGGGCCTGGACGTGGCCGCTGGCGTGACCTCGGTGTCGCGCGAAGAGGCGGATCTGCAGATCGACTCGGAGTTTGCGCTGCTGGAGGACATGCCGGCCATCGTCATGGCCCCCCCTCCCCCACCGCCACCACCGCCCGTGCCCCCACGGGGTCGCCTGCCCGCGACGATGCAAAACGAGCTTCGGGTGGCCGCCTCGATTTGCAGTGAATCCAAGCGCGCGGTGGTGTCGATGTTCAATGAAGCGCGCCTGGGCAAGGCGGTGGACTCGGCCAGTGCGCAGAATCTGGTGGAAGAAATCTCTGACTCTGTCACCCGCAACCCGGGTGCACTGATCAGCCTGGCTCGCCTGAAAACGGCAGACGACTACACCTACATGCACTCGGTGGCCGTGTGCGCCATGATGGTGGCGCTGGCCAAGCAAGTGGGGCTGAGCGAGGAACACACCCGCAGTGCGGGCATGGCAGGCCTGCTGCACGACCTGGGCAAGGCCGCCATCCCGCTGGCGGTGCTGAACAAGCCGGGCAAGCTCACCGACGACGAATTTGAGGTGATCAAAAGCCACCCCGTCGAGGGCTACAACATGCTCAAGGAGGGCGGCAGTGTCGAAGACTCTGTGCTGGACGCCTGCCTGCACCACCATGAAAAAATCGACGGATCGGGCTACCCCGACAAGCTCAAGGGCGACGAAATCACCCTGATTGCCCGCATGACGGCGATTTGCGACGTGTACGACGCCATCACCTCCGATCGCCCCTACAAGCGCGGCTGGGACCCCTCTGAATCGCTGCGCCGCATGGCCGAATGGACCAAGGGCCACTTTGACCCGCGCCTGTTCCAGGCTTTCGTCAAAAGCATTGGCATCTACCCCGTAGGCTCGCTGGTGCGGCTGACGTCCGGGCGCATTGGGGTGGTGATGGAGCAGGGCGAAAAATCGCTCACCTCGCCCCGCGTCAAGGTGTTTTTCTCCACCAAGTCGGACCTGCGCATCCCGCCCGAGGTGGTGGACCTAGCAGAGCCCGGCTGCAATGAAAAAGTAGTGGCCCGGGAAGATCCGGACAAATGGCGCTTTCCGGACCTCAACGAGCTGTGGTCCGGAATGCCCGAGCGCCCCTGGTAAAGCAACGCTGGGGCGGCCCCAGGCGCCCCTCGGATTCCCAGCCGCTCCACGGCTTGCCCCACAGCCCGCGATGACCCATTTTTTGACGCTCACGCTCAACCCGGCGCTGGACATTGCCACCCGCACCGAGCAAGTGCAAGCCACCCACAAGCTGCGTTGCGCCGGCGTGCAACGCTACCCCGGTGGCGGTGGCATCAATGTGGCCCGGGTGCTGCACCGTCTGGGCGCCCCAGTGCAAGCCTGGGCCCTGGCAGGCGGCCCTGCGGGCGCCCAGCTGCAGCAGTTACTGGCGCGCGAAGGCGTGCCGACCATGGTGCACCCAATCAGCGGCGACACCCGCGAAAACCTGTCGGTGCTGGAGACCTGCACCGGACGCGAATTCCGTTTTGTGCTGCCGGGCCCCACGGTAGGGCCCGCCGACTGGCAGGCAGGCCTGGAGTTGCTGCGCACACCCCCACCGATCACTCTGCCTGCAGCACCCCAATGGGTCATCGCCAGCGGCAGCCTGCCGCCGGGTGTGCCAGATGACTTTTACGCCCAGGCCGCCCGCCTGGCCAAGGCCCAGGGCAGGCACGTGGTGCTGGACACCTCGGGCCCGCCCCTGGCCGCCGCCCTGCAGGCGGGCGTCACCCTCGTCAAGCCCAGCCTGCGGGAGCTGCGCGAATTGCTGCAGCAGCCCCTGGCCAGCCTGCCGGAGCAAAGCCAGGCGGCGCAGTCGCTGGTGTTGCGCGGCGCAGCCGACATGGTGGCGCTATCGATGGGCGAAGACGGAGCCCTGCTGGCCACCCGCCACGGTGTGTGGCAGGCCCCGGCGCTGAATGTGCCCGCCGCCACCGGGACAACGGGCGCGGGCGATTGCTTTTTGGCCACCCTGGTCTGGGCGCTGGCGCAGGGTGACGCGCCCCCTGACGCCTTGCGCTGGGGTGTGGCCGCAGGGGCTGCGGCTTTGCTGGCACCCGGTACGGCATTGGCCCAGCACGACAAGATCCTCAGTCTGCTTGCCACAGTCCCTGCGCCGCAAGCCGTGGCCAGCCCTGGCTGACTGCAGGCCGCAGTTGCCGTGCGCCCCCGTGGGACAATAGCGCCCCCGTAGCGCCCCCGTTTTGACGGCTACGTTTCTCCCGTCTTTTACTCTTCCTTCTTGGCACGGGCCCGTTCGGCCCTCAAGCACATGACAGACATCACGCCCGCAGCCCCCGGCGCCCCTCGCGCCTACACCCTCAGCGACTTCGACTTCTCGCTGCCCCCCGAACTGATTGCCCAGCACCCAGCCCCCGAACGCAGCGCCTCGCGCCTGCTGGACGGCCGGGCCATGCAGCCGGTGGACCGCATCTTCCGCGACCTGCCCGGCCTGCTGCGCGAGGGCGACCTGCTGGTGTTCAACGACACCCGCGTGGTCAAAGCGCGCATCTTTGGCGAGAAAGCCAGCGGCGGCAAGCTGGAGCTGCTGATTGAACGCGTGTTGCCCGCCGAGGCCGGAAACCAGGGGAATGAAGTCGTAGCCCACATGAAGGTCAGCAAAAAGCCCCTGCCCGGTAGCTTGGTGCACATGGCGGGTGGCCGCAAGGGCGGGGGTTTTGACGCACTGCTGCTGGGCCGCTGGCCCACCGAGGACGGCCCGCTTTTCCGCTTTGCGCTGCTGGGCCCCGCAGGCGAATCGCCCTGGGAGCTGATGGACCGCCACGGCCACCTGCCGCTGCCGCCCTACATCGAGCGCCACCAGAACACCGACCACGACCCAGATGAAGCCGAAGACAGCCAGCGCTACCAGACCGTGTTTGCGAGCGCCCCCGGCGCCGTGGCCGCGCCCACCGCCGCGCTGCACTTTGACGAAGGCGTGCTGGCCGATCTGGCCGCACGCGGCATTGAACGCGCGAGTGTCACGCTGCACGTGGGCGCAGGCACCTTCCAGCCCTGCAAGACCGAAAACCTGGCCGAGCACCAGATGCACAGCGAGTGGTACGAAGTGCCCCTGGCCACACTGGCAGCGCTCGAGCGCTGCCGCCAGCGCGGCGGGCGCGTGGTGGCGGTGGGCACCACCACCGTGCGCACGCTTGAATCCTGGGCGCGCACCGGCCTGGCGACGGGCGACACGAATATTTTCATCACCCCGGGCTTCAGCTTCCAGGTGGTGGATGTGCTCATCACCAACTTCCACCTGCCCAAAAGCACGCTGATGATGCTGGTAAGCGCCTTTGCGGGCTACGCCCATGTGATGGGCCTGTACCGCCACGCCATCGCCCAGGGCTACCGCTTTTTCAGCTACGGCGACGCCATGCTGCTGGAGCGCAGCGCCCAGGCCTCCAAAGAGGCGCCCCAAACCTCCCCAACGGCCCGCTGAGCCGCCCCATCCAGCCCCGCAAACTCGGCAAAACTGCACAGAGTGTGGGTTTGCCGACACAGCGCCGGTGCGTGGCTGGCGCACAGGCCACCTACACTCAGCCAGCCCTGCACACGGGTGGCCAGCCCCCGCACACAGGCGATCTGGCCACCCCGTGCGGGAGCCTGATTGCCAAAACCACAGGCATGCCCTCACAGGACGTGCTTCACCTCTATCGGACCAGCCCTCATGAACTCTTTGGTTTCGCGCTTTGCGGTCATCCCCTGCACTTTGTCTGCTGCACTGATTCTGGGCGGCTGCGCATCTGCCCCAGCCCAGCAAGTGCCCACCGCTGCGCCTGAAACCTCTGCGGCCAGTACAGCCTCATCCGCCTCATCGGGCAGCCAGACCGCCACTGAAGTCGGCAAAGCCATCACCTCGCCCCTGGGCGATCTGAACCTGGTCAAAGCCGACATCCCGGCCGTGCTGGCCGCTGCACGGCAAGCTCCCTACGCCGCCCCCGCCGACCGCAGCTGCACAGCACTGGCCGAACACATCCAGGCACTGGACACCGTGCTGGGCGCCGACCTGGACACCCCGTCCACCGACCGCAACCCCAGCCTGATCGAACGTGGCGCAGGCGCCGCCAAGAAGGGCGCGATCGGTGCCGTCAAAGGTGCCGCAGAAGGCATCGTGCCCATGCGCAGCTGGGTGCGCAAACTCACCGGGGCAGAGAAGTACGCCCGAGAGGTCGAAGCCTCCATCACCGCAGGCACCATCCGCCGCAGCTACCTCAAAGGCCTGGGCCAGGCCGCAGGCTGTGAAGCGCCAGCGGCACCACGGGCACCGGTGGCGGAGTAAACCCAAGGCACCGGACTCGGTGCGATCGTCCAACTCTGTGAAACAGGCCAAAGGCAGGCATCGCGGCGAAATCAGCCCTGGGTCTGCCCCGGCCATGTGCCTGCCCCCTATGGCGCATTCACAACACTTGCAGCCTGCCCATGGGGTTTGGGCCATACGCTTTTAGAATCCTACCCCAGCCCACTCAGAAACAAAGCCCGTCCAAGATTGGATGGAGTCAGGCTGTGTCCTGCTTGGCTTGCCGAGCGAGCCACCCACCGCCTGCATTGGCTGCGCAAGCGAAGCTGCCCGAGCAACCCAGGGTTCCTTTGGTGGTTGCCCCCTCTACCCTTTGAGCTGATCTATGCCCCGCAAGCATCGCCCATCCCGACTTCCCTTGCTCTTGCTGTCTCTGATCGCACCATTCTGTGTTCAGCCCGCGCAGGCCCAAGGTTCCGTCACCCTCCAACCCGATGGCAGCTTGCTGTACTCCGGTGATGCTGCACGCTTCTCCATTGGCTACTCCAAAGGCGGCAAGTTCCAGGGAGAGCTTTCAGCCGTGCTGCACGAACAGGCCAACAGCGCCTGGCTGGGCGAAGGTTGGGTGGCCCAGTCTTCCGGTGGCCTCAAGCTCAGCTACCACCAGCTGCAGGGTGCTACGGTACACAAATACTTTCTGGCCCACGACCAGAACCCCACCCGGGATCGCAAGATCACCTTGGGCTATGGCCGCGAAGAAAGCGACTGGTTTGGCAACCTGAATTTGAGCCGGGCCATCACAGGACGCCGCCTCATGGGCACGACGTCCAGCACAACAACATTGGACGAAACTGGGGTCGCAGACGGTCGCCCCTATATCGACACCATTACCCGTACCCAAAGCACGCGGTTCTACGAAAAAGCCTACGACTACGGTGTTGGCGTGCGGGCTGGTCGCACATTTGACAACCGCCAAGTCCGCATCACTGCCGGGTACGACTACGAATGGGGCCGCAGCAATGCACACCAGCACACGGTATCGCTGATGGCTGAAAAGGCGTTTGTGGGAACACCCCACAGCGTCGCACTGCAGGTGGACCGCATCTTCAAGAGCGGCGACCTGGACACCACCCGCAATGAAACCCGTGCGATGGTGGTATACCGCTATGCGCTGGGGGGCAACAACAGCCAACCAGAGCGCCTGTTCCGCGTCACCCCCGTTGACGCACCTGCCGCAGCGCCCTCTACAGAGCCAGCGATGGCCCAGAACCAGGCACCGCAAGAGCCTGTCAAACAGTGGGTGAAAACCAAGGCCAATATGACGGCCGAGGCGTTCTTCGCATTCAACAGCGCGCGCCTGACCCCTTCGGCCAAGGCAGAGCTGGACCGCGTGGCCCAGCAACTCAAAACCCAGGGGCACGAAGGCAACGTACTCATCATTGGCCACACCTGCGACCTGGGCAGCGACGCCGCCAACGACAAGCTGTCCCTGCAGCGCGCCACTGCGGTGCGTGACTACCTGGTTGCCGCCGGCGCATTTGGCGCGACCGAGTCCCTGGCAGAAGGCCGAGGCAAGCGCGACCCCAAGTACCCCGCAGAGCCAGCCACCCGCGAGAAGAACCGCCGCGTGGAATTGGAGTTCTACAGCTTTGTGGACGAAGAGCAAGTGGTGGCCCCTGCACCCGCCCCTGCGTCCACGACAACCGCTGCAGTCGCCCCTCAGCCCCCTGCCGTCACCTACGAGCGCGAACTGGTGGACCAACCCCCGGCCTGGGTTCGTCAAGCCCTGCGCACACCAGCGCTGCACAAACGCACGGTGGATGTGTATCGCACCAAAGAAGAAACGCAGACGGAAAATCGAAGCCGTACATGGGTCAACCGAGCGCCTACGGCCACCGATGACAGCTATCAGGTGGCACAAGGCTCCACCACCACCCTTCCCATCTTGGCGAATGACACAGACCCGGACCAGGGAGACACCTTGACGCTGGTCTCTGTGGGACAACCAGCGCAGGGCCGTGTGCGCATCGAAGGCTCGCAGGTTGTCTACATCGCACCGAGCAATTACGCAGGAGCTGACAAGTTCACTTACTCCATCCGCGACCAGCAAGGACTGACATCGACTGCTCAGGTCGTGGTTCAAGTCACGGGCAACGCGTCTAACCGCGCGCCAGTTGCCGTGGGGGATACCTACTGGGTCAGTGGAACGACCGCCGTCATGCTCTCTGTGCTGGCCAACGATACGGACCCGGATGGCGATACCCTTTCGATCGTTGGAGTGACGCAGCCTGACAACCTGTCGGGTACCGTGCAAATCATGGGATCGCAGATTCTCTTCACGCCCAAGGCCCCGTTCTACGCAGACACCTTCACCTATACCATCAGCGATGGCAAAGGCGGAAAATCCACCGCCATGGTGCACCTGCTGGACCCTTGAGGTGCAGAGCATGGCCTAGCGGCTGTGCCCCTCTCAAAAGCAAAGGGCGCTCTAGGCGCCCTTTGCTTTTTTGGGGGTTACCTCGCGAGGAGCCATGTCAGCGCCAGAGCCATCCAGCGCTCCCACGGAAGGTCAGAAAGCAGCAGCTACCCATGCTCTGCGCAAAAGTCACCCCCGATGCCGCTCCCGAAACTCACGCGCCTGCCCAAAATGTCCGTTGCCGATGAAGGGCACCGGGGGCCGCAAGGCGGACAGCGGCGAGGGGTGGTTGGAGGTGAGCACCAAGTGGCCGCGATCCTGCGGAATAAAGGCGCGCTTGGACTGTGCGTGTGCGCCCCACAGCATGAAGACGACGGGGCGGTCGCCCTCGGCCACGTGGCGGATCACCGCGTCGGTCAGCAGCTCCCAGCCTTTGCCAGAGTGGCTGGCGGCCTGCCCTTCTTCCACAGTAAGGCAGGTGTTGAGCAGCAGCACGCCGTTCTGTGCCCACTTAACAAGGCTGCCACCAGGCTGCGGAAACGGCGGGAATGGCACCCCCAGGTCGCGCTGCATTTCCTTGAAGATGTTTTGCAGCGAGGGCGGCAGGCGCACCCCAGAGGCGACAGAGAATGCAAGCCCCTCGGCCTGGCCGCGCCCGTGGTACGGGTCCTGCCCCAGGATGACCACACGCACGGCCTCGGGCAGGGTCAGCTCCAGCGCCCGCAGAGGGCGCGGAGGGAAGATGGCCGCGCCCGCCTCGATGCGGCCTTGCAGGTAAGCCAACAGCTTTTGCCCCACGGGGCCACCAAAGAACCCGTCCACCAGCGGCTGCCAGCCCGCAGCCACAGGCCATTGCACAGGGTTGGCGGTCTGCAATTGGGTGGCAGCAAAGTCCTCAGATGCGGTATTCATGATTAAAAGTGCCTCTAAGGCTTGTTTAACAAGCGTAAGCAGCTATCAAATCAATAGCAATTATTGAAACAGCTTGGCCAGCGCCAGGCCAGGGTCGTCGGCACGCATGAAGGCCTCGCCCACCAGGAAGGCATGCACGCCCGCGTCGCGCATGGTCTTCACGTCGGCGGGCTTGAGGATGCCGGACTCGGTGACCAGCAGGCGGTCAGCGGGCACGTCCTTCAGCATGGAGAGCGTGGTGTCCAGCGTGACTTCGAACGTGCGCAGGTTGCGGTTGTTGATGCCGACCAGCGGGGTTTTGAGCTTGAGCGCGCGTTCCAGCTCAGGCCGGTCGTGCACTTCCACCAGCACCGCCATGTCCAGGCTGCGGGCGATGGCTTCAAAGTCGGCCATCTGGGCGTCGTCCAGGCAGGCGGCGATCAGCAGGATGGCGTCGGCGCCCATGGCGCGCGATTCGTAGATCTGGTACGCATCCACCATGAAGTCCTTGCGCAGCACAGGGAGCGTGGTGCTGGCGCGGGCCTGCTTCAGGTAATCGGGCTGGCCTTGGAAGAACTGCCGATCAGTCAGCACCGACAGGCAGGCCGCGCTGACCTTGCCATCGCCTTCCATATAGCTTTGCGCAATGTCAGCGGGCTCGAAGTCAGCGCGCAGCACGCCCTTGCTGGGGCTGGCCTTCTTGACCTCGGCAATCACGGCCGCCTGGCCCTTGGCAATCTTGGCGCGCAGCGCACCTTCAAAGTCGCGCGTGAGCACGCGGCTCTCGGCATCGGCGCGGATCACGTCAAACGGCAGGCGCTTTTTGGCAACGGCCACTTCTTCGTGCTTGACGGCCACGATCTTGTTGAGGATGTCAGACATGGTTTCTCTTTCAAAAATGAACGATCGGGCAGGCCGTTTGGCCCACAACATCCGCCCTCATTCGCTTCAGGTATTTTCCGGCCCTGGCAAGCCCGGCAACGGTGCGCCCGAGCGGCGGATCTCCAGCCGCTGCGCGAGGCGGCTGACAAAACGGTCCAAGGTCGCCATTTCGTCGGGTTTGCCTGCGTTCGCATGGATCAGCGCCAAAGCAGCCACAGGCCCCCGGCGTACGTGCCGAAGCTCCAACAGCCACGCGGCCTCTTCGCCATCACCGCCCGGGAAACAACCCAGGCTGTAGTCTGGCCCCAGGGTGATGACGGAGTGACCGTGCAGCCCGACCGGGGTCAACGTGCGCTGCTCGAAATGGACCTCCCAACCCTGTTGCTTTTTGCGTTGGCGCTTGCGCCCCAAGGCCCATGTGGCCCACGCCGCCAAAGCGCCGAGCACCAACATCCAAACGAGCCAACCAACCCAGCCAAGACGCAGCGATGAGACCAAAGAAAAGAAGAAACCGGACGCTGCAACCCATAAGGACATAACCTCCCACCCGGGCACCCAAGCCCCTCCTCCCGCGTGCTGCGGCAACCACAGGCGAGGCTGTTGCTCCACCGCCGCAGCCAGGCCGTTGAGGCTGTGCTGCCGTATCAAGGGACGACGAGCAGCGCTCACGACTCTGCCTTGTCCTCAGGGGATGGGGCCACACGGCCCCCCTCAGGCCCCTTCAGCACGCGCACGAACACGCGGTGCAGCACCACCCCCACCGCAATGAACAGCGCGGAAACGCCCAGCACAATCCACAGACCAGGGTCGTGCCACATGGCTGCTTAGCCCGCCAGCGCGTGCGTACGCATGACCACCTGCTCCAGCTTGGCCAGCGCGGCGCCGGAGGCAATAGCAGCGCGTGCCTTGGCAATGCCAGCCTGGATGGAGTCGGCCACATTGGCGGCGTACAAGGCCACGCCTGCGTTCAGGCACACGATGTCCTGCGCAGCGCCCGGCTCGCCCTTGAGCACACCGATCAACATCTCACGCGATTGCTCGGGCGTCTCGACCTTGAGGGCACGGTTGCTGGACATGGCCAGACCGAAGTCTTCGGGATGGATCTCGTATTCGGTGATCTGGCCGTTCTTCAGCTCGCCCACCAGCGTCGCGGCGCCCAGACTCACTTCGTCCATGCCATCGCGGCCGTAGACCACCAACGCATGCTCGGCGCCCAGGCGCTGCAGCGCGCGCACCTGGATGCCGACCAGGTCGGGGTGGAACACGCCCATCAGGATGTTGGGTGCGCCTGCGGGGTTGGTGAGTGGGCCCAGGATGTTAAAGATAGTGCGCACGCCCAGTTCCTTGCGCACCGGGGCCACGTTCTTCATGGCTGGGTGGTGGTTGGGCGCAAACATGAAGCCGATGCCCACCTCGGCAATGCACTGGGCAATCTGCTCAGGCTTGAGGTTGATGTGGATGCCCAGGGCCTCCATCACATCGGCGCTACCGCTTTTGCTCGACACACCGCGCCCGCCATGTTTGCTGACCTTGGCGCCCGCTGCGGCCGCCACGAACATCGAGCAGGTGGAGATGTTGAAGGTGTTGGCACCGTCGCCGCCCGTGCCCACGATGTCCACCATGTGGGTCGCGTCCTTGACGTGGACCTTGGTGCTGAACTCGCGCATCACCTGGGCTGCGGCGGTGATCTCGCCAATGGTTTCCTTCTTCACGCGCAGGCCCGTGATGATGGATGCGGTCATGACGGGCGAGAGTTCGCCGTTCATGATGAGCCGCATCAGGTGCAGCATCTCGTCGTGGAAGATTTCGCGGTGCTCGATGGTGCGCTGCAGCGCTTCCTGGGGGGTGATGGGCATGGAATGTCTCCTGGTGTTTAAGCGGAGGGCTGGTCCGTCAGGGCCAGCTTGAGTCCGAAGCCGATGAACATGGCGCCCGCCACGCGGTCCAGCCAGTGCATGCTGCACTGGATCACCCCGGCACGCCGTGCCATCCACGATGCGGCCAGCGCCCAGCCCACGTTGACGGGGATGGCGTTGAGGTTGAACAGCACGCCCAGCAGCACAAAGGCCAGCGCTTTGTTGTCCGTGCCCGGCGCGATGAACTGCGGCACAAAGGCCAGGAAGAAGATCGCGACCTTGGGGTTGAGCACATTGGTCCAGAAACCGCCCAGAAACACCTTGCGCAGCGGTGTGTGCTGCGCAGGGGCCGCCTGCGCGGCCGCCAGCGCTGCGCTGTTGCCCCCGTCGGCACCGGGCTTGGACAACAGCATGCGCACCCCCATCCACATCAGGTACGCAGCACCGACCCACTTGAGCACCGTGAACGCCGTGGCCGATGCGGCCAGCAGCGCGCCCACGCCCACAGCGGCCGCAAAGATGTGCACAAAGCACCCGGCCGTGATGCCCATGCCCGCCACGATGCCCGCGCGGGAGCCGGACTTGAGCGCGTTGGTCACGATGTAGAGCACATCGGGCCCGGGCGTGAGGTTGAGCAGCCAGCCTGCGGCGATGAACATCACCAGCTGGTGGGCGTCGATGAAGTTCATGCGCGCTGCTCCAGAAAGTTCTTGAGCATGGCGTGGCCGTGTTCGGTGAGGATGCTCTCGGGGTGGAACTGCACGCCTTCGATCGCCAGCGTCTTGTGGCGCACGCCCATGATTTCACCGTCGTCGGTCCAGGCGGTCACTTCGAGCACATCCGGGCAGGTGGCGCGCTCGATGGCGAGAGAGTGGTAGCGGTTGACAGTGAACTTCTCCGGCAGGCCAGCAAACACACCCTTTTGGGTGGTGGTGATGACGCTGGTCTTGCCGTGCATCAGCTCCTGCGCGCGGATGATGTTGCCGCCGAAGGCCGCGCCAATGCTCTGGTGGCCCAGGCACACGCCCAGGATAGGCAGCTTGCCGGCAAAGTGCTTGATCGCAGCCACAGAGATACCCGCCTCTGCGGGCGAGCAAGGGCCGGGCGAGATGACCAAGCGGTCGAGCTGCCCGGCATTCAGGCGCGCCTCGATCTCGGCCACGGTGATCTCGTCGTTGCGGAACACCTCGACCTCGGCGCCCAGTTCACCAAAGTACTGGACGATGTTGTAGGTAAAGCTGTCGTAGTTGTCGACCATCAAGAGTTTCATGCGGCGCTCCCGGCAAGGGCGGGCTCGCGCAGACGGGCGAACTCGCGGTGTTCATAGGCAATGCAGGCTTCCATGAGGCTGCGGTAGATGGCTTCCATCACATCGGCGTCGCCGCCTTCGGCCTGGGCGCGCTCGCGCACGCGGGCCACGATGGCCTCGATGCGCGCTTCATCGCGCACCTGTTCCACACCTTGCTTGATGCGTGCGGCCTGGGTCATGTAGCCCACGCGCTCCACCAGCAAGGGCACCAGCACGTCGTCCAGCGCGTTCACTTCGCGGCGCACGTCCTGCATGGTGGTGCAGGCCTTCACTTTGGCAATGGCGCGGGTCATTCCAGGCCCTCCTCGACCAGTTCGGCGGCGCGCAGCAACGCGCGGGCCTTGTGCTCGGTTTCCCTCCACTCCAGCTCGGGCACCGAATCGGCCACCACGCCCGCAGCGGCCTGCACATAGAGCGTGCCGTTCTTGATGATGCCGGTGCGGATGGCAATGGCCACGTCCATGTCGCCCGCGTAGCTCAGGTAGCCGCAGGCGCCGCCGTACAGGCCGCGCTTGGTGGGTTCCAGCTGGTCGATGAGTTCCATGGCATGTACCTTGGGCGCGCCGGTGAGCGTGCCGGCGGGGAAGGTGGCCTTGAGCACGTCCATGCTGGTCATGCCCTCGTTGAGGATGCCTTCCACGTTGCTCACGATGTGCATCACATGGCTGTAGCGCTCCACGGCAAAGGCCTCAGTCACCTTCACGGTGCCGGTTTTGGCGATGCGGCCGATGTCGTTGCGCGCCAGATCAATCAGCATCACGTGTTCGGCGCGTTCCTTGGGGTCGTTGATGAGTTCGACCTCGGTGGCCTTGTCCTTCTCGGGCGTGGCGCCACGCGGGCGGGTGCCCGCCAGGGGGCGGATGGTGACCTTGGTGCCTTCTTCGGTCTTCTCCTGGCGCACCAAAATTTCGGGGCTGGCGCCCACCACATGGAAGTCGCCAAAGTCGTAGAAGTACATGTACGGCGACGGGTTCAGCGAGCGCAGCGCGCGGTACAGCGACAGGGGCGACTCGGTGTAGCGCTTGTGGATGCGCTGGCCCACCTGCACCTGCATGAAGTCGCCGGCAGCAATCAGCTCCTTGGCGCGGTTCACGGCGGCAAGGTAGTCGGCCTTGGCAAAGTCGCGCTGGGCGGGGTGGCTCTCGGTGGCTTTGACCACCGGAGCGCTCACCGAATACTTGAGCTGCTCCTTGAGATCGCGCAGGCGCTTTTTGGCGCGGGTGTAGGCCTCGGGCTGGGCCGGGTCGGCGTACACGATGAGGTAGAGCTTGCCCGAGAGGTTGTCGATGACCGCCAGCTCCTCGCACTGCAGCAGCAGGATGTCGGGACAGCCCAGGGTGTCGGGCGGGCAGGTGGTTTCGAGCTTTTTCTCGATATAGCGCACGGCGTCGTAGCCAAAGTAGCCCGCCAGGCCGCCGCAAAAGCGCGGCAGGCCGGGGCGCAGGGCCACCTTGAAGCGTTTTTGGTAGTCGGCAATGAAGTCCAGCGGGTTGCCGGTGGCCGTCTCGACCACTTGGCCATCGGTGACGACCTCGGTGCGCGCTGCTGCGCCGAAGCCGCTGGCCCGCAGCAGCGTGCGTGCGGGCAGGCCGATGAAGCTGTAGCGACCAAAACGCTCGCCACCCACCACGGATTCAAGCAAAAAGCTGTGCTTGCCGCCGTCCTTGGTGTGCGCCAGCTTCAGGTACAGCGAGAGCGGGGTTTCCAGGTCCGCAAAGGCCTCGACCATGAGCGGAATGCGGTTGTAGCCTTCGCTGGCCAGGCTTTTGAATTCAAGTTCTGTAATCACGGGGAGGGCTCCCTGCTGTCGCAGCGCGTGTCCCTGTGCAATGAAAAAGGGGCGCTGCGGTCCATTCAATCGGCCTCACCGCATCGGGGTGGAGGCCACGGGTGCACGCTGGGGCGGTTGCCCAGGTGCTATCAGGCGTTCAAAAGGACAGGCTGACGCCAGGGCCAGGCTCCCCGGTCGCTGCAACCTGTGATGAACACGTGATGAATGAACATGGGCCAAAGTGTAGCAAACGCGGTCATTGATTTTTGACAGAGCCCCTCAGCACAACACAACCTGCTGGCATCCCATCGAAAACCCTGTTGCGATGCGCTCACGGTGCAGCAACAATTTGAAACGAACGATCGTTCTTTTCTGATCATTCTTTTCCTATAGGGAGCTGTGCATGAAACTCATGGAGCGATGGGCGGTGGGCCTGTGCGCCTGCATTCTGGCAAGCAGTGCCTGGTGCCAGGCCGTGACGGTGGCCGATGTGAAGTACGACGCCACCAGTGCGCTGGGCGATACGGCCTTGCAACTCAACGGCGCTGGGGTGCGCTACAAGGCCGTGTTCAAGGTCTACACCGCCGGGCTGTACCTGGAAAAGAAAGCCTCCACCACCCAGGAAGTGGCCGCCCAGCGTGGCCCCAAGCGCATGAGCATCACCATGCTGCGCGAGATCGACTCCACCGAACTGGGCAAGCTGTTCTCACGCGGCATGGAAGACAACATGGACCGCGCCGCGTTCTCGCGCATCGTGCCAGGCGTGCTGCGCATGAGCCAGATTTTTTCAGAGCACAAAAAGCTGCAGCCGGGCGACCAGTTCATGATCGACTGGATTCCGGGCACCGGCACGGTGATCACGGTCAAGGGCAAGCCCCAGGGCGAGCCGTTCAAGGAGCCTGAGTTTTTCAACGCCCTGCTGGGCATCTGGCTGGGCAACCTGCCCGCCGACTTCAAGCTCAAAGACGCGCTGTTGGGCAAGCCGGCCTGATCCGACCAATGGAGTGGTGCCACAGCGCTATCCGCATCAACTGCCAAGCAATGCGCTGAGCGCGTCCACATACCCATCGGCATCCACCCCGCGCACCGGCTGGCCATGGTTGTAGCCATAGGTCACCAACACCACGGGGCACCCAGCAGCACGGGCGGCCTGTGCGTCGTTGCTGGAGTCGCCCACCATCAGCGTGCGCGCAGGCTGGCTGCCCAGCGCTTCGCAGGTCTTGAGCAGGGGCAGCGGATCGGGCTTCTTGCGCTCAAAGCTGTCGCCCCCAAACACCTGGCCGAAAAACCCCGCCAGCCCCTTGGCCTGCAACAAAGGCCGCGCAAATGACAGCGGCTTGTTCGTCAGGCAAGCCATGCGCAGGCCCGCGCTGTGCAGGGCTGTCAGCCCCTCCACCACACCGGGGTACACCGCTGAATAGCTGCCGTTGATCTCCAGGTAATGCCGCTGGTAGCTGGCCCAGGCCTGGGGAAATAATGCTTCTGCTTTGATAGCTGCTTGCGCTTTATCCATGTGCGCTAGCACATGATTTAGCACGGATCGCAGCAAATGCTCCGAGCCCTTACCCACCATGCTCTCGATGCGCTCGGCCTCGATGGCAGGCAACCCGAGCTCGCGCAGCATCCGGTTCAGCGCCTCGTTGAAATCGCCCATGGTGTCCACCATGGTCCCGTCCAAGTCGACGATGACGGCGTCCAAACGGGACGGAAGCAAAGGA
Organism: Acidovorax sp. 56; assembly: GCF_002749705.1. Lineage (NCBI taxonomy): Bacteria > Pseudomonadati > Pseudomonadota > Betaproteobacteria > Burkholderiales > Comamonadaceae > Acidovorax > Acidovorax sp. 56. The sequence continues at coordinate 2,862,216 of NZ_PEEV01000001.1, forward strand.
ATAAAGTTCACAACAGCGCAATAGAGTTGGTAGCGTGGAGGATGGTAAAGCCACCGACCTCAGACACTCGCCTGTCGGCCCACGGCCCCAAGCCACCTCCTGACATCCGCCACGGCCTCTGGCTGCCGTTGCTTGCGTGGGCATACCAGGTAGTAGCCTGCCTCTGTCCTCATCTCCTGCGGGAACACCTGGACCAATCGTCCAGCGGCCAAATCCTGCGCCACAAAATCTCTTTGGACAAGCGCTATGCCTTGCCCGATCAGCGCGGCATCGATGGCCAAGGTCGTCTGGTTGAACCAGATGCCTTGCGCTGCTGCCTCACGCGCCTGGGGCCTGCATTGCTCAAAGTACTGATCCCACGAAGACTGGGAGTCATGCACCAGCACATGCGGGGCATTCTCACCCGCTGTGTGGGGGTGCCCCACCGCCACCAAGCACTCGTCAAACAGCAAGTCGGCCTGAAGCCCGGGCCCGAAGGGCGGGCGGCCATAACGCACAGCAAGGTCTACCGCTTCGGTGTGGAAGTGAGACAAGCGCTCCGTCGCAAGAATGCGCAAATCCATACCAGGATAAGCCCGGGTGTAGTCGCCCAGCCGGGGCATGAGCCATTTGGTGGCGAAGGTGGGCGTCACGCTGATGGTCAGGTGCTGCGGCTCGGGGCATAGGCCTTGGGTGGCCTGCGCCAAGGTCTCAAACGCACGGCGCACGCCTATCACATAGCGCTGCCCGTTCTGCGTGAGCGCCAGCGTGCGCGGATGGCGCTCGAACAACTTCAGGCCCAGTTCAGCCTCCAGTGCTCGAATCTGCTGCGCCACCGCGCCTTGCGTCACGCCCAGTTCCAGACCCGCAAGGCGGAAGTTGAGATGGCGGCTCGCCACTTCGAAGGCCCGCAAGGCATTGAGTGAGGGCGTGCGGCCCAGAGGATTAATCATGGGTGTAGATTTTCTACTGGATTGAAACAGCTGCCCTGCCCCAATCTCCAAACCACCATAGGACGAAATACTCAACAATTTCCGAACGCATCTTCAAAGCATTTAAGGGTGACTATGGCAGTAGAAAAAGTAGCATTGATTACCGCTGGTGGAACGGGGATCGGGGCAGCCGCAGCGCGCCGACTGGCGGCGGATGGCTTTCACATCGGCATCATTTCGTCTTCCGGCAAGGGGGAGGCGCTGGCAGGGGCACTGGGCGGAATTGGCGTGACGGGCTCCAACCAGTCGATAGAAGACCTCACGCGTCTGGTGGACCGAGTGAGGGAGCGCTGGGGGCGCATCGACGTGCTCGTCAACAGTGCGGGCCATGGGCCACGCGCTCCGTTGCTGGAACTGTCGGACGAGCAATGGCTCGACGGCATGAACACCTATCTTCTGAATGTGATTAGACCGACCCGCTTGGTGGCACCGCTGATGCAGCAGCAACGCAGCGGCGCGATCATCAATATCTCTTCGGCCTGGGCGCTGGAGCCTAGCGCGCTGTTCCCGGCATCTTCGGTGGTTCGAGCAGCCCTTGCCTCGTTCACACGCATCTTTGTGGACAGCTTCTCTCATGACAACATCCGCATGAACAATGTCTTGCCGGGCTGGATCGACAGCCTGCCAGAGTGGGAGGAGCGCCGCGCGTCCGTGCCCCTGCAGCGGTACGGGAAGGTCGATGAGGTGGCGGCGACCATCGCTTTCTTGGCCTCGGAGGGTGCGGCCTACATCACCGGGCAGAGCTTGCGGGTCGATGGCGGATTGACGCGATCCGCATGAAGCAAGTCGGGTTTTACGCCGTCCATACGCCTGCCAGACTGGAATCAGGGATGCTTCGCTTCTTCCACGGAAAGCCACGGATCCCGGTCGAGCCTTTTACTGAATCACATGCCAAGCACGATCGCACTCCGTCTTATCGGGTTCTTTGTTCTTCTGCCCAGCACCCTGGGCGCTGGCTTCTGGACACTGCAAGGCATCGGATACGTGGTGGACGCATGGTCAAGGGCTGCCGACACCTCTTTCGCTTTTACGCTGGCAATCGCCATGGCCCTTGGGTGGTTCGGCCTCACCACACTCTGGAGCCTGTACTACAGCCTGCTTCGCGGAGATCTGTCGTTCAACCGCCGCGCTGCTTGGGCTGGCCTGGTGTGCGGAAGCCTTGTCTCTGTCGCATTGATCGTGGCTTCTGGTGGGACGGTGGTGTTTCGCCTGTGTTTCTTCGGATGGCCGCTTCTGGCCTCCACCTACTTCGGCGCCGTGCTTCGGCGTCTGCCTTGAGCCCATTCCCGCGCAATGGACCCAAGGTGGGCGCCAAGCCTTCGATTGTTGGCGCGTATGCCAGGTTGACCACAGTGGCACCAACCCCCACCGACTCAGGAGGTGTTCACCGCAAGCTCAGCGTCTGCCGCTTCCAGGCGGGGTCTTGCCAACGCTGGAACAAGGGCAGCGCAGCCACATCGCCCGTCACGCGCTCGGTGGTCAAGCCCTCCAGCCGCACCACCTCAAAACTCTTGCGGTATCGGCCCTGGCCCCGGGCTTCGCGCGCCACCAGCATCTGCTGGCCGCCGGGCACCCAGCCCGCCCATTCGGCTACGCCGGTCTCGGGCGTGGCGGCGGCGGGCGGCAGCACATCGGCCAGCCAGCCACCTTCAGTCTTGCGCAGCACCCACAGCTCGCGCCAGCCTTCCATGGGCTGCACGGCCAGGGCCAAGGCTGTGCCTTCGCGGTTGGTGCTGGCCGATGCAGTCCACACCACGCCGTAGGTGCAGCGGCGCAGCAGCGGGGCCTTGGCGCTGTGCTGCGCGTCCACCAGCAGCACGCAGGTTTCGCCGGGGGCGCCAGGCTCGGTCAACAGTGTGGGGCGGGCTCCGGCGGCGGTAGCGACAGGCGCCGCAGCAGGCACCAGCGCCCAGCGTACGGCGCTCACGCGCATGGCAGCGTCGTTGTAGGCGCTCTGGTCCTCGTCGGGCAGGTCGGCCTTGCTCACGCCAGTGAATTCCGTCAGGGCGCGTGCGGCGGCCGCGGCCACCGCCGGGTCGGCCGCGTTCTTACGCGCCTGCTGGAAGGCTGCGGCGCCCCACACGCTGGCGCGCCGCATCTGCACACGGTTGCGCAGGTAGCCGGGCAGGCCCGCCACGTCTACGCGCTCCAGCACCTCCGCCTGCCAGGTGGTGACCTTGGCACGCTCGTGTGCGGGCAGGTCGGGGTTGATGCATTCGGGGCGGGTCAGCACCAGGACGGCACGGGCGCGCTGCTCGGCATCGGCCACGGGCATGGCCAGCAGGCGGCGAAAGGCCTCGCCCTCGTAGCAGACCTGCATGCGGCCTTCGACCTCGTAGGTGGCAAAGCGCACGCCGTAGCCATTGGCCACCTCCAGGTGTGCCGACAAGGTAGCGCCCGAGGCCTTGCCCGGCACGGCCACCGAGGCACGGCGCGCCAAGCGGTCGGCAAAGGTGCCCAGGGCATCGAAAGCCTGGGCGCCCTCCACACCCGCCAGGGCCTTGGCGGGCGCAGCCTGCAGGTAAGCGGCGGTGAGGCCAATGCCCAGCGCTTCGGCGCCCGGGGTGTCCTGCACAAAGTGCATCACAGCCAGCAGCGCGGGGCCTTCTGCCTCGGTCAGGGCCACGCGGCGCACATCGCTGGCGCGGATGAAGCCACCGCGCTCACGCTTGTGGTCCCACACCTGCAAATAGTCGAGGCGTTCGCCGCGCACTTCGAGCACTTCGCCCTGCCACAGGCTGGCCTGCTGCTGGGCACCATCGCGCGGTGCAGCGCGCAGGTTGGCTTGGTCTTGCACCACGATGGCGCTGCCCTGAGCGCCAGGCGATGGCTGGGGGGCGGCCTCGGCCGCCACGGTCACTGCGGCGCTGGCCACGGCTGCCAACAAAGTTGCGAAGGTCGCGTTCATGTTCACTGCTCCACGGCTTGGGTGGTGGTGGCGTCGTCGGCCACGGCTGCAGCCTGTGCGGCCCCGGCCTGGGCGTTGCGGTTACCGCCCAGCAGTGCGGCACCGATGAAGTCGCCATTGGTGGGCGGGGGCGCGATGATGACCTGGATCTTGTCCGAGAGCTTGTCGGCCAGCGTCTTCTGGATGAGCAGCGGGTGTTGGGTCACCAGTGCGCCTTCGCGGGCCATTTGCTCGGCATTGACCTTGCCCACGCGGTCCATGCGGTAGGCCTCGGCCTCGGCCAGCTTCTGGCGGGCGTCGGCCTCGCCGTTGGCTTCGATGCGGCGGGCCTGGGCACTGCCTTCAGCGGCTTTGACACGGGCCACGCGTTCGGCTTCGGCCTCCAGCTGGCGCTGCTCAATCTGGCGCTGCTTGAAGGGCAGCACATGCTTCATGGCCTCTTCCTGGGCCTTGGCGGCAATGACCTGCTCGCGCGCGGCGGCCTCGGCGGCCACTTCGCGGCGCACCTTGTCGGCGTTGGCGTCCAGTTCGGTTTCACGCACGCGCTTGTCTTTCAGCTCCAGCGTGTAGCGCATTTTTTCGGACGCCAACTCTTCGGCAAGCAGGCTGTCCATGCCGCGGCGGTACTCCGCGGGCAGGTCCACCTTGCCGATTTGGAGGCTGCGCAGCGTCACGCCATCGGCAGCCAGGCGGGCACGCAGTTCGGTTTCGATGATCTGCGCAATCTCAGCGCGCTTGGACGAGAAGATTTCGCGCACGGTGTAGCGGGCAAACACCTTGTAGACCAGGCCCTGCACGGCGGGCTCCACGATGTCGACGCCCACGTTGTCGGGCAGGTTGCCGGCCTTGACGGCGGGCGAGTTGGGGTCCAGGGCATAGCGCACGCTCAGGTCCAGGCCCAGCGACAGGCCTTCCACCGACTGCAGCGGCGCGCTGCCCGTGGCCTGGCGCATGACTTCGGGGCGGTAACTCTGGTCACGCAGCGAGAACACGCGCACCGTGTGCAGGCCGGGCACCACCCACACGCTGCCATCGCGCCAGAGACTCACGGCACCGGTGAACTGATTCAGGCGCACACCGAGGTCGCCTTGCGCCAAGTGTTGCACCGGCGGATTGCGGTACACCATCAGGCCTGCGGCGGCCACCACAGCGCCAGCGGTCAGCCAGCGCACGGTGCGGGCGGTGGGCAGCAGGTAGGCCCAGTTCAGGTGAGGGGCTTCGGCGCCGCGTGCATCGGCTGCCACAGGGCTTTGCAATTCAGCCTCCAGCAAGGGCTCCGAGCCTGCTTCGGACAAAGGGGTAGAGCGGTGGCCCTTCAGGGTCTGCACGATGCGATTCCAGGTGGCTTTCATGGTGTTTCTCTCTCAGGTTGGTTCGGTGTTGTTGTGCTTCTGAGCCGCCGCCGTGGCTGACTCATTGAGGACCGATTGTTCGGATCCACCCCGGAAGCAACAACGCAGTGCAGCCCCCAATGCGCTCACACCTGTCGCACGAACCTTCCGGCCCCGGAAGAAAAACTCACACCGCCCAGAACGGGGCGCCGGGATAATCCACCCACCCCTCTACTGCCCCGCCCTGCCCATGACCCGCATTGCCGTGATCGAAGACGACCTGCCCACCAGCAACCAATTGGCCGGGTGGATACGCAGCGCCAAGAGCGGCATCGTCATCGATCAGTGGTTCACCCGCGACGAGGCCGAAGCTGCGCTGGCCCGCGAGCACTACGACGCCGTGGTGCTCGACATCGAACTGGGCCGCGAGCGCCATGCGGGCGTGGCCCTCATCAACGCCATCAACAAGCTGCGCCAGGGCACGCCGGTGCTGGTGGTGTCCGCCATGCCTGCGGCCATCTACCGCAGCATCATGAAGGCGCTGGACGCGTGGGACTACCTGCAGAAAACCACGTTCGAAGAGGCCGATTTCATCGAGACCTTTCTCGACATCCTGCGCACCACGCAGGCACAGGCCCCGGCCAGCACAGCTCCCGCCCCGGCGGGCGATGCGCTGGTGCTGGACCCGCTGTGGCAACGCACCCCCACTTGGCGCGGCGAGCGCATCAACCTGCCGCTCACGGCCCAGCGCATCCTGGCCACGCTGCACCAACGCAGTGGCGAGGTGGTGTCGTATGACGAACTCTTCGAGGTGGTGAAAAGCGGCCGCAACCGCGACAACGTGCGCAAACACGTGAGCACCATCCGCGAGGCGCTGCGTGAAGTGGACCCCGGATTTGAAGGCATTGAGAACGTGCCCATGCGCGGCTTCCGCTGGACGGTAAAGTGAACACCCCCCTGAGGCCCTGCGGGCCTTCCCCCCGCTCTCGCATTGCTGCGCGATGCGGGCAGGGGGACGCCGCCAGCGCGGCGGGGCGGCCCTTGCGCGGCGGCCCTGGCCTGGGCCACGCCAGTTTTGGCAGCCCTGCACGGTACTTTCACGCGAGAGGAATGGAGTGAAACGCCTACTGCACCCCGCACTTGAAATATCGCGTCTGGAAATGCCCCGCCTGGGCCTGCCCGCGTTCCGCCTGCGCATCCTCGTGCGCGGGGTGTTTGTGCTGCTGGCGCTGGCCACGGTGGCGCTGAGCGTGGTGGTGCTCAAGGACGAAAAAGAACGCGCCTGGCAGGCCTACCAGCATGGGTTTGTGCGCAGCCAGGCCGAGGTGATGGCGCGGCTGCGCCACCCCTCGGGCCAGTTGGCGCTGCTCAATGCCAGCCACCTCGGCCAGGGCGTGACGCCGCTAGCGCCGCTGCTGCTGCCCTACGCTGCCATCGACTTTGACGACCCGCAAAAATCGCAGCAAGCCGTGGAGATGGCGGGCTGCTCCGTGCAATACCCCGATGGCGCCTCAGTGTGCGCGGCGATTGGCAACAACCCCTATGCGGGCGGCTTCATCTACCTGGTGGGCAGCTTCTATGCAGGCGAACTGACGCCCCGCGAGCGCGGCGCCTTGGTGCCCGCCGAGGCACACCGTGCGCGCATCAGCCTCGACATGCGGGGTGCCACCTACCGCTGGATTGCGCCGTATGAGGCCATGACCCCACAGGGCAGCGCGGCCGTGCGCGGGCGCCTGACGGGGTTTGTGGACAACGGCACGCCGCTGCTCGACGCCCGCGCGCGGCCGGTGCGCGACTTTCGCGGCTGGCTGTGGCAAAACGGCCAGTGCCGCGACCTGCCGCCCCCATCGGTGCAACACCCCCCTGGCGGGGCAGCCATCACCTCCGACTGCCTGCGCCGCACCCACTACTCCATCCGCCTGCCGGTCGAACTATTCCGCGAAGCCCTGTTCCGCAAGGACGAGCGCCTGGTCTGGCCGCCGGAAGACCTGGGGCAGATGCGTGTGCGGGTGGAGATGCTGGCGCCGGGCGAGGACACCAAACCACTGTTCGACAGCGACGCACCCGGCGCGCAACTGGCCGCATCGCTGGGAGACCTCTCGCGCAGCCTGTTGCCGGGCGAGCGTGTGCAGATCCGCAAGCTGGGCAGTGACGAGGCCAGCGCCATCACCCTCAAGGGCATCGAAGTGCAGGCCGATCCATCTGCCCCCTGGCTGCTGCGCCTGATCCGCTGGCTGCCGCTGGAGGCCGCAGGTGTGGGCCCGGCAGCAGCCACGCCCGCCGCCCCCACGGCCCTGGACATTCTGGACACGCCCACGGGAAACTACGTGGTCAACTTCACCGGCCACCTGCGCGGCGTGGAGCAAGGCCTGGCCGCTGTGGCCACGCGCCTGTCGTGGTACCTGGGTGCCATGCTGGGCGCCATTGCGCTGGCCTGGCTGGTGGTCGAGGTGGGCCTGATCCGCCGCGTGACGGCCCTCACCCGCCGCGCCGCCGCTGTGTCGTACAACGTGCAGCCCGGCCACACCGGGCCCCGGCTTGGCGACCTGGATGTGTCGGACCTGCGCGGCTCGGACGAGCTGGGCATTCTGGCCGGTGGCTTGGCCGACCTGCTGCAGCGCGTGAAGGACGACCTGCAGCGCGAGCAGCTGCGCGCCCAACAAGAGCGCGACATGTGGCACGCCGTAGGGCACGAGATCATGTCGCCCCTGCAGTCGCTGATGGCGCTGAACGGCCCACAAGACCCCGGCCACCGCTATGTGCAGCGCATGCAGCAGGCCATCCATGTGCTGTATGGCACAGCATCGCCCGCCGAGGCACTGCAAGCTGCCGATGTGCCCGAGGGGCGGCTGGACTTGGATGCCTTCTTGCGCAACGTGGCCGACAACGCCCACTTTGCAGGGATTCTGGATGTGGTGTACGACCTGGGCCCAAGCCACCCTGGCCCGGTCATCGTGCGGGCCGACGAGTTTGCGCTCGAAGACGTGGTGACCCACATCCTGCGCAATGCCGACCGCTACCGCCCTACGGGCAGCCCCATCAGGCTGACGCTCACCGCGTCGGAATCCACGGCCAGCGCCACGCTGCACAACCAGGGCTCGACCATTGCCGAAGACCTGCTGGAGCGGATTTTTGAACTGGGCGTATCAGACCCGGACAGCCCCACCCCGCTGGGCGAAGGCGAACACCGGGGCCAGGGCCTGTTTGTGGCCAAAACCTACATGGCCAAGATGGGCGGCACCATCAATGCCCGCAACACCGAAGGTGGCGTGGCGTTTGTGCTCACGTTTCAACGGCTGGGGTAGCCCCACCAGCCGTGGTGGGCCACCCCGCCCGCCATCAAGCGGCCCTTATGCAGCCAGTTGCACGCGCATGGCGTCGATCACGCCCTTGTAGTCGGGCTTGCCAAAAATCGCGCTGCCCGCCACAAAGGTGTCGGCGCCCGCATCGGCCACACGGCGGATGTTGTCGGCCTTGATGCCGCCGTCCACCTCCAGACGGATGTCCTTGCCCGAGGCGTCGATGCGCTTGCGCACGGCTTCGATCTTGCGCAGGGCCGAGTCGATGAAGCTCTGGCCGCCAAAGCCAGGGTTCACGCTCATGATCAGGATGAGGTCGATGTCGTCGATCACCCAGTCCAGCACATCCAGCGGCTCGGCCGGGTTGAACACCAGGCCCGGCTTCACGCCCTTGGAGCGGATGGCCTGGATGCTGCGGTGCACGTGGCCCGAGGCATCGGGGTGGAAGCTGATGTAGTCCGCACCCGCGTCGGCAAACGCGGCGGCCAGGGCGTCCACCGGCTGGATCATCAGGTGCACGTCGATGGGCACGGCCACGCCCGCAGGCGTTTTGGCATGCGGCTTGAGGGCCTGGCACACCATGGGGCCGAAAGTGAGATTGGGCACGTAATGGTTGTCCATCACGTCAAAGTGGATCCAGTCGGCGCCAGCGGCAATGACGTTGCGCACTTCTTCACCCAGGCGGGCAAAGTCGGCAGAGAGGATCGAGGGGGCGATTTGGAAGGTGCGGCTCATCCCCCGATTGTCGCAAAGCTCGATCCCTGGGGTTTTACAGGGGTGCAAGCCCCCGCAAATGGGCCGCCACGGTTACCATCCGGCCCATGTCAAAGTACCAGTTTGCGGTGGAAGTCCTGCCCGAGTATCTGCCCGAGCAATCGGAGCCAGACAGCGAGGTGTTCAGCTTCGCCTACACCATCACCATCACCAACACGGGGGATGCGCCCGGACAGCTGATCTCGCGCCACTGGATCATCAGCGATGCCCGTGGCCACACCGAAGAAGTCAAAGGCCTGGGCGTGGTGGGCCAGCAACCCCTGCTCAAGCCCGGTGAAGCCTTTCAGTACACCAGCGGCTGCCGCCTGCGCACCTCCAGCGGCACCATGCACGGCACCTTCCACTGTGTGGCAGAAGATGGTGAACCCTTCGACACACCCGTGCCTCTGTTCGTTTTGGAGGCCATCCAGCACGGCCCCTCGGGCCAGCCCTTGGGCACCAGGGTGCTGCATTGAGCCGCCCCGACGACCTGGCCGGCATCCTGGCTGCGCTGCAACCCCAGGCCGATCTGGCGCACCGACATCTTTGGCTCATCGACCTGCTGGACTGGGTGCGCGGCCAGCGCGACTCGGTGCCCGGTGCGGTGGCCCGGTTTCAGCTTTTTCTGGACGCCGTGCAGGCGCGCCCCGAGCTGCAGGCCCGCCTGCAGGCCTGGTGGGCCCGCCTCATCGATACCGTTGACATCACCACCTTGCTGGCCGACTTTGGCTTTGCCCCGCGCACCGCACTGGTCAGCGAGCTGGCGGTGCGCCTGCGCACCAAATGGCTGCCCGGCACGCCAGAAACCATCGATGCCTCGGAGTTGTTCGTACTGGCCCTGCCGCACGAATTCGATGCCCAATGGGTGTCTGCACTGGACGAAACCCAGCTGAACCGCCTGGCAGCGCTGCTGGCGCCCGCAGAGGGCACAGGCATCTCGCCTTGGCACAGGGCCCTGCTCAACGCCATGACGTACTGCGCAGGCCAGATTCTCTCGACCGGCTTTGCCCCTGAGCTGCGGCTGCGCATGAGCGAAGCCGCACGCGATGCGCAGCCGTTTCATGCCCTCATCAGCGATGTGGAGAGCCTGCGCGTGGAAGTGCAGCACGCCCTGCGCACACCCGACCGCCTCAACGAAGCCGCGCAGCGCCTGCGCGAGCGACTGGAGGCCTGCCGCGCCGCCGCAGCCACGGTGTACACCCACTTTGAAGACAACGGGATTTCGGTGGGGCTGGTGTTTCGCCTGCGCCAGTTGCGCGAGCGCATTTTGCGCGTGCGCTTGCTGCTGGACTGCCTGCTCTCGCCCAAGCCCGCCGCTGCGGCCGCCAAGCTCATGGCCTCGCTGGTGCAGGTGGGGCAAGAGCGGCGCAGCCTGCGGGCGCTGTATGCGTCCAACTCATCGCTAGTGGCCGCCAAGGTGGCCGAGCGCAGCGCCGAGACGGGCGAGCACTACATCACCCGCACGGCGGCCGAATACCGCTCCATGGTCAAAAAGGCGGCGGGCGGCGGGCTGGTGATTGCCTTCACCACCCTGGCCAAGTTTGCGCTGTATGCACTGGCCTTGTCCGCCTTCTGGGCGGGTTTTTGGGCGGGATTCAATTACGCCGTGAGCTTTGTGCTGGTGCAGCTGCTGCACTTCACCGTGGCCACCAAGCAGCCCGCCATGACGGCACCCGCCATGGCCGCCAAGCTCAAGGAACTGGGCACGGGTGATGCCATCGAGTCGTTTGTGGACGAGATCACCCACCTGGTGCGATCACAAGTGGCTGCCGTGCTGGGCAACGTGCTGGTGGTGTACCCGGTGGTGCTGGGCATTGCGCTGCTGATGCTCCACACCCTGGGCCAGCCGCCCATCAACACCAAGCAGGCCGAACATGTCCTTGAGTCCTTGCACCTGCTCGGCCCTTCGGTGCTGTTTGCGGCCTTCACCGGGGTGCTGCTGTTTGCCTCCAGCATCATCGCGGGCTGGGCTGAGAACTGGTTTGTGCTGGCGCGGCTGGACTCGGCCATCCATTACAACCCACGCATCACCCGCTTTTTGGGAGCACCTCGGGCCGCGCGCTGGGCGCACTTCCTGCGCGACAACATCTCTGGTTTTGCGGCTAATATTTCGCTGGGCTTCATGCTGGGCCTGGTGCCGGTGATTGCCACCTTCTTTGGCCTGGGGCTGGACGTGCGGCACGTCACGCTGTCGGCCGGGCAGATTGCCGCCGCCAGCGCCACCCTGGGGCTGGATGTGCTGCACCAGCCCTCCTTCTGGTGGGCTGTGGCAACCCTACCGTTGCTGGGCGCCCTCAATGTGGGGGTGAGCTTCTACCTGGCCTTCAACCTGGCCATGCGCGCGCGCAGCGTGAGCGGGGTAGACCGCTCACGCATTTACGCTGCCATTCGCGCGCGCCTGCGCACCGCACCGCTGAGCTTCTTCCGGCCCGAGCGCGCACGCTGACGCGCCTTATCACGCAGATCGCCCACCACCGTCCCGCAGGGTGCGGCGCGTGATCTGCGTATCCGTCCTACACGATACAACTGCTTCAAGCAGTAAATTCACCGGCACTTGGGCAGTGCCTGCGCGCACTGTAAGACACCCCGCATACCGGGCCGCTGGCCGGGTGCACTACCCGGGTGTTCTACCCAAGTCACAGGCCTTTGTCACCATGGCACGGGCGGCCACCCCAGGCCGACCATTCGCCATCGGCCGCCCCCAAGCCGCGCCGCTGTCTGCGCCCACCGGGCACAACAGGGCCTTTCATCCACCTCCGGGCCTGTCCCGAATCGCACAAAGGGCGCATGCAATGAACGAACTTTTCAGCTTCTGGGCCCAGTGGCTCAGGCCCTCGGCGGGGCTGCCCACCGTGCAGTGGTCGCTGCTGCTGGCCGTGGCGGCCATGGTGGGCTATCTGGTGCATCGGCACTCGGGCCTGCCCAAGGTGCTCGGCTACTCGCTGGTCGGCACGGCCGCAGGCCTGGCGGGCTTCAGTGGGGCGGTGTGGCCGCTGCAGGGCATTGGCCTGTTTTTGCTGGAGCTGGGCATTGCCATCGTGCTGTTTGAGTGCGGTGGGCGCATCTCGCTGCGCTGGTTCCGGCACAACCCCATGGTGCTGGTGCAGAGCATTGCCGAATCCACGCTGACGTACTTCGCGGTGTATGGGATGTTGCTGTGGCTGGACCAGCCAGCGCAAGTGGCAGGCCCCCTGGCCCTGGTGGCGCTGGCTGCGTCGCCTGCAGTGCTGACCCGCGTGGTGGCCGACACCCGCGCGGCCGGCCCGGTGACCGAACGCGCGGTGGTGCTGGCCACGCTCTCCACGCTGTACGCCCTCACGCTCGGCTCAGCCTGGTCTGAGCAGATGAACCGCCACAGCGCCACGCTGATGAGCACCGTGTACCCCATTGTGGTGGTGCTGGGCGTATCGATCATCGTGGCCGCCGTGCTGGCGCTGGTGCTGCGCACGGCGCTGCGCTTCATGAGCCCCACGAGCGAGAACACCTCCATGCTGCTGCTGGCCCTCATTGCCGCAGGCACGGCAGTGGCGGCCCACATGGGCGGCTCGGCCCCGCTGGCGGCGCTGCTGGCGGGCATTTTGCTCAAGCAGCTCAACCCCCGGCCCTGGGCTTGGCCACGGCAGCTGGGCAATGCGTCCTCGCTGCTCACCATGCTGATGTTTGTGCTGGTCTCCACCGTGGCCGCGCAGGCCGACTGGAGCGGCCCCGTCGCAGGCGTGGTGCTGGCCCTGATTGCCGTGCGCCTGCTGGCCAAGGCGCTGGGCGTGGCGGTGGGCAATGTGGGCAGCGGTGCCAGCTGGCGCCAGGCGCTGTGGGTGGGTTGCGCGATGACGCCCATGTCGTCCATTGCTCTGCTGATTGCCTCGCAGTTCGTGGTCGCCTCACCCTCCACCGGCTACCAGATTGCCAGCGTGGCGCTGCCCGCCATCTTGCTGATGGAGGTGCTGGGCGCCGTGATTGCCACCGTGGCCATTTACCGTGCGGGCGAAAGCTCGAAACCCTGGGCACCGCTGCTGCGCGGTGGCCGCAACGGAGAGTCCCATGAGTCTTGAAGCCTTTCACCACTCCGAACCGCTGACGCTGGGCGTTGAACTGGAGCTGCAGCTCGTCAACACCAACGACTACGACCTGGCCCCCTATGCCGAGGACATGCTGCGCCTGATGAAGAAAACCCCGCTGCCCGGCAGCGTGGTGCCCGAGATGACGAACAGCATGATCGAAATCTCCACGGGCATCTGCCACTCGGCCAGCGAAGTGGTGGGCCAGCTCACGCCGATCCGCGACGCGCTGGTCAAAAGCGCCGACAAGCTCAACATCGCCGTGGTGGGCGGTGGCACGCACCCGTTCCAGCAATGGCACGAGCGCCGCATCTACGACAAGCCGCGCTTTCGCGAACTGTCGGAGCTGTATGGCTACCTGTCCAAACAGTTCACCATCTTCGGCCAGCACGTGCACATTGGCTGCCCCGACGCGAACGCCGCGCTGCTCATGCTGCACCGCATGTCGCGCTACATCCCGCACTTCATCGCACTGTCCGCGTCAAGCCCTTATGTGCAGGGGCAAGACACGGCGTTTGACTCGGCACGGCTGAACTCGGTGTTTGCGTTCCCGCTGTCGGGCCGCGCACCGTTTGTACTGACCTGGGAAGCGTTTGGTCAGTACTTCGACAAGATGACCCGCACCGGGGTCGTGAAAAGCATGAAGGACTTTTACTGGGACATCCGCCCCAAGCCCGAATTCGGCACCATCGAAATCCGCGTGTTCGACACTCCCCTGACCATCGAGCGCGCTGCCGCGCTGGCAGGCTACGTGCAGGCCCTGGGCTCATGGTTCCTGGCCGACCAGCCCTTCATGCCGCAGGAAGACGACTACCTCGTCTACACCTACAACCGCTTCCAGGCCTGCCGCTTTGGGCTGGACGCGGTGTATGTGGACCCGGCCACGGGTGAACACATGCCGCTGCGCGAGCACATCCTGCAGACGATGAACCAGATTGCAGGCCACGCCGCCGTGCAAGGCGCCGCCAACGCGCTGCACCTGCTGCGCACCGAGACCGAAGCCGGCCAGAACGATGCCCGCTGGCTGCGCGAGCGCCAGCGCGAAGAGCAGTTGCTGGCCGAGGTCAGCCGCCAGGCAGCGCAGCGCTTTCGCGGCGTGCCGGTCTGAGCCCCCGACGGATCGACTGTTGCAGCCCCCAACCCACCGACAATCGGAGCATGGGTGAATTTGACTTGATCGCGCGCTACTTCACGCGCCCCGTGCGCCACGCCGCCTTGGGCGTAGGCGACGACTGCGCCTTGCTGGCCCCGCGCCCCGGCATGCAGCTGGCCATCAGCAGCGACATGCTGGTCGAGGGCCGCCACTTCTTTGCCGATGTGGACCCCGAGGCCCTGGGCCACAAGGCGCTGGCCGTCAACCTGTCGGACCTGGCCGCCTGCGGCGCCAAGCCGATGGCCTTCACGCTGGCTTTGGCCCTGCCCCGGGTGGATGAAGCGTGGCTGGCGGGCTTCTCACGCGGGCTGCTGACGCTGGCCGATGCGCACGGCTGTGAGCTGGTGGGTGGCGACACCACGCAGGGCCCGCTCAACATCTGCATCACCGTGTTTGGCGAGGTGCCTGCGGGCCAGGCCCTGCTGCGCAGTGGCGCACGGGCGGGCGACGACATCTACGTGAGCGGCACGCTGGGCGATGCACGTCTGGCGCTGGAAGCGCTGCTCGGCCACATCCACCTGCCTGACGACCTGCTGGCCCAGGCCCGCCTGCGGCTGGAGCGGCCCACGCCCCGCGTGGCGTTGGGCCTGGCGCTGCGCGGCATTGCCAGCAGCGCCATGGACGTTAGCGACGGCCTGCTGGGCGACTTTGCCCACATCCTCAAGGCCTCGGGCGTAGGGGCGTGCATCCACACCCATGAAACTATCAAATTGATAGCTGCTAGCGCTTATTTATCAAGCGCTACAGGCCTATTTGACACTCAAACCAGCGCACCGCTGCTGCAGCAGTGCACGCTGGCAGGCGGGGACGACTACGAGCTGGTGTTCACCGCCCCGCCAGCGCACCGCGCCGCCGTGGCGGCGGCCGCCGCGCAAAGCCAGACGCCCGTGGCACGCATTGGCCAGGTGCAGGCAGAGCCCGGGCTGCGGCTGGTGGATGCACAGGGCCAGCGGGTGGAGCACCGCTTCGCCTCGTTCGATCACTTCGCCTGACGCACCCATCAGCGTGCAGATGGGTGCGCTGATCGGCACGCGCGCCCGTGCGCAGCGGGCAGCGCGGCCCCGCGCCCTCACTTGTTGGCGATGATGCTGAGCAGCTCTTCGCGCGTGGTGGGGTCGTTCATGTACTTGCCGTACAGCGGCGACATGCGGCGCACGAAGGGCGACACGTCCTTGACCCGCACAAACTGCGCACCCTGCTTGGCCGTGGTCTCCTGCGCCTGGGCCACACGCTTGTTCCACAGCTCGCGCATCAGCAGGGCTGATTTGCCACCGGCGTCTTGAAAGACCTTGCGGTCGGCCTCTGACAGCTTGCCCCACAGCGCGGCCGATACCACCAGCGCCTCGGGCGAGACCACGTGGTTGGTCACGTACACGTTTTTGGCGACCTTGTAATGGCCCGTCGCCTCGTACGACGGCATGTTGTTCTCGGCGCAGTCGATGGTGCCCTTTTCAAATCCGGCCATCACCTCTTTGAAGGGCAGTGGAACGGGCTTGGCGTCCAGCAGCTTGACCATTTCAATGTAGATCTCCGACTGCTGCACGCGGATGGACGCCCCCGCGAGATCGCGCAGATTGTTCGGGCTGCGGCCAGCGCAGTAAAACGAGCGCGCCCCGCCGTCGTACCAGCCCAGCACCACAAAGCCAGCGCCTTTGAGGTTGGAGGCAAAGCGCTCGCCCAGCTTGCCGTCCAGGTGGCGGAACATGTGGGCCGAGTCGGTGAACAGAAACGGCAGGTTCAGCACCTTGATACCCGGCACCGCGTCGGACAGTGGGCCCGAGCTGAACTCGGCCAGGTCGATCTCGCCGCTCTTGAGCATCTGCACCGCCTTGGGCTGATCGCCCAGCGTGGCGTTGGAGAACACCTCGATCTGGTAACGCCCCTGCGTGCCCTTGTTCACCTGGTCGGCAAAGCTTTTCATCGCCTCGGTCACGGGGTAGCCGTCGGGGTGAATATTCCAGGCCCGCAGCTTGGTTTGCGCGCTGGCAGGCGCCACAGCGCAGGCCAGGCCCAGCGCCAGCGGGGCCGCCCATTGGCGGGCCTGCCGCAGCAGTTGGTGTGTCATCTCCTCACTCCTTTTTTGTGGGCTCGACCCCCTTGGGCGGACCATCCTCGGTTATTACTTATTAGTACGATGTCATATCAATTTGCACATCACTGGATACCGATTGCGGGATGGAAGGCACCCACGCCACCTGCTTTTCAGTTTGCAATTTGCCTTTGACACTCTTTTAGCGCATACCGCTTCGTTTCATTTTTTAGTGGGACGACAAGCATTTCATCTGCGAATGCATCCCATTTTTCAGCAACATTTGCTAACCAGCCATACGGGTAAACGCCATTCATGTGGCAAATCAAACTCCAGAGAATCGCCGCTTGTTGTACGACATCATTTCTCTAAGTAATGTCCACACAGCATCGGCATCCAGACCGGACCTGTGGCGCCCCCTTGCGGGCTGCCCCAGGCACACATCCATTCAATGAGGAGACAGACACATGAAGCGCAGAGACTTTGCCCTGACCGCAGCCCTTTCACCGCTGCTGATGACCGCCTGCGGCGGCGGAGGCAGCAATGGGGGCGTGGAGTTCAGCGGCGCCAAGGCCGAAGCGGCCGCAGGCCTCAAGCGCGCAGCGCAGTACATGGACGAAGTGGTGTCCTACCAGGGCGGCTACGTGTGGTCGTATTCGCCCGACCTGAAGCAGACCTTTGGTGAGATGGAGGCCTACCGCACCATGTGCTGGATCCAGCCGCCCGGCACGCCCTCGGTGGGCCATGTGTACCTGGACGCCTACCACGCCACCAGCGACGAGCGCTACTACCAGGCCGCCGAGCGCACCGCCCTGGCCATTGCGGCCGCGCAGCACAGCTCGGGCGGGTGGAACTACATCCACGACTTTGCGGGCGAAGAGTCGCTCAAGAAGTGGTATGAAACCATTGGCAAGAACGGCTGGCGGCTCGAAGAGTTTCAGCACTACTACGGCAACGCCACGTTTGACGATGCAGGCACCGCCGTGGCCTCGCAGCTCATGCTGCGCATGTACCTCGAAAAACGTGACACTCGCTTTCTGGCGCCGCTGCAAAAGGCCATCGACTTCATGGTCAAGTCCCAGTTTGGGCCTGAATACGGCATTGCCAACGGTGGCTGGCCGCAGCGCTTCCCCCACTTCCCCGGCTCGGTCAGCAGCATGCCGCAGCCCAATGCAGGGCAGATTCCGCCCGGCGGCATTGCGGGCATGGGCGATGGCGACTACACCCTGCACGTCACCTTCAACGACGACGTGATGGGCGAGAACATCAAGTTCCTGACCCTGTGCGTGATTGCCCTGGGCGAGACGCGCCTGATCAGCAACATCGAGCGCGCCATGGAATGCATGCGCCTGATGCAGCAGCCCGGCCCCCAGGCGGGCTGGAGCCTGCAGCACCTCTCGCGCCCCACGGGCGGCCGCCCTGCAGGCGCGCCCGCCGGTGCGCGCAGCTACGAGCCCCGCTCGCTGGCCACGCACACCACGCAGACCAACATCAACCAGCTGTTCAACTACTTCCAGCTCACGGGCGACAAGAAGTACCTGGCCCGCATCCCCGAGGCGATCGCCTGGCTCAAGAGCTGCCCGCTGCCTGCCGATGCGGCCACCAAGAACCCGCTGCTCGCCGGGGGCCGCACGCACCCCACCTTCATCGAGCTGGGCACCAACGACGGGCTGTACATGCACCGCTACGGCTCCAACATCCACAACGGCGCCTACTACGCCGACAAGGACTACACCAACACCATCAGCCACTACTCGGCGGGCCGCACCATCAACATCGCCACGCTGGAGGCCACCTACAACAAGCTCAACGCCATGACCAGCGCCGAGATCGCGGCCATGGTGGCCAAGTCACCGCTCAAGACCACCGGCACCCGCGCGCTGCCCAAGTACTTCTCGATCCGCGAGGTGGACTTCCCCGATCTGTTCGCTGGCGCCGTGATGACCACGCCCACCGTGCCAGATACCGAGGTGCAGACGCTGCTCACCGAGCTGGGCACCAAGAACTACTGGACCTCGCCCGTGCCCGAGATCGTCAACCCCTACAAGGCAGACGGCCCCAGCACCGCCTACACGGGCACGGCCTACCGCAGCAAGCATGTGGGCGATGTGTACGACACCTCGCCCTACCCGGCCGACAACCCACCCGAGATCGAGCCCTACGTGAAGCGTGAGAAGCCGCAGTTCATCGTCACCTCAGAGTGGATCCGCCGCATGGGCCGCCTGATCGCTTACCTGACGCCCGTGGCCTGACGCCCGTGGCCTGACACCCATGGCCTGACAATAGCGGCCTGATCCGTACCGGGCCGTGCGGCGCAGCGCGCCCATCAGCGCATCTGGAACAGCTCTTGGTGAAAGCTGCGCGGCCGGCGCCCCAGGCGCTGCATGGCGCTGCGCAGCGCCTGGCCAAAGCCCTGCGGCCCGCAGAACCACACGCTGGCCTGCGGCCCGGCGCTGGCCAGCAACGCCTCGGCGGCCACCGGGCCCGCAGCGTCGCTGTGGTGCACGTGCAGCGTCACGCTGGGCAACTGCGCACACAACCGCTGCATGCGCTGGGCAAACACGGCCTCGCCCGCATGGCGCACGCAGTAGTGCAGCTGCACCACCGGGGCCTGGGCCGGGTCAGCCACCAGCGATTCCAGCCACGCCACAAACGGTGTGGCGCCAATGCCTGCCGCCACCCACACCTGCTCGGGTGCGCGGTCTTGGCGAAAGTCGAACCGCCCATAAGGCCCCTCCACCCACACCGACTGGCCCACGGCCACGCGCTGGGCCAGCTGCGCGGTGTAGTCGCCCAGCGCCTTGATGGCAAAGCGCACTCGGCCATCGCCTGCATCGGCGTTGACCAGCGTGAAGGGGTGGTGCCCCTCGCCCGCCTGCAGGGTCAAGAAGGCAAACTGCCCGGCCTGGTGCTTCCAGGCGCCCTGCACCTGGCACTCCAGCTCCACCACGCCGCTGGGGTGGGCCTGCACCGCCACCACCTGCGCCGCATGGCGGCGGCTGCCGCCAATGCGCCCGGCCAGCGAACGCACGGCGCACAACACGCCCGCCAGCGTGGCCACGGCCACGAACGCGCCCGCAGGCTGCGCCCACCAGTCAGGCGGCACCAGCACCACGGCATGGAAGGCCAGCACCAGGTACACCACCGCCAGCAATTTGTGCAGGTAGCGCCACACGTGGTACGGAAACCGCTGCCACAGCGTGATGACCAGCATGGCCGCCAGGAACCACACCGCCCACTCGCCCATCTCTTCCGCCAAATGGCGGAAGGTGTTGAGCCACCAGTCAGCACGCGGGGCCTTTACAGGGCGGCCCACCCAGGCCACCAGCAGGCTCTTGGACAGCTGCGTTCCATAGTGCAAAAGCGACAGCACGATGGCCCCAATGCCCGCCCACTTGTGCAGGCGGTAGACCTTGTCCATGCCGCCCAGCGGCCGCTCCAGCCACGCGGGGCGCAGCGACAGCACCATGATCAGCGACATCAGCGCCCAGGCACCCAGCCCGGTCAGCAACAGCACTTGGTTGCGCCACCACCAGACATTCATCACCGGCGTCACCGGGTCTTGCCACGGCACGGCCATCGCCCACAACAGCACGGCCAATGCCAGCGTGCTTCCCAAAACCTTTTTCATCATCGACCCTGTCCTTGTTTTGTCGGTCTTGCCACCATAGTCCCAGGGGATGAAGGGCGCCTTAACCCAACATAAACAAGCCGTAAAGCGCTGCGCCCCCCGCGTTTTCGCAAGGCCCCACACTGCTAGCATTCCACCCACCGCAAAGCGGGCGCCGCAGCGCCTGCGCCGTTTTGCCCCTCTGCCCCCCAGGAGCCCCGCCGTGAAGCACACCACACCTGCCCGCCCCTTGCCCCCTGCCGCCATGACCACCCTGGCCACACTGGCCGCCCTGTGGGCCGCCGCCAGCCCGGCGCTGGCGCAAGACACCGCCTCGCGGATTGCCCGCGTCACCGTGTACCCCGGCAGCGCCACGGTCGAGCGCGTGGCCAAGGTGCCCGCAGGCGCGCGCAGCATCACGCTGGGCTGCCTGCCCGCGTCGCTCGATGCGCAAAGCCTGCAGATCAACGCCGACCCCGCAGTGCGCGTGGGCGAATTCAATGTGCGCACCGAAGACCGCGACGTGGTGGCCGCCTGCGCCAGCCCGCTCGATGGCCGCATCCGCGAGCTGGAAGACCAGATTGCCGCCATCAAGGCCGAAGCCGCCTCGCTGCAACTGGTCGATGGCTACCTGAAGAACGTAGCGACCGGGGGAGCCGGCACCGAAACACCCGCAGGCCGCCTGCAAGCCACCACACCCGCACAGATCGCTGCCACCGCCGACGCACTGCGCAAATCGGCGCAAGAGTCGCAAACCCGCGCCCACCAACTGCAGCGCAAGCAAGAGGCGCTGGAACTGGCCCTCAAGCCCCTGACCGCCGAGCGCGAGCGCACGGCCAGCCAGCGCGCACAGGTGGTCTCCGTCACCGTCACGCTGGCCACTGACCGCGAGGCCGAGCTGCGCCTGTCCTACCAGGTGCGCGGCACCGGCTGGCAGCCCACCTACCGGGCAACGCTGGACGCCGCCAAACCCAGCGTGCTGCTGGAGCGCCAGGCCCTGGTGGCACAAAACAGTGGCGAGGACTGGAGCAATGTGCAGCTCACCCTCTCCACCGGCCAGCCCGGGCGCGCCACCCAGGGCCGCCTGCCCCGCCCCTGGACGCTGGACATCGCCCCGCCCATGCCCAAGGTGGCCATGCCCGCCGCTGCCATGGCCATGGCAGCCCCGCCGCCGCCCGCATCGCCCGTGGCACGCCGCGCCAGTGCCGACGAGGCGCTGCCCAGCTTTGAAGTGAGCAGCACCGACAAGGCCTTTGCCACTGAATTTGCGGTGCCCCAGCGCATCACCGTTCCGTCCAACGGCCAGCGTGTGACGCTGGCCTTGGGCAACTACACCGCGCCCGCCACGCTGCTCACCCGCACCGCCCCCGCGGTGGAAGAAGCCGCCTACCTGGTGGCCGAGCTGACACCGCCCCCCGGAGTGTGGCCCGTGGGCACAGCCAACCTGTACCGCGATGGCGCCTTTGTGGGCACAGGCCGCATCGACTTTGCCACCGCAGCCAACACAACCGGCACCAATGGCACCAGCAGCCTGGCCTTTGGGCGCGACGACCTGATCACCGTGCGCGCCGAGCCCGTGCAAGACCTGACGGGCAGCACCGGCTTCACCGGCTCGCGTGTGGAACGCCGCACCCGCCGCGCTTACACGTTGGAGAACCGCCACAAGACGCCTGTGACGCTGCAGGTGCTGCATGCCGCGCCCCAATCGCGCAACGAAAAAATCGAGGTCGAATCGCGCTACCAGCCCCAACCCGCCGAATTGGCCTGGAACCGCACCCCCGGCACCGTGGCCTGGCAGCAGCCCCTGGCCGCAGGCGCCACCGCGCAGTTCAGCGCCGAGCACACCATCCGCTACGCCAAAGACCTGGAAGTGCAGGAACGCCAATGACCTTTGATTCCCCCACCCCTGCAGCCGCAGCCCCCGGCCAGGGCGCGCCCCGCCGCGCCAGCGCCGCCTTCATGCTGGCCCACCCGGCCCACGCCATTGCGCTGGGCTTTGGCTCGGGCCTCTCGCCCATCGCGCCGGGCACCGTGGGCACGCTGTGGGGCTGGATGTCGTTTTCGGTGCTCAAGCCCTGGCTCAATGCCTGGCAAATGGGCGCACTGATCGCAGGCGGCGCCCTGGTGGGCTGGTGGGCCTGCACCACCGCCGCCCGCAACCTGCGCGTGGCCGACCCCGGCGCCATCGTGTGGGACGAAATCGTGGCCTTCTGGCTCGTGCTGTGGCTGGCCATGCCCATGGGCCTCACGGGCCAGATCGTGGCCTTCGCCCTGTTCCGCTTTTTTGACGCCGCCAAGCCCGGCCCCGTGGGCTGGGCCGACAGCCTGTTCAAAGGCTTTGGCTGGCGCGGTGGCTGGGGCATTTTGTTTGACGACTTTGTGGCCGGCTTCTGCACGCTGCTGGTGATTGCACTGTGGAGGTTCTTGGCATGAGCCCCGCAGACCCCACCGGCCTGTCCGCACCGACACTTCAATCACTATCAAAAAGTGAGCTGCTAGCGCTTACCAATCAAGCGCTAGAGGCTAATTTGATTCAAATATCTGCCACCCTGCTTACACGCGGCTGGATGCTGGCCACCGCCGAGAGCTGCACCGGCGGCATGATCGCCGCCGCCTGCACCGACCTGGCAGGTTCGAGCCAGTGGTTTGAGCGCGGCTTCGTCACTTACTCGAACGAGGCCAAGACCGAACTGCTGGGCGTGCCCGCTGCGCTGATCGCCGAGCACGGCGCCGTGAGCGAGCCCGTGGCCCGCGCCATGGCCCAAGGCGCCGTGGCCCACTCCCGCGCCCAGGTGGCCGTGGCCGTCACCGGCATTGCAGGCCCCACAGGCGGCAGCGCCGACAAACCCGTGGGCACCGTCTGGTTTGGCTGGAACGTGAACGGCACCGTGACCACCGCCACCCGCCGCTTCGACGGCGACCGCGCCGCCGTGCGCCAGCAGACGCTGCACTGGGCCTGCGAGCGGTTGAACGCGCTGCTGCACGCAAGCGCCTGAGCCGTCCCGCGCACGGCGTCTGCCAGGGGTGCAATGCACACCCCGCTTATGCAAAAACCGAGCATGCATATGCGCCCACCGATGCAAGCAAACCCAGTGCCCATGCGGGTTTGCGGCAGATCAAACGGTGGTGCAGGCGCATTCGAACAATGGGGCTTTCCTTCATTCCTGATGCTGAAAGTCCCTCATGAGCCTCAACGTTTTCTGGTTCCTTCCCACCCACGGCGATGGCCGTTACCTTGGCAGCACGCAGCAAGCGCGGGCGGTCGACCAAACCTATTTGCAGCAGATTGCACAGGCGGCTGAGCGCCTGGGCTACGGCGGCGTGCTGGTGCCCACAGGGCGCTCGTGCGAGGACTCGTGGGTCATCGCCTCCAACCTGGCGGCCGTCACGCGCACGCTCAAGTTTTTGGTGGCGCTGCGGCCCACCACGTTCTCCGTCACGGCCAATGCGCGCATGGCCGCCACGCTGGACCGCCTCTCGGCCGGGCGCCTGCTCATCAACGTGGTGGCCGGGGGCGATGCGGGCGACCTGGAGGCCGATGGCACCTTTCTCTCGCACGATGCACGCTACGACCATGCGCGCGAATTCCTCACCGTGTGGAAAGGCCTGCTGGCGGGCGAGACGGTGGACTTTGATGGCGAGCACATCAAAGTCAAAGGTGCGCGCCAGCTCTTTCCACCGCTGCAGCAGCCGCACCCGCCGCTGTACTTTGGTGGCTCGTCCCCCGCTGCGCACGACCTGGCGGCCGAGCAGGTGGAGCTGTACATCTCGTGGGGCGAGCGCCCCGAAGATGTGGCAGCCAAGTTTGCCGACATCCGCGCCCGCGCCGCCGCCAAGGGCCGCACCGTGCGCTTTGGCGTGCGCCTGCACGTGATCGTGCGCGAGACCGAGCAAGAAGCCTGGGCCGCCGCCGACCGACTGATCAGCGAGCTGGACGACGACACGGTGGCCCGCGCACAGGCGGCACTGGCGCGCCTGGACTCGGAAGGCCAGCAGCGCATGAGCGCTCTGCACGGCGGCAAGCGCGACAAGCTGGAGATCAGCCCCAACCTGTGGGCCGGTGTGGGCCTGGTGCGCGGCGGCGCGGGCACGGCCTTGGTGGGCAACCCGCAGCAAGTGGCAGACCGCCTGAAGGAATACGCGGCACTGGGGGCTGACACGTTTGTGCTCTCAGGCTATCCGCACCTGGAAGAGGCCTACCGCTTTGCCGAGCTGGTGTTCCCCCTGCTGCCCGTGGCGGTGCAAGAGAAGGTGGGCGCCACGCTGCTGAGCCCGTTTGGCGAAGCCATTGCAGATGGTGCCGTGCCCCGGCTCAAGGTCGCGCAGAGCTGATACGGCGGCCGGGCGGCGTGCTGAACTGCGGCCAGCGTCGCCCAGGCGGCAGTGCGGCCACCGCCCAGCGGGTAGCATGGGCGCCCACATTCAGGAGGAGACCCCATGCACCCCAACGCCCAGACCCTGCAGCGCTTTTACACCGCCTTCAGCCAGCTCGACCACGCCACCATGGCCGCCTGCTACGCGCCCAACGCCACGTTTGACGACGAGGCCTTCTCGCTCAAGGGCCGCGAGCAGGTGGGCGGCATGTGGCGCATGCTGTGCAGCGCCACCCAAAAGCCCGGCGCGGCCGAGCACTGGAAGCTGGAGTTCAACGGCATCGAAGCCGACGCCAACGGCGGCCGCGCGCACTGGGAGGCGCACTACCTCTTCAGCGCCACCGGGCGCAAGGTGCACAACATCATCGACGGCACCTTCACCTTCACGCCCGACGGGCTCATCGCCACCCACCGCGACCGCTTCAGCTTCTGGCGATGGTCGCGCCAGGCCCTGGGCCTGCCGGGCGTGCTGCTGGGCTGGTCGCCTTCGCTCAAACGCAAGGTGCGGAGTACGGCGGCGGGGAACTTGAAGAAGTTTTTGGCGCAGGGGTGAGGGGGGTTGCTGTTCACGGGCAATAGAGTCTGAGACAGCGAGAAGGTCCGCTGCAGGCTCATGCGGGACGCGTCCGCGAGTGAGTACTATCGGCCAACAGTTGACGTTCCCAATCCTCTGTCAACTCTCCCCCACACAAATAGTATGAACATCAATACTGAGCTGAACATCGCCGAGATTCCCCACGAGTCAGGAGTCATCAGGTTCCGCTATGCGAGGGTGATGGCAGCAGACGGCACGCGATGGGTTCGACACGGTCTCTTCGTTGAGTACGATGAAAATGGAACCATGATTTCGGAAGGCCATTACAAAGATGGCAAGGAATGCGGGCTTTGGCGTGACTACCATCCGAACGGCCAACCTGCAGCAGAAGGTTGCTATCGCGATGGCAAGGAGGTCGGCGTGTGGCGGTTCTGGAGTCCCGAGGGAACCGAAGAGCCAAGTACGAATTTCAACTGACGGCCAGGAGCAGCCGGTGGTGGCAGGTGGAAGCGGGTGTTCAACGTGGAAGTAAGCGGACGCCGGAGCGTGCAGCGCGGAGGGAACCACAAGCGCAGCTTGTGGAGGTCCGCTTGTCGGAAGGTTTAGGCGCCACCGTCAGCGGCTTTCGGATGCGGCTGCCCGCTGTGTCGGCGGCTGACTAGTTTGTAGTATAGAAACACGGACATTGCTACCAAGCCGAAATACAAGGCACTCAGTATCCAACCGTCGCCGGGGCGATTGAACTCCGAAAGCGCGTCGTTCGACAGAGCAATCCAGAGAATAAGCAGGGGGACCAGTGCCACGGTTGCAATCAGATTTCTCAGCCAGCTGTATCTCAATGCCATGAACAGTCCAAGAAGAGCGTTGAATAGAAGAAGAGTTGGGAGGCCAATCAAGGCCGTCGTAGCGCCGTCATAGTTGGTCGCAATCGCGCTGCTACTTGCGATGAGCAGAAAAGAAGTGCTCGCAATTCGAGTGATAGTGGACATGGCGCCTAACGTAATTTAGACCGTAAAACCTGCGGGATAATCTGGACACTGATTCCTCCTGGAGGCCGCTTGCAGCATAGCTTTGCAAGCGATGAGCTGTTCAAAAGTTCAGGTATAAAAATTCCATGAAACTCGGCACGCGCTAAGTCAGCAAACTATAGCTTGCCGTAGGCAGATACCGTGATTTCCAGCAGCCGCTGCAGCAAGTCAATGGCGGCTTTCAGGCGGCACTTCTGAACAGCTGCGCTGGGCCCAAAGCACCCCATCGCAACCCTGTTCACCCAGCAGCCACATTCACACCAGCTGCACGCAGTGGCCCGAGTACAAACCAAACAGGCCTCTAGCGCTTTCTAATCAAGCGCAAATAGCTATCAAATACATAGCAATCTCACCATGCAGCATGGGTAGCACGCCTAGCTACCGCATTGGCGGGGCCACCAGCCTGCATGTGTCGCCCCTGGCGCCCATTCGCCCTACAGATTGCCCCCAACGCGCCGATAAATAGATAACTGTTTGTCAAACCAACACCCCGGGAGGGAACGCCCTTGACGTCGCTATCGCTGTTGTCTGCCGCGCGCGGGGCCGTGCCAACGCCTTCTATGGATCGCGAGGTGTTGCGCCAGCGGGTGCAAGAGGCGGGCGGCGATGCCCTGGCCTCTGCATCCACCGCAGCCGCAGTGCAGACCGGGGCCACAGACGATGCAGTGCCCACGGCGTCGATCATCTGGAGCACGCAGTCGCAAGACCGGGCGGTGCCGCCCGACAACACCTACGGACCGCTGGTGTCGGTCGCCTGGGGATCGGGGCCCAAGGCTGAGTTGCCCGACAGCCCGGCGGCAGAGCCACAGCGTGTGCAGGCCTGGGCCACCGCGCCCGCTGGCGATGCCATCAGCCGCCAGATGGCGCACAACGAGTTTCGCAGCACCGAGCGCACCCTGGCCAGCCAATGGAACGGCCTGGGCAGTGCGCTGTTGTCGATGGCTTCCGCCCCATCGACATCGCCACTGAACTACCAGCAGACCTTGCTGTCGGCGGCAGACCCAACGCAGCCCCTGAAAGAGCAGTTTGACCGCCTTCAGAAAGGCGCCACCACCGTCACGCTGCAGATCAAAACACGGTCGGGGCAGACGGTGGACTTGCAGATTGCGGTCAACCGGCAGCCAGGGGCATTGGGCGAGGGCAGCAGCCAGGGCTTGCAGGTGTCCGTCAGCAGCACCGGGCCGCTGAGCGAGACAGAGCGCCGGGCACTGGCCGCGCTGTCGCAAGGGCTGGAGGACACGCTGGCCGGGCTGGGCGATGCCGATGCGCCGGAGATCGATCTCTCGGGCCTGCTGGCCTATGACCGCAGCGCGTTTTCGCAACTGAATCTGGACATTCAGAACCCCACGGCTTCGGCGGCCCTGGGGTCATTTGCCTTGCACCTGGGCGATGGCGGCAGTTCGCTGTCGTACCAGGGCGCTGCGGGCAAGATGGACCTGCGGCTGGACGCTACGCCACCCTTTCAAACGGGCAGCGCGCAGCAGCGCCAGGCGGCCATTGCGCAGCAGCTGCAGCTCATCGATGCCGCAGCAGACCGCAGCCACGCCGATGAAAAGCTGGTGGCCTTGTTCAAAAGCAGCTTTTCGCAATTGCACGGTGCAGCGCCCACCACGGCGGGCGACACCCCCGTGGGCGAGACCAGCGCGGTGGACGCGGCCCTGGTCGAGAAGGTGCAGCCCCTGCTCAGCGGCCTGGTGGACTTTGAGGCCAGCTTCAGCGGCGACTTCAGCCGTGACAACCGCTGGGGCAATGTCAACGAGCAGGGCAAGGCGCAATACGCCATCAGCCAGAAGACCACCGTCGATGCGGACCGCAAGGAAAAGACGGCAGGCATCATTCAGACGCAAAGCGAGCAGCTGCAATCGAACTACGCCAAGGCACGCTATGACGGCGCACTCGACATCCTCTCAGGCAATTTTGACCGGTATGCCATCCAGGACCACCGCACCGTGAGCACCCTGATCAGCGCAGCCGATAACAAGCTCACCAGTGCCGTGCGCAGCACCGACCGGCAGCAGCTGGAAACCCATGAAACGGTGGTGAAGCACCGCGTGGTGGACCGGCGCGAGACGCCGGACCAGCAGCACCTGCTGACGCTGCTGATGTAAGCGCCTGTTCCCCGTCTTTTCAACCGGCGGCTGGATCGCCCCGCAAGCGGCCCGCCACCGCGTCGTCGCCCAAACGGTCAATCAGCACCGCACTGGCTTCGCTGAGCCCCAGCACCTGCACCGTGCAGCCGTGGTGGCGCAAGCGCTGCACCACCTTGTCGAGTGCAGCCACAGCGGTGATGTCCCAGAAGTGCGCGTGCGTCACATCAATGCACACCGCGCGGCCTTCGGCGCCCAGCACGTCAAACGCCTCGATGAACGCATCGGCCGAGGCAAAGAACACCTGGCCGGACACGTGCCAAGTGCGTTGGCCGGTCTGGGCATCGTCGTGCATGCGCACATCGAGCATGCGCGAGACCTTGAACGCAAAGAACACGCCACTGAGCACCACACCCACGGCCACCCCAGCGGCCAGGTTGTGCGTGGCGATGGTGACGGCCACGGTGGCCAGCATAGCGGCGCTGGACAGGCGCGGGTGGCGCACCAGGGCGCTCAGCGATTTCCAGTCAAACGTTTCGGCCGACACCATGACCATGATGGCCACCAGCGCAATCACCGGTACCTGCGACACCCAGGGCTTGAGCGCCACCATGAGGATGAGCAGGAACACCCCGGCAAACAGCGTGGACAGGCGCCCGCGCCCGCCGTACTTAACGTTGCCCACGGCCTGGCCGATCATGCCGCAGCCCGCAATGCCGCCAAACAGGCTGGCTGCGATGTTGGCAAGCCCCAAGCCCGCGCATTCGCGGTTCTTGTCGCTGGGCGTGTCGGTCAGTTCATCGACCACGGCGGCGGTGAGCACCGATTCGAGCAGGCCGACCATGGCAATTGCCAGCGCGGGCAGCAGGATGATGCGCAGCGTGTCGAGCGACGCGGGCACCTGCGGCAGCGCAAACACAGGCAGCGCATCGGGCAGTCGGCCCAGGTCACCCACGGTGGGCAGGTGCAGCCCCAGCGCCGAGGCCAGCACCGTGAGCACCACCACGCAGATCAGCGGTGACGGGATCACGGACAGCGCAGGCCACGCCAGCCGCTGGCCCAGCCACGGCAGGCCATAGATGAGCGCCAGCCCCAGCGCCAGCGCACCCCAGGTGGCCACACTGGCGCCGTGCAAGTGCGGCAGCTGCGCGGCGAAGATGAGGAGGGCCAGCGCATTCACGAAACCCGTGCGCACCGAACTGGACACGAAACGCATCAGCACGCCCAGCTTCATCAGCCCAAACGCCACCTGCACGGCCCCGGCCAGCAACCCCGCCGCCAGCAAATAGCCCAGCCCGTGCGACTGCACCAGCGGCGCAGCCACCAGCGCCACCGAGCCCGCAGCGGCCGACACCATGGCGGGCCGCCCGCCCGTGAAGGCAATGACCAGGCTGATGACAAACGAGGCAAAGAGCCCCACCGAAGGGTCCACGCCCGCCACGAAGGAGAAGGCGATGACTTCGGGGATCAGCGCAAAGGTGGCCACGGCCCCGGCCAGCAGCTCGCGGGGAATGCTGGGCGCCCATTCGGCGCGCAGGCGGGTGAGGAAAGATGGATTCATGGAAGCTGCAAAGCAAAGCGCGCCCGAAGGCGCGCTGCGAGACATATCAAACAAAAAAGGCTCTAGCGCTTACCTAAAAAGCGCAAGCAGCTATAAATTAAATAGCAAAAACACATTACATCTCACCGAGGATAGGGGGTCACAAGTTCGCATCAATCCCGATCTCGTCGATGCGCGCAGCCCTACCAGCGGCCACCGCGCAAGGGCCGCCAACCTGCGCGGGCGGCGCTTTGCTTGCAAGCGCTGGTGGCGTCCCCCTTCCCGAATCGCATAGCGATTCGAGAGAAGGGGGAAGGCGCGTAGCGCCTTAGGGGGTTGTACTCATCCTCCGTGGCACTTCTTGTACTTCTTGCCGCTGCCGCAGTGGCAAGGGTCGTTGCGGCCAGGCTCTGGGGCTTTGCGCAGGGTCTCCACGCGGGGGCCCATGCTCTTCCACAGCTGGCGCAGGTCGTACACGGCCCAGATGGCTTCGCCAAAGGTCTCCACGCGCGCCTGGCTGGTGCTGGGAGGGCCGTCTTCGTTGTACATGCAGACTTCGGGCTTGCCGGTGTCGTCTTCCGTCAGGGCGACGACGCTGCTGAGCGCATCGTCCAGCCACTTGGCGGCTTCCTTGTCACGGGGGGCGGCCCAGTCTTCGGGCCAGTTTTCTACGGCGAACATGAAGCCGAGGGCCCACACCTGGCCAAAGGACGGGATTTCCTGGCCCGCCATCTCGGCCCGTTCTTCCTCGGGCAGGCTGGCCACGGCGCCGCGCATGTCCATGGCTTCGGGCTGGAAGGTGCGGTCGTCGTCCAGCGTCTTCACGTCGGTGTCGAGCTGGGTCACGATCTCGTTCCAGCGGCGCATCCACAGCTCCATGAAGCGCGCTTGCTGGGCCGCATCGGCAAAGGCGGGCAGCAGGGGCAGGGGTTCGCCGTCGGCCACTTCCAGCTCAGCGCCGTCGCCCAGCAGCATGGGCAGGTATTCGGCCGGGGCGATGGGGCGGCGGCTGCAGATCAGCGCGGTCATGAAGCCGTCGCAGAACTCCCACTGCGGGATTTCTTCGCCGCGTGTGCGCAGGTCGTCCAGCAGGTTGTCGAGCTCTTCCAGCTCTTCAGGGGCCAAACCGACGGTGCTGTCGGCAGGCGCGGCGTTGGCAGGGGTCAGGTCGGCGTCGGCCTGCGGTGTGGAGGATTCGGTGGGGGTCATGGATGAGGGCTCCGATAGGGGGAAGGCAGCCGGGGCGCGCAGGTGGCAAAGCTCTTATGATGCCTCGCACCGGCCCGCCCGGCCGGGGCGCAAAGCGGCCCCAAAATCGGCGGGTGCGCGCCGCGCCAAGGCGGCGAGTGTAGCCCGCCGCATCCCGAACCCCTCTAGCGACCGCCATGATCCACCAACTCAACCAGCTCTACCCGGTGCGCTACACAGCCTTTGCGCTGTGCATTGCCGCCCTGCTCTTCAATGCGGTGGCCCTGGTGGTCTGGGGGCCTGCCCTGGTGTGGCTGGCCACGCTGGCGGTGCTGGCGGCCTTGGTGGCCCTGGGCATTTACGACGTGCGCCAGCAGCGCCACGCCATCTTGCGCAATTACCCGGTCATCGGCCACATCCGCTTCATGCTCGAATACGTGCGGCCCGAGGTGCGCCAGTACTTCATTGAAAGCGACAGCGAGGCCGCGCCGTTCTCGCGCGCACAGCGCTCGCTGGTGTACCAGCGCGCCAAGGGCGACCCGGACAACCGCCCCTTTGGCACGCACCTGGATGTGGGGGCGCAGGGCTATGAGTGGGTCAACCACTCAATGGCGCCCACGCAACTGGCCTCGCACGACTTTCGGGTGTGGATTGGCGGCAGCCCGGATGCGGCATCGGCCTCGGTGGCGCCGTGCACCCAGCCCTACCAGGCCAGCGTGTTCAACATCTCGGCCATGAGCTTTGGCGCGCTGTCGGCGCAGGCCATCAAGGCGCTGAACCTGGGCGCCAAGAACGGCGGCTTTGCGCACGACACGGGCGAGGGCAGCATCAGCGAGCACCACCGCGTGCATGGCGGTGATTTGATCTGGGAGATTGGATCGGGCTACTTTGGCTGCCGCAACGACGATGGCAGCTTCAGCCCCGAGCGCTTTGCGGCCAACGCGCAAGACCCGCAGGTGAAGATGATCGAGCTGAAGCTGAGCCAGGGCGCCAAGCCCGGCCACGGCGGTGTGCTGCCCGGCGCCAAGGTGACGGCCGAGATCGCCGCCGCCCGGGGCGTGCCCGAGGGCCATGCCTGCATCTCGCCCGCACGGCACAGTGCGTTCAGCACACCGGTGGAGATGATGCAGTTCATCGCCCGGCTGCGGCAGCTCTCGGGCGGCAAGCCCACGGGCTTCAAGTTCTGCCTGGGCCACCCGTGGGAGTGGTTTGCCATCGTCAAGGCCATGCTGGAGACCGGCATCACCCCCGACTTCATCGTGGTCGATGGGGCCGAGGGCGGCACGGGTGCTGCGCCGGTCGAATTCACCGACCACGTCGGAGCCCCGCTGCAAGAGGGCCTGCTGCTGGTGCACAACACGCTGGTGGGCGTGAACCTGCGCGAGCGGGTGCGCATTGGCTGCGCAGGCAAGGTGATCAGCGCCTTCGACATTGCCCGCATGATGGCGCTGGGGGCCGACTGGTGCAACGCCGGGCGCGGCTTCATGATGGCGCTGGGTTGCATCCAGGCGCAAAACTGCCACACCGGCCACTGCCCCACAGGCGTGGCCACGCAAGACCCGCAGCGCCAGCAGGCCCTGGTGGTGCCCGACAAGGCCACGCGCGTGGCGCAGTTCCATCGCAGCACGCTGCATGCGCTGCAAGAGCTGGTGCAGGCGGCGGGCCTCATGCACCCGAGCGACATCACCGCGCACCACATCGTGCGCCGCATCAGCGACACCGAGGTGCGCCTGCTCTCCAACCTGATCGCGCGCGTGGAGCCTGGCGCGCTGCTGGGGCCGCTGGAGGCGCAGCACAATGTGTTCCGCCAATACTGGCCCCTGGCCAACTCCTACAGTTTTCAGGCCCACACTGCGGTGTAGCCTGCCGTCTGCGCCTTCCGCTTTCGCTTCCCGCTGTCCGCCTTCATGAATTTGCCCGCCATTTCTGAGCACCTGCAGGTGCCCGCCCCCGCCCCGGCGGTGGACTACGCCGCCTTCCTGGCCCGCCAGCTGCAAACCCAGCAATTCAATGCCGCCTGCTACCGCCTGGGCGACGAGCAGGTGTGGGTGAAAAAAGCCAACACGCCGCACGGCATGGCGCGCTACCGCGTGCTGGGCGCGCTGGCGCTGCTGTTTGGCCTGCCCGTGCTGCAGCCTGTGCCCAACCTGGGCGGCAACATTGCCATCGCCACCGAGGTGCAGCGCCTGCGCGACCTGGCCGCACGCGGCCTGCGCGTGCCCACCGTGCTGGCCGCGCAAGACAACGGCTTTTTGATGCGCCACCTGGGGCGCCCGGCCGAGCAAACGCCCTCGCTGGGCAACGAGATCGAGGCGGCCGTGCCCGCAGGCCCTGAGGCCGTGCTGCGCCTGTGGGTGCAGGGGCTGCGCGCCATTGAGCTGGTGCACAACCAGGGCGCCTGCTTGAGCCAGGCCTTTGCCCGCAACCTGGTGCGCTGCCCCGATGGCGTGGTGGGCTACGTGGACTTTGAAGACGACCCCATGGCCGTGCTGCCGCTGCCGCTGTGCCATGGGCGCGATGCGCTGTGCTACGCGCATTCCACCGCCATTTACCTGCGCCAGTGCGGCGCACTGGAAGACGCACGCCCCTTGTGGGCGCAGTGGATTGCGGCCCGGGGCCCGGCCCTGCAAGCGGTGATGGCGCAAAGCGTGCGCCGCCTGCGCCTGGCCCGCCACCTGCCCCAAAGCCGCAAGCTGGGGCGCGATGTGCAGCGCGTGCGCGCGGCGTATGACTTGATGGCCTGAGAGGCGGGTTCAGATGCAGGCAGATGCAGATCGGGCGAACCGCAAGCATCACCCGTCAGGCCGCGTCCAAACCAAAGAACGTCGAGTTACGCTGCGCTAACCCGACCTACGGGGCGCAGCAAGGCCCAGCAAGGGTTCAACGGCGTAGATCGGGTTAGCCGAAGGCGTCACCCGACAGCCCCCCGACAAAACCACCACCACACCACCCACGCGTAGGGTTACGCTGCAGCAACCTCTGCGGCCATGGCGGCCTCATTTGCTACCAAAACAATAGCTGTTACCGCTTGCGTATCCAGCGCTAGCAGCCTTTTTCGCATGCAAATCACGGCCTTGTCCTTGCTGAGCAAGATGGCGCGGTGCGCCACGGCCAGGTCGATGAACTGCTGGTCGTCGGCGTCCTTGCACACGGCCGACACGCGCGGAGCCACGTCCACCCAGCGCACCTGCGCGTCGTAGCGGGCCAGCACATCGGCGGCGGTGAGCTGGTAGTACGCCAGGCGCGGCACGATTTGCGGGTAGGCCAGCACGCGGGCCAGCTCGGTTCGCATGGCCTGCGTGGCCACCCATTGCAGGCGGCCTGCGGCCAGCAGCGCCCGCACCGGGGCCACGGCCTCGTCGGCAAACACCAGCAGGTCGAGCACGATGTTGGTGTCCAGCACCAGGGCGCGCACGGGCTCGTCGCCCACCGGATGGGCGGGCAGCGCCAGCACGGCGCGCAGGGGTTTACTGGCCATGGCTTGCCGGGGGTTGGGCACCGCCGCCCTCGCCCACAGCCCCTGCACGGGGTGCGCGCACCGAGCCCTTGATGAGGTCGAAGCGGAACATGCGGCATTCGATGGGGCCGTTCCACATGGGCACGCGGCGCGATTCCTTCAGGCGCATCTTGCCGGGCAGCTTGAGGTCGGGCGTCAGCATCCAGGCCGTCCAACCGCTGTAGTTCTTCTTCCAGTGCGTGGCCAGTTGGCTGAAGAACTCGCCACCATCGTCGGTGTGCGCCTCTTCGCGGCCCACGGCCATGCCCTGGGCACGGTCAGCGGCGCGCTCGCTGGCGTTGCGGCCTGCGCTACCTGCGGCGGCAATGCGCTCGCCGTAGGGCGGGTTGAGCAGCATCACGCCGGGCTGCTCGCACGGCGGCATGCGCTGCAGGGCATCGCCACCGCGCAGTTGCACGGCGTCGGCCACGCCCGCGCGCTCGGCGTTGCGCTGGGCAAAGTCCACCATGCGGTGGGCCACATCGCTGCCAAAAATGGGCACAGGGCTCTTGCAGATGGCGCTGTCAGCTTCGTTTTTGATAGCAGTCCAGACGTGCGCCTGGAAGGGCAGCAGCTTTTCAAACGCAAAGCGGCGCAGCATGCCCGCGGGGATGCGGCAAGCGATCTGCGCGGCTTCGACGGCAATGGTGCCGCTGCCGCAGCAGGGGTCGTACAGGGGCTGGGGGTTGTCGCCGTGCGGGTCCCAGCCGCTGGCGGCGATCATGGCGGCGGCCAGGGTTTCCTTCAGGGGCGCGTCGCCCTTGTCCTCGCGCCAGCCGCGCTTGAACAGCGGCTCGCCCGAGGTGTCGATGTAGATCGTGGCTTCGTCGGTGGTCAGGTGCAGGTGGATGCGCACATCGGGCCACTGGGTATTCACATCGGGGCGCACACCGGACTTGGCACGGAAGCGGTCGGCCACCGCGTCTTTCACCTTGAGGGCGGCGAAATTCAGGCTCTGCAGCGGGCTGTGCTGGGCCGTGACTTCGATCTTGAAGCTCTGGCGCGTGGTGAACCAGATCTCCCAGGCCACCTCGCTGGCCATGGCGTACAGGTCGTTTTCTGAGCGGTAGGGGCGGTGCGCCAGTTGCACCAGCACCCGCTGGGTCAGGCGGCTGTGCAGGTTCAGCTGCAGCGCATGGCGCCACGAGCTGCGCAGCAGCACGCCGCCCCGCCCTACCAGCAGGTCTTGCCCCGTGAGGCCGGTGATGCCGTGCACCTCATCGGCAAGGAAGCCCTCTACACCAGCGGCGCAGGGAAGAAAGAGTTGGAGTTGGTTCATAAATTGGGCGTCAGGATACGCGGTCAGGGCACGCCCTGGCGTTTAAAGCGGTGTGGAAGCCCCCGCAGCGCTTGGCGCACGCGCCAGCAGCAGTTGGCGAATGAAGTCGGGGATGGGCGCTACCTTGCGGTCACTGCGGTGGACAAACACGATGCCCACTTTGCCACGGGCCACAGCCCGGCCGCTGTTTTTTTCGGTCATGCGAAACAGCAGGTCGAACCCATAGCGGTTGAAGTCGGTCGGCGCCATCTCCACCCGCATGGTTTCGCCATGAAAACCCTCAGACTGGTACTGCGCCACGATGTCGCCCACCACGGTGGAGAGGCCACCGACATCGGCCTCCGGATAGCCCAGCGACTTAAAAAAGCGCACGCGCGCCTCAGACACCAGGCTCAGCAGCTGCGCGTTGTCCAGGTGCCCGCCCTGGTTCACGTGGCTGATGTAGATCTGCATCTCGGTGGCAAAGCCAAGCTGCTCGGGAAGGTCGAAAACAATGCGGGACATCGCGCGAAGGGAGTGAATGGTGGTGGCTGGTGGGCAGCGCCCTTGGGGTATGCCCGGCCGGGGGGCAACGAGTGGCCCGGCGGTGGCAGGCCCAGTGGCAAGTTCGGCAGGTTCAATGGGGCTTCGCCACATCCAGGCGGGGCTCTGGCGGGTGGCAACGCGCTTTGGCAAGGCGGCCCCGGCACCTGCACCTGCTACCCGCCCTATGCCACAGCGGCGATTTTAGCGGCTGCCCCGCGCAATGGCCCTGCCAAGGTGGCCCGGCGAATGCCGGATGGGCCTGGGTTCTGCGGTGCCGGGTGCTTTAGAACGGCTCACAAAACTCAGCGAAGCGGCCCTGGCTAGGCGTTCCGCCGCAGGCAGTACAAGGAGTACGACAAGGCGGGACAACGACGCCAGGGAAGTTTGGTCAGCCGCTCTTAGCCACGCAGGTGGTTACAGTGCTGTACCTCTGACTCCCACCCTGTTTCGCCCCATGCTCCGCCGACTCATCACCCTGCTGGCCCTGGCCTGCGCCCTGCCCGTCCATGCCGAAGAACTGCGGGTGGCCTTGCCCGGCCACGACGATCTGGTCATCGACCTCCCCGCCCAATGGCACGCCCAAGTCCGCCGCCCCCGGGCCGAGCTGCCGCCCTCGGTGGCCATCAGCGGCCCCGACGCGAGCGCACTGCAAATGGTGGTCACCCCCATCTGGCCTGTGAATGGCGCACAGCCCGCCACCCCCAGCGAGCTGCGGGCACAGGTGCAAGGCGCAGCCACGCGGGCCAAGCCCAAAGCCGTGGAGGCCGAGCTGCCGCTCAAAGACCTCGGGGCCTCGGGCAAGGTGGGGTATTACTTCTCGGCCACGGACCGGGCCCCGGATGCAGGCGGCTTCAAGCACCTGACCCAAGGCGCCCTGGGCATGAATGAACTGCAAGTGACCTTCACGGTACTGGCCAACGGCCAGGCGGAAGAGCCCACGGCACTGGCGCTGGAGATGCTGCGGTCTTTGCGGCGAGCCCCTGCCGCCAAGTAGACCCGGGCTCAAGCCCGAGGGCTCTGGAACCTGCCGGTGGCAGGCTCTCAGAGCGACTTGCGCAAATTGGCTGGTGCAATCTTGAGCGATTCGCGGTACTTGGCCACCGTGCGGCGGGCGCATTCAATGCCCTGCTCCTTGAGCATTTCAGCCAGTTGGCTGTCTGACAAGGGCTTGGTGGGGCTTTCAGCGGCCACAAACTGCTTGATGAGGGCGCGCACCGCCGTGCTGGAGGCGTTGCCCCCGGTTTCGGTGCCCAGGCCGGAGCCGAAGAAGTACTTCAGCTCGTAGGTGCCGATGGGCGTGGCCATGTATTTGGCCGTGGTCACGCGGCTGATGGTGGACTCGTGCAGGCCCAGCTCGTCGGCAATGTCGCGCAGCACCAGCGGGCGCATGGCCAGCTCGCCGTGGGTGAAGAAGCTCTTTTGCCGCTCCACGATGGCGCGCGAGACACGCAAGATGGTGTCAAAGCGCTGCTGGATGTTCTTGATGAACCAACGCGCCTCTTGCAGGCGCTGCTGCATGCCCTGGTGGCCCTCGCCGCCCTTGTGGCCGCGCAGGGCACCGGCGTAGATATCGTGCACGCGCAGGCGCGGCATCACGTCGGGGTTCAGCGCCACGATGAAGTTCTGCTGCCCGCTGTTGCCATTGGCGCGCCCGGCTTTGCGCACGATCACATCGGGGATGATGATGTTGCGCTCCACGTCGGCAAAGCGGCGCCCGGGGCGCGGCTCCAGCCGGGCAATCAGGGCCATGGCGGCGCGGGTGCGTTCTTCACCCGCAGCGCCGCCTTCGGTGCAGGCCTGGGTGAGGCGGCGCACGTCGCGGCGGGCCAGCATCTCCAGCGGCTGCTGGCAGATCAGCAAGGCGGTCTGCACCACGGCCGCAGGGGCCTCGCTGTCAGGGTCGGCCGCCAGGGCGCTGAGTTGCAGGGTCAGGCATTCGGCGAGGTTGCGGGCGCCCACGCCCACAGGCTCCAGGGTTTGCAGCAGGCGCTGGGCCACCGTAAAGCGGTGCACCAGCTCGTCAATTTGCTCCAGGTCATCCGGGCCCGCGAGGCTAACGGCCAGCTCTTGCAGCGGCTCTTCCAGGTAGCCATCGTCGTTCAGCGATTCGATGAGGAAGCGCAGGGCAGCGCGGTCCACCTCGGACAAGCGCAGCGCCAGGGCCTGGCGGTGCAAAAAGGCGGTGAGGGACTCTTGCGAGCGTGCCAGCTCCGTGGCGTCGGCCTCGTCGCCCTCCATGTCGTTGCGGGTGCGCGGGGGGGCATCGCCACCCCACTCGCTTTCATTGGGCGCCATCTCCACCGTGCCGTCCCCGCCCCAATCGGGCTCGTCAGAGGCAGTGCTGCTGGTGTAGTCGGCATCGCCCGAGGCGTCACTTTGCGCATCAGAAGTGGCCTCAGCGCTTGTGGATGAAGCGCTGGTAGCTCCTGAATAGATAGCATCGTCTGCGCTGTACTCATCCGCCTGCACGGGGGTGTCGGCGTGCTCCAAGCCAAACTCTTCGCGCACGGCTTCATCGGCGTTGCGCTCCAGGAAGGGGTTTTCATCGAGCATCTGCTCAACCTCTTGCCCCAACTCCAGGGTCGACAACTGCAGCAGCCGGATGGACTGCTGCAACTGCGGCGTGAGGGCCAAGTGCTGCGAGACCCGCAGGGACAGGCCGGGCTTCATGCCTCAGCTCCCCGCAACACCGCACGATCCGTCACACACCGCATAGCCACACCGCGCCAAGCCATCACATGCGGAAGTGTTCGCCCAGGTACACACGGCGCACCTCGGCGTTGTCCACGATCTCAGCCGGCGTGCCCTGCGCCAGCACACGGCCATCGCTGATGATGAAGGCGTGGTCGCAAATGCCGAGCGTTTCGCGCACGTTGTGGTCGGTGATGAGCACACCAATGCCGCGCGCCTTCAGGAAACCGATGATGCGCTGGATCTCGATCACCGCGATGGGGTCAATGCCCGCAAAGGGCTCGTCCAGCAGGATGAAGCGGGGCTGCGTGGCCAGGGCGCGAGCGATTTCGACGCGGCGACGCTCGCCACCCGACAAAGCCAGCGCGGGCGAAGCGCGCAGGTGGTCCACCCGCAGCTCTTGCAGCAGCGAGGTGAGTTGCTCTTCAATCGCCGCCCGCGACAGGGGGGCGTTGTGTTCATCGCGCTGCAATTCCAGCACCGCGCGCACGTTCTCTTCCACCGTCAGCTTGCGGAAGATGGAGGCTTCTTGCGGCAAATACGACAGGCCCAGCCGCGAACGGCTGTGGATGGGCATGTGCGCCACCGATTGGCCGTCGATGCGGATATCCCCCGCATCGCTGCGCACCAGCCCCACGATCATGTAAAACGAGGTGGTCTTGCCCGCCCCATTGGGGCCCAGCAAACCGACGACCTCGCCTTTTTGCACCACCAGGGACACGTCCTTGACCACCTTGCGGCTGCCGTATGACTTGGCCAGGTGGGCGACCTCAAGGCGACTGGAAGACGGCCCCGCTGCCGAGGCTTGCACGGAACGATCGCTCACTGGGTGGCACCGCCCAAAGAGGTGCTGGGCCGCAGCACGGGCGCCGAGGCCGCAGGGGCCGGGCTGGTCGCGCTGGAGCCCGGTGCCGAAGCAGGCGTCTTGGGGTCTTTGGGGGCCAGCACGGCCCGCACGCGACCACCGCTGCTGGCCTGGCCTTCAGAGCCACTGGCGGGCAGGGCCTTCTTTTGGCCATCGACCGTGAAGACATCGGTCAGGTTGTTGTAGACGACAACCGCGCCGGTGATCTCGTCACTCAAGGCCCCGCCACGGTAGCGCCGCAGCTCGGCACGGGTGATGAAGCGCACGTTGTCGGTACGGCCGTCGTACTCGATGACTTCGCCTTCGCCTTCGATGAACTCTTCGGGCGCGCCCGGCAGAGTGTCACGCTTTTGGCGGAAGAACGCGCGTTTGCCCGCTTCGGCCGTGACGATGCCGGACTGGTAGCCCTCGGCATCCTGACGCACATCCAGCCGCGCACCGCGCAGCACGATGGAGCCTTTGGTCATGACCACGCGGCCAGAGAACACGCTGGTTTGCTTGACTTCATCGTGGCGCAGCGCATCGGCCTCGATGTTCATGGGCTTGCTGCGGTCGGCCTTTTCAGCTTGCGCCACGCCAAAGGCGCAGGTCAAGGCTGCAAGCACAAGGAGGGGGGTAATGCGATGTTTCATGAGGGCACGAATCTTGCAATCATTGTAGCCATGCATTGCACCCCAGAACAAAAAAAGCCCGCTTGCGCGGGCTTTTGGTAGCGAGGTGGCACGGCGTATGCCGCAGGCGCATCAGCCCTTGCGGACCGAGCTCACCAGATAGTCCACCACTTGCAGCACGGTTTGCATGCTGCCAGCCATGGTGCCATCGGTGTAATAACGACCTGCCACGCCCATGGAGGGCACGCCTTCGACGCCATAGTCGGCTTGCAACTGGGCCGCACGGCGGGCCTGGTTGGCCACGTTGAAGGAGTTGTAGATTTCCTTGAACTTGGCGACGTCCACCCCCTGGTTGCCCACCCAGGCAAAAATATCTTCGTCCTTGGTCAGCTTGAGCTTTTCCACGTGGATGGCGCGGAACACCTTGGCGTGCACAGCGTCGAGCTTGCCCATGCCTTCCAGGGCGTAGTACAGCTTTTGCTGCGACAAAAAGCTGGCGTTGAACGCCACGGGCACGCGGCGAATGACCAGGTCTTTGGATGCCGCCTTGATCCAGGCATCCAGCACGGGCTCAAAGGCGTTGCAGTGGGGGCAGCTGTACCAGAAGAACTCGATGACTTCGATCTTGCCGGCAGCCGCTTCGGTCGCGACGGGCTTGGAGAGCTTTTGGAAGTCCTTGCCCTCCTTGAACTGGCGCACTTGCGCCACAGCGGGGGTGGCCATGGGCAGCGTGACGGCAGAGGCAGCAACCGCTGTAGCGGCGGACAGGGAAAACTCGCGACGTTTCATGAAAAGAACACTCCTTGATCTGGTCTTGGGGATGTGAGCTGCGTACCTGGAAAAAGTTCAGCAACGGCCGGGCGCAAAAACGTCAGCGCTGCACGCGCACCAGCGCGGACTCCACGCCGGTGTCGTCCAGTTTGTCCTTCAGGGCGGCAGCGTCATCCCGTTTGGCGAACGGGCCCACCCGCACGCGGAAGACCGGGCGGCCATTTTGCTCGCGCTCGCTCACCCGGGCTTCCCAGCCCATCATGGCCAGTTTGGCGCGCTGGGCGTCGGCATCGGCCTGGGTGCGGAAGGCCCCGGCCTGCACAAAATAATCGTAGGGGTCGGCCCCACCGGATTCTGCGGCCTTGGCTTTGGCCAGGTCGCCCAGCGGGTCGGCACTGGTGGCGGCGGGTTTGGCAGTGTCGGTTTTTTCCGGCTTGCTGGCAGCCGCTTTAGGGGCCGATGCGGCCGTCGCCTTGGGGTCTGGCGTGGCGGCAGCAGTCTGGGCTGGCGTCACCGGGCCACTGGCGGCGGGGGCCGATGCGGCAGCCGCCGCCTGCGCAGCGGCCTTGGCCGCAGACTTGCTGCGCAACGGCGAGTTGGGGTCCCAGTCCTTGTTCTTTTGGGCCTCGGCGGCGTCTTGGTCCACCCCGCGTGCACTGCCTTTGTTCAAGAACGGCACGGGCACCTTGGTCACATACACAGCCACGGCCAGGGCAGAACCCAGCCCCACGATAACGCCCAGAATGAAACCCAGGATGGTTCCGCCCAACTGCTTTTTCTTCATGGTAGTTCCTGCTTACATTCTGGCCGGAGCCGACACACCCAGCACGGCCAGGCCGTTGTGCAACACCTGCGCCGTCGCGGCAACCAGCGCCAGGCGGGCTTTCTTGATCGCTTCGTCGTCCACCAAAATGCGCTCGGCATCGTAGTAGCTGTGGTAGGCCGATGCCAAGTCGCGCAGATAGAAAGTGACGTCGTGCGGGGCCTCGCCGTCGGCTGCGGCCGTGAGCATCTCGGGGTACTTGGCCAGCTGCAGCATCAGGGCCTGGGCCTGCGGGCCTTCGAGTGGAGAAAGATCGGCAACGCCGATATCCAGCAAATCGCACACATTGGATAGTGACGCTTCGCTGACCTGCCCACCAACGTCATTCAGAGCATCTGCCGTAGATAACTTTTCAAGCTGTCCACCCGACACATCCGGACGGTCACCACGCGCATGTGCCAAGGCAGCCCGCAGCACCGATTGGATACGGGCATGCGCGTACTGCACGTAGTACACGGGGTTGTCGTTGTTCTGGGCCACAGCCAGGTCCACATCAAAGGTGTACTCGGTATCGGGCTTGCGGCTCAAAAGGAAGAAGCGCACGGCGTCCTTGCTCGTCCACTCGATCAAATCGCGCAGTGTGACGTAGCTGCCCGCGCGCTTGCTGATCTTGACCTCTTCGCCACCGCGCACCACGCGCACCATGGTGTGCAGCACGTAGTCTGGGTAGCCTTGTGGAATGCCCACATCGGCCGCCTGCAGGCCAGCGCGCACCCGCGCGATGGTGCC
Source organism: Acidovorax sp. 56 (assembly GCF_002749705.1). Lineage (NCBI taxonomy): Bacteria > Pseudomonadati > Pseudomonadota > Betaproteobacteria > Burkholderiales > Comamonadaceae > Acidovorax > Acidovorax sp. 56. The sequence goes on from NZ_PEEV01000001.1 coordinate 2,904,869, forward strand.
GTGGTGGTCAGTGCCCTGGATATTGACGACCTTGGTGAAGCCGCGCTCCCATTTGGCGATGTGGTACGCCACATCAGGCACGAAGTAGGTGAAGGTGCCGTCCTGCTTGCGCATGACGCGGTCTTTGTCGTCGCCATAGTCGGTGCTCTTGAGCCACAACGCGCCGTCTTGCTCGTAGGTCTTGCCGTTGGCCACGAGCTTGTTCACCGTGGCCTCGACGCGGCCGCTGGTGTACAGGCTGGATTCAAGGTAGTACTCATCAAAGTGCAGATTGAACGCCTGCAAATCCTTGTCCTGCTCATTGCGCAGGTAGGCCACTGCAAACTGGCGGATGTTGTCGTAGTCCTCGACATCGCCATTGGCGGTGAATTCGCGGTCATCGGCCTTGACGGTGGCTTTGGCCTTGAAGGCCTCTGCAATGTCGGCGATGTAGTCACCGTTGTAGAAGTTCTTGGCCAGCGGGTTTTCGCTGTCGGTGGGCCAGCAGTCGTCGCCGGGCTTGAAGCCCTTGGCGCGCAGTTGCGTGCTCTTGGTCAGGGTGTCGATCTGCACGCCCGCGTCGTTGTAATAGAACTCGCGGTGCACGTTCCAGCCCTGGGTGCTGAACAGGTTGCAGATGGCATCGCCCAGCGCAGCTTGGCGGCCATGGCCCACGTGCAGCGGGCCCGTGGGGTTGGCCGACACAAACTCAACCAGCACACGCTGACCGTTGTCAGGCTGATAACCAAAACGCTCGCCAGCGGCCAACACCTCGCGCACGATTTCTTGCTTGGCGGCAGGCTGCAGGCGGATGTTCAGAAAGCCTGGCCCGGCGATTTCAATGCCCGCCACCCAGCGGGCAAAAGCGGGCGTAGCCTCCAGCGCGGCCTTGAGTTGCTCGCCCAGCGCACGGGGGTTGAGCTTCAGGGGCTTGGCCAATTGCATGGCTGCAGTGCAGGCAAAGTCGCCATGGGCAGCAACCTTAGGGGATTCAAAGGCCGCCTTGGCGCCTGCGCCGGGCGAAATGGCGTCCAGCGCGGTAGCCAATGTGGCCAGAAGTTCGTTTTTGACAGAGAGCATCGGAGGATTTTACGGGGCGCCACCTGTGGCGCTGTAAACGCAGTGACCAAGCACGCCACAGACCAGGGGCCACAGCGGCCCGAAAGCACCGATCAACACCCGCCACTGCCTCAAAGTGAGCCGGGCCATGATCGATAAGTCACCGATTGGCGTGAAGCGCAACAGATCGTAAGAAACAGGCCCCATGATGCGGAACTGTCAGCGCCGCCAGAATCTGGCGCGTTGAAACCCTACCATCCATACCGGATTGGTTATCGATGTTCCTAAAACATTCTGGAGCCCCTATGAAAAAGCTTCTCTCTCTGACCGCCCTGAGCCTGGCCCTTTCGATCAGCGCAGCCCATGCTGCCGATGCACCCGCCGCCGCTGGGGCCGCAGCACCTGCAGCCAAGACCGCTCCAGCCCCCGCCGCCGCACCGGCAGCAGCAGCGCCCGTGGCAGCCGCCCCTGCGGCGCCTGCCTCTGCACCAGCGGCAGCGCACACCAAGCAACAATCCAAAATGGCCACCTGCAACACAGAAGCGGCGGACAAGAAGGGCGATGAACGCAAGGCGTTCATGAAGACTTGCCTGAGCAACAAGCCTGCGACGCAGCAAGACAAGATGAAGACCTGCAATGCAGACGCCAAGGCCAAGACACTCAAGGGCGACGAACGCAAGGCATTCATGAGCGAGTGCCTCAAGAAGTGAGGGACTGGGCGGTTCCCACTATCCGCCCACCCCAAACGGAAAAGCCCGCCAGACTCACGTCTGGCGGGCTTTTTCATTGGGGCTATGTACCGCGCTCAGTGCCCGTTACCACCCACGCGCCCAGAACACGGCAATCACCGCAACCACGGGCAGGATGTGGGACTGCACCATGACCCAGCGGCGGGTGCTGCGCACTTCGGCCTCGCCGGGCAATGCACCCGTGCTGTTCAGCACTTTGAGCCAGCGGCGAAAGGTCAGCGTGGGCTTGATGGAGATCAATCCCATCAGCACGAACAAGGTGATCTTGATGTGGAACAGCGGCTGTGACACATACCAGGACAGCCCTTTCACCCCCAGATACAGGCGCGCCAGACCCGTTGCCAAAAGCACCACGGCCGTGATGCCGTAGATCAGGTCCAGCCGCGCCAGGCGCTTGACCACGGCGGGGCTCATCCATTCCGAGCGGCAAAGTGCGGCTTCGCTGGTCAAAAAAACCACCAGCGTGAGGATGGCCAGCAAGTGCAATGCGGCCAAAACGGCTTCGAGAGTCATGGAGTTTCCTTGGTATGCCCCGGTGAGAACGCCATTGTGCTTGAGGCAAATCCCACACGGCCCCAGAAAAAACGCGGCGCAGGCCCTGAAGCCTGCGCCGCGTTGGTCGAACCCCAGGGGAGGCGGATCAAGCCACCGTGCGTGCCACAGCCCCCACAGGCACGTCGGCAGTCACCACCGGTGCGGCGGCCGCTACGACGGGGGCAGGCAGTGCGTGGCCGTTGAGTGCGGCGTCCAGGCGTTCGTGGTCCAGCGCGTTTTCCCAGCGCGAGACAACCACGGTGGCCACGGCGTTGCCGATGAAGTTGGTCAGCGAGCGGCATTCGCTCATGAAGCGGTCCACGCCCAGGATCAGCGCCATGCCGGCCACAGGCACTTCGGGCACCACGGCCAAGGTGGCGGCCAGGGTGATGAAGCCCGCGCCGGTCACGCCGGCCGCGCCCTTGGAGCTGAGCATCGCCACCAGCAGCAGCGCCACCTGGTGGCCCAGCGTCAGTTCGGTGTTGGTGGCCTGGGCGATGAACAGCGCAGCCAGCGTCATGTAGATGTTGGTGCCGTCCAGGTTGAAGGAGTAACCCGTGGGCACCACAAGGCCCACCACCGACTTGCTGCAGCCGGCCTTTTCCATCTTTTCCATCAGTGATGGCAGGGCGGATTCGGACGACGAGGTGCCCAGCACCAGCATCAGCTCGGCCTTGAGGTAGCGGCACAGCTTGAGCACCGAGAAGCCACACAGGCGGCAGACAAAGCCCAGGATCACCAGCACGAACAGCAGCGAGGTGATGTAGAACGAGCCCACCAGCCACGCCAGGTTGACCAGCGAGCCCAGGCCAAACTTGCCAATGGTGAACGCCATGGCCCCGAAGGCGCCCAGAGGTGCTGCCTTCATGACAATGCCCACCACCTTGAACACGGGGGTCGTGAGGGCTTCCAGGAAGTTCAACACCGGGCGGCCAGGCTCACCCACCATGGCCAGGCCAACGCCGAACAGCACGGCCACCAACAACACCTGCAGGATGTTGTCGCCCACGAAGGGGCTGACCAGGGTCTTGGGGATGATGTCCAGCGCAAAGCCGGTGAGCGTCATCTCGTGCGACTTGGCCACATAGCCCTTGACGGCCGTCTGGTCCAGGTCAGCGGGGTTGATGTTCATGCCCGCGCCAGGCTGCACCACATTGGCCACCACCAGGCCCACCACCAGGGCCAGCGTGGAGAAGAACAGGAAGTACGCCATGGCCTTGCCGAAGACGCGCCCCACGGTGGAGAGCTGGGACATGCCTGCGATGCCGGTCACAATGGTCAGGAAGATCACCGGGGCGATGATCATCTTCACCAGCTTGATGAAGGCATCACCCAGCGGCTTGAGCGCCTCGCCATAAGAGGGCTCGAAGTGGCCCAACAGCACGCCCAGGACGATGGCCAACACCACCTGGAAGTACAGTTGCCGATAGAAGGGCAGCTTCAAGGTCGAAGCGGCTGGAGCGGAATGGTTGTGCATGGGGCGGGTCTCCAAAAATCGCGGGGCGCACCACCGGGGTGCGACAGGTGCGCGTTAAGGGTGCCGTTTGTACCGCTGCAATTTGTTTCAGCCGATAACCTATTGGTATTAGTCCCAAGCTGCCCCATAGGAGAGCATGCGTGCTCATATAGGGTAATTACCTAGTCCCCAAGAGGGTGCGGCACACTCTCACCCGCCCCAGACTGCACAGCCCCCTCTCCACCACGCCCCCCTCAGACATGTCTACGCCCCGCCTTCGCCAACTCTGGACGCTGCTGATCCTGCTCGCCGGCACGGTGGGCAGCATGTTGATGGCCGGGCAATGGGCGTGGCACCGGTCGCTGCACGACGAAAGCGACAGCGTGCAGCGCCAGCTGGGCCTGTATGGCCAGACATTGGCCCAGCGCATCGACCGCTACCGCACCCTGCCGGAGGTGCTGGCGCTGGACGCGCAGTTGCAAAACGCCCTGCAACGCCCCCTGCGCCCGGCCGAGGTCGAGCAGCTCAACCTCAAGCTGGAGCAGGCCAACGGCGCCAGCCAGTCGTCCACCCTGACCCTGCTCAACCGCGAGGGCCTGGCCGTGGCCGCCAGCAACTGGCGCACCGCCACCAGCAACGTGGGCGTGGACTACAGCTTTCGCCCCTACGTGCAGCAGGCGCTGGCCCAGGGGCGCGGCAGCTTCTACGGCATTGGCGTGACCACCGGCGAGGCGGGCTACTTCCTGTCGCAGGCCATCCGCGACAAAACCGGCCACATCCTGGGGCTGGTGGCCATCAAGATTGCCCTGCAGGAGCTGGAGCGCGAGTGGCTGCAAACGCCCGACATCGTGCTCGCGTCGGACGCGCACGGGGTCGTCTTTCTGGCCAGCCAGGACGCCTGGCGCTACCGCCTGCTGGAGCCCCTGGACGACGAAGAGCGCCGCGAGCTGACGGCCACGCGGCAGTACTCCGACCAACCCCTGCGGCCGCTGGAGTTGCGGGTGGACGACCGTCTGGACAACGGCGGCCGGCTGGTGCGCCTGCTCTCTGCCGATCTGCCCCCCCTGCCCGGCCGCGCGCTGTGGCAAACCCAGCCGCTGCCCGGCACCCCCTGGCAATTGCACCTGGTGCATGAAACCCACAGCAGCCTGGTCGACAGCCGCTGGGCCGCTGCGGCTGGCGGGGGCGGCTGGCTGGCCTTGTCGCTGCTGGTGCTGTTTGTGCGCCAGCGCCAACGCCTGGCCCGCCTGCGCCAGCGCAGCCGCCAAGAGCTGGAAACTGTGCTGCAACAGCATGCGCAAGAGCTGCGCACCGCGCAGGACGGCATCGTGCAGGCCGCGCAGCAGGCCGCCCAGCAGACGGACACGGGCTTGAGCCGCAGCCTGGAGCACCTGCCGCAAGGCGTGGTCATCATCGATGCCGAACTGAACCTGGTCGCCTGGAACTCGCGCTACGTGCAGCTGTTTCGCTACCCGGCCGACCTGATGCAGGTGGGCCGCCCCATTGCCGACCTGCTGCGCCACAACGCCCGCCGTGGGCTGCTGGGGCCCGGCCGGGTGGAGGAATCCATCGAGCGGCGGCTGGAACACCTGCGCAGTGGCACGCCCCACCTGCACGAAAGCGCCAAGGACGACGGCACCGTGCTGGAGATCCGGGGCAACCCACTGCCCGAGGGCGGGTTTGTGACGAGCTACGCCGACATCACCAGCTACAAGAACGCTGCGCGCGAACTGCGATCGCTGGCCGATGCGCTGGAGCAGCGCGTGGCCGACCGCACCCGCGACCTGGACGCCGCGCGGCGCGAGGCCGAGCAGGCCAACCGCTCTAAAACCCGCTTTGTGGCCGCCGCCGTGCACGACCTGCTGCAACCACTGAACGCCGCACGCATGTTCACCTCGCTGCTGCGCAGCCATCTGCAGGGGGATGCAGCGCAGCATGCCGCCGACAGCATCGAAGGCGCGTTGGCCGCGCAAGACGCCATCCTGGGCAGCCTGCTCGACATTTCGCGCATGGAATCGGGCCAGCTCGACGTGCACATCCACGACGTAGCCCTGGGCCCACTGCTGCAGGTGCTGGCCCACAACTTTGGCGTGCTGGCCGAGAGCCAGGGGCTAAAGCTCAGCTGCGTGCCCACGCGCGCCGTAGTGCGCACCGACGAGAACCTGCTGCGGCGCATCGTGCAAAACTTTGTCTCCAACGCCATCCGCTACAGTCGGCGCGGGCGCATCGTGGTGGGCTGCCGGCGGGTGAAGCGGGCGGACGGCGAACACCTGCGCATTGAGGTGCATGACCAAGGCCCCGGCATCCCCGAGGCACTGCAGCGCGAGATTTTTGAGGAATTCCGCCGTCTGGACGAGGGCCGCGCCGACGACCGGGGCACAGGCCTGGGCCTGGCCATCGTCGAGCGCCTGGGCCGCCTGCTCGGGCACGAGATTGGCCTGCGATCGCAGCTAGGGCGTGGCAGCGTGTTCTGGGTGTGCGTGCCGCTGGGCGACCCGGCTGCGGCACAGCAGGCCGCCGCCCCCGCAACCACACAACAGCCCGGCGACGATGCGCCCCTGCAAGGCAGCAGCGCCTGGGTGATTGAGGACGACGGCCCGACCTGCGCCGCCACGAAGGCCCTGCTGGAACGCTGGGGCTGCGCGGTGCCACTGGCGGGGGGCGCGCTGCAAGCGCTGGAGCAAGCCCAGCCCGGCCTGGCGCCTCAGTTGGTGCTGCTGGACGTGCACCTGGGCGCGAGCCACCTCGGCCCCGAGGTCTATACCGAGCTGTGCCAACGCTGGGGCCAGGCGCCCGCCGTGATCCTGGTCACCGCCGAGCGCGATGCCACCTTGCGCCGCCAAGCCGCCGAGCGCGGCTGGGGCTTTCTGGCCAAACCGGTGCGTGCGCCCGCACTGCGGGCGCTGGTGAGCCAGACCTTGCTCAGGTTGAAGCCAGGCTCACCCCCCTGAGCCGCTGGCGCGGCGCCCCGTGCTGCGCCTGATTCACTGCCTTGGCAATTCGCTTCGCTTTTGATAGCTGCCAGCGCTTTATTGATAAGCGCTAGCGGCCTATTTCATTCAAACATCGGCAATCCGGCACCGCATCCAATGCGTGGCATCAGCCTGCAGAGCCGTCCTCTGCCTCCAGGCTCTTGACCAGCACCGCCGCCTGCGTGCGGCTGTAGCAAGCCAGCTTCTTCAGGATGGCGGTGACATGCACCTTCACGGTGTTCTCGGCCAGGCCCAGCTCGGCGGCGATCTGCTTGTTGAGCAAACCATCCGCCAAACACAGCAGCACGCGGAACTGCTGCGGAGTGAGCTGCGCCAGGCGCGCGGCCAGCTCGGCGTCGGCTTCGGAGCGCTCGGCCGCCATGGGCGGGAACCAGCTGCCGCCGTCGAGCACGGCGGCAATCGCTTCGCCCATGGCCTCGGCGGGGGCCGACTTGGGGATGAAGCCCGCCGCACCGAACTGCTGCGCGCGGCGGATGACGCGCGGGTGGTCGTTGGACGAGATGATCACCACCGGCAACTCGGGATATTCGCCGCGCACATGCAGCAGTGCCGAGAAGCCGCGCGTGCCGGGCATGCTCAGGTCCAGCAGCACCAACTCCACCTCGGGGTGCTCTTGCAGCGCCTGGCCCAGGGTGGCGGCGCTGGCCGCCTCCAATGTGCGGAACTGCGGCAGGCGCTCGCGCAGCACATGCAGCACGGCAGCGCGGAACAGGGGGTGGTCGTCAGCGACGAGGAGCGTGGGCTCGGACATGGGCTCAGTCTGCCACGGCGCGGGCGGCCTGGGTGGGAAAATGGGACGCGTGGAGGGGAACGCGAAGGGGCATCACCGCCCCTCCCAGAACGCGGGCCGTGCGTATTGCTGCTTGAGGTAGTCGATCCACAGCCGCACCCTCAAGGGCAAGTGCTTGCGCTGCGGGAACACCACGTAAATGCCGTTGGGCGGCGCAGCAAACTCGCCCAGCACCTCCACCAGACGCCCGGCTGCGATCTCGGACTCCACCTCCCAGGTGCTGCGCCAGGCAATGCCGTAGCCCGACAGGCACCAGTCGTGCAGCACCTGGCCGTCGGAGCAATCCAGCGGGCCGCCGGGCTTGAGGTGCAGCACCTCATGGCCGCCCTCCGCTGGGATGCGGAACGCCCAGCCACGCACTTGCGAAGCTTCGCTGGAGAGCGTGAGGCAGTCAAACTGCACCAGCTCGCTCGGGTGGCGGGGCGTGCCGTGGCGCTGCAAATAGGCGGGCGTGGCCACGCACAGGCGGCGGTTGTCGGCAATGCGCACGCTCACCAAGGACGAATCGGGCAGGTCCCCCACGCGCACGGCGCAGTCGTAGCCCTCGCCCGCCATGTCCACCACGCGGTCGCTGAGGTTCAGGGAGATGGTCACATCCGGGTGAAACTCACGAAAGCGCGGCACCAGCGGGGCTACATGGCGGCGGCCAAAACCCGCCGGGGCGGTGATGCGCAGTTGCCCCGTGGCTTTCACCCCGCCCGCAGAGACGCTGGCCTCGGCATTCGCCACGTCCGACAGCATGCGCTGGCAGTCCTCCAGGAAGGCACTGCCCTCGTGCGTGAGGCTGATGCGCCGCGTGGTGCGCACCAGCAGCTTCACGCCCAAGTGGGCCTCCAGCGCATCCAGGCGGCGGCCCATGATGGCCGGGGCCACGCCCTCGGCCTTGGCCGCTGCGGTGAGGCTGCCGCGTGTGGCCACCGACACGAACGATTCAAACGCTTTGAGTTTGTCCATGGCCTCACTTTTGCATAAAAGTCATTGGTTTTGAGATTTTGATGATCTTTATATCGTCAAACATTTGCAATACATTGGCCCACAAGCTGTTCCCCATGCCCCCTGGCAACTGGGAAAGACCCCCTTTCAACCATTGCAACCATCGCTAGAGGCACGCACCATGACCGATCGCACCACCGTCTACGGCCTGCAAGTGGCCAACTCCCTGTTCCGCTTTGTCGAAGACAAGGTGCTGCCCGGCACGGGGGTCGATGCCGCCGCCTTCTGGAAGGGTTTTGATGCCATCGTGGCCGACCTGGCCCCCCGCAACATCGCCCTGCTGGCCGAGCGCGACCGCCTGCAGACCGAGCTGGACACCTGGCACAAGGCCAATCCAGGCCCCATCCAGAACATGGTGGCTTACCGCAGCTTTCTCGAAAAGATCGGCTACCTGGTGCCCCAGCCAGTCGAGGTGAAGGCGACCACCGCCAACGTGGACGACGAACTGGCCACCCAGGCCGGCCCGCAGCTGGTGGTGCCCATCCTGAACGCACGCTATGCGCTGAACGCCGCCAACGCCCGCTGGGGCAGCCTGTATGACGCGCTGTATGGCACCGATGCCATCAGCGAAGAAGGCGGTGCGGAAAAGGGCAAGGGCTACAACCCCGTGCGCGGCGCCAAGGTGATTGCATTTGCACGCCAAGTGCTGGACGACACCGCGCCGTTGGCCAGCGGCTCGCACAAGGACTCCACCGGCTACCGTGTCGAAGGCGGCCATCTGGTCGTGTCACTGGCCAACGGCAGCACCACAGGCCTCAAGGACGCGTCGCAGTTCAAGGGCTACCAGGGCGATGCCGCCACGCCGTCGTCGGTGCTGCTGCAGCACAACGGCCTGCACCTGGACATCCAGATCGACCGCGCAACGCCCATCGGCCAGACCGACGCCGCGGGCGTAAGCGACCTGGTGCTCGAAGCGGCCCTGTCCACCATCCTGGACCTGGAAGATTCCGTGGCCGCCGTGGACGCCGAGGACAAGGTGCTGGGCTACAGCAACTGGCTGGGCATCATCCAGGCCACGCTGACCGAGCAGGTTGCCAAGGGCGGCAAGACCTTCACACGCGGGCTGAACCCTGACCGTGTTTACACGGCACCCCAAGGCGGAGAAGTGCGCCTGCATGGCCGCTCGCTGATGTTCCTGCGCAATGTGGGCCACCTGATGACGAACCCGGCCATCCTCTGGACCGATGCTCAGGGTGCCGTGCGCGAAATCCCCGAAGGCATCATGGATGCCGTGGTGACCACGGCGATTGCACTGCACGACCTGCAGGGCCATGGACAAAACGGCATCCGCAACTCCCGCAAGGGCAGCGTCTACATCGTCAAGCCCAAGATGCACGGCCCCGCCGAAGTGGGCTTTGCCGCTGAACTCTTCGGCCGCGTCGAGAAGCTGCTGGGCCTGCCCGACAGCACCGTCAAGCTGGGCATCATGGACGAAGAGCGCCGCACCTCCGTCAACCTCAAGGCCTGCATTGCCGCCGCATCAAGCCGCGTGGCCTTCATCAACACCGGCTTCCTGGACCGCACCGGCGACGAGATGCACACCGCCATGCTGGCCGGCCCGATGATCCGCAAGGGCGACATGAAGACCAGCGCCTGGATCCAGTCGTACGAGAAGAACAACGTGCTGGTGGGCCTGAGCTGTGGCCTGCGCGGCAAGGCGCAGATCGGCAAGGGCATGTGGGCCATGCCCGACCTGATGGCCGAGATGCTCAAACAGAAGATTGGCCACCCCAAGGCCGGGGCCAACACCGCCTGGGTGCCCAGCCCCACGGGCGCCACGTTGCACGCGCTGCACTATCACCAGGTCAAGGTGAGCGACATCCAGATCGAGCTGGAAAAGACCGACGTGAACGCCGAGCGCGACAACCTGCTGACCGGCCTGCTGACCATCCCCGTCACTGGCACCCCGAACTGGACGGAGGCCGAAAAGCAGCAAGAGCTGGACAACAACGCCCAGGGCATTCTGGGCTACGTGGTGCGCTGGGTGGACCAGGGCGTGGGCTGCTCGAAGGTGCCCGACATCAACGACGTGGGCCTGATGGAAGACCGCGCCACGCTGCGCATCAGCAGCCAACACATGGCCAACTGGCTGCACCACGGCGTGGTGACCGAGGCGCAAGTGCGCGAAACCTTCGAGCGCATGGCCGCCAAGGTGGACAAGCAAAACGCTGGCGATGCGCTCTACCAGCCCATGGCCGGCCACTTCGACACCAGCATGGCCTACCAGGCGGCGTGCGATCTGGTCTTCAAAGGCAAGGAACAGCCCAGCGGCTACACCGAGCCGCTGCTGCATGCCTGGCGCCTGAAGGTGAAGGCCTTGGCAAAGTAAAGATTCACTATAAAAACAATAGCTGCTAGCGCTTATATATCGAGCGCTAGCAGCTTTTTTTATGCCAAATTCAAGGCATTCACGCACCGCAAGCGGAGCCGCATACACCACAGAACATGGCTACCAAGACGCAATTTGGCTAAAGTTTGCGATAAATCATGTCGAAACACTAGGGTAAACCCTCGATTTGATATGCACATCCACCACCTCTCCATCGGCAGCCGCTTGGCGCTGGCATTTTCTGCCGTGATTTTCCTCACGGCGGCCATTTTGGGCATCGGCATCTGGCAGCTGCAGGCCATTGCCAGCGAGACCGACGCCATGATGGAGCGGCCGCTGACCAAGGAGCGCCTGGTCTCCGACTGGTACCGCACCATCCACACCAGCGTGCGCCGCACCACCGCAGTGGCCAAGAGCTCCGATCCGTCCCTGGCGACCTTCTTCGCCCCTGAAAACGCAGAGGCCTCGCGCAACTCCACAGAGCAGCAAAAGCAAATCGAGGCCCTGCTGGAGACGCCCGAGGAAAAGGCCCTGTTTGCCACGTTGTCGCAAGCCCGCCAGCGCTACATTGCGGCACGCGACGCGGTGAACAAAGCCAAAGCCGATGGTCAGGCCGAGGAGGCAGAAAAACGCTTCAACAGCGATTTCCGCCCCGCAGGCGTGGCTTATCTGGACAGCCTGCAAGCCCTGCTGGACCAGCAGCGCACCAGCATCAATACCGCCGCAGCGAACGTGCAAAGTGGCTACACCCGGGGCCGCGTGCTCATGATCAGCCTGGGCGCGTTGGCACTGCTCACCGCTACGGCCCTGGCGTACATCATCACCCGCAGCATCACCCGCCCCCTGCACCGCGCCGTGGTGGTGGCCCAGACGGTTGCCAGTGGGGATCTGAGCACGCAGGCCGGTGCCGCTGCCAGCGCCCGCGACGAAACCGGCCAACTGCTGCGCGCACTGGACGCCATGAGCGAGCAACTGCGCTCCACCGTCGGGCAAGTGCGCCAGGGGGCAGAGACGATTGCGCTCGCCTCCAGCGAAATTGCGCGGGGCAATCTGGACCTGTCCAGCCGCACGGAAGAGCAGGCCAGTGCGCTGCAAGAGACGGCAGCGTCCATGGAGCAGATGACCGCAACCGTGCGGCAAAACGCGGACAACGCCCGGCAAGCCAATCAGTTGGCACAAGACGCCTCCAGCCTGGCCCAGCGGGGTGGCACCGTGGTGGGCAATGTGGTGAGCACGATGGGTGGCATCCACACCGCCTCACGCAAAATCGTGGACATCATCTCGGTCATCGATGGCATTGCCTTCCAAACCAACATCCTGGCCCTGAACGCGGCCGTGGAAGCCGCCCGCGCAGGTGAGCAGGGACGCGGCTTTGCCGTGGTGGCTGGCGAAGTCCGCACCCTGGCCCAGCGCAGTGCGGCGGCTGCCAAGGAGATCAAGGGCTTGATCGACGACTCGGTACAGCAGGTGGACGCGGGCAACCGGCTGGTGGAGGAAGCAGGCACCGTCATCCGCGACGTGGTGAGTGGCGTGCAGCGCGTGACCCACATCGTGGGCGAGATCAGCGCGGCCAGCCAGGAACAGACGGGCGGCCTGGAGCAGGTGAACCGGGCCATCGCACAAATGGACCAGGTCACCCAGCAAAATGCCGCCCTGGTGGAAGAGGCGGCCGCCGCCACAGGTTCGCTGGAATCCCAGGCCACCCAGCTGGTGCAGGCCGTGGCGGTGTTCAGCTTGGGCAATGCAGACACCGGCCGGCTGCAGCGCCATCCCGGCGCTGCGTTGTCCATCGCGGCCTGACACTGGGCACGGCGCCCTCGGGCCGAGGGCTGGCAAGAAGGCACGCCAGCCCCCTACACTGCACGAGCCCTCTGCCCCCTCATCCTGATTGAACGCCGTGACCCCAGACCCATCGTCGTGCCCCCTGTGCGGCCAAAGCAACCAGTGCGCCATGGAAGCGGGGCTGGGCATTGAGGCGTGCTGGTGCACCGCGACCCCCATTGAGCCCACGGCATTGCAGGCCATCCCCCAAGCTTCGCAAGGCAGGGCCTGCCTGTGCCCCGCCTGCGCCACCCGGGCCCACCCGCCACAGGGTGGCGGGCTAGCCAAGGCAAACCCGAGTGGGCACTAGGCACGGACCACGCCGATATGATGGGTCTTTAGCGTTTTAAACCCGAAAGGACTCCCCCCATGCCCACCTATCACATCGAAATGATGGAAGGCCGCACGATCGAGCAGAAGAAAAAGCTCGTCGCAGAAATCACCCGCGTCTCGGTCGAAATCCTGGGCGGCTCGCCCGAGTCGGTCGACATTCTCATCACCGATGTGAAGCGGGAAAACTGGGCCACCGGCGGCACGCTGTGGACTGAGCGCAGCTAACCCCACCCTGACCGGCATTTCCATGGGCACGCAACCATCCGGCTCGCTGGCCGTATTGCAAGAACGCTACGGCCAACGCTATCGGTGGTTGCTGCTGCTTTCGGTGATGGTGGGCACCATGGCCTCCATCATGTCGTCCACCATTGTGAATGTGGCCATCCCGGACATGAGCCATTACTTCACGTTGGGGCAAGAGCGCGCCCAATGGGTGACCTCTGGCTTCATGGTCGCCACCACCGTGTCCATGCTGACCACCCCGTGGCTGCTGGCACGCTATGGGTACCGGGCTACGTATGTGGGCGCCATGCTCATCCTGCTGCTCGGTGGCGTAGGGGGTGGGTTGGCACAGAATTTTGGCCTGGTCTTGCTGGCCCGCGTGGCAGAAGGCCTGGCCGCAGGGGTCGTGCAGCCCATTCCTGCCGTCATCATTCTTTATGCATTTCAGCCCCATGAACAAGGCCGCGCCAGCGGTATCTTTGGCATGGGAGTGGTGCTGGCCCCAGCGATCGGCCCCAGCATTGGCGGCCTGCTGGTCGACTGGTTCGGCTGGCGCTCCATCTTCTTCATGGTGGTGCCACTGTGCCTGGCCTCCATCTGGCTGGCCTACCGGTTTGTGCCCATGACAGCCCCGGGGGGAGTCCCCGCCAATCGATCCGGTGAAGGGCTGGACTGGCGCGGCCTGCTACTGGGCACAGTGGGGACCTTGTGCTTGCTCAACGGGCTGGTGTCGCTGCATGGCGGCACGGGCGCGGAAGCGGGTGTCTTGCTGCTGGTGGCGGTGGGAGCCTTTTTCGGGTTCATTGCCTGGCAAAAGCGCATGGCGCGCTTGGGAAAAAAGCCTTTGATGGATTTACGGCTCTTCCAATTTCGCCAATTTGCGATGGGCAGCATCGTGGCCTTTATCTACGGCACCGCCCTGTTTGGCTCCACCTATCTGCTGCCGGTGTTCATGCAACTTGGGCTGGAGCTCACTCCCTCGCACGTGGGCACGTTGATGCTGCCGGCAGGCATTGTTTTGGCCATCACCATTGCCTGGGTAGGCCGCTTGGCAGACCGCCATCCCACCCATGTCCTGGTCAGTGCGGGCCTGGCACTGCTAGCCGCCTCGTTCGCGCTCATGCTACTGATCGGCTTGCAGTCCACGCTGTGGATGCTTATCGCATTCGCCATCCTTGGGCGCATCGGCCTGGGCTTCATTCTTCCCTCGCTCAACCTGGGAGCCATGCGCCCGCTGGACAAGGCGCTGATTTCCCAAGGCTCCAGCGCTATTGGCTTTGTGCGCATGCTCGGTGGCGCAGCTGGCGTGAGCCTGTGCGGCATTGTTCTGGAGTGGCGCATCGCCGCCCATGGCGCATCCTTGTCGCTGGGGCCCAGCAATCCCCAAAGGATTGCAGCCTTCGGAGAGACCTTCCTCATGCTGGCCGCGCTGTGCCTGATCGCCATGGTGGCCGCGTGGCAATTGCGAGAAAAACCCGCAGCCGGCCCAAAATCTGCAAACTAACATTTAATCGCGCTCATCATGTGTCAACTGCTGGGAATGAACTCCAACACGCCCACGGACGTGACCTTCAGTTTCAAGGGCTTTGCCCAACGGGGCGGCAACACGGCCGACCACTCCGACGGCTGGGGCATCGCATTTTTTGAAGATCGGGGCCTCAGGCACTTTGTGGACCATCTGCCTGCGGTAGATTCACCGATTGCAGACCTGATTCGGCGTTATCCCATCCAGAGCCGCAACGTCATTGCCCACATCCGCAAGGCCACCCAGGGCGTGGTCGCACTGCAAAACTGCCACCCTTTCGTGCGCGAGCTGTGGGGGCGCTATTGGGTGTTTGCCCACAACGGCGATTTGAAAGACTTCCGCCCCCGGTTGCACACCCATTTCCATCCCGTGGGCAACACCGACAGCGAACATGTTTTTTGCTGGCTAATGCAGGAGTTGGCCAAGTCACATGCCTGCTTGCCACCGATTGACGAACTCACACTGACTCTCAAAGAGCTCACACGCTACATTGCGCCCCATGGAACTTTCAATTGCTTGCTCTCCAACGGCGAGGCCTTGTGGGCCCACGCCACAACCCAGCTTCATTACATCGAACGCCACCACCCCTTCAGCGAGGCACAACTGTCTGACGAAGATGTACGCATTGACTTCGCCAAAGAAACACAACCCACGGACCGCGTAGCCATCATCGTCACTGCGCCGCTGACCAACAACGAGCGCTGGACCGCCTTCAACTCTGGTGAATTGGCTGTTTTTGCTGATGGGGTGAGGCGGAGCTGATTGAACTGTCCGCAGTCCTGACACAACGAGCGCGCAGAACAGGCGATCTGGCTTACTGGCGCGCGCAGGCATCAAAAGCGAAGGCGCCGGATACTCGAACAGCAGCCGCCACTAGAGCAAGGCTAGTTTCTCTCCATCCGAGGTTGGGGATAGTGTTCGTTTCGATAGCCCCAAACGCAAAACCCCCCAATCCTTATGGACTGGGGGGTATTGGGGCTATAAGAGCCTGACGATGACCTACTTTCACACGGGAACCCGCACTATCATCGGCGCAAAGTCGTTTCACTGTCCTGTTCGGGATGGGAAGGAGTGGTACCAACTTGCTATGGTCATCAGGCATAACTTGGTGCTGGGCTGTTCATGGAACAGCCTAGCGAATTCATAGAGTTTGGAATCAGATTTTATGTGTTTTGACTGCGTCAACTTGGCATAACAATCTTTGAGCTTTTCACACAAGCATGACTGCTTGAGCGTTGGCTATCAAAGTTATAGGGTCAAGCCTCACGAGCAATTAGTATCAGTTAGCTTAACGCATTACTGCGCTTCCACACCTGACCTATCAACGTCCTGGTCTTGAACGACTCTTTAGGGGGCTCAAGGCCCCGGCAGATCTCATCTTGAAACGAGTTTCCCGCTTAGATGCTTTCAGCGGTTATCTCTTCCACACTTAGCTACTCGGCAATGCCACTGGCGTGACAACCGATACACCAGAGGTGTGTCCACTCCGGTCCTCTCGTACTAGGAGCAGGCTTCCTCAAATCTGCAGCGCCCACGGAAGATAGGGACCAAACTGTCTCACGACGTTTTAAACCCAGCTCACGTACCTCTTTAAATGGCGAACAGCCATACCCTTGGGACCGGCTACAGCCCCAGGATGAGATGAGCCGACATCGAGGTGCCAAACACCGCCGTCGATATGAACTCTTGGGCGGTATCAGCCTGTTATCCCCAGAGTACCTTTTATCCGTTGAGCGATGGCCCTTCCATACAGAACCACCGGATCACTATGTCCTGCTTTCGCATCTGCTCGACTTGTCAGTCTCGCAGTTAAGCACGCTTATGCCATTGCACTATCGTCACGATGTCCGACCGTAACTAGCGTACCTTCGAACTCCTCCGTTACGCTTTGGGAGGAGACCGCCCCAGTCAAACTGCCTACCATGCACTGTCCCCGATCCAGATAATGGACCTAGGTTAGAACCTCAAACACACCAGGGTGGTATTTCAACGTTGGCTCCATGAGAACTAGCGTCCTCACTTCAAAGCCTCCCACCTATCCTACACAGATCTGTTCAAAGTCCAATACAAAGCTACAGTAAAGGTTCATGGGGTCTTTCCGTCTTTCCGCGGGGAGATTGCATCATCACAAACATTTCAACTTCGCTGAGTCTCAGGAGGAGACAGTGTGGCCATCGTTACGCCATTCGTGCAGGTCGGAACTTACCCGACAAGGAATTTCGCTACCTTAGGACCGTTATAGTTACGGCCGCCGTTTACTGGGACTTCAATCAAGAGCTTGCACCCCATCATTTAATCTTCCAGCACCGGGCAGGCGTCACACCCTATACGTCCACTTTCGTGTTTGCAGAGTGCTGTGTTTTTATTAAACAGTCGCAGCCACCGATTTTTTGCAACCCCTTTGGGCTCCCTCTGTACGAGTTCACCTACTTGGGGCATACCTTCTCCCGAAGTTACGGTATCAATTTGCCGAGTTCCTTCTCCTGAGTTCTCTCAAGCGCCTTAGAATACTCATCTCGCGCACCAGTGTCGGTTTGCGGTACGGTCGTCAATAGCTGAAGCTTAGTGGCTTTTCCTGGAAGCAGGGTATCACTCACTTCGTCTGCAAGCAGACTCGTTATCACCCCTCATCTAAGCCCGGCGGATTTGCCTACCAGGCACGACTACAGGCTTGAACCAACATATCCAACAGTTGGCTGAGCTAACCTTCTCCGTCCCCACATCGCACTATTGATCGGTACAGGAATATTGACCTGTTTCCCATCAGCTACGCATCTCTGCCTCGCCTTAGGGGCCGACTCACTCTACGCCGATGAACGTTGCGTAGAAAACCTTGCGCTTACGGCGAGGGGGCTTTTCACCCCCTTTAACGCTACTCATGTCAGCATTCGCACTTCTGATACCTCCAGCATCCGTTACCAGACACCTTCACAGGCCTACAGAACGCTCTCCTACCACGTGCAATAAATTGCACATCCGCAGCTTCGGTAACTGGCTTAGCCCCGTTACATCTTCCGCGCAGGACGACTCGATCAGTGAGCTATTACGCTTTCTTTAAATGATGGCTGCTTCTAAGCCAACATCCTGACTGTTTTAGCCTTCCCACTTCGTTTCCCACTTAGCCAATTTTAGGGACCTTAGCTGGCGGTCTGGGTTGTTTCCCTCTTGAGTCCGGACGTTAGCACCCGGTGCTCTGTCTCCCAAGCTGTACTCGTCGGTATTCGGAGTTTGCATAGGTTTGGTAAGTCGCCATGACCCCCTAGCCTAAACAGTGCTCTACCCCCGACGGTAATACTTGAGGCACTACCTAAATAGTTTTCGGAGAGAACCAGCTATTTCCAAGTTTGTTTAGCCTTTCACCCCTATCCACAGCTCATCCCCTAGTTTTGCAACACTAGTGGGTTCGGACCTCCAGTACCTGTTACGGCACCTTCATCCTGGCCATGGATAGATCACTTGGTTTCGGGTCTACACCCAGCGACTGATTCGCCCTATTCGGACTCGATTTCTCTACGGCTTCCCTATTCGGTTAACCTTGCCACTGAATGTAAGTCGCTGACCCATTATACAAAAGGTACGCAGTCACCCTTGCGGGCTCCTACTTTTTGTAAGCATGCGGTTTCAGGATCTATTTCACTCCCCTCCCGGGGTTCTTTTCGCCTTTCCCTCACGGTACTGGTTCACTATCGGTCGATTACGAGTATTTAGCCTTGGAGGATGGTCCCCCCATATTCAGACAGGATTTCTCGTGTCCCGCCCTACTTTTCTCTAACTTAGTACCACACGTCTGTTTTCGCATACAGGGCTATCACCTGCTATGGCCGAACTTTCCATTCCGTTTTGCTAACAGTCGTGCTATCACTAGAAGGCTCTTCCGATTTCGCTCGCCACTACTTTCGGAATCTCGGTTGATGTCTTTTCCTCGAGCTACTGAGATGTTTCAGTTCACCCGGTTCGCTTCGCATACCTATGTATTCAGTATGCGATACCTCTTGCGAGGTGGGTTTCCCCATTCAGAAATCTCCGGATCAAAGCTTATTTGCCAGCTCCCCGAAGCTTATCGCAGGCTATCACGTCTTTCGTCGCCTGTAATCGCCAAGGCATCCACCACATGCTCTTAGTCACTTGACCCTATAACTTTGACATCTCTTTCGAGATATCGCCATTATTTTCAAGGACTTGCCAGGTCTTTCACCTGACGCGTTATGCCGTAATGTGAATAATTCCTCGACTCTAGGTATTTCTACCTTTCATCTGAGAACATTCGTCATTACTGAATTTCAATCAGCTTTCGCTTATTGAATATTCGTTTTGACGCAATCAAAAAATTGTCATCAGAGGCACGGTCTGCACTAAACCTTTACGAATGTACAGTTTCCTCTGACAACTCTGATTCGACTCTATGAATTTTTAAAGAACAGCCGATTGATCAATCGATATTGATCAACAACAAAGTGGCCTTTTGCAAAGCCGCTTTGGTGTTGAAGTCCGATGCTTGTTGGTGGTGGAGGATGACGGGATCGAACCGACGACCCCCTGCTTGCAAAGCAGGTGCTCTCCCAGCTGAGCTAATCCCCCAGTTTCCTCTCACGTATCCGTCTATTGGAATATGGTGGGTCTAGTTGGGCTCGAACCAACGACCCCTGCGTTATCAACACAGTGCTCTAACCAGCTGAGCTACAGACCCATTCCGCCTTCTTGCGAATGACTTCGCAAGTCAGCAGCTTGTTCCAACAACCGATAAGTGTGGGCGTTCAATATTGAATGCAGTTTTCCAGAAAGGAGGTGATCCAGCCGCACCTTCCGATACGGCTACCTTGTTACGACTTCACCCCAGTCACGAACCCTGCCGTGGTAAGCGCCCTCCTTACGGTTAGGCTACCTACTTCTGGCAGAACCCGCTCCCATGGTGTGACGGGCGGTGTGTACAAGACCCGGGAACGTATTCACCGCGACATTCTGATCCGCGATTACTAGCGATTCCGACTTCACGCAGTCGAGTTGCAGACTGCGATCCGGACTACGACTGGCTTTATGGGATTAGCTCCCCCTCGCGGGTTGGCAACCCTCTGTACCAGCCATTGTATGACGTGTGTAGCCCCACCTATAAGGGCCATGAGGACTTGACGTCATCCCCACCTTCCTCCGGTTTGTCACCGGCAGTCCCATTAGAGTGCCCTTTCGTAGCAACTAATGGCAAGGGTTGCGCTCGTTGCGGGACTTAACCCAACATCTCACGACACGAGCTGACGACAGCCATGCAGCACCTGTGTTATGGCTCTCTTTCGAGCACTCCTCTATCTCTAAAGGATTCCATACATGTCAAAGGTGGGTAAGGTTTTTCGCGTTGCATCGAATTAAACCACATCATCCACCGCTTGTGCGGGTCCCCGTCAATTCCTTTGAGTTTCAACCTTGCGGCCGTACTCCCCAGGCGGTCAACTTCACGCGTTAGCTTCGTTACTGAGTCAGTGAAGACCCAACAACCAGTTGACATCGTTTAGGGCGTGGACTACCAGGGTATCTAATCCTGTTTGCTCCCCACGCTTTCGTGCATGAGCGTCAGTACAGGTCCAGGGGATTGCCTTCGCCATCGGTGTTCCTCCGCATATCTACGCATTTCACTGCTACACGCGGAATTCCATCCCCCTCTACCGTACTCTAGCTATACAGTCACAAATGCAGTTCCCAGGTTGAGCCCGGGGATTTCACATCTGTCTTATATAACCGCCTGCGCACGCTTTACGCCCAGTAATTCCGATTAACGCTTGCACCCTACGTATTACCGCGGCTGCTGGCACGTAGTTAGCCGGTGCTTATTCTTACGGTACCGTCATGGACCCCAGGTATTAACCAGAGTCTTTTCGTTCCGTACAAAAGCAGTTTACAACCCGAAGGCCTTCATCCTGCACGCGGCATGGCTGGATCAGGCTTTCGCCCATTGTCCAAAATTCCCCACTGCTGCCTCCCGTAGGAGTCTGGGCCGTGTCTCAGTCCCAGTGTGGCTGGTCGTCCTCTCAGACCAGCTACAGATCGTCGGCTTGGTAAGCTTTTATCCCACCAACTACCTAATCTGCCATCGGCCGCTCCGTTCGCGCAAGGCCTTGCGGTCCCCTGCTTTCATCCTTGGATCTTATGCGGTATTAGCAAAGCTTTCGCTTCGTTATCCCCCACGATCGGGCACGTTCCGATGTATTACTCACCCGTTCGCCACTCGTCAGCATCCGAAGACCTGTTACCGTTCGACTTGCATGTGTAAGGCATGCCGCCAGCGTTCAATCTGAGCCAGGATCAAACTCTACAGTTCGATCTTGATAAATTTAAAGTCTTTCGACTTAACTCATAAAAACGGAATTGAAGTGAACTTCACTTCTATTCTCATGAGCGTTTGTAGTGCTAAGCACTAGTTCCAAAGAACTTGGCACTCGCCATCAAACGCCCACGCTTATCGGCTGTATATTTTTAATGAACCGGATCACAAA
This sequence comes from Acidovorax sp. 56, assembly GCF_002749705.1. Taxonomy (NCBI): domain Bacteria; kingdom Pseudomonadati; phylum Pseudomonadota; class Betaproteobacteria; order Burkholderiales; family Comamonadaceae; genus Acidovorax; species Acidovorax sp. 56. Next base: position 2,926,134 of record NZ_PEEV01000001.1, read on the forward strand.
GCAACCGAAGTTTTCTTTGCTTTCCCGACTTAGCTGCAATCAGCTGAGCCTTGAATTCTAGCACAGGTTTTAAAGTCCCGTCAAACTTGAGGGTCTTTGCAGTTTGCAGCAATTACCCTTTTCAGAACAACTACCGCATTTAGCGCAGCCTTAGATTGTACAACAGTTTTTAACCCGCCGACAACAAAAACCCAACTTTCTGCAACCCCCTTCGCTACCCTAACAATCTAAACCGTCTCAGTAGCGAAGCCCTCGATCATAGCACCGTTTTAGAGCACAAATCAAGCAAACGAAGGTTTTTAAACAAACGTATTACCTGCCCTTGGACTTTATGCCAAGGCTGCTTCCAAGGCATCTATATAGAGGCTCGCTACGTCGCAGCCCGTTTGGTCGAATATCTCCTGGAAACAGGTGGGACTGGTGACATTGATTTCTGTCACGCAATCACCGATCACATCCACGCCAGCCAGCAACAGCCCACGAGACTGCAGGACAGGACCCAGCGCCTCAGCGATTTCCCGGTCTCTGGCCGCCAGGGGCTGTGCAACTCCCTTGCCACCGGCGGCCAGGTTGCCGCGCACTTCGCCCCCCTGGGGAATGCGCGCTAGGCAGAAAGGCACAGGCTTGCCGCCAATGATCAGCACCCGTTTGTCGCCTGCTGCGATTTCCGGCAAAAACTTCTGGACCATGACGCTTTGCGCCCCATCACGGTTCAGCGTCTCGGTGATGCTACCCAGGTTCAGCCCATCAGGCCCCACCCGGAAGATCCCCATACCGCCCATGCCATCCAGGGGCTTGAGAATGATGTCTTCATGCTCAGCATGAAAACGGCGGATTTCAGCGGCGTCTCGCGTCACGATCGTGGGGCCGATGAACTGCGGAAACTCCATGATCGCCAGCTTCTCGGGGTGGTCCCGCAAAGCGCGCGGCTTGTTAAACACTTTGGCGCCCTCACGCTCCGCCTGCTCCAGCATGTGCGTTGCATAGAAGTATTCGCTGTCGAAAGGCGGGTCTTTGCGCATCAAGACCGCACCAAACCCCGCCAAAGCAACTGTTTCCTCCGACTTCACAGAGAACCAGGCATCCTTGTCACCCGTCAGCGTGATGTGCCGCACCTGGGCCGTGACTTGGCCGCCACGCACCCAACCCACATGCCTTGGCTCACAGACTGCCAGGCTGTGGCCCCGCCGCTGCGCCTCCCGCATCATGGCAAAGGTGGTGTCTTTATAGATCTTGAAGTTTTCCAGCGGGTCAGCAATGAACAGGAATTTCATGGTGGCTCAAAAATGAAGAGGGACAACGCAGCACCCCACAGAGGGCGGGCAAGGCCGGGTCGCGTCAGAAGACCAGGCACGAACCCCAAGGGCAATTCACGAACCCATAGCGCTTGAGGTAGAACGCCCATACTGTTGCACAAATAGCGCAAAGCTGCCGGCGACCACACCCCAGAAGGCAGAACCGATCCCCATCAAGGTAACGCCGCTGAGCGTGACCAGAAACGTAATCAACGCCGCCTCTCTGTGGGTCTCGTTCTTCAACGAAGACGCCAGCCCATTGCCAATCGTGCTCAACAAGGCAATCCCCGCAATGGCCACCACGAGTTCCTTGGGGAAGGAAGTGAGCACTCCGGTGACCACGGCACCAAACAAGCCGATCACCAGATAGAGCGCGCCACACGAGGCCGCAGCCGTGTAGCGCCGCTTGCGGTCCTCATGCGCCTCCGGCCCCATGCAGATGGCTGCCGTGATGGCACTGAAGTTCAACGCGAACGCCCCAAAAGGCGCCAGCAGAAGAGACACAACACCAGTCAGAGTGATAAGTTTGGACACAGGCAGCTCATAGCCGGAGGCCTTGATCACCGCAATACCCGGCAGGTTCTGCGATGCCATGGTGACCACAAACAAAGGAATCGCCAGGCTCACAGCAGCCGCCACACTCCATTGCGGGGCAACAAGCACGGGCATGGCCAGTTGCATCGGCCCCATGGACCACGCCACCTGCCCCGAAGCCGCCACCCAGGCGATGGCCGCCGCCAGCGTGATCACCACGGCATAGCGCGGCAACAAACGGCGTGCCACCAGATAGGAACCCACCATGAGCAAGACAAGAGGCAGCGCGGTCTGCAGCGCCGCAAAGGTCTGGATGCCAAACCGGGTCAATACCCCGGCCAACAAAGCCGAGGCAATTTCTGAAGGAATGCGATCGGCCACACGCTCCAGCAGGCCGGTGACACCCACCAAGACCACCAGCACCGAGCACACCATGAACGCACCCACCGCCTCGCCCATGGAGAAACCACCCGCCACGCCTGCAGTCGCCAGCACTGCGGCGCCAGGGGTAGACCACGCCACCATCACCGGTTTGCGCAGAACAAGCGAGGGAAGCAATGAACACAGGCCCATCCCCAGGCCGAGGGCCCAGATCCAGGAGGTGATTTGGGCAGGCGTTGCTCCAAAGCCTTGGGCCGCTTGAAACACGATGGCGACCGAACTGGTGAAGCCCACCAGCACGGCCACAAAGCCTGCGACAAAGGCCGACAGGCTGATATCTTTGAAAAATTGCATGGGGGCGCATTCTGGCACCCCGCTGCGGACCACCCGGCCCGACAGCCGGAGGACCGAGGCAAACGGTGTCAGATTTCGATTTTGGAGCCCAACTCCACCACCGAGTTGTTGGGCAGGTGCAGGAAGTCGGCGGCGCCGCTGGCGTTGTGGTGCATCTGGGCAAAGAGCTTTTCGCGCCAGTGGGCCATGCCGCTGCCAATGGTGGGGATGACGGTATCGCGCGACAGGAAATAGCTGGTGGTCATGGGCTCCACATCGCAGCCCCGCCCACGCAGCGCCTCCAGCGCCCGGGGCAGGTCGGGGTCATTTTTAAAGCCGTAATGCACCACCACCTGCCAGCAATCGTGCCCCAGCGACTCCACCTGCAGCCGCTTGTCCAAACCAATCCAGGGCACCTCATGGTTGCGCACCGTCACAAACAGGTTTTGCTGGTGCAACACCTTGTTGTGCTTGAGGTTGTGCAACAGTGCATTGGGCACCGCACCAGGCTCGGCCGTCAAAAAGATGGCCGTCCCATCCACCCGGGTGGGCGGGCTGATGAACACGGACTCCAGAAAGTCCTTGAGGTCAATCGCGTCTGCACGCAGCTTCTCATTGAGCAGGCGGCGGCCCTCTTTCCAGGTCATCATCAGCGTAAACACCGCGCCACCAATCATCAGCGGGAACCAGCCGCCCTGCAGCAGCTTGAGCAGGTTGGACGCGAAGAACGCCAAATCCACCATGAAGAAACATCCCGTGGCCGCCACGCACAGCGCCAGCGGGTAACCCCATCCGTATCGGATCACGAAAAACGTCAGCGTGGTGGTGATCAGCATGTCCAGCGTCACCGCGATACCGTAGGCCGCTGCCAGATTGCTCGACGAGCGGAACATCACCACCGCCAGCACAATGGCCACAAACAGGCCCCAGTTCACCAGCGGCATGTAGATCTGGCCCGTGTCGCGCACGCTGGTGTGCTGGATGTTCAGGCGCGGCAAGTACCCCAGCTGAATGACCTGCTTGGTCACACTGAAGGCCCCGGTGATCAAGGCCTGCGATGCAATGACCGTGGCCAACGTAGCCAAGCCCACCAGGGGGATCAAAGCCCAATCGGGCGCCATCATGAAGAAGGGGTTTTTGACGGCCTCTGGCTCGGCCAGCAGCAGAGCGCCCTGGCCAAAGTAGTTGAGCGTGAGCGAAGGCATGGCCACGCTGAACCAAGCCAGGCGGATGGGACGTTTGCCAAAATGCCCCAAGTCGGCATACAGCGCCTCGGCACCGGTCACGCACAAAACCACGGCGCCTAAGATGATGAAGCTGGTGCCTGGCTGGTGCCACATGAACAGCAGCGCGTGGTGCGGGCTCATGGCCCACAGAATTTCAGGGTGCCCCTGGATATGGAAGACCCCCAAGACCGCCAGTGTCAAAAACCAAACCAGCGTGATGGGGCCGAAGAACTTGCCAATACCGCCGGTGCCCCGCTTTTGCACGGCAAACAGGCCAAACAACACGACCAGGGTGATGGGGATGACGTACTGCTTGAAGTGGGGAGAGACCACCTCCAGCCCCTCGACCGCAGACAGCACCGAGATGGCCGGTGTGATCACCCCATCCCCGTAGAACAGCGAAGTGCCAAAAATCCCCACCGCCAGCAGCACACCGCGCAGCTTGGGCTTGTCTTTGACCGCTTGCGAAGCCAGGGCCAGCATGGCGATCAGCCCGCCTTCGCCGTTGTTGTCGGCCCGCAGCACCAGCACCACGTACTTCAGCGAGACGATGACCGTGAGGGTCCAGAAGAAAATCGAGAGGATGCCGTAGATGTTTTCGTGCGTGAAGGGCACATGCCCCGAGCCGAACACCTCTTTGACTGCGTACAGCACGCTGGTGCCGATATCGCCATAAACGACGCCGATCGCGCCCAGCGTCAGGGCTGCGAGCGAGGATTTGGAAGAGCTTTGCACTGGAGCGACCCCGCCGCACTCGTGCGCCGGACAGGGTTCCATAATTTGGGAGAGCGCTATTTTGCGCTGCATGGCTACGCCCCCCATCAAGGCGTATCCAGATGTTGCACCGCAGCAACTGCCCCCTGGCGCCTGCCGTCAAACAATGGCAAGCATTTGAAGCGGGCACGCCGCAGCGGCTCCTTCACACCCCAGCGTCAGTCGTAAACCTCGGCATCCGGGTCGGTGGCCTCCAGCTCGTAGCTGGCCGCCAGCATGGCCAGGCGGGCCACCACCCCATACATATAGAAGCGGTTGGGTGCGCTCACCCCAGGGCGCACGCCAGGCTGGGGCATGTGCGTGCTGTGCTCAAAGGCCAGCGGCACAAAGCTGGCGCCTGGGGAATTGAGGTTTTCGTCCACGCCGCGCTCAGCGTGCATGCGGTAGAAGCCGCCCACCACGTAGCGGTCCATCATGTAGACCACGGGCTCGGCCACGGCATCGTTCACCCGCTCCTGGGTCAGCACGCCTTCCTGGATGATCACGTCCGAAACCGTCTGGCCGTCTTTGATGACAGCCATCTTGTTCTTGGTCTTGCGGTTGAGCGCATCCAGCTCCTTGGCGTCGCGCACCGTCATGATGCCCATGCCATAGGTGCCGTTGTCCGGCTTGACCACCACAAACGGCTTTTCGTTGATGCCGTATTCCTTGTACTTGCGGCGCACCTTGGTCAGCAGCGCATCCACTGACGCCTGCAGTGCGTCCATGCCCGAGTCTTCGGCAAAGTTGAGCCCACTGCACTGGCTGTACATCGGATTCACGAGCCAAGGGTCGATGCCCAGCATCTTGCCAAAGCGCTTGGCCACCTCTTCGTAGTTCTTGAAGTGCGTGCTCTTCTTGCGCACGCTCCAGCCGGCGTGCAGGGGCGGCAGCAAATACTGCTCATGCAGGTCTTCCAGAATGCCCGGGGCACCGGCCGAGAGGTCGTTGTTGAGCAAGATGGTGCAGGGGTCAAAGTTCTTGAGCCCCAAGCGCCCCTTGTTGCGCACCACGGGCTCCAGCGTCACCGAATCGCCGTTGGGCAACTCAATCAGCGTGGATTTCTTGATCTCCGGGCTGATGGAGCCCACCCGCACATTCAGGCCCGCCATGTTGAAGATGCGCTGCAGCTGCACCACATTGGCCAGGTAGAAGGTGTTGCGCGTGTGATTCTCCGGAATGATCAGCAGGTTGCGCGCCTCGGGGCAGATCTTCTCGATGGCCGCCATGGCCGCCTGCACCGCCAGCGGCAGCATTTCCTTGGTCAGGTTGTTCCAGCCGCCAGGAAACAGGTTGGTGTCCACCGGGGCCAGCTTGAAGCCCGCGTTGCGGATGTCCACCGAGGTATAGAACGGGGGCGTGTGCTCCATCCACTCCAGGCGAAACCAGCGCTCGATGGCGGGCATGGAATCCAGAATGCGCTGTTCAAGCTCGTTGATCGGCCCGGTGAGGGCCGTGATGAGATGCGGAACCATAAAAGCCCTCGGGGGACACAGTTGAAACCGATTGTAGGGAGGTGGGATTTCGGGATATGGGGACGCCCGCCGCTTTCGCAATGCCAACCCCTGGCGCGCAGTACAAAAAAATGGTGCGCCTTGCCGCCAGCGATCAACGCCGCCAGAACGCGGGGGTGAGCACCGCCATGAAGCTCAAAATCTCCAGCCGCCCCAACAGCATGGCCAGCGTGCACACCCAGATCTGAAAATCCGTCAGCACCGCAAAGTTGGACGCAGGCCCCACGCTGCCCAGCCCCGGCCCCGCACAGTTCACGCTGGCCAGCACGGCAGAAAACGCGGTCAACGGGTCCAGGTCGGTCAGCAGCAGCACCATGCTCAGGCCGATCACCGTGGCGCCGTACACCAGCATGAAAGCCAGCACCGAGAAGATCACCCGGTTGTCCACCACCGCATCGCCCAGGCGCACCGGCTGCACCGCGCGCGGGTGCACCAGCCGCGTCATCTCGCGGCGGGCCTGCTTGACCAAAATGAGCATGCGCACCATCTTGATGCCGCAGCCGGTGGAGCCCGCACTGGTGGCCACGCCCGACATGAGCAGCATCAGCACCGGGGCAAACACCGGCCAGCCCAGGTAGTCCACCGTGGCGTAGCCCGTGGTAGTGGCCAGCGACACGGTGTTGAACATGCCGTGCCGCAGGGCGGCCAGCGGCTCGTACACCCCCTTGGCCCACAGCAGCAGCGACACCACCAGCCCGCCGCCGACCAGCGTGCCCAGCGTGGCGCGCAGCTCCGGGTCGCGCCAAAAGCCGCGCCAGTCGCCCTTGCGCAGGGCCACAAAGTACAGCGCAAAGTTGCAGCTGGCCACGAGCATGAAAACGATGGCAATGGCTTCGAGCAGCGGCGACTGAAAGTGCCCAAAGCTCGCGTCGTACGGCGACAAGCCACCCAGGCTCACCGTGGTGAACATGTGCATCACCGCATCCAGCGGCGCCATGCCGCCCAGCCAGTAGGCCAGCGCGCAGGCCACCGAGAACAGCGCATACACGCCCCACAGCCCCTTGGCGGTGCCGGTCATGCGCGGCGTGAGCTTGGCGTCCTTCACCGGCCCGGCGGCCTCGGCCTTGAAGAGCTGGCTGCCGCCCACGCCCAGCAGCGGCAGCACGGCCACCGCCAAAATCAAAATGCCCATGCCGCCCAGCCACTGCAAAAAGGTGCGCCAGATGTTGACGGACACCGGCAACGCGTCCAGCCCGCTCATCACCGTGGAGCCAGTGGTCGTGAGGCCCGACACCGCCTCAAAGTACGCGTGCGTGAACGACAGCGGCCGCCCGATGAAATGCCCCGCCAGCATCAGCGGCAGCGCGGCAAACAAGGGCAGCAGCAGCCACACCAGCGAGACCAGCATCACCCCGTGGCGCGGCTGCAGCTCGCGCCGGAAGACGCGAAAGCTCCACCACAGCCAGCCTCCGGCAAACGCCGTGGCGGCCATGGACAGCGGGTACACAAACCAGATGCCGTCCTGCATCCACCACGACACGGCCGTGGGCAGGGCCAGGGACGACGCAAAGATCATCACCAAAATGCCCAGCACGCGCAGGACGGGAAACATGTCCGTCATGGTCGTCGCCCCACTGCGTCAGAAAAACGTCGCACTCACGCGAAAGAGCTTTTCCACCTCGCGCACCAGGCGCTTGTGCGGCAGGAAGAAGACCACATGGTCGTTGCTCTCCAGCACCGTGGCGCTGCGCGGGATGATCACCTGCGGCTCAGGCAGCACCGCGCCGCCCTCGCCCGCAGGCGCCGTGGCGTCCGGCAAGCCCCGCACGATGAGGCCGATGTGCACATCGCGCGGCAGGTGCAGCTCGCTCACCTTGCGGCCCACCACGCGCGAACTCCTGCGGTCGCCGCGCACCACGATCTCCAGCGCCTCGGCCACGCCTCGGCGCAGGCTGTGCACGGCCTGCACATCGCCCTGGCGCACAAAGGCCAGCAGCTCACCCAGCATCGCCTGCGCGGGCGACAGTGCAATGTCGATCTGTGTGCCGTGCATCAAATCGGCGTAGCTGCGGCGGTTGATGAGCGCCAGCACCCGCTGCGCGCCCATGCGCTTGGCCAGCAGGCAGGACATGATGTTGTCCTCATCGTCATCGGTCACGGCCAGGAAGAGGTCCACCTCTTCCACGCCTTCGTCGCCCAGCAGGTCTTCATCGGTGGTGTCGCCCTGAAGCACCAGCACGTCGTGCGGCAGCACCGAGGCCAGCTCCACGCAGCGCTGCGGGTCCGACTCGATGACCTTGAGGTGAAACCGCCCCTCTTGCTGGCCCAGCTGCTGCGCCAGGCGCAGGCCCACACGCCCGCCTCCGGCAATCATGATGCGGCGCACGGGGTGCGCATGGCGCGCATCGCGCCGGTGCAGGGCCGACAGCACATGCGCAATGTGCTCCTGCGCCGCCAGCACAAACACCTCGTCGCCGGGCTCAATGCGCGTGTCGCCCGCGCAGGCCACAAAGCGATCGGGCTCGTCAGGAAAGCGGCGGTAGATGGCCACCAGCCGCACCGCCACCTCGGGCGCACTGGCGCGCAGCGCGGCAATGGTGCCGCCCACCATCGGCGCCCCGTGGCGCGCGCGCACGGACACCAGGCAAGCGCGCCCGCCCGCAAACTCACGCACCTGCATGGCCTCGGGGTAGTCAATGAGCTTGCCGATGTAGCGCGTGAGCGATTCTTCGGGGCAGATGATGCGGTCCACCGCAAAACCCTCGGCGCCCAGCAGGCGCGCATCGCCCTCCAGCCCCGTGGAGCGCACCCGCGCAATGCGGGTGGGCACGTTGAACAGCAGCTGCGCAATCTTGCAGCACACCAGGTTGGTCTCGTCCTGCGCCGCGCAGGCGATCAGCAGGTCGGTGTCGCGCGCCCCGGCCTCGGCCAGCACAGCGGGCTCGATGCCGTTGCCCACCACACCGCGCAGGTCAAAGCGCGACTCCAGATCGCGCAGGCGCTCGGCATCGGTGTCGATGACGGTGATGTCGTTGCGCTCGGACACCAGGCTGTCGGCCACGCTCTCGCCCACACGGCCCGCCCCGAGGATGATGATTTTCATGAGGGGTCAGCGATTGAGGCAAAAAGGCCGCTAGCGCTTGATAGATAAGCGCAAGCAGCTATCAAAAAAGGAGTAAATGCACACAGCGGCCCAGCGCCGCTCAGGCGCGCACTTCGCCTTCGCCCAGCACCACGTACTTGAGCGAAGTCAGGCCCTCAATGCCCACCGGCCCGCGCGCGTGGAACTTGTCGGTGCTGATACCGATTTCCGCCCCCAGCCCAAACTCAAAGCCATCGGCAAAGCGTGTGCTGGCATTCACCATCACGCTGGCCGAATCCACCTCGCGCAGGAACTGCTGGGCGTGCATGTGGTCGCGCGTCAGGATGGCATCGGTGTGGTGGCTGGAATAGTGGTTGATGTGCGCAATGGCTTCATCCACACCCGCCACCACCTTCACGCTGATGATGGGGGCCAGGTATTCCTCGCTCCAGTCCTGCTCCGTAGCAGGCACCAGCTTGGCACCAGCCACCGATTGCAAGATGGCCAGCGACTCGGGGCAGCCGCGCATCTCCACGCCCTTGGCGGCATACACAGCGCCGATCTGGGGCAGAAAATCTGCCGCCACGCCACGCGCCACCAGCAGGCCTTCGCTCGCGTTGCAGGGGCTGTACTTGTTGGTCTTGGCGTTGTCGGCCACCTTGACGGCCATCGCGATGTCGCAGGGGTCGTCCACATAGGTGTGGCAGTTGCCGTCCAGGTGCTTGATCACGGGCACCTTGGCATCGCGGCTGATGCGCTCGATCAGCCCCTTGCCGCCGCGCGGGATGATCACATCCACAAACTGCGGCATGGCAATGAGCTGGCCCACGGCCTCGCGGTCGGTGGTCTGCACCAGTTGCACCGCGTCTTGCGGCAGACCCGCCTCAGCCAGCGCCTGCTGCACCAGCTTGGCGAGGGCCCGGTTGGAATCAATGGCTTCGGAACCACCGCGCAAGATGCAAGCGTTGCCGCTCTTGATGCTCAAGGACGCGGCCTCGATGGTCACGTTGGGGCGGCTCTCGTAAATCATGCCGAACACGCCAATCGGCACCCGCATCTGCCCCACGCGGATGCCGCTGGGCTGCTGCTTCATGCCGATGATTTCACCGATGACATCGGCCATGGCGGCCAGTTGTTCGCAGCCCTGGGCGCAGGTCTCCAGCACCTTGGGGCTGAGCTTCAAGCGGTCCACCATCGGCTCGGCCAAACCCGCAGCGCGGGCGCGGTCCAGATCGCGGGCGTTGTCCACCTGCAGCGCCTCGGTCTGCTCGCGCAGCAAACGGGCCAGGGCCAGCAATGCTTTGTTTTTGATAGCTGCCGGCGCTTTCGCCATCAGCGCAGAGGCCGTTTTTGCCTGGAGACCGAGGGTGTGCGTGTATTCAGCGACGTTGAGAGCATTCATCCTGCGATTTTGCCGCAGTTGGCTTTACCCTTGCGCCCTGCCCCGTTGCACACCACCGCACCACCATGACCGACACCGCATCAGCCCAGCTCACCACCCTGGCCCAAGCCCTGCAAGCCTTTGAACGCGGCGACCACACCGCCGCCGCCCTGAGCACCCTGGCCCGCCAGCAAACCACCTTGCTCACCGCCCTGCCCCCGCGCTACAGCGAGGTGCTGCTGAACCTGCTGGACAGGCTTGAATCGAGCGCCTTGTTCTCGGAAGAAAGCTGCTCCTTCAGCCAAAAAGACCTGGTGGCGAACTTAACGGTGTGGGTAGAAAAAGCCCAAGGCACGCTAGACGTCATTGCACGATGAACCATAACCTACTCTTGTGGCGCTGGTCAGAAGCCTTTGATACGCCTGCGAAGCGAAAACAAGCGAAATTGAAGTTCGGAGATATCACCGAAAGTTTTGCGACGCACGGCCACCATCCGGCCATTGGTCATGCAGATATCAATGATTTCAAAAATGAGATTGAGGCGGTATTTGGGTCAGATGAAGTTGCTCGTCCGTTTGTTCTAGAGCTGTATGAACAATGTGCGGTCATAAGCTATTCATCATCAGTACGGTTTGATCTTGTTCCCAAGGTGGCAGGCATCGGGAAGAAGTTTGGCCTGAACGCATCGGAGTTTTAAGTTGAAAACCATGCGTCAAATCACCCAACCGTGTAGGTCGGGTTAGCGCAGCGTAACCCGACATCAACTCCGCCTCCAACGGGGGCGTCGGGTTACGCCCTTGCGGGCTAACCCGACCTACGACGATGTCTGGGCGGAGCGCCCAAACTTAGACGAGCCCAGCCCGAACGGATGGGGTGTGACCGAGGGACAAGAAACAAGGGCAACCACTACCAATTTCATAGCTGCCAGCGCTTAACCCACAAGCGCTAGCAGCCAAAAACTCATCAAACCTCCGCCCGCCCCAACCACTTCTCCCGCGCAATATAAGCCCGCACCCCCAGCCCCATGAACGGCTGGGGCGGCATGCGCGTCGGCCCGCCCAACGCCAAAGCATGCGCGAGCAACGGGTGGTCCTGCCCCAGCGCCAAATCCGCCGCCAACGCCCCCAGCGCAGTGAACTTCACCACCCCCGCCCCATTGCATCCGGCGACGCCATGCACCTGCGGCGCCAGCCGCCCCCAGCGCGGTGCGCCATTGCGGGTGATGGCAATCGAGCCTTCCCAAAAATGCTCCAACGCCACATCGGCCAGCTGCGGAAAACGCGCCGCAAACACAGCCGCATGCTCGCGCCGCACCCGCTCGCGCACCGCAGGGCTGACGCGGAACTGCGGCGCATATTCAAAGCCCTGGCGCACCAGAATGCGGTGATCGTCCGTGTAGCGCAGCGTGGCCCCCGTGATGGCGCTGGCGGGCGTCACGCCCCAACCCTCGGGCGCGCCCAGGCGGCTGCGCTGCTCAGGCGTGAGTGGCGCAGTCAGCGAGCCAAAGGTGACCAGCGGAAACGTCTCCGCCCCCCAGGCGCTGCCGAACAGCCCCAGCTGCTGCGCAAACCCATTGGCCGCCAGCAACAGTTGCGGCGCACACACACGGCCCTGCGGGGTGTGCGCCACCACCTTGCCGCTGGACAGGTCCAGCCGCTGCACGGGCGTTTGCTCGTGCAGGCTGACGTTGGCGGGCAGCGCATCGGCCAGGCCCCGGCACAGCGCGGCGGGGTTGAGCAGCACGGTGCCCGGCGTGTAGAGCCCGGCGGCAAAGTAGCGGGTGCCCAGGCGCGCGGCCAGGGCGTTGCGGTCCAGCAATTCGTGCGGCGCACCCAGGGCGCGCAGCTCCTGCACATGGTGCTGCAGCGTGCGCTCGGCCGCGGGCGACACGGCGCAGTGGTACTTGCCGGCGCGGCGCCATTGGCAGTCGATGCGGTGCTGCGCCACCAGCAGCTCCAGGTCGTTCATGCCCGCCGTGAGCAACGCTTGGTAGTGCGCGGCCTGTCGCAGTTCTTCGAGCGAGCTACCAATGTTGTGCGGCACATCAATAGCAAAGCCCGAGTTGCGGCCCGAGGCGTTTTTGCCCACGGTGCCTGCATCCACCACCACGATGTGGGCGTGGGGGCGCAGCTCGGCCAGGCGGCGCGCGGCGGCCAGGCCCGCAAAGCCCGCGCCCAGCACCAGCCAGTCGGCCACCACCTCGCCCTGCAGCGCAGGGCGCGGCGTGCGCGGGGGCAGGATGGCGGACCAGCCGTTGGTGGCGTCGTCGTTGGGCAGGCGCAAAGGCGGGGAGCCCTGCGGCAGTGGCTGGGAGGCAGCAGCGGCCGCCATCACCGTGCCGCGCTGGTCAGGCGGCACAGCTGAAAGGCCAGGCGCTGCAGGGCCTGCCAGCCGTCTTGAGGCCAGTCGGGCTGCTTGAGGCCTTTGACAATGCCGTCCACCGTGTGGGCCGACTGCAGCAGGCGAGCCAAAGCGGCGTCGCTGGCCTTGGGCAGGATGCGTTCAAACAGCCGCTCCTTGGGGCCCCAGATGCGGTTCTCGCGCAGCGCCATGGGCAAGGGGCGGCCGGCGTTCATCGCGTCTTTCACGCGCTTGAGGGCGCGGATGTCTTCGGCCAGCGCCCAGTGCACCAGCACTTCGGCCTCGCCCTCGGCCTGCAGGCCGTCGAGCATGCGCTGCACGCGGGCGGTTTGCCCGGCCAGCACCGATTCAGACAGCTTGAACACGTCGTAGCGCGCCACGTTGAGCACAGCGGCTTCGACCTGGGCTTGGGTCAGTTCACCCGCCGGGTGCAACAAAGCCAGTTTCTGGATCTCCTGGTGCGCGGCCAGCAGGTTGCCTTCCACACGATCGGCAAAAAACTGCAGCGTGCGCTGGCCTTCCTCGCCCGCCACCACGCGCTGGCCTTGCTGGGCCAGGCGCTGGGCAATCCATTGCGGCAGCATGCCGCGCTCGATGGGGTCGATCTGGATCGATGTGCCATTGCCCTCCAGCGCGGCAAACCAGGCACCGGTTTTGGTGGCTTTATCAAGGCGCGGCAGCATGACGATGGTGAGCGTGCTGTCGTTGCCCCGGGCCGATTCGGCCACGTGCTGCAGGGCCACGCTGCCGTCTTTGCCAGGCTTGCCCGAGGGGATGCGGATTTCAACGATCTGTTTGTCGGCAAACAGGCTGAGTGAGCCGCCTGCGGCCAGCACGGCGCTCCAGTCAAAGTGGGCCCCGGCCACGGTGTAGCTGCTGCGCTCGGTGTAGCCCTGGGCACGGGCGGTGGCGCGGATGGCGTCTGCGGCTTCCTGCTGCAACAAGGGCTCGTCGCCGTGCAGCACGTAAAGCGGCGACAGGGCCCGTTGGAGGTGGGTAGAGAGTTGGGCCAGGGCGACTTGCATGGGCAAAGTTTATCGCCCTGGCTGGCCGGGCAAGGCAGGCGCTGGGCCCGTGCGGCCATTTCATAGCAAAAACAGGCTCTAGGGATCCTCTGCACAAATCACCGCGCCGTGTGCATCTGCGGCCTCGGGCGGTCTGCCGCGTTGCAAATGCTCGCAATAGCTACAGCTATTGCTGCGCTTTGCGCCTTGCAGCCCATCCCGATCCGCAGCGCACACTTTCCGCTCGATTCGTGCAGAGGATCCCTAGCGCTTTATCTGTAAGCGCTAGAAGCTATCACTTCAATAGCAAGCCCTTGCCCCGCAGCCTCAGAAGCTCTCCCACTCATCGTCATTGCCCTTGGCCGCCGCAGGCGCTGGGGCCTTGGCCTTGGCGGGTGCCTTGGCGCTGCTGGTGAGCTTGGCCGCTGGCGCCGCCTTGCTGCCCGCCACTGCGGCCCGGGCGGGGGCCGGGGCAAAGCGTTGGGCAGGGGCGGCCCGGGGGGCCGGGGCGCTCGCGCGGGTGCTGGCGCCCACGTTGAAGACGCTCACCACTTCGGCCAGCCGCTGCGCCTGGTCGCGCATGGAGGCAGCGGCTGCCGTGGATTCCTCCACCAGCGCGGCGTTTTGCTGGGTCATCTGGTCCAGGTTGGCCACGGCTTGGTTGACTTGGCCGATGCCGTCGCGTTGTTCGGTGGACGATGCCGTGATTTCTCCAATGAGGTCGCTCACGCGGCGCACGCTGGCGACGATTTCGTCCATGCTTTTGCCTGCCTGGGTGACTTGTTCGGAGCCGCTTTCGACGTTTTCGACCGATTTGCCGATGAGGGCTTTGATTTCCTTGGCGGCTTCGGCGCTGCGCCCGGCCAGGCTGCGTACTTCGCTGGCCACCACGGCAAAGCCTCGGCCTTGTTCTCCGGCCCGGGCGGCTTCCACCGCTGCGTTCAGCGCCAGGATGTTGGTCTGGAAGGCAATGCCGTCAATGACGCCGATGATGTCGCTGATCTTGCGGCTGCTTTCGGTGATCTGCTGCATGCTGGTAACCACCTGGCCCACCACTTCTCCGCCACGGGCTGCGGCCTGGGCGGCGGTGCCTGCGAGCTGGTTGGCCTGGCGGGCGGTGTCGGCCGATTGGGTGACGGTGGCTGTGAGCTCTTCCATGCTCGATGCGGTTTCTTCGAGGTTGGCGGCGGTTTGTTCGGTGCGGGCCGAGAGGTCGTGGTTGCCGTTGGCGATCTGTACCGAGGCGCTGGAGACGGAGTCCACGCCCTGGCGCACTTCGCTCACCACGCCGCGCAGGCGGGTGGACATGTCCGAGAGGGCGCGCAGCATTTGGCCGAGTTCGTCTTTGCGGCCCGATTGCAGCTCACGGGTGAGGTCGCCTGCGGCGATGGCGTTGGCGGTGTCTACCGCTTGCTGCAGCGGCGCGGTGATGGAACGCACCAGCCACCAGGCCAGCAGCGTGCCCACGCCAAACACCAGCAACGCCGTGATGGCACCGATGACCCCGGCGCGGATGCGCTGGGTGGTGGCGTCTTCACGCACCGCGTCGCGGCGGCGTTCCAGCAGGGCGATGAACTCGTCTTGCGCGCCTTCGTACTGGTTGATCAGCGCGGTGAACTCCTCCTTGGCAAAGCGCTGCGAAGCGGCGATATCACCCGCCCCGCGCAGCTCGCGGATCTTGCCAACACCGGCCAGCACGCGTTTGCGGATTTCCTGGATCTTGTCCATGGCAGCTTTGTCCGCCGGGTCGGAGATACCGGCACTGATGCCCTCCTGGATCTTCCCGATCCCGGCGATGGCCTCTTTGAGTTGCGCGCCGTATTGCTTCTCCAGCGCCTCGTCGGTGGTGATGGCGATGCCATGCACCATCAAATTGGCCGTACCGGTGGCACCACGCCAGCGGATGACCGAGGCCAGGCGCCCATCGATGTCGGCCACGGCGTCAATGGCGCGCGACATGGCAGTGTTGCTGCGGTTTTGCGCCAAGCCCGACACCACGGCCATGGCCAACATCAACCCCAAAAACGCAAACCAAAGTTTGCGAGAAACGCGGATATTGTCGAGCTGCATGTTGTCTCCTGCGGTTTGCTGCGCTTCGCGGAATGCTTGCCGGGCCATGCGCCCTTTCCGAAACATTCCATTACAAACAGGTGACAAGCCTAAGCGAGACGGCGGCCCAATGGCACCTGCCAGGCACGGGGACAAACCCTCAGCCCCGGCAGGCATTCGTGCAGCCAGCCCGCGGTCAGCTGAGCCCCATGGCGGCATGCGGCACCAACTGCGCAATCTGCCGCACTGGGCTACGCAAATTGCGCGCCAGAGCATGCGAAGTGCGCAGCCTGGGCGCTGTTCTTTGGCGGGGCAGTGCAGGACAATTCCACGACTCCTCCCCCCAACACACCCCAAAGCCTGCAATGACCCAACAGCCCCCGCCCCCCCACCCGGCCCTGCGTCCCGCCCACCCCACCAGCCTGATTGGCGCGCCCACCGACATTGGCGCGGGCGCGCGCGGCGCATCCATGGGCCCTGAGGCCCTGCGCGTGGCGGGGCTGCAGGCGGCGCTGGAGTCGCACGGGCTGCAGGTGTTTGACCGGGGCAACCTGAGCGGCCCCTCCAACCCCTGGCAGCCCCCGGTGGACGGCTACCGCCACCTGCCCGAAGTGGCGCAGTGGAACCGGCTGGTGTACGACGCCGTGTATGCCGAGCTGCAACTGGGCCACCTGCCCATCCTGCTGGGCGGCGACCACAGCCTGGGCCTGGGCAGCATCAGCGCCGTGGCCCGCCACTGCGCAGAAAGCGGCAAAAAGCTGCGCGTGCTGTGGCTTGACGCGCATGCCGACTTCAACACCAGCGAACTCACCCCCAGCGGCAATGTGCACGGCATGCCCGTGGCCTGCCTGTGCGGCTTTGGCCCGGCCGAGCTGACCCAGCTGGCGGCCATGCCCGGCGGCGGCCCGGCGCTGCACCCTTCGCAAATCCGGCAGATCGGCATTCGCAGCGTGGACGAGGGCGAAAAGCGCTTTGTGCACGAGCAGGGCCTGGAGGTGTTTGACATGCGCGCCATCGACGAGGTGGGCATGCGCCAGGTGATGGAACGGGCCCTGGCGGGCATGGACGCCCACACCCACCTGCATGTGAGCTTTGACGTGGATTTTCTGGACCCCGACATTGCGCCCGGCGTGGGCACCACCGTGCCCGGCGGCCCCACCTACCGCGAGGCACAGCTGTGCATGGAGATGATTGCCGACAGCGGCCGCCTGGCCTCGCTCGACATCGTGGAGCTGAACCCCGCGCTGGACGTGCGCAACAAAACCGCTGTGCTGGCGGTGGACCTGGTGGAGTCGCTGTTTGGCAAGAGCACGCTGATGCGCACACGGCCTGTGTGATGGCCAGCGTGCTTGCTTAGACAGCGCAAGTCACTATCAAAACAATAGCTGCTAGCGCTTACCCCATAAGCGCTGGCAGCTATTTTTACTTCAATCCCCGCCTACACAGGGCAAAGCAAGGCTTGTCAGAGCCCCGGCATCACCGCCCGCACTTGCTGCGCCGTAGGCAGCGGCGCCACGGCGCCAAAGCCCTGCACGGTCAGCGATGCCGCCGTGTTGGCATAGGCCACCGCAGCGGCCAGGTCGTCGCCCAGCGCCAGGCGCGCGAGCAGGTTGCCGTCAAAGCAATCGCCCGCCCCCGTGGCGTCCACCAGCGCCACGCTGCGGCCCGGCACCCGCTGGCGCGGCACGGCGGGGTCGGCGCTGCTCAGCAGCACCCCATCGGCCCCCAGCTTGACGACCACCGTGGCCGCGCCCTGCGCGTGGCCCCAGTCGGCAATCGCATCGGCATCGTGCAGGCCCAGCAGCGCAGCCATGTCATCGAGCCCCGGCAGGAAGATGTCGCACAGCGACACCGCATGCGCAATGCAGGCCCGCGCACGCGCCAGGGGCCAGAGCTTGAGGCGCAGGTTGGGGTCGAACGCCACGCGCGCACCGGCCGCCCGGGCCACGCGCATGGCCTCGTAAGCCGTGTCGCACGCCGAGGCCGACACCGCCAGCGAGATGCCCGACACATGCAGGATGCGGCACTGCTGCAGCACGGTGGCGGGCCCATTCGCCGATGCATCCTGCAACCACGCAGGTGCCATGCGGCTCGCGGCCGAGCCCGCGCGCAGGTAGCTGAACTCGTGCCCCGCTGCACCATGCGTCACAAAGTAGATGCCCGTGGGGTGCTGCGCATCGCGCTCCACCGCCGAGGTGTCCACGCCCTCACGCGCCCACAGGTCCAGCAGCGCCTGGCCAAAGGCATCGCTGCCCAGGCGTGTCAGGTAAGCGGTGCGTGCGCCCGCGCGGGCGGCGGCAATCACCGCGTTGCTGGTGTCGCCCCCAAAGCCCTGCAGGTACTGCGGCTCGCCAGGGCGGGTCTGGTTGAACTCCACCAGCGCCTCGCCCAGCGCCACCACGTCCCACACGGGTTGTTTGGCCGCAGTCATGGCTCAGCCGCGCGGCTTGTAGGCCGTCACGTCGATCTCGACCTTGGCGTCGATCATCAGGCGCGATTCGACCGTGGAGCGTGCGGGGCGGTGGTCGCCAAAACACTCCATGTACACGCGGTTGAAGCTGCCAAAGTCCCGCGCATCGGCCAGCCAGACGCTGACCTTGGCCACATCGGCCAGCGTGCAGTCGGCCAGGGCCAGGGCGTCCTTGACGCGCTGGAACACCTGGCGCGTCTGCGCCTCGATACCGCCGACAACGACCTGGCCCTGGTCATCGGTGGGCACCTGGCCCGAGACAAAAACGAAGTCGCCTGCGCGGGTGGCGGGCGAGAGGGGGCGTGCGAGGCGATCGGACGCGAGCGGCGCTTGGCCGAGGGTTTCTACTGGCATGGAAAACGCTCCTTTGAGTAAAGATATTACACACTTCCTTCCAGAAATGCCCATATCGCTCGCAATTCTGGCATCAAATGTGCTTATTCGTGTAATCCTATTACTTCGAGGTGTGCAATGCAAACGTCTGGAACCAACCTGGTGCAGCATCCGCTGCCAACGCTTGAACTGCGGGGCCGCCGCAACCTGCTGGGTGCAGCGGCGCTGACCGCCGCCCTCACCCTGGCCTGCAGCGCCAGCTGGGCCCAAACGGCCACCGCCACCCCGTCCAAGGGCGGCGCCGCCAACCTCGCCATGGTGGGCGAGCCCCAGGGCCTGGACCCCATGGTGAGCACCGCCGACCTGGTGGGCACCATCATGCAGCACGTGTACGAGCCGCTGTACACCTTCGACGCGAACTGGGCCATCGCCCCCATGCTGGCCGAGGGCCTGCCCACCGTCTCCAAAGACGGGCTGACCTACACCATCCCCCTGCGCAAGGGCGTGAAGTTCCACAACGGGCGCGAGATGACGGCCGATGATGTGGTGGCCTCGCTGC
The DNA here is from genome assembly GCF_002749705.1 of Acidovorax sp. 56. Classification (NCBI taxonomy): domain Bacteria; kingdom Pseudomonadati; phylum Pseudomonadota; class Betaproteobacteria; order Burkholderiales; family Comamonadaceae; genus Acidovorax; species Acidovorax sp. 56. The sequence goes on from NZ_PEEV01000001.1 coordinate 2,945,349, forward strand.
AGCGCTGGATGGAGCTCAACCCCCGCGGCAAGGCCGTGGGCAAAGAAGTGGCCTCGCTCACCGCCAAAGGCCCCCTGGCTGTGGAACTGAAGCTGAAAAATCCTTACGCACCGCTGCTGGCCCAGCTGGCCCTGCCCAGCGGCATGGCCGCCATCATGGCCAAGGAGAGCATTGCGCCGCAGCTCAAAGACTTCGTCGGCACCGGCCCCTACCAGTTCAAGGAACGCCGCCCCGACCAGTTCACCGTGCTGGTGCGTTTTGACGGCTATGCCAGCCGCAAGGAAGCCGCCAGCGGCTACGCAGGCAAGCGCGAGGCGCTGCTCGATGAGCTGCGCTTTGTGCCCGTGCCCAGCGCCAACACACGCGTCGAAGGCGCGCTCTCGGGCCAGTTCCAGTACGCCGACCTGCTGCCCGTGGAGGCTATTGGCCGCATCGAAAAAGGCGCCCCGGCCGTGGTGCCCATCGTGACCAAGAACTTTGGCTTTCCGTACATCGTGTTCAACACAAAGGAAGGCGTGCTGGCCTCGCAGCCGCTGCGCCGCGCGGTGCAAACCGCCGTGGGCACAGGCGAGTTGCTGGCCGCAGGCTTTGGCGACAACCGCTTCTTTGTGGTGGAACCCAACTTCTTCCCCAAGGGCACGCCGTACTACTCGGACGCGGGCAGCAAGCTCTACAACGAGCGCAACCCGCAAGCCGCCAAGGACCAGGCAGCCAAGGCCAGCTACGGCGGCCAGCCCGTGCGCATCATGGCCAGCCGCCAGTACGAGTTCCACTACAACATGGCGCTGGTGATGTCCGAGCAGCTCAAGAAGGCGGGCTTCAAGACCGAGCTGCAGGTGGTGGACTGGGCCACGCTGGTGCAGCGCCGCAACGACCCCAAGCTGTGGGACGTGTACTTCACGCACTCGGGCCTGTTCCCCGAGCCCATGCTCTCGCCCCCGCAGCTGGGTGACGGTGCGCCCGGCTGGTGGGAGTCTGACGCCAAGAAATCCAGTCTGGCCGCGTTCAACCAGGAGACCGACCCAGCCAAGCGCGGCCCGCTGTGGGGCAAGGTGCAGCAAGTGGTGTACGACGAAGTGCCGTTCATCGAAGTGGGCAAGTTCAACGGCCTGTCGGCCCGCTCGGCCAAGCTGCAAGGCTACACACCGGCCATCTGGCCGTTCTTCTGGAACACAGGACTGGCCAAGTAAGCAGGGGCAGACAGCACCATGATGCGATTTCTGTTGAAGCGCCTGGGCGGCGCCGTGGTGGTGCTGGCCCTGGTGGCGGTGCTGGTGTTCTGCCTCACGCGGCTGGCCTCTGGGGACCCGGTGGCGCTGCTGCTGGGCGACCAGGCCACCGCCGCCGACATTGCCCAGGCCCGCGCGCAGTACGGGCTGGACAAACCCTTGCCCGTGCAGTTTGGGCTGTGGGTGGGTGAGCTGCTGCAGGGCAACCTGGGGCAGTCACTGTTCCTGCAGCGCCCCGTGGCCCAGGCCCTGCTGGAACGGGCGGAGCCCACGTTGTTCCTGGCGCTGTTTGCCGTGGGCATTGCGGCGCTGGTGGGCGTGCCCTGCGGCATGGCCGCCGCCGTCTGGCGCGGCAGCGCCACCGACCAGGCCGTGAGCGGCGTGGCCATGCTGGGCGCCAGCGTGCCCAGCTTCTGGCTGGGTCTCATCCTCATCCAGCTGTTTGCGGTCAAGCTGGGGTGGTTTCCGGCCTCGGGCTACGGCGACCCCACGGCCACGCTGGGCGAGCGATTGCAGCACCTGATGTTGCCCGCGCTGGTGCTGGGCCTGCTCAATTCGGCGCTCATCATCCGCTTCACACGCGCCTCCATGCTCGACATCCTGGGCGAAGACTACGTGCGCACCGCCCGCGCCAAGGGCCTGCCCGAGGGCACCATCATGGTCAAGCATGTGCTGCGCAATGCGCTGGTGCCCATCGTCACTGTGCTGGGGCTGACCATGGCGCTGATGATTGGCGGCACCGTGGTAACCGAGACCGTCTTCAACCTGCCCGGCGTGGGCAACCTGGTGGTGCGGGCCGTGCTGCGGCGCGACTACCCCGTGATCCAGGGCACGCTGCTGGTGATTGCCGCCATCTACGTCTTCATCAACCTGGCCATCGACTTTCTGTACACGCTGGTGGACCCCCGTATCCGCCTGGAAGCCCCATGAACCCGAGCCCTTCTTTCTGGCACCGCCTGCGGGCCGTGCTGCGCCGACTGTTCGCCCGCAAGGTGGTGCTGGCCTCCGCCATCGTGATTGCGCTGGTGGCCAGCATCGCTGTCGTCTTCCCCTGGGTGTCCGATGCGGACCCCAACGCCCTGTCCATCAGCGAGCGGCTGCACGCGCCTTCAGGCACGCACTGGGCGGGCACCGACGAGCTGGGCCGCGATGTGCTGCTGCGCATCGTGCATGGCGCGCGCTACTCGCTGCTGATTGGCCTGGTCACCGCCGCAGGCGCCGTGCTGCTGGGCACGCTGCTGGGCATGTTTGCGGGGTTCTTTCGCAAGCTCGACGCCCCGCTGATGCGCGTGGTGGACGCGATGATGTCCTTCCCCGACATCCTGCTGGGCATCGCCCTCGTGTCCATCCTGGGCGTGTCCCTGTGGAACGTGATGCTGGCGCTGGTCATCGTCTACACCCCGCGCGTGGCCCGAGTGGTGCGCGCCACCACGCTGGTGCTGCGCGAGCTGCTGTTTGTGGACGCGGCCCGCGCCCTGGGCGTGCGCACGCACCTCATCCTGTGGCGCCACATCCTGCCCAACCTGATGTCGCCCATCCTGGTGCAGGTGACCTTCATCTTTGCCTACGCCATCCTGGCCGAGGCGGGCCTGTCCTTCCTCGGCGTGGGCGTGCCGCCCGACATCCCCACCTGGGGCACCATGATCGCGGGCAGCCTGGACTACGCCGACAAGGCGTTCTGGACCATTTTTGCCCCCGGCGTGGCCATCGTGCTCACGGCCCTGTCGCTGCAAATGCTGGGCGACGGCGTGCGCGACCTGCTCGACCCCAAACTGAAGAAGACCGTATGACCTCCCCCACGATGAGCGCCGCGCCCCGGCTCGAAGTCAGCGGCCTGTCCACCTCTTTTGCCACCGATGCGGGCCGCATCCAGAGCGTGGCCGATGTGTCCTTTGCCATCCACCCCGGCGAGACGCTGGCGCTGGTGGGCGAGTCGGGCTCGGGCAAGTCCGTCACCAGCCTCACCCTCATGGGCCTGCACGCCCGCACCTCGCAGGCGCAGGTCACGGGCCAGGCCTGGTTCGTGCAGCGCGACGGCCGCAAAGTCGATTTGCTGGCCCTGCCCGAGGCCGACAAGCGCACGCTGCGCGGCAACGAGCTGGCCATGATCTTCCAGGAGCCCATGACCAGCCTGAACCCGGTGCTGACAGTGGGCGAGCAGATTGCAGAGTCGGCCCGCCTGCACCTGAAGATGGACCGCAGCACCGCGCTGGCCCACGCCCGCCGCATGCTGGAGCTGGTCGAGATCCCCGCCGCTGCGCAGCGCGTGCACGAGTACCCGCACCAGCTCTCGGGCGGTATGCGCCAGCGCGTGATGATTGCGCTGGCCATGGCCTGCAACCCCACACTGCTGATTGCCGACGAGCCCACCACGGCGCTGGACGTGACCATCCAGGCGCAGATATTGGCGCTGATGGGACGGCTGCAGAAAGAGACCGGCATGAGCATGCTGTTCGTCACGCACAACCTGGGCGTGGTGGCGCAATACGCCGACGCCGTGGCCGTGATGTACGCCGGGCGCATTGTCGAATCGGCCCGCGTGCACGACCTGTTTGCACGGCCCGAGCACCCCTACACACGCGGCCTGCTGGCCTGCCTGCCCGGTGTGGCGCGGCGGCAAGCGCAGGCAACGGACCCTGCAGCGGCCGCCGGGCGGCGCAAGCTGGTGGCCATTCCGGGCCAGGTATCAAGCCCCCTCGCGCCCCCGCCCGGCTGTGCCTTTGCGCCGCGCTGCACCCGCCAGCAGGCCGACTGCACCCACGCTATGCCTGCGCTGGAAGCCACCGGCCCGCGCCGCATGGTGCGCTGCCTGCACCGCGAGGAACACGCCGAACCCACCGAGGTGAGCGCATGAACGCCGTCCTGAACACCCCACAGCCCATGGCACCGACCGACACCGCCGCACCGCTTTTGGAAATTGCCCACCTGCGCAAACACTTTGGCAGCGGCCCGCACCCCGTGCGCGCGGTGGACGATGTGAGTTTCACCATCCGCCGGGGCGAAACGCTCGGTCTGGTGGGCGAATCGGGCTCAGGCAAAAGCACCATTGGCCGCTTGCTCACGCGCCTGGTGGACCCGACGAGTGGTGCCATGCGCTACCACGGCGGCCCCGCACCGCAAGACCTGGCCCAGCTCTCGCAGTCGCAATACCGGCCGCTGCGCTCGCAGATCCAGATCATTTTTCAGGACCCCTACGCCAGCCTGAACCCGCGCATGCGCATCCGCGATGTGCTGGCCGAGGCGCTGGATACGCACGGCCTGGCCAAGGGCGCCGCACGCCTGCCGCGCGTCCACCAGTTGCTGGAGCAGGTGGGCCTCAGGCCCGAGCATGCCGAGCGTTTTCCGCACGAGTTCTCAGGCGGGCAGCGCCAACGCATCGGCATTGCCCGCGCGCTGGCGGTGGAGCCCCAGTTCATCGTGGCCGACGAGCCGCTGTCGGCGCTGGACGTGTCCATCCAGGCGCAGGTGGTGAACCTGCTGGGCGAACTGAAGGAGCAGTTGGGCCTCACGCTGCTGTTCATCTCGCACGACCTGGACGTGGTGGAGTACCTGTGCGACCGCGTGGTGGTGCTGTACCTGGGCCGGGTGATGGAGATCGCCCCCACCGAGGCGCTGTACGCCCAGCCCCAGCACCCCTACACCCAGGCCCTGCTGGCCGCAGCGCCCATCCCCGACCCCGCCCAGCGCCGCAGCATTGCGCTGCTGCAAGGCGACCTGCCCAGCCCGGCCAACCCGCCCTCGGGCTGCGTGTTCCGCACCCGATGCCCCCAGGCCGAGGCGCGCTGCGCCAGCGCCGACATGCAACTGCGCGAGGTGGCCCCCGGCCACCTGCACGCCTGCTGGAAAACCGCACCTTCTCATCCCGCCCCATGACCGACTTCCTGCTTGACCACCGCTGCAAGGGCTACCCCATGCACGCCACGCCCTGCCGCCCCGCCGACCTGGGCCAGCGCGGCTGGAACGTGCTGGCGGGCGATCTGCCCTTGCCCATTGCCGTCATCCGCGAAAGCGCTCTGGCCCACAACCTGGCCTGGATGCAGGCCTACGCCGAGCGCAAGGGCGTGGCCCTGGCCCCGCACGGCAAGACCACGCTGTCGCCCGAGCTGTTTGCGCAGCAGTTGCAGGCGGGCGCCTGGGGGCTGACCTTTGCCACCGTGTACCAGCTCAGCGTGGGGGTGGAAGCCGGTGCGCGCCGCGCCATCATTGCCAACCAGGTGCTGTGCGATGCCGACCTGGACGGCCTGCACGCGCTGCTGCAGCGCCACGCTGATCTGCGCGTGTGGTTCCTCATCGACAGCCTGGCGCAGCTGCGCTGCATTGAAGACTGGGCCGAGCGACGTGGCCACACCGCGCGCGGTGAACGGCGCCTGGACAGCCTGCTGGAGATGGGCGTGCAAGGCCAGCGCACCGGCTGCCGCACGCTGGAAGAAGCCCTGGCGCTGGCCCAGGCCATGGCCCAATCGCCCGCCGTGCAGCTGGGCGGCGTGGAATGCTACGAAGGCGGCGTGGCCCGCTGTGACAGCGATCACGACGCACGCGAGGTCACAGCGCTGGTGCGCCGCGTGACCGAGGTAGCCCGCGCCTGCGACGCGCAGGGCCTGTTTACCGACCCAGAGATTTTGCTGACGGCGGGCGGCTCCGCGGTGTTCGACCTGGTCATCCCGCTGCTGCGCACCCAAGGGCTGTCCAAGCCCGTGCTGGGCGTGCTGCGCTCGGGCTGCTACATCACGCACGACCATGGCAACTACCAGCGCTTTCTGAAGCACGTGGAGCAGCGCGAGGGGCTGGACGCCTCGCTGCGCCCTGCGCTCGAAGTGTGGACCATGGTGCAATCGGTGCCCGAGCCTGGGCTGGCCCTGCTCACCGGCGGGCGGCGCGATGTCTCGTACGATCTGGAGATGCCCGTGCCCGTGCGCTGGGCGCCGCGCCACGAGCGCCGCGCTGCCAGCACCCCCACCGGGTGGACGGTGAGCGCGCTCAACGACCACCACGCCTACCTGCGCTACGACCCCGCTGCAGGCCCCGCCCCCGCCGTGGGCGACCGGGTGGCCCTGGGCATTTCGCACCCCTGCACCACTTTTGACAAATGGCGCTGGCTGCCCGTCGTGGACGACGAAGGCACCATCACCCGCGCCATCAGCACCCGTTTTTGACCATGTCCAAAGCTACCTCTACCAGCCTGCTGCAACAACTGCGCGAGCGCCAGCCCGACCTGCCCGAGGCGCAGCGCAGCGTAGTGCGCGTGGTGCTGGACGACCCACGCGCCGCCGTGGTCGCCACCGTGGAGCAACTGGCACAGCAGGCGGGCGTGTCCATGCCCACCATCGTGCGCACCTGCCGCAGCTTTGGCCACGACTCGGTGCGCGAATTCATGGTCGCCCTGGCGCAGGACCTGGCCGTTTCGGGCTCGCACCTGCACCGCAGCGTGCTGGCCGATGACAGCGCCCAGGACGTGGCCAGCAAGATCGTGCACGCGGCCGTGTCGTCGCTGACCGAGCTGGGCCGCAGCATCGACGCCGAAGTGCTCGACCGCGTGGCCGAGCGGCTGGCGCAGGCGCGACGCATCGACTGTTACTCGGTCGGTGCCGCCTCCACCTTCATGGCCAGCGAGCTGCAAAGCCGCCTGTTCCGCCTGGGCTGCACGGCCAACGCGATTTTTGATGCGCACCAGCAGCTCGTGTCGGCCAGCACGCTGGGGCCCGATGGCGTGGCTTTTGTCATCTCGCACGTGGGCCGCATGCCCTATGCGCTGGAGGCCGCGCGGTTTGCCCGCTCGCAAGGCGCCACCGTGGTGGCGCTGACGCAGCCCGGCACGCCGCTGGCGGAGGTGGCCGACCTGGTGCTGGCCGTGTCGGTGCCGCAGGACGCGGTGATGCGCGTAGGCACCGAGGCCTATCTGGCCCACCTGGTGGTGATTGAAATCCTGACCGTGCGCCTGGCGCAAAAGCTGGGCCCCGTGGCCACCCGCGGGCTGCAGCAATTCAAGCAGCTGCTGCACAAACACGGTTTTGACAGCGCCGAATACGTCGGCGCGTTTGACAGCCACGCGGGCCAGAGCCACTCCAGCGCCGCCAGCCAAGCCCCTGACCCATCGCGCGGCCTGGCCGCAGAGGAATGACATGGCGCACGCAACGCTGCTGAGCAATGGCCGCATCGTGGATGGCACCACCCGCCTCGGCTGGGTGGGCGACCTGCTGATCGAAGGCGACCGCATCACCGCCCTGGCCCCGCACGGCCAGATCGACCCCACCGCCCTGGCCCGTGCGCGGTCCTGCGAACACTTCACCGAGGTGGACTGCACCGGCCGCGTGATCGCCCCCGGCTTCATCGACGTGCACACGCACGACGACGCCGCCGTGCTGGACGCGCCCACCATGCTGCCAAAGCTCTCACAGGGCATCACCACGGTCATCGTGGGCAACTGCGGGATTTCGCTGGCGCCGGTAGTGACCGACAGCCCGCTCGCCCCGCTCTCGCTGCTAGGGCGCCTGCAGTTTCGCCACGCCAGCATGGCCGACTACGCCCGTGCCGTAGACGCCGCCCAGCCCGCCGTGAACGTGGCCGCGCTGATGGGCCACACGGCCCTGCGCATGCGCCACCTGGCCGACCTGCGGCAGACTGCCACCGCCGACGAGCGCGCGGCCATGGCCGCCGACATGGAAGAAGCCATGGCCGCCGGGGCGCTGGGCCTCTCGTCGGGCATCTTCTACAGCGAGGCCTATGCGGCCGATGTGGAGGAACTGGTGGCCGTGGCCTCGGTGGCGGCGCGCCACGGCGGCGTGTATGCCACGCACATCCGTGACGAGCTGGCGGGCATCCTGCCTGCGCTGCAAGAGGCCGCACTCACCGCGCGGCAGTCGGGCCTGCCGCTGGTCATCTCGCACCACAAATGCGCCGGGCCTGCCAACTGGGGCCGCACGCGCGAGACGCTGCCACTGATCGACCAGTTGGCACAGGGCCAGGAGATTGCGATGGACGTGTACCCCTACACCGCCGGCTCCACCGTGCTGCGCGAAGACCTGGTGGACGGCATCATCGACATCCTCATCACCGGCAGCCAGCCGCACCCTGAGATGGCCGGGCGCTACCTGGCGGACATTGCGCGCGAGTGGGGTGTGCCCCAGCAAAAGGCCGCCGTGCGCCTCAAGCCCGGTGGAGCCTGCTACTTTCAGATGCGCGAGGACGATGTGGAGCGTGTGATTGCGCACCCGCTGTCCATGATCGGATCGGACGGTCTGCCACACGACGAGCGGCCACATCCCCGGTTGTGGGGCGCCTTCCCGCGCGTGCTGGCCTGCTACTGGCGCGACAAGGGCCTGCTGCAACTGGAAGAGGCCGTGCACAAGATGACGGGCTTGTCGGCCCAGCGCTTTCGCCTCGGCGGGCGCGGCCTGCTGCAGGCAGGGCACATGGCCGATGTGGTGGTGTTTGACCCCGAGCGCGTGCGCGACCTGGCCACGTTCGAGCAGCCCCAGCAGTTCAGCGAAGGCATCGAGCAGGTGTGGGTGAACGGTGTGCTGAGCTACACCGCTGCGCAGCGCGCCACCGGGGCAAGGGCAGGCCGCTTTGTGCGGCGGGCCCACAGCACAACAGCCCCCTGATCTGCGCCGAAGAAAGAACAGCCAGCTATTAAAACAATAGCTGGCTGCGCTTCATGAATGCGCCCTAGAGGCTTTTTTCTATAGAAAACAGAGACACCGCACCGTCACTGCGGCAGTTTGGCCACCGACAGGCGGCGCAGCAGTTGCTGCACGATGTCGGTCTGCATGTTGCGGTAGAGCAAGGCTTCTTCGGCCTCTTTCGACAGCGCCTGGGTTTCGCTGTACGTCATGTCGCGCTGCTGCTGGATCTCGGTCTCGGGGATCATCTCCACGCTGCCCGGCGTGCGCAGGCGAAACTTCACCCTCAATCGCAGCTGCACTTCGCGCACCTGACCCGAGGCGTTCTGCCCCACCACCACGCGATCGCGCTGCTCCGAGAGGAGGTCGATCACCACCTGCGCGGTGGGCAGGTCGGCCGCATTGCGCAGCACCTTGAGCTGGCTGCCCGAGCCATCGAGCGTGCGCTGCAACTCGCGCGCCAGCGACGAGCCCGTGGGCGCCGCAATGTAAAGCGACGAGAAAGCGAACTCCGGCACGCCACGCAGGCGAAAGCCGCAGCCCGCCAGCACGGCAGCAGGAACCAGGGTCAGCAGAGTGCGTCTTTGCATATCAGTTGTTTGTTGCGTTGGCTGGGCCCGCAGGCCCCTCATGGACTGCAGCCCGCAGCGCCTTTCTTTTGGAGGGCGCGGGCTGCTTCACCTCACACGACCACGTTCACCAGGCGGCCTGGCACCACGATGACGCGCTTGGGCGCGGCACCGGCAGCCTGGGCGATAAAAGCCTCGCTGGCCAGGGCCACGCGCTCGATCTCGGCCTTGTCGGCTTGCGCGGACACCAGGATCGAGCCACGCAGCTTGCCGTTGACCTGCAGCATGAGTTCGATCTCGTCCTGCACCAGCGCATTGGCATCCACCTGGGGCCAGGCGGCGTCCAGCAGGTCGCCCAGGGCACCCGCGTAGCCCAGGCTTTCCCACAGGCTGTGGGCGATGTGCGGGGTGGCGGGGTACAGGCTGCGCAGCAGGATGCCAAAGCCTTCGATCAGCGCCACCTGGGCGCCGGCCGAATCGGTGGCCTTGAAGTCTTCGAGCGCGTTGATCATCTTCATCGCGCCGGAGACCACGGTGTTGTACTGCATGCGCTGGTAGTCGTAGTCCACCTGCTTGAGCACGTTGTGGATCTCCAGGCGCAGGGCCTTGGCTTCCTTGCCAAACTGCACGTCTTGCAAGCTGCTGGCACCGGCCACGCTGGCGATGGCGGCATCGCGGTCAATGGCGGCGAGCTTGACGCCGAAATTCCACACCCGGCGCAGGAAGCGGTAGCTGCCTTCCACGGCGGCGTCGTTCCACTCCAGGGTGGCTTCAGGCGGGGCCGTGAACATGGTGTACAGGCGGGCCGTGTCGGCGCCGTACTTCTCGATCAGGTCCTGCGGGTCCACGCCGTTGTTCTTGGACTTGGACATGGTTCCCACGCCCTCGTAGTCGATGGGCGTGCCCACGGGCAACAGGCCGTCGCCGCTGGTGGCTTCGTTCTTGAGCTTGGCACCGATGATCTTGCCGCCTTCATCGAGCACATGCTCCACGTCGTGCGGCCAGAAGTAGTCCTTGCCGCCCTTGGCGGTGCGGCGGCTGTAGATGTGGTTGAGCACCATGCCTTGTGTGAGCAGCTTGGTGAAGGGCTCATCGACCTTGACCAGGCCCAGGTCACGCATGACCTTGGTCCAGAAGCGGGCGTACAGCAAGTGCAGGATGGCGTGTTCGATACCACCGATGTACTGGTCCATCGGCATCCAGTAGTCGGCACCACCGGCCACCATGGCGTCCGCATTCTTGGGGTCGCAATAGCGCATGAAGTACCACGAGCTGTCCACGAACGTGTCCATAGTGTCCGTCTCGCGGCGGGCAGCCTTGCCGCACACGGGGCAGGTCACGCCCGCGTGGAAGCCTTCGTGCTTGTGCAGCGGGTTGCCCGAGCCGTCGGGGATGCAGTCTTGCGGCAGCACCACGGGCAGGTCTTTTTCGGGCACGGGTACAGCGCCGTGCTCGTCGCAGTGGATGATCGGGATCGGCGTGCCCCAGTAGCGCTGGCGGCTCACGCCCCAGTCGCGCAGGCGCCAGGTGGTCTTCTTCTCGCCCAGGCCCTTTTGCTCCAGCGCATGGGCCACGGCGTTCACGGCTTCCTTGTACGACAGGCCGCTGAAGCTGTCGGAGTTGATGGTCACGCCGCGTTGCTTGTCGCCATACCAGTCGTTCCACTGGTGGTAGTCAAAGTGCTCGCCATCGACCAGCACGACCTGCTTGATCTCGATGCCGTACTTGAGGGCGAACGCGAAGTCGCGCTCGTCGTGGGCGGGCACGCCCATCACGGCGCCGTCGCCATAGCCCATCAGCACGTAGTTGCCGACCCAGACCTCGACCTTTTCGTCGGTCAGCGGGTGCGTGACGAACAGGCCCGTGGGCACGCCCTTTTTCTCTTGCGTGGCCAGCTCGGCTTCGGTGGTGCCGCCGCTCTTGCATTCTTCGATGAAGGCCTTGAGCGCGGGGTTGGTCTTGGCGGCATGGGCGGCCAGCGGGTGCTCAGGCGCCACGGCGCAGAAGGTCACGCCCATGATGGTGTCGGCACGCGTGGTGAACACGTACATCTTGCCGTCGCCGATCAGCGCACCGTCGTCGCCTGCAATGTCGTGCGTGAAGGCAAAGCGCACGCCTTCGCTCTTGCCGATCCAGTTTTCCTGCATCAGCTTCACACGCTCGGGCCAGCCGGGCAGCTTGTCGCCGGTCACAAAACCCAGCAGCTCTTCGGCGTAGTCGGTGATCTTGAGGTAGTAGCCAGGGATTTCGCGCTTCTCGACCGTGGCGCCGGTGCGCCAGCCCTTGCCGTCAATCACCTGCTCGTTGGCCAGCACGGTCTGGTCCACCGGGTCCCAGTTCACGACCTGGGTCTTGCGGTAGGCAATGCCCTTTTCCAGCATCTTCAGGAACAGCCATTGGTTCCACTGGTAGTACTCGGGGTCGCAGGTGGCCACCTCGCGGCTCCAGTCGATGGCCAGGCCCATGGCCTGCATCTGCTTTTTCATGTACGCGATGTTTTCGTACGTCCACTTGGCCGGTGGCACGCCGTTCTTCAGCGCCGCGTTTTCGGCGGGCAGGCCGAAGGCGTCCCAGCCCATGGGCATCAAGACGTTGTGGCCGTTCATGCGCAGGTAGCGCGTGAGCATGTCGTTGATGGTGTAGTTGCGCACGTGGCCCATGTGCAGCTTGCCGCTGGGGTAGGGCAGCATGGAGCAGGCGTAGAACTTCTTCTTGCTGGTGTCTTCCGTCACGCGGTAGGCGTCGCGGGCAGTCCAGTGGCTGTGCGCGGCGCGTTCAACCTCTTGGTGGGAGTATTTGTCTTGCATGGGAGCTTGAAGGTGAGAGGACGGTGCAAGCCCACTCTGGGCTGCAATCGGTGGATTTTAGGCGGTGAAGCGGACCGACACGGGGCAAACGGCACGGCGAGCGAGCAGTGTCAGGGCCAAGCCGCTCCTGCGCCTGGATGCCCAAGCGGTCTCGCTGCTGGCAGATTAAAGTCCTACCCGAAGCCTTATTGGTCTGCAGCGCTTGACTGATAAGCGCAAGCAGCTACAAATTAAATAGCAACCAAGAACACTAAGGCGCACCGGCCTTGGCAGGATCGGCCACAAAGCCAATGCGCTGCAGCCCGGCCTGGTGGGCTGCGCCCATGACCTCGACCACGCGGCCATAAGGTACGGTGGCATCGGCGCGCAACTGCACTTCAGTGTCAGGCTGGGCCGCGCCAATGCGCTGCAGGCGCACGGCCAGGGCCGCTTGCGACACGGGTTGGTCGTCCAGATACGCCTGGCCTGCGGCGTCCACCACCACGGTCACAAACTCGGGGGCCACGGCAGGGCCGGTGCCCTCGGCCTTGGGCAAATCGAGCCGGATTGAGCTGGCCAGCAAAGGAGCGGTCAGGATGAAGATCACCACCAGCACCAGCATCACATCCACCAGCGGGGTCATGTTGATGTCGCTCATGGGCTGCGCGCCCGTGGTGCGTTCGAGCCGACCGAAGCTCATGGCTGTGTGCCGTCTGAGGACGAAGGCCCGGCCTGGGGAGAGGGCATGCCCGGGCTCGCCAGCAGCTCACGCAAATCCAGCGCAAAGCCTTCCAGATCGGCCTCGATGCGGCCAATCAAACGGCCAAACACGTTGTAGGCCAGCACGGCCGGAATGGCCACGGCCAGCCCAGCGGCGGTCATGACCAGGGCCTCGCCCACAGGGCCGGAGATGCGGTCGATGGTGACGGGACCGCCCCCACCCAGCGCCGTGAGCGCATGGTAGATGCCCCACACCGTGCCCAGCAGGCCCACGAACGGGGCCGTGGCACCCACGGTGGCCAGCAGCACCTGCCCGTATTGCAGACGGCCCAGCACGCCGTGCAGGGCATCGCGCAGCACGCGCGTGAGTTGTTGCGACAAGGGTCCTGCCGAAGCCAGGGTGGCGGCAGGGCTTGAAACCGCAGGAGACTGGGCCACGCCCTGCGCGGCCACCACCAGGGGGAGCACCAGCGCCTGCGGGTCCAGCACGGCCAGCCGTTGTGCGGCCACGTCGAGTGAGGGCGACTGCCACACGGCAGCGGTGCAGCGGGCCACGTCGCTGCCTGCGCGCAGCACCAGGCGCGCCTTCCAGAGCATGACCACCCAGCTGGCCACCGACATGGCCAGCAGCAGCACGGCGGCGCCCTGGGTCACGGCATCACCCTGGCGCCACCAGTGAAGGGCGTCCATCGCGGGGCCTGCGTCAGTTCTTGAGGTTCAGCACGTCGAACATGTCGAACATGCCAGTCTTGTGGGCCGCCAGGAAGCGCACGGCACGCAGGGCGCCCTGCGCATACGTGGCGCGGCTGGAGGACTTGTGGGTGACCTCGATGCGCTCGCCAATGCCCGCAAACAGCACGGTGTGGTCACCCACGATGTCACCACCGCGAATGGCGGCAAAGCCGATGCTCGACGGGTCGCGCTCGCCCGTCACGCCTTCGCGGGCGTACACGGCGCAGTCCTTGAGGTCGCGGCCCAAAGCCTCGGCAATCACCTCGCCCATCTTGAGCGCGGTGCCCGAGGGCGCGTCGACCTTGTGGCGGTGGTGGGCTTCGATGATTTCGATGTCGTACCCCGTGGCCATGGCCTTGGCGGCCATTTGCAGCAGCTTGAGCGTGACGTTCACGCCCACGCTCATGTTGGGCGAAAACATGATGGCCGTGCGCTGTGCGTAGGTGTCGAGTTCGGCCTTTTGCGCATCGGTGAAACCGGTGGTGCCGATGACGGCCTTCACGCCCAGTTCTGCGCACACCGCCAGGTGGGCCAGGGTGCCTTCGGGGCGGGTGAAGTCGATGAGCACGTCGGCGTTTTGCAGGCCGGCCTTCAGGTCGGCCGTGATGGCCACGCCGCTGGCATAGCCCAAAAAGGCGCAGGCATCCGAGCCCACGGCGGGGCTGGAGGCCTGGTCGAGCGCTCCGGCCAGCACGCAGTCGTCGCTGGCACGGATGGCTTCGATCAGCATGCGGCCCATGCGGCCCGAGGCGCCGGCCACCGCAATGCGGCAAGGGGTGGAGGGGGTGGCCGCAGTGGCAGAGGGGTTCACGGACATGTCAATCCTGCAATAAAGGCTGCCATCAAAACGGCAGCAAGTCTGGCCAACGCAGGGGCTGCAAGCGGCAGCGCGGCGCGCGGGCACTGGGCAAAAGGCGGGGCCCGTTCAGGCCGGGCCCGCGCGGGCAATCAAGTCAGCGCCGGGGTCTGCGCCCCATCAGCGGGCAGTCGATTCCAGCGGTGGGTAGCGTGCGGGCTGTGGCTCGGATGGCATGGCCGCAGCCGGAGTCTGTGGCGTGGCGGGAGTGGCCTCGACCTTGCGGGCGGGGTAGCGGGCCAGTTGGGCTTCGGTGGCCTCCAGCGTGGGCACCTTGGGCTTGCCTTTGTGCGAGCCCAGCGTGGCCACGAACTCCGTCTCCGACGGCATCTCGTCGCCCTCATGGCGCGCCAGGGCATCGCCCTGGAAGAACACGGTGAGCTTGCGCGATTCCATCTCGGCCGAGGGGCGTTTGATGGTAAAGACGTACTCCCAGCGGTCCGCGTGGAACAGGCTGGTCATCAGGGGCGTGCCCAGCAACTCGCGCACTTGCTGGCGGCTCATGCCAGGCTGCAAGGCCTGCACCTGTTCGCGCGAGACGAAGTTGCCCTGCACGATGTCGATCTTGTAGGGGGTGACGACGCTGGCCACACGGCGGCTGGCGCCGTCCAGGCTGCCGCATGCCGCCAAGGCAGCGAGCGCAGCGCTGGCCAAAAGAATGCGACCCAGGCGGGCGTTGCAACAAGCTTTGTCTGGCATGGGGAAAAGGGCAAAGGATATGATCAAACCATTGTAGCGGCAGCCTTCCCTTGCATGGGCGGGCCCCTCTCCCGCAACCGCACAGCCGCAAGGAGCCAGCAGCCATGACCAACATCGACGAACTCAAGAGCACGGGCCTCAAAGCCACCCTGCCCCGCCTGAAGATCATGGAGATCTTCCAGAAGGGCGCGCAGCGCCACATGACGGCGGAAGATGTGTTCCGGGTGCTGCTGGAAGAGCGCTCGGACATCGGGCTGGCCACGGTGTACCGCGTGCTCACGCAGTTTGAGCAGGCGGGCATCCTGATCCGCAGCAACTTTGAAAGCGGCAAGGCCGTCTACGAGTTGAACGAAGGCCAGCACCACGACCACTTTGTGTGCACGGCCTGCGGCAAGGTGGAAGAGTTTTACGACGCTGAAATCGAAAAGCGCCAGCAGGCCGTGGCCAAGTCCAAAGGCTGGGTGGTACAAGACCACACCATGGCCTTGTACGGCCAGTGCGCTGCCTGCGCTAGCAAATAACTCCCCCCTGAGTCGCCTTCGGCGCCTTCCCCTCAAGGGGACGCACCCGGTGGCCCGGCGGAGCCGGTTCCACGGGTGCACTGGCGTTGAGGGAGCGCCAGTATTTACGGCCTCGGGGCGCAAATGGGTTGTGACGCTTGGGCACTCTGGGCGCTCTGGTGCTGGTGTCTTCGCGCTGGGGGTGGGGATGTCCTGTTTCAGCGAATCCCGGGGCGAGGGTTCGGTGGGCAAAGGCACTCTGGCAGGCCCGATTTGAGCCCAAACAGGCTCTACCGCTTGTCCATCAAGCGCAAACAGCTACCAAATCAATAGCAATCTGATTTAACCACCCGTGTCGCGTTCCATCGCACGGCGGTGGCGGTCGACAAACTCCTGGTAGGTGTCGATGCCGCGCAACTGCAGGATGGTGTTGCGCACCGCGGCTTCGACCAGCACGGCGATATTGCGACCGGCCACCACCTGGATGACGACCTTGAGCACGGGCACGCCCAGCACATCCTGCGTGAGCGGCTCGTAGGGCAGGCGTTCGTAGTCGCGCTCCAGCGTCTCTTTGCGCACCAGGTGCACGATGAGCTTGAGGCGCATCTTGCGGCGCACCGCCGTCTCGCCAAAGATGGCGCGGATGTCGAGCAGGCCAATGCCGCGCACTTCCAGCAGGTTTTGCAGCAGCTCGGGGCACTTACCCTCGATGGTGGTCTGGTTGATGCGGAACAGGTCCACGGCATCGTCGGCCACCAGGCCATTGCCGCGCGAGATCAGCTCCAGGCCCAGCTCGCTCTTGCCCAGGCCTGACTCGCCCGTGATCATCACGCCCAGGCCCAGAATGTCCATGAACACGCCGTGCATGGTGATGCGGTCGGCAAAATGCTTGGACAGGTAGGCACGCAGCACATCGATGACGAAGGCCGAGGACTCGTGCGTGGAGAACATCGGAATCTGCGCGCGCTCGCACATGGACACCAGCGCATCGGGGGCCACCTGGTTGTCGGCCAGCACCAGCACGGGCGGCTCCAGCGTCACGATGCGGGCAATGCGGCGCTTGCAATCGTCGGGCGATTCGCTGCTGCTGAGGTAGGCGACCTCACGCTCACCCAAAATCTGCACGCGGTAGGGGTGGATGTAATTGAGATAGCCCACCAAATCGGCGCCCGAGCGCGCGGAGCGCACAGCCACCTCATCGAACCGGCGCTCAGAGGCACCCAGGCCTGCGACCCACTCCCATTTGAGGGAGCCGCGAAATTCTTCAAACAGGACGTCGGCGCTGACTACGTTAGGTTTCACGGCAACTCACAGCAGTTCACAGCGACAGGGCGCTGGGTGGAACGGGAAACGCGCCGGACAGATCGGAAGGATCAGGCGGTCTGGGTGGATTGCCATCCGGCAATCATGCCGTGCAACTCGGCTGCATCGGTCGATGCCTTGAGCCGCTCGCGCAGGGCAGAGTCGCTCAGCAGTTCGGCGATTTCAGAGAGGATTTCCAGGTGCTTCTGGGTGGCCGCTTCGGGCACCAGCAGAAAAATCAGCAGATTGACCGGCATTTCGTCCGGCGCATCAAAGCCGATGGGCTGCAGCAACTGGAACACCGCCGCCATGGGGGCCTTGAGCCCCTTGATGCGACCGTGGGGGATGGCCACGCCATGACCGAGGCCGGTAGACCCCAGGCGCTCACGGGCAAACAGGCTGTCCGTGATGAGCGCCCGCGAGAGGCCGTGCTGGCTCTCGAAAAGCAGCCCCGCTTCTTCAAAAGCACGTTTTTTGCTAGTAGCGTCCACGCTCACAAGGACTTGAGCGGCGGGGAGGATGGAGGCGAGTCGGTTCATGGAGGTAACAATTATGCACACACTGGCGAAAACCCTGAGTAAAGCCGCGTGGCCCAGAAAAAAACCGCCCCCATGGGGCGGTTGCTGTGTGGGCACCTGACGGGCAGGTGCATCAAGCGTGCAGTTCGCGCTTGGCCGCTTCGTGGTGGTGGTCTTGCAGGCGATCCTTGTGACGCACTACCTGGCGGTCCATCTTGTCGACCAGTTCATCCACAGCGGCATAGAGGTCAGAGTGCGAGCTTTCGGCAAACAGGTCGCTGCCCTTGACGTGGATGTTGCATTCCGCTCGTTGGCGCTTTTCCTTTTCCTTTTGCTTCTCAACTGTCAGCAGTACCTTGACATCAACCACTTGGTCAAAATGGCGCGTGATCCGATCGAGCTTGGTGGTGACGTAGTTGCGCAAGGCAGGGGTAACTTCGAGGTGGTGACCGCTGATCGTCAAATTCATAGGTAAGTCTCCTGTGGCTCTCGGTGAAAAACATTTGCCGCACTGGATCAGAGTGGCGGCCCGGCGAACTGGATGCATCCGTTGACGTGACTTCACTATGCCCCTGGACTGTGCTAATTGCAATCCCATTCCGATGTGCATCGGCGGGTTATCGGGCCGAAGGTGCCAAACGGCCAAAAACCCCTCACAATGCGTGAGTCAGCACAGTTCTGAAGGGGCGTGAGCCGCTGCGGCAACCCCTTACGTGCTCAAGGGCGCGGAGCCCCCGCAGCCCCATGCAAATGCAGGCGCCCCGCCACCCACACGGCCCCCAGGCTGGCGACCATGCCCACCACGGCGGCCATCCAGTAGTTCTGCACCAGGCCCTGTGCGTCGCGGCCAATCAGCACCCCACCCACCAGAGACGCAACGCCCATGGCAGCCGACTGCACCGAGGCATTGAGCGTCATGAACGTGCCGCGCAGCGCAGGCTGGGCGGCCGAGGTGACCAGGGCCATGCCTGGGATCATGCGGCCGCTCATGAAGGTGAACATCAGCGTAGACACCACCAGCACCGCCCACAGCGGCACGCCCCGCACCAGGGTGATGCCCAGCAAGGTGGGCATGACGGCAAAGGCCAGCCAGCGGAAGGTGA
Source organism: Acidovorax sp. 56 (assembly GCF_002749705.1). NCBI lineage: Bacteria > Pseudomonadati > Pseudomonadota > Betaproteobacteria > Burkholderiales > Comamonadaceae > Acidovorax > Acidovorax sp. 56. Next base: position 2,963,982 of record NZ_PEEV01000001.1, read on the forward strand.
TCACCTTGCCCCGGCGGTCGGTCAGGTGGCCAAAGAAACGGGCGGTAAAAAGCGTGACAACCCCGCCGCACAGGTACACCAGCGGCATCTGGTCGGCACGCACGCCCGCATTGGCCTGCAGATAAATGGTGATGTACGGAATGACCGTGAACCCGGTGAACATGAGCAGCGCAGAGAACAGAAACGCCCAGCGGTGGTTCACATCGCGCAGCACCTGCCCGATGCCCCCGAAGGCGGTGCGGGCCTGCCCTGCCGCCAGGTGGTGGTCCATAGTGGGCAAAGAGCGGGCCGCACACACCAGCAAGACACCGCACAGCACGGCAATCGACACAAACGGCATGTGCCAGCCCCAGTGCTCGGCCAGGATGAGCCCCAGCGGCACGCCCGCCACGGTGGAGACAGAAAACGAGGTCATCACAATGCCCATGGCCCGGCCGCGCCGCTCAAACGGCACCACGTCGGCCACGATGGTCTGGCACAGCGCAGACAGCACCCCGCCAAACGTGCCCGCCAGCACCCGCGCCACCATGAGCGTGGCATACGTGGGCGCCACACCGCAGGCCAGCGTGGCCAGCCCGAACAGCGCATACAGCACCAACAAAAGGCGCTTGCGCCCAAACCGGTCGATGTAGGTCGATGCCAGCAGCCCCGACACCCCGGCCGACAGCGTGTACGCCGACACCAGCAGCCCGAACTGCGCATCGCTGATGCCAAACAGCTGAGTGAACTGCGGCCCCAGCGGCATCATGATCATGAAGTCCAGGATGTGGGTGAACTGGATGCCGGCCAGGGTCAGCAGCAGCCAAAGCTCGCGCCGCGCAGTGAGGGGGGTGGGTGCAGAAGGTGGGTTCACAAACAGTGCCTAAGCCAAAGCAGAGAGGGGCGCCCAATGTGCCACAACGGTGTCACAGCGGCTGGCTGTTCGCTGGTCGGGGCGCGGGCGAGCAAGCCAAGTAAAATCCTGCTGCTGCGGCACATGCCACGAACACCCCGCCGTGCACCGCTGCAGCGACCGACCCTCCGTTGCCTTCGTATGCTGCGCGCCCACCGGCGCAGATTGCCCAACCGACACCATGACACAGCCCAGCAACCCCGCCCTGCACACCTCTGCCCTGACATCGCTGCCCCTGCTGGCACGCGGCAAGGTGCGCGACAACTACGCCGTGGGCGACGACCGCATCCTGATGGTCGCCAGCGACCGCCTCTCGGCCTTTGACGTGATCATGGGCGAGCCCATTCCGGGCAAAGGTGCGCTGCTCACGCAGATGGCGCTGTTCTGGTTCGACAAGCTCGGTCACATTTGCCCCAACCACCTCACAGGCGACGCCCCCGAGAGCGTGGTGAGCCCCGCCGAAGTCGAGCAGGTGCGTGGCCGCTCGATGCTGGTGCAGCGCCTGAGGCCCATCCCGGTCGAAGCCGTGGTGCGCGGCTACCTGGCCGGCAGTGGCTGGAAGGAATACCAAGAATCGCAAGCCGTGTGCGGCGTGCCTCTGCCTGCCGGGCTGACCAACGCAGCCAAGCTGCCCGAGCCCATCTACACCCCCGCCGCCAAGGCCGCGATGGGCGAGCACGACGAGAACATCACCTTTGAGCGCACCGTGGAGATGATTGGCCTGGACTTGGCCACCCGCATCCGCGACCTGAGCATCGCCATCTACAAGGCCGCCGCCGAGATTGCGCTGACCAAAGGCATGATCATTGCCGACACCAAGTTCGAATTTGGCCTGGCGCCCGACGGCACGCTGGTGCTGATGGACGAAGTGCTGACGCCTGACAGCTCGCGCTACTGGCCCGTGGAAGGTTACGAAACCGCCCTGGCCGCTGGCGCCAACCCACCCAGCTACGACAAGCAGTTTGTGCGCGACTGGCTGGAGCAAGCCCAGGTGAACGGCAAGCCCTGGGACAAGACCGCCCCCTCGCCCCGCCTGCCCCAGGCCGTGATCGAAAAAACCGCCGCCAAGTACCGCGAAGCGCTGGAGCGGCTGACGGCATGATCAAGCCCCGCCGGGCGCTATGCAAAAGATAGCTGCCCGCGCTGATTGCACAATGCATTCAGCCTAAAAAGGCTTGGAACTTCCGCCAAACAAGCGCAAACAGCTATAAATACAATAGCACCACAGAGCGATGCAACCGCACACAAAAAAAGGAGGCCCAGCCTCCTTTTTTTGTGCCCGCGCCCAGCGCATGCCTGGGTGGCCAGGGATCGGCGCAACGGCCCTGCTGCTGCTCAGTTCAGCGCCATGCTCAGCTTGCGGCGGTAGCCGTTGAGCATCACGGTGACCTCGTCCTGCTCCAGGGCGGCCTTGCCCATCACTTCGATGCCACCCGCCGTTTTGCCCGCAGCCGCCGGGTCGGCCTTGGGCTGGGGCGGGGTGAGCAGCTCCAGGATGGCCACATAGGTCTTGCGCGGCGCCTCGGCATTCCAGGCCTTGTCGCGCATGATGATCTCCAGCAACTCTTCCATGGCCGGGGCCCATTCGCCTTCGGCCATGAGCACGCGGGCCTTGGCAAAGCGGGTGTCAAAGTCGCGCTTGTTCTGGGCGATCAGCGCATCGAACTGCTCCAGAGGCCAGTTGCCCCGGTCGTCGTTCTGCACAAACTGCAAGGCGTCCAGCCAGCGCCACAGCGCATCAAAGCGCAGCGGCTGCGGAATGCGCTTGAGGGGTTCTTGCAGCAGGGCTTCGGCCTCTTCGTAGCCGCCGGTGGCAATCAGCAGGCGCACATAGTCAAAGCGGGCATCGTCGTTGGCCGGGTCGGCGGCCAGGGCGTCGGCCATCTTGGCCAGGGCGGCCTGGGTGTCGCCGGATTCGAGCAGCTCGTGCGCCTCGTCCACCTCGGCCTCGGCCACCAGTGCGCCTTCGCTGGGCACATGCTTGTCCAAAAAGGCCCGCACCTGGCCCTCGGGCAGCGCGCCCATGAAGCCGTCCACGGGTTGGCCGTTTTTGAGCAGAACACAGGTGGGAATGCTGCGAATGCCGAACATGCCCGCCAGCTGCTGCTCCTGGTCCGAGTCGATCTTGGCCAGCTTGAAGCGGCCGGCGTACTCCACTTCGAGCTTTTCCAGCACCGGCCCGAGGGACTTGCAAGGGCCGCACCAAGGCGCCCAGAAGTCCACCAGCACGGGCACGGTCATCGAGGCGGCAACCACCTCGGCTTCAAAATTCTCTACGGTGATGTCGATCATGGGAAAAGCGGGCCGGGTAGGCCTGTGAAAGGCTCGTCAAGAGCGCCGTTGAAGGGCAAGTTCGCGCTATTTTGGCGCATCCCCATGACCCAATGCCCCGCACGGCAAAGCAAAAAGTAAAATCGCGGGTTCCACCCATTGCGGGCGGATGCCCGGGGCCGGTCCCCAGGGCCACCGCTTCGCCACCCCACACACCATGAAACCCATTCAGATCGGCGTCGTCATGGGTTCCAGCAGCGACTGGGACACCATGCAGCACGCAGTGCAAATTCTTGAGCAGTTCGGCATCGCCCACGAGGCCCGCGTGGTCTCGGCCCACCGCATGCCCGACGACATGTTTGCCTACGCCGAAGCCGCTGCAGGCCGGGGCCTCAAAGCCATCATCGCGGGCGCCGGTGGCGCAGCCCACCTGCCGGGCATGATCGCCGCCAAAACCACCGTGCCCGTGCTGGGCGTGCCCGTGGCCAGCCGCCACCTGCAAGGCGTGGATTCGCTGCACAGCATTGTGCAAATGCCCAAGGGCATTCCCGTGGCCACCTTTGCCATCGGCACCGCAGGCGCTGCCAATGCCGCCCTGTTTGCCGTGGCCCTGCTGGCCAACGAAAGCCCCGAGCTGCGCCAGCGCCTGGAAACCTTCCGCGCCGAGCAGACCGAGGTGGCCCGCAACATGACCCTACCGCCCTCCGCATGACCGACGCTGCAAAGCCCCTCCTGCCGGGATCCACACTGGGCGTGCTCGGCGGCGGCCAGCTGGGCCGCATGTTTGTGCACCAGGCGCAGGCCATGGGCTACTTCACCGCCGTGCTCGATGCCGACCCGACCAGCCCCGCCGGGCTGGTGAGCCACCACCACATCCAGACCGGCTATGAAGACCCGCAGGGCCTGGCCGAGCTGGCCCGTGTGGCCGATGCGGTGACGACCGAATTCGAGAACGTGCCCGCTGCCGCCCTGGCTGCACTGGCCGCGCAGCGCCCTGTGTCGCCCGCCGCCAGCGCAGTCTCAGTGGCGCAAGACCGCGCGCGGGAGAAGGCGCACTTTGTGGCCTGCGGCGTGCCCTGCGCGCCGTATGCGGTGATCGAAACGGCCGGCCAACTCGAAGCGGTTTCCGCTAATTTGCTGCCGGGTATCCTGAAAACCGCCCGCATGGGCTACGACGGCAAAGGCCAGGTGCGCGTGAAGACGGCCGCCGAGCTGGCCGCCGCGTGGGATTCCGTCGGCCAGGTGCCTTGCGTGCTGGAAAAAATGCTGCCGCTGCAGCTCGAATGCTCCGTGCTGGTCGCCCGTGGCCACGACGGTGCCATGGTGCACCTGCCCGTGCAGCGCAACCTGCACCGCGATGGCATTCTGGCGGTGACCGAAGTTCACGAACAAAATCTGCCCCCAGCGCTTGCTGTACAAGCGGTAGCAGCTGCAAAATCTGTAGCAGAAGGCCTGCAGTACGTGGGCGTGCTGTGCGTGGAATTCTTTGTGCTGCAGGACGGCAGCCTGGTGGTCAACGAGATCGCCCCGCGCCCGCACAACAGCGGCCACTACAGCCAGAACGCCTGCGACGTGTCGCAGTTTGAGCTGCAGGTGCGCACCATGGCCCGCCTGCCGCTGACGCAGCCGCGCCAGCACAGTCCCGCCGTCATGCTCAACCTGCTGGGCGACTTGTGGTTTGCCCACGGCAACGCCGCGCAGACCCCGCCCTGGGCCGAAGTGCTGGCCTTGCCCGGCACCCACCTGCACCTGTACGGCAAGCACGACGCCAAGCGCGGCCGCAAGATGGGGCATCTGAACATCACCGCCGCCACGCCCGAGGCCGCCCGCGCCACAGCGCTGCAAGCAGCGGCGCTGCTAGGCATTGACCCGTTTTGACCATGATTCTTGACGGCACCCAGCCTGCTTCCATTGCCGCCGCCGCACGCGCGGTGCGCAGCGGCGCCCTGCTCGGCCTGCCCACCGAAACGGTGTACGGCCTGGCCGCCGACGCCAGCAGCGACACGGCCGTGGCACAGATTTTTGCGGCCAAGGGCCGCCCCAGCGACCACCCGCTGATCGTGCACGTGGCCGACGCCGCAGGCATTGCCCACTTTGCCAGCGACGTGCCCGCGTTTGCGCAAAAGCTGGTCGATGCCTACTGGCCCGGCCCGCTCACCCTCATCCTGCCGCGCCTGCCCGGCGTGGCCACCGCCGCCACCGGCGGGCAGGACAGCGTGGGCCTGCGCTGCCCGGCCCACCCGGTGGCGCATGCGCTGCTGGTGGCCTGCGCCGCGCCAAGCGATGCCGCCGTGCCCGGTGATGCCCCCGTGTGGGGTGTGGCCGCGCCCAGCGCCAACCGCTTTGGCCGCGTGAGCCCCACCACCGCCGAGCATGTGCAGGACGAGTTGGGCGAAGCCCTGCTGGTGCTCGACGGCGGCCCCTGCCAAGTGGGCATTGAAAGCACCATTGTCGATTGCACCCGGGGCGTGCCCGTGCTGCTGCGCCCCGGCGCCATCACACGCGAGCAGATCCAGCAGGCCTGCGGTGTGGCGCCGCTGTCCAAAGAAGACCTGCCCAGCCACACCCCACGCGCCTCAGGCACGCTGGAGGCGCATTACGCCCCTGCCGCCAAGGTGCGGCTGATGGACGCCAAGGCCCTGCAAACCGGGCTGGACCTGCTGGGCGCTGATGCGGCCCACATTGCGGTGTACGCGCGCGCTGCGCTGCGCACCCAGTCCTCCAAGCTGGTCATGCGCCGTATGCCCGACGACGCCAGCGCCACGGCCCAGCAGCTGTTTGCGGCGCTGCGCGCCTTTGACGACCAGGGCGTCAAGCTGATCTGGATTGAAACCCCGCCTGCCACCCCCGACTGGGAAGGCGTGCGCGACCGGCTGCAACGCGCAGCGGCGGCTTGAAGCTGCTTTGGGCACCGCAACGGCGGTTTACACGGCTTTACTTTCGCATCGTTAAACTACCCCCCACTTTTCTGGAGAAATACATGGCAGCAAATTGGATGCGCCGCACCTTCATGGTCGCCGCATGTGCGTCGGCCGCGTTGCTCGCGGCTTGCGGTTCCAGCACCACCGAATCGGCCATCTCGCCCCAGCGGATGGTTGCCTTCGGCGACGGCATGAGCGATGTGGGCCAAAAAGGCACACGCTACACCGTCAATGACGGCACCGTGAACAACTGGACGCTGCAAGTGGCCGCTGGCTACAGCAAGGGCCTGACCGCTTCGTCGGCTGGCGGCAAGAGTTACGCAGCAGGCAATGCCCGCATCACGGCCAAACCCGACGCAGCAGGCAACAGCAGCACGCTGACGGTGAAAGAGCAGATCGACAGCTTTTTGGCCAGCAACACCTTCACCAATGACGACCTGGTGATGGTCAACGGCGGCATCAGCGACGTGATCGCCAACATGGCCGCTGTGAACGCAGGCACCATGACCACCGAGCAGATGGTCACCGCCTCGCGCCAGGCAGGCACAGACCTCGCCGCACAAGTGCGTCGCTTGGTCAATGCCGGCGGCAAGTACGTGATGGTGGCGGGCACTTACGACCTGAGCAAGACCCCCTGGGCGACCGAAATTGGCCGCACCACGGTGCTGAACCAGGCCAGCAGCGCCTTCAATGAGGGCCTGCTCGTCGGCATTGTGGACCTGGGCTCCAACGTGCTGTACGTGGACCTGGCCTACTACGTGAACCTGTACACCAGCAGCCCGTCGAGCTACGGCTTCAGCAACGCTACGGCAGCGGTGTGCAACTCGGTGGACTCCACGAACGGCATCGGCATTGGCACCGGCAAGGTGAACTCCTCGCTGTGCACCACCTCGACCCTGCTGTCTGGCGCCAGCCAGGACAAGTATGCGTTTGCTGACTCGGTGTACATGACGCCCTCGGCGCACCGCCAATTCGGCACCTACGCCTACGACCGCCTGCGCGCTCGCTGGTAATCAGCCCTCTGGGCACCACAAAAAAACCGACCCAAGGGTCGGTTTTTTTGTGCCTGCTCGGCGCAGTATTTAGCGCAGCGTGCTGCAGCCTCAGAACCGGTAACCAATGCCCACCGCCAACACGTTGGGGTTGAGCTTGATGTGGATCGACTGGCCCGAAGACAGGTGCGTGGTGGTCTTCAGGAAGCTCTTGTAGTACGCCGCGTCCACAAACCAGCGCTCATTGAAGTTCCAGACAAAGCCCACCTGGGGTGTCAGGCCCCATTTGTTGTCGATGGATGCAGTGGTGGGGTTGGCTGGGTTGCCGCCGGTCACGGCCGTCAGCGCGGCGGTGGAGCGGTTCTTGAAGAACCGGCTGTACGTTACGCCCAGGCCCAGGTAAGGGCGGAACTGCGCATTGGCCTCGCCAAAGCGGTACTGCGCAAACAGCGTGGCCGGCACGACCTTGGTCTCGCCCAGCTTGCCCGTGCCCGCAATAGCGCCATCGCCGTAGAAGTTGTGCTTGAACGGCAGGCCCACGGGCAGGTCCACAGCCCAGTGGTCGGTGACCATGTAGTTCAGCCCGCCGGTCAGGGCGCTGGCCGAGCCCACATCCACCGTGGTGCCCGGAAAGCTGGGGGTGGACAGGTTGCCACTGGTGACCTGGGGCGCAATGTGGGTGACCCCAGCGCGGGCGCTGAAAGTACCCGCCACCTGGGCGCTGGCACTGGCGCCCACCAGCACGGCGGCAAGGGTCAGAGAGGCCGTCAGGGCGGTCTTGGAGAAATGCTGCATGAAGCTTCCTTGGTGTGGTGCTGCGGCCATCTCAGAGCCAGCCTGCCTGGGACAACGAGCGCGAGACCAATTGCCCCATCAGCTGGTGCACGTAGGGCGAGGGGTGAAAGCTGTCCGAGAAGCCGTAGAACTTCCACCAGTCAGCCCCACCCGTCACACCCACCGGCGGCGCAGCCGACAGTGCGGCGGCCGTGCAGGTGGGGAAGCTGTAGGTGGGCAAACCGTCGCTGCCACGGCCAGTCGCTGGGCAGGCAGGCGTGGTGGTGTTGCTCAGCTGGTACTGGGCTGGGTGGTCTGCTTGGTCTTTGGAAGATTCGTTGAAGTTGACGATGGCCACACGGCTGTCGCCCGCAAAGCTGGCGCTCAGCTGGGTGTTGAAGGCCTGGATCCAGGCGTCAAACACCGCCGTGGCCTGCACGCTGGCCGCTGTGCCCTGGGCGGCGGCAATCGAAGCCACCACCAGTTTGAAGCGCGGGGTCTTGAGGATGTCAGGCACGTTCAGCACGGCGATGCGCGTAGCGCCCTTGTCCAGGGCGTTGGCCTTGAGCGTGGCGGCAAACTGCGCGGCCAAGGCCTTCATGTACGCACCACCGACTTGCGCCAGGCCAGACGAGCCCCCTGCCAGCGCGGCATTGACGGTAGCGGCGTCCAGCACCGTGCCCAGCAGCGCCTTGTAGGTAGCACCGCCGTCGGTGCCGGCACGCAGGTAGGCACCAATCAAATCAGCCGCATCGTTGGAGCCGCCATCCACCAGCAGCAGATCGGAAGCGACATAGCCCGCAGCGCCCGCGTCCTTGATCTGCTGGGTGATCGACACCGGCGATGTGGGTGCGTTGACGTTGTTGATGCGCCCACCACCCACCGCGTAGTTGGTGCAGCCCGCCTTGGTGGCAAAGCTGACGCCGTCGGTCGATGCGTAGCGTGCGCACAGCGTCTGGCTGTAGCTGGCGGCCACACGGTCCACCCACAGGGCCGTGGCGCCAGTGCCGGTGGGCGCAGTGCCCTGCACGGTGAACTTGTAGCCAAACGTGCCGCTGTCGGCCAGGCTGTCGCCCACCACTTTGATGCCCCGGATGGGGGCCACAGGGGTCGTGTCTGCCCCGCCCCCGCCACACCCTGCCAGCAGCGCTGCCGCCGCCAGTGAAACCCACAATGCCTTGCGCTGGAAATTCATTGGTATCTGTCCTGCTATAAACAAAAAATAGAACGACCGTTCTATTTTCAGGCGATTCTACGCAGGAATAAAAAAAGGCCTCACCGGGAAAACACCGGTAAGGCCAGGGTCGCAAAGTGGGCCCGGCTGACGCAGGCCTGGGCCGGGCTACTTCACAGCATCAAACACGCCGCGCGCCTGCGCATGGCACAGCGGCGGCTCGTACGTGCCGTGGTAGTTGCCGTAGTACGTGGCAAAGGCCGCTGAAGTGGCATCGGTGGGCGCCTTGCCGCCGGGGCCGTAGGTGGTCTGGATGGCTGCATCCACATCCACCGAGGTCACATTGGTCACGCCGCGCTTGTCAAAGTCGGCCTTCATCACCACCTGGTGCACGGCAGGCGGCACGGTGGGGTCACCCGCACCGCCGCACAGCAGCACACGGGCCTTGGGCGTCCAGCCCAGCAGGTCGTTCTTTTTGCCTGCCAGGTACAGCGGGTTGTTGCCGCCCTGCTGGGCCGAGGCCAGAAAGGCGGGCTGGAACAACGCATCGCGCGCCTGGGTGGGGGTACCGCCGGGCAGGTTGCCGCTGGTGACCAGGGTGGTGTAAGTCAGCGTGGGGTTGGGCAGCAGGGTTTCGATGTAGCTGGCGTAGGGTGCCTTGAAGGCCTCGGACGGGGTCAGGTAGATGTTGCCGTACACCTTTTGCCAAGAGGTAACGATCATGGGGACGAAAAACTGCACCCCGGCCACAGCATTGGGCACCTGCAAAGAACCCGACATGTTGTACGGCCCGGCCAGGTGGGCGCCCGCCACCACGTTGAACTCGCCCGCGTGGTCGCGCTCGGCCGCCCGGTGGGCGGCCATGGAGGCATGCCCGCCCTGCGAGTACCCGGTGAACATCACCTTGCCCGAGAGCTTGGCGCCCACGGTGTCGGCTGCGTTGCGCGCAGCGCGTGCCGAGTCGATGATGGTGGTGGCCTGCGAGTCTGCGTGCAGATAGGGGTGAAAGCCGTAGGTGGACTTGGCATAGCCCAGGTAGTCGGTGGCCACCACGGCATAGCCTTGGGCGGCATACATGGCGACCAGCAAAAAGGTTTCGGGGTCTTGCGGGTTGGCCAGGGTGCGGGTTTTCAGCACCTCGGTGCCCCGCGCGTTGACCACCAGTGGCGCAGCGGCAGCGCAAGCCCCCGCAGGCACCAGCATGGCCCCCGAGGCGTTGCTCATCTCGCCGTCCTTCACGCCCGGGGTGCGGTAGTTCAGTGCCACCACCTTCACATCGCACTTGGCCTTGCCGCTCAGGGCCTGCAGGCCGCTGGCGGCCGTGGCAGCATCGATCTGCGCCACCGTGAGCGTGGTGAGCACCGTGGGCGGGTCGATGAGCTCGCCCCGCACAGAATCGTCAGAGCCGCCGCAAGCAGCAAGCAAGGCCGCCGCAGCGGCCACACAGGTAAGGCGCAATGGAGTCATGGACATTCCCTCTCATGGATGGTGGATGGGTCACGCAGACCGCGCATGGTGCGCGCACCTGCGCTGCAGCATCCATAGGGGATAACGAGGCACCCGGGCCCCAGGTGACACCTAGGCGACAAGGCCGTGCACGGCCTGCCAGTGCCGCGGGCTCAGCCTGCCGGGCGATCGCCAAAGCGCAGCTTCATCCCCAGGATGGCACTGGCCAGCACCAGGGTGATGGCATTGGCGATGACGATGGGCCAGGCCTGCAGCACCACGCCGTAGGCCAGCCACAGCGCCACGCCCGAGGTGAACACGCTGTACATGCCCAGCGAGATACCGCTCACATCGCGTGTGCGAAACGTGTGCAGGGCCTGGGGCAGAAAGCTGCAGGTGGTCAGCGTGGCGGCAAGGTAGCCAATCAGGTCAGACAAAGGCATGGGAGGAAGTGGCGTAGAGCAACAAGGGGCAGCGCTAACCACTTTGAACCAAATTGGCCTCTAGCGCAATCCGATAAAGCGCTAATAGCTATTAATTTAATAGCAAATCAATCCCGGGCCGCCCAGTCTGTGATGGCGTCCAGCACAGGCCGGGCGGCATTGGCGTTGGGGTGGTTGACGATGGCCACCAGCACATAGCGCTTGCCGCTTTGGGCGTGCACGTAGCCCGCCACGGCCATCACGTCGCGCAGGCTGCCGGTCTTGAGGTGGGCGGCGCCCCGGCTTTGGCTGCGGCGCAGGGTGCCATCGACCCCGGCAATGGGCAGCGACGCCACCAGCTCGGGCATGACGGGCGATGCCCAGGCGGACTGCAGCATGCGCCCCAACCCCAGGGCCGTCACACGGGCCTCGCGGCTCAGGCCTGCACCGTTGTCGGGCACGGGGGCGTCCACATCGGCAAAGCGGGCCTGCCACCACTGGCGCAGCGCCTCACGGGCGCCGTCCATGGTGGCCACGCCGCCCTTCTGGCGGGCCAGGGCCAGAAAGACATGCTGTGCCATCACGTTGTTGCTGTACTTGTTCACATCGCGCACCACCTCGGCCAGCGCGGGCGAGGTGCTGACAAACGCGGGCTTGAGCCCGGCGGGCACCTTGCCGTCGCGCACGGTGCCGGTGAGCTTGCCGCCCAACTCGCGCCACATGCCCTCGACCGCACGGGCGGCAAAGTCACGCGGCGCCGGGTAGGCCACGGGCCACACGCGCTCGCCGCACGACGCGGGGTACGCGCCCTGAAAGCTCACCTTGAGCGGGTCGCCCAGCTCGGCCCGCAGCGCGCCGCGCCAGTCGCCGCACTCGGCCCCAGCGGCAGCCAATGCCACCGTGGCGGGCCGCTGCACCCCTGCCAGCGGCGGGTCGTACTGGATGCGGGCCACCCCGGCGGGCCCATCGGGCACAAAGGTCATGACGCTGGACTTGTAGTTCAGCAGCAATGCGTCAGGCGACGCGTTGTAGGGCCGCAAGGGCTCGCCATCGAAGCGGCCGGGGTCTTGCTCGGGCACGTCAAAGGCCGAGCGGTCCAGCACGATGTCGCCCACGATGACCTGGATACCCTGAGTCTGCAGGCGCCGCATCAGCAGCCACAGGCGCTCTACCACCAGCTTGGGGTCACCCTGGCCCTGGATGTAGACGTTGCCCTTGAGGCTGCCGCCCTGCACCGGGCCCTCCACAAACACCGGCGTGCTCCAGGTGTAGGCGGGGCCCAGCTGGTCCAGCGCCGCGTAAGTGGTGACCAGCTTCATCACCGAAGCCGGGTTGACCGGCACCTGCGCCCGGTAAGACAGACGCGGTGCGGTGCGCGCACCGCCTTGTGCATCGGCCACCAGCACGCTGATGGCGTCGCGCGGCAGCTTGCTGCGGGCCAGCGCCGCCTCGATCTCAGGCGGCAGCCCCCCAAGCGCTGCCCCCACCGTCTGGGCCTGTGCCCCCACGCCCCAAGCAGCCCCGCAGGCCAGGGCACCGCACACCAACCCCTGCCGCACGGTGCGGCGCCAGGGGGCTTTGTCTGTCATTCGTTGGCTCATGCTCCGAGTCTAGAAGTTCACATTGAGCCCCCACGCGGGCCGCCAAATATTTACACTAAGCAACAAATGACCCGGCGCTTCGGAGACCGCGCGGGCCCTGCAGTGCATCGGTGAAGCCGGCCCCCAGCCGTCCACGCGGTAAGCAGCGACAGGGCCAGTCATTCCCCACAAAACCAACTGATACCACAGGGTGCCTCGATGAAACAGCTTTCCAACCTCTCCGTCGCCAAGCGCCTTGCGCTTGGATTTGCCCTGGTCCTGCTGCTGTCCATAGGGGTGATCGCGCTGAGCATCTCGCGGCTGAACGCCCTGGCCGACGCGACCGAAGAAATGGTGCAAAACCCGGTGAAAACCGAGCGTCTGGTCAGTGACTGGTCGCGCAACCTGCGCACCGGCATCACGCGCACCGCCGCCGTCGCGCGCAGCAGTGACCCGTCCTTGGCCGACTTTTTTGCCGAGGACAGCAAGGCATCGTCCAAAAGCTCGGGCGAGCTGCAAAAGGCCGTCGAGGCGCTGATGTTTCTGGACTCTGAAAAGAAGCTGTTCCAGGAAATTGGCGAGCTGCGCACGATTTACCTGAAGAACCGGGACACCATCTTTGCCCTCAAGAAGGAAGGCAAGGTGGACGAAGCCAATGCGCTGCTGGAAAAGCAGTTCATCCCCGACGCCAACAAATACGCCGCCAAGATGGACGAGCTGCAGCGCAACCAGCGCGAGCAAGTGGACCAGCTGGGCCAGGCCATTCAAGACAACCGCACCACCAGCCGCCGCCTTCTGGTGGCCCTGGGGGTGTTGAGCGTGGCGCTGGGCGCGCTGTTTTCGTGGCTGCTGGCCCGCTCGGTCACGGTGCCGCTGGCCCAGGCGTCTGACCTGGCCAAGCGCGTGGCCGAAGGCGACCTCACGGCCAAGGTGCCAGAGCATGGCAAGGACGAAGTGGGCGAGCTGATGTCGTCGCTAGCGCTCATGCAGAACAACCTGGCCAATGTGGTCAACAACGTGCGCCGGGGCTCGGAGTCGGTCTCCAACGCCAGCGCCGAAATCGCCCAGGGCAACAACGACCTGAGCGCCCGCACCGAGCACCAGGCCAGCGCGCTGGAAGAAACCGCCGCCAGCATGGAAGAGCTCAACTCTGCCGTGCGCAACAACGCCGACAACGCCCGCCAGGCCAACCAGCTGGCGCTCACAGCCTCGAACGTGGCCGTACAAGGCGGCGCGGTGGTGGGTGAGGTGGTCGAGACCATGAAGGGCATCAACGACGCCAGCCGCAAGATCAGCGACATCATCAGCGTGATCGACTCCATCGCCTTCCAGACCAACATCCTGGCGCTGAACGCGGCCGTGGAAGCCGCCCGCGCCGGTGAGCAGGGACGCGGGTTTGCCGTGGTGGCCTCTGAAGTGCGCAGCCTGGCCAGCCGCAGCGCCGAGGCCGCCAAGGAGATCAAGAGCCTCATCAACGCCAGCGTGGAGCGCGTGGAGCAAGGCACCTCGCTGGTCGACAAGGCGGGCGCCACCATGAACGAAGTGGTCAGCAGCATCCGCCGCGTGACCGACATCATGGGCGAGATCAGTGCCGCCAGCAACGAGCAAAGCGCAGGCGTGGCACAGGTGGGCGAGGCCGTCACGTCGATGGACCAGGCCACCCAGCAAAACGCCGCCCTGGTCGAAGAAATGGCCGCCGCCGCCAGCAGCCTGCGCAACCAGGCCCACGACCTGGTGCAGGTGGTGGCCGTATTCAAGCTGACGGCAGACCAGAGCCACACCCCCATGGCGCACAGCAGCGCCCCTGCAGCGCGCAGCCTGCCCACCCCGGCACGCCCCGCTGCCAGCACCAAAGCCCCCAGCAAGGCAGCAACCCCCAAGGTGACGCAACCCCAGGCGGCCAAAGCGCCCGCCCTGGCCGCAGCACCCAAACCCGCCGCCAAGCCCGCCAGCCGCGCGCCGCAGCCTGGCAACGACGACGAGTGGGAATCCTTCTGATCCCAGGCTGAGTCAGAGGGCGGGCGGCGGCCCTCTGCCGCCGCAGGTATCCTGTCGGGTGTTATGCAGGCACACCAGGGGGCTGAGGGCAATGGGGGACAATCCACCGCCTTCTGCCCATTTTGCGGTGCGCCACGCACCCGCCCTGACCGCCCCGGCCCATGAACCTGCTCGCCTTTGACTCCAGCACCGACACCCTCTCCATCGCCGTCCAGCGCGGCGATGCGGTGTGGCAGCACACCGCGCCCGGGGGGCCTCAAGCCTCTGCCGCGCTGATTCCGGCCATTCAGCGGCTGCTGGCCGAGGCCGGGCTCAGCTTTGACACCCTGGAGCTGATCGTGTTTGGCCGGGGGCCGGGCTCATTCACCGGGCTGCGCACCGCCTGCGCCGTGGCCCAGGGCCTGGCCTTTGGGGCACGCCACGGCCAGGGCGTGCCGGTGCTGCCGGTCGACACTCTGCTGGCCGTGGCCGAGGAAGCCCGCCGCCAGCATGGCTGCACCCAGGTGCTGGCGGTGCTGGATGCGCGCATGAACGAGGTCTACAGCGCCCGCTGCACCTGGAGCGACGCCACCCAGCGCTGGCAGGCCGACGCCGACTTTGGCCTCTGCGCCCCTGAGGCCTTGGCCCTGCCCGATGCCGACCTGGCCACCTGGGCCGTAGCGGGCAACGCCCACACCCCGTACGGCGAGCGCCTGCTGCCCCAGGCCCGCCATGTGCTGGCCCTGCCCACGGCCACCGCCTTGCTGCGCCTGGCCCCCGCCCTGTTGGCCGCTGGCGGCGCCGTGCCTGCCAGCGAAGCCCTGCCGCGCTACATCCGCGACAAGGTGGCCAACACCACGGCCGAGCGCGAGGCGATGCGCGCCCAGGCCAGCCTGGCCGCCAGCACCCAACCCAGCCCGCCTGCCCCATGAGCGCCATGCCCGCCTCCCTGGCCCACCCTACCGCCGAGGCCCCCCCGGCGCCTGTGGAAGTGCGCTTTGAAAAGCTCACGCTGGCGCACCTGGACACCCTGCTGGACGTGGAGTTCAGCGCCTACTCGCACCCCTGGTCGCGTGGCAACTTCACCGACGCCATGGCCTCGGGCTACGAATGCCAGTTGCTGATGGCGGGTGAACACCTGCTGGGCTACTTTGTGGCCATGCTGGGGGTGGAAGAGGTGCACCTGCTCAACATCACCGTGGCCCCCACCTACCAGCGCCAGGGGTGGGCCCGGGTGCTGCTGGACGCCCTGGCCCTGTGGGCGCGCGGGCGCCAGGCCCAATGGCTGTGGCTGGAGGTGCGCGCTAGCAACCTGCGCGCCCAGCATGTTTATGAAACCCACGGCTTTCGGCGCGTGGGCGAACGCAAGCGCTACTACCCCGCCGCCCAAGGGCAGCGGGAAGATGCCGTCGTGATGAGTCTGCCGCTGTGAATGATCGCCCTGAGAGGCTGAGAGTCTTATGCCTATGCCCGCCTTGCACGCCAAAACACCGCTGCTCGTCGTTGCAAATGCGCGCCATAGCCCGCGCTATGGCTGTGCTTTGCGCCTCGATCAGCGGTGTTTTGTCGCACCTTTCGGACACTGGCAAAAAACTCTCAGCCTCTGAGCCCCTTGTTGTGAGCCTACCTGTATGAGCCTGAACCTCGATGCGCGCCAGCGCGCCATGCTGCAAGAGATGGGGGTGACCGTGTGGGCCCGCGCAGAGGCGACCACGCCTGTGCCGGTGGCCACCCTGCCCCCCGCCGCTGCGGCCAGCACGGCCCAGCCGCCCGCACCACCCCCATTGGCCACCACACACCCGCCTGCGCAGCACCCTCCGGCCCAGCGGCCGGAGGCCACAGCCACCCCAGCGGCCCGCGCTCCCATGGCTCCCAGTGCCGCGCCCGCAAGGCCCGCCCCTGCCGCTGCACCCGCCGCGGGCCTGGGCGCACCCGCCACCGCAGCCCCGGCCCTGCGCCTGCATGCCCCGCAGCCGCTGTACCCCACGGCCGACCCAGCGCAGACCCCCAGCACCCTGGGCGCCAGCTGGCTGATCGTGACCGAAGGCGTATCGGCCACCGAGCCCCTGGGCGGCGACACCGGCAAGCTGCTGGACAACATGCTGCGTGCCATGCAGTTGCACCGCCACCCCCGGGTGTTTCTGGCCGCCCTGGCCCGCCCCACCCCGGGCGCACGGGCGGCCGAAGACGATGCCCCCACCGATGTGGCGCAAGCGCTGGAGCAAGCAGTGCACACGCTGCAACCCGCCATGGTGCTGGTGCTGGGCCACGTGGCCGCACGTGCGGCCCTGGGCCGCACCGAGCCCCTGGGGCGCCTGCGTGCCGTGCCCCACACCGTGGGCGGACGCCCGGCCGTGGTCACCTATGACCCGGCCTTCTTGCTGCGCTCGCAAGACGCCAAGGCCGCCACCTGGGCCGACCTGTGCCGCGCGCTGGCGCTGGTGCGCAAGGGTTAAGCACCGGTAAACGGTCTCGCAAGGGGGCGCCCACAGGCACGTGGAGCCCCGTCCACTCCTCGCTTTTTTTGCGGCCAGGCCGCCGCAGGCCATGGGCGCGCGCGGCCGTCGGGTGCCATAATCGCGGGCTCAATCAACAAACGGAGACAGCTCCTTGGAAACCTACCCGAGTTGGTAGCTTTCAGCTCCCTGGCACGCCACGTGGGGTTGAAAGCAACCCTATCCCCCCACACCGCAGATGCCATATGACAAGGGAGTGAGCCTATGCTCAACATCTTCACGCTCGCCAACGGCCGGCTGTTTCAGGAAGAAATTGAATCGCTGGAAGAGCTGACCAAGTTCCAGCCGATCTGGGTGGACCTGGAAGCCCCCACGCTCGAAGAAAAACGCTGGATCAAGCAGCACTACGGCCTGTCCATCCCCGAGGATGCGATGGACGAAGACATTGAAGAATCCGCCCGCTTCTACGAAGAAGACAACGGCGAGCTGCACATCCGCAGCGACTTCTTGATCGACGACGACGAGGACCCCCGCTCGGTGCGCGTGGCCTTCATCCTCAACCAGCACAACGCCAACCTCAAGAGCCGGGGCGTGCTGTTTTCCATCCACGACGAAGACGTGCCCGTGTTCCGCCTGCTGCGCATGCGCGCACGCCGCGCGCCCGGCCTCATCGAAGACGCCAAGGAAGTGCTGCTCAAGCTGTTCGACGCCGACGCTGAATACTCGGCCGACACGCTGGAGAACATCTACGACGAGCTGGAAACCGTCAGCAAGCAGGTGCTGGCCGGCGACGTGACCGACGCCTTGGCTGGTGAGGTACTGGGCGCCATCGCCCGCCAGGAAGACTTGAACGGCCGCATCCGCCGCAACGTGATGGACACGCGCCGCGCCGTGAGCTTCATGATGCGCTCCAAGATGCTTAACGCCGAGCAGTTCGAAGAAGCGCGCCAGATCCTGCGCGACATCGAGTCGCTGGACAACCACACCGCGTTCCTGTTCGACAAGATCAACTTCTTGATGGACGCCACGGTCGGTTTCATCAACATCAACCAGAACAAGATCATCAAGATCTTCTCGGTGGCCAGCGTCGCCTTGCTGCCGCCCACGCTGATTGCCAGCGTGTATGGCATGAACCTCAAGTTCCCTGAACTGGAATTGCTGGGCGCAGCAGCCTACCCCTACGTGCTGGCACTGATGGTGACCAGCGCGCTCGGCCCGATGTGGTACTTCCGCAAGCGCGGCTGGTTGAAGTAAGAAGCCCCCTGTGGCGCTGCGCGCCTTCCCCCTAGGGGGGACGCCGCCAGCGCGGCGGGGCGGCCCTTGCGCGGCGGCCACTGACATGGCTGCGCGCCAGTTTCTACGCCGGGCTTTCTTTGGCAGTGCCAAAACATCCATCAAATTGAGCGCTAGCGCTTTCTGAATAAGCGCTAGCAGCTATGAATTTCATAGCATTTGCAAAAAACCCAGCATGATGTGTTCGGCGTAGCGTGTTGCCACGGTGTTCACAAACGCGGGGAAGTCCACGTGCGCGGTGTCGTCGGCGCGGTCGGAGATGGTGCGCATGGCGGCAAAGGGCAGGCCGTAGTCGTGGCAGACCTGGGCGACGGCGGCGCCTTCCATTTCTACGGCCAGCACATCGTGGCCGGCGTCGTGCAGCGCAGTGCGCAGGCCCTGGGCCTCGGCGGCGGCGCTCACAAAGCGGTCGCCGCTGGCCACCAGCCCGTGGTGCACCCTTGGCTGGCCCGTGATCAATTTGAAATCAAATAGGCCCCTAGAGCTTTCTACATAGGCGCTGGCAGCTTCCAAAAGCATAGCACTCAGTGCCGCGTCACAGCCCAGGCGGGTGCGGGCGTAGCCGGGCAGCTCCCAGCGCGGAAAGATGGGCGATGCGTCCATGTCGTGCTGCACATAGTCTTGCGCCACCACCACGTCGCCCACCTGCACGCCGTCGCCCACACCCCCGGCCACGCCGGTGAACACGATGCGCGCCACGCCAAACCGCTCGGCCAGTGCGGTGGCCGTGGTGGCCGCGGCCACCTTGCCAATACCCGACAGCGCCAGCACCACGGAGCGCCCCTGCCAGTCGCCCCGCCAAAAAGCGCGCCCGGCATGCACGATGCGCTGGGGCTGCGCCAGGTGCGGTAGCAGGGAGCTTTGTTCTTCGGGCAGGGCGCTGAGGATGGCGGTGGTCATAAAGGAAATGTTCCGGGATAGGTAACGGCGCAAGCCACTGCGCCATGACAAACGGCCCCAGCGGGGCCGTTCCTTTTTCAAACGATGTGCATGTGCAACCGCTTGTGGCTGCGGCCGCTGCGCTTCACGTTGCTACGCAACATGAGCCTTCGCCGCAAGAAGTGCCCCTTCGGGTCACTTCTTGTCGCGCAGCTCTCTGCGCAGGATCTTGCCCACGGGCGTCTTGGGCAGCTCGGTGCGGAACTCGATCACGCGGGGCTGCTTGTAGCCAGTCAGGTTGGCCTTGCAGAATTCCTTGACCTGGGCTTCGGTGAGGGCCTGGTCTTTCTTGACGATGACCAGCTTCACGGCCTCGCCAGTCTTCTCGTCGGGCACGCCCACCACAGCGCATTCGAGCACACCGGGCAGGGCTGCCACCACTTCTTCAACCTCATTGGGGTACACGTTGAAGCCGCTGACCAGCACCATGTCCTTCTTGCGGTCCACGATCTTGAAGTAGCCGCGCTCGTCCATCACGCCCACGTCGCCCGATTTGAAGTAGCCGTCTTCGGTCATGACCTTGGCGGTTTCGTCGGGGCGCTGCCAGTAGCCCGCCATCACCTGCGGGCCCTTGATGGCGATCTCGCCCGACTGGCCCAGGGTGGTGACTTCACGGCCCTCGTCGTCCAGCAGCTTGATGAGCGTGCTGGGCAGGGGCGCGCCGATGGTGCCGGTGAACTCCTTGGCCGTGACGGGGTTGCAGCTGACGATGGGCGAGGTCTCCGACAGGCCATAGCCTTCGCAGATGGGGCAGCCCGTCTTGTCCAGCCACAGTTTGGCCACCGCGCCTTGCACCGCCATGCCGCCGCCCACCGACACCTTCAGGTTCTTCCAGTTGACGGTGTTGAAGTCGGGGTGGTTGGCCAGGCCGTTGAACAGCGTGTTCACCGCAGGCAGGCTGTGGAAGGTGTGCTTGGACAGCTCCTTGAGCACCGCAGGCAGGTCGCGCGGGTTGGGGATGAGGATGACTTTGCCGCCCGTGCGCATGCCCAGCATCATGTTCACCGTGAAGGCGAAGATGTGGTACAGCGGCAGCGCGCACACGCTGGTGGGCTGCTCGCCTGCGGCCAGCGACTTCATCACCGGCTCGTTCCAGGCCTCGGCCTGCAGCACGTTGGCAATCACGTTGCGGTGCAGCAGCACTGCCCCCTTGCTCACGCCGGTGGTGCCGCCGGTGTACTGCAGCAGGGCAATGTCGTCGGGCTTGATGTCGGCAGGCTTGAAGCTGCCGCGCTCACCCTGGGCGATGGCGTCGTTGAAGCGCACCGCGCCGGGCAGGCTGTACTCGGGCACCAGCTTCTTGACGTTGCGCACCACGTAGTTGACCAGCATGCCCTTGAGGAAGCCCAGCTGGTCGCCCATGGCGCACAGCACCACGTGCTTGACGGGGGTGTTGGCAATGCACTGCTGCAGCGTGGAGGCAAAGTTCTCGATGATGACGATGGCCTTGGCGCCCGAGTCCTTGAGCTGGTGCTCCAGCTCGCGCGGGGTGTACAGCGGGTTCACGTTGACCACCACAAAGCCGGCACGCAGCACGGCGGCCACCACTACGGGGTACTGGGGCACGTTGGGCATCATGATGGCCACACGGTCGCCCTTGACCAGGCCCTGGCCCTGCAGGTAGGCGGCAAACGCACGGCTCAGCGCGTCGGTCTGCGCAAAGCTGATGTCCTTGCCCATGAAGCTGTAGGCCACACGGTCTGCGTAGCGGCCAAAGGCCTCGTCCATCAGCGCCACCAGGGAGGCGTATTGGGTGGGGTCAATGTCAGCGGGTACGCCTTGCGGATAGGCGGCCAGCCAGGGGCGGTCGGTCATGCGTGTCTCTCCAAACTTCTCTGTCGGTGGAGCCCGGTCTTGTGGTGGCCGGTGGTGCTCCGTGGTTGCTAAAAAACTCTGTGATGTCGCCCGAAGGCCATCCCTGCGGGCGGCGTTCTCGGGGAGGGGCTTACTCCAAGGCCTTTCCAATGTCTTCGACCACCTTCTTGGCATCGCCGAAGACCATCATGGTCTTGTCCATGTAGAACAGCTCGTTGTCCAGGCCCGCATAGCCTGCGGCCATGGAGCGCTTGTTCACGATCACCGTTTTGGCCTTGTAGGCTTCGAGGATGGGCATGCCGTAAATCGGGCTGCCCTTGGTGTGGGCAGCGGGGTTCACCACATCGTTGGCGCCCAGAATGATAGCCACGTCTGCCTGCCCGAATTCGCCATTGATGTCCTCCATTTCGAACACCTGGTCGTAGGGCACTTCGGCCTCGGCCAGCAGCACATTCATGTGGCCCGGCATGCGCCCTGCCACGGGGTGGATGGCGTATTTCACGGTAATGCCTTTTTCGGTGAGTTTGGCCGCCAGCTCTTTGACGGCATGCTGCGCGCGCGCCACCGCCAGGCCGTAGCCGGGCACGATGACCACGGTCTCGGCATTGCCCAGCACAAAGGCCACATCGTCGGCACTGCCGGTCTTGACGCTGCGCTGCACCTGAGCGCCCGCTGCTGCAGTGGCGGTGTCGCCGCCAAAGCCGCCCAAAATCACATTGAAGAACGAGCGGTTCATGGCCTTGCACATGATGTAGCTCAGGATCGCGCCCGAGCTGCCCACCAGCGAGCCCGCAATGATCAGCATGGAGTTGTTCAGGCTAAAGCCAATGCCCGCTGCCGCCCAGCCCGAGTAGCTGTTGAGCATGGACACCACCACCGGCATGTCCGCCCCACCAATCGGGATGATGATGAGCACGCCCAGCACGAACGACAGCGCCAGCATGGCGAAGAAGGCGCTCCAGCTTTCGGTGGCGACAAACAGCAGCCCCAGCCCCACGGTGGCCAGCGCGAGCACCAGGTTCAGCAAGTGCTGCCCGGCAAACTGCACGGGGGCACCTTGAAAGAAGCGGAACTTGTACTTGCCCGAGAGCTTGCCAAACGCAATGACCGAACCACTGAAGGTGATGGCCCCGATGGCCGCACCCAGGAACAGCTCCAGCCGGTTGCCCACCGGGATGGGCTGGCCCTTGGCAACGATCTGGAAGGCCCAGGGCTCGGCCACAGCGGCCACGGCAATGAACACCGCCGCCAGGCCGATCATGCTGTGCATGAAGGCCACCAGCTCGGGCATCTTGGTCATCTCGACGCGGTTGGCCATCACCGAGCCCGCTGCGCCGCCCACCAGCAGCGCACCCAGCACATACACCATGCCCTCGGCCTTGCCGCCCGACAGCTCCACGATCAGCGCCGCCGTGGTGAGGATGGCAATGGCCATGCCCACCATGCCAAAGAGGTTGCCCCGGATGGAGGTGGTGGGGTGCGAGAGCCCTTTAAGGGCCTGGATAAAGCAGACGCTGGCGACCAGGTACAGCAGCGTGACAAGGTTCATGCTCATGCCATCCGCTCCTTATTTGATAGCTTCTTGCGCTTTATCCACGGGCGCTTTCCGCTCTTTTTTCTTGAACATCTCCAGCATGCGCCGGGTGACCAGGAAGCCGCCAAACACATTCACCGCCGCCAGTGCCACGGCCAGCACCCCCATGGTTTTGCCCAGTGGCGTCTCGGTGAGCGCCGCCGCCAGCATGGCCCCGACGATGACGATGGCCGAGATGGCATTGGTCACCGCCATGAGCGGGGTGTGCAGGGCGGGCGTCACCGTCCACACCACGTGGTAGCCCACATAGATGGCCAGCACAAAGATGATGAGGTTGATCAACGTGGGCGAGACAGCATCCATGGGGTTCTCCTGTGGGGACGGGGTTAACCGGGATTGGCCAGGGCCCCGGGAGCCCTGGCTGGCAAAGGCAATATCGTCATCCGCTGGCGCGAAGCACCCCAGGGATGGCTCACAACTTCGACTCAGGAATCGGGAACGCTGGCAAGGCCAGATACCCGTCCATCATGCTGACGCTTTGGCGTGCGGCCTGCGCCACTTTCTGGGCCCAGTCCTGCGCGGGGTAGCCTGCGCGCAAAAACTCTTCGTTGTTGATGGTCTTGGGGCGCACCAGGCGCTGGTCGGCGACGATGTTCACTTCCACATACGCACCGCCTTGGGTGGCGTAGCGGTAGTTGAGGTGCGACACCGGGCGCGTGAAGGTCACTTTGTGGTCGGCCATCCAGCGCACCAGCTCGGGCTGGTTCTTGTCCAGCCAGTCGCGGTTGTTGGCCCAGCGCTTGAGGCGCAGGCAGTCCACACGCACCGGGCTGGCCTGGGCGGCGTCTTCCACCCACACGCCGTCCTGGCGGGGGCAGGTGCCAGTCCACAGCGTTTGCTCACGGGGGTAGTTGGTGCTATTGGTCTGCACCAGCGCCACCGCCAGCAGTTCCTTGTCGGCACCGCGCAGCCCCACGGCACGGGTCTGCAAGGGGATGGTGCCCGGGGCGGGGCGCACGGGCAGGGCCACGGTGCTTTGGCCCAGGTCTTCCCAGGTGCCTTCCGGCAGGGCCAGCCGCGCACGCCCTACGGGGTATTCAGGGGTGGCTGCAGGCTTGACAGGGGCACAGGCCACCGTGGCCAGCACGCCCACCACCACCACGGCACGCAGGCCCCACTGGCGCAGGGCGCCCACCGCACGGGCGGGCTCAGAAAAAAGGGAGGCAGTGTTCAAACGGGTCAGCCGGGTAAATAAGGTCATGCGTGTCGAAAGGGTCATGCGCGTTTCAGGGTGCCTTCGTGGGCCATCAGGCAGGCGGCCACGATGTCGTCCTGCATGTCCACATGCAGGGCACCTTCCTTGTTGATGATGAGTTTCAAAAAATCCAGAACGTTGCGAGCGTACAGCGACGACGCATCAGCCGCGACCAGGGCGGGCAGGTTGGTCTCACCCACCAGCGTCACGCCGTGCTTGACCACCGTGCTGCCGGGCTCGGTCAGCGGGCAATTGCCGCCCTGCGGGGCGGCCAGGTCTACGATCACTGAGCCTGCCTTCATGGCCTGCACCATTTCGGGCGTGACCAGCACGGGCGCCGGGCGGCCTGGGATGAGCGCTGTGGTGATGACCACATCGGCCTGCGCCACGCGCTTGGCGACTTCCATCTTCTGGCGCTCCAGCCAACTGGGGGGCATGGGACGGGCGTAGCCGCCTACGCCTTCGGCAGCTTCTTTCTCTTCGGCGGTTTCGTAGGGCACGTCAATGAACTTGGCGCCCAGCGACTCCACCTGCTCCTTGACGCTGGGGCGCACGTCCGACGCCTCGATCACCGCGCCCAGCCGCTTGGCCGTGGCAATGGCCTGCAGGCCCGCCACGCCCACACCCAGCACCACCACGCGCGCGGCTTTCACCGTGCCAGCGGCCGTCATGAGCATGGGGAAAAAGCGCTGGTAGCGGTCGGCCGCGATCATCACGGCCTTGTAGCCCGCAATGTTGGCCTGGGAAGAGAGCACGTCCATGCTCTGGGCACGGGTGGTGCGTGGCGCGGCCTCCAGGGCGTAGGCCGTGACACCCGCCGCCGCTAAGCGCTGCAGACCGGCGGCATCAAAGGGGTTGAGCATGCCCACCAGGGTGGTACCGCTGCGCAGCCAGGGGGCTTCGGCCTCCGACGGGCAGCGCACCTTGAGCACCAAAGGGGCACCCCAGGCGCCTGCGGCGTCGGTGATCTCGGCCCCTGCGGCCTCATAGGCAGCATCGGTCACGCTGGCGGCCAGGCCCGCCCCCGACTGCACACGCAGGCCGTGCCCCAGGGCGGTGAGCTTTTTGACGGTCTCGGGCGTTGCCGCGACCCGGGTTTCCCCGGCCACCGTCTCTGCAGGCACTCCTATGAACATGTCATCTCCTCACGTTGGGGAACCCGGTGGTCGTTCAGATTTCTGAACGGCAGCTTACATGAAGTTGTTTTGGCGGCATGGGGGGTTTACCGCACTTGGCGGCGACTTTGCTGCGTTGTGTCAGCCAATGAACGCAAGGAGCCTGTCGGGCTTGGAGCGTCGACAGCGAAAAGCGGCCCCAGCGAGGACAGTTTTTGCCGAATTTGCAGCCCCATAGCCGAGCTATGGGGCAAAAAGGCGGTAAAAAATGGACCGCTGCGGTCGGTTTGCAGCCGACGATTTCCAAGTCCGACAGGCTCCTGGCCCCCAAAGAAAAAGCCCGAAAGCACCAGGTGCTTGCGGGCTGTGCGGGCGGGCAGACCACTGCGGGTAGCGCCCCGGCGCCTCACCCGCGTATCTCCATCAGTTCACCACCTGGGCCAGAGCGCCCGAAGCGTATTGCGCAGCAATGGTCTGCAGGCTCAGGCCCTTGATCTTGGAGCCCTGGCCTTCGCAGCCGAACTCCAGGTAGCGCTGCTTGCACACCAGCTTGGCGGCTTCGCGGGCGGGCTTGAGCCATTCGCGGGCATCGAACTTTTCAGGGTTCTCGGCCAGGAACTTGCGCACCGCGCCGGTCATGGCCAGGCGGATGTCGGTGTCGATATTGATCTTGCGCACGCCGTGCTTGATGGCTTCCTGGATCTCGGCCACGGGCACGCCGTAGGTTTCCTTCATCTTGCCGCCGTACTGGTTGATGATGGCCAGCAGCTCTTGCGGCACGGAGGACGAGCCGTGCATCACCAAGTGGGTGTTGGGGATGCGGGCGTGGATTTCCTTGACGCGGCTGATGGCCAGGATGTCGCCTGTGGGCGGACGGCTGAACTTGTACGCGCCGTGGCTGGTGCCGATGGCAATCGCCAGTGCGTCCAGTTGCGTGGCCTTGACGAACTGGGCGGCTTCCTCGGGGTCGGTCAGCATCTGGCTGTGATCGAGCTTGCCTTCGGCGCCAATGCCGTCTTCTTCACCCGCATCGCCGGTTTCCAGGTTGCCCAGGCAACCCAGCTCGCCCTCGACGGTAACGCCGTACTTGTGTGCCAGCTCCACCACCTTGCGGGTCACATCCACGTTGTAATCGAAGGACGAAGGCGTCTTGCCGTCTTCCATCAACGAGCCGTCCATCATCACGGAGCCAAAGCCCAGGTCAATCGCGCCCTGGCAGATCTTGGGCGAAGTGCCATGGTCCTGGTGCATCACCAGCGGGATGTGCGGAAAAGCCTCGACCGCCGCCTGGATCAGGTGCTTGATGAAGGGCTCGCCTGCGTACTTGCGGGCACCTGCGCTGGCTTGCAGGATGACCGGGGCCCCCACCTCGTCTGCGGCCGCCATCACGGCCTGGACTTGCTCCAGGTTGTTCACATTGAATGCAGGGATGCCATAGCCGTTGATAGCGGCATGGTCGAGCAGTTCGCGCATGGAGACGAGAGGCATGGTCGTTGGGTCCGTTGTGGGTGGGTGAGGAGGCGCCAGGGCCCTTCACGGGCTGGCAATTTTTCAAGCGGAAGTTGGTAACCGCTTGGTAACTCTGTGATTTTACCTGGGTGCGGGGAAAGGCTCCTTCAGGAAATCCAGACGGTAGCAGGTGGTGAATGGCACTGGCGCAGGGGCTTGGCCAAACCGGGCGCGGTGCACCTGGGCCACGCGGGTCACGATTTCATGGCCCAGGTGCAGACTGTCCACCGCCACCACGGGGGCGGGCGCGCCGCCTTGGGCAGGGTGGGGCTGCGCACCGTCGTCGCACACCTGCAGCCAAGCCGCCGGGGCCCCACTGTACTCGGCCCTGTCTTCTGCCATTTGCACCGCAATGTGGGTGCCTGGGGGCGTGTGTTTGAGGGCGTTTTCGATGAGGTTGCGCAAAACCAGGTCCAGCAGCACGGCATGCCCCTGCACCCACAGGCTGGCCGGGGCGCTGACTTCCAGCTCATCGCCCCGCTGCCAGGCCGCCTGGGCATAGTCCGCGCACACACCGCGCGCCATGGCGGCCAGGTCTACCTGGGCCGTCGCGCTGTCCAGCTCAGCACGGCTGGCGCGGGCCAGGGCCAGCAACTGGTTGAGCACATGCCCGGCCCGCAGGGCGTCTTGCCGAATGCGCGCCAAAGCCTGCGCCTGGGCGTCCGGCGCCAGGCCGCCGTCCAGCGCACTGGCTTGCAGCGCAATCGACGACAGGGGTGTGCGCAGCTCATGGGCCACTTCATTGGCCAGCCGGCGCTCGCGGGCCATGGCGGCCTGCTGGCGGTCCAGCAGGGTGTTGATGGAGGCTTCGACAGACTCGAACTCTTTCCAGGCGTTTTGGGAGGCCAGGCGGTGGTCCATGGCCGGGTCCAGCGCGGCCACGTCGTCCGACAGGGCATACAGCGGCTTGAGCCCCCGGCGCAAGGCCAGCCCCAAAGCCAGCGCAATGACAGGCAGCAGCCACAGACCCGGCTCGATCATTTGCTCGGCAATGTCTTCTGCCAGCTCATCGCGCTCGTGCACCGCCACCAGCACCATGATCTTGCGGGTGCGCTCCACGTTCCATTGCGAAAAACCGCGCCAGGCCACGGGCGGTGTGCCCAGTTGCAGGTCAATAAACCCCTCGCGTGCATCGAACGGGGGCAATTGCGCCGAGCCGCTCACCGCCACCAGGCGCCCCTGCGCATCCCACTGCGCCACACTCAAGGACTGCTGGTAGTCGTGCGCCTTCAGGCCTGGTAGCGGGGTGCGTTCGGTGGCGTGCACGCCGTCCACGGCTTCAAAAGCGCGCAGGTTCAGCAGCAAGGCGGCCACGCTGGCCAGATGCCCGTCGGTCAGCTCATCGGCCTCGTGAACGCCGGTTTTGTAGCCCAGAAAGACAAAACTGCCCCACACCACCACCAGCGCCCCCAGGGACCACAGCAACAGGTGGCGCGTGAGGGAGGCGCGCCCGCCGGATGTGGGTGCACGGGGGGCGGCAGGGGCGGTCATGTGGGCTCCTGGGGCATGAAGTAGCCCACACCGCGCATGGTCATGATGCTGGCGCTGCCCAGCTTGCGGCGCAGGTGGTGGATGTGCACTTCCACCGCATTGCTTTCAATGGCGGCGTCCCAGCTGTAGAGGTGCTCTTCGATCTGCTGGCGCGAGAGCACCCGGCCACGCGCCTCGAGCAGCACGCGCAGCACCGAAAACTCGCGCGGTGACATGTCCACCGGCTGGCCCTGGAACCGCACCGTGCGGGCAGCCGGGTCCATCTCGATGCCTGCGTGGCGAATGGTCGGCGCCGCGCGGCCAGCGGCGCGGCGCAGCAGTGCCCTCAGCCGCGCATCCAGCTCGTCAATATCAAACGGCTTGGCCAGGTAATCGTCGGCCCCCATGTCCAGCCCCGCAATGCGCTGCTGCACCTGGTCCCGCGCGGTCACGATCAGCACCGGCGTGGCGGGGTCGGGCAGCGCAGAACCTGCACTGCCAGGCGCCGAGCGCAGCCGCTGCAGCAGCACCCCGCCATCGGCATCGGGCAAGCCCAGGTCCAGCAAGATGGCGTCAAAGCGCTCGGTGCGCAGGGCATTCCAGGCACTGGCGACATCGCCGCACACATCCACGGCGTAACCGCGTTGCTGCAGCGTGGTGCGTAGGCCGTCGGCAATGCCTGCATCGTCTTCAATCACGAGGATTCGCATAGGGGCATTGTCGCTGCACACCACGTCGACCCCGGCGCGCCCCCACTCCAAACTTTGGCAACGGGAGCCCCGCCACCCACTGCCATTTGCATTTTCTTGCACTTTAAGAAGCTGTTAAGGCCCCGTTCCTACAGTGCGGGCATGCTTGATACCCCCCGCTCCAGCCTGGACTACCCCGGCAACCGCACCCTGCTGGCATGGACCCTGGCCTGCTTTGCCTGCCTGATTGCCTGGGACGCCTCAGGGCAAGACCTCGCCATGGCCCAGCTTTTTGGGTCAGAAGCCGGTTTTCCGCTGCGGGAGCAGTGGTTTTTCGTGCATGTCATGCACGAAGGCGCCCGCCGATTGGGCTGGGTGGTCGTGTTGCTGCTGGCGCTGGGGGTGTGGTGGCCCAAGGGCATCCTGCGGCAGCTTCAGCTGAGCGAGCGGCTGCAACTGGCCAGCAGCGCCTTGCTGGCCTTGGCCGTGATCAGCATTTTCAAGAACATCAGCAATACCAGCTGCCCCTGGGACCTGGCGGAGTTTGGCGGAGTGGCCCGGCACGTGTCGCACTGGGCGCTGGGCATTCTGGACGGCGGCGGCGGACGCTGCTTTCCGGCGGGGCACGCTTCGGCAGGCTTCGCATTTTTAGGGGGCTACTTCGCGCTGCGGCGCAGGCACCCAAGGGCCGCCTGGGTGTGGTTGGGCGCATCGCTGCTGGCAGGCTTCATTCTGGGCGGCGCGCAGCAGGTGCGCGGTGCCCACTTCATGAGCCACACCCTCTGGACCGCTTGGCTGTGCTGGACGGCTGGCTGGCTGTGGGACATGGCGTTCCAGGCCTGGAGACAGCACGCCGTCTTTCTTGACAGCACCCCTGCAACCCTGGGGGCTTCGCAGCACCGTGCTCACTCTTGATCAAAGCCTCTTTGAGGCCATCAACGCGGGGCCTGCAACCCCCTTGTTTCTCATTGCCTTGGCCCGCTGGGTCTCCGTCACCCTGCCCTTGCTGGTGGGTGCGGCCCTGGCGCTGTGGTGCGCGCTGGGAACTCGCGAACACCGGTGGGTGATCGCCAAGGCTTTGGTGGCCATGGCCGTCACCTGGGTCGGCGTTCACCTGCTGCGCTGGGGGGTTCCGGCGCCTCGCCCGGCCCAGTTGGGTTTGGGCATCCAGTGGCTGGAGCATGGCGCCAGGGCGGGCTTCCCGAGCATGCATGCAGCACAGGCCTTTGCCCTGGCCACCAGCCTCGCCTTGTGCCGCATGCCCCGGTGGGCAGGGGTGGCATTTTTAGGGGCTACCGCCATTGCCTGGAGCCGCGTCTTCCTGGGCGTGCACTTTCCGCTGGATGTGCTGGCAGGCGCAACCACCGGCATCCTGGCCGCTGGCGCCACGGGCTGGCTGGTGACGCAAGCGCCGCTCAGCTGGCAACGCAGATTTTCAGCATATTCGTCCCACCCGGCGCGCCCATGGGCTCGCCGCAGGTGATGGCGTAGACATCGCCCTTTTGCACGATGTTGCGGCTCTTGAGGTGGCGCTCTGCCTGCTCCAGGGCCGTGTCGCGGTCCGCGCTGGTGTCCATCAGCAACGGGCGCACATTGCGGTACATGGCCATCTTGCGCTGGGTGGCGATCTTGGGGGTCAGCGCATAGATCGGAATGTGGATGCGGTGGCGGCTCATCCACAGGGCCGTGGCGCCGCTGTCGGTCATGGCGACGATGGCTTTGGCCCCCAGATGGTGGGCGGTGAACAATGCGCCCATGGCGATGGACTGGTCAATGCGGCCAAAGGTCTGGCCGGTGAAGTCGGCGTCTTGCGGGTGGTCTTCTGCGGCTTCGGCAGCAGCGCAGATGGTGGCCATCTCGATCACCGTCTCCAACGGGAACTTGCCTGCAGCGGTCTCCGCGCTCAGCATCACAGCGTCGGTGCCATCCAGCACGGCGTTGGCCACGTCACTCACCTCGGCACGGGTGGGCACGGGGTTGGTGATCATGCTCTCCATCATCTGCGTGGCGGTGATCACGACCTTGTCGAGCTGGCGCGCCATGCGGATCATCTTCTTTTGCAGTGCGGGCACGGCGGCATTGCCCACCTCCACCGCCAGATCGCCACGCGCCACCATGATGCCGTCGCTCACGCGCAGGATGGCTTCGAGGTGCGGGATGGCTTCGGCACGCTCGATCTTGGCGATCAGGCCGGGCTTGTGGCGGTATTCGGCCGCGGCCACGTTGCACAGCTGGCGGGCCATTTCCATGTCGGTCGCGTTTTTCGGAAAGCTCACCGCCACGTAGTCGGCCTGGAAGCTCATGGCCGTGCGGATGTCTTCCATGTCCTTGGCCGTGAGGGCCGGTGCGGTGAGGCCGCCGCCTTGCTTGTTGATGCCCTTGTTGTTGGACAGTTCACCACCGAGCTTGACGGTGGTGTGCACCTCTTCGCCACGCACAGCGTCCACCGTGAGCACGATCAGGCCGTCGTTGAGCAGCAGCAGGTCACCCGCCTTCACGTCACGGGGCAGCTCCTTGTAGTCCAGGCCCACGCCGTTGATGTCGCCCGGCTCGGTGCGCGAAGCGTCCAGCACAAACTTGGCGCCCGGCTCCAGAAACACCTTGCCTTCGGCAAACTTGCCCACGCGGATCTTGGGGCCCTGCAAGTCGGCCATGATGGCCACTTCGCGCCCAGCGCGCTGGGCCGCAGCGCGCACTGTGGCGGCGCGGTCGATGTGGTCTTGCGCCTTGCCGTGGCTGAAGTTCAGCCGCACCACGTTGACGCCCGCTCGGATCATCGCCTCCAGCAATTGCGGGTCGCTGGAAGCGGGGCCCAGGGTGGCAACGATCTTGGTGGCGCGGCGAATGGCCATGGTGTGTCTCTTTCGCGTGGATGTAATCGGGTTTCAATTTTCACACGAAACCGGTTACATCCCCGTTACCAGAAAACCCTGACACGCCGCCCGGAAACTCACCCGGGTGACGGGTCAATCGCGCATCAGCGCTTCGATCTCATCGCCATCCACCGGCACATCGCGGGTGATCAACTCGCAGCCGCTGTCGGTGACCACAGCGTCGTCCTCGATGCGGATGCCGATGTTCCAGAACGACTCTGGCACCCCTTCGGCGGGACGCACGTACAGCCCTGGCTCGATGGTCAGCACCATGCCGGGCTGCAGCACGCGGCTGGGGCGGTTGGTGATGGTCTCGCCCGAAAGCGGGTCCTTGCGCTCGCTGGTTTGCCCCACCTCGCCGGGCTCCACGTAGCTGCCGCAGTCGTGCACGTCCATGCCCAGCCAATGGCTGGTGCGGTGCATGTAGAACTGGAAGTAGGCACGCTTTTCGATCACGTCCTGCGCGGTACCGAACTTGTTCTTGTCGAGCAAGCCCACGTCGAGCAGGCCTTGCGCCAGCACGGCCACCGTGGCGTCATGCGGGTCGTTGAAGCGGGCGCCGGCCTTGGTGGCGGCAATGGCGGCCACCTGGCTTTGCAGCACCAGGTCGTACAGCGCGCGCTGCGGGCCGGTGAACCTTCCGTTGGCCGGAAAAGTGCGGGTGATGTCGCTGGCGTAGCCGTCGAGCTCGCACCCCGCGTCGATCAGCACCAGCTCGCCATCGCGCACCGGGGCCGCGTCGGCGCGGTAGTGCAGCACGCAGGCATTGGCACCGGCCGCCACGATGGAGCCATACGCGGGGTACTGTGAGCCGCCTTCGCGGAAGGCGTGCAGCAGCTCGGCATCGAGGTGGTATTCGCGCACATCCTGCCCCGCGCGCAGCATGCGGGCCGAGCGCTGCATGGCACGGATGTGGGCCTGGGCGCTGATCTGGCTGGCGCGGCGCATGGTGTCCAGCTCGTGCGCGTCTTTGATGAGGCGCATTTCATCGAGCAAGGTGCAGGCATCGCTTTGCTCGGTGGGGCACAGGGCTCCGTAGCGCACACGAGCCCGCACGGCGTTGAGCCAGCCCTCCACGCGCGCGGCAAGGCCTGCATGCGTGGCAAACGGGTACCAGACGCAGCTGCGGTTTTCCAGCAGGCGGGGCAGCTGGGCGTCCAGCACGGCGGCCGACTGTGCAGCGTCCACTCCCAAGGCCTCGGGCGCGGCGGCGGGGCCCAGGCGGTAGCCGTCCCAGATCTCGCGCTCCAGGTCTTTGGGCTGGCAAAACAGCGTGCTGTGCCCCTCGGCCGTGAGCACCAGCACCGCACCGGGCTCGGTAAAGCCGGTCAGGTAATAAAAGTAGCTGTCGTGGCGGTAGATGAAGTCGGTGTCCCGGTTGCGCGGGCGTTCGGGCGCGGTGGGAACGATGGCGATGCCGCCAGCGCCCAGCATCGAGGCGAGGCGGGCACGGCGCTGGGCGTAGATGGATTGCGTTGCATTCATGCGCACATTTTGAGCCCAACCGACACCGCTCCCGGGTTGTCGCAGAGAATCCACTCCCGTTGGTCCAGATACTCACGGCCCAAAACCTGCCGACCCCTCCTGGCAAAGTCCCTGATGCGGACGCTCAGGCACCACGGCCTTCTTCCCATTTGCACCTATCCATGTCGAACTTTTTCCTGACGACTTTCGTGCCCGCCCTGGGGGTGGTGATCACAGCCCTCTTGCTGATCTACGGCGTTTACTACCGCTGGGTTGATGTGCCGCAGAAGTGGCTGCTCACGCCCGGTGCAGTGATCGGCATGGTCGTGGTGGCGGTGCTGTGCAATGGCTGGCTGGGCGTGAAGATGTACCTGTCACAAAGCAAGCAGCAAGCCTGGCACGACAGCGCCGCCGTGCGCGCGAGCCGCGAGCGCTTTGTGCTGCCGCAAGACTTCCAGTACGGCGAGTTGCTGATCCCTGCGGGCAGCCTCGTCAACCGCACCGACCCGTTTGACCGGGGCGAACCCACCCGCCCGCTGGCCCTGCATGGCCTGGATGCGGTGCGATTCCCGCAGCCGGTGGAGGTGGCGGGCGTGCAGGTCAACGCGCTGCAAGCCCTGCCCATGCGCATGGAGTTGGCAGAGAACCAGCGCCTCGGCCCGGTGTACCGCTATGACACCGCCAGCCAAAGCTGGGTGCCCAACAAGGTCGTCCCCTACATCAACTGCAAACAAGGGCAGATCGCCACCTTCCAGGTGCCGCACATCGACTACGACGTGCGCGCCGAAGTGGGCAAGGCGCCACCGGACGGCCCCAATGCGCGCTTTGCACCCAGCCAGTGGCTGTTCAAAACCTGCGAAGCCGCGCCCCCCGTCACCGTGCAGCCCGCAGCGCCAATTGAAGGCGACACGGTGTGGGTGCTGCCCGCCCCCGTAGCACCTGCGGCCCCCGAAACCGCAGAGGGCGCCAGCGCAGCCGCCAGTGCCCCGGCGTTGCCGACCCAACCAGCCGCATCGGCAGCGACCGCCGTGCCTCCATCCCCCGCCGCATCCAAATGACGGTCTGGGCCACCGGTGGCCCAGGCGATGTCAACGCTGAAGCTGGGCCAAGCGCTCGGGCGTGCCCACATCGGTCCACCGGCCGGTATAGAGCGATGCGCTGACGCGGCTGAGGTCCATGGCACGGCGCAGCAAGGGCGCCAAGGGCTGGGCCACGCCGCCAGGGTTACCCGGCGGGATGTCACACCACGGCAGCCCAAACAACTCGGCGCGCAGCAAGGCGATGGTGCTGTAGGTGAACCGGGGGGTTGGGTCGTCTGCAGGCAGGTTCAACGCCAGGCCTTCGGGCGAGAGGCCAAAGTCACCGCGCAGGTGGTGCTCAGGGTTGGGCACCAGCCACAGGTGGGCCAGGCGGTTGCTGGCCTCAAAGGCCTGCACGGCAGCGGCGTCAAACGTGAAGTCGGGCGCAAACACATCGCCCGCCGCCAGCCAGAACACCGGCCCCAACTGCGGCAGCGCACGGGCAATGCCGCCCGCCGTCTCCAGCGCCCCGCCAAAGTCCACGCCCTCGTGCGAGTATGAAATTGATAGCTGCTCGCGCTTACCCAGTGCGCCCTGGAGGCCAAAATGACTTAAAAATCGGTCGCTGATCTGCTCGCCCAGCCACGCCGTGTTGATCACCGCCTGGCGCACCCCGGCCTGCGCCAGAGCCTGCAAGTGCCACTGCAACAGCGGCTGGCCCTGCACCACCAGCAAGGGCTTGGGGCAGGTATCGGTCAGCGGGCGCATGCGCTCGCCACGGCCTGCGGCCAGCAGCATGGCGGGCACCTGGTGAGCGCCGGAGGGAGAGGAAAACTGGGGCGACAAAAGGGGCTCCAAAGCGATGGGGATCAGGCCACGGCAGTGCCGGGCGCAGTTGGCGATTGATGGGCACTGGGCGCAGGGGCCAACTCGCCCCGCTGCAAGGCGTGGCGCTGCACGGTGGTTGCGTCCAGCAAGGCCAGCAGCGCGTTCATCAGCGCATGGGCCTTGGCGCTGTGGTCGGCGCCAAAGTTGCACACGTACACGTCCAGCGTCACGGCGGCCTGCTCGGGCCAGGTGTGCACGCACAGGTGCGACTCGGCCAGCAGCACGGTGGCCGTAACGCCGCCGGGGCCATGCACCGTGGCCGGAAAGGCATGAAACACCTGCCCCACCGCCTGCAGCCCCGATGCCTGCACCGCCGCAAGACAGGCCTGCCCCAGGGCGGTGGCATCGGTCAGCCACAGCGGCGCGCAGCGGCATCCGTGAAGGTCGGCGGTGAGGTGCAATCCGTGCATGGGGCTGCACTGTAGTGCATCGACTGCCCCCAACGCGGGGTACCGACACGGTGCGCAGGGCAAGCCGAGCGAAGTGAGCGCTGCGGCCCCGGTAAAATAGGCGGTTTCCCTGATTCCACCCACCTGAACCCCAGACCCCATGGCCAACACCCAGCAATCTCAACAGATGGCAAATGCGATCCGCGCATTGGCCATGGACGCCGTTCAACAAGCCAATTCCGGCCACCCCGGCGCCCCCATGGGCATGGCCGACATGGCCGTGGGCCTGTGGGCTCGCCACCTCCAGCACAACCCCACCAACCCCCACTGGTTTGACCGCGACCGTTTCGTGCTGAGTAACGGCCACGGCTCGATGCTGATTTATTCGCTGCTGCACCTCACGGGCTACGACCTGCCCATGAGCGAGCTCAAGAACTTCCGCCAGCTGCACAGCAAGACCGCAGGCCACCCTGAAGTGGGCGTGACCCCCGGTGTGGAAACCACCACCGGCCCGCTGGGCCAGGGCATCACCAACGCTGTGGGCTTTGCGCTGGCCGAAAAGCTGCTGGCCGCTGAGTTCAACCGCGACGGCCACGCCATCGTCAACCACAACACCTACACCTTCCTGGGCGACGGCTGCCTGATGGAAGGCATCAGCCAGGAAGCGATTTCTCTGGCAGGCGCCTGGAAGCTGAACAAGCTGATCGCTCTGTACGACGACAACGGCATCTCCATCGACGGCCAAGTGGCCCCCTGGTTTGCCGACAACACCGCCCTGCGCTTTGTCTCGGCCGGCTGGAACGTGATTGGCCCCATCGACGGCCACGACGCCGACAAGGTGGCCGATGCCGTTGCCGAAGCCAAGAAGCAAACCGAGCGTCCTTCGCTCATCATCTGCAAGACCCACATCGGCAAGGGCAGCCCCAACCGGGCCAACACCTCCAAGGCCCACGGCGAGCCCCTGGGCGCTGAAGAAATCAAGCTCACCCGCGAAACCCTGGGCTGGACGGCGGAGCCCTTCGCCATCCCCGAAGACGTGTACGCAGGCTGGGACGCCAAGGCCAGCGGCCAAAAGGCCGAAGCCGCCTGGAACGACCGCTTTGCCGCCTACAGCAAGGCCTTCCCCGAGCTGGCCGCTGAGTTCACCCGCCGCATGAAGGGCGACCTGCCCGCCCGCTTTGCCCAAGTGGCCGTGGACACCGTGGTGGCCGCCCACACCAAGGGCGAAACCGTGGCCAGCCGCAAGGCCAGCCAAATCGCGCTGGAAGCCTTCACCGCCGCCCTGCCCGAGCTGCTGGGCGGCTCGGCCGACCTGACCGGCTCCAACCTCACCAACACCAAGAGCACGCCCAACCTGCGCTTTGACCAGCAAGGCGCTGTGGTGCAGACCGAAGTGGCCGAAGGCAAGAAGATCGGTGGCCGCCACATCAACTACGGCGTGCGCGAATTCGGCATGGCCGCCATCATGAACGGCGTGGCGCTGCACGGCGGCTTCATCCCCTACGGCGGCACCTTCCTGACCTTCAGCGACTACAGCCGCAACGCCATCCGCATGGCCGCGCTGATGAAGCAGCGCGTGATCCATGTGTTCACGCACGACTCCATCGGCCTGGGCGAAGACGGCCCCACGCACCAGTCCATTGAGCACGTGGCCAGCCTGCGCCTGATCCCCAACCTGGACGTCTGGCGCCCTGCCGACACGGCCGAAACCGCCGTGGCCTGGAGCGTGGCGCTGTCCAACCGCACCAAGCCCACCGTGCTGGCCCTGTCGCGCCAAAACCTGCAACACCTCTCGGCCGTAGCCCCCAAGCGCGTGCTGGGCGACATCAGCCGTGGCGCCTACGTGCTGTCCGAGCCTGCCGACGTGGGCCTCAAGAAGAAGGCCCAGGCCGTCATCATCGCCACCGGCTCTGAAGTGCAGCTGGCCATCAAGGCCCAGCGCCTGCTGGCCGACAAGAAGATCGCCGTGCGCGTGGTCTCCATGCCCAGCACCACGACGTTTGACCGCGAAGACGCCAAGTACAAGAGCAGCGTGCTGCCTGCTGGCGTGCCCCGCGTGGCCGTGGAAATGGGCGTGAGCGACGGCTGGTGGAAATACGGCTGCGCCGCCGTGGTCGGCATCGACACCTACGGCGAATCGGCCCCTGCGCCGGTGCTGTTCAAGCACTTCGGCTTCACCGAAGAAAACGTGGCCAACACGGTGCTGGTCGCCATTGGCGCTGCACGCCTGAAGCTCGCCAAAAAGGCCCGCTGACACTCTTACTGCCCGCTGCGCCCCGCTGCCAGCGGGCGCGGGGCGGCAGGTTTCTGATTTCGACTTTGCAACCTTGGAGAGACTACTAGCTATGACGATCAAGATTGGTATCAACGGTTTCGGCCGTATCGGCCGCAACGTGCTGCGCTCGGCCATCCAGAACTTCAGCGACATTGAAGTGGTGGGCATCAACGACCTGCTGGAGCCCGACTACCTGGCTTACATGCTGCAGTACGACTCGGTGCATGGCCGTTTTGACGGCACCGTGGCTGTCGAGGGCAACACCCTGATCGTCAACGGCAAGAAGATCCGCCTGACGCAAGAGCGCGACCCCGCCAACCTGAAGTGGAACGAAGTCGGCGCCGACATCGTGATCGAATCCACCGGCCTGTTCCTGGACAAGGCCTCGGCCCAGAAGCACATCGATGCGGGCGCCAAGAAGGTGCTGCTGTCGGCCCCCTCCAAGGACGACACCCCCATGTTCGTGTTTGGCGTGAACCACACCAGCTACGCTGGCCAGGCCATCGTGTCCAACGCCTCGTGCACCACCAACTGCCTGGCCCCCGTGGCCATGGTGCTGAACAACAAGTGGGGCATCAAGCGCGGCCTGATGACCACTGTGCACGCAGCCACTGCCACGCAAAAAACCGTGGACGGCCCATCGAACAAAGACTGGCGCGGCGGCCGTGGCATTCTGGAAAACATCATCCCTTCGAGCACTGGCGCTGCCAAGGCCGTGGGCGTGGTGATTCCAGCGCTGAACAAGAAGCTGACCGGCATGTCCTTCCGCGTGCCCACCTCCGACGTGTCGGTGGTGGACTTGACGGTGGAGCTGGACAAGGCCGCCACCTACGAAGAAATCAAGGCCGAAATGAAGGCGCAGTCCGAAGGCGCACTCAAGGGCGTCTTGGGCTACACTGAAGACAAGGTAGTGGCTACTGACTTCCGTGGCGACACCCGCACCTCCATTTTCGACGCCGACGCAGGCATTGCCCTCGACGGAACCTTCGTGAAGATCGTGAGCTGGTACGACAACGAATGGGGCTATTCGAACAAGTGCCTGGAAATGGTGCGCGTGATTTCCAAGTAATTCATGCCCTGCCGAAGATTTGAGTTGAAGAAGCGATAGAGAAAACTACCACCTTTAAAGCCGGGGCTCCGTCAGGGGCTCCGGCTTTTTTTTGCCTGCACCGCAGCGGGTGCAAAAGGCCCTGGGCATCGCGCCTTGCCCCGCACAACGTTGTGCCGAGGCCAGGCCCCTAGGCCTTGCTCACGGCCCTCAGGCCGCAAAGTTCTCGGTATCCACCTCGCTGGCACTTTGCGCGTTGTAGCGCCCGCCCACCACGGCCTGCGGTGTGTACAGCGCCTGCAGCCGATCGATCACGCTGGGCGACAGTTGCACCTGCGCAGCGCCCAGGTCATCGTGCAGATGCTCCACGCTGGTCGTGCCCGGGATGGGGATGATGTGCTCCCCCTTGTGCAGCAGCCACGCAATGGCCAGCTGCGCCAGCGAACAGCCCACCTCCGTGGCAATGGCGCGGTAGCTGTCCAGCAGCTTCAGGTTGGCCGCATAGTTGTCAGGCGCAAAGCGCGGCATGCTGCGGCGGATGTCCTTGGCGTCCAGGGTCGATACGTCCGTCAAATCACCGCACAGGTAGCCACGCGCCACCGGGCTGAAGGCCACAAAGGCCACGCCCAGATCGCGGCACGCATCGAGCACAGCAATCTCAGGGTTGCGCGTCCACAGCGAGTATTCGGTTTGCAGGGCCGCAATCGGGTGCACGGCATGGGCCCGGCGCAGCGTGGCGGCTGACACCTCCGACAAGCCAATGCTGCGAATCTTGCCCGCACGCACCAGGTCGGCCAGCGCGCCCACGCTGTCTTCAATGGGCACGCTCTTGTCCCAGCGGTGTAGGTAGTACAGGTCGATCACATCCGTCTGCAGGCGGCGCAGGCTGTCCTCACAGGTCTGGCGCAACGTGGCGGGGCGACCATCGATCACACGCACCAGCTTGCCATCACCATTCACATCCACGCCCTGCATGCCGCATTTGCTGGCCAGGGTGAAGCGACTGCGGTGCGGCTTCATCACACGGCCCACCAGGGTTTCATTGGCACCAAAGCCATACAGTGTGGCGGTGTCGAAGAGCGTCACGCCCGCATCGAGCGCGGCCAGCAGCACACGCTCGCCCTGCTCGGCAGACACCGGCGTGCCATAGGCGTGCGAGAGGTTCATGCAGCCCAGGCCAATGGCCGAGACGGAGAAGGGTCCAAGGTTTCTTTGTTGCATGGCGTGAGCTTACGGCAAGCGCGGCAACCCAGCGGGTGGCTAGGGCTTGGGTGTGAAGGGGTGGTGACCGCCAGACGCAGAGCGCAGGCCATCAAGCTATAGTGGGCAGCGGTGAAGCCTGCCGGGCTTCACGGATTTTTATACCTGCTCTTTGAGCAGTGCATCGACCGCAATGCCAAGCTGCAAGCCGCTTTCAGGAGGAAGCCGTGTCCAGAATACCCCGCGCGCGCCAGTTGATCCCGCAGGTTTTACTGTCTAAATTGCGTTAAATGGCATGAGACATCTGGCGCGCGTTCGCGACGTTCTTCGCCGGATCCCGTCGGGAGTAGCCACGTTTCTCGCCTTCGCGCTGCTCATCGGAGGAGCCCTGGCACTTGTGCCCTTTCTACCGCCGCTCCGAGACGCTCATACTGAGTGCCGTACACGGTGTGCGCCTCGAGTGGGGAAGGTAGTCTCGGACAAAGAATACCCAATGTCTGCCCGGGGCGTGTATCGAGAGAAATGCACATGCTCCTAACCGCTGGCTTCCACTCAACATGTCAGTCAACCGGACAGCCTTCGGCGGCCGATCACTTTCATGTTAAGCCGCAAGCACGTCGCCACACCAGACCTTCAAAACTCCAAACCCCACGCAGCCCACGCCCATGCTCAAGCAACAACTTCTGCAGGCACTTGCCACCATCGACGGGCTGACGGCCGAACCCTCCCCCGTGTCGGGCGGAACAGCCCTTTTCTATCAGGGGCGCGAGTTTGCGCACTTTCACAATGACAACGAGCTTGATGTGCGACTGACCAAGAAGGTCATCCAAGCCGAGGGATTGGCTCACCCCACTGGTTCCGTTCACCACCCAACCCGCTCGCCTTCCTCACCCTGGATCGAAGTGCGCTTCAGAACAGCGAGTGAAGTGGACCGAACTGCTGAGCTGGTCAAGCTTGCTATCGGCCAGCTCTAGACCACCTCGCTAAACCCCCACCCATTCTCCCCATTCGCCTGCGGCGTTCGCGACAAGCCTCGCCCGCCATTGGATGGACAATCTCGCCATGTCTGGCACCACTCCTTCCCACACCTCCTCCCCCCGCCCCGTGCTGATTGCCGGTGGCGGCATCGGTGGCATGGCCACGGCCCTCACCCTGCACCAGATCGGCGTGCCTTGCATCGTCTTTGAAACGGTGCCCGAACTGCAGCCGCTGGGCGTGGGCATCAACCTGCAGCCCAATGCCGTGCGGGAGCTGCACGACCTGGGCTTTGGCAACGCGGTGCTGGACACCATTGGCCTGCAGGCGCGCGAATGGGCGCTGGTGGGGCGCAACGGGAACGAGGTGTATGCCGAGCCAAGGGGCCTGGATGCGGGCTACCACTGGCCGCAGTATTCGGTGCACCGGGGACAGCTGCAGATGATGCTGTTCAACGCCGTGCGAGAGCGCCTGGGAAACGACGCTGTGCAACTGGGGCACCGTGTGGTGGGCTACCGGCAGGATGCGGAGGGCGTGACCGCCATCATCGAAACGCGCGATGGCGAGCGGCGGGAAATGGCGGGCTCGCTGCTGATTGCGGCCGATGGCCTGCACTCGGCCGTGCGGGCGCAGATGCATCCCACGCAGCCGCCCATCCAGTGGGGTGGCGCCATCATGTGGAGAGGCACCACGCCGGGGGTGCCGGTGCGCACAGGGGCTTCGTTTGTGGGCGTGGGCTCGCTGCGGCACCGCGTGGTGTGCTACCCCATCACGCCGCCCGACCCGGCCACGGGCCTGGCCACCATCAACTGGATTGCCGAGATCACGGTGGACAACCAGGGCGGCTGGCAGCAAGGCGACTGGAATCGGCGCGTGGCGCTGGAAGAGTTCATTCACCACTTTGACGGCTGGAACTACAGCTGGCTCGACGTGCCCGCCATGCTGCGCGGCGCGAAGGACGTGTTTGAGTACCCCATGATCGACCGCGACCCGGTGCCTACCTGGGTGGACGGCCGCGTGGCGCTGCTGGGCGATGCGGCGCATGTGATGTACCCCGTGGGCTCCAACGGTGCGAGCCAGGCCATTGTGGATGCGCGCGTGCTGGGCGCTCAATTGGTCGCGCATGGCGTGGGCCCGCAGGCGCTGCGCGCCTACGACGACAAGCTGTGCAAGGACATCTCGGCGCTGGTGCTGCGCAACCGGGGTTCTGGCCCGTTTGGGCTGCTGGGGCTGGTGGACGAGCGCTGCGGCGGGGTGTTCGACCACATCGACGATGTGCTGCCGCGCGAGGAGCGCGAGGGCTTCATGGTCCGCTACAAGGCGGCGGCGGGCTTTGCGATCGAGACGCTGAATGCGGCACCGCCCACCATTGCACCGGGGCAGCGTGTGGCCGGGGGCTGAAAGAAACCCTGGCAGCGGAGCTGGCGGCATGCAGCCCACCAGTAATTGCTATCAAATATATAGCTTCTAGCGCTTATTCAATAAGCGCTAGCAGCCTATTTGGCTTGAAATCAAGCGGCGTTGAGCTGCTGCTCCAGCTGGTGCAAGACCTGGTAGCAGGCAAACACCCGGCCCACGCTGGCGTTGGGCTCGCGGCCTTCCTTGATGGCGGCGAAGAACTCGCGGTCTTGCAACTCGATGCCGTTCATCGACACATCCACCTGGCTCACGTCGATCTTCTCGTCCTTGCCGTTGTACAGGTCGTCGTAGCGCGCCAGGTACGTGGCCGTGTCGCCGATGTAGCGGAAGTACGTGCCCAGCGGGCCATCGTTGTTGAAGCTCAGGGAGAGCGTGCAGATGGCGCCATTGGCGGCCTTGAGCTGGATGCTCATGTCCATGGCAATGCCCAGCGTCGGGTGGATGGGGCCCTGCATGGCGTTGGCCTGCACGATGGGGCTGTTGGCCTGGTAGGCGAACAGGTCCACGGTGTGGGCAGCGTGGTGCCACAGCAGGTGGTCCGTCCAGCTGCGGGCCTGGCCCAGCGCGTTGGTGTTGGTGCGGCGAAAGAAGTAGGTCTGCACATCCATTTGCTGGATGTTGAACTCGCCCTTCTGAATCTTGTGGTGCACAAACTGGTGGCTGGGGTTGAAGCGGCGGGTGTGACCACACATCGCCACCAGGCCGGTCTGCTTTTGCAGAGCCACGACTTCTTCGGCGCCCTTCAAGCTATCGGCCAGCGGAATCTCGACCTGCACATGCTTGCCCGCCTTCAGGCAGGCGATGGTCTGCTCGGCGTGCATCTGCGTGGGGGTGCACAGGATGACGGCGTCCACCTCGGGCAGCGCCAGGCTGTCAGCCAGGTCGGTGGTGACGTGGCCAATGCCGTACTTGGCGGCCACCTCACGGGTTTTTTCCAGGTCACGGCTGATCAGCGAGACGACTTCCACGCCGTCGATGTTTTGGATGCCGTCCAGGTGCTTGATACCGAAGGCGCCAGCGCCCGCCAGGGCGACTTTGATGGTTTTGGTGGTCATGTCAGTGGTTCTCCAGAATCAGGTGGCCGACGGCCGTGTTGGATGCGGGCACATGGTAGAAGCGGTGCGCCAGCTTCGGGGGCTTGCCACCGGCCACATCGGCCATGGCGCCGCGGGCGATGAGCCACATCACGAGTTCGATGCCTTCGCTGCCCGCTTCGCGCACGTAGTCGATGTGCGGGATGCTGGCGGCGGCCTCGGGGTCGTTGATGAGCTTGTCGAGAAAGTCGTTGTCGAAATCCTTGTTGATGAGCCCCGCGCGCGGGCCCTGCAGTTGGTGGCTCATGCCACCCGTGCCCCAGATGTGCACATTGAGGTCTTCGTCGTAGCTCTCCACGGCCTTGCGAATCGCCTGACCCAGGTTGTAGCAGCGGCGGCCGCTGGGCACGGGGTACTGCACCACGTTGACGGCAAACGGAATCACCGGGCAGGGCCAGGCAC
This sequence comes from Acidovorax sp. 56, assembly GCF_002749705.1. Classification (NCBI taxonomy): domain Bacteria; kingdom Pseudomonadati; phylum Pseudomonadota; class Betaproteobacteria; order Burkholderiales; family Comamonadaceae; genus Acidovorax; species Acidovorax sp. 56. The sequence continues at coordinate 3,007,552 of NZ_PEEV01000001.1, forward strand.
CCGTCTTGGGGTCTTGTGGGCCACACATCAGCGACAACGGCACGGTGAGGCCGTGGTCCACGTCCATCTTGTTGACGATGGTGAGGTCAAAGTCCTGCTGGATGACCGACTGCGCAATGTGCGCGGCCAAGTCGGGGTGGCCCTGCACCACAGGCACGGGGCGTGGGCCCCAGCCTTCGTCGGCGGGCTGGAACTGCGCGGCCGTGCCGATGGCAAACGTGGGAATCATCTCCAGGCTGAAGGCCGTGGCGTGGTCGTTGTAGACCAGAAAAATCACGTCGGGCTTGTTGTCCTTCATCCACTGTTTGGAGAAGTCGTAGCCCGCGAACACGGGCTTCCAGTAGTCTTCTTGTGTCTTGCCCAGGTCCAGCGCAGCGCCAATGGCAGGCACGTGCGACGTAAACACGGAGGCGGTGATCTTGGCCATGGTCAGTTTCCTTTCTTGCCGACAGCGCCTTGTGGCTGGCGGTGTGCCTGTGCGTCGCCGTCTTCGCCGATCACGCGGTTGCCATTGGCCGAGCGGCCGCCGCTGATCATCATGTTGCGGTACTCCTCTTCGGTCATGCCGGTCATGCTGCCAGCCATTTGCTGAAAACTCTTGCCATCGGTCGCGCCGATCTTGGCCAGAAAGTAGATGTTGCCGCCCAGGCGGATGCACCAGTTGAGGTCGCGCGCCAGCACGGCCTGCTTTTGCTCTTCGGTCATCGCCCATTCATCGAGGTAGGCGCGCTCGTTGGCCTTGAAGCGCTCGCGGTTCTCGGCCTTCATCAGGCTCATGCAGAACTGGTTGAGCCAGTAGCCTTTACGGCTTTGCTCGGCATCAAAAATGGTCGTGCCGGGCACGTCCAAGTAGGGTTTATCAAGGGACATGGTGTCAGTCTTTCACAGTGACTTCTTCAGGCCAGTAAAGGCGCATGGGGTTGTCCACCAGCAGCTTTTGCTGCAGCTCGGCCGTCGGCGCGATGTGGGGAATAAAGTCCACCAGCAGGCCGTCGTCGGGCATGTGGTCCTTGAGGTTGGGGTGCGGCCAGTCGGTGCCCCACAGCACGCGATCGGGAAACTCTTGCACCACGCGGCGGGCGAACGGGATCACATCGGTGTAGGCGTTCTGCTCGCCGTTCAGCGCCTTGGGGCCGGTCACGGAGAGGCGCTCGGGGCAGCTCACCTTGCTCCACACATTGGGGTGCTGGCGCATGAACTTGAGGAACAGCTCAAACTCTGGTCCGTCCACGGGCTTGTTCACATCAGGGCGGCCCATGTGGTCCACCACCACGGTGGTGGGCAGTGCGGTGAAGAAGTCCCACAGCTCGGGCAGGTCTACCGCCTCAAAGTAGATCACCACGTGCCAGCCGAGCTTGTGGATGCGCGCGGCAATTTCCATCAACTCGTCCTTGGGCGTGAAGTCCACCAGGCGCTTGACGAAGTTGAAGCGCACACCGCGCACACCGGCGTCGTGCATGGCTTGCAGCTCTTCGTCGGTGACCGAGCGCTTGACGGTGGCCACGCCCCGTGCCTTGCCGCCCGAGTGGGTCAATGCATCGACCATGGCGCGGTTGTCCGCACCGTGGCAGGTGGCCTGCACCACCACGTTGCGCGCAAAGCCCAAGTGGTCGCGCAGGGCGTACAGCTGGTGCTTGCTGGCGTCGCACGGGGTGTACTTGCGCTCGGGGGCGTAGGGAAACTCCGCGCCGGGGCCGAACACATGGCAGTGGGCGTCCACCGCACCGGCAGGCACCTTGAACTGCGGCTTGGCAGGACCGGCGTACCAGTCGAGCCAGCCTGGGGTTTTTTCAAATTGCATGGATTTGCTCACTTGCTAGGTTTGTTAAAAATCGGGCCGGGCACCACGGCTGCGCACCGTGCGAACGTGCTGCCGCTGGGCTCTGCCATTCCATTCAGAATCAGGTGGCACGGGCCTTGGTCAATCAGGTTGGATGTTGGCTTCTCGCACCAGCTTTTCATAGCGCTGGCGCTCCGCTTTGATCAGCGCCGCAAACATCTCGCTGCTGCCTGGGATCACTTCGCCCCCCACCTGGGTCATGCGCTCGCGCACTTCCTTGGTCTGCAGGGCTTTTTGCACCTCGGCGTGCAGCTTGGTCACAACAGCCTTAGGCGTGGCAGCCGGGGCCACGAGGCCGTACCACACCGAGGCCTCAAAGCCGGGGAAGCCCGACTCCGCCATGGTGGGCGCGTCCGGGAAGATCGCAGACCGGTTGGGGCTGAGCACTGCCAGCACCCGCAGCTTGCCGCTTTTGACATGCGGCTGCACCTCCAGGGCGTTCACCGCAATCAGCGGGACCTGCCCGCCAATCACATCGGTGATGGCCGGCGAGCCACCACGGTAAGGCACGTGCTGCAACTGGATGCCTGCGGTGCGCTCAAACAGCTCCAGCGCCATGTGGGGCGTGGAGCCATTGCCCGGGGAGGCGAAGGAGATGCTGCCGGGCTTGTCTTTTGCGGCCCGGAGCAAGGCCGCCACGTTGGCATAGGGCGTCTGGGCATTGGCGGCCAGCACCACCGGCACACGCCCGACCAGGGACACGGGGACCAGGTCGCGCTCGGCATCAAACGGTGCAGGCTGGTACAGGGCCATGTTCGCAGCCAACGCATTGGCGGCCATCAGCAAGGTGTGCCCATCGGCCTCTGCCGCAATCACGGATTTGACGGCGATGTTTGTGCCCGCACCGGGCTTGTTTTCCACAATGAAGGCCTGGCCCAGGCTGGCAGAAAGCGCCTGCCCGATGGTGCGGGCCACCGCATCCACCGCCCCCCCGGCGGCATAGCCCACGACCACTTTCACGGGCTTGGTGGGGTAAGCAGCCTGCGCAAAGCCCCAGGTGGGCAGCAGCAGCGCAGCACACAGGGCTGCAGCCTGCACCACGCCACGGCGGGTGCCTTCGGTGTTCCACATGGTCATCGGGTTGTCTCCCATGGCTTCAACGTTGTGTTCAGGCACCACATCAGTCCATCTCGATCTTGGCGCGCTGGATGATGGCCTCATGGCGTGCGGATTCGCTCTGGATGTAGGCCTGCAGCTTGGCCCGGTCCAGGGTCAAGGGTTCGTAGCCAAACGAGTCGAACTTCTCTTTGACATCGGGGGTGGAAAGCGCCTCGGCAATGTCTGCACCCACCTTCTCGGCCACGGCTGGGGGCAACCCCTTGGGGCCCGCAATGGCATTCCAGCCACTGACCTCATAGGGTGCTGCGGGGCCACCGGCCTCGGCCACGGTGGGCACATTGGGGTAAGCCGACAAACGGTAGGGCGCAGCCACCGCCACAAAGCGCACCTTGCCCGCGCGGTACAGCGGGCCAGCTGTGCCCGCCGTGCCCAGGGTGAAAGGCAGCTCACCATTGGCCACCGCCACATACAGCTGGGTGGTTTCCTTGAAGAGCACATGCTCCATCTTGGTTCCGGTGCGCTGCTGCAGCTCCTCAATGCCCAGGTGCACGGGGTTGCCAATGGACCACGAGCCATAGTCGAGCTTGCCGGGGTTGGCCTTGGCGTCGGCCACGATGTCAGCCACGGTCTTGTACTTGCTGTTGGTGGGCACCACAAAGAACATGTAGCTCTTGAACATGGTGGCCAACACGTCAAAGTCTTTGCCCGCGTCGTAGGGCAGCTTCTTGAACATGTACGGGTAGGCGGCCAAATGCACGCTGTCGAGCTGGATCAGGTCATGCCCGTCCTTGGCCCCGCGCTTAAACGCATCGATGGCAATGAAGCCATTGCCGCCCGGCCGGTTTTCCACCACCACCGGCTTGCCCCACTTGCGCGAGAGCTTGTCGGCCAGCAGGCGCGCCACACCGTCGGGCCCACCCCCGACTGGGTAAGGCGAAATGAGCCGCACGGGCTTGGTGGGCCAGGCGGCATCTGCCGCAGCGCCTTGGGCATGCGCCGTGGTGGCGCAGGCCAGGGCCGCGGCCAGCGCCAAGCCGCCCACAAGGGCGCTGCGGCGGGTGGCTAAGGGGTGGTCGGGTTGGGGGTACATGTTCACAGCTTGTCTCCTGGTCTTGGAATTGTCGGTATTGTTTTTGCTGTCTTGAACCGGGTCAGTCGATGTAGCGCAGGCCCTTCTTTTCGAGCGGCTCGCGCATCTTGTACATGTCCAGGCCCAGCACGCCGCTGGCCAGTTTGGCGCGCTTTTCACCTTCAAAGCTCTCGCGCTTTTGCGCGGCTTCCAGTGTTTGCACAGCACGGGCGGCGGGCACGCAGACCACGCCGTCGTCATCGGCCACGATCACATCGCCGGGCGTGACAAGCATGCCAGCGCACACCACAGGAATGTTCACGGAGCCGATGGTTTCCTTGATGCAGCCTTTGGACGAGATGCACTTGCTCCACACCGGGAAGTTCATCTCGTTGAGCGTGCGCACATCGCGCACCCCCGCGTCGATGATGAGTGCGCGTGCGCCACGGGCCTGGAAGGATGTGGCCAGCAGGTCGCCAAAGTAGCCATCGGTGCATTCGGCGGTGATGGCAGCCACCACGATGTCGCCGGGCTGGATCTGCTCTGCGGCCACATGCATCATCCAGTTGTCGCCGGGGTGCAGCAGCACCGTGACGGCCGTGCCGCTGACCTGCACACCCGTCTGGATGGGGCGCATGTAGGGCTTGAGCAGGCCCACGCGGCCCATGGCTTCGTGCACGGTGGCTGAGCCCAGGGCAGCCAGGCCATCGGCCGCTGTGCGGTCCGCGCGGGTGATGTTGCGGTAAACAACGCCGAGTTCGTACATGGTCACAGTCCTTTGGCTTGCAGGCGGGAGTTGAGGCGGGAGAACACGCGGCGCACATTGCCTTCGTAGATCTGGTGCTTGTCAGCAGCGTTCAGGATCTTGGAGGCTTCGATGTAGCGCTTGGTGTCGTCGTAGTAGTGGCCGGTGGTGGGGTCGATGCCGCGCACCGCGCCGATCATTTCGCTGGCGAACAGCACGTTCTTCACCGGGATCACGGTGTTGAGCAGGTCGATGCCGGGCTGGTGGTACACGCAGGTGTCAAAGAACACGTTGTTCATCAGGTGCTCGTCGAGCAGCGGCTTCTTCATCTCCTGCGCCAGGCCACGGAAACGGCCCCAGTGGTAGGGCACCGCGCCGCCGCCGTGCGGGATCAGGAACTTGAGCGTGGGGAAGTCCTTGAACAGATCGCCCTGGATGAGCTGCATGAAGGCCGTGGTGTCGGCGTTCAGGTAGTGCGCGCCTGTGGTGTGGAAGCACGCGTTGCAGCTGGTGCTCACGTGGATCATGGCGGGCAGGTCGTACTCCACCATCTTTTCGTAGATGGGGTACCAGTGCTTGTCGGTCAGCGGCGGGCTGGTCCAGTGGCCGCCCGAGGGGTCTGGGTTCAGGTTGATGCCGACGGCACCGTATTCCTTCACGCACTTTTCCAGCTCGGGGATGCAGGTGGCAGGGTCCACCCCGGGCGACTGCGGCAGCATGGCCACGGGCACGAAATGGTCGGGGAACAGGGTGGAGACGCGATGGCACAGCTCGTTGCAGATGGCGGCCCAGGTGCTGGAGACGTTGAAGTCGCCAATGTGGTGGGCCATGAAACTGGCGCGCGGGCTGAACAGCGTGATGTCGCTGCCGCGTTCTTTCATCAGCTTGAGCTGGTTGGTCTCGATGGACTCGCGCAGTTCATCGTCGCTGATCTTCAGGTCTGCCACTTTGGGCATGGCGGCGGGGTCCTTGATACCGGCGATCTGCGCATTGCGCCAGTTCTCCAGCGCCTTGGGGGCCGTGGTGTAGTGGCCGTGGCAGTCGATGATGAGGCTCATGGGTTTGCTCCTAGGAAATCGAAAATCAGTGACAACAGGGATCGCAGCGCCGTCAGTGGGCTGCCGAGCCCGCCACGGCGGACAAGGGGGCCGCTTGCGTGGGGTAGATCATTTGCTTGGCCCATACCGCAGCAGCCGCGATCAGGCCGGGGATGGTCACCACCGCAAAAATCTGCCCAAAGCCCATGTGGGCCGCCGACAGCTGGGCCACGAGGAACGAGCCCGCAATGCCACCAAAGCGGCCAATGCCCAGCATCCAGGCCACACCGGTGGCGCGGCCACTGGTGGGGTAGAAGGCTGCAGCCAGTGCAGGCATGGAAGACTGGGCCGTGTTCATCAACGTGCCCGCCACAAACACCACCACCACCAGCAGTCCCACATTGCCCAGGGCATGGCCAATGGCATAGATGACCAGTGCGGTGAGCAGGTAACCCAGGGCAATGATGCGGTCGGCGTTGAAGCGGTCCATCAGCCAGCCAAAGAACACCGCGCCCACGCCCCCCAGGGGGAACAGCGCAGACACCAGGGTGGCGGTGTGCGGCTCAATGCCGCCTTCCTTGAACAAGATGGGCATCCAGTTGATGAGCGCATAGAAGATCACCAAGCCCATGAAGTAGGTCACCCACAGCAGCAGCGAGCCCCAGCGGTAACGGGCGGACAGCACCACGCCCAGGCCGCTGGCGCCTTGGGCGGCCTGCGCCTCACCGGCCACAAAGCGCCCCACCTGCGCAGCAGAGGCAGAAATGCGCACCAGAATGGCCCGCACGCGCTCGGTGGCCGCACCGCGCGCCACCAGGTAGCGGGCCGATTCTGGCAACAGCAGCAACATCAGCACGCCCAGCACCAGGGGTGCCACACCGCCCAGCTCCAGCACGCTGCGCCAGCCCCACAGGGGAATCATCCACGCTGCCAAGAAGCCACCAAAGGCCGCACCGAGCGGAAAGCCGCAAAACATGGCGTTGGTCAGCAAGGCACGGCGGGGCGATGGGCAGTATTCGCTCATCAGCGTCACGGCGTTGGGCATGGCCGCGCCCAGGCCAATGCCGGTGACAAAGCGCAACACGGTCAACTCGGTCAACCCCGGTGCAAACGCCGAAGCCAGGCAGGCTGCGCCAAACAGGAAGACGGACCCGGTCAGCAGCCGCTTGCGGCCCAGCTTGTCGGCCAAAGGGCCTGCCACCAAAGCGCCAGCGGCCAGGCCAAACAGCGCAGCGCTCAGCACGGGCGCCAGGGCGGGCTTGCTCACCCCCCACTCGCCCACCAGAGAGGGCGCGATGTAGCCGATGGCGGCGGTGTCAAAGCCGTCCAGCAGCACGACCACAAAACACAGCGCAAAAATCAGCCATTGGTAGGCTGAAAACGGGTGCGCATCAAGAAAAGTCTGGACGTCGGTGTCCTTGCCGTGTGCCTGCATTGCAAATGTCTCTGAGTTGGTTGTGATTGTTTTGAAATGGTGCGGGCCGCTTGCTCAGGCTGGGTCCATGCCCTGGCGGCGCTTGGCATCGGCGGCCTGGGGCGATGCCATGAAGGCCAGCAGGGCTTGCGCTGCCGCAGGTTGGGCAGAGGCAGCGCCCACGCCTGCGGAGAAGGTGGTGGTGATCTGGATGGCGGCGGGCAGCGGGCCCACCAGGGTGATGCCGGGCACATGCAGCAGCTCGCTCAGTTGCTGAAAGCCCAGTGCCACCTCACCGCGCGCCACCAGGGTGCCCACAGGCACGCCTGGGGGGGCCTGCACGATGCGCGGCGCAATCTCTTGGGCAATGCCCCAGCGCTCAAACAGCTGGGCCAGGGCCACCCCGCTGGGGCCGGTGGAATAGCTGATGCTGGGGGCGGCCAGCACCGCTGCGCGCAAGGCGTCTTCAGAGCCGATGTCTGGCACCGGCGCACCGGCCTGCACGGCAACGGCCACACCGGAATGCACCAGATCGACCTTGCTGGGCGCGCTCACATGGCCTGCCGCCACGAGCTTGTCGATGGCATCCGACGCCAGGATCACCACGTCAAAGGGCTCCCCCGCCTGCACGCGCTTGGCAGCGTCCACGCCCCCCACGGATTCGATGCCCACGCGGTCGGATGACTGCTGCGCGTACAAGGCCACCAGCTCTGCCAGCACCTGGCGGGTGGCCATGGACGAAATGCCTTTGATATCGATAGTCATGTTGTCTCCTTGAAGGCCCAGGAAAGGCATCCCGTGGCCACCGTGGCGCACACCCAGCAGTGCGCCACATCACCCCTCTACCGGAGGTGAAAACACCCGCATTGTGAACAGGGCTGCCCCGCTGCGACAGCAGTCTGCGGCACTACCAGATATATCATTCTGCAATTGGTGATGCAGAGATATTCAAAATCCTGCTAGTTTGCAGACCCCTTTTGACAAGGCACAGGCGATGGACCTCAAGCAAATCGAGTACTTCGTGCGGGTGGCCGAGCTGGGCAGCTTCACCCGGGCATCGGTGGTGCTCAACATCGCCCAGCCTGCGCTGAGCCGGCAGGTGCGCCTGCTGGAAGTGGAGCTGCGGCAAAACCTGCTGGTGCGCAATGGCCGGGGCGCCACGCCCACCGAAGCGGGCAAGGTGCTGCTGGAGCACGGGCGGGGCATCCTGCACCAGGTGGAGCGGGCCCGCGAAGAGCTGGGCCGGGTGCGCGGCGCGCTGGCCGGGCGCGTAGCCATTGGTCTGCCCAACAGCGTGGCCCGGGTGATGACGGTGCCCCTGACCCGTGCGTTTCGCCAAGTGCTACCCGAGGCGCGGCTGTCCATCAGCGAAGGCTTGTCGGGAGCCATCCTTGAAGGACTCAACAGCGGGCATCTGGACATCGTGGTGCTCTACAACGGGCAGCCCTCGCGCGACATCGACGTGGAGCACCTGCTGGACGAGGACCTGGTGCTGGTGCGCGCCCGCCCTCCGGGTTTGTCGGAAGACCCGCCTCCCGGCCCCGTGGCCTTGAGCGAGGTGGCCGCGCTGCCGCTGGTCATCCCGTCGCGCCCCAACGCCATCCGCATGCATGTCGAATCCGAAATGGCGCAGATCGGCTGCCGCCCTGAGATCGCGCTGGAGATCGATGGGGTGTCGGCCATCCTGGACCTGGTGGCCGACGGCGCGGGCAGTGCCGTGCTTTCGCGCAATGCATTGCTCAACTCGCCGCGCCCGTCCGCCTACACCGCGCAGGCCATTGGCACACCACCGCTGCGCATTGCGCTGTCGCTGGCCACGAGCTTGCAAAGGCCGTCCACACAGGTGCAAAAGGCGGCGCTGGACCTGGTACGCCAAACTGTGGCGACCGTGTTCAAGGGCTAAGCGCCTGCTGGCAGGCCCTCACACCGGCGCCAGCCCCAGCCACCACAAAAACGCACTCAGGGTAAAAAACGAGGCCACAGTGGTCACCAGCAGGGCCGCCGAGCTGATGCCTTCGTGCCCATGGCGCTGCGAAAGAATGGCGTAAATGCCCAGCATGGGCATGGCGCAGCTGAGCAAGGCTGCTGTGCGCAGCTGCGGGTCGTCCACCGGCACCAGCCAGCCCAGCACCAGCAGCATGGCCAGTGGGTGCAACACCAGCTTGCCCACGCTGATTTGCGCCACCGTGCCCAGCGTGCCCTTGATGTGCAGCCCCACGAGGCTGCCACCAATCACAAACAACGACAGCGCCCCGCTGGCCTGCGCAAACAGCTGCACCGTGCGCGACAACGCTGCAGGCAGCGCCACACCGGCCCATGACGCCAGAATGCCCGCCGCAATGCTCAGCACCATCGGGTTGCGCGCCAGCCCTTTGAGGCTTTGCCACAACACCGCATGCCAGGCACCTTTGCGGCGGTCGCCCAGGTCAGACAAGACCAGCAGCACCGGAATCAACAGCAGGTTCTCCACCACCATGTTCAGCGCCAGGCTGACGCTGGCCACCGAGCCCCCCAGTACCAGCAGGGCCACCGGGTACCCCACAAAACCACTGTTGGGGCACCCTATGCCCATGGCCACCATGCTGCTGAAGCTCATGGTCTGGCGCCGCCCCCAGCGCATCCACGCAAAGCCCAACAGCAGCACCAGGCCACACGCCAGCGCGTAGGCCCCCAGGTACTGCAGGTTGAGCACCTCTCTGACAGGGCGCTGCGACAGCGAACTGAACAGCATGGCAGGCAAGGCCAGGTGCATGACAAATTTGCCAAAGACACGCATGTCGGCCTTGGCAAACAAGCCCCAGCGCGTCACGCCATAGCCCAGGGCAATGATCAGGTAGATGGGGCCCGTGATGGACAAAATATCAAGCACGCCAAAGATCCTTCGTTGGCCTGAAGGCACCTGCGGTATGCGGCGCGCGAAAAACAGACCAGGCCATCACGGCCTGGGCTCCACGACATGCATTGGCCATGACAAGGGTTCGATTTGGTGGCTTTTCAAGCGCTCAACCCGCTCATTGGCGGGCAATGCGCGCACGGGCGATGACGTCGTTCCAGCGGCGAATATCGGCAGCCAAGTGCTCCCCCGCCTGGGCGGGTGTGCTGCCCTGCGCATTCAGGTTCAGCTCCAGCAGGCGCTTCTTCACGTCAGGTTGCGCCAGCGCGGCGTTGACCTCGCGCGACAGCCGCTCCACCACGGCAGCAGGGGTTCTGGAGGGCACGGCCAGCCCATTCCAGGAGGTCACATTGAAGGAGGCAAAAGCACCACCGCTTTCACGCACCGTGGGCACCTCGGGCAGTTGCGCCGCACGCTGCGCCCCCAGCACAGCCAAAGGCCGCAGTGCCTTGGCACCAATTTGCGGCATCAAGCCCCCCAGAATGTCCACCATCACGTCCACCTCGCCACCCCGCACAGCGGTGATGACGCCAGGGGTCCCATTGAACGGCACGATCTGCGCATCCAGCCCGGCGGTGGCTTTGAACAACTCCGCCGCCAGGTGCTGCGTGGTGCCAATCTGCGGGGTGCCCAGGTTGAGCTTGCCCGGGTGGGTACGGCCATAGGCCAGCAGATCGGCCAGGGTCTTGAAGGGGCTGCCTTCGCGGACCACCAGCGCCAAATCAAAGGTGGCCAGCAACGACACGGGCGCAAAGTCCTTGAGGGTATCGAAGGGCAGGGTCTGGAACAGCGCCGCACTCACGGCCGTGCCGCTGCTCACCAGCAGCAGGGTGTGCCCGTCGGGCTCGGCACGGGCCACCAGGTCTCCGGCCACCACACCGCCCGCGCTGGGCTTGTTCTCGATCACGATGCTCTGCCCCAGCGGGCTCGCCATCTTTTGCGCCACGGTGCGCGCCGTGATGTCTGCCGCACCGCCTGCTGCATTGGGCACCACGATGCGGATCGGACGTGAGGGAAACGGAGCCTGGGCGCGCGCACCCGAAGCCAGCGAAACGGCCAGTGCGGCCAGGCAGGTTCTGCGTGGGATCGTCATGGCGTGCCGTTACCTTGCCACACCCAGCAAGCGCGCCAGCAACTCGGGCTGCGCACTCAAGTCGTCGGCCGCTCCAGTGTGCACGACCGTGCCCCGGTCCAGCACCGCAGCGCGGTCGGAGATGGCCAGGATGGCCTGCGGATGCTGCTCCACGATGATGGCAGAGAGTCCTTCCTCGCGGGTGATGCGGCGGATGGCGCGCAGCAGCTCTTCCACGATGATGGGCGCCAGGCCTTCGAGCGGCTCATCCAGCAGCAGCAGGCGCGGGTTGAGCACCAGCGCGCGGCCCACGGCCAGCATCTGCTGCTCGCCACCGGACAGCTGCGTGCCCAGGTTGGTCTTGCGCTCGGCCAGGCGCGGGAACATTTCGTACACGCGCTCGGGCGTCCACTGCCGTGCGGTCGACCCTTTGCGGCCCGGGCGCGCCACGGCCGTGAGGTTCTCGTGCACGGTGAGCGACTTGAAGATGTTGCGCTCCTGCGGCACCCAGCCGATGCCGGCGGCCGCACGTTCGTGTGACGCCAACTTGTGCAGCGCAATGCCGCCCAGGGTCACGCTGCCCGCGTGCTGGCGCGTGGCCCCGGCCAGCGTGTTGATGAGCGTGGTCTTGCCCGTGCCGTTGCGGCCCAGCAGGGCCAGCGTGTCACCCTCGGGCAGGGCCAGTGACACGCCTTGCAGCACCACGGCTTCGCCGTAGCCTGCACTCAAACCGTCAATATGCAGCAGATCGGTCTTAGACATGCGCGTCCTCCCCATGGCCGAGGTACACGGCCTTCACCTGCGCGTCGTTGGCAATGGTGTCCGGGTCGCCCTCGGTGAGCACGGTGCCGTTGACCAGCACCGTCATGCGGTTGGCAAAGCTGAAAACCAGGTCCATATCGTGTTCGATCAAAAGCACTGACACATCGGCGGGCAGGGCCGCCACGGTCTGCAGCAGCTCCTCGCGCTCGCCCGCTGGCACACCGGCCACGGGTTCGTCCAGCAGCAACACGCGGGGCTCGCAGGCAAGCGCAATCGCAATCTCCAGCAGGCGGCGCTTGCCGTAGGCCAGCACGCGCGTTTCCTCGGCCATCACCGAGGTGAGGTGGAACTGCTCCAGCAGCTGCTCGCAGCGCTCGGTGACGGCCTTGCGCGCACCCAGCGGCTGCCACCACTTGCCGCCCAGGCCTTGCTGTTGCGACACAGTCAGCGCCAGTGTCTCCAGTGGCGTGAGGGTGTCGAACAGCTGGTTGATCTGGAAGGTGCGCACCATGCCGCGCTGCACACGCTGGTGCGGCGCCAGGCGCGTGATGTCCTGGCCTTCGAGGGTGATGGAGCCTTCGGTGGGCTCCAGCACGCCAGTCAGCAGGTTGATGAGCGTGGTCTTGCCCGCGCCATTGGGGCCGATGAGCGCATGGCGCGCGCCCTTTTGCAGGTTCAGCGTGACGTTGTTGGTGGCCGTGATACCGCCAAAACGCTTGACCAAACCCTTGGCCGACAGCACGGTGCTGGAGGTTGTCGTGTTCATATCAATGGCCTCCCGCTTTGGAGGCAGCCCCGGCCTTGCGACCGGCGCCAAACCAGGTCCAGGGACGGAACAGGCGGTCACGCCCCACCAACACCAGCACCACCAGGAACAGGCCGATCCAGAAAGTCCAGTACTGCGGCGTGATGGACGAGATCACGTCCTGCAGCAGCTTGAAGCCAATGGCGCCGAGGATGCCGCCGTACAGCCAGCCCACGCCACCGATCACCAGGATCAGCATCACGTCGGCCGAGCGGTGAAACTCGAACAGGTCGAGCGAGGCAAAGCCCGTGGTCTGCGTGAGCAGTGCGCCCGCGGCACCGGCCAGCGCAGCGGCCAGCGTGTACACCTGCGCGAGTTTGGCCGTCACGGGGATACCGATGGCCATGGCTCGCAGCCGGTTGTCGCGGATGGCCTTGAGCGTGGCACCAAAAGGCGACTGCACGATGCGCCGCGCGAGCAGGAAGAACACCAGCAGCACGGTGAGCGAATACCACGCGGCCGTGCGGCCGTACAGGTCAAACTCGAACTGGCCAAGCACCGGCCCCATCATCACGCCCTGCAGGCCGTCGGCGCCACCGGTCAGCCAGTCGAGCTTGTTGGCCAGTTCCAGCATCACCAGGCCCACGCCGAGCGTGACCATGAGGCGCGTGAGGTCGGTGCCGCGCAGGATGGTGAGCGACGCCACCGCGCCCAGCACAGTTGCGGCACCAATGCCCACGGCCAGCCCCACCAGCGGGTCGGGCATCACATGCTTGGCAAACAGTGCGGCCGCGTAGCCACCCAAGCCAAAGAAGGCCGCATGGCCCAGCGACACGATGCCGGTGTAGCCCAGGATGAGGTCCAGCGAAATCGCGAACAGCGCCACGATGGCGATCTCGTTGATGATGAGCGCATGGCTGGGCAACGCCAGCGGCGCGGCAAAGGCCAGCAGCCACAGCACGGGCTCCCACCAGCGAAAGCGCCGGGCCTGCAGCAAGGTGTTTTGCGGATTCGCCATCACTTGCCCCCCTTGCGCACAAAGAGGCCCTGCGGGCGCCAGATGAGGATCAGGATCATGAGGCTGTACACGATGAAGGCGCCCAGCTTGGGGATGTAGTACTTGCCGGCCACGTCGGCAATGCCGAGCAGCAGCGCGGCCAGCAACGGGCCGGTGATGGAGGACGTACCGCCCACCGCCACCACGATCAAAAAGTAGATCATGAACTTGAGCGGGAAGCTCGGGTCGAGACCCAGCACTTCGGCGCCCAGCGCACCGCCCAGGCCCGCCAGGCCCGAGCCGAACGCGAAGGTGGACAGGAACACGATGTTCACGTTGATGCCCATGCCTGCGGCCACGCGCTGGTCGTCCACGCTGGCGCGCAGGCGGCTGCCGAAGCGGGTTTTGGTGAGCACATACTGCAGGCCCACGGTGAGCGCAGCGCACACCGCGATGATGAACAGGCGGTAGTGCCCCATGCCCAGCATGAGGGCACCGCTGCCAATTTCGGTGCGGCCCTTGAGCCATTCAGGCAGCTGCATGATCTGCTGCGTGGAGCCCACAAAGTAGTCCACACTGGCCACGGCCATGAACACCAGTCCAATGGAGAACAGAACCTGGTCCAGGTGGGCCTTGTGGTACAGCGGGCGGTACAGCGTGCGCTCCAGCACGCCGCCCAGCAGGGCCGTACCGACAAAGGCGATGGGCAGGCAGACGAGGAAGGGCACATCCAGCCGCTGCATGAGCAGCACAGTGATGTAGCCCCCCGCCATAGCAAAGGCGCCGTGCGCGAGGTTGATGAAGTTCATCAGCCCCATGGTCACGGCCAGGCCGACTGCCAGGATGAACAGCAGCATGCCGTAGGCAACGCCGTCGAAAAGAATGGTCAGCATGAAATCACTTCATTGAAGACAAAAGTGCACCCCCCTGCTCAGGGCTGTGGAAGTGCGACGAATCACCAAAGCCGAGCACTCGATCCGTGCGCCCCGGCTTCGACAAGCCCGGGCCGAACGGGTGGAGGAAGGCCACCGCCCCTCGCAACCGGCGCGCCCTGCGCCAGCGGCCGCCGTGCAAGGGCCGCGCCACCGCACCGGCGGCGTCCCCCTGTAGGGGGAAGGCGCGCAGCGCCTAAGGGAGTTACTTAGTTTTTCCAGGGTCCTTGACGTCCTTGATGACGTCGAATTCCACATTGAAAAGCTGCCCGTTCACCCGCTCCACCTTGCGCAGGTACACGTTCTGCACGATGTCACGGGTCTGAGCATCAATGAACACGGGGCCGCGCGGGCTCTCGAAGATCTGGCCCTTCATGGCGGTCAGCAGCGCATCACCGCCGCCCGCACCCTTGGTGGCCTTGAGCGCTTCATAGATCACGCGCATGCCGTCATAACCGCCCACGGCCATGAAGTTAGGCCGCAGGCCCTTGTTGGCCTTCTCGAACGCCTCGACAAACTTCTTGTTCAGCGGCGAAGGGTGCGCGGCCGAGTAATGGTGCGAAGTGACCACGCCCAAAGCGCCGTCGCCCATGTCGTTGAGCTGGTCGTCATCGGTCACATCGCCGGTGGCAATCAGCTTGATGCCGGCCTTGTCCATGCCGCGTTCCAAGAACTGCTTCATCACGGCCGCACCCGCGCCCGAGGGCACGAAGACGAACAGCGCATCGGGCTTGGCGTCGCGCACCTTCTGCAGGAAGGGAGCGAAGTCAGGGTTACGCAGTGGCACACGCAGCGCCTCGGTCACCTGGCCACCGTTGAAGGTCAGGCGCTGGTTGAAATACTTCTCGGCATCGATGCCCGGGCCGTAGTCGCTGACCAGGGTCACCACCTTCTTGATGCCGTTCTTGGGTGCCCAGTCGGCCAAGGCCACCGACACCTGGGGCAGCGTGAAGCTGGTGCGCACCACATAGGGCGATGCCTCGGTGATGCTGGACGTGGCGGCGGCCATCACCACCAGCGGGGTCTTGGACTGCGTGGCCAAGGGGGCCGTGGCCATGGCCGAGGGCGTGATGCCCATGCCGGCGAGCACGTTGACCTTCTCGTTCACCACCAGCTCCTGCGCCAGACGGCGCGTCACGTCGGGCAGGCTGGTGTCATCCTTGATGATGAGCTGCACCTTCTTGCCCGCCACGGTGTCACCGTTTTGCGCCATGTAGAGGCGCGCGGCGGCCTCGATCTGGCGGCCGGTGGTGGCTTGTTGGCCGGTCATGGGCAGGATCAGGCCGATCTTGAACGTGCCATCTTGGGCCCAGGCGCCCGGCATGCCAGCGCCCAAGATCAGGGCGGCCGCAGCCGAGGCACGCAAAAGAGTGCGTTTTTGCATCGTTGTCTCCTGTGGAAATAATCGTTGTATACAGAAAAATGCAGGCCGCAGTGTGAAACCAGTCTGGCTATTGCACAAGCGAGGTTTCCAACTTTTAGTTATCGCCAAATGCAATAGCTGCCATCTCGGCTATAGCTTGCCACGCTACATGGTCAAGGCATCGCCACGGCCGCGGCGCGCTCGCGGATCAGGTTCACACCGGGCAGGCCATTGAGGTGGGGGCTTTGCACAGCCGCCAGCAGGTTGCGCCGGGTGATGCGCGAGTGCTCTCGCATGATGGCCTCTGCGCGTGCGCCTTCACGCCGTTCAATGGCGTCCAGCACCTGGCGGTGGTGGTCTTGGGCAATCACCAGCATGTCGCGGGCCGCGTTGGAATGGGTCTGCACCACCACAAAGGCCGAGGGCGAGGCAAACGGCAGGCTTTTGATGCGCTCTAGCTCGCGCACCACCAGGTCACTGCCCACCATGCGGGCCAGCAGGTGGTGAAACTGCGCGTTCAGCGCCACATAGCGGGCAAACCCATCGTCGTCCAATGCCTGCGGTTGCAGCACTTGGTCAATGGCGTCCAGGCACTGTGCGGCCTGGGCCAGCAGCAACGCATCGGCCCCGCGCTCAGCCGCCAAGCGCGCAGCCAAACCCTCCATGGTGCCGCGCAGCTCAATGGCATCGGCCACATCGGTCTCTGAAAACGTGCGCACCGCATAGCCTCCACTGGGCAGGCCATGCAGCAGACCTTCTTGCTCCAGGCGCAGCAGGGCCTCACGGATGGGGGTGCGCGACACTCCCAGCCTCTCCACCAGCGTCAGCTCTGCAATGCGGGCGCCTCCGGGCAGGTCCCCCGCCAGGATCATTTCGCGCAACCGCAGCTGCGCACGCACCGCCTGCGAGGCCCCTGCGTCTGTCGAAGGGTGTGCAGAAGAAAGGTCTGATGGATTCATGGGGTTTTGCATACAAAGTCGCACTGAACGCCATCAATGTATACAAAATCTATCCAAAAATATCTCGCCGCACTTTGAAATGCATGCAAAACAACAACTTACGATGTATGCCAAATTGCAATAACAGCCAGATCGTATTTTTCTGTATACATAAAATCCAACACTTTGCACAATGCCATCGCTGACACAGGGCCTTCCGCCTTGGGCGAAAGCGGCATTCAGACCGCAGGCCCCGCCCCCCCGAACAAGGAGACAAACACGATGTTCCCCAAAAACGCCTGGTACGTGGCCTGCACGCCTGACGAGATCGCCGACAAACCCCTGGGCCGCACCATTTGCGGCGAAAAGATGGTGCTCTACCGCCCTGCCCCCGACCAGGTCGCGGCGCTGGACGATTTTTGCCCCCACCGGGGTGCCCCCCTATCGCTGGGCAAGGTGTGCGATGGCCACCTGCAGTGCGGCTACCACGGCCTCAGGGTGGACTGCACGGGCAAGTCGGTCTCCATGCCCGGCCAGCGGGTGCAGGCCTTTCCCAAGGCGCGCAGCTTTGCGGTGGTGGAGCGCTATGGCTTCATCTGGGTGTGGCCGGGCGATGCCGCCCTGGCCGACCCGGCCACCATCCACCACCTGCCCTGGGCCAACAACCCCGCATGGGCCTACGGCGGCGGGCTGTACCACATTGCCTGCGACTACCGCCTGATGATCGACAACCTGATGGACCTGACGCACGAGACCTATGTGCACTCCACCAGCATCGGCCAAAAGGAAATTGACGAGGTGCCCTGCAAGACCCGCGTGGAGGGCGACGAGGTGATCACTAGCCGCTTCATGGAAGGCATTGAAGCACCGCCGTTCTGGAAGATGGCGTTGCGCATGAATGGCCTGCCCGACGACCAACCTGTGGACCGCTGGCAGATCTGCCACTTCACGCCGCCCAGCCATGTGCTGATCGAGGTGGGCGTGGCACTGGCAGGCCATGGCGGCTACGATGCGCCCGCTGACAAGAAGGCGTCCAGCATCGTGGTGGACTTCATCACGCCCGAGACCGAAACCTCGATCCACTACTTCTGGGGCATGGCGCGCAACTTCAAGCCGCAAGACCCGTCGCTGACGACCCAGATTCGCGACGGCCAAGGCAAAATCTTTGCCGAGGACCAGGAGATGCTGGAGCTGCAGCAAGAGAACCTGTTGCGCTACCCTGACCGCAAGCTGCTCATGCTCAACATCGACTCGGGCGGTGTGCAGTCGCGCCGTATTCTGGACCGCTTGCTCGCCGCCGAGCAGACCTTCAAGGAAACCGCATGACCGCCCAGGAAACCTTGCTCGTTCGCGTCACCCAAAAGCAGGCCGAGGCCGAAGGCATCACCAGCTTTGAGCTGGCCCGCGCCGACGGCTCACCGCTGCCGCCGTTCAGCGCAGGCTCGCACATCGATGTGCACCTGCCCGCCAGCGCGGGCGGCCTGGTGCGGCAGTATTCGCTGTGCAACGCATCGCACGAGCAGCACCGCTACCGCATAGCCGTGCTGCGCGACGCCGCCTCGCGCGGCGGCTCGGTGGGCATGCACGATGCCGTGCACGAGGGCGACCTCATCACCATCAGCACACCCCGCAACCTGTTTGCGCTGCACCCCGCGCCGCACACGCTGCTGGTGGCTGGGGGCATTGGCGTGACGCCCCTCATGTGCATGGCAGACCGGCTGCAGCGCACCGGGGCCAGCTATGCGCTGCACTACTGCACCCGCTCGCCCGAGCGCACGGCTTTTGCCAACGAACTGGCGGCATCGCCCATGGCACCGCACGTGCACTTTTACGCCGACAGTGGCGGGCACAAGCTGGACGCCCTGGCCCTGCTGGCCGATGCACCAGTCGGCACGCGCCTGTATGTGTGCGGCCCGGCAGGATTCATCGAACATGTGGTCAACACCGCCAAGAACCTGGCATGGCCGCAAGACCACATCCACCTCGAATACTTTGCCGCCCCCGAGCAAGACACGTCGGCAGACCAAACCTTTGAAGTGCGCCTGGCCAGCACCGGCAAGACCTACACCGTGGCGAAAGACACCTCGGTGGTGCACGCCCTGCGCGTGCACGGCGTGGACATCATGACCGCGTGCGAACAAGGGGTGTGCGGCACCTGCATCACCCGGGTGCTGGAGGGCGAGGTGGAGCACCGCGACATGTACCTGACCGAAGAAGAGCGCGCCAGCAACGAGCAGTTCCTGCCCTGCTGCTCACGCGCGCGCAGCAAGCTGCTGGTGCTGGATTTGTAAGCCCTGCGCAGCGATCGGTGAACAGGCCCCTAGTGCGAGGTGCCTTCGCTGCGCGAGATCTTGTTCCACACGTTGTATTTGCCCACGGGCTTGCTCATGGGCAGGCGCTTGACCTCTTTGAAGGTCTGCGCGTCGTACACCACCACGGCGCCGTCCATCTCCCACACGCTGGCCAGGGCGTAGCGACCGTCCTTGGTGAACTCGATGTGCGCCAGCGTCTTGCCCGGCTCCCGCACCTGGGCCACCACTGCCAGCGTGCGCTTGTCGATGATGGTGAGCGTGTCTTTTGCGTTGGGGCTCATCATGGAATCGGTCCAGGCATAGGGCGTCTTCTCGTGGCTGCGCATGAAAAAGCCGGGGCCGGGCGTGGTAATGGTGCGCACGGGCTTCCAGGTCTTCATGTCCACCACGTCGATGGCGCCCCCTTGCAGATTGGGACTGGCCAGCACGGTGGTGCCGTTCCAGGCAAAGGTGATGCCCGAGCCCAGGTGCGGCATGCCGGCAATGGGCAGGTCGGCCACCTTGCGACGGATGTCCAGGTTCACCACCTGGGCGGTGGCGCCAGGGGCCGCCGCCGCTGGGGCTGCTGCATCAGGCTTGCTTGAAGCGCCAGCGCCTTCCGCCTGCCGTGGGCGCGTGGCGCCCAGCACGTAGGTGTAGGTCTGGTCAAAGAAGAAGTCGTCCAGCGGCTCCTCCAGCGCCGTGCGCCGCACACCTTGGAAGCCAGGCTTGGCAATCGACTCGCCCATGCGGTAGTCGTGCACATAGCCGTCGTGGATGGGCGCGGCCGCCGGGTCATACGAAATCTCCCACAGCTCGGGCACATCCTTCAGCGCCACCACAAAGCTGCGGCGCGGCGTGGCGTCGTACACCGCCGACACGCGCGATGCCTGCTTGCCGTCCAGCGTGGTGGAGGGGTAGTTGCGCACTAGGTTCAGGTCGGCATCGAACAGCACCACATTGCGCGGCAGGTAGTTGGCGGCCATCACCCAGCGCCCGTCGCCGCTCACGGCCACGTTGCGCATGTTCAGGCCCGCACGCACCTCGGCCACCACACGCAAGCGCCACAGGTCGTACTTGGTGATCCAGCCATCGCGCGAACCAAAGAACACATAGCGCCCATCGGGCGTGAACTTGGGGCCGCCGTGCAGGGCGTAGCGGCTGGCAAAGCGGGTGATGACTTCGAGCTTGTCGCCATCGAGCACCGACACATGGTGGTCGCCCCCTTCCACCACCACAAACAGGTTCATGGGGTCGGCAGACCACACCGGCTTGGCGGGCTCATCGGCAGGCGCGGGGGTGACCACGCGGGACGCACGGATGTCCTCGTCGCCCCAGGTGGGCGCAACGGGCGCGGGGCTGCGCACCCACTGCGCCAGTGCCTGGATTTCGGCGGCGCTCAGCGTGGCGGCAAACGCGGGCATCTGTGTGGCGGGGCGGCCCTGGCCGATGACGCGCAGCACCTCGGCCGGGCGCACGCGCTCCAGGCTCTCGGGCAGCAGGGCTGGGCCCATGGCACCCGTGCGTTGCGGGGCGTGGCACACAGCGCAGTGCTGCTGGTACAGGGCCGGTGCATTGGGCAGGTTGGCCGTAGCGGCCGTAACAGCCGCGTTAGCGCTGGGCGCGGGGGCTTGCGCCCATACAGCACCCGAGGCAGTCCACACGCCCGTGGCGGCGGCAAGGCACAGCGCAATCCAGCGCGCGGTGCGGGCAAAGTGGTCACTGCGCATGGCTCACCTCCATGAAATGCACGGGGTGCTGGGCTACTGGCACAGCCATGGCCAGGTGCTCGGTGCCGGTCTCTTCATCGCTCAGGTAGCAGCCGGGGTCAGGCGCCCAGGCGTTGCCGGTGAGTTGCTGGGCGCGCACCCGGGTGTTGCCGCCACACAGGCTGAAGTATTGGCACGCCGCACAGCGCCCTTCCACCGGCCGGGGGTGGGCTTTGAGACCCGCCATCAGCGGATCGCTGGTGTCAGCCCAGATGGCAGAGAAGGGCCGCTTGCGCACGCTGCCCAGGTCGTGGTGCCACCACATGGTGTCGGGGTGCACATGGCCCAGGTTGTCGATGTTGGCCACGTTGACACCGCTGGCGTTGCCGCCCCAGGCCTGCAGGCGCGCGCGCAGATCGGCGTGCCAGCGCGGCATGCGCTGCTGCACCCACTGCAGCAGGTAGGCGCCGTCGGCGTCGTTGTTGCCGGTCACGTAGTCTTCGTCGCGCCCGTCCAGCGCGGCTTGCCAGGCGCGCTCAAACAGCAAATCCAGCGCCTCGCGTGTGGCGGTGAAGTGCGCGTCCTTGCCCCGGTGGATGTTGCCGCGCCCCGCGTAATTGAGGTGCGAGAAGTAGAACTTCTGCGCCCCCTCCTCGCGCATCAGCCCCAGCAAGGCGGGCAGGTCGTGCGCATTCATCGAGGTCATCGTGAAGCGCAGGCCCACCTTCACGCCACGTGCGTCCAGGTGGCGCACGGCGGCCAGGCTGCGGTCAAACGCGCCGTCCAGGCGGCGGAACTTGTCGTGCGTGGGCTTGAGGCCATCGAGGCTGATGCCCACATAGTCAAAGCCTGCGGCGGCCACGCGGTCGGCCATGGGCTCGTCGATGAGCGTGCCATTGGTCGACAGGCCCACATAAAAACCCATGGCGCGCGCACGCGCCGCAATGTCGAACAGGTCCGGGCGCATCAGTGGCTCGCCGCCCGAGAGGATCAGCACCGGCACGCTGTAGGCGCGCAAATCGTCCATCACGGTGAACACCTCCTCGGTGCTCAGCTCGCCCGCGTAGTCGTGGTCGGCCGACAGGGCGTAGCAGTGCTTGCAGGTGAGGTTGCAGCGGCGGATCAGGTTCCAGATGACCACCGGGCCGGGGGCCTTGCGGCCTTGCGTACCCCGGCGCAAAGAGGGCACAGGGTATTGGCCCGTGGCTTCGGCCTGGGCCAGCTCGCGCATGTATTGGCTGATGCGAAACATGGTTAGTCTTCCTTCAGGCGCAGGCCTGTCTTCTTGAGCACTGCACTTGAATACAGAATGTCGTGCTGGCGGCAGTGCGGCCCCAGCAGCTGGGCAAGGTGGGCGGCCTGCTCGGCCACTTCATCGCGGCTGCGCCCATGCAGCATGGCGAACAGGTTGTAGGGCCACACGGGCAGGCTGCGGGGGCGCAAGTAGCAGTGGCTCACGCCCGGCAGCAGCGCCACCTGCTGGGCCAGCGCGTCCACCTGCTCATCGGCCACGTCCCACACACTCATGCCGTTGGCGGTAAAGCCCAGCTTGTAGTGGTGGGGCACGGCGCCTATGCGGCGCACCAGACCGGTGTGCAATAGCTCACCCAGCCGCTGGCGCACGCGCTCACCGCTCACGCCAAGGGCAGCGCCCACAGCGTCGTAGGGGCGGGGCACCAGGGGCAGGCCAGCCTGGGTGGCGGCAATCAGCGCGCGGTCAAACGCATCCAGCGCCATGGGGCACCTCCTGGGGCGGGTACAGCGGTGGGGGCAACGCTTCACCGGGCGGCAGCAGCGGCAGGCGCAGCTCCACGCGGTATTCACGTTCTTTGGGAAAGGCGTGGACCTTCAGGCCCGTGGTGTCTTCAATGCGCTGCAGCACCTCGCGGGCCAGCGCGGGCGACTCGGCTGCCACCACAAACCACATGTTCAGGGCGTGCTCGCGCCGGTAGTTGTGGGCCACCTCGGGCAGGGCATTCACCTGTGCGGCCACGGCGTCAAACTGCGCCTCGGGGGCCGACAAAGCGGCCAGCACAAACTGCCCGCCTGCGCGTTCGATCTGGAACAGCGGGCCAAAGCGGCTGAGGTAACCATCACCCAGCAAACGCTGCAGACGCTGCAGCACATCCTGCTCGGAGGTGCCCAGGGCCTGCGCCACGGCGGCATAGGGCTCGTCCACCAGCGGAAAGCCGCCGTGCAGGTAGGCCATCAAACGCAGGTCGTCAATGGACGGCATCGGCCACCCCCTGCACAACCCCCTGCGGCGCCACCGGGGTGGCAGACCCAAAGCGGCGCCCCCCCGTTTGTTTGAAGCGGCGGCGCGAGAACAGCACCGCGCGCGGTACATCGGCCAGGGCGCTGCGCTCCAGCGCGCTGGCCAGCACCTGCTCCACCGCCTGGCGGTGGGCGCCATGCACCATGAAATACAGGTTGTACGGCCAGCCCGTGGCGCGGGCACGGCGGTAGGCCAGGGTCACCCCCGGCTGGGCGGCCAGGGCGCGGCCTGCGGCATCCACCTGGGCATCGGGCACGTCCAGCACCGTCATGGCGTTGGCGGCAAAGCCCAGTTCGTGGTGGCGCACCACCACGCCAAAGCGGCTGAGCACGCCGGTGTGCACCCACTGCTGCAGGCGCGCCTGCACCTGTGCGGCGGTGGTGCCCAGGGCCTTTGCCCATGCGGCGTAGGGCTGCTCCACCAGGGGCAAACCCGCCTCGGCCAGCGCAGCCAGGGGCCAATCGGCATCGGCCAACACTGCCGTGGCCGCAGCGCGCGGGCCATGGGGGGCTTGTGAGGCGGGCAGCGCAGCGCAGCCCACAGCGACGGGGCCAATGCACGGCCCCGTTGTCAGGCCAGCCGCCAAGTCAAAGGCCAGGTCAATGCGGTAGGGCTGCAGCATGGGCAGGCGCAGTGCGCTCAGGCCCGTGGCAGCTTCCAGCGCCACCATCGCCTGCTCCACCTGGGCCTCACTGGCGCCGGTCAGCACAAACCACAGGTTGTAGGTGTTTTCGCGCTCGTAGTTGTGGTTGACGCCAGGGTGCGCCGAGACCACGGCGGCCACGGCCTCCAGCCGGTCGGGCGGCACGGCCATGGCGGCCAGCACCGAAGCACCGCCGCTGCCCGGCGCAAACACGGCGCCAATGCGGCTGAGGGCGCCCTCTTGCGCGAGCTGCCGGTAGGCCTGCAGCACCTGGGCGCTGGGCATGCCGAGGGCCGCGCCCACCACGGTAAACGGTTCATCGCACAGCGGAAAGCCCCGCTGCCAGGCATTGAGAAGCGACAGCCGCTGCGCTGGGCTGGGATAGGGGCTAGGGCTTGGGCTTGGGCTGGCCAGGGATGGCGCAGCAGGGTCGGGCACGGCTTGCATGTCAGAACCCCATGCGCTGCGCACGCGCCGTGAAGAAGATGCCGCTGGGGGCGTCCACCGCCAGCGTGGCCAGGGTCTGGCGCGTGGCGGTGTCGATGACGCGCACCAGGTGGTCGTCGCGGCAGCTGATCCACACCGCGTCGCCGCGCGGCGTGAACTCCATGTGCAGCACCGCTTTGCCGGGGCGCAGCGTGTCCACCACGCGCTGGCTGGGGGTGTCGATGACCTGCACCTGGTCGTAGTCGGGCACGGCAAAGTTCACCCACACCTGGCGGCCATCGGGCCGGGCCATCACGAACACCGGTTGCCCGGCCACCGGGATGCGGCCCACCTCTTGCCAGGTGGTGGTGTCCACCACCAGCACCTCGTGGCGGCCAATGGCGGGCAGGTAGGCATGGCGCCCGGCCACGGCCCAGCCGCGCAGGTGCGGCATTTTGTACACCGGCAAAGGCTGCTGGCCCCGGCCATAGCCCGCCAGAATGCGCCGCACCACGGGTTTGGGCTCCCACAGGTCCACCATGGCCAGGCCGTCTTCGCCAAACAGGCCTGCGATGTAGTAGCGCCCGTCGGGGGTGACCAGCGCGTCGTACGGCTGGCGGCCAATGCCTTCGAGCGTGTGCACGCGCGGGTGGGCCGGGTCGGCGCAGTCGGCAATGCAAATGGCGTCGGCATCGAACAGGCTGTAGGCAAAGCGGCGCTGGGGCAAGTCCACCAGGCCCACCACGCGCGAGCGCTGCCCAGTGCCGTAGGTGGCGGGCAGGTCGGCCAGCAGGGCCAAGGTTTTCGCGTCAAACACCTTCACGCCGCCGAGCACGTAGTTTTGTGCCGCCACCAGCGTGCCATCGGCGCTGATGGCGCCGCCAATGGAGTTGCCCGCCTGCATCACCCGGTGCACCGTGCGCTCGCGCAGCAGGTCCACCTGCGTGAGGCCGCCATCGCGCCCAAACACATAGGCATAGCGCCCATCGCGCGAGAACACCACCGAGGCGTGCGACAGATCGCCCAGCCCGGTCACCTCGCCCAGCAAGGTGCGCTGGCTGGTGTTGACCACCGTGATGGCGCCCCGTGCGCGCTGGATGACCACACCCAGATCGCCCGTGCCGCGCAGGGTGTCGGCGGCAGGTGCTGCGCCATCGGCCAGGGCCGCGCAGCCGCTGGCCCACAGGGGAGATGCCGCCACCGCAGCGCTGGCCGCCAAGGACAGCCAGCCGCGCCGGTGCATGGCAGGAAGGGGAATCGGGTTCATCGCACGGGTCTCCGGGGTTCTTCAGGAAAGCCATCGGCCAGTTGCTGGGCCACCCACTGGGCTTCGTCCTGGGTGAGCATGGCGCTCCAGCCCGGCATGGGGGTGCCAGGACGGCCGCCGTAGATGGTGGAGGCCATGGACAGCAGGGGCTTGCCCTCCAGCGCCTGGGGCGTGAGGGCCGGGCCCAGCCCGCCCGTCAGGCGCATGCCGTGGCACGAGCCGCAGTCTTGCCGCACCATGCGCACCAGCGCGCCCTGGCGCTCGGGGCTGGGGGCAGCGGGGACGGGTTGGGCGGGCTGCGCGGCAGCCATGCCTGCCAGCCCCAGGCCGGCACACCAGGCCAGGCAGGCGGCGCCCAGGCGCGCACGCACCGGGCTGGCCTGCGGGGAGAGGGGGTTGTGTGTCATGTCTTCACCGTGGGGAGCGTGGGCGGCGTGGCATGCGCAAGACAAGTGCTTGCCCTGCGCCAGTCGTCACCGCCAATGAACGCATCGTCTCGCGGCTTGCAAGCGCCGACCTTGAACTAAGTCAAGGTCGGGCGGTGCATTGCGTTTAAACATCGGGCCTGTTCCCATCACACAACGAGATCCACGATGAGCCCGATGAACGACGCGACCGGCACCGCCGCAGACAGGGCCTGCGCGGCCCAAAGCCCATGCCCGCAGGCGGGTCATGTCACGCTGGTAGGCGCGGGCCCCGGCGACCCGGATCTGCTCACCCGCAAGGCCTACCGCGCGCTGCAAAGCGCCACCCTGGTGCTGTACGACCACCTGGTCGGCCCCGCCGTGCTGGACTGCATCGCCCCCGGAGCCGAGCGCATCTACGTGGGCAAGGAGTCCTCGCGCCACACCCTGCCGCAAGAGCAGATCATTGAACTGATGGTGCGCCTGGCCCAAAGCGGCCGCAGCCTGGTGCGCCTGAAGGGCGGCGACGGCTACATCTTTGGGCGCGGCGGCGAAGAAGTGCAGGCCCTGGCACAGGCGGGCATTGGCTTTGACGTGGTGCCCGGCATCACGGCAGCGCAAGGCGCAGGGGCGTCGGTGGGCATCCCACTGACCCACCGCGACCACGCCTGCACCCTGGTGTTTGCCACCGGCCACCTGCGCGAAGACCGCACCGTGGGGCTGGACTGGGAACTGCTGGCCCGCCCCCGCCAAACCGTGGTGATCTACATGGGTGTGGGTGCCCTGCCCGCCATCTGCAGCCAGCTCATCGCCCACGGCCTGCCCGCCGACACACCCGCTGCCGTGGTGGAAAACGCCACGCTGCCCAACGAACGCTGCCTGGCCGCCACCCTGGCCACCCTGCCCGCACTGGCCGTGGCCGAGAAGGTGCAGCCCCCTGCCCTCATCATGGTGGGCCAGGTGGTGCAGCTGCACGCGCTGCTGACGCGCCCCGGCATCGCCTTGCAAGCCCAGCCTGCCGCAGCAGAGGCCGCCCGCCAGGCGCCGGAGCTGGTCACTGCCTGAGCGGGCCAAACGCTATGGTTTGTATAGCTGCTAGCGCTTATTCAACAAGCGCTAGAGGCCATTTTCATGCCTAACCAGGCTCTGCAGGGCCTGCGGGTGCTGCGCCAGGTCGTCCATCGCCCAACCGGCAGGTAGGCCGGGCCTAAGAACCTGTTCAAAGTTTTTTTGGAGTTGCACAAGTGGCTCGCCGGGATGGGCTGCTAGGCGCAGCGCGCAGCCAATAGCCCGTGCTATTGGCAAGCGTTGCAACGCCGCAGACCGCCCGGCAAGCCACTTGCCCGAAGGGTTGGAGTGAAATCGGGCGATTGAACGCCCCGGCTGCTTGCATGGGCACGAGCCCATGCGGCGCATCCGAGGCATCCACTCATCCCGATTGCACTCCAATGCAATCTCCCAAAAGACTTTGAACAGGTTCTCAGATGCGGCAACGGAAGCCGACGCTCTCCTACACCGCCACGGGCAGCGAGGTGCTACAACCATGCTTGGCCTGTGCGCCCCCTCGCCAGCGCACCTTCAGCACCACCCCGCCATGCCCGACGCCCCCCGCCTCAAAATCGGCCTGTCCGCCTGCTTCCAGCACGCAGACCCCACCCGCCCCCTGTTCACCAATAAGACGCTGCAGTACGTCGAGCAATCCATCGCGCACTGGATCATGTCGTCCGGCGCCATCGTCGTGATGGTGCCCTGCCCCACGGGCGAGACGGCGCGCGGCGATGTGACGCTGCAGCACTATGCCGAGTGGCTGGATGGCGTGGTGATGCACGGCGGCGCCGACGTGTGGCCCGGCAACTATGGCGAAGAACCTCTGCGTGAAGAATGGGTGGGCGACCGCGTGCGCGACATCTACGACCTGGCCCTGGTCAAAGCCTTTGCCGAAGTGGGCAAACCCATCTTTGGCGTGTGCCGGGGCCTGCAGCTCATCAACGTGGCCTTTGGCGGCGCGCTGTACCAGGACATCGAAACCCAGCACCCCGGCGCACGACAGCACCGCAACGCCACCACCTACGACCAGCACTTCCACGACATCCAGATCGTTCCCGGCTCACACCTGGCCCAGCTCTACCCCGACCTGCCCCGCGCACGGGTCAACAGCATCCACCACCAGGGCATCAAGCGTGTGGCACCCGAGTTTGAGGTGGAAGCCCTGAGCGAACCCGACGGCGTGCCCGAAGCCATCCGCCTCAAGCCCGCCCCCGGGCGCGGCTACATCGCGGCCACCCAGTGGCACCCGGAGTTTCATAAAAAAGGCTCGGACACGCTGGACGACACGGCCATCCTGCAGGACTTTTTGGCGGCCTGTGTGGAGGCACGCAAGCACCCGGTGCGGCCGGGCAAGCCGGTGGGACTCAAGGACCGGGCGACGCGGTTGCTGAAAACGGCACTGCGCAAGGACCGCCAGCGCGTCGAAGAAGGTCACTGAAGCGGCGCTCAGCGGCCTATCAACGGCACTGCTCAAGCACCTCTTTTTCGGTTTTGACCTCGACGCCTTTGCAGAAATAGAACGGCACTGCGCAATGCAGGTATTTGCGTCCCACATCTTTGGAGACGGCCATGCTGGACACGATGGCCGGTGTCGAAGACATCTGGGCCGCAGTACAAGCATCGGCCCGCTTGCCCACCTCACGCAAGCAGTCGTCGTGCGATAGGTTGAATCGTTTGCGCGCATCGGCACATTGCTGCAACGCGACCTCCCGCCAGAGGTTGAGCATCTCGGTGCGCGGAACCGGGTTCGATTCCACTGTTTTCAGACTGTAAGGTGCTTGCGCATGCGCAACTGGTAGCGCGCCCCACAGCGCGATGGCCAACATTGCGGCCATTCGGTTTTTGACGTTCATCATTCCCTCCCCACTCCCCTGCCTAAAGGTCAAGAATTCGTTGGCCAACGATTGTGAAGGCCCGCGCCCACAGCCGCCGCAACACCCCCATGCGTCAACTGGATACCTGCAACACTGGCCCCACCACCCCCTCAACCTCGGCCCTCAGCCACCGATGCGCCGCATCCTGCTGATACCGCGCATGCCAGATCAGATACATCGGCATGGCCGGGCACACCACCGGCACGGGCGCGCTGGCCAGGCCTGCCAGGGCCGTGCGGGCCAGCAGCGACGGGGCCGTGGTGAGCAGCGCCGTGCCACGCACAAAGGCCGGTAGCGCCGCAAAGCCCGGCACGCGCACGGAAAAACGGCGGCGCACGCCGTGGGCCTGCAGCTGGCGGTCCAGGTCCAGCCCCCGGTGCGCTTCGTAGGCCACGGTGGCGTGGTCGGCGGCCAGGTAGGCGGCCTCGGTGGCGGGCGCGCTGCGCACGCTGGCGTCGTAGAACACGCGGTACTGGTCTTCAAACAAACGCTTTTGCACGATGTCGGTGCCATCCGGCGGGCGGGGGCTGATGACGAGCTGGCACGCGTCCGAGCGCAGCAGCTCGGCGCTGGGCGCGCCGCTGGGCACGATGCGCAGGGTGACGCCCGGTGCGGCAGTGCGCAGGCGCGCGGCCAGGGCGGGCAGCAGTAGATCACGCTGAAAGTCGTTGGCGGCAATCGTCAGGTCGGTCTGCCACGCTGCTGGGTCAAACTCAGCCCCGTGGGCAAACAGTTGCATCTGGTGCAGCATGTCGCGCGCAGGCTGGGCCAGCGCCTCGGCCCGGGCGGTGGGCACGATGCCGCGCCCGCGCTTCACAAACAACGGGTCGCCGGTGATGGCACGCAACTTGTCCAGCAGGTGGCTTACCGCCGACTGGGTGACGCCCAGGCGCTCGGCCGCCGCCGTGATGCTGCCCGTCTCCAGCACCGCCAGCAGCAGCTTCAGCAGGTGCCCGTCCAGCTGTGATCCATCGAATTTGCTCATGCATTCGATGATCTTTGCCCCCTTCATCTTTGGCAATGGCGCCTTGACACTGCGCTGACTTACATCAAGACCTGGAGACACCATGCCTTCCAAACAGCCCCCGATTTCCGGCACCACGCCGTTCGACGGCGACCAGGCCCGCAAGGGCTATGCGCTGAACAAGATGTGCTTTTCGTTCAACGACGAGGCCAATCGCAAGGCCTTTGTGGCCGATGAAGAGGCGTACATGCGCAAGTACGGCCTGAACGAGCAGCAAGCAGCCGCCATCCGCGCCAAGAACGTGCTGCAGCTGATTGCCGCAGGCGGCAACGCCTACTACCTGGCCAAGTTCGCGGGCATCTTCAAGCTGGACATGCAGGACATCGGCGCGCAGCAGACGGGCATGACCAAAGACGAATTCAAGGCGATGCTGGTGGCGGCAGGACGGGACTGACCTGCGCTGAGCCCACCTCTTTCCAGCACCACCCCACCCGTTCACGCTGAGCCTGTCGAAGCGCCGCACCACCAACGCGCCCCGGCTTCGACAGGCTCAGCCCGAACGGATGGGGGCAGCAGTAGCCCCAACAACCCCAGCAGCCACAACGCTGCGCAACGCGCGCGGCGGGTTAGCCCACCACGCCCTCAAACACTGAACTGGAGACTCACATGGCACAACTCATCGGCGGCCTCGGCACCTCGCACATCCCGGCCATTGGCAACGCCATCCACAAGGGCCTGCAGAACGATCCGTACTGGAAGCCCTTTTTCGACGGCTTTCCGCCCATCCGCCAATGGCTGGGCGAGAAGAAGCCGGACGTGGTGGTGATGTTCTACAACGACCACGGCCTGAACTTCTTTCTCGACAAGATGCCAACCTTTGCCGTGGGCGCAGCGGCGCAATACAACAACGCCGACGAAGGCTGGGGCATCCCCACGCTGCCGCCGTTCCCGGGCGAGGTGGACTTGTCGTGGCACCTCATCAACACGCTGATCGATCAGGAATTTGACGTGACCACCTGCCAGGAGATGCTGGTGGACCACGCCTGCACGCTGCCGCTCAAGCTCTTCTGGCCCGAGGGCGATTGCCCCGTGACGGTGGTGCCAGTGTGTATCAACACCGTGCAGTTCCCGCTGCCATCGGCCAAGCGCTGCTACGCCCTGGGCAAGGCCGTGGGCCAGGCGATCCAGAGCTGGGACAGCAACAAGAAGGTGGCAGTAATTGCGTCAGGAGGCCTCAGCCACCAGCTCGACGGCGAGCGCGCGGGCTTCATCAACAAGGCGTTTGACCTGCAGTTCATCGAGAGCCTGACCACCAACCCCGAATGGGCCACGCAGTTCAGCGTGCACGAGCTGGTGGAAAAAACCGGCACCCAGGGCGTGGAGCTGCTGATGTGGCTGGCCATGCGGGGCGCCCTGGCCACTGCGAGTGCGGGCGTGCGCCGGGTGCACAGCAACTACCACATCCCTATCTCCAACACCGCCACGGCGGTGATGGCGCTGGAGGCGGTGTAACGCAGCGGTGTAGGTCGGGTTAGCCCAATGGGCGTAACCCGACAGGGAACGGCGGGAGCGATGGTGTCGGGTTACGCTGCGCTAATCCGACCTACGATTTAGCACTTTTTTGGCCTCTAGCGCCCGTCCATAAAGCGCTGGCAGCTATCAATTTTGAACGATCACGCCCCAGGGAATTTTCCCCCAGGGCTGGTACCCAGCCTCCAAATACTGTAAATTCATACAGTGAATTTACAGTCCAAACTCGCCATCCTGGCCGACGCCGCCAAGTACGACGCCTCGTGCGCATCCAGCGGTGCTGCGCCGCGCAACTCCGTGGGCGGGCGCGGCATGGGGTCCACCGAGGGTATGGGCATTTGCCACAGCTACGCGCCGGACGGGCGCTGCATCTCGCTGCTCAAGATTCTGCTCACCAACTTCTGCCAGTACGACTGCCTGTACTGCGTGAACCGGGTCACCAGCAACGTGCCCCGCGCACGCTTCACAGTCGATGAAGTGGTGCAGCTCACGTTGGACTTTTACCGCCGCAATTGCATCGAGGGGCTGTTCCTGTCCAGCGGCATCATCCAGAGCCCCGACTACACCATGGAGCAGGTGGTGGAGGTGGCCCGCGTGCTGCGCGAAGAGCACGACTTTCGCGGCTACATCCACTTGAAGACCATGCCCGATGCAGCGCCGGAGCTGATGGAGCGCGCAGGCCGCTATGCGGACCGCCTGTCCATCAACATCGAGCTGCCCACAGCCGAAGGCCTCACGGCCCTGGCGCCAGAAAAAGACAGCGCCGCGATTGACCGGTCGATGGCCCGCATGGCCGTGCACATTGGCGAATCGCGCGCCGCGCGCAAGGAGCAGGCTGCACAGGCCATCGTGTCGATGCCGCAATCGCGCACCACGCGCCGGGCCAGCGTGCCGCACTTTGCGCCCGGCGGGCAGAGCACGCAGATGATCGTGGGGGCGGATGCGACCAACGACCGCACCATCCTCGCCACCAGCGCACGACTGTATGGCGTGCACCGGCTGCGGCGGGTGTACTACTCAGCCTTCAGCCCCATTCCCAATGCGGCCCGCGCCCTGCCACTGGCCGCACCACCCACGGTGCGCGAGCACCGGCTGTACCAGGCCGACTGGCTGATGCGTTTTTATGGCTTCACCCACGACGAAATCGTGCCGCCAAGCCAAGGCGCCACAGGCAGCCAGGCCGGCATGCTGGCGCTGGACATGGACCCCAAGCTGGCCTGGGCCCTGGCGCACCGCGAGCGCTTTCCGGTCAACCTGAACACCGCCCCGCGCGAGCTGCTGCTGCGCGTGCCGGGTTTTGGTGTACAGACGGTGGACCGCCTGCTGGCCGCCCGCCGCGTGCGCCGCTTGCGGCATGCCGACCTGGCGCGGCTGCATGTGCCGCTCAAGAAGGTGCTGCCCTTTGTGGAGGCGGCCGACTACCGCCCCGGCCGTGCGCTGGACGCAGCCGACCTGGCGGCGCAACTGGCGCCGCCGCCGGTGCAGCGCAGCTTGTTTTGAGCTGGAGAGGCCCGCATGCAGCGCCACACCATCACGCTGGACCACCCCACCGACTGGCCCGGCTTTCGCCAAGCGGCACGCGCCCTGGTGCAAGCCAACGTACCCCCACAGGCCGTGGACTGGCGCTGCCAAGCCGATGCGGCAAGCGACCTGTTTGCGCCCGAGCCTCACAGCCACAACGTCCTGCCACCACCAAGCCCCGATGCGCCCGCGCTGCGCGTACCGCCCGACTTTGTGCACCTGTGCGAGCAGCTCATCCTGCACCGCGACCCGGGCCGCTTCTCGCTGATGTACCGCCTGCTGTGGCGCATGGCGCAAGGCGGCAATGAAGCCGAAGCCGCGCGGCACGACCCGCTGGACGCGGACCGCATGCTGGCCCACCACATGGTCCGCGCCGTGGCGCGCGACAAACACAAGATGCACGCGTTTGTGCGCTTTCGCCCCGTGACCCAGCCCGATGGCGAGACCCTGCACATGGCCTGGTTCGAGCCCGACCACTACATCACCGAGGCCAATGCGGGCTTCTTCATCCGCCGGTTCACGCAGATGCGCTGGGCCATCCTCACACCCGACGCCAGCGTGCGCTGGGACGGCCAGCAGCTGCACACCGGCCCGGGCGCACAGCGCAGCGACACGCCGCCACCCGACGCAGGCGAGGCGTTGTGGCTCACCTACTACCGCCACATCTTCAACCCCGCGCGGCTCAAGCTGACCATGATGAAAAAGGAGATGCCCACGCGCTACTGGCACAACCTGCCCGAAGCCGCGCTCATCACCGAGCTGGCGCAGACGGCGCACGAGCGCAGCGCGCAGATGGTGGCGGCCGAGCCCACCACACCGCGCAAGATGATTGCGCCGCTCAAGCGCCCAAGACCCGTGGAGCTGGAATGAGTAGGCCTCTGCACATGAAACCCCGTTCGGGCTGAGCCTGTCGAAGCCTTGCGCGGCGCTTCGACAGGCTCAGCGTGAACGGTTCAGGTGGATGGGCGCCGCCCCTGAACGCCCTCGGCCTGGCGCATCGCACTGAACTGCGGCGCAGGCTGCGCCGCCGTCCACCGCCAGGGCAGTGCCTGGGCGCGCCACACGCCACCCAGCACCAACAACCGCAGCACGCGCTGCGCGCCGGGCCATGGGGCGCGCTCGGCCTCGCCCCACAGCAGCTCGGCGCGGGCGGCCACGTGCAGCAGGCCGCCATCGTCGTAGTCCACCCACAAGAGTCCGGCCAGCGGGTGCTGCGCGAGGTTGCCCAGGGTGTTGAAGAACAGGTTGCCGGGGTAATCGGGCAGCCACAGTTCCAGGCCCTGGGGCGTGTGCCTCACCTGCAAAAAGCCGGGCTCGCCCCCCCGGTGGGACATGTCCACGCCCTCCCCGCGCTGCAGGCCAGGCCGGGCGGCCGAGGCGCTGGCGATGAACAGCGTGTCGCTGCGCGCGATGAGCGCCAGCGCCGCCGCATCCAGCGCCGGGCCCAGCGGCTGGGCAGGCTGGGGTGGAGTGACGGCGGCGCGCAGGCCCGGTGCGCGGGCCTGGATGTACTTGGGGCAGTTGCCAAAGCTCTGCGCCACCGTGATCGACAGGCCCTGCTGCGCGCCCCAGCGCACCACATGGCCGTTCATGCGGTTACGGCGGCGTGTGTGCGGCTCCAGCCCCAGCACGCCCACGGGTGCGCCGGTGCCGTGCGCGGCCAACGCCGCCATCACTGGGTCAACGGGGTCAACGGGGTCGGCCGGGTCGATAGCCGCGGCAATGTCCATGCGCTGCGCGTGGGGCGTGTGCACAAAGCCCGGTGGGCCCGCCAGCATGGTGGCCCAGGGCTGGCCCTGTGCGTCGAGTGCACCCAGCAGCAGCGTGGGCAGCTTTTCAAACAGCTCGCGGTGCTGGTCCGGCATGTGGTCGCGCACCACCACCTCGCCCACGGCGGCCATGCGCTCGTGCACGCCAGCGCGGGCTTGCAGAGCTTGTTCACCGGCGTGCCAGGCGCTGGGGGCGGGGCCTTCGCTGCCGCCTGTGGGCAGGGCGGTCATACGGCCTCCGCAGGCTGAGGAGTCAAACCGCTGAGGTGGTCCAGCAACGGCACATAGCCGGGCAGCGCCTGCAGGCGTGCCACCCAGGCGGCGATGCGCGGGTAAACGGTGGGCAACGGCAGGCCTGCCAGATGGGCCTGCGAGGTGTAGCTGACCATGGCCACATCGGCCAGGCTGGGCGTGGCCCCGCCCAGCAGCCAGTCGCGCCCTTGCAGC
This sequence comes from Acidovorax sp. 56, assembly GCF_002749705.1. Taxonomy (NCBI): domain Bacteria; kingdom Pseudomonadati; phylum Pseudomonadota; class Betaproteobacteria; order Burkholderiales; family Comamonadaceae; genus Acidovorax; species Acidovorax sp. 56. The sequence continues at coordinate 3,042,585 of NZ_PEEV01000001.1, forward strand.
GCGGCTTCCATGAAGTCCAGCAGCCGTCGGCCTTGGGCCTGGGCGACCTCGTTGATGGGCTTGCCCGTCAACGTCGCAAAGCGCGGCCCACCAATGCCCGCCGCTAGAAAGCCTGCCGCCAGGCTGAGCCAGCGCTGCAGCTGCGCCTGGCCTACGGGGTCTTGCGGCATCCATGCGCTGCCGGGCGCGTAGCGCTGCACCAGATAGACCAGGATGGCGTTGCTGTCGCTCAGCACCACGTCGCCATCCACCAGCACGGGCACCTGGCCCAGCGGGTTGAGTGCACGGTGCGCGGGCAATTGGTGCTCGCCCTGCAACAGGTTCACCTCCACCAGCCGGTGGGGCAGGCCGAGCAGGGACAGCAGCAGCTCCACACGATGGCAGTGGCCGGAGATGGCGGTGCGGTGCAGCGTGAGCGGGGCGGCGGGAAGGTGGGTGGCGGCCATGGGGTACGTCCTTGTCAAAACAGGTTCTGTGAAGGACTCAACCTTATCTATTGCACTTGGCGGCGTGAATAGCGATAGTGCGTCTTTCAGAATTTCGAGAGACGCAACAATGGACCACCTCGACACCCTGCGCTGCTTTGTGACCGTGGCCGATGCGGGCGGCTTTGCCGTGGCGGGGCGGCGGCTGGGCTGCTCGGCGGCGGCCGTCACGCGCGCCATTGCGGCGCTGGAGGCGCGGCTCGGTGTGCTGCTGTTCCAGCGCAGCACGCGCTGGGTGCGGCTGACGGAGGCGGGCGAGCGCTTTCTGGCCGACTGCCGCCCCATCCTGAGCGACCTGGCAGAGGCCGAACAGACCGCCAGTGGCGCGCAAGTGCAGCCACAGGGGCTGCTGTCCATCACGGCACCGCAGATGTTCGGCATCCACCATGTGGCGCCCATCGTGCAGAGCTTCTTGCAGGCCCAGCCGCGCGTGCAGGCGCGCACGCTGTTTGTGAACCGCCTGGTGCACCTGCTGGAAGAAGACATGGATGTGGCCGTGCGCATTGCCCACCTGCCGGATTCGGGCCTCACCGCCCTGCCCGTGGGCGCACTGCGGCGGCTGGTGGTGGCCTCGCCCGAGTACCTGGCACGCCACGGCGAGCCGCAGCACCCGCAGGACCTAGCGCAGCACCGAGCGATTGCGTTCTCGTTCGACGCCCGCGCCGCTGCGCCCTGGAAGTTTGGCGAAGGGCTGGTGGGCCAGCCGCAGATCGCATGGATCAGCAACGCCAACGAGGTGGACATTGCCGCCGCCGAGGCGGGCCTGGGCCTCACGCGCTGCCTCGCCTACCAGGCGGCGGCCAGCCTGCGCGCGGGACGGTTGCGCATTGTGCTGGCCGGGTTTGAGCCACCGCCGGTGCCCGTGCACATCGTCTACCCCGCCGGGCGGCGTGCGCCCGCCAAGGTGCGGGCGTTTGTGGAATTTGCGCGCGAGCGGCTGGCGGCCGAGCCGGTGCTACAGGGCAAAGGCTTGACCCGAAAGGGGCGCTGAGTTTTATGTCATTTTGGCCGTCAACGCTTACCAATCAAGCGCTAGCAGCTATCAATAGATGAGCAATCTATCGGGCCTCTTTGCCACTGAAAAATGCCAGAAGCTCGTTACAACGGCGCTGCCGGTCATCGAGGGGCAAGGACGCCAACGTCTGCGCATTCATGCGCGCGAAGGACTGAATGCTGGGGCGGGTCCCACCGGTCATGCCCCGCTCTGCAGCCATCGCAGCGCCCTCGGCCAGTGCGGCTGCATGGGCGGCTCGCCAAGCCTGGAACGCCCGACCAAAATCTGAGCCCATGCCGACCGATGGGCTTGCGCAAATATCGAGCTTGGCCTCGGCCTCCACACTTTGGATGTAGAGGCCCAGTGCTGGGTCGGCAACGCCAGCCATGGGCTAGCCTTTGATCGGGCTGGTGAACCAGATCGCCGCCACCGCAATCACCAACACCACGCCGCCCAGCACGGCAGACGCCACGCGGCCGGGCGCGGGGTTGAATTCGAAGTGGAGCATCGCAGACAGCGTGTCGGCCACCACATCGGCCGCACGCTCGCGCAGGAGGAAGCCCAGCACGCCAAAAATGGCACCGCCGTACTGCACCCAGTGGCGCAGCAGCGGGTCCATGCCCGGGCCTCGGTAGCGCACAGAATGCGCCACGCCATACAGCCACCAGCCCGCCACGCCGATGAGGGCGCCAAAGAACAGGCCGATCAGCGCATAGCCCAGGCGGTCCAATAACCCTTGCACGGCGGGGTGGCCCAATCAGTGCTGGTGCCCGTGGGCGCCGTGCACGTGGCGGTGGGCGATTTCTTCGGCGCTGGCAGCGCGCACGGCCGTGACCTTGCAGCTGAACTTGAGCGCTTCGCCCGCCAAGGGGTGGTTGCCGTCCAGGTGCACTTCAGGGCCTTTGATCTTGACCACGTTGAACACGGCGGGCTGGCCGTCTGCGCCCACGCCCTGCAGTTGGCCGCCCACCTTCACGCCGGGTGGAAACTCGCTCTTGGGGATGGTGCGCACCAGGCTTTCATCGCGGGCGCCAAAGGCGTCTTCCACGGCCAGGTCGATGTTGGCGGTGAAACCCACGGCCTGGCCTTCCAGCGCGGCTTCGACCTTGGGGAAGATGTTTTCATAGCCACCGTGCAGGTAGGCCAGGCTGCCGGAGTCGAGCGGCTTGCCTTGGGGCGTGGTCACCTTGTAGGTGATGGTGACTGCGGAGTCTTTGGTAATGGAAGTCATGGTTCAACAGAGAAAAGTTAGGGGGCCGCAGGCGCGGGGTCGGATTTCAGTTCTTGGACTTGCGCAGCGGCCTTTTCGGCCAAGGCTTGAAAGCGCGGCATCATGATTTTCATGCGCTCTTGCATGAGGGCCATGCTCTGCTCCGTCACTTGGGGCATTTTCTTCACCATCGATTGGCCTGCCGCCGAGCGGTAGAACGCAATTTGCGCATCCACTTCCTTTTGCGTAAACACCGATTGGTAGATCTTCACAATTTGCGGGCGCTGGACTTCCCAGCTCATCTCATCGCGCACGAGCACCCCCATCTCGCGCGACATGCTGTCGAGCACCTCCATCTGCCGCGCATTGAGCTTCTGGTTCTGGAACATGCCCATCATCGATTGGTGCATGGACTGGGCCATGCGGGCGCTCATGTCTTCCATCAACTGCTCGCTCTGGGTCACCGCCAGCAAGGCCGCAATGGACTTGTCGCTGGGCTGCGCCGCCCAGGCAGTCCCCACCACCACCGAAGACAGTGCTACGGCCAACCCCATCTGCCGAACACAACTAGAAAGACGCATGCAAACCCCCTGAATGTAAAAAGCGCCGCCATGTTACCCGCAGCGCCGTCCACCCAGGGCGGCCACCAAACCCGTGGGAAACCCATGCCCACGCATGGCTCAGCCAAGCACCGGGTCATCCTCGCGGTCAGACCCCGGGTAGCGCGCAAACCGGCGCGCCTCAGGCCCGTGCACGGGGTCGCTCTCAGGCCAGGGCCAGCCGCCGAACTGGGTGCGGCGGTAGTCCTGCATGGCCTGCATGATTTCCTGCTGCGTGTTCATCACAAACGGGCCGTATTGCGCCACGGGCTCGCCAATGGGGCGGCCTTGCAGCAGCAGGCATTCCACCGCCGTGGTGCCGGTGTTGACCAGCTCCCAGGCTTGCCCGGCCACGATCTCCAGTGCGGCGTGGCCCGCCAGGGCCTGCGGGCCCACGGTGAGGCCGTTGCCCACAAAGTAGTACAGCATCCGGCGCGTGCCCTGGCCAGTGGCGGCGGGCAGCGTCCAGCGTGCGCCGGGCTCCAGGTGCAGCGTCCAGATGGCCACGTCCGCATCCGGCTGCGAGGCCCAGGATTCGGGCGGCGGGCTCAACGGGGCAGCGGCGCCTGGCAGCGCACCAGCCACCACGGTGACGGTGGTCAGGCGGCCTTCAGCGTCGCGGTGTTGCAGGCGCGGGATGCGCTCGTTCCACAGCATGGTGAAGTGCGGCTCCACCATCTTGTTCTTCGCAGGCAGGTTCAGCCAGATCTGGAAGAGTTCGAGCGGATTGGGCTCGGTGGCGTTGAGCAGCGGGAACATCTCAGAGTGCTGGATGCCCTTGCCCGCCGTAACCCACTGCACATCGCCCCCGCCAAAGCGCGCGGCCGCGCCCAGCGAGTCGGCGTGGTCGATCAGCCCCTTGCGCACCAACGTCACCGTCTCAAAGCCCCGGTGCGGGTGGCCCGGGAAGCCGGGCACGGTGTCGCCGTGGTACATGCTCCAGCCGTCCTTGCGGCTGAAGTCGCTGCCCATCTGGCGCCCTTCCCGCGACACGGCGGGCGCAAACGCGCCGTCGCCAGCGGGGTAGGCGTCGTCGTGGTGGGCGCAGAAGAGAAACGGATCCATCGTGGGCCACAGCGGGCCCAGGGGCTGGGTCTGCAACACGGGGCTGCTGGCGGCAGTGGATGGGGCGGTGGGGGCGGACGACATGCTGGCTCCTTATGAAATGCGCCGCCCCTGTCGGGCGGCACGCAGGGTGAATATGGGGCCCGCGCGCCCCAGCACTAGTGCGGCCGCTGGAACAATGCGCCCTGCGAACAGGACAGTGCCCACTGCCATCGGCCCTCTGCGCGATCAGCGCACGCCCTGCTGCGTGGCCAAAGCGCGCAAAGGCGCGTCGTTGAAAATCCACAGCCCCCAGCGGCCCTCCACCGTGGCCAGGTCGGCCTCGCTGCCGGGTTTGATCCAGGCCAGCCGGCTTTGCGCGCCGGGCAACTCGATGGGCGGGATGTGGGCCGCCTCGGGGCCGATAGGTTTGGCCCAGCCGCCCCCCAACGCAAAGCGGTGGGTGTGCCACGCATCGGCGCGGCCCAGCAAGGCGGAGTGGACCAGCAAGGGCTCGATGACAAAGGCCAGCGCTGCCATCCACAACACCGCAGCAAAGGCCAGGGCGGGCTTGGACAAAGGCACGGCAGGCCGCTGCGTGGGCACCGGAACCGGTTGCGAGGCCAGATAGCGACGCCACGCCTGCCACGCCGCCGCCCATAGGGCCAGTGTGCCCACGGCCCATGTAGCGCGAGCGACCCAGCCCGGAGACGCGTGCAGGTGCACGTTGGGGGCGGCCACCATCAAAAACAGGCCCACCACAAACACCAGGACTGCACCGCCGAGCAGGGTCAGCACCTCGGGCTGGCGGTTCAGGTCGGTGCTGAAGGAGTTTGGAATGCCCGGCCACGGCAAGGCCACATCCGGCAGGGGGGCGTGGCTCTGCATCGCGCTGACCAGGCGCAGGTTGGCAAACGCCCGCGTCAGTTGGCTGTGGTTGTCTGGCCCCGACCAAGGCGGTGACATCGACCACACGCCGTATACCGATTTCAGACGCGGGCGTGGCGGATCGCCCGGCCGAAACCAAAAGGCAGGGCGGAGCACGCGTTGCCGGCCTTTGCCGAGTTGCAGCACGATCTCTGCCCATGCCATCGGGCTGATATTCCCGTTCAAGACATCTGTACGGCGCGTCGTGATGCCGCGCACCTCGCTCCACTCAATCTGCCAGTTCTGCCCAAACAGGTGGTGCAAGCCCAGCGGCATCCGGTGCTCTTGGCGCAAGCCTTGCGGGGTGATGTATAGCCTGAGGTGGCGATTCCACAGCCAGCGTCCTCCCCAGAACACCATTGCCCAAACCAGGTACAGACAAGGTAACCACGCTGCGTCTTTTTTCTGCATTTTTTGCAAAAACGCTGCACCCATGTCCCGCCACTCATCCCAGCTCATGTGGACCAGATTGGGAAACGTGCGCAGCAGCATCCACGCCACAAAAGCCAGCGCCACCACAACCAGCCCACCCAACACCAGCCATTGCACGCGCAGGCTGACGACGGGCACTTCATGTGATGTAGCGTGGCGATACACCAGCATCTCTTCGCTCTGGCGGTTTCGCTCTTCAAAGAGATCGGTGGGCAGCACAGGCGCTAGGGCGTTTTCAGTCGGCATGGATGGTGGCAGAGGAGGACAAGGCCGAAGGATTATCTGGCGCTGCCTCCGGCCAAACCCCAAGGGTTGCGTTACAAGGTATTTCAGCCGCCCAGGCCTGAACCCGCCCCTCCTGCCGCCGTGTGCCCTAAGGCGCTGTGGGTACCAACTTGCCTGCGGTTTGCGCAGGTGCGGCCCCAACCCACGGTGGCCGGCACCCACCCAACATGCAAGCCATTTCAGCCTCTAGCGCAGTCTCCAAAAGCGCTAGCAGCTACACATTCAATAGCAAATCACCACTTGCCAGCGCAACACTCACCCCACGCGCCGGTAGCTGGCGCGCATGAACGTGTTCCACTGCCCGTCCGGTTGCAGGCCTGCGGAGGTGAGGGTGCGCTCTTGCGGGCTCAGCAGGGTGATGGTGTCGCGGTAGCGTGTGGTGCTGCCGTCGCCCGTGAAGCTGGGGCCTTCGGTCTCCAGCGTCAGCACGCGCTGGTCGGCGTCAAGCGTGCCGCTGTACACAAACATGTGCGCCATCATCGAGCCCACCCAGCTGCCGCGAAACACCTGCTGCGCGGGGTCGTAGCCCAAGGTCATCAGCATGCGAGCCTCACCACCGCCGGGCATGGTGCCGGTGCCTTCGCACAGCACCCAGTAGTCGCCCAGCGCCCGCACCTGCTCGGTGCCGGTGCCGCGCTCAGGGGGTTGGCCAGGGCCCATGTCGGCCTCGGAGGTACAGGTCCAGTCGCCCAACAACTGGTGCAGCCAGCGGTGCAGGGCATGGGGTTCTGGATTCATCATCGATGGGTCTCCTGGTGGGGTGGATGGCGGCGCGTTTGCACACCGCCCGTCGCTCGCTCCGTCAGTCAGTCACTCTGTGGCTCAGTCGCGGTCTGGCGCACCGAGCGGAAAGTAGTGGCGGTAAGGTCGCCCGCCCTCCACCGCGCGTGCAAACGAGGGGCGTGCCAGCAGCCGGGCACGGTACGCGCGCAGCTGCGGGTAGGTAGCGGCGATGGGGTGCGTCCAGTCGGCATAGAACAGCGAGGGGGCTGCTGCGCAGTCGGCCAGCGAAAAGTGGTCCCCTACAGCCCAGGTCCGCCCAGCCCATGCGCCCTCCAGCCAGGCATAGGCCTTGTCCAACTTGTCGGCCGCCCAGGCCACGCCTTCTGAGCGGCGCTCGGGGTCGCCGGTCAACGCAGCATTCACCGCGTGCTGCACGGGGGCCATCACATGCAGGTCAAAGAAGCGGTCCATGAACCGCACCTCCAGCGCCGCCTTGGGATCAAGCGGAATCAACGGCACCGGCCCCGGGTGCGCAAGCTGCAGGTGCTCGATCACAATGCTGCTTTCCACCACCGTGCGGTCACCATCCACCAGCACCGGAAACTTGGCAAGCGGCCAGCGGCGCAGCCAGTCGGGGGCATGGTTGTCCGCCGCTGCGGGGTCGAGGTTGCGCAGCTCAAAGGGTGTCCCGTTCTCGTACAGCGCGGTCAGCACCTTCTGGGTGTAGGAAGAAAACGGGTGGCCGTAGAGGGCGAGGATGGCAGCGCCTGCGGGGGTGGACGCCAGCGCGCTCATGCGGGCACCACCACCATCCAGCTGACGCCGAACTTGTCGGCCACCATGCCAAAGGCGGGCGAGAAGAACGTCTTGGACAGCGGCATCTGCACCTGCCCGCCCTCGGCCAGTGCGTTGAACAGGCGCTGCGCCTCGGCCTCGCTGGCCGGGCTCAGCGCCAGCGAGATGCCCTGGAACGTGGGCTTGCCCGAGCCCATGCCGTCGGACGCCATCAGCACCGTCTCGCCCACCGTGAAGGCGGCGTGCATCACCATCTCGGGCGTTGGGCCGGGGCCAGGGCCTTCGCTGCAGCCCTGCCCGGCGGCGGGCTCGGGGTTGTCCTTGTAGCGCATCAGCATGGTCACCTGCGCGCCCAGCGCGCTGCGGTAGAAGTCCAGGGCCTCTTCACAGCGGCCTTCAAACATCAGATAGGGCTCAACTCTCATGGGATCTCCTGCGGGATGGAACGGACGGAGTGGCAACGGTGCCAACGTCATTGTGAACACCGTCCACAAACAATAGCAAAGATAATGGACAGTGTCCACATCCAAGCTGTCCATGACCGTAACCCCCCGCAACAAAGCCGCCACATCCAGTGAGCCCACCGCACGCACCACCTACCGCCACGGCGACCTGCACCGTGCGCTGCTGGACGCAGGCATCGAACTGGCGCGCCAGGGCGGCCCGGATGCGGTGGTGCTGCGCGAGGCCACACGCCGCGCGGGTGTGGCGCCCAATGCGGCGTACCGCCATTTCGCCAACCGGGACGACTTGCTGGGTGCCGTGCGCGCTGCTGCCGTGGCCGCCGCCGCGCGGTCCATGGAAACCGAACTGACCCAAGTGCCCACCACCGGCACACCCACAGAGCAGGCCCATGCCAAGGTGCGCGCCGTGGGCGCGGGCTACCTGCGGTTTGCGCACGCCGAGACAGGGCTCTTTCGCACCGCCTTCGGTGGCCGCTTCACGGTGCAGCAAAACCCAGACCCCGCCATGGGCGGCGCCACAGGACTCAACCCCTTCCAGCACCTGAGCGCTGCGCTGGACGACCTGGTGGCTGCGGGCGCCCTGCCACCCGCACGCCGCCCCGGGGCCGAATACCTGGCCTGGTCCACGGTGCATGGCATGGCGCTGCTCGCCATCGACGGGCCGCTGCGTAGCACGCCCCAGCAGATGCTGGACCAGCTGAGCCAGCGACTGCTGGACATGGTGGAACGAGGGCTCTGAGAACCTGTTGACGATATTCCAGGAGTCACACAACGGTTTTTTTGGGCAGAGATGCGCAAGGTACTTGTGCGGCTCCCAAAAGACTCTGAACGGGCTCCTATGACGTTATCGGCCGGTAGCGCCTATCCATCATGCCGATACAGCTATTGACTTAATAGCAAAGCCCACGATCCCTCATCTGGCAACCAGCCCATACAGCCGCGCCGTGGCCTGCACCCGCACCACCAGCGCGCGGCGCAATGCCGCGGGCCGCAGCACCTCCACCTGGGGTGACAGCCGCATCAGCTGCCCGCAGGCATGCTCCACCGACTCGATGGGGATCGTCACGGCCGTGCGGCCATCCTTGCGGCGGGACGGTGGCGCGGCGGCCACTGCGCGCGCCACGGCGCTGCTGAGGACGCGCAGGCCCCGCAGGCCAGCGGGCGTGGCCAGCAGCACGGCCTCACCCGTGTACAGGCCCGACTCAAAACGCTGGATCGATGCGGCCCAATAGGCGGGCAGGTCAAAGCGCGCGGGGCGTCTGGCCGATTTGCCCAGCACGGTGGCCGCCAGGATGTTTGAGACCCGGTACGTGCGAGGCGCGCGCTCGTCCGCGCCCGTGGGCATGGCCACCAAGTACCACACGCCCGCCTTCAGCACCAAGCCCAACGGGCTCACAGTGCGCTCCACGGTGTCCGTCCAACTGGTGTAACGCATCGCGATCTGGTGGCCGCTCCACACCGCTGCGGCCACCGTGGGCAGGTGCGGCGTGGGGTCGCTCTCGCGGTACCAGTCCACCGGGTCCAGGTGCAGGCGGGCACTCACGCGCTGGGCGTCCTCGCGCCAGGCGGCGGGTAGCGCGGCCAGTAACTTCAGGCGCGCACCCTCCACATCGCCGCCCAGGCCCAGGTCCTGCGCGGGGCCGGGCAGGCCGCTCAAGAACACGGCCTGCGCCTCGGACGGCGTGAGGCCAGTGAGCGTGGTCTTCCAGCCCGGCAACAGCGCAAAACCGCCATGGCGCCCCCGCTCGGCATAGATGGGCACACCGGCGGCACTCAACTGGTCCACGTCGCGGTAGAGCGTGCGCACCGACACCTCCAGCGCATCGGCCAGCGCGGTTGCGCTCATGCGGCCCCGGGTTTCGAGCAGCATCTGAAGGGAAAGCAGGCGGCTGGCGCGCATGGTGCAAAAAGGGTGTGGTGGGTGCGACAAGAGCGGCTAACAAACTCAGCGAAGCGGTTCTGGCTAGGCGCTGCGTCGCAGGCAGTACGCGTAGTGCGACAAGACGCGGCAACGACGCCAGAAGAGTTTGTTAGCCGCTCTAAAAGGCGATGCGCAAAGATATCCCAAATACCTGCCACAAGGTGGCATGTATGGCGGCGCAGACTGCGGGCTCGTTGTGTTTCTCTGCCCCTTTTCACCAGGAGCCCCCCATGCCCGAAGCCCTCATGGCCACGCCACCCCCTCCCTGCGCAGCAGCGCCCGCCGCCGACGAATGTGCTGTCGTCGAGCTGCGCCAGTACACACTGCACCCGCAGCAGCGCGAGGTGCTCATCGACCTGTTCGACCGCGAGTTCGTGGAAACGCAGGAGGCCCACGGCATGCGCGTGCTGGGCCAGTTCCGCGACCTGGACCGGCCCGACATGTTTGTGTGGCTGCGCGGCTTTGCCAGCATGGAATCCCGCCGCCGCGCGCTCGAAGGCTTCTATGGCGGCCCGGTGTGGGCCGCGCACCGCAGCGCGGCCAACGCCACCATGGTCGATTCGGACAACGTGCTGCTGCTGCGCCCCGCCTGGCCCGGCGCCGCCATCGCCCTGCCCCAGCACGCACGACCCGCGCCGGGCTGCAGCGGTGCGGCACCGGGCGTGCTCACCGCCACTGTCTTCCCCCTGCGCGAGAGCCACACGCCCGCGCTGCTTGACTTCTGCCACCACCGCATGGCCCCGCTGCTGCAGCGCAGTGGCGCGCGCCAGGTGGCGTGGTACTGCACCGAGGCCAGCGCCAACACCTTCCCTCGCCTGCCCGTGCGCGAGGGCGAACCCGTGCTGCTGGCGCTGGCCCTGTTTGGCAGCGCAGCGGCCGCCCAGGCCGTGACCAGCAGCGGCGCCTGGGAGCGCGGCCTGGCCCCGGGCCTGGCCCGCTGGCTGGCGGGCCCGCCCCACACCTTGCGCCTGCAGCCCACGGCGCGCAGCGCCTTGCACGCATGAAGCCCCACCAGAGCACCGCCATGACCACGCCCCATCTCATCACCATCCCCTCGCCCACCGTGGCCCCCAGCGCCGCGCGCGACTTCGACTTCCTCATGGGCCCCTGGCGCATCCGCAACACGCGCTTGGTGCGTCGCCTGGCGGGCTGCCACGACTGGGAGGTGTTCGACGCCACCGGCACCGCGCGCCCGCTGCCCGGCGGCATCGGCAACTGCGACGACTTCACGCCACTCGCGTGGAAGCCGGGCTATGTGGGTATGTCGCTGCGGGTGTACTGCCCGGCATCGCAGCGCTGGAGCATCTACTGGATCGACAACCTCACGGGCGGCCTGGACCCTGCCACCGGCCAGCTGCTGCCGCCCGTGATGGGTGGTTTTCAGAATGGCGTGGGCCTGTTTGAAGGCGAGGAGCTGTTCGAGGGCCGCCCGGTGCGCGTGCGCTTCGAGTGGTCGCAGATGCACACCGGCGCGCCGCGCTGGCAGCAGGCGTTTTCGGACGACGGAGGCGCGACCTGGGAGGTGAACTGGGTGATGGAGTTTGCACGGCCGGTGTGAGCGTCGGCAGCCCCCGCAGCACCCAGGCCCAAAGATTGGGACCCAAACAGCCCCTGCCGCACGGTGGCAGGACGCTAGCAGCTACCAAAACAGGAGCATTGACTCACACCGTCTGAAGCGCCGTCTCCTGCACTGGGAAGTCCGTGGACGCAGCCACCGCGCGCCACTGCGCCGTCTCTTTCGCCACAAAGGCATGCTTGTCGGCAATGGCTTGCAACGTATCGGTACCCAGCGGCAGGCGCAGCGGCGGGTGGGGGCTGGCCACCAGCTGCATCACGGCCTGGGCCAGGCGCACAGGGTCGCCGGGCTGGTTCAGGTTGATGCGGCGTGCGGCCTCGCGCACGGCACCGGCGCTCTCGGCGTAGTCGTCCAGCACGCGGGGCGACACGGCCAGCGAGGCGCTGTCCAGGAACTCGGTGCGGAAGTACCCGGGCTCCACCACGGTGGCGTGGATGCCCAGCGGCGCCAGCTCGGCGTGCAGCGCCTCGGTGATGCCCTCGACCGCGAACTTGGTGGAGCAGTACAGGCCAAACCCGGCGGCCGACTGCACGCCGCCCAGCGACGAGATGTTGACCACATGCCCGGCGCGGCGCGCGCGCATGGCGGGCAGCACGGCGCGGGTCACATGCAGCAGGCCAAACACATTGGTGTCGTACAGGCGCAGCACCTCGTCGGCGGTGGCCTCTTCCACCGCGCCCAGCAGGCCGTAGCCCGCGTTGTTGACCAGCACGTCGATGCGGCCGAAACGGTCGAGCGCCGCGCCTGCGGCATGGCGGGCCTGGGCCTCGTCGGTCACGTCCAGCGCCAGGGGCAACAGGGCATCGTGCCCGCCAAAGCGCTTTTCGATCGATGCGGCGTCGCGCGACGTGGCGATAACGGCGTCGCCCTGGGCCAGCGCGGCCTCGGCGATGCGCGCACCGATACCGCGCGAGGCGCCGGTGATCATCCAGACGCGGGGGTAGGAAGAGGTGTTATGGGGTGTGGAGGAAGGAGCAGCAACGGCCATGGCGAATGAAGGAGTGAGTGGTGGTGTGGAAAAGGCCCCATCAGGGGTGGATGGGCGTCTTACCGCGCCCGCAGCGATGAACTTTAGGGACGGCATTGCCATTTGAATAGCCCATAATTCACGGATTCATTGGCAACGCATGGTTGCCAATCCACATCGACTGCGCTCCCTCTTTGGCAATCACACCCCATGGCCATCAACGAACTGCGTGCCATCTTCAACTTTGCCAAGGCCGCCGAAATGGGCAGCCTGCGCCAGGCAGCAGCCGCACAAGGCCTCACGCCCCAGGCATCCAGCCAATTGCTGGGGCAACTGGAGTCCCATTTGGGGGTGCGGCTGTTTCACCGCACCACGCGCAGCCTGAGCCTGACCGAGGAGGGCCGGCAGTTCCTGGCGTCTGCACAACCGGGACTGGCAACGCTGCAACAGGCCATACAGGGCGCGCGCAGAGGGGGCGAAGCGATGGCTGGGCCACTGCGCATCGTGGCGCCGCGCTCCATCTTGCTGGAAGTGGTCTGGCCAGTCATCACCGAATTCTGTCGCCGTCACCCGCAAGTGGAGCCTGATGTGCAGTTGGACGACCGCATTGGCAACTGGGTGGAAGACCGCGTGGACGTGGGCTTTCGCTCGGGGTACCCGCCCGAAGGGGGCGTTGTGGCGCGGCGGCTGCTAAGCCTGCAACTCATCGTTTGCGCCTCACCCGCGTACATCGCTCGCCACGGAGCGCCCACATGCATCGCTGATCTGGCCCAGCACCGTTGCAGTGGCTTTCGCCACGCTGCCACCGGCAAGCCCATGCCCTGGGAATTCCAGGTAGGCGATGACATCGTCGCTCGTGACATCCTGCCCGCGTTCTGCACCAATGACATCGAAGTCGAGGCCCGCGCGGTACTGGGCGGCCACGCAGTAGGGCAACTGGTGGGAACCACGGCCGCCCCCCTGGTGCGCAGCGGACATTTGGTGCCACTGTTACCCCAGCATGTAGCGCAGCACCTGGGCTTGTACGTGTACTACGGGAACCGCAAAGCACTGCCCGAAAGGGTTCGTGCCTTCATCGACTTGGCCGTGGAGATGCTGGCCAACAATCCCGCGTATGCCCTCACGCCCCAGGAACTGGGTCTCGCTCAGGCAAAACCGGTGAGGACGCCCCGCGCACACCAGACAAGGTGATCCCCGCGCAGGGCCCCACTGGTGGGGCCTCCAGGTGAGACGGCAGCATGGGCTGGATAGGACAAACACGCCCCCTGCACGGCACCTCGGTCACCCTGGGGGCCTGTGAACAAATGCCACTTCCAGCCCGCTGTCCGTCACTGTGATTGCGCCCGGCTGCAGGCCCAGGCCGTCCAGCAGCGCCAGCTCTTGTGGTTTGACCTGGTGCAGCACCACTTCCATCAAAGACTGCTGGGCCAGCGCGGGGCCGTAGACATTGAGGAGATCGACCACCGCAGGCTGCAGGGTGGGGAACTGCAGCCGCGCCAGCCGCAGCTGGTGGGCGCGCACGGTGCGGTCGCTGGGCTCGTAGCGCAGCGCAAACTCCACCACCAGCTGCCCGCTGTGGGTGCGGCGCAGGGCTTGGCCTGCGGCGTCCACGGCCATGGCGGCGCTCAGGCGGTTGGCAACAGGCAGCGGGGACAGCTGGGGCGTGTGCACGGTCAAATCGAGCATGCCCTGCACCGGGTAGCGCAGGGGAAAGCGCTGGGCCACGCGCTCTTGCAGTTGGTCCAGCGGCACCGTCCAGCGCGGCTGGGCCTGGGCCAGGCCTGGCAGGCTGGCCAGTGCGCAGGCGGCGGTCAAGTGGTTCAAAAAAGATCGGCGATGCATGGGCTGGGCCACCTGTTCAGAAAAAAAAGAGAGGGCGCGGGGCAGGCCAACGCACCCAGGGTCTGAGCACCCACCGGCCGCAAGGTTGCATGGGCGCCACCGCCCGCAACACCCAAAAATTCGGGCCCTCAAAACGGTCTGCGCAGACGGCGCCGCCCGATACCCCTGCGTGGCGCTCTGATGTCTGCGGCGTCCTACACCCTATGGGCAACAGCCATCGCATACTGCGTACGCCGGTAAAAACAACAACAAATTGCATCATTTGCATGCAAAACAGGTAAACGTCAATCAATTGTCAAAAGCAATGACACCCCTTCCCACCGCTAAACGCGGGTGACCCGCAGGCCATGAACTTCCACAACCAAACCATTACCCAAAAATTGACGATCGCATTTTCGGTGCTCATCGCCATCTTGATCGGGGTGTCCATCCTGTCAGTGCACAGCCTCAGCGAATCCCAGCGCGAATTCCAGGACTTTGTCAGCGACGAATTCAGCCGCGGCGGGCTGGCCCGCGACGTGCGGGCGGCCGCCAGCGCCCGCGCCATTGCGGCGCGCAACCTGATCTTGCTGAACAACCCCGAAGACATCAGCGCAGAAACCGTGGCCGTGAAGGCCGCCCACGAGCGCGTGCAAGAGCGCCTGGCATTGCTGAAAAAGGCCCTGGCCGATTCCAAGGAAGCCCAGGCGCAAGAGCGCGAACTGTTCCAGAAGCTCGAAACCATCGAAGCCAAATACGGCCCCGTGGCGCTGGACATTGTGGGCATGGCCCTGGCAGGCAAGAAGGACGAGGCCACGGCCAAGATGAACGCCGAGTGCCAGCCGCTGCTCAAGCAGCTCATCGGCACCACGTCGGAATACACCAAGTTCATCGCCACATCGGGCGACAAGGAAATCCAGAAGGCGGCGGACAAGTTCAGCACCAAGCGCCTCACGCTCATCCTGGCCGCCATCGCCGCCGTGCTGGCCGCCCTGGCGCTGGCCACGCTGATCAACCGCAGCCTGATGCGATCGCTGGGGGCTGACCCGCTGGAGCTGAGCGCCGCCGCCAAACGCGTGGCATCGGGCAACCTGGGCCCCGTGCCGGGCAGCGCCACCGCGCCCGCCAGCAGTGTGCTGGCTTCGCTGGGCGAGATGCAGGCGGCCCTGGCCAGCATCGTGAGCAGCGTGCGCGCATCGGCCACTTCCATCGAAGCGGGCTCGCAAGAGATTGCCACGGGCAACACCGACCTGTCGCACCGCACAGAACAACAGGCCAGCAACCTGCAGCAAAGCGCCTCGTCGATGGAAGAGATGACGGCCACCGTCAAACAGAACTCTGACACCGCGCACCAGGCCAGCCAGCTGGCATCGGCCGCCCGCTCGGCCGCAGAGCATGGCGGCACCGTGGTGGGCCAGGTCGTCACCACCATGGACGACATCACCACCAGCTCGCGCAAGATCGCCGACATCATCAGCGTGATCGACGGCATTGCCTTCCAGACCAACATCCTGGCGCTGAACGCTGCAGTGGAAGCCGCCCGCGCCGGCGAGCAAGGCCGGGGCTTTGCCGTGGTGGCAGGCGAGGTGCGCACGCTGGCCCAGCGCAGCGCGCAGGCCGCCAAAGAGATCAAAACCCTTATCGAGGCCAGCGTGCAGAAGGTGGAAGCGGGCTCCACCCTGGTCAACACCGCAGGCTCGGCCATGACCGAGATCGTGGGCGAGGTCAGCCGCGTGGCCGACCTGATCGGCGAGATCAGCGCCGCCACGCGCGAGCAGACCACCGGCATCAGCCACATCGGCGGGGCCGTGGCCCAGCTGGACCAGGCCACCCAGCAAAACGCCGCACTGGTCGAACAAATGGCCGCAGCCGCCAGCAGCCTGAACCACCAAGCCCACGCACTGGTGACATCGGTGGCGGTCTTCAGCCTGGCAGACAACGACACCCGCCAGGCCATGGGGCAGCACGCAGCATGGCAGCCTGCTGCGGCACCCGCTCCGGCGCCACGCAGGGCGGTGTCTGCCGCTGCCGCCCCCGCCGTGCGCGCGCCCATGATGCGCACGGCCAAGGCCCCGGCACCCAGGGCACTGCCCCACCGGGCAGCCCACTCGCCCGCCACCGCAGCACGCCCTCCCGCACGGTCTGCGCCACTGGCGGCCCCGGCGAAACAGACACCCGCCAGCGCGAACTCCAACGACGGAGACTGGGAGTCGTTCTGACCCAGCGCTGAGCGCCGCACCTCGCTATGCCCCATAAGCCAACGCCCCGGCACCGTGCAATACGGTCCGGGGCGTTGGGCTGTGTGCAGGACAAAATCGCTGGGGATTCGCAGGCCGCTTGGGGGCCCGCGCAGCGTCAGGCCATTACTTGTCCAGCACGGTCGTGATCATGTCCCAGTGGGGGTAAGAGCTTTCGTCGGTGCTGGCCGTGCCCTTGCCGCCTGCAAACTTGAAGGCTGCGGTGCCGGTGCGGGCAATCTCCAGGGTCTTGAGCTTGCAGATAGCGGCCTTGGAGGGCGCATCGGTGCAGTAGCCGCGGGCTTTTTCCGTAATGGATTCGGCCACATAGCGCACTTGGCGCAGGTGGTCCACGGTCTGGAAGGTGCTCATCTGCACGTCCATCTTCACATCGCAACCGCAAGACTGCTTGAGCGCACCGGCCGCGCTGCGCACAGCGGGCTCCACTTCGGCGGTGTAGAAGTCGCGTTCTGCCTTGCCAGCGTGGGCCAAAGAAGCGCCGGCCAAGGCCAACGATGCGAGCACGAGCGAGTTGAATTTCATCAGGAATCCTTAGTCGGTTGAAACATGCTCCCAGGCTAAGAACCTGTTCAAGGTCTTTTCGGGGTCGCACAAGTACCTTGCCGGGATGGGATGCAAGGCGCGGTGCGCAGTGGATAGCTCAGCTATCCACAAGCGCCGCAACGCCGCAAACCGCCCGGCAAGGCACTTGCCCTACGGGTTGGAGTGAAATCGGGCGATTGGACGCCCCGGCTGCTTGCATGGGCACGAGCCCATGCGGCACATCCGAAGCATCCACTCATCCCGATTGCACTCCAATGCGATCCCCGAAAAGATTTTGAACAGGTTCTAAGGGCTCCTCCCCTTTCATGCCTGCCCGAACCTGTTCAAAGGCCCCTGGAGCGGGCGCATTGTGCGCCGCGCCAATGCGCCTCAACCGCCAAACATCGCCCTTTGCAACGCTTAATGGCACATGTTGTGCACTATTTCACTTTTGCAGCAGCACGGCCTGCTGCTGCGACGGCAGGGCAGCGCTCAGCGCCCCACCACCGACCAGCCAGCCTTCTGGTTGGACTTGTCGTTTTCATATTCCCAGGCGGTGCCACAGCGGTCGCACACATAGCGGGTGATGGTGACCGAGCCTTGCTCGCGGTCTTCCTTTCGGTTGCCGCGCTGCACCAGCTCGGCGTGGCCCGGGGCCTTGCGCCAGTTGCGCTGGATGCCCTGGCAGGGCTCGCACAGGGTCATGGGGTTGAGTTCGCGTTGGCGGGCTAGTTCTTTGGTCATGTGGGGGCAGCCCTCGGGGGCCGGGGTGTGGGGTGGGATTGCGTGCTGCAGGGCGGCTACTGTAAGGCACCCGTGCGCGCATGAACACAGCGGGGCGCACCTTTGACAAGCCAAATTGGCCTCTAGCGCTTAATACAAAAGCGCCAGCAGCTATCAAATCAGGAGCTATCACGCGACCCCAGCACCTTCGCCATGCGGGCGTTGCGCAGCACCACGCGGTCGTGAAACCGTCAGCCCGCCGCCATGCGCAGCCTGCGCGCCGCGTCTTCGTCGCGTGCGTCGTCAATCTCGCGCAGCACGGCTTGCATGTCCACATCGACGTGGTCGGGGGCATACACGCCGCTCAGTGGGGTCTCGTTGGTCAGCAGGCCGCTTTGGTACAGGCTCCAGATTTCGGGACCGTATTGGGTGGTACGCAGCTCGGGGGCGAACTGGCCGAAGAAGTCGCGCAGGTTGGCCACGTCGCGCAGCAGCATGCGCTGGGCGTGGTTGTTGCCCGCAGCGTCCACGGCCTGGGGCAAGTCGATGATGACGGGGCCGTCCGCTGCGGGCTGGTCGTCGTCGCCGGGCAGGTGCGCCAGCAGGATGTTGAACTCCGACAGGTCGCCGTGCACTACGCCCGCACACAGCATGCGCACCACCTCGCCCACCAGCGTGGCGTGGTGGGTGCGCGCGTCTTCGGGCGTAAATCGCACATCGTTCAGGCGCGGGGCGGCGTCGCCGTGGGCGTCGGTCACCAGCTCCATCAGCAGCACGCCGTCGTGAAAGTTGTAGGGCTGCGGCACGCGCACGCCCGCAGCGGCCAGGCGGTAGAGCGCATCGACCTCGGCGCTTTGCCAGGCGGCCTCTTGCTCTTGCCGGCCAAACTTGCTGCCCTTGGCCATGGCGCGGGCCGAGCGCGAGTTCTTGACCTTGCGGTTCTCGGTGTAATCGACGGCTTGGCGAAAGCTGCGGTGGGTGGCCTCTTTGTAGATCTTGGCGCAGCGCGTTTCATCACCGCAGCGCACCACAAAGACCATGGCCTCCTTGCCGCTCATGAGTTGCCGAACCACGGTGTCGATCAGGCCTTCCTCGATGAGGGACTGCAGGCGGGGGGGTGCTTTCATCGGTGCATTTTGCGCCCGGCGCGCAAGCCCCTCAGCCGCCAGCGGTCACATCGCGCAGCCGCTGGTGCTCAGGCCCCTGCCAGTCGGGCGGCAGTTGGTGCTTGGCCTGCAGGTAGTGGTGGGTGAACACGTCCAGGTAGGCCTGCAGCGCCTGCGCGGCCAGCGGCTCGCCCGCCAGGTCCAGGCACAGGCCTGCCACTTCCGAGGTGCAGAAGTGGTCCTCCCGGCGCGAGCGGCGCAGCTGGTAGCGCGAGATCTGCTCGGGCTGCAGGCTCAGCACCGGAAAGCGGTCGATGTACGGACTTTTGCGGAACATCTTGCGCGCCTCGGGCCAGGTGGCATCGAGCAGAATGAACAGCGGGCGTTTGCTGTCGGTGGCGCCTTCAGGGGGCAAGGCCACCTCGGTCACCACCCGCTCAGGCGCCACGAACTCGCCAGGGAAGACCACGTAAGGCTGCCACTGCGGGTCGGCGAGCAAGGCCAGCAGGGCCGGGTCCACCTCGGTGCGGGCCCAGCCAAAGGCAAAGGTGTCGGGCACCACATCGGCAATCAGCCAGCCGGTGTTGCTGGGCTTGAGGGGCTCGATGTCTGCCATGAGCAGGCACACCCCGGCGCGCGTGGGCACCACGGGGCACACGCCGCACAGGCAGTGGCTGGGCACCAGGCGGCAGCCAGGGCAGCGCTCGCCACGCGGGCCGCCGCGCGCCAAAAAGGGCTTGGCGCTGCGCGCCAGCCGCGCCGTGCGCAGGCGGGCCACGGCATGGGGCGACGGGGATTCAGAGCGCGCAGGGGAAGCTGCGGGCGCTTGGGGGCCGCCAAGCGCCTGCGGGGCGAGGGGTGGCAACGGCATCAGAGCCGCCCCGCCTTCTCCAAAGCAAACAGGGGCACCTCGGCGTGCTCGCTCAACCACACACCGCCGCCCAGTTCGGTAAAGCCTTCGGCCAGCGTGCGGCGGTACAGGCTGGCGGGGTGCTTGTGCATGCGCGGGTCGGTCACCTGCTCGTCCACCACGTCGTCTTCCCAGTCCTCGCGGGCCACGGCTTCGATGTAGAGCGCGCCTCGGCTCAGGCGGGCCAGGTTGCGCAGGGCCTTTTTCGCATCGGCCTCGTTCAGGTAGGGCAGCACGCCCTGGCAAATCACCAAGTCAAACGGCTCGGCCGGGTCGTGTGCGCGGTAGTCCACCACCGATCCACGCTCCCACCCAAAACGCTCGCACAGGTAGCTGCTGAACTCCACGCCATGGAACTGCGCGGTGGGGAAATGCCGCGCCACCACGTCGCGCCACAGGCCAATGCCGCAGCCCACATCCAGCACGCGCAGCACCGGCACGCGCAGGTACTGCAGATAGCTGCACACAAACGCACCCAGCCGCTCGGTGTGGGCCGGGTCTACCACGCTGGTTTTCTTGTCAAAGTAAAAGCGCTGGTAGTACGCCTCGTCAAACATCGTTGCACTGGCAGATTGCATCCGCAGCCATCCCATCATTCAAAACAAAAAGAGCCTCTAGCGCTTACCAATCAAGCGCCAGAAGCTCTTAAAAATAGAGCAAACCAATCAAGCAGCGGGCCGGTGCAGCACGCACAGCTTGTTGCCCGTGGGGTCACGCAGGTAGGCCAGATACAGCTTGCCGCTGGGGCCTTCGCGATAGCCGGGTGGGTCTTCGCAAGTCACACCACCGCTGGCCACGCCTGCGGCATGCCAGGCATCGGCCTGCTCGGGCGATGTGGCCAAAAAGCCGGTGGTGCCACCATTGCCATGCGTGGCAGTCTCGCCATTGATGGGGGTAGAGATGCAGAACGTGCCCGTGGGACTGCGGTAAAAGTAGCGGTTCTTATTGGCCACACCGGGTGGCACGCCCAAGGTGCCGAGGACGGCGTCGTAAAACTTCTTGGACACTTCCAGGTCATTCACACCCAGCATCACGTGACTGAACATTGTTTTGATCTCCAAAGGGGGCGCCCAATAGCGGGCAAAGGTTGCGCGGATCGTACCCGCAGCCGCCATCCTGGCCCAAGCGCCTGTTTACGATCTCGCAGGGGATCGTAAACAGGCTCTCAGCCCCGCCCTGAAACCACCGCGACAGCGCACACCATGACGACACCTTCCTCCGCAGCCTCCACAGCCCCCACCCACTTCACCCCCGTGCCGCTCGACAAAGCCTACCGGCTGCTCAACCACGGGCCCACCGTGCTGGTGTCGGCTGCGCACGCGGGCCAGCGCAATGTGATGGCCGCCGCCTGGGCCTGCGCGCTGGACTTTGCCCCGCCCAAGGTCACCGTGGTGCTCGACAAAGCCACCCGCACCCGCGAACTGGTCGAGGCCAGCGGCCACTTTGCCCTGCAACTGCCCACCGTGCCCATGGCCGCGCTGACCGAAGCCATCGGCACCGAAAGCGCCCACACCCACCCCGACAAGCTGCAGCGCCACGCCGTGCCACTGTTTGACGCACCTGCGCTGCCAGACATCGCGGCAGAGCACAGCCCGCCCCTGGTGCAAGGCTGCGCCGCCTGGCTGGTGTGCCGCGTGATCCCCGAGCCGCACAACCAGCAGGCCTATGACCTGTTCATTGGCGAAGTGGTGGGCGCCTGGGCCGACGACCGCGTGTTCCGCAACGGGCACTGGGAGTTTGACTCCGCCCCCGACAGCCTGCGCACGCTGCACTACGTGGCGGGCGGGCAGTTCTATGCCACGGGTGCGTCGGTCAAGGTTTGAACCAAAAGCACATGCACCGCCCGCACAATAAGCGCAACCAGCTACCAAAACAATAGCGAATACCTGCTACCTGCGCCGCCCACCCGCACGGCACAGGCGGAACTTTGCAGCGGTGCCCCACTCCAGCATCCGGTATTAAAAATAACCATCTGCCGCCCCTGCAGGCGAGCAAGCCTGGTTCATGCCAACCTGATCACTGGACACTGGAGAAACTTGCCCATGAAGCTGTTCCGATTTCTGGAGGGAACGCCCGCCCCCGCGCCCGAGGGCCTGAACACCGGCCGACGCCGCATGCTGGCCATGGGCTGCGCCTGCTGCGCCATGGTGGCTGGCGGCATCAGCCCTGCGGCGGCGCAATTGCCCGGCGTGCAAAGCCACTTGGCCGCCGCCAAGAAGGCTGCGGGCACCGACCTGCTGCCCTACCTGCGCCTGGGCGAAGTGGCCGACCCCGCCATGGCCGACCCCAAAGCCATGCCCCGCGACCAACTCATGCGCCTGCCCGCACCGCCGCCCGGCCAGGCGTTTGACAACCTGTACTTTGTGGGCAACAAGTGGGTCAGCGCCTGGGTCATTGCCACCAGCCAGGGCCTGATCCTGGTCGATGCCATGGACAACGACGACGAGGCCGAGCACATCATCGAAGCTGGCATGCGCAGGCTGGGCCTGAACCCGGCGCAGATCAAGATGGTGATCGTCACCCACGGCCATGGCGACCACTACGGCGGCGTGGGCTACCTGCGCCGCCGCTACGCTCCCGCTGTGCACATGGGCGCACCCGACTGGGAGATGACCGCCACCCAGCTCGAATTTGACCGCCCCGACTGGGGCCGCCCGCCCGTGCGCAACCCCGCCACCGACCTGGCCCTGAAAGACAGCGACCGCCTGCGCCTGGGCGACACCGCCATCGACATCCTGTTGACCCCCGGGCACACCATGGGCACGATATCCCTGCTGTTCAGCGCCCGCCAGGGCAGCCAGGTGCACCGCACGCTGCTGTGGGGCGGCACCTCGTTCAACTTTGGCCGCCAACCCAACCGCATGGAACGCCTGCAGGCCTACATCGACGCCACGGCCCGCGTGCGCGATGTGGCCCGTGCGCAGAACGTGGATGTGTTCATCTCGAACCACAACGGTTTTGACCAGGCTGTGGAGAAGCTGGCGCTGATGCAGCAGACCGGGCAGAGCCAGCACCCTGCGCGCAGCCGCTCCGCCAACCCCTTCGTCATTGGCGCAGACGCCACCCAACGCGCACTGACCGTGATGCACGAATGCGCCCAGGCCACCCTGGTGGCGTGGCAAAGCGGCAAGTAAGCCCAAAGGCCCCCAGCGCTTATCCTCAAAGCGCTGGAAGCTATCAAAACATGAGCAACCAAAGAAGGGGGCAGGCCGTGCAAGCGGCCTGCTGGCCGCCCGGCGCAGCGCTGCAACCCGCGTGACGCGGCCCTGCCCGCCGTTCGTACGCTCTGTCCGTTCGTGTTACCGTGCAGCCCGCCCCGGCTGCTGCCCGCAGCCACCAGTGCCAAAGAAGAAAAAACGGGGCGCGCCGCCACGCCGTGGTGGGCGGCGAATCCACTCCCCCTGTCCTTGGACCCTGTTCACGATCTTTGCGGAGATCGCGAAAAGTCCGTGAACAGGTTCTCACCCCTCTTCGATAGCAACTGCCTTATCGCCATGTCCAGCGGCATCCTGTACGGCCTGTCGGCCTATGTCCTGTGGGGCCTGTTCCCCCTGTTCTTCAAGCAACTGCAAGCCGCCACGGCGCTGGAGGTGGTGCTGCACCGCATGGTGTGGTCGCTGGTGTTTGTGCTCATCGTGCTGGCGGTGCTGCGCCGGTTTGCCTGGCTGGGCGATGTGCGCCGCAGCCCCGCGCTGCTGGGCAAGTTTGCAGTGTCGGCGCTGCTGCTGTCTGCCAACTGGCTCAGCTACATCTGGGCCGTAAACAACGGCCATGTGCTGGACGCCAGCCTGGGCTACTTCATCCTGCCGCTGGTCAACGTGGCGCTGGGCTTTGTCTTTTTGCACGAACGCCCCCGCAGGGCCCAGTGGCTGGCCTTTGCCGTGGCCGCCAGCGGCGTGCTGTGGATGGCGGTGCAGTCGGGCCATGTGCCCTGGCTGGCGCTGCTGATTGCGCTGACCTTTGGCTTCTACGGCCTGATGCGCAAGGTGGCCGTGCTGGGCCCGCTGGAAGGCATGTCGCTGGAGACCATGCTGCTCGCGCCCCTGGCCCTGGTGGCCTTGCTGTGCCTGGGCCCCACCGGCCCCGACAGCATCGCCCAGCATTGGCCCGCACACGACACGCACACCTGGCTTTTCTTTGTGTTGAGCGGCCCCGTCACCGCCATCCCGCTGCTGCTGTTTGCCGCCGGGGCGCGGCGCGTGCCGCTGTCCACCATGGGGTTCCTGCAATACATCACCCCCTCCATCCTGGCGCTGATGGGCGTGTTTCTGTACGACGAGCCCTTCGCCGGCCCGCGCGCCGTGGGCTTTGTGCTGATCTGGGCGGCGCTGGCGCTGTACACGGCCGAGGGGTTGTGGGCGGGGCGGCGGGCGGCAGCGAAGCTGGCAGCGCAAACCAAAGCAGAGGGCGCCGCACAGCCAGCACGCTGAGGTGCGCAGCCCTGCGCCCGCCGCAAAGGCGGCGCGCAGCGGCGAGCCAACGCGGGCATGGTGCCCACGCTTAAAACACTGTGCAAAAATACAGCCTTTTACACCCTTTGCCCCGCTATGGAGGATTCAGGCATGCCGAAAACGCCCCGCACCGCCCCCGTTGCGGCCGACCCCACCTCCGAGCTGTTCACCCGCATCCGCTCGCTGATCGAATCGGCCCGCAGCACCATAGCGCGGGGTGTCGATCTGGTGCAGGTGCACACCAATTTCGAGATTGGGCGCCACATCGTCGAGTTTGAGCAGCAAGGGGAACAGCGAGCCGCCTACGGAGATGCTTTGCTCACCCTTTTGTCCGAACGGCTGACTGCTGAGTTTGGCAAAGGCTTCGGGCGCAGCAACATCGCGTATTGCCGCAGCTTTTACTTGGCATACCGGGAGCGCGTCGCAATCGTCCAGACAGCGTCTGGACGATCTGCGCTAGCGTCTGGCACAGCGCCATTTCAGATGGGCCAGACAGCGTCTGGACAATCTCAACGCCCCTTCACCCTCAGCTGGTCCCACTACGTCTTTCTGCTGGGCATCAAGAAAGCCGAGGAACGCAGCTTCTACGAGATCGAATCCACCCAGCAGAACTGGACCTTGCGAGATCTGCGGCGCCAGTTTCAAAGCGGGCTCTACGAGCGATTGGCCCTGAGCCGCGACCAAGAAGGTATCCGCCAACTCGCACAGCAAGGGCAAACCGTCAGCCGCGCCAGCGACTTGCTCAAGGAGCCCCTGGTGCTGGAGTTCCTGGGCCTATCTGAGCAGGCCCGGTTTTCCGAATCCGATCTGGAGGCAGCCATCATCAGCCAAATCGAGCGCTTCCTGCTGGAGCTGGGCAAAGGCTTTCTGTTCGAGGCGCGGCAAAAGCGCTTCACATTCGACGACGAGCACTTCTTTGTAGACCTGGTCTTCTACAACCGCTTGCTGCGCTGCTATGTGCTCATCGACCTCAAGCTGGGCAAGCTCACGCACCAGGACTTGGGCCAGATGCAGATGTACGTCAACTACTTTGACCGCCACGTCAAAACAGACGCCGAAGCGGCCACGGTCGGCATCGTGCTGTGCAAGAGAAAGCACGAGGCCCTGGTGGAAATCACCCTGCCCAAAGACGCCAACATCCACGCCAAGGAATACCAGCTTTACCTGCCCAGCAAGGAAGACCTGCAGCGCAAGCTGGCGGAATGGGCAAAAATTTAGATGAAATTAGCCTCAAGCGCTCTCCCAATAAGCGCTAGCTGCTATCAAAACAGAAGCACTTGCCGACACCGGCCATAGCCAGGGCCTTCACAGCTGCCGGGGCCATCGCGCCACCGGCACTGCACCAGCGCCCCACCAAAGCGGAGCCAACCAGGCACGGGTGTGCCCTGGCGAGGCATGCACCCACTGCATGGCATGACCCGTGCCCGGCGCATCGCAGGCACCCCGGTTCCACCGTCCAATCGTGTCTGCGGTGGTGGACGGGGCTGCGCATCTGCGGCCGCCATCGCCACCCATCACCCGGCGGCGATGGCCCCCTGCCCCATCACTGCGCCGCCCCTTTGAACCTCTTTTTGCAAGGAAGCCCGCATGACCTCCCTGAACCGCCGCTTTGCCATGAAAGCCCTGGCCGCTGCCGCCACCCTGGCTTCGGTGCACGGCGCCGCCAATGCCCGCACGGCCAACGGCCAGGCGCCCCGCATCCTCATCGTTGTCTCCAGCCACGACCGCAAAGGCAAAGACCTGGTGGCAGGCTTCTGGTTTCCCGAGCTCACCCACCCCGCCAAAGTGTTTGCCGAGGCGGGCATCGCCTTCGACATCGCCAGCCCGCAAGGCGGCATGCCGCCCTTTGATGGGTTTGACCTCAAGGACGAGGGCAACAGCTGGTTCTGGATTCAGCCCACGCTGCGCAACCAGCTGGCGCACAGCCTCAAGCTGGCCAATGTGGACCCCACGCGCTACGACGCCGTCATGCTGGTCGGCGGCCACGGGCCGATGTGGGACTTTGCGCGCAACAGCCGCCTGCACACCGTGGTGCGCAGCGTGTACGAGCGCGGCGGCATCGTCAGCGCGGTGTGCCACGGCCCCGCCGGGTTGCTGGGGCTCAAGCTGTCTGACGGCACCCCTCTCATCGCGGGCCGCAAGCTCACCGCCTTCACCAACGAAGAGGAGGTATCGCGCCAGTACGACAAGCTCA
Source organism: Acidovorax sp. 56 (assembly GCF_002749705.1). Taxonomy (NCBI): domain Bacteria; kingdom Pseudomonadati; phylum Pseudomonadota; class Betaproteobacteria; order Burkholderiales; family Comamonadaceae; genus Acidovorax; species Acidovorax sp. 56. The sequence goes on from NZ_PEEV01000001.1 coordinate 3,068,992, forward strand.
TTCCGTTTGAGCTGGAAACCGCCCTGCGTGCAGAAAACGCAGCGTTTGAAGAGGCCCTCATCTTCCAAAGCCGCGTGGTGGTGGACGGCAGGCTGATCACGGGCCAGAACCCGGCCTCTGCCAAGCCGTTTGGCGAAGCCGTGGTGGCCGCACTGAAGGCCCTGCCCGCCTGATCTGCAAGCCCCGCCCCCGGTGGTCGGGGGGCTGCACGGGTTTTATGATGGCCTCACCGCCCACCGTGCCCCCGTGCCTTCCACCCCCAGCAGCCCATGAGCGACATCACCATCGCCGCCCTCCATGCCTTTCGGGCCGTGGCGCAGTGCGGCAGCTTCACGGCGGCGGCCGACGACCTGGGCTGCTCCCAGTCGGCCATCAGCCGCCACATCGCCCTGCTGGAAGAAAGCACCCGCCAAACCCTGGTGCTGCGCGGGCACCGGCGCATACAGCTCACCCCGGCGGGCACCCTGTACCTGGAGACCGTGCAGCGCGCCCTGCAAGAGCTCGAGCGCGGCACCGCCCGCCTGGCCAGCCACGCGCAGCGCCCGCACAGCGTCAAGATTCTGGCCATGCCCTCGTTTGCCGCACGCTGGCTGGTGCCCCGCCTGGCCCATCTGCGCCTGGCAGGCATTGATGCCGAGATCGAGCTGGCCACCTCCATTTGGGACGCCGACTACCGCAAAGAGCGCTTTGACATTGGCATCCACTACGGCGACGGATCGCTGCCCGGTGCGCAGCTGCTCATGCACGACAGCCTCGTCCCCGTCATCGCCCCCCGCCTGGCCCACGAACGGCCCGTGCGCACGCTCGAAGACCTGGGGCGCTTCCCCTGGCTGCACGACGCGCTGCGCAGCAGCAAATGGCCGCAATGGCTGGCGGCCTGCAACGCACCGCAGCTCACCGGCATCCGCCACCTGAAGCTGCAAGACGCCGAGCTGACCCTATCGGCCGCCGTGGCGGGCCTGGGCATCGCCATGGGCCACGAGGTGCTGGTGGCCCACGACATCGCCGAAGGCCGCCTCGTCAAAGCCTGGCCCCAGCACCTGCCCATGGCCGCGGGCTACCACCTGCTGCTGCCCGCGCGCGGCAAAGACAACCCCCACACCCAGGCCATCGCCCACTGGCTGCTGCGCGAAGCGCGGGTGGCGCAGGGCACGCCCCCGGCCTGAGCGGGTGAAGGCCAGTGCACCTGGGTTGGCGCCCCGCAAGCAAGGCGCAGCACCGCCTGTCTTCTGGTCAAATGGCCTGATCGACAAAACCCCTGAGAGACCTCTCCCACCCGTTCGGGCGGAGGCACAAATCCCATCAGGTCAAATTGGCCTCTAGCGCAATCTAGATCAGCGCAAGAAGCTATCAAAACCGTAGTACCCCATGCGCATCCTTCACACCTCCGACTGGCACCTGGGCCAGCATTTCATGGGCAAGAGCCGCCAGGCCGAACACCAGGCGTTGATCGACTGGCTGCTGGTGCAGGTCGATGCGCATGCGGTGGATGCGGTGCTGATTGCGGGCGACATTTTCGACACCGGCGCGCCCCCCAGCTACGCGCGCGAGCTGTACAGCCACTTGGTGGTGCGCCTGCACCGCGCAGGCGTGGCGCTGCTGCTGCTGGGCGGCAACCACGACTCGGTGGCCACGCTGGGCGAAAGCCGTGCGCTGCTGGCGGTGCTGAACACCACCGTGGTGGGGGCCGTGGGCGATGCGGCCGACCATGTGGTGGTACTGCCCCAGCGCGGCGATGCTGGCGGCAGCCATGAGCCCGGCTGCATCGTCTGCGCCGTGCCCTTCATCCGCCCGCGCGATGTGTGGCAAAGCCAGGCGGGGCAAAGCGCGCAGGACAAGCAGCAGTCCCTGCAAGCGGCCCTCCAGGCCTATTACCAGGCGGTGGTGGATGCGGGCCGCGCGCGGCAAGCGCAGTTGCAGCAGACGCTGGGCCGCGTGGTGCCGCTCATCGCCACCGGCCACCTCACCACCGTGGGCGCCAGCAGCAACGACTCGGTGCGCGAGATTTATGTGGGCTCGCTCGACGCCTTCCCCACGGCCGCGTTTCCGCCGGTGGACTACATCGCCCTGGGCCACATCCACCAACCGCAAAAGGTGGGCGGGCTGCACCACATCCGCTACTGCGGCTCGCCCATTGCGCTGGGGTTTGACGAGGCCAAGCAGCAAAAGGAAGTGCTGCTGGTGGACCTGGACGCCAGCGGGCTCGCGGGCGTCACGCCGCTGCCCGTGCCCCGGTTTCAGGCGCTCATCGCCGTCAGCGGCAACCTGGCCGCGCTGCCGCAAGCCATTGCCACCGCCGCCACACAAGGCACGGCCGAGCAGCACGCGTGGCTGGAAGTGACCGTGGCCGAAGACGACTACCTGCAAGACCTGCCCGAGCGCATCAACGCCATGGTGCAGGGCCTGCCCGTGGAGGTGCTGCGCGTGCGCCGCCAGCGCACCAGCGCCGCCGCCGCGCTGCAGTCGGCCGCCCAGGAGACGCTGGACGAGCTGAGCCCCCACGACGTGTTTGCCCGCCGCCTGGCCGCCGAGACCCTGGCGCCCGAGCTGCAGCAGGCGCTGGAGGCCCGCTACCGCGCCGTGGTGCAAAGCATCACCAGCCCCACCGACCCCACCGAGGAAGGCACCGCATGAAGATCCTGAAGCTGCGCCTCAAAAACCTCAACTCGCTCAAGGGCGAGTGGGCCATCGACTTCACCCAGCCGCCGTTCACCGAGAACAGCCTGTTCGCCATCACCGGCCCCATGGGCGCGGGCAAGTCCACGCTGCTCGACGCGATCTGCCTGGCGCTGTACCACCAGACGCCGCGCCTGAGTAGCGTCTCCAAATCCGCCAACGACCTCATGACGCGCCACACCGCCGACTGCCTGGCCGAGGTGGAGTTCGAAGTGAAGGGCGCCGTGTACCGCGCCTTCTGGAGCCAGCGCCGCGCCCGCGACAAGGTGGACGGCGCGCTGCAAGACCCCAAGGTCGAGCTGGCCCAGGTGGAACCGGCCACGGGCCTGGGCACCATCCTCAGCAGCCAGAGCAACGACAAGCTGCGGCGCGTTGCCGATGTGACCGGGCTGGACTTTGGGCGCTTCACGCGGTCCATGCTGCTGGCGCAGGGCCAGTTCGCCGCCTTCCTCAACGCCAGCGCCAACGACCGCGCCGAGCTGCTGGAGGAACTGACCGGCACCGACATTTATGGCGAAATCTCCCGCCGCGTGTTCGAGCAGGCGCGTGACGCGCGCGAGCAGTTGAACCAGCTCAAGGCCCGCGCCGACGGCGTGGAGCTGCTGCCCGCCGAGCGCATCGCCGCCATGCAGGCCGAGCAGGAGGCATGGACGCAAACGCTGGCCGAGGTGCAGCAAGCCCACGCCACCACCAGCGCGCAGCGCCAGTGGCACATCGACGTGGACCACAGCGCGCAGGCCGTGCACGACGCCACCACGGGCCAGCAACAAGCCACCGCCGCCCTGCAGGCCGCCGCCCCCAGCCTGCAACGCCTGGCCGACAGCGAACCTGCCCAGGCCCTGCGCGCACCGCACGCCGCGTGGCAGCAGGCCCAGGCCGCCTGCCACAGCAGCGATGCCCTGCTGGCCAGCCTGCAAGCGCAGCACCGGGCCGAAGCGGGCCTGCACGCCCAACACCAACGCACCGCCGCCATACAGGCACAGCGCGTGGCCCACGCTGCGCAGGCCGAGCTGGCACAGGCCGAGGCCGCCCAGCAGCGCCACACCGACTACTGCAGCGCCCACGCCCAGCACGCCCACCTGGGCGAGCGCCTGGGCGAATGGCGCCAGCTACTGCAACAGCAACAGCAACGGCACACCCGCCTGGCCGAGCAGCAACAGGCCCTGCAAGCGCTGCAAACGGACATTGCCCAGCGCGGCGCACAAGCCACAGCACAGCACGGCCACGTAGAAGCCGCAACACAGGCCCAGGCCACTGCCGCCGCCGCACTGCACGCCGCACAGGCAGACCACGCCGACGCGCTGGGCGGCCACAGCATTGCCACGCTGCGCGAGCGCTGGCAACACGCCCAAAGCCACGTAGCCGCGTGGCAGCAGGCCATGCAACAGGCCCAGCAGCGCCGCGAGCTGGCAGACCAGCACACCGCGCTGGGCACCGAAGTGCTGCGCCTGCAAGCCGCCGCCACAGAGCAAGAAGCCACACGCCAGGCACTTCGCGCGCAGTACAACGCCCTCAAGGAACAGGTGGCCGACAAGCGCCAGCTGCTGGAACAAGAGCGCCGCATCCAAAGCCTGGACCAGCACCGCCACGCCCTGCAGCCCGGCGAGCCCTGCCCGCTGTGCGGCGCCACGGCGCACCCCGCCATCGATGCGTACCAAGCGCTGGACGTATCGGCCACCGAAGCCGCACTGCAGCAAAAACAGACCGAGCTGGAGGCCATCACCACCCAAGGCCAGGCCGTGGCCGAAGCCCTGACCACCAGCCAAACCCGGCTGGCCGAGCGCCAGGCGCAGCAGCACGCCACTGCCCAGCGCATCGCGCAGTGGGAGGCCAACTGGGCCGACTGGGCCACCTTGGCCGCCCGCATCGGGCCGCTGGGTGCCGAGCACACCCTGCATTCCGAAGACTGGCAGCACGCCGACCGCATCGCCGCAGGCCACACCGCCGCCCAGGCCACCCAGGCCCAACTGGAGGGCGCCCTGCACCGTGCAGAGGCCGCCGCCCAGCGCGTGCAACAAGCCCAGGCCGCCGCCGGCCAGTGCGACCAAACCCTGCAAGCCGCCACGCACCAACTGGCGCTGCAGCAGCAAGCCGTGCACGAAGCACAAGCACGCCAAGCCGCCCTGGCAGACGCCATCGCGGCGGCCCAGGCCGAAAGCACCACGCTGCAGGCCCACCTGCGCGCCGCCCTGCAAGCCGCAGGCTACGACCTGCCCGCAGACCCCGCCCCCTGGCTGCAAGCGCGGGACGCCGAATGGCAGCGCTGGCGCGACACCCAGGCCGAGCTGCACACACTGGCCCAGCGCATCACGCGCCTGCAAGCGCAGTGCGATGCAGCCCAGGCGCAAGCTCAGCAGTGGTCGCAACGCTGGGCCGCGTTGCAAGCCACGGCCCATGCGGCCACCGAGGCGGCATGGGCGGGCGAGCCCCACGACACAGCGCACGACATAGACCAAGACGGCGCCATCGATGCCGCCGCAGCCCTGCAAGCCAGCGTGGCCGAGATCGAGCGCCTGCAACGCACCCTGGCCGCCCTGGAAGGCCGCCAAGCCCAGGCACAGGCCACGCGCACCCAGCAAGCCACCGAGCTGGAGGCGGCCACCCACGCATGGCACGCCGCACTGCAGGCCAGCCCCTTTGCCGACCTGGCCGCCTTTGAAGCCGCCCTGCTGCCCGAGCCCGAACGCCAAAGCCTGGCAGCCCAAAGGGAAGCCTTGCTGGCCGCCCAGCAACGCGCCGACGCTCTGCTGCAGGCCGCACAGGCCCGCCACGCCCAGTTGCAGGCCCAAGCGCTCACCCCGCAAACACTGGATGCGCTGAACGCCCACTTGGCCGCGCTGGAAACCCAGCGCAGCGCCCTCAGCGAACAGATTGGCGCCCACCGCGCCCTGCTGGCCAAAGACGCCCAGCAGCGCACCAACCAGCAGGCCCTGTTCGCGCAGATCGGCCAGCAAACCGCAGACAGCGATGTGTGGCAGCGGCTGGACGCGCTGATCGGCTCTGCCAAAGGCGACAAGTACCGCAAGTTTGCCCAGGGCCTCACGCTCGACCACCTGCTGCAACTGGCCAACCAGCACCTGGCGCGCCTGCACGGCCGCTACCTGCTGCGCCGCAAAACCACGGGCGAGCTGGAGCTAGAGATCGTCGACGCCTGGCAAGGCGACGCAGCGCGCGACACCCGCACCCTGTCGGGCGGCGAAGGCTTCCTCGTCAGCCTGGCCCTGGCCCTGGCGCTGTCCGATCTGGTGAGCCACAAAACGTCCATCGACTCGCTGTTCCTGGACGAAGGCTTTGGCACGCTGGACGGCGACACGCTGGAGGTGGCGCTGACCGCGCTGGACTCGCTCAACGCCAGCGGCAAGATGATCGGCATCATCAGCCACGTCGAAGCGCTGAAGGAGCGCATCCCGGCGCAGATCCGGGTCGTCAAAGGCGGGGGCGTGGGGCATTCGCGGCTGGTGGTGTAGGGCCGCTGCCGGACACATCCGTTCGGGCTGAGCCTGCCCGAGCCTTGCGCGGCGCTTCGACAAGCTCAGCGTGAACGGATCCAGCAGGTTCGTACCGGATTCATAGGCCCGCACTGCGGCCTTTAAACCGCTGGGCATCGTGGCACAAATACCCGTTCGGGCTGAGCCTGTCGAAGCCCTGCGCAGCGCTGGCGCAGGCTCAGCGTGAACAGCTCCAGTGACCTCATGCCTTATCCCCCCTCCCCCTGCGGCGGCAGTTCCTGCATCGCTCCCATCTTGCTGATGACCAGCTCAATGAAAGCCGACACCGCCAGGGGCAGGTAGCGCCTGCTAGGGTAGACCATGTGCACGCCGTGCCCCTGCCGGTGGTACTGCGGGAGCACGGGCACGAGCAGGCCCGCGCGCAAATCGCGCTGCGTCAGCGTGGAGGGCAGCAGCGCAATGCCCAAGCCCGCCAGCGCGGCTTTGCGCAGGGCCTGCGCCGCGTTGCCGCTGAAGCGGCCAGTCACCTGCACCTCGGCCGGTGCGCCCTCCGGCCCTGTCACGCGCCAGGTGGCCTTGCCGCTGGGGTGGCTGAACACCAGGCAGTCGTGGCCTGCCAGGTCTTGCAGCGTGGCCGGAACACCCCGGCGGGCGATGTAGGCCGGGCTGGCCATCAGGCCGTCGCTGCCCGCGTCCAGCACCTTGCGGGCAAACAGGCCCGAGTCCTCCAGAATGCCGCCGCGAAACGCCACATCAATCCGGTCTGCAATCAGGTCCGCGCGGCCGTCGCTCAGCACAAAGTCCACCCGCACTTTGGGGTGGGCGACCAGGAACTCGGTCAGCCACTCCATCGCAAAGAAATCAAAAAAATCAGCCGGGGCCGCCACCCGCACCAGGCCGCTGGGCTCCTGGTTCACCGCCAGCAGTTCCTCGCCCGCATCCATCAGCCCTTCCACAGCGCCGCTGCAGCGCTCCAGAAACACTTGGCCCGCGCTGGTGAGCGTGAGGTGGCGGGTCGAGCGCTGCATCAGCCGGGTGCCCAACTGCGCTTCCAGCTGCTGCACCCGGCGGCTCAGGGTGTTGGGCGGCACGCCCAGGCGGCGCGAGGCTTCGGCAAAGCTGCCGCAGCGCACCACCTGCACAAAGATGGCCACGTCGTTCAGATCCAGCATGATCTCACTCATTCATTCATTCATTCGATTAATGGACGAGTGCAATCATATTGCGCTATCTAGTCAATTAATCGATGAATTTTTAAGCTACAGGCATCAGTTCAACACCTCCAAGGTTCTCTGTATGTCGGCACCCGCCACCGCCCCCCGCGCCATCACCCACCGCACCCGTGGCACCACGCACGGCCCCATCACCCGCCTCATGAGCCCTGGGGACCTGGGCCAGGTGCTCAAGCCCTTCATCTTTTTGGACCTGGTGCACTTTCAGCCCGGCGCAGCGCAGCAGGGCTTTGGCATGCACCCCCACTCGGGCATCGCCACGGTCACGTTTTTGTCGGAAGGCGATGTGCGCTACGAAGACAGCACCGGTCAAGCGGGCCTGCTGCCTGCAGGCGGTGTGGAATGGATGCGTGCTGGCAACGGCGTGTGGCACACCGGCGCCCCCGTGGGCGACACAGCAGGCCGGGGCTTTCAACTGTGGGTGGCCCTGCCCGCCGCGCTGGAAAACGCCCCCGCCCACAGCCAGTACCTGGCCCCCGAGTTGGTGCCCCAGGTGGGCCCGGTGCGGGTGCTGCTGGGCGAATACGGCGCAGTGCACAGCCCCGTGGCGGCGCCCGAGGGGATGACCTATCTGGCCGTGCAGTTGGCCCAGGGCGAACGCTGGACCTACACCCCGCCCCCCGGCCACACCGTGGCGTGGGCGGCTGTGGCCACCGGCGCGCTGACGGCGGGCGAACCCATTGCGGCAGGCGAGCTGGTGGCGTTTGAGCCCACCCACCAAAGCATCGACTTTGTGGCCACCCAAGCCACCCGCTTCGTGCTGGGCTCTGCCGTGCCGCACCCGCATGAGCTGGTCATGGGGACTTACTCCGTGCACACCAGCCAGGCAGCACTGCGGCAGGGCACCACAGAAATCCGGCGCATTGCAGGGCAACTGCGCCAAGCCGGGCGGCTGGGTTAATCCCTTTCACACCCCCTCCACATTCGACTTTTCACCGTTCCCTTTCCCTCCACCCACTTCACTCATTGACAAGGAAATCACCATGAACATCGGCATCATCGGCTCAGGCGCACTCGGCTCTAACGTGGCACGCGCATTGGCCAGCAAAGGCCTGTCGGCCACCCTCTCCACCCGGCGCGGGCCGGAATCACTGGCCGCGCTGGTAGCCGAACTGGGCCCCACCATCAAAGCGGGCACCGTGGCAGAAGCTGCCGCCGCAGACATCGTGCTCATCGCCGTGCGCTGGGAAGACCTGGGCCAGGCCCTGGGCGGCCTGCCTGCGTGGAACGGTCGCATCGTCATCGATGGCACCAACCCCGTGGCGTTTCTGGACCCCAACTCGCCAGACGCCCAAGACCCCACCAACCCGCTGGCGGCCTACGGCATCAAGGCCATCGACCTGGGCGGGCGCTCGTCCAGCGAAGTGTTCAGCGAATTCGTGCCCGGCGCCCGCGTGGTCAAGGCGTTCAACCACCTGGATGTGAACGTGCTGGCCCAGCCCCAAGTCTCCGGCGGCCAACGCGCCATGTTCTACGCGGGCGACGACGCAGCAGCCAAGGCAGAAGTGCGCAAGGTGCTGGACGCCATCGGCTACTTCCCGGTCGACCTGGGCACGCTGGCTGCGGGCGGCAGCCTGTCAGAGCTGCCGTTTGGCGCGTTGTCGGCCAGCCAGTTCATCAAGATCTGAGCCAGAGGTGCCTGACAAGGCACCTACAGAAGGCCCCCAACGCAGTTTGCGCTATGCGAAGTGCCTGGGGGCTTTCGTGCGTTCATGCGTTCATGCCAAATCGATAAAGCAATGCCCCACGCACAAGGCCATTGATGAATAGCCGTTGGCAAAAAATGAGGCCGCCAATATGAAAAATCATGGCATTTCATGTATTCACAGCGTCTCTGTCTGTAGCGAACCTGCCTGAACCTGCGCTAGCTGTCGCATCCCGGACGATTGCATAGACTCTAAACGCTATCCGCTCTTTATGGCCCGAGCTGTTTTGAAGAAGTTGATAGAGTCCCTGCAATCCACCCCAGGAGTGACTCCATGCTGATAGCCCTGCACAAGAACGCCCGTACCACACCTGCCGTGCGTGCCGAGATCGCAGCGAGCAATGAACCAGCCAGCGTCCTGGCCCAACGCTTTGGGATCACTGAGCAGACGGTCTACAAGTGGAAGAAGCGTTCCGTCTTTGCAGACCGCTCGCACACGGCCCATTACCTGCAAACTGTGCTCACGCCTGCGCAAGAAACCGTGGTGGTTCACTTGCGACGTACCTTGCTGCTGCCTTTGGATGACCTGCTGGCCGTGACACGGGAGTTCATCTGCGCCCATGTCTCGCGCTCCGGGCTGGACAGGTGCCTTCGCCGCCATGGAGCGGGCAACCTCAATGCCCTCAAACCCCAGCAGCCTGTGCTGGCCTACAAGGCCTTCAAGAGCTACGAGCCAGGCTACTTGCACATGGATGTGAAGTACTTGCCCCAGATGCAGGATGAGAGCAGCCGACGCTACCTGTTCGTGGCCATCGACAGGGCCACGCGATGGGTGTTCGTGCAGTTCAAAACCAACAAGACTGCAGCAAGTGCACAGGCCTTCCTCAAGGCATTGCACAAGGCCTGTCCGATCAGGATCAACAGGCTGCTGACCGACAACGGCAAAGAGTTCACGGACCGTCTGTTTGCCAGCAAGGAACGCGAACCCAGCGGCAACCATGAGTTCGACCAACTGTGCCAGGAGCTGGGCATAGAGCACCGCTTGACCAAGCCGAGGACGCCCAGAACCAACGGCATGGTGGAGCGGTTTAACGGCCGCATTGCGGACGTTCTGAAGACCCATAGGTTCAACAGCCGCGAGGATATGGAGCAGACCCTGCTGCGCTATGTGGCCCTGTACAACCACCAGTTGCCGCAGTCAGCGCTCAAGAGCAGTACACCGATGCAGGCTATGAAAGAGTGGTACCAGACGCATCAGCATCTGTTTCGCAAGCGACCATATGATCGTCCGGGATGCGACAGCTAGCGCCCCCACCGCCTGCCTCCCTGCCGACTTGGCACAGGCTCCAACTCTCGGTACCGTAGCGTAAAGCCACAGCCACCAATATCTATTCACAAATGGCTGTAATTCATTGATAAATAATGATTTTTATAAAAATAAATCTATTCATATAATTATTCATGCCTCCAACCCCAGACCTCTCCGCCAGCATCGTGCAAGCCCTGCGCCGCCAGGGCGGGGCACTTAGCAGCGCCGAGCTGCAAGACCAGCTACGGGTGAGCCAGCCCACCGTGTCGCGCGCGCTGGCCCCACTCATTCAGTCGGGCGAAGTGCAAAAGGTAGGGGCCGCCCGCAAACAGCGCTATGTGCTGCCCCGCACCGTGCGCGATGTGGGCCGCAGCGTGCCGGTCATGCGCATCAACGCGCAGGGTCAGCCCAGCCCGTTTGCGCGCATGGTGCCGCTGGCCAGCGGCGCCGTGTGGGTGGACGAAGAAGACGGCCTCTCTAAGCGCTTTGACGGCCTGCCCTGGTTTCTGGACGACATGCGCCCCCAGGGCTTCATGGGCCGCACCTTTGCCACCACCCACCCTGAGCTGCAGCTGGCCAACGACCCCCGCTTCTGGAGCGATGACGACGTGCTGCGTGCACTGGCCCTGTGCGGCGACGACCTGCCCGGCAACCTGGTGGTGGGCGAGGCCGCGTTTGCGCGTTTTCACACCCTGCCGCAGCGGGCCAGCCGTGCGGCATCGCCTGCCGACTACCCGGCCCTGGCCGATGCCGCCATGCAAGGCAGCATCGGCGGCTCGTCCGCCGGGGGCGAGCAGCCCAAGTTCTGCACCATCGTGGGGGGCGACGCCTCGGGTGAAGTTGCTCGCCATGTGCTGGTCAAGTTTTCGCCTGCGGGCAACGCCCCCACCGACCTGCGCACCCGCGACCTGCTGGTCTGCGAACACCTGGCCCTGCACACGCTGGCCAGTGCCGGCATTGCCGCCGCCTCCAGCCGCATCAGCACCGGCGCAGGCCGCGTGTTTTTGGAGGTGGAGCGGTTCGACCGCACACCCATCAACGCCGCCAACCCGCAGGGCCTGGGGCGCATCGGCATGGTGTCGCTCAAGGTGTACGACGCCGAATACGTGGGCGCCATGGACAACTGGGCCGCCACCGCCAACCGCATGCAAGAGCGCGGGCTGCTGCGCCCTGCCGACGCGCGCACCCTGCGCCTGCTGGAGGCGTATGGCGAGCTGATCGCCAACACCGACCGGCACTACGGAAACATCTCGCTGCTGCTGGACGGTGACGACTGGGCCCTGGCCCCCGCCTACGACACGCTGCCCATGCTCTACGCCCCCGTAGGCGGCGAGCTGGTGCCGCGCGACTTTGCAGCCCGCCCCCTGCAACCCACCGCAGCCACCCTGCCCGAGTGGCCGCAGGCGCAGGCCCTGGCCCGCAGCTTCTGGGCCGCCGCCAGCGCCGATGCGCGCATATCCGACGGCTTTCGGCAAATAGCCGCAGAAAATTTGAGCCATATCAGCCGTTAGACCTCATGGAATAAGCGCAAGCAGCTATTAAAAACGCAGCAGAATGGGTTTCTGCACACGCGTTTGAGCCGTGTTGCAGCGGTATTCACCGCACAAAACGCGGTGATTAGAAGAAGCGCCCCCGCCTGACGGCGCAGCGGCAGACCAACCCTACGCCCTACCCCTGCGCATACCGCGCCAGCCGCTGCTCCAGCGTGCCGGTGTGCAGCTCAAACAGGTGGTTGTCAAAGTCGTAAAAGTACAGCGACTGCCCCTCGCCCTCCACCCGTGGGCGGGGCGGCCTCACCTCTGCCCCCAGCGCCCGCAGCCGCGCCTCGCAGGCGGGCAAATCCTCGTCGGCCACGGCAAAGGCGACATGGCGGTAGGTGCGCTCTGCCGGTGGATCGCCCTCCATGAACGCCAGCCACAGCCCACCCAGCAGCACAAACTTTTCGCGCGAGAGCGAGAAGTTGCGGCCCTGGCTGTCGTACACCTCCTGCGCGCCCAGGCCTTCGCAGAACAGGCGGGCGGTGCGGTCTACGTCGCGCACGATGAAGGTGAGGTGGCTGAGGCCGAGGATGGGAGCGGTTGCCATGGGGGAGCCTGTACTCATCAATGTGCTGAGGGGTGGGTTGTAGCGCATTCGCGCCGCCTATGGGCGCATGCAAGCTGATCGCATCGAAAAATGAATCGAAAAAAGTAACTTAACTTATTGTCAATATTCACTTTTCGGTAAAAAATCTAAAAACACAAAATATACCGAAATGCTCGAACTCAGCCCTGTCATCACCCGCCAGTACATCGACGCCGTTGCCGTGTTTGACGCGCTGGCCGAAGCCACCGAAGAAGCCGCCCAGGTGCGCGGCGGCATGTACTGGCACGCGGGGCCAGCGTCATCGCCGCAAGCGCAATACCTGGTGCGCACCTCGCCCGCCGGGGCCGAAACCAGCCTGGGGCCCCGCACGCCCGAGACGCAGGCCATCTACGACAAATTTATGCAAAGAAAGCAGGCCAGCGCCGAACGGCTCACCGGCCTGAAAGCTGCGCTAGACCAGCAACAGCGCATGAACCGCGCCCTGCGTGTCGGCAGGGTAGACCCGCTGGTGGTGGCGCTGCTCAACCGCCTGGCCAGCACCCACCTGAGCGAGCACTTTCGGGTGGTGGGCACCCACGCCCTCTACGCCTACGAGGCCGCCGCCGGGGTGCGGCTAGAGGCCGACGCACTCGCCACGCGCGACATTGACCTGCTGTGGGACACCCGCAAACGCATCACTTTCTCCACCCAACTCGCCCGGGTGGACAGCTCCATGCTGGGGGTGCTGAAAAAAGTAGACCCCACCTTTCGTATCAGGCAAAGCCAAAAGTACACCGCCGTGAACAAAGACGGCTTTGAGGTGGACATCATCCGCCGCGAGCGCACCGACGACGACCCCCACCCCATCAAGCTCAGCGACGCGGATGAGGACTTCTGGGTGGCCCAGGCCCGCCGCGCCAGCGTGCTGCTGGACTCACCGGGGTTCTCTGCCGTCATCGTCGCCACCAACGGCACCATGGCCCGCATGCACACCGTGCACCCGGCCACCTTTGTAGCCTTCAAGCGGTGGATGGCAGGGCAACCTGACCGAGATCCGCTGAAGCGGCGGCGGGACGTGTTGCAGGCCGATGCGGTGCAGGTGCTGCTGGAGCAGTATTTGCCGCAGGTTTAAGCAATTGGCGGCTAGCACTTATGGAATATGCGTGAGCAGCTATAAAAAAATGAGCACCAAGACACACCACACCTTTGAAGCGCCAGAACAGCTCCACGCATGGCTGCAGGCCCACCATGCCAGCGAGACGGAGCTGTGGGTGCGCATCTTCAAAAAGGCCACCGGCCAACCCAGCGTGACATGGGACGACTGCGTGGTGGCCGCCATCGCCTGGGGCTGGATCGACGGGATACGCAAGAGCTTGGACGACACCTCGTTTTTGCAACGCCTCACGCCGCGCCGTGCGCGATCCAACTGGTCGCAAAAAAACGTGCAGCACGCCGAGCGGCTGATAGCGCAAGGGCGCATGCAACCCGCTGGCCTGGCGCAGGTAGAAGCCGCACGCAGCGACGGACGCTGGGCCACCGCCTACGCCGGCAGCGCCACCATGGTGATGCCCGAAGACTTTTTGGCGGCGCTGCAAAAAGACCCGGTTGCCCAGGCTTTTTACGCCACGCTCAAACGCCAGAGCCTGTTCACCATCTACCACCGGTTGCAGAGTGCCAAGCGGCCGGAGACGCGGGAGAAGCGGATGGCGGAGCTGTTGGCGAAGTTGGGGCGGGGCGAGAGTCCTTGAAACTGCCGGCAGCGTGAGGGGGCGAGCAAACGCTAGTGCCGTAAGCAAAGTTGGCCTACAGCCCTCGTGAAATATGCGTTTCAGTTATTGCAGAAGTAGCATCAACCCGTCCTCCGAGGACTATGTGACTTCCACATCGACGATGTCCACGCAGGTTTGTGGGCGCGAATGATTTGACCCAGAGTGCCACTGCCCTGCACGAACACTGACATTACTCAGACCCTCTATGGGAAGGCAACGCCAATTTCCCGGGGAACCGGGGACGATGGTTCCGCTACTACTACCGCCACCGAATTGGTAGAACAGGGCCTGCGGCCTGCCATTTTTTGTACCAATTACGTGAGGACATAGTTCACGAGCATAGCCGCCAAAGGTGGCAAAAACTTGCTGCTTGTTCTGGATTGCTGCTCGAATAAGTTCGTAATTACCATTCATTTGTGCGCCCCTGCATTCGTTGATTATATTTTTCTAATGCTGCTAATAAATTGATGTCTAAAATTGAAAATTACGCCAAATTTTTAATCTCTTTATACAACCTAATAAGGTGGTCGATTGATAGATCGAGGATTGGCTCATACATAAACGAGTTAAGGTGTATATTTGAGCTTACAGTGATACTTACTTTGCCTAGTACTTGCAGTGCCGACGATGTGGGCTTCAATTCAGTGAGCTCCTTGATCAATTCACCAAATTGATTATTTACAGTGCACCAGTAATTTTCGTCACTTTTTATAATGCGAAGCGCTTTAATCATAAATACTTCAGATTGAAGACGTATTGCAATTGACAAAATAACTTTGTCAGCCAAGTTCAAGCCATCATGACTAAGCTTTTGACAAATAATTTCTGCTTTTGCAAAAATCAAATCCGTCATGATCACTGCACTACTAGTGTCGTGCTCAGTGCCAAAAAGTTTATTGTAGATTTCAAAATATTTTCCAACGGTAATTGTACTGGTACGCTCTTTCCAGTGAAGTAAACAAGTTAAATCCAAATAATCATCATCTGCCGCACCCTTGGTGTATTCAATAAGATTCCGAGTAAATGGAATTGTTGCACATAAGACTGCATCATCCTTCGCGACATTGTTTTTCCACATGCCGATAAAGTAGTTACTAACTCCATCGGCCTTGGTAAGAATAATTCCCGTCGGCCCGCGATTTGTCATTAGACATCTATCTCTATGAACAAAACTATCTGAAAGTGCTCGAAAGAAGTCAAAGTTATGGGTAAGAATTATTTGGCGAAAATATGGAACTTTACCAACATCATATAAATACTGAATGATTGCATGCTTGTTTTTATAATCGAAAGAGTCTGCAATATCATCGATAATAAAAATAGTTTCTTGTTGGCGTAATTTTCTTGCTTCCACCTCAAAGATGAAGTTCAAAAGATACAGCGCCCGCCTTTCGCCTTGGCTAAGAGTTTTAACTTCTTGGCGTGACCATTCAACTTTATCTGGGCCATCTTTAAATGTGAACCGGAGCTTTGCACTTTCTTTGCCGAGTGCGGCTTGTACCTGATTTGGCACCGAGAGAGTAAAGGGCATGTCCAGAAATCTATCATTGAAAAGTCCCACAGCTTGTGTCCACTGCGGAACAGCAGAGGCCGCCAATGCCTCGATTCGCTGAAGCTCGCCTTTGCTTTTCGTATGGCACTCAATGTATGCGGCCCCATCTATGTTGTTTTGAAGGTAGTAATGCCAAAGCGCTTGACGGAATTTGGATTGGTTTGCGGGCTTAATATTTTCAAGAAGAAAATCTACTTCGACAGCGGATAGATTTTCAATTAATTGAATAAGTGCTTGTGTCTGCGCATTTTTTGACAAATTCACACGAAGCTTCTTCAGCGCTTCATCTTCATCTATTCGAGAGTGAATTGCTTTGAGCTTGGTTTCAAGTGCCTCCTTTCCAATAGGGGCTAACTCTCCCCGCAATTGAATCAGATGTCCGCCGCCAAAAAAACCTTGTCGATCTAGGGTGTCAAGTACTGTTTCAGCTTTGCTTGGGTTAAAAATATTTTTTGTATATATTGTCCCCGCTTGGTTGAAAAGCTCCTGGTAGCGCTCATTAAATTCTTTTGCTTTTGCAATAAACTCTGGACTATTGAATACCTCAATTGCTTTTGGATCAAAAATGGCACCATATTCAAATGACTTTAATTCTTCTGTTGATGGTGTTTTAAGAATGCTTGAGATACAGGTTGGAAAATCATCTTGATTCCAATCACGCAGAATGAATTCCTCTACATCTTTTTTCTTTACTTTGGATATTCTCTGCAGGGATGTTTTTAGTTTTTCTTTTGCAGCATCCAATTCAATTAATATCTTGTCGTATTCGGATTTATTTTCTGGGTTGACAAGGATGTCGGTGATTGATTGACTTTCTTCTCTTATGTCAATTTCGGATTTTAGAGAAAATATGAGTTCTTTATGTACTGCTACACCATTAATTTCAACTTTGCAAGTTGATGGGCGGTTATAGCGTTCTTCCTTTGGCGTATTTCCAGCAGAAATGTCTTGAAAAGTCTTTGAGAAAGATGTTTTCATCAAGCCATTTGGAGCGTACACGGCATAGGAATTTGTTTCTCTTGGGTATTTGTCGAAGATGAATGTATGTTCTAAGAACTGAATCCCATAGCAGTTTTGTAAATTGACAGTTAGTTTTTTCATGGTGACTTTTCGCGCTACCTATATCTTTGGATATTTTGTTTATTTGGGATTAATCGGCTTTCATTTGGGAACCGGGAAACTTCAAGCCAAAAATACCGGCCCCACCTACCCCGATCACCAACCTCTACGCCACCCTAGTCGCCGCTACATAAACACACGCGCCGCTTCCTTCTCATCCTCCCTAGGCGCAGGCATATGCCCCACGCCGGGTAGCGCTACCACAGGGAATTCCAAACCTTTACTGACCTTCATGGTCATCACCTGAATCGCATCCGCGCCGGGCCGGTACTCACCACTCTTCTTGCGCACGCGGTGCGGCAGCTTGCGCTGGGTCAGGGCGCTGGCGCACAGGTCCATGGTTTTCCGGTCGGCGCACAGCACCGCTTTGTCCCAAAGCGAAGTCATACCGATACGCCTCCGTTTTGAACAGTCGAAGTCCGTCATGTCAGTCTTTCGCGCTAGAGAAATCCAGCTCGGCCTGCGCCCCCGGTAACGCTGGTGTCAGTCCACGGGCCAAAAGATCCTTGGCCGCAATGACCTTGTTCACCACCACTGCCACGTAACCGAGCAGCGCCAGAAAGAACAACGTGCAGACAATCAAAGACCAGCGCTGCTCTTTCAGCTTGCTTGCCAGATGCTCTGGCCACTCGTCGGCAGGCAACAGCTCGCACAACGTTTTCACTTCCGCCTCGGTGAAGGAGGTGCGCGCCGCGTTCGTTGCCAACGGCTGATCGCAGTCGCTTTTTTTCAATGGGTTTCTGTTGAAGAAGAAGGGGGGCCACAAGGTCTGCGCGCTGAACTCGGTGGCGAGGAAGGTCCGCTCGCTCGCCTTGAAGGTGAACGGCACTTGCGGAATCAGCAGCAGCCAAGCAAAGACCATCGATCCGACAAGGGACACGGCAAACACTGCAATCTGGGCAAAAAGGTAAGGGCGTGAAGGAAAGTCTTGCTTACGCACCTGCCGCAGCCCAGTGTCGAAGTAACGTCCGCAAGCGGCGATTTGGCGCAAATCAACGCGGTGGAGTTGTGCCCACGCAATCAACTGGTGCGCTTCTTCCAGGCTGGCGGCCTGCACGCCAGAGAACATGCGAAAAGACATGAGGTTGGTCTGCTCGTCCACATACGCACGGATCTTGGGGTCTGAGATTTCTTCGCTGCCGTGCACCAGCAGCCACAGGCGCCGCAGCAGGGTGTGCAGCGACACCGTGCGCCAGATGACAACGGCAAAGCCAACGATCAGTACGAGCGGAATCAAGGCGGCCAAGGCGCCGCCGAATTGCGTGATGGTGGCGAAGTCCATCACGCAGCAGAGGGCGCGCATCGCCCAAGGTGGTGCGGCCTCGATGCAAGCGAGTCGTTGGCTTTCTCTTGCGGCCTGTCAGCCAGGCGTTTTTCTCCACGGGTCATGCGCGGCAAGCACGCACCCAGTGCCGGTATCAATGTCGCCATGCTGCTGGCAGTTTTCCTGAGCTGAATATGTGTGTAATTGTTAAAACACTGTAGGGTCAGGGATCGGTTTGCGCAACTGCCAAAGTTGGTAGGTACGTCAATTTATGCAAAAACAGGCTCTAGCGCTTATTGAATAAGCGCTAGCAGCTATGTTTTCAATAGCAAATTAATACACCGACACGCTGCCGCCCCGCTGTGCACGCCGTGTGCAGCGGGGTGGCCGTGCGGGTGCTCAGGGCAGGCGGGCCAGGGTGCCTGCCTCTGCCGCGCGCACGGCGGCCTGGGCGTCGGCGGGGAGCAGCAGGCGTTGTTGCTCCAGGCGCCAGGCGGCGGCGCGCACGGCGGCGGTGTAGGCGTCTGGCGTGGGGTAGCGCTCTGCGATGGAGGAGCGGGGGTCTTTGCGGGCCAGGCGTTCTGCGCGGGTGGCGGCCAGGGGCAAGGTGCCGCCTTGCTGGGTGCAGATGCCGGAGGGGTTCAGAGGATCGATGGGGGCGGTGGTCTTGGCGTTCCAGCCCACGTAGGTGGCGCGGGGCACGGCCACGGCGGGCAGGCGCACGGTGCCCAGGGCCAGGCCGTCGGCGTCGGTGCGGGGCACCAGCACGGGGTAGTGGCCCAGCACGGTGGGCAGGCCGCTGGCGCTGTCGGTGCGCCACGATGGGGTGGCGTAGCCCTGGTAGCCCAGCAGGGTGCGCAGGCCTTGGTATTGGCCGGGGTAGCTGGTGTGGTCGGCGGGCACCAGGGTGCCGTCGGCCACGTTGGGGTAGTGGCTGGCCGGTGGCTCGGTGCCGTGGCGCACCCAGTCGTTCATGCTGGTGAGCAAGGCGCGCATCAGCGGGCCGACGTAGATGGGCGATGTGGGCAGCAGGCAGCCTGCCTCGGGCTTGGCCAGGGCGTCAAACGCGGCGAAGTGCGGGGTGCCTGCCACCAAGTAGGCGCGCACGTTGGCAGGCAGGGGCAGGTGCTGGGCCTGGGGGTCGGTCACGCTTTGGCTGCCGTGCGATGCCCACATTTCGTATTCCGAGTCGACCTGCATGATGCGCGGGCAGGTGCTGGTGGCGGTGCAGCGTTGCAGCAGGCCGTCGGTGCGGCCGGTTTGCGCATCGGTGCTGGTGGCGTAGGCCATGGGGAATTGGTCTACGGGGTACAGGTCGTCGCTGTTGGGGCCGGGGTTGCGGGCGGGCTGGGCAAAGCGGGCGTTGGTGTAGCTGCGGCGCCCGCCGGGGATTTGCAGCAGCAGGCCGTCGTACACGGGGCGGTGGTCGGCGCTTTCGTTAAAGCCCAGGTACACAAAGTCGCGCAGCACGCGGCCTGACTGCGAGATGCCGGTGCCCAGCAGGGTTTGCATGGTGGGCTGGCCGCCCGCGGCCAGTGGGTTGGCGGCGCTGGTGTCGTGCCGCAAGAAGTGGGCGATGTCGCGCAGCGCGGCCAAGCCCAGGCCCATGACCTTGGCGCCACGGGCGGTGTAGGTGAATTCGTAGATGGCGTCTGCCGGTTGATTGGCTGGGCGGGTGATGGCGATGGTCTGGTCGTCCACAAACCGCCAGGCCAGGCCTGCGGGCTGGGTGCGGGGGTCTTGCACGCGGGCGCGCACGGTGAGCTGGGCGCCTTCACGCGTGGCGGCGGGGTAGGCGAGCTTGACGGTCTGCTCGGCCTCGGTCTGCTTGGGGGTGAAGACCCATTCGTCGCGCGAGGGGCCGGTGATGCCTGGCAGCGCGGGCACGTTCAGGCCCAGCGCTGCGGCGCCTTGGCCGCCGCTCACGGGCAGGTCGCCCTGCCAGCCGATCCACGCCAGGGTGTAGCCCTGGGCCAGCAAGAAGCCTGCGCCTGCGTCGGCGGGCTCGCTCAGGCGGCCGTAGCTGGTGGGGGCGTCGTCAAACCCGGGGCCGATGAGCTTGCGGCCCCGGTTGGGGGTTTCGATGAGCAGGGTGCCGTTGGGGCGCTGGGGCTGCAGGATGACGACGTCGGCCACGCCGGTGACGCGGCCTGCGGCGTTGCGCGGGGCCAGGGCGATGTCGGCAATGGCGGCGTTGCGGGGGTCTGCGGGGTCGACCGCAAAGGTGGCGCGGGCGGTGATTTTGCGGGCGGTGCCGCGCTCGCCAAAGCTGCGGGCCTGCAGGGCCGGGGCTTGGGTGCTGAGCACTTCAAACTGCGTGACCTGCGCCTGCACGGGGGCTGCGGCGCACAGGGCCAGCGCGCCAGCCACCCAGCCGCCCTGCCATAGGCTGGCAAGTGCGGGGCGGGGTGCCAGCCACCGGGCCAGCAGGGTGGCCTGGGGCCGGTGGGCCGTGGGGGCAATGGCCGCAGGGGCGGCCATGCGGACCGGTGCGGGCGAAGGAGTCAGGTGGAGGTGCATCGTGAAACCCTTGGGCTGGAACGGGTGGACAGATGGAATGCCAACGGTGTGGTGGGGCACGGGTGAGGCCATGGTGGGCAAGCTGGGCGGCGCAGGCAATAGGTGCCGACACCGACCCACCAGATGCGCAGCGCACGCCCGTCGCATGGTGTGGTTTGGTGTGGTGTGCGGGGCGCTGTGCGCGCAGGGCTGCAAAAGAGAGATAAGCGGGCGCCATGGCACGCAAGGTGCGCTGCGCCCCAACCTCAGGCAGCCTCAGGCCACACTCATGCCAGGCGCAGGGTGGGCTCTTGGCCCCGGCCAGGCTGACGCAGGGCACCGGCGCCCTGGTTGGTGCCGACTTGCGCGCTGGCGCCGGGCACCCGGAAGACGGCCACCAGCTCGGCCAGTTGGCGGGCTTGGTCGTTGAGGGCGTTGGCCACGGCGGCAGATTCTTCGACCAGGGCGGCGTTCTCTTGGGTGACCTGGTCGATCTGGGCCACGGCCTGGTTGACCTGGTGGATGCCTGCGCGCTGCTCTTGCGATGCGGCGGTGATCTCGTCAATGATGACGCGCACTTGCTGCACGGCGCCCACGATTTCTGTCATGGTGGTGCCCGCGCGGTCGACCAGGCCAGAGCCTTCGCGCACTTTGCCTGCTGAGGCGTCGATCAGGCCCTTGATCTCTTTGGCGGCCTGGGCGCTGCGCCCGGCCAGGCTGCGCACTTCGCTGGCCACCACGGCAAAGCCACGGCCTTGCTCGCCTGCGCGGGCGGCTTCCACCGCTGCGTTCAGCGCCAGGATGTTGGTCTGGAAGGCGATGGAGTCGATGACACCGATGATTTCAGAGATGCGGTTGGAGCTGTCGGTGATGCCGCGCATGGTGTCCACCACGTTGCCCATCACGGCGCCGCCGCGCTCGGCAATGGCAGCGGCGTTGTGCACCAGCTCGCCTGCGCGCTGGGCGTTGTCGGCGTTTTGTGTGACGGTGCTGGTGAGCTGCTCCATGCTGGCAGCGGTTTGCTGCAACGATGACGCTTGCGATTCGGTGCGCGAAGACAGGTCGAGGTTGCCCGAGGCGATTTCGCTGGCGGCGTGGCGGATTTCTTCGGTGCCGTTGCGGATGTTGCCAATGAGCCCCGCCAGGCGGGTTTGCATGGTGTGCATGGCGGCCATCAGGCTGTGCGGGTTTTTGCCCGAGACCGGCACCACCACCGTGAGGTCGCCATCGGCAATGCGGCCCGCCACGTCACCAGCCTGCGCGGGCTCGCCACCCAGGCTGCCCGTGACGCTGCGGATGATGAGCAGCATGGAGACATGGATGATGGTGCCCAGCACCAGCACGATGGCCAGCAGCTTGGTGATGGTTTTGTAGAAGGAGGCCTGGATGTCGCCCACCAGCACGCCCGCCATGATGTGCCAGTCCCACGCTTTGTTGTAGCGTACGTAGGTGACTTTGGGCATCCGCTCGACCTTGCCATCGGG
The DNA here is from genome assembly GCF_002749705.1 of Acidovorax sp. 56. NCBI lineage: Bacteria > Pseudomonadati > Pseudomonadota > Betaproteobacteria > Burkholderiales > Comamonadaceae > Acidovorax > Acidovorax sp. 56. The sequence continues at coordinate 3,091,054 of NZ_PEEV01000001.1, forward strand.
CTGTGTCACGCCGGCCTGGTAGGAGACAAAACCCTGGCCGTTCTTCTGGCCCATGGCGGCCAGCTCTCGGTAGTAGGCAACGCCGTCGGGGTCCTTGCGGTCGCCCACGTTGGTGCCAATGAGGTTGCCGCCGGTGGGATGCATCAGCATCAGCGGCGCCGAGTCGATGACGAAAAGGAAGTTCTTGCCACCGTCAAACCGCAGCTTGGACAGCCGGGCCAGGGCCTGCTCTTTGGCGGCGGGCAGCTCCAGGCGCCCGGCGGCCACCTCTGCGGCATACGACTCCACCAGGCTGTAGCCCAAGTCCACCACATGGTTGACGGCGGCCTGCCGCTCGTCGGTGACCACAGAGCGGGCATGGAACGCGGCCCACGCACCGAGCAAGAACAGCCCGAGCCACATCAGGATCAAGGCCAATGTCAGTTTGGTTTTCAGTCGCATAGAGAGATGGGGCCCCAGGGGGACTAGACGGGTTGGAAACAAATCAGGACAACGCGACCCGCCGAAGCAGACACCCAAGACCTAGGGTTAACACCAATGACGGAATGCGAGAGGCTGGATTGTTAACCAAATCTCGTAACCAAATATTTCTATTTGACATTCAAGCAACATTTTTTGTTGCGTTCTCAACCCCTTTTGCTGCGCTTCATTGCGCGCGATGGATTGGGCATGAAAAAAGCGGCCAGCGCTTAATAAATAAGCGCTGGCCGCTATAAAAAATGAAGCAAATGCTGCACCGACAGCCCCAGGGGTGCCAACCCCTGGGGTGCTCAGGTGGCCTTACTTGCCTTGCACGTAGGTGTTGCGGGCGGTGACAGCCAGGTCGGGGTAGTTGGCAAACATGCCGTCCATGCCCATGTCCAGGAACTGGCGGAACTCAGCCGCTGCCAGGGTGGCGTCGGCCTGGGCAAAGGTCCAGCCGTGCACCTTCAGGCCAGCGGCGTGGGCCTGGTCGATGAAGGCCTTGGTGAGGGGGTAGGTGGTGTTGTTGATGAGCACGCCCACGCCTTCGGTGAAGCCTGCCACCTCTTGCAGCGTGAGGGTGGTCACGCTGGTGCTGCCCACCACGCCCATGCGCAGCGAGCCATCGGCCGCCTTGGTGGCCACGCCCAGCAAGATGAGCGGCATCTTGTTGTTCTGCGCGATCTGCTTGGCACGCAGGCTGCGCAGGGTGGCGTCGCTGAAGGATTGGATGAAGAGCTTGCTGCCAGCGTTGTAGCCGTTGGCGTTCAACGTTTTCAGGATGCCGTCTTCCATCACCGGGTCGGCCTGCTTGGCCTCGGGGTAGATGCCCACTTCGCGGCCCACGGCGTTGCTTTGCTTCTTGGCAAAGTCCACCACCTCTTGGAAGGTGGGCACCGTGAAGGGGCTGGCGGCGCTGGGGGTGAAGCCGGGGTAGCTGGTCTTGCCCGTGCCGGTGGGGATCACCGTCAGGGTCTTGATCTCGGCCAGGGTGAAGTCGGCGACCTTGTAGCCGCCGTTGCGCTGCGCAAACAGCGTGGCCACGTTGGTGGTGCGGTTCAGGGTGTCGTCGTGGATGGCGACCAGTGCGCCGTCTTTGGTGATTTGCAGATCGGGCTCGATGAAGTCGACTCCCATGCGGATGGCCAGCTCGTAGCCGCCCAGGGTGTGCTCGGGCAGGTAGCCGCTGGCGCCCCGGTGGGCAATGACCTGGGGCTGTGCGGGCGCGTCATCGCTGCCACCGCAACCGGCAAGGACCAGGGCAGACAAGCAAACGGCGGCAAGGGATGTGAGGGCTTTCATGGCGTGATTCCGTGGTGGGAAAAACGCGCGACTCTAGGGACGCGCAATGACATTGTGGTGACATTGCGCGATGGGACTGACGCCGACCGGACAGGGCGGCGCGGGGCGTGCGCTGCCTTACCCGCAGTAGACCAGCCGCCTTACCGAGGCAGCGTGGTCACGGCGCCACCGTCCGGCAGTTGCTCTTGGCTGCCGGGTGGGCAGGGCTGGTCGGTGTAGATGGTGCGCCCTTGCTGCACGCATTTGCGGGGGGTGGGTGCCACGGGGGCCGATGCGCCACCGCGCGCACTGCCGGCACCGCCTGCGTTAGCGGATGCCGCCTTGCGGTCCTGCGGCAAGGTGTCTGCACCGGGGCGGGTGGCTTTGCGCCAGGCCTGCTCGGCCCAGGGCTGCACCTGCCCGGCCCATTGGTCGCGCGTCCACCACGCGGCGACGGCGGCGGCCAGCAGCAGCACGGCCAGCAAGGTCCAGAAGGCGCGTTGGCGGGGGCTGCGCATGGTGTGGGCTCCGGTGTGTGGTGTGCGGTGGATGCGGCTCAGGTCGCTGCAGTGCGGGCGCCGGGCACGGCCGTGTCGCCTGCGTCCGCACCCTTGGCAGCGGCAGCAGCTGTGGCTTTGGGGCTGGCGGCGTAGCCCAGTTGCTCCACAAACACGCTGGGGTGCTGGCGGCGCGACAGCAGGGTGAGCTGCTGGCGGGCGCGGGTCATGCCCACATACAAGGTGTTCTTTTCTTGCGCAAAGGGTGCTTGCGGGTCGGGGAAGGCGCCCTGCTCCAGGTAGGGGATGAGCACATGCTCAAACTCCAGCCCCTTCACATGGCCGATGTGGGCCAGCACCAGGCTGGCGGTGCTGCGCAGCTCGCGCTGGCGCTGCTCGGCGGCGTTGAGGTGCAAAAAGTAGTCGCGCGCGCTGCCAAAGGCCTGGGCGGCGTGGCTCAGGCCCGCCAGGTTGGCCAGGGCGTCGGCACGGCGCTGGCGCGAGACAAACACCTCGCGCACCACGGCCTCGATCTGCAGGGCCTCCAGCAGGCGGGCCAGGGTATCGGGGCCATGGGCTTCCTTGGCCACCTTCAGCGCGTTGCGCAGGCGCCGCTGCATGGCGGGCTCAACGTTGGGCACGATCTGGTTGGTGAAGAAGCTCTCGAGAAACAGCGGGTTGTCTGTGACGCTGCGGATGGCGTCGGCCAGCAGGTCGTGCTGCGATTCGTGCTCGCGCCCCTTGACCACGATGCGCGCACCGCAGAAGAAGACCAGGGCGCGCATGAGCTTTTCTCGCGTACGCGGCTCGGTCACGCTGTCGAAGTTATCGGTGGCCACGGCCAGCAGGCCGCGCACCAGCAGCACCTCGGGGCGCAGCAGGTAACTTTCAAAACCGCTGATGGTGTAGGGCACGCCGTCGGCCAGCAGGCGGTTTTCGATGGCGATGGACTGGCCCGGGTGGCGCAGCAGCACGGCCAGCCCGGCCATCTTGCCGCGCGTAGCGGTGCGCCACTGCTGCACCTGGTGGGCGATCAGGTCCACACATTCGGCCTCGTCGTCGTAGCCCAGCAGTTGTACGGCGGTGTCGTGCGCAGCCAAAGAGCCGTAGGGCTTGTCTGCCAAGCGCCCGGCCTTGATGGCCAGCTTGCGACCAAAGCGGTGGCTGGGCGTGAGGGGCAGGCGCGCCACCGGGCGGCCGGTGTGCGCGGTGATGGCGTCGCCCATGAACACGGCATCGGCCCCGTGCGCACCGTAGATGACCTGGTCACGGTCGCCCACGCCGCAGAATTGGCACGGGGTCGAATCGAGCAGCTCGCGCAGCACGCGGAACGAGGCCGCGTTCATGTCGTGCATCTCGTCCACCAGCACCATTTGCAGGTTGCGCGGCCAGTGCGGCAGGCTGGCGGCGGTGTCGCCTTCCAGCAGGCGGCGGGCCAGGTCGTAGGTGGCGTCGTAGGGGCCGCGAAACAGCGGCTGCTCGGCCAGCTCACGGCGGCGGATGCGTTCGTACGCGCGGAACACCTTGAGCTGCGTGTAGCCCAGCCCCAGGTCGCCCGCATAGTCAGGCGTGGCCGGGCCGTCGTCACGCTCCAGGTCGTCTTTCATCGTGCCCTTGAGCCAGAGAGCCATGGCCAGAAAGTCTTCGATAAAGCCTGCATCGCCCGCGCTGGGCAGCTGCAGTTCTTCGGGCCAGCGCTCGTATTCGTTGGCCTCCACGCGCTGCACGGCCTCCCACACGTAGGGGCGCAGGGCCTCCATGGTGTCGATCTGCTCTACCGGCGGAGCGTAGGGCTCTTGCAGCATGGCGGCGCAAAAGGCGTCAAAGCTGGCAATGCGAAAACGCTGCACCACGGGCGCGGGCAGGCCAATTTTGCGCAGCGCGGCCTGCAGGGCCTGGCAGGCGGTGTCGGTGTAGGTGAGGGCCAGGCAGCGCTCGGGCGGCATGCCGGTGGTCCACGCCTGGGCCATGCGCAGCGCCAGCGTGGTGGTTTTGGCGGCGCCTGCGTTGGCCTCGATGATGAGCGTGCGCTCGGCAGACATCTGCACGGCGACTTGCTCGTCGGTGGGGGTGATGTGCTTGGGTTGGTAGGGGTGAACGGTGGCCAACGGGGGTCCTCTTACCGGGTATGCCGGGCATGCAGGTGGGCATTCAAAAAATCGACACAACCTTTCACGCGGGGCCTGTTGCAGCACACCGCCCGTGCCATGGCTTCGACAGGCTCAGCCCGAACGGTTCGGGCTTGGGCCGCGGCTCAGTCCCTGACGGATCGAACGTGCACCGGCGCCCCCGGTACGGGGCGCGGGTTGCATGCAAACGCTGTAGGCACCGCGCGAAGGTCAGCGCCGCCGGCCCACGCCCACGTCAATCTCGCCATACACGGTAACGCCGCTGCTGCCACCGCCCATGTCCGTCACAGCGTTGCCCTGGGGGCCACTGCTGCTACCTGCGCTGCGTTTGTACAAGGGGCCAGGGGCATCGCCCCCGGCGACAGGTGTGCCTGCGCAGCCTGCGAGCAGGCCCAGGGCTGCGCACAGCGCCCAGACCCGTGCGCAGGCCAGCGCGGTCATGCGTCGCCGCCCAGGTGGTTGCCCAGGATGCCTGCCAGCTCGAACATGCCCGCGCTGTCTTTGCCGAACACGGCGCGCAGCTTGTCGTCGGCGACGATGGTGCGCTTGTCCTTGGGGTCTTGCAGGTTGTGGGTCTTAATGTATTCCCACATCTTCTTGACGGCCTCGGGGCGTGCCACGGGTTCGTTGCCAATCACAGCGGCCAGGGCGGCGCTGGGGGCCTTGCCTGCGGCGGCCTTGCGCGGGGCTTTTGCGGCGGTGGACTTGGCTGCGGCCTTTTTGGCAGGGGCTTTTTTGGCGGCTGCGGTGGTCTTGCCTGCCTTGGCGGCGGCGGTTTTGGCCGCAGCGCCCGGGCGGGGCGGGAACTTGCTGGGCGCAAACTCAAAGTTGACCTTGCCCGCCTCCTTGTCCCACGCCAGGTGGGCCTTGAAGTTGCGGCGCGTGCGCATGCTCACGAACTTGTCGAGCAGGTCGGTCTTGCCGGTCTCCAGCAGCTTGTGCATCTGCTCGCGCTCCACGGGCTGCTGCAGGATGATCTTGCCGCTCTTGAAGGTGCAGCTCGGTGTGGGCTGCGCTGCAGTGGGCACGGCCTTGCTGCACACGTAGTTGCTGCCATGCTCGTGCACCTCTGATCCGCAGATGGGGCAAGGGCCGAGGGCGGCGTCTTCAAACTCGACAATCTCGCCGGACTCTTCGCCCTTCTTGTCGTCGCCAAAGTCGAATTCGAGCTTGTAGTTGTGCGCCTCGTCGTCGTACTTGATGACGATCTCGGACGTGAAGGGCCAGCCCGCCTTGGAGCGGAAGCCCTCTAGCGGGCCGATCTTCTTGTCGCGCAGGAGCTGCTCGGCCTCGGCCGTTTCAAACGTGCGGCCTGCGGGCGATTTACCAAAGCTGAAGCCGCAGGGTGGTGTTCCTTCCGTCCTGTGTTGGATGGACGAATTGGCAGGCTTGCCAATGCAGGCGTAGCGACGGTAGTTCTCCATCACCGTACCGCCACAGTTGGGGCAGGGCGATTCAAGCATGGCGTAGTCGCCGGGGATGGTGTCGCGGTTGTATTCCTTGGCTTTTTTCACCATGCGCTCGGTCATGGCGGCGATCTCGGCCATAAAGGCTTCGCGGCTGAGCTGGCCCTTTTCCATCTGCGAGAGCTTGTATTCCCACTCACCCGTGAGTTCAGCGCGGCAGAGTTCTTCCACCTCCAGCCCGCGCAGCAGGGTCATGAGCTGGAAGGCCTTGGCCGTCGGGATCATCTCGCGGCCTTCGCGCAGCATGTACTTTTCGGTCAGCAGCCCTTCGATGATGGCCGCGCGCGTGGCGGGGGTGCCCAGGCCTTTTTCCTGCATCGCGCTGCGCAGTTCTTCGTCGTCGATCTGCTTGCCCGCGCTTTCCATGGCGCCGAGCAGTGTGGCTTCGGAGTAGCGTGCGGGGGGCTTGGTCTTGAGGCCCTTGGGGTCCACGGCCAGGGTGTTGACGCTTTCGCCGGGTTTGACCGGCACCAGATTCTGGCCCTTGTCGCCGTCCTTGCCGCCTTCGACTTCTTCGGCGGCTTCCTTGCCGTAGATGGCCAGCCAGCCCGGCTTGACCAGCACCTTGCCTTCGGTCTTGAAGCTGTGCGGGGCCACGGTGCTGATACGCGTGGTCACGGTGTATTCAGCGCTCGGGAAGAACACGGCCATGAAGCGGCGCACGACCAGGTCGTACAGCTTTTGCTCGGCTTCACTCAGGCCGCTTGGTGCCTGCAGCGTGGGGATGATGGCAAAGTGATCGCTGACCTTGCTGTTGTCGAAGATGCGCTTGGACGGGCGAACGTAGTTGTTGTTCAGCGCGGTGAGCGCGTGCGGCGCCAGGTGGCGCATGCCGCTGTCGGCCAGCATTTCAAAGGTCTGCTTGGCCACCGGCAAATAGTCTTCAGGCAGCGCGCGCGAGTCGGTACGCGGGTAGGTCAGGGCCTTGTGGCGCTCGTACAGGCTTTGTGCCAGGGCCAGCGTGGTCTTGGCGCTGAAGCCGAACTTGCCGTTGGCCTCGCGCTGCAGGCTGGTCAAATCGAACAGCAGGGGCGATGCCTGGGTGGTGGGCTTGCTCTCTTCGGTGACGGTGGCCTGCTTGCCGCGCACGGCGTTGGCTATTGACTGTGCCTCGGCGGCAGACCAAACGCGGTCGGCCTTGGCTTCAGCGTCCTCGCCCTTCTTCCACTTGGGGTCAAACCACTTGGCGGGGTATTCACCGGCCTGGGCGCCGAAGGTGGCGTGGATTTCCCAGTAGTCGCGGCTGATGAACTTGCGGATCTTTTCTTCGCGCTCCACCACCAGCGACAGGGTGGGCGTCTGCACCCGGCCCACGGTGGTCAAGAAGAACCCGCCGTCGCGCGAGTTGAAGGCCGTCATGGCGCGGGTGCCGTTGATGCCCACCAGCCAGTCGGCCTCAGAGCGGCTGCGCGCCGCGTGGGCCAGGCCCGCCATCTGCTGCTCAGAGCGCAGGGCGTTGAAGCCATCGCGGATGGCCTGGGGCGTCATCGATTGCAGCCACAGGCGGCGCACGGGCTTGCCCAAAGGCTTGGCGCCACCGGCGTACTGCTCGATCAGGCGGAAGATGAGCTCGCCCTCGCGGCCCGCGTCACAGGCGTTGATGAGTTCAGACACGTCCTTGCGCTTGGCCTGCTTGACCACCGCGTTCAGGCGGCTCTTGGTCTTGTCCACGGGCTTGAGGTCAAAAAACGGCGGGATCACGGGCAGGTGCGCAAAGCTCCACTTGCCGCGCTTCACATCGAACTGCTCGGGGGCCTGGATCTCCACCAGGTGGCCTACGGCGCTGGTGACTACATAGCGGTCGTTCTCGAAGTGGTCTTCGTGCTTGTCAAACTTGCCCGCCACGGGGGTCAGGGCGCGCACGATGTCCTGCGCCACTGAGGGTTTTTCTGCAATTACCAGGGTCTTGGTCATTTTGGGGCTCTCGCCAGTCGTTCTGGTTGCCCGGGTTGCGGGCGCTTCTACAATTCGGCTCTCACGCGCATGCACACGCATACACGCGCACGCACACACATGTGTGCACCATCAAGTTAACAGAGTTTTTGCCATGGCCCGCAATGCAACGCCCGCCGACCCCAACGCCCACTCCGGCCGCCGCATCCAGACGAGGCGCTCGGGCGTGCACGGCAGAGGGGTTTTTGCCCTGCAGGACATCGCCGCTGGCGAGGTGCTGGTGGAATACACCGGCGAAATCATCAGCTGGCAAGAAGCGCAAGACCGCCACCCCCACGACCCCAGCCAGCCCAACCACACGTTTTACTTCCATGTGGACGAGGACCGGGTGATCGACGCCAACTACGGCGGCAACTCGGCCCGCTGGATCAACCACAGCTGCGATCCCAATTGCTTTGCCGACGAGCAGGACGGCCGCATTTTCATCACCGCGCTGCGCAATATCAAGGCGGGCGACGAGTTGAACTACGACTACGGCCTGATCATTGAAGAGCGCTACACCCCCAAACTGAAGGCCGAATACCCCTGCTGGTGCGGCGCGGCCACCTGCCGGGGCACGCTGCTGGCCCCCAAGCGCGGCTGGCGCCCGCCCATGCCCGACCTGCCCCCGCCAGAGCCCCGCGCTGCACGCAGCAAAGTCAAGAGCCCCCAGGCCAATAAAGCCACGAAGGGCGACAAGGGCGGCAAGGCATGACCGCCCCCATCCGCTGGCCCGCCGAGGCCGTCTGGGAGGCCGTAGCCCCGCTGTTGCCGGGCTTCACGGTCGAGGTGCTGCCCAGCATCGACTCGACCAACACCGAGCTGATGCGCCGCGCCCGTGCCGGGCAGACCGAGCCCACCCTGCTGGTGGCCGAGCAGCAAACCGCCGGACGCGGCCGCCTGGGCCGGGTGTGGCAGAGCGATGTAGGCGCGTCGTTGATGTTGTCCTTGGGCCTGCCGCTGGCGCCCAAGGATTGGTCCGGCCTGTCGCTGGCCGTGGGCGTGAGCGTGGCCGAGAGCCTGCAGCCCGCCCTGCCCCCGCTGCAGCCCGGCCACAGTCCCCGCATTGGCCTGAAGTGGCCCAACGACCTGTGGCTGAGCGGCGACCGCAAGCTGGGCGGCATTTTGGTGGAGACCGCCAGCTTCGTATCGCCCCAGGCCGCACAAGCCGCCTCCGGCGCCAGCCAGCATGGCACCGCCGCCCGCTACGTGGTGGTGGGCATTGGCATCAATGTGCAGCCCCGCAGCGCCGAGGGCATGAGCATGCCCCCCGGCAGCCTGCAGGACGTGGAGCCGGGCCTGGATGCGCCCGCCGCCCTGCTGCGCATCGTGCCCCCGCTGGTGGCCATGCTGCAGGGCTTTGAGGCCTGCGGCTTTGCGCCCGTGCAGCCCCGCTTTGCTGCGCGCGATGTGCTGCAGGGTCGCCCTGTGACGCTGAGCGATGGCCAGACCGGCACCGCCCATGGCGTGGGCGAAGACGGCGCGCTGCTGGTGCACACCGCCCAGGGCATGCAGGCCGTGACCAGTGCCGAGATCAGCGTGCGCCCTGCCGTGGTGGCCGCCCCGCTGTGACCCCCACCTTGAACTGAACCGAGAGAAGCCCCCACCCATGCTGCGCCTTGCCGTCATCGCCCTGCTGCTGGCCAATGCCGGTTATTACGCCTACACCCAGGGCTGGCTGCGCAGCGCAGGCCTGGCCCAGCCCGAGCAAGCCGAGCCCCTGCGCATGCAGCAGCAGATCCGCCCCGAGACCCTGAAAGTGCTGCGCACGCAAGGCACCACCGCCGCCCCCACGCCGCCCGCCCCACCGGCGGCTGCGGCCGATGCCGGGGCCTCTGCCACGGCCGCAGCCGCCCCGGCCGCCGATGCGGGCGAATGCCTGCAGGCCGGTGTGTTTGACGACAAGCAGGCGGCGGCCCTGCGCACCGCCGCCGCCAGCCTGCCCCAGGGCAGCTGGACGCTGGAGCCCACGCCCATCACCGGGCGCTGGATGATCTACATGGGCCGCTTTGACGACCAGGACACGCTGGACAAAAAGCGCGCCGAGCTGCGCGCCCGCAAGGTGGACTTTGACCGCGCGGGCGGCACGCTGGAGCTGGGCCTTTCGCTGGGCCGCTTCTCCACCGAAGAGGCCGCACAGCGGGGCCTGACCACCCTGAACGCCCAGGGCGTGCGCACCGCCCGCGTGGTGCTGGAGCGCCAGGCCGCCCCGGGCTTCACCCTCAAGCTGCCCGCTGTGACCGATGCACAACGCCAGCAGTGGCTGGCCACCCTGCGCCCCGCCATGGCGGGCAAAACGCTGGGCAGCTGCGGCTAAGAGCGGCTAGACGCGGCTAGCCGCAGTTCGAGGCGGCTCGAAGAACTGTTCAAAGAGCCCAGGCGGCGGCCCTCTGCCTGTTCTGCCCGCTATGGATTCGGCACGGGCCCGAGCGGAGATTTCAAGTTCAAAGAGACTGAATCAACCGGCCCCGCCAGTTTGCACAAGTTGACCATTGGCCCAGCAAGCCCATGGTGGCTTGCGGCACACTGCCCCACGCACACGGCTGAGAGCCCGAACCGGCCCTCAGCCCGTGCCGCGCAGCGGTGGGCCACCCCGCCCGCCTTTTCAACGGTTTCACAGGGAGCAGCACCATGGGTTTATTCGATTCAGTCGTCGGCGCAGTCTTGAACAACGCAGGCCAGACCGGGGGCACTGCCGCAGGCGGCGGCCTGGGCGGGCTGCTGGGCATGGCCGCCCAAAACCCGCAGCTGGTGCAAGCCGTGCTGTCCCTGCTGGGCAACGATGGCGCGCACGGCGGGCTGGCGGGGCTGGTAGAGCGCTTTCAGCAAGCGGGGCTGGGCAATGTGCTGCAGTCGTGGATTGGCACGGGCACCAACCTGCCGATCTCGGGCGAGCAACTGGCCAGCGTGCTGGGCCAGGGCACCCTGTCACAACTGGGCAGCCAGGTGGGCGCAGCCCCGGCCGATGTGGCCCAGCAGCTCAGCCACCTGCTGCCCGGCTTGGTGGACCAACTCACGCCCCAGGGCCAGGTGCCCCAGGGCGGCCTGGGCAACAGCAGTGACCTGATGGGCGTACTGGGGCAGTTTTTGCGCGGCTGAAGCCCCAAGCCGCTCAGGCCTGCAGGCGCGGCGGGGCCGCCAGCTGCTCGGGCGTGGTGAAGTAAGCCGTGTGGCTGCCCAAGCCAGCGCGCGCCTGGGCCAGCACTTGGCGGGCCACGGTGCGCAGGTGCACCTCGTCAGGCCCGTCCATCAGGCGCAGGGCGCGGCCCCAGGTCCAGAAGGCGGCCAGGGGCGTATCGGGCGACAGGCCCATGGCGCCAAAAATCTGCATGGCCCGGTCCACCACGCGCTGCTGCAGCCGGGCTGCCACCACCTTGATGGCCGCCACCTGCGCGCGCACCTGCCGGGCGTTGGCCGCTTCTGGCCCTGCGCCTTGTCCAGTGCCCTGCCCCGTTTTCACCCCGCTTTCTTCCCCGTGCGGGCTTTGGTCCAGCAGCCAGGCCGTGTGCAGCACCAGCCAGCGCGCCTGGTCGATCTCGATGCGCGAGTCGGCCAGCCACTCTTGCACATTGGCTTGTTCAGACAGCGGCTTGCCAAAGGCGTGGCGCTCCAGCGCGCGCTCAGCGGCCAGTTGGAGGGCCAGCTCGCACTGGCCGATGGTGCGCATGCAGTGGTGCACCCGCCCTGGCCCCAGGCGCGCCTGCGCCATGGCAAAGCCTTGCCCCCAGGCGCCCAGCAAGGCGGTGGCGGGCACGCGCACGTTGTGCAGGCGAATCTCGCAATGCCCCTCGGGCGCGTGGTGGTGCAGCACGCGAATGTTGCGCACCACCTCTACGCCCGGTGTGCCCAGGGGCACCAGCACCATGCTGTGGCAGTGGTGGGGGTCATGGTGGCGGGGGCCACCCAGGCTGCCGGGGCTGTCGATGCTGGCGGCGTCTTCGTCCCCATCGGCGTTGCGGCACAGCACGATGAGCAATTGGCACTGCGGGTGCGCCGCGCCAGTGATGAACCACTTGCGGCCGTTGAGCACAAAGACTTCACCCTCGCGCCGCACCGTGGTCTGCAGGTTGGTGGGGTCGGACGATGCCACGTCCGGCTCGCTCATCGCAAAGGCCGACCGGCACTGGCCGTGCAGCAGCGGCTGCAGCCACTGCGTGCGCTGCGCAGGGCTGGCAAAGCGGTGCAGCAGCTCGATGTTGCCGGTGTCGGGCGCGCTGCAGTTGAACACCTCGGCCGCCCAGGGCAAGCGGCCCATGGCTTCGGCCAGCGGTGCGTAGTCCAGGTTGGACAGGCGCGTGCCGGGCTCGTCATCGCACAGCGTGGGCAAGAACAGGTTCCACAGCCCCTCTTCGCGGGCCAGGGCCTTGAGGTCTTCGAGGAACGGCGGCGGGTAGTCGCCCGCCTGCACGGCGGCATGCCAGGCGGCGTTGTAGGGCAGCACGTAGCGGTCGATGAAGGCGTTGAGCCGATCGCACAACTGCCGCGCCAGGGGGGAGGGGTTGAAGTCCATGCGGGCATTGTGAAAACCGCGCAGGCCCCTGTCAGAACGCAGGCGACACCCGGCTTGACGCAGGTCATCGCAAGGGTGAGGCACGCCCTTGCACCGCACCAAACGCTATTATTTTCATAGCTTCTAGCGCTTATTAGATAAGCGCTAGAAGGCATTTTTAACCCAAACCCAGGCTTTCCACGGTACGATCCGCGCATGACCACCCAGTACGAAACCCTGCACCCCGAAGACACCTACCGCGAGGCCTTTGGCGTGGAGCCCCCCGAGGTGCCTGCCGAGCGGATGCTGTGGCCGCGCAAGCCGGGGTTCTTCATCGTGCACCGGCCCGTGGCCACCGCCCTGCGGGCGCCCGCAGCTGCAGGGCCTGAGGTGACGGCGGCTGCGCCCCAGGCCGTGGCGGCCGATGCGCCCCCCGCAGAGGCCCCGGCCCCCACCCCACCCGCCGACCGCACCCGCGTGCTGGTGCCCGCGCAATGGGGGTTGGTGCCGCACTGGGTCAAGTCGGCGTCGGACGCCAAGCTGCGTGCCCCCAAGCTGACCACGGCCAAGTCCGACCTGCTGGGCACCGGCACCGCCTTTCGCGAAGCCTGGCTGGCGGGGCAGCGCTGCATCGTGCCCATGCAGGCCTTTTATGCAGTCGATCACCGCAAGGGCAAGCCCGTGCCCACCCGCATTGCCCGGGTCGACGGCAAACCCATGGGCCTGGCAGGCCTGTGGGCCCGCTGGCAGGGGGCCGAGGGCGAAGAGATCATCAGCTACGCGCTCATCACCGTGAACGCCAACAACCATGCGCTGCTCAACCGCTACCAGCCCCCGGGCAGCGAAAAGAGCATGCCCGTCATCCTGAACGAGGGCGCCTACGACGCCTGGCTGACCGCCCGCACCGACAAGGCCAAAGAGTTTTTGCGCCAGTACCCCGCGCAGTCGCTGCTGGCCAACCCGGTCGAGAAGAAGGCCGACAAGGCGCCCAAAGGCTGGCTGGACTGAGCGCTCACGCGTTGCGCAAGGCTTCGACAAGCTCAGCCCGAACGGTCGGTAGGTGCACCAATCCCCCGCCCGACCCCGCCACACCCTACCCGTTCGGGCTGAGCCTGTCGAAGCCAGGGCACGGTGTCTGGGCAGTCGCACATCCAACCGCAGGCAGCGCAAAGTTCAACGCGCCTTGAGCAGCGCCTCCACCTGCAGCAGCACCAGCTCGTTGTCGTCCGCCTTGTTCGGGTCGCGGCTGGAGCTGAAAGGCAGGTTGTTGTCATTGCCCACCACGATGTGCTTGTCGTCCACCACGTCCACGTTTTCAATGGTGAAGAACGGGAAGGTGAGCACGCCGTTGTTCAGTGGTTTCTTGGCCAGGCGCTGCGGGTCCTGGATGGCCATCAGGTCGATGTAGCCCACCTTGCGGATTTCGCCGCCCACGTTGGCGTCGTTCAGCTCCACCTTGTAGACGCGTTTGAACTGCGCCAGGTCGTGGAAGCAATCCGTGCGCTGCTGGCCCGTGGGGCAGGCCTTGTCGGCCGTGCCTTCGCCGTTGTCGCGCTCGATGATGAGGCCCATGCTGGCGTCGATCATGTTGAAGTCACCAATCGCGTGGTGGTTGGCCTCCAGCACGTACTTCCAGTGGCGACCCGTCCATTGCTCGGTCTTCACATCGAATTCGAGCACGCGCAGGTACTGCTTGCCGCCCACGTTCTCGTAGGCCTTGGCGGCGTCGTTCCACAGCGCGCCTTCGAGCAGGGCGTAGAGCTTGCTGCCGTCCTTGCTGGCGGCCATGCCTTCAAAGCCCTTGGAGCGCTTCACATCGAACGCGGTGGGCTTGGCATCGGGCGCGCCGGGCATCAGCACGCCGGGGGCATCGGGCGAGCGCACCACCTTGCCGTCCACCTTCGTCTCGAACACCGCCAGCACCTTGCCATTCAAATCGGCCTTGATGAGGAATGGGCCAAACTCGTCGCCAATCCACAGCGCACCGCCTGCGAACTGGAAGCTCTCGGGGTCAAAGTCCGCGCCCGTCAGGTAGCGCTTGTCGGTGCCTTCTTGCGTGATGCGAAAGGGCACCTTCTTGTCGGGGTCGTGCAGGAAGATGGTCTTTTGGCGGCTGAACTGGCCGCTTTGGAAGTCCACTGTGTAGTGGCTCAGGTGCAGCATGAAATCGGGCGAGTTGGCCTTGGAGCCCGCGCCGTTGTCGGTCAGCAGCCAAAAGCTGCCATCCGCCATGCGCTTGATGCCCGAGTGGCCTTGCAAGGGCTGGCCGTCAAACGGCAGGCCAATGCCCGTGGGGCGCCCAGCCGACAGGCCCGCCACCGAACCCAGCTTCTCGACGCGCTGCGCGGTGGTGAACTTGCCCGCATGGCGCAGATCGGCCGGGGCATCGGCGGGGGCAGCAATCACCGTCATGGCAGGCATCACGGCATGGCCCGCCAGCGCGGCGGGGAAGGCTTGCTGGGCGTGGGCAGGCGACCAGGCCGCACAAGCCAAAGCCGCGCAGGCGGCCAGGCGATTCAGGGTGAGCAGAGCAGGCGTGTTGGAAAACATGGTGGCAATGGGTGCACAAAATGAAAGGCGCAACCTTGCCGGGGGGATGTGACGCAGGTGTGACCGATCAAGCCCTATCCACTGCGCCTGATCACATGAGCCCGTGATCCACACAAGACTGCGGCGGCCTCATGGCACCGCCTGTCCTGCGAGTTCTTTTCAACGAACCGGCTGCCGTCTAGAGGCCCACCAAGCCGCTATGGGAAAAGCCAAAGCAACCGCAATGAACGCGAATGGCGCCCACATGACCGGCTCGTCGCGCACGCCAAGGCTAGGCCCTAAGCCAGGAGGGCCCCAAGCGACGAACGCGAACGCCAGAGCGAAGGAAACCACCACCAAAATCGTCACCGCACCCATCGTCTGGGACACAGTGCGACGAGCACGTACTCGACGGAGCAAGACCAAAGCAGCGCTGGCTAAAACAAGAGGAGGAAGCAGCAGCCACACAAGAACGAAAGCGAACTCCCAACCCATCATCTTGGCCTCTCTATGGCGAGCATGGCGTGCACCGCCACATCAGATGCACACGGCCAACAAAGCCATTGCACCAATGTAGAAAACGACCCACCCAAGGCCAGGTCGCCAACTCACTCGACCGTCCACGCCCGCGCCACTGCCCAAGGAGCCAAACGCGCCCAGCACGATCAACCCCGTGGCCGTCAGTGCATCAGCCACCGTATCTGCGGCCTCTGAACCTCGTAGGCAACCAAGGCCCAAAAAGAAGAGTGCGCTGAATCCAATCATCCAAAAATTGAACGGACGCACCCCACCCAATGACGCAAACAAACCAAGCGCCGCCACGGCGGCAAAGGCACCAACCACCGCGCCAAATGCCAGAGCAATCAGGCCGTACTGCAATCGGTCTGTAACCGTCAAAGCTTCGCGTTGCAAGGGCGTCCTCGAATAACGTTACGGGTCTTGGGTCGGTGGCGCAGGCACCGATCAAGGGTCAGTGAAAACTATATCCGGCAGCGCCCCCTCACCGCCGCGACATCCACAGCGCAGCCCCCACCACCAGCGCCCCGCCCAGCCAGCCTTGCGGCCCCAGGCTTTCGCCCAGCCAGGCCACGGCAAACAGCGCGCCCCAGGCGGGCTCGGTGCCGGTGAGCAGGCCCACGCGGCTGGGGCTGGTGTGTTTGAGGGCCCAGTTTTGCGCCACCAGGGCGAACACGGTGCAGCCCAGAACCAGGTAGGCGGTGGCCCACCAGAAGGCGCTGGCAGCAGCCCAAGTGGGCAGCGGCGGCAGGCCTTGCGGCAGCAGCGCCCAGCCCATGGCCAGAGTGCCCAAGCCCACCACGGCCGACTGCACGGTGGTGAGCAGCAGCACGGGCACTGGCGCAGCCCCTGGTGCGGCGCTGGGCGAGATGTGGCGGGCCGCCCGCGCGGTGGCGCAGGCCATGAGGGCGCGCAGCACGGCGGCGGCCAGCATGAGGGCGTCGCCCCCGCTCCAGGCGCCCTGCCAGCCCCCGGCCAGCAGCAGTGCGCCGCACAGCGACACGGCCACGCACATCCACACGGCCCGGCTGGGGCGCTGGCCCATCAGCGCCCATTCGGCCACGGGGGTAAAGACCACACACAGGCTGATGAGGAAGGCGGCGCGGCTGGCGGGCGTGTGGGCCACGCCATAGGTCTCGCACACAAAGATGGACAGCAACAAAGCCCCGAGCGGCAGCCCCTTGCGCAGCGCGCCCCACCGCTGCGCGGCCGTGGTGCCGCGCAGCGCCACCGGTGCCAGCAAGGCCGTGGTGAGCAAGAAGCGCACGGCCAAAAAACCGAGCACCGGGTAAAACGCCAGCGCGCCCTTGGCCACGCCGTAGCTGGTGCCCCAGACGATGGCCACCAACAGCAGGGCCAGGTCGGCACCGCGCAGCAGAGGAGATGGGGCGGTTGCCAGGGAGGGGGCGCTGTGCACGGCGGCGGGAGAGTTCATGCCTGCGATCGTAAATTTGCGCAGCCACGCTGATAATCCCGCCTTTCAGAACAACATTTGTTCCCCATGCGCACAAATGAAGCCTTGGCACCCATCGCGCACCTGGCGCACCTGACCGACATGGCCGTGTTTGCACGGGTGGTGGAGGCGGGCAGTTTTTCTGGCGCGGCGCGGGCACTGGGCACCACACCGTCGGCCGTGAGCCGGCAGGTGGCGCGGCTGGAAGGCTTGCTGCAGGTGCGCCTGCTCGAGCGCACCACCCGCAAGCTGCGGCTGACCGAAGCGGGCCACGCCGCCTACACCCGCTGCCAGGCACTGGACAGCGCCGCCCGCGAGGTGCTGCAACTGGCCGAGCAGCACACCCACACTCCGCAGGGGCTGGTACGCATGAGCGTGCCCAAGGCCTATGGGCGCCAGCGCATCCACCCACTGGTGCCCCCGTTTTTGGCGGCGCACCCGCAGGTCGATGTGCAGCTGGTGGTGACCGACCGGGTGGTGGACCTGTTTGCCGAGGATGTGGACCTGGCCATTCGCATCACCGACACGCCCCCGCCCGGGCTGGCGGGCCGCCCGCTGGAGGCGGTGGAGCACATCGTGTGCGCCAGCCCCGCCTACCTGGCGCGCCGCGGCACGCCGCAGCACCCGGGCGAGCTGGCCGCGCACGACTGCATTTACCTGGGCGAAGACCCGAGCGACCGGCGCTGGCGGTTCACGCAGCGCGTGGCGCCAACCAAGGGAAAGAGAAACGACCCAGCAGGCCCAAAGCCGCTGCAGGATGGGGAACAAGCCACCGTGTCAGTGCACGGGCGCTACGTGGTCAACCACAGCGAGATGCGGCGCGAGGCGGCCATTGCAGGCCTGGGCATTGCCAGCCTGCCAGGCTTTGCGGCGCAAGCGGCCCTGGCCAGCGGCGCGCTGGTGCGGGTGCTGACCGCATGGCGGCACGACACGGCCTATTCAGGCACGGCATGGCTGCTGTACCCGCCCAACCGGTTTTTGCCCAGCCGCGTGCGGACGTGGGTGGATTACTTGGCCAGCGCGATGGGGGCAGGCTGAGCTACGGGCAGCGCCCAGGCGCGTGCGGTGACGGCCAGCAGGGCCATGGCGGTGGCATTGCTTGCGTGGGCCACGTGGGCCATGTTGGCAGCGATGCGGGAGACGATGGAGGATGCAGACAGAACGGGCATGACAGTCCAAAAACACAACAAGATGAAGACAAGCGAGAGCTTGCCCACGCGCTGTGACGGCGGTATGACAGACCGAGCGCCATGGCGTGACAGCGCGGCGCAGGCTAGCCAGGCGGCGAAGTGGGCACCCTCCTTCACTGCACTGTCTCTTCAGCACCCTAACGCACTACATTTTTGATAGCTGCTAGCGCTTATATATCAAGCGCTAGAGCCTCTTTTTCACTCTACCTACACAGCCTTTTTCTCCATGGTGCCCCAGCAGAGTTGCCAGTGCCAAGGGCCCAGGTTGTGTTCGTCAACGCACAGACGCCCCTGCATCCGGTCGGTACAAGTGAACCAGAGCAGGGCGGCACCGCCGCCGTGCCGTTCACCCGCCACAGGAGGCCGCCATGACCCACCCCATCCACCCCTCAACCTGCGCCTGGGACACCGCCTGTGCAGGGCACCCTGCCGATGTGTCGCTGCTGGAGTTGTCCAGCCTGGGCCAGCACCTGCAGCACTGCGGCGCCTTGCGTGGGCCCATGGACAGCCTGCTCACGGGCGCCCTGTGGCTGCAGGCCGTGGTGGCTGAGCATGTGGTCACCGTGGTGCTGGTCATCACACTGCTGGTGGGTGCGGTATCGCTGGCGCTGTGAGCGCGGCGCGCAGGGCGCTGCGCGCGCAGTGGCCCTGGGTTCCAGCCGCGATGGAGCGCATGCTGGACGCACGCGCTGGCGCCGTGCTGGAGCCAGTGCGCGCCGAGGTTTTTGGCCTGGCGCGCTTTGAAGAGCATGGCAGGCACCTGGGCAACACACACCGCGCCCGCAGGGCCCCGTTTGGGCGGGCCACGTTCTACCCCCGGCTGCAAAGCAACATCCGCGCGTTGCGCTCGGCCCACCGCTACCTCTTTGATGCGCCCCATGAAGAGCACACCATCAGCCCCGCCGCCGAATGGCTGTTTGACAACTTCCACCTGATCGAGAGCCAGCTCAAAGAGATCCACGCCGGACTGCCACCGCGCTACTACCGCTCGCTGCCCGTGCTGCAAAACGCCCCGCTGGTGGGGCTGCCGCGCGTGTATGGCGTGGCCTGGTCGTTTGTGGCGCACACCGACAGCGCGTTCGATGAAACCCTGCTGGTGCATTTTCTGAACGCCTACCAAGAGACCTGCGAGCTGAGCCAGGGCGAGCTGTGGGCGCTGCCCACCACGCTGCGCGTGGTGCTGATTGAAAACCTGCGCCGCCTGGCGGAGCGGCTGGCCAGCCACAAGGCCGCGCAAGAGCTTGCCAGCCTGTGCGCAGCCCGTTGCGACGACCTCACGGTGCCCACCCTTGAGGCCGCCTGGGCTGCCATGGAGCGGCGCGGCGTGGGGTCCGTGTTTTTGGTGCACCTGGCGCAAGCCATGGCGGGACGCAGGGCGCAGGGCGGCACCAGTGGGGATAGCAGGGAAGCGGCCGCGGCAGCGCCCCAATGGCCCGTGCAGCAGTGGCTGGCAGGCGCGGTGCCCGACCTGGCTGCACTGCAAACCCAGCAGCAGATCAACCAGGCCGCAAACCAGCTCAGCATGGGCAATGCCGTCACGGCGCTGCGGCTCATTGGCGCGGCCGACTGGAGCGACATCGTGGGACAGACGAGCCTGGTGCTGCGCGCCATGCTGCAGTCGCCCGTGTTTGCGGCAGAAGACGAGGCCACGCGCAACACCACGCTGCACGGCATTGAGCGCCTGTCGGCCCGCAGCCACTGCGGCGAAGCGGCCGTGGCGCAAACGCTGATAGCGCACATGGGCAGCGGGGTGGGCACGGGCAGTGAAGCCGCAGCGCCCAGCCACACACCGCTCAGCAACCAGCACAGCGCCCTGGCGGGCTACTGGCTGCAAGGGCCGGGCCGGGCCGCGCTGGAGCAAGCCCTGGGCGTGCGCCACCACGCCATCACCGCCGCTGCGCTGTGGCACGCCGCCGTGCGCGCCCTGCGCGTGCCCTGGTACCTGGGCGCGCTGCTGGTGGGCACACTGGCCCTGCTGGCCTGGTGGCTGGCGCCGCTGTGGCATGCCTTGCCCACCTGGCCTCCTGGCCCGTGGCCGTCACCAGCGGCATTCATGGCTGCAGACGTGGAAGACGGTGGCGCAGACCTGGCCTGGCTGGCCGGCCTGGGCAGCTTCGCAGGCGTGGCGTTGCTGCTGCTTTTGCCAGCATCAGAGATCGTGGTGGCGGTGGTCAACCGCCTGGTGGGCGAGTCCATTCGCCCCAGCTACATGCCGCGCTACCTGCTGCCCGGCGGCATACCGCCCACCGCGCGCGTCCTGGTGGCCGTGCCCGCCCTGCTCAGCAGCCCCGGCGCCATTGCGCGACTGGCCCACCGCATGCACCTGCACTACCTGGCCAACCCCGAGCCCTGCGCCCAGTTTGCCCTGCTGAGCGACGACGTGGACGCCCCAAGCCCCACCCTGCCCGCAGACGCCGAACTGCTGGCACAGGCCAGCGCACAGCTGCAGGCCCTGAACGCCCAACACCCGGTGGCCGCTGGCCAGCCCCCCCGCTTTGTGCTGCTGCACCGCGCCCGCACCTACAGCGCCACGCAGCAGCAATGGATGGGCTGGGAGCGCAAGCGCGGCAAGCTCGAACAACTGGTGGCCGAGCTGGCCACCGAAATGCCCGGCGCCTTCATGCCGCTGGGCACACTGTCGCAACTGGCCGCAGACACGCGCTACGTGCTCACGCTCGACAGCGACACGCTGCTGCCCCCAGGGCGCCTGCGCAGCCTGGTGGGCGTGGCCGAACACCCGCAGAACCAGCCCCGCCTCGACGCCAGCGGCCTGCGCGTGGTGCAGGGCTACGGCATCTTGCAGCCGCGCGTGCTGGCGCCGCTGCCAGCGCAGCGCCACGCCACCCTGTGGCAGTGGCTGTTTGCGGGGCAACAGGGGCTGGACCCCTACAGCGCCATGACCTCGGACGTGTACCAGGACGTGTTTGCCGAAGGCAGCTTCACCGGCAAGGGCTTGCTGCACGTGGCCACCGTGCACGCGGTGCTGGGCGGGCTCTTGCCCGCCGACCAGGTGCTCAGCCACGACCTGCTCGAAGGCGCGCTGGCGCGCTGCGCCGTGGTGAGCGATGTCACGCTGGTAGAGGCTGAGCCCGAACACAGCGACAGCGCCGCCGCCCGCCTGCACCGCTGGACGCGGGGCGACTGGCAGCTGTGGCCCTTTTTGCGGCACGCCCGGCGCTGGGGGCTGTCGCCCATCCACCGCTGGAAGATGGCAGACAACCTGCGCCGTTCGCTGCTGGCCCCGGCCTCGCTGCTGCTGCTGTGGCTGTCTTTTGCAGGCGTGGGCCTGCCCCTGGCCGCCACCTTGGCCGTGGTGCTGGCGGCCCACATGGCCGCACCGCTGATGGGCGCGCTGGCGGGTGGCGTGCCCGCCCGCTTTGGGCTGGTGGGCCTGCGCTTTGCCCATGCCGCAGGGGCCGACTTGCTGCGCGCGCTGGCCAGCGGCGTGTGGCACCTGGCGCTGCTGCCCCAGCAAGCCTGGCTGATGGCCGACGCCGTGGTGCGCACCGTGCACCGCCAAGCCGCCAGCCGCCTGAACCTGCTGCAGTGGACCACCGCCGAAACCGCCCAGAACAACCTGGTCACCCGCCTGGGCCCCACCCTGCGCCGCCACACCCTGGCGCCCTGGCTGGCCCTGGCCACTGCGGCCGTCCTGTGGGCCTGGGGTGGGGACAGCGTGCCGCCCGCACTGGCGTGGCCGGTGCTGGCACTGTGGGCCCTGGCGCCGCTGCTGGTGTGGGGTGCCAACGCCGCCCGCCAACGCGGCAGCGCACAGGCGCTGAAGGCGCCAGACCGTCTGCTGCTCGAAGGTGTGGCGCGCGACACCTGGCGGCTGTTTGAGCGCTGCGTGGACGCTGCCAACCACCACCTGCCGCCCGACAACCTGCAGACCGCCCCCTACGAAATGCTGGCGCACCGCACCTCGCCCACCAACATCGGTCTGTACCTGCTCAGCGCCACCTGCGCGCGTGAGTTTGGATGGATCGGCACGCAAGACCTGCTGCTGCGCCTGGAGGCCACCCTGGCCACGTTGCAGAGCATGGAACGCCACCGGGGACACTTTCTGAACTGGTACGACACCGAAACGCTGCAGCCCCTGCTGCCGCGCTACGTCTCCACCGTGGACAGCGGCAACCTCAGCGCCCACCTGGTGGCCGTGGCCCAGGCCTGCAGCGCCTTGGCGCACGACACCTTGAGCCCATCAGGCCCGCTGAACCCCGCCGCCAGCGTGCTGGCCGTGCGCGCCTCTAGGGCGCGGCTGCAGCCCTGGCTGGATTCGCTGCAGCACGGCACCCGCAGCCTGTTGCACCAAAGCGCGCTGTGCCAGTTGCTGGGCATGCCCAATGCAGAGCCCGTGCAACCAGCGTCCGACCCGACACCCGACCCCGCCTTGAGCGACGCCTACAACGCCCTGTTGGCGCGCGCCCAGCAAGAGCTGCACAGCATGGCGCTGCCGCACAACCCGGCCATCGTGCATACCCCGCCCACCGCGCACGACGAGCTGCAGTGGCTGCTGGCAGACCACCTGGCCACGCTGCAATCGGCCGAGCGCGACCGCGCTGCCGCCCAGCAGCCCAGCGGCGCGCAGGCGGCCGCCCAGCGCCTGATGGCAGTGGCCGAGGCGCTGGATGCACTGGCGTGGGAGGCCGACTTCCGGTTTCTGTACCACCCACGGAGGCACCTGCTGCACATTGGCTACCGGGTGGAAGAGCAGCAGCTGGACGCATCGTTTTATGACCTGCTGGCGTCTGAGTCGCGCACCACCAGCTTGCTGGCCGTGGCCAAGGGCGACGTGCCCGTGCGCCACTGGGCCGCGCTGGGCCGCCCGTTCTTTGCCAGCGGGCACCGCGCCGTGCTGCGGTCCTGGTCGGGCTCGATGTTCGAGTACCTCATGCCCGCGCTGGTGATGGCCGAGCCCCACCTGAGCGCACTGGGCGAGGCGGGCCGATCGGCCCTGCGCGAGCACCGTGACTACGTGCAGGCGCAAGCCCAGGCCCACAGCGCCGAAGCCCTGCGCCACCCCGCCACGGGCAGCGCCCTGCCCATGCCCTGGGGCATTTCAGAATGCGCTTACGCCGGGCGCGACCACACGCTGGCCTACCAGTACGCCCCGCAGGGCGTGCCGCGCCTGGCGCTGCGGCGCGCACCAGTGGGCGAGCTGGTGATTGCCCCCTACGCCACGGCCCTGGCCACGCAGGTGGATGCGGGCATGGCTTGCAGCAACCTGCGCACCCTGGCCGCCCTGTCGGCACGCGGGCGCTATGGTTTTTACGAAGCGCTGGACTTCACCCCCGAGCGCCAGACGCACGGCGCACCCTACACGCTGGTGCACACCTACATGGCCCACCACCAGGGCATGACCATCGTGGCGCTGGCCAATGTGCTGCTGGACGGGGTGGCCCAGCGCTGGGGCATGGCGCATGCCCGCATCGAAGCCGTGCTGCCGCTGCTGCAAGAGCGTGCACCACGCGAGCTGCCCTCACTGCGCCTGGCGCCGCCCCGCCTGCCGCTGCACACCCGCCAGCAAAAAACGCCCGACCATGTACGCGCTGTAGTGCCCGGTGCACAGGCGCTGGAGCCCACCCACCTGCTAGGCAACGGCCGCTACAGCGTGACGCTGCGCCCCAACGGCGCGGGCTGGAGCCGCTGGCACCAGACCGGCATCACCCGCTGGCGCGACGACGCCCTGCGCGACGCGCATGGCAGCTTCATCTACGTGCGCGCCGCCGGGGGCGTGCCGGTGTCCACCACCAGCCACCCCGCACCCGATGCGCAAGCGGTGTACCGCAGCGTGTTCCACACCGACCGCGTGTGCTTTGACGCCCTGTGGCCCGGCCTGAAAGTGCACACCACCGTGTGGGTGAGCCCGGAGGACGACATCGAGCTGCGCCGCGTGGAGGTGAGCAACCTGGGCACGGAGACGCTGGAGCTGGAGCTGATCTCGGCGCTGGACATCACGCTGACCAGCCATGCCGCCGACGAGGCCCACCCGGCCTTCTCCAACCTCTTTGTCACCGCACACTGGCTGCCTGCCGAGCAGGCGCTGCACTTTGAGCGCACCCCACGCCTGCAAACCGAAGCCACGCTGCACGCCGCCCACTTTGTGGCCCATGCCGAGGGCCAGGTGCTGGGCCTGCTCTACCAGACCGACCGCCAGCACTGGCTGGGGCGCAACCACACGCCTGCCCGTCCCCTGGCGTACCTGCAGCCCGTGCCCACAGATCCGAATGAACCGAACCAGCCCACCGTGCTGGACACGGGCCTGGACCCTGTGGCGGCGCTGGGGGTGCGCCTGCGCCTGGAGCCCGGCGGGCAGGCGTGCATCACCTTTGGCACGGCGGCCTCGCCCAACGCGGTGACGCTGCGCGCCATCGTGGACAAATACCGCCAGCCCAGCTATGTGGAGCGCGCCTCGGCCATGTCGGCCACGCTGGCCAGCATCCAGTGGGCATCGCACCGCCCGCACCGCGACTACCTGCCCGCCCTGCAAATGCTGACCACCGCCCTGGTGCTGACGCTGCCCAAGGTGGATGCGCCCGGCACCCACGTGCTGGCCGTGCCGCCAGCGCCCTCGCGCGTGTGTGACCGGCGCGTGCTGTGGCAGCTGGGCCTGTCGGGCGAGCGGCCGCTGGTGCTGGTCACCGCCGGGCCACCCCAAGGCATGGGACTGCTGCGCACCCTGGCCCAGGCCCTGCGCGAATGGGCGCACGGCGGTGTGGCCTGCGACCTGGTGGTGCTCAGCAGCGAGCCCCACTCTTACCTGATGCCGCTGCAGCGCGAGCTGACGCTGCTGCGCGAGCACCACGACACCGACCTGCTCGCCCACAGCGGCCCGGCGGTGACCAGCTTGCGGGTGCTGCGGCTGGAGGAGCTATCGGCCCAGCAACTGGGCACCCTGGCCAGCCTGGCACGCATCACGCTGCAGGCCGATGGCCACGCCCTCATGCACCAGGTCAAGGCCTGGGTGGCGGCGCACGGTGCTGCCCGCAGGGGTGCCGGTGCGGGGGCCAACCCTTGGCGCGGTGGCGCGACCGACGACGTGCCCACCCATGCGGCACACACCGCCGTGCCCGCGCCCGTGGGGCAGTTTGCGCCTGGCACCGGCACGTTCGGGTTTGAGGTGTCGCCGCAGCTGCGGCCCACCCGGCCCTGGGTGAATGTGCTGGCCAACCCGCACCTGGGCACCCTGGTGTCGGAAACGGGCGGGGGCAACACCTGGGCGGGCAACAGCCGCCTGAACCAGCTCACGGCCTGGTCTAACGACCCCGTGGCAGACCCCACCGCCGAGTGGCTGCTGCTGCAAGACCGCCGCACCCGCGAGGTGTGGAGCCTGACGCCTTCGGCCTGGGGCGCGGGCGTACCCTACCGCGTGGAACATGCGCAGGGCACCACCACCATCACCCACCGCCGTGGGCCACTGCAGGTGGTGGTGCGCTGGTGTGTGGACGCTGCCACCGCCGTCAAGCAGGTGCATGTGCAGGTGACCAACCTGGGCACGCAGCGCGCGCATTTGCGCACCGTGGCCATGGTGGAGTGGATGCTGGGCGAAAAGCGCAGCGACCGCGCCACGCTGGCCACCCGGCCCTGCTTTGAACCGGCCGATGACACTGAACCGAGCCCAGAGCGGCTGCTGGGCCTGCTGTGCACCCAGACCGAAGCGGGCGCAGGGCTGGGCGGGGGGACGGCGTTTTTCTGCGAAGCATCGGTTGGGGCGGGAGAGGAGGAGCGGTCCAACGACAGCACCGACTGGACCTGTGACCGCAGCGAGTTCTGGGACGCACAGGGCCGCCTGGTGCTGCCGCTGCAACTGGGCCAGCGCAGCGGCTTTGGGCTGGACCCGTGCGCCGCGCTGTCCCGCCTGGTCACGCTGCGCCCGGGGGCCTCGTTTGCGCGGGTGTATCTGCTGGGCTATGCCGCCACCGAGGCCGCTGCCCGCACGCTCGCCCAGCAGGCCGCTGGCGTGGCTGCGGCCGAGCGCGAGCACGCCACGCTGGCGCACTGGAACGCCCTGCTGGGTGCCACCCAAGTGCGCACCCCTGACCCATTGCTCGATGTGCTGGTCAACCGCTGGCTGCTGTACCAGACCGTGTCATCGCGCCTGTACGCCAAGGCGGGCTTTTACCAGGCGGGCGGCGCCACGGGCTACCGCGATCAATTGCAAGATGCCATGGCCCTGGTGTGGGCGCAGCCCGGCCTGCTGCGCTCGCAGATCGTGCTGTGCGCATCGCGCCAGTTTGAGGCGGGCGATGTGCAGCACTGGTGGCACGCACCGAGCGGCGCGGGCGTGCGCACGCACTTTTCAGACGACCTGCTGTGGCTGCCCTTTGCCTGCGCGCACTACCTGCAGCACACCGCAGACAGTGCGCTGCTAGGCGAGCAGGTGCCTTTTTTGCAAGGCGCCGAGATCCCCGAAGGGGCAGAAGATGTGTACGAAACCCCGCACACCAGCGCCACCACCGCCAGCATCTACGAGCATGCTGCCCGCGCCATCGATCACAGCCTGAACGTGGGCGCCCATGGCCTGCCGCTGATGGGGGGCGGCGACTGGAACGACGGCATGAACCGCGTGGGCGATGGCGGGCAGGGTGAATCGGTGTGGCTGGGCTGGTTCTTGTGCACCATCACCCGCGCCTGGATTGCGCTGGCCCGCCAGCAGGGCGACCTGGCCCGCGTGCAGCGTTGGGGCGATGCCCTGGCCGGCTGGCGTGCAGCGCTGGCCACCACCGCGTGGGACGGCGACTGGTACCTGCGCGCCTTTTTTGACGACGGCACACCGCTGGGCACACGCACCCGGTCCGAGGGGCGCATTGACCTCATTGCACAGGCCTGGGCAGTGCTCTCTGGCGAGGCCAGTCTGGTGCGCCAGCATGGCGCCATGCAGGCCGTGCAGACGCACTTGGTTGACCCGGGTGCCGGGCTGATCCAGCTGCTGGAGCCGCCGCTGGTGCATGCACAGCCCAGCGCGGGCTACATCCAGGCCTACCCACCGGGCGTGCGCGAAAACGGGGGCCAGTACGCCCACGCAGGCGTGTGGGCGCTGATGGCCGCTGCATCGCTGGGCGTGCAAGACCCCCGCAACGCTGAGGCAGCCCGCGTGCCCTACCGGTACTTCACCTACCTGAGCCCCGCCCACCGCGCACAGCACCCGGTGTGGGGTGCGCCGTACGGGGTGGAGCCCTATGTGATGGCGGCAGATGTTTACAGTCAGCCACCGTATGTGGGGCGCGGCGGCTGGAGCTGGTACACCGGCGCCGCGGGCTGGCTGCACCGGGCGGCGGTGGAATCCCTCCTGGGCCTGCAGATGAGCGCCCACGAGCTGTTTTTAGCGCCCTGCATGCCGCACGACTGGCCGAGCGCCGAAATCACCCTGGTGCGCGGCCAGCGCACCCTGCGGCTGTTGCTGGTGCGGGTGACGTCGGCCATGGCGCTGTACCTGCTGCCGCCCAACGCACCCGCTGGCGCGCGCCTGCTGCAGGCCGGCGAGCCCCTGCGCTGGGCCGACCTGCCCGGCAGCGCGTGCTTTGTAGTCCCCCTGTATGCCCCAGCCATGGCGCCCCTTGCCTCCCTGGATCCCCGCGCACCTGGCGCAGCCCCCCAGCCCACGCCCCCTCGGGTGGACGAAGCGGGGTCACTTTCGGCCTAGCAAAGCCTCTGCACCGTCTTTTTTGCGGGGGGCGTACCCTATGTGCGGTACCGTACAGACTGCGCGCGGCCCGGCATCGCACACTGGGCTTCGCGCAGCGTGGCGGCACCCGGGGAGGCGTGCCGTCCCCCCGGGGTGCTGCCACGCCTCCTCACGACGACGAAGGGGCCCGCCATTCACGCCACCGATAACCCCCTGAACAACCGGCTGTTGGCCGCCCTGCCCCCAGCCGATATGCAACGCTGGCTGCCACTGCTGGAGCCTGTGGATTTGTCGCTCGGGCTGGTGCTGTACGAGTCCGGCGCGCACATGCCTTATGTGTACTTTCCCACCAGTGCCATCGTGTCGCTGCTGTATGTGCTGGAGAGCGGCGCATCGGCAGAGATTGCTGTGGTGGGCTTTGAAGGCGTGGTGGGCGTGTCGATTTTCATGGGCGGCGGCTCGACCCCTAGCCGGGCCGTGGTGCAAAGCGCCGGACGGGGCTACCGGCTCAGCGCCCAGGCCATCAAGGCGGAATTTGAGCGCTCGGGGCCCGTCATGCACCTGATGCTGCGTTACACCCAGGCCCTCATCACCCAGATGGCGCAAACCGCCGTGTGCAACCGCCACCACTCACTTGACCAGCAACTGTGCCGCTGGCTGCTGCTGAGCCTGGACCGGCTGCCAAGCAGCCAACTGGTGATGACGCAAGAGCTGATCGCCAACATGCTGGGCGTGCGCCGAGAAGGGGTGACCGAAGCTGCCATGAAGCTGCAAAAGGCAGGCCTCATCAGCTACGCCCGGGGGCACATCAACGTGCGCAACCGCCCTGGCCTAGAGGCACGCACTTGCGAGTGCTACGAGGTGGTGAAAAAAGAGTACGACCGGCTGCTCCCCAAGGGAGTCGCCAGCTAGACCGCTGTGCGCACTGCGCTGTGTGCGGTATCAGACAGTCACACCCACCACAAGCGCCCACACTGAACGCAGACTGGCACGGCGTGCTGCCACCCCATGATGGAAGGGGCAGGCCACCGTGCAGTCCTCAGGCTGCGGCCCCTTCGGACTGCGCTGATTCCTTTGTGAAGCGCACTGCATGCACCGCCCTGAAAACAAACTCCTTCGCCAGCTGCCGCAGGCGGCACGCCAACAACTGTTGGGCCACTGCGAGCTGTGTGAACTGTCGTTGTCCACCGAGCTGAGTGTGCGCGGGCAGCCGCTGCGCCACGCTTACTTTCCGACCGAGGGGTTTTTGTCACTGGTGATTGATGTGGACAGCCACCCCGCGCTGGAGGTGGGCATGCTGGGGGCCGAAAGCATGCTGGGCTCAGAGCTGGTGCTGGGGCTGGCCGCTACCCCCTGGCGGGCGCTGGTGCAGGGCGCGGGGGCTGGCTGGCGCATTGGGACCAACGACCTGCGTGCGCAATGCGATGCCCTGCCCCCCCTGCAAAAGCTGCTGCAGGCCTGCCTGCTGGTGCGGCTGCACCAGCAAACGCTGGCTGCGGCGTGCCAGCGCTACCACCTGATTGCACCGCGCCTGGCCCGCTGGCTGCTGATGAGCCAGGACCGCTCACGCACCGAGAGCTTTCACCTCACACAAGAGTTCATGGCCCTGATGCTGGGCGTGCGCCGCGTGGGGGTGACGGAGGCCGCCAGCCTGTTCCAGGACAGCGGGCTGATCTCGTACCACCGGGGAGAACTTACCGTGCTCAACCGCAAGGCCCTGGAAGCCGAGGCCTGCAGTTGCTATGCGGCAGACAAAGACATCTACCAGCGCCTGATGCACGTGGGTGCGTAGGCGCTGGAGGGGATGGCGGGCTGAACACGTTGAATGGGAAGGGACGCGATGAGGAAGAGCTTGCAGGAGACACAGCATGGAAAGGGCCAATGCCTCCCCCTTGCCCCGCGCAGCCTCTTTTTCACACTCAAGGCTTGATGAGCAACTCGTCCTGGATGCTGCCGATACCCAAAACACGGTAGGCCAAGGCCCTCATGGGCGAGACCGTGGGGCTGTACGACCTGCCGCCAGCATCGTCGGCAGCCAACGGGCTGCTGAGTGTGGGCAGCTCGTCAGAGGTGGACTGCGCGGCTTCCAACCCTTCATCGGGCCTGCCATAGTCCATCGCGGCGTAGGCGACGCCCGGCATGAAGATGAAGCTGTCCACCTTGTGCACGCCGCGCACGCTTTGGGCCACAAACACGGCCAGGTCGCGCTGGGTGGCATCGTCCACCCGGCCACTGAGCAACACCACGCCCTGGCGCACATCCACGCCGATGTAGATGCTGTTTTGCACGGGCGAGAGCAGCAGCGCGGCCTTCACGCGCGAGGTCAGCACGCTGTCTTCCAGGTAGGCGCTGGGCGCCGGACTCACCAGCGCCCAGGAGGTGGTGGTGTCCACGTGCTGGCAGCCCTGCAAGGCCAGCAAAGCCAGCACGCCACCACAAAGGGCAACAGAGCGCGCGCGTCTGCGCGTGCGGCGAAGGCGTTGG
Source organism: Acidovorax sp. 56 (assembly GCF_002749705.1). Classification (NCBI taxonomy): domain Bacteria; kingdom Pseudomonadati; phylum Pseudomonadota; class Betaproteobacteria; order Burkholderiales; family Comamonadaceae; genus Acidovorax; species Acidovorax sp. 56. The sequence continues at coordinate 3,121,107 of NZ_PEEV01000001.1, forward strand.
ATATGGTTTTTTTGGCGGCGCATGGAACAGACCCTCAGAAGGTAAAAGCCACCGGGCGGCAGCCTCTGCAGTCACTGTCTCACGCGGGGGCACCGCCGTCTGTTCGCAGGCGCACCATGGGTGCTAGCTACGCCACTGGAGCGCCGGCATCGCAACAGGGAAGTTGCAAACAAATTGCTATATTTTTAATAGCTTTTAGCGCTTTATTAGCAAGCGCTAGAAGGCTATTTCATCCCTAACCCCACAGCCCCGCCGCGTGCCCCCGCGTAAAAGCCTCTTCAAACACCGAGTAGCCCGACCAGTCGCTGTGCGCAAAGGCCAGCCGCGCGGTGGCCGGGGTGGGGATGGGGCGCTGGCGCTCTCCATTCAATAGCAGCTTGCGCTTACCCTGTGCGCCCTGCAACCCGATTTGACTTAAAAACTGCTGTACCCCCGGCACGGGGATGGACATGGCGTGCCCGTAGCGGGTGACCTGCACGCGGGTGGCGCGCTGCAGCACATCGGGGTGCGGGCCCGCCAGCGATGCCAGGGCCGCCCTGCCCCAATGTTCGGCGCTGTGGGTGGCCAGTTGCTGGCGCGCATCGGCCACATCGCCCAGGGCCTGGTAGCAGGTGAGCACGGTGGGGCCAGGGCGGGGGTCGAGCTTTTGGTGGGAGGCATCGACGTAGCCCAGGCCACCAGGGTTGGTGTCACCGTAGATGACGTTGTCCCACGCCGGGGCGGCGCCGGGGCGGTCGGTCAGCGGCGCATTCAGGTGGATGTTGGTCACGGCCCAAGGCGCCCACTGCAGGCGCTGGGCGGCTTGCGCCAAAAACGCGGGGGGGCTTTGCACCACGCGGGCGGCCACGAACACGGGCAGCGCCACCACGCAGCGCGGCGCCTGCCAGCGCTCTACGTTGCCCGTCTGGTGGTTGTAGGCGTCCACCTCCACGCCACGCCGGGTTTCGGCAATGCGCAGCACGCTGGTGGCGGTGCGCAGCTGGCCTGCCGCCTTCAGCGGTGCGACGAGCTGCTGGGTGAGCCAGCCATTGCCCTCGGGCCAGGTGAGCACGCCTTCGCGGTCTTCGGCCACGGCCTCGCCGGGCGCGTGAAAGCCGTGGCGGCTGGCAAAGTAGTGCAGCCCGGCCCAGGCCGACACGCGGGCAATGCCTGCGCCGTAGTCATCGCGGCAGCAGTAGTCCAGGTACCAGCGCAGGTGCGCATCGTCCAGGCCTTGCTGCTGCAGCCATGCTTCCAGAGTCATAGCATCTAGCGCTTGATGGACGGTCGCCAAGCCGGTTTTTGCATTCAAAGCGGCAAACTGCGGCATGGTGAAGCGGGCGGCGCGGCTGGCGGCGTCTACCGCCTGGGCAAAGCGGCGGTATTGGGCCAGGGTGGATTCGCCCACGCCTTGCACGGGCAGCAGGCCTTCTTGCCACTCGTGCTCGAAGTACAGGCGCTCTTGCGGGCTGTGGCACAAGTGGCGGCCGCCCTCGCCGCCGTATTCCCAGCGCCCGGCCACGCGCTGGCGCAGGCCCAGTTCTTCGAGCAGGTCTTGCACCTCGGGCGCATCGTCGCCGGGCACGGGCAGGTAGTGCGCGCCCAGGGGGCAGGCCACGCCGTTGACGGCGCCGCCCCGGCTGTTGCCGCCTGCGGTGTCTTCCAGCTCCAGCAGGGCAAAGTCGTGCACCCCGGCCAGGCGCAGGCTGCGCGCGGCGGCCAGCCCCGCCACACCGCCCCCGGCGATGATGACCTGGGCACGGCGCACCACGGCGGGCTCTGGCAAGGTGCCCCGGGCCAGCAGGTCGCGCAGCGCGTGGCCACGCTCCATGTCGATGCCTGCAAAGGCGTATTCCAGCGCGGGCGGCGGGCTCTGGCAGCCGCTGAGCAGCGAGGCTGCAGACAGGCTGGCCACCGAGGCGGCAGCCCCGGTCACAAAGTGGCGTCGTTGCATGGTCAGTCGGCCCACTGGGCGCGGATCTCCAGCAGCTGGGGCAGCAGCGGGATGAACAGCGCCACCAGGGCCGGGTCAAAGTGCTTGCCCGCCTGGGCGGTGATGTGGTCCATGGCCTCTTGCACGGGCCAGGGCTCTTTGTAGGGGCGGCGGGTGGTGAGGGCGTCAAACACATCGGCCACGGCCACGATGCGGGCCGACAGCGGAATCGCCTCGCCCGCCAGCCCGTTGGGGTAGCCACTGCCGTCCCACTTCTCGTGGTGGGCCAGGGCGATTTCGCGGGCCAGTTGCAGCACGCCAGAGGGGTGCTGGCCAATGATCTCGGCCCCAATCTCAGGGTGGCGGCGCATGGTGTCCCACTCGCTGGCGTCCAGCGGGCCGGGCTTGCGCAGCACGGCGTCGGGGATGCCGATCTTGCCCACGTCGTGCATGGGCGCGGCGTTGAGCAGGTCTTCGGCCCAGGCGGGGCTGCAGCCCGCCGCCAGCGCCAGCCGCTGGGCAAAGTGGCTCATGCGGATGACGTGCAGGCCGGTCTCGTTGTCCTTGTATTCGGCCGCGCGGCCCAGGCGCTGCACGATCTGCAGGCGGGTCTGGCGCAGCTCGTCCATGCGCACCAGCGACAAATGCGTGCGCACCCGTGCGCGCACCACAGGCGGGCTGACGGGCTTGGTGATGTAGTCCACCGCCCCCGCGTCAAAGCCCGCCGTCTCGTCCTGGCTGTCGCTCAGCGCGGTGATGAAGATCACGGGAATGTGGACGGTGGCGGCGTCGGCCTTGAGGGCGTGGCACACGGCGTAGCCGTCCATGTGGGGCATCATGATGTCCAGCAGCACCAGGTCGGGCTGCTGCTCGCGCGCCACCTGCAGTGCGCGCTCGCCGTCGGTGGCAAACAGCAGGCGGTAGTCGGCCTGCAACACATGGCGCAGCACCTGCAGGTTGGTGGGCTCGTCGTCCACCAGCAGCAGACGGGGGCGCTGGTCAGGGGCCTGGTTCATGCGGGGGTCTCCGTGGGCTCGTCGATCCAGTGGGTGCGCAGCTGCTGCAGTTGCACCAGCGCCTGGTCAAAGTCAAAAGTATCGATCGCTTCCTGCAGCCGCTCCATGGCGTCGCCGGGCAGCAGCTGCGCCAGCACGTCCAAAGGCGGCTGGGCCAATTCCGATCGTGCCAAAGCCTGTGCCAAGGCCTGCGCCGCCGCCAGGGCCTGCGCACGCTGCGCAGGCGCCAGCGGCGCGTGCTGGCCCACACCGGGGGCGGGTGCAGCGGCGGCATCGGCCTCGCTGGCCAGGGCCTGCTGCACGGCCTGCATGGCGGCGGGCAGGGCGGCCACCAGCGGGACCAGGGCGGTGCGGTCCAGCGCGCGGGCGGCTTCCTCAATGCGCTGGGACAAGGTTTGCAGCGGCACCAGCGCCAGGTTGGCCGCGGCCCCGCGCAGGCGGTGGGCCAGGGCCCGGGCGCTGTCCAGGTCGCGTTGGGCCACCAGGGCCTGCAGTGTTGCGGGGGTGGCCTCGTGTTCGCCCACCAGGCGCGCAATGGCATCGCGCAGCAGCGCGCGCTGGCCCCACAGGCGGGTGCCGCGCTCCCAGTCGATCACGCCCTGCGCCTGGGGGGCGGGCGCCACTGCGGGGCTGCTGAGCGCAGCCGCTGCGGTCAGTGCGCCCCAGTCCGAGGCCGCATCGGGCTGCAGGTTGAGCACCCGTGCGATCTCGCGGAACAGCCGCGCGGGCTCCAGGGGCTTGCTGGCAAAGCCGTCCATGCCTGCCGCGCGGGCGTTGCGGCGGTCTTGCTCCAGCACGCTGGCCGACAAGGCGATCACCGGCACAGGCTTGCGGTGCTGCGCCTGCTCAAACGTGCGGATGCGGCGCGTGGCCTCCAGGCCGTCCATGCCGGGCATTTGCAGGTCCATCAGCACCACATCAAAGCGCCCCTGTGCATACGCCTGCACAGCCTCTTCGCCGTCGCGCGCCACGGTGACCTGGTGGCGGCCACGGTGGAGCTGGATTTGCAGCAGTTCGATGTTGGCGGGCACGTCGTCCACGGCCAGCACGCGCAGCGGGGGTAGCTGCGCCGCATGGCTGGGGGTGGCAACGGCCTCGGTGGCCTGACCAACGGGCAGAGGCAGGCGCACGGTGAACGTGGTGCCCACGCCCAGGGTGCTGCGCACGCCGATGGTGCCGCCCATCAGTTCGACCAGTTGGCGAGAGATGGTGGTGCCCAGGCCGGTGCCACCAAACTGGCGGGTGGTGGACGCATCGGCCTGCGCAAAGGGGTCGAAGATGCGGTCCAGGTGCTGGGCTGCGATGCCAATGCCAGTGTCCTCGACCTCCATCACCAGCGAGCCGTCCTGGTAGTCCAGCCGCAGCAGCACATGGCCTTGCTGGGTGAATTTGAGCGCGTTGCCCAGCAGGTTCAGCAGCACCTGCTGCAACCGCAGCGCGTCACCACGCAGGTAGGCGGGCACCTGCTCGGTGGCCAGGCACTGCAGCTCCAGCTGCTTCTTGGCGGCATGGATGCGCAGCGAAGCCAAAATCTGCTCGCACACTTCCTGCAGCGAGAAGTCGGCAATCTCCAGCTCGACCGCGCCTTTTTCGAGCTTGGCGGTGTCCAGAATGTCGTTGAGCAGGCGCAGCATGGAGCGCGCCGCATGCTGCACCGTGCCCAGGTGGCGGCGCTGCTGGGGTTCCATGGGGGTGTCCAGCAGCGCTTCGGTGAAGCCGATGATGGCGTTCATGGGCGTGCGGATTTCGTGGCTCATGTTGGCCAGGAAGGTGCTGCGCGCGGCAGCGGCCTGTTCGGCACGCTCCTTGGCGGCGCGCAGCTCTTGCTCCATGGCGCGGCGCTCGCTCAGGTCGGTGGCAAATTTCACCACCTTGAAGGGCTGGCCCTGCGCATCGAAGATGGGGTTGTAGGTGGCCTGGATCCAGATGCGCCGCCCGCCTTTGCCCAGGCGCTGGTACTCGCCGCCGTCCAGCTTGCCATCGCGCAGTTGCTGCCAGAACTCGGTGTAGGCGGCGCTTTGCGCATAGGCCGGCTCGCAGAACATGCGGTGGTGCTGGCCCACGATTTCGTCCAGCCGATAGCCCATGAGTTCGCGAAAATTGGTATTGGCCGTGAGCACGTTGCCTTGCAGGTCGAACTCCACCACCGCCAGGGCGCGGTCAATGGCGCGCACGGTGCTTTCAAACTCGGCGTTGCGCTCTTTGAAGACCGTCATGTCCATGATCACGCCGTCGATCCACTGCACCTCGCCATCGTCGCCCACCACGGGGCGGCCGCTTTCAGACACCGAGCGCACACGGCCCTGGCGGTCCAGCAGGCGAAATTCGACGTGGTAGGGCCGGCGCTGCGCGATGGCGGCCGACACTTCTTCCCACAGGCGGGGCACTTCTTCGGGCAAGGTGAGCTGCGTGAAGTTGACACGCCCCTCCAGAAAGTCCTGCGGCTGCCAGCCGGTCAGGGCCGTCACGGCATCGCTGATGAACAGCATGGTCCAGTCCGCGTCGTAGCTGCAGCGAAACGTCACCCCGGGGATATTGCCCATCAAGGAGCGCAGGCGCTGTTCGCTGCGTTGCAGCTCTTGCTCCATGGCACGGCGCTGGCTCAGATCGCCGATGAAGCCCACAAACACCGGGTCACCATCGAGCCGCACACGCCCCACCGACAGGCGGATGGGCACGGTGCTGCCATCGCGCCGCAGGGCCTGCACCTCGCGGCTGCTGGAGCCCACAATGCTGCCGCCCTGGCCGCGGAGGTAGCGCTGCAGGTACCCATCGTGGCGCGAGCGGTCGGGCTCGGGCATGAGCATGGACACGTTCTGCCCCACCACTTCGCTGGGGTGCCAGCCCAGGATGCGCTCGGCCGCCGCATTGAACGACTGCACCAGCCCCCGCGCGTCGATCATCACGATGCCGTCTGCTGCGGTGTCGGCAATGGCCCGCAGGCGCGATTCGCTCTGGCGCACCTTCATGAACATCTGGCGGTAGCGCAGGCCAGCGTTGATGGCGACCACCAGCAGCCCGATGACCACCGCCACGCCCGCAATGGCCAGCGCCAGCGGCGTGCTTCCGGCAGAGGCTGCCAGCAGCTCGGGTTCGTCCGGGGCATCGATGAAGCGCAGGGCGGCCATGCCGGTGTAGTGCATGCCCGCAATCGCCAGGCCCATCACCGCGCCCGCCGCCCAGTTCAGGCGCTGCCTGCGCCAGCGCACCGCGCGCTCCAGCCCAAAGCGCACCCACAGCGCCACAATGGCCAGCAGCACCGCCACCAGCACCGATGCGGCAAAGCCCCAAGGGTCATAGCGCATGACGGGGGCCCACTCCGATGCCGCCATGCCGATGTAGTGCATGGCCCCAATGCCCGCACCCACAAACACCCCACCCGCCACCAGCGCCATGCGGCCTACCTCACGGCGCATCAACAGCCCCAGCGCCACCCACGAAGCCAGCACGCTGGGCAGCATGGACAGCACGGTGGTCACCGCATCGAACCGCCCCCGGGCGCACACCGCAAAGGCCAGCATGCCAATGAAGTGCATGGACCAAATGCCTCCGCCCAGCGCAAGAGCCCCCGAGCCCCGGGCCAACTGCCGGGTGAACCCCACATCGGCCCGGCGCGCCAGGGCGGCCATTTGCAGCGCCAGCACCGAGGCCAGCATCGCCATCGCCACCGACAGCGCCACCAGCCAGGGGTTGTGCTGCGCCCATAGCAAGGGATAGGCCTGCGCTTTGCTAATGAAAAATTGGTCCAGCATGGAGTCCACCTGTGTGATCGGAGCCTGGTGCGGTGAACAAAACCCAGCAAGGCAGCCCAGGCCAAGCGCTCCGTGGCCGGCAAGTCCTGCGCAGCAGAGCGGCGCCATGGCGCCAGGGGCGTTTTGTGAACCGCGCCCAAGGCGCTTGTTTCCAGCGGTTACCGCCTGTTTTTTGGCATGGTAGCGGGAATAACTGCACCGCATCGACAAAGCCTGAGCGCCCCACGTGAACACGGCGCGGTGTACACGCAGGGCAGCCAGGCTCAGTGCGCCACCACCTTGCCCCACTCGCGCTCGTAGGTGTGCACCAGCACCTGGTTGGACAGGCGGTTGACCTCGGCAGGCACACGCGCCATGTCCAGCGGAAAGTCGAAGAGCAGCGGCAGCGTTTGCGGGCTCAGGAACTGCAAGCCACCGGGCAGCGCATCGGGCATGCGCCAGGGGCGGCGGCTGGCCAGCACGTAGCCCCACTCGCCAAAGCTGGGCACATGGGCGTGGTAAGGGGCCGTGCGCAGGCCCACCGATTCGATGGTGCTCACCACCGTCCAAAAACTCTGGCGCGCCACCAGGGGCGAGGTGGTTTGCACCACGGCGTAACCGCTGGCCGACAGGCGCTTGTCCAGCAGCGAATAGAAACTGTTGGTGTAGAGCTTGCCAATCGAAAAATTGGTCGGGTCTGGAAAGTCCACCACGATCACGTCAAAAGTGTCTTCCCCTTGCTGCAGCCACTGAAAGGCGTCGGTGTTGACGATGTGCACCTTGGGGTTCTTCAGCGCGCCGCCGTTCAGCCGCGCCAGCGTGGGGTGCTCGGTGAAGGTGCGGGTCATGGCCGGGTCCAGCTCGACCAGCGTGACGGATTCGACCGAGGGGTATTTGAGAATCTCGCGCACCGCCATGCCGTCCCCGCCGCCCAGCACGGCCACGCGCTTCGGACGGCCGTGCGCCGCCATCGCCGGGTGCACCAGGGCCTCGTGGTAGCGGTACTCGTCACGCTCGGCAAACTGCAGGTTGCCATTGAGGAACAGCCGGTGCCCCGCCTTGCCGTGGGTGACCACAATGCGCTGGTAGGGCGATGCGGTGCTGTAGACCACGCGGTCCTGGTAGAACTTGTCTTCGGCCAAGGTGGTGATGTGGTCCGCCCCGGCAAAGCCCGCCAACAACGCCAGCAGCACCATCACGCAGGCCGCCGCATGCGCGCGCAGGCGCCGCAGCTCGGCACGGAACAACCACACCGCCCACAGCGCCACGGCCGCATTCATCAACCCAAACAGCAGCCCTGTGCGGATGAGCCCCAGGTGCGGCACCAGCAGCAGCGGAAAGGCCATGGACACAGCCAGTGCGCCCAGGTAGTCGAACGTGAGCACCTGCGACACCAGGTCCTTGAGGGCGGTGTTGCGCTTCAAGATGCGCATGACCAGCGGGATCTCCAACCCCACCAGCGTGCCCACCATGAGCACCATGCCGTACAGCAAAAACCGAAAGGCCCCCGGCGCATACGCATTGGCCAGGAACAGCGTGGCGGGCAGCGCCCCGCCGATCAGCGCCACCAGCAGCTCAATGCGCAAAAAATGCGCGGGCAACTGCCGCTCAAAGTACCGCGACAACCACGACCCCACGCCCATGGCAAACAGGTAGGTGCCGATGATGGTGGAGAACTGCAGCACCGAATCGCCCAGCACATACGACGCCAGCGCCCCCGCCGCCAGCTCGTACAGCAGGCCACAGGCCGCCACCACGAAGACGCTGATGAGCAGGGCGATGTCGATGGGGCGGGGAGCCTGCTGGGGAGTGGAGGTCGCAATTGCCATCACGCCAACCACGCTTCATCCAATATCTGGGCTTGCTGCACCTCCAGCCGCCCTCCCCGGTCCGGGGCCTCGCAGATCTTCCTGGCCATATGCTTCTGTTCTGCCGTCACCTGTGCGGTCTCAACGGACGGGTTCAGGCTCAGGTGGATGTTCACCAAGTCTTGCCACCAGACCAGGGGCTTTCGTTCATGCAGGTCTTCTGTCATTGAGGTCCTTCTGGCCGATATGTGTACCAAAACAAGGCTGTTTATGCACTCGAACCCTCACAGGGAGAGAAAGTGCCATTGCTTGGTGATGAGCGGTGCGAGCCCTTGCTACCGACCTCTGCGGTGCGATAAGACTGCATTTCGTGGGTGGGCGTACCCGGGAAGGCACGCAGGATGCGGTTGTCTTTGACCAGCGTGTCCAGGTAGCCTTTGCGCAGGCCGTCCACATTCCTGCTGAGCAACTCAGCAAGAACACTCAGACGGACATAGCGTCCATCACATACCGCAAGGATGACGGAAATCATGCTATCTCTATCCAATCGCGCCTTTTTCCTCGGTAAAGTCGCGCGCTGCAACAATTCGCTGCGCAGTAGAGGGGTCAGTTCGGACAGCGCGTCCACCACGGGTGCGTCCAGCAGCGGAGAGATCAAGCACCCGTTTTCGTCGCGGCTCGCTGGTCCTAAGCCCGCATCAGTCGAATCATTTCCCCCATCGGCCGGGTTTACCCCGTTACTCCCAAAGCTGTCCTCGCTACTCCCAGAGCTACCCGCGTTACTACCGAAGCTCGGCTCGCTACTACCAGAGCTCTCCAAGAACGCGAACACCTGCTCCGGGGAAACCGGCGCTGCACCCGGCAGGTGGTAGACCTTGCCCTTGGATTGCCCCTGAGACAGCAACATTCCATCGCGCTCCAGCCGAGCGAGCGCCCGGCTCAGATCATGTGGGTGGTCCGTGCAAATCTCGGCCATGCGAGCGTGGTTCACCACGCGTTCAATCATGGCTGTGGCCAAAATGACCCTGCCCAATGCATCCACTTGGTCAAATGCTGCTCCGAACCGGGCGCGCAATGCCTCCAGCACAGGCTCAGGCAGCAAATCGAGCATGTGCAACTCCAGCAGAGTTTGTTCTGGGACATCCTTTTCACGTAACAAGGGCTGGCGCCAATGCCGACTTTGCCAGCCGCTAAAAATCTTGGGCATGCCCGAGCCACCACGCTCTCCCAGGCCAATCAACAAAAACATCTGATGCAGGATGCGATTGCGGCAATCGCTCTCGCCACCCCGGATCACCTGCTCCAGCGGCAATCTCAAACCACCGGGGTTTCGAAAGCCAAACATATCCGGCCGCTTGACCACCAGCACGGACACCCGCCCCGTATAGTCTGCATGCACCAGCGTGTTGACCAGCGCCTCGCGCAGGGCCACATGCACCGGCGTATCGTCTTGACGCTGCCCATCCTTCAAGCCAAAAGGCACCTTCAGGTCTGCTACCAGCTTGCGGTACACCCGGCGGTAAAAATCAAACAGATTGCCTGACCAGGTGCCATCTGGCACCAATCGGTCCACCCAGCGCAGCTCTGTCTTGGCCTCTGGCCGCTCCTGGTAGTCCACAAAATAGTGCGGCACCGCCTCCTGAATGGCCGACCAGCGGCCAAACATCAGCAAACCAGCCAGTGTCAATCCTTCCACACCGGTGGCCCGGTCAAGGCGCCAACCGCGCAGGCTCTGCATCAAGGCAAAGTCGTCCTGTTCCAGGTACGGATGGCCGGGCTTTTCGTCCTTGAGCATCTGGCGGTAGATGCGCAGGCTCTCCATGTCGACATCATCCATGCCAAAGTGCGGCAGGATGCGGGCATCCCGTTCATCTTCTACCTGCTCTGCCAGCATGCGCTTGACGGTTTCCTCATCGCAAAGCCGGTCGCCATCGTTGAGCCGCTTGTAGGTGTGCTCCAAAGGTTGGTTGTGGAGGAAAACAGGCCGCTGCTTGCGCGTGGCCTGGGGGATGCGAACCAGCACCACCGTTTTTCCCTGCAACACCAGTTCCTGCACATCGGCATCGGCCAACAAATTGACACTGACCTTACCCGGATTGTTGAGATTGTTGAACAGGTCAGCCCGCACCTTCGCCGGGTTGGGGATACCCGCGATAGAAAATACCCCATCCTTCTCGCGGACTCCCAACAGCACCACACCCCCATGGGCGTTGGCCATGGCCGAGTAGGTGGGCCAGAAATCCTTGGGCACCTCGCCCTGGCCATTTTGACCTTGGGCCAGCTTGCATTCCAGCTCCACCGTTTCGCGCAGCAGGGCCAGATCTTCAAACGAGGTGGGCGAGAACATCAAACGGGTTCCTGGTTCAGGTTATCTGATTCAAATGGAATGCTATCGCTTGCTGGACAAACACAAATCGTCGGCAAATACGGGCATTCATGCGTACATCGCGCTTCGCCCAGCGCGGCTTCAATGTCGGCGCTCAAGAAAATAAAAGAAGCGGGCTGCCCGCATGCGAGGACAGCCCGTTGGGGTCGGCCAGGGCATTCACCACACCGTTGGCGGCACAAGGCAGCCGACGGGAGGCGTCAATGGATCGCTGCCGCCACGATGATGCTGATGCCCAGGCACATGGCGGCCACCACCAAGCCCAGGGCCTGGTTCTGCTTTTCCACGATTTCGCGCCACAGGTCATAGGGGGTGATCTTGTCCACCACGATGAAGCAGACCCAGAAGATGACGACGCCGATGAGTGCGTAGAGGATGGACCCGAGGAACGCTGCGGGCTTGAGCCATTCGATTCCGACCATGGTGGTTGCTCCTTGAAAAGAGGGAAAGACTGAGAGTTTTGGAATGACTGCCGCAGGCTACTTGTGCCCGCCGCCGGAGGAATACCCGCCGTACGAGCCGCCCGAGCTGCGGTAGCCCGATGAGGAGCAGTTCTCGACCCGTGGGTCGCAGCTGGAGCAGCGGCTCATGAGGATGAGCACGATGATGATGACCACCGCGATGAGGATGATGGTGCCGCAGCCCATGCCCGACTTGGCCACGAAGGGTCCGGTGTCGTCACGCTGGAGCACGTCCTTCTTGTCGTCGAGCTTGAAGGCCTTGGCCACCGTGTCGCTGCTGATCTTGTCGCCCGACGACCAGGTGATTTCGTTGGCGCTTTGTTCCAGCGACAGCAGGCCCTTGCTGCTGGCGAAGTCGCGGTTGGAGGTTTTCTGGCCCCGGCTCACCTGCCAGTAGAACTCGCCCAGCACGTAGGTGGTTTCGGCCTCGTAGGTGTATTTGAGGTCGTACTTGGTGCCCATGTACGTGGCCGTGCGGCCACTGGAGGCCAGCTGCGGCGCACCGGTGGTGGGACGCACCATGCTCCAGCCCTCTTCGGAGTCGACCAGGAACGCGAAGCCGCGCTTTTGGTTGTAGAGCAGGTACTCGCTCCAGCCAAAGTGTTCGTCGTCGCCAGGCTCCACGCCCATGCGGTGCTGAAAGCCCACCACCTGCCAGTGCACGCCCTGCAGCTGCCCTTTGGTGCCCAGCGGGATGATGGGCTGCACGGGCTCGTCCTGCTCGGCAGCGCGCAGCTCGCCGCCCACGCCACTGTCCAGGTTGATGAGGCTGGCGCACGAGCCGCAGGTGAGGCTTTTGGTGGTGGACAGCTGCACCTGCACCGGCGCGCCGCAGTGCGGGCAGTTGAACTGGCGGCCTTTTTCTTCTTTGGCCGATTCGTCCTTGAGGCCTTGCAGTTGCAGGTCTTCGAGCAGCACCGAGGTGCCGCGTTCTAGATTGGGCGGCGTGTGGCCGTAGTCAATGCTGAGCACTTCGCCATCGGCGCTGCGCAGCTCCACCATGTCAAACGGCTGGCCCAGGGGCGGCAGTTTGGGCAGCTCGCCCTGGGCCGACAACAGCTGCGCGCTGCCACTGAAGGCCACGCTGTAGCTTTTGCCGTTGATGGCGGTGGTGGCCCCCAGGCGAAAGCGGCTGGCCTCGGGCAGCTCACGGCCCGGGTTGATCTTGCGGGTGAAGACGTAGGCGCCGTTGTCTTCGCCCAGGCTGGCCATGGTGCCGTCTTGCAAAAACGCCACCCACTCGGTCCAGACCCCGGCATCGGTCTTGTACTGCAGCCGCCCGATCAGGGTGAAGGGCTGCTCCTTGCCATCGAGCTTGGCGCGCCCGCTGGCCATGAGCTGCAGCGGGCTGTGGTCGTCGAACAGCTCGGCCATCTTGCCCAGGCGCGTGAGCACGTCGCCGCTGCGCACCACGGTGCTTTGGCAGTAGCCGCACACGGCGTGCGTGGATTGCGCGCTCTTGAATTCCACCGGCGCGCCGCAGCCGGGGCAAGGGGCGCGGTAGGCGCGCTGGGTTGGGTCTGTGGCCATGGGCAGGCGATGGGAAGGCGGTGAGCGAGTAGGCGTCACCTGCGAACAAGGGCTGAAGGCAAAAAAATGCCTCCAGCCCTCATTCAACAAGCGCGAGCAGCTATTGATTCAATAGCAAATCCGGTCAGACCAGCTTTTTCAACAGCTCTGCCTTCTTGGCGTCGAACTCTTCCTGCGTGAGGATGCCCTTGGCCTTGAGGTCGCCCAACTTTTCCAGCGTGGCCATCACCTCGTCGGGGCGCACGCCTGCGGGTGCTGCGGGCACTGGGGCGGCCTGGGCGCCGCCGCCTTGCAGGCCTTGCTGCAGGTTTTGCGCCAGCACCTGGCCCAGCGCCACGCCAGCGCCCAGGCCCATGGCGTCGCCCGCAATGCCACCGCCGTTGCCCGCACCTTCGGCAAATTTGGGGATGGCTTGCGCCGTCTGGTACTGCATGAACTTGGCCATGTCGTTGCCGACCATGCCCATGCCAATCTTCTGGTCGAGGATCTTTTGCAGCTCTTCGGGCAGCGACACGTTCTGCACGGTCATGGCTTCGAGCAGCAGACCGATCTTGGCAAAGGCGGGTTGCAGCTCTTTGGCCAGCGCGTCGGCAAACGCAATCTGGTTGGCCGCCAAATCCAGGAACGGCAGGCCGCTGCTGGCGATGGCGTTGCTGATGTTTTGCAGCACCAGGCCACGCAGTTGGCCGTCCACTTCGGCCACGGTGTATGCCTCGCGGGTGCCGGAGATTTCGGTGTGGAACAGCTTGGGGTCGGCCACGCGGAAGGCGTAGTTACCGAAGGCGCGCAGGCGCACGGCACCGAAGTCCTTGTCGCGGATGGTGATCGGCTGGGGCGTGCCCCACTTCTGGTCGATCTGCTGGCGGGTGCTGAAGAAGTAGACATCGCTCTTGAAGGGCGACTCAAAGAGCTTGTCCCAGTTCTTCAGGTAGGTCAGGACGGGCAGCGTCTGCGTGGTGAGCTTGTGCGTACCAGGGCCAAACACGTCGGCCACTTTGCCTTCGTTGACGAAGAGCGCCATCTGCGACTCGCGAACGATGAGCGTGCCCCCGTTCTGGATTTCCATGTCGCGCATCGGGAAGCGCCACGCCAGGGTGCCGTCGCTGTCTTCAGTCCACTGGATGATGTCAATGAACTGTTTCTTGATGAAGTCCATCAGGGCCATGTGTGCTCCCAGTAGCGCTTGCGCGCCTGCGCTGTTGAAAAGACAACCATCATAGCAACGGGGGTGTTGCGAAGAAAGAGCACGCGGCGTATGGATTTAGGGCAAGCGGCAACACGGCATTGCAGGGCCATCACGCCCGCTTATTCATAGTGACTATCTTTTGTTTAGCCAATGCCAATTGGTGTTTGCTATTGAGAATGCCTACCATTTGAACCAGTCCCCACAGCACACCGTCCCTCAAGGAGCCCGCCATGTCCCACATCCGCCGCATCGCCCGCCAGAACAAGACCATGCTCATGAAGACGGGCAGCTACTACCTCATCCACATTGGTGTCGCAGCCATGGTCGCCTATGTCGTCACGGGCAATTTGCTCGCGTCGCTCACGCTGAGTTTGCTGGAGCCTACGGTGCAGGCGGTGGCCTTCTTCTTTCACGAAAAGGCCTGGGCACGCAGGCAGAACGCGCCAATGACGCAAGCCGCCCCAACCGCCCCAGCAGCAGCCTGAACCGTGCGGAGCACCACCATGGCACGCACCCACTGGAATGACTTTGCAGGCTGGCTCATGCAGCGTCTGGCCGAGCAGGCGCGCTGCGGCGCCTGAGTCCTCCTAACGCCTACCGCGCCGCCGCCAGCGCCTGCGCCACCCACCCGTCGAAGGTTTTTTGGTGGGCCTGGATCCACCCTTTCACATGGCGCTCGATGTCTTGGGGTTTGTTCTCGCCATCGCGCATGCGCAGGTTCTGTGCGTTGACATCCGACACCGGCAATTGCATGACTTCAAAGAGCTTGGCCGCAGCGGGGTTCTTTTGGGCAAACGCCTTGTTGGCCACGATGCGCTGGGTGTTGACCGTGAAGCCAAAGTCCTTCCCATCCGGCAGCCTGGTGCTGAGCTTGGCTTGATCGCCCGGCAAGGAGGAGTGCGGCACCTGCAGCCAGACCACATCTTTGCCAGGCTGCAGTACACCGCTGACCCAGTAAGGCGTCCAGGTGTAGTACAGGATGGGCTGGCCTTGCTTGTAGCGCGCGATGGTGTCCGCAATCAGCGCGGCGTAGCTGCCCTGGTTGTGCGTGACGGTGCCGCGCAGCTGGTAGGCAGTGAGTTGGTGCTCAATGACCAGCTCGCAGCCCCAGCCAGGGTTGCACCCGGTCAAATCGGCTTTGCCGTCGCCATTGGTGTCGAACAGCTTGGCCAGCGCCGGATCGGACAATTGCGAGATGTGGGTGATCTTGTATTGGTCCGCCGTCTTCTTGTCGATGAGGTAGCCCTGCAAAGAGTTGCGCACATAAGCCCCCTGCCGCCACAGTTTGTCATCGCCCCCCGCGTTGCGATAGAAGTCGGCATGCAGCGGGTCCCAATGGGTGGCCATGAAGGTCGCATCGCCGTTGGCCAGGGCCAGATGCCCGGTTGCGTATTCGGTCTCTTGGGGGGCTTTCACCGTGTAGCCCAGCGTCTCCAGCGCTTTGGAAACCAGCATGGTTTGAAAGGCCTCCTCTGCGATAGAACTCTGAATGGGTTGGACTGTGGTGCCCTTACCAGGCAGCAGCCCCTGGGCCTGCGCCGCACCCGCCAAGCCCAGCGAGAGGACACCCACAGACAGCGCCGCCGCCAGGCGGTTACGGGTTAGGCGGTACACACCTGTCATCAAAATTTGGGGGTGCATGAAATAGCTCCTTCACGGGTGAATGAATGCAAAAGGCCTGCACGCCCGTTGTGGCAACGGGCACGCACGGTGGAGAAGAGAAAAAGAGGGAGGCGCGCAGGCTGGCGCGCTCCATTCACGCCGCAGCCTGGGCTGCAGGCAGCGGGTGCGCGCCAGCGTTGTCTGTATTTGCAGGCGCGGTGGTGGCTCGGTGCGCTGGAGCCCGGCGCAAACGCGCCCACAGCCGGACCACCCAACCCACCGGGCCCACCTGCCACCAGTGGCGCGCACCACGGCGTGCTTGGCCCATGGCCTGGGTGATCCGGTCCAGGGTGATGGCCAGCAGCACGATGCCCAGGCCACCCACGGTGGCCAGCCCCATGTCCAGCCGCCCGATGCCGCGCAGCACCATTTGGCCCAGACCACCCACGGCAATCATGGAAGCGATCACCACCATGGACAACGACAGCATCAGCGACTGGTTGATGCCCGCCATGATGGAGGGCATGGCCAGCGGCAGTTGCACCTTCACCAGCATCTGCCAGGGCGATGCCCCATAGGCGCGGGCCGCTTCGATCAGGTCAGGGCGCACCTGGCGGATGCCCAGATTGGTCAGCCGCACCAGCGGAGGCAGCGCAAAGACGATGGTGACCACCACGCCGGGCACGTTGCCAATGCCAAAGAGCATCACGACGGGAACCAGGTACACAAACGCCGGAGTGGTTTGCATCGCATCCAAAAAGGGCCGCATCCAGCGCTGGGCCCGGTCACTGCGGGCCAGCACAATCCCCAGCGGCAGCCCGATGGCCAGACAAAACGCGAGCGAGGTCAGCACCAGGGAGAGGGTGACCATGGCTTCGGACCAGATGCCCAGCAGGGCCACCAGCAGCAATGAAACCATCGCGCCGATGGCTACGCCACGGCCTGCGCATTGCCAGGCCAACAGGCTCAGCAGCGCCACCATCCACAAGGTGGGCACGCTTTGCAGCAGCCCTTCCATTGCGGTGAGCGTGCTGTCGATCGGACCGCGCACGGTCTGGAAAAATGGTCGAAAGTGCAGGACCACCCAGCCCAGCCCCTGGTTGATCCAGGACTCCACCGGCAGGCTGCCATCCCACAGCGCGTGCAGCGCAAACCCTGGGTCGGCACTGTCAATACCCGCCGGTGCGTCCAGGGCGCCCGTGGGGGTTGCGGGGGCCGCCCCCAGCCAATCCCCCCCGGCATCGGGCACGGCCACAGTCTCGCCCCAGGGGTTGGCAGATGCCGCGTCGGCAGCGACATCGGGCGATGCCAGGGACGGTGCGTCCGCATTGGCCCAGGGGTTGTCGGCCACCGGTGCGTCATTGGAGGGTGGTGGTGCGGACGGCGCTGCGCTCAGTGGGGTGCTGTCGTAGGGGGTTTTTTCAAGCGTCAGGTCAGACATGGGTCAGGTTCTTTCAAGTTCTGGAATCGGAGCGTTTCGTCGGCTGTCAATGCACAGGCGTAGACGCCACATCGGCCCCAGAGGGAGGCCCAGAAGGAGGCACCGGCGGGGTGTCTCGGTCCAGAAACTTGAGCAAGGTGGTCTTGCTGATGGCGCCGCCGAAGCGGCCATCGGCCTGCACCACGGGCATGGCAAACGGCGCATGGGCGACACGACCAAACAACTCGCTGACGGGCTCGTCGGCCACAACGGGCTGCACCCCTGGCAGGTAGGCATGCGCCAACCCCAAGGGCCCCTGGTGCCCCGCCAAAGCCGAGCGAAGCGACTCCACCGACACCACGCCCAGGAACTGCTGCGCGGGGCTGACCACATACGCGTACTCACGGTCTTGGTCCTGCAGCATCTTCAACGCCGCGCGCGAGCCCCGATCGGCATGCTCGGCCACCACGGTGAGGGGCTTTCGCGCGATGTCCGAGGCCTTGAACACGGCAGCCGCGTCCACGCCCCGAACGAAACTGCGCACATAGTCATTGGCGGGGTTGCGCAGGATGTCGTCGGGCGTGCCCACCTGCACCACCTGCCCGTCTTTCATGATGGCAATCCGGTCGCCAATGCGCATGGCCTCGTCCAAGTCGTGCGAGATGAAGACGATGGTGCGCCGCCGCACCTTTTGCAGGCGCAGCAGCTCTGACTGCATCTCGGTGCGGATGATCGGGTCCAGCGCCGAAAACGCCTCGTCCATCAACAGGATCGAGGGGTCCGATGCCAGCGCCCTGGCCAGCCCCACGCGCTGCTGCATCCCGCCAGAGAGTTCGTCCGGGTAGCTGTCACCCCACCCGGCCAGGCCCACCTGCTCCAGCGCCTGGGCTGCCTGCGCCTGGCGCTGAACCCGATCGACACCGGCCAACTCCAGGCCCAAGGCCGTGTTGTCTAACACCGTCATATGGGGCATCAAGGCAAACGACTGAAACACCATGCTGATGTCTTTGCGGCGCAGCGCCCGCAGTTGCGCGTCGGGCAACTGCGCGATGTCCACCCCATCCACCAGGATGCGCCCGGCGCTGGGCTCAATCAACAAATTCAGCAGCCGCACCAGGGTGGATTTGCCAGAGCCCGACAAGCCCATGACCACGAAAATCTCGCCCGCCTCAATCGACAAGTGGGCATCAAACACCCCGATGGACTGCCCGGTACGGGCCAGGACCTCCTGCTTGCTCAGGCCTTGGCGGACCAGCGCCAGGGCCTCTTGTGGATCGTCTCCAAAGACCTTGAACACGTGATCAATAACGATTTGTTTTGCCATGGACTTTCTCCTCCCGATTGAACGACACAAGCCGCCCCACACGAGCGCAGGGTCCGAGGAGGGCGACAAGCCCACGCCTTGGCGATGCAGCAGCCAGGCAGCGCCTTGCGGCGTGCACAGCAGCACGAAAAAACGTGGGATTTACAGAGACCGACCCGGATGGCACGCGGCAGACGTGCGCAAGGGTCGAGTAGCGGACGGGCCGCTGCGCGAGACCAGCTCGCTCGACATGGTTGGAGCGGACGAAGGCCCGCTCCGGGTGCTGCCATTGCCAATGCGTTGGCAATACAGAGTCGCATGCACGACTCCCGGCGGCACTTCACTCAAGGGTTGAACACCTGCGTGGCAGGTAGTGAAACACAGGGAAAGTCTACGGATTCACACCCTCAAAGTCAAAACACGGGGTTTTACAAAGATGGTATTCGCGCGCAATAAACGAAAAAGCCGCCCGAAGGCGGCCAGATGCAGGCGGTAACGGACATCAATGGCCCGCAAAATCCACCAGGGTAAACAGCGGCAATCCCGATGCTTTGAGCCGGTCCGAGCCACCCAGCTCGGGCAAATCGACAATGGCGGCCCCCTCGGTGACCGTGGCGCCCAGCTTCTCCAGCAAGCGGCGCCCGGCCATCATGGTGCCGCCGGTGGCGATCAGGTCGTCGATCAACAGCACGCGGTCGCCGGGCTTGACGGCATCGGTGTGCAGCTCTACCGTAGCGCTGCCGTATTCCAGCTCATAGGTTTCCTCCACCGTGGTGAAGGGCAGCTTGCCCTTTTTGCGGATGGGCACAAACCCCACGTTCAGCTCGTAGGCCACCACGGCGCCCAGAATGAAGCCCCGCGCGTCCAGCCCGGCCACCACATCGGGGCGCAGCGCCTTGTCCATGTAGCGGTGCACAAAGGCGTCGATCAACACGCGAAACACCTTGGGGTCTTGCAGCAGCGGCGTGATGTCGCGGAACTGCACGCCCGGCGCGGGCCAATCGGGCACCGTGCGGATGTGTTGACGAAGGTACTGGTTGACGCTGAATGACTGCATAGCAAAAACGGCCTGGGGCCGCAAGGTGAATCCTGAAACACGGGAAAAAGCGCCCCGGCCGGACGAACCCGGCGCCAGGGCGCTATCGAAAAGCCGCTGTGCGGCGCTGCGCCACAACGAAGGGGGCGTATTGTTCCAAATTGTGTGCGATATCGGCCAGTTCTCTGCACAATGGTAGGCACGATGCGCGGATACCGGACATGACTGACGCAAAACAGGGCACAACCAAGCCGTTCAGCCCCAAGCAAAGGCGGCTGTTGCCTCATGATTTGCGTAAGAACCTGTTCTAAGTCCTAACGGATGTTCTCGCGCCCCTGGCTGCCTGCCCTCCACCACAGTCCATGCCCATCACCGTCCTTTTGATTGACAACGATAGGGAACACGCCCAAGCGCTGGTCTCTGCGCTGGCAGACCCCTGGCTGGGCTGGCGGGTGGACGTGACCAGCAGTGTGCAGGCCGCCCGCGAACGGCTGCGCCAGCAGGCGGTGGACATTGTGGTGTGCACCCAGCAGGTGGACGACGGTGGTGCATTTGACGTACTGGAAACGCTGCACGGCGTGCCGGCCCTGATCTTGGTGCGGCCTGGCCAGGAGGGCCATGCCGCCCACGCCATGCGCCACGGCTTTGCCGACTTTGCGGTGCAGGACCCCGGGATGAACTACCTGCTGGCCTTGCCCGCGCAGATTGAAGCCGTGCTGGAGCGCAGCACCAGCGCCCGCGCGCGCCGCTCTGCCGAGGCCATGCTGAACCGCCAGCACCGTTTGCTGCAGGCCATTTCGCGGGCACAGGCGGTGTTCATTGCCAGCGCCCGGCCCCAGGCGGCGTTTGACGCCCTGCTCGAAGAGCTGATGGAGCTGACCCGCAGCAGCTTTGGCATGGTGGGCCATGTGCAGCACCACCCCGACCGCGCCCCGGCCCTGCATGTGCACGCGATGACGGACATCCGCTGGGATGAGGCCGCGCGCATGCAAACCGTGCGGCGCTCGCAAGACGCCCTGGTCTTTGACGAGCCAGACTCCCTGATTGGCACGGTGCTGGCCAGCGAGCAGCCCCTGATTGCAGACAACGCAGCCACCGACCCACGCTGCCAAAACGCTCCCCCCGGCCTGCCCGCATTGCGCACCTGCCTGTGCCTGCCCATCCACGCCGCCCAGGACATGGTGGCCATGGTGCTGCTGGCCAACAGCCACCACGGCTATGCCGCCGAGGATGTGCCGTTCATGCAGCCGCTGCTCAACACCGTGGGGCAGCTGGAGATGGCGCGCCGCGCCCAGGAAGACCGGCGCCAGCTGGACGCCGAGCTGCTGCGCACCAGTGCCTTGCTGCGCGAAAAATCCAACGCCCTGCACGCCACGCTGGCCAGCGTGTCGCAGGGCATCGTCAAGGTCGATGCCGACGGCAAGATCCGCGTCTACAACCAGCGCTACCTGGAGCTGCTGGAGCTGCCCGAGGCCTTTTTGGCCAACCAGCCCAGCCACGAAGACATCGTGCGGTTTCAGACCGAGCGCGGGGACTTTGGCATGGGGTTTGAGCTGATCGAGGCCACGGCACGCGCCTATGTGCAGGCCGAATACGCCGCCCAGGGGCGCGGCCACAGCGTGCCCGACAGCTATGTGCGGCGCACACAGGGCGGCCGCTACCTGGAGGTGCGTACCTGCACCATGCCCGACGGCGGCCGGGTGCGCACCTTCACCGATGTGACCGACTACCTGGGCACGGTGGAGGCCCTGCGCCAGAGCGAAGCCCGCTGGCGCAGCCTCACGCACCTGTCGTCAGACTGGTATTGGGAGCAGGACGCGCAGCTGCGCTTTGTGCGGCTGGACGGGCGATCGAGCGACGCCGTCGGCATCCAGGACAACTCCTTTTATGGCCGCACCCGCTGGGAGCTGGACAACACCTTTGTGAACGACACGCTGTGGGTGGAACACCGGGCCCAGCTACAAGCCCGCGAGGTGTTCCACGACTTTGAAATCCAGCGCCAGACCCCTTCGGGCGAGATGATGTGCGTGTCGGTCAGCGGCGAGCCTTTTTACGACGAACAGGGCCAGTTCGCTGGCTACCGGGGCATTGCCCGCGACATCACCGAGCGCAAGCGGGCCGAGGCCGAAATCCAGCGCCTGGCGTTTTACGATGAGCTCACCGGCCTGCCCAACCGGCGCCTGCTCACGGACCGACTGGAGCGCGCCGTGGCCACCAGCGCGCGCGACGGCAAGCACGGTGCCCTGCTGTTTCTGGACCTGGACAACTTCAAGGGCATCAACGACACCCTGGGCCATGAGTGGGGCGACCAGCTGCTGGTGCAAGTGGCCCAGCGCATCACCGCCAGCGTGCGGGCCAGCGACACCGTGGCCCGCCTGGGGGGCGACGAATTTGTGCTGGTGCTGCAGGACCTGCACGAAGCCCCCACGCAGGCGGCGGTGGAAGCTGAGCTGGTGGCGCAAAAGGTGCGGCTGGAGCTGAACAAGCCCTACGCGCTGGAGGGCTCGGTGCTGCACAGCACGCCCAGCATTGGCATCACCTTGTTTCGCGACCAGGCGCAGCCGGTGCAAGAGCTGCTCAAGCGCGCCGACCTGGCCATGTACCAGGCCAAGGCCCAGGGCCGCAACACCCTGTGCTTTTTTGACCCGGCCATGCAGGCAGCGGCCTCGGCACGCTCGGCCCTGGAGGGCGATATCCGCAGGGGCATTGAGCGCAACGAGTTTTTGCTGCACTACCAGCCAGTGGTCAATGAAAGCGGGCAGGTGCTGGGCGCCGAGGCGCTGGTGCGCTGGCGCCACCCACAGCGCGGCATGGTGTCGCCGGGCGAATTCATCCCCCTGGCCGAGCAAACCGGGCTGATCCTGCCGCTGGGCCAGCAGGTGCTGCGCATGGCCTGCACCCAACTGGCGCACTGGCACCAGCAGCCCGCCACCCGCTTTTGGACGGTGGCCGTGAACGTGAGTGCACAGGAGTTCCGCGACCCGGACTTTGTCGCCCAGGTGTGGCAGGCCTTGAAGGAAACCGGTGCGCCCCCCCAGCAGCTCAAGATCGAACTGACCGAGAGCCTGCTGCTGCACGACGTGGAAGACAGCATTGCCAAGATGCAGTCCCTGCGCCAGCGGGGCGTGGGGTTTTCGCTGGATGACTTTGGCACCGGCTACTCGTCGCTCAGCTACCTCAAGCGCCTGCCACTGGACCAGCTCAAGATCGACCAGAGTTTTGTGCGCGACGTGCTCACCGACCCCAACGACGCCGCCATTGCCTGCACCATCGTCGCCCTGGCCCAGAGCCTGGGGCTGGACGTGGTGGCCGAGGGCGTGGAGACGCAGGGCCAGCGCGAGTTCTTGCTGCGCAACGGCTGCCAGCAGTTCCAGGGTTACCTGTTCGGGCGGCCTGGGCCTGCCGACCTGCTCTAGTTTGCTATTGAAAATATAGCTTCTAGCGCTTTATCAATAAGCGACAGGGCCTGATTTCATTCAATATTTTGCTACTGATCCGGCACGGATCTACTTGAACCGTTCACTGAGCGCAGTCGAAGCGCCGCGCAAGGTTTCGACAAGCTCAACCCGAACGGATCTTTCAAGTTCAAAGAGGCCGACCCAACATCCCACAGGCCATCGCCCGACCCCAAAGCCGAAGATCCGGGCCACAGGAGACGGCGCACTGCGGCCCAGGGCAGACCACCATCAACCGCGCAGCAGCTTGTCCTCGGCCAACGCCAGGGCAGCGGGGTGGCCCGACAGCACCAGGGTGTCGCCCTCTTGCAGCACGGCGCTGTCCACCACGCTGGACTGGTGCCCGTTGGCGCGGCGCAGGTTGACCACGCGCACGCCCACGGCGGGCAGGGCCAGGTCACCCAGTGGGCTGCCCAGGGCTTTGGCGCCCAGCGGCAGGCTCACGGTGCTCATGCGCTCCTGGTCGCGTTCGTTCACGGTGTCGTCGTCGGCGCCGTGGAAGTAGCCGCGCAGCAGGTTGTAGCGCGCGTCGCGCTGGTCCTGCACCACGCGCAGCACCCGGCGCATGGGCACGCCCACCAGCGCCAGGGCGTGGCTGGCCAGCATGAGCGAGCCTTCGATGGCCTCGGGCACCACTTCGGTGGCCCCGGCGTCCTGCAGCTTGTCGAGGTGCGCGTCGTCCTGCGTGCGCACCACCACAGGCACCTGCGGTGCGTGCGAGCGGGTGTTGGCCAGCACCTTGAGGGCTGCGGGCACGTCGATGTAGGTCACCACCACGGCACTGGCGCGCACCAGACCCGCCGCCATCAGAGCCTGCAGCCGGGTGGCGTCGCCATACACCACCGAATCGCCCGCCGCTGCAGCCTGGCGCACGCGGTCGGGGTCCAGGTCCAGCGCCATGTAGGGGATGTTCTCGCGCTCGAGCATGCGCGCCAGGTTCTGGCCGCACCGGCCGTAGCCGCAAATGATGACGTGCTTGCTGGTGTTGATGGATTTGCGGGCGATCGTGGTCATCTGCAGCGACTGCTGCAACCAGTCGCTGGCCACCAGCTTCATCACGATGCGGTTGCTGTGCATGATGAGGAAGGGCGTGGCCAGCATCGACAGCACCATGGCCGCAAGGATCGGGTTCATCAGCGCAGGCTGCACCAGGCCATGGTCTTGCGTGAGCGACAGCAGCACAAACCCGAACTCTCCCGCCTGCGCCAAAAACAGGCCCGAGCGCAGCGCCACGCCCGTGGTGGCGCCCATCAGCCGGGCCAGCACCATGATGATGAGCAGCTTGACCAGCAGCGGCACAGCCAGCAAAGCCAGCACCAGCGCCCAGCGGTCTACCAGGATGTGCCAGTCCAGCATCATGCCGATGGTGATGAAAAACAGGCCCAGCAGCACATCGTGAAAGGGCCGGATGTCCGTGCCCACCTGGTGGCGGTATTCGGTCTCGGACACCAGCACCCCGGCAATGAAGGCCCCCAGCGCCAGGCTCAGGCCCGCCAGCTCGGTCAGCCAGGCCAAGCCCAGGGTGATGAGCAGCAGGTTCAGCATGAACAGCTCTTCGCTCTTGCGGCGCGCCACCAGGGTCAGCCACCAGCGCATCACCCGCTGCCCGCCGGTGAGCAGCACCCCCACCAGCACCATCGCCTTGAGCAGCGCCCAGCCCAGGGCCACCAGCAATTGGTCGGACGACGAGCCCAGCGCCGGGATCAGCACCAGCAGCGGCACCACGGCCAGGTCCTGGAACAGCAAGATCCCCATCACGCGGCGCCCATGCTCGCTCTCCAGCTCGGCGCGCTCGGCCATCAGCTTGACCACGATGGCCGTGCTGCTCATGGCCAGCACGCCCGACAATGCCAGCGCCGTCTGCCAGCCCATGTCCCAGATACCGCCCACCGCGTAAGACAGCAAAATCCCGCCGCCCGCCACCACCGCCATGGTCAGCAGCACCTGCATCAGCCCCAGGCCAAACACCTGGCGGCGCATGGCCCGCAGCTTGGGCAGGCTGAACTCCAGCCCAATGGCAAACATCAAGAACACCACCCCAAACTCGCCCAGGTGCCGCACGCCCTCGGAGTTCTGGGCCAGCGCCATGGCGTGGGGCCCGATCAACACCCCGGCCGCCAGATACCCCAACATGGGCGGCAGCTTCAGGCTGCGGCAGACGACCACCCCCAGCACGGCGGCCAGCAGGTACAGCAAAGTCAGGGCGAGTGAAGACATAGGGTGATGCTATACGAGGCACAGGGGCGTTGAGACGCCTATCACCCAGCAATGGCGCCCCGGTCGATAGAATCCCGGCATGACCGTCAGCCCCTCCACGCTCCCCCATTTCGACGCAGAGCAAGCCCTGCGACTGGCCCGCGAGACCTTTGACATCGAGGCCGCCGCGCTGACCGGGCTGGCCGCACGCGTGGACGAGCGCTTTGCCCAGGCCGTACAGATGGTGCTGCGCACCACCGGCCGCCTGGTGGTGATGGGCATGGGCAAAAGCGGCCATGTGGGCCGCAAGATTGCCGCCACACTGGCCTCCACCGGCACCCCGGCGTTTTTTGTGCACCCCGCCGAGGCCAGCCACGGCGACCTGGGCATGGTGACTGGCGCAGACCTGGTGCTGGCCATCTCCAACAGCGGCGAAAGCGGCGAGCTCACCGCCATCCTGCCCGTGCTCAAGCGCCTGGGCGCGCCCCTCATCGCACTGACCGGCGGGCTGCAATCCACCCTGGCTCGCCATGCCGATCTGGTGCTGGACTGCAGCGTGGAGCGCGAAGCCTGCCCCCTGAACCTAGCCCCCACGGCCAGCACCACCGCCCAGTTGGCCATGGGCGACGCCCTGGCCGTGGCCTTGCTGGACGCCCGCGGCTTTCGCCCGGAAGACTTCGCACGCTCACACCCGGGCGGCTCGCTGGGCCGCAAACTGCTCACGCACGTGAGCGACGTCATGCGCAGCGGCAGCCAGGTGCCCCGCGTCGCGCCAGACGCGTCGTTCAGCGACCTGATGCGCGAGATGAGTGCCAAAGGCCTGGGCGCCTCGGCCATCGTGGATGCAGGCGGCCAGGTGCTGGGCATCTTCACCGATGGCGATCTGCGCCGCCGCATCGAGGCAGGAGCCGATTTGCGCACCGCCACGGCGGCCCAGGTCATGCACCCCTCGCCACGCCGCATTGCGGCCGATGCACTGGCAGTGGACGCTGCCGAGATGATGGAAGCCCATGGCATCACCAGCGTGCTGGTGGTGGACGCGGGCGGCGCACTGACCGGCGTGGTGCACATTGGCGATCTGATGCGGGCAAAAGTGATA
Organism: Acidovorax sp. 56; assembly: GCF_002749705.1. Taxonomy (NCBI): domain Bacteria; kingdom Pseudomonadati; phylum Pseudomonadota; class Betaproteobacteria; order Burkholderiales; family Comamonadaceae; genus Acidovorax; species Acidovorax sp. 56. The sequence goes on from NZ_PEEV01000001.1 coordinate 3,147,248, forward strand.
TGACCCCCCTGAGTCGCTTCGCGCCTTCCCCCCAAGAGGGACGCCCCCCCCGGCCCGGCGAAGCCGGTTCCACGGGTGCACTGGCTTTGGCCGTGCCTGTTCAAATGCTGTGTAATGACCTCTGACGCAACCTTTCCCGTGCTGCAATTCCCCCCCGAGCTGCTGCTGCGCGCCCAGAGCGTGCGCGTGGCCTTTTTTGATGTGGACGGGGTGCTCACCGACGGCGGCCTGCTGTTCAGCGAAGCGGGCGAAACCCTCAAGCGCTTCAACACCCTGGACGGCCACGGCATCAAGCTGCTGCAAAAGGCAGGCATCACCCCCGCCATCATCACCGGGCGAGACTCCGCCCCGCTGCGCCTGCGCCTGAAGGCCCTGGGGGTGGAGCACGCCATTTATGGCACCGAAGACAAGCGCCCCGCCGCCGAGCAAGTGCTCGCCAGCCTGGGGCTGGACTGGTCGCAAGCAGCGGCCATGGGCGACGACTGGCCCGACCTGCCCGTGATGCGGCGCAGCGCACTGGCTTGCGCTCCGCACAACGCCCATGTGGAGGTGCGCCAATGCGCGCACCACACCACCCAGGCACGCGGTGGCGAGGGGGCAGCGCGCGAATTTTGCGACCTGCTGCTGGTGGCCACAGGCGCCTACGCCCGCCTGCTCTCGGACTACGCCGCATGATGCGCCGCCGCATGCTGCAAGCCGTAGACCGGCTCTCGCTGTACCTGCCGGTGCTCCTCATGGGCCTGCTGGCCCTGGGCACCTGGTGGCTGGTGCGCAATGCCCCCACCCCACTGGCGGCCACCGCCCCCAAGGTGGCGCCAGACCAGCCGGACTATTCCATGAAAACCTTTGCCGTCAAAAGTTTTGATGCCAAGGGGCGGCTCCAAAGCGAGGTGCAGGGCGACACGGCTCGCCACTTCCCCGCCACCGACACCCTGGAAATCGACAAAGCCCGCATGCGCTCCATTGCCCTCGACGGGCGTCTGACTTTCGCCACATCGGACCGGGCCCTGAGCAACGCCGACGGCTCCGAGGTGCAGCTGTTTGGCAACGCCATCGTGACGCGCGAGGCCGTGCCCGCGCGCCAGGGCGCATCCGCGCAGCCCCGGCTGGAGTTCCGTGGCGAATTTCTGCACGCATTTACCCAGGAGGAGAAGGTGCGTTCCAATCAGCCAGTCCAACTCACCCGGGGTAGCGACCGCTTCACGGCAGACGCCATGGAGTACAACAACCTCGACCAGGTGCTGCAACTGAGCGGCAGGGTGCGCGGCATGCTCATGCCCGGCGGCACGGCGGCGCCCAAGTAACCCCAGCGCCATTGCGCCACCGCACAAGCAAACGCCATGACCCAGCCCCTCGCATTCATCACCGGCGCCTCCAGCGGCATCGGACAGGCCCTGGCACTGCGCTTTCACCAGGCGGGCCACCGCCTGGCCTTGGTGGCGCGGCGCACAGCCGAAGTCAAATCATGGGCTGAGGCCAATGGAATAAGCGCTAGCAGCTATGAAATTTATAGTGCCGATGTGGCCATCACCGACAGCATCGTGGCCGCTGGTAAAGACTGCCTGGCGCGCCAGGGCCTGCCCGATGTGGTGATCGCCAACGCGGGCATCAGCGTGGGCATGGACACCGCCGACCGCGACGACCTGGATGTCATGGCCCGCACCTTTGCCACCAACAACATCGGCATGGCCGCCACCTTCCACCCCTTTGTGCAGGGCATGACAGAGCGCAAAAGCGGCACCTTGGTGGGCATTGGCAGCGTGGCCGGCATCCGGGGCCTGCCCGGCCACGGCGCGTATTGCGCCAGCAAAGCCGCGGTCATCAGCTACTGCGAAAGCCTGCGCGGCGAAATGCGTCCCTTTGGCGTGCGTGTGGTCACCCTGTCGCCCGGCTACATCGACACCCCATTGACCCGCGAAAACCGGTACAGCATGCCGTTTTTGATGCAGCCCCAGGATTTTGCAGACCAAGCCTTCCGGGCCATCGACACAGCAGACAGTTACCGCGTCATCCCTTGGCAAATGGGCGTGGTGGCCAAACTGCTGCGCGCCCTGCCCAATGCCGTGTTTGACAAACTGCTGGCCGGTCGGCCGCGCAAACGCCGCCAAACCGAAACCGGACACTGACAACCCCCGCATTCCACCGCGCACAGACAACAAAAAAGCCCCCGAAGGGGCTTTTTGCGTATCTTGGGGCCAGATAGCCCAGGATGGGATCAGTAACCGCTGTTGCCGCCACCGTAGCCACCGCCGCCGCCATTGCGACCGCCGCCACCGTTGCGTGGGCCCGAGCCGTAGGGGCTGCGGAAGCCGCCGTCACCACGACCACCGCCATCACCACGGCCACCGTAGCCACCGCCGCCGCCTTCACGACCGCCGCCGTAGCCGCCGCCACCGCCTTCACGGCCACCACCGTAGCCACCGCCGCCGCCTTCGCGACCACCGCCGTAGCCGCCGCCACCGCTGCGACCACCACCGCCAAAGCCGCCACCGCCGCCGCCGAAGCCACCGCTGCGTGGAGGACGTGGCTCCATGGGGCGTGCTTCATTGACCACAATGCCACGACCACCCAAAGGCTGGCCATTCATGCCCTGGATGGCGGCTTGTGCTTCGGCATCGCTGCCCATTTCGACAAAGCCGAAGCCCTTGGAGCGGCCTGTGTCGCGCTCCATCATGACCTTGGCACTGGTCACGGCACCGAATTGGCCAAAGGCCTGTTCCAGATCGCTGTCGCGCACCGAGTAAGGCAGGTTGCCGACGTACAGTTTGTTGCCCATCGAAGGACTCCTCAAAAACACATGAATAAAGCGATGGAGTCCCGAAAACGCAGCCAGCTAATCTCAATGACGCTCTCAGCGCGAAACTGACGGATCACCGCAAACCAAAAGCGAGGAAAACTCGCTTTGGCATTATGCGCCACAAAATTAAAAAAAAAGCAAGCCGATGCATGGGAGCCAGCCAGTGTGGCGGCAAAGTCTCAGGCATAAAAAAAGGAGCCCGAGGGCTCCTTGATTGTTGCGGAGCAGACTGAACGCCTGCCCGAACGGGGTGCTTTTAAGCAGCGAAGTGCTTAGTAGCCGCCACGGCCACCGCCGTAACCGCCGCCACCACCTTCACGGCCACCGCCGTAGCCGCCGCCACCGCTGCGGCCACCGCCGCCGTAGCCGCCACCACCATTGCCGCCACCGAAGCCACCGCTGCGTGGAGCGCGGGGTTCCATAGGACGGGCTTCGTTGACCACGAGGTCACGGCCGCCAAAATTTTGGCCATGCACGCCTTGGATGGCGGCTTGTGCTTCGGCATCGCTGCCCATTTCGACAAAGCCGAAACCCTTGGAGCGGCCGGTGTCACGTTCCATCATGACCTTGGCGCTGCCCACGGAGCCGAACTGGCTGAAGGTTTGTTCCAGATCTTGGTCGCGGAAAGAATAGGGCAGATTGCCCACGTAAAGTTTGTTGCCCATGGAGGGACTCCTCAAAAAACATGAAAACGCGATGGAGCCCGACGCAATCAACAAACCTGTGACGACTTCAAAGACGCGAAACTGACCAATCACCGCTTACTTCGGCGCCCTTGTGCCGCGCAAAGCTCGACATAAGGACCGATCCATTATTAATCACTTTATGGGTGTTGTGGCTTTTTATTTGTACCCGCGTTTTTCTTGTTCGGGAAAATAGGCATTGCATTGCGCTAAAATTCGCGGGTCTTTGGGGAGTAGCCCGCCGGTTGCGCAATGCGCCGGGGCATGCGTCAACACACTTGGGTTTCTTGAAAACCTATGGCGTATGCGGCTTGAATGCTGGGCGAGACCATTGACTGCATGCCGATCCAATGGCCGGAGTCGGGGTGCAGTCAATGCGCGTCTCAACACAATCCGGCCGGATTGAACCCCCACCATGGAAGCTTTTTTTGTTTCAACCGCCATCGTCGCCTTGGCCGAGATGGGCGATAAGACCCAGCTGCTCGCATTGGTATTGGCAGCCCGTTTCCGCAAACCCTGGCCCATTGTTCTGGGCATTCTGGTCGCCACCTTGGTCAACCATGGCCTGGCGGGTGCCGTCGGCGCCTGGGTCACCACCTTCATCGGCCCGCAGGTGCTGCGCTGGATTTTGGGCGCATCGTTCATCGCCATGGCGGTGTGGATGCTGATCCCGGACAAGCTCGACGAGGGCGATGCCGATGGCAAACCGCGCTGGGGAGTGTTCGGCACCACGGTGGTGGCGTTCTTCCTGGCCGAGATGGGCGACAAGACTCAGATCGCCACCGTGATGCTGGCAGCGCAGTACAACGCCTACCTGTGGGTGGTGGCCGGCACGACGCTGGGCATGATGCTGGCCAACGCCCCCGTGGTGTGGCTGGGCGACCGCATCACGCGCAAGGTGCCGATCCGCGCAGTGCACGTGGTCTCTGCAGTGATCTTTTTGGTGCTGGGCTTGCTGGCAATCTTTGCTCCGGCAGGTTAAGCCAGACAGCAGGCGGAATCGGGTAGCGCAGGCTGGGGTGCTTTTGGTATATTTACCGAACGCGCCGATTTGCCACAGCTTGCGGGCGCTTTATAAATCCTGCTAAAGACCCGTCCGACATACCCGCCCGGCCTCGTTTTTAGCGATGCCGGGTTTTTTTATGTCGTTCATTGCCACGCCCCAATCCATGCATTTTCCGGAGGCCCTGCCGCTGCAAAGCGGCGCGTCCATCCGCGACTACCACCTGGCCTTTGAGACTTACGGCACGCTCAATGCCGACAAGTCCAACGCCGTGCTGGTGTGCCATGCCCTCAATGCCTCGCACCACGTAGCGGGTGTGTACGAGGGCCAGCCCAAGAGCGAGGGCTGGTGGGACAACATGATCGGCCCCGGCAAGCCGGTGGACACCAACCGCTTTTTCGTCATTGGCGTCAACAACCTCGGCTCGTGCTTCGGCTCGACCGGCCCGATGCATGCGCACCCCGACACGGGCGAGATCTACGGCGCGGACTTTCCGGTGGTGACGGTGGAAGACTGGGTCAACGCCCAGGCCCGCCTGCTTGACCGCCTGGGCATCGCACAACTGGCCGCCGTACTGGGCGGCAGCCTGGGCGGCATGCAAGCCCTGAGCTGGACGCTGCAGCACCCCGAGCGCATGCGCCACGCTGTGGTGGTGGCCAGCGCCCCCAACCTGACAGCCGAGAACATTGCCTTCAACGAAGTAGCCCGCCGCGCCATCGTGACGGACCCGGACTTCCACGGCGGGCACTTTTACCGCCACGGCGTCATCCCCAAACGCGGGTTGCGCATTGCGCGGATGATTGGCCACATCACGTACCTGAGCGACGACGTGATGAACGAGAAGTTTGGTCGTCAATTGAGGCACCAGGTGCTCGAAAAAGCCCCCTTGGGGGGCGGCGATGACGCGCCAGCGCAGAGCGTGGGGGCTTATCTCTACAGCACGCAGGACATCGAGTTCCAGATCGAAAGCTACCTGCGCTACCAGGGCGACAAGTTCAGCGAATACTTTGACGCCAACACCTACCTGCTGATCACCCGGGCGCTCGACTACTTTGACCCGGCCCGCGCGCACGCCAACAACCTCACCCTGGCGCTGGCGCGCGCCCAGGCCAAATTTCTGCTGGTGAGCTTCACCACCGACTGGCGCTTCTCGCCCCAGCGCAGCCGCGAGATCGTCAAGGCCCTGCTCGACAACCGCCGCCGCGTGAGCTACGCCGAGATCGACGCGCCCCACGGGCACGATGCCTTTTTGCTCGATGACGCTCGCTACATGGGCGTGATGCGCTCTTATTTCGATAGCATTGCAAAGGAGTTTGCATGAGCGAAAAATCCACCCTGGAAGCCCTGGCGCGCCTGGTGCCAGCGGGCTCGCGCGTGCTGGACCTGGGCTGCGGCAACGGGGCCATGCTGTCGTACCTGCAGCGCGAGCGCGGCTGCACCGGCTATGGCGTGGAGATTGACGACGCCAACGTGCTGGCCTGCGTGCAGCGCGGGGTCGATGTGATCCAGCTCAACCTGGACGAAGGCCTGGCCATGTTTGGCGACAACAGCTTTGACGTGGTGCTGCAGATCGACACCCTGCAACACCTGCGCAACGCCGAGGTCATGCTGCGCGAAACCGCCCGCGTGGGCCGCACCGGTGTGGTGGCCTTCCCCAACTTTGCGCACTGGCCCAACCGGCTGTCCATCCTGCAAGGGCGCATGCCCGTCACGCGCCGCCTGCCCTACCAGTGGTACGACACGCCCAACATCCGCGTGGGCACCTACAAAGACTTTGAGGTGCTGGCGCACAAGAACCGCCTGCGCATCCTCGACTCCTTTGGGCTGCAGGACGGGCGCGAGGTGCGCTGGCTGCCCAATGCACTGGCGGGCACGGCCGTGTTCCGCTTCGAAAACGCCTGAGCCGCCCCAACCAGCCCGTCCGCCCCCTCAAGACTGGCGCGAGCCCAGCTGCCCCGCCTTCTCCAGCCACTGGGCGATGCGCGTGGGGCTGGCGCTGCGCACCGGGCCAAAGCTGTGCACCCGCACCGGCCGGATGCCGCTGTACTCGAGGATGGCCCGCTTCATCTGATGGTGGCCCGGCATGCGCGTTACCCAGCGAAAGTACCAGGGCGGCGAATCCATGGTGACCAACAGCTCGGCAGTGCGCCCGGCCAGCAGCTTGTCCCACAGGGACGATCCCTCGCGGTACTTGAAGGCAAAGCCGGGCAAAAACACCCGGTCGATGAAGCCCTTGAGCAGCGCAGGCATGGCGCCCCACCAGATGGGGTACACCCACACCAAATGCTGGGCCCAGAGGATGTCCTGCTGCGCCGCCACCAAGTCAGGCTCCAGCGTTTGCACCTGGCGGTAGCCCGCATGCAGCAGCGGGTCAAACGCCAGCGAGCCCAGCCGCAGCACACGCACCTGGGCCCCCGCGGCACGGGCGGCCTCAGCATAGGCCGTGGCCAGGCCCGCGCACAGGCTGTCAGAACAAGGGTGCCCAAGCACCACCAACACTTGGCGAGACATCTGATACCTCCTTGGAACCGCACAAATCCACGGTCGCATGGCGCAGACCGCTGCGCACTTGCGGCGCCGTGCGGTGGGCCATTCTGCGGGATGCACCCCTAAGCCCCAAGGCGCCACAGGAGCGACCCCGTCGCATGCTATTAAAATAATAGCTTCTAGCGCTTTTGCCTATTGCCCTGGGTGCGGATTTCATGCCAACATGAAACACCACAGCGGCCTGACCCGGGCCGACCTTTGTCCGCCTGCCCGCCTGTCTGCACCGCCCCACTGGCCGTGGGTGCGCCATGCACAAGGCTTGCGCCATCCAACACCAGCCATCTCGCCCGCCCCATGCTCCTTGCCGCCGCCGACGTTCCCACGATGCTGGTGATGATCATCCTGTCATCCCTCGTCACCGCCGGGGGCATGGCCGTGGTGGGCTGGGGGCGCCAGGACGACGGCGTGCGGCTGTGGGCGCTGGGGCTGCTGCTCAATGCGGTCACCCACCTGCTGTTTGCCCTGCGCGGCCGCATTCCTGACCTGCTGTCGGTGGTGGTCGGCAACGCCGTGCTGGTGGGCGTGTACCTGTCCATGCTGGCTGCGGTGCTGCAGTTCCAGGGGCGCGCACTGCCGCGCCGGCTGACACTGGCCTTGCCTTTGCTGATGGCGGGCTGCATGGCCCTGTTGCTGGGCAGCTACTCGGCCCGCGTGGTGGTGGCGGGGCTGCTGCTGTGCGCGCTGAACCTGTGGCTGCTGGGCAGCCTGCTGGTGCGCTGGCGTACCGTGGGGGGGCGCGGCGCCTGGCTGGTGGTGGGGGCCCTGGGCTTTCAAACCCTGGTGTTGCTGCTGCGCGTGGCCCTGGTGGGCGTGAGCCCGCTGGCGGGCAGCGAGCTGCTGCAATCCAGCGCGGTGCAAACCATGACATTCATGACCACCTTTGCCGTGGTGCTGGTGGCCTCGATGGGCTTTGTGTTCATGGCGCGTGACCGGGCCGACGCAGGCAACCGGCGCATGGCAGCGGTGGACTCGCTCACCGGTGTGGCCAACCGGCGTGCCGTGATTGCGGCGCTGGACCGCGACGTGGCCCGCTCCATCCGCACCCGCGAGCCCATCGCCGCGATGATGGTGGACATTGACCACTTCAAGGCTGTGAACGACCGCTACGGCCACCCCGTGGGCGACCAGGTGCTGTGCAGCGTGGTCAACGTGCTGCGCGAGCGGGTGCGCTCGCAAGACCTGGTGGGCCGCTACGGCGGCGAAGAGTTCCTGGTGGTGCTGCCCGACACCACCATCAAGGGCGCCTATCTGCTGGCCTTGCAGCTGTGCGAAGCGGTCGAGGCCTCCAGCTTCATCCACGAGGGCCATGAAATCCCGATCACGGTGAGCATTGGCGTCTTTGGCGGCACGCTGCAGCCTGGCGACCATTGGGACATGCTGATCTCTGCCGCCGATCGCGCCCTGTACGAAGCCAAAAACCGTGGGCGCAACCGCGTGGAGGTGGGCGAGGTGCTGCGCCGCCCCGCATCGCAGGCGGCCGCTGTCTCGGGGCCTGAGACACAGCCCGGGCTTTTTTAAGGCCCGCAGGTCGGGGCGGCCGCCACGGCAGCGCCCCCTTTCAGCGGCCCCACCATGCACCCCGGCCCATGGTCGGAATACGCCAAATTCGATGGCAGCCCCCGCGCGCTTGTGTTGGAATGGTGCTTTTTCCACCGCCCACAGGAGCCCGCCATGAACGCCCGTGTCCCCACCCAAGCCCTTGAACCCACCCTGGCACTGGAGCGGGTGAGCCAGGCGTGGGACAGCGACATCGTGGGCCAGCTCACCGACTACATTGCCATCCCCGCCAAGTCGCCCATGTTTGCGGCCGACTGGGCCGAGCAAGGGCTGCTCGACACCGTGGTGCGCAACGCCGCCGCCTGGGTCGAAGCGCAAAAAGTGGCAGGCCTGCGCCTGGAAGTGGTGCGCCTGCCCGGCCGCACCCCCGTGCTGTTCTTTGAGATCGAAGCCACCCAGGCCCACGCCCCGCAAACGGTGCTGATGTACGGCCACCTGGACAAGCAACCCGAATTCAGCGGCTGGCGCAACGACCTGGGGCCCTGGACGCCCAAGTACGAGGACGGCAAGCTCTACGGCCGGGGCGGCGCAGACGACGGCTACGCCGTGTACGCCAGCATCGCCGCCGTGCAGGAATTGAAGCGCCAGAACGTGCCGCACCCCCGCATCGTGGGCCTGATCGAGACCTGCGAAGAAAGCGGCTCGCGCGACCTGATGCCCTACATCGACGCCCTGCGCCCCCGCCTGGGCGATGTGGGCCTGGTGATCTGCCTGGACAGCGGCGCGGGCAACTACGACCAGCTGTGGCTCACCACCAGCCTGCGCGGCATGGCCAGTGGCACGCTCAAGGTCGAAATCCTCACCGAAGGCATCCACTCGGGCGACGCCTCGGGCCTGGTGCCCTCGTCCTTTCGCATCATGCGCCAGGTGCTCGACCGCCTGGAAGACAGCGCCACCGGCCGCCTGCTGCCCCAGAGCTTCCATTGCGAAGTGCCCGCCGAGCGGCTGGCCCAGGCGCAAGCCACCGCCGCCATCCTGGGCGAAGAGGTGTATCGGCGCTTTCCGTGGGCGCACTACGACTGCGGCGGCTCCACCACCTTTGCGCTGCCCACCACCACCGACCCGCTGCAGGCGCTGCTCAAGCGCACCTGGGAGCCCACGCTCAGCGTGACCGGCGCCGAAGGCTTTCCGGCCCTGCAAGACGCGGGCAACGTGTTGCGCCCCTACACCGCCTTCAAGCTCAGCCTGCGCCTGCCCCCGCTGGTAGATGCGGCCCAGGCGGTGCAAGAACTCAAGTCCCTGCTCGAAGACAACGCGCCCTACCAGGCCAAGGTCACCTTCCAGAGCCTGAGCGGCGCTACGGGCTGGAACGCCCCGGCCACCACGCCCTGGTTCGAGCAGGCGCTCAACGAAGCCTCGCAGGCGCACTTTGGTGCGCCCTGCGGCTACATCGGCCAGGGCGGCACCATTCCGCTGATGAACATGCTCAGCGAAGGCTTTCCCACCGCGCAAATGATGGTTTGCGGCGTGCTCGGCCCCAAGAGCAACGCGCACGGCCCCAACGAGTTTTTGCATGTGCCCTACGCCAAGCGCCTCACGGCCTCGGTGGCGCATGTGATTGCCACGATGGCGCAGGCCCAGGCGGCCACCAGCGCGACCGCAGCCCCCTGAACCCTTGCGCTGACCGCGCCCACCCCCGCCACCCAGCGCCCCGGTATGCCCCAGCACTGTTCACCCTCCACCCTCAGCCCCTTCACCGCTGCCGATGGGGAAAACCTCGCTCTGCACGAATGGCCCGTGGCCGCCAACACCCCCCTGCGCGGCCTGGTGGTGCTGGTGCACGGCCTGGGCGAGCACGCGGGCCGCTACGGCGCGCTGGCCGAGCAGCTCAACGCCTGGGGCTTTGCCGTGCGCGGCTACGACCACTACGGCCACGGCGCATCGGCCGGCCCGCGCGGCGGCCTGACCAGCGACACGCGCCTGCTGGACGACCTGGCCGACATGGTCGAATGCACCCGCGCCCGCCTGCCGCCCGGCCTGCCGCTGGTGCTGCTGGGCCACAGCATGGGCGGCCTGGTCGCTGCGCGGCTGGTGTCGCTCAACCTGTGCCCGGTGGATGCGCTGGTGCTGTCGTCCCCCGCGCTCGATGCAGGCCTGGGCGCGGTGCAAAAGCTGCTGGTGTCCACCCTGCCCCGCATCGCCCCCAACCTGCGCGTGGGCAACGGGCTGGACGCCCACTACCTCTCGCACGACGCGCAGGTGGTGGCCGACTACCGGGCCGACCCTCAGTGCCATGACCGCATCAGCGCCCGCCTGGCCCGCTTCATAGCCGACGCAGGCCCCGCCACTGTGGCCACCGCCCCCACATGGGCCGTGCCCACCCTGCTGATGTGGGCGGGGGCCGACCGGCTGGTCAACCCCGCAGGCAGCCGCGCCTTTGCGCAGGCAGCGCCGCCAGCCGTGGTGCAGTCGCACTGCTTTGAAGGCGCCTTCCACGAGCTGTTCAACGAAACCCCCGAGTACGCCATGCCCGTGCTGCAGATGCTGCAGGACTGGCTGCTGGCGCGCTTTGGCGTGAAATACTGAACCCGGTTTTGAGGAAAAAATGCCTCATTGGCGTCCTGCCTCAGTCTGCTCATCCCCCAGCCGTTCGGGCTGAGCCTGTCGAAGCCAGGGCGTCTTTTGCAAACAGCCCTTCGACGGGCTCAGGGCGAACGCTCTACCTGAGGCAAGCAACCACTCAGAAAAAAAGCCTCTAGCGCTTATCCAATAAGCGCTAGCAGCTATATTTTTAATAGCAACCCCAACCAGCCGATCCGGTCCGCTGGCAGCACAGCCCGTGCCCCCGGCGCCACAGCGCAGGCGCTGGACCGGCAGGCGCGTCAAATCCCGATCAAATTTGTCTGGCATTCTGCAGCCCGGTTGATGAAGATCAGCGGCTGCGCACGCAGGGCTGACTAAGGTGGCGGCCAATGCCTTGGCACCCTACCGGTGCTGGCGATGAAACGCTTGCCATGGAACCCTTGACCCCTGCTGCAGCCACCTCCGCAGCCCCTGCCGCCGCCCCCGAGGCTGCCCAGCTTTCCCCCGAACTCGTCTGCCCCGCAGGCAGCCTGCCCGCGCTCAAAGCCGCCGTAGACCACGGCGCCAACTGCGTCTACCTGGGCCTGCGCGACGCCACCAACGCCCGCAACTTTGCGGGGCTGAACTTTGACGAAGCCGCCATTGCCAACGGCATTGGCTACGCCCACCAGCGCGGGTGCAAAGTGTTCATGGCGCTCAACACCTACCCGCAAGCCTCCAACCCCGGCCCCTGGCGCAGCGCGGTGGACAAGGCCGTGGACATGGGGCTGGACGCCGTCATCCTGGCCGACCCCGGCCTCATGCAGTACGCCGCCCAGCACCACCCACAGCTGCGGCTGCACCTGTCGGTGCAAGGCTCTGCCACCAACTTCGAGGCCATCAACTTCTACCGCGAGCAGTTTGGCGTGGTGCGCGCCGTGCTGCCCCGGGTGCTGTCGATGGAGCAGGTGCGCCAGGTGATCGAGCGCACGCCGGTCGAGATCGAGGTCTTCGGCTTTGGCAGCCTGTGCGTGATGGTGGAAGGCCGCTGCGCCCTGTCGTCGTACGTGACGGGCGAATCGCCCAACACCCACGGCGTATGCTCGCCGCCCAAAGCCGTGCGCTGGCAAGAAACCCCGCAGGGCCTGGAGTCGCGCCTGAACGGCGTGCTCATCGACCGCTACGCCCCCGGCGAGAACGCGGGCTACCCCACGCTGTGCAAGGGCCGCTTTGACGTGGCCGATGAAGAAAACTACTACGCCATCGAAGAGCCCACCAGCCTGAACACGCTGGAGCTGCTGCCCCAGCTGGTCAAGATCGGCGTGCGCGCCATCAAGATCGAAGGCCGCCAGCGCAGCCCCGCTTACGTGACCGACGTGACGCGCGTGTGGCGCGAGGCCATCGACCACTGCATGGCCCAGCCCCACCGCTACGCCCCCAAAACCCACTGGATGGCCCAGCTGGACCAGGTGGCCGAGGGCCAGCAACACACGCTGGGCGCCTACCACCGCCCCTGGAAATAAGCCACCGCCCCCCCCGGGGCGCCACTGATACGCAGCGCTAACGCAACACAAGAGCCAAGAGGCGCACAGCGCCCGCTCTCCCACCACACGGAGTCCCCCACCATGAAAATCACCCTGGGCCCCCTGCAGTACTACTGGCCGCGCAACACCGTCTTTGCGTTCTACGAAACCATGGCCGACACGGCCGTGGACGAGGTCTACCTGGGCGAGACCGTGTGCTCGCGCCGCCACGAGCTGCGCCTGTCCGACTGGCTCGGGCTGGCCCGCCACCTGCAGGGCAAGGGCAAGCGGGTCGTCATGTCCAGCCAGGTGCTGCTCGAATCGGGCTCGGACGTGGCCTGGCTGCACAAGCTGGCCGCCAACGGCGAATTCACCGTCGAGGCCAACGACATGGGCGCCGTGCACTGCCTGGCGGGCAAGCAGCCCTTTGTGGCCGGGCCGCACCTGAACCTCTACAACCCCCAGGCCGTGCAATGGATGGCCCAGCTGGGCGCCAGCCGCTGGGTGATGCCGCTGGAGATGCGCCACCAAGACCTGGCCGTGGTGCAGGCCGCGCGCCCCGCAGGCCTGCAGACCGAGGTCTTCGCCTACGGGCGGCTGCCGCTGGCGTACTCGGCCCGCTGCTTCACCGCGAGGCACTACAACCAGCCCAAGGACGACTGCCGCTTCAGCTGCATGGAGCACCCCGAAGGCCTGCCCATGCGCACGCGCGAGAAAGAGGGCTTCCTCGTGCTCAACGGCACGCAAACGCAGTCGGCCCGCGTCTACAACCTCATCGAAGAGCTGCCCCAAATGCAAGCCCTGGGCGTGGACCTGGTGCGACTGAGCCCCCAGCCCCAGCACATGGAGCAGGTGATTGCCCTGTTTGACGAAGTGCGCCGCCAACCCGCCAACGCCGCGCACGCCCAAAACCGCATCCTGGCGCTGATGCCCGACTGGCCATGCAACGGCTTCTGGCACGGCCGCCCCGGGCTAGAGCAAGGCCGCAGCGACCTGCACCAGGCACAGCACACCGCCCAACGCTCGGCAGCCTGAACGGCCCGCCGCACACCCTCCTCTGGACCGCCATGTACCCGCCCGCACACCCCACCACACACCCGTCCTCCGCCAAGCACCACACCGCCCGCCCCCGGCAACTGCCCGCGCCCGTGGGCGCCGTGCTCTCGCGCCTGCCGGCCTACCCCGGCTCGGTGCTGCTCGTCACCGCGCTGAACCTGGCGCTGGCCCGCCACCTGCCCGCCGACGTGCTGGCCCTGCTGCTGCACCGCAAGCTGCGCATTGAGGTGCGCGATGCCCGCGTGGCCTTTGACTTTGCCTGGAACGGCCAGCGCTTTGCCCCCTGCAGCCCCGCCCGCCCCGGCGGCGCGGCCAAAGCGGCCGATGCCCCCGGTGCGTCCCCAGCGGCCAACGCGCCCGATCTCACCATCAGCGCCAGTGCGCACGACTTTGTGCTGCTGGCCCAGCGCCAGCAAGACCCGGACACGCTGTTCTTCAGCCGCCGCCTGTCCATGCAGGGCGACACCGAGCTGGGCCTGGTGGTGAAGAACGCGCTCGACGCCCTGGAGCTGCCCGTGCTCGACCCCGCGCAATGGGCCCCGCGCGCCATGCTGGCGCGCCTGTTCCCCAAGCCCTGAGGAGGCCTGTCGTATGAACACCGAACCCGGCGACCTGCGCCCGCCCAGCCCCCCCACCCACGCAAGCCCCCACGCCAACGCCCCCCTGCCGCTCGTGTATTCGTGCTCGGGTTGCTCCAGCGCGGCACAACTGGCCAACCACGTTGCCCTGCGGCTGGACCGCTGCGGCGCGGCCGAGATGTCGTGCATTGCGGGCGTGGGCGGCGATGTGCCCCACCTCATGAAAACCGTGCGCTCGGGCCGCCCCATCATTGCGCTCGATGGCTGCCCGCTGGTGTGCGTCAAAAGCACCCTGGCCCGCCACGGCATTGACCCCGCACGCCACTACCAGCTGCAGCAATACGGCGTCAAAAAGCGCGCCCATGAAGACTTCGACCCCGCCCAGGCCGCCCTGGTGCTGGAGCGCGTGCTGGACGACCTGCACTACGAACCGCTGGCGGGCGCGCCCCACCACCCACAGCCCCGCCCAGAGACTGCCCATGGCTGATGCCGAAGCCGCCCCCTGCAGCACCTCGGCCCGCATCGTCGTCGGCATCTCGGGCGCCAGCGGTGCCACCTACGGCGTGCGGCTGCTGCAGGCGCTGCACGGCCAGCCGGGCATCGAAGCGCATGCGGTGGTGTCAGACGCAGGCTGGCGCACGCTGCAACACGAATGCGGTGTGGACGGCCCCGCCGCGCTGCAGGCCCTGGCCCCCGGCCACCAACTGCACGACGTGCGCAACGTGGGCGCCCTACTTGCCAGCGGGTCCTTTCGCAGCCACGCCATGGTGGTGGCGCCCTGCTCCATGCGCACCCTGGCCGCCATTGCCCACGGGCTGAGCGACAACCTGCTCACCCGCGCGGCCGACGTCATGCTCAAAGAGCGCCGCAAACTGGTGCTGATGGTGCGCGAAACCCCGCTGCACTTGGTGCACCTGCGCAACATGCTCACCGTGACCGAGATGGGCGCCATCTGCTGCCCGCCCCTGCCCGCCTTCTACCAGCACCCGCGCAGCGTGCAAGACATCGTGGACGCCAGCGTGGCCCGGGTGCTCGACCTCATCGACGTGCCCCACACCCTGGCCACACGCTGGGCCGGGCTGCCTGTTCAGCCTAACGAGACAGCCATGGCATCGCCGTGAACGCTCAACAAACCGTTCACGCTGAGCCTGTCGAAGCGCCGCAGGGACATTGCGCCCTGGCTTCGACAGGCTCAGCCCGAACGGGTGGGGAAGATTCACCACCGCGCGTCAAAAACTATCAATTTCATAGCTGCCAGCGCTTACCTATCAAGCGCTAGAGGCCTTTTTTATTCAAAACCATGGCCTACCAAGACCTGCGCGACTTCATGGCCCAGCTCGAAGCCACGGGCGAGCTGCGCCGCGTGAATGAGCCCGTATCGCCCCACCTGGAGATGACCGCGCTGAGCGACCGCGTGCTGCGCGCGCGCGGCCCGGCGCTGCTGTTCACCCAGCCCACAGGCCACCGCATGCCGGTGCTGACCAACCTGTTTGGCACACCCGAGCGCGTGGCCCGCGCCATGGGCGTGCCCGACCTGCGCGGCGTGCGCGCCCTGGGTGAGCTGCTCGCCACGCTCAAAGAACCCGAGGCGCCCAAAGGCTTCAAAGACATGCTGGGCATGGGCCAGTTGCTCAAGACCCTGTGGAACATGGCACCGCACACCGTGGGCCGCAACGCCCCCTGCCAGCAAGAAGTGTGGGAAGGGCCCGATGTAGACCTGGCGCGCCTGCCCGTGCAGCACTGCTGGCCCGGTGATGTGGCCCCGCTCATCACCTGGGGCCTCACCATCACGCGAGGGCCGCGCAAGGCCCGGCAGAACCTGGGCATCTACCGCCAGCAGGTGCTCTCGCGCAACCAGGTCATCGTGCGCTGGCTGGCCCACCGGGGCGGCGCGCTGGACTTTGCCGACCACTGCGCCCAGCACCCCGGCCAGCCCTACCCCGTGGCCGTGGCGCTGGGGGCCGACCCCGCCACGCTGCTGGGCGCCGTCACGCCCGTGCCCGATGGGTTGAGCGAATACCAGTTCGCAGGCCTGCTGCGCGGTGCGCGCACCGAAGTGACTGCTGCTTTAGGCGTGCCGCTGCAAGTGCCCGCCACCGCCGAGATCGTGCTCGAAGGCCACATCCAGCCCGACGCCAACCATGCGAGCGGCTGGCAGCACGCGCTGGAAGGGCCGTATGGCGACCACACCGGCTACTACAACGAATGCGCCGAATTCCCCGTGCTCACCGTGGAGCGCATCACCCTGCGGCGCGATGCGATCTACCACAGCACCTACACCGGCAAACCGCCGGACGAGCCCGCCGTGCTGGGCTTGGCAATGAACGAACTGTTCATCCCCCTGCTGCAAAAGCAGTTCCCCGAGATCGCGGACTTCTACCTGCCGCCCGAAGGCTGCAGCTACCGCATGGCGGTGGTCAGCATCCGCAAGGCCTACGCAGGCCACGCGCGGCGCGTGATGATGGGCGTGTGGAGCCACCTGCGCCAGTTCATGTACACCAAGTTCATCGTGGTGGTGGATGCCGATGTGGACGTGCGCGATTGGAAGGACGTGATCTGGGCCATCACCACCCGCATGGACCCGGCGCGCGACACCATGATGGTGGAGCACACGCCCATCGACTACCTGGACTTCGCCTCACCCGTGAGCGGCCTGGGCAGCAAGATGGGAATGGACGCCACCAACAAATGGCCCGGCGAAACGCAGCGCGAATGGGGTAGGCCGATGCACATGACACCGGAAGTGAGCGCGCGGGCTGAGGCGCTGATGCGGGGGCTGGGGCTGTAGGGGCAGAAGAGACGCTGCGACGACGTCTATGACGCGCAGCGTTCGTTCCCTGCTCCGACGGCCCCGCAACGTGACCCGAAGGGAGTTGAGAAAAAACACCACAGTGGGAGCGAAAATCGGGACTTTCCGGGCTGAAAAGGTGTGTAGGGAAATGGTCCGTTGCCAAGGCGTTTCCATCCCTGCAATCGCATTGAACCGTCTTGCCTTGGATGCCAGTTGCCTGCGCAAATAAGCCCATCCGAGGAGGCTCCGTCTCTGTTCGCCGTGGGGCAGAATTCGGCGAGGAGCGGCCAGTGGCTACAGATGAAAGCGGACGCTCAACGTCCGAAACAAGCCGCACCGGAGTGCGAAACACGAACGGAACCCATAAGCGGACTTTGTGGGTGTCGGCTTAACCAAAAAGTTAGGCTGCTGAGCGTAGGCAGAGTGTTGCGCCTAATATTTAATTTCTCCGCCTTATTGCAATACTAAGTGCCGCTAGTGTTATCCCAAGGATCAAAATTAACCAACCGTTGCGAGTGTTGTTTTTGTCTTGAGGGTACAACTCGCTCCATCGACGTTGAAATAGATCCTGCCGAATATCTCTCTCGCTCCACTCGGCCCCTGGCTCTTCAAGCACTACCATTGGAACCAGTGGCATACCAATTTCGCTGGCATAGCGTTGGACGTTCAGGCTCTGGCGTACTAGCCCTGTTTCATTCCCAGCTTCAGCGCTAGTTCCGAATGATGGAATTGCTAGTCGCCCTTCGATTACTAAATCATGCTTCGGTGTAGGAAGTCTTTGCAGTACCGTGTCAGCTGGCACCCAGCCCCGCTGCACCAGTACAGCCAATCCATTGGATCCTTTTTCGATAAGGGGTTCTAGTACGTAAAACCCGCTGCGCCCCGCCATGTCGCGCCCCTTGAGAACCACCGTGTGTCCTGTGAATGCTCCCACGATGAGCACCTGTTTGTGTTGCAGTGACTTCAGATCTGTAGCATTCGCCACCTCCCTGAGTTGGAAGAGTTCCTTGGGAGGTGGAGGTAGCGGCCTAGCGATAGGTATGGGCCCCCACAGGATCCAAGCGCCGCTCATTGTCGTGAGCAACGCTGCTCCTATAAATACCCAACGCCAAAGTAAGCTCTGCGTGGCGTTGGTTTTTTTTGAAAAACCATTTCGGCCTGAATGTATGGTGCTCATGCGATAAATCGTTAGCGTAATGAGAGCCAGTCGTGAAAAATTAACCTAATTCAGACTGCAAAACCCGCAGGATAAAATGGATCGTGCGGGATATTCTGGACACTGATTTTTACTGAAAGCGGCTTGCAGCAAAGGTTTGCAAGGGTTTACCTATTCAAACTCCAAGTATCAAAATTCCGTGAAACCCGGCACACGTCAACTCGGCAAACTGCAGTTTGCCATAGGGAGACACCGGGATTTTCGACTGCAACGTGCTCCAGGCAATGACAGCTTCAGGGTGTGCTTCCGAACGAGGGCTCGGGGCCCTGAGCCGATGGTGGGCACCACTCCCAAAAGTGGTCATTGATTCAATATGGGTGGCATCCCGGGGCTGTTCTGGGTATTCCTAGTTCTCGCTCTCTATTCTTTGGCGTCCGCGGTTTGGGTGCGGACCTCTCGCCAAGGTTGGTTCAACTGAGCGCAGTATTGAACGCATCTCGCCTGCACCTAACAATGCGGATGACTCACACGCCCAACACAGTGCGCTCCCTTCAGTCGCTTCGGCTTGTCGCCAGTCACCATTTCGTTGAGCGTCCACTCTCATACATCGCCACCGGCGACTTCTGGCCGAATTCTGCCTCACGGCGAACAGAGGCGAAGCCGCCCGGGTGGGCTTATTTGCGAGGGCAATGGGCATCCAAGGCCAGATGGCTCAATGCGATTGCAGGGATGGAAACGCCTTGGCAACGGGCCATTTCCTCATATCCTCCTGAATCCGGACCATCCCGATGGATCGCACCCACTGTGGTGTTTGCCTTCTCCAATCCCTTCTCTCACCCCCATGCCTGCGCTTGAAGTCCGCCCCCTGCAAACCCACGACCTGCCCGCGCTGATGGCAGTGCAACGCGCCGCCTATGGCGATGGGTTCATGGAAAGCGCCGAGGTCTTCACCCGCCGCCTGGCCAGCCCGGTGAACTGCTCGCTGGCGCTGCTGGCCGATGGGCAGCTGTGCGCCTACCTGGCCGCCTACCACTCGGTGCAGGGCAAGGTCACCCCGCTGCATGGCGACTTTGAGCCCCCTGCGGGCACCGCGCCCGACACGCTGTACCTGCACGACATGGCCGTGCTGCCCAGCATGGCGGGCCAGGGGCTGGCGCAGGCCCTGCTCAAGCCCCTGTGGGAGCGTGCCCAGCAACACGGCCTGCGCCACACGGCACTGGTATCGGTGCAAGGCTCGCAGGGCTACTGGGCGCGCCACGGGTATGCCGAACACGCGCTGCAAGACGCAGTGCAGCGCCAACGCCTGGCCACCTACGGCGAGGGCGCCACGTACATGGTGCGCCGCCTCGCCCCAGGCCACTGATGCGCGGGGCCTGGGGCCCCGTCGCTTCGCGGCTCAGCCCACACTGATGTGCCCGGCCAGCAGGCCCTCACCCACCACCCAGTCGCGAAAGCGCCGCAGCGCCGGGTCGATCAGAGCCTCAGGCCGGTACACCAGGCGGTAGCCCAGCGGCGCCTGCGCGGCGGGGGCCTGCAGGCCGACCAGGGCCCGGGTGGCCAGTTCACGCTCCACCACGGCCCGGGTCACCAGCGCAAAGCCCTGCCCAGCCAGGGCCGCCTCCACCGCACCGTTGGTCCCTGCAAACACCACACCCTGGCCAGAGTCCACCCGCCCCAACCCCTGCGCCTGGCACCACATGCGCCAGTCGTCGCGGTGGCCATCGTGCAGCAGCCGGGGGCCGGTAATGTCTTCCAGCCCCGCCCAGAGGCGCGGCGTCACCAGGCGCGGGCTGCACACGGGGATCAGGTCATCGTCCAGCAACCACTCGGCGTGCAAGCCGGGGTAGGGCCCCAGGCCGTGGCGCACCGCAAAATGCATGTCCTCGGCCAGCAGGTCCACGGCGCGGTGCGTGCTGTTCACATGCACGTCGAGTTCGGGGGCACTCTGCAAAAACAGCTGCAGGCGCGGCACCAGCCACTGCGCAGCAAAGCTGGGGGTGCAGCTCACCCGCACCACGCGGCGCGCGCCAGCCGCCAGCCGCGCCGTGGCGTGGCCAATGCGGGCCAGGGCCTCGCCGCACGCAGCCTGGTAGTCCATGCCAGCGGGCGTGAGCGCAAGCCCGCGCGGCAGGCGCTCAAACAGCGCGCAGCCCAGGAAGGACTCCAGCCGCCGCACCTGCTGCGACACAGCACCGGGCGTGACATGCAGCTCGCGTGCCGCCTCGCGCACGCTGCGGTGGCGCGCTGTGGCCTCAAAGAATCGCACGGCAATCAAGGGCGGTAGTTTCATGATGATGTGCTCCAGGTGTTCAGCTTAGCTAAACGGTTGTAGAGGATAAATCGTTTGCCATGGCTCAACGTATTTTCAACAATAGCAGCACGTTTTTAATGCCTCTTACCGAACTTCACAGGTGCCGCCATGCCATTGCCCAGCTTCTTGCGACTGATGCTTCTTGCGGCCCTGTGGGGCGGCAGCTTTTTGCTGATGCGCGTGGCTGCACCGGTGCTGGGCGCCCTGCCCACCACCTTCGCCCGGGTGCTGCTGGGTGCCACGGGGCTGGGCTTGCTGCTGGTGGTGCTACGCCTGCGCCCCCGTTTTGAAGGAAAGCTCGGCGCCACGCTGGCGCTGGGGGTGGTGAACTCGGGCATCCCGTTCCTCATGTTTGCCATGGCAGCACGCAGCCTGCCCGCTGGCTACAGCGCCATCCTCAATGCCACCACGCCGCTGATGGGCGTGCTTGTGGGTGCGCTGGCGTTTGGTGAACGCATCACAGCGGCCCGCGTGGGCGGGGTGGTGCTCGGCATGGTGGGGGTGGGGGTGCTGGCCCAGGCGGGGCCGGTGGCGCTCACCCCCGAGGTGCTGGCCAGCATGGCTGCTTGCCTGGTGGCCACGGCGTGCTACGGGCTGGCGGGCTTTCTCACACGGCGCTGGATCACCCATCGGGGTGGCCTGGACAGCCGCACCGTGGCCCTGGGCAGCCAGATGGGCGCAGTGCTGGTGCTGGTGCCCTGCGTGGCGTGGGAGCTGTGGCGCCAGCCTGCCGTCGCCACGGCCTGGCTGGCCGCGCCAGCACCGGTCTGGGGGGCGCTGCTGGCACTGGGCCTGCTGTGCACGGCACTGGCCTACGTGCTGTATTTCCGGCTCATCGCCGATGTGGGGCCGCTGAAGGCGCTCACCGTCACTTTCCTGATCCCGCTGTTCGGCGTGGCCTGGGGCTGGCTGTTTCTGGACGAAGTGGCCACGGGTGCGCATGTGGCGGGCGGGGTGCTGATCGGGCTGGCGCTGTGGCTGGTGTTGCGCCCGGTGGCGGCGCCAGCCACGGCGCCCTCGGCCGCCCTGCGCCGCTAGCGCCACGGGGTCAGCGCGGCAGGCAGTTGTCACGGCCCGTGGTCATAATGGGTGCCATGCCAAACCGCTGGAAACCCAACGTCACCGTGGCCGCCCTCATCGAGCGTGATGGGCGCTTTTTGCTGGTGGAAGAAGAGACCACGGACGGTCTCAAACTCAACAACCCTGCAGGCCATCTGGACCCCGGCGAATCGCCCGAACAGGCCTGCGCCCGCGAGGTGCTGGAGGAAACTGCGCACGACTTTGTGCCCACCGCCCTCATCGGCGTGTACCTCAACCGATTCACCAAAACCCGCACGGGCGACGACCTGACCTACATGCGCTTTGCGTTTGCCGGCACGCTGGGCACCCACCACGGCTGGCGCTCGCTGGACGCAGGCATCGTCCGCACCCTGTGGATGACCCCCGACGAAATCCGCGCCTGCCCCGAGCGCCACCGCAGCCCGCTGCTGCTGGCGTGTCTGGAAGACTACCTGGCAGGCCAGCGCCACCCGCTCACGCTGGTGCACACCGACCCCTCTGTGACAACCCCACGGTAGGCCCCGCGCAAAGACCTTAGGGGCTGCGCTCAGTTCGGCTCAGTCCATCGAAATCTTGCGTTCCTTGATGGTGGCGGCCCACTGCGCCGACTCTTTCTTCATGAAGGCCGCCAGCTCTGCCCGCGTGGTGGGCTGGGGCGTGAGGCCGTGCTTGTTCAGCGCCTCTTTCACGCCGGGGTCGTTCAGCACTTTCACGATCTCCTGGTTCCAACGCTCAAGCAGCGGCGCAGGCGTTTTGCCCGGGGCCACAAAGGCATACCAGTTGAGCGCCTCAAAGCCCGGAAAGCCCGACTCCGCCACGGTGGGAATGTTGGGCAAATAGGCCGGGCGGGTGAGCCCCGTGGTGGCCAGCGGGATCAGCTTGCCCGCCTCGATGTGCGGCAGCGCCGTGGGCGGCGCGGCAAAGTACGAGGTGACGCGCTCACCCAGCAAATCCTGCAGCGCCGGGGCCCCGCCCTTGTAGGGCACGTGGGTCATGTCGATGCCCGCGCGCTGGTTGAACAACTCGCCCGCCAGGTGCGAGGCCGAGCCCGCGCCGGTGGAGGCAAAGTCCACGCTGCCGGGCTTCTTTTTGGACAGCTGCACAAACTCGGCCAACGTCTTCACGCCCGCGCCTTTGTGCACCACCAGCACGTTCGGAAAGTTCACCCCGCCCGAGACCGGGGCCAGGTCTTTGAAGGGGTCGTAGGTCACCTTCATCAGGTGCGGCGCAATGGTCAGCGGCCCAACCGATCCGAGCAGCAGCACCGTGCCATCGGGCGCCGCATTGGCCACAAACTGGTGGGCGATGTTGCCACCCGCGCCGCCCTTGTTGTCCACCACCACCGGCTGGCCGATGTTCTCGCCCAGCCTCTTGGCAATCAGGCGCGCCGCCGCATCGGCCGCACCGCCTGCCGCAAAACCCACGACCAGCGTGACGGGCTTTTTGGGCGGAAAGTCTTGCGCCGCAGCGCCAAAGGCCAGGGGAACGGTTGCCAGCGCCAGGGCGCAGTGCAGCAGGGTGCGTTTGTTCATCGGGGTCTCCTTCGTCGTGGATGGTTTTTGATCTTTGGGTCAGTCCGCACCAAGCCCGATGGGGTTGGGCTGGCGCTTCTCCACCGCATGGCGCAGCAGCGATGCGGTGCGGAAGATGCCGTGGGCAAACTTGCCGTAGGGCAGCGTGGCAAACAGCGCCATCACCGCACCTAGGTGCAGGCACAGCAGCAGGGGCAAGGCCGCGCTGCCGCGGGCCGCCCACAAGGCCAGGCCGCTGGTGGCGGTGAGGAACAGCAGCGCAATGAAGGCGCGGTCCATGGGCTTTTGTGCCGCATCGCCATGCTGGGGGTGGCGGCGCAGGTTCAGCCGCCACAGGCCTGCGGTGCCAATCGCCAGGCTGATGCCGCCCACGCCGCCCAGCAGCTTGGGCAAGCTAGGCAGGTCATACGGAGCAGGCACGCCCAGCAGGTAGTGGTACAGCGTGGCCACGCTGGTGGCCGCAAAGCACAGCATGAAGCCGTAGAACGTGAGGTGGTGCATGCGCCTGCGCGAGAGGGTGTAGGCATCGTCCTCGTTGTGGCAACCGTCGCCGTGGCCGCCGTCCAGGTATTTGAGGCGCAGTACCGCACCAGTGGCCTCGGCCGTGGCGGGCGTGCTCAGCGGCGCGCCGCTGGTGGCGGGCGTCACGTCGCGCCAGAAGCGGCGCACGCCCAGGCCCAGGGCCAGCACGGCAAACAGGAACACCGGCGCAAACAGGCCCACCAGCAGGTTGTGGGGGAAGATGCCGTGGAAGCCGCCCACAGGCGATTGCCACAGCGCGCTGACGCCCTGGCCATGCAGCCCCACCGCCAGCAGCAAGAACAGCGTGAGCCCCGCCACCAGCGCCAGAGCCAGGGTCAAGCCGTTGCGCTGGTAGAGCTGGCCCAGCGCGGGGGGCCAGGCATAGTCGGCATAGGTTTGCCCACGCACCTGGGCCATGGCCTGCGGCACGTTCACCGCAAACTCGTGCGGCGGCGCGTACTGGCAGGCGTGCAGGCAGGCGCCGCAGTTGTGGCACAGGTTGGCGATGAAGTGGATGTCGGCCTTGCCAAACTCCAGCCGCCGCGTCATGGCGGGGAAGACGGCGCAAAAGCCTTCGCAGTAGCGACAGGCGTTGCAGATCTGCAGCTGGCGGGCCACTTCGGTTTCGGGCGCAGACAGCACGATGTCGCCATTGGCCAGCGCCTTGGCGTCGCGGGTCAGGGCTTCAAGCGTTTGCATGAGTTGCTCCTGTATTTGTAGCTGCTTGCGCTTTATGGATAAGCGCTGGAGGCTGTTTTGAGTTCAAAGCTGCACGGGCCGCCTGCGTACCGGCAATGCGGCCAAACGCGGTGCCAATGCTCATGCCCACCCCGGCGGTGTAGCCCTTGCCCAGCACGTTGCCCGCCATCATTTCGCCCGCCACAAACAGGTTGGGGCTGGGCTGGTCGTTGAAGCGCACGGCGGCCGTGTCGTCGGTGTGCAGGCCCAGGTAGGTGAAAGTGACGCCGGGCTTGAGCGCGTAGCCGTAGAACGGGCCGGTATCGATGGGGCGGGCCCAGTGCGTCTTGGCGGGCGTGACGCCTTCGGTGTGGCAGTCGTCCAGCGCGGTGTGATCGAACGTGCCCACGCGGCAGGCGGCGTTGTAGGCATCGAGCGTGCTGGTGAACGTGTCTACCCGCAGACCCAGCTTTTGCGCCAGCTCGGGCAGCGTGTCGGCTTTGACGCCCGGAAACACTGGCGGCATGAAGCGGCCGATGGCCTTGCTGTCGATGATCGAATAACCAATCTGCCCCGGCTGCTGCGCCACCAGGCGGCCCCAGATGGCATAGCGCTTGGGCCAGAAGTCTTCGCCCTCGTCGTAAAAGCGCGCTCCCTCGCGGTTGACCACCACGCCCAACGACACGCAGTCGATGCGCGTGCAGATACCGCCGTCGTACAGCGGGGCGCGCGCATCAATGGCCACCATGTGCGCCTGTGTGGGGTCGCCAATGCGGTCGGCGCCGTGGTCGTCGAGCAGGTGCTTGAGCAACACGCCCTTGTTGTAGGCCGTGCCGCGAATCAAGAAGTTGTCCGCAGGCCACTCGCCGCGCTCATTCTGGCCCCAGGCCTCGCGCAGCCATTCGCGGTTGGATTCAAACCCGCCTGCGGCCAGCACACAGGCCTTGGCCGTGATGCGCTCACGCTGGCCGTTGGCAGTGCAATGCGCGGCCACAAAGCGGCCGTCCTCCACCTCGATGCGGTCCACGGGCGATTCGTAGCGAATCTGCACGCCCAGCTTTTCCGCGCTGCGGTAGTAGGCATTGACCAACGCTTTGCCCCCGCCCATAAAAAACGCATTGGTGCGCGCCACATGCAGCGCGCCCGACAGCGGCGGCTGAAAGTGCACGCCGTGGCTGCGCATCCAGTCGCGGCAGGTGCTCGATTCACGAATCACCAAGCGCGCCAGGTGTTCGTTGGTCAGCCCGCCCGTCACCTTGAGCAGGTCTTGCCAAAACTCTTCTTCGGGGTAGGCATCGACCAGCACGTCTTGCGGCGCATCGTGCATGCAGCGCAGGTTGCGCGTGTGGCCCGAGTTGCCACCGCGCCACTCGCGCGGGGCCGATTCAAGCAACAGCACGCTGGCCCCGGCCTCGCGGGCCATCAGCGCAGCGCACAGGGCAGCATTGCCGCCGCCAATCACCAAAACATCGGGGTGCATTTGCAGTTCTTCTTTGCATTCATGGGTGGCCTGAATGTAGGAAGAACCCCGCTGCTTGTGCAGGGGCTGCACAGGCATGGCCCCATCACGGATCGTGATGGGTTGGCCGCATCGCGGCCTTCACGTCAGCCGTTCGGGCTGAACTGGTCGAAGCCTCGCGCCGCGCTTCGACAGGCTCCGTTGTGTAGGTCGGGTTAGCGCAGCGTAACCCGACACCAACGCGGCGTGCCCTGTGGGCGCGTCGGGTTACGCCCTTGCGGGCTAACCCGACCTACGAGGTATGGGGGTGTGCCCCGGCCTCGGCGGGCTCAGCGTGAACGGTTGGTGCTTATTGAGAAGGTCAGAAGCTTCTACGGGCCTACGCCAACGTGGCGCCGATCCACCGCCCCGACTGCACCAGCTCGCGCACGCAGTCGCCCAGCACCACGCGCGCGGCCAGCGCAGCGGGCGAGAGTTCATCGTCCGACAAGCTGCACAGCGCCGCAGGCCGAAAGGCGGGGCCGTCCGCAATCTCGGCCAGCACAAAG
Source organism: Acidovorax sp. 56 (assembly GCF_002749705.1). Classification (NCBI taxonomy): domain Bacteria; kingdom Pseudomonadati; phylum Pseudomonadota; class Betaproteobacteria; order Burkholderiales; family Comamonadaceae; genus Acidovorax; species Acidovorax sp. 56. The sequence continues at coordinate 3,173,550 of NZ_PEEV01000001.1, forward strand.
CGCTCGGCCGCATCGGCATAGCGGCCCACCGCCGCCCAGGGCTGGATGGTGCTGCCCAGGCCCATGTCCACCGCGTCCATCAACAGCGCCAGCGAGTCAATCTCCATGGCCATGCGCGGCACCACACGCGCCTGGGCAAAGGCCGCATCCAGCCGGCTGCGCAGGCCGTGAGGTCCGGTGGGCAAGATCAGCGGTTCATCGGCCAGCTGCGCCAGCGCCACCTTGCGCCGCAGCGCTGGTTTGCGCACGCCGCGCTGGGCCGAGCGGATGAGGAACAACCGCTCCTCCAGCAGCGGCAGCACGCTCCAGCGGCGCGCGGGCTGGGTGTCGAACAGCACCGCCAAGTCCAGCTGGCGCGCATTGAGCATGTTGGAGAGGTGGCCCGAGAGGCTGCCCACCATGTGCAGCCGCACATCGGGGTAGCGCTCATGCATTGCGCGCATCAGCGGCACGCCCAGCACCGAGGCCGTGGTGGGCGACAGGCCCACGCTCACACTGCCCGTGAGCCGCGCCTGCTGCGCCGCCCGCGCCGCCTGATCGGCATGGCGCAGGGCCAGTTGCGCCTCGCGAAAAAACGCCAACCCCGCCTCCGTCGGCACGGCGCCTTTGGAGGTGCGCTGCAGCAGCCGGGTGCTCAGCTCACCCTCCAGCCGACTGATTTGCTGGCTCAGCGCCGACTGCACCATGTCCAGATCGGCCGCCGCCCGGCCCATGGAGCCGAGTTCGACAATGCGGACGAAGTAGCGGAGTTGGCGGAGTTCCATGGGGGGATGGTGGCACAGTTGTGGATCTGTCTTTCAGTCCCTGGGCAAGAACTCTTGCTCAGCGTCCCACAGTCAATGGGCTGCTGTGCTGATAGGCCAAGTCGGCAGCAACTACACCCAGCGGCTAGAGGCTTACGCCGCTCAGTGCGTCAAGCGCGCGAGGCTTGCTGCACAGGTTGGGTGTGGGGCAGTCTGGCGGCTCCCGCATGGACTCCATCCTCGAACTGGAAGGCGGCCACCGCACGCGAGAGCCGCTGCGCCTGTTCGTTGAGACTGCCCGCCGCTGCAGCCGACTGCTCCACCAGCGCTGAGTTCTGCTGGGTCATCTGGTCCAGCTGGTTAATGGCAACATTGATCTGGGCAATACCCTGGCTCTGTTCACGGGTAGCAACGCTGATTTCGCTAACGATATCCCGCACTTTCTGGATGCTGTCGACGATTTGCCCCACCGTAGCTCCGGCTTCCTTGATTTGTGTTGAGCCTGTTCCAACCTCGCCCACGCTGTCGTCGATCAGCGTCTTGATCTCCTTGGCGGCAGCGGCAGAGCGCTGCGCCAGCGCCCGCACTTCGCTGGCCACTACGGCAAAGCCCCTGCCTTGCTCGCCCGCTCGGGCCGCTTCCACGGCAGCATTCAGCGCAAGGATGTTGGTCTGGAAGGCGATGCCATCGATCACGCCAATGATGTCGGCAATGCGACCAGAAGAGGTGTGGATGCGATCCATGGTCTGTACGACCGTGCCCATGAGCTGGCCTCCGCGCTGAGCCACATCCACTGCAGTCAACGCAAGCTGGCTAGCCTGTGAAGCCGCGTCAGCGCTTTGCCGAACGGTGCTGGTCAGCTCCTCCATGGCACTGGCGGTTTCTTCCAGGCTGCCGGCAGTGCTCTCGGTGCGGGCGCTCAGGTCCATGTTGCCCGCTGCAATTTCCTGGCTGGCGGTGTGTACGCCATCCACAACCCCACGGACCTCCAGCAGCGTGTTGCGCAATGCGGCACGCATGCGGTCCAGCGCCTGCAAAAGAGCGCCGGTTTCGTCCCTGCTATAGGCGGGCTGGGGCTGCCCCCGCAGGTCCATCGATCCAATTTCTACGGCGATCGCATGCGACTGGCGCACGGGACCAACGATGCTGCGTGACAGCAACCACGCAAGCACAACGCCCAGGACCAGCCCGACGCCAGCGCTGACCGACAGGAGCCACAGCGTGCGCGAGCGCAGCGCCAGCACCTGCGTGCCCCGTGCATCCAACTGTTGACGCTGCATGCTCACCACCTTTTGCACAGCCTCTTGGTAGGCGCGGGCGGCGGGATCGAACTTCTCGTCAAAGAGCCGGCCCGCTGCCGCTTCATCGCCCGCATCCTTGAGTTTGGTGACTTCATCGCGCACGATCTGGTAGGCCTTGCGGCGGGCGTTGACTTCTTCCAAGGCGGCGCGGTCACCTGACGAATTCAGCTGCTCGTCGATCTGCTTTTGAAACTCTCCGGTCACGCGCACACTTTGGGCGTTGGCCTCCGCAAAGTAGGCTTTGAGGCCAGGGTCCTGGCTTTTGGAGATGGCTGCGCGCCGTTGCACCGCAGCGTTCAGATTCATGCTCCAGTCAACGGCCAAACGCTCAGTGCGGGTGTTGCGCTCCAGCATCACCTCCACCTCCTGGCCGAGCTGCTGCAACATGACCATGGCTAAGCCACTGGTAATGACTAGCAACGCAAGGATGGCACCTAAAACCAGTGCCAGCCGTTTTCCAATCGACAAGTTTTTCATCAACATCTTCTCCGGCCCTGGGCGGGTTCTGCATATCCAAAGGGGTAATACCAACGCAAAAAACCATGCAATCCGCTAGCAATTGCAGGGCGCAACCAATGTACAGGGTTACGTCTACCGATACCAGATTCAGAACCAACGCGGCAGCCCTGCGGCGACGCCCGTGGCAGTGGCCATGGTCGCTGCGCCCTAGAAGCGATGACGCCTTTAGAACGTGTTTGCGCTTTTGTCGGAAGGCGCGTTGATGGGCACACAATGACTCCGTCGTCATACATCCGCACGGTCTTTGCGGAGAGGAAGGGCGACAAGGCCGCTCCAAAAATACAATCGTGACCCTATGGGTAATCAACATCAGCGCGTAGTGGTCGGTCTCAGTGGTGGCGTGGACTCCGCCGTCACTGCCTATCTGCTCAAACAACAGGGCCACGAAGTGGTCGGCATCTTCATGAAGAACTGGGAAGATGACGACGACAGTGAGTACTGCTCTTCCAACATCGACTTTGTGGACGCCGCCGCCGTGGCCGATGTGATTGGCATCGAGATCGAGCATGTGAACTTCGCGGCCGACTACAAGGACCGGGTGTTTGCCGAGTTTCTGCGCGAATACCAGGCCGGGCGCACACCCAACCCCGATGTGCTGTGCAATGCCGAGATCAAGTTCAAGGCCTTTTTGGACCACGCCATGCGGCTGGGGGCCGAGAAGATCGCTACGGGCCATTACGCCCGCGTGCGCCACAACCCGGCCACAGGCCTGCACGAGCTGCTCAAAGGCTTGGACCCGAGCAAGGACCAGAGCTACTTTTTGCACCGGCTGAACCAAGCCCAACTGTCCAAGACGCTGTTCCCGGTGGGCGAACTGCACAAGACCGAGGTGCGCCGCATTGCCGAAGAGATTGGCCTGCCCAATGCCAAGAAGAAGGATTCGACCGGCATCTGCTTCATTGGCGAGCGGCCCTTCCGTGAGTTTTTGAACCGCTACATCAGCCACGCCCCCGGCCCCATTCTGGACGACCGGGGACGCAAGCTGGGCCAGCATGTGGGCCTGTCCTTCTACACGCTGGGCCAGCGCCAGGGACTGGGCATTGGCGGTATCAAGGAGAAGGGTGCCCAGCGTGGCGGCGGGGCACACGAACCCTGGTTTGTGGCCCGCAAAGATCTGGAGAAGAACACCCTGCGCGTGGTGCAGGGGCACGACCACCCCTGGCTGCTGTCGCACCGGCTGGTGGCGCAAGACGTGAGCTGGTGCGCAGGCCACGCGCCCACGCCGGGCGCCTATGCCGCCAAAACCCGCTACCGCCAGCAGGATGCGGCCTGCACGCTGACCGCCGCCCCCGAGGGCTTTGCCCTGGACTTTGCCGATGCGCAATGGGCCGTGACACCGGGCCAGAGTGCGGTGCTGTATGACGGGGAGGTGTGTTTGGGGGGTGGGGTGATCAATGCGGTGGATTTGTCGCAGTGATCTCCGCCTCTGTAGCCTTGGACCTTGCAGCAGCATTCACCGATGAACCTGATTCTGGAGAACTCGCCAGATGTGCCGTACTGCACCGACGTCAGCGCCGCTTTGCGGGCGCTAGGCGTTGAGCCCGAAGCCTTCGATTGGCACCTGAGTGATGTGGAGTGCAACAAGCCGGTGCCCGAGCTGGCGACTGGCTGTCAATGGTTGACAGGCAATGAGTTTTCTCAACTCTTGAAACGGGCACCCATTCAGTTCATCTGGGGCGTTTTCAGCGCGGTTGCACCAGGCGTTCGCCCTGTGGTGGATGTAGCGCCATTCGCTGATGGCAATACAGATTTTTGGCGCATACCGGAGTGTCCGCCACAGCTACCAAGCGCAGCTTTGGAGATCGTGTTTTGGGACAGCAGTGCAACCTTGCTCATCGGCATTTCAGAAGAGATGGCGGGCAGGTTTGTGCACGCTTTTCCGTATGCCAAGCCCCTCACTCCAGCCAATCCACTCGGCAGTATCTAGTGCTCCGCGGGGCCATGCGCCCACGCCCCTAACCCATCGCGCACCAACGCCGCCTGCAAGGCCTGCTGCAGCGCCAGCCCGGCTTGCAGGTCGGCCTCGCTGGTCTCGTAGTGCATGGCCACCAGAGAACTGGCCGCGCCCGCATCACCGCCGTGCAAGCCCACCACGCGTTCGGCCAGGGTGGCGGTGTCTTGGGGGCGCAGGGCCGTGAAGGCTTGGCGCAAATCAGGCAGGTGGGCGATAAAGGCGGCTTCGTCCCAGCCGCGCACCAGGGCGTCCAGCCCCTGCAGCAGGGCGGGCAGGCGCAGCAGCAGCTCGGGGGCCGCTTGCATCACGCCGTTCAAAAAGCGCACCGCATCGGCGGGCACCGCGCCGGGGCCAAAGCGTTGGCGCAGCACGGTGTCGAGCTGGGCGTCGTCCCACAACCCCTCCAGGTACAGCAAGGCGGTGGCGGCGCCGCACACGCCGGGGGCGGTGTCGGGCTCGGTGGCAAAGCGCTGCAGGTGGGGGATGAGCAAGGCGGTGTCGATGGCCAGCACGCTGGCCGGAGGTGGCGTGGGGGCAGTGTCTTGCGCATCGGCGCTGCCTGCGTCTGCGGTCCCGTCCGCCGGGGCGTCCAGCGTTTGCAGCATGCGGCCCAGCTCGCGCAGGGCGAGCAGGTGCTGCACGGCCTGGGGTTCGGCGTCGGCGGGGCTGTGCTGCAGGTTGGGTAGCAAAAACAGGGCAGCGGGCCACACACGGGCCAGCAGGCGGCGCAGCTCGGGGTGCTGTTGCACGCCCAGCGGCTCGCGGGCGCGCCACAGGGTCACCAGGCGGTGGCCGCAGTCGATGACGGAGCCGAGCGAGGCGTCTTCGTTGAGGTGGGTGGAGAGCATGACCAGCAACTGGGGCAGGCGGTGCTGCAGGCCCACCAGGCAGGCGCGCAGCAGCAGCATGACGGCCGCACTGGCGCTGCGGCCCCGGCCATCGGCGGCCAGGGCGGCTTCTTCGCGCTGCAGCTTGGCCAGGCAGGCAGCCTCTACGCTGGCGCCGTCGGCGGCAAGGGCGATCAGGCGGGCTTCGACCAGCGGGCTCCAGGCACCGTGCCATTCTTCAAACAGCAGGTTCAGCCGCGTGCCCGCCAAAAAATCGGGGCCGTTCACCCATTGGGCCAGGCCGGTGTCGAGGTAGGCCATGGCCTGAAAGAAGCGGCTGCGCACGCGGTGGGTGGGCTTGCGGTAGAGGTCCAGCCGTGTGGTGCGCGGCGTGGTGTCGTCCAGCCGCACCCCGGCAGCGCGGGCCAGGCGGCGGGCGTCTTCGATGAGTGGGGGCGAGCCTGCGCTGGGCGGCACTTCGCCCATGCGCGTGCCGCTGAGGTAGGCACGCAGGTCTGCGGTGAAGCCGCGCGTGCCTTCGTCGATGGCGCCTTTGACAAAGCAGGAGCGGATGGCGTCCAGCAGGTCTTGCCGCCCGGGCCCGGCGTTGCCGCGCAAGTCGGCCAGGCGCTGGGCCTGCAGCGCGGCGGCCTGCACCAGGGCGGTGGAGATGGCGTCGGCCTGGTCTTGCTGGCGGGTTTGCTGGGCGTAGCCGGTGAGCACGTCGAGTGCTACGGCGGTGAAGGGGCTGGGCTGGCCAGGTTGGTGCCGGGCTTCGACAGGCTCAGCCGGAACAGATGAGGGTGAGCCCAGTGCCCGAGGTGCCGACGACGCCGATGCTTCGGCCTCGCTGCGGTTCCAGGCCTCCCACAGGCGCTGGTAGTAGCCGGGTGAGGGCATGCCCGCGCTGTAGCCGTTCAGCGCGTCAAGCTGCTCAAAGCTGTAGCGGATGAGCCAGGCGTTGGGGGCGGTTGCCGCAGCAGATGCCTTCGCCGCTTTTGCGGCGGGGGTGGTTTTGGCTTTGCGGGCCTTGCTGGCGGTAGCGGCATCACTGCGGGCTGTGGCGGCACCACTGCCAGAACACAGGCGCAGCAACTCGGGCGTGTGAAAGCCCCCGGTCACCACCACGATGGTGCCCTGCACCTGCGCACGCCAGCGCTGGATGTGCGCGGCCATGTGGCGTTCGCGGGGCAGGCTCAACTCGGCTTCGAGCACTTCAGGCTCATAGTCCAGCCGGGCCATGGCGCACCAGCTGAACACGTCGGTGAACAGGCTGCGCCAGTCGTCCCGCTGGGTGGCGCTGCGCAGCTCAAACAGCCGATCCCACAGGTCGTGGTGGTCAGCGCAGCCGAGCTGGCGCGCCATGGCCGTGAGGTAGCGGCTGTGGGCAAAGTGGCGCTCTTCCATCTGGCTGCGCGCGGCGGTGCCCAAGGTCTCTGCGTCGCCTTCTCCGTCCTCGCGCTCCCAAGCCTTGTCTTGCCAAGGCAGATCGATCAGCGCCACCTGCGCGCCCAGCGCCGCGCCTTCGCGGATGGCGATCCACTCGGGGCTGTAGTCGCAAAAGGGGTAGAAGGAGCTGCGGGTGTCTGTGCGGGGGCTGGCTGGGTCGGCGTCTGCGCCCGCTTCGGGTGCGGCGTCATCGGCGGTGTCACTGCTGGCTTGAGCAGGCCGCTCGCGCACGGCCTGGCACAGCCAGGCCACGGGGGGGCGGGTCTGCGGGTCACTCATCAGTGGCAGCAGGGCATGCGCGTCGTCAGGGCCTTCGATGAGGATGGCGGCGGGGCGCAGCTCGCGCAGCAGAGCGCGCAGGGCCCAGGCGCAGGCGGGGCTGTGATGGCGCACGGGCACAAAGACCACGCGGGCCGGATCACCCTCGGTGCCCAGCAGGTGGGGCAGTTGCTGGGCCAACGCCTCGGGCAGGGCCGTGGGCAATGCGGTCGGCACTACGGTACTGCCTGCGGCCATCACGCTCATTGCCACAGGCTGCGGGCGGCGTCGTGAAAGCTCTTCCACAGCGCGTCGCGGCGGGCGCGCTCGCGCACCACGGTGTCAAAGTAGTGGCGCACGCGCTTGGCGTCGTCCAGGCTGTCTTTGAGCACCACGCCTTGCAGCTGGCCAGCGATTTCGCGCGGCGTCAGCTCGCCGCCGTTGAAGTGCCGGGCCTGCAGCGCGGCGGCGTAGGCCACGTTCACGGCCTCGGCGGTGGACATCACCGCGTCGAGCCCCTTGATGGCCGTGCCCTCTTGCGTCTGGCCGGCGCGCAGCTCTTGGAAGGTGGTGACGAGCAAGCCCACCACGTCGCGTGGCACCTGCACGGGGGCCTCGGTGCCCGCCAGCTCGCGCTGCAATTGGGCCATTACCAAATCGACCTCAAACTGGTGGTCGCGGATGGGGCGCACGGTTTCAAAGTTGAAACGGCGCTTGAGCGCGGACGACATCTCGTGCACGCCCCGGTCGCGCAGGTTGGCGGTGGCGATGATGTTGAAGCCGCGCTGCGCAAACAGGCGCGCACCGTCTTTCTCGTCCTTGGCCAACTCGGGCACGATGAGTTGCTTGTCGCTCATCAGCGAGATGAGCACGTCCTGGATCTCGGGCGGGCAGCGGGTGATTTCTTCAAACCGCACGATCTGCCCGGCCTGCATGGCGCGGTACACGGGCGAGGGCACCAGCGCGCGCTGGCTAGGGCCTTCAGCCAGCAGCAGGGCGTAGTTCCAGCTGTATTTGATGTGGTCCTCGGTGGTGCCTGCGGTGCCCTGCACGGTGAGGCCCGAGTCGCCGCTGATGGCAGCGGCCAGCAGCTCGGACAACAGCGACTTGGCCGTGCCCGGCTCACCTACCAGCATCAGGCCCTGGTGGCCCATGAGGGTGACGATGGCGCGATCGACCAGCGCATCGTCGCCAAAGAACTTCTGGCTGACCTTCAGCCCCGCATCCCCCAGGATGAACTGCCGCACCGCGCGCGGCGACAGGCGCCAGCCCGGTGGGCGGGCATGGGTGTCGGCAGCGGCCAGGCGGGCCAGCTCGTCGGCAAAGCGGTGTTCAGGGGCCAGGCGCACAGCCTGCGCGGGGGTGGGGGCAGAGGCGGTCATTTGCTATCAAATCAAGAGCTGCTTGCGCTTATCAATCAAGCGCTAGAACCACTTTTTACATCAAACAGGCAACACCATGAAAAAAGCCGGAGCGTGGTGGGCTCCGGCTTGGTTGGCACAGCGGGGTACGATCAATCGTCGTTGGTGGCCAGGCTGATCAGGATGCGCAGCACGTACCAGAGCATCAGCGCGATGGAGGCAAACAGGTGCAGGGCGGCACCGGCAGGACGGTCCACGGGGTAGTCGCGGATGATCTTGGAGGTGTCATACAGCACGCAAGCGCCAGCAAACGCGACCATCAGGCCCGAGAACCAGATGCCCAGCTTGAAGCCGAAAATGGCACCGGCAATGATGGTGCCCAGCGCCACCAAGCCCACCACCTTGAGCGTGCCGCCCAGGAAGGAAAAGTCGGTCTTGGAGGTGAAGGCGGTCCACGTCAGCGCGCCCACCAGCAGCAGCGTGATGAAGGCCGCAGCACCGATGGCGCCAGGGGCCACGATCTGTGCGATGCCGAACATGGGCGCGAAGATCAGGCCTTCGGCCAGCACATACAGGCCCAAGCCCATCAGCTGGGTTTGGGGGTTTTCAGAGTTGTCGGCCAGGTGCGAAGCCAGCCAGCCCACCAGCATGAAGGCGCCCATGACGCCCAACCACAGGAACTTGTTGCCGCTGCCCAGCAGCATCTTGGCAGCGGTGCCAGAGAAGCCCGTCATCATCAGCACGGCCGACAGCAGCACGAACGCCAGGATGGCGGCGCCCAGGTGCTTGTAGGTCGAGACGATGAAGTCGCGCCGCTCAAACGGGGCACCTTCGGGTGCGTCGGGGGTGAGTACGTTAGGGTTCATGGTTGATTCCTCCTTGGGTGGTTGGCAATGTGGGAGCCGGTGCACAGGTGTGCACCTCCTCCCCCTCTCTCTTTGAATCTCAGGCCGCTGCGGCTTGCGCTTCTTCGTCGGCAGCGCGCAGTTTACGATTGGACCACACACCTGCGGCACCAATCAGTGTGAGGAAGATGGCAAAAATCCACATTCCTGCGCCGCTCATCGACTTGGCAGAAGACGCGGCCTCGGCCACCAGGCGCTGCTTGGTGGTTTCGTAGGCGATCAGGGCCTGGCCGTTCACCGTCACTTCGTACACCACGTCGTTGTCGCTCTTGTCGACCAGCGCCGTCACCTTCTCTTCGATCATGGCGCTCACCAGCGCCTTGGGCGTGGTTTGGTCGATGCGCAGCTTTTGCACCTCACCGCCCGCATCGGGTTGCACATTGATCTGGTAGTAGTGCTTGGTGGAGCGGCGCTTGCGCTTGACGGTCACTTCCGAGGCTTCCACCACTTTGCCGGTCACGGTGGTGAGCTTTTCGCGGGCCGTGAAGGCGTGGTCGCCATCGGCCTTCCAGCCGCTATACACCGACATGGCAATCAGACCAGGGCCCAGCAACAGCAGCAGCCATGCATAGCCGGTGATGAAAATCAGAATCTTGCGAATGAATCCCATGGCAATCCCTCTCTCTTCTTTCTTTGGTGGTGAATAAAAAACGTCGAAAACAGCTGCCCGGCTTTCAAAGGCAATGCACGGGCAAGGCCGTGATGATCTTCGAATTGGCCGCTGTTGTTGTCAAAAATTGCACGCGGTGTGGCCAGCGCACCGCACTGGACAAAGTGGGGGGGTAGGCCCGCCGCAGGCCGGTGTAAAAGCTACCGGGCCCGCCCTGGACGCCCCATGGCACCGCGTTACCAAGGCATCTTCTTCTCCCAATCGGCATCGTAGCCAGCGCACACTTTGGCCACGGCTAAGTAGTCGCCGTAGGCTTCGGCCAGCAGCACGGGCGGCACTTCGGCCAGGGGCAGGCTGTGGTCGCCCCAGCCGCGTTGCTTGCTGTTTTCAAAGCTCAGGGTCTTGAGGGCCGCAGCCACGTTCTCTTCAGGCAGGCAGTTGCCTGAGAACTCCATCACCACCCGCACGCCCACGCTCGCAAACTCTTTGGTGTACTGGCTGAAGAAGCCGCCGTCTTCGGCTTGTGCGCGCTGGTAGCCCAGCTTGATGAAGGTGCCGCGCAGTGTGAAGGTGTCGCTCACCCAGCCCTCACGGTCCTTGATCTCGCGCACCGCAACGCCCTTGTCGTCGGCAAACGCGATGTCCGGCGCCTTGCGGGCCATCTGCGCAAACAGGGGCGTGAGCTTGTAGTCCTTGAAGTGCGCCGTCCAGGCGCTGGCCTGCGCATCGTCCAGCAACGAGGCATGGGCCAGGCGCAGCGCGCTGCCGCCCGCCAGGGCCACTTCATCGTCGTCGGTGTTGATCAGGCTGCCGTCCTCGGTGGGGCGGAAGGTTTGCAGGCACTGCCCTTGCGCGTCCAGCTCCATCCACACCAGGCGCTGAATCAGCCGCCCGGCGATGGGGTGGGCCTGCAGGTATTCCGTCCACTCGGCCTGCGGCCAGACGCGGCCGGTGCACATGGCCTCAAACAGCCGTGCGGTCTGCAGGTCAATGACCTGCTTGAGCTCTTTCTTGCTGGACGACAGCTGTGCCTTGGTGTCTTTGGTCTGCGCGGGATCGTCGTTTTGGCGCGGCTCGGGCAGGGCCTTGATCGGTTTGCCCTCGGGGTTGCGCAGCTCGGGCTTCATGGCCGCGTCCAGCACCATGGTGAAGGTGCGGTCGCCATAGGGCAGCGCCAGCGTGCCAGTGTCGTCCAGACCGGCGGTAGGGATGGTGCGGTCGGCCAGTTGCTCTTGCGTCCAGCCGTTGCGGTCGGCAATCTCTTGCACCAGCGTGCGGGCCTTGGTTTGCACCGAGGCCGTGCGGTAGCGGCGCGACAGGCCCAGCAGCAGTTGGATGACCAAGGGATCATTGCCCGGCGCAGCGCCTTCGAGCATGGCTTCGATCTGCGCACGGCGCTGGTAGTGATCGCGCATGTAGTGCTGCAGCAGTGTTACCAGTTCATGTCCCGGCGCGTGGGCGGCCAGGGCCAGGATGCCCTTTTCGCCGATGGCGCTGCCCAGGTACTCGCCCATCTTCTCGCGCTTGCACTCCTCAAACACCTGCTCTTGCGACTTGGCGTAGTTGGCTTCGTAGTACTGGCGGTATTCGGGCTTGGCGTTCTGGTAGCTGCGCTGGTAGCTCTGGTAACGCCCCGCCGCGTGCTGGTTGGCGTAGGCAATGCCTTCTTCCAGCGGCGGGTGGCGCGTGTCTTGCGCGATGAACTGGCGCAGCACCGTGCTGCCCAGCGCCTGGCGGCTGGCGCTGTCCAGCAGCCCCATGTAGCGGGTGAGCAAGGCATTGCCCCCGGGCTCTTTGAGCTTGCAGGCCAGCACCACCCACCAGCGGGTGATCTCAGGCTCCACCGCGCTGCCATCGGCCCAGCGGGCGGCGGGCAGGCCCTCCATTGCAAACCAGGCCAGCCCTGCGGGGGGCTTGGCCTTGAGGCCTTTTTTTGCTTCGGCCAGCAGCAGCGCCGGGGCCAGACGGGGCGCGATGTCTTCGCCCAGCGCTTCCAGCGCCGTCAAAAAGGCGGCGCGCACGGTTTCGCGGCTTTCTTTGTCCAGCGCCTGGGTCAGGGCGGGCACTGCGGCGGTGTGCTTCAAGTCGGCCAACCAGCGGGCGGCTTCGATGCGCACCTCGCTCTTGGTGTGGGCTAATGAGTCGATCACGCTGCGGCCAATGTCGGGCACGCCCGCCAAGGCCTTTTGTGCCAGTGGGCGGTGGGTCTTGCCCTCGCCCAGGGCCAGCTCCATCAGGCGCGGCATCCAGCGCGCCGGGATGTACGGAAACACGGCCAGCACGCGCATCGTGGCCCCCATCTCCAGCGGCCAGTGGTTACGTTCGCGCTTGGGCGGCGCCACCAGGCCCAGGCCTTCGTCGATGAACTCGGGGTGCTCGGCAAAGAAGGGCCAAATCTGTTCGGGCGGCAGCACATCCACGGCGTTCGGGGTGTTCCAGTAGTCGCACAGCGCAGCGCGGGCCACGTCCTCCAGCGGCAGGCCTGCACGTTGGAAAACCGCAGCCAGGGCACGCAGGTCCACACTGCCTGCGGGCTGCTGGCCCAGCCATTTCTGGAACCCATCGTCCGCCCAAAAGCTGCGCCAGTGGTGCGAGGCCGTGAGCCAGCGCACCAGGTGCACCGGGCCAAAGCCGGGCAAGGTGTACAGGCGATTGCCAGCGCTCACCACGTTGGCCACTTCGCCGTTGCGCACGCGCTGCGCATCCTTCTTGTCGCCTTCGCCGTTCAGCAGTTTCAGGGCCGCTTGCAGATCCTCGGTGCTCACCTTGCCCAGCTTGGCGTAGTGCTGCTGGCACCAGGTGTACTTGTGCTTGGCGTCCTTGTTGCTTTGGATCTCTTCTTCTGCAGCCTTGCGGGCGCGCTCCACCACTTCCTTGCGGTTGGCCTCAAACAGCTGCAGTGCCGCATCGCCCAGGGGCGCATCGGCAAAGGGCGTCCACTCGGGCGCGGGGGGCAGGGCTTGGTCTTGCGCATCGCTGGCCGCACCCAGGCGGTTCAAGGCGGCACGAATGGCTTGCTGCACGGGCTTGCTGGTTTCGCTCTCCAGCGCTGCCTCCAGCAAGGGCGCGGTGGTGTCGGAGGGCCAGCGGGCCAACAGCTCGGCCGCCTGCGTGCGCTGGGTGGTTTCGCCTTCGCGCAACAGGGTGCCCAGCAGGCGCAGGCGGTCTTCGGTGGGAATGCCTTCGAGGTGTTTGACGGCCTCGGCGCGCGTGGTCTTGGCGCCGTCCACCGCCAGGGCCACAAGCTCGGGGGCAAAGGCCGTGGTCAGGTTCTTGGCCTGCCCGATGCGCTTTGCCAGCTCCACCTTGCCGCTGGCAGACAGCTGCTGCAGCAAGGCCCGCACGGCTTCGGGGTGGTCTCGCATGTACTCGGCCACCTCGGTGGGTTCTACCAGTCCGCGAAAGCGGTCGGAGTAATAGCTGTCGAGCCCCTTGCGCTCAAACACCAGTTGCAGCACCAGGGTTTCGTCCAACCCCTCATGCGCCAACAGCTGGGCGAACAAGGGCACGCGCCAGGCGCGCCGCTGGGTCAGGTCGTGTTGGTTGCTGTGCCCACCAAAGGAGGCGTGCAGCGCGTCGTTGACGAGGTATTGCAACCAATCGGGAATGGGCGCGCCGGGGTGGTCCAGCGACTTGCCCTGGTCGCCCGCCGCCAGCACCTTGCCCAGCCGCACGATCACCTCCAGCGGCACCGGGTGCGTGGCCACGCTGTCGTAAAACGCGGCGCGGCCCGCCATGCTTTTGTCGCCCGCACTTTGCGACTTGCCACCATGCCCGGCATGGAAACCCCAGCGCAGGCGGCCGGGCTGGCCCAGCAGGTTGCTGCTGACCTCGGACGGGGTGACGGAAGCCAGGTCCTGCAGCACGCCTTCTTCAGTGCCCTCGGTGATGAATGCCAGCGCGCGCTCGGCCACACGGGGGGCCGAGAGGGTGCCCAGCGGCTCCATGGCCTGGCGCAGCAGGTTCACCTGGCTGGCAGTCAATGCACCCGCATCGCTGGTGGTCGATCCCAGCACGGCTTTCACCATCTTGTCGAGCAATCCCATGGGCATCCCTTGTAGGTTGTGTGCACAGGGGCGCCAAGAGCCCCGTCAAAGAGGCTCCGTCAAAAAGCCTCAGCGTAAAAACCGAGCATTCTGGCAGCAGACGGTGGCGATTCAAGGGGTGCGGCCCCTTCTCAGGCGGGTTGCGTGGGCCCGGTGTGGCATATGTCGCACGCTCGCCGCATTTGCCGCTCGGATGTGTATCAAGGCGTATCGAATTCGGCACACAAAGGCAGGCCGTCCAACTCCAAAGTCCACTGCGCCAGACAGGCCAGTGGCAGCAGGCTGTGGCTGCTGGGCGCGTGCAGATGGGTGTGCAAGGCGGCATCCAGCGTACGCAGGCCCACCGAGGCCAGCGCAGCGCGCGCCTGCACCAGGGCATCGCGCTGCGCATCGGTCAGCGCCATGCGGCCCGTGGCGGCCTGGGTCTCCAGCACGGTCATCACCGGCTGCAGCAGGCGCTGGGCCAGCGTGGGCTGGGCCAGCGCCGGGGCGGCCTGCTGCTCTTTGCGCCACTGCATCAGCCGCAAGATGCGCTGCGCCAGCGGCGTGGGGCGCGCGGGCTCGGTGGCAAAGTCCAGCGACACGGCTTGCACCGCATCGCCGGAAGAACCCGCAGACACGCCGCTGCTGAGCACCGCCACGGGCACCAGCAAGGTCTCGGCCCCGGTGCGCTCCACACGCACCAGCACGGCATGGACAGGGGCCTGCCGGGCGGTGAGGCGGTCCAGGTTATCGAGGCGCAGCGCGGTCTCGTCGCTGACGGGAACGGTCAGGCGCAGCCACTGGCCCGCCTCGTCCTGCAATGCCCAGTGCAACTGCTGGCGGGTCTCGTCCAGCACTGGGGCGTGGGTGCGACTGGGGCGCAGCAGCAGCATGTCCACCGGCTCACCGCCCAGGCCGGTGGCGGCCTGCAGCGGCCCGCGCAAGTCAGCCCAGCGGCCACAGCCCAGCGTGGCCAGGCGCGGGTCGTCGGCCCGCCAGGCGGGGGCGGCACTGGCGCGGCTGGCGCCGCCCACGGCCAGGCGGCCATCGTCGGCCAAGCGGGGCTGCTCTAGCTGCAACGGCGCCTGGCACAGCTGGTGCGCTGCCCCGGCACCGGGCCAAATGGCCAGCGTGGCCCAGGCGGCGTGGCGAGAAAACCCCGGGTCGCTGCCATCGGGGCGCGCCAGTGTGGCCTGCAGCAGGCGTTGGCCGTCCACATCCCACAGCCCCAGGGTCAGGCCGCGCGCACCGCCCAGCGTTTGCCACCAGTAGGCCCCCAGCGGCAGCAGGGCCAGCGTGGCGGTCTCGTCAAAATCACGCCGCACACGCCCACGCAGCAGCGCCAGGGTGTCGGGCGTCGCCTCGGGGGCGCACAGCGCCACGCACAGGGCATGCGTGCGGGCCATCAGGGCCAGTGCGTCGGCCTCCAGCGTGCGGTGGTCACGCCGCTCCAGAGCGTCGACCATGCCGGCCAGGTTGCGCAGCAGTGCCGCCAGGCGCGGCAGGCCCTCGCCCCGGGCCGACATATTCAGCGCCAGCAGCTGCGCGCTCGACAGGCGGCTCACGTGCGCCAAGCCGCTGCGCAGCAGCTCGCCCAGCAGCGTTTGCACCTGCTGCACGAAGGCCCGCTCGCCAATGCCCAGGGGGCGTGGCGCCTCGGTGGCGGGTGCCGCCTGGGGCGCTTGCCCATCGGGCCACACCAGAGGCTGCCCTGCAGCACTGCGCACGGCGGCCAGGGCGATCAGGTGCACAGCGCGCCGCTCCCGCGCGGGCACCTCGGACACCATGCCGTCAAACCCGGCCCCGGCCACCCAGCGGCAGCTCACGCCCAGGGCGGGCAAATCCATCACCAGCGCGCTGCCTTGCACGCGCCACTCCACCCCGCAGGGCAAAGCCTGCAAGGCCCGCCGCTGCGCGGCCACACCGGCGGCTTTGAAGAGCACGGCGGAGTCCAGCGCTAGCACTTCTGCCAAGGGGTCGGCCTGCGCCGCAGGGGGCGGTTGCGCGGAGGCGTCAGCGTTGACCTCCAGGGCAGCCGCGTTGGCGGGGACGGTTTCGGGTAGGGTGGCGTCAGGGCCTCCATCCGGCAGCGCACGCAGCCACAGCGCTGCCGCCAGAATGTGCTTGCACAGGCCGGGCGCCGGGCAGTCGCACTGCGCCTTCTGGGGGCCGCGCGCGTCCAGTAGCACCTGTTGGCCATCGGCCTGCACCACGCCATCGGTGTCGCCCTGGCGCTGCCACTGCACTTTGCCCGCCTCCACGTCTTTGGCGGCGCGGCGCAGCAGGCCCGCATTGGCCAGCGTGGCCAAGGTGTCGTCGTCGTAGGCGCGATAGGCGTGGGTCCAGGTCATGGGGCTTCAGTCAACTCAGGCACTTCAGTTCATCACCTCGGCCAGCCACTGCGCAAAGTGGGTCGGCGTGAGGGCTGCCACGTGCATGCCCTGGCTGGCCAGGCGCTGGGCCATTTGCCGGTCGTACACGGGGTTGGCCGATTCGTCCAGCGCGGCCAGCCCCAGCAGCTTGACGCGCGCCTGCGCCATGCGCTGCACGGCGGCCAGCAAGGGGCCGGGCGAGGCACCTTCTTCAAAGTCGCTGATGAGCGTGAACACCGTGCGCTGCGGGTTGCCGATGAGCGACTCGCAGTAGCGCACGGCGCGGCCGATGTCGGTGCCACCGCCCAGTTGCACCGTGAGCAGCACCTCCACCGGGTCGTGCGCCAGGTGGGTCAGGTCCACCACGCTGGTGTCAAACACCACCAGCTTCACGCGCACAGCGGGCAGCGAACTCATGATGCCCGCCACCACGGCGCTGTAGATCACCGAGTCCATCATCGAGCCGCTCTGGTCCACGCACAGCACCACGTCCCAGGGCAGGTTGCGCTTGACGCGGGCATTGAACAGCGGCCGCTCGATGATGAGCTGACCACGCTCGGCACTGTAATTTTTGAGGTTGGCGGCAATGGTGGCACGCGCATCGAAGCTCTGGGCGTTGGGCACCAGCGAGCGACGCTGCCGATTGCGACGGCCCACCAGCGCGTTCACAAAGTCGCTTTTGAGGCGGCGGGTGATCTCGTCCACCGTCTTGCGGATCACATCGCGCACGGCATCGCGCATCTGCCCCGACAGGCGCCCGCGCATGCCCAGCAGGGCCTTGGCCAGGCCGGGCGTGGCGTCCATCGAGCGCAGCACCTCGGGGTCGTTGAGCAAGCTGGTGAGCTGGTAGCGGTCGATCGCCTGCGTCTGCATGCGCTCAAACACCTCTTGCGGAAACAGCTTGCGCGAGCGGTTGAGCCAGTCAATGGCGCGCAACTGGGTAGGGTCCAGCGAGCCTGGGCCACCCGCAGGTTTGGCCAGGCCCCGGCCATCGTATTCACGCCCGTACAGGTATTCCAGCGCCTGGTCGAGCTTCCAGTCCTCGCCCTGCATGCCCACGCCCCCCATGGGCCGCGCGGCGTAGCGGCCCAAAATGAGCCGCCAGCGGCGCAGTGCGTCCTCAGATGCGGGCAAATGGGGCGGAGCGGTCATGCAGGAAACGCGGTGTCTGGATCAACCATACCAACGAGGGGCGTGAACGCACAAGGCGCCCAGGCCCACAAAAAAGCCTGCCAGCGCGGATGCGGGCAGGCTTGCGGTGGTGTGCGGGCATGCACGCTGCCAGGGGTCAGAACGGAATGTCGTCGTCCATGTCATCAAAGCCCGAAGCCGCGCGGGGGGCTGCGCCACGGGTGCTGGCGCGGGGCGCGGGGCCGGTGCGGCCATGGGGCGTGGCGCTGGCGCTGCGCGGCGGGGGGCTTGGTCGTAACCGCCGCCTTGGTCGCCGCCACCGCCGTAGCCGCCGTCGTCATAGCCACCGCCTTGCTGGCCGCCACCTTGGCCGCCCATGCCTTGGCGGCCACCCAGCATTTGCATCTGGTCGGCGCGGATTTCGGTGCTGTACTTTTCAACGCCGGCCTGGTCGGTCCACTTGCGGGTGCGCAGACTGCCTTCCACGTACACCTGCGAGCCCTTGCGCAGGTACTGGCCTACGATTTCAGCCAGACGGCCGTTAAAGACCACGCGGTGCCACTCGGTGGCCTCTTTCATTTCGCCGGTCTGCTTGTCTTTCCACTTGTCGGTGGTGGCAATGGTCACGTTGGCCACCTGATCGCCACTGGGGAAGGTGCGCATTTCAGGGTCACGGCCCAGGTTGCCGACGATGATGACTTTGTTGATGGATGCCATGGCTGTGCTTTCACTTAAAACAGCGCCGGATTTAGGGAAGTTTCCGCGCGCCAAACGCGCCATTGTGCCGCAACCGACTCCTGACCGGACACGCGCGCGACTTCAATGTCCCGCAGAGGCACCACCCGCATCATGGCGGCCGATAGGCTTCAACTTCCAGGAAACGGCCAGCCATAGCATCATCAGCAAGGTGGTAGCCGCGAACAAACCTGTGGGGCCCACCCACTTGACCAAGGCACCGCCCAGTGCGCCACCGGCAAACAGCCCCATGGACTGCAGCGTGTTGTAGCTGCCCAGCGCCGCCCCCCGCACCTGGGGCGGGGCCATGCGCGAGACCAGGCTGGGCTGGCTGGCCTCCAGCGCGTTGAACCCGCAAAAAAACACAAACATCAGTGGCCCCAAGACCCACAGCGAAGGCGCAGCGCCACTGGCCGCCAGAGCCCCCAGCCCCACCTGCACCGCCAGCACCAAGCCAATGGCGCCCAGCAGGGCCGCACGCAGGTGGCCCTTGCGCTCTAGCGCAAACAGCCCGCCCATGGCCACAAACGACAGCACCACGGCTGGCAGGTACACCTGCCAATGGTGGTCTTTGCCCAGCCCAGCCTGCACCAACATGGCAGGCACCGCCACCCACATCGACAACTGCACGGTGTGCAGCACGAACACGCCCAGGTTCAGGCGCAGCAAATCGGGGTGCGCCCACACATCGGCCAGGCGGCCACGGGGGGCGTTCTTCAGGTGTGCGGGCTCGGGCGGCACCCACCACAGCACCACAGCCACGCCCGCCAAGGCCAGCAGGCAAGTCAGCCCAAACAAACCCGGCAGGCCCACGGCCGCCGTGAGCACGGGCGCGGCCACCAGGGCCACCGCAAACATCAGGCCAATGCTGCCGCCCACCAACGCCATGGCCTTGGTGCGCACTACGTCGCGCGTCTGGTCGGCCAGCAAGGCCGTGACGGCGGCCGACACCGCCCCCGCCCCTTGCAAAGCGCGGCCCAGCAGCAGACCCGTCAACGAATCTGCCAGCGCCGCCAGCAAACTGCCTGCGGCAAACACCAGCAGGCCCAGCACAATCACGCGCTTGCGGCCAAAGCGGTCGGACGCCATGCCCAGTGGCAGCTGCAGCACCGCCTGGGTCAGGCCGTAGATGCCCATGGCCAGCCCCACCAGCGCGGGGTCATCGCCGCCGGGGTACTTGCGGGCCTCCAGCGCAAACACGGGCAGCACCAGAAACAGGCCCAGCATGCGCAAAGCAAAAATCAGCGCCAGGCTGACGCTGGAGCGGCGCTCCAGCGGGGTCATGCGCTCAGGGGAAGGGGTCGATCGGGCTGCCGTGGCATCCGACAGGGAAGGGGAAGAATCCGGCACGGTGGTGCACTCAGGCCAAATAAAGCAAAGGGGGATTCTCACCGATTGGCGGCCATGCCGCCCGAGCTTGGGCACGATGGGGACCAATGCACCCCTCAAGAACCGGTCACCGGCCTGTGATGCGTGGCCGGCTGCGCATGTCCAGCCACACCATGAGCCCCAGAATCACCGCCGCCACCCACAGGGCCCAGGTGGTGTCGGCCAACAAGGGCACCGCCACCAAAGGCACCAGCGCCACGGTGGCGGGGTCGCGAATGCGGCCCACCGCGGGGTCTGAATCCCCCACGCCGTTGTCTTGCACGGTGTAGGTCACGGTGCGGCGGTCGGCACTGAACTGCGCACCGTTCCAGGCAAACCAGGTGGAGGTGGTGGCGCCCTGGGTGGCTGGGCCCAGCTTCCACAACTGGGCCGTGGGCGGCAAGGGCTCAGGGTAAGTGAGCTGCACCGTGATGCTGCCCGTGCAGCCCGAGGCGCTGAACGCCAGCACACCGTAGGGCATGCGCACCCCTTTGGGCTCGGGCTCCGGTGCCTGGCCAAAGCCACCCCCGGGCTCGAGCGCACAGTCCGCCCCACCGCCCAGCAAAGTCACCACGGCCTCGCCTTGCATCCCATCCAGACCGCCCGAGAGGGTTTTGCGCGCCGGTGTGGATGCTGCATCGGCCACCAGGGCCACTGTGGCCCCCGCCTCCAGCGCCGCTTCGGCAGAGGCTTCCTTGCCCTTGGCGCAGGCCCACGGGCACAGCACCACCAGCAAGGCCACCAACCCCGCACGCGCAGCGCCCCCCCGCACTGCCAAAAAAGCAGCAAGTGAGGCGAAATCCGCCAGGTGCAGGTGCTTGCGGGGCATGGACGATGCAATCAACAGGGGCCCGGGCAGCCCCAAAAGGTAAAGCCCGCCAGGCGCCAGAAAGCCTGCAGCCCATTGCGCAAGCACTCCGCCAGACGGAACCCAACCCGATGCTAGGGGCTGCCTTGTGCACGATTTGCCTGTGCGTTTGCGCTTTGTTGACTGAACGTCCCAGCCCTGATGGAAAGGGCCGCGCTCGGGCAGAAGGGGACGGTGGAGCGCAAAAGGATGTGAAGGTCTGCAGGGCCAAGGGGCCGCCGCCCCTCTTTATCGCGCCTTCAGGCTGCGCAGCCAGGTGGCGTATTCCACCGAAGACAGTGGATGCGCGCCTACATCGGCCATGGCCCCCGCTGACGCCGCCGACAGGGCCATGGCCCGGGCATCGCTGGGCGACATGCCAAACGCCGCCCGAAACGCGCGGCTGAAATGCGCGTTGCTTGCAAAACCCGTGCGGGCCGCCACCTCGGCCACCCGCAAGCGGCGGCTGGCCGGGTTGACCAAGGTGTGAAACGACTGCAACAACCGGCGTTGCTGTACGTAGTGAGCGACACCCCCTAAGGGCTCAAACAGCCGGTACAGCACGCTGCGCGAAATGCCGAACTCGTTGCACAGCCCCTCCGGGCTCAACGCTGTGCCCAGGTGCCGTGCAATGTGGCGCTGGATGCGCTCCAGCGCCACGCCCTGGACAGCCTCCTGCGCATGGGCCTGCGTGTCGGCACCGGGCCGCACACAGGCCGCCAGCATCTGCACGCTGGCCCGCGCCACCTGGGGCGCGTCCTCCAGCGCAATGGCGGGCAAACGCCGCTGCAAAGACAAAAGGTGGTCACTGAACAAACCGCCCAGCGGCGTCTCGGTGCGCAGCACCGTTCCGTGCAGGTCCAGCGCACGGCTGCCAAAGGCTTCATCGGCCAACGCGCGGGGCACGATGAGCGACATCACATGCGAAGGCTGGGCAAAGGTGCGCAATGTGCGCGACAAGTCCAGCACCGTGATGTCGCCCGCGCGCACCTCGATGTCCTTGCCATCGTCGTACTGCCCCACAAACCCGCCCCCGCGGTACCACTGCACCAGGTAGTGGTCCAACCCATCCCGCGCCACCCGCGCCCGCTGCCGCGAAAACTGCTGCCCGCTGAAATGCAGATCGCCCAACAGCAACATCCCCAAGTGCGTGGCCTGCACCGAGGCATCAAACCCCTCCACAGCATGCGGCGTGAGCGGCGCCACGTCGAACACCACGGAAATGCTCTGACGCCAGGCTTCAAAGCGTTCTTCACCGTCCGATTGGTCGGTTTTGAAAACGGTGGAGGGCAATGGCTGGGGCGATGTCATGGCGGGGCAGATTATGTGGCCCCCCAGCCCGGCGCGCAGGGCTTGGGCCACGGGGCATGCCAAAGGGCCACAAACCAGCCTGCGCCTACCTCAACGGCTCACCCACAGCGTTTGAAGTAAAAATAGCTTCTAGCGCTTTATTTACAGCCGCTAGAAGCTATCTATTTAGGAGCAATCTGATCGGGTGAATTGCTCCACCACCCTCAAACGCAGGCCGCGTTCCGCTGCCTGCGCCAGGCAAACATACCCAACATAGTTGACAGCAACGCCAGGGCCCAGGGGTTGTCCACCGGAATGCCGGCAGGGTCCACTGGCCCCAACATTGGCGCAATCGGGTCCACGATGCTGCCCACAGCAGCGTCAGAGTCGCCCACACCGTTGTCGAGGATGGTGTAGGTCACCGTGCGACGGTCTGGACTGACCGATACGCCGCTCAGTTGAAACCATTCAAACGCCGTGGCACCAGCCGTCGCTGGGCCGTATTTCCAAAACTGGATGCCCGTTGGCAGAGGCTCCGGGTATTCCAGGGTCATGGTCACCGAGGTAGCGCAGTCGGTGGCGCGGTAGGCGTATTCGCCATACGGCATGGTTTTGCCTGCGGGGGCTGGATGCGACAAGCCCGCAAATCCGCTGGACGGCGCCAAGGTGCAGGCGCTGCCGCCGCCGCTGAGTGTGGCCTTGGCCGTGCCCGTCATGCCGGGCGCTGGCGAAGTGACCTCCAGCAGCCTGGGCACAACAGCCGCCGAAGGAGCAGATAACACACTGTTGCCCACGCCATTGGTGGCCCGCACTCTGAAGGTGTAGCTGGTCCCGTTCGTTAGCCCGCCAATGATGCAAGTGGTGGTGGTTCCGTTATTGACGGCGCAAGAGCCCGAAGGGCTGCCCGTCACCTCATAGGCAGAGATAGCGCTGTTGTTGGCGGCAGGCACACTCCAGACAATTGTCACAGAGCGGTCTGCAGCCGTGACCGAGGTGAAGGCGGGCGCATCCGGCAACGCAGGCGCGGTGCCGATGGCCAGTTCGTTGGACGTCACGTCCACAGCGGCATTGCCCGCCAAGTCGGTGGCTGTGGCGGTCACGCTGTAAGTGGTGCTGTAGCTCAGTGCCAGGGTTCCGCTCAAGGGGCTGGCCAAAGCCAGGTTCAGGCTCCAGTTGCCTGCAACCGGGACGACTTGGTAAGTGGCGCCACCGACACCCACCGTCAGCACCTCGCCCGCCGACAGCGTGGCAGTGCCTGTCAGCGTAGGGGTAACGCTATGCACGCTCAGCGAGTTCACCGCAGGGGTTGCGGGGGGCGTGGTGTCCAGCACGTAGGCCTGAGACAAGACCGCACCTGCATTGCCGGCGGCATCTTGCAGACGAACCTTCAGCGTATTGCTGCCCATCAGCGTCGCGCCAGACAATGACCATGTGTTGCTCCCCGCAGTCGCCGTAGCACCAACCCAAGAAGCGCCGTTGTCCAAAGACACCCACACCGACTCTCCTGCCGCAAGATTGGCCGACAAGGTGCCGCTGATCGTTTGGGCTGCCGTTTTGGTGATGAAGTCCGTGCTGCTGCTGCCCGTATCGGCCGAAAAGGATGCCGAGGCCACGCTGGTGGTAGGGGCCGTGGTATCGATCACGATGTTCTTGTTGGCCCCCAAAGAGCCTGCGGTGCCAGGGGTTGCCAGCGTGAGCGAAGCGGCTTGATGCGCGCCCCCGGTTTCTGTCACTGTGGCGCCATTCAGGGCCAGTGCGCTGGTGCTGGTGTAGTCCAAATCAGCACTGTTTTGGCTGGCGCCCACGGTGTAGGTGAAGGTGAGCGTGTTGGTGCCAGAGCCGCTGGTATAGGTGGCTACGCCGCCGCTGTTGAGCGCCAGGGTGGGGGTGCCACCGGCAGTGTTGACGTTGACTGCCGTGCTGAAGGTGAGGGTGATGAGGATGGTTTGCCCCACGCCGTAGCTGCCATTGGCGGTGCTAGCGCTGACGCCGGCCACGGTGGGCACCAGGGCGTCGACCAGCACGGAGGCAGTGCTGCCCACGCTGTTGAGCGTGGTGCTGGCTGCGTTGCCTGCGGCATCGATCATGGTGCCGCCGTTGGTGCCCAAGGCGCCGACGGTGATGCCGTCACTATCACTGTCGCCAGTGACCACGGCGTGGCCAAACAGCAGGGCGCTGGTGCCTGAGCCCGACACGTAGTCGGCATAGCGGGTGGTGCTGCCCACGGTGAGGGCGATGCGAGGCGTACCACCGCTGGTACTCACATAGACAGGCTCGTCCAGCTGCACGGTGAAGTACAGCGTGTCGCCCGCATGGTAGGTGCCGTTGGCGGGCGCCGCCACAGCGGTCACCGCGGGGGCTGTGGTGTCGATGGTGATGGTGACATTGGCCGAGGCGGCCGAGACATTGCCCGCCACATCGCTGGCGCGGGCGTTGAGCGTGTGCGCGCCGCTGCCCAGGCCGCTGGCCGCCAGGCTCCACACCCCGCCGGTGGCCGTGGTGCTGCCGCGGGGTGTCGCGCCTTCATACAGGGTGACGGTGGCACCCGCGTCGGCCGTGCCTTGCAGGGTGGGGGTGGCCAGGTTGACGAGTTGGTCCGAGCTGGAGATGCCGGTATCCACGGCCAGCACGGGCGTGCTGGGGGTGTTGGGGGCGGAGCTCATCAAGGTGTAGGCTTGGCTGCGCACAATGCCGTTATTGCCGGCCACATCGACCACCTTCAGTTGCAGGGTGTTGCTGCCAGGGGCCAGTACCACGCCGTTCCAGCTCAGGCTGGTGCCGCTGACTTTGCTGGTGATGTCGGTCCAGGTTGCACCACCATCGAGCGAGCCGTAGACCGTGTCGCTTCCGGCCACAGCGCTGCTCAGGGTGGCGGTGATGGTTTGGGCGGCCGTGTTGGTGATGAAGTCGCTGCTGCTGACGCCGGTGTCGGCACTGAAAGCGAGGCCGCCGAAGGTGGTCGTCGGGGCCGTGGTGTCGAGCACATAGGCTTGAGAAAACACCGGGCCACTGGCACCGTCCGCGTCGACCACCTTGACTTTCAGGGTGTTGCTGCCGGCCAGGGTGATGCCGGTGAGCGACCAGGTGCTTTGCCCGACGGTGGCGGTGGCCGTCGTCCAGCTACCGCCGTTGTCGATGGACACAGATACCGTCTCGCCCGTTGCGAGGTTGGCCGACAAGGTGCCGCTGAGAGTTTGCGCAGCCACGTTGGTGATGAAGTCGGTGCTGTAGGCACCGCTGTCGGCCGACAGGGCCGCGCTGGTGATGGTGGTGGTGACGGGGGGAATGGCGGCGGAGACGTTAATGTCGTCCATGGCCAAGGCGACGCCGAGGCCGTTACTTTGCAAAACGAGCCGAATTTCGTCGACGTAATTCCAGGCGGTGCCAGAGACCGAGACGATGAGGCCTCCGGCAGTAGATTGATACGCAGGCGCCGTGAAATTCTGGCTGGCCCCTGTGACGGCAGCGCCGTCACGAAAACCCTCGATGCGGAAAAACAGGCTGCTGCTGGAGTAGTCTTCAACGGTGATGCTGTTGAATTTGAATTTTTCGCCGTTGTCGGCCTTCAGCACCAAGGCAGCGGCAGATGCGCTGATGGCCCCATCCATGATGAGTGCTTTGTCAGTGAAATTCGCCAGCACGGAGACGATGGTTTCATTGGTGACATACAACTGGGCATTCGTCTCAACGTTGCCATCTGCACGGAGCACCGAGAAGTTCCAGCCATTGAAGACTAAAGGATGGCTGACTAATTCGGTCAAGCCACTGCTGAGGACATACCCATCAAAGGTTTCATACGTGGGCGCTGCGGCGTAGCTAACGCCGCACAGCAAGGCACCGGTGAGCGCTACGGTGGTGGGGATCCAGCCCCAGGGAAGAAAAGAAAATTTCACCATTGTTCAGACATAAGAAGCAAGCCCGAGCAAGGGCCGTTGTTGGGGCGATCAGGTCTATAGACCTTGTTTTTGCATAAAGTCGTTACGCTAGCAAAGGCAGGGTCAAGCTGCAATTTGTTTTTTGCAATGCGCCAGGCGCGCGAATCCAGAGGCAGCGCAGCCCCGAAAGGCCATCCGGCCTATGATGCGAGGTTTGCTTTTTGCTGCCGCTGCTGTGACCCGACCTGACGCCCCCTCTTCTGCCGCCGATGGCCTCTACCTCGCCCGCGCCCTGCGCGAGCAGCGCATCAGCATCCGGGGGGCGCGCACGCACAACCTCAAGAACATTGACCTGGACATCCCGCGCAACCAGCTGGTGGTGATCACGGGGCTGTCGGGCTCGGGCAAGTCCAGCCTGGCGTTCGACACGCTGTATGCCGAAGGCCAACGGCGCTATGTGGAGAGCCTGTCGGCCTATGCGCGGCAGTTTCTGGGGCGACTGGACAAGCCGGATGTGGACCTGATCGAAGGCCTGTCGCCCGCCATCAGCATCGAGCAGAAGGCCACCAGCCACAACCCGCGCTCCACCGTGGGCACGGTGACGGAGATTCACGACTACCTGCGCCTGCTGTATGCCCGTGCAGGCACGCCGTTCTGCCCGGATCACGGCCTGCCGCTGGCGGCGCAGACGGTGAGCCAGATGGTGGACGCCGTGCTGGCCTTGCCCGAGGACACCAAACTCATGGTCATGGCCCCCGTGGCGCGCGAGAAAAAGGGCGAGTTCACCGAGCTGTTTGCGCAGATGCAGGCGCTGGGCTACATCCGCTTTCGCGTGGATGGCCAGATCTACGAACACGAAAACCTGCCTGCGCTCAAGAAGACCGAGAAGCACGACATTGACGTGGTGATCGACCGGGTGAAGGTGCGTGCCGACCTGCAGCAGCGCCTGGCCGAGAGCATTGAGGCGGCCCTGCGCGTGGGCGGCAACGAGGGCAATGGCCGCGTGCTGGCGCTGGAGATGGACACGGGGCAGGAGCATCTGTTCAGCAGCAAGTTTGCGTGCCCGGTGTGCAGCTACTCGCTGGCCGAGCTGGAGCCGCGCCTGTTCTCGTTCAACTCGCCCATGGGCGCCTGCCCGGCGTGCGACGGCATTGGCCAGCGCGAGGTGTTCGACCCGGCGCGCGTGGTGGCCTTCCCGTCGCTGAGCCTGGCCAGCGGCGCCATCAAGGGCTGGGACCGGCGCAACGGCTACTACTTTGCGATGCTGGAGAGCCTGGCGCGGCACTACACGTTCGACATCGAGGCGCCGTTTGAGTCGCTGCCCGCGCCGGTACAGCACGCCATCCTGCACGGCTCGGGCGATGAAGAAATCGCCTTCAGCTACATCATGGACAGTGGGGCCTCCAAGGGCAAGGTGCACACCAAAAAGCACCCCTTCGAAGGCATCCTGCCTAACATGGCGCGCCGCTACCGCGAGACGGATTCGGTGGTGGTGCGCGAGGACCTGGCACGCTTTCGCAGCACCCAGCCCTGCCCCGAATGCCACGGCGTGCGCCTGCGCCGCGAGGCCCGCCATGTGAAGGTGGGCGAAGGCACACAGGCCCGTGCCATCTACGAAGTGAGCCACGCCACGCTGAGCGACGCGCACGCATGGTTCCTCGCCCTGCAGCTCACCGGTGCCAAGGCCGAGATTGCCGACAAGGTGGTGCGCGAGATCGCCACGCGATTGCAGTTTTTGAACGACGTGGGCCTGAGCTATTTGAGCCTGGACCGCAGCGCCGAGACCCTCTCCGGCGGCGAAGCGCAGCGCATTCGCCTCGCGTCCCAAATCGGCTCGGGCCTGACGGGTGTGATGTACGTGCTCGACGAGCCCAGCATCGGCCTGCACCAGCGCGACAACGACCGGCTGATCGCCACGCTGCAGCACCTGCGCGACATTGGTAACAGCGTGATCGTGGTGGAGCACGACGAAGACATGATGCGCGCCGCCGACCATGTGATCGACATGGGCCCTGGCGCGGGCGTGCATGGCGGGCGGGTGATGGCGCAGGGCACGTACGACGAAGTGCGCGCCAATGCGCAGTCGCTCACGGGCCAGTACCTGTCGGGCGCCCGCACCATTGCCGTGCCCCAGCGCCGCACGCCCTGGCTGCCGGTGCTGGACCAGCCTGCCCCCGTGGTGGAGGCCAAGACCAAGTCGCGCTTTCCGCAAACCGAGGCGAGCAAGCGCCGAGCCGAGCGCATGGCCGAGCACCATGCGCGCCAGGGCGCCGTGCAGGCGCTGCGGGTGGTGGGTGCCACGGGCAACAATTTGAAGGGCGTGACGGTGGACTTCCCTGTTGGGCTGCTCACCTGCGTGACGGGCGTGTCGGGCTCCGGCAAGAGCACGCTGGTGAATGACACGCTCTATGCCGCCGTAGCGCGGCAGGTGCACCGTGCGCACGAAGAACCGGCCGAGCACGAAGAGATCGTGGGCATCGAGTATTTCGACAAGGTCATCAATGTGGACCAGAGCCCCATTGGCCGCACGCCGCGCAGCAACCCTGCCACCTACACCGGCCTGTTCACCCCCATCCGCGAGCTGATGGCCGAGACCAACACCGCCAAGGAACGCGGCTACGGCCCGGGGCGCTTCAGCTTCAACGTGTCGCAGTCTTCGGGCGGTGGCCGCTGCGAGGCCTGCCAGGGCGATGGCGTGGTGAAGGTGGAGATGCACTTCTTGCCCGACGTGTATGTGCCCTGCGACATCTGCCACGGCCAGCGCTACAACCGCGAGACGCTGGAGGTGTTGTGGAAAGGCAAGAACATCGCCCAGATCCTGGAGCTGACGGTGGAAGACGCTGCGGCGTACTTCAAGGACGTACCCACCATCGCACGCAAGCTGCAGACACTGCTGGATGTGGGCTTGAGCTATATCCGCCTGGGCCAGGCCGCCACCACGCTCTCGGGCGGCGAGGCGCAGCGCGTGAAGCTGGCGCAGGAGCTGAGCAAGCGCGACACGGGCCGCACGCTCTACATCCTGGACGAGCCCACCACCGGCCTGCACTTTGCCGACATCGACCTGCTGCTCAAGGTGCTGCACCAGCTGCGCGACGCGGGCAACACCATCGTCATCATTGAGCACAACCTGGACGTGATCAAAACCGCCGACTGGCTCATCGACATGGGCCCCGAAGGCGGCGCGGGCGGCGGCACCGTGGTGGGTGTGGGCACTCCGGAGGAGCTGGCCGCCAACCCGGCCAGCCACACGGGGCAGTACCTGGCGCCCTACCTGCGGGCAAATTCGGTATAAAAATGGGCTCTTCTAGCGAATGCTAGTGACGCTTTAGTTTCCCATGGCCGCCGCCAGCACCAGCGCGGGCTGCAGCCCCTTGGGGCCTGATCGGTCCAACAGCCTGAACCACCCCAAATACGAATCAAGGTACTTCGTCGCAATACCCTTGAATCGTTGCAGCCACCCTCGCAGCCTGCTGACATAGGCATTGACGTTCTGCACATGCCAGGGCCCCTTTACCCGTTGGCCTTTGCTCACGTTCACCGCTTGGTGCTGCACTCCCAGAGCCCGCGCAGCGCTGGCCAGCGTGACGCTGCCATCGGTGCACAGGATGGCGTCTGGCGCCAGCAAGGGCTTGAGCGCCGCTTGCACACTCACCGCTTGGTTTGTTTGCAAGATGAAGTTTGCCGTTGCTCCAGCTCGGTCTCGCGCCATCAGCACCGGGGTGTACTCCGAGCCCTTGCAGCCCGCCAGCGCCCGACCACCACGTCTGCGAGGACGGCGCAGTAACCCCCTGTGTCCCTTGCAGGAGACCAGGAAGTAGGACTCATCTGCCTCGGCAATGCCCAGAAGTTGGCGTGCCTGCATATTCTTTGGGCAGACCAGGAAGCGGTGGCGCCAGCGAAAGGCGGTGCTTTGCGCCACACCCAATCGCTGGGCTGTTTGGTTCAGTGAGAGCCCTTCGCCCAGGGCCTGTGCCTGGCCCATCCATTTATCCCGCAGATGCAGCCGCGCAAGCGGCGTGCCCGTCAGGGCGTTGAAGGTGCGCTTGCACTGTCGGCACTTGAAGCGTTGCAGCCCATTGGCCGAGCCGTTCTTGACGAGCCAGGAGCTGGCGCAGTGGGGGCAAGCCCGGCCATCGATGGCGTGCGCCTCAATGAGGGCACTGGCTTGGCTGCGATCCATCAGCGCCTGCAGGCAGCTTGCCAGTTGCTGGCACTGGTGGTGCGTCAGCTGGGGCAGGCTGTGGATCAAGCGCGTCATCTGTTGCTGTCGCATGGCCTTCTCCTGGGGCAGACGCTGGTGCGTCATGCTCAGGAGATGGGGGCGCAGCGCGCCTGTTAAAGACTCATCACTAGCATTCGCTAGAAGAGCCTAAAAATGGCCGCTAGCGCTTATTCAACAAGCGCTAGCAGCTATTTATTTCGTAGCAATCAGCACCGCATCACTGCAGCCGCCGCGCCACCTCGGCGTCGAGTGATCCCATGAAGACCTCCACCGCCTGGGTGTAGTCGCTCTCCAGGCCCAGTTGGGCGTTGATTTCGCCGTGGGTCAGGTCCTGCGGCAAGATCTCGGCGCGGCCACCCTGGTTGCGCACATGGCGGGCCATGGCGTCGGCCTGGGTGCAGGGCTGGTCGGCCCGTTCGGTGGAGCACACCATCTGCATGGGCGGCGCACCCGCCGTCCATTGGTGGAAGGGCGACAGCGCCAGCCAGTAGGCCGGGTCGCTGCCAAAGGCATCGTCGTACAGCGGCATGTGTGGCGCACGCATGTAGGCGGGCACGTTCATCACGGCGCTGTCGAGCGACACGGCGCCCAGCCAGGGCCAGGCGCCTTCGCGCAGGGCCTGCGGGGCGCGGGCGTTGAGCAGGGCCACGAGGTGGGCACCGGCCGAGTGGCCCATGAGGATGAAGCGATTCGGGTCCCCACCCCAGGTGGACACGCGCTGCTGCGCGGCCATGAGGGCGGCCTGCACATCACGTTCCTGCTGGGCCACGGGGGCATCCGGCAGCATGCGGTAATTGATGGAGATGAGGATGAAGCCCTTGGGTACCCAGCGGTTCACCTTCTCCTGCACCACGCGGCCCATGGCCTTGTCGCCATGCCGCCAGCCGCCGCCGTGCACCATGAAGATGACGGGCGCGCGCACCGCGCTAGCCACCAGGCTGTTGGTGCCCGTGGCGGGGCTGGTGGGCACATACACGTCCATGCGCTGTGCCGGGTCCACGCCATAAGGCACATCGGCAATGCGCTGCACGCCTGCAGACAGCACGGCCGGTGCGGCGGCAGCCTGCTTTTGTGCGATGAGGGCCCGCAGGCGGCCACCGCTCTGCGGGTTGGTCTGGGCTTGTGCACTGGCAGTGGCCAGTGTGAGGGCCGCAAGGGCGACCATGGTCAGAAGATGGCGCAGGGACATGGGAAGGCTCCTGTCAGGGACAAAGGTGGGAGGAAGGGAATCAGAGGGGGGGATGGAGAAGGCCGGCTCCAACCAAATCGATCACGCTGAGCCTGTAGAAGCGCCGTGCAAGGCTTCGACAAGCTCAGCCCGAACGGATATTTCTAGCTCACAGAGGCCAGGTACCGGCGACGAACTCAAGGCCGCGTGGGGCAAGCCATGGCCGCGCCGCTGGCGTCGTAGCAGGTGGCGCTGCGGCTCAAGCCAGTGTCTTTGCTGTAGCTGCTTTGCGCCTGCACGCTGTTGCCGGTGGCCGCGCTGGTGGCGGTCGAGGTGCGCGCTTGCGTCACGGTGCCATCGGCGTTGCGGGTGGCACCGCCACTGCTTTGCAAGCTGCCCTGGGCGTTCTGGGCCGACACAGCGCCGCTGTGGCTGGCGCTGCCGTCTGCATTGCGCGTGGTGCTGCCCTGGCGCACGGCCATGCCGCCTTGCGCGCCCACGGCAGCGCTGCGGCGGGTCACGCTCGCGTTGCCCTGCCCATCGGTGGTGGCGGTGCGGCCGCGCAGCACGGCGCCGTTCGGGCCACTGCGGGCCACGCCGGTGTGGGCGGAGGTGCTGCCGTCGGCGTTGTGCTCCACGCTGTGGCGGGTGCGTGCCTGGGCCTCGGCCGGGGCCGCCAGCGCCAGCACGGCGCTGAGCCCCAGCGCGGTGAGGGCCGAGAACACAAATACACCGACGGCCAGCGCAGGGCGTTGCAGCAGGTCAGGGTCAGCGGGGCGGGTCAGCAAAGGCATGGCAGTCAACTCCTTGGGGGGTGGCATGGCTGTGTACTGTGGGCCCCAGGTGTGAGCCATTGATGGCAGAAAGCGGCCGATGTATGACAAACCATGACAAACGCCTGCGGCCCGGTCATGCCTTGTCATGGCTGCAGGTGCATCGCCCTCTGCCGCGTCTACCATTGCCACCATTCCCCTTGCGACGTTGCCCCTGCCCATGACCGACACCCTGGCCAAGATCCTGGTCGCCGATGACGAGCCCGACCTGCGCGCCCTGCTGCAGCGCTACCTGAGCGACCAGGGCTACACCGTGCGCACGGTGGAGGGCGCCGGGCCGCTGGATGTGCTGCTGGCGCGTGAGCGCTTTGACGTGCTGGTGCTCGATGTGATGATGCCGGGCGAGGACGGCCTGTCCATCTGCCGGCGCCTGCGCGCGCAGGGCGAGACCATTCCCATCCTGATGCTCACCGCCCGGGGCGATCCGGTGGACCGCATCGTGGGCCTGGAGATGGGCGCGGACGACTACCTGCCCAAGCCCTTCAACCCGCGCGAGCTGCTGGCCCGCATCCAGGCCATGGTGCGCCGCCAGCGCATGCTGGGCGCGCACACCGGGCCGCAGGGTGTGCACGAGCGGCTGGCGTTTGGCGACTTTGTGCTGCTGCCTGCCGAGCGGCGGCTGGAGAAGGCCGGTGCGGATATGGCCCTCACCACCGGCGAATTTGCCCTGCTGCTGGCCCTGGCGCAAAACCCGCAGCGCCCCTTGGGGCGGGACCGGCTCATGGCCCTGGCCTATGGCCCGGACCACACGGCCACCGACCGCAGCATTGACGTGCAGATCATGCGGCTGCGCAAACTGATCGAGGCCGACCCGGCCCAGCCGCGCCACATCCGCACCGTGTGGGGCGTGGGCTATGTGTTTGTGCCCGATGGCGCTGCGCCTGCCAGCGGGGGCAGACCATGACCACACGCGCTGCGGTGCCCACGCCTGCACCCACCACACCCAGGGGCCTGTGGCCCCGCAGCCTGCTGGGCCGCAACCTGCTGCTGATGGCCGTGCTCATCGTGCTGGGCCAGCTGTGCGCGGCGGTGCTGGTGCGGCACATGATCCTCAAACCCCGGGTGGCGCAGGTGGCCGATGGCGTGGCGCGCAATGTG
The DNA here is from genome assembly GCF_002749705.1 of Acidovorax sp. 56. Lineage (NCBI taxonomy): Bacteria > Pseudomonadati > Pseudomonadota > Betaproteobacteria > Burkholderiales > Comamonadaceae > Acidovorax > Acidovorax sp. 56. The sequence goes on from NZ_PEEV01000001.1 coordinate 3,206,444, forward strand.
GCCGCCCTCCGCGCGGGGCTGCAAGCGCTGCCGCCCGGGCAGCGGCAAGCGTTTGTGCAGGCCTTCAACGCGCAAGCCGCGCAAACACAGGCCTTTGCACTGACGGCTGCGCCCGGCGCCTGGCGCGCCGTGCTATCGCCCATGGAGCGGCAGTTTGTGCGCGCAGTGACGCAGCGGCTGGACGAGGCACAGGGCGCGCCGCCCTCAGGCGAGCCGGTCTGGCGACGCGACAGCAGCGGCGTGCTGTCGCTGCGCGTGGTGCATGAGGGAACGGAATACTGGCTCAACCTGCCCAGCGTCTTCCCCACGCGCGAGTTCACCGGGGCCTGGCTCATGGCCACACTGGCCAGCATGGTGCTGGCGCTGGCGGGCGCATGGTGGCTGCAGCGCCACCTCAACCAGCCGCTGCAGCGCGTGGTGCTGGCCGCGCAGCGCCTGGCCCGGGGCCAGCCGCCCGCGCCCCTGCCCGAGGACGGCCCCACCGAGATCGCCACCGTGGCCCGCAGCTTCAACCACATGGCCCACAGCCTGGCCCAGGCCGACCAGGAGCGGGCGCTGATGCTGGCGGGCGTGTCGCACGACCTGCGCACCCCGCTGACCAAGCTGCGCCTGGGGGTGGAGATTGCAGGCCCGCAGATTGAGCCCGAGCTGGCCACGCGCATGGTGCGCAGCATGGACGAGATGGACGCCATCCTCGGCCAGTTTTTGCACTTTGCCCGCATGCAGGAGGCCGAGCCCCCGCAGCCCGCCGCGCTGGACGACCTGGCCCAGGCCATTGCCCAAGCGCAAGCCGACCATGGCCGCAGCGTGGCGCTGGAGCTGGGCGCACCGCCGCCCACCTCCGTGCAAGCCCAGGCCCTGCGCCGCGCAGTGGACAACCTGGTGGAGAACGCCTGGCGCCACGGCGCAGCACCCGTGGTGCTGCGCACTGGCAGCGAAGGTGATGCCGTGTGGATCGAAGTGCAGGACCACGGCCCCGGCCTGCCCGCCACCGAGCTGGAGCGCGTGCGCCAGCCCTTTGCACGCGGCGAGGCCGCCCGCAGTGGCCGCCCCGGCGCCGGATTGGGCCTGGCGATTGCCGACCGTGTAGCCCGCGCGCACGGCGGGCGGCTCGAGCTGCACAGCGCCCCCGGCCAGGGGCTGCGGGCGCGGCTGGCGCTGCCCGTGGGCGTCGTACCAAAGATTTAAGCAAAATAGGCTGCTAGCGCTTGATATACAAGCGCTAGCAGCTATATTTTTAATAGCAAACGATCAATGCACGCGCGCTGCCAGCTTGCGGTACAGCGTTTGGCGGCTGATGCCAAGCTGGCGGGCGGCCTGGGACACGTTGCCGCGTGCGCTTTGCAGGGCCTGGTCGATGGCGGCGCTGGAGAGTTGCTGCAGGCTGAGCAGCGCTGGGGCATGCCCGTGCACATGCCTTTGCAGGGGCTGGTACGGAGCTTGGGGAGCCGCCGCTGCAGACACGGGCGAGGCCACCGTTTGCAGCGCCTGCACGATGTCGTCACCCAGGTGCTCCCAGCCCAGCTGGTCTTCGCCCTCGGCCAGCATGGCGCAGGCAGTGCGCAGCACGCTGGCGTATTGGCGCAGGTTGCCGGGCCAGGGGTGAGCGGCCAGGCGCTGCAGCAAGGCGGGGGCCAGGTGCACGGGGTGGGGCAGGCCCTGTTCGGCAGCCAGCTCGGCCAGCAAGTGGGTGGTGAGGGCGTCAAAGTCGCTGCGCTCGCGCAGGGCGGGCAATTGCACCGTCAGGCCGTTCAAGCGGTAGTACAAATCGTGCCGAAAACGCCCCTGCTCGGCCGCCTGCAGCAGCTGGCAGTGCGTGGCGCTGATGAGGCAAAAGTCCACCGGCACGGCCTGGCCTGCGCCCACGGGCGTCACGCTGCGGTCTTGCAGCACACGCAGCAGGCGGGTTTGCAGGGCCAGGGGCATGTCGCCGATTTCATCGAGAAACAGCGTGCCGCCGTGGGCCTGGCGCAGGCGGCCCAGGCTGCCTTCTTTGCGGGCGCCGGTGAAGGCGCCTGCCACATGGCCAAACAGCTCGGATTCGATCAGGTGCTCGGGGATGGCCGCACAGTTGATGGCCACAAAGGGGCCGCTGCTGCGCGGGCCGCTGGCGTGCAGGGCGCGGGCAAACACTTCCTTGCCCACGCCCGATTCGCCCTGGATGAGCACCGGGATGGGCTTGCCCACCACGCGGCGGGCCTTGTCGGCAGCGGCGCGCCAGCGGGCGTCGCCCGTGTCGAGCCGGGCCAGGGCATCGTCCGGCACGGCCGCCGTGGGGACGCTGGCGCTGGGCTTGTGCACGGCAGGCCAGGCAGCGGCGTCCAGTTGCACCTGGGCATACAGCAAGGCCCCGCCGCGCAAGCGCAGCGCCTGGGGCTGCTGGGGGCGACGGTGGTGCTGCGAGAGCAGGTCATCGAGCCGCACGTCGGCCACCCGCTCCAGCAAGGTGGCGCCCAGGTCGCCCGTGTGCAGGCCCAGCTGGGCCAGGGCCACGCGGTTGGCGCCCACGATCCAGCCGTCGGCCGACACGGCAACGATGCCTTCGGCCACGCTGCCAATGCCCTCGGGCTCGCGGTGCAGGTGCAGGCGGATGTTGCGCGTGCAGGTGGCCACCAGCAGGCGGTTTTCGATCATGCGGGCGGCGGTGCTGACCAGGCCCAGGGTGTGGGCGTGGCCGTTGCGGTGGTCGCCCGAGATGTCGAGGATGCCCAGCAGCTCGCCCGTGGCCGAGAGGATGGGCGAGGCCGCGCAGGTGAGAAAGCTGTTGCGCTCCAGAAAATGCTCGCCGCCATGCACCTCCACCGCGTTGCCCTCGGCCAGCGCGGTGCCGATGGCGTTGGTGCCCCGGTGGGCCTCGTGCCACGAGGCGCCGCAGGTCAGCGCCACGCGCTCGGCCTTGTCGATGAAGCCAGGGCTGCCCAGCGTGTGCATGAGCATGCCCGCACGGTCGGCCAGCACCACCACGCTGTGGCTGTGGCGCACCTGGTCGAACAGGTATTCCATGATGGGGCGCGAGTGGGTGAGCAGGCTGTGGTTGCCCGCCATGGCCTGGCGCAGGTCACCGGGGCTGGGCAGGTCGGCCATGGCGCGCCCGGTGGGGGCCAGGCCTGCGGCCACGCTGCGCCGCCAGGAGCGGGCCAGCCGCTCGTCTACCACGCCACTGGGGCAATGGCCGTGTTCCAGCAAATGTCGCCGGGCCTGTTGCAAGGCCAGCAGGGGGGATGTGGTGCGCACGCTGTCTCCTGAGCGGGCCTCATGGCGTCCCGCTTCAAGGGGCAGTATGGCCGGGCCTGGGGGGCAGGGCAATAGCGTTTGCACAGGGGGTGTTCCAACTGTTCCATTTCGTGACAGGTGTTCTGTATTGGAACGTAACGCGGTGGCCGGGTGGCACCCACACAGCGCCCCTGGAAGCCAAAAATCCAATGGAATCAAGGGCTTGCCTGCCTAGCCCGGCGCAGCCAATGGCTGGCATGGGTCTTGTATAGGACCTGACATCTGCCTGCCGCAACCGCCTGCCGAAATGCGAGCAGCAGATGCCAACAACACCTACAGGAGACACCGCATGACCGTTTACGCAGCCCCCGGCGCCGCTGGCGCCAAGATCGCCTACAAGTCCCAGTACAACAACTTCATCGGCGGCAAGTTCGTGGCCCCGGTCAAGGGCCAGTACTTTGATGTGATCTCGCCGGTCAACGGCAAGGTCTACACCCAGGCCGCCCGCTCCACCGCCGAAGACATCGAACTGGCACTGGACGCCGCCCACGCCGCGGCCGATGCCTGGGGCAAGACCGACGCCGCCACGCGCGGCAACATCCTGCTGAAAATTGCCGACCGCATCGAGCAAAACCTGGAGCTGCTGGCCTACGCCGAAACCGTGGACAACGGCAAGGCCATCCGCGAGACGCTGAACGCCGACATTCCGCTCACCGTGGACCACTTCCGCTACTTTGCGGGCTGCGTGCGCGCGCAAGAAGGGGCGTTGTCCAACATCGACGAGAACACCGTGGCGTACCACATCCAGGAGCCGCTGGGCGTGGTGGGCCAGATCATTCCGTGGAACTTCCCCATCCTGATGGCCGCGTGGAAGCTGGCACCGGCCCTGGGTGCAGGCAACTGCGTGGTGCTCAAGCCCGCAGAGTCCACGCCCATTTCCATCCTCATCCTGGCCGAGCTGATTGCCGACCTGCTGCCGCCCGGTGTGCTCAACATCGTCAACGGCTTTGGGCGCGAGGCAGGCATGCCGCTGGCCACCAGCAAGCGCATTGCCAAGATTGCGTTCACCGGATCGACCAGCACGGGCCGCGTGATTGCCCAGGCTGCCGCCAACAACCTGATTCCTGCCACGCTGGAGCTGGGTGGCAAGAGCCCCAACATCTTCTTTGCCGACATCATGGACAAGGACGATGCGTTTCTGGACAAGGCCATCGAAGGCCTGGTGCTGTTTGCGTTCAACCAGGGCGAGGTCTGCACCTGCCCATCGCGCGCCATCATTCAAGAATCGATCTACGACAAGTTCATGGAACGTGTCTTGAAGCGCGTGGCCGCCATCAAGCACCAGAACCCGCTCGACACCGACAGCATGATGGGCGCGCAGGCCAGCAAGGAACAGCTCACCAAGATCCTGAGTTACCTGGACCTGGGCAAGCAAGAAGGCGCTGAAGTGCTGGCCGGCGGCGGCCAGGCCCACCTGGGTGGTGACCTGGAAGGCGGCTACTACGTGCAGCCCACGCTGTTCAAGGGTCACAACAAGATGCGCATCTTCCAGGAAGAAATCTTCGGCCCCGTGCTGGCCGTGACCACCTTCAAGGACGAGGCCGAAGCGCTGGCGATTGCCAACGACACGCTGTATGGCCTGGGCGCCGGTGTGTGGAGCCGCAACGGCAACGTGGCCTACCGCATGGGCCGCGCCATCAAGGCCGGGCGGGTGTGGACCAACTGCTACCACGCCTACCCGGCGCACGCAGCGTTTGGCGGCTACAAGGAATCGGGCATTGGCCGCGAGACCCACAAGATGATGCTGGACCACTACCAGCAGACCAAGAACCTCTTGGTGAGCTACAGCGAGAACAAGCTGGGCTTCTTTTGAGCCCATTTGACGAGGGTCAACGGAAGGCCTGAGCCCCCCGCTTTGCCAGACCACAGCGGGCGTACGATTTTGGCAAAGCAATCCCTGCCTTGGGCGCTGAGACCTGCTTCTCACGCCCTGGGCCGACCGCCCCGCCACCCGCATGGCGGACGCGGACCGACCCGCAGCGCCCCAAGGCAAGGGCATGCCCCGCCCTGCTGCGCACACACCGACCCGACCCTTTCCCCATACCTATAGCGATACCAAGGAGGTTCACGATGACCAGTACGTTCTTCATGCCCAGTGTCAACATCATGGGCGCAGGCTGCCTGCAAGAGGCCATGGCGGCCCTGAAAGGCCACGGCTTTCGCAAGGCGCTGATCGTTACCGATGCCGTGCTCAGCAAGCTCGGCGTGGCGGCGCGCATCCAGGCCCAGCTGGCCGGGCAGCAGATTGCCTCGGTGGTGTTTGACGGCACCCAGCCCAACCCCACGGTGGGCAATGTGCGCGCCGGGCTGGCGCAGCTCAAGGCCGAGCAGTGCGACTTTGTGATCTCGCTGGGCGGCGGCTCGCCCCACGACTGCGCCAAGGGCATTGCCCTGTGCGCCACCAACGGCGGCGAGATTGCCGACTACGAAGGCGTGGACCGCTCTGCCAAGCCGCAACTGCCCCTGGTGGCCATCAACACCACGGCGGGCACCGCCAGCGAGATGACGCGCTTTTGCATCATCACCGACGAGACGCGCCACATCAAGATGGCCATCGTGGACCGCAACGTCACGCCCATCCTGTCCGTCAACGACCCCGAGCTGATGCTGGCCAAGCCCAAGGGCCTGACAGCCGCCACCGGCATGGATGCGTTGACCCACGCGGTGGAGGCCTACGTGTCCACCGCCGCCACGCCCATCACCGATGCCTGCGCATTGAAGGCGGTAGAGCTGATTGCCCGCAACCTGCGCACCGCTGTGGCCCAGGGTGACAACCTGCCCGCCCGCGAGCAGATGGCGTACGCGCAGTTCCTGGCGGGCATGGCGTTCAACAACGCATCGCTGGGCTATGTGCATGCCATGGCGCACCAGCTGGGCGGCTTTTATGACCTGCCACACGGCGTGTGCAATGCGCTGCTGCTGCCACATGTGGAGGCGTTCAACGTGCCCACATCGGCCGCACGCCTGCGCGATGTGGCGCATGCCATGGGCGTGGAGGTGCAGGGGCTGGACGCCGAAGCGGGCGCACAGGCCTGCCTGACCGCCATCCGCCAGCTGGCGCTGGACATTGGCATCCCCAAGTGCCTGAGCGACCTAGGCGTGAAGGAGGCCGACATTCCGCTGCTGGCCACCAACGCGCTCAAGGATGCGTGTGGCCTGACCAACCCGCGCACGGCCACGCAGGCCGACATCGAAGGCATCTTCCGCGGGGCCATGACGGCCTGACGCCATGAAGGCCATGGACGCCGCCACGGCAACCCAGGGCACCCCACCACCCCCACGGGTGGTGGCCACGCCTGCTGCACTGGAGCTGGTGGCCTTGCTGCAGGCCAAGCATGGCCAGGACTTGATGTTCCACCAAAGTGGCGGCTGCTGCGACAACAGCGCCGCCAACTGCTACCTGCCCGGCGAGATCACCATGGGTGCGGGCGATGTGTACCTGGGTGACATTGGGGGCTGCCGGTTCTACATCGGCAAAGCCCAGTACGAGACTTGGAAGCACACGCAGCTCATCATCGATGTGCTCGACGGGCATGGCGGCGGCACCTTCTCGCTGGAGGGGCCGGAGGGCAAGGCATTCCACACAAGGTCGCGGGTGTTCACGGCGGCTGAGCTGGCAGCGCTGGGCATCAGCGCGCCAGGGCCCTGACGTCCAAAGGCATCACAGCCAAAACAGGCTCTAGCGCTTTATCAACAAGCGCTAGCAGCTATATATTTAATAGCAATTACCAGACTGTGCCCTGCGGGATGCGCGGGGTATCGCTACAAAAGGTCACTTTCAAGATCGCAACGGCGGGCACAAATCCAGGGCACTCATGAATAATGGGGCGGATTGAGAACTCTTTCGCTCCACCCGAGCCAAGCGCCCCCATGACCACCACCTCGACCATCCTGCGTTTTCTGGCGGAATCTTCCGCAGACAGCCCCGGCGGCCGCGTGTCGGCAGGCGTGGTCATGAAGTGGATTGACGAAGCCGCCAACGTGGTGGCCAACCAGTGGGCCAAGAGCCCCTGCGTGGCCGCCAGTTACGGCAGACTGCGCTTCATGCACCCGGTGGTGGGTGGTGCCATGGTCGAGGTCGAGGCCCGCCTGGCCTACACCGGCACCACCAGCATGAACATCTTCATCGAAGTGCGCAGCGGCCCACAGCCAGGCGAGGCCTACCAGGAAGTGACCCACTGCGTGGCCGTCTTCGTCTCGCCCGACGACACCGGCACCCCCCGGCCCGTAGACAAGTGGACCCCCGAAACCCCCGGTGACATGGCCTTGGCCCAACTGGTGCGGGGTCAGATAGAGGCGGGACGCCCGGGCCACTGAGACACGCCAGCGCCAAACGCACCGCCCCCATAGACGCGGCAGCCGCGCTGGCCGCCCCGCAGATTCAATGCCCGGTCACAGCAACGTGCGCTGCGCGAACCGCACCACCGTCACGCCCGCGCGCGCCTGCCGGACCGAGGGCATCACCAGCACACAGTTGTCATAAGGGGTGGTGACAGGCACCCCATCGTTGTCACCGATCACGGTGCCAGCCTTTTCAAACAGTTCCAGGCCCGTGTAAGGCGCCACAAACCGGAACGCGCTGCTGGTGGCCACCACCGGGCCGGTCACCTCCAGCGCCCACTGCCGGGGCGCATCGGGCATGCGCCAGCCCGGCAGTTGCTGCGCCAGCGCCTGTGCACCGACCACGCCAGACTGCTCGATGAACCGCACGCACTGGTCCTGGGCCACCTGCAGGCTGGCCGGGTCGCCATGAAAGCCGCACTCGATCAGCAACGAACGGGTGTCACCGGCCTCGGCATCGGGCAGGCCGAAGCGGCCGTAGTCGCGCATGCGCACACCGTCTTTGTGGCCCGCGTCCACCACGATGTGCTCGGGCGAGCGCATGGCATGCGCCAGCGCCAGGTTGCGCGGCTGCACGCCGGTGAGCAGCAGCGGGGCCGAGGGCTCGTGCATGGAGTGGATATCGAGCAGCCAGTCGGCCTGCTGCACAAACGGCCGCAGCGCAGCGGCGCGGCGGCGCTCACGGGTGTCGCCCGCGTCGATGCGTTCGTTGAGCCACTGGCGGTTGAGGTCTTCGTCGGTGAAACGCGAGGCATCGTGCTGGCTGGCATCGAAGCGGTCAAACGCATCGAGGTTGCAAAACGCCAGCGTGAGGCGGCCCTGCTCGGGCCGCACACCCGCCTCCAGCAGGCCCTTGAGGGCCCAGGCGCCACACAGCTCGTTGCCGTGCACCAGCGCGCTGACCATGGTGCTGCGGCCGGGCTTGCCGCTGTCAAAGTGCCAAACCCCCTCGACCCCGGTGTTGCCAGCGCGCCAGGCGCTGATGTCGGGGACTGGCAGTGAAAAGCCGGGCGATGCGGCGGTGGTGTCCATGCGTGTGCTCATGTGGGCGGTCATTCTTCGATCTTGGCGAACTGCACGATCTTCTGGTACTTGGCGATTTCGCTGGCGATGTACTTGTCGGTATCGGTGGCGGGGGAGGCCACGACAGAGCCGGTGGCTTCCATCTTCTTGCGGAAGTCGGGCGACTGCAGCATGTCGGTCAGCGCCTTGCGCAGCTTTTCGTGGATGGGCTTGGGCAGGTTGGCCGGTGCCATCAGCGCAAACCACACACCGATGTCCACATTCTTGAACTGGGGCAGTTCGGCCAGGGCCGGAATGTCGGGCGTGATGGGCGAGCGCTTGGCCTCGGTGGTGCCCAGGGCAATCACCTTGCCGCTTTTGATGTGGGGCAGGCCGCTGGAGAGGACGAACACGCCAAACTCCAGGTTGTTGCCCACCAGATCGTTGGTCAGCGGGGCCACGCCGCGGTAGGGAATGTGCGTCATGAACAGCTTGCCCTGGTCTTTGAGCATCTCACCCGCCAGGTGCAGCGAGGTGCCCACGCCCGAGCTGCCGTAGCTGAATTTGCCAGGGTTCTTGGCGACCAGCTGCGTGAACTCGGCCGCATTCTTGACGCCCGAGGCGGGCGAGGCCACCAGCACCAGCGGCTGCGACGCCACCAGCCCGATGGCGGTGAAGTCCTTGATGTCGTACTTGACCTTTTTGGTGACCAGCTTGTTGATGGCCAGCTCGTTGCTGGCGCCCACCAGCAGCGTGTAGCCATCGGGCTGGGCATTGGCCACCTTTTGCGCGCCAATCGCGCCGCCCGCACCGCCAAGGTTCTCGATCACCACCGGCTGGCCCAGGCGGGTGGACAGCTCGGTGCCCACCATGCGGCCCATCAGGTCGGTGCTGCCGCCGGGCGGGTACGCCACGACGATGGTGATGGGCTTGGTGGGGTAGGCTGGTGCCTGGGCCCAGGCCGCGGATACGGCGGCGGCACACGCCAGTGCACCGGCAACACATCGGACAAGCCCCTGGCGGCGGGCAATAGAGAGAGGACGCATCGTGTTTCCTTGTGTGGGGTGGTAGTGCCCCATTGTCCGAATCGCCGCCCCTCCATGTGGTGCCTAAATGGCACGAGACGGTGCATTTTTGGCACCGGAATCTCCTGGCCGCCGGTTGTTCTGCTGCCCCTCAGCAACTGATGCACTGTCCTGCGGGTCCACGCACCCTCTGCGCAGGCGACCGCGCAACTGCGCTGTATCAGCGGCGCGCAATCGTGGACCAGAGCACCTCTGCCAGCGTGCTGAGCCGGCGCTTGGGGCGGTACAGCCGCACATCGAACTTCACCTCCAGGCTCTTGTCACCGGCAGGCGCCAAAAGGCCCGACTTGCAGTCGCCATGCACCATGGACCAAGGCAGCCAGGACACCCCCAAACCTTTGCGCACGTACTCGTAGTTCGCATCGGGCGAGTCACATTCCACCAACCGCTGCAGGCTGCTGGCCTGGGGGTGGTGGGCCAGCAGGTCCTCCACCAAACGCCCCAGCGCGAGCGTGCGGCCAAACGCGATATACGGCACCGCTGTGCTGCCCGCACCCAGCCGATAGCGCGGAGCGCCATGCGCATCTGCCAGGGCTATGGGCAAGAGCCGGTCAGTGGCAAGGGCGACATGCAAAAACTGTCGCCCATCCAAAGGCACCGTCAGCGAGAGGTGGTGGTAGAGGATGGCGAAATCTGCCACGCCCTGCTGCAAGTCTTGCACCGCATCGGCCAGCGCGCGGGTGAGGATGCGCAGCTCCCCATCGGCCAGATGGGGCCGCAAACGCACCAGCCAGTCGGCCACCACGGTGCGCGCCAAGGTGCGGCCTGTGGCCAGCGTGACGGTGCGGGCCTGACGGCCTGCAATGGCCATCAGCTCATCGTGCGACTGGGCCAGGTTGCGCGCCATTTGCTCGGCCGTGTCCACAAAGGCCTGGCCTGCGGCGGTGAGCCGCACCGGGCCGCCGCCACGCTCGATCAGCGGCGTTCCGGCCCAGGCCTCGAGCGCGCGGATGCGGCGCCCAAAGGCCGGGTGCGTGACGTGGCGTATCTCTGCGGCGCGGGTGAAGCTGCGCTCCTGCGCCAGCACGGCAAAGTCCTCCAGCCATTTCAGTTGCATGGGCAAGGCACCTGGGGGCAACGCACAAGGGCTGGCGCTGGAGGGGGTGGAAGGGGCACAGCCTGCGGCCGGGGGCTCAGGCGCTGCGCGCGGCCTCCAGCACAGCGCGGGTGCGCTGCGCTTCGGCACGGGCGGCCGCGCCAAAGTCAGCGCCCTGCGATGCATAGAGCACGGCACGGGACGAGTTGACGATGATGGGCCCATCGCTGCGCAGGCCTGCGCGCACAGTGGCCACGGCATCGCCGCCCTGCGCGCCCACGCCGGGGATGAGCAGGGGCAGCGTGGGCGCAATGCTGCGCACGCGTTCAATCTCTTGCGGGTAGGTGGCGCCCACCACCAGGCCGAGCTGTCCGTTCAGGTTCCAGGGGCCTTGGGCCAGCTTGGCGATGTGTTCGTACACCAGGGGCTGGCCGTCGATGCTGGCCAGGCGCTGGTTTTGCAGATCGTCGCCACCAGGGTTGGAGGTGCGGCACAGCAAGAATGCGCCCTTGCCGTGGTAGGCCAGGTAGGGCTCGATGGAGTCAAAGCCCATGAAGGGCGAGAGCGTGACGGCGTCGGCGCCGTAGCGCTCGAACGCTTCCTTGGCGTACTGCTGCGCGGTGGAGCCGATGTCGCCGCGCTTGGCGTCCAGAATCACCGGCACCTTCGGCGCTGTGCGGCGCATGTGCTCCATCAGGCGTTCGAGTTGGTCTTCGGCCCGGTAGGCGGCAAAGTAGGCAATCTGCGGCTTGAAGGAGCAGACCAGATCGGCTGTGGCATCGACGATGGCTGCGCAGAAGTCGTAAATCTTGCTGGCGTCGCCCTTCATGTGGGCGGGGAAGCGGGAGGGCTCAGGGTCCAGGCCCACGCACAGCATGGATTGGTTTTGCGTGGTGGCAGTGCGCAGTGTGTCGATGAAGGTCATGGGGGGTGATTTTAGGTGGGTGCCGCTGAAATGGGCGTCGGGTGGGTCTGCCCATGAAAAAGGCCACCCCGCAGGGTGGCCCTTAGAACCTGTTGACGATCTTTTCGGGGATCGCATTGGAGTGCAATCGGGATGAGTGGATGCAACGGGTGCGCCGCATAGGCTCGTGCCCATGCAAGCAGCCGGGGCGTCAAAACTCCAAATTCATCGGCCCGATTTCACTCCAACCCTTCGGGCAAGTGACTTGCCGGGCGGTCTTAGTTTCCAGCTGCGCGCTTTTCCAGAATCTCGAAGGCGGGCAGGGTCTTGCCTTCCAGCACCTCCAGGAAAGCACCGCCGCCGGTGGAGATGTAACCCACCTGCTTGTCGATGCCGTACTTGGCAATGGCGGCCAGCGTGTCGCCACCGCCCGCAATGCTGAAGGCGGGCGACTCGGCAATGGCCTTGGCGAGTTGCTTGGTGCCGTTTTCAAAGGCGGCAAACTCAAACACGCCCACGGGGCCGTTCCAGACGATGGTGCCTGCGGACTTGAGCTGTGCCGCCAGGCGGGCCGCAGTCTCGGGGCCGATGTCCAGGATCATGTCGTCTGCCGCCACATCGGTGGCGGCCTTCACGGTGGCGGGGGCGTCGGCTGCGAAGGTCTTGGCGACCACCACGTCGGTAGGGATCGGGACCTCAGCGCCACGGGCCTTCATCGCGGCCATCACGGACTTGGCGGCGTCCAGCAGGTCGGGCTCGGCCAGGCTCTTGCCGATGGGCAGGCCTGCGGCAAGCATGAAGGTGTTGGCAATGCCGCCGCCGACGATGAGCTGGTCCACCTTATCGGCCAGGCTTTGCAAGATGGTGAGCTTGGTCGACACCTTGGAGCCCGCCACGATGGCGGCCAGGGGGCGCTGGGGCTGGGCCAGGGCCTTGGTCAGGGCGTCAATCTCAGCCGACAGCAGCGGGCCGGCGCAGGCTATGGGGGCGTACTGCGCGATGCCGTAGGTGGTGCCTTCGGCGCGGTGGGCGGTGCCAAAGGCGTCGTTCACGAAGATGTCACAGAGTGCGGCCAGCTTGCGGGCCAGCTCTTCCTTGTTCTTCTTCTCGCCCACGTTCAGGCGGCAGTTTTCCAGCAGCACGATCTGGCCGGGGGCCACTTGCACGCCGTCCACCCAGTTGGCAACCAGCGGAACCTCACGGCCCAGCAGCTCGGCCAGGCGTTTGGCCACGGGGGCCAGAGAGTCTTCGGGTTTGAACTCGCCTTCGGTCGGGCGGCCCAGGTGGCTGGTCACCATCACAGCGGCACCGGCGTCCAGCGCCATGCGGATGGCGGGGATGGAAGCACGGATGCGGGTGTCTTCAGTGATATTGCCAGCGTCGTCTTGCGGCACGTTCAGGTCGGCACGGATGAAGACGCGCTGGTTGCGGGCCTTGCCCTGGGCGCACAGATCGGAAAAGCGAAGGATGTTCATAGCAGAGGTGTAAAGGGAAAGGAGGGCTCTCGCGGCGGCCATTTTAGTAACCGCAGCAGAGGGGCCCCCCGGTCTGTGCCAGTGCACCCGTGGAACTGGCTTTGCCAGGCCACCGGGTGCGTCCCCCTCCCGCGAAGCGAGAGAGGGGGAGGCGCCGAAGGCGACCCAGGGGGTGCTATTCCTACCAGCCCCAGCCGATGTGCAGCGGCAGGTACACCGCCATACCCACCACGATGGTGCCCAGGATGCCGCGCTTCCAGAAGTAGTAGGCACTGGCCAGGACCACGGCGGGCAAGCGGGCGTCCTGGAAGGTCTGGATGAATTCGCCGTGGGCCATGAAGATCTCGGGCGCAATCACGGCCGACAGCGCGGCCAGCGGGGCGTATTTGAGGCCGCGCTTGAGCCAGTCGGGCAGCGCCATCTCGCGCTCGGGGATCATGAAGAACGACCGCGACACCACGGTGATGACAGCCAGCCCCAGGATGGCGATGACGGGTTCAACCCAGGACCAGTTCATGGATGGCGCTCCTCGCGCACGGGCACGACGTCGCCGTCGCGCACATGCTGTTTTTCGTCCGCAGGCAGTTTTTCGTTGGCAGGCACCAGCAGCAGCTCGGGGTGGCGGCGGCGATGCTCCACCGCTTCGATCATCAGCCCCACGGCCACGGCGGCGGCAATGGCCACCAGGATGTTGAGCTTGAGCGGCAGCGCAAAGGCGGCGATGGCCGCCGTGGCCGCCACGCCCGTGGCCAGCCAGGTGGCGCGGTCAAACAGCAGTGACAGCAGCACCCCCAACAGCGCCAGCACGCCCGCAAACCCGAGGCCCCAGGACAGCGGCACCACATTGGCCAGCGCAATGCCCAACAGCGACGGCACTTGCCATGCCAGCCAGTTGGTGCAGGCGGCCCCGGCAAAGTAAGGCACTTGGTCAGGCTCGGGGGTTTGCGCCGGAAAGCGCTTCATGAACGCCACAAAGATCACGTCGCCGCTGAAGTAGCCAATCACCAGGCGCCAGCGCCGTGGCAGGTGGGCAAAGTAGTTGCGCCACATGCTGCTGAAGATGACGAAGCGCAGGTTCACACACGCGGCCGTGAGCCACACCACCCACAGCGGCGCGCCCACCGTGAGCAACGGGATGACGGCCAGTTGCGCGCTGCCCGCGTACACCACCAGCGACATGAACACTGCCATGGGCAGCGACATGCCACTCTTGATCATGGCCACCCCGGTGACCAGCCCCCAGGCGCCAATGCCCAGCGAGGTGCCCGCCATGTCTTTGGCGGCCATGCGAAAGGACGGGTGGCGCACCATGGCCCCCCAGGTGGATGGGGTTGCGGTGCTCACGCCGCCCCCGCGCCAGCGCCCAGCACCTGCCCCACCGGCAGCGGAAAGCCGCGCAAGAAATCAGCCACGGGCAGGCGCTTGCCCCCCGCACGCTGCAAGGTGGTGAGGCGCAGGGCGCCGTCGCCGCAAGCCACCGTCACGCCCTCGGGGCCTGATGCCAAAATCTGGCCGTAGCGCTCATTAGATAAGCGCGAGCAGCTATTAATTTCATAGCTCCATACCTTGATAGCCTCGCCCTGCAAATGGGTGCTGGCGCCCGGAAACGGGTCGAACGCCCGGATGCGCTGGCCAATGGCCGCAGCAGGCAAAGACCAGTCGATTTCGCTCTCGGCCTTTTCAATCTTGTGGGCGTAGGTAACGCCCTCAGCAGGCTGGGGCACGGGCTGCAGGCCACCACAGGCGGCCAGTTCCAGGGCTTCCACAATCATGCGACCGCCCAGGGTGGCCAGGCGGTCGTGCAGCACGGCGGTGGTGTCGGTGGCGGCAATGGGGGTTTTCTCCAGCAGCAGCATGTCACCCGTGTCCAGGCCTGCGTCCATCTGCATGATGGTGACGCCGGTTTGTGCATCGCCCGCCTCGATCGCCCGGTGGATGGGCGCTGCGCCGCGCCAACGTGGCAGCACGCTGGCGTGGATGTTGAGGCAGCCTTTGGCGGGCAAATCCAGCACCCACTGCGGCAGGATCAGCCCGTAGGCGGCCACCACCATCACATCGGCCTGGGCGGCCAGCAGGGCCTCGCGCGCGGCAGCGGCGTCTTCGGGGTACTTGCCGTCCAGCCGCAGGCTGCGCGGCTGGGCCACGGCAATGCCATGCTCCAGCGCGCACTGTTTGACGAGCGATGCCTGCAGCTTCATGCCGCGCCCGGCGGGGCGGTCAGGCTGCGTCAGCACCAACGGCACGGTAAAGCCTGCCGCCAACAAACGGTCCAGGGCCACGCGGGCAAATTCGGGGGTGCCGGCAAAAATCACTCTCATGGGGTATCTCTCGCAATACGGGTCAGCGGGGCAACAGCCCTCTGGGGTCGGTGGCGCAGCAAAAAGCGGCCCGATGGGGCCGCCGGGCCACCGTCAAGGGCGGTCGTCTGGGGCGTTGGAAACATCGTCCACAAACAGCACCTGCCGCACGGTGCCCGAGGGGTCGATATGGATGTAGGCGAAGCGGGGGTCGGACAACTGGGTGAAGCGGTAGACCCAGACCTCCCCGTCAAAGCGGGCGACCCGGTCTACGCGCTGCGGGGTGCCCAGCCAGTAGCGCACATCGGCCACAGTCCATTGCCCGATGGGAATCTGCTCCAGCCACTGCTGGGTGAGCGCCGCAGCGTTGGCCACCAAGCGGCCAGCGGCATCAAAGTCCAGGTTGTAGACCTGAACGCCAGCGGGCAGCTCGGAGTACTGCCAACGCTCCCCGCCCTCGGCCCGGGGGTACACCGCCGTGGGTTGGCCCAGCCGCTGGGCCACCTCTTGGCGCGAGGCACCCAGGGGTTCTTTGGCCGGGCTGGCGCAGCCCACCAGCAAGGCACAGGCAACGCCCAGTCCACACAGCGCAACCGCGGATGCCCACCGCTGCGCACACAAAACCATGCGCGCGCGCAGTGCCCGCACCCCCACATGGATGCTGGGCACCTGGGTATTCACTCGCGATTACCTCGCTGCTGTTTGACCATTTTGGTCTTGATGCGATTGCGTTTGAGGGGAGAGAGATATTCCACAAACACCTTGCCCAGCAAATGGTCCATCTCGTGCTGAATACACACAGCGAGAAGGCCATCGGCTTGCACGGTGTGCGTCTGGCCTTTTTCATTCAAGGCTTTGACATGCACGCTGCTAGAACGCTCGACACCGTCGTAAATACCCGGCACAGACAGGCAGCCTTCATCGCCCACTTGCTTTTCAGGGCTGGCCCAGGTGATTTCAGGGTTGATGAGCACCAGCGGCTGATCGCGCTCTTCAGAGACGTCGATCACCACCACGCGCTCATGCACGTCAATTTGCGTAGCGGCCAGGCCAATGCCGTGGGCGTCGTACATGGTGGCCAGCATATCGGCCACCAGGGTTTGGATGCGCTCGTCCACCGCAGCAACAGGCTTGGCCACCTTGTGCAGGCGTGGATCGGGGTAACAGAGAATAGGAAGAATTGCCATGAAACCAGGTAATAAGTGTCGCTATTTTCGCCACTTTTGAGCAAAGGCGCTGCCCAGCAGGCCAATATTCGTTGCCGAATCAAGGGCTTGAGCAGAGAATCTGAGATGATTTGTAATGGTTCTGCTTGGCCACTCGCCTGATATGGGTGGCCGGGCGTCAGTGAGGGGGCGTTTCTCAATGCATCAAAAAAGGAAAAACATGATGACTTTCTCCAGCGCGCAGCGAACAGCCTTGGGTGCGCTGACAGTCATTGCCGCAGCTTTGGCATGCACGCCCGCCTTGGCACAAAAGTACCCGATTTCCGATGCCCAGCGCAGCACCGCGCAACAGGTGTCAGAGAAGGGCATCCCGATCTCCGAGTTGGCCCCCAACGCCCCTGACACCTACGTCGTCAAGCGCGGCGATACGCTGTGGGACATCTCCAAGATGTACCTCAAGAGCCCATGGCGCTGGCCTGAGCTGTGGGGCATGAACCTCAAGGCCCTGCCCAATCCCCACCTGATCTTCCCCGGACAAGCGCTGTACCTGGACAAGTCCGACGGCTATGCGCGCCTGCGCACCCAGCCCGTGGGCGGCTCCGACACCGTGCGCCTGTCGCCCCGCACACGCACCGACAGCCTGGCCAGCCTGGCCCTGCCCACCCTCCAATCGCACCTGATTGCGCCCTTCCTGGTCGAGCCCCTGGTGGCCGATGCCGCCACCATTGAGCAAGCGCCCCGACTGGTGGCTACGACCGACCAGCGCGTACTGATGGCCGCAGGCGATCGTGTGTACGCACGCGGCAGCGCCAATGCCCAGTTGAGCACCAAGGCGGGCAACCCCCGCAGCTTCCGCGTGTTCCGCGATGCCGTGGCACTGAAGGACCCCGTGTCGGGTGAAATCCTGGGCTACGAAGCGCGCTACCTAGGCAATGCCGAACTGGCCCGCAGCGAAACCGTGGAAGAAGTCAGCGACGGCAAGGGCAAGGTCAAGCAAGAGTTGGTGCCAGCCACCGTGGACATCACGGCCACCAAGGAAGAGATTCGCGCAGGCGACCGCATGCTTCCTGAGCCCGGCCGTAACTTCAAGAACTACATTCCCCACGAGCCACAAACCAACGTGAACGCCCGCGTGGTGTCCATTTATGGCTCCTCCAACGTGGCGGTGGCTGGGCAAAACCAGGTCGTGGCCATCAACATGGGCTCCACCCAAGGCATTGAGCCAGGGCATGTGCTGACCTTGCTGACCAAAGGCGACCTCGTCAAGGACGTGACCGGCGACGGCAAGCCAATGATCAAGCTGCCCAGCGAACACAACGGCTTGGCCATGGTGTTCTTGACCTTTGACAAGGTTTCGTACGCACTGCTGCTGGAAGTGCGCACTGGCGTGCAAGTGGGCGACCGACTGGTCAACCCACAGTAAACGCAGCCCAGCCTGCGATCGATCACGCTGCAACGGGGCCTTCGGGCCCCGTTTTGCATCGCCCCCATACAAACCTTCCAACCCTCATTGGCCAACTATGGACCGGGACGAACTGGGCGCATGGCTACGGCTTGCCACCACCAAAGGCATTGGCAACCAGGCTGCGCGCAAGCTGCTGGCGGCCTTTGGCCTGCCTGCGGGCATCTTTGCCCAACCTGAAGCAGTCCTGGGCCAGTGGGTAACGCCGCGCCAGGCCCAAGCACTGAGCACGCCGCCCGCCGAGTGGCCGGATTTGCTGGAGAAGACCTGGCAGTGGCTGCAAGCGACCGACACCCCCGAAGGCGTGGCCCGGGACATCATCACCCTGGGGGACCGGCGCTTTCCCCAGAGAATGCTGGACACCGAGGACCCGCCCCTGATGCTGTACGTGATGGGCGCCCAAGCCCTGGTGCAAGGCACCCCCTTCAGCGAGGGTCAATGCCTGGCCGTGGTGGGCAGCCGCAACCCCACGGCACAGGGGGCAGACAACGCCTACCAATTTGCCAAAGCACTGCGCGCGGCGGGGCTGACCATCGTGTCTGGCCTGGCACTGGGCGTAGATGCCGCCGCGCATGAAGGGGCCTTGGCCGATGTAGTGCCGGGCGATGGCTCAGAGCAGGCCGCCACCATCGCCATCGTGGGCACAGGACTGGACCGCGTCTACCCCAGCAAACATCTGGCACTGGCCCACCGCATTGCCCGGCACGGCCTGCTGGTCAGCGAATACCCGCTGGGCACCCCGCCCTTGGCAGGCAACTTCCCCAAGCGCAATCGCATCATTTCCGGCCTATCGCAAGGCACCCTGGTGGTCGAGGCCGCATTGGCCTCAGGCTCGCTGATCACGGCCCGCATGGCATCCGAGCAAGGCCGGGAAGTGTTCGCTATTCCGGGCTCCATCCACGCACCCCAATCGCGGGGCTGCCACGCACTGATCAAGCAAGGCGCCAAGCTGGTCGAGTCGGCCCAAGATGTTCTGGAAGAGTGCCGATGGTCTGCAGCCCCGCGCTCACCCGAAGCGGTGGCTGGCGAGGCACCGCCAGTAGCCGCCGAAAGCCCGCTGCTGCAGGCCATGGGCTACGACCCGGTCGGGCTGGATGCGCTGGTCAGCCGCACAGGCCTAGACACGGCCAGCCTGCAAGTGCAGCTGCTGGAATTGGAGTTGGACGGTGCCATCGCCCGGCTGCCCGGCGCATTGTTTCAGCGCATGGGGCGCGGCTAGGCGCCGCTCAAAGCAGGCAGAAGCCTGTGCGGTGTGACAGGGCACTCACTGCCAGCTGCGTGCACGCAGGCTGGCTGGCTGGCTCAGTCAAGCAGGCGCTCAGGGTTGGCGTCCAGCTTGGCCAGGGCGTCGCGGGTGGCACGCATGGTGAGCCCCTCTTCGTCCTGCGCCACCAGCAGGCCGGTCTGCAGATAGGCCGCCAGCCGGTGCAGCTGGATCAGGTAGCTGCTGCCATCGACGGCAGCAAACAGATGCAACTGCT
This sequence comes from Acidovorax sp. 56, assembly GCF_002749705.1. Lineage (NCBI taxonomy): Bacteria > Pseudomonadati > Pseudomonadota > Betaproteobacteria > Burkholderiales > Comamonadaceae > Acidovorax > Acidovorax sp. 56. The sequence continues at coordinate 3,225,966 of NZ_PEEV01000001.1, forward strand.
TGCGCTTGCTCTGCCACGCATACTGCACCTGGGCCGAAGACCCGTTGTGGTCCAGCGTGTACCAGGTACCGGGTTTGAGGTCCTGGGCCCAGGCCACCATGGCATCGTCCACCGGGGCGCCATTGTCGGCAATCACGAAGATCGAGGATGCGTCGATGCCCAGCATCATTTCGATGCTTTCGGAATTGAGCGGCATGTCGCCCAGCGTGGCATCGTTGATGAAGTCTTCCAAATTGGCCAAGCGCTTGGACATGGCCTCGATGTGCGCTTGCGGAATGCTCGCCGTCTTGGACAAAAATGCTTCGGCCAGGGTGTCCGTCAGCACCTTGATGCCCGCATCCTGCTCAGCCCCTGTCACACCAATCAGCGTCAGCCCTTGGCGCAGGCGCTGCAGCAGACCCGGCAGTTGCTGGATCACCAGCGAGCGGTCGGTGCGATTGGGCTTGGCGCTGGCGGCCCACACCAGATCGGCTGCGGTCTGCTTGAACATCACCGTGTCCGCATGCTGCGCACCATCGCGCACCGCAGACAAGGCCAGCACCTCGGCCCAGGTCTTGAAGAGGAATTCACGGATCTCATCGCGCACCGGCATGTCGCGCAGCATGGTCCGCAGTTCGATGGTGTATTGGATGGCCAGCGTCTCACGCTGCTCCACCTGCTGGGCCACGCTCACCAGGCGCGACGTGGCCTGCTTTTCGGTCAGGAACTTGGAGAGGAATTTCTCAAACTCTTCGTACACCAGCTGGAACACACGGCGCCCGGTCTCGGGGTACTGCTCAATCACCTGCACCACCCGGCGGATTTCTGCCTCCAACGCGCTGCCGTTGATGGCCGTGGCGTCAAAGCCCATGACGCAAGCGCCCATGCGGTCAATCAGTTGCCGTGCAGGGTGGTCCAGGTTGCTGAAAAACTCGGGCTCTGCCAGGGCCACCCGCAACACCGGCACCTGCAAGCGCGCAAACCACACCCGCACGGCGGGTGGAATGCGGTCTTCGGCCAGGATGCTCTGGAACATCAGCGCCACCACCTCAATGATGGCCTTTTCGCCCGGGGTGACGGCTTTTTTCTTGAGCTCGACCGAGCGTTCGCGCACGGCACCAGCCACCTGCACCACGGCAGCGGGACTGTAATCTTCCATGAGAGTGGCTACGCCGCTGTAATACGTGTCTGCCTGAACCCGCTGCGCAGACAAGGCGTGTGCCAAGGCAGCGGAGGCTGGTGGAGCCTTGACCATGTCAAAACCGGTCGCTGGCTGGGTCAATAGCTTGCGCAACTGGCCCATCACCCCTTGCGCACGCTGGCGGGCACGGATCAACGGCGTCATGCCCGTGGCGGCGCCGTAGCCTCCGCCCACCATGCCCGGGTGGGGCGCCATGTACTGCCCTTGCTGGGGGGGCATCATGGGGCGCTGTTGCAAAGGCTCGCCCCGGCCAGATGCCGGGCCACCCCATCGCCCGCTCGGCGCACCTTGCATGCCCGCCATGGCATCACGCGACTGGGCCAGCGCCTGGGAGGCCAAACCGCCCGCCCCGGAGGATTCAGCCCCCCCGCCCACGCCACCCGAAGCGGTGCGGCGCACGCGCCCCCGCATGTCCGTGGGCATGGCCACGCCTTGCTCCACATAAAACACGTTGACGGCCTGGTAGTGCTTTTGGACCTGCTTGGCCAGCTCGCGCTGCAGCGGGTCAACCACCGTGAGCAAATCGGTGCGGGGCAAGCCCGCATCCACCCATTGCTCCACCAGCTTCAGGCACACCGTCTCAACCCGCAGGATGTCGGTGCTGTCCATGTCCTGGCCCTCCAGCACCTGGGTGCGCTGGCGCAAGGAGTCAAACTGCTGGCTCACCTGCTCAGCCACCGTGATGGCCATGCGGGCGGCCACGATCTTGTTCTCCACCACATCGTCGCTGAGCAGCTCGAACTGGCTGCCCAGTACGGCCTGCCCCTGGCTGCTGCTGGAGTGGGGGGCCAGCGCATCGCGCCAGGTCTTGGCCGTGCGCTCCAGCCAGGCCGTGTGGTGTTGCTGGTACAGCAGCCAGGCGTCGCGCCGGGTCTGCATTTCACGCTGGGTGCCTGTTTGCGCCATAAGCGCCGACAGGAACTCGGTCACTGTCTTGTCCAGGTCCGGCAGACTGGTGCACAACCCCTCAACGAAACGCTGGCGCGCCTGGCGCGCCAGGCGGCGTTGCGCTACGAGAGAGTCGTTTGTCTGCATGCGTCAATATTACCGGGTCAGACGGCGGCTCCGGCATTGGGGTCATTGGGATCACCGGCCTCTTTGCGTGGACCCGACACCAGATCTTCGCGCTTGACACCCAGCCACATGGCAATGGCAGCCGCCACAAACACCGAGGAGTAGATACCAAACAAGATACCGATAGTCAACGCCATGGCAAAGTAGTGCAAGCTCGGGCCGCCAAAGAACAGCATCGACAGCACCATTGCCTCGGTCGAAGCGTGGGTGATGATGGTACGGCTCATCGTGCTGGTGATCGCGTGGTCAATCACCTCGTGCGTCGTCATCTTGCGGTACTTGCGGAAGGCTTCGCGGATACGGTCAAAAATCACGACCGACTCGTTGACCGAGTAGCCCAGCACCGCCAGCACGGCGGCCAGCACCGACAGCGAGAACTCCCACTGGAAGAACGCGAAGAAGCCCAGGATGATCACCACGTCGTGCAAGTTGGCGATGATGGCTGCCACGCCGAACTTCCACTCAAAGCGGAACGCCAGGTAGATCACGATGCCCAGCACCACCATGCCCAGCGCCATGAGGCCACCGTGCACCAGCTCATCGCCCACCTGCGGGCCCACAAACTCGGTGCGGCGCAGCACCACATTGGCATCACCAGCCTTCAGCGCTTGCAGCACCTGCTCGCTTTGCTGCGCGGATGTCACGCCCTTTTGCACAGGCAGGCGAATCAGCACGTCGCGGGGTGTGCCAAAGCTCTGCACCTGCACGTCGGTATAACCCAGGCCCGACACGGTGTCGCGCACCTTGGCCAGCTCAGCGGGCTGGCTGTAGGCCACTTCCATCACGGTGCCGCCCGTGAACTCCACCGACAGGTGCAACCCGCGGGAGAACAGGAAGAACACCGCCAGCGCAAAAGTGATGAAGGAGATCGCGTTGAAAACCAACGCGTGCTTCATGAAAGGGATGTCTTTTTTGATTCGGAAAAATTCCATGGCCGCTGCCCCTTAGTTCGTCTTGGCCACAGAAGTGCCGCTGGCCTCAGGCTTCCAGACCTGGCCGATGGAAACGCTCTTGAGCTTCTTCTGGCGGCCGTACCACAGGTTCACCAGACCGCGCGAGAAGAACACCGCCGAGAACATACTGGTCAAAATACCGATGCAGTGCACCACCGCAAACCCGCGCACAGGGCCCGAGCCAAAGGCCAGCAAGGCCAAGCCCGCGATCAGCGTGGTCACGTTCGAGTCCAAAATTGTGGCCCACGCCCGGTCATAACCGGTGTGGATGGCCGCCTGCGGTGCCACCCCGGCGCGCAGCTCTTCGCGCACGCGCTCGTTGATCAGCACGTTCGAGTCGATGGCCACACCGATGGCCAGCGCCATGGCGGCAATGCCAGGCAGCGTGAGCGTGGCCTGCAGCATGGACAAGATGGCCACCAGCAGCATCACATTCACCGCCAGCGCAATGCTGGAGATCACGCCAAACAGCAGGTAGTACACACACATGAACGCGGCAATGGCGGCCAGGCCCCACACCACGCTGTGGATACCACGCTCGATGTTGTCAGCGCCCAGCGTGGGGCCGATGGTGTATTCCTCAATGATTTCCATCGGCGCAGCCAGCGAGCCAGCGCGCAGCAGCAGCGCGGTGTTGTTGGCCTCGGCCGTCGTCATGCGGCCCGAAATCTGCACGCGGCCGCCACCGATTTCAGAGCGGATCACAGGCGCAGTCACCACTTCGCCCTTGCCCTTTTCAAACAGCACGATGGCCATGCGCTTGCCAATGTTCTCGCGCGTGATGTCGCGGAAAATGCGCGAGCCCTTGGCGTCCAGCGTCAGGTTCACGGTGGGCTCTTGCGTCTGGCCGTCAAAGCCAGGCTGGGCGTCGGTCAGGTTTTCGCCGGTCAGGATGACCTGCTTTTTCACGATCACGGACTGGCCGCTGCGCTCAGGGTAGCGCTCGGTGCCAAAGGGCACGGGGCCACGGCCTTGCTCGGCAGCGCGGGCTTCGGTGCTTTCTTCGACCATGCGCACTTCCAGCGTAGCGGTGCGGCCCAGAATGTCTTTGGCCTGTGCGGTGTCCTGCACGCCAGCCAGTTGCACCACGATGCGGTCCTGGCCTTGCTGCTGGATCACGGGCTCGGTCACGCCCAGTTCGTTGATCCGGTTGTGCAGCGTGACGATGTTCTGCTTGACGGCCTGCTCTTGCACCTTGCGTGCCGCCTCGGGCTTGATGCTGGCGCGCAGGCGCAAGCCATCGCCATCGGGCTGGCTCACCACCTGCAGGTCGGCAAACTGGTCGCTGATGAGGTTGCGCACCGTGGTCTGCGTGGCCTCGTCGGCCACCTTGATGTCGACGTTCTGGCCATCGCGCGAAATGCCGTTGTGGCGCACGTTCTTTTCGCGCAGCGCGGTGCGGATGTCACCAGCGTACGCCTCGGCCTTCTTGGTGAGGGCCGCTTGCATATCCACCTGCAGCATGAAGTGCACACCGCCCCGCAAGTCCAGCCCCAGGAACATAGGGCGGGCGCGGATGGCGCTGAGCCAGGCAGGAGTGCGCGAGACCTGGTTCAACGCCACCACAAAGCTCGGGTCGTTCGCATCGGGCACCAGGGCCTTCTGGATGGCGTCCTTGGCCTTGAGCTGGGTTTCCAGCGAGTCAAAGCGGGCACGCACCGAAGTGCCTTCCACCGCCACGCGCTCGGCCGTCAGGCTGGCAGCCGCCAGGGCCTGCTCCACCCGCTGCGCCACGTCGGCGTCAATTTTGACGCCGCTCTTGACCGCAGAGACCTGCACCGCAGGCGTTTCACCAAAGAAATTGGGCAGGCTGTACAAGGCACCCACCAGCAGCACGATCACCAGGATCGCCCACTTCCAGACCGGATATCGGTTCATGATCGCGCTCTTACCTCACGGAAAGCTATCGGGGCGGGCGGCGCCGTGGCCGCTGCCCCTGACGAAGGCTGGCAGCGACAACCGCTGCCACGCCCTGACTTCAGGTTCTTTACTTCACCGTGCCCTTGGGCAGCACTTGCACCACGGCGCTGCGCTGGATCTGCACTTCCACGTTGTTGGCGATTTCGATGTGCAGGAAGCCTTCGGACAGGCGTGTGACCTTGCCGATGATGCCGCCCGATGTGGCCACTTCGTCGCCCTTGGCGATGGCATCAATCATGGCGCGGTGCTCTTTTTGGCGCTTCATCTGGGGACGGATCATGACGAAGTACAACACCACGAACATCAGCACCAAAGGCAGCATGCCGGTCAGCGAAGACATCAGGTCGCCACCACCTGCAGCGGCGGCAGGAGCGGTCTGGGCAAAAGCAGAAGAAATAAACACGGCAGGGACTCCACAGCGGATGGTCAAAACGGTAGAAATTCCACACGGCCAGCGCCAGGGCGCCCGCCATGGGGTAACCGGGCATTGTATGCGGCACCCCGCCCAAGCCCAAGACCAGATGCGCCTGGGGGAGTTGGCGGGTGCCAGCGCTGCGCGCAATTCCAACAAAAATAGCTTCTAGCGCTTGATAGATAAGCACTAGAAGCTATTAATTTAATAGCACCCAAACCTGCCACCCCACCGACCCGACGGCACGGTGGCCGCCCGCCTCAGGCGGCTTGGCGTTGGGCCGGGGCCCCAGGGGTGCGCCACTGGGCCATCAGGCCGCTCCACTTGGGGCGTGCGGCCTGCAGGTGGCGCTCCTTCACATGGCCGTAGCCACGGATCTCTTCAGGGATGCGGGCAATCTCCACGGCCAGGGCCAGGTTGTCGCTGCTCAGGCGCTCCAGCAGCTCGTCGATGCAGGCGCGGTATTCCACGATGAGGGCGCGCTCGGTGCGGCGCTCTTCGGTGTTGCCGAAAATGTCGAGCGCCGTGCCGCGCAGGCCTTTCATGCGGGCCAGCAGGCCAAAGGCTTTGCGCATCCAGGGGCCGTAGCTTTGCTTGAGCAACTCGCCCTTGGCGTTCTTCTTCGCCAGCATCGGCGGGGCCAGGTGGTGCACCAGCTTGTAGTCGCCTTCAAACTGGGCCGCAATCTTGTCCGTGAACGCCTTGTCGGTGTGCAGGCGGGCCACTTCGTACTCGTCCTTGTAGGCCATGAGCTTGAAGAGGTAACGGGCCACCGCCTCGGTCAGTCGGGTGGTGCTGCCCAGCTTCGATTCCGCTGCCTGCACCTTTTGCACAAAGACTTGGTAGTCAGCGGCGTAGGCGGCATTCTGGTAGCCGGTGAGGAACTCAATGCGCTTGGCCACCATCTCGGCCAGCGCGGGCTTCTTGACGAACTGGATCACCTGCGCGGCCTGAAACAAAGCCTGCACCGCCGCCAGATCGTGCGCGCAGCGGCGGCCCCATTCAAAGGCGGCCTTGTTGTTGTCCACCTGCACGCCGTTCAATTCCATGGCGCGCATCAGTGATGCGTAGGTGAGCGGCACGCGGCCCTTTTGCCAGGCGTAGCCCAGCATGAGCGGGTTGGTGTAGATGCTGTCGCCTAGCAATTGGGTGGCCACCTGCTCGGCGTCAAAGCTGCCCACACCGCCCGCGCCCACGGCAGCGGCAATGGCGGCATCGCAGTTGCCGCCGGGGAACTGCCAGTCCGGGTTGTTCACAAACGCCGCCGTGGGCGTGCCGTGCGTGTTGAGCGCCACAAAGGTGCGGCCCGGCTGCATCACGGCCAACGTGTACTTGTGCGCGGCCACGATGGAGTCGCAGCCAATCACCAGGTCGGCCTTGGCGGTATCGACCTTGGTGGTGTAGATGGCGTCAGGCCGGTTGGCGATCTGGATGTGGCTCCAGGTAGCGCCACCCTTTTGGGCCAGGCCACCGGCGTCCTGGGTGATCACGCCCTTGCCATCGAGGTGCGCGGCCATGCCCAGCAGCGAGCCGATGGTGATGACCCCTGTGCCCCCCACGCCGCCCACCACAATGCCCCAGGCGGTTTCGGCCACGGGCAGCACGGGTTCTGGGATGTTGGGCAGTGCCGACAGGTCGCCCTTCTTTTCCTTCTTGGGCTTCTTGAGCTGGCCGCCTTCCACCGTCACAAAGCTCGGGCAAAAGCCGTTGACGCAGGAGTAATCCTTGTTGCAAGTGCTCTGGTTGATGCGGCGCTTGCGGCCGAACTCAGTCTCCACGGGCTCCACCGAGAGGCAGTTCGACTTCGTCGAGCAGTCACCGCAGCCCTCGCACACCAGGTCGTTGATGACCACGGTCTTGTCGGGCGTGGCCAGCTTGCCGCGCTTGCGGCGGCGGCGCTTTTCCGTGGCGCAGGTCTGGTCGTAAATGATGGTGGTGCAGCCCTTGATCTCGCGGAACTGGCGCTGGATGGTGTCCAGCTCGTCGCGGTGGTGCACCGTCACGCCGTCAGCGAGGGCCACGCCGTCGTATTTGTGCGGCTCGTCCGTCACGATGACGAGCTTGGCAACACCCTCGGCCTTCAGGCTGTTCATGATCTGCAGCACCGAGTGCCCCTCGGGCCGCTCGCCCACGGTCTGACCCCCGGTCATGGCCACGGCATCGTTGTAGAGCACCTTGTAGGTGATGTTCACCCCCGCCGCAATGCTCTGGCGAATGGCCAGCAGGCCGCTGTGGAAGTAGGTGCCGTCGCCCAGGTTGGCAAAGATGTGCGCGTCGGTGGAGAAAGGCTGCTGGCCCACCCAGGTCACGCCCTCACCGCCCATCTGCGTGAAGGTGCTGGTGCGGCGGTCGGGCATCCAGTTGACCATGTAGTGGCAGCCAATGCCGGCCACTGCGCGGGAGCCTTCGGGCACGCGGGTGCTGGTGTTGTGCGGGCAGCCGCTGCAGAACCACGGTGCGCGCTCGCCGGTGTCCACCTTCAACTCCGTCATGGCGCGTTCGCTGGCCTCGATGATGGCCAGGCGCGCTTCCATGCGGGCCACGATGTCTGAAGGCACGCCCAGCTTCTTCAAGCGCTTGGCAATCGCCTTGGCGATGATGGCGGGCGTGAGGTCTGCCTTGGGGCGCAGCAGCCAGTTCTGGCTGGGGTTGGGCATGCTCCACTCGCCGCCCCGACCCCACAAGGGTCCCTGCGATTCCGTGTCGCCTTCCACCTCGTCAAACTTGCCCAGCACATTGGGCCGCACATCGGCGCGCCAGTTGTACAGCTCTTCCTTGATCTGGTACTCGATGACTTGGCGCTTTTCCTCCACCACCAGAATCTCTTGCAGGCCCTGGGCAAAGTCGCGGGTGATGGTGGCTTCGAGCGGCCACACCACATTGACCTTGTGCACGCGGATGCCGAGGCTGCGGCAGGTGTCATCGTCCAGGCCCAGGTCCACCAGCGCCTGGCGCGTGTCGTTGTAGGCCTTGCCACTGGCGATGATGCCGAAGCGGTCTTGCTTGCCTTCGATCACGTTGTAGTTGAGCTTGTTGGCGCGGATGTACGCCAGGGCCGCGTACCACTTGTAGTCCATCAGGCGCGCTTCCTGCTCCAGCGGCGCATCAGGCCAGCGGATGTGCAGGCCGCCCGGCGGCATCGCGAAGTCTTCAGGCAGGATGATCTTCACGCGGTCGGGGTCGATGTGGATGCTGCTGGACGACTCCACTACCTCCTGGATGGTCTTCATGCCCGACCACACCCCCGAGAAGCGGCTCATGGCAAACGCATGCAGGCCCATGTCCAAAATCTCTTGCACGCTGCTAGGGAAGAACACGGGCGTGCCGCAGGCCTTGAAGATGTGGTCGCTCTGGTGCGCGGCCGTGCTGCTCTTGCTGATGTGGTCGTCGCCTGCAATCGCAATCACGCCGCCGTGCTTGGCGGTGCCCGCCATGTTGGCGTGCTTGAACACGTCCGAGCAGCGGTCCACGCCCGGGCCCTTGCCGTACCAGATGCCGAACACGCCGTCGTACTTTTTGCTCTGCGGGTACAGGTCGAGCTGCTGCGTGCCCCACACCGCCGTGGCGCCCAGCTCTTCGTTCACACCGGGTTGGAAGACGATGTGGTTCTCGGCCAGGTGCTTCTTGGCGGCCCACAGGGCCTGGTCGTACGTGCCCAGCGGGCTACCCCGGTAGCCGCTGATGAAACCGGCGGTATTGAGCCCCGCCGCCGCATCGCGCTGGCGCTGCAACATGGGCAGGCGCACCAGGGCTTGCACGCCGCTCATGAAGGCACGCCCCTCACCTAAGGTGTATTTGTCTTCTAGAGTGACCGTCTCTAGGGCTTTGCGGATCGATTCGGGCAAGGGGGCGTTCATGGCTGTCTCCGTGGGGGATGGCGGCCCTGCCACCACCTTGTGGGCAGCAGCGGGCGTCGAAATAGATGGTTTGCAGGCAGTTTAGGCAGGCGCGCCGGATATGTGCTTTCGTTTTTATGCCGTGTTTACCCTTGATTCAGAAAGGATCTTTCTTAAAATTACACAAAAATGAACAATTTAGACAAATACGACCTCGCCATCTTGCAAGAATTGCAGGCCGACGCCCGCTTGACCAATGCCGAACTCGCCCAGCGCGTGGGCCTTTCTGCCGCACCGTGCTGGCGGCGCGTGCGGGCGCTGGAAGAGGCCGGTTTCATCAAGGGCTACCGCGCCGAGATCGACCGCCACAAGATCGGCCTGGGCGTGCTGGCCTTTGTGCGGCTGGATGCCGACCGCAGCACCGGCAACCTCACCCGCGCCATGGAAGAAGCCATCCGCCAGATCCCCGAGGTGGTGGCCTGCCACTACATCAGCGGCACCGGCACCTTTGAGCTTCAGGTGGTGGCGCGCGACCTGGACAGCTTTTCGCAGTTTGCGCGCGATGTGCTGCTGAACCTGCCCAACGTGAAAGACATGCACACCAGCTTCTCGCTGGGCGAGGTCAAGGCCAGCGGCGCGCTGCCGCTGGCGCACCTGACGCAGCCCAAGCCCCGCTGAGCCAGCCCAGGCTTGCCCCGGGCTGGGTCAAGCCCGATATTGCTCTTATTTTGATAGCTTTCAGCGCTTTATAGATAAGCGCCAGAGCCCTTTTTTCTTTGAATTTACCGATCCCCCAAGCCCATGGCACAAGCCGGGTCGCCACGCCTGCGCTGGGCACAATGAGGTCAGACATCGCACAATCAGCGCACATGCCACCCCAGCCCCACCACGACAGCCCCAGCGGCCCCACGCCCACCGCCGCAGGCGATGCCCCCACCCCGGCCCCCCCCCCCACACTGAGCGCCGCCGAGCGTGCCGCCCTCGCCCAGGGCACCGAAGAGTCGGCCCAGCACAGCCTGGACCAAAGCGCTGCCGCCGGGGCCGTCCACTCCGACGCCTCGCTCTCGCCCTTTGCCCCGCTGTCGGTGCCCGTGTTCCGCATGCTGTGGCTGACCTGGGTGGCGGCCAACACCTGCATGTGGATGAACGACGTGGCGGCCGCCTGGCTGATGACCACGCTCACCACCTCGCCCGTGCTGGTGGCGCTGGTGCAGTCCGCCTCCACCCTGCCCGTGTTCTTGCTGGGCCTGCCCAGTGGCGCACTGGCCGACATCCTGGACCGGCGCCGCTACTTCATGGCCACGCAGTTCTGGGTGGCCGCCGTGGCCGTGGTGCTGGCCTTTGCCATCGTCTCGGGAGGCATGTCGGCCCCGCTGCTGCTGGCCCTCACCTTTGCCAACGGCATTGGGCTGGCCATGCGCTGGCCGGTGTTTGCCGCCATCGTGCCCGAGCTGGTCAGCCGCCCGCAGCTGCCTGCAGCCCTGGCTCTGAACGGCGTGGCCATGAACGCCTCGCGCATCATGGGCCCACTGCTGGCGGGCGCCATCATCGCCAGCGCGGGCAGCGCCTGGGTGTTTGTGCTCAACGCCGTGCTGTCGGTGCTCTCGGGCCTGGTCATCATGCGCTGGAAGCGCGAGCACGTGCCCAGCCCGCTGGGGCGTGAGCGCCTGCCCAGCGCCATGCGCGTGGGCGTGCAGTTTGTGCGCCAATCGCCCCGCATGCGCGCCGTGCTGTGGCGCATCTCCGTCTTCTTCTTGCACGCCACGGCCCTCATGGCCCTGCTGCCGCTGGTGGCCAAGGGGCTGGAGGGCGGCGGCGCAGGCACCTTCACGCTGCTGCTGGCCAGCATGGGCGCGGGCGCCATCGTGGCCGCCATGTTCCTGCCCCGCCTGCGCCAGGCCATGCCGCGCGATGTGCTGGTGCTGCGTGGCACGCTGCTGCAGGCCGCCGCCACCGGCGCCATGGCCTGGGCCCCCAATGTCTACGTGGCCGTGCCCGCCATGGTGCTGGGCGGCATGGCCTGGATCACCACCGCCAACACCCTGAGCGTGTCGGCCCAGCTGGCCCTGCCCAACTGGGTGCGGGCGCGCGGCATGTCCATCTACCAAATGAGCATCATGGGTGCCACCGCCGCAGGCGCCGCCCTGTGGGGCCAGGTGGCCTCGCTCACCGATGTGCACACCAGCTTAGGGATTGCCGCCGTGAGCGGTGGCATCGTGATGGCCGTGGTGCAGCACCTGGCCGCCGACCGCTCCATCGAGGAAGACCTGAGCCCCTCACGCGCCTTCAAGGCCCCTACCGCCCCCACGCCGCCCGAGGCAGGGCATGTGGTCGTCACCATCGAATACTTCATCCACCCGCCGCGCGCCCCCGAGTTCCGCGCCGTGATGCAGGAAAGCCGCCGCAGCCGCCTGCGCCAGGGCGCGCTGGACTGGCAACTGCTGCACGACATCAGCAACCCGACGCGGTATGTGGAGCGCATCGAAGACGAGTCGTGGACCGAGCACCTGCGCCGCTTCGACCGCGTCACGGCATCGGACGTGGCGCTGCGCGAGCGCAAGCTGGCCTTTCATACCGGCGATGCACCGCCGAAGGTGACGCGGTGGACAGTGGAACGGTAGTATTTTTAGGCAATTTTCGCCTCCAGCGCTTATAGAACAAGCGCTGGCAGCTATGCATTCAATAGCAAACTAATGCATGTGGCCGCCGTGTGCAGACTGAACAGCACAGGCGCACAACCCCGTGGACAATCACGGCCCATGAACCGCATCGCATATTCCCGCTGGCTGCTCGCTGTGCTCTGTATCGCGCCCTGCGCCCAGGCCGCCACCCCAGACCCCGCCCTGCTCGGCTGCTGGCGAGCCACCGCCATCGTGCTGCACACGGTGGACGGCCAAAAGCTCGAAGACCGCTCTGGCCGCTGCACTCTCCAGTTCAAGGAAGAACAGCTCGATTCCACCTGCCGAACCAGCCATGGCCTAGCCACCACCACCTACCGATACCAAGTCGTGCGCCCCCAGGTGTACGCCACTACTCTGGCGGGCAGCACGGTCAGGGCGGAAATGACCACCACAACGCGCGAATACGCCTACCGCATCGAAGGCGACCAACTGCACACCGCGACCGTCGCACCGGCTGCAGCACCCGCAGCCTCTGCAGCCACCCCACGCACAGAAACCGACGCGACCAAGGTGCCCTGCCCCTGAGCCCCCGCCAGGCCGAGCGAAGCGATGGCCCGCACGGCTGTTCGGCTGTTGGCTGTTTGGCTGTCCACCCCCTGTGGCTGCGCCTGCGGCGGGGCGGTTGCGGGGTGGCATGGGCGCAAGTGCGCCCATGCTTCGTCATCTGACTCGCTGCGGCTGTCTGAACGAAGCTGCTACGCAGCGCAGTGAGTTTCGCAGCGCACCCCGCAACGGCCCCGACGCAGGTTGCCCCTTCGCTATGCGAAGGGGTCGCAGACTTGGGGTCGCCTTCTTTTGCCTTCTTTTCTTGGCGACGCAAGAAAAGAAGGTGCCCCGCCGGGGGCACATCCCGGCACCCGCCCTTGGCACAGGCACGCCGTCAGATCAGCAAGCGAGCCCCGGCTTCGACAAGCTCAGCCCAAACGGGTGGAGGTGGCGCCCAGGCTTCGACGGGCTCAGCCCGAACGGACGGGGAGGAGGTAGCGCCCCCGCGTCGACAAGCTCAGCTCAAACGTACTGGAGTCATCCGCAAATCACTCTCAATTTCATAGCTTCCCGCGCTAGCTCCATAAGCGCTACAGCCACAAAACACCTAAAAAACACCTCATCACACCTGCGCAGGCAGGCGGCCATCAGGACGCCAACAGCGCAAGGGCCAGCCCCCTCCAACCCGCAGGCCCAGGGAGCCCCAAGCCCCCCGACGCGTTGCATCCCTCAGTTGCTCAACACCAACTGCACGCTGTCCCCGTTGTACACCGCCGTCGCCTTGAAGCCCGCCACGGTGATGGCACTGAACGTGCCCTGCACACGCTTGGCGCGCAGCAGCGTCAGCGTGTCGCCCGCCTTGGGCGTGAAACCGGGGCGGAAGGTGACCGCCAGCGGGCCAGCCAGGGTGGCCACGCCTGCGGTGCTGAGGGTGCCTGCATCGGCCGCGCCCAGTTGCAGGGCCAGGGTGCCGGTGGCGGTTTGGGTCAGGCCGCCGGGCAACTCCACGGCGCCCATGGTGTTGGTGAGCAGCGTGCCGCCTGCCACATACACAGCGCCTTGGCCCAGGGCCTTGGCAGCGTCGGCACGCACGGTGCCTGCAGCGATTTCGGTGCCACCGGTGTAGGTGCTGGCACCCGCCAGGGCCAAGGTGCCGCTGCCGCGCTTGGTCAGCTTGCCTGCGCCGCTGATGTCGTTGCGCCACACGTCCAGGGCGTGAAAGCCGCCCAAGGCGGCGTCCATGGCCACCTCCACGTCGCCCGCGAACGCACCGTAACCACTGCCTGCGGCAAACAGGTTGAGGCGGCCAAAGCCTTCGGCGTCGTCCATCACGGGGTAGCCCGAGGGCAGTGCGGTGGTTTTGAGCACCACACGGCGCTGCGCGTCGCTCAGGTAGGGCAGGCGCGTTTCCAGCAGCACTTCCGCCCCCTTGGGCACCACTGCAGGCAGCGTGGTGCTGCCGATGGGCGTTAAGCCGAACACCAGACGGCGCTGGTAATGGAGCTGGTTGGCCGCGTAATCGGCAAAGCGGTCCTTGTCCGTGCCCTGGCTGCGGGCAAAGGCCGCGAACTGCGCGGGCGTGGTGGCCCCCACAGCGGCCATCAAGGTCTGGTGGGCCTGGTTGTAGGCGGCGGTGCGCGTGTCTTTGGAGGCCGCCGCAATGTTGCCCAAGGCCGAGGCCTGCCCCAGAAGGCGCCCGCTGATCACATCCAGCGGCGAGTGCATGCCGGCGAGGATGCGGTTTTCGCCCAGCTCCAGCCCGCGTGCGAGCATTTCATGGAAGCGCTCGGGCACCAGGTAGGCCATGGCCACGGCGTTGCGCACCGCCTCGGCGCTGTGGCCGCTGGTGTAGCCGCCATCGGTGGCCGCAGTGCTGCTGCGCGCGGGCAGCAGCGTGGGCTCCACTTTCACGTCCGCGCTCCAGCGCCAGGGGCGGGCGTACTTGTAAAAGCGTTTGGCCGGTTCGGTGGAGGCGTTGGCCCCCATGCTTTCCACAAAGGCAATCACGCGGCCAAATTCGGGGTTGGTGTCGCCCGAGACGCCGGTGTTGTTGCCGCCGTCCTCGTACTTCACGGTGGTCGCATCGGCAGGCACACCCGTGATGGTGGTGGTCTGGCGGGCGGCTTTGCGCCACGCGTCGGTGAGCGGGCCCATGCCGTCGGTCACGCTGTAGTTCTTGCCACGGCGGTCGTCCATGTAGGCGGCCAATGACTGGGCGGCCGTGCGCGCCACGGTTGTGCGCACCACAAAGTCGATGTTCTCTTTGTGCACCGCTGCGTTCTTGACCTTGCCATCCGTGGCGTCGCCAGGGATGCCGCTCCAGGTGGAGGCCACGACCGCCGGGAACCCCTCCACAGCCGGTGCGGTCTGCCCCGCATCGACCAGGCGGGTGCTGGGCTCCCACACCTCCAAAAAGCCGGAGAGCAAACGCACGCCCGCGTTGGTTTGCAGCGTTGCATAGCGCGCATCGCCGCGCTGGTTGGTGGCGGCAGCGTCCACAAAAGCTGTCACGCTGGGCACGGGCGCCGTGTCGGTCACGCCCAACGCCTGCGGCATGGCCGGGGCCACAGACTCATCGCCCCCGCCACCCCCACAGGCAGACAAGGCCAGCAGCGCGGCGATGGAGGTCAGGCGCAAGCGCGCACCAGACTGGGAGGGTGCGGGGAGAAAACGGGCGAAGGGCATGGGCGATCCGAGCGGCAAAACGTAAAGCGCTGGATGCTAGGCACGGCCTGTGAATGCTGCGTGACACCGCGCCCGCCCCTGCACATGTTCCTGCGCGTGGGCCGCCAATGCACTATGCATTTAATAGCTGCTAGCGCTTAATTGACGGGCGCTAGCAGCCAAAAAGATTCAATATTTACTTAGGCCACAGCACCCACAGCCGCAGGTTCTGCTTGAGCCGCCCGGCGATGTCGCCGGCCTCAGGGCCCCAGCCCGTGAAGTAATCCGCCCGCACCGCGCCCAGGATGGCGCTGCCGGTGTCTTGCGCCAGCACCAGACGGCTGAGCTGCACCTGCGGGCCGCTGGAGGCCAGCCACACGGGCGTGCCGTAGGGGATGCTCTGGCGGTCCACCGCGATGGAGCGGCCGGGCGTGAGGGGCACACCCTGCGCGCCCTTGGGACCAAAGCCTGCGTCCATGCCCACCAGGGGTTCTTCCTTGAAGAAGACGTAGCGCGGGTTGGTCCACATCAGCTCGTTGGTGCGCTGCGGGTTGGCGGCCAGCCAGGCGCGGATGCCGGGCCAAGTGGCATCGCGGGTGTAGCCCTGGTCGAGCAGCCAGCGGCCAATGCTGCCGTAGGGCTGGTCGTTGGTGCCCGCGTAGGCCACCCGCAGCATCGTGGTCGAGCCATCGGCTTCGGTGATACGCAGGCGGCCCGAGCCCTGGATGTGCAGCACCATGGATTCGACCGGGTCGCGCAGCCAGGCGATGGCGCGGCCTTGCAGGGCGGCCTGGGCTTCGGGCAGGGTTTCGATCTGCTGGCGGGTGTACCAGGGCTTGCGGGCGCCAAAGCCTGCGGGCGTGCGGTAGATGGGCACGTTGAAGCCGTTGCCGCTTTGGCGGGCGGCGTCCATCAGGGGTTCGTAATAGGCGGTGAGCAGGCCGTCGGGGTTGCCGTCGGTGGCTTCCACGCGGTAGGGCTGCAGGCGGGCCACCATCCAGGCGCGCTGCTCTTCGCCGGTGGCAATGCTGAGCTGGCGCACCTCGCTGCACAGGGCGGTGAAGGGGGCCACGGGGCGCTCACAGCTCTTGATCCAGGCGTTCCAGGCTTCGTGCAGGGCGTCGTCGGCAAAGCCAGGCAGCTCGGCCCAGCGCACGGGTGTCCAGCGGCTTTTGGGCTGGGCCAGGGGCGGGGGCAGCGGGCCGGTGTCGCCGGGCACGGCATAAGGCCCGGTCGGCCGGGGCGCAGGCATGCCCCCAGGGTACGAAGGGGATGGGGCGGGCGGGGTGGAGCAGGCGACGAGCGTTCCTACAATCAGCGCCGTTGCAACCAGGCGCAGGAGTGTCAATTTCATGGGGCTGATTTTGCTTGAAGCGCTGCTGGCGCTGGTGGTGTTGGTTGCGATTGTGTGGTGGACGATGTTTTCCGGCCGCAAGGGCGGCGAGCTCAAGCCGCCGCCGCCCCCAGACGACCAGGGCGGGCCACCGCCACCTTCCTCGCCCTCCTCACGCCCCTGACGGGCTGCGCGGGGGCAAGGCGCTGTCCTACACCCCCTTGGCTCGCAGGCCGATGGCGCAAGCCCGGCTGTGGCCTGACCATCGCAGCAGCCGACGGCCCCGGCCCGCGCGCAGCGCTGGCAGGGCGCTGCCTCGGTGTTCAAGGAGTACACACATGCGCAAACACATTCTTCTGGGCGTCAGTGCCGCCGTCATCTTGGCCACAGGTTGCGCCAGCATGGACGACACCCAGCGCCGAACGGCCACGGGCGCGGGCATTGGTGCACTGGCCGGGGCGGTGATTGGATCGGCCACCGGCGGCAACGCAGGCACGGGCGCCGTGGTGGGTGCGGGGGTCGGGGCCCTGGGCACCTACATCTGGTCGCAGAACATGGAGCGCCAAAAGCGCGAGATGGAGCAAGCCACCCAAGGCACCGGCATTGCCGTGACGCAGACGGCCGACAACCAGCTGATGCTGAACATTCCAAGCGATATTTCGTTTGCGGTGGGCCGCTCTGACATCCAGCCCAACTTTGCGCCGGTGCTTGACCAGTTTGCTGCCGGGCTGCGCAACAACCCCTACTCGGACGTGCGCATCGTGGGCCACACCGACAGCACGGGCAGCGATGCGGTGAACAACCCCTTGTCGGTGGACCGCGCGGCCAGCACCCGCAGCTACCTGGTGGCGCGCGGCGTGGACGGGCGCCGCATTGCCATCGATGGCGTGGGCGAGCGCCACCCCATTGCCAGCAACGACACGGCCGACGGGCGCGCCCGCAACCGGCGGGTAGAAATCTTTGTGGGTGAGCGCCCCCGCTGAAGCGGCGCTGCGCTCAGTGGCCGGAGCGCAGCAGGTTGGCCAGCTCCACGGCCGACTTGACCTGCATCTTGTCGAACACGCGTGAGCGGTGCACTTCCACCGTGCGCACGCTGATGTCGAGCTGGTCGGCGATCAGCTTGTTGGGCAGGCCTGCCACCACCAGGTCCATCACGTCGCGCTCGCGCTCGGTCAGGTCCTTCAGGCGCACCTGCAAGTCGCTGCGCTCACGCAGCTGGGCCAGTTGCTCGCCCGACTGGGCCAGGGCCTGTTCGATGCGGTCCACCAGCGCGTTGTCAGAAAACGGCTTTTCGCAAAAGTCAAAGGCGCCGCGCTTGACGGCGTCCACCGCCGTGGGCACATCGGCATGGCCGGTCAGGAAGATGACGGGCATGGTCTGCAGGTCGCCGCGCGCTGCCAGCAGGTCAAACAGCGCCAGTCCACTCAGGCCAGGCATGCGCACATCCAGCAGCAGGCAGCAGGGCTGGCGCTGGGGCGAGCGGGTCTGCAGCATGGCGTCGAACGCTTCGGCGCTTTCAAACGATTCACTGGGCAGGCGGCGCGAGCGCAGCAGCCAGGCTAGCGCTTCGCGCACGCCAGCGTCGTCGTCCACGATGTACACAGTCGCGTTGGATACGGGTTCCATCAGGATCAGCTCTTGGAAGGTTGGTGGGCGGGCAAGGTGAAGGTGAATACCGTACCACGGGGCTCGTGGGGCGCAAACCCCAGATAGCCGCCATGCTGCTCCACCACCGTGCGGCACAGGCTCAGGCCCAGGCCCATGCCTTCGGTGCGGGTGGTGAAGAAGGGGGTGAACAGCTTTTGCGCCACCTCGTCTGGGATGCCGCTGCCGCAGTCGGTGACTGAAAACTCCAGCCAGACGTTGTGCCTGTTCGACGCCGCCCTCTTGACGCGGATGTCCAGCACACGCGTGTGGATGGTCGGGTCGTCCATGGCCTGCATGGCGTTGCGGGCCAGGTTGAGCAGCACCTGTTCGACCATGGTGCGGTCACACAGCGCGGGGGGCAGGCCAGGCTCGACCATGGTGTGCACGCGCACGCCCAGCTTGCGCGCCTGCAAGATGGCCAGCGGCAAGATGGCGTCCACCAACTGCTGCGCAGGCACGGCCTCGCGGGCCTGGTCGCGGCGGCGCACAAAGTCATGCACGCTTTTGATGACGCGGCCCGCGCGCTCGGCTTGGCGGGCGATCTGGCGCATGGCCATGCGCACGTCCTGCAGGCTCTCAGCGCTGGGCTGGGGGTCAGTGGCTGACGGTGGCTCCAGCAGGTTCAGCGAGCCCGTGGCATAGCTGGAGATGGCGGCCAGGGGCTGGTTCAGCTCGTGGCTGAGCAGCGAGGCCATCTCGCCCACCGTGGCCAGGCGGGCGGTAGCCTGCAGGCGCTCTTGCGAGGCGCGCGAGAGCTCTTCCACGCGCCGCTGCTCGCTGATGTCCAAAAACGCGCTCATCCAGCCAGTGTGCAGACCCTGCGCGTTGATGAGCGGGGCCTCGATGATGAGCACCGGAAACCGGGTGCCGTCCTTGCGCATGAACTCGGACTCAAACCCTTCGCGCGGGGGAGTGTTGCCCGCAAAGCGGATGGCCTGGCGCTGGCGGTACTCCTCCACCCGCTCGGGCGGCCAATACAAGGCGGAGGCGGGGGCCGAGGTGCTGTGGCCCATCAACTCTTGCGCCGTGAAGCCCACCATCTCGCAAAACGCGGGGTTCACATAGGTGATGCGCCCCTGCAGGTCGCGCGCGCGCAGCCCTGTGACCAGCGAGTCTTCCATGGCCTTGCGAAACGCCAATGCGTCGCCCAAGTCGCGCTCGGCGCGCAGACGGCGGCGGTTGTCGCGCACCAGCACCCACATCACCGTGACCAGCGCAATCGACATGGCCGTGACCAGCGCCGTGAGCACGTTGGGGAACACGCTGGGCGCGGTGTGCCAGGTGTCCATGCGCAGCACCAGCGTGGTGCCGGGCAAGTCCAGCAGCTGCTGCGCGGTGAACATGCGCGAGCCCCGGCGCGAGGCGCCCAGCACGGCCAGGCGGGTGCCGTCGGGCTCGGTGAACGAGGCCTCCTGGCTGCGCGTGAGGCTGGCGCCCACCATGTCGGCCAGCACCGACTGCAGCGCATAGGTGGCGATCAAGTAGCCCGAGGCACGCCCGCCCGTGCTCAGCGGCAGGCACAGCTCCATCAGCTCTGAGCCCAGCCCATCGACATGGGGCTGGTAGTAACTGCCTGAGTAGGCGGGGCTGCTCAGGCGGCGCGCCGTGCCGCAGGCCTGGTTGGCTTCGGAGTTGTTGTGGTCGCGCAGCCCCCGGTCCCACAGCACGGCACGGTAAGGGCTTTGCACATGGGTGCGCAGGCGCATGGCACTGTCGCGCCACTCCAGGCGCACCAGTTCGCGCTGGTTGCGCAGCAGGTCAGAGGCCTCCACCTCCCAGGCCAGCAGGCCCGGGTCGCCAGAGTTCAGGGCTTGCAGGCTTTGCAGGTTGCGGGTGAGCGCGGCGCGGATGTCCGACACCGCGTCGGCGGCATCGCGCTCCAGGTGCGACTGCACCTGGCTGGCCTCGTAGCGGCCCGCCAGCCACACCATGGTGACCAGCATCGACACCACCAGGGCGATGAGTGCTGTCCACAGCGACCAGCGGCGCCAGGCGCTGCGCCAGCGTCGCCAAATGGCGCGGGGGATGATGCTCACAGGATGCGGTGCGCAAGGGCGGGCAACTGCTGGCGCACGCTGCGCAGCCGAGCAGGGTCCAGCTCGGCCAGCACCACGCCGGGGCCCTGGGCTTGCTGCGCCAGCACCTGGCCCCAGGGGTCTGCCACCAGGCTTTGGCCCCAGGTGTGGCGGCCGTTCTCGTGCACGCCGCCCTGGGCGGGCGCCACCACATAGGCCAGGTTTTCGATGGCGCGGGCACGCAGCAGCACCTCCCAGTGGGCCTGGCCCGTGACGTGGGTGAAGGCGCTGGGCACCAGCAGCAGATCGGCCCCGGCGCTGGCATGGGCGCGGAACAGCTCCGGAAAGCGCAGGTCGTAGCACACCGACAGGCCCACGCGCCAGCGGTGGCCGTCGCGGGCGGGCAAGTCAAACTGCACCGGGGCGTTGTCTCCGGGCTCGATCACCCGGCCCTCGTGGAACTGCTCACGCCCGTTGTCAAACCAGAAGAGGTGGATCTTGTCGTAGCGCGCCACGCACGCACCGTCGGGTGCAAACACCAGCGTGGTGTTGCGCACGCGCTCGGGGTCGGTGGTGCGCAGGGGCAGGGTGCCACCCACAATCCACAGCCCCAGCTCGCGCGCGGTGCGCGCCAGAAAGTCCTGGATCGGGCCCTGGCCCGGCACCTCCTGGTGGGCCAGCTTGTCGGTGTCGCGCAGGCCCATGATGCAAAAGTACTCGGGCAGCACCGCCAATTCGGCACCCGCTTGCGCGGCCTGCTCCAGCAAGCTGCGGGCGGTGGCGAGGTTGTCCTGCGGGCGGGGGCAAGACACCATCTGGATGGCTGCGACTTTCATCATGAGGGGTCTCCGGTGTGGGTCGGTTCAGGCGATGCCACTTGCGGGGCGGGCGTGCTGTGGCCGGTGCTGCCCACCCCTTCGCGGCCACGGCGAGGCACGCGCACCACGCGCGGATCGCTCCAGGCGCCGTCCACGCGAAACTCCTGCGTGGCCGCCTCGATCAGCGGGCCGCGCAAAAACACCTGCGCCAGGAAGCTGCCCAGACCAATCACGGGGTTGATGGCTGTGGCCACCAGCGATGCCGTCATGGCGTTGATCTCGGGCACCACCACCACGCGCAGGTCCTGCGTTTCCTTGTCGATGTCGGCACTGCCTTCCATCAGCACGGCGGCGTTCACGCCCTTCATCTGCAGGTTGTTGGTCGAGGCCACGCCTTGCTCAATGTGCATGTCGCCGCGCACAAAGTCAAAGGCAAAGCCTTCGCTGAACACATCGCGGAAGTCGAGCGTGAGGCGGCGCGGCAGCGACTGCAGGCTGAGCACACTGAGCAGCTTGGCCAGGCCCGGGTCGGCCTTCAGAAACTGCCCGGCCTCGATGTTGAGGTTGACCTGCCCGGCCATGGTCCGGTAGTCGGGGCTGAAAGGCGCGCCAATCCAGCCCACCTGGCCCTCCATGCGGCCCTTGCCACGCTTGATCACGTTGACCATGCCGAAGCGCCCCAGCAGGTCGCCTGAGTCGCGGATGTCCAGCTTGAAGTTGAGCACCGTGCGGCGGTCTGGCGCGCGGGGGGCCGCTGCAGCGGCTCTGGCGTGGTTGAGCACCGCCCAGTTGCCGCTGGCCGTCAGGCTGGCCTCAGGGGTGCTGATATTGAACTTGTTCAGGCGCCACTCGCGCTGGGCAGCGTCGCCAGTGCGGTTTTGCGCCTCGATCTCGATGCGCCCCAGCTTGCGCCCACGCAGTTCAAAGTCGTCCACCACCACGTCCACGGCGGGCAGGGCGCCGGGCTGCTCGTCCAGCAGCGCCTCCACCTGGGTGGCCTCGCTTTGCGGCATGCTCAGGCGCGACAGGCGGGCAAACAGGCGGCCGCTGCCCATGTCGCCCGAGGTGGGCTGGCGAAACTCCAGGTAGCCATTGAGTTCGGCCGCGTCCAGGTTGGCGCGCCACAGGTTGCCTTCGCGCAGGCCACCAGCCACCAGGTTGTGCAGGGTGCGGCCCTCGGCCGTCAGCTCGCTGGCGCGCAGGGCCAGCACATTGGGCAGGTAGTCCATGGCCGGGTTGGCCGCAGGCCCTGGGCCCATGACGGGCACGGGCCCAGGCCGGGCGGCCCCGGCCACGCCAGTGGATTGGGTGAACAAGCGCTCCCACGCGTCCACGTCCACCTTGCCCAGGCGGATGTTGGCACCCACCCCTTCGGTCGGTTGCGGCGCCGATTCGCCAGCGAGCAGGCCCACGCCAATTGCGCCGCGCAGCACCCGGGGCTGGGCGCCGCTCACATCGCGCAGGTAGGTGGCGGTGCCCACCCCACCCAGGTCCAGGGCGATCTGGTCGCGCAGCGG
Organism: Acidovorax sp. 56; assembly: GCF_002749705.1. Lineage (NCBI taxonomy): Bacteria > Pseudomonadati > Pseudomonadota > Betaproteobacteria > Burkholderiales > Comamonadaceae > Acidovorax > Acidovorax sp. 56. Next base: position 3,248,502 of record NZ_PEEV01000001.1, read on the forward strand.
CGGCTGGGGAGCGCCCGCCGGGGTGCTGACCAACGACTCGCGCGCCACCATTTGCTCGTAGCGCAGCGGCTGCTGGGCCTCGGCCGTTTTGCCCAGGGGCGCAGGCAAGTCCAGGGCCATGCCTTGCAAGGTGGTGTTGACCTGCAGCTCTGGCACCCCCCGGCGAAACGACAGGGCCAGGCTGTAGGGTGCGCTGCCAGTGGCGTTGCGCGCCAGTTGCGCTACAAAGCCCAGCGATGGCGTTTGCTGCAACCCCTGGGCCGTGGCCACACCCTGCGCGCGCAGTTGGATGGCCGCCTCGGTCGGGGGCGCACCAGGGGGCAGTGCGCGCATGCCGCCTTCCAGCCGCACATCGCCACCCAAGGCACGTGCCTGCATGCCGCTCAAGGCAAAGCCGGTTTCAGAGAACTGCACCACGCCACGGGCTCGGCTCATGACGGGGGTGTCGGGGGTGATGCGCACCTCGTTGCCCGACAAGGTCACGCTGCCCTGTACTTTGGACTGCGCAATGTCGCTGATAGGCAGGCTCAGGCGCAGTTGCAGGTCGGCATTGCCGGTGCCGCTGGCCTGCGCCAGGGCGTTGCCCGTCATGCGCGCCAGGGGCGATGTCACCATCAGCCCCAGCATTTCTGGCAAGGGCCCACGCGCCTCGGCATTGACGCCCACCACCGTGTGTGCCAAGTTGGGAATCTGCGCTTCCACCTTGAGCAGGCGTGTCTGCGGCAAGCCCATGAAGGTGCCCGATGCGCCCCGCACCTGCATGGACGAGCGCTCAAAAATCAGCTCGCCCGCCAATTGCGTGAGGGGGGGCCAGCGCAGGGTGTCGTTCGGCAACAGGCTGGGCGGCACGTAGGCATAGGTCACGTCCTTGACCTTGGCAGCGATGCGGAAGTCGCCCAGCTTGGGGTCGTTGAAGGGCATGTCGTGCAAATCGCCCTTGACCTTGAAGTCCACATGGCTGGCCACACCGGCCACCACGGCCTGCTGCACATAGTAGCGGGAATCTGGCGGAATGCTCAGCGGCAGATAGCGGTGCACGCGGGTGCCGTCGGCGCGCGTGAGCGCACCCGACAAATCCAGCACCCCAGGGAAGCGCGAGGCATGCGCCACGCGGGCCGGGTCGCTGGTGTGCCAGGACATGCGGGCCTGGCCCTGGGCATCGGCGTTGGCAAAGCGGATGTCGTTGGCCTGCACGGCAATGCGCTCACCCTCCAGCTGCCAGCGCACATTGGCGGTGAACTCATCCAAAGGCACCACCGGGTCTTCAAACACGCGGGGCAGCACCAAGGCCCCCGAGGCGATGGACAGCGTCGCCTTGCCCCCGGTCTGGGTCAGGTCAAAGTCCACATCGGCGCCGCGCAGGCCGGGCGTGCGGGTGGCCTCGGTGGGGGTGCCGCCCGCCAGCGTCAGCCCCTGCACCCGGCCGCGCACCTGGTACTGCTGCAGCGCATCGAGCGGGCCCTTCCAGTTGGCCTGCACTTCTTGCACCATGCCCTTGGGCGCGTAGGTGGCGATGGCCTCATGGGCCGTGGCACCCAGTGGCAGGCGGCTGGCAATCTGGGCCAGCGCGGCCAGGTCCAGCTTGTCCGCGCGAAACTCGCCTTGCGCCGGGGCTTTGCCCGTGGCCTCGGTGTACTGCAGCTTGAGGTTGCCACCGGGCCAGTTCAGCCCGTCGTCGGCCACAAACTGCAGCGCCTGGGTCGAAAATTCAAAACCGCCCTGCAGGCGGCGCCCGCCCAGGCGCCCCTCGATGGAGGGCAACTCCAGCGCCTGCAAATCGGGGCCCAGGGTGGCATGCACGTCGGCCAGCGCCAGGTCGGCCGTGCCGCCCACAATCTGGCCGCGCTGGATGTCGGCCCAGGCCCGCAGCGCCCCATGGCCCCGCGCCACCTCTACGCCCACATCGGCATGGTGGCGCAGGCGCGAGACATCGACCCGCGAGAAGTTGGCAAACAGCTGCCCGTTCCAGTGCTGCCAGTTGCTGTCGCGCACCCGCAAGAGCGGTGCACGGAACAGGCCCACCAGCGTAAACCGGTCACCCCAGGCCTCGGGGGGCGTGGCGTCAATGCGCAGGCTGTGGCGCCAGTTGCCGTTGCGCAGCACCAGGTCCACCTTGCTCAAGGCCAGCTCAGGGGCGCCGCGCAGCTCGTCGTTCCAGCGCAGGGTACCTTCGCGGATCACCACCTCGCCCTGCGAGAACAGCCAGTCGGTGGCCGCGTTGCTGTCGCCCGTGCCTTGCGCCACGGGCAGCCCGGCCACAAAGATGCGGCCATCGGGGGCGCGGCGAATGTCCAGGTCGGGCGAGGCGATGTACAGCTGCTCAAACCCCCAGTGCAGCAACGACCGGGGCGACAGCGACACCACCACCCGGGGCAAGCGCAAGGCGGCGCGGTCTTCGCCGTCGAGCAGGGCCACGTCCATCAGTTCAATCGAAGGGATCAGGCCTTCCGAGCGGGCCGATATGTCGCCAATGCGAACCGCCACACCCAATGCCTGCGAGGCGCGCGCCTCGATCTGGGGGCGAAACTCACCGATTCGCGGCACAATCCAGCCATGAAGGGCACCCCAGGCCACCGCCAGCAACAGCCAGAAGGCCACCAGCAACCCCAACGACCACCGCGCAAACCCGGCCACGATCTTGAGCAAACGGGAAGGGCGAGGGGTCGGTTCGGTCATGTTTCGGGTGAAAGTGGGCGGAATTATGACCCGCCCCCAGGGCCCCGGTTCCTGGCGCCAGCGGCTTTTATCGGGGTGTTGTGGACTGTTACGCCCAGCCCTGCCGCGGGCAGGCCACCGCGGCGCCCCACAAGGCAGGGCATTGCGACCAGCGCGCAGTGCAGCAAGCCCCAACCCCCTTGGCCGCAAAGGGGTAAATGCCCCGGCGCCCCGGATGGCCCGGCGCTTTGTATCCAATAGAAATAGATTCCATCGCCATCCCTCTCGATTGCTGTGCCCGCCATGCAGAACCTTCCCTCCGAATCCTCCCCCTGCAACACCATCGCACCCAGCGAAGGGCTGGCCGAGCATTCGCGCTTCTTCCAGAGGTTGCACCGCCGCTACGAGCAAGACCTGCCCCTGCTGCCCCCCGGCGCGCCCACCCGGGCGCTGATGGAGCAAACCCTGGCCGCCCTGCGCGCACGCGGCACCGACATGGCCAGCGCCCTGCGCATGGTGCGCCAACTGGTGATGGAGCGGCTGATTCGCCTGGACTGCGAGCAGCGCGCCACACTGGCCGAAGTGACCCGCGCCGTGACCGAGCTGGCCGAGCTGGCACTGGACCACGCCTGCCGCCACGCCCGCGAAGAGCTGGACAGCCGCCACGGCGCACCCCAAGGCCCCCAAGGCCAAGCCGTGCAGCTGTGGATCATTGGCATGGGCAAGCTGGGCGCGCGCGAGCTGAACGTGTCGAGCGACATTGACCTGATCTACGTGTATGAGCACGACGGCGACACCGCCGGCATGCCTGACGGCCGGGGCCGCATCTCCAACCACGAGTACTTTGCCCGCGCCGTCAAGGCCATCTACAGCCTGGTGGGCGACACCACCGAGCACGGCTTTGTCTTCCGCGTGGACCTGGCTTTGCGGCCCAACGGCAACTCGGGCCCGGCCGCCATCTCGCTGGCCGCACTGGAAGAGTATTTGCAGGTGCAGGGCCGCGAGTGGGAACGCTTTGCCTGGCTCAAGAGCCGGGTGGTCGCCCCCACCGGCTGCATTGGCAGCACCGAAGTGCAGGCGCTGCGCAATGTGGTGCTGCCCTTTGTGTTCCGCCGCTACCTGGACTACAGCGTGTTCGACGCCCTGCGCTCGCTGCACCGCCAGATCCGCGACCACGCGGCCAAGCGCAGCGCGGGCCACCCCGAGCGGGCCAACGACGTCAAGCTCTCGCGCGGCGGCATCCGTGAGATCGAATTCACCGTGCAGCTGCTGCAGGTGGTGCGCGGCGGGCAGTTCCCCGAGCTGCGCCGCCGCCCCACGCTGGACGCGCTGCAGCGCCTGGCCCAGTCCGGGCTGATGCCCCAGGAAACGGCCGACGCCATGGCCCGCGCCTATGTGTTCCTGCGCAAGGTGGAGCACCGCATCCAGTACCTGGACGACCAGCAAACCCACGTGCTGCCCACGCGCGACGACGACCTGGCCTGGATTGCCAGCACCATGGGCTACCGCGACTGCTGCGCCTTCCTGCACGAGCTGGACGCCCACCGCGAGCTGGTGGCGCAAGAGTTCGACACCCTGCTGGGTGGCAATGAAAAGAAGCAATGCAGCGGCGGCAGCTGCGGCGGCCCCAAGGCCTCTGCCCCCCCGCCCCCCGAGCTGGAAAGCCTGCTGGAGCAACTGCCCGAGGGCTTTCGCGAGCGCGTGGCCGAATGGCGCAACAACGCCCGCGTGGCCAACCTGCGCGACGAGGCGCGTGCCCGCCTGTTCCGCATCGTGCAGCGCACCGCCCAGTGGCTGAACGAGGGCCGCTGCACCCTGGAAGCCGCCTCGCGCCTGACCAACTGGCTCGAACCCCTGATGCGCCGCGAAAGCTACCTGGCGCTGCTACTGGAACGCCCGCCCGTGCACGAGCAACTGCTGGCCCTGCTGGGCGCCGCCAAGTGGCCTGCCCGCTACCTGCTGCAGCACCCCGGCGTGATCGACGAGCTGGTGGGCGATGTGCTGATGGCCGAGCGCTTTGTGGTGGCCGACTTTGAGCGCGAGCTGGCGCAGCGGCTCAAGTCGCTGCAATCCACCGGCGAAGACGACGACGAAACCCTGCTTAACCTGCTGCGCCGCGCCCAGCACGCCGAAACCTTCCGCACCCTGGCGCGCGACGTGGGCGGGCGCATCACCGTCGAGCAAGTGGCCGACGACCTGAGCGCCCTGGCCGACAGCATGCTACGCATCACCACCCAGTGGTGCTGGAGCCGCCTGAAAAACCGCCACCGCGACGAGCCCCAGTTCGGCATCATCGGCTACGGCAAACTGGGCGGCAAAGAGCTGGGCTACGGCAGCGACCTGGACATCGTCTTCGTGTTCGACGACGACGACGAGCGCGCCCCCGAGGTGTACGCCGCGTTCGTGCGCAAGCTCATCAACTGGCTCACCGTCAAAACCGGCGAGGGCGACCTGTACGAGATCGACACCGCGCTGCGGCCCAACGGCAACTCGGGCCTGCTGGTGACCAGCTTTGAAGCCTATGCCAAGTACCAGCAGCAGCGCGGCAGCAACACCGCCTGGACCTGGGAACACCAGGCCATGACGCGCGCCCGCTTTGTGCTGGGCAGCGCCGCACTGCAAGCGCGTTTTGACGCCGTGCGCGAGGCCGTCATCACCTCGGAGCGCGACGCCAGCGCACTCCAAGGCGAAATCGTCACCATGCGCGAGCGCGTGCGCTCAGCCCACCCGGTGCCGAATGGCATGTTCGAGGTCAAGCACAGCCCCGGCGGCATGGTCGATGCCGAGTTTGCCGTGCAGTACCTGGTGCTGTCGCAGTCCTGTGCGCACCCTGAGCTGCGCGCCAACCTGGGCAATATCGCCCTGCTCGAGCGCGCCGAGCAAGTGGGCCTGTTGCCCGCAGGGGTAGGCCACGCCGCCGCCAACGCCTACCGCGAACTGCGCCGCGTGCAACACCGGGCACGGCTGGACGAAGCCCCTACGCAGGTGGCGCCCCCCGCGCTGCAGGCCGAGCGCGATGCGGTGCTGGCGCTGTGGCAGGCGGTGTTTGGGGCTGCGCACTGAAGCCCCGCGCTGGGTGGAGAGGGCTGCGCGGGCCCCACTCTGCCAGCGGCGCAGGGCTTTCAATCAAATCGATGCCTAGCGCTTGATGGATGAGCGCTAGCAGCTATCAAATCAGGAGTAATTCACCACACTCCATCCCCCATCGCGCTCCTTCACAGCGGTCAGAAGGATTCCCAATCCCCATCGTCGCCCCCCGCCTTGGCGGCGGAGTTGGGGGCGGCAGGCTTGCCGGGCGTGCGGCCCAGCGCAGGTGCTGCAGGCTTCGGGGGGGCGGGCACAGCGGCTTTGGCCGCAGCCTTGGGGCTGGCGGCAGGCCGGGGGCTGAGGGCGGGCCGGGGCGCAGCCGCCACGCTGGGGCGGTGCACCGGCCGGGGGGCCGCTGCGGGCTGGCCTGCCATATCCACCTTGAACTGCGCCACAGCGGCATTCAGGCGCTGGGCCTGGTCTTCCAGCGAGGTGGCGGCGGCCGAAGCCTGCTCGACCAGCGCGGCGTTTTGCTGCGTGGCCTGGTCCATTTGCGACACGGCCAGGTTGACCTGGTCGATGCCCGAGGACTGCTCGATCGACGCCGCCGAGATTTCGCCCATGATGTCCGTCACGCGGCGCACAGAGGCCACGATGTCTTGCATGGTGGCCCCAGCACGCTCGACCTGGGCAGAGCCAGCGCCCACCTTGCCGACCGAGTCGGAGATCAATTCCTTGATCTCTTTGGCCGCAGCCGCAGAGCGCTGCGCCAGTGCACGCACCTCGCTGGCCACCACGGCAAAGCCCCGGCCTTGCTCGCCTGCGCGGGCCGCTTCCACCGCTGCGTTCAGCGCCAGGATGTTGGTCTGGAAGGCGATGGAGTCGATCACATTCACGATGTCCGACATCTTGGTGGAGCTGTCCGCGATGGCCTTCATCGTCGCTACCACCTCGTCCACCACCGCACCGCCGCGCTGGGCCACGTCCATGCTGCCGCTGGCCAGCTGGTTGGCCTGGCGGGCGTTGTCGGCGTTTTGCTTCACGGTGGACGACAGCTCTTCCATGCTGGCAGCCGTTTCTTCCAGCGAGGCGGCCTGCTGCTCGGTGCGGCCGCTCAGGTCCGAGTTGCCCAGGGCAATCTCGCGCGCGCCGGTGTTGATTTCTTCCACGCCCTGGCGCACCTGGGTGACCATGCTGGCCAGCCCCGCCTGCATGGTGCTGACCGAGCGCAGCAGCCGACCAATTTCGTTGGTGGACTGGGTGTCGATGCGCGTTGTCAAATCGCCCTGGGCCACACGGTCCATCAACTCGCCCACTTGCTGCAGCGGCGCCACCACGCGACGGTTGATGAACAGCCAGCAACCCAACACCAGCGCCGCAGCCAGCACCAGCAAGGCCACAGCCAGGGTGCGCGACCACGCCAGCAGGCGCTCGGATTCGTCATGCTGCTCGGCGCTGCGGTCCTTGGCGGCTTTGAAGAGCTGCTGCATCAGCTCTTCCATCTCGGCCAGCAGCTTGTTGCGCTCCGTCACGATGTCTTTGCCGCTGTACTCGGCCTCATTGCCGCCCACCAGCCCGGCCCCGCCCCGGTTGACGAGCACGGTGTAAGCGCGGAACTTGGTGAGCATGGAGTCGGCCAGCGCGCGCTGCTCTTGCAGGCCTGGGGGCAGCGTTTGCACCACCGAGGTCAGGATTTTGTCGGCATCGGCCATGGCTTTTTCGGCGCGATCCGTCTGGCCTTTGACGCTGGCGGGGGCATCGCCACGCAGCAGGTTGCGGTGCGCCACGGCCAGCGCCACCCGGTTGTCCCACATGCGGATTTCAGCCTGCTTGAGGGTGAGCATGGCATCCGAGAAGCGCTCCTGGTTGTCTGCCGCCTGGGCACCCGCCTGGGTGCCGCGCCAGCCCACCGCAACGGCCAGCAGCAGGGCCAAGGTGAAAACGCCCATCACGGCCAGCAGGCCGGTCTTGACCCCGAGATTGCGCATGTTGTCTCCTCATGGCCCCTGGCCGCTATGTAACTAATTTAAAGCAAAGCAGTCTGCCAGAAAGAACCCTGTTGCGTGGCAGGTTGTCCGACATCTGCAACACCACGCCGCACCGCAGGGCTGAAACACCAGCGCAACGTTCCGCAACAAAAAGTTAATTAATCGATTGATTAAAACATGGTGTAATCCCGCGCCATGGTTGCCACCCCTCCCTCGACCCCTGACGCAGCAGATTCCCGCGCACGCCTGCTGGATGCCGCACTGCGCCTGTTTGCAGAGCAAGGCTTTGCCAAGACCTCCATCCGCCAGATTGCCGAAGCGGCGTCGGTCAACACCGCGTTGATCAGCTACTACTTTGGCGACAAGAAGGGGCTGTACACCGCGGCCTACAACGAATCCTTTGGCGGGCCGCTGCAGGCCAGCGCCGGGCCCGATGGCCAATCGCTGGACTTGTTTTTGGAGCAGTTCATCACCGGCTTCATGCAGCCCCTGCACCAGGGCAGCCGCATTGAGCTGAGCATGCGGCTGCACTTTCGCGAAATGCTCGACCCCACCGGGCTGTGGCAGCAAGAGCTGGAGTGCGAGATCAAGCCCATGCACGCCGCGATGGTGCAGGTGCTGTGCGCCGCCGTGGGCGCGGCCGAGCCTGACGAGGATGTGCACCGGCTGGCGCTGTCGATTGGGGCGCTGCCCATGCAGTATTACGCCCACCGTGACCTGATCCAGCAGGTTTGCCCCAGCCTGGCCGACAGCCCCGAGGGCCTGACCGCCACCACCCACCGACTCATCGACATGGCCCACCACCTGGTGGCCGGCGAGGCCCAGCGGCGGCGCACCGCCGCGATGGCTGCGACTTCCTCCAACCGCCGTGCTTCCACCCGCCGCGCCCCTACCCCTGAAGGAGACTCCCTGTGACGCATTCCGCAACCCGCCGCACAGCCCATCGGCTGTGGCTGGCGCTGCCCATGGTCGTGACACTGGCCGCGCCCCTGACAGCCTGCACCACCACGCGCCCGCCACAGGCCGTGGCACCCGCCACGCCCACCACCTGGCAGGCCCCGCTGCCGCACGACGGGCAGTTGCAACACCTCACTGACTGGTGGGCCCGCACCCACGACCCGGTGCTGGTGGCGCTGATCACATCGGCCCAGCGCATCAGCCCCAGCCTCGCGCAGGCGCGCAGCCGGGTCGAACAAGCCCGCGCCACACAGACCACCGCCCGCGCCGCCCTGCTGCCCACGCTGGATGCGCAGGCCAGCGCCAGCCGGGGCGTGACGGCCCCGGTGACCACGCCCGCCACCAGCGCCCAGGCCGGGTTGCAAGCGGGGTGGGAGATCGACCTGTTCGGCGCCAACCAGGCCACGCGCGATGCCGCCACCGAACGCCTGGCCGGTGCCCAGGCCCTGTGGCACGAGGCCCGCGTGAGTGTGGCCGCAGAGGTGGCGCTGCAAGTGAGCAGCCTGCGCACCTGCCTGCAGCAGCTGGATGTGGCCGAGCGCGACGCCCAGTCGCGCGCCGCCACCGCGCGCCTGACGCAAGACAGCCAGCGCGCAGGCTTTACCGCGCCCGCCACCGCTGCCCTGGCCAGCGCCAGCGCGGCCGAGGCCACGGCCCGCGCAGCCCAGCAGCGCATGCAATGCGATGTGGACTTCAAAGCCCTGGTGGCGCTGACCGGCGAGCCCGAGCCCGCGCTGCGCAACCAGGTCACCACCGCCCCCGTGCCTGGCTTTGACGAAGCCCGCTTCACCATTGCGGCCCTGCCGGTGCAGGTGCTGTCGCAGCGGCCCGATGTGTACAACGCCGAGCGCGAAGTGGCCGCAGCCAGTGCCGAGGTGGGCAGCGCCCAGGCCCAGCGCTGGCCGCGCCTGTCGCTCACCGGCACCGTGGGCACCGCCTGGAGCCGCGCGGGGGGCACCACCACCGATCTCAGCACCTGGTCCTTCGGCCCGCTGGCGCTGAGCCTGCCGCTGCTCGACGGTGGCCGCCGCGCGGCCCAGGTGGACGCCGCCCGCGCCCGCTACGACGAAGCCGTGGCGGTGTACCAGGGCCGCGTGCGCCAGGCCGTGAGCGAGGTAGAGCAAGCCCTGGTGCGCCTGCAAAGCACGGCCGAGCGTGCCGACAGCGCCCGCGCCGCCGTGCAGGGCTACCGCACCTCGTTCGACGCCACCGAGGCCCGCTGGCGTGGCGGCCTGGCCAGCCTCGTGGAGCTGGAAGACGCCCGCCGCACGCTGCTGGCCGCCCAGACCACGCTGATGGCCCTGCAGCACGAGCGCCAATCGGCCTGGGTGGCGCTGTACCGCGCGGCCGGGGGTGGCTTTGACGCCGCCCACCCCACAGCCCAGGCAACCCCCACCGCTACGGCGCTCTGAGCACCAAAGCCCCAGCGCTTCACCCTTTTTTTGAAGAAACGGACGATCTCCATGCCCGCATTCAAACTCTCTCCCGTCGCCCTGGCCCTGACGGCCCTGTGCGTGCTGACCGGCGGCGCGGCCCTGCTGCACACCGACGCCTCGCGCGCGGCCGACAAGCCTGCCGCGGCACAACCCCGCCCCGCCCTCACGGTGACCACCGCCCAGCCCCAGCGCACCAGCGTGACCCAGCGCCTGTCGGCCAACGGCAACGTGGCTGCCTGGCAAGAAGCCAGCGTGGGCGCTGAAAGCAACGGCCTGCGCCTGACCGCCGTGAACGTGAACGTGGGCGACGTGGTCAAGGCCGGCCAAGTGCTGGCCACCTTTGCGGCCGACACGGTGCAGGCCGATGTGGCCCAGGCCCGCGCCAGCGTGCTAGAAGCCGAGGCCAACGCCGCCGAAGCCGCCGCCAACGCCGAACGCGCGCGGGGCCTGCAAGCCTCGGGCGCCTTGAGCCAGCAACAGATCCAGCAATACACCACCGCCGAGCAGACCGCCAAGGCCCGCGTGGAGGCGGCCCGCGCACAGCTCAACGCGCAGCAGCTGCGGCTGAAATTCACCCAGGTGCTGGCGCCCGACAGCGGTGTCATCTCGGCCCGCACTGCCACCGTGGGTGCGGTGCTGGCGTCAGGCACCGAGCTGTTCCGCATGGTGCGCAAGGGCCGGCTGGAGTGGCGCGCCGAGGTCACGCAGGCCGAGCTGGCGCGCATCCGCACGGGCGCCAAGGTGCAGGTCACGGCGGCCAGCGGCGCGGCGGTGGAGGGCACGGTGCGCATGGTGGCCCCCACCGTGGACACGCAAACACGCAACGCCCTGGTCTACGTGGACTTGCCCGCCAACCCCGACATTCGCGCCGGGATGTTTGCGCGCGGCGACTTTGCGCTGGGCGAGGGCAGCGCCCTCACCGTGCCGCAAGAGGCCGTTGTGGTGCGCGATGGCTTCTTCTACGTGTTTGTGGTGGACGGCCAGCAGCGTGCGCAGCAGCGCAAGGTGCAGCCCGGCCGCCGTGTGGCCGACCGGGTGGAAATCACCACCGGGCTGGACGCGGGCGCCGCCGTGGCCGTGCGGGGCGCAGGCTTTTTGAACGATGGCGATGTGGTGCGCGTGGCCGACGACACCGCAGATTCCAAGCAAAAACAGGCTCTAGCGCCCAATACACAAGCGCAAGCAGCTACTAAATAAGGAGCATTTGCATGAATGTCTCTACCTGGTCGATCAAGAACCCGATACCGGCGCTGATGCTGTTTGTGCTGCTGACCTTCGGCGGCCTGATCGCATTCAACGCCATGAAGGTGCAGAACTTTCCGGACATGGACCTGCCCACCATCTCGGTGACGGTGAGCCTGCCCGGCGCCTCGCCCACGCAGCTGGAAAACGATGTGGCCCGCAAGGTCGAAAACAGCATCGCCACGCTGCAGGGCCTCAAGCACATCTACACCAAGGTGCAGGACGGTGGCGCCACCATCACGGCCGAGTTCCGCCTGGAAAAGCCCACGCAAGAGGCGCTAGACGACGTGCGCTCGGCCGTGGCCCGCGTGCGGGCCGACCTGCCCGGCGATGTGCGCGACCCCATCGTCACCAAGATGGACCTGGCCGCACAGGCCGTGCTGGCGTTCACCGTGGCCTCGCCGCGCATGGACGACGAGGCGCTGTCGTGGTTTGTGGACAACGACATTGCCAAGAAGCTGCTCACGGTGCGCGGTGTGGGCGCCGTCAGCCGCGTGGGCGGGGTGGACCGCCAAGTGCATGTGGCGCTGGACCCGCTCAAGCTGCAGGCGCTGGGCGCCACGGCGGCCGATGTGTCGCGCCAGCTGCGCCTGGTGCAAACCGAAAGCGCCGGTGGCCGCACCGACCTGGGCGGCAGTGAACAACCCGTGCGCACGCTGGCCACGGTGCAGACGGCGCAAGAGCTGGCGGGCCTGACCCTGGCTTTGTCTGACGGCCGCCATGTGCGGCTGGACCAGGTGGCCAGCGTGACCGACACCATTGCCGAGCCCCGCGCCATGGCGCTGCTCAACGGCAAGCCGGTGGTGGGGTTTGAGGTCTCGCGCAGCAAGGGCGCCAGCGAAGTGGAAGTGGGCGCCGCTGTACAGGTGGCACTGGCCGAGCTGCGGGCCGCGCACCCCGATCTGGAGATCACCGAGGCCTTCAACTTTGTGGACCCGGTGCAGGAGGAATACGACGGATCGATGCACCTGCTTTACGAAGGCGCGCTGCTGGCCGTGGTGGTGGTGTGGCTGTTCCTGCGCGACTGGCGCGCCACCTTTGTCTCGGCCGTGGCACTGCCGCTGTCGGTCATCCCGGCGTTCATCGGCATGCAGTGGCTGGGCTTTTCGATCAACGTGATCTCGCTGCTGGCGCTGTCGCTGGTGGTGGGCATTTTGGTGGACGACGCCATCGTCGAGGTCGAGAACATCGTGCGCCACCTGCGCATGGGCAAGACGCCCTACCAGGCGGCGATGGAGGCGGCCGACGAGATCGGCCTGGCCGTGGTGGCCACCACCTTCACGCTGATTGCAGTGTTTTTGCCCACCGCGTTCATGAGCGGCATTGCGGGCAAGTTCTTCAAGCAGTTTGGCTGGACGGCATCGCTCGCCGTGTTTGCCAGCCTGGTGGTGGCGCGGGTGCTCACGCCCATGATGGCGGCGTACATCCTCAAGCCCATCGTGGGCGAGCACCGCGACCCGCGCTGGATGGGCGTGTACCTGCGCTGGGCGGCCTGGTGCATCAAGCACCGCTGGATCACCTTTGTCGCCACGATTGCCTTCTTTGCCGGGTCGCTCGCGCTCATCCCGCTGCTGCCCACGGGCTTCATCCCACCCGACGACAACTCGCAAACCCAGGTGTACCTGGAACTGCCCCCTGGCGCCACGCTGGCCCAGACCCGCGCTGTGGCCGAAGACGCCCGAGAGCGCGTGGCCGGGGTGGCGCATGTGAAGAGCGTCTACACCACCATCGGCGGCGGCACGGCGGGCTCGGACCCGTTTGCGGGCGGCGGCAACGCCGAAACCCGCAAGGCCACGCTGACCATCACGCTGAATGCGCGCGGCGATCGCCCGCGCAAGCAGGGCATTGAGGCCGACATCCGCACAGCGCTGGAGAGCCTGCCCGGGGTGCGCACCAAGGTGGGCCTGGGCGGCTCGGGCGAAAAATACGTGCTGGTGCTCACGGGCGACGACCCGCAGGCGCTGCAAACCGCCGCGCTGGCGGTGGAGAAAGACCTGCGCACCATTCCTGGCCTGGGCAGCATCTCGTCCACTGCCAGCCTGGTGCGCTCGGAAATCGCCGTGCGCCCCGACTTTGCCCGCGCCGCCGACCTGGGCGTGACCAGCAGCGCCATTGCCGAGACCCTGCGCATTGCCACCGTAGGCGACTACGACACGGCACTGCCCAAGCTCAACCTGGCCTCGCGCCAGGTGCCCATCGTCGTCAAGCTGCAAGACGATGCGCGCAAGGACCTGTCGGTGCTGGAGCGCCTGCCCGTGCCCGGCGCCAAGGGCCCGGTGCTGCTGGGGCAGGTGGCCACACTGGAGTTCAGCGGCGGCCCCGCCGTGGTGGACCGCTACGACCGCGCCCGCAACGTGAACTTCGAGATTGAACTCTCGGGCCAGCCGCTGGGCGATGTGACGCAGGCCGTGGCCGCGCTGCCGTCCATCACCAACCTGCCACCCGGCGTGCGCCAGATCACCATTGGCGACGCCGAGATGATGGGCGAGCTGTTTGCCAGCTTTGGCCTGGCCATGCTCACGGGCGTGCTGTGCATCTACATCGTGCTGGTGCTGCTGTTCAAGGACTTCCTGCACCCGGCCACCATCCTGGTGGCGCTGCCGCTGTCGTTGGGCGGGGCGTTTGTGGGCCTGCTGATTGCGCAAAAGAGCTTCTCGATGCCCTCGCTCATCGGGCTGATCATGCTCATGGGCATTGCCACCAAGAACTCCATCTTGCTGGTGGAATACGCCATCCTGGCGCGGCGCGAGCACGGCATGACCCGCTTTGAAGCGCTGATCGACGCCTGCCACAAGCGCGCGCGCCCCATCATCATGACCACGCTGGCCATGGGCGCGGGCATGATGCCCATTGCGCTGGGGCTGGGCGCGGCTGACGGAAGCTTCCGCTCGCCCATGGCGGTGGCGGTGATTGGCGGGCTCATCACCTCGACCTTCCTGAGCCTGCTGGTCATTCCGGCGGTGTTCACGGGGGTAGATGACCTGGGGCTGAAGATCGGGCGGCTGTGGCGGCGGCTGAGCGGAGGAGGGCGCAGCGACGCTCCCACAGCCCAGTCCACGCAGTGAAACCGCGAACTACCGGGCAAGCCCGGGGGTTTGCCAGCTTTTGGCGGGGTCCGTTGTCTGGATAATGGCCCCAGCCTATGAACCTCGTCGCCATCAATTTCGAATCGGTCCCGCTCGGTGAACCGCTGCCGTTCGCACTGCGTGCGGCCAATGGCGCGCTGCTGGCCCAAAAGGGCTTTGTGGTGCGCAACGCCAGCGAGTTGTCTGAAATCACGGGGCGGGGCATCCAGCTGTGCGTGGACGTGGACGAATCGGGCGAGAGCTACCGCGCCTACGTAGGCCGGCTGCAGCAGATGCTGATGTCGGAGACCTCCCTGGGCGAGTTGGCCGCCGTGAAGATGAGCGGCCCCGCCGCCGCACCGCCCCCCGCCCGCAACCGCGAAGAGCGCGGCCCGCTGGACTGGTCGGAGCTGCAGTTGCGCATGACGCAGGTGCTGCGCGCGCCCAAGGCGTTTGATTTCCGCGAGCGGTTTTTGCAGCTGCACGAGGACCTGTCGCGTCGCTGCGAGCAGGCCCCCGACGCCACGCTGCTGGCGCTGATCTTCTTGTCGGCCCAGGAAACCCGCATGTACAGCAGCACCCACGCCATGCTGGTCAGCTGCATCTGCATGGTGGTGGGCCGCGAAATGCTCCGTTGGCCCCCGGCCAAGGTGCGCCAGCTGGGCGCTGCGGGCCTGAGCATGAACATCGCCATGACCGAGCTGCAAGACCAGCTGGCCCAGCAAACCCAGCCGCTCACCGCACGCCAGATTGCCGCCGTGGAAGACCACGCCAACCGCTCGGCCGACCTGCTGGCCGAGCTGGGTGTGCGCGATGCCGTGTGGCTGGAGGCCGTGCGCCACCACCACCACCGCAAGCCCGGCCCGTTCAACGAAAAGACCGAGGGCCAGCAAATGGCCCGCCTCATCCAGCGCGCCGACGTGTTTGGTGCCCGCATCTCCCCCCGCGCAGCCCGCTCGCCCATGCCCGTCACGGCCGCCATGCAGGCCAGCTACTACGACGAGGAAAACAAAGTGGACGAGGCCGGGGGCGCCCTGGTCAAAGGCCTGGGCGTGTACCCGCCCGGCGCCTTTGTGCGCCTGGCCAGCCAGGAGGTGGGCGTGGTGCTGCGCCGCGGCGTGAGCGCCACCACCCCGCGCGTGGCCGTGGTCACCAACCGCCTGGGCATGCCCACGGGCGAACTCATCCCGCGCGACACCTCGCTGGCCCAGTGGAAGATCACCGGCGCTGTGGCCCACAAGGATGTGCGGGTAAAGCTCTCGCTGGAGCGGCTGCTGCCGCTGGTGTAAACCCCCACACCGCAGCGCCCCACGGCGCTCACTGCACGCCACCGCAGGCGCCAGCGGATCGCCCCACGGGCGATGCCGCACAGGGCATTTTGCTCTTTTTTTCATAGCTGCTAGCGCCTATTCCTATTGCGCTAGCGCGTCTTTTTATGCCCACCGCACAGCGCCGGGGCCTCGCTCACACCCTCTTACAGATTTCCTGAATCCAATGGCGTGCGCGCCACGTATACCAATCAGTTCAAATTAAAACTGATGTGGACAAAATATGATTAAGTGGTTAAATTGCCAGCAAACCACCTGGGAGCGCCCGATGCCTGCAGCCTTTGCCCGCCGTTTCATCCTGGCCCCGCTGGCCATCGCCTGCGCCACAGGCTGGACCCTTGCCATCCCCCGGCCCGCGCATGCGGCCGATGCCCCTGCCAGCAGCCCGGGCAGCGCCTGCCCCGCCACGCTGCAACACACCTATTTGCGCCTGCAAGACGAGAAGCCCCAGTCCCTGTGCCAGTACGCGGGCAAGGTGGTGCTGGTGGTGAACACGGCCAGCTACTGCGGATTTACGGGGCAATACAAGGGTCTGGAGGCGCTGTACAGCCGCTACAAGGACCAGGGGCTGGTGGTGCTGGGCTTTCCGTCCAACGACTTCGCGCAGGAAAAGGCCAGCAACAAAGAGATCGCCGACTTTTGCGAAAACACCTTCGGCGTGAAGTTTCCGATGTTCGCCAAGAGCAGCGTGAAGGGGGCGGACGCATCGCCGCTGTACCGCCAGCTGGCGCAACTGTCGGGCACGGCACCGAAGTGGAACTTCCACAAATACCTGCTCGGGCGCGACGGCAAGCTGGTGGACAACTACTCCAGCATGACCGCACCCGACAGCAAAGGCCTGATCAGTGCCATTGAGCAACAGTTGGCGGCCCCAGCCCCCCGCTGAATGGCAATTTTTCTTTACTTTTCTTTAAAAAAAATGCGCGATATGCTCTGGAACTTCTGGAACGAGTCCCCACTCTATCCATGGCAAGAGCGCGGTGAGCGCTCGAACGGTTTAACGTTGCGAAGCCTTTCGGGTCCCTTGGTTCCGACTGACCTCCTGGAGCGCTTCTCCTCCCTCCCTCTCTTATTCGTTTCGGGACGCTTCGCAACTTTTTTATTCGCTGAGTCGACCAGAGGGGGTCGACCATGAAAGTCGCCATCATCGGCTCCGGCATTGCCGGCCTTTCGGTGGCGCACCAGTTGCGCCACCAAGCGCAAGTCACCCTGTTTGAAGCCGGCAGCTACTTTGGCGGCCACACCCACACCGTGGACGTGACCTTGCCCAATGCGGCGGGCCAGCCCGTCACGCACGGCGTGGACACGGGCTTTCTGGTCTTCAACGAACGCACCTATCCGAATCTGATCGCGCTGCTGGCCGAGCTGGGCGTGGCCACGGCCAAGTCAGACATGTCGTTCTCGGTGCAGGTGCCCGGTGCGCGTGGGGGCCAGGTGCTGGAGTGGAGCGGCACCAACCTCTCGACCGTGTTTGCCCAGCGCGGCAACCTGCTCAACCCGCGCTTTTGGGGCATGCTGGCCGACCTGCTGCGCTTTAACAAGCTGTGCACCCGCATCGCCGAGGCCCATGCCGAGCAGGCGCTCATGCAGCCGCTGGGCGACTTCCTCAAAGAACACCGCTTTGGCGATGCCTTCCGCGACTGGTACTTTTTGCCCATGCTGGGCTGCATCTGGAGCTGCCCGACGGACCAGATGCTGCAATTCCCGGTGGCGACGATGATCCGCTTTTGCCACAACCACGGCCTCATCCAGGTGGCCAACCGCCCGCAGTGGTGGACGGTGAGCGGCGGTGCACGCAACTATGTGGACAAGATTCTGGCCGGTGTGCCCGACCAGCGCCTGAACACCCCCGTGCGCCGCATCGAGCGCGACACTGCGGGCGTGCGCGTGGTCACCGACCAGGGCACCGAGCACTTCGACCATGTGGTGCTGGCCACGCACTCCGACCAATCCCTGGCCCTGCTGGCCGCGCCCACGCCGCAAGAGCGCGCGGTGCTCGGCGCCATCCGCTACCAGCCCAACCGCGCCGTGCTGCACACCGACACCACCGTGCTGCCGCAGCGCCGCGCCGCCTGGGCCGCCTGGAACTACGAGCGTGCGCAGCAGACAGGTCGTGATACCAATCGTGAAAGCACCAGCGTGTGCCTGCACTACCTCATCAACCAGCTGCAGCCCGTGCCCTTTGCGCAGCCGGTGGTGGTGTCGCTCAACCCGGTGCGCAGCATCAACCCGCGCCAGATCGTGGGCGAGTACGAATACGCCCACCCTGTGTTCGACCTGGCCGCCATCGCCGCGCAGCAGCAGGTGCCCGCGCTGCAAGGCCAGCACAACACCTGGTTCTGCGGCGCTTGGACGGGCTACGGCTTCCACGAAGACGGCCTCAAGTCTGGCCTGGCCGTGGCGCGCCAACTGGCGCCGCTGCTGCAAGCACCCCAAAGGCTGGCCGCATGACCACCGAGCCCCACGCCACCACCAAGGCCGAGCCCCTGCTGGGCTTTGGCCAGGTGCGCCACACCCGGCTGCGCCCGCGCAGGCATGCGTTTGCCTACGGCACGTTCTTCCTGATGCTGCCCATGCGCACACTGGCGCAAGGTGAGCGGGAGTGCGCCTTGGCAGTGAACCGGCGCGGCGCCATCAGCTTCCATGACGTCGACCACGGCGACGGCCGCAGTGCCGAGCAAGGCGGCGCCCTGGCGTGGCTGGACGGCCTGCTGCAGGCCGAAGGCATCGCCGACGCCACGGGCGAGGTGTGGCTGCACACCTACCCGCGCGTGCTGGGCTACACCTTCAAGCCCGTGAGCTTTTGGTACTGCCACCGCAGCGACGGCAGCCTGCGCGCCATCGTGGTGGAGGTGAACAACACCTTTGGCGAGCGCCACTGCTATTTGCTCGATGCCCCGCGGTACGGCGTGGAGCAGCAGGCGCGCAAGGTGTTCCATGTGTCACCGTTTTGCGAGGTGGCTGGCGGCTACCGCTTTCGCTTCATGCGCACCGCGCCCGGCGCGCAGGACGCAGGCCGCACCGTGGTGCGCATTGATTACGACGACGCCAGCGGCCCGCTCATCCAGACCAGCGTGAGCGGCACCCTGCAACCCGCCACGGCCCACACCCTGCGCCAGGCGCTGTGGGGCTACCCGGCCATGACGTTGGCCATCATCGCCCGTATCCACTGGCATGCGCTGCAGCTGTGGCTCAAGCGCGTGCGCTTTCACCGCAAGCCTGAGGCACCTGCCTCGATCGTGACCCGTTGACCTGCTGACCGGCCTACTGCACCGACCTGCGAGACCACCACCATGAACTCCACCACCGCACCCCGTTCTGCCCTGGCCTTGCCCGCTGGCACGCCCGCTGCCGCGCGCACCGCCCTGCAATTGCTGCAGCGCCTGCAGCACGGCCACCTCACGGTGCAACTGCCCGACGGCACGCAGCGGCACTTTGGCCAAGGCGGCGGCCCCTCGGCGGCCATTGCCTTCAAGAACTGGAACGTGTGCAGCGCGGCTCTGAAGTCCGGCGACATCGGCTTTGCCGAAAGCTACATCGCGGGCGACTGGACCACGCCCCACCTCACCGACCTGCTCAAGCTCTTCATCGCCAACCGCCAGCAGGTCGAAGGCGTGATCTATGGCACCTGGGCCGGGCGGCTGCTGTACCGCGTCAAGCACCTGCTCAACCGCAACACCAAGGTCAACAGCCAGAAGAACATCCACGCCCACTACGACCTGGGCAACGCGTTTTATGAGCTGTGGCTGGACGACACGATGAACTACTCGTCCGCCTGGTTTGAAGGCGATGCAGGCGGTGACATGCGCACCGCCCAGCACGCCAAGGTGCGCCGCGCGCTTCGCATGGCGGGCGTGCAGGCGGGCGACCGGGTGCTGGAGATTGGCTGCGGCTGGGGCGCGCTGGCTGAGATGGCCACCACCGAATTTGGCGCCACGCTGACGGGCGTGACGCTGTCCACCGAGCAACTCGCCTTCGCCCAAAAGCGCATGGCGCAGCACGGCGTAGCGGGCCAGGCCGACCTGCGCCTGCAGGACTACCGCGACATCCACGACGGCCCGTACGACGCCATCTGCTCCATCGAAATGGTGGAAGCCGTGGGGCGCGAATATTGGCCCACGTACTTCGCCTCCATCAAACGCCTGCTCAAGCCCGACGGCAAGGCCTGCATCCAGAGCATCGTGATCGACGACGGGCTGTTCAAGCGCTACATCAGCTCCACCGATTTCATCCAGCAGTACATCTTCCCCGGCGGCTGCCTGCCCTGCCCGCGCGAGTTCCGCCGCGAGGCCGAGGCTGCAGGCCTGCGCGTGGTGGACGAGTTTGCCTTCGGCCAGGACTACGCCGAAACCCTCAAGCGCTGGCGCGAACGCTTTATGGCGCAGCGCACCGACATCCTGAAGCTGGGCTTTGACGAGCGCTTCATGCACATCTGGGAGTTCTACCTGGCCTACTGCGAAGCCGCGTTCGCCATGCAGAACATCGACCTCGTGCAGTACACGCTGGTGAACGACAGCGTGGCCTGAACGCACTTTGCCGCAGGGTCAATCACTATGAAAAAGATAGCTGCCTGCGCTTTATTGGCGTGCGCTACAGCCATTTTTTACATCAACCCTGCTAGCGCGCAGGGCAGTGACGCCACGCCCCTGCCCGGCACCGTGCTGGCAGGCCAGGGCACCATGCGCTTTTTTGGGCTGGAGGTGTACCAAGCCCGGCTGTGGGTGAGCCCCGGCTTTGCACCCGAGCGCTATGCCGACCAGCCGTTGGCGCTGGCACTGACCTACCAGCGCAACTTCACGGCCCAGGCGATTGCCAAGCGCTCCATCGACGAGATGCGGCGCGTGGCCCCGTTCGGCCCCGAGCAGGCCGAGCGCTGGCAAACCGCGCTGCAGGCCGCACTGCCCGACGTGAAACCGGGTGACACCCTCACCGGCATCTACCAGCCGGGCAACGGCGCCACCTTCCGCCTGGGGCCGCGTGTGGTGGGCGAGGTGGCCGACCCTGAATTTGCCCGCCTGTTCTTCGGCATCTGGCTCTCGCCCAACACGTCTGAGCCCGCACTGCGCCAGGCGCTGCTGGCCGCACGCACGCAGGCCCGCCCATGACGCACCCGCTGCGCCCCAGCCAAGGCCTGGCCTATGGTCTGCTCGGCTTGCCCCTGGCCTTTGTCGCGCTGCCGCTGTATGTGCTGCTGCCCAACCACTACGCCCGCAGCTTTGGCATGCCGCTGGCCACGCTGGGCGCCCTGCTGCTGGCCGCGCGCTTGTTGGACGCCGCCACCGACCCGCTGCTGGGCCGCTGGAGCGACCGGCTGTTCGGCCGCTCGGCCCGTGCCGTGCTGGCCGTGGGTGCAGGCTCTGCCGTGCTGCTGGCGCTGGGGCTGGCGGCGCTGTTCTTTCCGCAGGTCAAGGGCGCACACGCACTGCAGGGCTGGGCGCTGGTGTGCCTGCTCATCACCTACCTGGCCTACAGCCAACTCAGCATTGCCCACCAGTCGTGGGGGGCGCGGCTGGGGGGCGATGAGCTGCAACGCGGCCGCATCGTGGCCTGGCGCGAAGGCGCAGCCCTGGTGGGCGTGGTGCTGGCATCACTGCTGCCCGCGCTGGCAGGCCTGCCCGCCATGCTGGGCGTGTTTGCCGCAGCCTTGGCCCTGGGCTGGTGGGCCTGGGCGCTGGCCCCGCGCCCGGCCAGCGTGCAGGCGGTGCCCGGTGTGTACCACCCACCCCCATCCACCAGCCTGTGGCGCCCCTGGGGGCGGCCCGCCTTCAGGCGGCTGCTGGCGGTGTTCATGCTCAACGGCATTGCCAGCGCCATACCGGCCACGCTGGTGCTGTTCTTCGTACAAGACCGGCTGCAAGCCCCGGCGGCGCAAGAGCCGCTGTTTTTGGGTGCGTACTTTGTGTGCGCCGCGCTGTCGATCCCGCTGTGGCTGCGGGCCGTGGAGCGCTTTGGCCTGGCGCGCACCTGGCTGGCGGGCATGCTGCTGGCCGTGGCCGTGTTTGCCTGGACGGCCGCCCTGGGCGCCGGTGATGCGCTGGCGTTTGTGGCGGTGTGCGCCCTCTCGGGCGTGGCGCTGGGCACCGACCTGGCACTGCCCAGCGCACTGCTGGCGGGCGTGATTGCCCAGGAGGGCGACAGCGGCCAGCACGAGGGCGCCTACTTTGGCTGGTGGAACTTTGCCACCAAGCTCAACCTGGCCCTGGCCGCTGGGCTGGCCCTGCCCCTGCTGGGCGCGCTGGGCTACACCCCCGGCACCCGCAGCGAATCAGGCCTGCAGATGCTGGGCCTGGCGTATGCCGTGCTGCCCTGCGTGCTGAAGCTGGCCGCAGCGGCTGCGCTGTACCAGCTGGTGGTGCGCCGCACCGCGCCTGCCCATTAATCCGCGCCTGCCCCTTGATTCCACCGGCCGCTGTCTGAACCCGAGCCCCCACACCGCAACCCGAGGCACCCTCACCATGATTCCACGCCGCACCCTTTTGGCCGCTGCCGCCGCCACGCCGCTGGCCGCCCTCACGGGCTGTGCCAGCCAGAATCTGGCGGGGTATGCCAGCGAGAAGCCCGTGCTCGACCTGGCGCAGTATTTCAACGGCACCATCGACGCCTACGGCATCTTCCAGGGCCGCAGCGGGCAAATCGCCAAGCGCTTCACCGTGGTGATGGAGTGCCGCTGGACGGGCAACGAAGGCGTGCTGGACGAGGCCTTCACCTATTCGGACGGCACCACGCAGCGGCGCATCTGGCGGCTGACCAAGCATGCCGACGGCCGCTACACCGGCACCGCCGACGACGTGGTGGGCACGGCCAACGGGCAGACGCAGGGCAACGCCTTTCGCTGGAACTACACGCTGGCCCTGCCGGTGGATGGCACCGTCTACCACGTGGACCTGGACGACTGGATGTACCTGATCGACGACCGCGTGATGCTCAACCGCGCCACCATGAGCAAACTGGGCGTGCGGCTGGGCGAGATCACGCTGTCGTTCACCAAGCGCACGCCATGAGCGCCCTGTTGCACTGGCCCGCGAGCCTGAACCCCCCCATCCCCCACTGGCGGGGGCGGCGTGTGTGGCTGGTGGGCGCCTCCAGCGGCATTGGGCGCGCTACGGCGGCGCTGCTGCATGCGCGCGGGGCGCAAGTCATCGTGTCGGCCCGCAACGCGCAGGCCCTGCAGGACTTTGTGGCCGCACACCCCGGCAGCCAAGCCGTGCCGCTGGACACGGCCGATGCAGCGCAGGTGCAAGCGGCGGCCCGGCAGGTGCTGGCCACCGGGGCGCTGGACCTGGTGTGCTACTGCGCGGGCCACTACCGCGACATGCGCGCCACCGAGTTCGACCTGACCGAGGCCCTGCGCCATGAGGAAGTGAACTACACCGGCGCCCTGCGCGTGCTGGCCGGGGTGCTGCCTGCCATGCTGGCATCGGCCCAGGCCGGGCGGCCGGGGCACTTGAGCGTGATCAGCAGCGTGGCGGGCTTTCGCGGCCTGCCCAAGAGCCTGGCCTACGGGCCCACCAAGGCCGCGCTCATCAACCTGGCCGAGGCGCTGTACCTGGACCTGCACGCCCTGGGCATGGGCGTGAGCGTGATCAACCCCGGCTTTGTGGCCACGCCGCTCACGGCGGGCAACGACTTCACCATGCCCGCCCTCATCACATCCGAGGCGGCCGCGGCGGCCATCGTACGTGGCTGGGAGCGGGGCGAGTTCGACATCCACTTCCCCAAGCGCTTCACCCGCGTGATGAAGCTGCTGCGGCTGTTGCCCTACCGGTGGTACTTTCCGGCGGTGCGCCGTTTTACCGGTTTGTGATTGACTGGTTTGTGAAAGACACCATGCCCACCCCTGCATCTCCAAACCCTGCCGCAGCCCCCTCCACCGAGGAGGCGGTCACCCGTGTGATCGCCTTCTTTGAGACGCTGTCCCCCGCCGACATCGCGCGCATGGACAGCTTCTATGCGGTCGACGCGCGGTTCAAAGACCCGTTCAACAACGTGCAAGGGGTGCCGGCCATTCAGCACATCTTCGGGCACATGTTCGTGGCGCTGCAGCAGCCGCGCTTTGTCGTGACCGGCCGCGTGGTGCAGGGCCAGCAGTGCTTTTTGACCTGGGATTTCCTGTTCGCCTTCAAGAGCTTTGACAAGGGCGTGACGCAGACCGTGCACGGCGCATCCCATCTGGTGCTGGACGATGCAGGGCGCATCACCCTGCACCGCGACTATTGGGATGCCGCCGAGGAGCTGTACGAAAAGCTGCCCGTGGTGGGCGGTTTGATGCGCTGGCTCAAGCGGCGGGCGAACAGCCAATGACGGGTCCGGTACGAGCCTGAACGGACTTTTCAAGTTCAAGGATGCCGACTCCCTCCATTGACTGGGGGAGGGACTCAACGCGATTAAGAGCGGATAACAAAACCCAGCGCAGCGGTTCTGGCTAGGCGCCGCGTCGCAGGCAGTACAAGTAGTACGACAAGATGCGGCAACGACGCCAGAAGGGTTTTGTTAGCCGCTCTAAGCGGCTTTGGCGAGCTTGCGCACCAGGTAGTGCAGCGCCATCTCATAGCCCTGGATGCCCAGGCCCGCGATCACGCCGTCGGCAATGCCCGAGATGTAGGAGTGGTGGCGGAACTCCTCGCGCTTGTGCACGTTGCTGATGTGCACCTCCACCACCGGCAGGGCGACACCGGCCAGCGCATCGCGCAGGGCCACGCTGGTGTGGGTGAGGCCACCGGGGTTGATGACGATGCCGCGTGTGCCGTCCAGGCGCGCAGCGTGGATGCGGTCGATGAGGTGGCCCTCGTGGTTGCTTTGGAAGCAAGTGGCCGTGGTGCCCAGTTGGGCGGCTTCGGCCACAAAGTGGCGCTCAACATCGGCCAGGGTGTCTGCGCCGTAGATCTGCGGTTCGCGCGTGCCCAGCAGGTTCAGGTTGGGGCCGTTCAAAAGAAGAATGCTCATGGCGGTGTGAATCAGGGTGTGGGGGAATGGGTGAGAAGCGGCATTGTCGGCGCAACCGCAGAAGAAACGACAACACCAGAGACCGCTGTGCGCGCTGTCTCTGGTGTCGGTGACGGACCCAGGCCTGCCGCAGGGAGGCTGCGGCAGGCCCGTGTGCGCACGGCTTATTTGGCGGCGCGCAGTTTGGCCAGGGTGTCGTACACCTCTTTCACCGTCTCGGCACCCACTTTTTCGCTGTGCTTTTCCACCACGGGCTTGACCTTGGCGCGCAGCTTGTCCAGCTCGGCGGCCGAGAATTCGGTGACCTGCATGCCCGACTTCTTGAGCTGGTCCAGCGCCACGTCTGACTGCACGCGCGAGACACCGCGCTGGAAGGTGGTGGCCTCGGCCATCGCGTCGTTGATCAGCTTTTGCTCTGCGGGCGAGAGGCCATCCCAGAACTTCTTGCTGACGATGACGGCCTGCGGGTTGTACATGTGGCGGGTGATGGCCAGGTGCTTTTGCACTTCGTTGAGCTTGGACGACAGGATGGTGGTGACGGGGTTCTCCTGCCCGTCCACGGCCTTTTGCTCCAGCGCGGTGTACAGCTCTGGGAAGGGCATGGGCACGGCGTTAGCGCCCAGGGCGTTGAACATGTCGATGTAGATGGGCGACTGGATCACGCGAACCTTCAGGCCCACCAGGTCTTCCGCCTTGGTGATGGGCTT
Source organism: Acidovorax sp. 56 (assembly GCF_002749705.1). Classification (NCBI taxonomy): domain Bacteria; kingdom Pseudomonadati; phylum Pseudomonadota; class Betaproteobacteria; order Burkholderiales; family Comamonadaceae; genus Acidovorax; species Acidovorax sp. 56. The sequence continues at coordinate 3,273,850 of NZ_PEEV01000001.1, forward strand.
TTTGCTGTTGGTGACGTTGCGAAAGCCCAGCTCCCAGTAGCCCAGGCCCACCAGGTTCTTGGCCTTGAGCTTTTCGAGCAGCTTCTTGCCAAAGGGGCCGTCGGTCACGGCATCGGCTTCTTGCGGCGAGGCGAACAAGAAGGGGAAGTCGTAAATGCCGAATTCCTTGGTCTGCGCCGACAGGATGCCGGCGTTGAGCACCGTCATCTCCACGGTGCCGCCCTGCAGGGCCGACACGGTCTGCAGGTCACCGCCGAGCGTGCCACCGGGGAACAGCTTGACCTGGATCTTGCCGCCGCTCTTGGCCGCCACCAGGTCGGCAAACTTTTGCGCGCCCTGGGCTTGGGGGTGGTCCTTCTGGTTCTGGAAGGCGAACTTGATGGTGCGGTCTTGGGCGTGCGCGCCGGAGATCAGCGAGGCGGCCACCAGCGCCGTGGCCAGCAGGGTTTTCAAGAGGGTCATGGGAGGCTCCTTGGTAGTAATGGATGAAGCGAGGCCGAAAACGAAAGACAGGGCGCAGTGCGGGCGAGCCCGAGGGACTCAGCCCCCCAGCAGGCGCAGCGGCACCATCACGATGGATGGGAAGGCCACCAGCAGGAACATGACGATGAATTGCGCCAGCATGAAGGGCATGACGCCGCGCGTGACGTCCGTCATGGAGATGCGCCCCACGCCCGCCACCACGTTGAGCACCGTGCCCACAGGCGGCGTGATGAGCCCGATGGCGTTGTTGATGATGAACAGCACGCCGAAGTACACCGGGTCGATGCCAGCCGCTTTGACCACGGGCATGAGCACGGGGGTCATGATGAGGATGGTGGGCGTCATGTCCATCGCGGTGCCCACAATCATCACCAGCACCATGATGGCCACCAGCAGCAGGGTCTGGTTGCCCATGAAGGGCTCGAGCATGCCAATGATCTTGCTGGGCAAGTCGGCCACCGTGATGAGCCAGGCCGACACCATGGCCGCAGCCACCAGGAACATCACCACGGCGCTGGTGCGTGCGGCGGCTTGAAAGATTTCTGCCAGTTGCCCAAAGCTCAGTTCGCGGTACACCACCATGGCCACGAAGAGGGCGTACACGGCGGCGACCACAGCGGCCTCGGTGGGCGTGAACACGCCCATGCGCAGGCCCACCAGGATGATGATGGGCAGCCCCAGAGCCCACACGGCTTCGCGCAAGGCCTTGAGCAGCTCTGCCCGGCTGGCGCGGGGGGGCGGGGCCACTTTTTCGCGGCGCACCAACCACCACCAGGTGATGGCCAACGCCACGCCCAGCAAGATGCCGGGCACGATGCCTGCCAGGAACAGCTTGCTGATGGACACGTTGGCGGCCACACCAAAAATGACGAAACCGATGGACGGTGGAATGACGGGGGCGATGATGCCTGCCGAGGCGATCAGCCCCGCGGAGCGCGCCTTGTCGTGCCCAGCCGCCACCATCATGGGCAACAGCAGCGAGGCCAGCGCAGCAGCGTCGGCCACGGCAGAGCCCGACACCGCCGCCAAAATCACCGCCGCCATGATGGCAACGTAGCCCAGGCCACCGGGCACATGGCCCACCACGGCCAGCGCCAGCTTGACGATGCGCTTGGACAAGCCGCCCACGTTCATGATCTCGCCCGCCAACATGAAGAAGGGCACCGCCAGCAGCGGGAACGAGTCCGCGCCGTTGATGACGTTCTGCGCCAGGATCTGGGCGTCAAACAAATCCAGGTGCCACATCAGCGCGATACCGCTGATGAGGAGTGAGTAGGCGATGGGAATGCCGATCGCCATGGCGACGAGCAAGGAGCCGAGGAAGATAGCAACGGTCATGGCGCGGCGGTGGGTGAGAGTGGGATAGGGATCAACGGGCGAGCCAGCAGGCAGGGGCCGTCAGGGCTTGTTCGCTGGGGTTGAGTCGTCTTTGGCCACGACGGGGCCGTGCGAGAAATGCGGGGCCACATCGCCCAGGTTGCGCTGCTCCAGCGCCGCCACTTCCTCGCTCTCTTGCACCATGACCAGCTCCTGGTCTGAGGTGCTGGCAAACAGGGTGCGCAGCAAATCGCGCAGCAAGATGGCCATGGAGGACACGCCCAGCATCACGCCGCTGGCGTAGAAGATGCCCACCGACGCGCCTGTAACGGGGGCCTCGGTGTCCCAATTGATTTCAGCCTGCACCCAGCTGCCTTTGAGCAGCAACCAAGACACATACAGCATGGACACCTGGGCCAGCACCAGGCAGATCTTCTTGCCCGTGCGGGGCAAGCGCGACACCAGGGCATCGGTGCCCAGGTGCCCGTGTTCGCGCAAGGCCACCACAGCGCCCATAAAAGTCAGCCACACGAAGAGCCAGCGCGAGACTTCTTCGGATATGGTCAGCCCCGAATTGAAGGCGTAACGCAACACCACGTTGCCGAAGACGAGCACCACCATGACGGCGAGGAACAAGCCCCCGAGCATGTCCAGCGCCCGGGTGTAGCCGCGCAACACGCGGTCAGCAAATTCGAACATCCTTGTCTCCAGTCAAAACGTTATCGCTTGTCTGGATAATTTTGTACGAACTGGTTAGTTTTAATCATCGGTGCAAACCCTTGGGACCTAGGAGGCTGTCGGGCTTGGAGAGTCGAAAGCGAAAATCGGCCCCAGCGAGGACAGTTTTTGCCGGATTTGCAGCCCCATAGCCCGGCTATGGGGCAAAAAGACGGTAAAAAATGGACCGCTGCGGCCGATTTGCAGCCGACGATTTCCAAGTCCGACAGCCTCCTCGTGGCGTGCGCAGGGCCGGGGTGTAGCGGTACCGAAGGGGCAGAGAAGGGACGGGCCGTGAACGCAACGGCCCCCGCAAGGGTCAGCAGCGCACGAAGCGCACGACCATGTCGATGATGGAGTCGCGCCGCTGGGCCAAGGCGCTGGGCTCGTCCAGCGAGCGCTTGAAGATGGCGCTGAAGGTGTGGCGGTTGGCCACGTTGAAGAAGCACAGGGCCGAGATGGACATGTGCAGGTCAATCGGGTCCATGTGGGGGCGAAACACCCCGGTGGCCACACCCCGTTCGTACACCGCCTGCACGGCATTGATGGCGGGCACGTTCAGCTCCTGGATGGTGGCGGAGCGGCGAATGAATTCGCCCCGGTGCATGTTCTCGTTCATCACCAGACGGATGAACTCGGGGTTGCCCAGCTGGTAGTCGAATGTGAAGCCCACCAGGGCCCGCAGCGCGGCTTCGGGCTCCATGTCTTCCAGGCGCAGGCTGGTCTCAATCTGGCGGATGCGGCGATAGGCCTCTTCCAGCACCGCAAGGTACAAGCCCTCTTTGCTACCAAAATAGTAGTAAATCATGCGCTTGCTGGTGTGGGTCAGCTCAGCGATCTCGTCGATGCGCGCTCCGGCCAGCCCCTTGTCGGCAAACTCGGAGGTGGCCACCTCCAGGATGTTGGCCATCGTGCGGTCTGGGTCGTTGACGCGTCCGCGCTCTGCGACCGAGGCTCCGCGCGCAGCCCTGCGTCGGGGGACAGGCGCAGACGTGGGCCCGTCGGCAGGGGAGGTTCTAACCAGTTCGTTCATAGCAGATATAGCATACGGCAATATCTGCCAGCCGCCCCTCCTTGGATACCCGGGGATCAGCCCCTGCACAGCGGCAGGTGCGCCGTGCTGCGGGCCTTTGCCGCAGCCGTCTCAGACGGCAGGCTTGGTGTCCGCAAAACTGGGGCGCTGCATCAGCTTGTCCAGCAGCTTGCCCAGGTTGGGGTACTCGGCGCGCCAGGCCAGCTCTGGGTAGCGGAACTCCAGCCAGCCCAGGGCGCAGCCCACAGCGATGTCGGACAGGCTCAGGTGGATACCGCTGCAATACGGCTTGTCGCCCAGGCCCTGGCTCATGGCCTTGAGCGCGGCATTCACCTTGCCCATTTGCCGATCAGTCCAGGCCTGGCAGCGTTGGTCATCCGGGCGGTGCACCCAGGTGGATTCCATGCGGGCGAGGATGGCGGCGTCCATGGCGCCGTCGGCCAGGGCTTCCCAGGTCTTGACCTCGGCCCGCTCACGGCCTTGGGCCGGGATGAGCTTGCCCACGGGCGAGAGGGTGTCCAGGTATTCCACGATCACCCGCGAATCAAACACGGCCTCGCCACCCTCCATCACCAGGCAGGGCACCTTGCCCAGCGGGTTGGAGGCGGTCACCGTGGTGTCATCCCCCCAGACGTTGTCCTGCACGAACTGGTAGTCGAGCTTTTTTTCGGCCAGCACGATACGTACTTTGCGCACATAGGGGCTGGTGGTGGATCCGATCAGTTTCATGGGTCAGCAGGAAGTGAATGCCCGCACGCAAACGGCGCACGCTGGCTGGGCAGGCGATTCTATCGGCACCCGCCCACCCGTGCCTGACAGCCGTTGCGCCGCCCATCCACCTACAATGGCGCGCCATGAGCCTGTCCACCATCACCGCCCTCTCGCCGCTTGACGGCCGTTACGCCCCCAAACTTGCCGCGCTGCGCCCCATCATGAGCGAGCACGGCTACATGCACCGCCGGGTGCAGGTCGAGGTGGCGTGGTTCATCGCCCTGTCTGATGCAGGTTTTGCAGAATTCAAGCCCCTCACTACCGGAGCACGCGCTTACTTGCTCAGCTTGGTGAAAAACTTCTCCGAGGCCGATTCCGCCGCCATCAAGGAAATCGAGAAGACCACCAACCACGACGTGAAGGCCGTGGAATACTGGATCAAGAGCAAGTTCGAAGCCCGCCCCGAGCTGGAAAAGGCCGCTGAATTCGTGCACTTCGCCTGCACCAGCGAAGACATCAACAACACCAGCCACGCGCTGCAACTGCGCTCGGGCCGCGACCAGGTGATCCTGCCGGGCCTGGACCGCATCATGCTCAAGCTGCGCGAAATGTCGCACGCCTTTGCCGATGTGCCCATGCTCAGCCGCACCCACGGCCAGACCGCCAGCCCCACCACCGTGGGCAAGGAAATGGCCAACGTGGTGATGCGCCTGCAGACGGCCTGCGACAAGATCGCCGCCGTCAAGATCATGGGCAAGATGAACGGTGCCGTGGGCAACTACAACGCCCACCTGTCCGCCTGGCCTGAGTTTGACTGGGAAGCCTTCAGCAAGAAGGTCATCGAAACGCCCGAGCCCCTGGGCCTGGGCCTGACCTTCCAGCCTTACTCGATCCAGATCGAGCCGCACGACTACATGGCCGAGCTGTTCGATGCCGTAGCCCGCGCCAACACCATCCTGATCGACCTCTCGCGCGACATCTGGGGCTATGTGAGCCTGGGCTACTTCAAGCAGCGCCTCAAAGCTGGCGAGATTGGTTCGAGCACCATGCCGCACAAGGTCAACCCCATCGACTTTGAAAACGCCGAAGGCAACCTGGGCCTGGCCAACGCGCTGCTCAAGCACCTGGCCGAGAAGCTGCCCATCAGCCGTTGGCAGCGCGACCTGACCGACAGCACCGTGCTGCGCAACATCGGCGTGGCACTGGGCTACGCGGCGCTGGCGTACACCTCGCTGCTCACTGGCCTGAACAAGCTCGAAATCAACGAGGAAGCCCTGGCCGCCGACTTGGACGCCTCGTGGGAAGTACTGGCCGAGCCCATCCAGACGGTGATGCGCCGTTTTGGCGTGCAAGGCGCCTACGAAAAGCTCAAGGAAGTGACGCGCGGCAAGACCGTGACGGCCGAGGCCCTGCACGGCCTGATCCAGTCGCTGGAAATCCCCCAGGCCGAAAAAGACCGCCTGCTGGCCATGACGCCCGGCAGCTACGTGGGCAAGGCGGCAGAGCTGGCCCGCCGCGTATAAAAAAATGATAGCGGCCTGCGCTGATAGCACGGGCTTTTAAAACCTCTAGAGCTGCCAAAGCAAGTGAATACTTGCGCTGGCAGCTCTTGTTTTTGATACACCCCATGGCCATCAAATCCACCATCTTCAAGGCGAACCTGCAAATCGCCGACATCGACCACGGCTACTACGCCGACCATGCCCTCACCCTGGCCCGCCACCCCAGCGAGACGGATGAACGCATGATGGTGCGGCTGGCGGCCCTGGCCATCCAGGCGCACCAGCTCAACGACCTGTGCAATGGCGATGCCACACTGGCCTTTGGCGCAGGGCTGTCGGACCCGGATGACCCGGATGCATCGCTCACCGACTTCACGGGCCGCAAGCGCGTGTGGATCGAGGTGGGGCAGCCCGAGGACAAGCCGCTGACCAAGGCCTGCAGCAAGGCCGACTCGGTGCTCGTTTACTGCTTCAACCACGCGTCAGAAGTGTGGTGGAAGGGCATGGAATCCAAGCTGTCGCGCCTGGACAAGCTGCAGGTCTGGCGCATCCCCACCGAGGCATCACAGGCCATGGCGGCCATGGCCGAGCGCAGCATGCAACTGCAAGCCACCGTGCAAGAGGGTGCGCTGACGCTGAGCAGCAACCTGGGCAGCGTGCACGTGGAGCCGGTGCGCTGGAAGTGACGCCCATAGGCGACGCAACCCAGCAGCGCTGCATTATTGACAAAAACAGGCGCTAGCGCTTGAAAATCAAGCGCTAGAAGCTATTTATTTGATAGCAAAACTCAGTCGCGCGGCATGAGAGCACCGCATTGCCAGCACTGCTCAAAGCCGCCCTCCACCGTCTCTCCGCAACGGCAGGCCCACAGGCGCTGGGGCAGGTTCTGAAGGTCTTGCAGCAACGCCCGGGCGCGGTCAGCGTGTTCGTCGTAGTCCAGCCAAATCTCGGGCAGACATTGGTCGGGCGGCAGGTGCCCGGCGGCAGCCCCCAGGTATTGGCGCTGAACCGAAGCGGTCATGCCTGCTTCACACAACAAGTCGGCCCACACAGTCGCAATCGCGATGTTGGGGGCTTGGGTCAGGCGCAGCATAGACCCACCTTAACCGTTGGAGCATCGCACGTACAGGCCTGCGGACCCGGACGCCCTCTCAGGCCGAGGGTGCGCGCACAGGTGCATGCGATGTTGGCCCGGTGAAGCGACCTTCCGCCGCTCGCTCGGCATAGCGGTTGAAGCGCCAAGCCGAGTGCTCCAGTGTGATCCGGCGCCACACCTGGCGCTTGGCACCAGGCGTCATGGCGGGCCAATGCTGCACCTCGTCAAAGGTGCGGCCACAGCCTTTGCACAGATCATCGCCCTGGCTGGTGGAGCAAATGGCGATGCAGGGCGTGTCGGGGGTGGTGTCGTACCAGCCCATCCAGGCCTGTAGCGCTTCGGGCGGCAAGCGGTCCTCGTCCACCGCATCGTCGTGCCGGTACACCATCAACGCATACACCTCGGCCAGCGCCTGCACCTGCGGCGCCAGCGCCATGCCCGTGCAGGCAGGCGCGCGCTCGCGCCAATGGTTGATGGCTGCTTCGATGTCGGTGATGTGAATGGCGGTCATGGACGCAAGGACGGCCGGGCCGCTGCGCGCAGCAGGGGCATGGCAAAACCGGGGCGGGAGGAAAGGGGGCTGGATCATAGCCGCCGCAGGGCACCGCCACCGCTGCAGGGTCTCCCCATGAAAAATCCCCGCCACAGCGCAGGCCGTGGCGGGGATGGTCAGGCCAAAGCCTGGAGGTGCGTCAGTGGCGTCAGGCGGCAGCGACCTTGGAGGTCTTGCGGCTTTGCAGGTATTTGCCTGTGGCCACCACCAGCACGGCACCCAGCGCGGCGGCGGCGTAAAAGCCCACCGAGTGGTGGGGCACGATGGGCTCGAGCATCTTGTCGGAGACGATGGTTTCACCGCCCACCCAGCCAATCAGGGCCGCGCCCAGGGTCACGATGACGGGATAACGCGTCATCACCTTGATCATCAGCGTGCTGCCAAAAATCACAATCGGAATGGCGATGGCCAAGCCCAGCACCAGCAAAACCATGTCGCCGTTGGCCGCTGCGGCCACGCCAATCACGTTGTCCAGGCTCATCACCAAGTCAGCCACCAGGATCGTGCGAATGGCCGCCATCAAACCACTTTGCTTGTTCTCGCCTTCGTCTTCTTCGTCATCGCCGTCATTGAGCAATTGCACGCCAATCCACAGCAGCAAGATGCCGCCCACCAGTTGCAACCAAGGCAGTGCCATGAGCTTGACGGCCACAACGGTCAACACCACCCGCAGCACCACCGCCGCCGCTGTGCCCCAGAAAATGGCCAGTTTTTGCTGGCGCGGCTCCAGGCTGCGGGCCGCCAGGGCGATCACCACGGCGTTGTCGCCAGAGAGGATGATGTTGATCCAGATGATCTGGGCCAGCCCGATCCAGAATGCTTGGCTCGAAAGTAATTCCATTGATGTCTCCGTCCTGGGGTAGAGGGCTGCTTGCGCTGGGGAAGCCGCCCACGTTGGGGGGATGCGCAAGTCGCAGCCGTGGGCGAAGAGTTTAGGTAAGTAAACCCCTTCACCCTATGCGTAATTGTTCGTACAGCACACCCCCCGTTTTTCTGGCCATTCCCGCTCGCTGCGAATGGTTTTTTAGAAAAAACCTACGGCGTGAAGGAAATTCTTACAATGCCCCACACTCCAAAGGGGAGTAGCTCCCATCGCTTGCAAAGCCTGTGTCGATCAGGTCTTGCAGCAAAGTCAACGGGTCGTCAGTACGGTGGCGCCCACAAGCCACCCGGCCCGTTGTGCACACCCATCCAGTGTGCCGAGCAAGACCTTTGATGGCCCCGTCGCGGGGTGATCAAGGTCGTCCTTCGCCCAAGCGGTTCGTTTGCTGGCAGGCTCCCTGATTTCCTCGAAGCTGGCCAGAGCACTCTGACGGACAGATCCGGCGCCGCAATGGCAACGGAAAACTCCTTTTGACCTAGAACACCGAGGACTTTATGGACTTTTTGGCTTCGCCCGAATTTTGGCTTGCACTGGGCCAGATCATCATCATCGACATCTTGCTCGGCGGCGACAACGCCGTCGTGATCGCCCTGGCCTGCCGCAAGCTGCCCCCCGCGCAGCGCACCAAGGGCATCATCTGGGGCACTGCGGGCGCCATCATCTTGCGCGTCATCCTGATCGCCTTCGCCATGACGCTGCTGGCACTGCCTTTCCTCAAGTTCGTCGGCGCACTGCTGCTGGTATGGATTGGCGTGAAGCTGCTGGCCCCGGATGAAGACGGCCATGGCGACGTGCAAGGCAGCGACAAGCTGCTGGCCGCCATCAAGACCATCATCGTGGCCGATCTGGTGATGAGCGTGGACAACGTGATTGCCATCGCCGGCGCCGCACAGAATGCGGGCGAGCACTCCTTCCTGCTGGTGGTGCTGGGCCTGCTGATTTCCATCCCGATCATCGTCTGGGGCAGTCAGTTGGTCATCAAGCTGATGGAGCGCTTCCCCCTCATCATCACGCTGGGCGGCATGCTGCTGGGCTGGATTGCGGGCGGCATGCTGGTCACCGACCCTGTCTTCGCCAACCCTGACAAGTGGCAGTGGATGTTCAAGATGCCGCAGTCTGACGTCGTGAAGTACGGCGCCAGCGTGGCCGGTGCCTTGATCGTCCTGGCAGTAGGCAAGTTCATCGTGTCTCGCCGCACCACCGGCGGCGACGCAGCCCACGGCTGATACTCCAAGACACCAGGCGCCGCCATTGCGCCTGGTGGCCACAACAAGCCAGGTCGGGCCACTCCATGCCCCACCTGGCTCGCCTCCAGGGCAGAGCGGCCCAGCACGCTCAGCTGCATTCTTGAAACCATCCACCCAGGCGGTCAACGACATGGACAAAATCATTGTGTACGTGGACGACGCTGACCATGCGCAGCAATTGTTGGCCCCCCTGCTAGCCCGCACCCCTGCGGCCCACCAGCACTGGGTACTGGTGGCCTGCGCGCCCCGCATGACACACCGCGTGAGCAAGTGGGTCAGCCACAGCGCCCGCGAGAGTTGGCGCACCAAATGGGCCGACAAGCTGTTTGCTCAGATCATCGCCACCGTGGGCCTGTCTTCCGCACAGGTCACCACGGTGTTGGCCAAAGGCCCTTTGGCCGAACTGACCGAGCAACTGCAAGCCGATTTGCAAGCCAACGGAAGCCGCACAGCACCGGTGATGGATGCGCGCAAGCCCAGAAGCACCGAGGCTGCGCCGCAGCCCCTGACACCCCGGGCCGCCACCGAGCTGGCGCCCAAGCCTGCACCCAGGCCTAGCCACTGGCCCCGCGTGCTGGGCAGCGTGCTCACCGGCTGCGGCACCTTGTGGGCTCTGGCTCTGGACTGAGCGCGGCTTCGCCCCAATAACTGCCTCCAAAGCAGGCGCCCATCGCCTTCGCCGCAGGGCCATCTGCAAGCCCCCACAAGCCCCCTGCGGTGCTATTCTGGCGCCATGAAAATCCTTCTGAAATGGCTGCTCAGCGCCGCAGCGCTGCTGTGTGTGGCCTACATCTACAGCGGCGTGCAAGTGCAGAGCTTTGGCTCGGCGCTGATTGCGGCCTTTGTCATTGGTCTGTTCAACGCCGTGCTGCGACCGGTGCTGGTTATCCTGACGCTGCCGGTCACCGTGGTCACCGTCGGCTTGTTCCTGTTTGTCATCAACGCGCTGATGTTCTGGGCCGCCGCCGGGGTGCTCGACGGCTTCCACGTCAACGGCTTCGGCGCAGCGCTGCTCGGGTCGTTGATTTACTCAGCGCTCGGCCTGGTGATCGAATCAGCGCTCGGCGGCCTGTTCACGAAGCAGTAGCTGCATCGCCCGCAGGCGGGTGTCGATGATCGACGCTTCGAAGTGATCGTCGGCCAAGGTGCTGCGCCGCGCCAGATCCTGGCCCGCCTTGAAGCGGTCTACCGCCGCCGCGTAGTCGTAGCGCGACACTTGCGCCTCGGCCTCGGCCCGCACGGCGCGCAAAGGCTGGTTTTGTGCATTCCACACCCCCGCCAAGGCCTGCCAGGCCCCAGCGTCGCGGGGGTGAGTGGCCAGCCAGGTTTGCAACGGGCTGGTGACCTCCTGCAAACCTGGCTGGCCCGTGCGCAAGACGATCTGTGTGCGCAGCAAGATTTCGGGGCGGCGGGTATCCCCCGCAGGCATGGCGGCCAGGGCGGCTGGGGCATTGCCAGCGGCCAGCTCCAGCTCGGCCACCAACAACTGCGCCACGCGGGCCGCAGCCATATCCCCCTTCACCAGTTGCTGCAATTGCCCTGCCCAACGGCGGGCCGCAGCCCCATCGCGCAACTGGCTGCTGCCCAGCGCTGCCGCATACAAGACACCCGCTTTGCGCGCCAGGGGCAGGGCTGCAAAGCCCGTGCCCTGCGGCTCGGCAATCCACTGGCGCAACACATCCACGCCGGGGTTGGACAGCACCCGCGCCCGCGCTGACACCATGGCGTGCTCCGCCACCAACACCGATGCACGGCCTGCCGTCAGCCCACCCGAGGGCAGACGCGACTGCATGTCGGCCATGCGCTGTGTGGTGAGCGGGTGGCTGCGCAAATAGGGCCAGCTGCCGTTGTCGTTGATGCGGTTGGCCTGCTGCAGTTTTTCAAACATGCCCACAAACCCCTCGGGAGCAAACCCGGCAGGCTCCATCAGGCCCATGCCCACCCGGTCCGCCTCGCGCTCCATATCGCGCGAAAAATTCAACTGGTTCTGCATCGCCACGGCCTGCCCGCCCACCACCAGCGCCTGTGTGGCGCCAGGGTTCTTGCTGGCCGCCAGCGCGCCCAGCACCATCGCCCCCAGCAGCAGCGGCGTCTGGCGGCTTTGCTGCGTGAGCAGCCGTGAGATATGCCGCTGCGTGACATGGCTCAGCTCGTGCGCCAGCACCGAAGCCAACTCATCGCGCGTGCCCACCACGCCGATCAACCCCAGGTGCAACCCCAGGTAGCCCCCAGGCAGCGCAAATGCGTTCACCGTGCGGTCTCGGCCCAGCAGCACCTCCCAGGCAAAACGCTCGTCCAACTCGGCAGACAACTCCCCCCGCGAACGCGCCGCTGCAATCAACGGCTGCCAAATGCCCTGCACATACTCGGCAATCACCGGGTCATCGATGTAATCCGGGTCACGGTACAGCTCACGGATGATGCGGTCGCCCAGGCGCCGCTCCTCGCTGCTGGTCAAATCGCTGCCATCCCCCAGCGTGGGCAGCCCAGCCTGGGCATGCGCCACCGCCGGGGCAAATGCGCTTGTCGCTATCAAAAGAGAAGCTGCCAGCGCTTGACACACCTGCGCTAGCGGCCTTTTTTTACCCAATATCAACACTTGTGGTCTCCCTGGCGCCGTCCATCGGCCACAACGCTCACTTGGCGATGCATGACCGTATGATGCCCCGACATCCCAATTGTTTCGCACACGTTTGCAACCCAACGTGCTTGCCCAGGCCAAGACCATGACCTCCAAAACACCAAACACCTCCGAAACCGCCAACGCCCCCCACCCCACATCCCCCCTCACCCACTTCGACGCCCAAGGCCAGGCCCACATGGTCGACGTAGGCGCCAAGGCAGCCACCCACCGCATCGCAGTAGCCACCGGCCGCATCGAAATGCAGCCCGGAACCTTGGCACTGATTGAATCGGGCACCGCCAAAAAAGGGGATGTTCTGGGCATCGCCCGCATCGCCGGCATCATGGCCGCCAAGAAAACCAGCGATTTGATCCCGCTGTGCCATCCCCTGGCACTAACGCGGGTTGCTATTGAATTTGAAGCTGCCAGCGTCCGTGTACAGGGCGCTACAGGCATATTTTGTTCAGCGACGGTAGAGACCGTGGGGCAAACCGGGGTGGAGATGGAAGCGCTGACCGCCGTACAGATTGCCTTGCTGACGATTTATGACATGTGCAAGGCGGCAGATCGGGGGATGGTGATTACGGAGGTGGGGGTAAGGGAGAAGCGGGGAGGGAAGAGTGGCGAATGGAAAGCGCAGACGCTCCACACCAGCTGATAGCCCAGAACTTACCAAGCAAGGTTTGCCATTGAGCTGGCTGGGCCCAATTTTGCTTGCAATACCTCATTCAAAAACACAGGGAGTCATTTAATTGAAAAAGTTATCGCCTGAGAGATTACGGACAGGTCTGTTAGCCATTTTTGTCCTTTCTGGCTTTGCAGGGTTGATCTATCAATCTATCTGGACACACTACCTTGGATTATTTCTAGGGCATGCTGCTTACGCACAAGCATTGGTTTTGGCCATTTTTATGGGGGGTATGGCCATTGGTGCCGCCTGGATTGCCCATGCGGGACAGCGCTGGCGCAACCTTATCCGTGGCTACGCCATCATCGAAGCAGTGATTGGCGTCCTTGGCCTGTTGTTCCACACCTTGTTCACCAGCGTGGCGGCCTTCAGTTATGACACCCTGATTCCTGCGCTGGGTGAGCCTTGGTCGATCAACCTCGCACGCTGGCTCGTTGCCGCCGCGCTGATCCTTCCTCAAACCATCTTGCTCGGCATGACATTTCCACTGATGAGCGGGGGCTTGATCCGCCGCTTTTCAGGCAGTGATGGACAGACCCTTGGAGGACTCTACTTCACCAACAGTATCGGTGCTGCGATCGGCGCACTCGTCGCCGTGTTTGTGCTGTTGCCCACCATTGGGCTGCCCGGAGCGATGAAGGTCGCTGGAGTATTGAACTTTGTTGTGGCTGGCCTAGCATGGTGGCTGGCGCTTGAACCAGAGCCCGAGGCCCCTGTTGCCAAAGTGACGTCTACGCCCTCCGACCATCGGCTCTCAAGCAATCCTTTGCTACGCGTAGTGCTGTTCAGCACGGCATTGTCCGGTGCCGCATCGTTTGCATACGAAATCATTTGGATCCGCATGCTGAGCATGGCTGTAGGCAGCACCATGCATGCGTTCGAGCTCATGCTGGCCTCATTTATCGCGGGCATCGCTCTTGGTGGCTTGTGGGTTAGAAAGCGTGCGGACCAGACAGACTCTCCACTCCGCCTAGCTGGCTGGATGCAGGTGTTCATGGGCGTTGCAGCACTGGCATCGCTGGCGGTGTATGCCAACACCTTCGCCTGGGTTGGCTGGCTGATACAGGGACTTGCCAAGACTGACGCTGGCTACGGTTTGTTCAACCTAGGGACAGCCTCCATTGCTATCGCCATCATGCTGCCTGCCGCTTTTTTTGCAGGCACTACATTGCCATTGTTCACCGTAGCCCTGCTACGCAACGGGCAAGGAGAGCGCGCTATTGGCCGTGTCTATGCATGGAACACACTGGGCTCGATTGTTGGAGTGTTCACCGCCATTCACCTGCTCATCCCTACTTTAGGCCTCAAGCTGTCGCTTTGCATTGCAGCGCTGGTGGACATGATCATCGGGCTCGTGTTGCTGCGCATGCATGCCGACAGCCAAAAGCACATGCTCCGCTTCGGTATGGGAGCAGCATTGGTGGCGGTGGCATTGATCATCGCCGTGCGCATTCCCTTTGATCCGATGACAGTGGCATCGGGCGTTTTCCGCCATGGGCGCGCCACCTTGCAAAAGGCAGATGAAGTCGTCTATTACCGCGATGGCAAAACTACCAGCGTGGCGGCTGTCAGGTCGCCGAACGGGAACATACAGATTGCGACCAACGGCAAAACAGATGCTGCCATCCAGATGCAGAACGACCGCCCGGCCGCTCTCGATGAGCCCACCATGGTCTTCTTGGGCACATTGCCTCTGGCAATGCATTCCGCGCCAGAGCGGGTCGGAGTCATTGGCTTCGGCTCTGGGTTAACCACCCATACCCTTCTGGCAGACCCTCGCATCAAGAGCGTAGACACCATTGAAATCGAGCCCGCCATGATTGAGGGCGCGAGGGCCTTCGGACCAAGGGTGGAGCGTGCTTACAAAGACCCACGCTCCCACATCGTCATTGACGATGCGAAGTCTTACTTCTCCGGGCAGCGCAGCAAATACGACATCATCATCTCCGAACCCTCCAACCCCTGGATCAGCGGTGTTGGAGCCCTGTTCTCCAAGGAGTTTTATGAGTTCGTACCGCGCCACTTGAACGAAAACGGTCTCTTTGTTCAGTGGATCCAACTCTACGAAATCGATGATGCCTTGGTGGGCTCAATTTTGAAGGGACTTACGCCTGCATTCGCCGACTATGGCGCATGGCTCAGTAATGCGTCTGATCTCTTGATTGTGGCCAGCCCGAAAGGACCGCTGCCCAAAGTGGATCTGGCCTCTCTGATGGCCAATGAAAAGGTGCAGGCAGACCTCGCTAGGCAAGGTATTGATCACCCAGCCCAATTGGAATTTCGCAAGATTGCCGATGCGCGGATACTGCGAGCCATCGGAAACATCCATCCAGAGCAACGCGTCAACTCGGACTTCTTTCCCATACTAGGCCTAGATGCCCCCAAGACGCGATTTAAAAGCATCGCAGCAGACACGCTACTAACCTTGCCTGTCGTCAATCGACCGTTACTTGAAGCACTTCAAGTAGGATCAGCACTCCCAGGAAATACACCACCGCCGAGCATCCAACATTTCACCGCGGATGGTTTGACATTGCGCGCCAGAAATATCGCACTGGAATTGCGCGGAGAACGCCAAGACTATTCTGCCAATGTACTTACGGTTCAATCTGCCATGCGAGATTGCCAAAGACCCTGGACCGAAAACCAGCGCCGCCAATTGGCCTTCAACCTGACTGATCTCGCAGACAGAACGATTAAGTATTTGCCCCCCTCCCTATTAGAGGGTGTGTGGATTAAACCAAAATGGGTGACATGCAAATCAATGCCCGCCGACATGAATCGTGCACTGGCCATTTTGGAAGCCCACTCACTCAGGGATTACAAAAGCATGCAACTATTAGGTGAAGATTGGATTAATAACCGCCCAACCGATAATTTCATGGCAAGGTATATGGATGGCTATGCGTGGACTGGCATTGCACTCAACAAAATATCTAAGCAGCAATGGGAAGAATTGCCAGAAATTACTAATAAAATGGAACAAAGCTCCTCTGTGAGCCCAGAATTTTCGTTCTTTACCTCAATTACCAAAGGACTTTCACTCGAAAAATCTTCAAATTAAACATCTCAATTTCCAATCAGAGAAATCCATCCACTGGGGCGTAGGCTCGGATACGCAGCGTGGATGGATCAAGGATGGCTACCCAATCAAGGGTGCTGCGCGACACCAAAGGTATCCAAAGTAATGCACTAGGATCGGCTGTTTCTCCCTCTTGTCTGTTGGAAATTGCCTCCCTCAACGCACGCTCAATCACAGCAGCTTTATCTGCACGCGCAAACCTCAGGGCTGCAATCGACTGCGACCTGCTCCGCACCGCATCGGAGTTCAAACGGTAATCCTGCCAGCGCTGGGGCCTCTGGCTAATTTCTATGCCCTGCAGGGCTGCGTCAAAGCTCTCTATTCGCTCCTCCGAGGACACCGGGGTTCTCAGTCCTACGGTACGTGGACTTCCCAAACCCCAAGGCCTGGCCCAATCAGGTAAGTGAGACAGGTCAGCAGCAGGCACATCGGCATAGCTCACCAAGCGAAATCGATCTACTTCAAATACAAAAGCAAGGGGGCGCGCGCAAGCGAGGCTGTACAGCCCATACCCCAACGCAACAAGCTGTATCACTGCAATCAGTGTCAGATCAATACACAATGCCAAGCGCGTCTTGGTGGTTTTAAAAAGTAGCCAAGTAAGCAATGGACCACATACAAGATCTACTCCCACTATTGTCAAAAATAAATGCTGCCCCCCAGCAAGCTCCCGGAGATTGGCAGGAAACCAAATCAAAAAAACCAATAGCGCCACCGCCACAGTCAGCATTAATGAAATTGAAAAATGCAAAACTACAGCCCTAGTTCGAGACATATCACGCCCTTCAAAGAAAAGCAAGCACCCACCACAGGGGATTCAATTTTATTTTGGAATTTATTTATTTTCGCCCAATAATGCAAAACGCCCGCATAGCGGGCGTTTTGCATTATTGCTTTAGCGGTTATATATTCAAACCACCCTTTGCAATATCAACGGCACTCGCTGGGAGCGTATTTGGCAGGGAGAGTACCCACTGCGGTGGTCAAGCCGCGAGCTTTGGAGATTGCTTGCGCGTCCGAAGCGCAGCCCCAATCAATAGAGCCCGTATCAGAACCAGCCAATGCTGTTTTCAAATCAACAGGACCACCTTTGAGCTGCACGTAAGGGGCATAATTGAGAGTGGAGTTTGCAGGAATTGCACCAATATTGGCCTTATTGAATTCCACGGTAACAATGCCAGTGTCATCAGCAATTTTAACTTGCGACACGTACTTACTGACAGCACCCTTGCCACCAACCTGCGCATTAAATGCAGTAGCAACTGCCTTGAGCTCATCTGCAGTCTGTGCATCCGTCTCAACCAGCTTCTTACCGCCTTGGGCCAGCGACAAACCTTCAGTCACGCGTGCGCGAACGGTGTAGTCTTGGTAAGCAGGCAAGGCCACAGCAGCCAAGATACCGATAATCGCAACCACGATCATCAGTTCGATCAGGGTAAAACCTTTTTGCATAAAACGCTTCATAAATCTCTCCTCGGGGTAAATTGCAAGTGAAACCTGTCGAAGTTCTTCAGGCTGCTTCTACAAAAGCAGATAGCGTGCCAGCTTGCGTGACTCCATGAATGATAGCGTGCCAGCTTGCGTGACTCCATGAATTCCACTGATTAGGTCAAAAATCTGATCAGTTGCCCGTCAAACGCTCGCTTGTTGATGCCTTGCATGCGTCACATTGACATTTTTGTTCTGCCATGAATGTCACGGAGCACATATCTCGTTACACGTCAAACACTTGCCCCGCCTGCAGCCAATGGATGTCTGCTTTTGCGGTGAGTCCCATCTGGTTGATCTCCTGAAGAATCAAGTCGGTTTCCGAGGGTTTGGTATGGGTGATGTAGATGGGGTAGCTGGCCCCTGCCGCTCCATCTGCCAGTTCCGCCGCTAACGAGGTGGGCGACAAATGCAGGCTACGGCGGGCCAGTTCGCTCTCGCGGTTACTGAAGGCTGTTTCAATGACCAGCATGCCCACGGGCAACGATGGTTTTAGCAGGGGAAGTTGCTCAAGCTGACGCCAAAGGCCAGGGTTGCGCTCGGTGTCGCCGCTGAAAGCCCACCAGCCTTTTGAGCCTTGCACGGCGTAGCCCACGGCAGGCACGGTGTGCACGGCGGGCAGCACACTTACCAACGTTCCTTCCACTTGGATCACATCGCCTTCCGCAACAGGGCGATACTGCAAGAA
Organism: Acidovorax sp. 56; assembly: GCF_002749705.1. Lineage (NCBI taxonomy): Bacteria > Pseudomonadati > Pseudomonadota > Betaproteobacteria > Burkholderiales > Comamonadaceae > Acidovorax > Acidovorax sp. 56. The sequence goes on from NZ_PEEV01000001.1 coordinate 3,291,961, forward strand.
CGGAACCTGGGCTGACGGAATGCGGCTGAAGTCTGGCCAGATAACGTTATTAAAGATATGGGCCTGCAGCGCAGCAATGGTGGCCGCCAAGGCATGCACCTGAACGGGCTGACTGCGCAGAGAAGACACCGCATCCAGCATAAGAGGCAGGGCTGCCACATGGTCCAGATGGGAGTGCGTCAGGAAGACATGGTCGATCTGGCACATTTCGTCCAGGGTCAAATCACCCACCCCAGTGCCTGCATCGATCAGGATGTTGTGATTAACCAGAAAAGAGGTGGTTCGGCAATCACGGGCAATGGCGCCTGAGCAGCCGAGGACGCGGACTTTCACTGGAACATGCCTGTAACAAAGCGGCAAACAGGAGCATCAGCACAGCCGTCCAGCATGTAGTCTTGTCGCAAAAAATGGGGGCGAGAACGGCAGATCATTTGGTATCAAAGTTGGTAGCGCCATCCCAGTTCGGCAGGTGAGGCTGCGTTGCCAGCATTTGCAAGCGCTCTGCGTACAACGCATACAGCGTAGATTGAGGATCACCCTGCAGTAGCAAATGCAGCGCAGCAATGCATTTTGCCCAGTCTTGGGCACGATAGTCTGTGAGAAATTGCCGCCAAATCTCTACCAGTCTGATTTGCTCAGGGGTGGCCAGCGCATGCACGGCCACTGGCGTGTAGATCGCGACGGCCTGGGCTTTGCCTTTGACCCGTACCCGGTCAAGTTCTTGCCAAAGAAATTCCGGGGCTTGGGTCTGGGTAAATTCGCTGGCGATGACCGCAACTCCGTAGGTTTTGGAGAGCCCCTCCAGGCGAGAACCCAGGTTCACTGCATCGCCAATGACGGTGTAGCTAAGCCGAATGTCGGACCCCATATCGCCCACACACATGGTGCCGGTGTTCAAACCAATGCCGACCCCGACCTCGGGCAAGCCTTGGGCGCGGTGCTCTTGGTTGAGCTGCTGCACGGCCTGCGCCATGCCCATTGCTGCCTGCACTGCGCAGGTAGCATGGTCTTGCGAGGGCACGGGGGCTCCCCAAAAGGCCATGACGCAATCGCCCATGTACTTATCGATGGTGCCGCGCTGGCTTTGGATGACCTGGGTGAGGCGCGTGAACACGCCATTGAGCAGCGCCTGCAGTTGCAAGGGCGGCATGCATTCAGACAGGGCCGTAAAGCCGCGCATGTCACAGAACATGACCGTGAGTTCGCGGTTATCGGCCTGCATGCTGTAGTGCTCAGGGTGTTTGAGCATCTCATCGACCAGCTCGGGGGGCACATAGGAGCGAAACCTGGAAGCCAGGGCTCGCTTGGAACGGCTTTCAAAAAAATAACCGTGGGCCATATTCAGCACCGATGCACAGAGGGCTATAGCAACTGCGGCCGCCAGCGGCATGACCAAGCCATGGACTCGGTACAGCCACAGGTTCAGTCCCAGCAATGCAGCGATCACAGCCAGGCTGAGCACCAAGCCCGCGCCCGCAGGGAGCAGCGACAGCCCCAAGGCCAGCACCAGCCCAGCGCACACCAGCTGGAGTACATCAAAGCCACGGGCGTAGTCTGGTATCGCTATGGCATTGCCATCCATCAATGCGGACAACATGTTGGCATGGGCCTCTACGCCGGGGTAAACCAGGCCGACTGGCGTGACGCGAACATCCTGCAACCCTGGGGCCGAGGTTCCGACCAGCACCATTTTGTCGGCCAGAGCGCCTTCTGCAAGACGGCCTTCGATCACATCGCTGGCCGCAATGTATTGGTATGAACCGCCATCTGGCCCACCGGGGCCGCGAAAGGGGATCAACATCGAGAGGCGGTCGTCCACTGGCAGGGGCATGCGGCGTGTGCCCTCCACCAGCACCACGCTTTCCAGTGTCTCATGGGTGCCCAGCGACGGCGTGGCTGGAAAGCCGGGCTCCACGCCTGGCATGCCCATCATGGAGCGGAACATCCCCAGGGCCAGAGATTCGTAATACTGCCCCTGGTACTCGGCCAGCAACGGCAGACTGCGGATCACACCATCCGAGTCACTGATGGTATTGAAAAAACCCGCCACCGGGGCCGCCTGGCCCAACACATCCAGGTTGGCACCAAATCCATTCCAAGTCGTGGCGGCCAAAGGCCGTCCGCGCAATTGGGCAGGAGTAACGACCGGGGAAGGCAGCGCACCCTGCGTGTGTCCCTTTCGATCGCTGGTGAAGTAGTAACCCAGGACGGCCGCCTGCCCCTGCAGGCTGCGCGCGAACAGAGCATCGTGATCAAGCGAAGGCGTTAACCTGGCCACCTGCTCGGCAAAGCCCGGGGCTTTTGCCAGCGCGCCACGCTCCAGGGCTTGCAGCGCGGCAAGTCCCGAGCTGTTGTCGCGCTCAGCAAAAATGACATCAAAACCGAGCACGGCCACACGCTGGCGCGCAAACAACTCTTGCGTCAGGATGGCGAGCTTGTCCCGTCCCCAGGGCCAACGGCCAATGCGCTCGATGCTTTTCTCGTCAATATCCACAATGACGATGCGCTCGTCCAACGTCCTGGGCATGCTCAGACGCAGGCGGGCATCGTAAAAAATCTGGTCAAGCCGGTCGAGCAACGGCAGGGGCAACTTGCCGGACACGTGCAAAAGTGCAAACACCAGTGGAACCAGCGTGAGCAAGATGCGGCGCCAGCGACGAAACAGCAGAAGGCTCCGCATGGACCTAGACCTGTTCAGTGGATGAGCGGGGCCATTGCAATTCCAGCAAGGCCCCCAGAACAACCATCAGGATTGTTCGAACTGCATCTCTGTGCCGGCCAATTCCAGCTTGTCGCCGCTCTTGAGAGGAACAGGGCTTGCACCGATCGCTACGCCGTTGAGCGTGGGCATGTCGGGGCCTTCCACATGGGCCAGCACAAAACCCTGGATGCGCTTGGTAATGGATGCCACGGCGACCCCTGGCTTACCGATGGTGGTCACCACCTTTTGCAAGGACACCTCGCGTCCAGCAGCCGCCCCGGACAACACCCGGATGACTGCATGCAAAGGCACGGGTTGCGGAGCGGCCACCCCTCCAGGTCGCGCTGCCGCGTTCAGGGCAGGCAGCATCCCAGGCTTGAAAACCATGGTCTTTTCGAAGTTCTCTGCCTCGGCATCCTGGAGGAATCGAATTTTGTACTTGCCCACTTCCACGGTGTCGCCATTGCGCAACTCCTGGCGCTTCACAGCCTTGGCGTTCACGTACGTGCCGTTGGTGCTTCCCAGGTCTTCGATCTCGACCCCATTGGGTGCCAAGTGGATCGCTGCATGCTCTCCGCTCACCGCCAGATTGTCGATAACGATGTCGTTATAGGGACGGCGGCCAAGCGTGGTGCGCTCTTTGGTGAGCTGCACTTCTTTGATAACAACGCCGTCGATTGAAACGATCATTCTGGGCATGATGATCTACTCCTGATTTGATGATTTGTTTTGTTGCAACCCGTCATGCGGCACCCAAGAGACGGGACATGAGGCTGCGTTTTTTCCCTCCCGCCGCAGCCTGCACAAGCAATACGCTAACGTTATCACGCCCACCGTGTGCATTGGCTGTATCAATTAGCAACGCCGCTTTTTCTTCCAGAGGTGCGGGGGTGCGCATCAGCTGCGCAAGATCGTCATCGTTGACCATGTCCGTCAAGCCATCTGAGCACATCACGAAAAGATCGCTGGGCGCCACCTGAAACTCATTTACTTCCATCTGCACATTGGGCTCAACCCCCAGCGCACGGGTGACCAGATTGCGGCTGGAAGAGGCGGCTGCTTGTTCCCGCGTCAATATGCCTGCATCCACCTGTTCCTGCAACCACGAATGGTCACGCGTGATTTGCTGCAACACTCCGGCGCGCAGGCGGTAGCAACGGGAGTCCCCGATGTGACCCAAAATCAAGCGATCGCCCTGGAACACACCCACGACCAGCGTGGTGCCCATGCCTGCATACTGAGGATTGGACAGCGACGCGCCCAAAATGGCGTGGTTGGCGTTTTCCACACACAACTCCAACGCCCGGCGCAAATCCGTGGAAGACGGCTCTGGCCCTGCCTGCGCCAGCCAGCGGTTCATTTCTGTGCGGATGAAAGTGATGGCCATACCGCTGGCCACTTCGCCAGCGTTGTATCCGCCCATGCCGTCCGCAAGGATGGCCACCTGGGTATCCCGGTCAACGGTCACTGCGTCTTCATTGTTGGCGCGCACGCGCCCACGGTCGGTTTGGGCGAAAAATTCGTAGGTCATGGATTTTGGGCTGCACGTCATCCCACAGAGGCCACCACAGACCTTTGTTCCGGCGCCCGCTCTGTCGGGTACTCCAGCACTGTTTTCTCCAGATCCACCATGTGTTGCCCTGTCGGGGTGCGGCCCGAATCATAGACCACTGCTGACGCCGAAGATCCGGGAACCTCTGACGCAACAATGCCCATCACATAAGCCAAGTCTTGCGCCAGCTGCTGCCCCGTCTGATACCGCTCAGCGGGCAGCTTGCGCAGGGCCTTGGCTACCAGCCGCGCCACGGCCTCTGGCAAATCGGTACGAAGGGTACGGATATCTGGAGGGTCCACATGGACGATTTTGCGCATCAGCTCCGGCATGGAGTCGGCACGCAAGGGCAAAGAGCCTGTCAACAGTTGGAATAACGTGACACCCAGGGCATACAGGTCTGCACGCCCATCGACCTTGGCGCCGGACAATTGCTCAGGCGACATGAAACTGGGCGTGCCGAGCACAATGCCCGTGCGGGTCTTGCTTGCATCGGTGATGCGTGCCACCCCAAAATCCATCACCTTGACCGTATCCGTCGCGGCGTCCCACATGATGTTGGCAGGTTTGACATCGCGGTGCACCACGTTGTGCGCATGCGCGTAGTCCAGCGACTGCGCCACGCGGTGTGCGATAGACAAAACCTGGGCCACGGGCAACAGGTAGGCCGGTTGCGTGAATGCACTCAGATCGGTCCCCGCAACAAACTCCATGGCGATGTAGGCCAAACCTTGCTCTTCGCCGCTGCCATAGATGGCAACGATATGGGGATGCTGCAGCCGACTGGCGGCCTCAGCCTCTTTGAAAAAACGCTCACGCGCGTCCACCAGTGCCGCCCCATCAAACTCTTGCTGCAATGCCAGCGTCTTGATGGCCACAATCTGCCCGGAGCGCAGATCACGGCCTTGGTAGACCACCCCCATGGCGCCCTGGCCCAGCTCATGTTTGAGATCGTAGTGCGCGAGCGGCCCCGGCACTTTATGGCGCGGAAAGGTCTCTTGCACTGACGCTGGCAATGACGAAGCGCCCGTCACCGAAATGCCACTGGCCACCGAGTCCGCAGCCATGCCCGCCTGCGCCAGCAGGTGCGCTTTGGCCCGGCGGTAGCATGCACGGGCGTCCTTGTATTCCATGTCCCGGCGCAGCAGGTGCTTGAAGACTTTTTTGGCATGCGCATAGTCCTTCTTGCGCTCAAAGTCCTTGCCCAGGTGGTACAGGTTGTCTTTCAAAGCATCGCTGGTGGGCAGCGGACGAAACCGCGCAAACGCTTCCAGCAAATCCCCACGCCCATGCAGCGCCAGCCCCATCATGCGCTCGGCATCCGCAGACTCTTGCGGAGAAGCGGCAGAAGCACGCTGAGGCACCCTTGCCAACATCGCGCACAAAAGCCCTCCTAACAGCGCCACCCCAGCGGCAGGAAGCAGCGGCACCACATGCAAAGTCTGCTGAAGCAACAGCCACTGCGCCAGCAGCAGCAGCACGGCTGCACCCGCCCCCCAAGCCACAGCCTTGCCTGCCCGAGGCATGACCACTACCAGCAAAGCCATGGCCAGCGCTGCAGCCCAGCCCGCCGGGTGCCCCCAACCCGGCTGGGTCACTGCGCGCGCCAAGCGCAGCCCCACAAAAGATTGCGCCACCACATCCGACACATGCAGCGTGGCCCCTCCAGGCACAGGCCAGGAAGCAGCCTGCGGCCCAGCCGTCACGCCCACCACCACCGTCTTGTCACGCAGCGCTGAAACGGGCACCTTCTGGGACAACACATCTGCAGCCACCCAACGCTGCACCGAAGCACCAAACACCGGGCGCAAGGCTGCCGAAGCATCCACCCCCACCGACAAGCCCCCCCACAGCAAACTATGGGCCTGGGCATTCCAACGCACATCGGCAGGGCTCAGGTACAGCGCACGCAGCACCGCCAGCATGGCCAGTGAAGGAACCCCAGCCTTGTCATGGCTGAGCAGCAGCGGAACACGGCGAAGCACCCCGTCGCTGTCAGCAGCCCATTGCAGATGACCGACCCCTGCCGCACCTGCCGCCAAACCCGCCAGCTGCACGGGCACAGCGGCTGGACCCAGACCGGCAAGCTCAGGCACGACACTGCGGTAAAAAGAAGGTGGCAATGGCGCGGGCGCGCCGGTGGAAGCAAAGCCAGCGGGCCACAGCACATTGCCAGCCAGCGCCACACTGCGTGCCAAGGCTTCTTGGGCACCCGGCGCAGCAGTTTGAGCCAACGGGGCGGTGTAGACGATGGTTTTAGCGCCACCCAGGGCCAATCGGTCAATCAAGGCCGCATGCGTCTCATCAGTCCAGCCGCCTCGCACAGCGGCCAGGCTGCGCGCATCAATATCGACGAGAACCACATCGGCAGGAGCCACTACCGTGGTCTGGGCCAAGGCAGAGTCGTACACCATCCGCTGCAACGCCGACAGTGCGCCCACCAGCCACAAAGCGCCCACCAGTACGAGAGCGATCGCCGCACAGATCCACCCGTCCAATCGCCCTGTTTTTGGCTTTCGCTCCGATGTGTGTCTGGCCACTTGCAATCAATGTGTAAATCTGTGAATGTTTGTAAAAAAGCAAATTTCACGCCCGCCCAAACCGGGCTTCCAAACCCTGCCGAAACGGGCTTATCGCACGTATTCGGCGGCCGAATAAGGCGGCGTTGCCGCTCTTTGTCGGACACACCACGGTCAGCGACAAAATTGTCAACACCACCCCATCTCTGCGTTCTACAGACAAACCGCGCAGAAATCACCAAAATAAAAAAAAGCACCCGCCACCAAATCGGTAGCGGATGCTTTCAGCACCTGCGCAAGGCCGCCAGAGGCAGACCTTGCAGGGCTCTGATTACTTCAGTTGGGCCTTGAGCAGCTTGCCCAGTTCCGAAGGATTGCGGGTGATGATGAAGCCCGACTCTTCCATGATGGCCAGCTTGGCATCGGCCGTATCGGCACCGCCAGAGATCAGCGCGCCGGCGTGGCCCATGCGCTTGCCGGGAGGGGCCGTCACGCCAGCGATGAAGCCGACGATCGGCTTCTTCATGTTGGCCTTGCACCACTGGGCGGCTTCGGCTTCGTCCGGACCACCGATTTCACCAATCATGATGACGGCGTCGGTGTCTGGATCGTCGTTGAAAGCCTTCATCACGTCGATGTGCTTGAGGCCGTTGATAGGGTCGCCACCAATGCCCACAGCGCTGGACTGGCCCAGGCCGACTTCCGTCAGCATGGCCACGGCTTCGTACGTCAGCGTGCCCGAACGGGACACCACGCCGATACGGCCCTTGCGGTGGATGTGACCGGGCATGATGCCGATCTTGATTTCGTCAGGCGTGATCAGGCCAGGGCAGTTGGGGCCCAGCAGCAGGGTCTTCTTGCCGCCAGCAGCTTCCTTGGCCTTCATCTTGTTGCGCACTTCCAGCATGTCGCGCACTGGGATGCCTTCGGTGATGCAGATGGCCAAGTCCAGGTCGGCTTCCACAGCTTCCCAGATCGCGGCGGCAGCGCCTGCTGGAGGCACGTAGATCACCGACACGGTGGCGCCGGTCTGGTGAGCAGCTTCCTTGACGGATGCGTAGATTGGGATATTGAAGATGGACTCGCCAGCCTTCTTGGGGTTCACGCCGGCGACGAAGGCGTTCTTGCCATTCGCGTATTCCTGGCACTTTTCAGTGTGGAACTGGCCCGTCTTGCCCGTGATGCCCTGGGTGATGACCTTGGTGTCTTTGTTGATGTAGATCGACATGTTTGTTCTCCGGGCTTACTTGACGGCAGCAACGATCTTGGTCGCAGCTTCGGCCATGGTGTCTGCAGCGATGATGGGCAGGCCGGACTCGGCCAGCATCTTCTTGCCCAGCTCTTCGTTCGTGCCCTTCATGCGCACGACCAGCGGCACGTTCAGGTTCACGGCCTTGCAGGCGGTGATCACGCCGGTGGCGATGGTGTCGCACTTCATGATGCCGCCGAAGATGTTGACCAGAATGCCTTCGACCTTGGGGTTCTTCAGCATGATCTTGAAGGCTTCGGTGACCTTCTCGGGGGTGGCACCGCCGCCCACGTCCAGGAAGTTGGCTGGCTCGCCGCCGAACAGCTTGATGGTGTCCATGGTGGCCATGGCCAGGCCAGCGCCGTTCACCAGGCAACCGATGTTGCCATCGAGGCTGATGTAGGCCAGGTCGAACTTGGAGGCTTCCACTTCGGCTGGATCTTCTTCGTCCAGATCGCGGAAGGCCACGATTTCGGGGTGGCGGAACAGCGCGTTGGCGTCGAAGTTGAATTTCGCGTCCAGGGCCATCAGGTTGCCCTTGGAGTCGCAGTTCAGGGGGTTAATTTCCACCAGCGACGCGTCGGTTTCCATGTAGCACTTGTAGATCTTGGCGAAGATGTCTACGGCTTGGTCGATGGAAGCGCCGGTCAGGCCGATGGCGGCTGCCACCTTCTTGCTTTGCTCGGTGGTGATGCCGACGATGGGGTCGATCATTTCGGTGATGATCTTCTCGGGGGTGGAGTGGGCCACTTCCTCGATGTCCATGCCGCCTTCGCTCGAAGCGATCAGGGCCACCTTCTGCGTGGCGCGGTCGGTGACCAGCGACACATACAGTTCGTTCTTGATGTCGGCGCCGTCTTCGATGTACAGGCGACGGACCTTCTGGCCTTCGGGACCGGTCTGGTGGGTCTTGAGCTGCATGCCCAGGATCTCGCCAGAGATGCGCTTGACGTCGTCAATGGTCTTGGCAACCTTCACGCCGCCACCCTTGCCACGGCCACCAGCGTGGATCTGGGCCTTGACCACCCACACGGGGCCGCCGAGTTTTTGAGCAGCTTCCACGGCTTCTTGCACCGTGAATGCAGGGATGCCGCGCGGAACGGGCACACCAAAATTGCGCAAGATTTCCTTGCCTTGGTATTCGTGAATCTTCATGAGGTCTCTCTCAGGGAAGGGTGGTAATTACCCGTTTGCCATGAACAGATTGTCTGGCCGCGGGCTTGGGACATGGCAACCCGCGACTGTATCATGCTGCAACGCACCATCCTTGTAGCAAACTTACGTACGCCGCAGGCCTTCCAGGTGCCCCTTTACCCTCCCCGGAGCTGTTCCATGTCCAAAGTCTTTATTGATGGCGAAGCTGGCACCACAGGCCTGCAGATCCGCGAACGCCTGCAAGCCATGCCGCACATCGAGCTGGTGAGCATTGCCCCCGAACTGCGCAAAGACCCAGGCGCCAAGCGCGCTTTGATCGAGACCGTGGACCTGGTGGTGCTGTGCCTGCACGACGACGCCGCCCGCGAAACCGCTGCCATGGTGGACGCTATCGAGGCTGCAGGTGGCCGCAAGATCAAGATCATTGACGCCAGCACCGCCCACCGCACGGCCGCAGGTTGGGTGTATGGCTTTCCGGAGCTGGACGCCTCGCAAACCCAGGCCGTGCGCCAAGCCACCCGCGTCTCCAACCCCGGCTGCTACGCCACAGGCGCCATTGCGCTGCTGCGCCCGCTGGTGGATGCGGGCCTGGTCCCCAAAGACGCTGCCTTGAGCCTGCCCTCGGTGTCGGGTTACTCGGGCGGTGGCCGCACCATGATCGAGGCCTACGAAGCGGGCACGGCAGCACCCTATGAGGCCTACGCGCTGGGCCTCACGCACAAGCACATCCCGGAGATCCTGCGCTACACCGGGCTCACACGCCGCCCAGTGTTCATTCCGGCCGTGGGCAACTTCCGCCAAGGCATGCTGGTGCAGCTGCCATTGCACCTGGACCTGTTGCCCGGCGCCCCCAAAGCCAGCGATCTGCACGATGCACTGGCCAGCCACTACGCCCGCACCAACACCCCTGAGCAATGGGTCAGCGTGCTGGCTCCCACCGACGACTTGAAGCTGGCCGCCGACACCCTGGCCGACACCAACAAACTGGAGCTGCGCGTGTTTGCCAACGAGGAACACCGCCAAGCCGTCGTCATTGCGCGCCTGGACAACCTGGGCAAGGGCGCCAGTGGCGCTGCGGTGCAAAACATGAAGCTGATGCTGGGTATGTAACGGGGCAGGTAAGCCCCGCGATCAGCGCCGGTCAAGGCCCGAGAGCGGGGATGCCCAACGGCCCTTCGACGGCGCGGTCACTCCTCGTCCGACGCCTCGGCGCCCTGCACTGCGCGCCGCACCACATCGCCTGAAAACCCCCGCGTCAGCAAAAAACGCATGTGCTTGGCACGGGTTTGTGGGTCTGTCGCGGGCTCACCAAACTTGCGGCGCCACACCTCGCGGGCGCGCTCCAGCTCACTGCCCTGCAACTGGGCCACAGCGTCCTGCACGGCCTCTGCGCCCAGTCCTTTGGATTGCAGCTCTTGCCGGATGCGCGCTGCGCCCAGACGGCCAGCACGCCGATGCAGCACCGACTCCACCACCCGCGCCTCGTTGATGAAGTCTTTGGACTGCAGATCATCAAGCACCGCGTTCAGGTCTTCGCCCTCTTGCACATGGGGACTGAGCTTGCGCAACAGCTCGGCCCGCGAGTGCTCGCGCTGGCCCAGCAACCGCAAGGCGCGGCCTTTGAGCGATAGCGTGGTGAATCCCATATAGGCCTCGAATGCTTCTGTTTTGATAGCTGCTAGCGCTTATTGGATAAGCGCTAGCGGCCAATTTCTTTCAAATCCAGAAACATCCAGCGTGACACATCACTCGTCGGCAGTGGCCGCTGGGGCCTGCAACGCGCCAGGCAACAGGGCAATGCCCAGGCCTTCGCGCACCTTGTTCTCAATCTCGCGGGCCAGGTCGGGGTTCTCGCGCAAAAACTCACGCGCGTTGTCACGGCCCTGGCCGATTTTTTCGCCGTTGTAGGCGTACCAGGCACCGCTCTTTTCCACGATCTTGGCCGTCACGCCCATGTCGATGATCTCGCCTTCGCGGCTGATGCCTTCACCGAACAGGATGTCGAACTCGGCCGTCTTGAACGGTGGCGACACCTTGTTCTTGACCACCTTGACCTTGGTCTCGTTGCCGATGGCTTCGTCACCCTTCTTGATGGTGCCGGTGCGGCGGATGTCCAGGCGCACCGAGGCGTAGAACTTCAGCGCGTTGCCGCCGGTGGTGGTTTCAGGGCTACCGAACATCACGCCGATCTTCATGCGGATCTGGTTGATGAAGATGACCATGCAGTTGGTCTTCTTGATGGTGGCGGTGAGCTTGCGCAGCGCCTGGCTCATCAGGCGGGCCTGCAGGCCGGGCAGCGCATCGCCCATTTCGCCTTCGATTTCGGCCTTGGGCGTGAGGGCAGCCACCGAGTCCACCACGATCAGGTCCACAGCGCCCGAACGCACCAGGCTGTCCACAATCTCCAGCGCCTGCTCACCAGTGTCGGGCTGGCTGATCAGCAGGTCAGACAGTTGCACACCCAGCTTTTGGGCGTACTGCACATCCAGGGCGTGTTCTGCATCGACGAAGGCACAAGTGCCGCCCTGCTTTTGCATCTCGGCAATCACTTGCAGGGTCAGCGTGGTCTTGCCCGAGGATTCCGGGCCGTAAATTTCGACCACCCGGCCACGGGGCAGGCCGCCCACGCCCAGGGCAATGTCCAGGCCCAGCGAACCGGTGGAAACCACCTGGATGTCCTCGATCGCTTCGCCTTCACCCAGGCGCATGATCGTGCCCTTGCCAAACTGCTTTTCGATCTGCGCCAGCGCTGCCGCCAGGGCCTTGGCCTTTTCAGCGTTCACGGGAAGGGCGGGGTTGGTACCTTTGACGTCCATGGAATGGCTCCTGAATAAAACGAAGTGTCTGAAATGATCTGCGGTGATCTATAGGGGGCCAGCGGGTCAAAACATACTGTCTTTAACAACAGCACTGGCTGCTTGACCAGTAATGTAGAGGTCCTATAGAACCAAGTAAACAGTTTTTTAGTCAGTTTGCCTTACTATTTAAGACAACGCCTCCGCGCAGTTTGCCAAGCCTGTGGAATGACCCCACCCGGGCATCTGGAGCCCCATGCACACCACCCCCACTGCGATCCCACCCGACGATGCCTGGCGCCAGACCCACCTGGGGCGCCTGCTGGGCCATGCCATGCGCCGCTTTGATGCCCGCGTGCTACAGCTCATGGCGCGCAACGTGGAAGTGCCCTTGGCATTGTCGAACCTGGCCGCCCGCAACCAAGTGGGGGCTGCGCACATCCACCTGACGCGGCACCTGGCGCTGGGGGGCGACCGGCTGACCGACCTGGCGCAACGCGCAGGCATGACCAAACAGTCGATGGCGCAACTGGTAGACCAGTGCGAAGCGTGGGGATTGGTGACCCGCGAGAGCGACCCGCACGACGCCCGGGCACGCCGGGTGTGCTTTACCCCCACCGGGCTGGCCTGGCTACAGGGATTTCGTGATGCAGTGACACAGGCCGAAGCGGAGTTTCGCGCCGAGGTGGACGATGACGTGGCCACGGTGGTGGCGATTGGGCTGGAGGCGTATGCGGGCGGCAGTAACCCGCCTTAAGAGCCTGTTCTCAAAACAGAGTCGCAACGATGTACCTGCCAAAGCACTGAACCCCAGGGCGCTGTTGCCATTGACAGCAGCGCCCTGGGGTTCAGTGAAAAAATTTGCAGGGCAGAGTTCGCGGACAGCACTGCGCTGACGGCCTATGGCGGCCCTGCAAGCCTGCGCATCAATGTGCCGTGGAGGCACCCGCTTGGCCGGCAATGCGGCTCACATCGCCACCCAAGCGGCGCACTTCGGCGACAAACTCGGGGCCGCTGCGCAGGCGGCGGTATTCGGCCAGGCTGGCTTGGTAGGCGGGATCGGCGTCGGGGGTGCGATCGCCTGCGTTGGCTTGGCCCAGGCCAGCGCGGTTCCACAGGTTCAGGTCGGCTTGCACTTCAGCGCGGCTCAGTGCGGGGCCTTGGGTGACGGACTCATCGCCGCCCCATTGCTCGTTGATCGGTGTGGCAGCCGATGCAGCACCGGCAAAAGTGGCGGCAGCCACAGTGGCGATAGCGATCAGGGTCTTGGCGGCAGTCTTGGCGTTGGTCATGGCAGTTCTTCCTTTGGAGTGATTCCTGCAGTGCGTGATTGCGTTCTGCATGGGAAGAAGTTTCCGTTTTTGGCACCTTGGCGTATGTGCGTAAACGCACAGGTTTTGCGAGGTCGCCAACCCCGCTCAGCCACTGCAAGGCCGCTGCATTCACGCACCCAACGGCGCAGCCCACAGCTGCGAAGGCTGCTTCACGTGCAGCACCTGCAAGGGCTGCGAGCGTCCGCGCACCTGCACCTCTTCGGGCGTACCCAAGGCGTCGGCCACGCCGGCCAGGCGGGCGGCGTCCAGCGACAGCACCAGCCGCGCATCCACCACTTTGGAGTGGTCTTGCAGGCGGCTGGCCGTGTTCACCACCTCGCCCACAGCGCTGAAGGTGGTGGTGTCTTCGTAGCCCACTTGCCCCAGCGCTACGCGGCCTGCATGCAGGCCCATGCCAAAGTCCAGCGCCTGGCCGAACTGGGTGCGAAAGGTCTCGCTCCAGGCGTCCATGCGCTGCTCGATCAACGCGGCGGCCTGCACGGCCTGGCGGCAGGCGGTGGGCAAATCGGTCTCCAGCCCAAAAATGGCCATCACGCTGTCGCCAATGAACTGGTTGGCCAGGCCGCCGCTGTCTTGCACGGCCGCGCCCACGCGGGCGAAGTACTGGTCCAGCATCCAGGCCAGGTCAAACGGCCACTGCCGCTCGGCCATGCCCGACCAGCGGCGCAGGTCCACAAACAAGATGGCCACCTGCCGCTCTTGCCCCAGGCGCCCAGGCAGCGGCGCCTGGCCGGGCTGGAACAGGGGCGTAATCTGCACATCGCCGGTGGGCCGCAGCTGGCAGGCCAGGCGCACGCCCGGCGGGGCCTGCACGCGGGCCAGCGTGGTGCGCTCGTCGCGGCCGGGCTCAGGCACATGGGCACTGGGCCCATCCACCCGCACGCGGCAGGTGGAGCAGCGCGCCCGCCCACCGCACAGCGCCAGGTGGGCAATGCCGTGGCTGCGGCTGGCCTCCAGCACCGTAAAACCGCGCGGCACTTGCACAGCGCGGTCGGGGTAGCGCAGGGTGATGGGGCCGCCCCCACGGCAGCGCCGCAAGGTGCGCCATGCCCAGCGCAGTGCCAACAAGGCGGCCACAGCGGCCACCCAGCCCCAGCGCAAGGCATCCTCCAGCCAGGCCGACGCCGCCACGGCCTGCGCGGTGCGGCCCGAGGGCGGCGGCGGCAGCGCGCTCACCTCCCAGGCAATCTCGCGCGCCATCGACAACAGGCCCAGCGCCGCCAGCACCGGCAGCAGCACGGCCCCCGTGAGCAAGGCGGGCTGCCAGCGCCGCCACCCCGGCCGCCCGCGCATCGCCATGTGCAGGCCCAGGCAGCCATGCCACCACGCCGTGATGAGCAGCAGCGACTGCAGCACCAGGTTCTCGGGCCGGGCCAGGCCATTCACCATGCGGCCGTAGGGGGGCGATGCGCCCATGGATTCAAACGCCCAGCGCGTGGCCACAAAGTGCCCGGCCAGCAGCAGCGGCAGACACAGACCCAGTGCCAGCCGCACCCCCTCCACCCACGGCATGCGCAGGCTGCGCCGCTGCCACAGGGCCACGCCTGCCAGCGCCAGGTGCGTGAGCAGCGCGCCATACAACAGCACCGTGCCGGGCACCGAATGCCACCCACTGCTGATCACCTCCAGCAGCGCATCGGCCACCTGCAGCGACACCAGCCCCGTGGCATGGTTGCCCAGGTGCAGGGCCACGTAGCACCACAGCACCAGGCCACTGGCCCAGCGCACCTGGCGAAGGGAAGGCAGGCGCGAGCGGATCAAGGCAAGGGACATGGAAGGGAGGTGATGGAAAAAGTCAAAACACAGGGCACAAAGATGCAATGCGAGGGAGAAATGCCAGGGAGGAATGCGAGGACGAGCCCCCTCACAAAGAAAGGCCCCGCAGGCGGCGGTGCCGACAACGCGGCCCACCCGCCAAGAAGCCCACCACAGAAGCCTAGCGCAGCACTGAATTCTGAAGCTTGTGAGCATAATCCGCCCACTTCGCACACCTCTGCGGCGCCAGCCTTGGGGGCTGCGCCCACCCCTTTGGTTCCATGAACGCACCGCAATCCCCCCGCTCCACCCTGGCCCTGCGCCGCATCGCCCTGTTTGAAGGCCTGGGCGAGGCCTGCCTGGACCGCATTGCCGCCGAGTGCGACTGGCGCACGGTAGAGGCCCGCACGCCCCTTTTCACCCGCGCGTCGCCGGGTGGCGAGGTGTACTTTTTGTGCGCGGGGCGCGCGCGCATCACCACCTACGCGGCCAGCGGGCGCGAGGTCACGTTTCGGGACTGCGAGGCGGGCGAGCACTTTGGCGACCTGTCGGCGATTGACGGGCAACCCCGCTCGGCCGACGTGGTGGCGCTGGAGGCCAGCGTGCTGGCCAGCCTGTCGGCCCCCGCCTTCATCGCGATGCTGGAGCGCGAACCCATCGTCGCCATGCGCATGATGAGGAACCTCACGGCCCTGGTGCGGCGCCTGACCGAGCGCGTGATTGACCTGAGCACCCTGGGCGTGCAAACCCGCCTGCACGCCGAGCTGCTGCGCCTGGCCCATGCGGGCGGGGTGCAAAGCGACAACACCGCCCGCATCGACCCCGCCCCCGCCCATGCCGCGCTGGCCAGCAAGATCAGCACCAACCGCGAACAAGTCACCCGCGAAATCAGCGCCTTGACCAAAAGCGGCCTGCTGCGCAAAGAAGGGCTGCACGCCCTGGTGGTGACCAATGTGCAAGCCCTCGCCGACCTAGTGACCGAGGTGCGCGGGGACTGAGCCCGCAGCCAGCGGGGCATTGCGCCGCCCGCAGACACCCAAGCGTGCACAAGCGCGCTGCGAATGCGCTGAATGCTCATATATTCATAGCTTCTAGCGCTTACCAGATAAGCGCTGCAGGCCTATTTACCCTTTAATCCCGCTGCCTGCACCGCAGCGGGGGCGCCTGCCTCGGCGCTTTGCAGCAGCCACTGCCGAAAGCACTGCAGCGCATGCAACTGGGTGCGCCCCTCCGGGTAGCAAAACCAGTAGCCCACATCGCCCTGGTAGCCGCCCGCCTGCGCCAGCGGGGCCAGCGGCTCGCGCACCAGGCCCGAGGTGATCTCGTCTTGCACCAGGCAGCGCGGCACCAACGCCAGGCCCATGCCCGCCATCACCGCGCGGATCATGGTCTGGAACTGGTCAAACTGCGGCCCGGCCAGCGGGTCGATGGCACCCTCCACCCCGTGCGTCTGGCTCCAGCGCAGCCAGGCCTCGGGCACCGTCACATGGCGCAGCAGGGTGTAGCGCGCCACATCGCGCGGGGTGTGAAGGGGCCAGTCCGCTACCTTGGTGCGCGGCGCGATCAGGGCCACATCCTGGCCCGTGAGGTAGTGGGCATGCGCCCCAGGCCAGTGGCCATCGCCAAACAAAATGGCGCAGTCCAGCTCGGGCCGGGTGAAGTCGTAGCTGTGCACGTACGGCACAAAATGCAGCGTGATTTGTGGATGGAACTGCTGGAACTGCGGCAGCCGCGGAATGAGCCACTTGGCCGCAAACGTGGGCAGGCTGGACAAGTGCAGCGCACCGCCGCCGTCATCGCTGGTGATCAGCTCCAGCGTGGCGGCCTCCAGCTGGGCCATCAGGCCGCGCACGGCTTTTTCATACCGCTCGCCCGCCGGGGTCAAGGCCAGGCGCTTGCGGCTGCGCTCAAACAGGGGCACGCCCACCCAGGTTTCCAGCTCTTTGATCTGCTTGCTCACCGCGCTTTGCGTGAGGTGCAAGGCCTCGGCCGCGCGCGAGACACCGCCAAACCGGGTGACGGTAGAAAACGCCCGCAGCAGGTGCAGCGGGGGCGAAAGGCGGCGCAGGGAAGACATCGGCAGGTTCTTAAATCATTCCATATTGGAATGTTATCAGGCACATCCGTTGCTTGGTAACTGGCACTTCATCCTTTAACCTCCTCTCACGCAAAAGGAAAACCGCTATGCAACGCCGTCAATTGCTTGCCGCGCTGGCCGCTACATCTGTCGCTCCTGGAATATCCTGGGGCCAAGAAGCCAAACCGCTGCGCGTCATCATTCCCTTCCCGCCAGGGGGCGCCACCGACATCACCGCCCGCAGCCTGCAAGAGCCGCTGGCGCGCATCCTCAAGCAACCCGTGGTGCTGGAAAACCGCGGGGGCGCGGGTGGCTCCATCGGCATGGCCGAAGTGGCCCGCGCCCCGGCAGACGGCCTCACCATCGGCGTGGCCACTCTTTCCACCCACGGCGTGAACCCGGCCGTGTACAGCAAGCTGCCCTATCACCCCACCAAAGACTTTGTGGGCGTGACCGAGATCGTGAAAGCCCCCGGCGTCATCGTCATCAACCCCGCTGTGCTGCCCGTCAAAGACTTTGCCGATCTGGTCAAGCACCTCAAGGCCAACCCCGGCAAAGTGTCGTACGCCACGCCGGGCAACGGCACCATCGGCCACATGTGGGGCGAGCTGTTCAAGAGCAGCACGGGCACCTCCATGGTGCACATCCCCTACCGTGGTGCAGGCCCGGCCATCAACGATGTGCTGGCAGGCCAGGTGGCGGTGTACTTTGACCAGGTGGCCTCGTCGCTGCCGCACATCAAATCGGGCAAACTCAAAGCGCTGGCAGTGTCATGGCCTGGCCGACTGGACGTATTGCCCGAGGTGCCCACCTACGCCGAGCTGGGCTACAAGCAGGCCAACGAGCCTTCGTGGTTTGGCCTGGTGGCGCCCGCAGGCACGCCTGCCGCCGCCGTCGACCGCATCCAGCACGCCGTGGCCCAGGCCCTGAAAGAGCAGGCCGTGGCCGAGAGGCTGGCGGGGCAGGGCCTGTATCCTTCAGGCACCCCATCCAAAGACTTCACGGCCCAGATCGGCCGCGAAATTGAAAAAATGAAGCACGTGGCCGAGTTTGCCAAGGTGAAGCTGGACTGACACCGCCCCCGCACGCCACCACCAGGCCCCCCACGCACCTCACCCACACAGGCCATAAGTCGGCATACTGCGCATGCGTTCATGCCCAGATGCCGGTCCGGGCGGCCAGGCCAGCCGCCCCCATTCACAGAGCCTTGCCTATGCATGCAGCCTTGAAACTGATCCACCACCGATTCCAACAAGCCCAGCCCGGCGCCACCGGCTCGCCCGGACGCCCCGCAGCGGCAACCACCCCAGCGGCCACGCCCGCCATGGTCAGCACCGTGCCCGGCACCAGCGCCCTGGTGTTTGATTCGCCCCACAGCGGCACCCATTACCCCGCAGACTTCCGCTCCGCCTGCAGCCTGCCCACGCTGCGCCGCGCCGAAGACACCCACGTCGAAAAAATCTACGCCTTCGCCCCCGCCCTGGGCGTGGCCTGGGTCGAAGCCCACTTCCCCCGCATCTACCTGGACGCCAACCGCGACACGCTGGAACTGGACACCACCCTGCTAGACGCCCCCTGGCCCGACGCCGTGGCCACCGACCCCACCGTGCTGAACAAAGTGCGCCTGGGCAAGGGCCTGATCTGGAAGTTCACAGACGAAGGCGAGGCCATCTACAACCGCCTGCTCACCGTGGACGAGGTGCGCGCCCGCATTGACCGCTGCTGGCGCCCCTACCACGCCGCCGTGGCCCAGGCCATTGACGCAGCCCACGCCCGCCACGGCTACAGCATCCACATCAACTGCCACTCCATGCCCGCCATATCGGCCAGCCACGCCACCGACTTTCCGGGCCTCGTGCACGCCGATTTTGTGGTGGGCGACCGCGACGGCACCACCGCCAGCCCCGCCCTGTCGGCATTGGTGTGCGAGCACCTGCGCGCCTGTGGCTACAGCGTGGAATACAACCACCCCTACAAAGGCGTAGAGCTGGTGCGCCGCTACAGCAACCCCGCCCAGCACCGCCACAGCATCCAGCTGGAGATCAACCGCAAGCTGTACATGGATGAAGACACGCTGGCTGAGCACCCAGAGGGCATGGCACGGCTGCAGGGGGATTTGAAGGCGTTGACGGAGAAGTTGTTGGGGACGGATCCGCGCGGCGGATGACTTGAAAATGCCTGCGCAACAACTCAGTCCGGAATGACCTCAAAGACGATGAACTGATTAGCCTGGGTATTGACCGTAAAGTTGTTGTCTGCCGCCAGCACGATGGTCCGGTGCCCGTTCGGCAAGGTTTTCCCCCAGGTGATGGCTTCAATGTTGTCGAGCTTCACACCCTGGTAGTTGATGGGCATCTCCAGCAGCAGCTTCCGGCTCATGGGTGTGTAAGTTGCTGCGCCCGTGAGGCTCGCCATGCTGGTCACGTTGGTCGTGCCATCGGTGATTTCGGTGAGCACCAGACGGATGGTGTTGCCAATACCTGAGGCAAAAGCGCGCTCCACCGCGATGAACTTCTTGTTGCCAATGGCGAGGAAGTCCGAGAGGCCATTGTCCGGGCCGAAAGGCGCGCCCGCCGGAGCATCCACCGGAATCTTCGGCAACTGGTACGCATACTGCGCCTTGGCTGAGCCCGTGGCCGGGTCAAGGGCCGTCACGCGCACCACGCTGCCCGCCTGCAGGGTGGTGATGGGGCCGTCCTGAATCAGCGCGTCCTCATTGGCCACGAACACGGTGCCATCGGGCGCCACGGTCAACGCTTCAAACAGCTTATTGCTGCGCCCGCCCGTGGTGGTGTTGTCCACGTAGTTGTAGATCGCCGGTGTCTTGAACTCGCGCACAAACTTGCCCGCAGTGGTCATCTCTCGCACAAAAGGCTGGAACAAAGTAGCAGCCGTCGTGCCCCAATTGCCCTCAGACGACCAGTACAGGTTGCCATTGGGTGCCAGGCGAATCGCCTCTGGGTCCACCGTGCGCGCAGTGGCGGGGAAAGAAGAGCCATCCTCGCGCTGCATGTACGTCTGGCGGTTGATCTTGACGGTGACAGGGCCGGTGTCTGCATAGTCAATGCTCAGGTTGTAAAAGCGCGGCGTGCCCCGCTCGCCGCCCCGGTCGTCCGAGATGGCCCAGAAACTGCCATCCGTGGCCTGGTCCAGCCCCGAGATACCCCCAAATTCCACCCCCTCAAACAGCGTGCCGGTGGGAATAGAGGCTGTGCCGAGCAATTTGAGCGAGGCGACGCGGGACTCACCCACGTGATTGCCATCGTCGCTGCCGCCGCACGCGACCAAGGCGACCGACAGGGCGGTGAAGGCAGAAGCCGCAGCCAAGCGACCCCAGAAGGAGTGGAGTACGGAGCCCATATCAAGTCTTTACGCGGTGATGGAGGAAGCCCGGGAGTTTGGCCGGGGAGTGCGTCAAAGGTATGACACCCCAGCCAGCCAAGCAGACACCAGGCGGGTGTTGCTGTGGGGGCCTCTGGGCGGCCAGCCACGGCTTGCCTCCATGCAGCGCCCTAGAATCAGCAAGAAACCACGCCGCACCAGGAGACCTTTTTCATGCGCATCCTTATCGCCGAAGACGACCAAGTGCTGGCCGATGGCCTGCTGCGCACGCTGCGGGCCTCGGGGGCGGTGGTGGACCATGTGGCCAGCGGCAGCGAGGCCGATGCGGCGCTGATGACCAACAACGAGTTTGACCTGCTGATCTTGGACCTGGGCCTGCCCAAGTTGCATGGGCTGGAGGTACTCAAAAAGCTGCGCGGCCGGGGCTCGGCGCTGCCGGTGCTGATCCTCACGGCAGCCGACAGCGTGGAAGAGCGGGTGAAGGGGCTGGACTACGGCGCGGACGACTACATGGCCAAGCCCTTCAGCCTGCAAGAGCTGGAGGCGCGGGTGCGTGCCCTCACGCGCCGGGGCATGGGCGGGGCCAGCAGCGCCATCAAGCACGGGCCGCTGGTGTACGACCAGGCCGGGCGGGTGGCGACGATTGACGGCAAGATGGTGGAGCTGTCGGCCCGCGAGCTGGGCCTGCTGGAGGTGCTGCTGCAGCGCGCCGGCCGCCTGGTGAGCAAGGAGCAGCTGGTGGAGCGCCTGTGCGAGTGGGGCGAAGAAGTGAGCAACAACGCCATCGAGGTCTACATCCACCGCCTGCGCAAGAAGATTGAGAAGGGCCCGATCCGCATTGCCACGGTGCGCGGGCTGGGCTACTGCCTGGAAAAGATTCCGGGATAGGAGGCCCCCCTGAGTCGCGACCCGCTCGGTGCCACCGCCACAGGCGGTGTCTCTTCGATGCCGCCCAAGCCTGCACCGGCAGGCTTGGAGCCCCGGCATCTCAGCCCCCAGGGGGACGCACCCGGTGGCCTGGCAAAGCCAGCTCCTCGGGTGCACTGGCATGAACCGCGCCCGCCTCAACGGCAACGGCGATGCGTGGCATATCAACCAATCGCATCAAAAATGATAGCTGCTAGCGCTTTATGGACGGTCGCTAGAGGCTAAAAAGGCTATAAATCTTGAAAATCTTCCAGCGCGAGCAGCGCTCCCTCTTCGGCGAAATCCTGGACTGGATGCTAACGCCGCTGCTGCTGTTGTGGCCGGTGAGTCTGGCGCTGACCTGGCTGGTGGCGCAGGGCCTGGCCAACAAGCCGTTTGACCGCGCGCTGGAGTACAACGCCCACGCCTTGGCACAGCTGGTGAGCGTGCAAAAAGACGGCGAAAAGGGAGAAAAGGGCGGCGAGGTGCAGTTCAACCTGCCGCAGCCCGCCAGCGAGATCCTGCGGGCCGATGACTCGGACATCGTCTACTACCAGGTGATGGGGCCGGGGGGCGAATTCCTCTCGGGTGAGCGCGAGTTGCCCGAGCCCCCCGCCGATGAAACCCCCATGTCTGGCGAGGTGCGCCTGCGCGATGCCGAGCTGCGCGGGGTGGAAATCCGCGTGGCCTACATCTGGGTGCGGCTGCCGCTGCAGGGCAGCCCGCTGGCACTGGTGCAGGTGGCCGAAACGCGCGAAAAACGCAGCGTGCTGGCCACCGAAATCATCAAGGGCGTGATGCTGCCGCAGTTCGTCATCTTGCCGCTGGCGGTGCTGCTGGTGTGGCTGGCGCTGGCGCGGGGCATTCAGCCGCTGAACCAGCTGGAGCAGCGCATCCGCGCCCGCAGCCCGGACGACCTCTCGCCGCTGGACGACCACGCCGTGCCACTGGAGGTGGCGCCGCTGGTGTCGTCCGTCAACGACTTGCTCACGCGGCTGAACGAATCGCTGGCCACGCAAAAGCGCTTCCTGGCCGACGCTGCCCACCAGCTCAAGACGCCGCTGGCGGGCCTGCGCATGCAGGCCGACCTGGCGCAGCGCGAAGGCACGAGCACCGAGGAACTCAAACGCTCGCTGCAGCAGATTGGCCGCTCCAGCATCCGCGCCACACACACCGTGAACCAGCTGCTGGCACTGGCGCGGGCCGAGGGCAGCGGCGTGGGCATTGCGCGCCAGCCGTGTGACTTGGCCGAGCTGGCCATTGAGGTGGTGCGCGACTCGGTGCCCCGTGCGCTCGACAAGCACATCGACCTGGGCTACGACGGGGCCGACCCCGGATCGCCCGGCGTGTGGCTGGACGGCAACCCCACGCTGCTCAAGGAGCTGGTGCGCAACCTGGTGGACAACGCGATCAACTACACGCCCTCCACGCCCGACAAGCCCGGCGTGGTCACGGCCCGCGTGCTGGCCGACACCTTTGGCCATGTGCTGATGCTGCAGGTGGAAGACTCGGGCCCCGGCGTGCCCGAGGCCGAGCGCGAGCTGGTCTTCCAGCCCTTTTACCGGGCGCTGGGCAGCGAGGCCGATGGCTCGGGCCTGGGCCTGCCCATCGTGATGGAGATTGCGGCCAAGCACGGCGCCGAGGTGCTGCTGGAAGACGCCCACCCCGGCCAGCAACCGCCGGGGGCACGGTTCAGCGTGCGGTTTCCGGCGCGCACGGAAGACGCGGGCTGAGTCAGAACCTCTGGGCGCGGGCCCGCCGTTTCAGACGACCTTGCGAATGCCCATGAGGGCCATGAACAGGTAGCCGTTGTCGGTGGGTGCGCGGTACACGCCCTGGGCTTCGAGCACGTAGGCGGCCACACCGGCCAGCTCCCAGGCATCGACCACGTCGGCCTTCCACTGCGGCACCACCAGCGGGGCAAAGCCGTTGTCCAGCCCGTACTGGCGCACGGCGCTGATGCGGCCCACCACCTGCGGGTGCAGGCTGAAGTTGGCCCACGACCAGCGCCAGGTGCCGCTGGTGTTGGAGAGGGAGCCGATGAATTCCACATCGGCCACCACGACGGGCACGCCACCGCTCGAGAAGGTGAGCGTGGCGCTGGCCTGGTCGTAGTCAAAGCGTTCGTGGGTGGACAGGCCGTACGCCTCGGTCAACCGCCCCTGGCGTGTTGCCAGCGCCTGGTGGCACACGGTGACGGTGTCCACCCACAGGGCTTTGACCTCGTCGTCCATGGCTTGCACGCTGGCGGCGCGGGCATTCTGGTAGCAGTGCTGGCACACCAGGCGGATGTTGACCTGCCCCTCGTTCTTCTCGTTCCACTCGCCCTCTTGCTGAAACAGGCGCTCGCACGCGTCGCACCAGGCGTCGGGGCAGGGCTCTTCGGCCGTGGGTGGGTTGCAGTGCCAAGCCTGTACGGGCTGCTGCAGCAGGTGGTCGCACAGGTAGGCGCCTGCCGACGGGCCGTGGGTGTCGCAATGGAGTTCGGTGGCAGCGACGACAGGGGTCGGAGTGGAGGTGGATTCGGTCATCGGAACGGGGTTTCAAGGCGGTCAACGCAGGCCTGCCAGCCACTGCGCGTAGGCGGGGTGCTGCGATATGGAATTGTGACCCACACCATCGGCCACCTGCAGCGTGGCCACGCCGGGCGCAAAGCGCGTGTGCAGCAGCCGGGTGCTGGCTTCAGGGATGACTTCGTCGTGCTGCGCCATCAGCACCAGGGTGGACGCCGTCACGGCAGGGGCGTAGCGGCCCGAATCAAACGGATCGCGCAGCAGCCAGCGCACGGGGAAAAACGGGAACTGCGCGCTGGCAATGCCAAGAATGCTGTCGTAAGGGGTGACCAGCACCAGGCGCTGCACCGGGCGCTGGCTGGCCAAGTGCACGGCCACGCCCGTGCCCAGGCTGCGGCCCACCACGGTGACGTTGGCGTGCTGGGCATGTACGTGGTCGAACAGCGCAGCCGCGTCAGCGAACAGGGCATCTTGTGTGGGCTGGCCGGTGCTGCCGCCATAGCCCCGGTAGTGCAGCAGATACAGCGCATGCCCCGCAAAGGCGGTCTCCAGCTCTGGCAGGCTGGCGGACACATCTTCGGCATTGCCGCCAAAGTACACCAGCGCGGGTGCGCCAGGGCGTGGGCGGTGGGTCACCACCAGTTGAGCCCCCGGCACGGCCAGGCCAAAGCTGGGCACCTGTGGCCCCGCACTGCGCGGCTGGGGGAAGTAGATGAGCGAGCGCTGAAAGCCCCACAGGGCCGCGCACAGGGCCACATACACCAGCGCCCCCACACCCAGGGCCACAGCAAGAGAACGGGGGAAAGAAGGCATGGAGATCGGCTCAAGGGGAAGTGAAGAAGACGGGGAGGATCGCACCAGCACCAGCGCCAGCACCAGCACCAGCACCAGCACCAGCACCAGCACCAGCACCAGCACCAGCACCAGCACCAGCACCAGCACCAGCACCAGCACCAGCACCAGCACCAGCACCAGCACCAGCACCAGCACCAGCACCAGCACCAACGCCGGACCCGGCGGCGTGGACCATGCCCTGCGCGGTGGTGGCACCTGCGTCGGCTGACCGCATCACGCCAACCCGGGCTCCAGCACCACCCGGTTGCGGCCCTGGGCTTTGGCGGCGTACAGGGCCTGGTCGGCACGCTCCAACGTGTGCGCCAGGGTATCGGCCGGGGGGTGGCGGGCCAGCCCGATGGAGACGGTGATGGCGATGGGATCGCCCCCCTGGGGCAGTGGCACCCGCATGGCCTGCACGGCCAGGCGCACACGCTCCAGCAGGGCAAGCGCCTCCTCGGCCGGGGTGTCGCACAGCATCAGCACAAATTCTTCGCCGCCCCAGCGGGCCAGCACGTCGGTGTCGCGCACGCTGTGGCGCACGGTGTCGGCAAAGGCCCGCAGCACCAGGTCGCCTTTGCCGTGCCCGTGGGTGTCGTTGACCACCTTGAAGTGGTCGATGTCCAGTTGCGCCACCAGCAGGGGGTGGCCGGTGCGCAGGCTGCGCCGCTGCTCTAGCTGCATGCGCTCAAACATGGCTCGGCGGTTGAGCAGGCCCGTCAGGTCGTCGTGGGTGGCCAGCTCGCGGATTTGCTCCAGCGCACGGGCGAGTTCGGATTTTTGGCGGCGCAGGTGCTCGCGGGTGCTTTGCACGCGGGTGGTGAGAAAGGTGCTGCTGAGCAACACCACCACCACCATGCCCACGTAGGCCCCGGCCACCACGGGCGGGTAGCCGGGCTCGTCGCGCAACGCGACCACGCCAGAGGCCACGCCAAAGACCACCAGGCCGTACAGCAAGATGCCCAGCATCTGCCGCGTGGTGAGCCCGAAGATGCCGAACATGAGGATGATGGCCAGGATGGGCAAGGTGACCCCCCGCGCAGGCCCGGCGATGACAAAGGCCACGGCGCAGCAGGCGATGGAGTACAGGATTTGCGCCAGCGTGAGGGAGGGGTCTTTGAAGCGGCGCGACCAGCCGCTGCGAATGGCGACGTACACCAGGATGAGGCCGATCACCGAGCACACCGTCCACACCCGCACATGCGCGGCGTTGGCCAGGCCCGCTGCGGCCACGGCGTTCATCACCAACAGGCAGCACACCATGAGCAGCGCCGCCAGCCCCGCCATGGCCAGGCGAATGCGCTGGCGCTTGTCGGTGGTCAGCACCCAGTCGGTCCAACGCCGGCAGTACGCGCTCAGATGCAAGTGGTCTCCCCCGCTGTTGTGGTGCATGGCCGCACACCGTGGCGCAGGGCCTTGCAATGTGAGGACGCGCTCGCTATCGCTGTTGTTGGCAAATTCTACGGCGCATAGGCACAACAGCAAGCACTGAATGTGCTGCCGGGCCAGGCGAGCGCCTCCACGCAGCCTCGATACCTGCGCACCAGCGGACAGGGGGGGCGCCCGCCGGTTCCCTGCGTTCAGACCAGTGTGAGCGCGGCCAAGGCCGCCAGGGGGGCGGTTTCGGCCCGCAGCACGCGCGGGCCCAGGGTGGTGGGGGCAAAGCCGTGTTGCACGGCCAGGGCTTCTTCGGCCGCGCTCAGGCCACCTTCGGGGCCCGAGAGGAACCACACCGGCCCCGCCCCTGCAGCCGCCTGCAGCAGGGGGCGGGTGCCTTCACGCAGCGACAGCAGCAGGCGCAGGGCGCTGGGCTCAGCCGCAGAAGGCCCAGCATGGGCGCGCACCCAGGCGGCCAGGTCCAGCGCGTCGTGCACCACGGGCACGCGGTTGCGCCCGCATTGCTCGCACGCGGCCACGGCCACGGCCTGCCAGTGGGCGAGCTTTTTGTCGGCGCGCTCGCCCTTGAGCTTGAGCACGCTGCGCTCGGCCACCAGCGGGGTGATGCTGGCCACGCCCAGCTCGGTGGCTTTTTCGACCAGCCAGTCCATGCGCTCGTTGGCGGTGATGCCCGCCAGCAGGTGGATGGCGCGGGGCGCCTCGCGCTCCACCGCATGGTGGGCACCCACCTGCACGCGCACGTCGCTGCGGCCCATGCGCAGCACGGTGGCCTCAAATTCGCCACCAGGGCCATCGGCGCCGCCGTGGAACAGGGTGATGCCATCACCCGGCTGCAGGCGCAGCACCTGCACATGGCGCGCAGCGCCGGGGGGCAGGTCGATTTCGGCACCAGGGGCCAGGTCAGCGGGGCAGTGGAAACGGGGCATTTGCTACTTAATTAATAGCTGCTTGCGCTTATAAATAAAGCGCTAGAGCCTGTTTTTATATCGACTGCGTACGCGCTTGGCGTGGAGCACAGCCTCGAAACTCTCACAACCCTGTACCAGCAAACGCCGCGCAAGGGCCTATGCCGGCCGCCCCGCCGCGCTGGCGTTGCCCCCCTCGCAGCGAGAGAGGGGGAAGGCGCGCAGCGACTCAGGGGGTGTTTACTGCTTCACATGCGCCCGTAAGCAAAGCCGGTGACGGGCGTGGTGCCCTCGATCTCATCCACCAGCTGCAGCAACGGGCCGAGCTGCCGGTAGCGGTTGGCGGTGGAGCGGATGTAGTGGAGGAAGCGCGGGGCGTCGGCCAGGTACTTGGGCTTGTCGTCGCGCAAGGTGAGGCGGGCAAAGATGCCAGCCACCTTGAGGTGGCGCTGCAGGCCCATCCACTCCACCGCGCGGTAGAACTCGCCAAAGTCAGCACCCCAGCCGCTGGCGCTGTTGGCCCCCAGCAGCCCGGCCTTTCGGGCTTTCTCCCAGTAACGCACGGTAACGTCGATGACGAATTCCTCTTCCCAGCTGATGAACGCGTCGCGCAGCAGGCTGGCGATGTCATAGGTGATGGGGCCGTAGACGGCGTCCTGGAAGTCCAGCACCGCCAGCGGGCCGCCTTCTTGCAGCGGCACCATCAGATTGCGGGTCATGAAATCGCGGTGCACAAACACGCTGGGCACGGCCAGGTTGTGCGCCACGATGAGGTTGAAGGCATTGTCCAGCGTGGCCTGCTGCTTGTCGGTCAGCGCCACGCCCCGGTGGCGGGCCAGGTACCAGTCCGGGAACAGCGACAGCTCGCGGCGCAGCAGGGGTTCGTCGTACACGGGCAGCACGCCGGGGCGCGAGGCTTTTTGCCAGTCCAACAGCACGTCGGCGGCCTGCTGGTACCAAGGCAGTGCCGCTTGGGGGTTTTCGGGCTTCAGCAGCTCGATCAGGGTCTGCTTGCCCAGGTCAGTCAGCAGCATGAAGCCACCTACCTCGTCCCACGCCAGAATTTGCGGCACGTTCAGGCCCGCGCCAGCCATCAGGGCCTGCACCTGCACGAAGGGGCGGCAGTTTTCCTTGTCGGGCGGGGCGTCCATGACGATGCAGCTGGCGCCTTGAGCGGTGTCGATGCGCAAGTAGCGGCGAAAGCTTGCATCGGCCGAGGCCGGGCGCAGGCTGGCGGGCACCAGCTGGTGGCTGGCCACCAGGGGGGCGAGCCAGGCCTCAAAGGCTTTTTGGCGGGCAGCATCGGGCCAAACCACCGCGCCGGGGGCCGCGGCCCCCGTGGTGTGGGTGGAAGAAACAGGGGATGAGGGGGAAGAGGGGTGGCTCATGGATAATCGGATTTTACAAACCCGCCCCCACCGCCTATCCATGGGCCATCGGCGCGGGTGATTCCATCCGCCCTCGCCCCCTACGCCCCACGTGCCACGCCGCAAGCCCACCACCGTGCAGACCCCCTCCCTCCGGACCCGGCCCGCTACGGCAGCTGCATTGCGGCTGCGCCCCCCCGCGCCCACCGCACTGGCCTACTGCGTGGCGCTGGCATGGTGCGGCCTGCCCCTGACTGCCCAGGCTCAGGACGCCGCGCCCAGCGCCTGGGATGCCCCCATCACGCTGCGCAAATCCCCCGCGCTGCAAGAGACGATTCCCGAAGCCGTGCGCTCGCAGTTGCCGGTGTTCGTCACGGGTGACCGCATCAGCGGCCAGACCGACTTGAACGCCACCATCGAAGGCAACGCCGAGCTGCGCCGGGGTGACACGGTGATCCGTGCCGACCGGCTCGACTACACGGTGCCCGAGGACCTGGCCAAGGCGCGCGGCAATGTGCGCATCAACCGCGCAGGCAACACCTACGAGGGCTCGGCGCTGGACCTGAAGGTGGACGCGTTTGAGGGGTTCTTCACCGAAGCGCGCTACCGCTTCCTGGCCACCCAGGCCCATGGCGAGGCCACGCGCGTGGATTTCCTGGACCGCGATCGTGCCCTGGTGCACAGCGCGACCTACACCACCTGCCAGCGCGATGACGAGGCCAGCTGGCGCCCAGCCTGGGTGCTGCGGGCCGACACGATCCGCATCGACAACGAGGAAGAAGTGGGCACGGCCGAAGGCGCGGTGCTCGAATTCCAGGGCGTGCCCGTCCTGCCCATTCCGTACATCACCTTCCCGCTGTCGGACAAGCGCAAATCCGGCCTGCTGCCCCCCACCATCGGGCTGGACAGCCGCGACGGCCTGGAATACGCCCAGCCGTACTACTGGAACATTGCCCCCAACCGCGACGCCACCTTGCGCGCAGCGCTGATGAGCAAACGCGGCGCCAACCTGGGGGGCGAGTTCCGCTACCTGGAGCCCACCTACCAGGGCGCCATCAGCGGCGATGTGATGCCATCGGACAGCCTGCGTGATCGCTCCCGCTGGGGCATCACGGCCAAGCACCAGGGCTCCATTGAATCGAGCATTGGCGGCCTGGGCCTGAACCTGAACCTCAACCGCGTGAGCGACGACAACTATTGGCGCGACTTTGGCCGCGCCTCAGAGCCGCTGCGCCAGCGCCTGCTGCCCAACGACGCCTCGCTGTCCTGGGGCTCGGGCGATATCTCGGCGCAGGTGCGCACGCTCAAGTGGCAAACGCTGCAAGACGCCACCTCGCCCATCGTGCCGCCGTACGACCGCATGCCGCAGCTGAACTGGCGCTACACGCCATCGACCCTGCCTGCGGGGCTGGACGCCAGTGTGGAGCTGGACACCACGCGCTTTGAGGCCGCACGCGCGCTCACGGGCCAGCCCAATGCCGACCGCTCGTACGCCATCGCGCAGATCAGCCGCCCCTTCCTGGCACCGGGCGGGTTCATCACGCCCAAGCTGCAGTTGCACACAACGCAGTACCAGTTTGACAGTGCGCTGTCCAACGGCTCGCGCTCGGCCAGCCGCACGCTGCCCACCTTCAGCCTGGACAGCGGGCTGGTGTTTGAGCGCGATACCAGCTTCTTTGGCCGCTCGTTCCTGCAAACGCTGGAGCCCCGCGCGTTCTACACCTACACGCCGTTCAGCGACCAAAGCCGCCTGCCGGTGTACGACACGGCCGCCAACGACTTCAACTTCGCCACCGTCTACACCGAAAACGCCTACGGCGGCAACGACCGCATTGCCGACAACAACCTGCTGACGCTGGGCATGACCACCCGCCTGCTGGACCCGGACACCGGCGCCGAGAACGTGCGCTTTGGCGTGGCCCAGCGCCTGCGCTTTACCGACCAGAACGTGACGCTGCCCGGC
Organism: Acidovorax sp. 56; assembly: GCF_002749705.1. Lineage (NCBI taxonomy): Bacteria > Pseudomonadati > Pseudomonadota > Betaproteobacteria > Burkholderiales > Comamonadaceae > Acidovorax > Acidovorax sp. 56. The sequence goes on from NZ_PEEV01000001.1 coordinate 3,322,326, forward strand.
GTGGCCCCGGTGAGCGAACGGCTGTCGGACGTGCTGGTGGGCGCGGGCATCAACTGGACGCAGCAGTGGGCGTTTGACTCCACCACCCAGTACAACCCCAAGACGCAGCGCTCCATCCGCTCCACCATCAGCGCCCGCTACAGCCCCGGCAACTACCGCACCGTGAGCGCGGCCTACCGCTTCCAGCGCGGCACCAGCGAACAGATCGACATTGGCTGGCAATGGCCACTGAACGACCTGTGGGGCGACAAGGGCCAGGACCTGGGCGCCGGGCGCGGGCAAGGTGGTGGCCGCTGGTACAGCGTGGCGCGCCTGAACTACAGCATGCAAGACCGCAAGCTGGTGGACACCGTGGTGGGCCTGGAATACGACAGCTGCTGCTGGATTGGCCGCGTGGTGCTGGAACGCCTGCAAAACAGCACCTCCACCTCCAACACACGGCTGCTCTTTCAAATCGAATTCGTGGGCTTCTCCCGCCTGAGCCTGGGCTCCAGCCCCCTCGAAACCTTCAAGCAACACGTGCCGCGCTACCAGTACCTGCGAGACCAGGTCGGTACGCCCAGCCGTTTCAGCAACTACGACTAAATCGACACAGCCATGAACCACCGCGTGATGACATTGGCCCTGGCGGCCAGCCTGGCCTGCCTCGCACCCCAAGGCGCTGCGGCGCAAGGGCTGCGCCCCTCCAGCGGCGCCAGCAAGGGGCTGGCACAGCAACCCGCGGCGGCTGCGGCAACGCCTGCCGCCAAACCCGCAGCCAAGCCCACACTGGCGCTGCCCACCCCCTCGGCGGCCGACACCGGCCCGCGCTCGGCCGACTACATCGTGGCCATCGTCAACTCCGAGCCCGTCACCAACTACGAAGTGCGCTCGCGCATCGCCCGGGTGGAGCAGCAACTGGCCCAGCAAGGCGGCAACGCCCCCACGCCCCCGCGCGAGCTGATCGCCCGCGAGGTGCTGGAACGCATCATTCTGGAAAAGGCCCAGCTGCAGCTGGCGCGCGAAACCGGCATCCGCGCTGACGACTACGCCGTGAACCAGGCCGAGGCCGCTGTGGCCCAGCAAAACGGACTCACCGTGAGCGAGTTGCAACGCCGGCTGGTGAGCGAGGGCCTGAACCGCGACCGCTTTCGCGAAGAGCTGCGCAACCAGCTCTTGATGCAGCGCGTGCGCGAGCGCGAAGTGGACGCCAAGGTCAAGGTGAGCGATCTGGACATTGACCAGTTCATCCGCGAACAACAAGGCACCGAAGTGAGTGCCGCCGAGATCAACCTGGCCCACGTGCTGGTGCGCGTGCCCGAAGACGCCAGCCCCGCCGTGGTGGCCGAGCGCCAGGCCCGCGCGCAGCAAGCGGCCGACAAGGCCCGCGCAGGTGAAGACTTTGCCAAGGTGGCCCAGGAATACTCCGACGCGCCCGAAGGCCGCCGCGACGGGGGCCTGCTGGGCCTGCGCCCCACCGACCGATACCCCGAGCTGTTCGTCACCTCGACCCAAGCGCTGGCAGTGGGTGGCATTGCCGGGCCTGTGCGCTCGCCCGCCGGGTTTCACGTCCTGAAGGTGGTGGAGCGCTCTGCGGCAGGCTCTGGCCCCACCGTCGTGCAAACCAACGCGCGCCACATCCTGCTGCGCACCGGCCCCCAGTTGACCGAGGCCGCGGCCGCAGCGCGCCTGAGCGACTACCGCCGCCGCATTCAGGCAGGCCAGGCCGACTTTGCCACGCTGGCGCGCGAACATTCACAAGACGGCAGCGCCAAGCAAGGCGGCGACCTGGGCTGGGCCAACCCCGGCCGCTACGTGCCCGAGTTTGAACAGGCCCTGAGCGCCCTGCGCCCCGGCGAAATCAGCGAGCCTCTGGTGTCGCGCTTTGGCGTGCACTTGATCCAGCTGGTGGACCGCCGCGAAGCCAAGCTGAACCAGCGCGAGCAACGCGACATGATGCGCGACGCCGTGCGTGAAAAGAAGCTGGACGAAGCCTACGCCACCTGGGCCCAGGAACTGCGTGGCCGCGCCTATGTGGAATACCGCGAGCCCCCCCAATGAACATGACCCCCACAGTCGCCCACTGCGTGTGGCTCCTTGCCCCCCGAGGGGGCCGCGTTTTGCCTTGGGGCGGCCCGGCGACAAAACCATGAAGCACATCCCGCGCAAGCGCTTCGGACAGCACTTCCTGTCTGACCAGGGCATCATCGAAGGCATCGTCCAGGAAATCGCCCCGCAGCCGGGCGACCCGATGGTGGAAATCGGCCCCGGGCTGGCCGCCCTCACGCAGCCCCTGGTCGAGCGCCTGGGCCGCCTCACCGTCATTGAACTGGACCGCGATCTGGCAGCGCGACTGCGCCTGCACGGGCAGCTCGACGTGATTGAGTCGGATGTGCTCAGAGTCGACTTCACGGCCCTGGCTCAGACCTTTCGCGAACGCCTGAACCAACCCGCCCTGCGCCTACGCGTGGTGGGCAACCTGCCGTACAACATCTCCACCCCCATCCTGTTCCACCTGCTGGAGCATGTGGACGCGATCCGGGACCAGCACTTCATGCTGCAAAAGGAAGTGATCGACCGGATGGTGGCGGGGCCCTCCACCAGCGACTACGGACGCTTGTCGGTGATGCTGCAGTGGCGCTACGCCATGGAGAACGTGCTGTTCGTGCCCCCCGAGAGCTTTGATCCGCCCCCGCGCGTGGACAGCGCCGTGGTGCGCATGGTGCCGCGCGAGGCCCCTGCCCAGGTCAACGTGAAGCTGCTCGAAGAACTGGTGCAAGTCGCCTTCAGCCAGCGCCGCAAGCTGCTGCGCCACACCCTGGGCCGCTGGCTCGAAGCCCGCCAGTTCACCGGCACCTTCGACACCCAACGCCGCGCCGAAGAAGTGCCCGTGGATGAGTACGTGGCACTGGCGCAGGCTTGCTCTTGAGTTGATAGCTGTTAGCGCTTGCGGGACAACCGGCAGCGGCCAATTTGATCAGTATTACGAAGTCTAGGGGCCCAGGCTGGTCGCGCAGCAGGCGCGCCCACCAACATCGCACCGGTCTTGATGCGATGCCAAATCCGTCAGTCAAGCATCAAAGGGTGTTAACGAAACAGGCTGGGAGCAGGTCCCGGGCTTCAGTCGCTCGCGCCAATGTCGTCACTCACCTTCGCAACTGGCGCGGCCAAGGCGAGAGACACCGCGCAAGGGCCGCCCCGCCGCGCTGGTGTCGTCCCCCTTTCCCGGCGAAGCCGAGAGAAGGGGGAAGCGGCGTAGCCGCTCAGGGGGATGTACCGAATTATGCCGCGCTCAGCCAATAACCAGCATTGAACGGGCTGCTCATGCGCAGCGCCAAGGGGGACACATCGACCAGTTTGTCGGTGGGCATTTTTTCTGCGGGCTCTGCTGCAATCTCGATCCGTTGGACTTTGGGTGCTTCACTGGCCTCGTTCGCCCGTTCTGCTTGGCTGTTGGATGCAGAACGGGCTACAGAAAAGAATAGAAACAGCGGAAGGGTATTTTCCGGTCGCTCCAGTAGTCCGCCGCATCCCGGAAGATATCGAGCAGCTGCTCCCGGGCTTCCTTGTCAAACTTCACGGTGGCCGGAATCTGCTCCAGCACCACGATGAAACCAGGCTGTGGGCCCGATTTGTGCAAGGGGTCTGTCATGCAGTCGTACAGCGCATCGAAGTTCTTGCCAAAGTGCGCCGGGAAGGTGAATTGCCCGGCGATGAGGTCAAGCACGTCCTGCTTGGTCTGTGCGTGGGCCAGGTTGGCATACAGAAAATGGTGGCCCATGGAGGTGGCCGCATCCTGCAGGTCCTGCACGCGGAATGCGCGAATGGATTGCACGATGTTGGCACGCACGCCACGCAGGGGCGTTTCCAGGTCTTTACGAAGTGGCGTCTGCATCTCCGCTACTCTTTCTAAATAAAGTCCACAAACTTCTGGCATTCCGCAGGGCCGGTGCATGCACCTTGCGGGTGGGAGGATTCAAAGGGCATACCGTGCACAGCCAAGATAGGACTGGCACACACGGCATGGAAGGGGTCACTCGACGATTTCGCGGAAACTGGCGTAGTGGTCGCCGGTGTAGTAGCAAGCGTCCGGCGTCCGGGGCTTCTGGCCTCCACACACAATGCGGCGCGCCCCCCGGTTGCGTGCGCCAGGCGTTCTGACGGTGTATTCGCGGTAGTAGCCGCGTTGCTGTGCTGGCAGGATGCGCTCACGATTGCCAAAGACCGATCCATCTTTGTCGTACGGGAACGGCCCACCCTCCCGGATCAGCGCATAAGTGACCCGCCCCTGGGCAGGCAACTCGGCCAATGCAATGGAGGAAAGAGAACCAGCGGCAGACGGAGTTTGGCGGGTATGACCCACCACCGGGGCCAACACAAACGCGGCACCCAAAACCCACAAAACCCCTGCTTTGCGAACCTGGGTGGCAAAAGCCTTCAGCATCAACGACACCTTTCAGAAACCACGGGTTAACCCGAAATTTCGAGCCCGTAGTGTGACGCAATACCCCCCAAAAAGCAAGCGCCTGCCCAATAATTAGGCAGGCGCTTGGCGTGGGTGGCAGCCAAAAAAGTTGGCAGTTACTATCTTTTGGGGGCTTATCGCGACGCGTTAGCGTCGGCTACCGTCAAAGCCGTCATATTCACAATACGGCGCACCGTGGTGCTGGCGGTGAGGATGTGCACCGGCTGCGCCGCGCCTAGCAGCACAGGGCCAATGGCGATGTTGCCGCCCGCTGCCGTTTTGAGCAGGTTGTAGGAAATATTGGCCGCATCGATGTTGGGCAGCACCAGCAAGTTAGCGTCACCGATCAGGTCGCTGTGCGGCATGATGGCCGCACGGGCCTTGCTGTCCAGGGCCACGTCGCCGTGCATCTCGCCATCCACTTCCAGCCAGGGCGCCTGCACACGCAGCAGCTCCAGCGTCTGGCGCATCTTGACGGCGCTGGGCTGGTTGCTGGAGCCAAAGTTGGAGTGCGACAGCAGTGCAGCGCGGGGCTTGATGCCAAAGCGCATCATTTCCTCGGCCGCCATCACGGTGATTTCCGCCAGCTGCTCGGCCGTGGGGTCGTAGTTGACGTGGGTATCGACCAGGAACACCTGGCGATCGGGCAGCAGCAGGCCGTTCATGCACGCAAACGTGGTCACGCCAGCGCGCTTGCCAATCACCTGATCGATGTAATTCAGGTGCAGGTTGGTATGGCCCCAGGTGCCTGCAATCAGGCCATCGACCTCGCCCTTGTGCAGCAGCATGGCGCCAATCAGCGACAGGCGGCGGCGCATTTCGATCTTGGCAATCGGCACCGTCACGCCCTTGCGCTCGGTCATGCGGTGGTAGGTTTGCCAGAAGTCGCGGTAGCGGTGGTCTTGCTCCACGTTCACCACGTCGTAGTCACGCCCTTCCTGCAGGCGCAGGCCGAACTTCTCGATGCGCTCGGCGATCACCGTGGGGCGGCCAATCAGCGTGGGGCGGGCCACGCGCTCGTCCACCACGATTTGCGCGGCGCGCAGCACGCGCTCTTCTTCCCCTTCGGCATAGGCCACGCGCTTCTTCGTGGCGCTCTTGGCGGCCGTGAAGATGGGCTTCATCATGGTGCCCGAGGCGTACACAAAGCTTTGCAGCTGGTCGCGGTAGGCATCCATGTCAGCGATGGGGCGCAGGGCCACGCCACTGTCGGCAGCCGCCTGGGCCACGGCGGGCGCAATCATCATCATCAAGCGGGGGTCAAACGGCTTGGGGATGAGGTACTCGGGGCCAAACGCCAGCTGCTCGCCCACATAGGCCGCAGCCACCACTTCGCTTTGCTCGGCCTGGGCCAACTCGGCAATGGCGTGCACGGCGGCAATTTCCATCTCCAGCGTGATGGTGGTGGCGCCGCTATCGAGCGCCCCACGGAAGATGTACGGGAAGCACAAGACGTTGTTGACTTGGTTGGGGTAGTCCGTGCGGCCCGTGGCGATGATGGCGTCGTCGCGTACCGCCTTCACGTCTTCGGGCTGGATTTCAGGGTTGGGGTTGGCCAACGCGAAGATCAAGGGGCGTGCCGCCATCTTCTTGACCATGTCCTGTTTGAGCACGCCGCCTGCCGACAGGCCCAGAAACACGTCCGCGCCCTCGATCACTTCGCTCAGGGTGCGCTGGTCCGTCTTTTGGGCGAACTGGATCTTGTCCTCGTCCATCAGCTCGGTGCGGCCTTCGTACACCACACCAGCCAGGTCGGTCACCCAAATGTTTTCGCGGGGGATGCCCAGCTTGACCAGCAGGCCCAGGCAGGCCAGGGCCGCAGCGCCCGCGCCCGAGGTCACCAGCTTCACGCTCTTGGGGTCTTTGCCTGCCACCTTCAGGCCGTTCAAGATGGCTGCGCCTACCACGATGGCCGTGCCGTGCTGGTCGTCATGGAAGACCGGAATCTTCATGCGTTCGCGCAGCTTGCGCTCGATGTAGAAGCAGTCAGGGGCCTTGATGTCTTCGAGGTTGATACCGCCGAAAGTGGGCTCCAGGCTGGCAATGATTTCGACCAGCTTCTCAGGGTCTTTCTCGTTGATTTCGATGTCAAACACATCGATGCCAGAGAACTTCTTGAAGAGGACGCCCTTGCCTTCCATCACCGGCTTGCCCGCCAGCGGGCCGATATCGCCCAGGCCCAGCACGGCGGTGCCGTTGGTCACCACGCCCACCAGGTTGCCTCGGCTGGTGTACTTGAAAGCCGCGTTCGGGTCTTTGACGATTTCTTCACAAGGAGCAGCCACACCCGGCGAATAAGCCAACGCCAGATCGTGCTGGTTGACCATCTGCTTGGTGGCTGCGATGGCGATCTTGCCGGGCTTGGGAAACTCGTGGTATTCGAGTGCCGCGCGGCGCAGTTGGGCACGTTTGTCTGGGTTGTTGTTCTGGGCCGTGGTGTTCTCGGGCATGCAGTGTCTCCAGCTTGGGGTAAGGCGAAAGGAACACCGGGCACACGCCCGGCGAAGGCTGTCAGCTTTGTAAGGGTCTGAGATTGTAGGCGCCGTTACGTAAAAACCCTAGTAAGCGGATCTGCTTACTTCTCGGGAACGCATTGTGGCCTGGGTCAGGAGCGATTTTGTCCAATGGCCAATGCGTAAAAGCCATAGGGAATTGCGCTGAGCGCGACTACACCCAACAGGCGCGCTTCTTGCACTAACAGAGCCTATGCCCACCTTAAACACCTCCACTTTGGCAACACCTGCACAGCAGCTGGCACCCGCAGCCCTCACACCTGCAGCTTTCGCAGCCTTTGGCACCGTGCTGCAAGCGCCACCTGGCACAGGCCGCCTGATCAATGCAGGCACCAGTGAGCGGTTTGACCTGGTGGACGACCTGTGCCTGGGCCAACAAGGCGGGCGGGCACAAATGGCGCTGTTCCGGGCCCAGGCGCGGCGATTTCCCGTCGCGCTGGAAGAGATGGAGCGCCACCAACTGGGCAGCCAGTCGTTCATCCCCCTGGGACGCCGCCGCTTCGTGATCGTGGTGGCCGCCGCAGGCCTGCCCCCACAAGCATCCGATCTGCGCGCTTTTGTAAGCAATGGACTGCAAGGGGTCACCCTGGCGCCAGGTACATGGCACCACGCCTTAATGGCGGTGGATGCGGGCGATTTCCTGGTGGTGGAACGGGCCAGTTCCGCAGCCGACTGCGATACGTGGCTTTTGACCACCCCGCCCTGTTTGCAATGGAGCCCAGAGGACTGAACCGCTGCGATGCGGGCCGTGACAGGTGGCTGGACAAATTCCCCGTTCACCGAACTCAGGCCGCTGCAGCGATCCGCTCCGCCAACCCCACCAGTGATCTATCGCTGCCAGCGGGGCCCAGCAAGGACAGCCCCAACGGCGCTCCATCGCGCTGCGCCATCGGCATGGACAACTGCGGAAAGCCTGCCAGCCCTGCAATGCAGAGCATCTGGATGGCTCGGTTGCGGTAGTCCTCCAGGCTGCTCTCGGGTGCAACCCGCAAGGGCGCCACATCGGGCATGGTTGGCATCAGCAACACCCCGTCGGCTCCCAACAGGTCGGCCAGATGCTGCTTGAATCGACCGCGAAAGGCACCTGCAGCGGCCACCTGCGCATCGGTCACGGCGCGCGACCACGTAAACCGCTCTGCCACACCAGACCCCAAAGGTGGGGCAAAGCGCTCGATCAGTGGACCATCCGTCATCCAGGCTTCACGGCCTTGCAGGTAGCGAAAGTTCCAGAACATCGCATCGAACGAATCCAGCGCCACCTCTACGCGGCTGGGCGCTCCCAGCACAGCGGTCACGCGCTGGGTGGCGGCCTGGAGCGCATCCACCACACCGGGCGCCAAGAGGCCCCAGACATCGGCAGGCCACAGCACGCGTACCTGGGGCGGCAGGGGCGGCACATCTGCCGCCAGCAGCACATCGGCAACGCGGGCAAAGGTGTGCACATCGCGGGCGAACCAACCGCAAGTGTCCAGGCTGGGGGCCAAGTCCAGAGCGCCTTGCAGGCTGATACGCCCGTGCGTAGGGCGCAAGCCATACAGACCGCAGTGGTTGGCCGGGGCACGCACCGACCCCCCTGTGTCTGTGCCCAAGGCAAAGTCACACAGTCCGGAGGACACCGCCGAAGCCGAGCCCGATGAAGAGCCGCCTGTGATGCGTGTGGGCGCAGCACCGTTGATGGGCGCGCCAAAGTGGGCGTTGTTGCCATTCATGGAAAACGCCAGTTCGTCTGTCACCGTTTTGCCGACCACGCGAGCACCTGCGTCCAGCAGCTTTTGCACCGTGGGCGCCGTCTGCGCCTTGATACCCGACTGGGCCAGCACGAGCGGATTGCCGCCCCCCGTGGGGTAGCCAGCCACATCGAACAAATCCTTGACCCCGAAAGTCAGGCCCGACAGTGGGCCGGAGCCAGCATGAGCCAAAGGCACGTCGGGATAAGGCACAAAGGCATGGGCAGGGTCGTGCAAGGGCATGGCAGCAGTGGCGTTAATGGGTGAACAAAGCGGGAGCGGGGGCTGCGGCATCGAGCGCATCGGTGCGCAGGCAGCGGGCCTGGTGGCCGGGGACGATAGCCACCAGCGGGGGCTGCTGCAATCGACATGCCTCGGCGACCAGTGCACAGCGCTCAGCAAATGCACACCCTGGCGGCAATGCAGACAGGTCCGGTGGAGCCCCGCCAATGGTCTGCAGCGGCAGGCCGCGCGCCATGGCACCGTGGGCGCGGCTTTGCAACAGGGCCCGCGTGTAGGGGTGGCGTGGGTTGCGGATCAAGTCGTGGGCCGTGCCCTCTTCCACAATGCGCCCGGCATACATCACGGCAATGCGGTCGGCCACCTCCACCGCGGCACCAATGTCATGGGTGACAAAGATGACCGAAAGCCCCAGATCACGCTGCAGCTCACGCAACAGCAGCAGGATCTGGATCTGCACCGTGGCATCCAGCGCCGTGGTGGGCTCATCCGCCAACAGCAGCTGCGGGTGGCAGGCCAGGGCCAAAGCGATCATGGCGCGCTGGCGCATGCCGCCCGACATTTCATGGGGATAGGCCTGCAGACGGCGCTCTGGACTGGGGATGCGCACGCGCTCGAACAACGCCAGCGCGCGCTGTTGGGCCTGGGTTGCGGTGGCGGCAGGCTCATGGCGCCGGATGGCTTCCACGATCTGCGCACCCACGGTGTACACCGGGTCCAGCGCCAGCAAAGGCTCCTGGAAGATCATGGAAGTGACCTTGCCCCGGTAGTCCGCCAAAGCCTTGCCCGACAGGGCCAGTACATCCATGCCCGCCACCCGCACCTCACCACCCAGGCGCGTGCGCCGCTCAGGGTGCAAACGCAGCAGCGTGCGCAAGGTGACGCTTTTGCCCGAGCCGGACTCACCAATCAGTGCCACCACTTCGCCCCGGCCCACCTGCAAGCTCACTCCGCTGACGGCCTGCACAGGCTTGCGACCTCCGGTGAAGGTGACACTCAGGTCGCGTAGCACCACCATAGGCTCTTCGTTGGATGTGGAGATCATGGTCGGATTTTTCTCTGGATGAGTTCAGCGACGGGACGGCATTGAGGAAGGCCACCAAAGGCGTGCCGGGCTTTCATGCCACCTGGCGCAAAGGCAAGGCGTTGGGATGGCCGCTGCCGGATTCGTGTTGCAGGCAGGCCACCATGCGCACGGGCGTGGCCCACGTACGCTGCGGCACCTGTTGCGCACACACGGGCGCCGCCAGGCCGCAGCGCGGGTGAAACCGGCACCCCGCAGGCGGCTGGATAGGGTTGGGCGGGTCTCCCGCCAGCGGGGCTTCTTCAGTGCGGCGGTCGGGGTCCATCGACGGCATGGATGACAAAAGGGCTGCGGTGTAGGGGTGCGCAGGCTGCTCAAAGAGCGCATCCGAAGGCCCGATCTCTGCCACCTGGCCCAGGTACATCACCATCACCCGGTCGCTCATGTAATGCACCACATTCAGGTCGTGGCTGATGAAGACGTAGGTCAGGCCAAACTCCGCCTTCAGGTCGGTCAGCAGGTTCAGCACCTGGGCTTCCACCGATTTGTCGAGGGCGGAAACGGCCTCGTCCAGGATCACCATGCGCGGCTGCAAAGCCAGCGCCCGTGCAATGTTCACCCGCTGCCGCTGACCGCCTGAAAGCTCGTGCGGGTAGCGCTCTGCAAAGCGCGCAGGCGCCAGACCCACGCGGTCCAGCAGGTTGCGGGCGCGGGCGACGGCATCGCGCCTTGGCAGTCCGTGCACCTGCGGTCCAAAGGCCACCGAGTCTTCAATGGTCAGGCGCGGGTTCAGCGATGCATAGCTGTCCTGAAACACCATTTGTACCTGCCGCCGAAACTCCTTGAGCGGCAGGTCACGGCTGCCGACCGTGCGGCCGTCAAAAATGACCTCGCCCGCCGTGGGCTCCATCAACTGCATCAATAGCCGCGCCGTGGTGGACTTGCCGCAGCCCGACTCCCCCACCACCCCGAGTGTTTCGCCTTTGAGCACCTCAAAGTCCACGCCGTCCACCGCGTGCACCACGCCACCGCCGCGCCCGAACGCGTCCTTCTTGAGCGGGAAGTGCTTGACCAAGCCCCGCACGGTGAGCAACGGCTGCGCAGGTCCGCCGACATCCAGGTTCACATGCATGGCATCAGCCCTTGTTGTCCATGGCCGACCGCAGGCCGTCCGACAGGATGTTGAACGAGATGGAGGTGATGAAAATCATCAACCCGGGCAGTGCAGCCACCCAGGGCTGCACGTAGATGGCCGTGCGCAAGGTGTTGAGCATGAGGCCCCACTCGGGCTCGGGCGGCTTCACACCCAAGCCCAGAAACGACAGGCCTGAGGCCAGGATCATCGACACCGCAATCAGGCTGGTGGCATACACGAAGATGGGGCCCAGCACATTGCCCAGCACGTGCACCCGCACGATGGTGAAGGCATTGGCCCCCGACGCGCGCGCGGCCTCCACATAGTCGCGGTTGCGCACCTGGGTGGTCACGCTCTCGGCCACGCGCACGATCTGCGGGATGAACACGATGGTCAGCGAGATGAGCGAGTTGACCATGCCCGCGCCCAGCACACCCGACAGCGCAATGGCCAACAGCACCGAGGGGAAGGCATAGAACACATCCACCGTGCGCATGATGGCGGTGTTGACCAGGCCACCGGCATACCCTGCCACGATGCCGATGACCGAGCCGATCACAAACGCACACACCACCGGTGTGATGCCAATGAACAGGGACAACCGGGCACCCACAATCAAGCGCGAGAGCATGTCGCGCCCCAACTCGTCGCTGCCCAGCGGAAGGCCCTCGGTGCCGATGGGTTTGAGGCGCTTGAGCATGGACGATGCATACGGGTCAGCGGGCGCAATCCACGGCCCGAACACGGCCAGGGCGATGAGCACCACCACCACCAGGGCCGCCCCCATGGCGACGGGGTCGTGCGTGAAGCGGATGAAGGCCGCCGTCCAGTACCCACGCGATCGCTGCGCTGGCAACGCGCCTGCAGCCAAGGCATCCGGTGACGATGGGGCAGGCGGCAAAGAATGGGGTGAAGACGCGGCAGTCAAGATGGTCATGGAGGTCCCTCCTTCAAGCGCGGGCAATGCGCGGATCCAGCAGCGTTTGCAGCATGTCCACCAGCAAGTTGAGCAACACAAAGAACAAGGCCAATACCAGGATGGTTCCCTGCAGCAAAGGCAGGTCGCGCTGGAAGATGGCGGAGTTGAGCAAGAAGCCCGTGCCCGGCCAGGAAAACACGGTCTCGATCAGGATAGAGCCCCCCAACAGGTAGCCCAGTTGCAGCCCCATCACCGCCAGCGCCGTAGGCGCTGCGTTCTTGACCATGTGGCGAAACACACCAAAGTGCGTGAGCCCCTTGGCCCGCAAGCCCACAATGAACTCCTGGTCCAGAATTTCGGCCACCAGGGCACGCACGGTGCGCGCGATGATGCCCATCGGGATCACCGACATCGTGATGGCAGGAAGCACCAGGAACTGCAGGTGCTCCCAGTCCCAGGCCCAGTCGGACGAGCCCCCCGGGCCCGCCCCCGTGGCGGGTAGCCAGGCCAGCTGCGAGCTGAAAACGATCACCATCACCATGCCCAGCCAGTAGTGCGGCACGCTCACCCCCAGCACCGACAGCAGGGACGCCAGCCGGTCTACCCACGAGTGGCGAAAGTACCCTGCCACAAAGCCAAACAGGCTGCCCAGCACAAAGCCAATGGCTGTGGCCACCACGGCCAGGCGCAGGGTGTTGGCCACGGCCGTCATCACTTCGCCCGCCACGGCGCGGTTGCTGGCAATCGATACGCCCAGGTCACCGTGCAGTGCGCGCCACACCCACATCGCAAACTGCTCAGGCAGCGATCGGTTAAACCCATACAACTCGCGCAACTGGGCCTGCAGCTCGGCCGAGGCGTCGGGAGGCAAGATAGACACCAGCGGATCGCCAGGGGCCAGGTGCACCAGTAAAAAGCACACCAGCGCCACGCCCAGCATGATGGGCAGGGCATAGACGATGCGGCGCAGCAGATAAGCAACCATGGGACAGTCCTGCAACGGGGTGAAGGGTCAAGCTGCGCGCCCGCAGGGGCTGGGCGCGGGGTGCAGGGTTCACGCCGGGCTGGCCGGTGTGACCCTGCCCGGGCATCAATCCATCGTCATCGTGGCGATGTCAATGAACCAGCTCTTGGGCTGCACCACGTTCTTGACCTTGGCCGACAGGGCACGCGGCCCCACGTCGTGGGCGATCCAGACAAACGGTGCGTCTTCCACGATGTGGGCATGCAACTTGGCCAGGGCAGCGTCACGGGCCTTGTCGTCAAAACTGGTGCGGGCATCGGCCACCAGCTTGTCCACCTCGGCATTGCCGTAGTAGCCCCAGTTGTTGGACACCGGCGGGAAGGCCTTGGTGCTCACAAATCGCACCATGGCAAAGAACGGATCCATGGCGGCAAAGCTGATGTTCACGGCGTTCGCGCCATTGGCTGACGGGTCCTTGGCGCCCTTGCGCCAGTTGGTGAACAAGGTGTTCCACTCGATCACGTCGAACTGCACATCGAAGTAGCACTGCTTGAGGGACTGCTGCGCAAACTCATTCATCGGCAGTGGCTGCATCTGCCCCGAGCCCGAGGCCGAGATCTGCACCTTCACCTTGATGGGCTTGGCAGCCGAGTAGCCCGCCTGCGCCATCAAGGCCTGTGCCGCCTTCACGTCGTACTTGATGTCGAACTTGGGGTTGCCCCACCAGGGGTGGCCGGGCGGCACCGTGCCCTTGGGCTCGGCCATCATGCCGCCCAGCAGCTGCTTCATGCCGCCACGGTCAATGCACAGGTTGGCTGCCTGGCGCACGCGCTTGTCCAGCCAGGGCGAGCCCTCAGCAAACGACAGCTGCCACGGCCATACGTGGGGCTGGGCGTTGGAGTAAATCTTGAAACCACGCTGCGTGATCTGCGGCATGGCATCGGGCGCAGGCGCCTCGATCCAGTCCACCTGGCCGCCCAGCAACGCGGCCGTGCGGGCATTGGCCTCAGGCATGGGCAACATCACCACCTTGTCGATCTTGGGGGTGCGCTTGGCATCCCAATACGCCTTGTTGGCGGCCAGCTCCAGGCGCTCACGCGCCACAAACCGCGTCACCTTGAAGGGGCCCGAACCCGCGGGATCGGCCGCAAAGGCGGTCCACGCAGCCTTGGACTTGTCGGCCGGTGTGGCGCCAGAGGCTGCATCAAACTTCTTCTGCCAATGTGCAGGCGAGGCCATGAACAGATTGGTGAGGTTGATGGGCAGAAAGGCATCGGGCTCGCTGGTTGTCAGCTCTACCGTGAGGTCGTCGATCTTGCGGGCCGAGCGCAGCGTGGGCATGCGCGACGCCGTCACGCCCACCTGGCTGGCGTCAAAGTGCACGGCGTCCTTGTCCAGCACCTTGGCCACATTCCACACCACCGCATCGGCATTGAAGGCCGAGCCATCATGGAATTTGACACCAGGGCGCAGCTTGAAGACCCACTTGGTCTTGTCCTTGGCATCTACCGCCCACGCGGTGGCCAGCCCCTCGATCAGCACGCTCGGTGCATCGGCCTTTGACAAATCCCATTGCGTGAGCGAGTCGTAGATGGGAATGCCGGTGAAGCGGTTGCCCTCAAAGCCCTGGTCAGGCTGCCCCAGCGTGCGCGGAATGTCGGCAGCCGTCATGGCGATGCGCAGCACTTTGTCCTGCGCCACCGCAGCGCTGCCACCCATGAGCGTGAGGGCCGAGAACAGGGCCAATACCAACGCGTTGCGACGCTGGGGGAGAGATTGCGACGTCAGGACATTGCGCATGGATTCACCTTCAAAAGGGGTTGCGGGTTGATGGATGCAACACCCTTCAAGCAATTGATATGCCACGCGAAATACGCCAGCACAGCCCCCGTTGCACCACGCTGCAGCCCTCGCACCCAGGTCCCACCACACTGGTGCGTAAACCGCTGCCTCAGACCCCATCCCCAACGTCCGCGCACCAAAGAAAACGGCCCACAAGGGGCCGTCTCTGCGGGAGCGCGCTGCGCTTCTTAGCGCCTGCTCATCGGCTGCTCGGGAAGCTGAACACCGCGCCTTCACGCACACCGGCACTCGGCCAGCGCTGCGTGATGGTCTTGCGCTTGGTATAGAAGCGCACAGCATCAGGCCCGTAAGCGTGCAGGTCGCCGAACAGGCTGCGCTTCCAGCCGCCGAAGGAGTGGTAGGCCACGGGCACGGGCAGGGGCACGTTCACGCCCACCATGCCGACCTGGATGTGGTCGGTGAAGTAGCGCGCAGCCTCGCCGTCGCGGGTGAAGATGCAGGTGCCGTTGCCGTATTCGTGGTCGTTGATGAGCTGCATGGCTTCCTGCAGCGTCTTCACGCGCACCACGCCGAGCACGGGGCCGAAGATCTCTTCCTGGTAGATCTTCATGCCGGGCTTGACGTTGTCGAACAGGCAGGCGCCCAGGAAGTAGCCGTTCTCGTGGCCTGCCGCCACCTTCACGCCACGACCGTCCACCACCAGCGTGGCGCCTTCGGCCACGCCGCTGTCCACATAGGCCTTCACTTTCTCGAAGTGGGGCTTGGTCACCAGCGGGCCCATGTCGTTGCCGTTGTCGGTGCCGGGGCCGACCTTCATCTTGGCGATCTCGGTCTTGAGGCCCGCAATCACGGCATCGCCCACTTCGTCGCCCACGGCCACCAGCAGCGGTATGGCCATGCAGCGTTCGCCGCACGATCCATACGCCGCGCCCATCAGGGCGCTCACGGCGTTGCCCACATCGGCGTCGGGCATCAGCACGGCGTGGTTCTTGGCACCGCCCAGGGCCTGCACGCGTTTGCCGTGTTTGCAGCCTTCGGCGTAGATGTATTCGGCAATGGGGGTGGAGCCCACAAAGCTCACGGCCTTCACGCGCGGGTCTTGCAGCAGCGTGTCCACGGCCAGCTTGTCGCCGTTGACGACGTTGAGCACGCCGGGGGGCAGGCCCGCCTCCAGCGCGAGCTGGGCGATGAACAGGGTGCTGCTGGGGTCGCGCTCAGAGGGCTTGAGCACGAAGGTGTTGCCGCAGGCCACGGCCATGGGCCACATCCACAGCGGCACCATGGCCGGGAAGTTGAAGGGGGTGATGCCTGCGGTGACGCCCAGCGCCTGGAATTCAGACCACGAGTCGATGTTGGGGCCCACGTTGCGGCTGTGCTCGCCCTTGAGCAGTTCGGGCGCGTAGCTCGCGTATTCCACGTTCTCGATGCCGCGCTGCAGCTCGCCGTGCGCGTCGGCCAGTACCTTGCCGTGTTCGGCAGTGATCAACGCAGCGATCTTGTCGGCGTTCTCTTCGAGCAGCACTTTCAGCTTGCTCATCACCCGCGCGCGCTTGAGCGGCGGCGTGTTGCGCCAGGCGGGGAAGGCGGCCTCGGCGGAGGCGATGGCGGCTTCCACCGTGGCTTTGCTCGCCAGCGCCACGCTGGTGGTCGACTGGCCGGTGGCGGGGTTGAACACAGGCTGCGTGCGCTCTGTGTCGGCAACGAGCTTGCCGTCGATCAGGTGGCCGACGGTGGTGGTGACGTTCTTGTCGTGGTTCATGGTGATTTCAAGTAAAAATTGCCTCCAGCGCTTGTTGAATAAGCGCTAGCAGCTATCAAATTAATAGTATTCAAGCCGCAACAGCCTGGGTCTCCAGCGTGGGCAGCACGTGCCCCAAGGCCCGGTCGATGAACTCCTGCTTTTCGCCCACCGGGGCAAAGTAGTGCGACACCTCGCGCGCGGCGTCCAGCCCCTTGAGGCGCGCGATCAGCCAAACCACCAGGTACTGCGACGCCATGCACCCGCCCGCCGTGGCCACGTTGCCGCGGGCGGCAAAGGCACGGGGCACCACGTCCACGCCCGACTCAACCACCCAGGGTTTGCTGGTCAGGTCGGTGCAGGCGGGCACACCACCCAGCAGGCCCAGGCGGCCCAGCAGGTAGGTGCCAGAGCACTGCGCCGCCAGCAGCTGGCGTGCGGGGTTGAGCAAGCGCAACGGTTCCATCAGCGCTGGGGTGTTGGCCACTTCGCGCGTCTTCATGCCACTGCCAATCAGCACAGCGTCGGCTTGGGCCAGCTGGCCCAGGTCTTCATGGGCGTCGATGGTCAGCCCGTTCATGGACGTGACGCGCGGAGTGGGGCTTGCGATGCGCACCTGCCAGTCCTTGTCGCCCAGCAGGGCGATACGGTTCAGCATGCCAAACGCCACCAGCGAATCCAGGTCGTTGAAGGCATCGAAAGTGAGGATGGAAATGCGCATGGGCAGGGCCTGGCGGCTTATGCCGTTTCTTGCAGGGAATCGCCCAGCGCGCTGACCATGCGGTCAATCTCAGCCTCGGTGCTGATGAAGGGGGGCGCGAGCTGGATGGTGTCGCCACCGTAGCGCACGTAAAAGCCCTTGTCCCAGCACTTCATGGCGATCTCGTACGGGCGCTTGGCAGGCTCACCGGGCAGCGCGCTGATGGTGATGCCAGCGGCCAGGCCATAGTTGCGAATGTCGGCCACATGCTTGGCGCCCTTGAGTCCATGCACGGCGTTCTCAAAGTAGGGTGCCAGCGCCTTCACGCGGCCGGGCATGTCTTCCTTTTGCAGGATGTCGAGCACCGCGTTGCCCGCCGCGCAGGCCACAGGATGGGCCGAATAGGTGTAGCCGTGGGTGAACTCCAGCATGTACTCGGGACCGCCCTGCGCCATGAAGGTGTCGTAGATCTCCTTGGTGGCAATCAGGCCGCCCAGCGGCTGCGCGCCATTGGTGACCTGCTTGGCAAAGTTCAGGATGTCGGGCGTCACGCCAAAAGCCTCGGAGCCCGTCCAGGCGCCGCAGCGGCCAAAGCCTGTGATGACTTCGTCAAAAATCAGCAGGATGTTGTTCTGCGTGCAGATCTCGCGGATGCGTTCCAGGTAGCCCTTGGGCGGAATCACCACACCGGCCGAACCGGAGAAGGGCTCCACGATCACCGCGGCGATGTTGGAGGCGTCGTGCAGGGCGATCACGTCCAGCAGCTTGTCGGCCAGCGCACGGCCGTCGGTGTCGGGCATGCCACGAAAGAACGAGCCCGCAGGCGGCTGGGTGTGGGGAATGTGGTCGGCCTCGATACCCTGGCCAAAGGTCTTGCGGTTGCCCACGATGCCGCCCACGGAGATGCCGCCGTAGTTCACGCCGTGGTAGCCCTTTTCGCGGCCAATCAGGCGCGTCTTGCTCGCCTGGCCCTTGGCGCGCCAGTAGGCGCGGGCCATCTTGAGTGAGGTGTCGGCCGACTCGGAGCCCGAGCCAGTGAAGAACACGTAGTCCAGGCCCGCAGGCGTCAGCTCTTTGAGCTTGTTGGCCAGCGCGAACGAGGCGGGGTGGCCAAACTGGAACGCGGGCGAATAGTCGAGCGTGGCGGCGGCGCGGCCAATGGCTTCGGCCACTTCCTTGCGGCCATGGCCCAGGCCCGAGCACCACAGACCCGAGAGACCGTCAAAAATCTTGCGCCCTTCGGCGTCGGTGTAATAGGCGCCCTGGCCGCTCACGATCATGCGCGGCTTGGCCTTGAAGTTGCGGTTGCCCGTAAAGGGCATCCAGTGGGCGTCGAGCCAGGCGGCGTCGGTGCGCACAGCGGCTTCGGGATGGGGGTCGATGACGGCGAAGCTCATGGCGTTCTCCTGGCAAGTGCAAGTGGTGGGCAATCGATCGGGCCCAGACGGGCGGGTCGAAGCTGCCATTGTTGGGGTGGGTGTTAATCTCTCAAATAATGCAATATCAATGTTTACTTGAGGTTTTATGCAAGTAAAAGCCCCAACCGCGCTGCCCCCCGCCACCCCAGCCAAACACCGCGCGGTGCTGGGCCAGCTCAGCGACATGGACTTGCGCCTCTTACAAGTGTTCAAGGCGGTGGTGGAGTGCGGCGGCATGTCTGCCGCCGAACTGGAGCTGAACATCGGCACCAGCACCGTGAGCCGCCACATGAAGGACCTGGAAACGCGACTGGGCCTGACGCTGTGCCGCCGGGGCCGTGCGGGCTTTGCGCTGACAGGAGAAGGGCAGCGCGTGTACGACGAGACCCTGCGCTTGCTCAGCGCGGTGGACGCGTTTCGCAGCAGCATTGACGACATCCATTCGCGCATGGGAGGGCAACTGGCCATTGCGGTGTTTGACAAAACGGCCAGCAACCCAGCAGCACGCATCAGCGAAGCCATCGCGGCGTTCTCCGCCCAGGCGCCGGGCGTGAACCTGCAATTGCATGTGGGCTCGATCAACGCCATTGAGCGCGGCGTGATGGACGGCAGCTACCACGTGGGCATCATCCCCGCCCATCGCAGCTCGCAAAGCCTCATCTACACCGATCTGTTCACCGAAACCATGCTGCTGTATTGCGGCCCCGGGCATCCCTTGTTTGGGACGCCGCACACCAGCCTGGACTGGGAGAGCGTGCGCCACCACCCGTTTGCCGGGCTGGGCTACCACTCGCCCAACATGGAGCTGAGCCACCGTGCTGAACTCACCCGGGCTGCCACGGGGTTTGACCAGGAATCGATTGCAACGCTGATCCTGTCGGGGCGGTTTCTGGGTTTTTTGCCTGACCACTACGCAGAAGCCTTTGAGCGCGCGGGCCGCATGCAGGCGGTGCAACCCGACCAGTTTCACTACGAATGCAAGTTCGTGAGCCTGGTGCGCCGCTCACCCGCCCCATCGCGGGCCACCCAGGCGTTTCAGGATTGCCTGGCGCGGGCCCACTTGCCTTGACGCAGCAAGCGTCCGACAATCCTCCCAATTGCAACATTTTGTGAGGCCTTTTTATGGCAAGCCTTTCTTCCATTGGCAACTCTGGCCTGCAAGCAGCCCAGTTGAGGCTGGATGCATCGGCCCACAACGTGGCCAACCTCAACACCCCTGGCTTTCGCCGCCAGGTGGTCGAACAAACAGAAGCCCCCGGCAGCAACGGAGTGCAAGCCAGCGTGCAACGCGATGGGCAAGTGGGCTCGGCGCTCGAAAAAGACGTGGTGGAGCAAATGTCCGCCACCTACGCTTTCAAAGCCAATGTGCAGGTGATCAAGACCAATGACCAGATGATGGGCGCCTTGCTCAACACCAAGGCATAGGCGCATACACGCATACGGACCCGCGCCAAAAACCTTCTAGCACCCAAAACAAAGGGGCTCCATCTTTGCGGATGGAGCCCCTTTTGCATGGCGCGTAGCGCTGGCTTGCCTAATTCAATTCGCCGTACTGGGTGCTGCTCAGATCCGGGCTGGGCGCGTCAGAGCCTGGCATTTCGGTGTCGGCAAACCCTGTGGAACTGGACGGTGGCAGCAAAGGCCCCGAGCGCACGGGAACCCCAGGGCGGGCCGCTGCCGCCGGGGCGGCGGTGGGGCTGCTGGCAGCATCGGCCAGTGCACGTTTGAAAGCGGCCACTTCGTCGGCCTCGATGGGCTCGTAGCGCGACGGCGTGGCGCGGGCCAATGGGGCAGGGCCGGTGTTGGACGCGGGGAGCAGCGGCGCAGGCGCTGTGGCACCTGTGGAGGGACGTGCCGCAGCAGTGGGCGTGGCCGGGAAGCGTGCAGCAGGCTCGGCGGGGAACAGCAGCGAAGAAGACGATGCGGGGACTGGCGCGGGCGCAGCGACTGGCACTGGGGCCGGAGCGGGCTTGCGCGCCAGATTGGGGGCAGACAAAGAGCCCTGCGGCTGGGTGGGCGTAATGCCTTTTTGGGGCAGCCCCACCGCCACGTGGTCATTGATGCGCCAGTACACCGCGGTCACCACGATGTCGTAGCGGGTTTTGGCCGTCTGGGCGATCAAGGCTTCGATTTCGCTCAGGCGGGTGGTTTCGCCACCGTACTCGCGGGCCAAATCCATCATCACCAGAAACTGGCGGCCCCGCTGGTCCAGCGACAACACCTTGAACTTGTAGCTGGCCGACAAAACGCCTGCGCGCACCATGGCATCGCGCACCACGGTGTAGAGCAACTCGCGCCGCTCCATGCGTTCATTTTTGCGGTTGGCTGCGTGCTCTGGGGGGTTGGGCTCCAAAAGCGGCTGTCCTGGTCGCCCAGGCGCCAGAGGCACAGTGGCATCGGCATTCATCAGCCCGGAGGGCTCTGCCCCGCCGCTGCGGGGCTTGGCCTTGGGCGGTGCAGGTTTGCGACTGAACCAACTGAACAGAGACATGGCTTGCTTTCTTCGGAAGGGCGCCCGTAATAAATCCGAATCGAGTGTAACGTGGTGTTTGGGTGCCCAAGGTGCGTAGTGCCCGCAGGCGCACCCAAACAGTGCGCAGTGTCAGGTGGCCGCAACGCGGCGTTTGCGGTTGCCCAGCCGCTTGGCCAGCACCGAGCCCACCGCCATGGTCAGCGCCAAGGCAATGGCAGGCTGGCGGTTCGCCAGCTCTGTAAACCGCAGCGCATGCAACGCCCAGAGCTTGCAAGGAACACTGGTCTGCACCGTGGCAGAGCGCGGGCGGTGCGAGAAGAAAGCACCTTCACCCACCACGGAACCTGGGCCCACAACAGCCAGGCGCAAACGCTCTTTTTCGTCTTGGTAGTGCACGCTCAGGTTGCCGCTCTCGACCAGATACAGGGTGCGGTCTGTGGTGCCCTGAGTGAACACGGTGTGGCCCGCTGGAAACACCGTGGGCTGCAAATAAGGTGCGATGGCTTCCCACTGCGTTGGCGACAAAGGGTTGGTCATGGCGTCGTCTGCATTGGCCTGGGCAATGGCGTCAATGAGACCGCGAAGGTCAACTCGGGGGGCTGTGGGCGTTATGGCATTCATGGTGATGCGGAAAGTACCTGCGTTACAGCATGGACACAAGCGCTGCTTACGTCCGTTTACAACAAAGAGCGCCCCGCACGCAGCGTCACTTGCCGATGCAGAAGCTCGAAAAAATTACGCCCAACAGATCGTCGGACGAAAACTCGCCAGTGATGGCGCCCAAGGCGTTTTGCGCCAATCTCAATTCCTCGGCCAGCAGATCCAGTGCCGGCGAGGCAATGAGCAATTGGGCCGATGCCTGCTCCAGGTGGCCTTGCACTTGCGCCAAAGCCTGCACATGGCGTGCCCGCGCAATGTAAATGCCTTCAGGAGCCGACTGCCAACCAGCCACTTCCAACAGTATCCGACGCAATGCATCCAAGCCATCACCCGTACGCGCAGAAATCCTTACCGAGCGTCGGCTCGCTTCGTTCGGTCCATTCGATTTGGCAACGGCTTCGGTGCCCAGGCTGGCGCAATCGGTTTTGTTCCAAACATCGATCACCGGAACGGAGGCCGGGATTTTCTGCTGCATGGAGTCCGCCACCGCAGCATCGGCAGCGCAGTACTCCGGCAGGTGGGCGCGCGACAGGTCGTGCAAAAACAGCACGGCGTCTGCACCCTCGATCTCGCTCCAGGCACGCGCAATGCCGATGCGCTCGACCTCATCGTCACTGTCGCGCAGGCCTGCGGTGTCAATGACGTGCAGCGGCACCCCTTCGATCTGGATGGTTTGCTGCACCTTGTCGCGTGTAGTGCCCGCAATCGGAGTGACGATGGCCAACTCAGCCCCTGCCAGGGCATTGAGCAGCGAACTCTTGCCCGCATTGGGCTGGCCAGCAATGACCACCTTGATGCCTTCGCGCAGCAGGGCCCCCTGCTGCGCACGCTGCCGCACCTGGGCCAGCGTGGCCTGCAGGCGCTCCAGTTGGCCGCGTGCATCGGCTTTTTCCAGAAAATCGATGTCCTCTTCCGGAAAATCCAGCGTAGCTTCCACCAGCATGCGCAGGTGGATCAGCGCATCGCGCAGCGCGTGGATTTCTTGCGAGAACGCCCCCGTCAACGACCGACTGGCACTGCGCGCTGCCGCTTCGGTGCTGGCATCGATCAGGTCGGCAATCGCCTCGGCCTGGGCCAGGTCGATCTTGTCATTCAAAAAAGCGCGCTCAGTGAACTCGCCTGGCTGGGCAACACGCAAGCCTGGGAGCACGGCACCGGCGTGCGCTGCGGGTGCCTGGGCCGCCTGCAAGCAACGCGCAAGCAGCAATTGCAGCACCACAGGGCCACCATGGGCCTGCAGCTCCAGCACGTCTTCGCCGGTGTAGGAGTGGGGCGCAGGAAAGTACAGCGCCAGCCCTTGGTCAATGGCCTGGCCCTGCGCATCCCGAAAAGGCAGGTAGGTGGCCTCCCGTGGGCGCAGCTCCCGCCCGCACAGCGCCTGCACCAATGGCACCAGTCCTTTGCCAGAGACTCGGACGATCCCCACAGCCCCTCGGCCGGGAGCGGTGGCAATGGCAACGATGGGATCAACGTGACGGGCAAGCATGGGAAGGCACTTTACACAAGGCAAGGCCATGCCAACGAGAGGCAACACACCTTGCAAGAATGAAAAAGGCCGCTTGCGCGGCCTTGGAGGGGTTGAGAACGGCTTCTCAGGATCGCAAAGTTCACTTGAACTTCGGCAGATTGAACTGCGGTGGAACGCCCATGCGGGTGTTGATGATCCACTGCTGTGCAATCGACAGGATGTTGTTCGTCAGCCAGTACAGCACAAGGCCGGCAGGGAAGAAGAAGAACATCACGCTGAAGATCAGCGGCATAAACCACATCATCTTGGCTTGCATCGGGTCTGGGGGTGCGGGGTTCAGTGCGGTTTGCAGCAAGGAACTGGCCGTCATCAGCAAAGGCAGGATGAAGAACGGGTCTGGCGCCGACAGGTCCTGGATCCAGCCGATCCAGGGCGCGTTGCGCATTTCCACGCTGGACAG
This sequence comes from Acidovorax sp. 56, assembly GCF_002749705.1. Taxonomy (NCBI): domain Bacteria; kingdom Pseudomonadati; phylum Pseudomonadota; class Betaproteobacteria; order Burkholderiales; family Comamonadaceae; genus Acidovorax; species Acidovorax sp. 56. The sequence goes on from NZ_PEEV01000001.1 coordinate 3,346,012, forward strand.
CAGCACCCAATACAAGGCGATGAACACCGGGATCTGGATCATGATCGGGAAGCAGCCCCCCATGGGGTTGACCTTCTCTTCGCGGTAGATGCGCATCATCTCCTGCTGCATCTGCTGCGGCTTGTCCTTCAGGCGCTCACGCAACTCCATGATCTTGGGGTTGATGGCCTTCATCTTGGCCATGCTGGCATAGGCCTTGGCATTGAGCCAGTAGAACGCGATCTTGAGGAGCAGCACCAGCGCCACGATGGACCAGCCCCAGTTGTTCAACAGCGCATGCAGTTGGTCCAGCAGCCAGTACAGGGGCTTGGACAGGATGGCCAGCATGCCGTAGTCCTTGACCAGCTCCAAGCCAGGCGACAGCTCTTTGAGCATGGTTTCGACCTGAGGGCCGGCAAACAGGCGCGCATCCACCGACTTGCTGCTGCCTGGCTCCAGGCTGCCCAGCGAGGCAATCATGCCCACCGAGTACAGGTTGTCACTCACCTTGCGGGTGAACAGATCACGCTGAACGCCGTCGGCCACCAGCCAGGCGCTGGCAAAGTAGTGCTGCACCATGGCGACATAACCATTGGTCGACTCCTTGGGGATGTCGGCCTTGCCGTTCTCAATTTCCTTGAACTCGATCTTCTGGTACTTCTTGGCCTCGGTGTACACCGCAGGGCCTGTGAAGGTCGAGTAGAACGAGGACTCTCCTGGCGGCTTGTTACCGTCACGCACCAACTGCAGGTACAGCTGAGGCGACACGGCGGTGCTGCCTGCATTCACGACTTCGTGCTTGACGGCGATGTCGTAGGCGCCGCGCTTGAGCGTCCAGGTCTTGATCAGCTTGACGCCGCCTTGCTCTGGCGACTCGAAGCGGATGCTCAGCTCGTTCTCGCCATCCTTGAGCGCACGCGGGCCGGGCACCGCCGTCATCACGGTCTTGTGCGTGGGGTAGCTGCCGCCAATCAGGCCGGTTTGTGCGGCATAGACCCGTTGCGTGCTCTCATCGAACAGCACAAAGTTCTTGGTCTTGTCGGTCATGTCTGCGTGCTTGAGCAACTCGGCATGCACGAGCGAACCGCCTTCGCCGTCAAACGTCAGTCGATAGACGTCGGTGGTGACTTCGATTTTTTCGCGCGCCACGGAGGCTGCCGGAGCAGGCGCTCCAGGCACAGCAGCAGCCCCGATGGAGGCCACGGCTGGCGCGGTGGAGCCAGGCACGCTGGCAACCCCAGCTTTGGGTGCCGATGCGCCAACCGCTGGGGCCGCAGCACCCACGGCTGCTGGCGATGGGAAAAACGTGGCCTTGTTGCCGTTGTGCACTTGCCACTTGTCCCACAGCAAAACCATGGAAAAGCCAAAAATCACCCACAGGATGGTGCGGCGAATGTCGTTCATGAAGACTTCTTTGGTGAGGATGGTTGGGTGTTGGAAGGGTTCAGTCGCGAGAACAACCGCAAGCTGCGCGGCAATTCCTGCGGCACCGGATCATGCCCCCCGTCACACCAGGGGTGGCAGCGTACCAGCCTGCGCAGCGTGAGGTAACTCCCCACGGCAGCGCCATGCTGTTCCAGGGCCTGAAGAGAATACGCAGAGCAGGTGGGCTCAAACCGACAGGCCGATCCCAGCCAGGGGCTGAGTATCAACCGATAGCCTTTGACCACACCGATCAGCAGGGCTTGCATCATGGCGCAGCCTCTGGGGCCACAACCGCAGGCCCGGCCTTGGCACCTGCGCTGGGTGGGCGCTTGGTGGCCTGCCCAAACAATTGCAGCAGTTCGGCACGCACAGCCTGTTTGAGCTGGTCCGAGGTAGCGCTGACAAACTGCTTGCGATCAAACGCCGTGCGCAAGCGCACCACATGGGCAGCCTGCGGCAATTGGGCCTCAAACGCAGCGCCCACGGTGTAAATCTGACGCTTGATGGTGTTGCGTGTAACGGCACGGCGGGCCCAACGCTTGGGCACCATGGCCCCCAGCCACACATCAGGCACGACAAACAGGGCCTGCGGCCCTTGCCCAGAAGGCAAGGGACCGGGCCCTGAAGGTGACGTGGACGCTGCTGGCGAACTGCCTGCCGTGAGTACCAAGCGGTGCAACGCAAAATGCGCTGTGCGAGAGACAGTGCCCCCCGCCATGACGGCCTGGAACTGCGGACGGGTTTTCAGCCGTTGCATGCGCGCACCCCGTTGAGGACCTGACGGTACAAACCGGGGAGCAGGCCGGTGGGTGGTTTGGCCTTAGACGGCCAGGCGCTTGCGGCCCTTGGCGCGGCGTGCGTTGATCACAGCGCGGCCACCGCGGGTCTTCATGCGAACGAGGAAGCCGTGGGTGCGGGCGCGGCGGGTCTTGGAAGGTTGGTAAGTACGTTTCATGGTGCTATTCCTTGAGGTTCAGTTCCGGACTGCTGCTCTTGAACCCCCTGAATCCCGCGCCGCCGCACTGCAATTGCAGTGCCATGAGCACAGACCTCTGGGGCAGAAATAACGGCGCGCCGGGTCAAATCGCCCTGAACACATTCAGGGAAACCCAAAATTATCGCAGGCTATTGCGGTTCTGGCAATGCCCTGGCTGTGTAACACCCGGGTGGGCGACCCGGAAGACGCCTGCACAGCCCCGCGCCGCGAGCGCTCAAATGCCTGCGGAACACCTAGCGCGGCAGGCTGCAACAGCCCACCAAGGCCCCCATTCTTACCCAGACTGCAAATTGTGGATAACTCCTTGACAAGCTACAATCCCACCCCTTGCTACGTTCCTCCTATCCACAATAAAAACACCCCTTGAAATGACCGAGGAACCCCAACGCAACCCCAATGCACCCACCGGCTCGGACGCCGGACAAGGCCTGTGGCAGGCCTGTGTGGAACAACTGGCCCAGGACCTTCCAGAACAGCAGTTCAACACCTGGATCAAACCCCTGGTGGCCCAGGTGGCAGAGGACTTCACCAAGGTCACCTTGCTGGTGGCCAACCGCTTCAAACTGGACTGGATTCGCGCCCAATACGCAGGCCGCATTGCGGCGTTGCTCGAGGGACTGTACGGCCAGCCGGTCACGCTGGAGTTGGCCATTGCCCAACGCGAATCGGTCATCCGCACCTATGTGCGCCCAGCCTCACAGCAGCAGGAACCGCAGCACTCGCAGTCTTCCGGCCAGACGCAAAACCACGGGTCTGCCCAAGGCAACCACTCTGGGCAAGGGCAGGGCAGCAGCACCGGCAGCGACGAGTCCTCGGCAGGCGTGTTTCGCAACCGCCTGAACGCCGCCCTCACGTTTGAAACCCTGGTGGAAGGCACGGCCAACCGCATGGCACGCTCTGCGGCCATGCACGTGGCGGGCATGCCGGGGCACCTGTACAACCCGCTGTTCATCTATGGCGGCGTGGGCCTGGGCAAAACCCACTTGGTGCACGCCGTGGGCAACCGCCTGCTGCAAGACAAACCCGACGCCAAGATCCTCTACATCCACGCCGAACAGTTCGTGTCGGACGTGGTCAAGGCCTACCAGCGCCGCACCTTTGACGAGTTCAAAGAGCGCTACCACTCGCTCGATCTGCTGCTGATCGACGATGTGCAGTTCTTCGCCAACAAAGACCGCACCCAGGAAGAGTTCTTCAACGCCTTCGAAGCCCTGCTGGCCAAAAAGAGCCATATCGTGATGACTTCGGACACGTACCCGAAGGGCCTGGCCAACATCCATGAGCGGCTGGTCTCGCGCTTTGACTCGGGCCTGACGGTAGCGATTGAGCCGCCTGAGCTGGAAATGCGCGTGGCCATTCTGATCAACAAAGCCCGCGCCGAAGCCACCGAAATGCCCGAGGAAGTCGCCTTCTTCGTGGCCAAGAACGTGCGCTCCAACGTGCGCGAACTCGAAGGCGCGCTGCGCAAAATCCTGGCGTATTCGCGCTTCAACCAGAAAGAAATCTCGATCCAGCTGGCGCGCGAAGCCCTCAGAGATCTGCTGTCGATTCAGAACCGGCAAATTTCTGTGGAAAACATCCAGAAAACGGTGGCCGACTACTACAAGATCAAGGTCGCCGACATGTACAGCAAGAAGCGCCCGGCCAGCATTGCCCGCCCGCGCCAGATTGCGATGTACCTGGCCAAAGAACTGACGCAAAAAAGCCTTCCAGAAATCGGAGAATTGTTTGGCGGGCGCGACCACACCACGGTTTTGCACGCAGTGCGCAAGATTTCTGGCGAGCGCCAGCAGCTGACCGAGCTGAACCAGCAGCTGCATGTGCTGGAGCAGACTCTGAAAGGCTGATCCCCCGTGCAAACCACGCCCACCACAAACATCTTCAAAGCCCCCGTTCAAGGGCAAAATGGCGTGCTGTGCAGCACGGGGAAGGCGCGAGGAGCGCCGCTGCTGCCCATGCACCGTCCTAAAAACCACAAGAGGTTGATGACATGATCGTCCTGAAGGCAACACAAGACAAGGTTCTCGCGGTACTCCAGTCCGTGGCTGGCATCGTTGAGCGCCGCCACACACTGCCCATTCTGGCCAACGTGCTGATCCGCAAGACGGGCAATGCGCTGCAACTGACCACCAGCGACCTCGAAATCCAGATCCGCACCACCGCCGAACTGGGCGGTGACACTGGTGACTTCACCACCACCGTGGGCGCGCGCAAGCTCATCGACATCTTGAAGACCATGCCCGGCGACCAGACCGTGAGCCTGGAGTCGAGCCAGTCCAAGCTGATCTTGAAGGGTGGCAAGAGCCGCTTCACGCTGCAAAGCCTGCCCGCCGAAGACTTCCCGCTGGTGCAGGAATCCGCCGCCTTCGGCCCCGTGTTCGCAGTGCCGCAAAAGACGCTAAAGGACCTGCTGAGCCAGGTGTCGTTTGCCATGGCGGTGCAAGACATTCGCTACTACCTCAACGGCATCCTGTTCGTGGCCGAGGGCAAAACCCTGAGCTTGGTGGCCACCGACGGCCACCGACTGGCCTTTGCCAGCGCCACGCTGGATGTGGAAGTGCCCAAGCAGGAAGTCATCCTGCCGCGCAAGACCGTGATCGAGCTGCAACGCCTGCTCAGCGATGCCGGTGGCGAGAACCAGCCTCACATCGAGATGCAGTTCGCCAACAACCAGGCCAAGTTCACCTTTGGCGGCATGGAGTTCGTGACCAAGCTGGTCGAAGGCAAATTCCCTGACTACAACCGCGTCATCCCCAAGAACCACCACAACAGCGTAACGCTGGGCCGCGCCCCGCTGCTGGCCAGCCTGCAGCGCACGGCCATCATGACCAGCGACAAGTTCAAGGGCGTTCGCCTGAACATTGAGCCCGGCACCCTGCGCGTGGCATCGAACAACGCCGAGCAGGAAGAGGCCGTGGACGAGCTCGACATCGACTACGGCGGCGACACCATCGAGATCGGCTTCAACGTCACTTACCTGATCGATGCCCTGGCCAACATGGGCCAGGACATGGTCAAGATCGACCTGGCCGACGGCAACAGCTCTGCGCTGATGACCATTCCAGACAACGAGTCCTTCAAATACGTCGTCATGCCCATGCGCATATGACGCACACGTGATGGGCATTGCGGCACCTGCGGGTGCCGCAAGCCTTTTACCAACGCACTTTTGCAACAGACTGCAACCCGTTGCAAATACTATCAATTTGATAGCTTCTAGCGCTTACTTTACGTGCCCTAGAAGGTTATTTGACCTGTATTGAACCCTTTTACCAAGTGCGAGACCCCGAGGTCTGCACGGATCCCAAGGCCCACCATGACCGCTGACAACAACCTGCCCGAGCAAGAACCTACCGGCACGGGTGAGCCTGTTCCGCACAAGATCGACACCAACCAGGCTGGCGCCAGCGAAAGCTACGGCGAAGGCTCCATCACCATCCTCGAAGGCCTGGAGGCCGTGCGCAAGCGCCCCGGCATGTACATCGGCGACACGTCCGACGGCACTGGCCTGCACCACTTGGTGTTCGAGGTGGTCGACAACTCCATCGACGAAGCCCTGGCGGGCCACTGCGACGACATCGTCGTCACCATCCACTCCGACAACTCCATCAGCGTGACGGACAACGGCCGCGGCATCCCCACCGGCGTGAAGATGGACGACAAGCACGAGCCCAAGCGCAGTGCGGCCGAAATTGCCCTGACCGAACTGCACGCAGGCGGCAAGTTCAACCAGAACAGCTACAAAGTCTCCGGCGGCCTGCACGGCGTGGGCGTGAGCTGCGTGAACGCGCTCAGCAAATGGCTGCGCCTGACCGTGCGCCGCGAAGGCAAGGTGCACCAGATCGAATTTGCACGCGGCTTTGTGCAAGACCGCCTGCTCGACACCGTGGACGGCTTTGAAGTCAGCCCCATGAAGGTGACCGGCGAGACCGAAAAGCGCGGCACCGAAGTGCACTTCTTGCCCGACACCGAGATCTTCAAAGAGAACTACGACTTCCACTACGAGATCCTGGCCAAGCGCCTGCGCGAACTCTCGTTCCTGAACAACGGCGTGCGCATTCGTTTGAAGGACGAGCGCAGCGGCAAGGAAGACGACTTCTCGGGCGCTGGCGGCGTGCGCGGCTTTGTCGAGTTCATCAACAAGGGCAAGACGGTGCTGCACCCCACGTCGTTCTACGCCGCAGGCGAGCGCCCTGCTGAGACGTATGGCGGCATCCCCGGCACCCACATCGGCGTCGAAGTGGCCATGCAGTGGAACAGCGCCTACACCGAGCAAGTCCTCTGCTTTACCAACAACATCCCCCAGCGTGACGGCGGCACCCACTTGACCGGCCTGCGCGCCGCGATGACCCGCGTCATCAACAAGTACATCGAAGAAAACGAGCTGGCCAAGAAGGCCAAAGTCGAAGTCACTGGCGACGACATGCGCGAAGGCCTGTGCTGCGTGCTGAGCGTGAAGGTCCCCGAGCCCAAGTTCAGCAGCCAGACCAAGGACAAGCTGGTATCGAGCGAAGTGCGCGCCCCCGTGGAAGACATCGTGGGCAAGCTGCTCACCGACTACCTGCAAGAGCGCCCAGCCGACGCCAAGATCATCTGCGGCAAGATCGTGGAAGCCGCCCGCGCCCGCGAAGCCGCCCGCAAAGCCCGCGAAATGACGCGCCGCAAGGGCGTGCTCGACGGCATGGGCCTGCCCGGCAAACTGGCCGACTGCCAGGAAAAAGACCCGGCGATGTGCGAGATCTACATCGTCGAGGGTGACTCCGCCGGTGGCTCCGCCAAGCAGGGCCGCGACCGCAAGTTCCAGGCCATCCTGCCCCTGCGCGGCAAGATCCTGAACGTGGAAAAAGCCCGCTACGAAAAGCTGCTGACCAGCAATGAAATCCTCACGCTGATCACCGCCCTGGGCACCGGCATCGGCAAGGCGGGCGGCACCACCGGGGGTGATGACTTCGACGTGGCCAAGCTGCGCTACCACCGCATCATCATCATGACCGACGCCGACGTGGACGGCGCCCACATCCGCACCTTGCTGCTCACCTTCTTCTACCGCCAGATGCCCGAACTGGTGGAGCGCGGCCACATCTACATCGCCCAGCCGCCGCTGTACAAGGTCAAGGCCGGCAAAGAAGAGCTGTACCTGAAGGACGCTCCCGCCCTCGACGGCTTCTTGCTGCGCATTGCGCTGAACCACGCCAGCGTGACCACCGGCGGCGCCAACCCGCAAACGCTGACCGGCGACACACTGGCCGAGCTGGCGCGCAAACACCAGATCGCTGAAAGCGTCATCGCCCGCCTGGGTAACTTCATGGACGCCGAAGCCCTGCGCGCCATTGCCGACGGCGTGAGCCTCAAGCTCGACACCGTGGCCGATGCCGAAGCCAGCGCCGTGGCCCTGCAGGCCAAGCTGCGCGAGCTGAACACCACCGGCGCCCCCGCCGAAGTGGCTGGCGAATTTGACGCGCGCACCGACAAGCCCCTGCTGCGCATCAGCCGCCGCCACCACGGCAACATCAAGAGCAGCGTCATCACGCAAGATTTCGTGCACGGCGCCGACTACGCCGCCCTGGCCGAAGCCGCCGAAACCTTCCGCGGCCTGCTGGGCGATGGCGCCAAGGCCCTGCGCGGCGAAGGCGACAAGCAGAAGGAAGAAAAAGTGGGCGACTTCCGCCAGGCCATGAAGTGGCTGATCAGCGAAGCCGAACGCACCACCGCCCGCCAACGCTACAAGGGCCTGGGCGAAATGAACCCCGAGCAGCTGTGGGAAACGACGATGGACCCCAACGTGCGCCGCCTGCTGCGCGTGCAGATCGACGACGCGATCGAAGCGGACCGCGTGTTCACGATGCTGATGGGGGATGAGGTGGAGCCGCGCCGGGATTTCATTGAGACGAATGCGCTGCGTGCGGGGAATATTGACGTTTGACATAGTCAGCCGACTCGGTTGAACCGATCGTGGACTGGTCTCAGGCCGAGGTAGAAGCCGTTGTTGCCGACTACCTCAAGATGCTCAGTCTTGAACTGGCTGGTCAGGCCTACAGCAAGGCTGCGCACCGTCGCGCCTTGCTTGAAAAGCTCAATGGCCGCTCTGCCGGTTCGATTGAATTCAAGCACTGCAATATCAGTGCGGTGCTCATCCATCTGGGCTGCCCGTACCTGCGCGGATATCAACCACGAGCCAATTACCAACGCCTGCTGCTTGAAGTAGTGGAGCGGCAAGTTGACCGATTCTCCGCACTAGATTCACTGGCACTTGCGGCGGCGCACCAGCCTGCGATATCCCATGAAATTGTGGATTTCTCCAAGGTTGAAACCGAAGCACCGCAAAAGCGCCACCATGTCGGCGAATCAAGCCCGCGCTACGGCAACTTACCCATCAAGCGTGACTACCTAGCGATCGAGTCCCGCAATCGCTCGCTAGGTCAGGCTGGTGAAGAGTTCGTTTTCCGTTACGAGCAATGGCGACTGGCTCATATCGGCAAGCTCGATCTGGCTGAACGGGTGGAGCATGTTTCGCAAACAAAGGGGGATGGCCTTGGCTACGACATCCTGTCTTTCGATACGAATGGTCGCGAGCGATTCATCGAAGTGAAAACTACGGCGTTTGGCAAAGACACACCGTTTTTCGTATCCAAGAACGAATTGCATTTCTCCAGAGACGCAGGTCCTGACTTCACGCTGTGTCGGCTGTTTGAGTTTCGGCAGACTCCAAAGTTGTTCTCTCTGAAAGGCGCACTGGATCAGCACTGTGACCTGGATCCCATCACCTATCGCGCCAGCTTTTCTTAGTCCCCTCACAAACCACTGGCCGCAGACTTTCACCCATGCGCTCCCCCATCTCCATCGTCGACGTTGACCGCCTAGACACCTGGACCCGCTACCGCGCAGGCCTGTGCGACACCTGTGCGGCCAATTGCTGCACCATGCCGCTGGAGGTGCAGCTGTCTGACCTGGTGCGGCTGGGGCTGGTGGATGCGTTTGAGGCGGAGCACGAAGAGCCCCGGCACATTGCCAAGCGGCTACAAAAAGCGCGGCTGATTGACCACTTCAACCACAAGAACGTGGTGTTCACCATGGCGCGGCGGGCCAGTGGGGATTGCAACTTTCTAGACCCCAAGACGCGGCTGTGCACCGTGTACGACCAGCGACCCGAGACCTGCCGCCTGCACCCGCAAAAGAAGAGCCCCAAGCCGGGGTACTGCGCCTACGGGCGCCGGGGCGGTTGACGGCGCTGCGCTGGGGCGGGAACATGGCTGCTGGCGGTGCTGCACCCACCGCCGCTGGCGCCAATGAAGGGGCCTTGGCACCCCGGTGGCAGCTGCCCCAATGCCGCCCCACCCGCACGGCGGCGCCACGCCGTTGATAAGGTTCTTTGCACCCCATGCCTGCCAAAGCCCTGCCCGCCATTGACCCCGCCCGCTGCACGGGCTGCGGCTGGTGCGTGGCGGTGTGTGCGCCGCATGTGCTGTCGCTGCAAGTGCAGACGCAGGGCACGGGGGCTGAGCCCAAAGCCTGGGGCCCCAAGCGCTCTCACCTCGACGATGCAGCGGGTTGCACGGGCTGTGCACTGTGCGCCGTGCGCTGCCCGTTTGATGCGATTGCAATGGTGCGCACCGAGCGGCCTGCGGTGCCTGATCTTTGAATAGAAATTGCCAAAATGGCCGCTAGCGCCTACCCCACAAGCGCTGGCAGCTACAGATAACGTAGCAACGCTTTCTGCGATGGGAAGAGAAAGCGATGCATGGCCAAGCAGCCCGCGCAGTGCGCGTTGGCCACGCGCCGGGCTGTGCGCTACACTGCAGCGGTCATGTCGTTCACTCCATCCTCCGTCATCGCACCTGCCGCAGCCTTTGCGTGCATGGGCATGATGCTGCCTGCGTTTACGCGGGCAATGGGTGCACGAATGATGATCACCATTACCACCGCGGCCACCTGAGCGCAGCGCAGGTGGCCGTTTCGGCAGCCACCTGGTGATCGCTCTCTCTTCTCTTCCAAGACGAATGCACGAAACCCAGCTCTGGCAGCTGGGTTTTTTTGTTTGTTCGTTTGATGTTTGGAGAAGCCGATGTACCGCGATCCAGTCCAGAGTCTTGAGCCCCAGTCCAGCCCCGCCGTTGCGGTGGCCACACGCCCGCTGCGCGTGGGCATGATCGGGATTGGCACCGTGGGGGCTGGCACCTTCAGGGTGCTGGCGCGCAACCAGGCCGAGATTGCAGGCCGCGCCGGGCGGGGCATCAAGCTGGTGATGGTGTGCGCGCGCAGCCTGGCGCGGGCGATGAGCGTGGTGGGCACCGATGTGGCGCTGACCAACGACCCGATGCAGGTCGCCACCCACCCCGATGTGGATGTGCTGGTGGAGGCCGCTGGCGGCACCGGCCCGGCGCGGGAATGGGTGCTGGCCGCCATCCGTGCGGGCAAACATGTGGTCACGGCCAACAAGGCGCTGCTGGCCGTGCATGGCAACGAAATTTTTGCCGCTGCGCGCCAGCACGGCGTGGCCGTGGCGTATGAGGGCGCGGTGGCTGTGAGCATCCCCATCGTCAAAGCGCTGCGCGAAGGGCTGACGGCCAACCGCATTGAGTGGGTGGCGGGCATCATCAACGGCACCACGAATTTCATCCTGAGCAAGATGCGCGACGAGGGGCTGGGCTTTGCCGAGGCGCTGTCGCAAGCGCAGGCTCTGGGCTATGCCGAGGCGGACCCGACGTTTGACATCGAGGGCATCGATGCGGCCCACAAGATCACGCTGCTGGCGGCCAATGCGTTTGGCATGCCCGTGCGCTTTGCCGACGCGCAGGTGGAGGGCATCACCCGCCTGCAGGGGCTGGACGTGGCCTGTGCCGAGCAACTGGGCTATCGCATCAAGCTGCTGGGCGTGGCCCGGCGGCGCAAAGACGAGACAGTGGGTGCGGAGGTGGACGGTGTGGAGCTGCGCGTGCAGCCTGCCCTGGTGCCCGCCACGCATTTGCTGGCGCATGTGAACGGCTCGATGAACGCGGTGATGGTCAAGGGCGACGCGGCGGGGGTGACGATGTTCTACGGCGCGGGGGCTGGGTCTGAACAAACCGCATCGGCCGTGATTGCCGACCTGGTGGACGTGGCGCGCCTGGAGGGCACCCGGGCACCGCAGCGTGTGCCGCACCTGGGCTTTCATCCCCAGGCGATGAACGAGCAACTGGCCGTGCTGCCCCGCGCTGCCGTGCACACCCGCCACTACCTGCGCGTGCCGGTGCACACCGCCCAGCAGGTGGAGGCCGTGGGCGCCTGGCTGGCGGCGCAGCAGGTGCCCGTGCAGCGTGTGGAGCTGGCCTGCGAGAAGGCACTGCCCACAGGCAGCGGGCCCCAGGTGCTGGTGCTGACCGACGCCGCCCCCCAAGCCACGGTGGACCTGGCCGTGCACGCGCTGGCCGCCAACCCAGCAGTGGCTGGGCCGGTGGTGACGCTGCGGGTGGAGGCGCTGGAAGGGTGATGGCCCTGGGGATTGCGGGGCGCTGCTTGGTGCCCCCATCCCTCGTCGCCCCAAGCCTGTTGAAGCGCGGCCCACACGGCGCATCCAGGCATCGGCAAGCCCCGCCTGGGTGAAAGGGTGCGGCTGAAACTTTTAATCAAATATGGCCCTAGCGCTTGATTGAAAAGCGCTAGCAGCTATTTATTTGATAGCAATTTGCGGCGATGGGCTCTGCGCCTCACCCCATCAGCCGCCCCAACACCAGCGCCGCCATGTCCTCGGCCGCTGGGGTGCCTTCGGCCAGCAGGCCTTGCACCACGCCCGCGCGGTCTTCGTCGGTGCGGTTCTGGCTCACCTTCCACAGGCCTTCCCAGCGTTGCACCTCCAGCTCGATGCCCACGATGGCGCGCAGCAGCTTGTCGATGTAGTCGGGCGGGGCATCGTCGATGCGCCACGGGTGGGGACGGTGGGCTTCGTGCTGCTCGCTCAGGGTGTGCAGCAGGGTGCGCAGGCGCGCCGGGTCGTCCACCGCCGTGAGCGCGCCATGGGCGTGCACTGCGGCGTAGTTCCAGGTGGGCACCTGCTTGCCATCCACCGCTTTGGACGGGTACCACGACGGCGAGATGTACGCCTGCGGCCCGTGGAAGATGGCCACGGCCTGCTGCGGCAGCAGCGGCCACAAGCCATTGGCCCGCGCCACATGGCCCACCAGCGTGCCATGCGGGCCACGGGTGGGGTCCAGAAACAAAGGCACGTGGTTGGCGTGCAGGGCCCCGGCATGCGCCATCACCAACGTGGCCAAGGGTTGCGCACGCACCAGCGCGTGCAGGGTGGGGGCATCGGTCACGTGAAACTGCCGGTTCGCGTTGGCCATGTCAGGCTCCTTGCCTTGCAGCGGCTTCCACTTCCAGCACCGGCGCACAGTCGATCTGCGTCTTGACCGAGTTGGCCAAAAAGCAGGCCGCATGCGCCTGGTGGTGCAGATCGGCCAGCACGGCGGCGGTGGGGGCATGGGCGGCATCGAACGCGGTGACGGGCCGCAGTTGCACGTGGCTTACCACCAGGCGGCCTTCGGCGTCCTTGGCCATGGTGCCCACAGCAGCGTCGGTGTAGCGGTTCACGCGCCAGCCCGCGCGGCTGGCAATGTCCAAGAACCACAGCATGTGGCAGCTGGCCAGGGCGGCGATGTAGGCCTCTTCAGGGTCCACCGCCGCCGCATCCGAGTAGGGCAGGGGCACCACATGCGGCGACGACGACGCCGCTACGGTGGCACCGCCATCAAACTGCCACTGGTGGCTGCGGTGGTAGCGCTTGTCCAGAAAGTCATCGGTGCCACGGGTCCAGACGATGGTGGCGGTGTGCGGTGCAGCCATGGGTGAAGTTCCGGCAAGGGTTTTTACAATGGTTCTTCAGTTTAGGCGCCGTAGCGCATTCACAAGGAGCCAATTCGTGTCCGTTGCCAGAGCCAATCCACCCAGCGCCACGCCTTCGTCGGCCACCTTGCGCCAGCAGGTGTATGCGCAGTTGCGCAGCGCCATTGAGCAGGGCCGCTGGCCTGCGGGCATGCGGCTGCCGCCTTCGCGTGCGCATGCGGGGCTGCTGGGGGTGTCGCGCAACACGGTGCTGTGGGCCGTGCAGCGCCTGCTGGCCGAGGGCTATGTCGAAGCCCGCGTGGGCGATGGCACCTATGTGGCGCAGGCCCTGGCGCAGCGCCCCACCCACACGCCACCGAGTACGCCGTCCAGCACCCCCGCGCTGGTAGCGCCACCCCGGGGCCTGTCGCGGCGCGGGCAGCTGGTGGCCGACACGGCGGCACGCTGGCGCCCGCCGCTGGTGGCCGCCAGGGCGTTTCGCATTGGTGCACCCGAGGTGGCCAGCTTTCCGTTTGCCGTGTGGGACCGCCTGGCGCGCCAGGCCAGCCAAGCCCAGCGCGCCGCCCGCGCCCACTACCTGGACCCGGCGGGCGACCCCGACCTGCGCCAGGCCGTGGCGCAGTGGCTGTGGGCATCGCGCGGCATCCGCTGCGATGCGGCGCAGGTGGTGGTGTGCTCGGGCTCACAGCAGGGCATTGATTTGATTGCGCGCCTGCTGCTGGACGTGGGCGACGAGGTGCTGGTGGAAGACCCCGGCTACCCCGGCATCCGCGCCAGCCTGCTGGGCCACGGCGCCCTGGCACGGCCCGTGCCGCTGGATGCCAGCGGCCTGTGCATTGCCCAGGGCGCCGCGCAGTGGCCCGCTGCGCGCATGGCCGTGGTCACGCCCACGCACCAGTTCCCGACCGGTGTGCGCATGGATTTGCCGCGCCGCCAGGCCCTGTTGCAATGGGCGCGCGAGCACGATGCCTGGGTGGTGGAAGACGACTACGACGGCGAGTTCCAGTACGGCAACGCCGCCCAGCGCGTGCCTGCGCTGTGCAGCCTGCCGGGGTCGGAGCGGGTGCTGTACGTGGGCACGTTTTCTAAAACCCTGCACCCGGGCCTGCGCCTGGGCTTTGTGGTGGTGCCGCCCGCGCTGGTCGAGGCCTTTGCCATGGCCCGCGCCATCACCGACCGGCACGCGCCTGGCGACACGCAGGCCGTGCTGGCCCGCTTCATTGCCGAAGGGCACCTGCTGCGCCACCTGCGCCGCATGCGCGAGCTGTACCTGCACCGCCAGCAGCTGCTGATTGACACCCTGGCCGAAGCCAGCGGTGGCCACTGGCAACTGCCCCCGTGCGACCGGGGCATGCACCTGCTGCACGAAGCGCCCACAGGCAGCGATGACGAGCCCCTGGCCCGCAGCGCCCAGGCTGCAGGCGTGATGCTGGCCCCGCTCTCGCGCTACGCCATCAACTCGCCCCGGCGCGGCTGGCTGCTGGGCTACGCAGGCTATGGAGACGAGGAAATCCGCACGGCGGCGCGTGTGGTGGGGGCGCTGGCAGGGCGGTAGTCTCAGCGCCTGTTCAAAGACGCCTGCAAAACCACCCCAGCCGGATACGCGCTTTGATGAGCCCCTAGGGATGTCCTGCATAACCCTCGCGAGTCGGTGATAGTGCGGATCGGGATAGGCCGCAAGGCGTCTTTTCGCAGCCAATAGCCGGGCTATTGGCAAGAAAAGCAACGCAGCGGACTGCCCGAGGCCGCGCTATCACAGACCGCAGGGAGTTATGCAGGACATCCCTAGACTCCAGACGCCGGGGCCACCAGCGCTGGGCCCTGCGCTGCGCTGGGCTGCGTGGCCTGCACGCTGCGCCACCAGTGGCGAGACAAGGCCGGTTGGCGCAGGTCAATGCGCTCGCCCATCACCGGCGCCACCAGGGGCACCTGGGCGGCTTCGGCCAGGGCGGTGATGCGCTCGAAAGGCTCGGTCCAGGGGTGCAGCGACAGGTCGAACGTGCCGTTGTGGATGGGCATGAGGTAGCGGCCCTTCAGGTCCAGGTGGGCCTGCAGGCTTTCTTCGGGCTGCATGTGCACGTCGGGCCAGTCCTTGTTGTAGGCCCCGGTTTCCACCATCGTCAAATCAAACGGGCCAAAGCGCTCGCCAATGGCTTTGAAGCCATCGAAGTAACCTGAGTCGCCGCTGAAGAACACGCGCAAGCCGTTGGATGCGGATTCACCACCGTCACCAGCCCCCACCACGCGCAGCACCCACGATGCCCACAGCGTGCGGTCGCTGTCCGTCAGGCCACGGCCTGAGAAATGCTGGGCGGGCGTGGCCGTCAGCTCCAGCGCGCCCACGGTGGTGCTCTGCCACCAATCGAGCTGCTGCACCTTGGCCGCAGGCACGCCCCAGCCGATGAGCCGGTCGCCCACGCCCAGCGGGGTGATGAAGTGCGCCACCTTGGGTGCCAGCTTCTGGATGGCGCTGTAGTCCAGGTGGTCGTAATGGTCGTGTGACAGCACCACGCCTTCGATGGGGGGCAGCTCGTCAATGCTGATGGGCGGGGCATGGAAGCGCTTGGGGCCCATGAACTGGAAGGGCGAGGCACGCTCGGAAAACACCGGGTCCGTCAGCCAGAACTGCCCGCCCACCTTCAACAGCATGGTGGAGTGCCCCAGGCGCCACAGGCTGCCATCGGGCGCGGCCAGCAGGTCGGTGCGCAGCACCGGGTGCACGGGGATGGGCGCGCGGGGCACGGTGTCGGCGTCTTTGCCCGTCGCAAAGTTCCACAGCACCTTGGCTGTCTTGGCCGCCCCCAGCGACTGGCGCGGCTTGGCATTGCGGTACTTGCCGCCCTCTTGCAGCGCGTTTTCGGTGTGCGTGGTGGCAGGGAAGGTGGTGCAGGACGACGTGACAACGGCCATGGCAAGGGCTCCGATCAAGACTGTGGCAATGGTCCAGACCCGGGAAAGACGGCGGGGCATGGGCAAATTCCGGTGGTTTTGCAAATGTGCACTGCACAGTGTAGTTTAGTTTTAATAAAAGTAAACTGCACGGTGTAAAATTTCCCCCATGAGTGCCCAGCCTTCCCCCACCCGCCTGACGGACCGCAAGCGCGATGCCATCGTGCAAGCCGCCATTGAGGAGTTTCGCCAGCACGGCTTCAACGGCACCAGCATGGACCGCGTGGCCGCAGCGGCCGAGGTCTCCAAACGCACGGTGTACAACCACTTCCCCAGCAAGGAAGACCTGTTCGAGGCCATCCTGATGCTGATGTGGGAGCGCAGCCGCTCGCCCGAGGAGCTGGTCTACAACCCCCACCAACCGCTGCGGGGCCAGTTGCTGGAGTTGCTGGGCCACAAGATGCGCCTGCTGGACGACGCCAGCTTCATTGACCTGAGCCGCGTGGCCATGGCCGACATGATGCACACGCCCGAGCGCGCACGCGCCATCGCCACCAAGCTCTCGGCCAAAGAGGAAGGCCTGCCGCGCTGGCTGCGCGCCGCCCAGCAAGACGGGCGCCTGCGCCCCGGTATGGATGTGGCCTACGCCGCCAACTTGCTGCAGGGCATGATCAAGGCCTTTGCCTTCTGGCCCCAGCTGGCCATGGGCCAGCCGCCCCTCACACCCGCACAGCAGGCGCAGGTGATGGGCGACGCGGTGGACATGTTTTTGGGGCTGTATGCCCCACCGGCACCGAACGCCAGGGCCTGAACCACCGCCTGCGGGCCAGCTAGGGATCCTCTGCACGAATCGAGCGGAAAGTGTGCGCTGCGGATCGGGATGGACTGCAAGGCGCAAAGCGCAAAGCGCAAAGCGCAGCAATAGCTGTAGCTATTGCGAGCATTTGCAACGCGGCAGACCGCCCGAGGCCGCAAATGCACACGGCGCGGTGATTTGTGCAGAGGATCCCTAGAGCAGCTGCCGGGCAACTTCCATCACCCGCTGAGCAAGGCGCTCCAGTCGCGGCGGCTGCTGGGCCCAGCCATGCCAGTACAGGGCAACCTCTGTCACGGCTTCGGGCATGACATCCACCAGCTCCCCGCGCTCAATGGCATCTCCGATCTGCAGCTCAGGCACCATCCCGTAGCCCAGCCCCAACCGGATCGCCGCAACAAAGGCCTCGGATGCAGGCACGTAGTGGCTCACATAGGCGTTACCCTGCAGGCCAAACGCATTGAGCAACGCATTGGCGTGCAGCGAGTCCTTGCGATTGAACACCACAGCGGGTGCCCGGCGCGCCGAGGTCCGCGTGATCCCACGTGGGCCGAACCACTGCGCGGCAAACGCGGGTGTGGCCACCAGCCGGTAGCGCATGCGCCCCAATGGTTCGGCCATGCACCCACGCATGGCATGCGGCTGGGCCGATACGCAGGCATGGGCCACCCCCGTCTCCAGCAGCGCATGCGTGTGCTCTTGGTCATCCACCAAAAGCTCGATGGCAATGCGCTCACGCTGCACCACAGCCGACAGCGTCGGCAGCAACCAGGTAGCGAGCGAGTCAGCGTTGACCGCAAGTGTGATGGGGAAAAACGCATCTCCGCCCCCCTCACTGCCCATGATCCCCGCCAGCAGGTCATGTTCCATCACACGGGCGCGTTGCAGGTGCTGCAAAAGCTGCCGCCCCACATGGGTGGCACGGCTGGGCCGGCCGCGCACGATCAGTGGCTGGCCAAGCCGCTCCTCCAGGCCCCGCACGCGCAAAGACACTGCCGAAGGCGTGATGTGCAGCGCCGCCGCAGCCTGCTCAAAACTACCCGCCTCCGCCACGGCCAGGAATGCATCACATTGTTTTGAATCCAGTGCCATAGGAGCTTTAGCGTTCAAAGTTAAGAAATTCTCAGCCAAACTGAGATTTTCCAAACTTTGGTGAACATTGGCAGCGCGGCCTCCACAATTTGGGGATGTTCTTCTTCGCCCACTTATGACCACGACACCCGCCATCACTTCTGCTTGGGCCAGCGCCCGCAGCATCACGCTGCAAGCCTTGCCTTCGCTCTATGCCATCGCCCGCCTCGCCCCCCAAGCGGCCATACCGCCATGGGCCGATGGTGAAGGGTTCGTTTCCATCTCCCGCAGCAGCGAAGAGCTGTCCATCACCTGCCTTCAGGCGCGTGTCCTCGATGGCGTGCAGGCTGACCGGGACTGGGTGGCATTCCGCTTTGTAGGCCCCTTCGCTTTTGGCGAAACGGGCATCGTTTTGTCGGTGATACGCCCCCTGTCGGAGAACGGCATCGGCGTCTTTGTCGTTTCGACCTTTGACGGGGATCACCTGCTGCTATCCAGGGCGGACAGTGAGCGCGCCTGTGTGCTGCTGGCTGGAGCTGGCCACACCGTGCTGCCAGCAGTGGGTTGATCATGCACGCAGCGGGCCCAGCGCCCGGCGCGCGAGGTGAAAACGAAGCGCGTTCGGCCATGTGTCGCCACGGGCTTGCGCTCATGGGATGATGCTGGCCCCCAAGCGCCTGCGGCAGACGCAGGCACACTTCGACCCCATCCCCACTTTGCCTATTCGCCCTGCGCGACGCCAAAACATGCCCACGTCCCCCTACCTCAACACTGCGCCCCAACTGGGCCACAACGTCTTCATCCATGCCAGTGCGCAAGTGATTGGCGATGTGCAACTGGGCGATGACAGCTCGGTGTGGTGCAACGCCGTGCTGCGCGGCGATGTGAACCGCATCACCGTGGGCCGCTTCAGCAACGTGCAAGACCTGACCATGGGCCATGTCTCGCACCGCAATGCCAGCAAACCCGAGGGATCGCCACTGGTGATTGGCGACTACGTCACCGTGGGCCACTCGGTCATCCTGCACGGCTGCCGCATTGGCAACGAATGCCTCATCGGCATGGGCTCCATCGTGATGGACGACGCCGTGATCGAAGACCGCGTGATGCTGGGCGCTGGCAGCCTGGTCTCGCCCGGCAAGGTGCTGGAAAGCGGCTACCTCTACATCGGCCGCCCGGCGGTGCGCCAGCGGGCGCTGACCGACGCCGAGATTGCCTACCTCAAGTATTCGGCCGAGCACTATGTGCGGGTGAAGAACAACTACCTGGCCCCACCCACGCCCGGTCTTTGAGCCCGGCGCTGCCGCACGCGCCACGGCCCCGGCCATAATTTCCGGCGTATGAGCGAAATTCTTGAGCAACTCTCCGAATCCGTTTCTGCGGCCCGGTCCGTCGAGGAGCTGACACGCCCGCTGCTGGAAATGCTGGAGGCGGTGACGGGGCTGGAATCCACCTACCTCACCTCCATCGACGAGGCCCAGGGGGTGCAGCATGTGCTGTATGCCCGCAACTCCAGCGCCATGCAGATCCCCGAGGGCCTCGTGGTGCCGTGGAACGACACCCTGTGCAAGCGCGCATTGGAAGAGGGCCGCACCTTCACCGACGATGTGCCCGCCTGCTGGGGCGATTCGGGAGCCGCACGCGATCTGGGCATCCGCACCTATGCGAGCAAACCCGTGCGCATGGGCGACGGCGTGCTGTACGGCACGCTGTGCGCGGCCAGCACCCACACCCGCCCGCGCACGCCCGAGGCCGAACGCATCCTCACCCTGTTCGCGTACCTCATCGGCCAGCAGGTGGAGCGCGAACGGCTGATCCAAAAGCTACTGTCCGCCAACGAGCAGCTGGCCACCGTGGCCGCCACCGACCCGCTCACGGGGCTGCCCAACCGCCGCGCCCTCATGGAGGCGCTGGAGCGCATGCTGGCGCAGGGGCTGCGGCGCAAGATGGGTGTGCAGATCGCGTTCATCGACCTGGACGGATTCAAGGCGATCAACGACACCCACGGCCACGCGGTGGGCGACCAGTTCCTGGTGGCCATTGCCCAGCGCCTGCGGGGCGTGCTACGCGCCGAGGACCTGGCCGCCCGCCTGGGCGGCGACGAATTTGTGGTGATCAGCCTGAGCGCCCATGCGGGCGAGGTCGCGCAGTCTGCCCAGGATGTGCTCAGCCAACGCATCACCCAGGCCACCCAGGGTCACTTTGCGCTGCCGGGCGTAGCCCTGGACTACGCCGGTGCCAGCGTGGGCGTGACCACCATTGCACCCGACCAGCACCGAGAGACCGAAGACGCCCTGCGCACGGCCGACCAGACCATGTACAAGGTCAAGCACGCACGCCGCCAGGCCCAGGCCGCCTTGGCCCAAACGCGCAGCGGGACCGACCCCCACGGCTGACCCTGGCAACGGCCCCTCGCAGGCGGCAGTAGCCACACACCCGGTGCAGAACCGGGGGCCCGGGATAATCGGGGCATACCACCCCCGAGATTCCATGGCCTCTTCCCCGTGCCGCGTGCTCGCCGTCATCCCGCCGATGACGCAGCTGAACACGCCTTATCCCTCCACCGCGTACCTCACGGGCTTTCTCCGCTCACGCGGCATCACTGCGTTCCAGGAAGATCTGGCGCTGGCGCTGGTGCTACGGCTGCTGTCGCCCGAGGGCCTGCAGGATGTGGCGGCGCGCGTACAAGCCCTGCCCGCCAAGCAGCGCAGCCCCGCCGTGCAGTCCTTTGCCGCGCAGCAAGACCGCTACCTCGCCACCATCGGCCCCGCCATTGCCTTCCTGCAAGGGCGCGACAGCACCCTGGCGCACCGCATCGTGGGCCGGCACTTTTTGCCCGAGGGGCCGCGCTTTGCCACGCTGGATGTGTATGTGGACGACGACGGTGGCGACCCGCTGGGCTGGGCCTTTGGCGCACTGGGGCTGACGGACAAGGCCAAGCACCTGGCCACGCTGTATTTGAACGACCTGGCCGACGTGCTGCGCGACGCGGTGGACGAGCGCTTTGAATTTGTGCGCTATGCCGAATCGCTGGCGGGCAGCCAGCCCACGTTTGACCCGCTGGCCCAGGCACTGGCCAAAGCCCAGGTCGCGCCCACGCTGGTGGACGAGTTGCTGGAGCAGCTCACGCACGAGGCCATCGCGCGACACCAGCCCACCGTGGTGCTGCTGTCGGTGCCCTTCCCTGGCTCGGTGTACGCGGCGTTTCGCATTGCGCAGGCCATCAAGGCGCGGCACCCGCACATTGCCACCGTGCTGGGCGGCGGCTTTGTGAACACCGAACTGCGCGAGCTGGCCGACCCGCGCGTGTTTGACCACTTTGACTACGTGACGCTGGACGCGGGCGAGCGCCCGCTGCTGGCGCTGCTGGAACACCTGCGCGGCGAGCGCGGGCGCCAGCGGCTGGTGCGCACCTTTGTGCGCAGCGAAGACGCAGCGGTGCAGTACATCAACATGATGGAAGCCGACATCGCCTTTGCCGAGGTGGGCACCCCCACCTGGGACGGCCTGCCGCTGGACCGGTATCTGTCGCTGCTGGACATGCTCAACCCCATGCACCGCCTGTGGAGCGACGGGCGCTGGAACAAGCTGACGGTGGCGCACGGCTGCTACTGGAAGAAGTGCAGCTTTTGCGATGTGAGCCTGGACTACATCAGCCGCTACGAGGGCGCGAGTGCTGGGGTGCTGGCCGACCGCATCGAGCAGATCGTGCGCGAGACGGGGCAGACGGGCTTTCACTTTGTGGACGAGGCTGCGCCCCCCAAGGCGCTCAAGGCGCTGGCCACCGAGCTGATTGAGCGCAACGCGGGCATCAGCTGGTGGGGCAATGTGCGGTTTGAAAAAACCTTCACCCCTGACCTCGCTGAGCTGCTGGCCGACAGCGGCTGCATCGCGATCTCCGGCGGGCTCGAAGTGGCTTCGGACCGGCTGCTCACCCTCATGAAAAAAGGTGTGTCGGTGGACCAAGTGGCGCGGGTGACCAAGGCGTTCAGCGATGCAGGCATCCTGGTGCATGCGTACCTGATGTACGGCTTTCCGACGCAGACGGTGCAGGACACCGTGGACGCGCTCGAGTACGTGCGGCAGTTGTTTGCCAATGGCTGCATCCAAAGCGGCTTCTTTCACCGCTTTGCCTGCACCGTGCACTCACCCGTGGGCAAAAACCCCGAGGAATACGGCGTGACCCTGGCACCGCTGCCACCAGGCGACTTTGCCAAGAACGATGTGGCCTTTATCGACCCCACGGGCGTAGACCACGACGCGCTGGGCAGCGCGCTCAAAAAGGCCATCTACAACTACATGCACGGCATCGGGCTGGAAGAAGACGTGCGCAGCTGGTTCCCCTTCAAGGTGCCCAAGACAACGGTGCGGCGCGACCGCATCGAGCGGGCACTGCGCGAGCGGGGGTAAAGCGCAGGGCTTAGCACCCTGTCGCTCGGCAAACGAAATGCGTTCAGGCTGAGCCCGTCGAAGCCAGGGTGCGCCCCGGTGAAAGCCCCTGGGCAGGCTCCGCGCTCATTCCGGCCATCACACCGTGGCCATGTAGGCCAGCAGGGCGTCAAAGTCCGCGCGGTCCTTGGGCGTCTTGTCCATGGGTTCAAAGCCTTTGTGCAGCAGCCCCACCAGGTGCTCGCGCCGCTGCACCAAGTCGGCCTGGTGCACGGGGTCTTGCACCAGCAGTTCAAAGATGGCCTGCTTTTCCAGCAGGTGGCCACTGTGGTTGTCGTGGAAATACCCGGCGTTCAAGTCCAGCAGGTTGCCCATCTTGGGCATGCCCGTGGTCTTGGCCCCCTTGGCCAACAGCGACCGCACCGCCTTGGACTGGTGGTAGTAAATGGCAATCTCGATGGGGTAGCTGTGCTCTGAAAAGTCTTTGTTGCGCACATTCGGGTCCGCCCCGTACTGCAGCAGCAGATCCACGATCTTGGGCGCGGAAAAACGGCAGGCTTCATACAGGTTGGGATAGCCCCGGTGCAGCAGGTTGGGGTCGGCACCATGCTGCAACAGCAGCTGGACGATCTTGGCATTCTTCTTGGTCACCGCCCGGTTCAGGCACGAGGTGCCAGAGGGCAGCTTGCTGTTGGGATCGGCCCCCTTTTCGAGCAGGGCCTGCACGGTGGCGGCGTTCTTGGCAAGGCCGATGGCCACGGTCAGCGCATCGCTGAGGTCGTTTTCTGCGCGGTCCGTTGCAGCAATGGTGCGGCCCACGCGCCCCAGTTGCGCCACAGGGGCCAAGGTCTTCATCAGGGCCATCACATCGGCTGGCGGCTTCTTTTTGCCATGCACAAAGCCGTATTCCATGGTGCGCGCAATTTCGTCGTCCCGCAGGTCGGCATGCAGCGCGTGGCACACCCTCGACAACGGCCCAATGAACTCGTCGGCATGCGTGGAGCCCGAGGTGAAGGCCGCATCGATCACCAGGCCTGCGCGCTCGCAATGGTCGAACCCCATGCCATCCGGCGGATAGATAGCCACCTTGCGGGCGGCAAAGAAGGCCTTGATGGAGTCCTCCAACGCCTCGCCAGGCGGGGCGCTGAACGCTGCATGCAGCGCATCGGCATCGTCGGTGTGATGGCAAACCAAGGTGAATCGCGTCGTGTATTCCATGTTCCCTCGTCGATGGGCAGGCGCTTGCACGGGCTGGACTGTCAGGAAGCCTGCAGTGGCCATGATAGGAGCTCAGCGCCACGCAAACCCACGCGGGCAGCCCAGCCCATGCCCGGCACGCGGCAGCGCAGGGAGCATCCACCGATTTTTGTGATGGGCGGTGTATTCATCGCAAGAGGGATACCGCCACGCTGATTTGCGGGTTGATCCGCAAATCGGCTTTAGGGATTTTCAAAGATTGTTTTTAAGTTGAGCCCGCCATTTGCAAATTCCATAAAATAGTTTTTGCAAAACAACTGAATACATGAAACAACCTCTCTTAAATTCAGATAATCTAAAAATGTCTAATGCCAAATTCAAATGAGCGGATTGATTTTTGATTAGAAACAGTGACCCACAGGCAGATGGAACATCTGAGCCTGTACCGTCTCAACAGGGTCAATCCACAGCAGCCGCACATCTCAACCCATTGCAAAGCGGATGCAACGCACAGCAGGTCATCTTGGTCCTCTTGCGAAAAAGTAAAACGCCAGTGCTCACTCTCTCAAAAATCCTTACCAAACAATAGATCATCATTTTTATGTCTGCTCGAATTGCGTGCCCAAGGTGAGGGGGTACACACGCGGGCCACGGCAGCCCCCCGTACATCCCCAGACCATGGGCTTACCTCAAACGGCGACCACGCACCCGGCCGCAGAGGCCCAACCCTATCGCTTCACCCCCAACTCATTTCAAACTGAGGTACGGCGTTTTTGAAAGCGTTTCGGCACTTCATCAATTTTATTTGTATTTTTGATTCATCCAATTTTCATGAAATTTGGATATTTTTATGCGTTGTGCATTAACCATGAGACGGCTAATCCAATGTCATCAAAAAATACCAAAACATCCACCTAAAAATTGACTGGCAGAACATGGATTTTATTAGAAAAAATCAATAATTTCGCCAACAATACAAAATCCAAAAATTAACAACATGAGTTCAGAAAAATCAAAATTCATCTAAAAATCGAATTAAGAAATTGAATTTTTCGACCTTGTAGATTTTTGAAAAACAGGTTTTCATATTTTTCCAGGATTATTTTTAATAATTTTCACTAATCAACACAGGGGTTCAAAAGTAGCCAGAAGGGCCGTTTTTTGGCGATTGGCGGCTACATGGCCTTGGACGGGCCTGCGGACTGACCCGAACAGGCCGGTGGCCGGGCGCAGAAAACCCAACAGAGGAAAGCGCTCTTCCGCGAGCTACTGCTTTTTCGGGGTTTTGCGCTTTTTTGGGGGTAGGGCGCCTCGGCAAGCGCTTGGAAAAATGGCGGCCGTCGCCAATGAAGCAAAAAAGGCCTCTAGCGCTTACCTTGAAAGCGCCAGCAGCTATAAAAAACATAGCAACAACCAAGCCACCTCCCATCCATCCAACGGCCTCTGCAACCGCCAAACAAGGCGGCCAGAGCGGCCATGCCACACTCTCGCCCTTACAGCAGGTGGTTATGTCTTCTACAGAATGGGCCCAGGCGGCCCTGCAGTCGTTTGATGCGGTGGTGCAGGCCACCGAAGGGTTTCGCAGCCGCACCGGGCAGCGGCTGATGGCCGAGCAGGTGGCGCGCACCTTCAGCAGCGCCACGCTGGGCAAGGTGGATGAAGAAAGTGGCGAGGCGGCGCCCACGCGTTCCATCGCCGTCATCCAGGCGGGCACGGGCGTTGGCAAGTCGCTGGCGTATTGCGCGCCAGCCATTGCGCTGGCGCTGTCGCGCGGCACGCGGGTGCTGATCTCTACCGCCACGGTGGCGCTGCAAGAGCAGCTGGTCAACAAAGATCTGCCCGCACTGGCCGCACTGATGCCGCAGCCCTTCAAGTTTGCGCTGGCCAAGGGGCGCGGGCGCTATGTGTGCAAGCTCAAGCTCGACCGCCTGGCGGGCACGGGCGAGGCGGCAGAAGAGGGCGAAGACGACCTGTTTGCCGAGGAAGAAGCCGCCGCCCGCGCCAAACGCCCCCGGCACGAAACCGAGGCGCGCATCCAGTTCTATTCGACGATGGCGCAAACCTTGTCGAAAGGCGCGTGGGATGGCGACCGCGACAGCCTGGACACACCGCCCGAGCCCGAGGTGTGGAGCCCCGTGGCAGCCGAGGGTGCCTCGTGCACCGGCAAGCACTGCCCCGCCTTCAGCCAGTGCACCTACTACGACAAGCGCAAGGAGCTGGTGGGCGCGCAGGTGATCGTGGCCAACCACGACTTGCTGCTGTCGTCGCTGGGCGCGCGGGTGTTGCCTGAGCTGGACAACTGCCTGCTGGTGCTGGACGAAGCCCACCACCTGCCCGCCACGGCGCTCGACCAGTTCGCGTGCAACATGGACCTGTCGCGCATCACCTGGATCGAGCGGCTGTCCAGCCGGGGCCTGCGCATTGGGGCGCTGCTGGAGGTCGAAGAGATTGCCGACATCCCCAAGCATTCCGCCCAGCTGCGGCAGACGCTGCAGGACCTGGCGCGCATCGTGATGGAGGTGTATGGCGCCCAGCTCAAGAGCCAGCCCAGCGCCTGGGGCCCGGCGCGCGTGCGCGTGCCACGCGGCGAATTGCCCGAACAGCTCATTGCGCCGCTGGGCCTGCTGGCCGCCAGTGCCGAGGGCTTCCTCGACGCCCTGCGCGCCATCAGCAAGGCCTTGCGCGCCGAGATGCGTGACAAGCCCGACGAGGCCAAGCGCCTGTCCACGCTGTACGCACAAATCGGTATGCTGGCCCCGCGCCTGGAAGAGCTGCACGCCACCGCGCAACTGCTGCTGCAGGATGCGCCCGAAGGCGCGGTACCGGCCGCCAAATGGTTCACGCTGGAGGTGGATGGCGACTTCATCGTGGTCAAAGCGCATGCCAGCCCCATCCTGCCCGGCACCACGCTGCGCAACCACCTTTGGAGCGCGGTGCGCGGTGCGGTGCTGACCTCAGCCACGCTCACCAGCTGCGGGCACTTTGATTTCTTCTTGCGCGAGGCAGGCCTGCATGGCGACGAGGCGGCCACCACGCTGGAGGTGCCCAGCCCCTTCAACTACGCCGCGCAGGGCACGCTGATTGCCGCCGAAACCCGGGCGGACCCCAAGAACGCCGCGCAGTTCACCACCGAGATGGTCAATGCGCTGCTGCACGACATTGCCCGCGTGGAATACGGCGCGCTGGTGCTGTTCACCTCGCGCGAGCAGATGCGACAGGCCGTGGACGCATTGCCCACCGCCATGCGCAGCGTGGTGCTGGTGCAGAACGCACTGCCGCGCACGCAGCTGCTCAAGCGCCACCGCGAGCGCGTGGAAAACGGCGAGCCCTCGGTCATCTTCGGCATGCAGTCGTTTGGCGAGGGGCTGGATTTGCCCGGGCGCCTGTGCGAGTCGGTCTTCATCACCAAGCTGCCGTTCGCCCCGCCCGATGACCCGGTGGGCGAAGCCCGCGCCGAATGGCTGCGCGCCGTGGGGCGCGACCCGTTCAGCGAGCTGGTGGTGCCCGCCACCGCCATCCGCCTGGCGCAATGGGTGGGCCGCGCCATCCGCACCGAAGACGACCAGGCCCATGTGTACTGCTACGACAAGCGCCTCACGCGCACCAGCTATGGCCAGCGCCTGCTCAAAGGGCTGCCACCGTTTGCGCTGGAACAACGCGCGCCACTCTGAGCGCTGTAAAGTCGCCAGCCCTTTTCACCACTACAACCAGAAAGAAACCCATGCCCCACACCGTGCCCGCCTGCCCCCAATGCGGCCTGGAAAACACCTACCCCGATGGCACCAACTACGTGTGCCCCGACTGCAGTTTTGAATGGCCACAAGTGGCCGACACAGCAGACACCGACGCAGATGCAGGCGACGGCATCGTGCGCGATGCCAACGGCAACCCCCTGGCCGATGGCGACGCCGTGATCCTGGTGAAAGACCTCAAGGTCAAGGGCTCGTCGTCCACCCTCAAGAAGGGCACCAAGATCAAAAGCATCCGCCTGGTCGATGGTGCGGACGGCCACAACGTGGACTGCAAAACCGACCTGGGCAGCATGTTGCTGAAGTCGGAGTTTTTGAAGAAGGCCTGAGCCGCAGATGGCACACCCACCACTTCAAGATGCTGCACCCCAGGTGCCCGTGGTACGGGTGGTGCAGGGCGACTTGCTGAACCAGGACGTGGACGTCATCGTCAACGCCTGGAACCGCAACATCATCCCGTGGTGGTTGCTGGTGCCGCAAGGCGTTTCCGGAGCCATCAAACGCCGGGCGGGGTATCTGCCTTTTCGTGAGCTGGCACGCCATGGCCCCATGCCGCTAGGCAGCGCCGTGCTCACCGGGGCAGGGCGGCTCCCGTACCAAGGCATCATCCACGTGGCGGGTATCAGCATGTGGTGGGTGGCCTCGCAGCAGTCAATCCAGAAATCGGTGCAATCTGCCATGGCCGTGGTCAATCAACACCGGTTCGCTTCTGTGGCATTTCCCGTGATTGGTGGCGGCACGGGCGGAGCACAAGCCGACCAGGCATTGCAATGGATGCACGAGGTCTTCAACACCACACCCACTCAGGCAGAGGTCAGGGTGGTGAGGTATTCACCGCAGTAAACAGCGCCGGGACCAAGATCGGCACGGGCACCTGGCTATGGCGCTTGCCGGGCCAGTTCAGTCACCACGCGCTCCACGCCCGACACCACGCGCGCCAGGCGCTCGAAATCGACCTTGTCGGGAGTGTCGTGGCTGCTGTGATAGTGCGGGTAGCGGTAGGGCGCCGTGTCCGTCACCATGAGTGCGGGGTAGCCTGCGTCGATGTAGGCCGCGTGGTCGGAATAGTCCACACCGGGGATGAACCGGGGCGCCGCAATGCCTTCCGACGGAAAAGAGGTGTGCGAGCGAAACGAGCGCACCACTGTGCGCACCAGACCCAGGTCGCCTGTGGCCCCCACAAAGGCGATGAAATTGCCCTCTGAGGGGTAGAGCAGCCTCAGAGGCCATGGGTACTTTTGCGAACCCGCTACGTCTGAGTAATAGCCCATGGTCTCCAACGACAACATGGCGACCACGCGGGTTTTTTGTGCCGCCAGGGCTTTGGCATGGACCTGGCTCCCCATCAAAGGGGTTTTGAAATAGGGTGGCTCTTCGTTGGTGTAGAGCACAAACATGATGTCGGCAGAGGCGTCCCCCATGTCGCGCAGGCTGCGGGCCAACTCCAACACGGCGGCAGTGCCCGTGGCGTTGTCATTGGCGCCAGGGGTGTGGTGGGCAGAGTCGTAATGCGCGCCCACCACCACGGTGCGCTGGCCTGGGGCCGTGCGGCTGGGCAATATCGCCTGCAGGTTGCGCACCGGCTTGCCTGCCACGGTGTATTCCTGCCGTTCAACCGCATAGCCCATCAAAGCCAGTTGCTGTTCCAGATAGGTGGCCACGGCATCCAACGCTGCGGGGTTGCGCAGGTTGTGCTCTTGTTGGGCAACGGTGGATACATGGGCACGCAAGCGGTCGGCCAGCGCAGATTCCTGCGGCGTCAGGGCGGGCAATGCACCCAGGTAGGAGTGCGATGGCATGGTGGTCATCACCAGCACCCCGCACGCCAGCACGGCCAAAACGCCCACCAATGCGGCGGAAATGCGCAACACACTTTGCAGGAGGCGGACCACGAACGGGTGAACTCGCATGGAAAATCTGAGGTTCTTTGGAATGAAGGACGGGGGAGCGCTTTGGCACTTCCCTGTGATTCTCCGCGACAGACCGCCCCTTCCATGCCGACCCCAACCAAACCGCGACACACCAGATACGCCCGCCACGCAGCATGCACAGCATGGGCCTGGGGCGCCATCGTGCTCTCATGCCATGCCGCAGGCGGCACTGGCGAGTACCCGCTGCCCTGGCCTACTGCAGGCGAGGTACTGGTCTACCGCTCTTGTGGCTGCGGCGATGCGTGCTGGGTGGCCGAGGTGCGCGATGCGCGCAAGCGCACCGTGAAGGCCCGGCTGCGCTGCGACTGTGAGCAACTGCACGCCAGCGTGGCGCCCGGCCTGAAAGAGGCCTTGCATGCTGAGCGCTGCGAGGCCATCTATCCCGAAGGCGGCGACGCCGACAAGTCCGACAAGCCCACCGCGATTGCCCGTGCGCTTCGGCAGCTGCTGGGCCGCCGCTGAGCGGCGATACTGCCAAAGCACGCAACGCCTGCGGCCCTCTCCGCGTCACACAGATCCCATGCCTCCCATCGCCGTCATCGACTTTGAAACCACCGGTATGTCGCCCAGCCAAGGCGCGCGTGCCACCGAGGTGGCCATCGTGTTGCTAGAAGGCGGAAAAGTGGTGGACCGGTTCCAAAGCCTGATGAAGACGGGGGTGTGGATACCGCCCTTCATCACCGAGCTGACGGGCATCACCAACGCCATGGTGCAAGAGGCGCCCGAGGCTGCCAGCGTGATGCGCGATGCGGCGCGGTTTGTGGGCGACGCGCCCATGGTGGCGCACAACGCGTCGTTCGACAGCAAGTTCTGGCAGGCCGAGCTGGCCCTGGCCGACACACCCGCGCCGCAGCCCTTTGCCTGCACGGTGCTGCTGTCGCGACGGCTGTACCCCCAGGCGCCCACCCACAAGCTGGGGCCGCTGGTGCAGCACCTGGGCCTGCCGCGCGCGCAGCGGGCCCACCGGGCGCTGGCCGA
This sequence comes from Acidovorax sp. 56, assembly GCF_002749705.1. Taxonomy (NCBI): domain Bacteria; kingdom Pseudomonadati; phylum Pseudomonadota; class Betaproteobacteria; order Burkholderiales; family Comamonadaceae; genus Acidovorax; species Acidovorax sp. 56. Next base: position 3,376,249 of record NZ_PEEV01000001.1, read on the forward strand.
TGCCGAGATGGCCGCCGCGCTGCTGGCGCGCATGCAGCACGACCTGACCACCCAATGGCAGCTGCCGGCGGCCGACTTTGTGCTGCTGCAAGGCATGCAGCGCTGCGCCCTCAAGGCCCTGCCGCAATGGCTACAGCGGCAGGCCAAGGCAAAGCCCCGATCCACGGCAGCGACCGCAGCGGCACAGGCCACCCAGCAGCAGATGTGTTTGCTATTTGATTGATAGCTGCTAGCGCTTGATTAGCAAGCGGCGGATTCAAGTCCAAGTGCAACATTGATTGCTGTTGCTCAGTGCACAGACTCAGGCTGCTGAGTCAAGCGATGCAGGTGCTGGGCATAGACCTCCAAGGGCGTGCTGTAGCCCAGGGTCATCCTGGGCCGCCCGTTGAGTTCATCGGCCACCGCATCAAGCTGCTCCTGGGTGTAGCCACTGAGCTCCGTACCCTTGGGGAAGTACTGACGCAGCAGCCCATTGGTGTTCTCGTTGCTGCCCCGCTGCCAAGGGCTGTAGGGGTCACAGAAGTACACCTTCATGCCCGTGTTCTGGGTGAGTCTGGCGTGCTCGGCCATCTCGCGGCCTCGGTCGTAGGTCAGGCTCTGGCGCATCGGGCTGGCAATTGCATTGAGTTTGTCGCTGAATGCCTTGAGCACATGTGCGGCCGTAGCCGGGTTGGGGTGTGGCAGCTTGACCAGCACCACTAAGCGCGTGGTGCGCTCGACCAAGGTTCCTATGGCGCTGGCGTTGTGGGCCCCCTTGATGAGGTCTCCCTCCCAATGGCCGGGAAGCTGGCGATCCTCTACCTCTGGAGGGCGCACGTGAATGCTCACAAGATCGGTGATTTCTCCTCGGCGGTCCTCGCCTTTGGAGCGGGGCCAGCGCTTGGCGTGAGCCATGCGCAGACAGGCCACCAACTCCTTCTTGAGCTCTCCCCGGGGCTGGGCATAGATGCAGGTGTAAATGCTCTCGTGTGACACTCTCTGGCGCCTGTCGTTGGGATGAAGTTTCTTCAGGTGTCCGGCAATTTGCTGGGGCGACCAATGCTGGCGCAGATACTCGCACACCTGCTTGAACAAGATGCCTGGGCGCAGTAGCTTGGGCTGGGGGCGGCTATGGATGCGGCGAATACGGCAGCGCTGTTGGGCAAACCGGCTGACGTAGCCATGGCCTCCTGCATTGCGGAGGATCTCCCGGCTGATGGTGCTGGGGCTGCGGCCTAGAGCCCTGGCAATGGCCCGCAGGCTTTGCTTTTGCTGCAGGCCCAGCGCTATGGCGTGGCGCTCGGATTCTGTGATCTGCTCGTAGGTTCTTTTGCTCATGGAGGCCTCAATTCTGAAGGGGGTGTTGCACTTCAGATTTGAGGCCGCCAGCGCTAGAGGCACTTTTTTATCTAATTCATAAAGCCACTGAGGGCAGGGCAAAAGTCTGGGCTTGTCGGGTTCATGCCTACGGGTGCAAATGGTTACCACGGGGGCCGGGGGGCGTGGCTACGATGCCGCCCGGAGGAACACAACCCAATGACACTCACTGCACCGGCAACGCCATGGCTGGCCAAGGTACCGCTGGGGGCGGACGGGCAGGCACACGCGCTGCTTATCGTGCACGCCGACCAGGCCATCGCGCCCACCCCAGCGCTGCGCCAGGTGGTGGAGTTTGAGGACAACGGGCAGGGCGGTTTCATCAGCGCGGCGCAGGCCCTGGATGGCCGCTGGGGCTACATCGATGCGCAGGGCCAATGGCTGATTGCGCCCACGCTCGACAACGCGCGCGGCTTTTCTGACGATGGCCTGGCCCGCTTTTGCCGCGACGGGCGCTGGGGCTACATCGACCTGCTGGCGCAGGAGGTGATTGCGCCGCAGTTTGAAGACGCCCGCCCCCTGCGCAACGGCCTGGCCGCTGTAAAGGTGGGGCCGCAGGGCTGGCGCATCATCGACCGCCAAGGCCGCTTCACGTGCGAAGCCCGCTTTCACCAACTGGACAACTTTGGAGCCGTGGGCCTGGCACTGGCCGAGCAGTGGGACCCGCGCAGCCACCAGCGCCTGCGCGGCTATGTGGACCACCAGGGGCAGTGGGTGATTGCGGCCCGCTTTGCGCAGGCCCGTGCCTTTGACGACCATGCGGTGACCGCGGCCTCGGTGGACGGAGAAACCTGGGGATTGATCGATGCGGAAGGGGAGTGGGTGCTCAAGCCCTGCTACCCATGCATCGAGGCCTTCAACAGCGAAGGGCTGGCCTACTACGACGAGCCGGACAGCTGGAACAACGGCCACGGCTACCTGAACACCCGGGGCAAGGTGGTGATCAAAGGCGGGCGCCACCTCAGCCGCCATATGGCCTGTGGGCTGGTGGCAGACAGCGATGACGGCACCCGCTTTGTGGATGCCCACGGCAAGCTGCTGCAGGGCCCCGCGCTGAGCTACGCCAGCGACTTCCGCGCCGAAACCGAATGCGCCGTGGCACGGCTGGCCAGCCCCGCCCAGCGGCCAGAGCCCGCCACCAGCGCCTGGGGGCTGCTGCACACCAGCGGCCGCTGGGTGCCCGCAGCGCTGGGCCTGCTCGAGCCCCTGACCGACGGTGACGGCTGGATACCCAACACCCTGCCTGACACACCGCTGGTGCCGTTCTTGACCACCGACGGCCACTTAGCCTGGATGGACAAAGAGGGCCAGGTGGTATGGCGCGCAAAGTACGAAGCGGGACAGGTGTCGCTGCGCGACACGCAGGGCCACACGCTGTGGTGCAGTGGCCCCTTGCCGAACTTGCAGCACTGCAGCCCACCCCGCCCGTTTTTCCATCGGTCTGCCAACGACCACCTGGAGCAGATCGCCTGCGTTGACGATGTGGCCCGCTACGCCCAGGCCCTGGCCACCGACGCCGAAGAGCGGCTGCACCAGCTGGCCCAGGGCCTGCCGAAGCACAGCGCCACCGCCACGCCCGACGCCGATGGGGAAGAGGATGACGGCGAAGACAACGACCCCCACGCGGCCGACCAGCGCCACACGGTGGTCGTGCGGCGTGTAGCCCGTGCGTACCTGAGCGAAGAGCACAACGGGCCCTACGCCTTCATGGGCGAAGGGCTGGCCCACGCCGTGGCGCAACTACGCCAAGCGCTGCACGAGCGCTTGCAAGCCCATTGGGGCCCGGCCGACCCCGACCCAGAGCATGCAGCCCCCTGGCAGCACAGTGCCACCCCCATGGCCGCCTGGAGCCTGCCGCTGCGCCAACCCCTGGTGGCAGACACGCCGGACAAGCTGGTGTGCGTACCGGAGTCCAACACCCTGTGGCTCAGCCTTTACCCCCGGTCCGACACGGGCGATGGCGATGCCTGGTGGGAGCTGTGGCTGATGGCGGCCCCGAGTGTGGACGCACTTCAAGCCGCGCAACACGCACGCGATGCACTACGGCCCATGGCTGCACCCAGCCTCCCTGTGCCCAGCGCTGAAGGGACACCGCCAGCCAACAGCCCACCCACCACACGCGAGGCTTGGCAGCGCGCCGTGCAGCAAGACCCCAGCGCCATCGGCCACGTGCCTGCCGCCTGGCTGGACGATGCCCTGGTCGACGAGGCATTGGCCGCAGCCCCCAAGGTGCTGGGCGATATCCCGCCCGCATGGCACACGGCCGAGCGGCTGCACGCCTTGGTAAGCCAGGGCCTGGCCCAGGCCCGCGAGATTCCACCGCACTGCATGACGCGGGACGCGCTGCTGCTGGCACGCGAGCGGTATGCCGGAGACCCCGACTGGGACTGGCACGACGAGCGCTGCAGCCAGGTCCCCTCCCTCACCCCCAACCGGTGGGACCACAACAGCCTGTACGACCTGTGGGGCTGCCTGCTGACCCCGGCCCTGGCCCTGCATGCCGTGCAATGCGGCGCCCCGCTGCGCGATGTGCCGCACTGGCTGCGCACCGATGCGCTGGAGCACGCCGCGCTGCAGGCCGATATCTACAACATCAGCTACATCGCTGCTGACAAAGTCACCCCCGCACTGGCGCAGCGCGCCGTGCAACACGACTACGGCCGCCTGATCACCCATGTGCCCCTGGCACTGCTCACGCCCGCGCTGTGCCTGGCATCGGCCCGCGCCAACGGCCTCACGCTGCAAGACATCCCAGAGCCCCTGCGCAGCACCGAGGTGTGCGTGGCTGCGCTGGAGGACCGGCACGATGTGTTCCACCACGTCCCCCAGCGCCTGGCCGTGGACGTAACCACCCGGCTGATCGACAACGACCTGGCCCGTTCCCGCCAGCAGGGCGAGCCCCGCCATGGCAGCCACTGGCACGTGCAGCGGGCCTGGGCCCACCTGTGGAATCAGCAACCTGCGCAGGCGCTGGAAGACGCGCTGCAGGGTCTGCCACACACACGCTACCCACAGCACGCGCACTACGTGCTGGCCAGCGCCTACCGGGCACTGGGACACACCCGGCAGGCGGCGCTGGAGGCCTCGACCGTGCTTTCGCTGCAATCGCCCTACACCGCCGAGTGGGACGCGCACGAAGACACCACCTGGCTGGCCCCCTTGGCGCGCGAGCACATGCAGGCAGCGGACGAGGCCACGCTGGTGCAGCAGTTGCAAAGCCACCCCCGCACGCTGGCCGACGTGCCCCGTGCGCGCATCACCCACGCCATGGTGGATGCCGCCCTGCAGGCCGACGAGAGCGCCGTGTGCTTTGTGCCCAAGCGGCTGATGACGCCCGCACGCTATGCCGCTGCGCTGCGCCAGGGCGTGAAGACCCTGGAACAGATCCCGGCCCCCATGCTGAGCGAAGAGGCCTGCGCCGACCATGTGCGCGAGGCGGGGTGGCGGCTGGCCGATGTGCCCACGCCATGGCGCACCGTGGCGGTGTGTGCCGTGGCCATGCACGCCAGTGCCAGCGCGCTGCAGCATGTGCCCGCACGCTTGCAGCCCCAGGTGCTGCAAGCCGCCCAGGCCCTGGCCGTTCGGACCATCAGCGACAGCCAGGAGCAAGGCGCCATCGCCCAAAGGCTGGCAGAGCAATTGGCCGGGCAATGGCAGGCCTTGCAGCGCACGCCCGGCATGCCGTGGATGCAGCGCGCACGCAGGCAAGGGGGCTGGGTGGCGCTGCTGGCAGGCAGCCTGGTCCTGACCCCATCGTCCCAAACGGCCACGCGGGGCGGCCTGGTCGGCTTTGCGCAGCAGCGCCCCGTGCTGGCGTTGCTGCTGCACCTGTTGGGCGGCGCGTGTGCGCTGGTGGGGCATGCCTTTGTGTCGGTGGGCGCGTGGCGGGCCGAAGGGGCCTGGGCAGGGCTGGCCAGCTTCACGCTGCTGGGGCTTTCTGAGCTGTATTGGGCCTGGCGCTTTGTGTGGGCCGAGCCCGCGCGCCCCCTGCTGGGCGCCACCGCAGCCTTCGTCGCCGCCTACGTGCTGTGCTGGTGGCCGCTGTACCGCAGGGCAGGGCAAGCGCTAGCCCCGCCACGCCCAGACCGCACCTGATCCCCAGGCACGGGGGAGGGCAGGCTAAACAGGTGGTTTGGGGCCTGTGCTAACATTTTGGCTCTTATGCAACGCAGCCTGCCCCTGTCCACCCTATCGCTAAGCCTACTAGTGCTCGGCCGGGGTCTGCCTGCGTTCGCCTCTTTTGTTGCCACTTCGCGCAACACCTGACTTCCCCCTGACCCCGGCCCACAAACCAGCCTTTGCACACGCAAAGGGCTGTAGGGGATGTCGTCCGTTCGTTGAACTTTGATGACCCCGTGCCGGGGTACTGCGCACACACTTCACCTTGCGCGGCCCTGGCACCCACCGTTTGTGGAGCCTTTCATGATGATCGCCAAACCCGCTACCAAGTACCAAGGCATCGCCCCCATCAATTTGCCCGACCGCCAATGGCCCAGCCGCACCATTGCCCGCGCGCCCATCTGGCTCTCGACCGATCTGCGCGACGGCAACCAGGCACTGTTCGAGCCCATGAACGGCGAGCGCAAGATGAAGCTCTTTCACGAGCTGGTGCGCATCGGCTTCAAGGAGATCGAGGTCGGCTTTCCGGCCGCGTCGCAAACCGACTTTGACTTTGTGCGCCGCCTCATCGACGAAAACCTGATCCCCGACGACGTGACCATCATGGTCATGACCCAATCGCGCGAAGACCTGATCGCGCGCACCGTAGAGGCGGTGAAGGGTGCGCCCCGCGCCATCGTGCACCTGTACAACGCCACAGCGCCTGCGTGGCGGCGCATTGTGTTTGGCATGAACGTGACGCAGGTGATGCAGCTCATCGCGCACCATGTGGGCTACCTCAAGCAGCTCACCGATGCGCAGCCGGGCACACAGTGGACCTTGCAGTACTCGCCCGAAACCTTCAGCGCCACCGAACTCAATGTCTCGCTCAAGGCCTGCCAAACTGCCATTGCCGCCTGGAACGCGGGCCCGGGCCGCCCCATCATCATCAACCTGCCCACCACGGTAGAAAACGCCACGCCCAACGTGTTTGCCGACCAGATCGAGTGGATGCACCGGCACCTGGTGCCGCGTGAGCACATCGTGCTGTCGGTGCACCCGCACAACGACCGTGGCACGGGCGTGGCTGCGGCAGAACTTGCCATGATGGCCGGGGCAGACCGCGTGGAAGGCTGCCTCTTTGGCAATGGCGAGCGCTGCGGCAATGTGGACATCGTGACGCTGGCGCTCAACCTGTACACCCAGGGCGTACACCCGCACCTCGATTTCTCCGACATCACCGCCGTGGCGCGCGTGGCCGAGGAATGCACCTCGCTGCCCGTGCACCCGCGCCACCCGTATGCGGGCGACCTGGTGTTCACCGCGTTCTCGGGATCGCACCAGGATGCAATCAAGAAGGGCTTTGCCGCGCAAGACCCGAATGCTTTGTGGGAGGTGCCATACCTGCCCATCGACCCGGCGGACCTGGGCCGCACCTACGACAGCGTGATCCGCGTGAACAGCCAGTCGGGCAAGGGCGGCATTGCCTTCTTGCTGGAGCGCGAGCACGGCGTGGTGATGCCCCGGCGCATGCAGGTGGAGTTCAGCGCCGTGGTGCAACGCCACACCGACACCAGCGAAACAGAAATGGGCGCCGCCCAGCTGTGGGAGCTGTTCCAGGCCACCTACCTGCGCGCACCGACCGAGCCGGCCGTGGTGTGCCACAGCCACCGGCTGGACGAAGACGGGCAGGGCATTGAGCTGGATGTCTCCATCGAAGGCGTGCGCCAGACGCTGCGCGGCCAGGGCAATGGACCCATTGCCGCCACAGTGGACGCACTGGGCCTGCCCCTGCGCGTAGACCACTACGAAGAACGCGCCACCGGCACCGGCGCCCACGCCCAGGCGCTGGCCATTGTGGAAGCCGCGATGGACGGCGTGACAGGCTCCACCTTCGGTGCGGGCACCAGCCACAACATCGTCACCGCCTCGGTGCAGGCGATTGTGAGCGTGGCCAACCGGCTGGCCCAGCGGCGCCCCCAGGCCCAGCCCCAGGTGGCGCAAAGCGCCTGAGGCGCGGTGACGGCCCAAAGCCCGTTCTGGGCACTGGGCAACGCATGCAAGACACCGGTCACAAGCCGGTGTTTTGCCCCGCATCGGTTACTATGAATAACATAGCTTTTAGCGCTTTCTGGATGCGCCTTACAGGCACTTTTTACGATAAATAACCTTGCCCCAGCCAACGCCTGGCCCCCATGCGGGCAAGCATCCGTTAACCTTCGGGCCATGCGATCTTTCCATCGATCTTTCTGTGCTGTGTGGCTGGCCTCGGCCGCCGTTTTGCTGGTGGGCTGCGGCACCGTGCGCCCACCGTCCTCCGGCTCGGCAGATGCAGCCCCCTGGCCCACGCAGCGGTCTGTGGGCACCACGCTGTCAGACGAGCAGGCCCACGGCATTGCCATCCACGCCCTGGGGCTGGTGGGCACGCCTTACCGCTACGGCGGCAACACCCCCGAATCGGGGTTTGACTGCAGCGGGCTCATTGGCTACGTGTACCGCAACCAGGTGGGCACCGCCCCACCACGCACGGTGGCCCAGCTCAGCGGCTGGGGCCAGGTGATTGACGGCAGCGAGCTGCGCACCGGTGACTTGGTGGTGTTTGGCCGGGGCCGCAGCCCCTCGCACGCCGGGATCTATGTGGGGGAGGGGCGCTTTGTACATGCGCCCTCTACCGGCGGCGAAGTGCGCATGGACCACCTCGAATCCAAATACTGGGCGCGACAAAACGCGTCATTCCGCAGGCCCTAATTCAGGCGCGGTGGAACTCGTTTGTCGGCGCACCCGTTGCGGCTACTGCCGCCGTGCGCTATTGAAGCGCAGCGCCTTCACCACCAACTGAAAGGCAGGTGACAGCTGGCGCTTGCTGGGATAGTACAGATGGTAGCCAGCGAACTTTGGGCACCAGTCCTGCAGTACGCGCACCAGCCGGCCCGCATGGATATGCTGCATCAGCTCGTCCTCCGGTAGGAGCGAAAGGCCAAGCCCCGCCAGCGCTGCATCAATCTGCGGCGGTGCTGTGTTGAAGATCAGTGGACCATCCACGCGAACGTTCACCTTGCGACCGCGTTTTTCGAAGTCCCACACATACAGTCCGCCCGACGTTGGCATGCGCTGGTTGATGCACTGGTGCGCGGTCAGGTCGCCTGGCACCCTGGGGATGGGATGGCGCTGGAAATACTCAGGTGAGCCCACCACGGCCATCTGCAGCGGCGGGCCAATGGGGACCGCGATCATGTCGTTGTCGATGGTGTTGCCCATACGCACGCCTGCGTCAAAACGGTCTGCCACGATGTTGCGAAAGCCATAGTTCATATCGAACTCCAACTTGATGTCCGGGTACTCGCTCAGAAGCGGCATGAGCTTGGGGAGCAGCACCGTATGCATTACGTTGTCACCGCAGGTGATACGTACCGTGCCCGCTGGTTTGTCGCGCAGCTCGGTCAATGCAGCCAGCTCGGACTCGATCTCGTCAAAGCGATGGCCGATGGCCTTCATCAGGCGCTCGCCAGCGATGGTGGGCGCCACGCTGCGCGTGGTGCGCGTCAGCAAGCGAATCTGCAGGCTTTCTTCCAACCCGCGGATGGCCTGACTCAGTGCGGACTGCGTGACACCCAGGGTGCCCGCAGCCTTGGTGAAACTGCCATCACGGGCCACCGTGACGAAGGCCAGCAAATCGTTGAAATTGCGTCTTGGCATGTACTAGCTGCGCCTCGTTTTTTCACCATTCATTAATTGGCTAATAAGCGCATTAAGCATTCATTATCTAGTCAACTTCCGGCCAGATGCGCAAAATTCTCCCATGGTGACCCAAACGTCGCCCGACGAGTCCACGGCGGTATTTCGCCGCCTTGTACAACCCCAGGAGATAGACCCATGAACACGCTTATCGACCACGCCACCGGTGCTCTCAGAGAGCCCAAAGCCAGTGCGGGCAATCGCCGTGAATTCCTCAAAACTGCAAGCGCAGGTATGACACTAGCGGCTACTTCCGGCACGCTGGCCACGGCCAGCGCATCGGCCCAGACAGCCACCGGTACGAAAGCTGCGGCAAACTTGCCCAGCGGCGCCGACAACTTCTACATCAGCCGGAGCGTCACGATGCGCCCGGTGCGCTTTAAAAGCCAGTACCAGATGGCAGTGGCGGGCAACCTGTTTGTCCCCCACAACCTCGACCGTGGCCGCAAGCATGCCGCCCTGGTAGTGGGCCACCCCATGGGGGCGGTCAAAGAGCAAAGCGCCAACCTGTACGCCACCAAGATGGCAGAGCAGGGCTACGTGACCTTGTCGCTGGACCTGCCTTTTTGGGGCAGCAGCGAGGGCCAGCCGCGCAACGCCGTGTCGCCCGACCTGTATGCCGAAAGCTTCAGCGCTGCGGTGGACTTTCTCAGCAGCCAGGCCGTCGTTGACCCGCAGCGGATCGGAGCCATCGGCGTGTGCGGCAGCGGCAGCTTTGTGATCAGCGCCGCCAAGATCGACCCGCGCATGAGAGCTATCGCGACGGTGAGCATGTACGACATGGGCGCGGCCAACCGCCACGCGCTGCGCCGCTCGCAAACGCTGGAGCAGCGCAAGCAGATCATCGCTACCGCTGCGCAGCAGCGCCAGGCAGAGTTCAACGGCGCGCCAGTGCAAACCACCGGCGGAACAGTGCTGGAGCTCACAGCCGACACCCACCCCATCCAGCGTGAGTTCTTTGATTTCTATCGCACGCCGCGCGGCGAGTTCACGCCGCCGGGCGCTTCACCTCGCACGACGACGCAGCCCACGCTCACGAGCAATGTCAAGTTCATGAACTTCTACCCATTCAACGACATCGAGACGATCTCGCCCCGCCCCCTGTTGTTTGTCTCCGGCACCGAAGCGCATTCGCGAGAGTTCAGCGAAGACGCCTACCAGAAGGCGGCAGAACCCAAGGAGCTGCACTGGGTGACCGGCGCCGGCCACGTGGACCTGTATGACCGGGTGACGCTGATCCCGTGGGACAAGCTCACGGCGTTCTTCGGCAAGCACCTGGTGGCTGCGAGCGCCGGATGACAGAGCGGAAAGCCCTGCAAGCAGCCCCCGATCAAGGCGCGTGCGACGCCCCATTGCAGGTTGAGCCAGAGGCGCGGCAAGAGCATTGGGGAGGCGTCTTTGCGATGTCGTTGTGCGTGTTCGCACTGATCGCGTCCGAGTTCATGCCGGTGAGCTTGCTCACCCCGCTGGCATTTGACTTGAAAATCACCGAGGGTGTCGCAGGCCGTGGCATGGCCATCTCAGGAGCCTTCGCAGTGGTCACCAGCCTTGGCATTGCGACCGTGGCCGCCCACGTGCACCGCAAGACACTGCTGCTGGCGCTGACCGCTTTGATGTGCGTATCGGGCTTCGTCGTAGCCCTCGCAGACACCTATGCCACTTACATGTCCGGGCGCGCACTGATTGGCGTGGTGGTCGGCGGCTTCTGGTCAATGTCGGCCGCAACCGCGATACAACTGGTAGCCCCGGCTCACGTGCCGCGCGCCCTGGCTATCTTCAACGGCGGCAACGCGCTGGCCACCGTGATTGCTGCGCCGCTGGGCAGCTACCTGGCATCCGTCGTCGGCTGGCGCGGAGCGTTCTTCAGCCTGGTTCCCATCGCAGTCATCGCTTATGTGTGGCTGTGGTTCAGCCTACCGGACATGGAGATCCGACAGCGTGAGGCGGGCTCCAGTGCTTCGGTGTGGGCGCTGCTCCAGCGCAAGCGTGTGCTGCTGGGCATGCTGGCGGCGGGGGTGTTCTTCATGGGGCAATTTGCACTGTTCACGTATCTGCGGCCCTTTCTGGAGACAGTGACGCAGGTTGACGCCACCACGCTGTCGCTGGTGCTGCTGGTCATCGGGGTATCGGGTCTGGCTGGTACGGTGGCGATCGGATGGTTTTTGAGGAAGCGCTTTTACGGAACGCTTGCGATCATTCCGACCGTAATGGCAGCGATTGCACTGGCGTTGATGGCAGCTGGCTCGTCGGTGACAACCACCACCGCGCTGCTAGCGTTATGGGGCCTGGTGGCCACAGCCGCCCCGGTAGGCTGGTGGAGTTGGATCGCCCGCAGCCTGCCGCACGACGCTGAAGCCGGCGGCGGCCTGATGGTGGCGGTGGTGCAGGTGTCGATTGCGCTAGGTGCCACTGTTGGTGGCGTACTCTTCGATACGAACGGGTACCCCAGCGTGTTTGCATTGAGTGCCGGGTTGCTGCTGCTCAGCGGATTTCTGGTATGCCTGACGGCGCGCGCTAACCGCACCACTGCGATAGGACACACGACATGACCTGTTTCACAGCTTTCCCAATCTTCACGCCCGTTGCCTGGCACATCCACGCACGCATTCGCCGTACTGCACTGGCGGGGATGGGTCTTTGGGCCATGGCCGCGATCGCGTTCTCGAGCACAGCCCACGCTCAGCCAGCGACCAGCCCGGCGGCCCAAACCCAGCCACCCAGCCGCGCGTGGATGACCATCGGCCAGCGCCGCTTTGGCATCACGCTGGCGGATACGGCAGCGGCACGGGCGTTTGCAGCGGCCATGCCGCTGTCGCTGGAGATGGCCGAGCTCAACGGCAATGAAAAACACGCCGATCTGCGCGAACCGCTGCCCACCAGCGCCGCACGGCCGGGCACCATCCGCAGCGGCGACCTTCTTTTGTACGGCACCCGGACCGTGGTGATCTTCTACGCTACGTTCGACGCATCCTATTCCTACACCCGCCTGGGCCAGGTGGACAATCCCGCTGCCCTCACGCAAGCGCTGGGAACGCAGGGTGTGCGCGTCACGTTCTCGCGGCAGTAGGCGGGCTCTTGTACCTCCAAACATGCCAACGCACTCAGTACCTCGAGAGGAGATGCAGTTCATGAAAATTGAGTTCCGCGTGGACAGCAGGGTGATCGCGCTGGGGGAGCTGCAGGACAACGTCACGGCGCGAGATTTTGCGACGCTGCTGCCGATATCGCTGCGGCTGCTGGACTACGACGCCACAGAGAAGATTGCAGACTTGCCGCGAGCGCTGACCACGGCCAAGGGAGCGCAGGTGTGGACACCGGTAGCGGGCGATATCAGCTTCTACGCGCCATGGGGCAATCTCGCCATTTTTTACCGGGACGGTGTGGCGTCGGAAGGCCTGGTGCTACTAGGCCGCCTGGTATCTGGCACACAGGCCTTGCAACGACCGGGCCCGCTCAACGTCAGGATCTCCCTGGCGCAGCCGCCCCACGCATGACGCTGCGCGACTCGCGCGCCGGCTGAAAGGCTGCAGATGGCCGCCGCTGCGACAATCGGGGCCACCATGACCCACGCACACCACTCCGCAAACCCCATCTCCACCCACGACACCACGCGTATTGATGACACGCGCATCAAGGCCGTGCGCCCCCTCATCACGCCCGCCCTGCTGCAAGAGTGGCTGCCCACGCCCGATGCGGCCCTGATGCTGGTTGAATCCAGCCGCGCCGCCATCTCGCGTGTGCTGCACGGGCAGGACGACCGGCTGGTGGTGGTGGTGGGCCCCTGCTCCATCCACGACCACGCCCAGGCCATGGAATACGCCCAGGCCCTGAAAGTCCAGGCCGATGCACTCAAGGACGACCTGCTGGTCGTGATGCGCGTGTACTTTGAAAAGCCCCGCACCACCGTCGGCTGGAAGGGCTACATCAACGACCCGCACCTGGACGGCAGCTTTGCCATCAACGAAGGCCTGGAGCTGGCGCGCAAGCTGCTGCTGGACGTGCTGGCCACCGGGCTGCCCGTGGGCACCGAATTTTTGGACCTGCTCTCGCCGCAGTTCATCAGCGACCTGGTGAGCTGGGGCGCCATTGGTGCGCGCACCACCGAGAGCCAGAGCCACCGCCAACTGGCCAGCGGGCTGTCGTGCCCCGTGGGGTTCAAGAACGGCACCGATGGTGGCGTCAAAGTGGCCAGCGACGCCATCCAGGCCGCACAGGCGGCGCACGCCTTCATGGGCATGACCAAGATGGGCCAGGCCGCGATTTTTGAAACGCGTGGCAACCAGGACTGCCACGTGATTCTGCGCGGCGGCAAGCAGCCCAACTACAGCGCGGCCGATGTGGATGCCACCTGCGCCGTGCTCAAGGCCGCAGGCCTGCGCGAGCAGGTGATGATCGACGTGAGCCATGCCAACAGCAGCAAGCAGCACCAGCGCCAGATCACGGTGGCGGGCGAGGTGGCCCAGCAGATTGCTGCTGGCGACGCCCGCATCACCGGGCTGATGATCGAAAGCCACCTGCAAGAAGGCCGCCAAGACATCGTGCCCGAGCAAGCGCTGCAAAAAGGCGTGTCGGTGACCGACGCCTGCATCAGCATGGCGCAGACGGTGCCGGTGCTGCAGGGCTTGGCGGCAGCGGTGCGTGCGCGCCGGGCGCTGCGCAAGGCATAAACCCCAGCCCAATTGGCATGGCGGGGGCGCGCTGTCACCACAGCGTCACGGTGTAGCATTGGCCGCAGCCCACCTTACACACCTTCACCACCCGTTCCATGCCGGTGACTTTGCCTGACAGCCCCCTGCCCATGCACTGCAGCCTCCCGCCAAGGGGGGCCGTGTGAGCATGGCTGGGCCGGTGCTGTCGCCAGCAGAGTCCGCCCGGCTGCAGGCCCTGCAGGCCTATGCCATTTTGGACACCCCGCAAGAGGCGTCCTTCGACCAACTGGCCACCCTGGCCACGCGCTTGTGCGATGCACCCATGGCAGTGGTCAACTTTCTGGATGCCGAGCGGCAGTGGTTCAAGGCCTCGGTGGGGGTGCCCCTGCGCGAGACACCGCGCTCCATCGCTTTTTGCGACCACGCACTGCGCACCCCCGAGGTGCCCACCGTGGTGGAAGACGCGACCCAGCACCCGCTGTTTGCCACCAATCCGCTGGTGGTGGGCGAGCCCCATATCCGGTTTTATGCGTGCATTCCGCTGGTGACGGCCGAAGGCCAGGCCATTGGCACGCTGGCGGTGATGGACACCCGCAGCCGAAGCCTGAGCGCCGAGGCCCTGCAAGCGCTGCAGATGCTGGCGCGCCAGGCCATGGACCAGCTGGAGTTGCGCCGGCAAAAGCACCTGCTGGGCCAGATGCTGCAAGAGCGCGACCAGATGCACGCCACCCTGCGCCTGCAAAGCCAAGCCCTGGAGGCCGCAGGCCGCGTGGCGCGCCTGGGCGGCTGGATTGTGGAGCTGCCCAGCCAACAGCTGACCCTATCGCCCGAGATGGCGGCGGCCTTTGGCTTTGCGCAGTCTGCCCCCACGCTGGCGCAGGTGCTGGCAGCCTACACACCACCCCACCGCGAACGCATGCAGACCGCATGGCAAGCGTGCATGCATGCGGGCACGCCCATCAACGCTGTGGCCGAGATGGTGAGCCCCCAAGGCCAGCTGATGTGGGTGCGCACAGCAGGGCAGGCCGTGCGCAATGCCCAGGGAGAGATCCAGCGCATCCAGGGCGCTTTTCAGGATGAGTCTGCACAGCACCAGGCCGAGATACAGGCCCAGCGCAACGCCCGCCACCATGCCGATCTGCTGCAGGTGCAGCAGCAGATTTCGTCGCTGGACATGGCGCTGCCCGAGGCCCTGAAGCTGGTGGCCCACACGGTGCAACAGCAAACCGGCGCGCGTGGCGCCCTGATTGAGCTGCTGGAGGCCGAACAGCTGGTGGCCAAAGCCTCGGTGGGCGACATGGTGCGGCCCGAGGGCAACCTGCTGTCGGTGCATGACAGCATCTTGTGGCCTGCGCTGCACCAGGGCCGCACCGTGTGGTGCAACGACACCCTGGCCGCGGGCTGGGACATGGACTCCATGCCCCACCGCTTTGGCGTGCGTTCGGTGATGGCGGCGCCTTTGCGGGCGGGCAACAGCATCGTGGGCTCCTTGAAGGTCACCTCCGACCAGCCCGATGCCTTTTCGCGCAGCGATGTGGACCGGCTGGAGATACTGACCGAATCCCTGGGCACCACCGTGCAGCTGCGGCATGTGGCCAGCCAGTTGCAGGCCTCGGCCCAGCAGTACCGGCTCATGTTCAATGAACACCCGCACCCCATGTGGGTGTACGAGCGCGCCAGCATGCGCCTGCTGGCCGTGAACCAAGCCATGCTCTCGCAGTACGGCTACACCGAGGCCGAGATGCTGCAGATGCACCTGCTAGACCTGTGGCCCCCCACCGAGCGTGAAGCTGTGCGCGCAGCGGTGCAATCGATCAGCCCCGAGCGGCGGCATGTGCCCTCAGTCTGCTGCCAGGTGCGCAAGGACGGTAGCCTGTTCGATGTCGAGATCACGGCAGGCAGCATCAGCTTCAATGGCCTGGCGGCGCGCCAGGTGCTGGCCGTGGACATCACCGAGCGGCTGCAGGCCGAGCGCGAGATTGCCCGCATGGCGCGCGCCCAAAAGCTGCTGAGCGCCTGCAACGAAACCCTGGTGCGCGCCACCTCTGAATCGGCCCTGCTGCAGGCCATTTGCCAGATTGCGGTGGACATTGGCGGCTACCGCATGGGCTGGGTGGGCCTGGCACAGGACGACGCGCACAAGACCATTGCCCAGGTGGCCCACGCGGGCCACAGCCAAGGCTACCTGGACAAGCTGCACCTGAGCTGGGACACCAACAGCCCCAACGGGCAGGGCCCTGCAGGGCGGGCCGTGCGCACCGGCGAGCCGGTGATCGTGCACGACATCCGCAACAGCGACGACTTTGGCGACTGGACCCAGCGCATGCTGGACAACGGCTTTCACGGCATCATTTGCCTGCCGTTGCGCGAGCGGGGCCGCGCCTTTGGCCTGCTGTACCTGTACGCGCCCGACATCCTGCACATCAGCGCCCAAGAGGTCGCGCTGCTGCAAGAGCTGGCCAACGACCTGGCCTTCGGCATCAACAGCCTGCGCGCGCACCAAGCGCAGCAGCGCATGCTGGACTCGGTCATCAAGGTGGCCGCAGCCGTATCGGCCACCACGGGCACCGAATTTTTTGTGCAACTGGCGCGCAGCATGGCCGAGGCCCTGGGTGCGCAGGTGGGTTGCCTGATCCGGCTGGTGCAGCAAAGCGATGGGCAACTGCCCAGGGCCGTGAACATGGCCACCGTGATCGATGGGCAGGTGCAGCTGCCTTTTGACCTGCCCATGGACGACACCCCCACCGTGCACCTGCTCACGCAGCGCCAGTACGTGGTGGCCGACCAGGTGCTGCAGCAGTACCCGCGCTCGCCGCTGGGCAGCAAAATCAACGCCCGTGCCTATGCAGGCCAGCAGCTGTGCAGTGCAGACGGGGAGGTGATCGGCGCCATTTTTGTGCTGTTCAGGCAGCCCCTGGCCGACCCGGACTTTGTCACCTCCACCCTGCAGATTTTTGCGGCGCGTGCCTCGGCCGAGATCGAGCGCCAGACGGCCGATGCCCGCATCCGCCACCAGGCCTCGCTGCTCGACAAGGCGCAAGACGCCATTCTGGTGCGCGACCTGGACCACCGCATCATTTACTGGAACAAAAGCGCCGAGCGCATGTACGGCTGGAGCCAGCTGCAGGTGCTGGGTCAGTCGGTGCAAACACTGCTGTACGAAGACCCCACACCGTTTTTCCGGGCCACCGAGGCCACGATAGAGCATGGCGAATGGACGGGCGAGCTGGTGCAGCAGCACCGCGATGGCCGCACCATCGACGTGGAAGGCCGCTGGACGCTGGTGCGCGGCGAAGACGGGCGGCCGCAGTCCATCCTGGCCATCAACACCGACATCACCCTGCGCAAGGCCACCGAGCGCGAGATCCAGCGGCTGGCCTTCTACGACCCACTCACCAACCTGCCCAACCGCATGCTGCTGATGGACCGCATGCACCAGGCCCTGGTGGCGGCCCGGCGCCACCAGCAGGGCGGGGCGCTGCTGTTCATCGACCTGGACAACTTCAAGCAGCTCAACGACACCCTGGGCCACGACCAGGGCGACCTGCTGCTGCAGCAAGTGGCCAAGCGGCTGAGCCTGTGCGTGCGCAGCGTGGACACCGTGGCGCGGCTGGGGGGCGACGAGTTTGTGGTGATGCTGGAAGAGCTGAACCCCGCGGGCGACGACCTGGTGCTGCAGGCACGCGGCGTGGGCGAAAAAATCCTGGCCATGCTGTCCATGCCCTACCCATTGCAGGGCTACCAGTACCGCAGCACGCCCAGCATTGGCATCGCGCCGTTCACCGGCGTGGCCTCCACCACCGTGGGCGAGTTGCTCAAGCAGGCCGACCTGGCCATGTACCAGGCCAAGACCGCCGGGCGCAACACCTTGCGGTTTTTTGACCCGCAGATGCAGGCCGTGGTGACGGCGCGCGCCGCCCTGGAGGCCGACCTGCGCGTGGCCCTGGCGCAAGACGAATTTTTGCTGCACTACCAGCCCCAGGTGCGCCAGACCGGCGAAATCGCCGGGGTGGAGGCACTGCTGCGCTGGAAGCATGCGCAGCGCGGCATGGTGCCGCCGTCGGACTTCATCGCCCTGGCCGAAGAAACCGGCCTCATCCTGCCCCTGGGCCGCTGGGTGCTGCACCACGCGTGCAAGCTGCTGGCCAGCTGGCAGGACGACCCGCTGCGCCGCGACCTGACCATGGCCGTGAACGTCAGCTCCAGCCAGTTCCGCAACGCCAGTTTTGTGGACGACGTGGCGCGGGTGCTGGCCATCACCGGGGCGCCTTCGGGCCAGCTCAAGCTGGAGCTGACCGAAAGCCTGCTGGTGGAAGACATGGAAACCACCATCGCCACCATGGCCGCACTGCGCGCCTACGGAGTGGGCTTTTCGCTGGACGACTTTGGCACGGGCTACTCGTCGCTCAGCTACCTCAAGCGCATGCCACTGGACCAGCTCAAGATCGACCAGAGCTTTGTGCGCGACCTGCTGACCGACCCCAACGACGCCGCCATCGTGGACACCATCATCGGGCTGTCGCGCAGCCTGGGGCTGGAAGTGATCGCTGAAGGCGTGGAAACCACCGAGCAGCGCGCCCTGCTGGCACGGGCGGGGTGTGAGCTGTACCAGGGCTATTTGTTCAGCAGGGCGTTGCCTGAGCCTGAACTGGACGCCTTCTTGAGCGCCAGCCCACAAAGCCATCCACAGGGCTAAAAACCTGTTTGCCACGTCCCAGGGGCCGCGCAGCGGTCTGTGTGCGGCAGATTCGGCCCTGCCTCGCACCGAATCTGCCAGCGCCCCCACAGCAGGTGCTACAGGCCAGGCAACGCGCCAAGGCTACCCCCCTCATGCCCCGCACCTCCACAGGCGCTGCAAACGCTCCTGAGGGCCTTTGGAGCGGCGAACACAACCCCACTTGGCATCGTTGTCCCGTCTTGTCGTGCGGCTTGGTCGTTTTCGCCGCGCGTGGAACGTCTGCTCTTTTCGCCTTGCAAGCCCGCATCGCAAGTTCCACACCCCGTTCACCAGGGGATGCATTCACTCCAGGTTTCGCTTTCGCCCTTGTCTTTGCTGAAACCGAAAGGGACTTGCCCGGACCCGGAGTTGTTCTTCTGTCTTCTTCTTAATTTCTTTATAAATACATAGTCGTAGTAGTAGAGCCCGGTGTTTTGTGTGGACAACTGCTTTTTTCCGTTGGCTGGCAAGCACTTGCGGCGCGGCAAACCCTGTGCGCCACCCGGTGTTTGTGCTGTCACGCCAACGGGGACAAACTGAGCGCATCGCCATTTGCTGTGGATAAGCGGGCACTTGTGCCAAAGCTATCCCCAGTCTTATGCAACGCCCTTTGTTTGGAAGGCGTTTTGTACAAAAAATGCCTCTAGCGCCCGCTCTATAAGCGCTAGCAGCTCATTTTTCAATAGCAAACCCCACACAAGCTGGCGTGGAGAGGGATGTATCCCAGGCGCGGATGCTTGGCCGTCAGCCCACGCAATCCCTGCTCACAACCTGCTCAAGGCCTTTGAAAGGCCGCACCAGGGGCCTTGGCGGGCGCCCGGCCAGGGGATGGGCTGCCCGGGCTTTGCAGCGCCCCTTCCACCGGCTTTGAGGCCCGGCATGGCGCCTGTGCCACCGTTTTGGCAGGCCAGGGGGCCTGAAGAGCGGTTTGCTCCACCCACCCCCGCCCCTTGGCCTGATTTGCAGCCTGCAGAGGGTCGGCGGAGGCCCTAACTGGCGGCGGAACATGGCCTTCGTTTTTTCAAAGGCCACTTCGGTGGCAAGCACCTTGCCATCCCCCCACCCGGTTTTGGCATCCGCGGCACCGGTTTGGGGCCCCAAGGATGTTCTTGGGTTGTTCTTTTAAAGTCTTATAGATAAATAGCAGTAGTAATAGAGCAAGCCCTTTTTTGTGGACAACTGTTTTTTCATCAATGCTGACAGCCACTTGCAGCGCAGACAACCCTGTGCCCCGGCCTGTATGGTTGGCATGCCTGACAGACAACAACTTTGGCGAAGCGGCTTTTTCTGTGGACAACCCCCCAGTTGCTCCTGAAAAAGCCACAGCGTTGTCCACAGGCGCTCAGGCCTGCCTGGCGAATCCAAGGGATGTCCTGCATAACTCCCTGCGGTCGGTGATAGCGCGGGTTATGCAGGGCATCCCTAGAGACCGGGCATGAAAAAACCCGCCCTCCTTGCGGAGGGCGGGTTTTCAAGCTGGGTTCCGATCGCCCGACAGGGCGGCCAGATCAGCGGGCGGGGCGGTCGTCCGGGCCGCCGCGTTTGCCGTGGTCGGGCCCGCCGTGGGGGCCGCCATGGCGCATGCCAGGGCCGGCGTGGCGGGCTTCGGTGTCAAAGGTCTTTTGCTGCTCTGGTGTCAGGGCGGTGTAGAACTTTTTGACCGCCTCGTCGCGGCGCTCGGCCTGGGCGGTGTGCTGGGCACGCAGCTCGCGCATGCGGTCGATGCGCTCGGGGGTGGTGAGCTTGTCCAGTTCCTTGGGGTCGGGACGGGCAGGACGCTCGCCCGGCTGCATGGCACTGGTGAAGGTCGTCCAGGCGCTTTCCTGGGCGGCGGTCAGTTTCAGCTTTTCCTTGAGTGCGGCCTGGCGCTTGGCCATGTGTTCTTCGTGGCGCTTTTGCATGTCGGGGCCGCCGGGGCGGCGGGCGGGGGCGTCTGCTGCTTTGGTGGCGGCAGCGGGTGGGGGCGGGGGGGTTTGCGCCAGGGCAGGCAGGGCCAGGGCGGCCAGGAAGGCGGCGGTGGCTGCGCTGGTGGCAGTGTGGGCGATGAAGCGGCGGGTGGCGTTACGGGTTGAGAAGGCCATGGTGTCAGTCCTTTCACATCGGTGAATTGGTCCACCGCAACGACCGTTGCAGCGGGTAAGAACCTGTTCAACGTCTTTTCGGGGATCGCATTGGAGTGCAATCGGGATGAGTGGATGCAACGGATGCGCCGCATGGGCTTGTGCCCATGCAAGCAGCCGGGGCATTCAATCGCCCGATTTCACTCCAACCCTTCGGGCAAGTGCCTTGCCGGGCGGTCTGCGGCGTTGCGGCGCTTGTGGATAGCCGAGCTATCCACTGCGCACCGCGCCTTGCATCCCATCCCGGTACGGTACTTGTGCGACCCCGAAAAGACGTTGAACAGGTTCTGCGGTCAGTGTGCGCCGCCCATGTATCGCGCCGGTGAGGGCGATTGAAGGCTTTGTAAAGTTGTGACAACCAATGGTTCGTTGCTGGTGGCCGTGGGTTATGCACAGCTTGTTCTCACCCCAATTCCAATCAAATATGCCGCTAGCGCAATATCTATAAGCGCTAGCAGCTATTAAATAAATAGCAAACGCTGCCACTGCACTGCAGCCCGCGTTGCGCTGTGTTGCAACCCGTGGGCTTGGCTTGCTCTGGTATGGGGCTGGCAGCGCGGACAATCACCCCCGTCAGACCAACGAAGCGAAGGATTTCCGTGTTCAAGAACTTGATCGTGTACCGCATTGCACCCGGCTGGCAGGCGGATTTGACGCAGGTGGAAGAGGCGTTGGCCAAGTCGCCCTTTATGGAGTGCGGCGCCACCCAGGAGCAGTCGCTGGGCTGGGTGCCCCCGCGCGGCGATCAGCACGGCGCGATGGCCGAGTCGGTGGGCGGGCAGTGGATCTTGCGCTTCATGGTCGAGTCCAAGGTGCTGCCCGGCTCGGTGCTCAACCGCAAGGTCAAAGAAAAAGCCGCCCGCATCGAGCAAGAAACCGGCCGCAAGCCCGGCAAGAAGGAAAGCAAGGAACTCAAGGACGAGGCCAAGCTGGATTTGCTGCCCATGGCCTTCACCAAGCAGGGCAGCATGTGGGTGTGGATCGACACCGAGTCGCGCCTGCTGGTGCTGGACACGGGCAGCCAGGGCCGCGCCGATGAGGTGGTGAGCCTGCTGGTCGAGTCGCTGCCGGGCTTGTCGGTGTCGCTGCTCAACACGCAAACCAGTCCGCAGGCCGCCATGGCGCACTGGTTGCTGGAGCAGGAGCCGCCCGTAGGCTTCAGCATCGACCGCGAGTGCGAACTCAAAAGCGCCGACGAATCCAAAGCCGTGGTGCGCTACGCGCGCCACCCGCTCGACATTGAAGAGGTGCAGCAGCACATCCAGCAAGGCAAGTTGCCCACCAAGCTGGCGCTGACCTGGGACGACCGCGTCTCCTTCATGCTGACCGAGGGGCTGCAGGTGCGCAAGCTGTCGTTTCTGGACACGGTGTTTGAAGGCACCAAGGCCGACGATGGCGGCTTTGACACCGATGTGGCCATTGCCACGGGCGAGCTGGTCAAGCTGATTCCCGACCTGATCGAAGCCCTGGGCGGCGAGGCCGAAAGCGGCGTGGCCAGCGCGGCCGAAGCCATTGTGGCGGGTGGGTCTGGCAGTGCCGGGGTTGCCGCCCCCGTCGCAGCGCCTGCAGCCCTGCGCCCTCAGCCTTCGGCCCCGGCCCGCAAGTCGGGCGGCGGCGTGGTCACCGGCCCGGCTACTGCGCCGGTGGATACCGATCCGGAATCTGCGCCGTTCTGAGCGCTGAGCGCTGGCAAAGGTCCTAAAAAAATGCCGAGGCTGACCTCGGCATTTTTTCTTTGAAGGCCTGCGCTTACTTCAGGCTGTCCACCGCCAGCCGGCCCACGCCCGAGTCGTCGGTGAAGAAGCCATCCACCCCGGCCTTGAGGAACACCTGAATCTCGCCCACGCTGTCGCCGCGCACCGTGTTGTCGGTGGTGGGCGCCTTTTTGTAGGCGGCGGGCAAGAAGGCGTTTTCGGGCCGCAGCGTCCAGATGTGCACCGCCAGGTTCAGCGCGTGCGCGTCCTTCACCAGCGCGGTAGGCGTGCCCAGGGCGCCGTCTTTCACGGGGATGACCAGGTCCTTGTGCGCACCCACCACATCGGCGTAGGTGGCAATCTCCTTGAGGCCCGCCGCCGTGGCCATGTCGGCATAGGTCTGGGTGTTGCCTGCCGCCGCAAAGTCGTAGGGGCGGCCGCTGCTCGACAGCAGCTGCACCAGGCGCACCGAGCTTTGCTTGCGCAGCGCCTTGAGGTTGGCCACTTCAAACGACTGCACGTACACCGGGGCGTCCTTGCTGTTCCAGCCGTTCTTCGCCAGCACCGCCAACAGTGCGGGTTCCAGCGGCTTGCCGATGGACTGAAAGAAGCTCGGGTGCTTGGTCTCTGGGATGACGCCAATGGTGCGGCCCTTGGCCGCAGACTGTGCCTTGGCCAGGTCGATCACTTCCTGCAGCGTGGGCACCTCGAACTGCCCGTTGTAAGCCACGTTGGCCGGGCGGATCGCCGGGATGCGCTCGCGCGCACGCAGCGTCTTGAGCTCGGCCAGGGTGAAGTCCTCCACAAACCAGCCGGTGATGGCGGTGCCGTCAATGGTCTTGGTGGTCTTGCGCGCCGCAAACTCAGGCCGGTCCACCACATCGGTGGTGGCCTCACGCACGCTGCCATCGGTGTTGAGGATGGCAATCGCGTTCTCGTGCCGCGCCACCAGCACCCCGTCTTGGGTGATGACCAGATCGGGCTCGATCAGGTTGGCGCCATCGTCAATCGCCTTTTGGTACGCCGCCAGCGTGTGCTCTGGCCGCAGCGCCGAGGCCCCCCGGTGCGCAATCACCGTGGGCACGGGCGGCCAGGCCGGGGTGTCGCTGCCGCCGCAGGCCATGGTCATGACCAGCGTGGCCGCCAGGGCCAGCAGGGTTTTGCGAACTTGCATGCGCTTCTCCTCATTTTTTGTGAAGCGGGCCATGCTGCAGCGGTTGTGTGAAAGGGGCGTGACTGCTGTGATAGGACTCGGTGGGCGTTGCCAGGCTATGCCGCCATAGGCAACTGCTCCAACTGGCTCAGTGCCTGAAACAGCGCCTCCACCTTGGACGTTTCAAACACCCCATCGGGCCCTTGGGCATGGATATCGGTGAACGGTGACTCATAGAGCCGAGCGGCGGGCATGGCCCCGTGTTCGGTCAGGTGCTGCACGACTTCCTCGATGAACTGCAACTGGCTGGCTGTAGCCTGCCCCGCGCCAATCAGGCTGGAGAAGGCCGCCATGGCGGCTTCACGGTCCAGCCCCACCAACGAGCGCACAAACACCGGCAGGCTGGTGTGCAGAGTGCGCGCACGCTCAATGTCGCCGTCGGTGCCGCCCGCTTCGTGCAGCAGGGCTTCCAGCTCTTGCAGGTCGGCAGCAGTCAGCGGTTGATTGCGCCGCAGCTTGTGCAGAGCCAGGCGGTCTTCGTGGGCACGCAGAAACACCTTGGCCTTTGCACGAAAGCGATCGAAGTCCACTGCATTGGCAACCAAGGGCAAATCCACTTCGGCGGTTTCACCAATGGCATCTTCAAAGTCGGTGTAGACCACCTTGCGGCCACTTTTTTCGATGAGCTTGATGAGGCTGCGTAGCTTGCGCCGCGCTTGCTCCAGCATGGGCAGTGTCACGTCCTGCCACCATTCTTCACCTGCCACGGCCTCAATCAGCAGCAGGTGTTCGCGCACGTTAGGCACGTTGGCCAGCTCCAGCAGGCTGCTGGCCAGTTGCTGTACCTTGGCTTGCAGCCGCGCCAGCGCTGGTTCGTTGCGCAGCAGGGCCAGTTGGGTGTTCAGCAGCAGGGCGTCAAATCGCTTGGCGTCTTCATCGTCATCGCGCACTGCGGTGGGCAGGCCCGACAAGTGCGCTGCCACCTCGGCCAGTTGCTCTGGTGTGGGGTGCATCCACGCGTCGGGCTGCGCCCAGGCCTCTACCCAGCGGCGCTGCGGGCGCACCACAAAGTTGTCGAGCGACATGCCAGCGACCATGCTGTGCAGCAGGGTCGCTGTGTCGTGGCGGATACCGGCTTCGGTCAGCACGGGTGATTGCTGCGCCTCTTCGGCCACGCCGTTGCTGGCCAGTCGCTTGTCCAGCACTTCAACCAGCTCCAGCCGCGCATTGAACAAGCGTTGCGATAGCGACTGCGCCAGCGCGCCCTCGCTGCCCTCCAGCTCCTGGCTGAAAAACTCCAGGTTCTGGCAGAAGTCGAAGATGAAAAAGTCTTTCTTGTCCTGCCCCGGCCCATACAGCTCTTTGCACAGCCGCGTGCCGCGCCCCACCATCTGCCAGAACTTGGCTTTGGAGCGCACGATCTTAAAAAACACCAGGTTCACCACCTCGGGCACGTCGATGCCCGTGTCCAGCATGTCCACCGAAATCGCGATGTGCGGGGCATCGTTCTTTTTGGAGAAGTCATCGATGAGCGACTGCACGTACTCGGTCTTGAAGGTGATGACCCGCGCAAACACGCCCCTGCGGTCGGGGTAGTTCGCATCGAAGCGCGCCTGGATGAACTCGGCGTGCTTCTGGTTTTTGGCAAAGATGATGGTTTTGCCCAGCCGGTCGCCGCCCGCCACCTTGTGGCCGCGCTCCATCAGCAGGGCCAGCATCTTGTCCACCGTGTCAGTGTTGAACAACCATTGGTTCACCGCCTCGGCGCTCACCTCGTCGGGGGCCTCGCCACCTTCTTCGTCCCACTCCAGTGCGTCCCACTGGTCCTTTTCGTCGTCGCTCAGCTCGTCATACCGAATGCCCTGGCGTTGGAATTTCAGCGGCACCGATACCGCTCGGGGCGGTGCAAGAAAGCCCTCGGCAATCGCGTCGTCCAAGCCATACGCATCGGTGGGCACGCCGCTTTCCAGGCCAAACAGGCTGTAGGTGTTGCGGTCGATTTCGTCCTTGGGCGTGGCCGTCAGGCCCACCAGCAGGGCGTCAAAGTAGCTGAAGATGGCGCGGTACTTTTGGTAGATGGAGCGGTGCGCCTCGTCCACCACAATCAGGTCAAAGTGCCCCACGCCAAAGCGGCGCTGGCCACCACCGGCACCCTCGTTGATGAGCCCCATCATCGTGGGGTAGGTGGACACGTACACCCGCCCCTCGGTAGCGCGGTCGGTCACCAGGTTCACCGGCGCAGCATCGGGCAGGTGGGCCTTGAAGGCATTCACCGCCTGGTTCACCAGCGCCACGCGGTCCGCCAAAAACAGCACGCGCTTGGCCCAGCCCGCGCGCATCAGCAAGTCCACCAGCGCAATCACCGTGCGGGTTTTGCCCGCGCCTGTGGCCATCACCACCAGCGCCTTGCGGTGCTGGTCGCGCTCAAAGGTTTCGGCAATGCGGCGGATGGCACGGTGCTGGTAGTGGCGCTCCACAATGCCCGCCGCAATCGGCAGGCTGGCCAGCGGCTTGCGCGTGGTGCGGCGCTGGTGCATCAGCTCCAGCTCGTCCTTGGTGTGAAAGCCTTGCACCGGGCGCGGCGGGCTGGTGGTGTCGTCCCACATCCAGTGCTCGTAGCCATTGGTGCCGTAGATCACGGGGCGGTGGCCGGTGCTTTTTGCCAGGCAGTCGGCATACAGACGGGCCTGCTGCTGGCCCTCTTGGGCGCTGCGGCGGGTGCGCTTGGCTTCCACAATGGCCAGGGGGATTTCGCCACTCCACAGCACATAGTCCACAAAGCCCTTGCCTTCGTTGTTGGGCATGCCTTGCACTGCAAACTCGCGGTCACGCGGCTGGTTTAGCGCCCAGCCGGCTTCTTTGAGCAGCAGGTCAATGAACAGGTCGCGCGTGGCGGCCTCGTTGTAGTCGTGTGCGGTGGCAGGCTGCGCCGCATTGGCGGCCTTGGCGGCGGCAATCTCGGCGCGGTAGTGGGCCAGTTCTGCGTCCAGCGCGGCATTGCGTGCGGCTGCCTCGCGCAGGGCCGCATCGCGCTCTGCCAGGGCTTGGGCTTGTTTGGCGAGGGCTTCTTGCGCTGCGGCCTGGGCGGTGCGGCTGGCGGCTTGCTCAGCGGCGGTGTTGACCGTCGCAGGCCTGGGCAGTAGGTCGGCGCGAAACTGCAACCCCGCCGCAGGCCGGTCACCCACGCGGCGCGCATAGTGCTGCGCCAGCCAAAAGGCCACATGGAACAGCTCGCGCAGCGCGGCCAGGGCATCTTGCGGTGGCACCGGGCGAGCGTGGTGCACAGCCTGGTTGCCCAGGCGGCGAATCACATCCATCTTGGCGTGCACCGCCGTGCCTACCAGTTGCTGAAAGCTGGGCTCGAACAAAAAGGCCGAAAGGTCTGCCTTGTACGGCATGCGCAGGCAGCCACCCCGGCCCCCTTCGGCCTGGTACAGCCAGGCCACGGCCAGCTCCAGCGTGCGGCGGGTATAAAAGCAGGCGGTGCGCGGGTCGGCATGGGCAGCGGCCTCGGCACGGCGGGCTTCGGCCAGCAGGTCGGGCCAGTCGGGTTGCAGGAAGGCGAAGTTCGATGGCACTGTGCTCATGCACTCTCTCCCTGTTCGTTGTTTGCGGGTGGTTTAGACCAACCCTCGATGTTTAGCGTTAACCCCAGCCCGCACACCAGCAAAACCAATTTTTGCAGCGAACAACTTTCTGGGTGGCTCTCTGCATCACGAATGAACGACGGGCTGACATTGCACACGGCGGCTGTTTGTGAACGTGTCATGCCTTGGCGCTTGCGTTCAGTGGCAAGGGCTTGGGCCAGTTGGGCAGAGTTGGTAGGCGTGAGGTTCATTTTTGTCCCTATGAGAGCAATTTCAGCACCAAGTCAGCTTTTTTGGTCGCTTTTGCTCTTATGAGGACACTTTAAGTGATGGGCTTGCTTCACAAGCCATGGGTAGTTTTTTTGTTGCGGAGGCTCACCCGGTGACAACGCTCAGTGCTTGTATCGGTTTCATGCAGGCTGCTGCCATACTGCGCTGTGGTCCCATCTCAAGAATTGGCGACCGAATATGCAATCTGGAAACTGTGGAGAGAGATGAACTTGCGAGACCAAAATTACTTGCGCAGTTTGGTACTTGAGTTTGCGGCCATGCCATCTGAAACGGGCTGGCTGGAGTTCAAGGAAAACAAGGCCGAACCGCAAGACATTGGCGAGTACATCTCTGCACTGGCCAACAGTGCTGCTTTGGAAGGCAGGGCCCATGCTTACATGCTTTGGGGCGTTGCCGACGACGGGCACGCCATCGTGGGTACGAGTTTTGACCCGCGAACTGCTCGGCAAGGTAACGAAGAGCTGGAAAGCTGGTTATTGCGGCTGTTGAGCCCGCGCATCGGCTTTCATTTCCATCGCATTGAGATCGATGGGCGTCCGGTCGTTTTGCTGGAGATTGATTCTGCGTTTCGACACCCAGTGAAATTTCAAGGGGTGGAGTACATCAGGGTCGGCACTTACAAGAAGCCACTCAAGGACTTTCCTGAAAAAGAGCGCACGTTATGGCGGATGCTGGACGCCACACCGTTCGAGATGTTGGCTGCCGCCGAGAAGCTCAGCGCCGATGAAGTTTTGAAACTCATCGACTACCCGGCATTTTTTGAGTTGCTGGACAAGCCAGTTCCCAATCACCGCGACGGCATGCTGGCCGGTTTGCAAGCCCATCGCTTGGTGGAACCCATGGGTGGCGGTCATTGGAGCATCTTCAATCTTGGGGCACTGCTATTTGCCAAGCGCTTGGCTGACTTTCCGCGCCTGCAACGTAAGGCGGTGCGCGTGGTGGTTTACGAAGGGACCGGGCGCGTCAAAACCCTGCGTGAGCAAGAAGGCATGCGCGGCTACGCGGCGGGCTTTGAAGGGTTGGTGGGATTTGTGAACAACCTGTTGCCCATCAATGAGGTGATTGGGCAAGCATTGCGCAAATCGGTGCGCATGTACCCCGAATTGGCCATTCGTGAATTGGTTGCCAATGCACTGATCCATCAAGACCTGAGCGTGTCAGGCAGCGGCCCCATGGTCGAAATTTTTGATGACCGCATGGAAATCACTAACCCCGGCAAGCCGCTCATGGAGCCCCACCGCATGCTCGATCACCCGCCCCGGTCGCGCAATGAGAGCCTGGCCTCCATCATGCGATTGGTGGGCATTTGTGAGGAGCGCGGCAGCGGTGTGGACAAGGTGGTGTCTGAGGCCGAGCTGTACCAACTCCCTGCCCCTGCGTTTGACGTGGTGGGCGAATCCACTCGCGCCACCCTGTTTGCTCCCCGCCCCCTGGCGGGCATGGATCGGGAGGACAGGGTGCGCGCCGTTTATCTGCACGCTTGCCTGCGCTATGTGCAGCGTGAATACATGACCAACACCACGCTGCGCCAGCGCTTTGGTATCGACCCCAAAAACAGCGCCATCGCCTCCCGGTTGCTCAAGGATGCGCTGGCGGCTGGCGTCATCCGCCTGGAGGATGAAGCTGCGGCGCCCAAGCTGCGCCGCTATGTGCCGCACTGGGCCTGATTTGTTTGATGGGTATTTGATGAAAGGGCGTCACCGAAGCGCTTTTTTCAAAAATTCCCTTTATTGACAACAGGTTAGCAAAAGCTGCTTATTTGACGGGTACTTGATGGAGGTGCCCATTGCTCGTCCGGAGCGCTGGGCGTGTTTCGCCTGCTGCTGTCCCCGCCCAACACTAAAAAGGCCAAGCTTTGGTGCCCTCACGGATGAGGGTACCACCGGCTAAGTCATTGAATCCATTGGGAAGTTCAGGGATTTTCCCTTTCCCCCAGGTCGTGGTCGTTCCTCACAACTGCCCCGCAAACGCCCGCTGCTGCAGCGAGGCAAACAGCGCATCCAGCGCGGCCAGGGCGCGGCGGTGGGTGGTTTTGAGGGCTTCGATGGAGGCGATGCGGGTGGCGAAGGTTTGTTGGAGGGGGAGGGGGGGAGCGGTACCAGCAACTCTTCTGCTTGGGCTTTTGTAATTGCTTCGCGCGTGGCGCCTGCACCACCAATCTGAAGCAAGGCGCGTTTCATGGTTTCGGATAAAAGCATGCGCTCCAAAAAAACACCATTCAAAGCAGCCTTTGGCCGAACAATCATTACGTGTTGATTCACGCGTGCGGGCAGCACATCAGCTGGCGCCCTACAAACTCTCGCAACAGAAGCCCCAGTGATATTCAAAAGCACATCGCCTTCGGCAACCTGAACGTTTGATAGCTTGGCTGCCTGCACTTCGTCGATGTATGCCAAGTTCTTGTACTTGAAATTACCGTCGTGGACGTTGAGGCTCCGTATGAGTGAAATGCCTTCAGTTTTGTAGGCTGCATCTCCACCTGAAGGTGTCGATCCACTCCCCATTTTCGAGGTCAGCTTTCCAAGTTTTTCGAGTTGCCACCCCTTCGGATTCGCCACCGGGTCCCCAAACATATCGAGAAAGAGGGACTGGGTGAGGCTGTCGAGCAGGGTCAGGGCGGTGCGGCGTTGGGTTCGGAGGGTTTCGGCTTGGTCGAGGATGGCGGCGATGCGGCGTTGTTCTTCTAGCGAGGGCAAGTAGATCGGAGCAGATCGAATGTCTGACTGCGTGATGTTTGTCATAGACCCGCTTGACCCACCTGCACACTGAAAGAAATGTGCCGAGGCGGAAGGCGATCTCAAAGCGCGCACGAGATAGCGCGCATCGACTGCAGACTCGTCGGGGAGTAGCTTCAGCAGCTTGTCTGAAAGCAGCAAGTGAGGGTAGTCGCCATGCACCATGACCGGTGCGCCCACCAGTTCACGCGTGTTCGCTCGGGAAATCAGGATGTCCCCATTCATGGGGCGTGGACAGTCCTTGGGGTCGTAGCTAGGCGGCAGTGCCTTGTTTTCATTGGGGCGGAATGAGCCCCAAGTCACTGCGCTGACTTTGAGAATGCCGAGTTCGTTGTCCTGCGCTGGCCGCTCAAGCGTTTGCACGCTTTTGCCGGAAACGATGCCACGTAGAACGCTGCCAACAGTTGTCAAAGACGGGGGCATCACAACATCCCCTCCAACACCCCCATCCCCCGCGCAATCTCGCCCTCCAACACCCGCAGCTCCGCCAGGATCTCCCCCGGTGCCCGGTGCTGCACTTGCGCGTGCACCACTTCCTTGTAGCGGTTGATGCTCAGGTCATAGCCGTTGGCCTCGATGTCGGCCTTGGGCACGCAAAAGCTTTGCGCGGTGCGGGGGCGGTCGCGTTCGGTGCCGTTGCGCTGCGCCCAGCGGGTCAGCACATCGGGCAGGTTATTTTTGGCGTGCTCTGCTTCTGATAGCTGCTCGCGCTTGTCCAGTAAGGGCTGGAGGCCTAAAAGGCTTGTATCCAGCAGGGACTGGCGTTTGTCGTCCAGGCTCCAGCCGTCGGCCTGCATGTCATAGAACCACACGTGGTCGGTGCCGCCGCTCATGGTTTTGGTGAACAGCAAGATGGCGGTGCTGACGCCCGCGTAGGGCTTGAACACGCCGCCGGGCAGGCTGATGACGGCGTCCAACTTTTGCTCTTCGACCAGCTTGCGGCGGAGTTCTTTGTGCGCTTTGCTGCTGCCAAAGAGCACGCCGTCGGGCACGATGACCGCCGCCCGCCCGCCGGTTTTGAGCAGGCGCAAAAACAGGGCCAAAAACAGCAGCTCGGTCTTTTTGGTTTTGACGGTTTGCTGCAAGTCCTTGGCGGTGTTTTCGTAGTCCAGGCTGCCCGCAAAGGGCGGGTTGGCCAGGATGAGGCTGTAGGCCTCGGCGTCGCCCGCCGCGCCTTCGGCCAGCGAGTCGCGGTATTCGATGGCGGGGTGCTCTACGCCGTGCAGCACCATGTTCATGCTGCCAATGCGCAGCATGGTGTTGTCGAAGTCATACCCGTGGAACATGCCGTTGTGGAAGTGCGCGTTTTGCGCGGGCACGCGCAGCATGTCGGGGTGGGTGCGGCGCAGGTATTCGCCTGCGGCGACCAAGAAGCCGCAGGTACCGCTGGCCGGGTCACAGATGGTGTCTTGCGGTGTGGGGGCCGTGAGGGCCACCATCAAATCAATGATGTGGCGCGGGGTGCGGAACTGGCCGTTTTGCCCGGCAGAGGCGATTTTGCCGAGCATGTATTCGTACAGGTCGCCTTTGGTGTCGCGGTCGTCCAGGGGGATGGTGTCGAGCAAATCAACTGCTTTGGCTAGCAATCCCGCCTTGGATATTGTGAAACGCGCATCGCGCATGTGGTGAGCAAATGCGGTTTTCGCTGCGGGGCTGTCTGAGGTGTGTAGCTCGCGCAGGAAGGGGAAGACCTGGTTGCTGAGCACGTCGAACATCTCGGCCGGGGCCATGTTTTTGAAGCGGGACCAGCGCATGTTGTCGTGCGGGCGGCCTTGCGCATCGGTGCCCGTGGGGATGAGGCGCACGGGCTGGGTTTTGAGGCGCAGGGCCTTGTTGTCTTCGCGGGTCTGGTCGCTGTCGAGGGCGCGCAGGAAGAGCAGGTAGGTGATCTGCTCGATGACTTCGATGGGGTTGGCGATGCCGCCGGACCAGAAGGCGTTCCAGACTTGATCGACTTTGTTGCGCAGGTCACCGGTGAGCATGGGGCAGTCTTTGGGGCTATGGGAAAGCCTGTGAGTCTGCCATGCACGGTGTGGTGGTTGTGGGAAATGGCGCTGATTTTTTGAGTGTTTTTGGCCTCTAGCGCTTATTTAATAAGCGCTGGCAGCTATGAATTAAATAGCAATTCACTCACCGCTGATGCCTGCCAGCCATGGCACCCAGACCGCCTCCGGCCAGGTCGTCCAGGATGGGGCAGTCGGGCCGGTCGTCGCCGTGGCAGCAGCCCACCAGGGTTTGCAGGGTGCGCTGCATGGCCTGCATTTGGGCGATGCGTTCGGTGAGCTGGGCGATGTGGGTTTGTGCAATGCGTTTGACCTGGGCGCTGGTGCGGCTGCGGTCTTGCCACAGGGCCACCAGGGTGGCGATTTCCTCCATGGAAAAGCCCAGGTCGCGCGCGCGGCGGATGAAGTGCAGGGTGTGTACATCGGCCTCGGTGTATTGGCGGTAACCGCTTTCGGTGCGGGCCACGCCTTGCAGCAGGCCCAGCGATTCGTAGTGGCGCACCATGCGGGCCGACACGCCCGCCAACCGTGCGGCTTCGCTGATGGGCACGGGCCAGACTGGTGGCGCGGTGGGGGCCCGCCGGGCGGTGGGGGTGGTCATGCGGCGACTGGGTAGCCTTCTTCCGCAATGGCGGCGGCCAGGGGTTCGCGTGCGGCGGTGGTTTGCACCTGCACTTGGCCGCTGGCGCGGTCGATCTGCACGGTGGCAGCAGGGTCGACTTGCTGGATGGCCTGGGTCACGGCGCGTTCGCAGTGGCCGCAGGTCATGCCTTGGACTTGGAAGGTTTGGGTGGTGGGCATGGTGTGCTCCTGGGTAAACGTGAAATGAGGATGAAAGGGGCGAAACGGTGTGGAACCGATCTGGGCGCCATCATGAACCTTCACATGGTGGCAGGGTCAAGCGGTTGTTTTGCCTGGGTCGAAAAAAGGTTGAAAAAGAGGGTTGATATGGCGCAAGCCTTGACCTTCACATGGCGTCAAGGATTACTGTCTGACCTATGACGACCTCCAACCCCACCCCATCCTCCGCCCCACCCTCTGTTTCCTCCCCTGCGGCCGAAGCCGCCCTGTCGCTGGACCTGGGCATTGGCGGCATGACCTGCGCGAGCTGCGTGGGCCGTGTGGAGCGGGCGCTGCGCAAGGTGCCCGGTGTGCAAGATGCCACGGTGAACCTGGCTACCGAGTCGGCTCGGGTTTCCTTTGTGGCCGCTGAGGCATCGGCCATGGACGCCCAGCTGCGCCGCGCTGTGCGCAATGCGGGCTACGAGCCGCGCGCGGCCGATGCGGGTGACGGGCCTGAGGATGCTTCGCCCTGGGCGGGGTTTTTGCCCGTGGCGGTGGGGCTGGCGTTGTCGGCGCCGTTGGTGCTTCCCATGTTGGGCGACCTGTTTGGCCAGCACTGGATGCTGCCCGCCTGGGTGCAGTTTGCGCTGGCCACGCCGGTGCAGTTCATCCTGGGCGCACGCTTTTACAAGGCGGGCTGGGCAGCGGCCAAGGCGCTGAGCGGCAACATGGATTTGCTGGTGGCGGTGGGCACCAGCGCGGGCTGGGGCCTGTCGATGTGGCTGTGGCTGACGGCTCCGACCGATCACCCTGGGCATGTTCCGCATCTGTACTTCGAGGCCTCGGCCGTGGTGGTCACGCTGGTGCTGCTGGGCAAATGGCTGGAGGCCCGCGCCAAGCGGCAGACCACCGCCGCCATCCGCGCGCTGCATGCCCTGCGGCCGGATGTGGTGCATTTGCTGTCTAAAACCGGCGAGGTGGATGTGTCTGTGGCCGAGGTGTTGGTGGGCGACCGGCTGGTGGTGCGCCCTGGCGAGCGCATTCCGGCCGATGGCGTGGTGGCCGAAGGGCAGACGCAGGTGGATGAATCGATGCTGACCGGCGAGCCCTTGCCCGTGGCACGCGAAGTGGGCGGGCGGCTGACGGGCGGCTCTATCAACGGCGAAGGCCGGGTGGTGATGCAGGTGCAGGCCGTGGGGGCCGAGACGGTGCTGGCCAAAATCATCCGCCTGGTGGAAGACGCCCAGGCCGCCAAAGCGCCGCTGCAGCGGCTGGTGGACAAGGTATCGGCCGTGTTTGTGCCTGTGGTGCTGGCGCTGGCGCTGATCACCTTGCTGGGCTGGCTGGCAGCAGGTGCAGGGGCCGAGGCGGCCTTGATCCACGCCGTGGCGGTGCTGGTGATTGCCTGCCCCTGTGCGCTGGGGCTGGCCACGCCTGCGGCCATCATGGCGGGCACGGGTGTGGCCGCGCAGCACGGCATCTTGATCAAGGACGTGCAGGCCCTGGAGGTGGCGCACCAGGTGGACACCGTGGCCTTTGACAAGACCGGCACGTTGACGGTGGGCCAGCCCCGCCTGGTGGCGCTGGAATTGGCCCCGGGCGCTGATGAAACCACCGTGCTGGCCGCCGTGGCCGGGGTGCAAGGCGGCAGTGAACACCCCCTGGCCCGTGCCGTGGTGGCCGCCGCGCAGCAGCGTGGTGTGGCTGCGGCCGACAGCGTGCAGGCGGTGCGGGCTGTGCCCGGGCGCGGCACTGAGGGCGCGGTGGCCGGGCAGGCCTGGCGCATTGGCAGCCTGCGTTGGATGCAGGAGCTGGGTGCGGCACTGCCCGCGCAGGGGCAGGGGGATTGCGAAGGCTTGTTGCAACGTGCCCAGGCCTTGCAGGCCGAGGGCTACACCGTGTCGGCCGTTTCCACAGACGCGCCGGAGGGCCCGCAGGTGCTGGCCCTGCTGGCCTTTGGCGACGAGCCCAAGCCCGGCGCCCGCGAGGCGCTGGCGGCGCTGAAGGCGCGGGGCATTCGCACGGTGATGATTTCGGGCGACAACCGGGGCGCGGCCGAGGCCATGGCCCGCCGCCTGGGGCTGGACCCTGCGGCCGGTGAAGTGATGGCCGAGGTGCTTCCGGGCGACAAGGCGCAGCAGATACGGCTGTTGCAGCAGGGCAACGTCGCAGATGTAAAAACCGCCGGGGCCAGCGCCCCACGGCGCCACATTGTGGCGATGGTAGGAGACGGCGTTAACGATGCCCCCGCACTGGCCGCTGCGGACGTGGGCATGGCCATGGGCAATGGCACCGATGTGGCCATGCACGCAGCGGGCATCACGCTGATGCGGGGCGACCCGATGCTGGTGGCTGCGGCGCTCGACATCTCCCACCGCACGGTGCGCAAGATCCGCCAGAACCTGTTTTGGGCCTTTGCGTACAACGTGGCGGGCATTCCGCTGGCGGCGCTGGGCTACCTCAGCCCCGTGGTGGCGGGGGCGGCCATGGCCCTCAGTTCGGTGAGCGTGATGGCAAATGCCCTGCTACTCAAACGCTGGCGCATGTGATAAACCACATGGCCGAGGTCTGCGATGTCTGGCAAACTGCAACAAATAGTTTCAGAAAAGTAAACTAAAAAATTGGCAGCGTCGGCTCTGTTGGCGTATCTCTCTTGAGGAAGACAAATCATGAATCTCTTTTCGCTCATGCGGCTGTTCACCATCCGTTTTCGCATGCTGGGTGCTATTGGCGTGGTGTTGGGCTTGCTGGGGCTGCTGGGCGGTGCGGGCATGTTGGGCATGTTCCGCATCTATTCCATGAGCGAGGATTTCATGCACAACTCCTTCAAGGAGGTGTCCTACATGGCCCAGTTGCGTGGCGAGATGGGGGCCATTCGTCAGCATGAGAAGGACATGATCATTGGCTACGAGAAGCCCGAGGCAGTGAAGGCCGCCTATGCCAAGTGGCTGGACAGCCAGGAGAAGGCCAAAAAAGTGGCCAGCCAGTTCCTGGAAGGCGAAGAGGATGTGGACAACCCGGTGGTGCGCGACATCATCAAAAAGCTGGACAGCTACAAGGAGGCGTTTGCCCATGTGGCGCGGCAACTGGAGGCCGGTGGCTACGACACCGCTACCATCGCCAACCGCATGAGCGGCAAGGCCGTGGCCGAATTCTCTGAGGCCGACAAGCTGATGGGCCAGCTCGATGAGGTGCTGCGCAGCGAGGTGCAAAAGTCGGTGGCCGAGCAACAGAGCGTCTCGGAGCAAACGAAGTGGCTGTTTGCCTTGGCAGTGATCATCACGGTGGTGGTGGTGGTGCCGCTCACTTTGCTGAACATGCATTCCATCTGCAAGCCGTTGGACGAGGCCCAGCGTGTGGCCAAGGCCATTGCGGGGGGCGACTTGTCGCAGTCCATCCGTGCCGAAGGGCGCGATGAAGTGGCCGACCTGCTGCGCGCCCTGTCCGACATGCAGCAGGGCCTGGGCACGCTGGTGGCGCAGGTGCGCGATGCCAGCGGCAACATCGCCACGGCCAGCCAGGAGATTGCCACGGGCAACCAGGACCTGTCGCACCGCACCGAGCAAACGGCCAGCAACGCCCAGGCGGCGGTGAGTTCGCTGTCGCAAATCACGGCCACGGTGCAGCAGACGGCGTCTTCTTCACAGATGGCCAACCAGCTGGCGGCCTCAGCATCCAGCACAGCCACGCGGGGTGGCTCGGTGGTGGAGCAGGCGGTGTCCAGCATGCACGAGATCTCGGCCTCCAGCCGCAAGATCGGCGACATCATCGGCCTGATCGATTCGATTGCCTTCCAGACCAACATCCTGGCGCTGAACGCGGCCGTGGAAGCCGCCCGTGCGGGCGAGCAAGGCCGTGGCTTTGCCGTGGTGGCCAGCGAAGTGCGCAGCCTGGCCCAGCGCTCGGCCGCTGCGGCCAGCGACATCAAGGTGCTGATCCAGAGCAGCGTGACCGCCGTGAACGGCGGCGTGCGCCATGTGGAAGACGCGGGCACGGCCATGAAGGACATCGTGAGCAGCGTGCAGCGCGTGGGCGACATCATTGGCGAGATCACGGCAGCGGCTTCCGAGCAGTCTGCAGGCATTGGCCAGGTGAACCAGTCGGTGGGCGAGATCGACCGCATGACGCAGCAAAACGCGGCGCTGGTGGAAGAGTCTGCTGCCGCCGCCGAGTCCCTGCGTGAGCAGGCTGCGCGCTTGTCGCAGGTGGTGCAGCAGTTCCGCCTGTCGGCATCCATGGACCTGCACCAGCACGCCGCCGTGGCAGCCCCGCAGGGCTTGTCTGCGCCCCGCTCGGGCCCCCGCGCTTTGCTGGGCTGATGGGTGGACTGGCGGGCGCCCGGTGCGCGGGCCCGCCACCTTGCTGCAAACCCCCACTGGTTGGGGGTTTTGCTTTTTGGGGCCCCGTTTTGTGCGCTGCAGGGCCCCATGCCTGGGCATTTGTTGACCTGTGTCACGCAGGGGCTGGCGGGGCCGTGGCACTCTCGCCCGATTCGTCTACCCGCCCCCGGTGCTTGCCCTATGCCTCCCGTCAGTTTGCAGATCATCCGTGAAGAACATGCATCGCTCGCTGCGGTGCTGCATTCGCTGAGGCTGCTGATGGACCAAGGCCCGGGGGACAACCCCGCCACGTTCTTTGACGTGGCGCGGGCCATGCTGTTCTACATCGACGAGTTTCCCGAACGCCAGCACCACCCCAAAGAGACGCAGTGCCTCTTCCCCCGGGTGGCCCTGTGCGCACCCCATGTGGCCGAGGTGATTGCGCGGCTGGACCAGGAGCACGATGGCGGCGAGGCGGCGGTGCGGGAGCTGCAGCACCTGCTGCTGGGCTGGGAGCTGATGGGTGAGGGGCGGCGCGAGGCGTTTGTGCAGGCCCTGGGGCGCTATATCGATTTTTACCTGGAGCACATGCGCCTGGAAGAGACGCTGGTGCTGCCTGCGGCACAGGCGCATTTGAGCGATGAGGACTGGGCCGCTGTGGATGCCGCGTTTGCCACCAACACCAACCCCCTCACCCACGGCCGTCCGCGCGACCCGGCGTATGACCGTCTGTTCACCCGCATCGTGATGCGGGCCCCCAGCCCGATTGGATTAGGTTCACCCCCCTGAGCGGCTTCGCCGCTTCCCCCCGCTCTCGCTTCGCGGGCAGGGGGACGTCGCCAGCGCGGCGGGACGGCCCTTGCGCGGCGACCCTGGCTTGGGCTGCGCCAGTTTCATTCAGCGTGTGTGAAACTCCGCAGCTCTTGCTTTGGTCCGCTGCCTTAGGCGTTCAGCGCAGGGTAGTCCGTATACCCCTCAGCCCCGCCGCCATACAGCGTGGCGCGGTTGAGTTCATTGAGCGGTGCGTTTTGCTGCAGGCGTTGCACCAGGTCGGGGTTGGCGATGAACGGGCGGCCAAAGGCCACGATGTCGGCACCTTGGGCCAGTGCCGATTCGGCCAGTGCCCGGTCGTAGGCGTTGTTCACCATCCAGGCGCCCTTGCCGCCAGCGGTGCGGTAGGCGGTGCGCATTTCGTCGTAGCTGAAGGGGCGGTCTGCCAGCTCGCGGGGGCCGCCGGTTGAGCCTTCGATCACGTGGATGAAGGCCAGGCCCAGCTTGGCCAGCTCGCACGCCACGTAGTCAAACAGCAGTTGCGGGTTTTCGTCCACGATGTCGTTGGCGGGGGTGACGGGCGAGAGGCGGATGCCGGTGCGCCCGCCGCCGATTTCGTCCACGATGGCGCGCGTCACCTCCAGCAGCAGGCGGGCGCGGTTTTTGATGCTGCCGCCGTAGTCGTCGGTGCGCTGGTTGGCGCCGGTCTTGAGGAACTGGTCGATGAGGTAGCCGTTGGCCGCGTGGATTTCCACGCCATCAAAGCCGGCGGCAATGGCGTTGCGCGCAGCGTGGCGGTAGTCCTGCACGATGCCGGGCAGCTCTTGCGCATCCAGCGCGCGGGGCTCGGATGTTTCAGTGAACGTGGGCACGCCGTCTTTGATGAGCACCGTCTTGGCATGGGCGCGGATGGCCGATGGCGCCACGGGCTGGGCGTTGCCGGGCTGCAGCGAGGTGTGAGAGATGCGGCCCACATGCCACAGCTGCACCACGATCTTGCCGCCCGCCTGGTGCACGGCGCGGGTCACCTTCTTCCAGCCGTCCAGTTGCTCGGTGCCGTACAGGCCCGGCACGTCGGCATAGCCCTGGCCCTGGGGGCTGATGGCGGTGGCCTCAGAGATGATCAGGCCCGCGCTGGCGCGCTGCGCGTAGTAGGTGGCGACCAGATCGGTGGGAATGGCCTCGGGCGAGCGGTTGCGGGTGAGGGGGGCCATGGCAATGCGGTTGGCCAGGGCGATGTCACCGGCTTGGGTGGGTTCGAACAGGGAAGTCATGGACGCGCTTTCCGCAATCTAGATTGCACTCAGTGGATAACGGCCTCAAGCGTACTGCTGCTGGCCCCAACGTGCAGGCCGGATGCATCAACAAGGGCTCTCTTTTTGTGATAACCGCAGGGCTTGGAGGGCGGGCGCGCAGTGGCGTTTCACGTGGAACCTTGCAGTGCGGGGGCGCTGCTGCGCTGGTGGGCAGGCCCATGAAAAAAAGCGCAGCCTCTTTGCAAAGGTCTGCGCTGTTTGGGGCCTGTTCAGGGGGCTGCCGCTTACTTGAGAAGGCCTTCCGCCTTCAAGGCAGCTTGCACGCCTGGGCGCGCTTCCATGCGCTGTTTGAAGGCTTGCAGGTTTGCCAGGCCCGAGGTGTCCACGCCCACAAACTGGCCCCAGCGCGAGACGGTGTACAGGTAGCCATCGGCCACGGTGAAGCTGCCCAGCAGGTAGTCCTTGCCTGCCAGTTGCTTGTCGACCCATGCAAAGCGGCTTTGCAGGCGTTCGCGCACGATGGGCTTGTACTCTTCGGGCGTGTTGGGGGCAAACAGCGGGCTGTGGCCCTTGTGCAGCTCGGTGCCAATGAAGGTTAGCCACTCTTGCAGGCGGTAGCGCTCCATGGTGCCGTGGGCGGGGGCCAGGCCCTTGCTGGGCACCTGGTCGGCCACGTACTGCACGATGGCAGGGCCTTCGCGCAGGCGCTCGCCGTTGTCCAGCTCCAGCACGGGCACGTAGCCCAGTTCGTTGATGGTGTAGAAGTCGGTGCCGTCTTGCAGCTTGTGCGTCTTGGTGCTCGCCAGCACGGCGTCAAACGCCAGGCCCGCTTCGTGCAAAGCGATGTGGGGCGACAGCGAGCAGGCGCCGGGGGAGTAGTACAGCTTCATGGGCTTGTGTCCTCTGGTCAAAAAATCACGAGGTGCACATCGTATGCGTTGGCGCAGCGTTGTGCGCAGGGGCGGGCTTTGGGTGCGTGGGCTTCAGTGGTCAAACCCTGGCGCTTCGCGCTGGGCCTTGCGCAGCAGTGCGGGCCAGGCAAAGGCACCGCCCAGTCCGCCCGTCTGTACGCGCATGGCCTGGGCCACGCCACTGACGATGCGCGGGTCCACGGCAATCAGTTCGCCACCGGCCTGCGCGTCGATCTGGATGCGGCAGGTGTTCTCGAACGTGTACATCGACAAGAACGCATCGGCAATGGTTTTGCCCACCGTGAGCAGCCCGTGGTTGCGCAGCATGAGGAAGTTGGCCTCGCCCAGGTCGGCCTGCAGGCGCGGCTTTTCTTCGTCGCGAAAGGCCACGCCCTCATAGGCGTGGTAGGCCAGCGAGCCCAGCACAAAGGTGCTCTGCTGGCTGATGGGCAGCACGCCGCCCTTTTGCGCGCTCACGGCCACGCCCGCGCGGGTGTGGGTGTGCAGCACGCAGCCTGCCTCGGGCCGGGCCTCGTGCACGGCGCTGTGGATCACAAAGCCCGCAGGGTTCACGGGGAAGGGCGAGTCGTGCAGCTTGTTGCACTGCATGTCCACCTTGATGAGGCTGGATGCGGTGATCTCGTCGAACATCAGGCCGTAGGGGTTGATGAGGAACTGGTGCTCAGTCCCCGACACCGACTCGGGCAGCTTGGCGCTGATGTGGGTGAAGACCAGGTCGCTCCAGCCGTACAGCGCCACCAGCCGGTAGCAGGCGGCCAGATCGCAGCGCAGTTGCCATTCTTCGGGGCTGACGCTGCCCTGCAGCGAGGGGATGGAATGCATGGGGTGTCTCCGTAACGTGGGTGGGGACACTGTAGGCCGCTTGCGCCAGCGTGGCTGTCAGACAGGCTACACAAGCAAGGGGAGTGGTGGCCCTTTTGTTTATTCAAAAATGATAGCTGCTAGCGCTTATTGGATAAGCGTTAGCAGCCTATTTGGCTTGAAATTACACCACGGGTGTTTGCGGGATTGGCGCACGCATGCCTGCGTTAATCAGGTTCCAGGCGTTGATGATGGCAATGGCAAAGCCCAGGTCGGAGATTTCGGCAGCGCTGAACACGGCCTGCAGTTTGGCAAACTCTTCATCGCTGGCGTCGCTGTGCGGCGTGGCGGTCAGGATCTCGGCCCAGCGCAGGGCGGCGCGCTCGCAGTCGCTGAAGAACGGCGCCTCGCGCCAGCCCGCCACGGCGTTCAGGTGGCGGGGCTCCATGCCGTCTTTGACGAGCACATGCCAGTGCATGTCCATGCAATAGGCGCAGCCGTTGATTTGCGACACGCGCAGGAACACCAGCTCGGCCAGACGCAGGCCCAGCGGGCCTTTCTTGATGGTGTCTGACAGGTTCACCAGGCCCATGAAGGCCTTGGAAGACAGCTGGTGGTAGGGCAGGCGGGCGGTGTGGGAGGTGCTGGAGGTCATGTCAGGTCCTTGGTTGGAAACGTTAGGGTGGAAGTGCAAAGGGCATGAATGTGGCCAGGTGGCCTGTTCATGCCCATAAGACGCAGCCCGTGCCGTGTTTGTGACGGGGCAAGGGCCCCAACGCCCCAATTCCCTGGAGCTTCAGCCCAGTGTGGAGGCAATGCCCGTGAGCTTGTCGGGGTTGCGCACGGCGTAGATGGCCACGATGCGTTCGCCATCCGTCACAAACGCCTGGGCAGATTCGAGCTGGCCCTCCACGTAGCGCAGCAGCCCCGGCTCGCCGTTAATGAGCGCCATGCGGTACGCCGCCTGCGGGCCCAGGCGGCGGAAAAGGGCCCAGTACAGGTTGGCAATGCGAAACGGCCCCACCAGCGGCTTGGGGAACGAGGGCACCTTGCCGCCGCCGTCGCCAATGAGCTGTGCGTCCTCGCCGATCAGTGCCTCGATGGCGTTGCGGTCGCCACTGTGGGCGGCCTGCATGAAGCGCTGCAGCAGCTGCTGGTGCACCGTGCGCGGCACCTCAAAGCGGGTGCGCGCTTGCTGTACCCGCTCGCTGGCGCGGTGCACCAGCTGGCGGCAGGCGGCCTCGGTTTTGCCCAGCTGCGCGGCAATGTCGGCGTAGTCGTAGTCAAACACCTGGCGCAGCAAAAAGGCCGCGCGCTCCTCCGGCCCCAGGCGCTCCAGCACGTACAAAAACGCCACTGACAGCTCCCCCGCCAGCTCGGCCGCCGACTCTGGCGTGTGGTGATGTTGCCCGCCTGCCTGCAGCTCCACCAGCGGCTCTGGCAGCCACCAGCCCACATAGGCCTCGCGCTCGGCCTTCAGGGCACGCAGCCGGTCAATCGACAGGCGCGTCACCACCGTCACCAGCCACGCCTCGGCCGACTGCAGGGCGGCGGTGTCCTGGCGGCTCCAGCGCAGCCAGGCGTCCTGCAGCACATCCTCGGCATCGGCCCGCACCCCCAGCATGCGGTAGGCCAGCCCAAACAGGCGGGGGCGCAGGGTGGTGAAGGGGTCTGTGGTGGGTGCTGCGAAAGCGGGCTCGGTGGGGTGGGTCATGGCGTGGGTGGTGAATGGGGGGGCTCAAGGAGCTTCGCGCTGCGCTTGTCTGAGCCTGTCAGACGCACGGCCCCTCGGGTTTGTGACAGCGGTATCGCATCTGCTTCTGATTTGATAGCTGCTAGCGCTTGCTGTGCGGGCGCTAGGCGGCCTTTTTGCCTGATTAGCGACTTGCCTCAGATACCCCTGCATCCGTTCGGGCTGAGCCCGTCGAAGCCAGGGCTTGCTGCGTGCGTGCAAGGCTTCGACAGGCTCAGCCCGAACGGGTGGGGTGGGGACGAGAAGGCGTCTGAGGCAGGTCGTCAATCAGGCCTTTTTGTCAAAACCCTCGGGCCACGGCGCCATGGAAACCCTGGGTGTTGCCCGGTGCCACAGGCGCCTTCCGTTCAAAGGCCAAAAGGTATTTGTGGGTATGTGATTTTGTTAATCTTTTAACAATTGGTGATAGTATTTTTTTGACACGTGTCAATGCTTTTGGGGGCTGAAGCCACAAGAAGCCTGCACAGGGCCGGGTTTTACAGGACCGATCGCGGAGATTCCGCACAGAGTTGGCTGGAGTGGGGCGGCGTGGTTTGCAACGCGGCGCCCTCTGCGGCTGTGGGTTCCAAACTGGGGAGAAGTCTATGAAAAACTGGAAGATATCGACGCGCCTTGCGGGGGCCTTTGCAGCCATGGTGCTGCTTGTTTTGGTGTTGGGTGTGATCAGCCTGGTGCGCTCTGGCCACCAGCGGGAGGCCCTGAACGACGTGGTGGGTGTACGCATCCCTGTGACCAAAGCCCTGGCCGCCCTGGATTCCGGGGTGAACGAGCAAGCGATCCAGTACCGCAACCTGGCCCTTTGGGACACCGATGAGGTGCGCCAGCGTGCCTCCACCCAGATCGCCTCGGCCCGCGAAACCGTGACCGCCCAGTACAAACTGCTGGAGACCTTGATTCGGTCGCCAGAAGGCAAGGACCGCTTGGCCAAGATGCAGCAGGAGCGGGCCAATTTTCTCCGGGTGAGTGACCAGTACCTGGCCATGATCAAAGAAGGGCGCAAAGACGAGGCCCTGAAGTACCTGGAGACGGAGCTGCGGCCTGTCCAGAGAGCCTACCGGGCACTGATTGAGAGCCAGCTGGAATACCAAAGCAAAACGACCGAAGCAGCCGGTGTAAGGGCCGAAGGCGAGGCCTCGGCCCTGCAGCGGGATGTTCTGTTGGCCTGCGCCGTGATTGTGGGCTTGGCCATCTTCCTGGCAATTGCCATCATCCGCTCGATCACCGCCCCCCTGTCCCGC
This sequence comes from Acidovorax sp. 56, assembly GCF_002749705.1. NCBI lineage: Bacteria > Pseudomonadati > Pseudomonadota > Betaproteobacteria > Burkholderiales > Comamonadaceae > Acidovorax > Acidovorax sp. 56. The sequence goes on from NZ_PEEV01000001.1 coordinate 3,420,240, forward strand.
GCCGTAGAAGTGGCCGACCAGGTGGCCGCAGGCGACCTCAGCGCCCACATCGAAGTCACCTCCACTGACGAAACCGGCCAACTGCTCGGAGCCCTGCAACGCATGCAGCAAAGCCTGGTGCGCACCGTCTCCGTCGTGCGCCAGAACTCAGAAAGCGTGGCCTCGGCCAGCGCCGAGATTGCCTCGGGCAACAACGACCTGAGCGCCCGCACCGAACAACAAGCCAGCGCCCTGGAAGAAACCGCAGCCTCCATGGAAGAGCTCGGCTCCACCGTGCGCCAAAACGCAGACAACGCCCGCACCGCCAACCAACTGGCCATGAGCGCATCGACCGTTGCCACCCAAGGCGGAGAAGTGGTTGCCGAAGTGGTGGAGACCATGAAAGGCATCAACGCCAGCAGCAACAAGATTGCAGACATCATCAGCGTGATCGACGGCATCGCCTTCCAGACCAACATCCTGGCGCTGAACGCTGCCGTGGAAGCCGCCCGTGCAGGCGAACAAGGGCGAGGCTTTGCGGTGGTAGCCACCGAAGTGCGCAACCTGGCAGGACGCAGCGCAGAAGCGGCCAAAGAAATCAAGAGCCTGATCATGGCCAGCGTAGAGCGGGTAGAACAAGGCACCCTGCTGGTAGACAAAGCAGGCAGCACCATGACCGAAGTCGTCACGGCCATTAGGCGCGTGACCGACATCATGGGAGAAATCAGCGCGGCCAGCAGCGAACAAAGCGCAGGGGTAGGCCAAGTGGGCGAAGCCGTGACGCAAATGGACCAGGCGACCCAGCAAAACGCGGCCTTGGTGGAAGAAATGGCAGCAGCGGCCAGCAGCCTCAACAGCCAGGCGAGCGAGCTGGTCAACGCCGTGGCGGTGTTCAAACTGGCCCACGATGCCAGCAGCAGCTACAACGCCCCGCGTCCAGGCAACACCAGTAGCTTCAAGCCCGTTGGCAGCAGTGCGGCCCGGCCTGCGCTGAGCAAGCCCAAGGCGACAACGGCCAAAGCACCAGCCCAAAGCAAGCCAGCGGCGAGCCTGGCGGCGCCCCAGGCAGCGGCGCCAGCACCCAAGGCAACGCCAGCGCCCAAGGCAGCGAAGGCCGGGGGCAATGACGATGAGTGGGAGAGCTTCTAAGCTGAGCTGAGCGGAATTCCTGCTGCCACCATGCCAGCCGCTACCAAAGCACGCCCTTGGGCGTGCTTTTTTATGCCTGTGCCCGCCCCAAGCCGCTGCAGGTCAACGCTGCGGTAGGTGGGCTGGTTGGGTCAGTTGTTCCAGTTGCGTCAGATACGCCATGGCCTGTGCGTTGCTGGCACCGCACATCTCAGCGGAGGGCATCAACCCACCGCACACCGCTGGCCGATCGGGTTGGCCAAAGATGCGGCACCGTGCGTGCTCGTCCAGCTGCACACAGCGCACCCCCGCAGGCTTGCCGTGCGGCATGCCAGGGATGGGGGAGCTGATGGAGGGGGCGGTGCAGCAGGCGCCGCAGCCAGGGCGGCAATCCATGGGTTTGCTATGGTTTATATAGCTGCTAGCGCTTGTTAAATAAGCGCTAGGGCTTGTTTTGACTTAAATACGTTCAGGCGGGGCCTGCAGCGTCGCCGTGCAGGCGGCCTGCGGCCCACAGCACCTGGTCCACCACGGCGCGCACGCGGTCGCGGTGGGCGGGCTGGAGCAGGGCGCCGCTGTCATCGAACGCGCTGCCTGCCGAGCCCAGCGCAAACGCCTTGGGGGCCAGCCAGCATTCGAGGTTGGTGAGCAAAGGGCCCAGGTGGCTTTGCGAACGCAGGCCGCCCAGCGCACCGGGGGACGCGCTGAGCATGCCCACCACCTTGCCCCGGAAGGAGCGGGTGCCGTCTTGCCACACCGGGTCCCCCTTGATGGGGCTGGAGGCCCAGTCGAGGGTGTTTTTGAGCAGTGCGGTGTAGCTGCCGTTGTATTCGGGCGAGCAGATGATCCAGGCGGGGTGGTCGAGCAGCACCTGCTTGAGCCGCACCACATCGGCCGGGGTGCCTTGGGCTTCCAGGTCAGCGTTGTAGAGCGGAATGTCAAAGTCAGACAGCTCCAGCAGCGTGACGCTGGCCCCCGCATCGCGCGCGATGGCAGCGGTGGCATGGGCCAGTTTGCGGTTAAAGGACTGCTGGCGGGTGCTGCCCGCGAAGATGAGGAGTTGGGCGTTTGGCATGGGTGCCATTGAATCACACCGGGTGGACAGGATTCCTGCGTGGGGTGTTTCACGTGAAACAAGGGGGTTGCAGTCTCTTTTTGGACTGAGCGAAGGGGGCTTGCCAGGATGCGCTACCACCCGCCCCAAGGGCATGCGCAGACACAATGCGCGCAAAGTGGGAAAATCAGGGGTTACCCGCAATCGCCCTGGCCTGCGCCGACAGCACCTGATGCCCGGCCCGCAGTGCGATCCCCGAAAAGATTTTGAACAGATTCTGATTGCGGGTGTTTTCTTTATCGGGCCCGGCAGGGCCCCGGAGCGCTCCCATGTTGTACCCCCAGGAATTTGATGTGATCGTCGTCGGCGGTGGCCATGCTGGCACCGAGGCCGCGCTGGCCGCTGCCCGCATGGGCAGCAAAACCTTGCTGCTGTCCCACAACATCGAGACCCTGGGGCAGATGAGCTGCAACCCCAGCATTGGCGGCATCGGCAAGGGCCATTTGGTCAAAGAGGTGGATGCGCTGGGTGGTGCCATGGCGCTGGCGACGGACGAGGGCGGTATCCAGTTCCGCATTCTCAACAGTTCCAAAGGCCCTGCGGTGCGCGCCACGCGGGCGCAGGCCGACCGCATTCTGTACAAGGCCGCCATCCGCCGCATGCTGGAGAACCAGTCCAACCTGTGGCTGTTCCAGCAGGCGGTGGACGACCTGATGGTGGAGGGGGATCGCGTAGTGGGTGCAGTCACGCAGGTGGGCATCCGCTTTCGCAGCCGCACCGTGGTGCTGACGGCTGGTACCTTTCTCGACGGCAAGATCCATGTGGGCCTGAACAACTACGCCGCCGGCCGGGCAGGGGACCCGCCCGCCGTCTCGCTGAGTGCTCGCCTCAAAGAACTGAAGCTGCCGCAAGGGCGCCTGAAGACCGGCACGCCCCCCCGCATTGACGGCCGCAGCATCGACTTCAGCCAGTGCGAGGAGCAACCCGGTGACGGCATGCCCGGTGGCGTGAACGAGGGCACCGTGCCTGTGTTCAGCTTTATGGGCAATGCGCAGATGCACCCGCAGCAAATGCCGTGCTGGATCACCCACACCAACGAGCGCACGCACGAGATCATCCGCAGCGGCTTTGACCGCAGCCCCATGTTCACCGGCAAGATCGAGGGCGTGGGCCCACGCTACTGCCCGAGCGTGGAAGACAAGATCAACCGCTTTGCCGACAAGGACAGCCACCAGATCTTTCTGGAGCCCGAAGGGCTGACCACGCACGAGTATTACCCCAACGGCATCAGCACCAGTCTGCCATTCGACATCCAGTACGACCTGGTGCGCAGCATGAAGGGCTTGGAGAACGCACACATCCTGCGCCCGGGCTATGCCATCGAATACGACTACTTTGACCCGCGCTCGCTCAAGAGCAGCTTTGAGACGCGCCAGATCCAGGGTCTGTTCTTTGCCGGGCAGATCAATGGCACCACGGGCTACGAAGAGGCGGCGGCGCAAGGCTTGTTTGCTGGCATCAACGCCGCCCTGCAGTGCCGGGGCGAAGCCGCCTGGCTGCCGGGTCGCGACGAAGCCTACCTCGGCGTGCTGGTGGACGACCTCATTACCAAGGGCGTGACCGAGCCCTACCGCATGTTCACCAGCCGGGCCGAGTTCCGCCTGCAACTGCGCGAGGACAACGCCGACATGCGCCTGACCGAAGCCGGGCGCCGCATGGGGCTGGTGGACGATGCGCGCTGGGATGCGTTTAGCCGCAAGCGCGATGCTGTTTCACGTGAAACAGAGCGCCTGAAAGCCACCTGGGTGAACCCACGCAACCTGCCTGCTACCGAGTCTGAGCGCGTGCTGGGCAAGAGCATTGAGCACGAGTACAACCTGTTTGACCTGCTGCGCCGACCCGATGTGGCCTACGGCACGCTGATGGGAATGGACGGCGGCAAGTACGCCAGCGCCGATGTTTCACGTGAAACGCTGGGGGCGTTGAGTGAATCGGTGATTGAGCAGGTGGAGATTGCGGCCAAGTATTCAGGCTACATCGACCGACAGAAGGGCGAGGTGGAACGTGCTGCCCATTACGAAAAGCTGCGCCTGCCCGCTGAACTGGACTACATGCAGGTGACGGCCTTGAGCATCGAGGCCCGCCAGGTGCTGACGCGCCATCGCCCTGAAACCCTGGGTCAGGCCTCGCGCATCACGGGCATCACCCCGGCGGCCATTTCCTTGTTGATGGTGCACCTCAAGAAGGGTGGCTTCAAAGACTTTGCCTTGGCACCCGCCAAGGCCGAGGGCGAGGTGACCGCATGAACACGCCGACCCTTCACCCCGTGCAGGCCCTGCAAGCCCGTTTGCAGGAGGGCGCCCAGGCGTTGGGCTTGGACCTGACGGATGCACAGACGGCGCAGTTGATGGAGTTTCTGGCCCTGCTGCAAAAGTGGAACAAGGTCTATAACCTGACGGCGGTGCGCGACCCGCAGGAGATGCTGACGCACCACCTGCTTGACAGCTTGGCTGCTGTGGCGCCGCTGCGCCGCCATGTAACGACCTTGGGGCAGGGCGGGGCGGGCGTGAGGCTGCTGGATGTGGGCTCGGGCGGTGGCCTGCCCGGTGTGGTGTTTGCCATCTGCTGCCCTGCAGTGGATGTGAGTTGCGTGGACACGGTGGGCAAAAAGGCCGCGTTCATTCAGCAAGCGGCAGTGGCGCTCAAGTTGCCCAATCTGCATGGCGTGCATGCCCGGGTGGAGACACTGACCACGCCGTTCGACATCGTCAGCTGCCGGGCGTTTGCCTCGCTGCCTGATTTTGTGACCTGGTCGCGCTCGGCCCTGGCCGCGCCCCATGGCGTGTGGCTGGCCATGAAGGGCAAGCACCCCGAGGATGAAATCGCAGCATTGCCCGCTGACATCGCGGTGTTTCACGTGGAACAACTCACGGTGCCCGGGCTGGATGCAGAGCGCTGCATTGTCTGGATGAAGCCCGCGTAAGCTGGTCGGCGCGCGCTCTTCGGGGCTGGTGCTTGGACCGTGCTGCGTTGGAGGCGATGCTTCCGAAAAAGCGTCGCTTAAACTCGGCCTTGTTCTTGCGCAGTTTTCGCTGCATTCCCCATCGTCACGGCACCGGGAGAAATCATGTTTGGCATTGCTGACTACGGCGCTTTTGTCGCCGCCATTGTGTTGTTCCTGGCCATTCCAGGCCCCGGCAATCTGGCGCTCATCACCTCGACCAGCAAGGGCGGCATTCGCGGCGGCCTGGCGGCCACGATGGGGGTGATTGCGGGCGACCAGGTGCTGATGTGGGCGGCCGTAGCGGGCGTGGCCGCACTGCTGGCCACCTACCCCACGGCGTTTGCGGCCGTGCAATGGCTGGGGGCGGCCTACCTGGGATGGCTGGGGTTCAAGATGCTCACGGCCAAGCCCGGTGCCAAGCCGGTGCTGAACATCGAGCCGCGCCACTACTTCAAGCAGGCTGGGTTGATCACGCTGCTCAACCCCAAGGCCATCGTGTTCTATATGGCGTTCTTCCCGCTGTTTGTGGACCCAGCCCGCCACCAGGGCCTGCTCACTTTTGGTGTGATGGCGGCCACCGTGGCGGTGCTCACGTTTCTGTATGGCTTGGTGGCGGTGCTGCTCACCCACCACCTGGCAGAGCGCATGCGCGCCAACCCCCGCATTGGCCGCGTGCTGGAAAAGCTGGCGGGCGTCTTCCTCATCGGCTTCGGCATCAAGCTGGCCATCTCCAAGTAACTCGAACCCCTCCACCTTCAAACCCTCATGGCCAAAATTTTCTGTATTGCCAACCAAAAGGGCGGCGTGGGCAAAACCACCACCACCGTCAACCTGGCCGCGGGTCTGGCCAAAATTGGCCAGCGCGTGCTGATGGTGGACCTGGACCCGCAGGGCAATGCCACCATGGGTTCGGGCGTGGACAAGCGCCAGTTGGAGCTGTCGGTGTACGACGTGCTGCTGGAGTCCGCCTCGGTCAAAGAGGCGGCGGTGCTGTCGGACAAATGCGGTTACTGGGTGCTGGGCGCCAACCGCGAACTGGCCGGTGCCGAGGTCGAACTGGTGGCCCTGGAGCACCGCGAAAAACGCCTGAAGGCGGCGCTGGCCGAGGCCGATGCAGACTATGACTTCGTGCTCATCGACTGCCCTCCGTCCTTGAGCATGCTCACCCTCAACGGCCTGTGCAGCGCGCACGGTGTCATCGTGCCCATGCAGTGCGAATACTTCGCGCTGGAAGGCCTGACCGATCTGGTCAACACCATAAAGCAGGTGCACGCCAACCTCAATGCCGACTTGCAGGTCATCGGCCTGCTGCGCGTGATGTTCGACCCGCGCATCACGCTGCAGCAGCAGGTGAGCGAGCAGCTCAAGGACCACTTTGGCGACAAGGTGTTCAACACCGTCATCCCCCGCAACGTGCGCCTGGCCGAGGCCCCCAGCTACGGCGTGCCGGGCGTGGTGTTTGACCCCTCGGCCAAGGGCAGCCACGCGTTTGTGGACTTTGCCAAGGAGATGGTCGATCGCGTCAAGCGCATGGGGATTGGAGATAAAAAGACCTCCAAGGCTTAACCGTAAAGCGCTACAAGCTATAAAAATGATAGCAATCAAACCCTCCAATGTGCTGCTGTTGCCCGGCTGGCAAAACTCGGGCCCTGACCACTGGCAAAGCCGCTGGGAGCGCCTGCACGGCTACCAGCGCGTGGAGCAGCACGACTGGATGCGCCCACTGCGCGGCGATTGGTCGGCCCGGCTGGAAGAAACCGTGGCCGATGCCGACGGCCCCGTGCTGCTGGTGGCGCACAGCCTGGGCTGCGTGCTCACCGCCTGGTGGGCCAGCCACACCCGCCACGCCGCCAAGGTGCGCGGCGCGCTGCTGGTCGCCCCGGGCGATGTGGAGCGCCCCGACATCGCCGCCATGATCCACGGCTGGGCGCCCATTGCGCGGCAGCCACTGCCGTTCCCGGCCCTGCTGGTGGGCAGCCAGAACGACCCGTACTGCAGCCACGAGCGCGTGCAGGGCCTGGGCGAGGCCTGGGGCGCGCGGTTTGTGGACTGCGGCGAGCGCGGCCATATCAATGCGGAATCCGGGCTGGGCGACTGGGAAGAGGGGCACGGCTGGTTGACCCAGTTGGCCTATGCGGAATGAGCCGCTGGGCCCTGTGGCGCAAGCGCCCGCCCGTGACGGACGCCGTGCAGGCCCCGGCTGCCACGTCCCGGCGCCGCCCTGCCCAGCTCTATGTGCCGCTGGAAGCGCTGCAAGTGGTGTTGGCCTGGTTGCTGCCCAGCAGCGCCGTGGTGGTGGCCGCTTTGGGCCAATTCATGCTGGCCCTGGTGCTGCTGGCGGTGGCCTGGGGTGTTTGGCTGCGCTTGTGGCGCAGCCGCAAAAAGCGCCAGGCAATGGCGCGAGCTTCACGCTGACAACCCCGCATTTCTAGCCCATGTCCAAAACCCATCTGATCTCAACCGCCAACCAGCTGCCCCGCGCCTGGGCTTCCACCATCGTGGGCCAGGCAGCGGGCAGCAACGTCAAGGTGCTGCGCATGGACGGCGCTGCCTACCCCGATGAGTCGCACGACTTCGATGAAGCGCTGTTGGTACTCGACGGCTGCATGCGCCTGGACCTGCAGGGGCAGGTCACCGAGGTGAATGCGGGTGAAGTGTTCATCGTCCCGGCAGGCGTGCCCCACGCCGTGGCGCCTGGCAGCCATGGCACGCTGGTCATCATCGACCGCTGATTCTTTCCATTCCTTTTCTCTTTCGCGAGACGCATCTCATGGTCACCAAAAAACCCAAGGGCCTCGGCCGCGGCCTGGAAGCATTGCTCGGCCCCAAGGTCGAGGAAAAAGTCGAACAAGCCCAGGCCGTGCAGGCGGGTTTGCCCAGCACGCTGCCATTGACCGAGCTGGTGCCGGGCGTCTACCAGCCGCGCACGCGCATGGACGAAGGCGCGCTGTACGAGCTGGCCGAGTCCATCAAGGCCCAGGGCATCATGCAACCGATTCTGGTGCGCCGCCTGACGGATGGCGAGCATGCCGGCAAGTACGAAATCATCGCGGGCGAGCGGCGCTTTCGCGCCTCCCGCCTGGCGGGCCTGGCCGAGGTGCCGGTGCTGGTGCGCGATGTGCCCAACGAGGCCGCTGCGGCCATGGCGCTCATCGAAAACATCCAGCGTGAAGACCTGAACCCGCTGGAAGAAGCGCAGGGCCTGCAGCGCCTGGTCCGCGAGTTCGGCCTCACGCACGAGCAGGCCGCGCAGGCGGTGGGCCGCTCGCGCAGCGCTGCCAGCAACTTGCTGCGCCTGTTGAACCTGGCCGATCCGGTGCAGACCATGCTGATGGCCGGCGACATCGACATGGGCCACGCCCGCGCGCTGCTGTCGCTCGACCGCGCCGCGCAGATCACGGCGGGCAACCAGATTGCGGCCAAGAAGCTGTCGGTGCGCGAGGCCGAGAGCCTGGTCAAAAAGATCGGCGCCGAGTTCAACCTGGTGCCGCAAAAGCCCAAGAAGGAAAAGTCCCGCGACATGAAGCGCGTGGAGGAAGAGCTTTCGGACCTGCTGATGGCCGCCGTGGAAGTGCGCGTCAAAAAGCGCGTGAAGCGGGCAGGGCGCATGGAGGACATGGGCGAGCTGGCCATCCAGTTCGGCTCCATCGAAGAACTCAACGGCCTCATCGAGCGACTGCGCGGCTGAATGGCTGGGTAGTTCGCAGCGCGGCCTCACGACTGGTGCCGATTGCGCCATGGGGTGCCCCAGAGATCCCCGGCGGCAATGGTCTTTGGCCGGGGCGCGTTGACAGCCCGGCGGGCGCGAATGTGAACTTTGGCACAACCCTGGCCGTGGCGAGTGCCTGAGGGCCCTGGAAAACACGCCCAACCGGCCTACACTGCCCGCTGCAGACCGGCGCCTGGAGTGCGCCGTGCTTCCTCCAGCCTTCGCCATGAACCACCCTTGTCTTGATTGCATTGCCTTGCCCGCAGCCACGCTGTGGCACTGCGGTGCGCTGCCTGTGGCGGATGGGTGCGCATGATGGTGTCCCTGCGCCTGCCCTGGCCCTTGCCTGCCTTGCTGGCCTGGGCGGCTGCCTGGCTGCTGTTCATCACGCTCCAGCCCGTGGTGCCCTCGCTGTGGGCCATGCTGCTGCCCTGCCTGCTGGGCACAGCGGCCAGCTTGCTGGGTGAAAGCTGGTGGCGGCGCGGGCTGATTGCGGTGGGCTTTCCCTTGTCCCTGGCATTGACGGGCATGGCCACCTTGCCTGCCTGGGCCTGGCTGGTGCCTTTGGCGCTGCTGCTGCTGGTGTACCCGCTCAACGCCTGGCGTGATGCCCCCTTGTTCCCTACCCCCCGCCATGCTCTGCAGGCCTTGGCTGTACAGGCCCCTTTGCCCGCAAGCGCGAAGGTGCTGGACGCAGGCTGCGGTCTGGGCGATGGCCTGCTGGCCCTGCGCCACGCCTACCCCGATGCGGCGCTGCACGGTATTGAGTGGAGTTGGCTGCTGCGGGTGGCCTGCGCGCTGCGCTGTCCCTGGGCCAGGGTGCGCCGGGCCGACATGTGGAAGGCCGACTGGAGCGGCTACCAGATGGTGTACCTGTTTCAGCGGCCCGAAAGCATGGCCCGCGCCGCGGCCAAGGCCCAGGCGGAGATGGCCCCCGGCGCCTGGCTGGTGAGCCTGGAGTTTGCTGTGCCTGGCGTGCTGCCCCGCGCCCAGCTGCGGGCCCCGGGTGGGCGGGTGGTGTGGATCTACCGCATGCCATTGCAGGACCAGCGCCGGTGATCGCCATGGCCGAGCCGCTTGTCCACTCCGACCTGCAGGCGCCGCTGCAGGCCCGCTTGGTTACAGAAAAGATACAACGTTTTGCTACATTCCCGGCTGGCTACATCTGCCAACACAATTTCCAGAAAACTCACAGCTTGAGGGGGCTGCCTGACACGTTTGCGCGCCGGGAGGGAGCGCACCGTGACACCCGATCCATCCCGTTGATTGCCCGGTTTCCATGCGCATTTCGCCTGCCGTTGCTGCGGTACAGACTTGGCGCGTTGGCCTACCGGGCTGCATGCGATGGGTCCTGCAGGGCTTTCTGAGATCCCGTTTACCGTTCTCCTAGGAAAAAAATGAAAACTCTTGCGCACTTTCGCCCCCGTTTGCTGTGGGTGCTGACGCTGAGCGCGGCCCTGACGGGCTGCGCCAGCATGCAAAGCCATGACAAGCTGGCCACCGATGTGCAGTCGGCCGGTCGCACGGGCGGCATTCCAGCCGCGTTGCAGCAACTGGAGGCATCTGCCAAGAGCGAGGACGACAAGACCGCACTGCTCTACAACCTGGAACGCGGCGAATTGTTGCGCATGGACCGCCGCTACCAGGACAGCACCAACGCTTTCTTGCTGGCAGACATCAAGGTCAAGGAATGGGAAGAAACCGCCAAGACCAACCCTTCCAAGCTGATGGGCACCGTGGGTGCCGCCCTGATCAGCGAGCGGCTGAAGAACTATGAAGGCCAGGATTACGAAAAGGTGTGGCTCACCACCCGTCTGGCCTTGAACCGCGTGGCCGTGGGCGACTTTGAAAACGCCCGGGTCGATATCAAGCGCACGCACGAGCGCGAGGCCATCATTGCCGAGTTCCGCTCCAAGGAAACCCTGGCGGCGGAAGAAGAAGCCAAGTCCAAAGGCGCCGCTGCAGGCGGTAAGGAACTCAACGGTTACCCCGTTGAAACCCTCAACGACCCCGAAGTGCTGGCGCTGAAGAACGGCTACCAGAACGCCCTGAGCCACTACCTGGCAGGCTTCATGTACGAAGTGCTGGGCGAGTCTGGCCTGGCCGCCCCTGGCTACCGCAAAGCCATTGAACTCAAGCCTGAGACGGGGGTGCTGGAAGAGGGCCTGCGCGGCCTGGACAACCGTACCAGCTTCACCTGGAAGCGCCGCCAGCGCATGACGGACGTGCTGTTCGTGGTCGAAGCCGGTGACGCGCCTGCGCGCAAGCCCAAGGCCTTCACCATCCCCGTGCCCACGGGCCGTGGCATGGTCACCGCCAGCATCTCTTACCCCATCATCGAGCCCTCCACAGACCCGCTGCTCACTACGCTGTCGGCCGCAGGCACCAACCTGAAGCTGGAAAAGGTGGTGGACGTGAACGTGATGGCCCGTCGCGCCCTCAAGGACGAAATGCCTGGCATGGTGCTGCGTGGCGTGACCCGCGCTGTGGCCAAGGGCGTGGTGCAAAACGAGCTGCAAAAGCGCGGTGGCCTGGTGGGTGGCCTGATTGGTGCGGTGGCCTCTGCCGCCACCGAAGTGGCCGATGACCGCCTGTGGCGCATGTTGCCGGGCCGGGTCTACATTGCCCGTGGCTACCTGCCCCCAGGTGAGCATGTGGTCAGCGTCAATGGCCGCGCCTTGCCCGATCCGATCAAGATCGACGGCCAGTACGCCCTGGTGCCCTTGCGCTTGTACGAAAACACGGTGCTGATGGGCGATGTGGCCAGCCTGGGCAAGCTCGCTCCTGCAGGCTCTGTGCCTGTGGAAGCCGCCGCCCCTGCGGCCAAGCCCGCCGCGCGCACTGCCACGCGCACCACGACCAGCAAGCCTGTGGCCAAGTCCCCCACGGCTGCCCCGACACCTGCCGCTAAAAACTGAGCGCATCCCGCCCAGTCCATCGGCCCATTTCACGATTTGCCTGAAGGAGTCTTTTGAATGACCAACCGCATCATCCTGAGCGCCATCTGCGCCGCCTGCGTGGGTTTGGCTGGCGCTGCCAGCGCCCAACAACACGACCCTGCCACGCCGCTCGCTGTGGCTTCCAAAGTGGCCTTGCGCGGTGAAGCCAACGGCATCGCAGTGCGCGAGATGCGCCTGGTGCGCAAGAACGACATCCTGGCGGTGCAGGCCGACCTGTCCAGCTCGGTGCGCAGCGACCGCACGCTGTTCTACCGCTTCAAGTGGCTGGACAACGTGGGCAACCAGGTGGGCGATGGTGAGTCGTGGAAGCAGCTCACCGTGCTGGGCCTGGGCCAGCAAACCATCAAAAGCGTAGCCCCCACCGCAGCTGCGGTGGACATGCGCCTTGAAATGAATGTCGAACCGCGCTGATGCGCGGACCGCACAACGCATTGACCGTTTTGTAGAGAGAGAAAACCATGCAACGCAATTTCCAGCGCACTGCGCTCATCGTGGCCTTTGCGGCCAGCACGCTGACCCTGTCGGCCTGCCAGAACCTGTCCTCCCCCACCGTGCGTTTTGACCGCCAGGTCAACTACGGCGACGCCAAGGGCGTGGAACTGGTGACCAATGAATTCGGCTCGTCCGACCTGCAGATGATTGCCGAGAAGATGACCGGCAGCCTGCTGGAAACCGGCATCTTCCAGGGCCGCCCTACGGTGACCATTTCCACCGTCAAGAACAAGACCAGCGAGTACATCGACACCACCAATGTGATGAACTCGATCCAGACCGCGTTGGTCAAGTCGGGCAAGGTGCGCTTTACGCGCTCCATCAATGAAATGCAGCAGGGCGTGGACGAACTGCAGCGCCAGAACCAGAGCGGCCTGTACAAGCAGAACACCACGGCCAAGGTCGGCCAGATGACGGCGGCCAAATACCAGCTCGAAGGCGAGCTGACCAGCATCGTCAAGCAGAACAACAACACCAAGGACGTTTTCTACAAGTTCACGCTGAAGATGTTTGACGTGCAGGAAGGCACGATCGAATGGCAGGACGAAAAAGAGATTCGCAAAACGAGCAAGAAGTGACATCCCCCTGAGGCGCTGCGCGCCTTCCCCCTTCTCTCGGCTTCGCCGGGAAGGGGGACGACGCCCTCGCTGCGGGGCGGCCCTTGCTTGGCGTCCCGCGCCTGGGCAGTGCCAGTCTCGCACGGCGGTGTGGCTTTCGTGGGTTGGGGTGAGATGACCCACGCCGAGTAAAAACCATTCAATCAGCTCACAAGGAGCACACCATGCAACGCAGAACCACTTTGCACACGGCACTGGCCGTGATCGCCGCCACCACGCTGGCCTGGGGCGGCAGCGCCCAGGCGCAGAATGCGGCCCCCAAGATTGCCGTGACCGACCTGGCCTATGCCCAGCGCGTGTCCGAGTATTTTGTGGCGGGCGCCTACCAGCGCAGCGCCCAGATGAGTGCGCGCAGCAGCCAGGGCGGCAGCCACAGCCATGGGGCATATGGTGGCGGTGGCTCGTACTCTGGCAGCCAGTCGGTGCAGGCGTCCGAGCAGGCCAGTGGCACCTATGTGGCGGGCAGCTACAGCTACATCGAGCAGCGTGAGCTGGGTGGTTACACCAACGACATCAAGGGCGCTTTGCTGCAAGGCACCTACTTCCGTCTGGTGCAGGGCAAGGGCTTTGACGCCGGTGCACCCCAGGCCTCCAAGGCCGAGCAGGTGCTCAACCAAGTGCAGGGCGGCAAGATGGCCACGCCCAAGGCACAGCCCCAGGTGACCGATGTGATCGCCCGCATCAAGAAGGGCGAATTCAACGGCGCCGACTACGTGCTGTTCGGCGTGGTCTCCAGCATCGATTTCACCGATGCCCTGTCGCCCCTGCAAGGCAGCAGCAGCGCCACACGCCAGTACGACCTGCAGTTGTTGGCCGACTTCTCTCTGATCAACACCCGCACCTATGAAATCAAGGCAGCGTTCTCGGCCCAGGGCCAGGGCAACGACACCAAGATTTTGTCCACGCGTGGCGACATTGCCCCGCCCAACCGTGCCAAGGTGATCCGCGAAACCTCGCAAAGTCTGGCCCAAGACGTGTACGTGCAACTGGCCACCCAACTGGGCTACACCGATGCGCACCTGTCCCGTGGCGTGCGGCCTCCACAGCCGATGGCCTACCCTGCAGACGGCGGCCAACCCCAGCCCATGCCTGTGCCGCAGCAGCCTGATCAGGTCATCATCCTGAAGTGATGCCGGGCACAGCGTGGCGATGAACGCCATGGCGCCCTCGCTGCGCCAGCGCACCGTGAAGGCCAGCCTTGCGCTGGCCTTTTTTGCGTGCGCTGTCGCGGGTTTGCCCGGCTGCGCTGCACCGCAGACGCCTGCGCCTGCAGAGACCGCTGAAGGGCAGGGCGCCGTGCGATTTGCACCCCTGCGGCTCAGTGGGATCAGTGTGGGTGAGGGCCCAACGCAAGCACTGTGGGCGCTGCAGCGCGGCCCCCTGGCGCCGCCCTTGCGCTACCGCTTGGTGGTGATTCCGGGCTCTGGCTGCGCGGGCATGGGCCCCTTGGCAGACCGCTACTTTCGGGGCCTGCTGCATGCCCAGGTGACGGTGCTGCACAAGCCCGGGGTGCATCCTCAGGACACTACCGCACCTGCCGATTGCCCGCCCCATTTTGTGCAGACGGACAGCCTCTCCCACTGGGCGGCCAATGCCCGGGCGGCGCTGGAGCAGATCGTCGCCATGCCGCCGCCTGCCCGTGTGGATGGCCCATCGCTACCCCTGCTGCTCGTCGGGATCTCCGAGGGGGTGGAACTCCTGCCCACCTTGGCGGCGGCTGCCGGGCCCGGACTGGCGGGCATGGTGATGGTTTCTGGCAGCGGCCTGGACCCGCGCGAAGCCGGGCGGCTTCAGGCACTGCGCATGGGCCACAGTGCCGATTGGGACGCCTTGGGCCGCATGCAGGCCAGCACAGCCCCAGACTCCACCGTGCACCAAGGCCGCAGCCTGCGCTACTGGCGAGACCTGTGGCATTGGCCTGTGCAGCAGCCCCTCGTTGACGGACCCTGGCCGCTGCTGCAGGTGTGGGGTGAGAGGGACGAGCTTGTGCCTGCGGCTGCGTACCGGCAATTTGCCCGGGTTGCCCAGGGGCGTACAGCGCCATACTGCATGCGCAGCTTGGCGGGGGCCAACCACGGCCTGCAGACGCCAGACACAGATGGCGTGCAAGGGGTGTGGCATGGGCTGGAGCAATGGGCCCGCACGCCAGGCCAGGGGTTGTGCTGACGGCTGCAGGTGCCCTGACGGTGCCGTGCCCTATACTCGCCCCCGTTGGTGCTCGTGCCGTCATTGCGACGGCACAGTTAAACGGGAATCAGGAGAGCGCGGCCCACCACGAGTCGCCCTTAACCTGAGCTGCCCCCGCAACGGTAAGCGAGAGAAAGCACCGCTTTCAGCCTGCGTCACATGTCCACTGGGTCTTCATGGCCTGGGAAGGATTCACAGGAACACCTCGCCAGCCCGGAGACCGGCCGACAAGCGGGTGAGCCACGTGCCCACCCATGTCACAGAACCTGCGGGGAAGCAGGGGGTCTGGGTGCATCCGGGTTTTGTCCATGGTTTCTGATTTGGTGTTGGCCTGCGTGCCAGCGGCGCGGCGTTTGGCGTGCCATCCCTCTCCCTTGCGGACAGGGTGGGCCTCCTTGTGCCTGCGTCGGCCATGACGGTCGGCACCGTCTGGTTTGTGGGCGCGGGCCCAGGTGATCCGGAGCTCATCACCGTCAAGGGCCGCTCGCTCATTGAGCGCGCTGGCGCCATCCTGTTTGCTGGCTCGCTGGTCAACGAGGCCGTGACCCGCTGGGCACCGCCGGGCTGCAGCATTGCCGACAGCAAGGACATGACGCTGGAGCAGATGGCCGCTTGGCTCATTGCCCAGGCGCAGCAGCACGCGGTAGTCATCCGCTTGCAGACCGGCGACCCGGCGCTGTACGGCGCGTTGATCGAGGTGGTGCAGCCATTGGATGCCGCAGGCGTGCCCGTGCGCGTGGTGCCGGGCGTGTCATCGGCCATGGCGTCGGCAGCGGCGGCGGTGGAGAGCTTCACGCTGCCCGAGGTCACGCAAAGCGTGATCTTCACCCGCGTGGAAGGCCGCACGCCCATGCCCGAAGGCGAGTCGCTGGCCGAGCTGGCG
This sequence comes from Acidovorax sp. 56, assembly GCF_002749705.1. NCBI lineage: Bacteria > Pseudomonadati > Pseudomonadota > Betaproteobacteria > Burkholderiales > Comamonadaceae > Acidovorax > Acidovorax sp. 56. The sequence continues at coordinate 3,436,253 of NZ_PEEV01000001.1, forward strand.
CGCCACCATTGCACGCTGTGCATCTTCTTGTCCATCACCCTGCTGCACAAGGTGCAAGAGCAGCTGCGCGCCGCTGGCTGGGCCGAGGACGCCCCCATGCTGGTGGTGCACAAGGCCAGCTGGCCGGGTGAGGAACTCATCATCCGCGGCACGCTGGCAGACATTCGCCAGCGCTGCCGCGACGCCAAGGTGGTCAGCCAGGCCATGGTGATTGCCAGCCCCAACCTGGGCGCACGCCACTGGCCCACGCTGGCCAAGTCCAAGCTGTACGACGCCAGCTTCACCCACCGCTTTCGCAAGGCCAGCGTGCCTGCCACGCCCACGGAGACTTCCTGATGCACACCCCAGCCACGCCCCACGGTATACACCTCGGCGCACGCCACGACGACACCATTCTGCTCATCGGCCACGGCTCACGCGAGAGCGAGGGCAACGACGAAATCCACCGTTTTGTGGCCCAGTGGCGCGCGCGCCAGCCGGGCTGGAACATTGAGGTGTGTTTCATCGAATTTGCCGCCCCCAGCCTGCACGATGGCTTGCAGCAAGCCGGGCGCAACGCCCGCCGCGTGCTGGTGCTACCGCTCATCCTGAACGCGGCGGGCCACGTGAAGATGGAGATCCCTGAGGCCATCGAGCACGCGCGCGAGCATTGCCCAGGCACCGAGTTTTTGTACGGCCCACACCTCACGGCTTGTGATCCCATTTTGGCGGTGCTGCGCCGCAATTTGCGTCAGTGCATGGGCCAGCTCGATATGCCCGACCCCACCACCACGGGCGTGGTGCTGCTGGGGCGCGGCTCGTCCGACCGGCAGGCCAATGGCGATGTGGCCAAGATGGCCCGCTGGCTGATGGAAGAGACCGACCACGAGCTGGTGGACCTGGCCTTCACCGGCATCACTTGGCCGCGCCTGGAGCGCGCGGTGCAGCGCCAGGTGCAGCTGGGCATGAAGCAGGTGGTGGTGCTGCCGTATTACCTGTTCACCGGCACGCTTATGCAGCGCATTGCCCGCCAGGTGGAGCACCTGCGCCAGCAGTACCCCCAGGTGCGGTTTGCACAGGCCTCGTACTTCGGGTTTGAGAAAGAAATCTTCGCCCTGCTGGAGCAGCGTGTGGCCGATTTGCGCGCGGGCGTGCCCGACAGCAAGCTGCCCTGCGACGGTTGCAAGTACCGCGAGATTGCCCACGACATGGGCCACGGTCACAGCCATGAGCACACCCATGCCCCGGCTGCAGAGGCCGTAGTGCATCTGCACGAAAACGATCACCACCATCATCACCATCACGAGGTGCAGCCCGCATGAGCACCGTCAACACTGTCACCGAGCAGCTCACCCGCGCAGGGCAGGCCATTGAGCACGACAGCTTCTCCATCATCGATGCGGAGGTGCAGGGCCACGATTACACGGCCGAGCAGTGGCCCATCGTGCGCCGCATGATCCATGCCAATGCTGACTTCGAGTTCAACGGCCTGACCGACTTTCACCTGAATGCCGTGGAGGCGGGGATCACCGCCATGCTGCGTGGGGGAACGCCCGTGGTGGCCGATGTGGAGATGATCTGCTCGGGCCTGTCACAGCCGCGGCTGGCGCACTTTGGCATGTACACGCACCAGTTCATATCGGATGCGGACGTGATCGCGCAAGCCCAGCAGCAAGACACCACCCGCGCAGTGCAGGCCATGCGCAAGGCGCACCAGCGGGGCTTGCTCGACGGGGCCATCGTGGGCATCGGCAACGCCCCCACGGCGCTGATCGAGTTGGCCCGGCTGATCGCCGAAGAGGGCGTGCGCCCGGCATTGGTGGTAGGTATGCCCGTGGGCTTTGTGTCGGCGGCCGAGTCCAAAGACCTGATTGCCAGCCAGCACGAAGTGCCATGGATCGTGATCCGTGGGCGCAAGGGGGGCTCCACCTTGGTTGTGGCCGCCTTGCATGCGCTACTGGCGTTGGCCGAGGCGCGGCAAAAGCACCTGATGGGCATTGCAGCCCAGGGCTGACACCGCCATGATGGAAAAAACCGTTCGCCGTGGCACCCGCACCGGGTTCACCACTGGGGCCTGCTCTGCCGCCGCCGCCGCTGCCGCCGTGCAGGGCTTGGTGCATGGCACGGTGCCCGATGCGGTGGACTGCCTGCTGCCCAACGGCGACACGGTGCGTTTTGCGGTGAACGATGGGCGTTGCGATGCCCCGGGCCCTGACGCCCCCAGTGCCACCGCCCACGCCATGGTCATCAAGGATGCGGGCGACGACCCCGACTGCACCGACAAGGCCCACCTCACCGCCGATGTGCGTGTGCTGCCCGGCGAGGCGGGTGTGGTGCGTCTGTGCGGGGGCTTTGGTGTGGGCACCGTCACCATGGCCGGGCTGGGGCTGGAGGTGGGCGGCCCCGCCATCAACCCCGTGCCCCGCCGCAACATCGAAGACAACGTGCGCGCCGCAGGTGCAACGTTGCTGGCCCATGCGGGGCTGGAGGTCACCATCTCCGTGCCGCAAGGCGTGGACATGGCCAAGAAGACACTCAATGCGCGCCTGGGCATCCTTGGCGGCATCTCCATTTTGGGTACCACCGGCATCGTCAAGCCGTATTCCACCTCCGCCTACCGCGCCAGCGTGGTGCAGGGCGTGCAGGTGGCGGCCACGCTGGGCCATGGTGTGGTGGTGCTCACCACCGGTGGCCGCACCGAGCAGTTTGCGATGAAAGAGCGCGCTGGCCTGCCCCCTGCCTGCTTTGTGCAGATGGGCGACTTTTTGCGCTATGCGCTTGATGAAGCTGTGGCCCAAGGCCTCGCCGAAGTCGTCATTGGCGGCATGGTGGGCAAGCTCACCAAAATCGCCCAGGGCGAAACCATCACCCACGCCAACCGCGCCGAGGTGGACACCGAGCTGCTCGCGCAACTGGCTGCAGGCATTGGTGCCCCGCCCGAGGTGTGCGCCGAGATTGCTGCTGCTGAAACCGCCCGTTTTGCCGCCGAGCGCATGCAGGCCCTGGGCTTGGCCACGGCCTTTCACGAAGCGCTGGCCCGGGCCGTGGTGCACACGCTCATGGCCCCTGACCGCTACGGTGGCAAGTTCCGCCTGCAGGTGCTGGTGTGTGACTTCGATGGCCTGAAGGTGGCCGAAGCCGATTCTTCCATTTCACAACCCACATGACCGACCCCCAACCTTGCCGAGTGATCGGTGTGCTCGACGATGGCGCCGCCAGCCTCAGCCCCACAGCCCTGGCCCTGCTGCGCCGGGCCGACTGGGTCATTGGCGGTGCTCGCACGCTGGCGCTGCTGGACGACGACATTGCCCCCCATGCCCAGCGCCGCGATCTGGCGGGCCAGCTCAGCGCCGTGCCCGGCTGGATAGCCGCCGCGCGCGACGCAGGCCAGACCAGCGTGGTGCTGGCCACGGGCGACCCGCTGTGCCACGGCATTGCCAGCTACCTCGCATCGCGCCTGTGCATCGAGGCGGTGGAGGTGTTACCCAACCTCTCGACCGTGCAACTCGCCTGCGCCCGCCTGGGCCTGGCCTGGCAGGACGCGCGCATCGTGTCCGTGCACAGCAAGGATGCTGGCGAATGGCGAGTGGGGGCGGAGCCCGGCCACGGCCTCTATGCCCTGGCGCAAAGCCTGCGCCAGCACGACCGCTTGCTGGTGCTCACCAGCCCTGACAACACGCCCGATCGCATCGCCCGCCTGATCGTGGCCGAGGGCCTGGGCGACGACTTTCAGATGGCCGTGGCCGAGCGCCTGTGCACACCCGACGAGCGTGTGGTGGCCGAGCTATCGCCCCACGATGCAGCCCAGCAAGCCTTTGCCGACCCCAACGTGGTGGTGCTGGTGCGCAGCCAAGTGCGCCCGCAGCCTGTGCGCATGGGCCTGGCCGACAGCGCCTACCACCAGCGCCAGCCCGACAAGGGCCTCATCACCAAGCAAGAGGTACGTGCCGTGTCGCTGGCCCGCATGCAGCTGCACGCTGACAGCCGGGTGTGGGACATTGGCGCGGGCAGCGGCTCGGTAGGACTCGAAGCCGCCCGCCTGTGCCCCCAAGGCCATGTGTGGGCTATCGAGAAGAACGAGGCCGACCACGCCATTGCAGGCCAGAACGCCCGTGCCTTTGGCGTGAGCAACCACACTCTGCTGCACGGCAAAGCCCCTGAGGGGCTGGACGCCTGGCCCGACCCGGATGCCGTGTTCATTGGCGGATCGGGCGGTGAGCTGCAGGAGCTGATTGGCCTGTGCCTGCGCCGCCTGCGTGCGGGGGGCTGGCTGGTGATGAACTTCGTCACGCTCGAAAACCTGGCCAGCGCCACGCACGCCTTGCAGGCCCAGGGTGCGGTGTGGGATGTGCTGCAACTGCAAGCCGCCCGCAGCAAGCCCATCCTGCACATGCACCGCATGGCGGCAGAGAACCCGGTGTGGATCGTTTGCGCGCAGCGTGGCGAAGGCATTGCCCCTGCGGCTGCCGAGGAAGGAGCGCGCGCATGAGCGACGCCGCCCCCATCCCACACGGAAAGCCTTTGGGCCGTCTCATCGGGGTGTCCCTTGGCCCTGGCGACCCTGGCCTCATCACCCGCGCAGCGTGGGCACAGCTGCAGCGCACCGATGCCGTGTGGACCTACCCCGCCCGCAGCACCAAAACACCCAGCTACGCCTTCGACATCGTGCAGCGCGCCGGGCTCACGCCGCCCGCCCAGCACCAAATGTTGTTGTTCCCCATGACGCATGACGGCGACAAGCTCGCCCGCGCCTGGATGCGCGCCGCAGAGACGGTGCTGCCCTGGCTACTGGTCGGGCAGGACGTGCTGTTTTTGGTGGAAGGCGATGCCAGCACCTACGCCACCTTTGGCCACTTGGCCCGTACCGTGCAGGCGCTGGATGCGCGCATTGATGTGCCCGTGATTGCCGGTGTGAACGCCTTCGCAGCTGCCTGCGCCGCGCGCGGCATGCCTCTGGCAGAGCAGGACGACACCATTGCCATCGTGCCCGCCGCCTACGGTGTGAGCGCGGTGGACCGCTTGCTCACCGACTTCGACACCCTGGTGCTCATGAAGGTCAAGCCGCTGATGGACGACCTGATCAACTGGCTGACCCTTCGCGAGCTGCTGCCCCACACCCAGTTCATCGAGCGCGTGGGTGCGCCCGACGAGCGCAGCGTGAACGGCGTGGACCTGCCCGCTCTGCGCGGCACCAAGGTCAGTTACCTCTCGCTCATGATCGTGAAGAACCCGCACCGCATACGGGGTGAGCGCATCAAGGGCTGCCTTAAAAAGACATCGCCTGCGCCGTTGCCTGCTGTGGATGGCAACGGCCTCTCTGCCGAACAGGAAACCGCTGAATGACTGCATCCTCTGTATCACCCGCCGTGGTGCTCTCTGCCCCTGTGAATCCTGAGCAGGAGGCCCGCGTCTGCATCGTCGCCATCACCCGCCACGGTGCGGCCCAGGCGGCTCAGCTGGCGCGTGATTTGCCAGATGCCCATGTGTGCACCGCCGCCAAGTTTGCCCAGGCGTTCGAAGGCCTGGCCAACCCCGTGCGCGCCTACGACGGTGCCCTGCGCGATGAGATGGCTCCGCTGTTTGCGGGCTACGACCAGCTGGTGTTCTTTGTCTCGCTGGGTGCCGTGGTGCGGTTGATTGCACCCGTGCTGAAGTCCAAAGACGAAGATCCCGGCATCACGGTGGTAGACGATGCAGGCCAGTTCGTCATCCCGGTCCTCTCGGGCCATGTGGGCGGCGCCAACGCCATGAGCGAGCGCATTGCCGACCTGCTCGGCGCCACGCCCGTGCTGACCACTGCATCGGACGTGGGCAAGACCATCCCTGTGGACATCCTGGGCCGCCACCTGGGCTGGCGCGTGCAGGCCCCCAAGATCAACATCACCCGCGTTTCGGCCCATGTGGTCAACGGCGAGCCCATTGCCCTGGTGCAAGAGGCGGGCAGCACCCGCTGGTGGACCCGGCCCACGCCGCTGCCCGCCAATGTGGAATGCCTCACCGCGTTTGCGCAGGTGCGGCCCGATCACCACAAGGCCGTGCTGTGGGTCACCCACGCTGATGTGCCCGACACCCTGTGGGCCGACTGGGCCGAGCGCCTGGTGGTGTACCGCCCGCCCGCAGGGCAGGCTGCAGACGCCACCACGGCCTGAGCCATGTCTGCGGTAGCAAGCCAATCATCCGCGCCAGTCGCACCTTCCCTGGCCATTGGCCTGGGCTGCGACCGGGGCACGCCCCTGGCCACGGTGCAGCAATGCCTGCAGCAGGCACTGGCTTCGGCCGGTGGCACGCTGGCCGATGTGGCGGTGCTGGCGAGCATTGAAGCCAAGGCCGACGAAGCCGCCTTTTTGCAACTGGCCGCGCAGCATGGCTGGCCTCTGCACTGGTACAGCGCCGCGCAACTGGCGGCTGTGCCCGTGCCCAACCCCTCGGCCACCGTGCAGCGCTACATGGGCACCCCCTCGGTGAGCGAGGCCGCTGCCTTGCTGGCCGCACAGGCCGATCTGCACGCTCTGGTGGTGGAAAAGCACAAGTTGCGCGGGCCCGATGGCAAGAACGCCACCGTGTCCATCGCCCGCATGGCCGCTGCGTCCTCCACCCCTTTTTCACCCCCGTCCGTTTCTTGAAAGGAAACCTCCCATGCACATCGAAATCGGCATCATCTCTCCCGAAAAGCTGGCCTACGCAGGCGTCGCGGCCACGGCCCTTTTGGGCGCCCACACCATGGGCCTGCTCAAAAGCCCCACCGCCTGGCTGCGCACGGCCCTGGCGGCATTCTTCTTCAGCCTGCTGATGCAGGCCTGGCACCTGCCCGTGGGCCCGTCAGAGCTGCACCTGGTGGGGGCCATGCCCGTGTACCTGCTGTTCGGCTTTATCCCCACGCTGTTCGGCTTTGGGCTGGGCCTGCTGGTGCAAGCCCTGGTGTTTGAGCCGCAAGACATGGCCCACCTGGCCGTCAACTTCCTGAGCCTGGCCGTGCCTCTGGTCACCGTGCACCACACCCTGGGCAAGAAGATGCAAGGCATCAGCGTGGCCAATGTGCTCAAGCTCGACGCCGTGTACTACGCAGGTGTGACGCTGATGGTGGGCTTCTGGCTGTCCATCAGCAACGATGCCGCCCCCGTGGCCGACTGGGCGCTGTTTGCAGCCTCGTACACCAGCCTGGTCGCCGTGGAGCCCTTGCTGACCATCGGCCTGGTGGCCCTGGCGGGCCGTCTGCGTGGCAGCCGCGTGGGTCAACGCCTGCTCGCCGCCTGCATTGACGAAGGCCTGCTGCGCCGCGCAGCGCCTGCAGTGGCGTCTGCTTGATCTGTACAAGGGCTGATTCCATGACCGCAGGAAAAATCATGCTCGTGGGCATCGGCCCCGGCAGCACCGAGCACATGACGGCGCGCGCCCGCGCCGCCATTGCCGAGGCCGACACCATCATCGGCTACGTCACCTACATCAAGCTGGTGGCCGATCTCATCGAAGGCAAGGAGATCATTCGCAAGTCCATGACCGAAGAGCTGGACCGCGCCATCGAAGCGCTGGCCCGTGCCCGCGAGGGCAAGAAGGTGGCGCTCATCTCTTCGGGCGATGCGGGCGTGTACGGCATGGCCGGGCCCACGTTTGAAGTGCTGTTCCAGGCCGGGTGGACGCCGCCAGCCATCGACGAGAACGGTGTGCCGGAGGCAGGCGGCATTGTGGTGGAAGTGGTGCCCGGTGCCTCGGCCCTCAACAGCTGCGCGGCCCTGGTGGGCGCGCCGCTCACGCACGACTTTTGCGCCATCTCGCTGTCGGACTTGCTCACACCCTGGCCCACCATTGCGCGCAGGCTGGATGCCGTGGCTTACTCCGATTTTGTGGTGGCCCTCTACAACCCCAAGAGCGGCCGCCGCACGCGCCAGATCGTAGAGGCGCAGCGCTTGTTCCTGCGCCACCGCAGCCCCGATACGCCCGTGGCCATCGTCAAGAGCGCCTACCGCCGCCGTGAGCGCATTGAGTTCACCACGCTGGCGCACATGAGCGATGCCGACATCGGCATGCTCAGCACCGTGCTCATCGGCAACAGCAACACCGTGGTGCAAAACGGCCTGATGGTCACGCCACGCGGCTACGCCAACAAGTACGACGTGCAAGCGGGCGGCACCACGCGCGAGGGAGAGCGCCCGGGCCGGTCGCTCTCCACCGGACTCAACGGCTGGCTTGAAAACTTGTTTGCCGACCACGCTGCGGGCGACACCATCGAGGCCCTGGCCCAGCGCCACCGCCTGCCGGTGGAGTACATCCGCGACACCCTCGAAAACCCGCTGGAAGCCGCAGCGCAGGACGTCCCCGAAGAGGCCGAAGCATGAGCACCGACAGCACGAACGCGGCTGTAGCCACTGATACAACGACCCCCGAGGTCGTGCGCCCCAAGATTGGTGACTACCGCCGTCATTTGCTCATCTGCACCGGTCCGCGTTGCACCCAAAACGGTGAGGCGCAAGACCTGTTTGACAGCCTGGGCGCCAAGTTCAAGGCCGCGGGTTTGAACGATGGGGAACTGCGCGTGAAACGCAGCAGGGTCAGCTGTTTCGCCGCCTGCAAAGGCGGCCCGGTGATGTGCGTGCAGCCTGACGGCACTTGGTATTACGACGTGACCCCCGCGAACATGGACCGCATCATTACCGAGCACTTGGTGGGCGGGCAGGTGGTGCAGGAGCTGGTGTTTCACCAGGGGCCGACGGGTGGGTAGTGCGTGGCGGTAGGCGAGGACCACGGTTCCTTGCCGCTGCATGTGTTGCAGAACTCGGGACCGTTTGCGGCTGCAACACTGAACGTTCCCGCACCCCATTGGATTGCCCCTGTACTGTTGACGAAGCCTAGAGCGTTTTATGAACTTCCTGCCCCGGCCAGCACTCGTGCGGCAGCGGGCAACATGAGCATTGCAAAGACAAGGAAATGCAGCCCGCCGGGCACTTCGGGCAGTCGCTCGTAGCCCCGCGATAGCCTGCGAAATCTCGCCAGCGAGCCGAAGCTGCGCTCTACCACCCAGCGCCGGGACAGCAGCACGAAGCCCTTCTTCGCCTCAGGCAACTTCACAATCTGCAGGTCGATCGCGTTTGCTTGCGCCGCCTTCGATGCTGCCTCACCCGTGTAACCCTGGTCTGCCCATGTCAGTTGCACCGTGTGGCCCGTGGCCTACTGCATGTCTTCGCACAGGCGCTGCACTTGGGCGCGCTCCTGTTCGTCCGCTGGCGTGACATGCACCGCCCGCAGGTGGCCCAGCGTGTCCACGGCCATGTGGACTTTGCTGCCGCGCTTGCGTTTGTAGCGTCGTAGCCCGCACTCGGGCCGCTCTCGCAGCTCGACTGCAACGTGTGCCCATCCATCGCTACGGCGCTGGGCTGACCTTGGCGACCCTGCGCTACGCGAATGCTGGAGCGCAGGTCCGAGACCATCGCCTCGAGGCAACCCGCATCCAGCCAGCGCCGGCTCTGCTGATAGACCGACTCCCAGGGTGTTGAAGACTTCCCGCAGATCGTTCTCTCGCTGGGGCGCGTGCTGGTCCATCAAGGTCAGATATGGGGCAGTGAAGCTCCATTCTTCATCGCTGACGTCCGTTGTGTAGGGCTTGCGGGGCATGCGCAAACTCTACTCGCGGCTTTGCCCTCAATGAGTAAAGTTCATAAAACGCTCTAGTTGCGTTGCGGGTATGGGCGATGTTTTCATTGGAAGAGTGAACCCATCAATTTAAATTGGTTGGGGCGTAACGCAATCTGAGCAACGGTTACGCCCTCTTCATCACAGAACTCGATTTCGTAAGCGCTCTCTGGTTCTGTGAACTCTTCGACGATTACACCGATTGCGCCCTTGGCTAGCGATTCGCTCGGAATTGCGTCAATGAGCTCCACAGCGTCATTTATCTTTGGCTTCATTGTCTGCATCACTTCACAAAGATAGTTGTCATTTCAGGCACATTTGAACCAGGTTTGTATATCCAGCCGCTTCGAACAACGCCACTGCCTGCTGGACCAGTTACAGGTATATCTACCGTAAAGCGACTTCCGAACTGATCGACCTTACCCGCGATGGGTGTGTAATTCATCACACCTTGACGAAGTTGGCTCATCAGATCATCAGCGTTACTCTTGGTGAATCCAAGTGCTGACTCAAACACCCGTGCTTTGTTTCCCCCGACCGGATGGGCAGGGTTCAGTGCGTAATCGGTAAGCTTGCGTGGATCAATGACTGCTCTGTTAGCGCCAATGAGAGAGGAGGCGCCTTCAGCAAGTTCGACGCCTCCATTGTTCGAAATGTCCCTGCTGCTCGCAGCCTCTACTCCACTCACACCCGAACCGTTCTGAGGCCTATTTCCATCCGGCGTCTTTCCCGCAGCCCCCATCGCATTGTCAACACTGCCGCCCAGTCTGTTGCCAATCCCCCGGCCCAGCGCACCTCCCATGGCCATTCCGACCTGCGCGTGCAGCCCTTCCTCCGTCGCAAAGCCCGTGATGTCGTTGATCGCATCCCGGCTAAACCCTTTGCCTGCAGCATTTTCCAACGCTGCCGCCTTGGTCCACAGTCCGTTATAGATGGCGTCGCGAGAGAAGTCTTTGCCCTGGATTTGCTTGTATTCCGAGGCTGCAGCTCTCCACTCTGCTGCGCTAAAACTATCTATGGGCATGTCCGACATGCTCGCCAGCGTCATAACCCGCTGACGCGGATCGGTATAGGCACTGGGATCGGTGATCGTAGAGCGCCCCGCAAAAGGGTAGTTTCCATACTCGGACGCTGGTGCTGGATTCACAAATCCTCGGCCACCGCCCGCATTGTTGGTGTTCTCAGCGGCGGCGTCTCTTTGCGCCCTTCCCCCACTCTCGGCCGCAATAGCCCGCCCACCCAGCTGCGCCGCGCTCGTATCCGACAAGTCAAACCGCAGCACCTGCCCCGGCTGCACCACGGGCACGCCCTGCGCGTTCAGCCGCACCTGACCACTGGCCAGCAGCTGGCCGTAGGCCGCCCTTTGCTCCTGGGCGTTGAGCCCGGCTGCAGCCAATGCGGCCAGTGGGCCTTGGCCCTTGCCCACGACGGCCTCGTTGATGGCTGGTGCCTCGGGGGCCATGCTGCCGTTCAGGCGGATACCGCCGTCGATCTCATCACTCCAGTTCGAGAGCGCATCGCCCGAGACCCGCAGGCCTTGGCTGCTGCGCCCGGGCTGCAGGCCTTGGGCCTGGGTGGGGTCTACGTCGCTGGAGCCGAGGTTCTGCACCCACTCGTTGTTGGGTTTGTCGCCTTGGCGGGTGTTGCCGGTGTTTTCGGTCTTATTCGTTTTGTCTGCCTTGCCGCCAGCGTCTGCTTTGCCTGCAAACGGGTTGTTCTCTTCCATCAGCCCGCCAAGAAAGTCACTGGCAAAGCCTGCGGCTGCGTCGCCACTGCCTGCCACGCGCACGGCGCTGCTGGCGGCGCGGCTCATCAGGCGCAGGGTGCTGGCTTCTTGCACGTTCAGCGTCCCGTCCTTGCTGAGCGCGGTGATCTGGCTCTCCAGGCTCTTGCCCACTTCTCCCGCCACGCTGGAGATGAGGCTGTTGGTCAGGCCGTCCTTGAACTTGCCGCCGCTGGCTTCTTGCAGCAGGCCCTGCAGGCCAGCTTTGCCCAGGTGGCCCAGGGTGCGGGTGGCCAGCTCGGTGCTTTGCAGGGCGCCACTCACGCCCGAGACGTCCATCACCCCAAACGTCACGCCCGCGGTCAGGGCCGAGCGCAGCATGTTGCCCAGATTGATCTTGCCGCCCGTGGCCAGTTGCATGTTGGCGCTGCTGATGGCGCCCAGGGCCATGCTTTGGCCCAGGCTGGTGCTGGCACTGGCGGCGGTGATGCCGAAGGCGCCGGCCGTCATCATCGTCATGACGCCAGCGAACACCAGGGGGAAGGCTTTGTCGATGAAGCTGTTGCTGGGCCGGATGTTGTTCTCCAGGTCCGTGCTCCAGCCGTTGACGGGGTCAAACCACAGGTATTCGTTGTTGATGAGCCTGCGGTTTTGTTCGGGGGTGAGCTGGGTTTTTTCCAGGGTGGCGTCACGCCAGTCGCCAGGGTTGCCGTTGTCGTCCACGGTCTGGCCACCCATGACCAGCTTGGCCTCACCTAGCTTGTAATGCGCGGGGGTGCTGTCCACACCTGCATCGGTTTGGTTGTGGATCTGCTCAGGCTGGAACTGCAGTGGCTCTTTGCCGTGCAATAGCGCAAACGCTTTTTGCGTAGGGCTGTCGCCTGCGGCGTAGGCTTTGGCGAATTCAGCGGGATCGGTGAAGCGCCATTCGTTGCTCACCCCGCTGACAAACTGGTTGGCTTTGTCCCAAACCGCCTTCGTTTGCGCAACGTCGATAGGGTGCGTGACGTGGAGCAGCGTTTGCTCTGATACATCGCCGCTGTCGTTATTGCTGCTGTACAGCTGCACGAGCTCACTGCCCACCACATTGGGCCCAGGGTGCTGCTGGGCCTCGTCCAGGGCTTTGAGGAATTGGCCGCGCACGTTGTTTTGCGCTTCCTGCAGCTGCGTCAATCGCGCACCCAGGTCTGTGCCAAAGCGAGCCTGGATGCCGTTGCCCACGTCGGTGCCGGTGTTCAGCGGCGCCAGCGGCGGGCCAAACTGGGCAATCATTTCCTGGTTGGCGGGCTCGGCCAGCAACAACTCCAGCGCCGCAATCTCCATGGCGCTGGCTTTGGGGGCGGCCACTGCCGTGGCAGCGTCTGGGCTGGCGACTTGGGCGGGTGTCAGCAGCAGGGGTTTGGTGTGGACTGTTACGTATTCCGGGGCAGCGTCAATCTGCAGGGGTTTGTTCACGCCATACGCCACATCGCCATTGCCGTCGTCGGTGATCAGTAAGGGCTTGGTGGACACGGTTTCGTAGACCGGGGCTTCGTCCACCAAGAGAGGTTTGTTGTAGCCCGTGTCATAGCCCGCGCCGCCGTCGAGCAGCAAGGGTTTGGTGTCGACCGTGTCAAAGGTGTCTACGCTGCCTGGGTCGTAGGCATCCACAGATGCGGGGGTGATGGGCTCGATGGTGGGGGTATCCCACACTGCGGCGGCGCCGGACGATGTGACTTGCATGGCGGCGCAGTGTGCCGAGGCTCTGCGCTGTGCGTAACTGGGATGCTTCCTAGCTGGGAATCACCCTAGCTGGGAAGAACACCTATGGGGCGCTGAGTGCAAGGCAGGCAATTGCTATCAAATGAATAGCTTCTAGCGCTTGATGAGAAAGCGCTAGAGGCCTAAATGACCACAAGCGAGCACGGTTGGCAATGGCATAGCGTTAGCTGTCCGTTGGACTGGCGCTAGTCGACTGGTGTGGGCGCTTGTCCAGCAGTTGAACCTGCGAAGGGGTGACGCCGAGCAGGTACTCTTGGTCACCGCTGCGCACGACAAGCACCCGTTCGCGTCCACCCAGTGACAGGTGCTGAACGATTTGCAGCGGGGATGTTGTTTGACCCGAGCGCAAGGTACTGGCCCGGTGCAGCAGTTTCAAGAACAGCCATGCCAGGGCGAGCACAAACGCCAGCGCCAGTGCACTGCCCAGCACGCTTGCCAGAGGGCCAGAAGATATTGGGGTGCCTGCGTCTGGTGTCGATGTTGTCGCCGTGAGGGCCTGGGTGGGTGTGGAGGGGGCGACCGTGGCGTTTGCCACATCGCCTGCACCGTTGTTTGGGTTTTGGGGGGAGGCTGGGGATGCGTCGTGTCTTGGCGTTGTGGTCATGGCTGTGACGAGGATGGGTTGTGCTGCCGCCAGCGCCGAGGGACGTAGCGGGAGAAATGGTGTTTGCGCCAGCGCGCGCCTTTGGCGGTCTGGCTCTCGGTGTTTGCGGTTGCAGGGCCGTAGCGGGTGAGGTCTTCGCCGGGGGCGGGGCGCTTGGCTGCACGCGGGCCTGTATTCGGTGTCGCGTTGTTTGCGCGTTCTTGTGCCAGCTCCAGCTCGTGGCGCACGTCCTGGGCCCACAGGACCACGGTGGCGATGATGTCGAACAGCTCGGCTGGCACGATGTCACCGGTTTCTGTGTCTGCGAGCAGTTGCCTCGCCAGTTCGATGTTGCGCAGCACCGGCACGCCCGCTTCCTGTGCCGCCTCGCGCATGGCCAGGGCGTCGTCGTCCTGGGCCTTGGCCGTCACGGTGGGCACGGGGCAGCGATCGCGGTGGTAGTCAATGGCAATCGCCACGTGGGTGGGGTTGACGACCAACACGTGTGCGCCAGCGGCGGCCTTGTTGGCGCTTTGTTGGGCCCACTCTTGCTGCAACTGCTTGCGTTGGCCTTTGAGGTGGGGGTCGCCTTCGGCATCTTTCATTTCCTGGCGGATGTCCCGCATGCTCATGCGCATTTTTTTCGTGAAGGTGTAGCGCTGCCAGGCCAGGTCCAGCGCGGACACCAGCAGGAACGAACCGTTGGCCCAGGCCAGGAGTGTCCAGCTGGCGTGCCAGAGCGCTGAGCCCACGGTTTCAGGTCGGCTGTTGGCGAGCAGGGGCAGGTCCGGTAGCAAGGTCTTCAGTGCCAGCCAGGCAATGGTGCCAACCAGGGCCGTCTTGAGGATGGACTTGAGCAGCTCGACGAGGTTGTCGAGAGAGAACATGCGCTTGAGCCCGCTGGCGGGGTTCAGGTGCTCTGCCTTGGGTTTGATTTTCTCCATCGTCAACACCGGGCCAGCTTGCAGAAACTCGACCAGCACTCCCACCACGGCAACCGGCACGATGACCAGCGCAACGATGGACAGCAGTGTGACCAGTGCCTGTTGCACCAAGCGGGGCATGGCGGTGGCAAAGGGTTCTTGCAGTGCGCTCAGGCTGATGTCGATGAGCGCAGTCAGCTGTTGGCCGATGAGCGGAAGTGCCACCGTGGCCAGCAAAAGCACGGTCAACAGAGTTGCCGTGGCAGTGAGGTCTTTGCTTTTTGAAACCTCTCCCTTTTTGCGTGCGTCCTGCAGCTTCTTGGGGGTGGGTTTTTCTGTCTTGTCGCCACTGTCGTCAGTACCTGCCATGGCTGTTGTGTCCTCTTGGAGGGTCGATAGGAAGGTTGATAAATCCGGTACATGAGGGGCTGCCTGCGCGCCAGCCAAGACCATGGGATGCCCCCCTGCGGCGATGCTTGCGTCGTGCTTTTTGGGGGGCGACGGCTTGGCGATGCTGTTCTGCGAGGCCCCTTCGCCTGAAGGTGTCCAGAAGTGTCGGGGAGTCTGACTGGAACGACGGGGATGTTGAAACAAGGTGCAAGCACAAATGCGACAGCACCATTGTGGTGCGAATGCATTTGTGTTTCGTTGCTGACAAATGGATACGGGATGCGGCACGTTTTGCCACAAATTCGACAAGTTGTACGCAAACACTTGCGTGTCTGTACCTATTCCAAAAAGAAATGCCTCCCGTGCGTCACCCTTTGTTTCATCACGTCTCCAGTGCCGCGCTGCGCATGGCTTGCCGACGCTGGGTGGCCCCCTGGGGTTTGCTGGGGGCGGCGTTCGCCAGCGTTGCCTGCGCCGGGGGCGCAGAGGCTGTCCTGGCAGCACCAGTGGCATGTGCCGCAGGGTGGGACCAACTGCTCACCCCTGCTGAGCGTGAAGAGCAGGTGCGTTTACGGGGGTGCCAGGCGGCTTCGGGCAAGGCAGGTCGGCCTGTGCTGGCAGCGCAGATGGGGGTGTACAGACACTCTTCGTCGCGTCTGCTGAATGCGGGCATTGTGAGCACGCCGCGGCCTGGTGCGCGCGCTGCGCAGCAGCGCCCAGATTCCAAGTCGCAGCCTTCGGTGCGCGCCAGTGAGTCCCTGCAAGTGCGTACCCGTGGGCCTGCAGGCCTTGCGCCACTGGTTGACCACGCAGCGCGCGAGCACGATATCGACCCGCTGCTACTGCATTCGATTGCACGGGTTGAGTCACGGCACCAGCCTGACGCCGTATCACCCGCTGGAGCCCGAGGGCTGATGCAAGTGATCCTGCCGACAGCCCGCAGGTTTGGCGTAGAGGGGGCCGACCAGTTGCATGACCCGCAGACCAATCTGCAGGTGAGCGCCAGATACCTCAAGACCCTGCAGCAACGGTTCGGCAATGACCTGGAACTGGTGCTGGCCGCCTACAACGCGGGCGAGGGGGCCGTTGAAAAGCACGGACGCCGTATCCCTCCGTATCGTGAAACACAGGAATACGTGCGAAAGGTGCTGGCGGAGTACGCTGTGTTGCGCAACGTCAGTCGCAGTCAGGTCGGGTTGGCTGCAGCGATCTCCGAGAAAGGCTCGCTGTGAGCCTTGCGAGCTATTTCAGGTCGGCTGCACGGGTCGATCACCGAGGGGGTGGCTTAGCGCGTTACACCGACATCGTTTTGGTGGCGGGCATTGTTGCCATCATCGCGCTGATGATCGTGCCCCTGCCTACCTGGGCGCTGGATACGCTGGTGGCCGTCAACATCTCTGGTGGCGTGTTGCTGCTGCTGCTGGCCATCTATGTGGCCAATCCGCTGGAGTTCTCGGTGTTCCCGAGCGTGCTCCTCATCAGCACCTTGTTTCGGCTGTCGCTGTCGATTGCGACGACGCGCATGATCTTGCTGCATGGCGAAGCGGGGCACATCATCGACACCTTCGGCAACATGGTGGCTGGTGGCAATCTGGTTGTGGGTCTTGTGGTCTTTCTGATCATCACGGTGGTGCAGTTCATCGTGATTGCCAAAGGCTCTGAGCGCGTAGCGGAGGTGGCCGCTCGGTTCTCCCTCGATGCCATGCCTGGCAAACAGATGTCGATCGATTCGGATCTGCGATCCGGCCTGATTGACAAAGATGAGGCGCGTCGCCGGCGGCGGCAGTTGGAAAGCGAAAGCAAGCTCAACGGCAGCCTGGATGGTGCGATGAAGTTCGTTAAGGGCGATGCCATCGCCGGCATCATCATCATCATCATCAATCTGCTCGGTGGTCTTGCTGTGGGTGTGTTGCAGCAAGGCATGCCCATGTCGGCGGCAGCCATCAAGTACTGCATCTTGGCCATCGGTGATGGCATGGTGACGCAGATTCCTGCACTGTTGGGTGCCATGTCGGCAGGCTTGCTGGTGACGCGCACGACCGATGATGAGCACGACAAGCATTTGGGCGACGCCATTGGGCGGCAACTCACCGCCAAGCCACGTGTACTGTTGGTTGCGGGTGGCTTGTGTTTGCTGTTTGCTGCGGTGCCGGGGTTTCCTGCGGTGGTGTTTGGCTTACTGGGCATGGCCTTCTTTGTCACAGGGGCGATGCTGACCCCGGCCTTGCGTGAGCGCTGGGATCGCTGGGTTGGCCCGAAGGTGGTGGCGGTTCGCCGACGGGCAGCTGATGCTCCTGATTTGATGTCCACCGACGCCATTCCCGCACGCCCTAACGTACCGCTGCTGCTGGAGTTGCCGTCTGGCCGCCTCACGGCAGAAGCCAGCCGCGAGCTTTTGCATGGCCTGGAAGGTGTGTTGGATCACTTTCAACTGCACCTGGGGCTGCGATTGCCCCGCATTGACGTTCATGTCGTGCAAGGCCCCAACGGCCCAGGGACACCCTCTGGCGAGCAGGGCGCGCTGGCTTTGGAAAACCTGGGTGCGCAGGCTCCGTGGCGGCTGATGGTGCATGAGGTTCCCGTCGCCCAGGGCGCCATGGTGTCCGAGGGTGCGCCTGCCGCACTGTCTATGGCCGTGCGCGAGGCGCTGCGCCGCAATGCTTCGCTTTTTCTGGGAACCCAGGAAACCAACCATTTGCTCACACGCGCCAGTGTGGATCTCCCCGACGTGGTGAAGGAAACCTTGCGAGCCTTGCCGTTGGCCCGCGTCGCAGAGATTCTTCGGCGTTTGGTGGAGGAAGAGGTGGCCATTCGCAATCTGCGGGACATTCTCGAAACCCTGTCCGATGCTGCCCAGCGGGAAAAAGACGTCTTTGCATTGACCGAGTTGGTGCGTATTGGTCTCAAGCGCCAGCTGTGCTACCGGTATGCGCCTGCTGGACGGCTGAATGCCTTGCTGATCGATCCGTCTATCGAGGAAATGCTGCGCGGTGCCGTGCGTGTCAATGGCGGAGTGCAGCAGCTGGCGTTGGACCCTGCCCAGACCACGCAACTGATTCAGAAATTCACAGAGGCCGTTGGCCGTCACCAGCCTGCGGCCATCGTCACAGCGGTGGACATCCGGCGACATGTTCGCAAGCTGATTGAGGTGGAGTGCTTTGACACGCCAGTCCTCAGCTACCACGAGTTGATCCCGACCTTGCATTTGGGCGTGCTGGCCCATGTCGGAAAAGACGATGCGCCCATGCTGGAGGCCGCGTCACAAGAGAAGTAGCCAGCGATACGCCGGCTGTGTGTTTGACCTTTCCATTGATATAAAAAAATGAGTTCTGATCTGGGAGTGAAAAAGAGTGCAGAAGTGCGAAAGCACTTGGCGCATGGCACCGCTGTACCGCTTGAGCGCGGCTGGCGCATGTGGGTGGCCGGTTGTGCCTTGGGGTTGGCGCTGAGCGCTGGGGCCGTGCATGCTACCCCCATTCCTTTTGAAGACCGGCAGGTTGACATGACGGTGCGCGAGCAGCCGATCGCCGCATTCCTCCAGGACTTTTTCGGCACCATGGATGTGCCCGTCTCTGTCAGCTCCAACGTCAAAGGTGCCGTCAATGGCGTGTTTCGAGGGCCTACCGAGCGCGTTTTTTCCAACATCCAAAAATCCTTTGGCTTGATGGCTTACTACGATGGTTCGGTGGTGCACATCTACACACCCAACGAAGTCACCACGCGCACTTTTGCGATGCGCCAGGGCGATGCACGGCAGGTGATCAGCACTGCCCGAGACATGCAGGTCATGGATTCACGCAATACCCTGCGGGTCAGTCAGAGTGGTGGATTGATTGCCAGTGGCAACCGCCGGTTTGTCGAACTGGTGGGAGAGTTGGCCTCGGGCCAGCAAAGCCAGTCCACTACGCTGGCGCCCGTGGGCTTCAAGGTGTACTACCTGAAATACGCTTGGGCGCAGGATGTGAGTGCGCAGTACGGTGGCACTGTGACTGTGATTCCCGGCGTGGCCAGCATTTTGCGGTCGCTGTTGACCGCGCAGAGGGGCAATCCGTCGCCAGCGTTAACCCAGTATCGGGGCGCTTCGGAGCCTGGCCTGCGTGGGCAGGGCTTGGCGCGCCAGGGAACGCTGGGGGCCTCGGGCGCCAATCCCATGCTGGCCACCGCAGAAACGGTGCAGCAAGCCTGGGGTAACCGCCCTGGTGGCGTTCAGGTCGCTAGTGTGGATGCCTCCCTGCTCGACGGTCTGGGCGCCTCGTCGGCTGCCAATCAGGCCCGAGTTGAGGCCGATGTCCGTTTGAATGCGGTGATCGTGCGCGATCTGCCTGAGCGTTTGCCTTACTACGATGAGCTCATTAAGTCCCTGGACATCGAGCCTCAGGCGCTGGAGATCGAGGCCACCATCATCGATCTGAGTACCGACAAACTGCGTGAGCTGGGAATCAACTGGCGATTGACAGGCGATCGCTACTCCTTCTTGTTTGGCAATGGAACGAGCAGCGACAACAGCCTTCTGGGATCCACGCCTGTGCAAAACATCACTCCGGCAGGGCAGGGTGGCTTCATGTCGTTGGTGCTGGGTGGGCGCAATAACTTTGCAGCCCGCATCAATGCGCTGCAGAACAAGGGCGTGGCGCGTGTCGTCTCCAGCCCGCAGGTCATGACGCTGTCCAACGTCGAAGCACTGTTCGACACCAACAAGAGCTTCTATGTGCGTGTGGCAGGTCGCGAACAGGTGGATCTGTACAAGGTCTCTGCCGGCACTTCGCTGCGTGTGACGCCCCATGTCTTCCAGGACGGCTCTGATGTCCGCATCAAGCTGCTCGTCCAGATCGAAGACGGTGGCATCAGTGGCGCTAGCCAAGTCGATTCGATCCCGATTGTCGAACGCTCTTCCATCAACACCCAGGCCCTGATTGTGGCGGGGGAGAGTTTGCTGATTGGCGGCATGGTCAAAGAGTCCACCAGCGAGGGCGTGTCAAAGGTCCCCTTACTGGGCGACATTCCTTTGGCGGGTAGCTTGTTTCGCTCCAACACCGATCAGCATGAACGCGTGGAGCGATTGTTCCTGATCTCGCCGCGCCTGATCCCTGCGCGCCGATCGATGAGTGCCAGTGCCCCGATGGGCCCGCTGCGTCCGGGCGGTGCCGTTGCAGCACCGCCCGTCCCGGCCATGGAAGAGCCGTCCCCGCCCGCCCGCCCCGTTGAGCCGGTCAATCCGAGCACGGGTCTGCAGCAGGGCTGGGGTGAGCAATCACAGTGATCACCGCCCGAAAGTCTGGGTCCAGGAGTCCCGTGGAATGAACACAGAACCTTTGTACGAACTTCGTGTATTGAGTGGCGAGCAGCGAGGCGCTTCATCGGTAATGCAGCCGGGTCAGACGCTGCGTATCGGCCGCGACTGGTCTAGCGAAGTGGTGCTGCAACAGGCGCAGGGCAGTGCCGTCCTCTCGTTCTCGGCTGAAGATGGCCTGGTGCTTCAGGCTGAGCAGGGCGACTGCACCGTGGCCGACCACGCTTTGCTGCCCGGAGGGCGTAATGGGTTGGCTCTGTACGTCCCCTTTTCGGTGGGTGGGGTGCGCATGGCCGTTGGGAAGATGGGAGCATCCCAATGGGCTGGCCTGTTCGACGGAAACGTTGCGCCCCAGGCGCAGGAGACGGTGCAAAACGAGAGCACCCATGCTGAAGAAGTCCAGCCCCCTGAGGCGGCCCCTGCCGCGACTTCCTCAGGGGAAAAAATGGCACCACTGCCACGGCGCAGCTGGACGTCCCGTCTCATGCTGGCTGGAACCGCTCTGGTCGGTGTCTCCGTTTGTACGTTGACGCTGGCTTGGGCGATGGGGCCTTCTACGCTCAGCCCTCAAGAGCAGGCGGTGAACATTCGCCAGACCCTCTCGCACCTCGGCCTGACAGCCCTGAACGTGGAGTCGCGCAATGGGCAGCTTTTTGTGACCGGGCACCTGGAGTCCCAGGCAGAGCGCACAAGACTGGAAAAAGCCTTGACCGACCGGTCCCCTGCCAGGTTGTCTGTCTGGGTCAATGAACAGGTGGCGGCCAGCGTGGCCGAGGTGTATCGCCTCAACGGAGTCGCTGCTGAAGTCCGTGCCACCGGCCCCGGGGTCGTGCGTGTGCAAACCGCCATCAGCGACTCCAAACTGCTGGAGCACGTGCAGTCTGCGGCCCGGCGCGACGTTCCAGGCCTCAAACAACTGGTTGCCGCCAACGATGCGCCGCCAGCGCCTCCACCAGCGGCCTCTGGCATCAATGATCCAGGTAAGCGCGTAGCGGCCGTTGTTCCGGGGGAACCCGCTTACTTGGTCACTGTGGATGGAACCCGCTACTTCGAAGGTGCCATGTTGCCCAGTGGCCACCGCATTGTTTCCATCCTGCCAGACAAGGTCCAGATGGAGCGCGACGGTGTTGGCAGCGTGCTGGCCTTTTGAGTTGTTAGCGCCCTGCCGTATGTCTGTGCTGCAGCGCCATTTTTCCTGCATTTCAACGTTCCAAGCTGGCGATGTCCGCCAGCGTTTCCTTGAAGGAGTCAACGCATGAGCAATTCCATCAACCCACTGGCCATGATGGCCACCACCGGCATGACCGGCACCCAAAGCCGCAGCGGCAAGGGGTCAAGCTGGTACGAAGTCATGGCCGATGCCTGGGGCAAGACACTGGATGCAAAGGCCAGTGAAATTGAAGCCGCTGGCGATGCGCTGGCCGATGGCAACGACAAGCCTGCCCACATCACCCACATGACGATGCTGGCACAGCAAATGGGATTCATGTCCAACAGCGCGCACACCTCGCTGCAGTCTGTTGGCACGGCCCTGGAAACCATGGCGCGCAAGCAGTGATGTGGCGGTGAACTGATGAACTCCACCCTATCCATGGGCCTTGGCGCCCCAGGTGCTGACACTTCCGCCTTGCTCGGCAGTGGCGGCGTCCACGCGGGCTACGGCATTTCGCTTACCGATATGTCCGGCTTTCATGAGGCCTTGGCGCGAGCCCAAGCCGGTGGCTTCAGCACCCTCAATGCCCAGCCTGTGTCTGCGCCGGGCGAGGAAATGCAAGCATTGTTCAAGCCGCTGGAGCACATCAATGCCGAGGCTGTCTCGCTAGAGGAGCATGCTCAGGCCGCCATGGCCGCAGGCAACGATATGACCCCCGGAGAAATGGTCATGCTGACCGTGCGGGCTCAAGAGTTCTTGTTCCACAGCCAGCTCACCGCCAACATTGCCAACCGTACATCGGATGGTCTGCAGCAATTGTTCAGGCAACAGGCTTGAGTGGCCAGAGTCCTTCGAATGAGACCGCTTTCCCCCGCAGGATCGAGTGTGAGAACTTTCCGCCTATGGCGTTCCGTCGCCCCTGTCTTGCTCATTTGCCTGAGCGCTTGTTCGCAGCAGGATCTCTATGGTCAATTGAGTGAGCGACAGGCCAACGAAATGGTTGCCGTGCTGCGCAATGCCGGTCTCCAGGCCGACAAAGCGGCATCACGTGACGGCAAAGCCTTTGTCGTGAGTACCCGTTCCAGCGACTTTTCCCGAGCGGTTGAAGTTTTGCAGGCAGGTGGCTTTCCCAAGGAGTCGTTTGACACCATTGGCCAGGTTTTCAAGAAAGAAGGCTTTGTGTCTTCGGCACTGGAAGAGCGCGCCCGCTTCACCCATGCTCTTTCGCAGGAGCTGTCGAATACGCTTTCCAATATCGACGGTGTGGTGCAAGCCCGAGTGCATGTGTCAGTGCCAGAGAAAAATCCGCTGTCTGACAAGCCGCAACACTCGACAGCATCGGTGTTCATCAAGCATCGGCCTGGTGTGGACCTGAGCCAGCAGACGGGCAAGATCAAGGCGTTGGTTGTCAATGCCATGGAAGGGCTGCCTTATGACAACGTGACCGTGGCCTTGTTTCCCGCAGAACCCATTCCGCCTGCTGCGCCCCAATCGTTGGCATCTGCCCTCTGGTCCCAATATGGCAGCTTGCTGTTGTTCGTCACGGGCCTGGGTTTTCTGATTACCGGGGGCGTTGTTGTCGCCGCTTGGTGGCAACGCCGTGAGGCCGCAGTGCAGCCTTCGCCGCAGAGGGGCTTGGCATCGATGGTGGATGCCGCTGTAGCGCCATTGCGGCGTGCCAAGGCCCCTGTGGTCGAAGCGGCACCGAAGAGCATGGCCAGTGAGGCCTGAGCCTGAGTGGAAAGCATCGACCACTTGAGCGCAGCCGCTATGGCGCACGCCCCCTCGTCTGCATCGACTGATAAGGGGGGGACTGCGTTCGCCCTCGCGCAGGCGGCTGGCAATCGTCGTGCGCGGGCCGTGCTGGCAAAGGAGTTGCACGGCCTGCCATGGAGTTGGCAGCAATTGCATGAGTGCCCGCTGTGGGTTGTCTGGCCGATCGCTTCGCGCGAAGCCCTGTGTGCCCTGGCTGGCCTGGGTTGGCTCAAGTTGTCGCTGCGATCTTGCATTGATGGGCGGCAGTTGGCCCCCATCGTTGGGCTTGTGGGGCCTCAGGCGCTCAGTGCGGTCCTCAACACAGATACCCAAATTCCGGCGTTGGCTTTGGCCAGCGCCCCCAAACCCCTGCTGCCGCCGCAGCAGAGCATCGCCGCATATGTTGTGGCGTGGGGGCGGGCGTTGCTGGTGTGGGGTTGCCCGCATGCGTGTCGTGACGCCTTGGCTGGCCATCTGTCATGGGCCGATGCACCAGCGTTAGTGAATTCCATTGATGTTCACCCCGAGTGGGCACAGACTGCGCTACGGCAAGCCCATGCGACCGCAGCTGCCGCTGGGTTGGCGCCTGTCCTGCCTCAGGACCACACCTACACGACAGACACGCCATGAGCTACCAACTCACGCTGCACCACGACGCTCTCTTGTCTGTGGTCACGACATCCCGTGTGGTGCCGCCGCAAGACGTGGCTCCTCTTCAGGACGCCTTGGCGCTGCTCACCACCCTGCGGCAATTGATGGACAGCAGCAGCCAGACGGTGGCCGCTGCAGAGCTTGAGGCCAAAGAGCGTGGCTATCTCGCCGGATATGAAGCAGGCAAGGCGATCGCACTCGAAGAGTCGGCGCAAAAGTTATCCCAGTCACTGCACGATCTATCCCGGCAACTGCAAGACCAGCGCGATGAGCTGCGCGACGCATTGGTCAAATTGGCATCAGGGCTGGTGCGTTGCATGGCTGCAGAAATCGCCCCTGAGCAGGTGGTCACAGCCTTGGCCGTGCGGGCTTTGGAGCAGGTCGTTCCACCACAGCCGGTGCGACTGAGATTGCCGCCATCCCTGATGGAGGGGGTGCGTGCCCAACTGTCGCTGCGGGAATTGCCTCTGTCTGTGCAGTGTCTGCCCGACCCGACTCTGGAGGGACTGACCTGCGTGGTGGAGTCACAAGCAGGCGCCTTGCTGGCGGGACTGGATGACATGCTGGCCCATGCCACTCAGCAGCTGGAAGTGGGTCAGCGGCAGGTGCTCCTGCGGACTGAATGACCGACGTTGCAACATTGCCCTGGATGCCATGACCCTGGATACCTCCCCCCGCCCATTGCTTGATCCAGCCGTGCTGGCATCCCTCAGGTCGCTGCAGCCCGTGGCTGCGCGCGGACGCGTAGTGCAAGCCTTCGGGACCACTTTGCGAGTGAGCGGTCTGCGGGTTTCCATTGGCCAGCAGTGCCTCATACGCGACCCTGCGCAACTGCATAACCCACCCCTGCGGGCCGAGGTGGTGGGTTTGCGCGAGCACGATGCCATTCTGGTCCCTCTGGGGCACTTGCTCGGAGTGTCCATGGGGGCTGAGGTCGAGGCTTTGGACACTGGCACGTTCGTGCCTGTGGGGGATGCGTTGCTGGGGCGCGTGCTGGACGCATTTGGCAACCCCCTGGATGGGCGTCCCCTTCCTGTGGGTCTGCCGCTGCGCTCGTTTCAGTCAGATCCGCCCAACCCCCTGACCCGGCGTCCGATTGACACCCCGTTCGTGACGGGCGTACGTGCTTTGGATGGGCTACTCACAGTAGGTGAAGGCCAGCGACTGGGCGTGTTTGCCATGGCCGGTGGGGGTAAATCAACGTTGCTCGGCATGCTGGCCAAGCTTGCCCAGAGCGATGTCAATGTCATTGCGCTCATTGGCGAACGTGGCCGAGAGGTCAGTGAGTTTTTGGAGGACAGCCTTGGTGCGAAGGGCTTGGAACGTTCGGTGATTGTGGTGTCCACCTCCGACCGCCCTGCCATGGAGCGCCTGCGGGCTGCGCAAACCGCGACGGCCATCGCCGAGCATTTTCGCGAGCAGGGCAAGCGTGTGCTGCTCATGATGGACTCTGTCACGCGGTATGCCCGGGCTCTGCGCGAGATCGGACTGTCCGTCGGAGAGCCCGCCGTGCGGCGGGGCTTTCCGCCCAGCGTGTTTGCCGAGTTACCGCGCCTGTTCGAGCGTGCGGGCAACGATGCGCATGGCTCCATCACCGCTTTTTATACCGTGCTGGCAGAGGATGAAGACGGCTCCGACCCTGTGGCGGAAGAAACCCGCTCTATTTTGGATGGGCACATCGTGCTCTCCCGCCAGCTGGGGCAGGCTGGGCATTACCCGGCGATAGATGTGCTGGCCAGTGCCAGCCGCGTTTTTAACCGCGTGACCGGTCAGCCGCAGCAAGAAGCCGCCCAGCGGGTGCGCTCTCTTATGGCCAAGCACGAAGAGATCCGGTTTCTGCTCCAGGTGGGTGAGTACGCTCCGGGTAGCGACCCTTTGGCCGACGATGCCATCGCGGCGCAGCCCGCACTGCAGGCACTGCTGCGCCAGCGCCCTGACGAAGGCACGGCCTTTCAAGAAACCCTCGCTGCGCTGCAGCAGTTCTTGCACTGAGAACTGCATGACTCTTGCAATGTCTTCTCTTTCCTGCCGACTGCCCTCTTGGACTTCTGGACCTCTGGCGTGTCCTGAGATCCGATGCTGCGGTGAACACGAGAAGGCCCGTATATGACTGCGGTGAGCCATGCACAGCAATTGGCTGCAGCCAGGCAGCTGCAGCGCCTGCGTGAGCTGCGTGAGCGCAAAGCCCTGCAGGCCTACCAGCGTGCAGAACTGGACGTGCGCAATGCGCAGCAGTTGGTGCAGGAGCGTGAGGCCCAGATACGGGAGCTACAGGACCAGCGACTGGCACTGCAGCGCAGCTTGATCGGTGAATACGCCGCCCGTCTGGGCACATTGGCCGCCTACGCCAGTGCGGCGCAAGAAGTCCTCGATGACCAACTTGAGCGCTCTGAGTACGCACTGATCGACGAGGAGGAAGAGTTGTTCAATGCCCAGAACCGGTCCGGTGCTGCCCGCGACGCGTGGCTGCACGCGGTGGCTCAGCACCAGGCCTGCACCACGCTGCGGGACGATGCCCGCAAGGGCCTGCGGCGTGAGCAAGAGATGCGACTTGATCGCGAAGACCCACCCCTGCGACCAGAACCATGAGGAAACCAGGGCATGAGTGAAATCCGCCAAACCACCTCGTCCAAGGCACGAGAGGTCGCTCCATTGCAGAGTACGCCATCGGCGAACCCATGGGCACAGGCCCCAGTCCAGGCGAGACGTGACTTCGATGCTGCGATCCGACGTGTTCGCGACAGGGGGAATGATGAGCCAGAAGAGGCTGAAACGTCTGAGCACACGCCCGCCGACGCTGGCCTGCCTTTGCCCGGCCTGATGCCGTATTTGCCGCCTTTGGTGGGGCACAGCGGGCAGGCCTTGGGGGGCGATTCGGCTGGGCTGGGAGGGCACACTGCCGTCGCACAGCCCGTGCTGCCCACCAGCCCATTGCCGGATGCCATACCTACGGTTTTGCAGACCAGTGCCCTGGGCGTGGGGCAGCCACTGCGCATGCAGGTGCCGCTGGGTGGGGCTGAGGCTGCCACGCTGGCGCTGCGTTTGGCTCAAACCGGCGCGGGCCAATGGCAGTTGCGGGTGGGAGGAGACGCCGCCACCCGGCAACAACTGGCGCCCCACCTGGAACGGCTGCGTGACCGCCTGCGTGAGCGCAGTGCCGGGGGGCTGGAGGATATCGGCTTTGACGATGACATCGAGTCTTGAGCCCACGGCCATGGCGCGAGATGCCACTCCATCAGCGGTTCTGTATTTCAAGGGACATCTGGGGGCGTCAGTGGCAGGCTTGCTGCTGCCCATGGATGCCTTGGCCCTTGCCCCTGGGCCGTTGACGGGGCCGCAACTGATGTTGGAGATGGCCAAGGCCGAGCCTTTGGTCAGTGCCGTTGAGCAGTGGCAGCTAGCGCCCTGGGACTTGGCACCCGAACCACTGCCTTGCGATGCGTCTGACCCTGCCACCTGGTGCGAGGCTGTGGTGCGCGCGCCTGCGTTGGCTCCTGCAGGCACCAGGCTGAGGTTGCCTTGGTCGGCCTTGCGCACTGCTCCACCCCCATGGCTACAGGCACCTCACGTGATCTGGCCCCAAGTGGAGGCCGAGGTCTGCATTGACCATTTGCATGGCGATGAACTGGATTGCCTCCCCATCGGCAGTTTGCTTTGGCTCGCCCCCTCATTCGGCACTGACTGGCCCATCACCGTACGCGACCCTCTCCATCGGCTGGCACCTTGCAGCGGTCAATGGAGACGTGGCCAAGTGTCATTGGAGCAGCTCACGCTGGGCCCATTGTGTGCCGATACGGGGACGACGCGCGTGCCATGCACGGCGCCGCTGGACGCATCAGAGCAGGCTGATGTCGTGTTGGTAGCCCCTTTGTCTGTACCGCTGGAGCATTGGCTTGGATGGTCGCCAACAGCTACGCGGTCGGCTGCGCTGCCATTGCATCCCCAGAACCTGGCAGTGCAGGTGCGCCAAGCCGGAGCCGTGCGCGCCTCGGGCGGCCTCCTGCCATTAGGCAGAGGCCACGCTTTCAAGGTTGAAGCAGCAGCCTCTCACCCCTTCGAGCCGTCTGGCGAAACCCGCTGAAACCCAACAACAACCCGGGAGAACGGGGTGGCGGCACTGCCGCTGGCCCTCATAGAACGCATGGATCTCACACAATTTACCCCGTCATCGGCACTGATCACGGTGATCGTGGTCTCGCTGGCCCCATTCGTGGGCGTCATGGTGACATCGTTTACCAAAATCATTGTGGTGCTCAGCCTCTTGCGCAATGCCCTTGGGCTGCAACAGGTGCCGCCCAATGTCGTGCTCAACGGCATGGCGTTGGTGCTCACCATCTACGTCATGCTGCCGGTGGGCCTGGACATGGCTGAGCGTGCCCGCAGCGTCTCGAATGTGGGCAGTACCTCCGGCATGCTGGCTGTGGCCGATGCGGCCAAAGAGCCGCTGCGGGATTTCCTGATCAAGCACTCCTCGGCGCACGAACGCGCTTTTTTTCTCAAGACCGCACAGAAAAGCCTCAGCCCAGAACGTGCCGCACAACTGAGCGAACGTGACTTTGTCGTGGTTGTTCCTGCATTCACCGTGAGTGAGTTGTCGGCGGCCTTTCAGATCGGCTTTCTCATCTTCCTGCCCTTTCTCATCATTGACTTGGTCATTGCCAACATCCTCACGGCCATGGGCATGATGATGCTGTCCCCCACCACCATTTCCCTGCCGTTCAAGCTTTTGCTGTTCGTGCTGGTGGATGGTTGGGTCAAGCTCACCCATGGTCTCGTGCTGTCTTACTGACCGGTATGAGCACACCGCGCCTCTTCACCTTGCTGCAACAACGCCATGTTTGAAAGCCAGACCATCCAACTCATGTACCAGGCACTGTGGCTGGTGCTGCTGCTCTCCGCTCCCCCTGTGATGGTGGCGGCCTTGGTCGGCCTGCTTGTCGCTTTGGTGCAGGCAGCCACCCAGATTCAGGAGCAGACGCTGCAGTACGCACTCAAGTTTTTCGCCATCGTGCTCACCATCTTCATCACGGCCTCATTGCTGGGGGGCACTCTCTATCGGTTCACTGACCGCGTGATGACGGAGTTCCCCGCCCTCGTGAGGAAGTGACGCGCTCAAGCCATGGGAGACACCTTTGCCGCCATCCACAACGTCAGCGAACTTGCCATGCTGGCTGCGCTGGCCAGCGTCCGTTTTGCGATGGCGTTCTTGCTCCTGCCGGTCCTGTCGCAAGACACGGTTCCGCAGCTTGTGCGTGGCGCGGTGTTTCTGGCTTTCGGTGTCGTTACGCTGGCCATGCAGCCCGCCGTCAACGTTCTCGGTTGGAGCGTTTCCCATTGGATCGGCCTGTTCGCCAAGGAAGCCTTTCTCGGCTTGGCCTTGGGCATGCTGCTCGCTGCCGTGCTGTGGGCGTTCGCTGCTGCGGGCGAGATCGTCGATGGCGCCAGTGGGCTGTCACAGGCGCAGGTGACCGATCCCCTCTCGGGTCGCCAGACGTCACTGTCTGGGGCATTCCTAGGCCGGTTGGCGGTCTACGTGTTCATGTTTTCCGGGGGCATGATGCTGTGGATTGGCGTGCTCATGGAGAGCTTCTTGCTCTGGCCCCTCGCGCAGCAAGGACTCTCCGTGCAGCGCGGCGGTGTGGCCTTGTTCGAAAGCGCGTTTGCCCAGTTTGCGGGGCTGAGCTTTATGCTTGCCGCGCCCGCCTTGGTGGTCCTGTATGCGATTGACCTGTCCCTTGGGCTGATGAATCGCTTTGCGCCCCAGCTCAACCTGTATTCGCTGTCTACCTCGCTCAAGAGCGTGGCGGCCGTCATGGTCTGGCTCGCCATGCTCTCCACGCTCGTCAAGACGTTGCTGAACCATCTCGCGGCCTTGTTGCCCACGCTGCTACAAAAGGTCCAGGCATTGGGCGGCTGACGGAGGTGGTGGCTCCGGTGGGTTTGAAGCATTTTGTTGCAATCACCTCCGCAAAACTAGGAGCCTTCCCAATGGCGCCCAGCCAAGCACTTTTCTAAGATGGAGCCCACTGCCAACTTCAACCGTTCACAGACATGGTGACCCCGTCTTCCCTCTCGTTTCTGGCCGGCGCCTCTGGTGCGGCGCTGCGAACCCCTGAAGCGAATCTGCCTGCTTTGGGCGGGACTGACAGTGCCAGCCTGTTTGGCTTCACGGGGTCGCACAGCGAAGCCCGGGTGCTGTCGGTGCCGCCTGCCAGCGGCGAAAGTCCTGCGCAACTCCAAGCGCGCTTCGTCGATTGCCTTTTTACACGCGCCTGAGGCCGCGCTGCGGCCCATGTCGATCCAGATCCCCGGCCTTGTCCTGAAAGACCAACCCGACTGGTCTGCTGCGGCTGAAGTGCTCATCGAAGGCTGCGCCTATCTGCCGTCGCCGGAAGAGCGCGTACGTTGGATGGAACGCTTGTGCCTGTCCCTTGGTGATGCGCTGTACCCGGCCTTCCTGCAGGTGCTTTGCCGCATTGGCGAACATGGCAACCCCCAAGCCCAGAAAGTGGTGGCTGACACCCTTGTGCTGGCCTTGCAGAGCGGCCGCATGCCCTCAGGCCGCCATGCGGCCTGGGGTGCGCAGTGGGACCCTGCCAAGCGTGCTACCCGAACCATCGGGCCCATCGAATACCTGTGTGCCTGGTTCACCCAGCCGGATGGACGCGGCACCTTAGGCGCTGTGTCCTTCGATCAGGGTGCGCGTGCACTGGTGGGCCTCGTCTCGCACAGCGATGCCGCCCGTCGCCTCTATTGCGCCCAGCTGCTCAGCATTGCCGAGGACCCGCTCGAAGGCACGTGGTCCCGCAGCAGCCGCCAGGCCCTGCAGGCCATGGCCCGCAGTTGGGCCAGTGCCGATGCGGACCCTCGCCGGGCGGGTACCCAGGCGGTGGAGGCCTTTCTGGCGGCCACTCGGCAAACTGCTGGCAGCCTGGCCACCCCGCCAGCGCCCGGGGGCTGGATCCCGCCAACCTCTTGGCGTTGAGCTTGCGTGTCCAAAGCCAGCCGCCTATCTGTTGATTGCTTCGCGGTCATCCTTGGATGGCACCACGCTGCGCCATGACGACCCCGATCCAGCCAGTCACATCGGTCGCAGCGTCGGCCCCCATCGCCTGGGTTGCCCTGGCCGCAGTGGGGGACACCGCCTTTGATGTTCAGCGGGACCAACGTGAGGGGCTCGATGGAGTTCCCGATGCCGAGGCCCTCACCATCCTGCAGCAACTGCGCGGGCAGTCTCCTGCGGAGCGCAATGCCTTGGTTTCTGCCTTGAGCGAGGGGCAACTGTGTGCGCTGCGTGGCCTAGGCCCTGAAGGGCTCTCCTTCGGGGAGCAAGGCGAACTCTTTGACTTGCTAGCGAGCAGTCTGGACGGATATAACCTGGCGCGTGTCGGCGCCGTCTACTTGCATTCGGCTGCTGCCAGCCTGTGGGGCGATAGCCTTTGCCGACGGGCCAGTGCAGATACAACGCTGGCATTTTTGAAGACCTGGGCTCCGCGCATTGAAGCCGCACCGTCCAGCATGGAGGTCGCCGCGGTGGGTGGGGACACGGTCTCCTCCGCAGTCTCCTTGCTCGCAGCCCAAGCCCTGGCGGGCTTGGCAAACCACACCCGCCAGGTGGATGAAGTGCTGCAACTGCTCGCGCCCCACCCCAGCGAAGCGGGGCGCTTGCAGTCCGTGGTCGGCGCGGCCCAGCAAATGCATGTCAGCGTGCCAGCCTGCCCGTGGGGCGGTGTTACCACCGTCACCTGCCATCCAGAGCCTTTGCTCCGGCTCATCGATGCCAGCGCCTGCGCCACCAGTCGCTGTGCCAAAGCCAGCGTGTTCGAGTGGTCTGCCCAGTTGCTCGGCAAGATGGCTGTGGGCCGCAGCGCAGTGCCCGGGCTAGTGGCCCGCCAAGGAATCAATGCCGCTTTGGCGCAGTCCCTGACCCGCCTGGTTTGCAGCGACACGGCAGGTATTCTGGGGGCGCTGGAAACCCACCACGGTGGCGGGCACGGCCTGGCCGCCTATGTGCGAGAGATGGTCCACCAGGGCCGTACCAACGAGTTGCGGGTCATGACCGAACAGCTGCGCTGTAGCCACGATGCCTGCGAAGACCCCGTCCGGCATTTCAACCAGCACGACGCACAGGGGCGATACCGCCACGCGGCTACTCTGGGCTACTACGTGGGTGCGGTGCAAGCCGCTTGCCAGGTGTTCTCTTCAGAGATGGCGCCGTGGGCCCATCCTCTGGCTGCCATCTTTGCGGGGGGGCTGTCGGGTGGCCAAGGCATGGAGGGCAAGCTCTGGCTCTCCGGTGGCGCGGTCCGTGCGCTCCAACGCGTGGCAGCGTCTCCACCCTTGGCGTTGGGTGCTCCAATCGTTGAACGGCTCACCCGTGCGCTGAAGGCAGGCCCTCAGGACGACGCCGTTACCGCACTGGTCTTGCCCCATGCTGCTGAAGGCGCCCCTGTGGAAAAGAAAGAGGCCGCGATCGCCTGCGTTGCAGCCATGCGTCGCGTGATCAATGCCCATGGGCTGTGAGCGAAATGCCGTTCACCCAGTCTCTCTGTGCTCTGCGATGACCGATTCGACCCCCTACCTGTACCAGGGCGCGCGGCTGCGTCTTCGCGAATTTGGCTGGCGCGATGTGCATGCGCTGGTCCAGATGCACCGCGATCCGCGTGTGCGTGCCCACCTGGCAGACGACGTTCCGCTCGATGACGCCCGTGTGGCCCACCAGTTTGTGGAGAACATGCAGCAGTTCTACCGCCTGCATGAAGGCACCGGCATCTGGTGCGCTGAGCGTGCCCACCCTCCCGAGGCCGAGGTGCTTGCCGATGCCCTGCGGGCCCACGCCTGTGGCGAGATCGATGCCGTATTTTTGGACGCCTTGGTGCAGCCTCGGTGGTCCTTTTGCGGATGGTTCAGCTTGGTGCACCTCAGCGATGACCTGCACACCTTGGAAATCGGCGCCCGGCTCACCCCCCAGGCTTGGGGTGGAACGCTCGCTCTCGATGGGGGAGAGTGGCTGCTGGAGCACGCCTTGCGCACGTTGGGCCGATCCCATGTCCTGGGCCATTGCAGCCCTACCAATCGCTCCGCAGCCCATTGCCTGCAGGTGCTGGGGTTTCAGCCGCAGGGGCTCGCGCCGTACAACGGGGGGCAAGCCCTGCGCTTTGGCCTGTGCCAAAACGGCTGGGCTGCCTGGCATGCCCAGCCGCGCCGTGAACGCCAGCGCGCTGTGCTGAGCGCTGGCCGGTGAGGCCCCGCTGCTGCGCGGTTGGCCGCTGGAGACAAGAAAGCCGTGTAATTACACGATGCGCATGCCCGATGATGTGATGCGCAGGCGACTGGCGTCCACCTTCAAAAATCCCTCGATCATCTGCCTGCCTAGTTGGCGCATCTGAGCCTCCAGCGCTGGGTCGGGCTGCCGCTGCAGTTGCACCTGGGTCGTTGCCATCAGCATGCCCAACATCACCATCACGTCGTACATGCGCTGCTTTTCGGAATCGCTCATGCGGGTGAAATCGCTTTGGCTCGCCAGCGCATGCCTGAACTGATCCGCCATGGGCCTCACGTAGCTGTTGCTCAGGTTGTGGTTGTTGTAGGCCATGTAGGCGCCAGCAAGAAACGAGGCAATCCCGGTGGCCACATCGTTCGTGGGTACCCCCAATTGGCGCGCCACCTGCGGGTAGCTGTTGTGCAAATCCAGAAAGCCTTGGCGCATTTGGGGGCGCTGAGAAGGTGGGTAAAAACCGACCAGTGTGTCCAGGCCTGCTGTGCTGTAAGAGCGCGTGAAACGCGTGCGTGCCAGGGCCGTCCTGGGGGCTGTGTTGTACATGCCCCCTCGGCTGGCCCGCGCGGCGCGCTGCACTTGCTCGTTGAGGATGTAGTGCCCCGCGCCAATGGACAGGTTCATTGCTCCATCCGCGCTCATCCAGGCGCTGGCCGGAGACATCGTGGAAAACACAACCGCCGCGGCGATACACAGGTGTTTGAAGGCTTTCATGGAGGTGGTGCTGTGAACGCTGGTAATTCAATCAGGGAATGAGGCATTGGCGAACCCGTGCGCTGGCCTCACAGTGCCGCCGCATCGTATCGGGCGTTTGCAATAAAAACGGGCCGCAGAACGGCCCGTTTCCATTGTTGCAACTGGCGATGATTGCCAGGAAGTGGCTGGGGCTGGGGCCGGAGCGGGCTGCATGGCCTGCCCCAACCCAGCCACCTGCTGCCTCTTACCTCCCCTTACTGCTTGCGCGCCATGCTGCTCATGCCTTCGCCCAGCGACTTCAGCGCCGTGTTGAACGCATCCGTGAGCAGCTTGAACTCCTGGCTCACCGCCTGGAACTCCGCATTCGTCGCCTGCATCTCCTTGGCCTGGTCTTGTTCGCTGCCGCCCGAGTTCTCCTTGAGCTTGTTGGACAGCTCCACCATCTTGGAGGCCTTGTTGCCCATGGCCTCTCCCATGGCCTGTGCAATCGCCTGCAGCCAGCTCTTGGCACCTGTCTTGCCACCGCCGCCGCATTCCTTGCCCATGTCCGAGGTGCCTTCCGTCATCTGGCGGCGCACGCTGTCCACGATTTGCTTGGCAATGTCGTCCACTGCGCTTTGGATGCCCCCACCTGCGGCGTCCGAGATCGCTTCGTCTGCGCCTTCGCTGGGCTTGTGGCAGTCTTGCAGCACTTTCTCAATGGCCTGGCTGATGGCGTCCTGCAGGAATTTGGGCATGCCGTCTTCGCGCTGCAGGGTTTGCGTGGCCTGCTGGGCGCCGCCGCCCATGATGGTGCTGACCAAGTTGGTGGTGGCGTTGAGGATGTTCACGGGCGAGAAGCCTTCCAATGTCTTGCCCATGTCCGAGCCGCCCAGCAGCCCGCTGACCATGCCACCCAGGAACTGGGAGCCGATTCCGCCGAGCAAGCCGCCCATGCCGCCACCACCCATCAATGCGGAACCCACTACGCCTACTGCTGCACCCATGTTCAACTCCTTCAATTGGTTTGGCTCTGTGGCCGTGATCGGTTTCTGTCCTTGCCTGGACCCGCTGGAGCCGGTGATGCACTGGGGCCTGCGGGCCATTGCGCGGGGCGGCTGCTGCTCGCGGCGACCCTGTGCAATGGACATGATTGAATCGGCTTTGCCCCGCCAAAGCTATACAGGCGATTCCCAGCTAGGAATCGCCCTAGCTGGGAAGAACACCTATGCCGAACCGTTCACAAGGAGCAGGTGTTGAACTGGTTTGCTATTAAATAAATAGCTGCTTGCGCTTTATAAATGCGCCTTAGGGCATGGTTTGACATCTATTTTTACCCGCCTTGGCAGCTTGGGTGTTGGTCTAGAACACCCCACACACATGCCTGTGGTGGCATCCACGTGCCAGCATTCCGGCGTGTGTCTGTCTTCGTC
Source organism: Acidovorax sp. 56 (assembly GCF_002749705.1). NCBI lineage: Bacteria > Pseudomonadati > Pseudomonadota > Betaproteobacteria > Burkholderiales > Comamonadaceae > Acidovorax > Acidovorax sp. 56. The sequence continues at coordinate 3,471,470 of NZ_PEEV01000001.1, forward strand.
GGGTACCCACAGCTATGGCCCTGCAGCTGACCCAAAGTGCGTGAAGGCAATCTGCGACGGCGGGGGCGCCTCGTCCAGGGCTGGTGTCCGTGGTACGGGATTGCGCCCGCCGTTGTTGACGATGTGGCGCTGCATGAGGCGGGCTGAGGTGAGCCCTCAGTTTGATTGGGCTTGCGCTGGCGCCACCGAGGCGCCCTGGATGCCATGGCGCGCCAGGGCTTCGGCCACAAAGCCGCTGGCCTTCATGTCTTCGACAAACTGGGCCAGCGCTGCCTGTGCAGCCGCGCCCCGGCCCTTGGGCGTGCCCATGGCTTGCTGGATGACCATGAAGCGCCCGGGCAACAGGCGCAGGCCGCCCAAGCGCTGGGCGTCGGCTTCCAGCTGCTGCTTCACGCCCGCCGCCACATCGTGGCCGTGGGTGAGGAAGGTGTCGACCACGGCGGGCGAGGTGGGGGCGCGCTCGATGGTGGCGTGCTTCAGTTCGCGGCTCAGGAACAGGTCATACGCGCTGCCCTTGCCCACCGTCACGGTGCGGCCGCTCTGGTCCACTTCGTCGTTGGTCTGCAGGGGTGAATCGGCCCGCACCAGGTAGCTGCCTTCGATCAGCACATACGGCGCGGTGAACGCAATGCCTTCGCCGCGCAGCGGGTCGATGGCGAAGAAGCCGATGTCGGCCTGCTCGCCGCGCACGGCCTCGACCGACTTGCCTGCGGCGTCAAACACCACCAGCTCCAGCCCCACACCCAGGCGCTGGGCAAATGCGCGGGCCAGATCGATGGACACGCCCTTGGGTGCGCCTTGCGCGTCCACGCCCGCCAGGATGGGGTTGCCCAGGTTGATGGAGGCGCGCAGAACGCCCTGGGGGGCCAGGGCACGGGTGGTTTCGGTAGAAGCGGTCATGGCAGCAATGGATGGGAAAGGTGGCGCGCTGGCGGGCGCGGGGCCGTGGCCAGTGCAATGGCCTGTATCAGCCATCCATCCTAGCGGCACGGCCTGCATGGGCACAGGCCTTGCCGAATGCAAGCGCGGCAACCTTTTCCCGTCGGTCCTTGATTGGCCCAAGGACATTGGAAGCGCACGACCGTATTACTGTGGGCCGGGTTGGCCATGCACCCGGCGGAACTCCCACAACGCCACGGCCACGCAGGCCAGGCCCCAGAAGATGGGGTACTCGTACCCGCCGGTGTTCCACAGCCAGCCAAAGCCCTTGACGGTGTGCAGCGCATACACCGCAATCGCCAGTGCACTGGCTGCGCCCAGGGCGGCGTAGCGGGTGCACAGCCCCAGCACCAGGGCGATGCCGCAAGCGGCCTCGGTGAACGCTGCCAGCCAGGCCCAGAGCTCGGGCGGCTGAAACCCCGCCTTGCCAAAGAACCCGATGGTGCCCGCAGACAGCACGCCAAACGCTGCAAACTTGCTCAGTGCATGCGGAAACATGAACGCGCCGCAGGCTATGCGCAGCAGGTTTTCTGCGCGCGTGATGTTGAAGTGAGAAGCCTTGATCCGGAAATCGTCGCGTGTGAGCAGTTGCATGAAATTTACTCCTTGGTAAGTTTCATGTTAGGTAGACCCTGGATTTGCGCAGTTGATGCAAATCAAGGTGCTGTATCGTTGCGTAACACGCCTTGGGCCAAAGCTCTGCGCTGGAGGGCTGCAATGTCCTGCGGGCTGGTACGGCAGCATCCACCAATCAGGCGCGCGCCTTGCGCGTGCCAGCGCATCGCGGCTTCGGCAAAGGCATCGCAAGGAGTTGCGTGGGCGGCGGGTGGTTTGCTGCCGCGCCACTCTTTGTCCACTGCGTCGTAGGTTTCGCCCGAGTTGGGGTACACCACGATCGGGGTGCGTGTGTGGCTGTGGATGTGCGCCACCAGCGAGGGGATGTGTTGCGGGGCGGTGCAGTTCACACCCACGGCCCACACCTGGGGCAGCCCGTCCAGCGCGGCGGCGCAGTCGGCCATGCGCTCGCCCTGGCTGTTGTGCTCGCCGTCCTTACACGAGAAGCTGATCCACGCGCCGGGCGCACTGCCGTGCCCGTCGTCCAGCGTGGGCAGCAGGCTGGCAATGGCCAGGGCTTCGTCCAGGCAGGGCAGGGTCTCGCAGGCCAGCAAATCGGCACCAGCGCAGGCCAGCACCCGCAAGCGCGGGGCATGAAAGCGCGCCAGGTCGTCGCGGCTGACGCCTTGGTAGCCGGTGTATTCAGAGCCATTGGCCAGCATGGCGCCGTATGGCCCCACCGACGCAGCCACCAGCGGCTTGTGGCGGCCCTGGCGGTTGGCGGTGTCAGCCCAAAAGGCATCACGGGCCTCGCAGGCCAGGGTGATCGAGCGCCGCATCAGGTCCGCCGACTCTTCTACGGAATAGCCACGCTGGCCAAAGGCCTCGAACGTGGCCTGGTAGCTGGAGGTTGTGGCCACATCGGCCCCGGCGAGGAAGTAGTCCAGGTGCACCTGGCGGATCAGCTCGGGCTGCTCGATCAGCAGCTTGGCAGACCACAGTGGGTCTTTCAGGTCCGCTCCACGGCGCTCCAGCTCGGTGGCCAGCGCACCGTCGAGAACGAACAGGCCTTGCTTGTCCAGCAGGGTTTGCAAGGGATTGGCGGTGGGCGTAAAAGTCATGGTGAGCGAGGTCTGCAAAGGAAAAAGGGGGCTGCGGGGGCAACGCACCGCCGCAGGCAAGCCCGGCAAAGGTACGACAGGCCCAGTGCTGGGTGGCCGCTTTTAAAGCGTGCAAATGCACAAATCCGGCATTCGCCGCAGGGGAGGCGCGGCAGCCCTGCGGTGGGCGCGCAAGTGCCTTTTGAAGGGGCTTACTTCTCCAGGCTGCGGTGTGTAAAGCGCCGCTCCAGCCAGCGCACGCAAGCCACGATGCCCAAGGTGAGGGTGGCATAGAGGGCCCCGGCCACCAGCAGCGCATCGGTGGTGTACGAGGCCACCGAGAGCTGCCGCGCCGCGCCAGTAAGGTCCAGCACGGTGATGGTGCTGACCAGCGCCGTGGCCTTGAGTTGGGCGATGGCCTGGTTGCCCAGCGCGGGCAGGGCAATGCGCAAGGCCCGTGGCAGCACGATGCAGCGCATGCCCTGCCAGGGGGTGAAGCCCAGGGCCATGGCGGCCTGACGCTCGCCCAGCGGCACGGCCAGCAGGCCCGCGCGCAGGTCCTGTGCCATGTAGGCCGCCAGGTTCAGCGACAGCACGGCCAGCCCACACCAGGTCGCGTCTTCCAGCAACCACCAAAGGGAGGACTGCCGCACCGCCTCAAACTGGCCAAGGCCAAAGTACGCCAGAAACAGTTGCACCAGCAGGGGCGTGCCGCGCACCAGTGCCCCATACAGCCGTGCCGCTGCAGCGATAGGCCGGGGCCCCATGGCAGTGGCTACGGCCAGCACCAGGGCCAAGGCGGTGCCTAGCAGTGCGGAGCCCGCCAGCAGGCCTGCGGTCACGCGCAAGCCGTCCAGCATCGGGTCCCACGCAGCCTGTACCGATTCCCACGTCTCCTGCCAGTCTGCGGGCAGGCTAGCGAGCCAATGGGAGAAGGTGGACGAGGCCAAGCTATCGGCGCTCATGCTGTGCCCCCTCGCAGGTGGGGCGCATAGCCCCTCTGGGCCCAGCGCTCCAGCGTCGCCTGCACGGGGTGCGACAACGCCAGCAAGGCCAGATACGCCGCTGCCACAGCGAGGTAGAACACAAAGGGCTGCTGGGTGAACTGGGCACCCATCTGGGCTTTCTTGAGCAGATCTTCCAGCCCCACCACGGACACGAGCGAAGTGTCCTTGAGCAGCGATTGCCACAGGTTGCCCAGGCTGGGCAGCGCAATGCGCCAGGCCTGCGGCAGGCGCACCACCCAGAAGACCTGCGCAGGCCGCATGCCCAAGGCCTGGGCAGCCAGAATCTGGCCCGCTGGCACGGCCGCAAAAGCCCCGCGAAACACTTCACTGGCGTAGGCCGCAAAGACCACCGACAGGGCAAAAACCCCCGCACCAAACGGGCTGATCTCGATGGCCCCGTCCAGGTGGTTGTTGATGAGGTTGGACAGTCCGAAGTAGCACACCAGCACGATCACAAATTCGGGCACGCCGCGCAGCAAGGCCGTGGCCAGGCCCACGCTGCGCCGCAGCCAAGGGCGCATGCTCAGGCGGCAGGCCGCGAGGGCCAGCCCCAGCAGCAGTCCCAGCCCCAGCGAGGCAAAGGCCAGCTGCAGCGTGACCCACACGCCCTGCAACAGTGGCAGTGCGTAGTCGGTCAAGGGGCCTGTCAATAACGCCATGGGTTCTCTGCAAAAAGCAAAACGGCCCGGCACAGTGCCGGGCCGTCGCGCCGTGCGCCTGTCACTTGACGGCGGGGGCGATGCTGAATGGGAAAACCTTCTTGTTCTCTGCGGCAAAAGTGCCGTCGGTCAGCACCTGCTTGATGGCGACGTTGAAGCGTGTGCGCAGTGGGTCGCCCTTGCGCACGGCAATCCCGGTGCCTTCGCCGAACATGGCCACGTCGTCAATCGGCTTGCCCACCAGCTCAAAGCCCTTGGCCTTACCGGTCTTGGCCAGCCAGTCGTGTGCCACGGTGGTGTCGGTCAGGGTTGCCTGCACACGGCCTGCTTCCATGTCCAGCCAGATGGGGTCTTGCGAGGGATAGGTTTTGACGCGGATGCCCGACTTGGCGGTGGGCAGGCGCTTTTTCAGGTAGGTCTCGTGGTTGCTGCCGCTATAGATGCCCACGGTCTTGCCGCGCAGGGTCTCTGGGTTGTCGGTGATGCCCGAGCCGGTCTTGGCCACCCACTGCACGGGTGCCAGGGTGAACAGGTCGGTGAAGTCCACCGCTTTCTTGCGCTCATCGGTGATGGACATCTGTGCCAGCACTGCGTCAATCTTCTTGGCGCGCAGGGCGGGGATGAGGGCGTCGAAGTCCATGGTCACGAACTCGCAGCGCGCCTGCATGTGCTTGCACATGGCGTGGGCCAGTTCGATCTCCATGCCCTTGAGCTGGCCGCTGGCGTCCTTGTATTCAAAGGGGGCATAGTCCGACAGGGTGCCGATGCGCACCACATCCTGCGTTGCCGGGGATGCGGGCTGGGCGTTTGCCACGCCTGCCATTGCCATGCTGCCTGCCAAGGCGCCCGTTGCCAGCCACTTCAGGGCCTCGCGTTTGAACATCATCCTGCTCCAGATGGGTTGGTGGTTGGTTCATGTGCATCGCGGGCCTCAAACCCCTGGTTGCCCTGCGGCTGTGCCTTGCGAACGCAAAAGGACATGAGTATTGCCAACAAACTTGCGGCAGGGCTGCAAATTGGGTGGCTGCTGCGCTGTTTTTGTGCGCGCTTTGAAATGTCTGTGCGGTTTGGCGGCAGGGTGTGGGTGCCTAACGCCGCTTTGGATCATGGGGTGCCAGTGGGTCGGGGCGGTTGTGGGGGCGGTGTGTTGGCCTGCGCCTGCTCGCGCAGCCAAGTGCAAAAAGTGTCCAGCCGGGGCGCCAGGGGCTGGGTGGCCCTGCGCCGCAGCACATAGTGGTAGCCCGATGCCACGAAGCCCCAGGGGGCCACCAGCCTGCCCGCCTGTACGTCGTCCATCACCAAATGCCAGGGCGCGATGGCGATGCCCAGGCCGCGCACAGCAGCCTCCAGGGTGAAGTAGTAGTGCTCAAATTCAGGCCCTGCACTGCCTTGGGCCTCTGGCAGCATGGGCTGATCTGCATGGGCTGCAGCCCACCACATGGCCCATGCGTTGCGCCGGGTACGGGTGCGCAGCAGCAGGGTTTGCCACGCGGGTGAGCGCAGATCGTCGGGCATCTGCTGCGGTGCAGTGCTTCGCTGGGCCAGGTGCGGGCTCAGCACGGGCCCCAGGTGCTCTGGGAATAGGTGCAGCAGGCCGGTGTCCTCGCTGCGGGGCGGTGTGGCCTGCACTGTGATGGCCAGGTCGCTGCGCTGGGGCGTGTTGTCAGCATCGGCTTCGCTGGTGCGCAGGCGCACATCGATGTCAGGGTAGCGCGCCTGAAAGTCGAACAGGCGTGGCAGCAGCCATTTCACGGTCAGGGTGCTCAAACAAGCCACATCCAGCGGGCCCCGGCTGGGGTCGCTGACTTCGCGCACGGCATCGGCCATCTGTCGAAAGGCATTGCTCAGCACGGGCTGCAGCACCCGTGCGGCCGGGGTCAGGGTGGGCCGGGCCTTGGTGCCGTCGAAGAGGGTGATGCCCAGGTGCTCCTCCAGTTGGCGCACCTGTCTGCTGACGGCGCCGGGTGTCACGCACAGCTCGTGCGCCGCCGCGTTCATGCGGCCCAGGCGTGCGGCCGCTTCGAATGCGCGCAAGGCGCCCAAGGGGGGAAGGCGGTAGCTCATTTAATTGATCTCAATGCACATAGGGTGTGCGCAATCATCGCTTTTCAAGGGGCAGGCAGTTTTTCAAAATAGCAAAAGAAAGCGTTGCATCGTAGCGACTGCCAGCCTGCTTTGTTGCGGCTTCTATTTGAGTAAAACGAACATAAAAAGGATATGTCATGCCCTTCATCCGTACCAACGTTCCCCATCACCTGTCGGCGCAAGCCCGCCAGTGCATCGTCCAAGCCATCCACGACGCCTTGGTCAGCAGCATTGGCATGCCGGCGGACGAGTTGTTCAACATGGTGGCCAGCTACCAGCCGGGTGACTTTGCCTGCAGCCGCACCTTTAACGGGGTGGTTCGGTCCGAGGAGGTGGTGGTGGTCGAGATCACGCTGCGCCGGGGGCGCAGCGATGCCATGAAGCGTGCGCTCTATGAGGCAATTGCCTGCAACCTGCAAAGTGCAGCGGGCGTGAACCCGGCCGATGTCTTCATCTTCATGCACGAGAACGATTATTCCGATTGGTCGGTGGGAGAGGGCCGCTTAGCGATGGGGTTGGTGCAGAACCGGGGCGCTGGCGCCTGAAGGCGGATTGGCAAGCCCCCGCCTGTGGATGGGGGTAAGCCACTTGAACCGTTCACGCTGAGCTTGTCGCCGGGCTCAGTCCACACGGGGATATTGCAAGTGTCCAAGTGCAAAGAGGCCGAATCCCTAAAATGCCGCGCATGGATGCAAGCCTTGACCTCTTCGACCGCAAAATTCTGGCCCTGGTGCAGCGCGACTGCCAGATGAACGCTGAGGTCATTGCCCAGGAGGTGGGCCTGTCGGCCTCGGCTGTGCAGCGCCGCTTGCGGCGCATGCGCTCCGACAAGGTCATCAGCGCCGAGGTGGCCGTGGTCAACCCGCAGGCTGTGGGCGGGGTGATGAGTTTCCTGGCCGGGCTGGAGGTCAAGGACAACTACGAAGCGCTGCCGCGCATTCGCAGCTGGTCTCAGGGTGAGCCGGGCGTGCAGCAGGTGTACTACGTCACGGGCACTTTTGACATCATGATGGTCATCGTGGCGCGCGATGTGAAAGCCTACGACACCTTGGCGGCCCGCCTGATGAGCGACATCCCCCAGATCACCCGCATGACCACCCACGTGGTGATCGACACCATGAAAAACAGCCTGTATGTGCCCGTGGACACATCGGGTGATGCCTCTGCCAGCACGTAGCTGGGAAGCGGCACGGCCTTGAATCAGCGCGGCCGGTACATCTTGAACAACTGTTCTGGCCCCACCGTGAAGTAGTCTGCCGGGCCCCCTGCGCGCAGGATGTGGCCCGCGCTGGCGGTGTCGTACACGCCATCCTTGAGCAGCGCGGTGTCGATGTGCACCGCCACCACCTCGCCCAGCACCAGCCAGGTGGGCACCTGCACGCCATCGGCGCTCTGCAGTTGCAGGGTTTGGGTGCAGCGGCACTCCATCGTCACCGGGCTTTCGGCCACGCGGGGCGGCTGCACCTGGGTGCTGGGCAGGGGGGTGAGGCCGGCCAGCGCAAATTCGCTCACCTCAGGCGCCACGGCGGCGCAGGTCTGGTTCATGGCCTTGGCCAGGTCGCGCGTGGCCAGGTTCCACACAAACTCGCCCGTCTCCTGCACGTTGCGCAGCGTGTCCTTGGCGCCGATGCTGGCAAAGCCCACGATGGGCGGCACGTAGTTGAAAGCGTTGAAAAAGCTGTAGGGCGCCAGGTTCAGCGCGCCCTGTGCACTGCGGGTCGAAATCCAGCCAATCGGGCGCGGCCCCACGATGGCGTTGAACGGGTCGTGCGGCAGGCCATGGCCCTTGCGGGGCTCGTAGCTGTGCAGGGTGCGTGCAGTCATGGGTCCATCCTTGCGTAGCAAACATTTTGCTATTAAAAATATAGCTGCTTGCGCTTGTATTGCAAGCGCTGGAGGGGTATTTTGCTTGAAATGGTGCCTTCCCGCTTGGCCCCGCCTTCATGCCCGGCGGCGCGGGCCACCGGCCCTGCAGCACCCGGCAGGTTTTACAATCCCGCTCCTTCCCAGCCACGGGCCAGCCCACGCCACGCCCCCAGCCGTCCATGCCCATCAGGCGCACCCGTGCGCGCCAGGGCCCCACCGACAGGCTGTGTGCCCGTGCTTGCCCACTACTACCAAGAACTGCTGAACTACTTTGCGCGTGCGGTGCGCAGCCGTGACCGGGCTTCGGACCTGGTGCACGAGGCCTACACCCGTGTGCTGGCGCTGGAGCAATCGGGCCAGGTGGTGGAGCAGCCCCGGGCCCTGCTGTACCGCACTGCGCGCAACCTGCTCATCGACCAGCACCGCCGCCAGGCCGTGCGCGCGTCGCACGCAGCAGGCGATGTGGCCTATGGCGCGCAGGGTGACGGGCCCGTGCCCGATGTGGCCGACCTGCCCGCGCCCGCTGCGCTGGGCCCCGAGGCCCAGGCCGCCTCGGCCCAGGGCATGTCGGCGCTGCTGGCCACCATCGATGCGCTGCCGCTGCGTTGCCGGGAGGCCTTCATCCTGCACAAGTTCGACGGCCTGCCACAGGCCGAGGTGGCCGCGCACATGGGCATCTCGCGCAAGATGGTGGAGCAGCACATCCAGCGCGCCATGCTGGCCTGCCGCCAGTGCCGCGAGGCGCTGGAGCAGGGGCGCACCTTGGGGGCGGTCGCCCCCGGTGCGTCTTCACCCAAGAAGGCCCCCAAGCCACCAACGCTCCCTGCGCTCCCCAACCCGATCACTCCGCCTGAGCCCGACCCCCATGGACTTCTCTGAAGACGACACCCACGTACACCTGCCGCTGCCAGAGCAGGCACTGCGCTGGTGGGTGCGCAGCCAGCACGGGCTGAGCGCGCAAGAGCAGCATGCGCTAGACCACTGGCAAGCCCAAAGCCCCGCCCACCAGCAGGCCTACGCCGCCTGGCAGGCCGACTGGCAGGCGCTGGACCAGTTGGGCGCCCCGGCCGTGCAGCACCTGCGCGACCAACTGGCGCACGACATGGCGGCCGAGGCCAGCCGCCATGTCAGCCCGCCACGTCACCAAGCTCATCAACGCCTCTTGGGCGGTTTGCGCACGGGCGCGCAAGCCTTCCCCCAATGGCTGGGCGCGGCATCCACTCGCTGGGCGCAAGGTGCCGTCGCAGCAGCGCTGGTCTTGGGCACCGTGTTTGGCGTGATGGAAGTGGTGGGCTGGTCGCCCTGGCAAAGCCCGCCGCAGTTTGCCCAGGCCTTTGCTGCGCCCCAGGGGCAGCAAACCCAGGTGCAGTTGCCTGACGGCAGCCTGCTGCGGCTGGACACCGACACGCAACTGGACGTGTCGCTGTACGCCCAGCGGCGCGAGGTGCGCCTGGCGCAGGGGCAGGCCATGTTCCAGGTGCAAGGCGATGCAGCACGCCCCTTTGATGTGCTGGCCGGGCCGGTGCGCATCACCGTGGTGGGCACCCGGTTTGCGGTGCGCTACACCCCCGGCATGGCGGGCTACGACGGCGTGCACGTGGCGGTGGAAGAGGGCCGGGTGCAGGTGGCCGCACCTGGTGCAGCGCCGGTGCTGCTGACCGCCGGGCAGCAGGTGGTGACGGATGCCACAGGCACCCTGGGCCCCGTGGTGGCCGTGCCGCCCTCAGGCATCGCCCCCTGGCGCGCCCACCGCGTGAGCTTTGACGACACCCCACTGGTGCAGGCCCTGGCCGAGCTGGGCCGCTACGGCCCCACCGGCATCACGCTGCAAGACCCGCAACTGGGCGCGCTGCGCCTGACGGGCACGTTCGACCCGCGCCACCTCGACAACTTTGTGCGTGCGCTGCCGCGCGTGCTGCCGGTGCGGGCAGTGGCTTGTGGTGAGGGTCAGGGGGGGGAAGGAGGCCACGTGCATCGAAGCAGCAGAGGTGGCGGGCGTGGGGCGGTGAATGTCTCAGAAACTGTGGACGATCCGCTTCGTGCCCGGAGCCGCTTTGAGAGCCACCACCCGGAGGCTGCCATGGAATTGCTGCCCATTGGCCCACAGTCCCAAACGTGCTTTTGGCAATCCCGCTCTCCGCCCATATAGTTTGTTGAGTTGAAGCGTGTCGGGTTTCGCGGAATTTTTATACCTAGATTTTTGAACAGACCATCTCCTGCAAACTTAGGCTGCAAGCTCCTTTCAGGAGTAGTCCGTGTCCAGAATATTCCGTACCACCCCAATTTATGCCGCAGGTTTTTCGGGAAACCTTACGTTGCGCAGCGAGAGGCCAGTCCATCGCTCGGGAGCAGCCCGGTAGTCGGAGTGCGAGCCTCTTTTACGATGAACACCCCTCGTTATGAATGACTACATCCTCTTCATGTTGAACGATCCCGCTGACGCGGATATGGCCGAAAACCAGGAACTGTGGGGGCGCTACATCAACGCCTTGCGCCAGAGCGGTCGCTTCGATGGTGGCAGTTCTATTGGCTCTGGTATTCGCGTGAGCAAGTCGGGAACTGTCACGATTTCGTCCAGTGAATTGACTGGTTTCATTCGCGTCCGTGCCGAAAGTGCCGAGGATGCGAAGCAGTTCTTGACCGGCAATCCTCTGTTTGAAGCCGGTGGTACGGTCGAGATTCGCGAGCTTCCTCGTGAGTAATTTGCCAGCCGTTTTCGAGTTGGCAGCGTCGTTGCGCAACTTTTTGTTGCAGCGGATCGCTACGCCGCCCACTGAGCGCGGACGTTATGCCGCTTAATTTTCCGCACCGTTCAGCCGTTGGCTTGGTTGCCGTCCAAGCCGCGCCTGTTCTCATGCTGTACGCCTTGGCTCTGTATTTCCAGGCTGCAACAGCCTCTTTGTCCAATACCTATCAGCCCGGCATCAAGCTACTTCAGGCCGTGATTAGCCCCTCTGGTTTGCTTCTACTGGTTTTCTTGGTTGCTTGCCTTCGCAAGTCTTATGCCGCCGCCCGCGTTGCAATGGCTAGCAGTGCTGGTGCCATCCTTGTTTCCGCACTCATGCTGGCGTTCATCGCAGGCCATGGCGACAGCCCCAAAACGTGGCAACCCCCCGGGGCCAGGTCGCTTTCCAGCACGGTTCAGGTGGCCCTCTTTCAACCATCCTTTTCCAATCGCTCTATAGGTTCTGTTGTCGGCAACGGCTTCCTCGCTTTATTGGTTCTTGGCGGGTCAGTCTATTTTTCGCGTCGGCGGCGCATCAATCCGGTCCAGCGGACCGGCCCCCACGGGCCATCGACTGACCTCGATCGTTGAACGTCCGCTTTCATCTGTCGCCACAACCCATTCCTTGCTCCGAGCTTTGGCCTTGCCCCAGGTGCCTTGAGCCAGCTGAGCCATCCCGAGGGATGTCAAACAGGCCCTCAGAAGCAGGGGGCAACTGCGCAGAAATCCCCGCCTGAAAAATTTTTCCCCACCGACCTAGGGGGCTCGCAAAGTGCCGCGTCTACATGAGAACACTTCTTGTTCGCAATGTTCACCATGCACTCACACCCGAGGGAATTTCCGTCCATGCGCAGCCTTTGCCCCCGCCCTGCACCCCTGGCCCTGGCGGCCTGTTTGGCCCTGAATGCTTTGGCTGCGCAGGCCCAGACCCCTGCGCCTAATCCAGCACCCGCGTCCAACGCCGCCACCACAGCAGCCCTGCCGGTGCAGATTGCGGCGCAGCCTCTGGCCCAGGCCTTGAACGACCTGGCCCGTCAGGCGCGGCTGGAATTGGTGGTGCAGCCTGCGCTGGTGCAGGGCCGCCAGGCGCCTGCGGTGCAGGGCACGATCACGGCGCGGCAGGCGCTGGACCGGTTGCTGGCAGGCACCGGGCTGGTGGCGGTGATCGAGGGCAGCCTGGTCACGGTGCAGCGCGACCCGGCCGCCGGGGCAGCAGGCGCAGCCAGCGCTGGCATTGCGCTGGCTGAGGTGCGCGTGCAGGCGCAGGCCGAGCGGGGGCCGCTGACGGAGCACACCGGCTCGTACACCACCGCCCAATCGGGCACGGCCACGCCGCTGGGCTTGAGCCTGCGCGAGACGCCGCAGTCCGTCAGCGTCATCACGCGCCAGCGCATGGAAGACCAGGGCCTGACCCAGCTGGCCGATGTGGCTGCGCAGACGGCCGGGCTGGTGGTGAGCCAGGCAGGCAACGCGGGGTCGGACTCATCGCCCATCTACTCGCGCGGCTTTGAGGTGGACACCTACATGGTGGACGGCGTGCGCCAGCTTGACTCCAACTACAGCTCCATCTTCCAGACCAACGACATGGCCATGTTCGACCGGGTGGAAGTGGTGCGCGGTGCCTCGGGCCTGATGAACGGGCTGGGCACGCCGGGGGCCGCCATCAACCTGATCCGCAAGCGGCCCACGCAAGACTTTCAGGCCCAGGTGAAGGCCGAGGCGGGCTCGTGGAACCTGCGCCGCCTGGAGGCCGATGTGGGCGGTCCGCTGAACGAGGCAGGCACGCTGCGCGGGCGGCTGGTGGCAGCGGCGCAAGACAACGACTCGTACATCGACCGGCTGAACGAGCGCAAGCAGCTGCTGTACGGCGTGCTGGAGGCCGACCTGGCACCGGGCACGTTGCTGCGCGCGGGTGCATCGCTGCAAAACCACGATGCCACGGGCCACGCGCGCGGAGGGCTGCCCGCCTACTACGCCGATGGCACGCGCGCGCAGTGGAGCCGTTCGGCCTCGGCCGCGCCCAGCTGGGCATATTCCGAGCGGCACAACAACAGCGTGTTTGCCACGCTGGAGCACCGCCTGGCGGGCGACTGGCAACTGCGCGCCACGGCCAGCCGCACGCAAAGCCACTACGACGAACTGGTGGGCTACGCCAGCGGCGGCAACCCCGACCGGGCCACGGGTGCAGGCGTCACCATCTGGGCGGGCCGCTGGACGGCCAAGCCCACCCAAGACAGCCTGGACGTGCAGGCCACCGGCACCTACACGCTGCTGGGCCGCACGCACGACCTGGCCCTGGGCGCGCAGATGAGCCGCACCACCTTCAGCGACCCCACGTACACCAATTGGTGGCACGACAACTGGAGCAGCGCGGTGCCCAACATCTACACATGGGACGGCAACAGCCCCGCTGCGCCCTACAACCCCAGCGTGGGCCACTACCAATCGGACGAGCGTATGAACAGCGCCTTTGCCACCACCCGCCTCAAGCCCATGGACGGCGTGGCCGTGCTGGCCGGGGCGCGCGTGACGGACTGGAGCCGCTACAAGATCGACCTCACCTACAGCACCGGCAGCGTGGACATCACCGACCGGTCCGAGTCGGGCGAGGTCACGCCCTACCTGGGGCTGGTGGTGGACCTGGGCGCGCACTGGTCGGCCTATGCCAACTACACCAGCATCTTCAAGCCGCAAAGCAACCGCACCGTGAGCGGTGCCTACCTCGACCCGCAAACGGGCGACAGCTTTGAGCTGGGGGCCAAGGGCGCGTTCTGGGGCGACAAGCTGAATCTGGGGGCCTCGGTGTACAAGGCGCGGCAGGACAATCTGGCCGTGGCCATTCCCAACGCGTTTGCGCCCGATGGCTCGCAGGCTTACGAAGCGGTGTCGGGCACCAGCACGCGCGGGGTGGAGGTGGAGGCCTCGGGCGCGCTGCGCCCCGGCTGGCAACTGGCCGCCAGCGTGGCCCGCAACATCACGCACGACCGGTTGCGCAATCGGCTGTTGACCAACGTGCCGCAAACCACGGCCAAGCTGTTCACCAGCTACCGCATTGCAGGCGTGGGCAAGGGCCTGACGGTGGGCGGTGGTCTGCGCTGGCAAAGCGCAATTTATGCGGAGGACCAAGGCCCACTCAAGGTGCGCAACACCCAGCCCGCCTACGCGGTGGTGGACCTGATGGTGCGCTACGCCGTCACCTCCAGCGTCACGCTCAGCGCCAACCTCTACAACGCGTTCGACAAGAGCTACTACGCCACCACCGGCAACTCGTACTACGGCGCCCCGCGCAACCTGCGCCTGGGTGTGGACGTGCGGTTCTGATGGCGCGCAGGAGCTTGACTGCCATGACCCACTGGATCACCCGCGCCGTGGCCGCGCGAGCGGCTTGGTGCCTGACAGGCTGGGTGTGCCTGACACCCTTGGCCGCCCAGGCCGATGCCCTGTGGCTGCAACCCCATGCCGATGGCGCGCAAGCCCTGGCAGGCACGGTGGCGCAGCCCGCCCCCAGCCTGCCGCCGCTGCAAGCCGTGCGCGCCCTGCAAGGCGATGCGCAGCCGCTGGAGGCCACGGTGCAGGCCGCCTCCATCCGTGTGCCACGCCCCCAGGGCCGCGTGGGTGTGGCGCTGCCCGACCTGCGCCTGCAAGCGCGCCACGCCAGTGCCAATGGCGTGCTCACCTACTACCAGGCCAAGCTGGGCCGCCAGGACACCAAGGCCCATAACGAGCTGGAGCTGGTGCCCACCACCCCCGGTGGCAACACCTTCAAGCTGGTGTGGAAGGGCCAGACCGTGGCCGCCACGCGCGTGAACGTGGACACCAGCGCGGGCTGGAGCCGCACGCTCACCCCGGCGGCCGATGGCACCGTGCAGCTGGAGACACCGTTTGCAGGCCTGTACGTGCTGGAGGTCTCGGCCCGCATCAACGGCTCGGCCATGGTGGACGGCACCAAGTACGAGGAGGTGCGCCACACCGCCACGCTCAGCTTTGAGGTGGTGCGCTGATGGGCATGGGCTTACCGAGCAGACCCTGGGTGCGCCGCACCGCGCTGGGGCTGGCCGCAGCCGCCGTGCTGGGCAGCGCCGCTGCGTGGTGGGTGAAGCAGCCCGATGTGCTGTACGACACCACCCCCGTGGCGCGTGCCGACATCGAAGCCAGCGTGGCCGCCATTGGCACGCTGCAGCCGCAGCGCTACGTGGACGTGGGCGCGCAGGTGTCGGGCCAGGTGCTGCGCCTGCTGGTGCAGCCCGGGGCCGAGGTGAAGAAAGGCCAGCTGCTGGTGGAGATTGACCCCAGCGTGCAGCAGGCCACGGTGGATGGCGCCCGCGCCGCGCTGGCCGGGCTGCGAGCCCAGCTGGCCGAGCAGCAAGCCCAGCACCTGCTGGCCCAGCGCCAGCACGCCCGCCAGCAGGCGCTGCAGCCGCTGGGCGCCACCACGCTCAACGACCTGCAGGGGGCCGAGGCCACGCTGGCATCGGCCGCCGCGCGCATCGACCACCTCAAGGCGCAGATCGAGCAGACCCAGGCCAGCCTGAAGGCCGACGAGGCGCGGCTGGGCTACACCCGCATTTACGCGCCCATGGCGGGCACGGTGGTGGCGCTGGAGGCGCGCGAGGGGCAGACGCTGAACGCCACCTACCAGACGCCCAACATCCTGCGCATTGCCGACCTGACCACCATGACGGTGTGGACCGAGGTGTCGGAGGCCGACATCCGCCGCCTGAAGGTGGGCATGCCGGTGTACTTCACCACCCTGGGTGGCCAGACCGATGCCACGGCCCGGCGCTGGCACAGCCGCGTGCGCCAGCTGCTGCCCGCGCCGCCCACGCCCGAGGCCAAGGCCGCTGGCGGCGCGGGCGCGCAGGCGGCGGCGAGCAAGGCGGTGTCATACACCGTGCTGTTTGACGTGGACAACGCCGACGGCGAGCTGATGCCGCAGATGACCGCGCAGACCAGCTTCATCACCGCCCAGGCGCAGGGCGTGCTGGCCGTGCCGCTGGCCGCGTTGCAGCCCTTGCCAGCACAGGCCTCGTCCGCTGGGGCATTGCCCACAGCCGACGGCCCCACGCACAGTGCCCGCGTGCTGCGCGCTGATGGGCAGATCGAAACCCGCCCTGTGCAGGTGGCCGTGAAGAACCGCCACCTGGCCGAGGTGCGCAGTGGCCTGCAAGAGGGCGAGCGGCTGGTGACGGGCGAGCGCCCCGCGCGCAGCGGGCCGCAAAGGTTCAAGCTGTGAGTGGGCCCGTGGATGCCATCCACAGCGCGGCCCCGCTGATCGAGCTGCGCAGCGTGCGCCGCCGCTACGGCGGGGGCGAGCAGCCCGAGGTGGAGGTGCTGCGCGGCGTGTCGCTGCGCATCCACGCGGGCGAGTTCGTGGCCATCGTGGGGGCGTCAGGCTCGGGCAAGTCCACGCTCATGAACCTGCTGGGCTGCCTGGACCGGCCCAGCAGCGGGCAGTACCTCTTCCAGGGGCAAGACGTGGCGGGCCTGGGCCCCGACGCACTGGCCTGGCTGCGACGCGAGGCGTTTGGCTTTGTCTTCCAGGGCTACCACCTCATCCGCTCTGAATCCGCCCGCGAAAACGTGGAGGTGCCCGCCGTGTACGCCGGCCTGCCGCGCAGCGAGCGGGCCGAGCGCGCCAGTGCGCTGCTCAGCCGCCTGGGCCTGGCGGGCAAGCAGCACCTGCGGCCCACGCAGCTCTCGGGCGGGCAGCAGCAGCGCGTGTCGATTGCGCGGGCGCTGATGAACGGCGGGCGCATCATCCTGGCCGACGAGCCCACGGGCGCGCTGGACACCCACAGCGGTGCCGAGGTGATGGCGCTGCTGCACGAGCTGGCCGACGCAGGCCACACCATCGTGCTCATCACCCACGACCGCGAGGTGGCCGCGCAGGCGCGACGCGTCATCGAGATCCGCGACGGGCAGATCGTGGCCGACAGCGGTGCGGCGGGCCCAGTGCTGGGGTTTGAAGCCAAATTGGCCTCTAGCGCCCAAGGAATAAGCGCTAGCAGCTATAAAAATAATAGTGAATCCGCCAGGGCAGGCGCGCTGTGGGCCGAGCTGGCCGAGGCCGCCCGAGGCGCCTGGCGCGGCATGCGCATCCACCGCACGCGCACGGCGCTCACGCTGCTGGGCATCGTCCTCGGGGTGGCTTCGGTCATTGTGATGATGGCGGTGGGCGAGGGCGCCAAGCAGCGCGTGGTGGAGCAGATGGGCGCCATGGGCACCACCATCATGTACCTGGGCACCACCCACCCGCGCGAGGGCGGGCCGCAGGGCGAGATCACCGCGCAAGACCTGGAGGCGCTGGCGCAGCTGCCCGACATCGGCACCGTCATGCCCGTCATTGGCGACCCCACGCCCGTGCGCTATGCCAACGTGGAGCGCCAGCTGTACGTGTTTGCCGCCAGCGAAGACATGCCCCGCGTGCACCACTGGCAGGTGGCCCAAGGCCGCTATTACACCGCCGCTGAAGACCGCGACATGGCCCCGCTGGTGGTGCTGGGGCACAAGGCCGGCGAGCAGTTCTTCCCCGACACGCCCAGCCCGCTGGGCCGCCACCTGCTCATCGGCAACGCGCCGTTCGAGGTGATTGGCGTGATGGCCGAGCGCGGCGCCGATTCGGGCGCGCAGAACTACGACGACATGGTGTTCATCCCCTACCAGGCCGGCCGCGCCCGCGTGTACCGTGCCCAGACCCAGCCCGACTACACCGTGGTGGCCGCCGCGTCGGTGGCCCAGGTGCAGGCGGCCGAGCAGGCCATGCGCGCCTTGCTGCTGCAGCGCCACGGGCGCGAGGACTTTGCCATTGGCAACCCCGCCGCCAAGCTGCAGGCCGAGGCGCAGACGCGCAACGCCATGACGCTGATGCTGGGGCTCATCGCTGCCGTCTCGCTGGTGGTGGGCGGCATTGGCGTGATGAACGTGATGCTGATGACTGTGCGCGAACGCACGCGCGAAATCGGCATCCGCATGGCCACGGGTGCGCGCCAGGGCGACATCCTGCGCCAGTTCCTGACCGAGGCGGTGCTCGTCACGCTGGTGGGTGGGGGCTCGGGCGTGGCCATGGGGCTGCTGGTGGGGGCGGCCCTCATGGTGGCGGGTGTGCCCGCCATCTTCTCGGTCACGGCCATGGCGGGGGCGTTTGCTTGCGCCGTGGCCACGGGCCTGGTGTTTGGCTACATGCCCGCCCGCCGCGCTGCCGCGCTGGACCCGGTGGTCGCCCTGGCATCGGAGTGATGCGGGTGTCGCACAGCGTCTTGCAACACCTGCGCCGGGCCGGGCAGCGGCCCACCGTGGCGCGCATCGCCATCCTGCAGGTGGTGCAGGCCGCGCCAGCGCTCGGCATCGGGGCGGACGATGCCTACCTGCGCCTGCTGGAGCGCGGCACCCGGGTGAGTCTGAGCACGGTGTACCGCACCTTCGCCCAATTGCAGTCGGCCGGGCTGCTGCAGGTGGTGCCCACGCCAACGCAGCACGGGGCCTCTGCCCCGGGGCGGGTGCGCGCCCTGTACCGGCTGGCCGAGGCGCTGGACGGCCGCCGCAGGCCGGGCAGCCCAGCCACAGAATGCCAGCCCCAGGTGTGACACATTGCCCGCCGACTGCGCTGCCCGGCCCAGGCGAAAAGCAGAGCCGGGACCCAGGAGCGCATCCCGCCCGCCATAAAAACAGTTTCTTACAACTCTGACGCAAGGCTTGCGGCGATGGGCTGCAAGCCCTGGCCATGCGGGTAAAACTGGTGCGCCAGCGCAACGTTGTGCCGTGTTGCGGGGCGGCCAGGGGCCCGTTTGCCAATCCGCCCCCTCGGCTTGGGCAACAATGTGCGGATACCGCCCGCCATGAACGACACGCGCTTCCCGCTTCCAGACTCTGAGGAGACCTCCAGCGAACTGGAGCGTCTGCGTGCCGCAGTACACCGGGCCGAACAGGCCGAGCGCCTGCAGCGCGCCCTGTTTGCCATCTCCGAGCTGTCCAGCTCCGACCTGGAGATGCCCCACATGCTGCAGCAGTTGCATGCCATCGTGGGCTCGCTCATGTACGCGCGCAACCTGTTCATGGCGTTGTACGACGAGGCCAGCGACAGCCTGGACTTCATCTACATGGTGGACGAAGCCACCCCCGACCTGCACCAAAGCGGCCAGCGCATTGCCATGGCCGACTATGCCCAGGCCCTGACCTGGTACCTGGTGCGCGACGGCCTGCCCCGGCGCGGCTCCATGCAGGCCCTGGCACAGCAGGTGCCCGGCCCCTTGCGGGCGCGCGGCGCCCATGCGCAGGACTGGCTGGGCGTGCCCCTGCGCGAGGGCAGCCACGTGCGCGGCGCCCTGGTGGTGCAAAGCTACGACGAGCCCGACCGCTACGGCCCCGAGGAGCAGGCGCTGCTGGAGTTTGTGGCCAGCCACGTGCTCACCGCCGTGCAGCGCAAGCAAAGCCAGCAGGCCCTGGAGCAGGCCGTGCAGGCGGGCACCGCCGAGCTGGCCCAGGCCAACCAGGCCCTGCTGGCCGAGGTGGCCCGCCGCCAGCGCGGCGAGCGGCTGCAGGCCGCCCTCTACCGCATTGCCGAGCGCGCCAACGACATGGGCAGCATGGACGATTTCTACCGCGCCGTGCATGACACCGTGGGCGACCTCATCAACGCCCGCAATTGCTACATCGCCCTGGTGTCGGAGGACGGGCAGCAGTTGCACTTTCCCTACTACGTGGACGAGCAGGGCGGCAAAGGCATCACCCGGCACATGGGCCGGGGGCTGACCGAATACGTGCTGCGCACCCGCAAGCCGCTGCTGGTGAGCCGGGCCGAGGCCGATGAACTCATCGCCCAGGGCATCTTCCAGACGGCCGGGCCGCGTGCCAACTCCTGGCTGGGCGTGCCGCTGGTGTGCGATGGGCGGGCGCTGGGCGTGATTGCCGTGCAAAGCTACCTGGCCGATGTGTCGTATTCCGACCGCGACCGGCTGCTGCTGAGCTTTGTCTCGCACCAGATCGCCAGCAGCCTGGTGCGTCGGCGCACCACCGAATCGCTGCAGCGGGCCAATGCCGAGCTGGCGCAGCGGGTGGCCGAGCGCACGGGCGAGCTGCAAGAGCAAATCGCCGTGCGCGAGCGGGTTGAGGCCCAACTGCAGCACCAGGGGCTGCACGACGCGCTCACCGGCCTGCCCAACCGCAGCTATCTGCTGGAGCGCCTGACCTGGCTGCAGGCACGCCTGCAACGCCACGGGCACCGCCGCTTTGCGGTGATGTTTGTGGACGTGGACCGTTTCAAGCTCATCAACGAAAGCATGGGCCACCACGCGGGCGACGCGGTGCTGCAAGAAATTGGGCGGCGCCTGCTGGCCACGCTGGGCGACTCGGACATGATCGCCCGCGTGGGGGGCGACGAGTTCGCCGTGCTGTTGAGCGACGCCCAAACGCTGGAAGCCGCCATGCGCCTGGCGCGCCGCATGCTGCAGGTGCTGGACGAGCCCATGGTGGTGGAGGGCAAGCAGCTGTTTGCGTCGGTCAGCATCGGCATCATGATGTGCGACCAGCCCGCGGCCACCCCCACCGATTTGCTGCGCAATGCCGACACCGCCATGTACCGCGCCAAGGTCAATGGTCGGCGCCGGTTTGAGCTGTACGACGCGCACCTGCACAGTGATGCCCTGCGCGTGCTGACCATCGAGAACGCCCTGTGGTCAGCCCTCAAGCAGCACCAGTTTGTGCCGTACTTCCAGCCCATCGTGTCGCTCAAGGACGGGCAGGTGCTGGGCTATGAAGCCCTGGTGCGCTGGCAGCACCCGAGCGAGGGCCTGCTGGCCCCGGCCGACTTCTTGCAGGTGGCCGAAGACAGCGGCAGCATGGAAGCCATCGACTGGCAGATTTTTGCCGCCGCCAGCCAGGCCATTGCCGCCCAGACCGACTTCACCGGCTACCTGGGCCTGAACGTGGCGCCACGCCACTTCCGCAACCCGCACTTTTGCCAGCAGCTGCTGGACATGCTGAAAGCTGCGGGCCTGCCGCCCTCGCGCCTGTGCCTGGAGATCACCGAAGGCGCCCTGATCGACGACCCCGAGCGCACCTGCGACCTGCTCAACGAGCTGCGCAGCCACGGCATGTCGCTGGCGCTGGACGACTTTGGCACCGGCTATTCGTCGTTGGGGTACCTGCACCGTTTTCCGCTGCTCACGCTCAAGATCGACCGCAGCTTTGTCGCCCCCCTCACAGCCCCCCTCGCCAACCAGGGCAGTGCCAGTGCCGCCGTGGTGCGCGCCGTGGTGGCGCTGGCGGGCTCGCTGGGCCTGAGCGTGGTGGCCGAAGGCATCGAAACCCAGGCCCAGGCCGACGCCCTGTGCGCCCTGGGCTGCCACCTGGGCCAGGGCTTTCTGTTTGCCACGCCAGGGCCTCTGCCAGCGCCTTCGGCTTGAGCGCTGCCCTGGGCTACCGCTGCCCCAAAAACTGTCCCGGCGGCTGCCCCACCGACTTGCGCACCATCGCGCTGAAGGCGCTGGGGCTGTAGCCCAGCTCCGCCGCGATCTGGCCCATGGGCATGCGGCCCGCTGCCAGCGACACCGCCTTGGCCAAGATCACCTGCTGGCGCCACTGGGTGAAGGTGCTGCCCAGCTCGGTGCGAAACAGCCGCGCCACGGTACGCAGGCTGGCGCCGGTGTCTTGCGCCCAGGCTTCCAGTGTGGTGTGGCGGGTGGGGTCGGCCAGCACCGCCTCACACAGTTGGCGCAGGCGCTTGTCGTGCGGCAGGTCCACGCCCAGCCGCACCGGGGCTGCGCGGGCCAGTTCGTCGCACAGCAGGGCGCTCAGGTGGCGCTCGCGCAGCAGCGTGGCGGCATCGGGCGCGGGCCCATCGTCAGGGGTGGTGGGCATCTCACGCACCACGGCGCGCAGCAGGTCTGAGGCTTCCAGCACCCGGCACTGGCGCCACGCAGCCTGCCCGTGTGGCGCAGTGCGCTCGCCCAAGGCCGCTGGGCCGCAGCGCCCGCGCGGTTGGTGAAAGTACAGCGTGCGCATTTCGGCGTCTTCCACCATCGTCACGGCATGCTCCATGCCCGGCGGTATCCACAGCGCGCGCGATGGCGGCACGATGTAGGTGCCCCGGTCCACCGTGAGCTGGATCACCCCGGTGGTGGAGATGGCCACCTGCGCCCACGGGTGGCTGTGCGGCATCACCCGCGTGTCGGCCCGCAGCTGGCGCACCTTGGCGCGCACCGGGCGCTGGGCCGTGGGCACAAACAGGTGCGGGGTCAGCGAATCGACATACGCCACCGGGCGCCGGGCGCGTGGGGCCCCTGTGGAGGCAGCGGTCACTGGCGATGCCGCGGCGGATGCGGGGGCTGCAATGGCTTCCATGGATGGCATTGGCATATTGGCGATAGAAATTGACCGACTATCGTAAACCTGCCGAGCCCGGCTTGCCTAAGATCAATCCCCATGACTTCTGCATCTCCTGGCATCTCTTCCCCCAACGCAGTGCCGCTGCGGCAAGACGCGCGCACCATCGGCCTCGTCGGGCTGGCCCACGGCAGCTCGCACTTCTTTCACATGCTGCTGCCGCCGCTGTTCCCCTGGCTCATTGCCGAGTTCGGTTTCAGTTATTCCGAGCTGGGGCTGCTGGTGTCGGTGTTCTTCGTCATCTCGGGCGTGGGCCAGGCGCTGTCGGGCTTCCTGGTCGATCGCATCGGCGCGCGGCCCATCATGTTCTTTGCGCTGTCCAGCTTTGCAGCCGCAGGGCTGGTGGCGGGCACGGCTCAGGGCTATGTGGGGCTGGTGGTTGCGGCGGCCTTGGCCGGGCTGGGCAATGCGCCCTTCCACCCGGTGGACTTCACCATCTTGAACAAGCGTGTGTCCCCCCAGCGCCTGGGCCACGGGTTTGCCGTGCACGGCATCAGCGGCAACCTGGGCTGGGCCCTGGCGCCGGTGTTCATGGCGGGCATTGCCACGGCCACTGGCTCGTGGCGCACGGCCAGCCTGAGCGGTGCCGTGTTCGCGCTGCTGGTGCTGGCCATCATGGTCATCAACCGTGAAGCGCTGGACGACCGCAAGGGCGAATGGGCCCACCAGGCCAAGGGCGCTGGCGCCCAGGCCGCCAAGCCCGAGCACCCCATGGCTTTTCTGAAGCTGCCCTCGGTGTGGCTGTGCTTCTCGTTCTTCTTCTGGAGCACCTGCGCGCTCAGCGCCATCCAAAGCTTCGCCAGCCCCGCGCTGCAGTCCATGTACGGCCTGCCCCTGAGCCTGACGGCCATGGTGGTCACCGGCTACATGCTGTGTGGCGCTGGCGGCATGGTGGTGGGCGGCTTTCTGGTGGGCCGCGTGCAGCGGCTGGAGAAGGTGATCTCGGTCTGCCTGCTGGGCTCTGCCGTGCTACTGGCGCTGGTGGGCACAGGGCTGTTGCCCGGCATCGCCGCACTGGCAGTGGCCTCCATTGCCGGCCTGGGCACCGGCCTGGCCGGCCCCTCGCGCGACATGCTCATCAAACGCGCCGCCCCTCCTGGAGCCACCGGCCGTGTCTACGGCACCGTGTACTCGGGCCTGGACCTGGGCTTTTGCCTGTCCGCCCCCGTGTTCGGCGCCATGCTGGACCACGGCATGACCTCGGGCATCTTCTTCGGCTCTGCCGCTACGCTGGCGCTGAGCGTGGTGTCTGCGGCGTTTGTGGGGGTGGGGCTGGCAGCACGCTTGGCGCGGCCTGCGGCGGTGGCGGGGTGAGGGCGAGACTTACCCAATTCGGCGATGCAGACGTCGGCTTGAGGGCAGGTTAAGCGTACCGACTTGGAAGCGGACTGTTTGACGCCAGGGCGTTGAAGACCGCTTCTGGATTTGCTTGGCACCAATACTTAAAGAACAGCTTTGTCTTCTGATGGGCGAAAAGGCTATCAACGGTGGTTGCGTGCGGAATCAGTAGGCGTGGTTCATCCCATTGCTGTGCCACTACAGCAACCGGTTGCCCTCCATACCCTCCGACTTCGACAATCCAAGTGGCATTGCCACCCGCAATGCCCGCTAGCCTGCACGCGCTTGTTGCTAGCTTGATCAACTCGGGAACAGACGAGCCAAGTGGTGCGGCAAATGAGCGTTCATGAGATTCACAGTCATCCCCCGCGCAGACGCTATCTCTGTCTACGGTAAGGAAAAGCGGTTCGGTCATTGAAGTCATCGGTTTTACCTCGATGTTGCCTCACGAATTGAGGCCTGCATTTTTTGAGCGGCTTTACTGCTGGCGCTGGGTCCAACGCCGCATTCCTGAAGGATGCCTGTCCGCTGGCTTCATGAGGTGCTTCGACCTATGGTTTTCAAGTTCCTCCAGGCAGTTCCCTCTAAAAATTCATCCCATAAAAAAGGGCCTCATTCGAGGCCCTTGCATCTCATCAATTCTCGTCCCGCGCCCGTGATTCGCGGGCCTTGCGGGCCCAGTAGCGGGACTTGGCGGCGTCGCGGGGCACGCCTTCGCCCTTGGCGTACATGACCGACAGGTTTTGCTGCGCATCGGCATCGCCTTGTTCGGCGGCCTTGGTGTACCAGTGCACGGCCTGCTTCTTGTCCTGGGCAACGCCTTCGCCGTCGTCGTAAGACACGGCCAGGTTGAATTGCGCGCGTGAGTGGCCTTGCGCTGCCGCTTTGCGGTACCAGGTTACGGCCTGCTTGTGGTCTTGTTCGACGCCTTCGCCGTCGTCGTAGGCCACGCCCAGGTTGTATTGGGCGTCAGAGTCGCCCTGGTCTGCGGCCTTGCGGTACCACTGCGCGGCGATCTTGTGGTCCTTGGCCACGCCTTCGCCCTTGTCGTACGAGACGCCCAGGTTGTACTGGGCCTTGGCCAGCCCTTGGCTGGCGGCCTTGGTGTACCAGAAGACGGCCTGTTTGTAGTCTTGCGGCACGCCCTCGCCGTCGTCGTAAGACACGGCCAGGTGGTATTGCGCATCCGCGTGGCCCTGGTCTGCGGCCTTGCGGTACAGGGCTGCGGCCTTGACATGGTCTACTGGCACAGCGCGGCCAAAGTCGTACATCAGGCCCAGGTGGAATTGGGCTTCGGCGTCGCCCGCCTGGGCGGCTGGCTGCAGTTCTTTCAGGGCCTGGGTGAACTGGCCCTTTTCGTAGGCGCGCACGCCCTCGGCGGTGCCAGCCCAGGCCGCACCGGTGAGCAAGGCAGTGCCCAGGAAGGCGGCGCTGATCCAGCGAGACATGCGTGCGATGCGTGATGGTTGGTGTGTCATGGTGGTGGGCGGCGTGGCGCTCCTCGCGCGGCCGCTGGGTTGAATAAAAACAGATGGGTGGGAGTTTGCCTGCGTTGACTGCCTGTAACACCCAGGTTGCCAATGGTTACATGCCGGGCGTGTGCATTTTTTGGCCGTTTGGCGATCTGGTCATTGGCCGCTCAGTGGGGTGGTGGCGTGCCTGTGGTGGGTGGGGTTGGCTGTGCGATGCCAGGGTGTTGAGCAGCCGGGTGAAGGTGGCCGTGGCGCCCACGTTGTCTTCGGCGCGGTACACCAGGGTCAGGGGCACATCGAGCTGGCTGCCCACGTCCAGCGGGCGGTAGGCGATGGCGTGGCGGTGCACGCCCAGCATGGACGAGGGCACGACCGAAACCCCCGTGCCTGCGGCCACCAGGTTCAGGTTGGTGAGCATGCGCGGCACCTCGGCCACCACGCGGGGCTGCACGCCCTGGGCGGCGCACAGGGCCAGCAGGTTGGCGTACAGGCCGGGTGCCCCCGTGCGGCGCACCAGGATCAAGGGCTCGTCCTGCAGATCGGCCAGGCGCACGGGGGTGGGCTGGCCGCGCCGCTGGCGCAGCGCCAAGGGGTGGTCGATGGGCAGGGCGACCATGGCGGGCTCGTGCTGCAGGGTGTCGAACACCAGGCCGGGGGGCCGGTCCACCGGCACGCGCAGCAGGCCGCAGTGCAGGCGGCCCTGGGCCACGGCCTCGGTGATTTCGGCGGCGTTGGCTTCGCCAATGTCCAGCACCAGGCCGGGGTGGCGCGCGCGGCATTCGCGCAGCGCGTAAGGCGTGAACTCGTGCGCGGCGGCCGAGCTGGTGAAGGCAATGTCCAGCCGCCCGGTCTTGCCCTCGGCCAGCAGCTGCATGCGGCTTTGCAGGGCATCAAAGTCGTGCAGCAGCCGGGTGGCATCGGCCTGCAGGGTGCGCCCCGCCTCGGTCAGCGTCACACCTTTGGCATGGCGTTTGAACAGGGGCAGGCCTATCTGGGTCTCCAGGCCCTTGATCTGCTGGCTCAGCGGGGGCTGGGCCATGCCCAGCGCTTCGGCCGCGCGGGTCATGTGGCCGGTCTGCGCCACGGCCAGGAAGTACCGCAGTTGGCGCAGGTCCATCAGTGCCGCTCCTGGTTGGCGCGGCGGCAGTGGGGGCGGGGCTGTGGTGTCTTCGTCATATCAAAATCGTATCAGCTACGGTAGTGCAGCCTATTTGACGTATGGAGTGGCGCTTTCTACGATGCGTGGGCATCCAGCATCGGCACCCATACCTACAGGAGACACCACCATGCGCTACCCCCTTTTGAATTCGTCTTTGCCCGGGCGGCTGGCCCTGGCGGGGCTGGCTGTGCTGGCAGCGGCCTGCGCGCCGCTGCCGCCGCAGGCCCCCGCATCTCAGGCCAAACTGCAAGCCCAGGCCCCTGAGGCCGCCCCCACGCCCACCGCGTGCCCCAAAGCCGTGGCATCGATTGCCCGCTGCCTTTCAGGCCAGGACTCTGCGGGGGCTTACTACCTGATCGCCCTGCCCAACCAGTGGAATGGGCACTTGGTGCTGCACGCCCACGGCGGCCCGGCGCTGGGCGTGCCCAAGCTGGAGCGGTCGGTGGAAGACCTGGAGCGCTGGGCCATCATGGTCAAGGCGGGCTATGCATGGGCGGGCAGCACCTTCCGCCAGGGCGGTGTGGAAGTGCGTGCTGCTGCCGAGGACACCGAACGCCTGCGCCAGATCTTTGTGAGCCAGGTGGCGCAGCCCCAGCGCACCATCTTGCACGGGCAATCGTGGGGGGCCAGCGTGGCGGCGCGGGGGGCGGAGAGGTTCACCACCACGGCCGACGGCAAGCGCCCCTACGATGCCGTGCTGCTCACCAGCGGCGTGCTGGCCGGGGGCTCGCGCTCGTACGACTTTCGCACCGACCTGCGCGTGGTCTACCAGTACCTGTGCGGCAACCACCCCCGCCCCACGGAGGCCGCCTACCCGCTCAATATCGGCCTGCCTGCCGATGCCCACATGGCCCAGGCCGACCTGCAGGCGCGCGTCAACGAGTGCCTGGGGCTGGACAAGCCGCAGGCCGAGCGCACGCCTGATCAGCAGCGCAAGGTGAAGCTCATCACCGACGTGGTCCGCATCCCGGCCAGCTCCATCCACAGCCACATGAACTGGGCCACCTTCCACTACCGCGATGTGGTGCAGCACCGCACCGGCGGCGCCAGCCCATTTGGCAACCAGGGCGTGCGCTACAGCGGCTCGGGCGATGCCGCTGCGGACGCGGTCCTGAACGCGGGCGTGCTGCGCTACCGCGCCGACCCGGCTGCCGTCGCCCGCTTTGCGCAAGACACCGACCCCACCGGCCGCATCCCCGTGCCGGTGCTCACCGTCAAAGGCGTGAACGACCCCACCGCGTTTGTCGAGTTGGACTCGGTGTTCAAGGCCACCATGGACAAGGCGGGTACCAGTGGGCATCTGGTGCAAACCTTTACCCAGCACAGCGGCCACAGCTACCTGAGCGATCCGACCTATCCCACCCTGGTGGCAGCCTTGCTGCGCTGGGTGGATGACGGCACCCAGCCCACCCCCGCCAGCATTGCCAGCCAGTGCCCGGCCTTCGAGGCGGCCTTTGGCAAAGGCTGCGCTTTCTTGCCCGACTACCGCCCCGCCGCGCTGAACACCCGCGTGCCAGACCGCGAACGGCCCTGAGGGCTGGGTGTGGCTGGGCGCACGCGTGGGGCGTTGGGGCGTGGCGAATGAACCCGCCGCCTAGTCGTAGTGCATCACGCTGAACGTGACCTTGCGTGAAGCGCCATCGGTGCGCGCAGTGGGGTGGGCGGGCACCACCTGCCGCAGCACCACCACCTCGGTGCGTTGCGGGTTGGCGTATTCCCAGTCTTGCAGCGTGGCGGTGTCGGTCGCCTCGTGCTTGAACGGCCCGGTGGGTTGCAGGCCCTTGGTCTGCAGATAGGCCTGCAGCCGGGCCAGGGTGGCGCTGGCTTGCTCGGGTGGCACTTGCAGCGTCACCATGCTCACCGGCTGCTTGGGTCCGTCGCCGGTGGATCCGTAGTACTCCGGCGCATCCCCATCCGCTGGCAGGGGCACGCCCCGCACCAGGGACGACAGGCCCAGGTAATAGTCCAGCGTCCCGGGCTCAGGGTGGTAGTCCTCATGCGACAACACCCACAGCATGCCCAGCGGCCATGCCAGCAGCGCTAGCAACAAGGCCGCGCCAAAACAACGAGAGACAGTCAACCAGCGCATATGGGTTTGAATAAAAATGGCCGCTAGCGCACGCAGTAAAAGCGCTAGCAGCTATTGAATGTATAGCATGTGCGCTCTGCGCCAGGGCCTGTACGCCCACCAGCGCACCCTGCAAGAGTGCAATCCCCCAAGGGCGTGGCACGCGATGTGCTGCATAGTGCCCGGCACCGCCGTTCGCCATACCACCCGCGGTGCACCTCGCATTCATCCAGGGAGTTTTCCATGCCATTGCAGCGTTCTCTGAGGGCCGTCGCCGCCACCACCGTCACGGCCACGCTGTGGCTGTGCGCCACCCCCAGCGCTTGGGCCAAGCCGTTCAAATGGGCGGGCTCCAGCGATATCCAGACCATGGACATCCACTCGCAAAACAGCGCCCTGGGCAACGGCATCCACGCGGCGGTGTACGAGTCGCTGGTCATGTTCAACAGCCGCACCCTCAAGATCGAGCCTGTGCTCGCGCTGTCGTGGAAGGAAGTGACCCCCACGCAAGTGCGCTTCAAGCTGCGCCAGGGCGTGAAGTTCAGCGACGGCTCGGCCCTTACGGCCGAAGACGTGGTCTATTCGCTGCAACGCGCCATGGCCAAAACATCCACCTACGCCATCTACACCCAGGGCATGGACCGCGTGGCCAAGGTCGACGCCGACACCATCGACATCTTCTTGAAGAACCCCAACCCCGTGCTGCTCAACCAGCTGACCGAGCTGCGCGTGATGAGCCGGGCCTGGGCCGAAAAGCACCACTCGCTAGAGCCCAAAGACATCAAGGGCAAGGAAGAAACCCACTCGCACCGCAACGCCATGGGCACCGGGCCCTTCACCCTCAAGGAATGGGTGCCCGACCAGCGCATCGTCTTCACCACCAACCCCCACTGGTGGGGCGCAGGCAAGGCCGAAGGCAACGTCACCGAAATCACCTACACCCCCATCAAATCCGAAGCCACGCGCATCGCCGCGCTGCTCTCGGGCGAGGTGGACATGGTGCGCGACACCAGCATCCAGGACCTGGCCCGCGTCAAGGCCCACCCGAACCTCAAGGTCATGGAGATGGTGGAAAACCGCACCGTGTACCTGGCTCTGGACCAGTTCCGCGACGAGCTGCCCGGCAGCAACATCAAGGGCAAAAACCCGCTCAAAGACCTGCGCGTGCGCAAGGCCCTGTACCAGGCCATTGACAGCGCCACGCTGCAGCGCGTGACCATGCGCGGCATGGCCAAGCCCACGGGGGCCATCGTCTCGCCCCTGGTCAACGGCTGGGCCGAAGCCGTGGACAAGCGCTTGCCTTTTGATGCCGCTGCTGCCAAAGACCTGCTGGCCCAGGCGGGCTACAAAGACGGCTTTGAGGTGGACTTTGCCTGCAGCAACAACGCCATCGTGCAAGACGAAGAGCTGTGCCAGGCCATTACCTCCATGTGGGCGCGCGTGGGAGTCAAGGCCAAGCTGCGCACGCTGCCTGCCGTCACCTACTACCCCATGGCGCAGCGGCACGAGGCCAGCATTGCCATGCTCAGCTGGGGCGTGCCCACGTTCGACGCGCTCTACACCCTGCAGTCCCTGGTCCGCACCAAAACCACCGGGGGCGACGGCAACTACAACCTGGGCCGCTACAGCAACGAGCGCATGGACTACATCGTGGACCGTGTGAAGACCGAAACCGACTTGCCCGTGCGCAACCGCCTGCTCACCGAAGGCCTGCAACTGCACAACAACACCGTCGCCCACATCCCGCTGCACAACCAGATGCTGGCCTGGGCCATGAAGAAAAACATTGAACTGGTGCAGCGCACCGACAACCGCATCGACTGGCGGCTCATCAAGGTGAACTGAGGCCTGGGCGCCGCAGCATTCGAGACTGGCGCGGCGCAGGCCAGTGTCCCCGCGCAAGGGCCGCCCCGCCGCGCCGGGGACGCCCCCTCCCGAAGGAGAGGGGGGAGGCGCCAAAGGCGACTCAGGGGGTGTATTCATTTCATCGGCTGCAGCATGATGATGGCCATGCCCGCCAGCGCCACCAGCACCCCAGCCACATCCCAGGCCGTGGGCCGGATGCCATCCACCGCCCACAGCCAGGCCAGTGCCACGCCAATGTAGACACCCCCATACGCCGCATACACCCGGCCAGCGCCCGCTGTGTCGTGCAGCGTCAGCAGCCACGCAAACAGCGCCAGGCTGGCCGCCGCAGGCACCAGCAGCCACGCCGGCTTGCCCTGCTTGAGCCACAGCCAGGGCAGGTAGCAGCCGACGATTTCGGCCAGGGCGGTGAGGGTGAAGAGCAGCAGGGTTTTCATGCAGTGATCGGGAGGGGGCGATTCGGGCGGGTGCCGGTGGACGGCCGTCAGTGAGCGGGGGCCGTAGCGGCCAGCCACTCGCGCAGCGCCAACTCTCCCTTGGGGGTGAACTGCACCACCCGAGAAGGGGCGCCTGCGGCATCTTGCGTCCGGCGAGCCCATCCGCCCTCCAGCAAGCGTTGCAGCAATGCGGCCCCCAGCGCACCGCCCAGGTGGTGGCGGCGCTCGCTCCAGTCTAGGCACGGGCGGCACAGCATGCGCCGCTGTTGCTGCAGGGCTGCTGTGTCGATACCTACCTGGGTGAACCAGGCCGTGCCTGCGGGCGTCAGGGCCACGCCATCCGGCGCAGGCTGCAACAGCCCTTGGCGCACCAGCGCTTCGTACAGTTGCACGCCCACCTCGCCCGCTAGGTGGTCGTAGCACATGCGGGCGCGGCGCAGGGCGGGCTCGCGCGGGCTGGACCGCACACGCACCGCGCCAGAGCGGAAGGCCACATTCATCAGCGACTCCAGCAGCTGCGCTACCTCGGCATTGGCCAGCCGAAAGTAACGGTGGCGGCCTTGCTGTTCGACCGCCAGAAGCCCGGCATCCAGCAGCTTGGCCAGGTGGGCGCTGATGGTCTGCTTGGTCACGCCCGCCACGGCGGCCAGCTCGGTGGCGGTGAGTGCGCGGTCGCTCATCAGCGCTGTGAGCACATCGGCCCGCGCTGTGTCTCCGATCAGCGCGGCAATGCGCGCAATGTGGGGTCCGTCTTTCATGGTTCGATCTTCAGCGAACCATCCATGCCCGTCAACCGCCTATCGTGCAGGGCCTACCCACTTCACCGCAATGCCGCCATGATCACCTGCTTCATCCGTTACGAAATCGATCCCTTCCAGCGCGAGGCGTTTGCCGAGTACGCCCGCCGCTGGGGGCAGATCATTCCCCGCTGCGGCGGCCACCTGCTGGGCTACTTTGTGCCGCACGAGGGCAGCAACTACGAGGCCTGGGGTTTGATTGGCTTTGACTCGCTGGCCGCGTACGAGGCCTACCGCGCCCGCTTGCGGGCCGACCCCGAGGGGCAAGCAAACTTTGCCATGGCCCAGCAACAGCGCTTCATCCTGCGCGAAGAGCGCAGCTTCCCCCAGGTGGTGGAGGGCACCTTCAGCCTGCCCGCCCACGCCCGGGTGGAAGGAGCCCCCGCATGATGGCCGTGATCTTTGAGGTGCAACCCGCCCCTGGTCAACAGGATGCGTACCTGCAAGCCGCCGCCGCGTTGCGCCCGCTGCTGGAACAAGTGGATGGCTTTATCTCCATCGAGCGCTTTGAAAGCCTGAGCGAGCCAGGCCGTTTGCTGTCGCTGTCCTTCTGGCGCGACGAAGCCGCCGTGGCCCGCTGGCGCCAGGTGGAGGCGCACCGGGACACGCAGCAGCGGGGCCGTGCCCACATCTTCAGCGACTACCGCTTGCGTGTGGCAGCGGTGGTGCGGGACTATGGCTTGAACGACCGGGCGCAGGCGCCGCTCGATTCGCGCGCTGTGCATGGGTGAGCGCAGTGAGCGGTCATTGGCCTTCTGCCGCCGAAGCCCGCGCTTCAGCGCTTTGTGCTGCTTGCGCCAGGCCCGCTTTGATTTGCTCGGCCTGGGCCGCCGCTTGCTTGGCTTGCTCTGCCTGCAGCTTGGTGGTGGTCACGGCCGTGGTGGCCACATCTGCGCCGCAGCCTGCCAGCGCGATGCAGGCCAGCCCAAGGAAGGTGTTGCGTTGCCAATTCAAACGTTTCATAGGGATTTCCGAAAAGTGTTGAGGTTTAGCGACTTTTGAGTGGCAGACCTTGGATTTGAAATGCTATTTAATTTGTAGCGGTTGAAGTGCGATCGCCGGCGCGGTAGAGCATGCCCGAAACGAGGACCAAGCTCATGGTGGCTGTGGACGATACGAAGCTTGCCAGGGTAAGCCATGCGCAGGCGGAAAATCCTGCGAGGAAGTACAGCTGCGCTGCCGTGTGCTTGCGCTGAAGCACCACCACGGCAGCAATGTAAGCGCCCAGCGCTGCAGCGGGCCAAGCGGCCCAGAGATTTCCAGAGAAGGTTCGAAATGCAGGCAGGGGATGGGACTGGGATTCATACCATGTTCCCCAAGCGGCGGCGAACACAAACAAGATGGCACTGAAGGCCGCAAGGAACTTTTCTGACCGTGAAAACAGCGGTTTCATCGGGGGCATGTTCATGTTGCGCGTGGTTGGATGTCTGTAGCAGTGACCAAGCCGTTCACCTCTTGGCAAGAAAGTAAGCCACCAGCGCATTGGCATGCCCGTGGCCCATTTGGTGTTGCTCTTTCAGCAGGGCCACGTACTCCATGTGCTTGCGCTCGCCCGCATTGCTCAGAACATCCAGCCAGTGGGCAATCGGTTTGCCGTAAGTCTTTTCAATGGACGGAAAGTACGAAGCCGGTCCCTTGGTTTTCTCTTCAGCCATACAGACTCCTCCGGTGGGTTGGGGCATGCGACGTCGAAAGACGTAGTGTCACTGGTGCGCTTGTCTCCGACGGGCACGCCGATTCTCTCAGTCACTCTCCGTGCGTATCTCATGACCACCCTTGCAGGCCATGCTGAAGAACGGCAAGAGGCGCACCACGGTATGGGCCAGCGCCTTGTTGGCAGTGCCTCCATGGCTGGCCAGAAAATCAATCAGTTCATGCAGCAGCGCACCGGCCTGCGCGGGTGAGAGGAGGGGGTCATCGTAGTACGCACTCCACAGCGCAGACAGCGCTGGGAAGCGTTGTCCATCTGCCTGAATCAGCGCGAAGATGAATTCCTCTTGGTGCCCAATGGCCTCATGCTGGCCGTTGGCGTACATGTCAAAGGGCATGGTGTTTCTTCGGAGCGCTGCGTTGGGGAAAGCGAGGTGCTGATTTTGCAATCAATATGGCATCTAGGGCTTGCAGATAAAGCGCTGATAGCTATCAATTAAATAGCAAAATTTGCGATGGCCGTGGCATCGCCACGCACCCTCACATCGCAAAAATTTTCCCTGGGTTCAGGATGTTCTTCGGGTCCAGCGCGCGCTTGATGGCGCGCATCATGTCCACCGCGCCGGCGCCTGTCTCGTCCAGCAAGAAGCCCATTTTGTGGATGCCCACGCCGTGCTCACCCGTGCAGGTGCCGCCCATGCTCAGAGCCCGGGCGACCAGGGTGTGGTTCATGGCTTCGGCCTTTGTGCGTTCTTCGGCGCTGTTCGGGTCGATGAGGTAGCCGAAGTGGAAGTTGCCGTCGCCCACGTGGCCGACGAGGAAGTAGGGAATGCCGCTGGCTTCCGCTTCATGAACCGATTCGAGCAGGCAGTCGGCCAGGCGGCTGATGGGCACGCAGGTGTCGGTGCTGATGGCGCGGCAGCCGGGGCGGCTTTGCACGGCGGCAAAGTAGGCGTTGTGCCGCGCGGTCCACAGGCGGGTGCGTTCCTCGGGGGTGCTGGCCCATTCAAAGGCTTGGCCGCCAAATTCGTTGGCAATGTCTTGCACCATCTCGGCCTGCTCCTTCACGCTGGCGGGTGAGCCGTGAAACTCCATCAGCAGCATGGGCTCTTCGCGCAGGCCCAGCTTGCTGTGGGCGTTGACCATGCGCACGGTGTGGCGGTCAATCAGCTCCACGCGGGCAATGGGCACGCCCAGCTGGATGGTCTGGATGGTGGTGCGCACGGCCGCTTCGATGCTGGGGAAGGAGCAGATGGCGGCGCTCACGGCCTCGGGCAGGGGGTACAGGCGCACGGTGATCTCGGTCATGATGCCCAGCGTGCCTTCGCTGCCCACCAGCAGGCGGGTGAGGTCGTAGCCCGCGCTGCTCTTTTTGGCGCGGGTGCCTGTGTGGATGACTTCGCCGCTGGCGGTGACCACTTGCAACGCCAGCACGTTCTCGCGCATGGTGCCGTAGCGCACGGCGTTGGTGCCGCTGGCGCGGGTGGCCGCCATGCCGCCAATGCTGGCGTCGGCGCCAGGGTCGATGGGGAAGAACAGGCCCGTGTCCTTGATGGCATCGTTCAATGCTTTGCGCGTGATGCCGGGCTGCACGGTCACCGTGAGGTCTTCGGCGTTGATGCTCAGCACGCGGTTCATGCGGCTCACGTCGATGCTGATGCCGCCCTGCACCGCCAGCAGATGGCCTTCGAGCGAAGAGCCTGCACCGTAGGCAATCACGGGCACTTCGTACTGGCTGGCCAGCTTCACCGCGTCGGCCACGTCCTGCGTGCTTTCCGCAAACACCACGGCGCTAGGGGGCGGCGCCTGCAGCGAGCCCTCGTCACGCCCGTGCTGCTCGCGCACGGCCTGGGCCAGCGAGCATTGCGCGCCAAAGCGGGTTTGCAGGGCGTCGATGAGTGCCTGGGGCACATCGCGCAGGGCAATGGCGGGCAGCAGGTGGGCAGCAGCGGTGGGGGCGTTCATGGGCGGGTCTCCTGGGTGGGCCGAAAAGAATACCACCGGCGCCCGCCGCCTGCCACCGATGGCCTGCGTGGCAGGGGTTGAGCGGCGCTTAACTGGCCAGTGAGTTCGCCAGCAGGGCGTAGCCGCCTTGCTCTTGCAGCGCGCTGATGTTGGGGTACGAGCCGCTGCTGCGTGGCACCACGATCAGCGTGACCACCGAGGTGCTGCCCAGCGTGATCTGGCTGGTGAAGTCAAACAGCACATTGCTTTGGTCGTCCTTGCTGGTCAGCCGCACGCGGTAAAGGCCGGACGCCACCGAGACAAAGTCGCTGATGTCGCCGTATTCCGTGACGGTGGCGGTGGGGCTCAGCCCGCTCAAGCTGCTGGTGTTGGTGAGGTACAGGTCCAGGCCGCCCAGGCTTTCGCAGGCGTGGAACACGCGCACCTTGGTTTTGCTGCTGTCTGCACTGCTGTTGGATTCGGCAAAGAACTTGAACTTGAGGCTGTTGGCCAGTGAGCCATACGCCAGCAAGCTGGTGTAGGTGTCTTCTTCCAGCGTACGGGTTTCTGTGAGCTTGGCGCTGGAGCCGCCGGCGGCGTACAGCGCGATCTGGGTACTGTCGGCTTCGACCGAACACCATGCCGAGATGTTGCCCCCGTTGCTCAGCGACGAGACCACGCGCTCGCCTGCGGCGTAGAAGTCGGCCTGGGTGTAATCCACCGTGGCGTTGATGAAGCGCAACTGGGCTTCACTGCCCAGCCCGCCGCAGCCGGTCAGGGCCAGCGCGCTGCCCGCGCCCACAAGGCCCAGGGCCGATGCCAGCACGTTGCGTCGGGTGGGGGGCAGATGGGCGGTGAATGCCGAGCGAGGGGAGCGATGGGACACAGGATTTCCTTGTAGTGGTCGGTAAAGCGACGAGGCTACGAAGCCGCCTGCAGGTCCACATGTGCCGGGGGTAAAGATAGCCCGCCGGGCGGTAAAGAAAGTTGAAGCAGTGCCGCACACCTGTGGCGGGCTGCACCGCCTTGGCGCTGGCGTGTGCACCAGTGTTGGCGCCGTTGCCTTGCGCCTTGCGTTGAACTGGTGCGGCCGGGGCGTGGAGACCCCTCGCCAGGGCCCGTGTGCACGAAACAGGTGCGCCACCGTGGTGCATCGGTCTTGTATACCAGTTGGCACAGAACCTGCGTAGGTTGGGTCAATGACCACCGCCACCGACATCAGCAACCGCATCATGGAAGCCGTGATGGCCCAGAAGCTTGCCCCTGGCTCGCGCCTGGGTGAGCAGCAACTGGCCATGCTGTTTGACTGCAGCCGCACCATCGTGCGCGAGGCGCTGACGCGGCTGTCCACGCGCGGCATCGTCACCGTGAGTGCACGGCGTGGCTGGTATGTGGTGGAGCCCTCGCAAGACGAGGCACGCGAAGCGTTTGAGGCCCGGCGCGTGATCGAGCTGGGCCTGTTGCACCAGCTCAAGGCCCGTGCGGTGGACCCGGGCGCGCTGCGCCAGCTCAAGAACCACCTGGCGCGTGAAAAGGCTGCCCTGGCGGGCAGCGATGTGGGCATGCGCACCTACTTGCTGGGCGACTTTCATGTGTGCCTGGCCGAATGCCTGGGCAATGCGCTGCTGGCGGACACGCTGCGCGACTACACCGCCCGCACCACGCTCATCGCCATGCTCTACCAGTCTTCGCACGATGCGGCCCAAAGCTGTGCGGACCATGTGCGCATCGTCGAGGCGCTGGAGGCGGGCGACATCGACCGCGCCGAGACCCTGATGGCCGACCACATCGGCACCGTGCAGGCGGCGCTGCGCCTGCAAGCCCAAACCGACCCCTTGGCCGGGTTGCGCGACGCACTGGCCCCGGTGGCCAAGACCCCGCCGCAAGCCGCCAAAAGGCGACCCGCTGCGCGCAAAGCCATTGCATCCACCTCTCCCACATCTTCCACCCCCTCACCGTCCGACGACGGGTCTGCCTACCTAGGAGCCTTGCTATGACCGCCTTGATGAGTTCCCGTACCTCTTCCTCTGCTGCCGCTGTGGACAGCCACCGCACCCGCCGCACGGCACTGGCCCTGCTGGCCGCAGCGGGCTTTGTGGCA
The DNA here is from genome assembly GCF_002749705.1 of Acidovorax sp. 56. NCBI lineage: Bacteria > Pseudomonadati > Pseudomonadota > Betaproteobacteria > Burkholderiales > Comamonadaceae > Acidovorax > Acidovorax sp. 56. The sequence goes on from NZ_PEEV01000001.1 coordinate 3,508,617, forward strand.
GCCCTGGCGGCACCTGCGGCGCACGCCCAGAGCGCGCTCGACAACATCCTCAAGGGCAAAGAGATCAAGATCGCCATCCCCACCGACTACCCGCCCTACGGCTTTGTCGGCACCGACCTCAAGCCCCAGGGTCTGGACGTGGAAATGGCCAACTACATTGGCGCCAAGCTGGGCGTGAAGGTCGAGCTGATCCCGGTGACCAGCGCCAACCGCATTCCTTACCTGCAAACGCAAAAGGCCGACCTCGTGATCTCCACCCTGGGCAAGAACGCCGAGCGTGAGAAGGTGATCGACTTCACTGCCGCCTACGCCCCGTTCTTCCAGGCTGTGTTTGCCAGCAAGAGCCTGAACATCAAGAGCTTTGCCGACCTGACCGGCAAGAGCGTGGCCGTGACGCGCGGCGCCATGGAAGACCAGGAGCTGGCCAAGGTGGCCCCCGCCGGTGTGGACGTGAAGCGTTTTGAAGACCATGCCGCCAGCATCTCGGCCTTTGTATCGGGCCAGACGCAGGCCATTGCGACCAGCGCCTCCACGGCGGGCACCATCATGGTGAAGAACCCACAGCTGCAGACCGAATACAAGCTGCTGCTCAAAGACAGCCCCAACTTCATTGGCGTGGCCAAGGGCGAAGACAAGTTGCGCACCCGCGTGAACGAAATCATTGCCGACGCCAAGAAGGCGGGCGACCTGGACAAGCTGTCGAGCAAGTGGCTGGGTCGCCCTGCGGGTGATCTGCCGCAGTGATCGGTGCAGGGCTGGACGGGACACGGCAACCACAGATGCGCACCTAATACCGTTCAGGCTGAGCTTGTCGAAGCCCGGCAGGGGCGTTCCTGCGGTGTGCCCCGGCTTCGACAGGCTCAGCCCGAACGGGTGGGGTGAGAACTCTCGGGCTTGAGATAGGGCAACGGATCACACCATGGATTGCACAACGCCATGAATGAACACTGCTGGATGGAACCACCATGCTGATTCAACTCGACTTTTCTGCCGTGCTGGCCGCGTGGCCGCTGCTGGTGCGGGGCGTGGTGTGGACCATTGCCCTCACCATCGTCGGCACCGTACTGGGCCTGTTGCTGGGCACCGCCTGTGCCTGGGCACGGGCGCGCAACCTGGGGCACCGGCCGGCACCGCTGGGCTGGGCTGTGGCCAGCTATGTGGAGCTGGTGCGCAACACGCCCTTCATCGTGCAGCTGTTCTTCCTGTTCTTTGGCCTGCCGGCGCTGGGACTCAAGCTCTCGCCCGAGTTCGCTTCCGTGCTGGCCATGGTGGTCAACCTGGGGGCCTATTCGTCCGAGATCATTCGTGCGGGCATTGAGGCCACGCCACGCGGCCAGATCGAAGCCGCGCACAGCCTGGCGCTGACGCCGGGGCAGACCTTTCGCCGCGTGGTGCTGCCGCCCGCGCTGCAAAAGGTGTGGCCTGCCATGGTCAGCCAGATCATCATCGTGATGCTGGGTTCTGCCGTGTGCGGGCAAATCTCCACGCCCGAGCTGAGCTATGCGGCCAACCTGATTTCGAGCAACACCTTCCGCGCGTTCGAGGCCTTCATCCTGGCCACGCTGGTGTACCTGGCGCTGTCGATGCTCACCCGCCGCCTGCTGATGTGGGTGGGTGCACGTTTCTTGGTCGGGAGGTAAGCAGCCATGGTCGATTTCTCTCTTTGGGACATCCTGCGCAACCTGCTTATGGCAGCGCGCTGGACGGTCACCCTCTCCCTCATCGCCTTCATCGGCGGCGGCCTGGTGGGCCTGCTGCTGCTGGTGGCGCGCCTGTCCAAGCTGCGCGGTGCGGAGCGTGCCGTGGGTGCCTACGTGCAAGTGTTTCAGGGCACGCCGCTGCTCATGCAGCTGTTTCTGGCGTACTTTGGTATTGCGCTGTTCGGCATCAAGACCTCGCCGTGGACAGCGGCCGCCGTGGCGCTCACGCTCTACACCAGCGCCTACCTCACTGAGATCTGGCGCGGCTGTGTGGCCGCTATCCCCAAGGGCCAGTGGGAGGCTGCGCAGAGCCTGGCGCTGAACTTTGCCGAGCAACTGCGCCATGTGGTGCTGCCCCAGGCGCTGCGCATTGCGGTGCCGCCCACGGTGGGCTTTCTGGTGCAGGTCATCAAGGGTACGGCGCTGGCGTCGGTCATCGGTTTTGTCGAACTGACCAAAGCGGGCAGCATGATCTCCAACGCCACCTACCAACCGTTTCTCGTCTACGCCTGCGTGGCGTTGCTGTACTTTGCCCTGTGCTTCCCCGTGAGCCTGGTGGCGCAATCGCTTGAAAGGAAACTCCATGGCCCCCGCCGCTGAAGCCACCGCGACCGTCGCCACCCCTGCGCACCCGCACGACGGCATCCTCGTCGGCCCGCCCCCCATTGTGGACATCACCGCGCTGCGCAAGTCCTACGGCACCAACGAGGTGCTCAAGGGCATCGACCTAAAGGTAGCGCGGGGCGAGGTGATTGCCATCATCGGCAAAAGCGGCTCGGGCAAGAGCACGCTGCTGCGGTGTGTGAATGGGCTCGAGCAGTTTCAGGAAGGCGCTTTGAGCGTGAACGGCAAAAAGCTGCTGCACGACAACCCCGCTGCCATGCGCGAGTTGCGCCAGCAGGTGGGCATGATCTTTCAGGGCTTCAACCTGTTCCCGCACCTCTCGGTGGGCCGCAACGTGATGCTGGCCCCCACGCTGGTCAAGGCGCGCAGCCCGCAAGACGCCGAGGCCCAGGCGCGCCAGCTGCTGCAGCGCGTGGGACTGGCCGAAAAGTTTGACGCCATGCCCGACCAGCTCTCGGGGGGCCAGCAGCAGCGCGTGGCCATTGCACGTGCGCTGGCCATGGAGCCGCAGGTGCTGCTGTGCGACGAGATCACCTCGGCGCTGGACCCCGAGCTGGTGGGCGAAGTGCTGCGTGTGGTCGAATCCCTGGCCCAGGAAGGCATGACGCTGATGATGGTCACGCACGAGATGGCGTTTGCTCGCAAGGTGAGCGATCGCGTGATCTTCATGCACCAAGGCCGGGTGCATGAGATGGGCACCCCCGCGCAGTTGTTTGGCAGCCCGCAAACGCCGGAGCTGCAGCAATTTCTGTCGTCGTTGCACGACTGAGATCGACCCAAAAAAAGCGGCGGCTGGGCGAGCCATACCGCCAAAAAAAGAGCCCGGAGCGTCCACCACCGCCCGGGCTCTCATGAGGTGGGCGCGGCGGGGGCCGCACCGCAGGGCGTTATGACTTCACGCCTGCTTCAAATTCTTCGCGCGACAGCATCTGGTCCTTGTTCTTGTCCAGCGCTTGGAAACGGTTGCCAATGGCGGGCAGCGTGGCCGCTTCCTGCAGGCTGAGCATGCCGTCGTGGTTGGCATCGGCGCGCTGAAAAGCGGCGTCGCTGCTGGTGCTGGCGCTGCCACCGCCAAAGGTGGCCTGGCCTGCGGTGGGTGTGGCGTTGGCTGGGCCCACCACGGTTTTAGAGGGCGCTGTGCCCGTGCTGCTGGCGCCGCTTTGCGCATGCACCGCACCGGCAGTGCCCAGCGTCAAGGCTGCAAACAGCACCACGCTGCTGGCTTCAAAGTGCCGGGTCCAGCCAGTGGCCGCGGCACGGCTGGCCGGGCTGGTGGTGCTCGCGGGGCTGGTGGTGTGGGATGCAAGTTGTTGCTTGGTCTTCATGGATGCAGTGCTCCGTAAAGTTGAACAGGCTTTCATTGCACCGCAGCAGGGCCCTGCAGGCCAGCACTTTTGCCTGCTGTTGCCTGGGCCAACATTTTTCAGCGCCGTGTAACGGTGCGGGCACCGGCGGTCTGGCGCACGGCAGGGTGTTGCGCAGGGCACAGCACACCGTTTCAAATAGAAATGCCTTGTAGCGCCGAATAGATAAGCGCTGGCAGCTATTGTTTTGATAGCTATCAGCGCACGGGTTGATCCGCTGCCACACCGGGCACAATCGGGCTTTCGTTGATCCAACCCACCCCCAGTCTCGCCCATGGCCCAAGCTTCCAAAGCCTTCCCCGTCATCACCGCCGTGGCCGTGTTGGTCGCGGCCGCAGCGCTGCTCAACCCTTCAGCCGAGCGGCACCGCCAGCAGATCCAGGCATCCGTGGCCGAGCGCAGTCCGCTGGCGGGTGTGCTGGGCGTGGGCGCGCTGGCCGCGTTTGTGTCCAACTACCACTCGGTGGGCGTGGCCTCGTACACCAGCATCCGTGGGCGTACCGTGTCGGTGGGCTTCATGGGCATGGTGTTTGTGCTCGACTCGCACAAAGACCTTTGAACAGGCTTAGAACCTGTTCAAAATCTTTTTGGGGGATCGCATTGGAGTGCAATCGGGATGAGTGGATGCAACGGATGCGCCGCATGGGCTCGTGCCCATGCAAGCAGCCGGGGCGTCCAATCGCCCGATTTCACTCCAACCCTGCGGGCAAGTGCCTTGTCGGGCGGTCTGCGGTGTTGCGGCGCTTGCCGATAGCACGGGCTATCGGCTGCGCACCACGCCTAGCATCCCATCCCGGCAAGGCACTTGTGCGACCCCAAAAAGATCTTGAACAGGTTCTTTACACCACCGGAGACATTGCATGGGAAACCGCCTCACCGAAATCGCCACCCGCACTGGGGACGCTGGCACCACGGGCCTGGGTAACAACCAGCGCGTGTCCAAGAACAGCCTGCGCATCCACGCCATGGGTGATGTGGACGAGCTGAACTCGCACATTGGCCTGCTGCTGTGCGAGCGCCTGCCTGACGGCGTGCGTGCGCTGCTGGTGGAGATCCAGCACCAGCTGTTCAATCTGGGTGGCGAGCTGTCCATTCCCGGCTTTGAACTGCTCAAGGCCGAGGCCGTGCTCGCGCTGGACGAGGCCTTGGCCGAGCACAACGCAGTCCTGCCGCGCCTGCAGGAATTCATCCTGCCCGCAGGCACCCGCGCCGCAGCCCAGGCCCATGTGTGCCGCACCGTGGCCCGCCGTGCCGAGCGCGTGGTGGTGGCACTGGGCAACGAAGAGGCGATCAACGATGCCCCCCGCCAGTACCTTAACCGCCTGTCTGACCTGATGTTCGTGCTGGCCCGCGTGCTCAACCGCATGGACGGCGGGGATGATGTGTATTGGAAGAGTGAGCGGCTCGCGAAGCAGGATGCTACTGAATAGATAGCGACTTGCGCCTATCCCTCAAGCGCCAGGAGCCCGTGAGAATCACTCTTTCCAAAGTCAGCAAGAGTCACCGTGCCGGGTGTCTTGCACCCAGCACAGCAAGTTCCTTTACCAGGGACGCCCGATGACGAAGCGGATGGGTTGGCGGATGGTCTCGAGGCCTTCGTACAACTCGGCTTGCAGTTCGCCACGGGTCAGCGCGGTGTCGAAATTCCAGGTTTGTTGATGCTCGTTGTTCATGCGCGACCATCCGCCGCGTTCGGCACGCACTACCGGACCGGATGCGGGCTTGAAGGACAGTGCCTTGATACGCAACAGCGCGTCGTTTCCTTGGAGCTGCAGGCTCTTCCCGTCCAACTTGAAATGCTGGATTTCGACGTCGCCCAGTTTGACGGGCCCTGGCTTACCGGGGTCGAAGGCCTGCGCTGCTTTCTTGGTGCCCTTGGCCACACTGAGCGGAACCGTGCCCTCGAAGATCAGGCCGCTCACCGTCTTGTCCGGCAGCCGGTTCACGGACAGGCTGAAGCTGCGTGAACGGGCGTCTGCAGAGAATTTGGGAAAGCCTCCCATCTCTGCCTGGCCCAGGCTCTGGGTGGTCTTGTCGGGGAACACCGCGGTGACGCGCACGTCACCCTTGTCGAAGAAGGAGTTGGTCCACTGGTTAAACAGACCGGCGCGCGCAGTGGCGATGGCGTTGACCTCCACTTTCTCCAAGTCGCCGGAGGTTGCAAAGGGAACCAGGTTCTTGTCTTTTCCCGGTGGGGCCTCGATGAACGTGACACCCAGTAGTTTCACGTCCATGGTGTTCTGCGCATGCACTAGAGCGCTGCTGGCTGCCAGTGCGGCGCCTACGATCAGGGGCAGGATGAGCGTTGCACGAGTTTTCATTCGGAGTCTCATGGAGGAGGGTGGGAGCCCAAGCGCCATGGCGCTGGGGGACGCATGTGAGAAAAGACTGTGTTCTCTAAGGGCTTTCATTCTGCTGCAAGGTGACCTTGTGCATATGCCGTGATGGGTCGTAGGGGTTTGCACAAGGCTGTCACACCAAAAGCATGGTTACTCGCGGGTCTGGGCTGCTGGCATGGCTGCAGAGCTGCGGGTACGATGAATAGATCGCCAAAAGGCTCCAACCTCCTTCTGCCACTGCCATGGACAGTCACCGCACTTCAGCCCGCTGGGTCAACGAGGAACATCCTTTTTCTGGCAAGTTCGGTTGGCTCGGCGTGGCCTTCCCCTGCGCCATGGTGGCTCTGGGTTTCTATTGGGAGGCGCCTGCTTTGGGTTGGTTGGGCGCTGCGGTTTTGCTGATCCAGGCGCTGGGGTACCGCAAGTGGCAAGCAGAGGGGGCGCTGATGGCCCAGGCGCAAGCCTCTACGGACTGGATGCCTGCACGATTGGCCCACGAGCAGTTCTCCAGCGAATGGGGATGGAAGCTGGAGGTATCGCTGCCCGACGGGGCAGCGGTGTGGCTCCTGACGTCGACGGGTGATTTCCGCAAAGAGTTGCCGCTGCCTGTCGAGGTCTGCGATATCGGCGAAGATCTGGTGGTGATTCGCTACGAAGACCGCCTGGTACTGACCCGGGTGGAGTCTCGCAGTTAGTGCTGCTTACCGCCCATCAACGGACGGCTGGCCGTGCCTTGCACGCGGCTTTGATCAGCCGCTTGTAGGGCTGACCGGGCACGTCCTTGAACAGCACGGGAGCCTGACCTTCCTCGTAGTTTTCCTTGGCAATCGCAGGCCCTTGCCATTGGGGCCCTGCATGGTACGAAAGCCAGAGATACCACGCCTTTTGTGCCGTGCAATCCACGCTGACTTTGGCCACGTAGGAGCGGTATTTTTGTCCTCGGAACGACGTGCGCTGGTGGCTGCGTGATACGCGCAAATCCAGCAGCACACGCTCGCCCAGGGACGTGGGGGCGGGCAGTACTTCGATCAGTTCCCCGTTTTTTTCGCTGGGGTCTCCCAGCACGGCGAACCAAGGCTCTGCCGATGCCGCCACGGGAGCTGCCAATGCCAACAGAATCGAGCCATGGATCAGAAAGCGGAACACCACATTGCCTTTGATGGAGTGCGTCACGCAGGCTGAGGCGGGTGGGAGGCGTGAGCGGGTTGGCCGATCGTAACGGATGGTGGTCAGCCGCCGAAAGACTGCTTTGGCGACAGGGCAGTCCGCCGACCTTTTGTTGGCCAAAAGGCTGGCCGGCTGGGGTGTCGACACACTTCTTTACATCATGTTCATCGGTGTATTGAATCCAAAAAGTTCCGTTTGATTGTTTCAATTTCATGAACATTTCGTTCCACGGAAGGGCGTTTATCTCCGTGGAAACCCTAGATACAGTTCATCCCATCGATGAGCGACGCGTTCAACTGGCGCTCACCGACGCAGGTTGCACTGGCCTCCGCCCTCTGGGTGGTCTCCTCTGGCCCGCATCTGACTGTTGATATGAAAGGTATGACCATGAAGAAGAACTATCGCACTCTCGCCGCCCTGTCCGTTCTGGCCCTGAGCTCCTTGGCTGCCCAAGCCCAATCGGTGGGCGCTTTTGGTGAAGGCTCCAACTACCCCGCAGCCGCATCGGCCCAAGGCACGCTGACCCGCGCCGCAGTGGCTGCCGATCTGGCCGCTGCCCGCGCCAATGGCACGATGCCGCACGATGCCGAAGGCTCTGACGTTGCTTACAGCGACGCCTCTGCGCACGGTTCCCGCAGCCGCGCTGAAGTGCGCGCCGAAGCGATTGCCGCTGCCCGCGTCCATCAAACCGACCGCGGCGAGTTCTGATCGAACGGCGCTGCCCCGAGAGGGCACCCCAAAAAAGCCCGCAAGGCCTGCCTTGCGGGCTTTTGCGTTTGGGGATGTATTGGCATGGGGTCGTGACGGCGACAAGCCTTTTGGAAACCTCTGCGCTCATTAGCGTGCACCCGGCACCCGTGGCCTCAGTCGGCCTGCTTCTCAAGTCAATGCGCGCAATAGAGGCAAGAGCGATGGCTGTGCCTTGCGACCGGCAGTCCTCGTCAATCTGCGGCGCGGAATGACTGCTCGATTTGCGCCGAGGCTCCCGGGTGCGAGCCTGGCAACAGGCTTAGCCCTTGGGCGCCAACACGGCCATGGTGATGCGCGAGACGCAGGTCAGCTCGCCCGCGTCGTTGACCATGTCAATCTGCCAAACCTGCGTGGTGCGGCCAATGTGCACTGGCCGTGCCGTGCCGGTGACCCAGCCGCTGGTGGCTGCGCGCAGGTGGTTGGCGTTGATGTCCAGCCCCACGGCACGGTGGCCTTCGGGGCTGGCGTAGTAGGCGCCCAGCGAGCCCAGGGTCTCGGCCAGCACCACGCTCACGCCGCCGTGCAGCAGGCCAAACGGCTGGCGGGTGCGCTCGTCCACGGGCACGCGGCCACGCACGAAGTCGTCGCCCACTTCTGTCAGCTCAATGCCCAGGTGGCTGGTGGCGGTGTTGGCGCTGGTGTCGTTCAGGCTTTGGACGGAGATGGGCTTTTTCCAGATGGACATGGGTGCGGGTTCCTGTCGGTGCATGAGGGATGTGCGAATGAGGCTGCACGGTGCTTGCAGAGACAGCCTAAGGGTTGATTCTCTGGCGCTCCCGCAAGCCACCGCATAGATTGCCGTGTTGCCCTGTGTTCGGGGCACTGGTGGCGGCAGGTCGGTCGCGTGCCATTGTGGTCAATTCTCAGGAGTCCGTGTTCTATGCTGCGTCGCCAATTTGTCACCCATGCCCCTCGTCTGGTTGCTGCCCTGGCAGCCCCTGCACTGGTGCGCAATGTGTTTGCGCAAGAGGGCGGCATCAGCAGCAAGAGCCTGACGATTGGCTGCTCGGCTGCACTCACCGGCCCGTTGGCAGGCTTTGGGCAAGACATCAAACTCGGCGCCGAAGCCGCGCTGGCACAAATCAACGCGCGTGGCGGCATCCATGGCCGCGCGGTGCAACTGCAGGTGGTGGACGATGGCTATGTGCCCCAGCGCACCACCGAGAACATCCAGCAAATCATCAGCCAGGGCAGTGCGTTTGCACTGATGTCCTGTGTGGGCACGCCCAACAACGCAGGGATCCTGCCTTTGATCGACGAAGCGGGCATTCCGTATGTGGCGCCGTTCACCGGGGCATCGTCGCTGCGCAAGGGCTCACGCAACGTGTTCCATGTGCGCGCCAGCTACACCGACGAAGTGCGCCGCCTGGTGCAACGCCTGGCGGGCATGGGGCTCAAGGACATCGGCATCGTGAACCTGGACAACGCTTATGGGCGCGAAATGCTGGAAGACTCCACGCGCTTTTTGGCAGAGCAGGGCCTCAAGCCACTCGTGCAGGCGGCTCTGGCCACCGATGGCAAGAACCTGAGCGATGTGCTGGCCAAGGTAGGCCAGGCGCGCCCGGCGGCGGTGCTGTTGGCTACGGCAGGTTCGGCATCGGTCGAGCTGGTGCGCGGGCTGAAAAAGAACCTGCCCGGTGTGTTGATGGCGGGCCTGAGTGTGACCCTGACGAGCGATGGCCTCAAACAACTGGGCGATGCGGGCAGTGGTTTGGCGGTCACCATGGTGATGCCTGACCCCAACCGCGCCAAGACCGCGCTGGTGCGCGACTACCAGGCCGCCATGCGTGCCAAGGGTGTGCAAGAGTTCAACCTGGGCACGTTGGAGGCCTACGTCAACACCCGCGTGCTGGCCGAAGGCCTGGAGCGTGCCGGCGCCGACCCTACCCGCAGCAAGCTTCGCACCGCGCTGGCGGGCATTCGCAACCTGGACCTGGGGGGGCTCACCATCGACTACGGCGGCCAGGCCCCTTACGTAGGGTCCCGGTTTGTCGATATGGGTGTGCTCAACGGCTCGGGCCGTTTCGTCGGCTGATTGCCAGCGCGAGCACCCCCACTAATGGGCTGAATCAGCCGACCACGCGGCCGTTGGCGCCCAGGATGCCCAGGTCCACAAAGCGCGAGCCCACGTAGGGTGCGCCGCCGCTGAAGTCCACCGTCATGCCTCCCATGTCGTGGCTGCGCAGGCTCGCCAAGGCAGAGCGCAGCTTGCCACGGGTCAGCTCGCGGCCTGCGCGCTCCAGGCCTTCGGCCAGCACGCGGGCGTTGACATAGCCTTCAAAGCTGCGGGCTGAGAATTCCTGGAAGCCCGCAGTGCGCATGGCCTTTTGGTACTCACGCACCAGTGCCACGCTGGTGCGGCCTGAGTCGGGCAACACCATTGACAGGGCCAGGCCTGCCGTCTTGCCACCCAACTGGCGCAGGTTGTCACCGCTCAAGGCCACGCTGGTGGCGGCCAGTGGGGTGCTGGGCGATACCTTCTTGAATTCATTGACCAGTGCCGCCGTCACGTCACCGGCCGTGCCCAGCAGCACGGCCATGGGCTTGGCCGCCACGGCCTGGCCCACCACGCTCTCAACGCCCTTGCCCTCTGCATCCAGCTTGAACGCCTTGGGCGCCGTCGTCTGGCCGGTGGACTTGAGGGCCGCCGTCACATCGGCCAGAAACTCGCGGCCGAAGACGGTGTCCTGGTACACGATGGCCAAATCGGTGATGCCCATGGAAAAGAGCTTTTGCGTCAGGCGCTGGGCTTCGTCCGAATAGCTGGCACGCACATGGAACACCGAGCGGTGCTCGGCCTTGCGCAGCGATGTGGCCCCGCTTTGGGGGGCGACATAGGGGATCTGGGCTTCGTCCACCAGGGGCAGGATGCGCTGGTTGTTGGGGGTTCCCATGCAAGAGATCAGCGCGACGGTATTGGCGTCGGCAATCAGCTTGCGGGCGTTGTCTTCAGAACGTTTGGCGTCGTAGCCATCGTCCAGTGCCACCAGCTTGATCTCGCGGCCATTGATGCCCTTGGCATTGACCTGCGCCAGACCGGCATCCAGGCCTTGCTTGAGTTCGCGGGCCAGGCTGGCCAAGGGGCCTGTCAGGCCCAGGGAACAACCGATGGACACGGTCTTGCTGTCCATGGGGTCTTGCACGCCCACCGCACGCGAGGCGGTGGCAAAGAGAAGGCCTGCGCTGGTGGCCACCAGCGATTGTGTGAATTGACGACGTTGCATGGCTGTGAAATCCGCAAGTAAAACAGCCGACCTCTGAGGGAGGTCGGCTTAAGTCATGAAGGGGGTGGGGCCGTGCGAAGGCCTGAGATTCCCAGGCGAATAGCCTAGGGTTAACCCTAATTTTACCGGGTGGTAGAGGATTTCTGCAAGCGCAGCGTCCGCGAGCGGCAGCGGCAGGGCTGCCCTCGGCGCGGTTTGCTGGGCGGCTGGCGCCCCCGGCTCAGCGCATGGAGCCTGTGTCCACGTACCGTTGGTGCCAGGACAAGGCCTCGTTCAGCAGGTGTGGCGTATGCTGGCCCGTGGCACCTTTGCGGGCGCGGGCCAGGTAGTCGCGCAGCGCGGGGCGGAAGTCCGGGTGGGCGCAGTGCTCGATGATGAGTTCGGCCCGCTGTGTGGGCGAGTGCCCGCGCAGATCGGCCAGGCCTTGCTCAGTCACGATGACCTGTACATCGTGCTCGGTGTGGTCCACATGCGAGACCATGGGGACGATGCTGGAGATGGAGCCACCCTTGGCCAGCGAGGGCGTGACGAAAAACGAGAGGTAGCAGTTGCGGGCAAAGTCGCCCGAGCCGCCAATGCCATTCATCATGCTGGAGCCCATGATGTGGGTGGAGTTGACGTTGCCGTAGATGTCCGCCTCGATCATCGCGTTCATGCCGATGATGCCCAGGCGCCGCACCAGCTCGGGGTGGTTGCTGATCTCCTGGGGGCGCAGCAGGATGCGCTCGCGGTAGAAGTCCAGGTTGCTCGCAAACTCGGCCAGCGCAGCGGTGGACAGCGAGATGGCGGTGGCCGATGCCGAAGCCATCTTGCCGGTGCGCAGCAAGTCGAGCATGCCGTCTTGCAGCACTTCGGTGAAACCGGTCAGCCCCTCAAAAGGGCTGTCCTGCAGGCCCGCCAGCACGGCGTTGGCCACATTGCCCACCCCTGATTGCAGGGGCAGCAATTGCTTGGGAAGGCGGCCCTTCTGTACCTCGGCCAGCAAGAAGTCGATGATGTGCGAAGCGATCTTTTGCGACACTTCGTCGGGCTTGGCAAACACGGTGTTGCGGTCGCTTTGGTGGGTGCCCACCACGGCCACCACCTTGGCGGGGTCTACGCGCAGGTAAGGCTCGCCAATGCGCTCGTGGGGCTGCGTGAGCGGAATCGGCTTGCGGTGCGGCGGCAGGGCCGTGCCGTAGTACACATCGTGCATGCCCTCCATGGCCTCGGGCACCATGGAGTTCACTTCGATGATGACTTTGTCGGCCAGGTCCAGCCAGGTCTTGTTGTTGCCCACGGCGGTGGAGGGAATCAGACGCCCATCGGGAAGAATCCCCAGCACCTCGATGACCGCCACGTCCAGATGGCCCAAAAATCCAAACCAGGCATGCTGCGCCACGTGCGACAGGTGCATGTCATTGAACTGCATCTTGCCCGTGTTGATCTTTTCGCGGCAGATGGGGTCGGACTGGAACGGCAGGCGCATGTCGATGCCATCCACCTTGGCCAGGGCTCCGTCCAGCTCGGGCGCGGTGGACGCGCCCGTCCACACATTGATGCGAAACGACTTGCCCGCTGCGTGTTCGGCCTCAATGCGTTTGGCCAGCGCCAGCGGAATCGCCTTGGGATAACCCGCCCCGGTGAAGCCGCTCATCCCCACGTTGGCCCCTGCCGGAATCAACGCTGCGGCCTCTTCTGCCGTCATGATGCGTGAGTGAAAGTCGGGGTAACGAACGCGCTCTGCCAGGGTCATGGGGGCCATCTCCGGTCAAAAAAAATACCGCCCCACAGGGCGGTTCTGTCTTCTACAGGGCAAATGGTAACGACCGTGTAAACCCTGTCAGTGATTACCCTCAAATGCCCCCGTGAAAGTCAGGGGGCGTCAGGCTTGCGTCAAATTTGCGGCGGAGATCTGCAGGGGCTGTCTGCACATCTCCTGTGCGCCGTGGGTTGTTGCGTCAGTCAGTCTGTAGACCGATTGAGCAGCGCGTACAACACGATGGCGCCGAACGTGGCGGTACCGATGCCGCCGAGGGCGAAGTCGCCGAACTTGAGCGTGAAGTCGCCCGTGCCCAGGATGAGCGTGATGGCGGCCACGATCAGGTTCTTGTTCTGCGAGAAGTCCACCTTGTTGTCCACCCAGATCTTGGCGCCCGCCACGGCGATCAGGCCGAACACCACGATGGAGACACCGCCCATCACCGGCAGGGGGATGGTTTGGATCAACGCGCCGAACTTGGGGCTAAAGCCCAGCACCAGCGCAAACACACCGGCCAGCAGGAACACGGCGGTGGAGTAAATCTTGGTGGCGGCCATCACGCCGATGTTTTCGGCATAGGTGGTCACACCCGTGCCGCCTGCGCTGCCGCTGACCATGGTGGCAATGCCGTCACCGATGAAGGCGCGGCCCATATAGCGGTCCAGGTCCTGGCCCGTCATGGCCGTGACGGCTTTGACGTGGCCCAGGTTCTCGGCCACCAGGATGATGGCCACAGGGGCGATGAGCAGCATGGCGTTGGCGCTGAACACGGGTGCGGCAAAGTTGGGCAGGCCAAACCAGGCCGCGTTGGCCAAGGCCGACAGGTCCATGGGCTTGCCCAGGCCCAGGCCGTTGGTCAGCACTGCATAGGCGATGCTGGCCACGATGAGCCCCACCAGAATCAGCAGGCGCTGCACCATGCCGCGCGTGAGCACGGCCACCAGGCCCACGCACACAAAGGTCAGGGCCTGCATCCAGCTGTCAAAGTTGCTCGCGGCCATGTTCTTGATGGGGATGCCCGCCAAGTTCAGGCCAATCACGGCCACCACCGAACCGGTGACCACCGGGGGCATGCAGCGCTCGATCCAGCCCGTGCCTACGGCCTGCACCAGCACACCGATCAGGGTGTAGACCAGGCCGCAGGCAATGATGCCGCCCAGTGCCACACCAATGTTGGCATTGGCGCCCTTGCCTGCGTAACTGGTGGCTGCAATCACCACGCCAATGAAGGCGAAGCTCGAACCCAGGTAGCTGGGCACTTTGCCGCCGGTGATCAGGAAGAAGATCAGCGTGCCCAGCCCACTCATGAGGATGGCCACGTTCGGGTCAAACCCCATGAGGATGGGGGCCAGCACGGTGGCGCCGAACATGGCGATGACGTGCTGCACGCCCATCACGGCGGTTTGCGGCCAGGGCAGGCGCTCGTCGGGGCCGACCACGCCGCCCCGCTCCAGCACGTCGGGGGTTTTGACTTTCCAGTCCATGAATCCCATGGTGTTTCCTTTATTGTGAAAATTTGTGTGCTGGATGCTAGTGGATTTCGGGGCGCAGAAGCGGCCGCTGTGCGTGGGCGGGTTGTGAGGTGGGTGGACGGTTACGATGGCGCGTCACTTCCCGTCCAGCCGCTACGCCATGAAACCCTCTTCGCTTTGCCCCTCGTGCCGCCAGCCCATGCAGACCCAGACGCTGGCGGGCCACGACCATGGCAGGGGCCAGAGCGCGGTGGAGCTGGACCTGTGCTTTGCCTGCCAGGGCATCTGGTTTGACCACCGAGAGAACCTGAAGCTGCATCCCCAGGCGGTGGTCGAGCTGTTTGCGCTGCTGCACCAGCACCGCACCGATGAGCGCAGGCCGTTGCAGCACAACCTGGCCTGCCCGCGCTGCGTGCGGCCCCTGTCGCAGGGCTATGACATGGTGCGCAGCGGGCGCTACATGGTGTACCGCTGCGCGCAGCAGCACGGGCGCTTCAGCGCGTTTTCTTCGTTCATGGTCGAGAAGGGCTTCGTGCGCCACCTCACCCGCGCCGAGGTGCAAGACCTGGCGCGGCGGGTGGATGCCATCTACTGCACGGGCTGCGGTGCGCCGGTGGACATTCGCAAAGACCACGCCTGCCCGCATTGCCGGGCGGCGTTTTCGCTGATCGACCCGGAGGCCGTCAAACGCGCCCTGGAGGGCTATCGCGTGGCTTCGGCGGCCAAGGTGCCTGGCGCCGCCGGTGACGGGGCGCCGCGCCCCGACCTGGCCGACGCGCTGATCATGATCGAGCGCGACCGCAACCGGGCCGAGCGCGAACAGCAAAAGCGCCGCTTCACGCAAGAGGACGACCGCACCGTCACCGGCGATCTGCTGACCGCCGGGGTGGGCCTGGTGGTGGGGTTGCTGCTGGGCGGTTAGGCCGCCACACCCACTTGCAGCACAGCGGTGTAGCCACCGTTCACCGTACCGCTGGTGTCGGCGATTTGCAAGGCGCCACTGTCGTCGCTGAACACGTTGTCGGACGCCAGCGAGGTGCGCGCGTAGTTGGTGCGGCTGGTGGCGTAGGCGGTGGTGGCGTACACCTCGGCCATGGCGGCGGGGGTGAAGGTCAGCTGCGAGGTCTTCACATCGTTGTTGCCCGAGGTGGCCACCGACAGGCTGCGGTACACCTCGAAATGCACATGCGGATAGCGCCCGTCGTAGCAGCCAGGGAAGATGGTGGTGAAGCTCACCTCGCCATTGGCGTCGGCCACCTGCACGCCGCGCAGGTAGTTTTCGTTGGTGATGCCGGTGCTGTACATCGAGTAGTTGCCGTCGCGGTCGCAGTGCCACAGGTACACGGCGTAGCCTGCCAGGCTGGCGCAGTTGGCGCTGGCGTTGACGAGCTTGAGCCGGATGGTCAGCGGCACGCCCGCAGCCGTGGTGCTGGTGGTCAGGCTGCTGCGGATGTCGCTGCGCACAATGCCCGACAGCAGCAGCGCGTTGGCCACGGTGCCGCCACTGCTGTTGGTGCCGTCGCCGGGGTAGGGGCCTGCTGTTTCGCTGGGGATGGTGCTGCAGGTGGTGGTGCCGGTATCGGTGCCCGTGCCCGTTCCGGTCCCTGTGCCGGTTCCCGTACCACTGCCAGAGCCTGTTCCCGTGCCGGTCCCGGTCCCGGTCCCCGTGTCTGTCGTGGTGTCCGTGGCCGTGGTGGCGTCGCTGCTGCCGCCGCCGCAGCCCCACAGGGAAAAGGGCACGCTGGTGCCCACAGCCAGCCAGCGCAGGGCTTTGCGGCGTTCGGTCAACCGGTGCAGGTCTTGTGCCAGGCCGCCGTAATGCGCGTTGGGGGCGGCTGCGGGGGCGAGGTGGGGGGTGGTGCGGTCCATCGTGTGCTCTCTCTCTGGGTGGTTGCGGTTCAAGCAACGCAATCTAGAGAGCCCACTGCACCTCCTTTTTGCTGGGCCGTAAAGATTCGGTAAAACCAGGGCGAGCAGGGAACTGTGTGGTTCTAAGCAAAAACAGGCTCCAGCGCTTTTTCCATAAGCGCTAGCAGCTATAAATTTAGTAGCAATTGGCGGCGCAAAGGCAGGCTGATCCCGCTCCGGCCCTCAGGCCTTGGCGGGCTTGCGTGTGCTTTTGGCGGGCTTCTTCTTGGCCGTGCCGCCCTTTTTGCCGCGCAGGTGCAGGCCCCAGCCCACCAGCAGCCACAGGTAGGACGCCAGCACCGAGTAGGCCGCGATGGCGGGCAGCGACAGCGGCGGTGCGGTGAGGGAGCGGGGGTTGCTGAGGGTTTCAAGCAACTGCTTGGTGCCCGTGCCCAGCACGGGCACGGTGGGCGCGCTGCCCGCGCGGGCCATGCGCGCGGCCATGAAGACAAAGAACTCCATGAGCAAGGCGCCGATCAGGTAGCAGGCCAGCAGGGACATCAGGAAGGCGAACGCCCGGCGGTCACCCTTGGCCAGAAAGACGATGGCCGACACCAGCACCAGTGCGGGCAGCAGCAGGACCACGGCGGGCCAGGCGGAGAGGAGTGTTTGCATAGCAGCGGTGGAAATGCGGGGGCTGAGGCCCGTGGGGACGCCAGATGCCCAGGGTTCGTCTCAAGGGCCGATTTTGCGCCTGTCGGGCGCGGCTGCCGATGATAGTGGTCCGGCCGCGCCGCAGCGACCAAAGCACCGACCACGAGGTAAGCAGGTTTTACAAAGCGGCCGCTTGTGCCGCTTGTGCCGCTTGTGCCGCTTGGCACGTGGGCACAGCCCCTGCCCGTCACCCGCGTGGCCGGGCGGCGGCCAGCGCGTTGCCCAGCCGGGCCAGGGGCGCTTGCCAGCGGGGGGCTTTGCCGGTGAGCTGGGCCACGATGGCCGCCTTGAGCGGCGGCAGGCGCCGCGCGCCTTGCAGCACCAGCTGGCGCAGTGCACGGGGCAGGGGGCGCGCATCGGTGTACAGGCGCACGATGGCGTTGGTGCCCTGGTAAATGGGCCAGGCATGCAGGTGGTGGGCCCGCGCATAGGGCGCCAGCGCTGCCGCATCGCCCCAGTCCTGCCCGCGCTGGCGGGCGGCCACCAGGGCCTGCGTCAGCCGCTCCACCCCGGCCAGGCCCAGGTTGTAGCCATGGGCGGTAACGGGGTGCATGCCCACCGCCGCATCGCCCAGCAGCGCACAGCGTGGGCCGGTGAAGCGCTGCGCGTACACAGCCACCAGCGGGTAGGCGTGGCGCTCGCCCAGCAGCTCCATCGTGCCCAGGCGGTTTTGGAACTGGGCTTGCACCTCGGCCGTGAAGGCAGCGGGCTCTAGCGCCAGCATGCGGGTGGCATCGGCGGCCTGGGCGGTGACCACCACGGAGCACTGCGCTTGGCCCTCAGTGGCGCCGTCGGTCGCACCGGCGGCTACATCGGGCAGCGGCAGCACGGCCAGCGTGCGTTCGTAGCCAAAGCACTCGTGGGCGGTGTCGCCGTGGGGCTCGGCATGGCGCATGCGGCAGACGATGACGGTGCGCCCAAAGTCGGTCATCTGCGCACCAATGCCCAATTGGCGTCGGGCGGCAGAAAAGCGGCTGTCGGCCGCCACCACCAGGGGGGCGCACAGCCGCTCGCTGGGCTGCCCGGGCTGGGTGGCCAGGGCAAAGTCCACCTCGGCGTGAGTGGCCAGGGCGGCCACGCGGTGCACCTGCGCCCCGGCCACGATGCGCACGCCCGGTGTGCGGGCCGCCACCTGGTAGGCCGTGCGGCGCAGGGCGTGGTTGGGCACGATGAAGCCCAGCGGGGGGCGGGGGCCTGAGGCTGTGGTGCCCGCTGGGGTGTCGGCGGAGCCAAACCCATCGGGCGCCTGCAGTTGCATGGCGCTGTGCGCGCCCACGGGGCCGTCGTGCACTTCTGCAGTGCGGATGTGTCCGATTTCATGGGACGCCAGCGCGCCCCAGGTGCCCAGGCGCTGCAGCGTGGCCGCGCTGGGGTGGGTGAGGGCGATTTCCCGCCCGTCCGGGGCGGGCTGCTCCAGCGCTGCGGTGGGGTTTTGGTCCAGCACCGTCGCGGTAAAGCCGGCTTGCGCCAGCGAAATCGCCAGAGACAGGCCGGCAGGGCCTGCGCCCACGATGAGTACGTCGCTGTGCATGTGCATGGAATGGGTGGGGCGCGGCCCTGAAAAATGACGCTGGCATTGTGGCCCTGGCCTCGGCCCCGGGGCTTGCATTGCATCAAAGGGCGCCTGGATACCTGGGGACTCTCTGCACAAATCGCCGCGCCGTGTGCATCTGCGGTCTCGGGCGGTCTGCGGCGTTGCAAATACTCGCAATAGCGATGGCTATTGCTGCGCCGATTGCTCCAGTTTCGCGCCTTGCAGCCCATCCCGATCCGCAGCGCACACTTGGCCAGCTCGATTCGTGCAGAGGATCCCTGGGCTGTGCGGGGTGGTGCAATGGACGCGCCGAGCGTGAAATATGTAACGCAAAGTGATGTGCGTTGCGCCGCCCGATGGCCGCCAGAGCAGCGCCAGTGTTACAAAGTACGGCGCGTTTCAATCGCCTCCGTAAAGATACGAACGGTTGCAATTGAAGGGGCTGGGCAGGGCGTTTGGCGGGCGTGCGTGAAACAATTACGCCGCATTTGAAACAAGCCCCTGCCCGGGTTGCCAATGCTGCAAGGGGCCACGCGGCACCAGCGGTGTGGCAGGGGCGCGCTGCACTGAATTCACATCCATCCAAAGAGGGAAATCACACCATGAAACAACTGTCTTACATCGCCATGGCCTGCGCGCTGGTCTTGACGGGCTGCGCCACCACTGACGGGGGCTCTGCCGGTGGCCTGTCGGCCGTCTCGTCGGCCCTGGGCTCGACCAGCGCTGGTGGTTCGGGCGCCAGCAAGTCCGAGAACAAAGTGGGCGCAGCCCTGGATGTGTTCAAGGCCGCCACCGTGTCGGACGACGAACTCAAGTCCGTAGCCCTGCAGTACCGCGCCTATGGCGACCGCACTGAAAAGCTGGCCCCTGCCAACAACAAGTACTCTCAGCGCCTGGCCCGCCTGACGGCCAAGCACGTCAATGAAGATGGCCTCAAGCTCAACTTCAAGGTGTACCTGAGCAAGAACGTCAACGCCAACGCCACAGCCGATGGCTCCATCCGCGTCTATGCGGGCCTGATGGACATGATGAACGACCAGGAATTGTTGGGCGTCATCGGCCACGAAATCGGCCACGTCAAGCATGCCCACACCATGGGCGCGATGCGCACCGCCTACATGGCATCGGCCGGCCGCAAGGCCGTGGCCGCCTCGGGTGGCGCAGCGGCCAAGCTGGCGGACTCGGACCTGGGCGAGCTGGGCGAAAAACTGCTCAACAGCCAGTTCTCGCAAAGCCAGGAAACCGAGTCGGATGACTACGGCCTGGCTTTCATGCAAAAGCACAAGTACAACGTCAAGGCGATGGAAGGGGCCTTCCGCAAGCTGGCCTCCTTGGGCGGCAAGCAAGGTGGCATGGACCAGATGCTGTCCTCGCACCCCGATCCAGGCGCCCGTGCCGACCGCATGCGTGACAAGGCTGCAGGCAGCAAATAATGCTATCAATAAAATAGCTACTAGCGCTTTATACATAACCGCTAGAGGCCATTTTCAAATAAAAAGCCCCGCACTGCGGGGCTTTTTTTATGGGTTGGCAACGTGCTGGAGGGCGCTGGCCTCAGGGGTACTGGTGCCCCCGGCGCGTGCGCATTGCGTTTCCTGCGGGCAGACCCATGCCAGGCCCGCTGCCTGTGAGCACACTGGTGGTGCCCACCGTGCTGCCCGACGCGGCCGTGTCAAAGCCATAGGTGCCTTGCCACACGGCCCAGGTCATGTCGTTGCCTGTGCACTCGCTGTCCTTGAACGCCAGCGGGTGGGTGCTCTCCAGCAGGTTGGCTGCCACCGCAAGCTGGCTTGCCAGACCCGCCGGGCGGCTCTGGCAGGAAAGGCCTCCGTAGGGGCTCAAGCTGCCGTTGCTGATGATGTTGTGGCTGATGCGTGTGCCCGCACTGCTGGGGTTGAAGGGCCCCCAATTCAGGCCAATGTGCTGCTTGACGATGGTGTTGTGGTGCACGTCATGGTCGCGCATGGAGCAGGTCGATTGAAAGCACTGCACGCCCAGGTGGATCCCGGCATTGACGATCAGGTTGTGGTGAATGTGCACGTTGGCCGAGTTGTCCTGCGCGGAAATCTGAATCCCCATGGCGGTGCGGTTGGCGTCCGAGAAGGTGATGTAGTTCTCGCGGTAGGTGTTGTACTGCGAGTTGTCCTTGTCATGAAAGCCTCCGTACACCTTACCCAGGTTCAGCTGGTTGTTCTCGATCAGCGATTGGCCCGCGTCGAACAGCGTGGTGGCGTAGCCGTTGCCCACATAGGGGCCAAAGTCGTTGTCCTGGATGAGGAACTTGTGCCGCCAGGCCGGGCCGGAGTCGCCCCAGCCATGGATGAACGCAGGGTTCTCGCCGTTGTTGGTGGCTTCGCCATCGAGAAAACGCACATGCCGGATCACCAGCCCGGCCTTGCTCGGGTCGCTGACGATGCCCCACTGGGTGACGCCGGTGATGTCGAAACCTTCGATGCGCACCGCGGGTGCGATGTCGCTGCCCACGCTGATGTTGGTGGTCTTGTTGAAGTTCAGCGTCACCACCTCGTCCGGGTAGGCGAGAAACTGCTTGGCCTTGTTGTCGTACACCTTGATGTTGCCGGGCAGGTAAGTCCCTCTGCGCAGCACGATGGCCTGGTTGGGCGTGGAGTTGGCCAGCGCATAGGCCACGGTCTTGTAGGGCGCTGCCAGGGTGCCGCGCCCTGAAGCGTCTGTGCCATTCGGGTCCACAAAGAGAAAGCGCGAGGCCGTCGACTGGATCGTGAAGCTCTGCTCCAGCGTCTTTTGTGCAGCGCCACTGTCCTTGATCTCCAGGGTGAGCACGTAGGCGCCCTCGCTCGCCGGAGTGAAACGCACGGTGCCCCGGCGCCAGTCCAGCGAGACGCCTGAGGTGCTTTGCGCTACGCCGCCCAGGGTGAAGCTCTTGATGCGGTACTCGTACGGGAAGATTCCGCCCACCACGCCTGGGCGGCTTTCGTACGCAATGCCTGGGTAGGCGATGTCACGCAGGCCAAAGGACACGGCCAGCGCGGCGTTGGGCAATGTCTCGGGCAGGGTGAGGTGCGCGGCGCTGGTGTACATGCAGCGCACAAACACCGGCGCGCCATTGGCAGGCACGGAGGTGGGCGCCGCGCCGGACACCGCACACGCCTGGCCCGCAGGCTGTGCCAGCACACGCAAGTCCAGCGGCGCCCCGGCAGTCACCTGCGGTGCAAAGGTGTAAGGCTGGTTCAGCGTTGCATCCAGCGTGGCCGAGCCGTGCCCTAGCTTGAGCGTGCCACCCAGGCCGAGGCCTTGCACCCGCACATTCAGGGCGACCGGGCTGGCTGGTGCTGGTGCTGGTGCTGGTGCAGGAGCAGGAGCAGGAGCAGGAGCAGGAGCAGGAGCAGGAGCAGGAGCAGGAGCAGGAGCAGGAGCAGGAGCAGGAGCAGGAGCAGGAGCAGGAGCAGGAGCAGGAGCAGGAGCAGGAGCAGGAGCAGGTGTCGGTGTCGGTGTCGGTGTCGGTGTCGGTGTCGGTGTCGGTGCGGGCGTAGGCGTAGGCGTAGGCGCGGGTGTGGGTGTGGGAACCGGCGTCGGCGTGGGCGTTGTCGGTTGCACGGGCGAGGGGGCGGGTTCCGGGTTCGCCGTGGTCACGGTGTCTTGTGTGCCGCCGCCGCAGGCGACCAGGCCGGCGGTCAGCGTCCAGGCAAGCAGTGCCCGGCCGGTGGCATGGTGGCGGGGGCCTGCAGTGTGGGTTGGCAACAGGGGGGCGTGGGGCAGCATGGGGCTCAGATCCTGGGTCTGGTTTCAATCCGGCAGGCGCCGGGCTCTTTTTTTGGCTGCCGCTCGCTGGCGACCTCTCTCTCTGAGCGCGGATTCTGTGTCATCGGATGTCGTACGTGTCGCGTAGCCATCCCCACCTTGTTAAGGTTTGTAATTTTTGAGGCCCAGGTGCTGCGCCGCCGCCACAGGCGCTGTGAGTGTCAAACAGGTGACTGACCCGGGTGGCTTATGTGTTGATGCACTGCTAAGTTGCCGGGCATGGAGACACCACATATTTCTGACGGCCGGGGCACATCGGCCGAGGGCCCCACGCCGCCCTACATACCGCAAATCCGCCTGTACCAGCACTGGCTGCGCGATGTACGCGGCCTGCAGTTCGACAGCTACGACGCCCTGTGGCGCTGGTCCACCACCGAGCTGGATGCGTTCTGGCAAAGCGTGTGGGACTACTTTGACCTGCAGTCGCCCACGCCGCACACGGCCGCGCTGGCGTGCAACACCATGCCGGGGGCGCAGTGGTTCCCCGGTGCGCAGGTGAACTACGTGCGGCAGGTGCTGCGGCATGTCGATGCGGCCCAGGCTGCGGGTCTGCCCGCCATCGTCAGCCGCAATGAAAAAGGCCAGCACCGTGAACTCTCCTGGCCCGAGCTGCGCCGCCAGGTCGCGTCGCTGGCGTTGCATCTACAGGCCCAGGGTGTGCAGCCCGGCGACCGCGTGGCCGCCTACCTGCCCAACGTGCCGGAGGCCATGATTGCTTTCCTGGCCACCGCAAGCATTGGCGGCGTGTGGAGCATCTGCGCGCCTGACATGGGCACGCACGCGGTGCTTGACCGCTTCCGCCAGATCGAGCCCAAGGTGCTCATCAGCGTGGACGGCGTGACCTACGGCGGCCGCGACCACGACCGCACCGGCGTGCTGGCCGAGCTGCGCGCCGCGCTGCCCAGCGTGCAGCATGTGGTGCTGCTGGGCAACCTGGATGCTTCTATTTCGATAGCTGGTTGCGCTGATTGGACAGGCGCTACAGCCCAAAACGATGCAGAAACTACAGCCTTTGAGCCGATGTGGCTCCCGTTTGACCACCCACTGTGGATCGTCTACTCCAGCGGCACCACCGGCCTGCCCAAGCCCATCGTGCACGGCCATGGCGGCAGCATGCTGGTGGCGCTGCAGCTCAAGGTGCTGCACAACGACATTGGCTGCAGCTACGAGGCCAACAGCTTTGGCGAGCGCTACCACTGGTACAGCTCCACCGGCTGGGTGATGTGGAACGCGCAGATGAGCGGCCTGCTCTCGGGCACCACCTGCGTCATCTTTGATGGCAACCCCGGCGGCAGCAAGGAGCACCCCGACTGGGGTGTGCTGTGGCGCTTTGCGGCCGAGACGGGCGTGACGTTCTTCGGCGCGGGGGCTGCGTTCTTTGCCAACTGCATGAAGGCGGGCATCACGCTGGCCGACTATGGCGACCTCACGCGCATCCGCGCTCTGGGCGCCACGGGCTCGCCGCTGTCGCCCGAGGTGCAGCAGTGGGGCACGGCGCAGTTTGAGGCGCTGGGCACGCACGGCAACGCCGCAGCGCCGGGCCGCCCCAAGCAAGGCGCGGCCCCCTCGGGGGCAGCGACCCACACGCAGTGGGGGAGCGTGGGGGCGAACCGATCTGGTGGAACAACATCTCGGGCGGCACCGACTTTTGCGGCGCATTCATCGGCGGCAACCGCGAGATGCCCCAGGTGCCGGGTGAGATGCAATGCCGCATGCTGGGCGCGGCGGTGGAAGCCTGGAACGCCGAGGGCCAGCCGGTGACGGACGAGGTGGGCGAGCTGGTGTGTGCGCAGCCGATTCCGTCGATGCCGCTGTACCTTTGGGGCGACAAGGACGGGTCGAGGTATCTGTCGAGCTACTTCGACATGTACCCCGCAGGCCATGGCCGCCAGCCCGGCGGTGGTGACGGGCCTGCCCACATGGGCGCGGTGTGGCGGCATGGCGACTGGCTGAAGATCGACGGGGCCAGTGGCGGCTGCATCATCTACGGCCGCAGCGATGCGACCATCAACCGCCACGGCCTGCGCATGGGCACCAGCGAAATCTACAGCGCGGTCGAATCCCTGCCCGAGGTGCTGGACAGCCTGGTGGTGGACCTGGAGTACCTGGGCCGTGAGAGCTACATGCCGCTGTTTGTGGTGTTGCGCGCCGGGGTTGTGCTGGACGACGCATTGCGAGCCCGCATCAACGCCGCAGTGCGCACGGCGCTGAGCCCGCGCTTCGTTCCGGACGACCTCTTTGCCGTGGCCGAGGTGCCGCGCACGCTCAGCGGCAAAAAGCAGGAGCTGCCGATCAAGAAACTGCTGCTGGGCCAGCCCATCGAAAAGGTGGTGAACAAGGACGCGATGGCCAACCCGGGGTGCCTGGATTGGTATGTGGCGTTTGCGGCTCAGCGGGCGAGTGCGCTTCAAAAATAATAGCTGTTAGCGCTTGATGGATAAGCGCTAAAGCCTGTTTTTACCTGAAGTTCATCGTCTCAGACATATGCTGGGCTTTCTCGGCTCAGTCGCATCGCTTGCCCGGCTGAAGGCCCGGGCCCCGAACGTTCAACCCAGGGCACGCAGCCCTACCCGTGCCACCGTGGAGCCGGCTTCGCCGGGCCACGGGTGGCGTCCCCCTTCAGGGGGAAGCGGCGTAGCCGCTCAGGGGGTCAATCCAGTCTTGCCCCGGATGCCTTGATCAGACGCTCCCACACCGGGCGCTCTTTGTTCATGGCCGCAGTGAACATAGCGGGCGAGCTCTTTTGCACATCAAAGCCCATCGCTGCAATGCGCTGGGCCACGTCGGGCTGCTCGGTGGCTTTGCGCACCTCGGTGGCGATGCGCTCCAGGATGGCGGGTGGCGTGCCTGCAGGCGCACCAACGGCCAGCCAGCCGGCCACGCGGTAGGCCTCGTCGTTCAGACCCTGTTCTGCCAGGGTGGGCACATTGGGCAGGGTGCCCATGCGGCGCTCGCCGCTCACGCCAATCGCCTTGAGCTTGCCTGCGTCAATGTGGGCTTTGGCCTGCAGCGCGCTGGCAAAAGCAATCTGGATCTGCCCGCCCAGCAGGTCCTGCACCATGGGCGCCTCGCCCCGGTAGGCCACATGGCTCATGTCGGCGTTTTGCGATTGGCTCATGTACGCACCCGCCAGGTGTGGGTAGGCGCCCGTGCCATACGAGCCGTAAGACACCTTGCCTTTGTTGGCCGCGATGTACTTGAGCAGCTCTGGCCCCGTGGCTACGGGCACGCTGGGGTGGGCCACCAGCACCAGGGGTGCGATGGCGATCTGGTAGACGGGGGCAATGTCCTTCTCGGGGCTGTAGGGCAGCTTGGTGTAGAGGAACTGGTTGGTGAGCATGGAGTTGCTCAGCCCCAGCAGCAGGGTGTAGCCGTCGGGCGCAGCCTTGGCCACGGCGTCGGTGCCGATGATGCCGGCGGCGCCGGGCTTGTTGTCGATGACCAGCGGCTGGCCCAGGCCCACGGCCATCTTCTCGGCCAGCACGCGGGCCAGCACGTCGGTGGCGCCGCCGGGGGCAAAGGGCACCACCACCTTGATGGGCTTGCTGGGGTAGGCCTGGGCCAGTGCTGTGGTGCCCGTGCCTGCGGCGATGCAGGCTGCGGTGGCCAGGGCGGCCCCGCGCAGCCAGTGGCGGCGGTGCATCCAGCGGGGCATCAATGGGGAGGGGTGCATGCGATGTCTCCTGTCGTTGTGGTTGGCAAATCGTCAGCCTGGCTTGCTTTGCTGGGCGGGTGCCGGGGCAAGCCGCCAGCCCCGGCATGCAGCACCATCAGGGCCCAATCAGGTGGGCACAGGGGTGGCTGCAGCGCCCTGCGCTACCACCGTGATGCGCAAGGGCAGGGGGGCCAGCACTTCGCGCAGCGCGGTCAGCCGTGCCGCGTTGTCTGCGCCAGGGGTGGGGGCTACGGTCACGCGCACGGCGTTATCCCCTTCGGCCTGGATCTGGACCTGTGCTTGCGCCGGGTTCAGGTCGGCCATGGTGGGCAAAGCGGCCATGGCGGCTTGCACCGCCTGGCACGCTGCGCGCTGTCGCAGCTCGGGCTTGTAGATCTTGCCGACGTTGGTCACCGGCATGTGCTCGATCACCTGCACCCAGCGCGGGCGGGCCACGGCCTCGTCCACGCGTTCGGCGGTGAAGGCCATCAGCTCTGCTTCTGTCACCTGCACGCCGGGCCGCAGGGTGGCGTAGACCACGGGCAGCTCGCCCGCATAGGCATCGGGGGCGCCCACGGCGGCGCACAGCTGCACCGCGGGGTGGGCGCCCAGCGCGTCTTCGATCACCTTGGGGTCGATGTTGTGGCCGCTGCGGATGATGAGGTCCTTGGAGCGGCCGCTCAGGTGCAGGCGCCCTTGCTCGTCCACAAAGCCCAGGTCGCCGGTGGCCAGCCAGCCATCGTGCGTGAAGGCCTTGGCCGTGTCGGCCGCATCGAGAAAGCCCGAGAACAGGTTGGGCGACTGGAACAGCACCATGCCCGGCTGGCCGAGCGGCAGGTCCTGGTCGGACGCGTTGCCCTGCGCATCGAGCGCCACCACGCGCAGCTGGGTGTACGGCAGCCGCCAGCCCACGCAGCCTGCGGGCGCGTTGACGCCGGGCGGGGTGATGGTGGAGATGCCCGCCATCTCCGTCATGCCCAGGCTTTCGTGGATGTGCAGGCCAAAGAGCCGCTCAAACCGCGCCGCCAGCTCGGGCGCCAGGATGGCCGCGCCGGTGCGGCAGTAGCGCAGGGTGGCAATGTCGGCCCCGTCCAGCGGCACATTGGCCAGCGCCGCCAGCACTGTGGGCACGGCAGACAGGTAAGTGCAGCGGTAGCGCTCCACGAGCCGCCAGTAGTTCGCAATCACCTCGCGGTTGCGGAACAGGCCGGTGGTGGGGATGATGGTCTCCACCCCCGCAGACAGCGCCGCCAGCGAGCCCGGCAGCACGCCCGCCACATGGAACAGCGGGTAACCGTTGATGCCCACGTCCTCCGGCCGTATGCCCTGCATCTGCACGCTGCCCCAGGCGGTGAACACCTGCGCGCCGTGGCTGTGGCGCGCCAGCTTGGGCGCACCCGTGGTGCCGCCGGTGTGAAAGTACGCGGCGATGTCAGTGGCCACAATGCGGCGGCCGCTCACCAGGTGGTCGCCCGGGTGCTGGTGGCGCGCGGCCAGGTCCACCACGCCAGCGGGCAGGGCGGTTGTTGTACCCGGTGCCTCATCGTGCGGGGCCACGCGCAGCACCGTAGTCAGGGTGGGGACCAGTGCGCGTAGGCGCAGCGCTTTGCTCCAGTAGCCCAGGTCGCCCTCGCCGCCGTAGGCAATCAGCACCTTGGCCCGGGCCAGGGTCATCATGGCCGCGATCTTCTCGTCGGTGAGCATGGGGTTGAGCGGCTGCACGATGCCCGCCGCCTCGCCGCCCCACAGGGCCAGGTGGTATTCGAGGCAGCCGGGCAGCAGCACGGCCACGGCGTCCTGCGGGCCCACGCCCAGGTGGTGCAGCAGGTTGGCTGTCTGGTGGATGCCGGTGAGCAGTTGCGCATACGACCAGCGGATGGGCTCGGCAGCCGGGTCGGCGGTGGGCAAAAAGGCCAGCGCCGTCTTGTCGCCAAACGCCGCCGCCGAATTCACAAAAATTTCGTAGGTGCTTTGCACCGGTAGCGCCTCGGCCAGGGGGCGGGCTTCGAGCCGCTGCACATCCTGCAGGCTGCGGATGGGGAAGGCGCGGGAGAACGGGGCGGCAGAGGGCGCAGGAATGGGGACTGCAGGGGCCGAGGATGGGGGCTGTGGCGGCGTCAGCCCGCTCTGGGGCTGGTGGGTGCGTTCGTGCAGGCGGTTCCCGGTGGTGTGCATGGTGTATGTCTCGCTGGTCCTGGCGCCACTGTGCCGTGGCGTGTGGCCACAGTCTCGCTGCGTGCGGGCGCAAAAGCAGTCGCGCAAATGTCAGTGGGGGTCAGTGGGGGGCCGTGGGGGCCTGCGGAGGCAGCCAGGGGTTACCCGGGGCCGGGGTGGCGCCGCGCCCATAATGGGAAGTGTTGTCACTGCGCGCTCAGGGCGCTCTTTTTCATGAATACTCCCCAGCACCCCAAACGCTTTTCCATGATCCGCGAATTCCATCTGGCCGACTGGTTCACCCTCGGCAACGCGGTCTGTGGCGTGGGGGCTCTGTTTTCGGCCATGTCGTACCTGGCCACGCACGATGTGGTGCACATCTACTTTGCCGCCGCCCTGGTGCTGGCGGCGCTGATCTTTGACGTGCTCGATGGCCGCATCGCCCGCTGGCGCCAAAAAAGCTCGGCCATGGGCCGCGAGCTGGATTCGCTGGCCGACGTGATCTCGTTCGGCGTGGCGCCCGCCATCATTGCCTACGGCTGCGGCATGCAGGGCCTGTACGACCGCGTGGTGCTGGCCTACTTTGTGGCCTGCGGCGTCTCGCGCCTGGCGCGCTACAACGTCACGGCCGAGACGCTTTCGGAAGGCACGGGCAAGGTCAAGTACTTTGAGGGCACGCCCATTCCCACCTCCATCGTGCTGGTGGGCCTGCTGGCCCTGGCCGCAGCACAGGGCGCGGTGGGCGCCAACCTGTGGGGTGGCCGTGTGGTGCTGGGGGGCTTTACGCTGCACCCGCTGGTGCTGTTGTTTGCGCTGTCAGGCTCGCTGATGATCAGCCGGATCAAAATCCCGAAGCTGTAATTTGCTATCAATAAAATAGCTGCTAGCGCTTATTTGGTAAGCGCTAGCAGCTATTTTTTATGCAAATGGGTGGGTTGGCCCTTTGGGCGGGGGCTCAGGCCGCTGCCGGTTTGCGGTTGACCAGCACAATGCCCACGGCCACCAGCGCCAGTGCGGCCACCAACGAGGGCGTGACCGGCTCACCCAGCCAGCTGGCGCCAAACAGCAGCGCAAACACCGGGGTCAAGAACACAAACGAAGACATCTTGGTGGCCGGGTAGTGCGCCAGCATCCACATCCAGGCCAGGTAGCTCACAAACGCGCCCACCACCGCCTGCACCAGCAGCGATGCCCAGGCAAACGCGCTGAAGTGCCAAGACCACACCTCCCCCAGCGCCAAGGACAGCAGCGGCAGCAGCGCAGCGCTCACCGCCACCTGGTACAGCAGCTGCTGCGCCGGTGCCACCCGCGCCAGGGCCGTGCTGCGGATGACCACGGTGGTCAAGGCCCACATCAGGCCCGCCACCAGCCCCAGCACATCGCCCAGCCAGGCCAAGGGGTGGGCATCCGGGGCCCGGCCTGCCATGCCATCGCCCAGGGCCAGCCCCACCCCCACAAAGGCCGCAGCCAGGCCCAGCCACTGCCAGCCGCGCAGCCGCTCACCGGGGATAAAGCGCGGCAGCAGCAGCGCCACCCAGAACGGCGAGCCGTACAAAAACACCGTGAGCCGCGAGGCGGTGGTGTACTGCATGCCCACGTAAATGCACGCAAACTCGCCTGCAAACAGCGCCCCGGCCAGCAGCCCCGGGCCCCAGCCGCCAAGCCGGGGGGCTTTGTCTGCGGCACCGGCCGGTGTGGGGCTGGGCACAGCGCCTGCCGCGCTTGGCACGGGGGTGCGCAGGCCACTCCACAGGCACCACGCGGCCACGGCCACCGTGGCCAGGGCAAAGCGCACAAAGGCCTGGAACACCGGCGCCACCTCGGCCACCGTTGCCTTGACCAGCACCTGCTGGAACCCCCAGAACATGCAGCAGGCCAGCAGCAGCGAGATGGAGAGGGTGTCGAGATGGGTTTTGCGTGCGCGGGGGCTGGTCATGGCTTGATTATGGTCAGGTGACAGGGGCGGCGCTTCGGGGTTCAATAGGGGGAATGCCCCAACCTGCCACCCTCGCCCCTGCCGCCCAGACGCCCCTGGCCGCAGGCGTTCGTCCCTTGAAACCGAATGTGAGCGGTTGCCCCGCCTGTGGCGGCTTGGCCACGCGCTGCCGCTACACTCAGGCCTTTTGGCTGCGCCCGGTGGCGTGGCTGCTCAACACACCCCTCCATGGCCACTGAAACGGCGGCGCACACCCGCGCCAGTTTTGACCTCAAAAGCGCTTCACTGCCGGTGGTGGCCGTGGTGCTCAAGACCACGGACGCGGCGCAGTTTGCCGTGGACCTGGCCGACCGTGTGGCCGATGCCCCAGGCTTCTTTGACTACGACCCGGTGCTGATTGACCTGTCGCCCGTGCGTGAGGCCGAAGACGCCATCGACTTTGCCGCCATCACTGAGCAGCTGCGCGAGCACCGTACCCTGCCCGTGGCCGTGCGCGGCGGCAGCCCTGCCCAGATGGAAGCGGCCCGCGTTGCAGGCCTGGCCGCCGCCCCCGATGCTCCACCCGCCCGCGCCGAAGCGCCCGCCCCGGTGGAGGTGGTGCGTGAAGTGGTGCGCGAGGTCGAGGTCGTGCGCGAAGTGCCCACCCTCGGCCCCGGCACCGTGGTGGTCGACAAGCCCTTGCGCTCGGGCCAGCAGGTGTACGCGCGCGGCGCCGATCTGGTGGTGATGGCCGTGGTGAGCTTTGGCGCCGAGGTGATTGCCGACGGCAACATCCACGTCTACGCCCCGCTGCGCGGCCGCGCCATTGCCGGGGCCCGGGGCAACACCGAAGCCCGCATCTTCAGCACCTGCCTGGAGCCGCAACTGGTCTCCATCGCAGGCATTTACCGCACCACCGAAACCGCCCTGCCCGAGAACGTGGCCGGCAAGCCCGCCCAGGTTCGCCTGGAGGGCGAAAAACTCATCATCGAGCCCTTGGCTTGATGGCTTCCATTCCCTCGTATCAACCCACAGAGAATCTGCAACACATGGCCAAAATCGTCGTCGTGACCTCCGGCAAAGGTGGCGTGGGCAAGACCACCACCAGCGCCAGCTTTGCCACCGGCCTCGCCCTGCGCGGCCACAAGACCGCCGTGATCGACTTTGACGTCGGTCTGCGCAACCTGGACCTCATCATGGGCTGCGAACGCCGCGTGGTGTATGACCTCATCAACGTCATCCATGGCGAGGCCAACCTGAACCAGGCCCTCATCAAAGACAAGCAATGCGACAACCTGTTCGTGCTGGCCGCCAGCCAGACGCGCGACAAGGACGCGCTGACGCAAGACGGCGTAGAGAAGGTGCTCAAAGACCTGGCCGCGATGGACTTCGAGTACATCGTCTGCGACTCGCCCGCTGGCATCGAAAGCGGCGCCCTCATGGCCATGCACTTTGCCGACGAGGCCCTGCTGGTGACCAACCCTGAAGTCTCCAGCGTGCGCGACTCCGACCGCATCCTGGGCATGCTGGGCAGCAAAACCAAGCGCGCCATCGACGGCGGCGAGCCCATCAAAGAGCACCTGCTCATCACCCGCTACAACCCCGCCCGCGTGGAAGACGGCCAGATGCTGAGCCTGGAAGACATTCAGGACATCCTGCGCATCAAACTCATCGGCGTGATTCCTGAATCCGAGGTGGTGCTGCAATCGTCCAACCAGGGCACGCCCGCCATCCATGCGCAGGGCACCGACGTGTCCGAGGCGTACAAGGACGTGATCGACCGCTTCCTGGGCGCGACCGACAAGCCCATGCGCTTCATCGAGGCCGAAAAGCCCGGTTTCTTCAAACGCCTGTTCGGGAGCAAATAAGCCATGGCTTCGTTCCTCTCTTTCCTTCTGGGCGAAAAGAAAAAAACCGCCAGCGTGGCCAAAGAGCGCCTGCAGATCATCCTGGCGCACGAGCGCAATGGCCGCAACGCCTCCGAGCCCGACTACCTGCCCGCACTGCAGCGCGAACTGGTGGCTGTCATCTCCAAATACGTCAAGATCAGCCCCGAAGACCTCAAGGTGCACCTGGAGCGCCAGGACAACCTGGAAGTGCTCGAAGTCAAGATCGAGTTGCCCGACACCGTGCGCTGAACGCCGGGCACTGCCTGGCAAGCACCCCCAAGCCCGCCCCGCAGCCCTGCGGCGCGGGCTTTTTTGTGCCGGTGTTGCGGTGACTGGCCTGACAATTGCTTAAAAAATCAGGGTAAACCCTATATCGATGGGTAGAGAGCATTTTGGTGGACACAACCTGGAAACTCAGCTGGCAGCGTGCCAGCAACCACGAAGGCTTCACACGCGGGGCACGGGCGTTTTTGGCGCTGGCCGTGGTGCTGGCCTATGGTTGGTGGGCGGATTGGCAGACCGAGCTGATGCCCGTGCTGCTGGGCGTGATCGCAAGTGCCCTGACCGAGACCGACGACAGCTGGCGCGGCCGCTTGCGCGCGCAATTGCTGGCCATGGGCTGCTTCACCCTGGTGGCGCTGGCGGTGTGCGCCACGGTGTCGTGGCCCTGGGTGCTGATGGGGGTGATGGCGCTGTCGGCCTTCACCTTCACCATGCTGGGGGCGCTGAGCGAGCGTTACCGCGCCATTGCCTTTGGCTCGCTGGTGCTGTTCATCTACGAAGCGCTGGCCGCCCACACCAGCCGCGATGCGGCGGTGGTGGCCACGCCCTTGATGCTGGGCGGGGCCGCCTGGTACGGCGTGGTGTCGGTGCTGTGGAACGCGGTGATGCCCCGCGCCCCCGTGCGCTATCGGCTGGCCAAGTTGTACGCCATGCTGGGCGAATACCTGCGCCTCAAAGCCCTGCTGCTGGAGCCCGTGCGCGACGAAGACCTGGAGCGCCGCCGCATGGCGCTGGCCCTGCACAACGGGCGGGTGGTTGATGCCCTGAACGCTGCCAAAGAGAGCCTCATCAGCCGCATGGGCCGGGGCACGCCGCCGCAGTGGCTGCAAACCGCCATGCACCAGTACCTGGCCGCACAAGACGTGCACGAGCGTGTCAGCTCTTCGCACGAGCACTACGATCTGCTGGCCCAGTCCTTCTTCCACAGCGACGTGCTCTACCGCTGCCAGCGCGTGCTCACGCAGCTGGGCGAGCAGGCGCTCAAGTTCTCGGTGGCCATCCAGCAGCAGACCGAGCCGGTGCACTCCGGCGTCACCTCGCGCGCCATTGAAGACATGGAAGCCGCCCTGGCCCACCAGGAAGAGATCGAGCGCGAACACCCCAGCGCCGCGCAGGCCCGGCCCCTGCGCTCGCTGCGCGCCCTGGGCCACAACCTCACCGCCCTGGCCCGCGTATTTGCCGGGGCCCTGGCGCTGCCGGTGGACGAGCCCGGCGCCTCTGCGGCCGTGGACTACAGCCTGTTTGACCGCGAGCCCCGCACCCTGCGCGACGCCTGGGGCCGCATCCGCGCCCAGTGCCGCGCGCAGTCGCCCTGGCTGCGCCACAGCGTGCGCCTGAGCCTGTCGCTGGTGCTGGGCTTTGCCGTCATGCAGGCCACGGCCGACCCGCACGGCTACTGGATCTTGCTGACCATCGTCTTCGTCAGCCAGCCCCAATACGCTGCTACCCAAACGCGCCTCATGCAGCGCGCCAAGGGCACGGCCATCGGGCTGGCACTGGGCTGGGCGGTCATCCAGCTGTTCCCGGGCGACTTCATCCAGGCCGCCTTGCTGGTGCTGGGCGGCGCCGTGTTTTTTGGCGCACGCCACACCCGCTATGTGCTGGCCACCGCCGCAGTCACCACGCTGCTGCTGCTGAGCTTTCACCAAATGGGCATGTCGCAGGGCGTGATCCTCACCCGCCTGCTCGACACAGCCGTAGGCTGCTGCATTGCCGCTGCCGCCGCCTGGCTGGTGCTGCCGCACTGGCAGTCGCGCCAGTGGCCCCAACTGGCCGCCCAGGCGCTGCAGACGCAAGCCATCTACCTGCGCGAAATTTTGGCCCAGTACCAAAGCGGCAAGCGCGACCACCTGGCCTACCGCGTGGCCCGCCGCAACGCCCACAACGCCGACGCCGCCCTGTCCAACTCCTACAGCGCCATGCTCAAAGAGCCTTTGCGGGTGCGCGGCGGTGCCGAGGTGGTGGGTAACTTCTTGCGCCTGTCGCACACGCAGCTCAACTACCTGTCTGCCCTGGGCGCCCAGCGCGGCGGCGCAGCCGCCCAGCCCATGGACGAAGCCACCCAGGCCTCGGCCCAGGCGCTGCTGCAGTCGTTGCAGGATTTGTCGGACGAGCTAGAGCGCGCCCAGCGCGAAATGGGCGGCCGCCGCCGCCCCGTCGCCCAGGCCCCCGCCGTGGCCGAGGTGCTGCGCCAGTTTGGCCAAACCCCACCCGTGGCGCCCGCCCAGAGCTGGATGGCGAACCAGCTGCAGCTGGTGGGCAAGGTGTTTCCGCAGCTCAGGGAGCAGGCGCGGCAGATGGTGGAGCGGGGGTGAGTGGTTGGTGCGCAGCATCTGGCGATGTGCAAAAGGATTTCATTCGCCCCTGGATCCTCTATAGCTCTCAGGTGGCGGAGTCGAATCGTGCCGGGTGGTTGCGAAGCTTGATGTCTGTGCTTTGCGGCGCTGGTGGTGATTGATGCCGTGTATCAGTGGGTTTGCGGATGCTTTTAAGGTGACGTATCGTGAAGGCCCAGATGAATCCATCGGCTTTCGCCGACCCAACCGAGTTAGCCAATGAACTCATACTTTTCCCGCTGGGAAGTCCTCTTTGCGTGGCTCACCGCTTCAATGCTCATATTTGCAGCAGCTTGGGGTTCCGTCCCCGGAACTGGCGGAAATCCATTGCCAGGGCTTCGACACTATTCCTCGAATTTGTGGGTTGCTTGGCCTGCCGCTGCATATGCTTTGCTCATTGCCGTGGTCTTGACCAGGGACCGCAACTACACGGGAATCCAGCTTCGCATGTTCGCTGCATCTTCAGTGTTGGTGTGGTTGATCCTCGCCACATTGGTGTCGTCTGGGGCATGTATGGGTTTGGCGTTTATTTCTGGCTGGCTGTTTCGTGAAGCAAGAAAGCGTGGATGAACCCTGGCCCTACCGGAAAACATCTGAGATCTGCCGCATGCCGCCAAAGGCGAATAGCCGTTGCAACTCAACGGCTCACTAGAGGACTGCACCTTCTTTCGGTTGCCATTCGTCACCATTGCGTCCGCTACGCCCTCTGGTAACGCGCCCCGGTTGGCGTAACAATGCGGCAACTATTGCGGAGGGGCGCATGAACAAACCAACCACCATGAAGTGGGCCGTGCTGGCCCTGGGCTGTGCCGCCCTGGCAGCCTGCGGCGGCTCTGCCGAAAACGATGGTGTCACCATCTCGTTCGGCGGGCCGGGGGCGCCGCCCGCCGTAGCCGAGGTACCCCAGCCCAAAGCCATGGGTAAGGCCATAGCACTGGCCTCCACCGCCCCACTGGCCCAGGTCAGCTTGGCTCCGTCCGACCAGGACTTCCCCAACCCCGAGCGCGGCTTCTACCGCTTTGCCACCGACCCCTCCAAGATCACGGCCACCTCGCTCGACTATGTGGTGGCAGACGGGCAGCGGCTGGTTTACACCCCGGCCGACCTCAGCGCCTACCGCACCAAGGACTTGCCCAGCAGCTACCTCACCAAGCTGAACACCGGCTTTGCCAACCTGCGCAAACAGGGCCTCAAGGCCGTGGTGCGCTTTGCCTACAACTACCCTGAGACCGAGGCCGATTACCTCAACGCGCAAGATGCCACGCTCTCGCGCGTCAAGCGCCACCTCACCCAGCTGCAACCGGTGCTGCAGGCCAATGCCGATGTGATTGCGGCCGTGCAGGGCGGCTTCATCGGTGCGTGGGGCGAGTGGCATACCTCGTCCAACAACCTCACCACCCCCGCCAACAAAGCCGCTGTGCGCGATGCCCTGCTGGCCGCCGTGCCCGCCAGCCGCCAAGTGCATGTGCGCACCCCGGCCGACGTGGCCGCGTGGTACACCGCCCCGCCCACCCTGGAGCAACTGCTGGCCCCTAGCCCCACGGCCGCCGCGCGCATAGGCCAGCACAACGACTGTTTTCTGGCCAGCCCCGACGATGTCGGCACCTACTGGGCCGATACGCCTGCGCAATCGGCGGCTCTGCGCACCTATGCCCAGCAGGCCAGTGCGGTGACTGGCGCGGGCGGCGAAACCTGCGCCCCGCCCGAGGTAGCCCAGGCTCGCATGGCGTGTGAGGACATCCTGCGCGAAGGCGCGGCCTACCACATGACCTACCTGAACCGCGACTACTACGAAGGCTTCTTCGCCCAGTGGCAGGCGGGCGGCTGCATGGCCGAGGTGTCGCGCAAGCTCGGTTACCGGCTGCAATTGACCGCTGTGGCGCACAGCGCCGTGGCCGCGCCGGGCGGCACACTGGCCTGGCAGGTGGCCCTCAGCAACCAGGGCTGGGCCCGGCCGCTGAATGCGCGCAGCCTGGCGCTGACTCTGGTCAGCGCCACCAACGTGGCCACCGTGCTGCCCTTGGCAGGCACCGACCTGCGCCAGGCCAGCCCTGGCGAGCCGCTGCAATGGTCGGGCGAGGTCGCCCTGCCCGCCACGCTGGCGCCGGGCAGCTACAGCGTGCACATTGGTGCGCCCGACGCCGCCAGCGCTTTGGCTGCCACCCCCGCCTATGCCGTGCGCTTTGCCAATGCCGACAGCGCTGTGACGGGCGTGCAGTGGCAGGCAAGCACGGGGCGGCTCGTGTTGGGAACTACGCTGCAGGTGCAGTGATGGGATTTGAAACAAAAATAGCTGCTAGCGCTTATGGAATAAGCGCTAGCAGCTATTAAATTCGTAGCGTCAGGCGCTGCGAAGACGCGCCCTACAACGGGTGCTCGGTGTAAAACTTGCCCCCGTGGTACAGCAGGGGCGACGCACCTTCGCGGTGTTCGCAGTGCTCGACCTCGCCCACGAAGATGGTGTGGTCGCCTTCCTTGTACTGGCTGCGGTTGAAGCATTCAAACGTGGCGGCGGCGCCTGCCAGCAGGGGCGCGCCCTGGATGCCGGGGCGGTGTTCCACGCCTGCCCAGCGGTCGATGCCACGGGTGGCGAAGCGTTCGGCCAGGGCCTTTTGGTCGGCGGCCAGTACGTGGATGGCGTAGTGCGAGCCGTTGGCAAAGGCGGGCATGCTGCTGGCGCTGTGTGACAGGCTCCACAGCACCAGCGGTGGGTCCAGCGACACCGAGTTGAACGAGCTGGCCGTGAGCCCGACCAGCTCGCCCGCCGCGTTGCGGGCGGTGACGATGGTCACGCCCGTGGCAAACATGCCCAGCGCGTTGCGAAACTCGCGGGAGGAGAAGCTGGGGGGCAGTGCCAGGGCAGGGCGGGGCGAGGGGCTGTTCACAAAGGTTGGGCGCGGGGCCTGCGTCAAGGGGGGATGGAACTATTATGGAGTGCCGCCCGCGCGCCTGTGCGGTGGGGGTTACTCGGCACTTATTTCTTTAGGACTTACGCAAATCGCGATGCAACAGGCGGCCCAGCCTGGGGCACGCCGCCCGCCTCGGCCCTGTTTGGCGTCCGTCATTTTCTGTATGGCTTTGCTCCCCACCTTCTCCACCCTGGGCTCTGGCCCCACCGTGCTCATGCTGCACGACGCTGATGGCGACCACCTCACCTTTGCCCCCCAGCTGGAGATGCTGGCCAGCGCTGGTTATCGCGCCGTGGCGTGGGACATGCCGGGCTACGGCCACAGCGCACCCATTGAGCCCTACACCTTCAAAGGCCTGGCGCAAAGCTGTCTGGCGCTGATCGATGCTCTGCAGTGCGGCCCCGTCACGCTGGTGGGCCACGGCATGGGCGCCATGCTGGCGTTGGAAGTGGCCGTGCGCCGGGCCGAGGTGGTGCGCCGCCTGGTGCTGTGCGCGGGCGGGCCCGCGCTGGATGCGCAGGCCGTGCAAGCCTGGCTGGCCCCACGCGAGCGCGCGCTGGACGCCGCGCAGCAGCCCGGCGGCAGCATGCAGCAGCTGGCGCAAACCCTGGTGCCGCAGTGCATTGGCACCGCCGCCTTGCCTGAGGGGGTGCGCCTGGCCGAGCATGCCCTGGCGCAGGTCCACCCCGCCACCTACCGCCGTGCCTTGCAGGCCATGCAGGGCTTTGACCGCTGGGCCCAGGCCTGGGTGAATGTGCACACCCCCACGCTGCTGCTGGGGGGCGATGCCGACCACTGCACCCCACCCGCGGCACTGCAGGCGCTGGCCGAGTTGATGCCCGACGCCCAGCACCTGAGCCTGCCCCACATTGGCCACTGGCCGCAGCTGGAGCACCCCGAGGCGTTTGACGCCGCGTTGCTCGACTTTTTGGCCACGCAGCGGGTGCTGCATTGAGCGGCGCTGCGCAGCCCGCAGGCCAGGGGGCGCGGCACCGGGGGCATTCCCAAGCACGTTCCCCGGTGTGGACCGTGGCGACGGCGAGTGCGGTGGTCACTGCGCTGGCCGCCGTGCTGTGGGTGCCCACGCAGCTGTGGCCTGGTGGCCCCGCGTCCGGCGGTGTGTATGGCCGCGCGCCTTCGGGGCCGATGGGGCTGAAAGCGCTGGAAGGGCGCGCAGCAGTGCACGGCAACTTGGCCGTGCCTGGCGCAGTCCATTCAAGGGACCCAAGGGACTCAATGGAGCCCGTGGATGCTGAGGCGCAGCCCCGCCCCGCTGCCACGGTGCCTGCATTGACGGCGCCCTCTGGGGTGGAGATGTCTGCGGCGGCTGCGCCCGGGATGTCCGAGCCAGCCACGCAAGCCGCCTGCGAACTGCTGTTGGCGCGCCTGCCCGGTGTGACACGTTCGCAGTGCCTGGCCACGCAACTGCAGCCCAGCGGCGCGGCATCAGGCCAAGGCGTGCCGCTGTACTGGCGCGATGTGGTGCCACGCACGGGGGCGCCTGCCCCGGCTGGTGAAGGCCCGCCGCTGCGCGTGCTGGTGGTGGGCGCCATGCATGGCGACGAACTCACGGCCGCCTCGCTGGCCTTGCGCTGGATTGGCCTGGCGGGGGCCGAGGGCGGGGACCGCGGCGCAGCGCAGCCGCCCGTGCATTGGCGCTTTATCCCCGTGCTCAACCCCGATGGTCTGTTGGCCCCCAAACCCACGCGGGTCAACGCCAGCGGGGTGGACCTGAACCGCAACTTTCCCACCCCCGGCTGGGCGCAAGACGCGCCGGTGTACTGGGAAAAGCGCACCCGCAAAGACCCGCGCCGCTGGCCGGGCCACACGCCACTGTCCGAGCCCGAGTCGCGTTTTTTGCACCAGCAGATGGAGCAGTTCCAGCCCCAGCTGGTGGTCAGCATCCACGCGCCTTATGGCGTGCTGGACTTTGACGGCCCGCACGACCCACCTGCCCGGCTGGGCCGTTTGCGCATGGACAAGCTGGGCGTGTTCCCCGGCTCGCTGGGGCATTACGGCGGGCTGCACCGGGGCGTGCCGGTGGTCACCATCGAGCTGGAGCATGCCCTGCGTATGCCGCCCGACACTGAGGTGCGCGCCATGTGGCGCGACCTGCGCCAGTGGATGAACACCCGGCTGCTGGACGGCGGTGATGCCGTAGCGGGTACGGCAGCCCCCGCCATGGCGCGTTGAGGGCCACGGTTTGGGTTGTTGATCCGGCACGAACTTACTTGAACCGTTCACTGAGCGCAGTCGAAGCGCCGCACAGCCTGTGCCCTGGCTTCGACAAGCTCAGCCCGAACGGACTTTTCAAGCTCAAAGAGGCCGGATCAATAAAAACAGGCGCTAGCGCTTATCCATCAAGCGCTAGAAGCTCCTATTTTGGTAGCAAAAAGCGCGCGGCCTGCGCTACGGCCTCTGCATCGGCCTGCACAGCACCGGGTGGGCCACCCTTGCCCCACAGGGCACCGCCCCAGGGCATGGAGAGGAACTTGGCGCACAGCTCGACCGAGTCGATCATCGGCTGGGCCTTGGCACGGTCGCCGCTGGTGGTGATGAGCTGCAGCGACTTGGCGGCCATCTGCTCCTTGAAGGGCAGGCCCGGCACGCGCATCCAGCCGCTCCAGTGGTCCAGGTAGGTCTTGAGCGGCGCGGGAATGCTGAACCAGTACACCGGCGACACGAACACGATGTGCGTAGCCGCCAGCGTGGCGTCGAGCAGGGTTTTCAGGTCGCCCTCGGGCGCGGAGTAGGTGCCCACGGTGTGGCGCAGGTCCACAAATGGTGGCAGGTGCATGCGCGCCAGGTGGTGCCAGGTTTGCACCGTGCCTGCGGGCAGTGCATCGGCGGCTTGCTGGGCCAGCCATTCGGTGTTGCCCAGGTGGCCGCTTTCGCGGGTGGAGGTGGTCAGAAAGAGATAGTGCGGGGAGTGCGGTGTGGTGTTCGGCATGCCGCCGATGGTAGCGGCGGCGGGGCCGTGATGCCGTGGTGAGCGGCATGGCCCGCAATGCGCCATGCCGTCCCTTGGGGCTCAGGCCGCTACGGTGCCGCGCACGGCGCGCGGTGCCTGCACACCCAGAAAACCAAAGTTCATCGCAGGCACTTCG
Organism: Acidovorax sp. 56; assembly: GCF_002749705.1. Classification (NCBI taxonomy): domain Bacteria; kingdom Pseudomonadati; phylum Pseudomonadota; class Betaproteobacteria; order Burkholderiales; family Comamonadaceae; genus Acidovorax; species Acidovorax sp. 56. The sequence goes on from NZ_PEEV01000001.1 coordinate 3,549,121, forward strand.
CCGCTCACCAGCTCGGCCATGGCCTTGCCCGAGCCCGCGCCGTGCGTCCAGCCCAGCGTGCCGTGGCCTGCGTTCACCCACAGCTTGCCCACGCGGGTGTGGCCGATGAACGGAATGTTGGTGGGCGTGGCGGGGCGCAGGCCGGTCCAGTACTCGGGGTTGCCGCCTTCTTCGGGCGTGCGGGTGTCGCACACGCCGGGCAAAATTTCAGCAATGCGGCGCGACAGCATGTGGCAGCGGGCGCGGGCCACGGGGCTGTCCAGGCTCAAATCAAACCCGCCCAGCTCGATGGTGCCGGCCACACGCAGGGTGTTGCCCAGGCGGCTCATGGCGATCTTCTTGCCGTCGTCGATGGTGGAGACCATGGGCGCGCCTTCGGGCTTGAGCAGCGGGAAGGTGGCGCTGTAGCCCTTGCCAGGGTAGATGGGCAAATCCACGCCCACGGTGCGCAGCAGCGGTGCACTGTACGAGCCGCAGGCCACCACAAAGGCATCGGCCTTGAGTATGAAGTCTTTTTGGCCACCAGCGCCCGTATTGCGAGCGATAACAGCTACAGAATCAATAGCGTCGCCAATCTTGTTCAGGCGCAGCACATCGTGGCCGTACAGGAACTGCGCGCCCCGCGCTGCACAGCGGCGGGCCAGCTCTTGCGTGAACACGCGGGCGTCGCCGCTTTCGTCGGTGCTGGTGTAGGTGCCGCCGGTGATCTTGTCGCCATAGGCCTTGAAGGCGGGCTCGATTTGGAGCAGCTCATCGCGGCTGACCAGACGGCGCTGCACGCCAAACTTGCGCATCAGGTCCACCGCGTGGCCTGCGGCATCGAAGGATTTTTGGTCGGTGTAGAAGTGGGCAATGCCGCGTTCGAGCCGGTTGTATTCAATGCCGGTGCTGGCCACCAGGTCCTTGAGGGCCGCGTGGCTGTAGGCGCCCAGGGCCACGATCTGCTGCACGTTGCGCTCAAACGCCACGTCGTTGCACTGCGCGAGAAACTTCAGCCCCCAGCGCCACTGGTCCCAGTCGAGCTGCGGGCGAAACAGCAGTGGCGCCTCTTTGTCGAACATCCATTTGAGCGCCTTGAGCGGCGCTTCGCGGTTGGCCCACGGTTCGCAGTAGCTCACCGAGATCTGCGCCGCGTTGGCGAAGCTGGTTTCCAAGGCAGCGTCGGGCTGGCGATCGACGACGATCACTTCATGACCGCGTTCCAGCAGGTGCCACGCTGTGCTGATGCCGATGATGCCGGCGCCCAAAACAATGGTTTTCATGAGGGCGCAGTGTGCGCGACATTGCATTTGAGTAAAAGCAAAATTAAACTTACTCCAAAATCATCAGCATCGCTAATGTTTGGCAGTGCCATTTTTCTGTATAAATTTGCCTGAGACCGGCCTGCGCAGGCCCTTGCGAGACCATGAGCACTTACGATCCCGCCGCCCTGGAATGCCTTGCCGCCATCGTGGAAGAGGGCGGTTTTGAACGCGCCGCACAGCGGCTGAACGTGACGCAATCGGCCGTCTCGCAGCGCCTGCGGGCGCTGGAGGCGCAGGTGGGCTCGGTGCTCATCGTGCGCAGCCGCCCGCTCAAGCCGACGTCTGCCGGGCAGTTGCTGCTCAAGCACACCAAGCAGCTGCGCCTGCTGCGCGCTGACCTGGAGCGCGACCTGCAGGAGCTGGCCCCCAGCGCCCCCGGCAGCACCCGCGAAGACGAGCGCATCTCCATCGCCATCAATGCCGACAGCATTGCCACCTGGGCCATGGGCGCGCTGCACGACCTGGTGCGCCAGCGCCTGCCGCTTGAAATCATTGCGGACGACCAGGACTTCACGCAGGAATGGCTGCGCTCGGGCCAGGTGCTGGGCTGCGTCACCACGCTCAAGCAGGCGCTGCGCGGCTGCAAGATGGTGCCGCTGGGCGCCATGCACTATGTGGCGGTGGCATCGGCCGAATTCGCCAACAAGCACCTGCCGCAGGGGCTCACGCCGCACAACTTCCGCGAGGTGTCCTTTTTGTCCTTCAACCGCAAGGACGACATGGCGGCCGAGTTTGTGGCCCGTGCGTTCGGCCTCAAGCGCGTGGCACTGAACCACCTGTTTGTGCCCAGCACCGAAGGGCAGATGCGCGCCGTGGCCGCAGGCTGGGGCGTGGGCGTGATGCCCGAGCTGTTGGCGCGTGGCCCCATTGCCGATGGCAGCCTGATCGACCTGGTGCCCGGGCGCTCGCTGCCGATTCAGCTGTATTGGCACTGCTGGAACCTGGAGTCTGAGCTGCTGGATGCGCTGACCGATGCCCTCAAGGCCACGGCCGCACGCACCTTGGTGGCCTGACCGGAGTACGTTTGGGGCATTCGGGCGGCTACACGGCGTGAACGCCGTAGTTGCAAAGCAACTTCTACAGTAGTTTTTTTACCGTAGTGGATAAGATGCGAACCATGTCTTCGCTGCCCACCAAAGTTTCGTTCAAAGAGCAGATGCACCTCGCCCGCGAGGAGGCCATCCTGCAATCGACTTGCCGCCTGCTGGGCGAGAAGGCCTACGACGCCATGACCATGGACGATGTGGCCAACGCCGTCGGCATCGCCAAGGCCAGCCTGTACAAGCACTTCAGCAGCAAAGAGGAGCTGTGCTGTGCCGCCATGGTGCAGATTTTGGAGAGAGTGCGCGCTTACCTTGCTGGCTTGCCAAGCGAGCTTGCACCCATTGAAAAGCTGCGGGCGCTGGTGCGCTGGTCGCTGGAGCGGCTCATCACCAACGAAATGCCGCTGTTGCCCAGCCGCAATTCCAGCCTGCGTGCGGTGCTCATGGCCAACAAGCAGTACCTCAATGGCCTGGTGAACGTGAGCGACCAGATTGGCGAATGGATCACCGAGGCCCAGGCGCAAGGCGTGATCGACCCCAAGCTGCCGCCTCTGGTGGTGCTGTACACCCTGTACGCGCGGGCGTGTGATCCGGTGGTGACCTTCTTGAAGGACGGCGGGCAGTATTCCGACGTCGAGATCGTCGAGCTGGTGGTGCGCACCTGCTTCGATGGGCTGGCCGCACGCTGAGCCTCCCATGAAAAAGCCCCGCTCGGGGCGGGGCTCGTGACGTACCGTTGAGGGGCTGAGTGGAATCAGCGCACGATCAACAGCGGCACCTTGCAGTGGGCCAGCACCTGCGTGGTGACCGAGCCCACGACCAGCGTGGCCAGGGCGCCGTGACCGTGCGAGCCCATCACCAGCAAGTCGAATTTGCCGCTCTCTGCCACTTTGGCAATGGTCTCGCCCACCGCGCCCACTTTGAACATGCACTTGGCTTGCACGCCATGGCGGGCGAGGAACTTGGCCACGGGGGCGGTGACTTTCTCGGCTTCTTCCGTGTGGTAGTTGTCCACCACTTCTTTGCCCAAGGCCGCGCGTGCGCGGGTGGGCAGCGGGGCCTGCACCGTCAGCACGGTGTAGCTGTGGCTTGCGCCCAGCAGGTCTTCGTGGGTGGCCAGGTAGGCCAGCATCTTCTTGGTGTAGGCGCTGCCGTCGACAGCCAGCAAAATGTTCATGGTGTGCTCCAGGTTGGTGTGCTCAGACTAATGCGCGCGAGCGGTTGTTGTCTTGACCTGGGTCATGTTTTTCGTCGTGCGCTGTGAAAGGCGGTTGAACAGGGGTGTTCAGGGGCCTGCGTCGATCATACGGTGACGCACATCTGGGGCTGGAAGGTGGCCTGTTCCCCCTTGCGGGCATAGCCCAGCGGGTTGGCCACTACACGGCATTGCCAGGGCTGCCCGGTGGCGTCGTGCGTGCCGCGCACGGTGTAGTCGCTGGGCGCGTGCAGGTGGCCGTGCAGCCACAGCTGGGCGTGGGGCAGCAGCCCGTCCAGGGCGTTGCAAAAACCTGCAGTGCCGGGCACTAGCCCATAGCGCGGGTCTGCACTGCGCAGACTGGGGGCAAAGTGGGTAACGGCCACGGTAGGGCCGTCAAATGGCGCGGCCAGGGCAGAGCGCAGCCATTGCTGGCACACCAGGGCCTGCTCGCGCATGGGCTCGGCCAGAAAGGGCTCGCCATGCCGGGTGCCGCCGGTCTTGCGCAGGTAGAAATTGGCGGCGCGGTAGGCTTTGTCGCGCAGGCGCAGTTGGCGGGCAAGGTCTTCGGTGCCTTCGTCCTCGGCCAGCGCGTCAAAGTCGCTCCACAGGGTGGTGCCCACAAAGCGCACGCCGTCCAGCACCAGGGTTTCGCGCTCCAGCCAGGCAATGCCCAGGCGTTCGCAGGTTGCGCGCAGGCGCAGGTGGGCTTCGTCAAAGTCTTGGGCGTCGTATTCGTGGTTGCCCGGCACAAAGAGCACGGGGGTGGGCCAGGTGCCGCCTGCCGCCTGGGGGGCAAACCGGGCCAGGCCGAAGTCTTCGTCGCTGAGCTGTCCCCCTTGCTGGTACGAACCGATATCGCCAGCGAGCACCAGCAGGTCGGCGCCGGGTGCGGGCTCGGGAACAAAGTGGGGGTGCGCCTCCAGGTGCAGATCGGACAGGAGCTGAATCTTCATGCGGGCAGTGTAGATGCCCAAGGGGCGCCCGGGCTGGGTGCGCCTAGTCCGGGAACATGCTGCGGGCCGAGCGCGCCAGGGCGTTGAGCAGCCATTCCATGGCCTTCTCTTGGGGGCCGCGCCGCCGCCACAGTGCATCAACGTGCACGGCGGGCACGTTCAGGGGCAGGGGGCGTTGCACCAGCCGGTCGGCAATGCCGGTCACCGGCACAAAGTGCCGGGGCAGCACGGTGAGCAAGTCCGAGCCCACCACCACCCGGCCCGCTGTGAAGAATTGGTTGACCGTGATGAGCACATGCCGCTTGCGCCCCAGCGAGGCCAGGGCTTCGTCGATGAACCCGTAGGGGCGCCCGGAAAAGCTCACCAGCATGTGCCGCGCCGCGCAATACGCATCGAGCGTCAACTCCCCGCTGGCCAGTGGGTGCCCTTGGCGCATCACGCACATGTATTCACCGTCGTACAGGCGCCGGCTGTCATAGGCCACGGCGCCGCCCGATTGGGCGCGGGCCGTCAGGTCCGCCAGGGCGGCCGGAAAATAGCCCACGGCCATGTCGGCAGATTCTTCGTCCAGCAGGCGGCGTGGGTCGCGGGTGGTGAGGGGCAGCACGCGCACCGAGATGCCCGGGGCCTCGCGCTCGATGATTTGCACCAGCGCGGGGATCAGCGTGGCGGCGGTGGCATCGGCCATGGCCAGCACAAAGGTGGACGTGGCGGTGGACGGCTCGAAGGCGCCCGGGGCCAAGGACTCCTGCAGCAGGGCCAGTGCATCGCGCACGCTGGGCCACAGCGCCAGTGCGCGGGGCGTGGGCTCCACGCCCTGGCCGCTGCGCACCATCAGCTCGTCACCCACCACCTCACGCAAGCGCCGCATGGCGTTGCTGACGGCCGGTTGGGTGATGGAAAGCTTGTGCGCAGCCTTGGTCAGACTGCGCTCGGCCATCACCTCATCGAAGACACGCAGCAGATTCAAATCCAGTGATCGGAAGTTCACCAGCGATGCTTTGGGCGATGTCTTGGGTGAGGTCATGGCTCGATCATCATCAATGTGAATGTAAAGAATTCAAAATATAAATTTGAATAGATAAAGGGTAAACCCTAAGATTCATGCATTCGCCCGGCAATCTCGCCAAAAGCGTTTGAAAAGGGACTTCCAAAATGACCAATTTCGCACACGTCGACTACCCCACCGAACACCTTGGCGTGACCCGCGCCGAAAACGCAGCCGCCTCCATCAAGGACATGGCGTCGCGCTTTGACGGCACCCGCGGTGCTGCCTCTTTGCTGCTGGCCGCAGTGGTTTCCGCCCTGCTGGTCGTGGCCAACCAAGTGATCGACACTTGGAGCGAAGGCCACCTGCTGGCCGCCTGGATGGTGCTGTGGCTCGTGGCCTTTGCCGCCCTGGCCCTCTTGACCATGCCCGCACGCCGCATGGCTGTGGCCCTGCGCGCCTCGGCCAAGGCCTGGGCTGAAAACCGCGCTCGCAATGCAGAAGACGAGCGTACCTGGCAAGTCGCCCTGAAGGATCCCCGCATCATGGCCGAATTGAACCATGCCATGGGCGTGCCCACTGTGAGCGATATCCGTCGCTACTACTGAGCATCAGGTTACTCCAAGCTGCGGCGGGCCCTGGATAAGCACCAGGGTTGAGCCCAAAATTCGAGCCGTGGACGGTACAACGTCCACGGCTTTTTTTATGTCTGCTTGTACGGCGGGGGGGCCGGGCTGTTTGGTTGCATATGCGGTAGAGTCCGCAGATGCCCACAAAAAAGCCGCCCGGCACAGTGGCGGGGCGGCTTTAAAGAGAGGGTGAACCCTGCGCGCCAGTGCGCCGCAGGAAGTTCAGCGGGTGCCGGTCAGGCCGACAGGCGCTTTTCGATAGCAGCCTTGGTGTCCAGCAGGGCTTGGGGCAGGTGGTAAGCCAGTTGCTCAAAGTGCGTGGTGTGCAGCTTGAGTTCTTCGTTCCATGCGGCCTTGTCGATGCTAGTGACAGTGTTGAACTGTTCGGGCGAGAACTCCAGACCTGTCCAGTTGATTTCAGCGTACTGAGGTGCCACGCCAAACATGGTTTCCTCGCCCTGGGCCTTGCCTTCGATGCGGTCGATCATCCACTTGAGCACGCGCATGTTCTCGCCGTAGCCAGGCCACACGAACTTGCCCGCCGCGTCCTTGCGGAACCAGTTGGTGGTGTAGATCTTGGGCTGCTTGCCACCGGCGGCGGTGATCTTGTCGCCCATGTTCAGCCAGTGCTGGAAGTAGTCGCTCATGTTGTAGCCGCAGAACGGCAGCATGGCGAATGGGTCGCGGCGCACCACGCCTTGCTGGCCAAAGGCAGCGGCAGTGGTTTCCGAACCCATTGTGGCGGCCATGTAGACGCCTTCGGTCCAGCTGCGGGCTTCGGTCACCAGCGGCACGGTGGTGGAGCGGCGGCCGCCGAAGATGAACGCATCGATGGTCACACCCGCTGGGTCGTCCCAGGCCGAGTCAAGGGCCGGGTTGTTGGTGGCTGCCACAGTGAAGCGGGCGTTGGGGTGGGCGGCCTTGGCGCCGGTTTCCTTGGCGATGGCGGGCGTCCAGTCCTTGCCTTGCCAGTCGATCAGGTGATCGGGCAGCTTGCCGGAGTCCTTGTCCATGCCTTCCCACCACACGTCGCCGTCGTCGGTCAGGGCCACGTTCGTGAAGATCACGTCCTTGTCCAGGCTGGCCATGCAGTTGGGGTTGGTGAGCGTGTTGGTGCCGGGTGCCACGCCGAAGTAACCCGCTTCAGGGTTGATGGCGCGCAGGCTGCCGTCGGCCTGGGGCTTGATCCAGGCGATGTCGTCACCAATGGTGGTGACCTTCCAGCCTTCGAACGCTGTGGGTGGCACCAGCATCGAGAAGTTGGTCTTGCCGCAGGCGCTGGGGAAGGCGGCTGCCACGTGGTACTTCTTGCCCTGGGGGTTGGTCACGCCCAGGATGAGCATGTGCTCTGCCAGCCAGCCTTGGCTTTTGCCCATGGTGGACGCAATGCGCAGGGCCAGGCACTTCTTGCCCAGCAAGGCGTTGCCGCCGTAGCCCGAGCCATACGACCAGATTTCGCGCGTTTCAGGGTAGTGAACGATGTACTTGACGGTGGGGTTGCAAGGCCAGCTGGTCTTGTCGGTTTCGCCTGCCGCCAGGGGGGCGCCCACGGTGTGCATGCAAGGCACGAATTCGCCATCCACGCCCAGCACGTCGTACACCGCCTTGCCCATGCGGGTCATCAGGCGCTGGTTCACTGCCACGTAGGCGCTGTCGGTCAGTTCCACGCCGATGTGGGCAATGGGGCTGCCCAATGGGCCCATGCTGAAAGGCACCACGTACATGGTGCGGCCCTTCATGCAGCCGTCAAACAGGGGCTGCAGGGTGGCGCGCATTTGGGCAGGCTCCATCCAGTTGTTGGTGGGGCCTGCATCTTCCTTTTGGGCCGAGCAGATGTAGGTGCGGTCTTCCACGCGGGCCACGTCCGAGGGGTCAGAACAGGCCAGGAAGCTGTCGGGGCGCTTGGCGGGGTTGAGCTTCTTGAAGGTGCCCGCCTTGACCAGTTGCTCGCACAGGCGGTCGTACTCTTCCTTGGAGCCATCGCACCAGAAGATGTTGTCGGGCTTGCACAGAGCAGCCATATCGGCCACCCAGGCCAGCAGGCGTGGGTTCTTGACGTAAGCGGGGGCGTTGAGATTCAGGCCCTGCATGGTGGGTGCGTTCATCGGGAGCTTCCTAAGTTGAAAAACAGTTTTTTCAAAGGAAGCGAACCGTGCGGCTCACGACGACAAAGACCTGGCGCAATTGCGATGCTGAGCGCTGCCTTTGAAAAAACGGCTTGCGGCAAGCGTTGGCAAAGGGAGCGCTGGGCGGGCCACCCCTTGCACAGCGCGGTGCCTGTGCTCAGTCGGCGGGCGAAACAGGTGTGGCTACCCCCACGGTGTGGAGGCGTCTCCACGCATTCCGCGGGTCGGCTGGGATGACGATTTTATGAATCTGTCGCCGTTTTGTCTGTCAGACTCGGGTCAAATCCATGCAAAAATTGCATGGGGTTATGTGGTGATTATGGAGGCTGTGGGGCCTCAGCCTGGGCCATTCAGGGGGCTTTGCTGGCTGTCCAGCGCTCAAAACCGGCCTTGCGCAGCGCACAGGCGGGGCAGGTGCCGCAGCCGTAACCCCAGGCGTGCCGCTCACCACGCACGCCGTGGTAGCAGGTGTGCGATTGCTCCAGCACGATGTCCACCAGCGCGTCACCGCCCAGTGCATGGGCCATCTCCCAGGTGTCGGCCTTGTCGATCCACATCAGCGGCGTCTCAAAGGTGAAGCGTTGCCCCATGCCCAGCGAGGTGGCCACTTGCAGGGCCTTGAGCGTGTCGTCACGGCAATCGGGGTAGCCCGAAAAATCCGTCTCGCACATGCCCCCCACCAGCGTGTGCAGACCACGCCGGTAGCCCACGGCCGCTGCCAACTGGAAAAACAGCAGGTTGCGCCCCGGCACGAAGGTGTTGGGCAGGCCGGCCGCAGTCATCTGGATTTCGGTCTCGCTGGTCAGTGCTGTGTCGCTGATGCGGCCCAGCACGCCCAAGTCCAGCATGTGGTCGTCGCCCAGCTTGCCGCGCCATTGCGGGAACTGCGCGCGCATGGCCTCCAGAACGGCGTGGCGTGCCTGCAGCTCGATGTGGTGGCGCTGGCCATAGTCAAAGCCGATGGTCTCGACATGGGCAAAGTGGCTCAAGGCCCAGGCCAGGCAGGTGGTGGAGTCTTGGCCACCAGAAAACAAAACGAGTGCGTTGCCGCTGCGCATGGGTGGATTCCTTGCAAAAAATGGGTGAAGTCGGGGCCGTGGTCAAGGCGGGTCAGCGCGTGGCGCCAAACGAAAAAAAGCCCCGCAGTGCGGGGCTTTTGCTCTGGGGCGCAGGGGGCGCCTCAGGCCATTTTGACGGCAATAAAGGCCAACAGGAACATGATGACACCGCCCATGACGGGCAGCACCACGGGCATGACGGAGACCACGTTTTCCACGGGGTCAGGCGATGGCTCGGAAGTGGTGTGCGAGGGGCTGTGGTCCGACATGGTGATGGCTCCAGTGCTGAATGTTGGCGCGATTCTAGCGGTTCCCGTGCGTTTTCGTCTGCGGGTCTTTACGGGTCAGGCGCTCACATCAGGGCCGCTTCCATGCCCGCGGCCCGCAGTTGCTGCAGCACCTGCTCGACATGGCTTTTGCTGCGGGTTTGCAGCACCAGTTCAATGTCCACGTTTTGTGCGGCCAGCATGGTGAAGGCGCGCTGGTGGTGCACCTCTTCGATGTTGGCACCCGCGTCGGCCACGGTGGCGGTGATGCGTGCCAGCACGCCGGGTATATCGCGTGCGCTGACTTGGATGCGTGCCAGGCGGCCCGAGCGCACCATGCCGCGCTCAATGATGGCGGCCAGCAGCAGCGGGTCGATGTTGCCGCCGCACAGCACCAGGCCCACGCGCTTGCCCTTGAAGCGCTCGGGGTAGCGCACCAGCGCGGCCAGGCCTGCAGCGCCTGCGCCTTCGACCAGCGTCTTTTCAATCTCCAGCAGCATCAGCACGGCCTGCTCGATATCACCTTCGTCCACCAGCACCAGGTCGTCTACCAGGCGCTTGATGATCTCTTGTGTGATCTTGCCGGGTGTGCCCACGGCAATGCCCTCGGCAATGGTCGATGTGCCCTGTGGGTGGTGCGTGCCCTGGATGGCATTGACCATGGCTGGGAAGCGCTGGGTTTGCACGCCAATGATTTCGATGCCGGGTTTGAGCGCCTTGGCCGCTGTGGCCACGCCAGAGATCAGGCCGCCACCGCCCACGGCAATCACCAGCGTGTCCAGGTCGGGCACGGCTTGCAGCATCTCCAGCCCCAGCGTGCCCTGGCCTGCGGCCACGCCCTCGTCGTCATAGGGGTGCACAAAGGTCAGCTGTTGCGCATCGGCCAGCGCATAGGCATGTGCGCGGGCTTCCTCCAGTGTGTCGCCGTGCAGCACCACTTCGGCGCCAAAGCCTCGGGTGCGCTCTACCTTCACACCGGGGGTGAAGCGTGGCATCACGATCACCGCGCGCAGGCCCAGGCGCTGCGCGTGGTAGGCCACGCCCTGGGCATGGTTGCCCGCACTCATGGCCACCACGCCGCGTGCGCGCTCCTCATCGGTGAGCAGCGCCAGCCGGTTGCAGGCGCCGCGCTCCTTGAACGATGCGGTGAACTGCAGGTTCTCGAACTTGAGAAACACCTGCGCCCCGACGATGTGAGAAAGCGTCTTGGATTCAACGCAAGGGGTGTCCAGCACCTGGCCTTGTAGGCGGGTGGCGGCGTCACGGATGTCTTGGAGGGTCAGCATGGGCGCCATTGTGGCGCACCGGGGCTGGTGGTGTCACTTGGGCTGCGGTCCACCGCCAGGCCACATCCGCTGCAGCACGCCGTCACGCCGCACCCAGTGGTGGTACAGCGCTGCTGCCACATGCAGTGCGACGACGCCCCAGGCCACAAACTTGCCCAGGAAGTGGTGGACGGCATCCACCGGCGCTTCAAACTCATCCCAGGTGACGTGAAAGGACTTGCTGACCCATGCAAAGGCCGCAGTCTCGTTGAAGCCGGTGACGGTGAACAGGCCGAAGTCCGTGGGCGCGCCCGTGCCGATGTAGCCAGTCACCGGCATCGCGATCAGCAGGCCATACAGCCCGATGTGGGCGGCATGCGCCAGTGCGTGCTCCCACGCCTGGCCTGTGGGCTGCGCAGGCTGCACAGCCCACAGGCGCCATAGCAGGCGGGGGACGACCACAAACCCCACCAGCAGGCCCAGCACCCAGTGAATGTTGAGCACGGGCAGGGACTCCGGCGAGGTGTCGTCCATGAACCAGATGACGTAGTACACGACCACGTATGCGCCGATGAAAGCGGCTGCGCTGCTCCAGTGAAAGAGTTGGGCGATGGCGCCGAAACGGTGGGTGGAGTTGTTCCACTGCATAAAGTCTTTGAATGGGTGGGCTGGGGTCAAGCGGTGGTGGTCAGGCACGAAGCCCATTGAGCAGGCGGTCCAGCCCGTTCAGGGCTTGGGCCAGCTTGATGGAGGGATCGTCATCTGGCTCGGCGATCCAAAAGGAGGCTTCGGTGACAGCGCCGTATAGCATGCGTGCCGTCACGCCAGCGTGATGCCGCGCCACAGTGCCTTCTTCCATCAGCTGCTCCAAGGCCGCTTCCAGTGCTGCAATGCCTACGGACTGGGCGGCCTGGGGCACATCCCCCAAAACGGCCCTTGCGTCCTGCAGGATGATGCGGCGGATTTCGGGCTCCAGCGCCAGCTCCAGATAGGTGTGGCAGCGTTGGCAAAAACCGTCCCAAAGGGTCGGTGCGGCCTGCGATACCGCGTCAAGCTGGGTGCCCACCTCGGCCTCGATCTGCTCAATCACGGCCACCAGCAAGCCCTCCTTGCCGCCAAAGTGGTGGTACAGCGCCCCCCGTGTAAGGCCTGCCTCGCCCGTGAGGTCGTCCATGGACGTGTGTGCGTAGCCCTGTGCGGCGAAGGCGTGGCGTGCTGTGGCCACCAGTTTGGCCCGGGTCTCTTCCATCATTTCCGCCCGTGTGCGGCGCTGCGACATGCGCTCCTCCTTTGACATACGTTGCGTATGTTAATTGGCATACGCAACGTATGTCAATGTCTTGAGGCGCGTCACGCTGGGCTGCGGATTGCGTGGTTGCGGCATCGCCCGTTGCGCTTCATCAAACTACCTATAGTGTTTCGTGGGTATCTTTGACGCTATAGGTAGTGTTTTAAACCCTCGTTGGATTGTGAGAACCCATGGCGTCCACCCTCGTCACTTTGCCCCGCGAAGTTGTTTTGCGCAGCGGCCAGCGCGCTCCTTTTGATGCGGAGCGCATTCGCGCTGCGCTGGCCAGTGCGGGCCAGGCCTCGGGTGAATATGGCGCCGAAGAAGCCGCGTTGCTCACCGCGCAGGTCACCAAGGTGCTGATCCACCGCTTTCACGGCGAAGCCCCCACGGTGGAGCAGATCCAGGACGTGGCCGAGCAGACGCTCATCGCCGCCAACCATCTCGCCACGGCGCGCGCCTACATCGTCTACCGCGAGCAGCACGCCACGCTGCGCGCGGACAAGCAGACGCTGGTGGATGTGGAAAGCTCTATCAACGAATACCTCACGCGTGCCGACTGGCGTGTGAACGCCAACGCCAACCAGGGCTATTCGCTGGGCGGGCTGATCCTGAACGTGGCGGGTAAGGTCACGGCCAACTACTGGCTGTCGCACGTCTACACGCCTGAGATCGGCGAGGCGCACCGCAATGGCGATATCCACATCCACGACCTCGACATGCTCAGCGGCTACTGCGCGGGCTGGTCGCTGCGCACGCTGTTACACGAGGGGCTCAACGGCGTGCCGGGCAAGGTGGAGGCGGGGCCACCCAAACACATGAGTTCGGCTGTGGGGCAGATCGTGAACTTCCTGGGCACGCTGCAAAACGAGTGGGCGGGCGCGCAGGCGTTCTCTTCGTTCGACACCTACATGGCGCCGTTTGTGCGCATTGATGCCATGGACTACGCCGCCGTGCGCCAGTGCATCCAGGAGCTGGTCTACAACCTCAACGTGCCCTCGCGCTGGGGCACGCAGACGCCGTTCACCAACCTCACCTTCGACTGGACCTGCCCCGAGGACCTGCGCGAGCAGGTGCCCGTGATCGCTGGCAAAGAGATGCCCTTCGCGTACGGTGACTTGCAGGTGGAGATGGACCTCATCAACCGCGCCTACATCGACGTGATGACCACGGGCGATGCCAAGGGTCGGGTGTTTACCTTTCCCATCCCCACGTACAACATCACCAAGGACTTCCCCTGGGAGAGCGAGAACGCGCAGCTGCTGTTCGACATGACGGCCAAGTACGGCCTGCCGTACTTCCAGAACTTCATCAACTCCGAGCTGGAGCCCAACATGGTGCGCTCCATGTGCTGCCGGCTGCAACTCGATCTGCGCGAGCTCTTGAAGCGCGGCAACGGCCTGTTCGGCAGCGCCGAGCAGACGGGCAGCCTGGGCGTGGTCACCATCAACTGCGCGCGGCTGGGGTACTTGCATGCGGGCGATGAGGCGGGGCTGCTCGCCGCGCTCGACCGCCTGATGGAGCTGGGCAAACAAAGCCTGGAGACCAAACGCAAGCTCATCCAGCGCCTGATGGACCAGGGCCTGTTTCCCTACACCAAGCGCTACCTGGGCACCTTGCGCAACCACTTTTCCACGCTGGGCGTGAACGGCATCAACGAGATGGTGCGCAACTTCACGGCGGACCAGCACGACATCACCAGCGAATGGGGGCACGCCTTCGCCGTGCGCCTGCTCGACCACGTGCGCGAGCGCATGACGCAGTTCCAGGAAGAAACCGGCCACCTCTACAACCTGGAGGCCACACCCGCCGAAGGCACGACCTACCGCTTTGCCAAAGAAGACAAAAAGCGCTGGCCCGGCATCCTGCAGGCGGGCACGGCCGAGCAGCCGTACTACACCAACTCCTCGCAGCTGCCCGTGGGCTTCACGGACGATCCGTTCGAGGCCCTGATGCGGCAAGAGGCGCTGCAGTCCAAATACACCGGCGGCACCGTGCTGCACCTGTACATGGGCGAGCGCGTCTCCAGCGGCGCGGCCTGCCGCGAGCTGGTGAAACGGGCGCTGACGAACTTTCGCCTGCCCTACATCACCATCACGCCCACGTTCTCCATCTGCCCCACGCACGGCTATCTGGCGGGCGAACACCCGTTTTGCCCGCGCTGCGATGAAGAGCGGCTGGCCGCCAAGCGTGCGGCCCTGGCGGCCTGAAGCGGTGCAGGGCAGTTTTGAGTAAAAAGTGCCTCCAGCGCCCAATATAAAAGCGCGAGCAGCTATCAAATACATAGCAATATGAAATGCAATGGCGATAGCTGCAGCACCCCATCGGCCCTGGGCCGATACCCCCGGGGCCGCAGGCCACAACGGCGGCCCCTTTTTGTCCTTCCCTCCCCTTTTTCGGAGATCCATCCCATGACCCATTTCTCATCCACCGAACACACTGCCGTGGCCAGCGCCGCCGTGCAACTGACCGACGCTGAGCGCCAGCCTTGCGAGGTATGGACCCGCGTGATGGGCTACCACCGCCCGGTGGCCAGCTTCAACGTGGGCAAGCAGGGCGAACACCATGAGCGCCAGTTCTTCAACGAGTCGCGCTGCTGTGGCTGATGCGGCAGGCGCAGCCCCACTGGCCTGGCCAGGCGGGCTGCGCGTGGGCGGCCTCACGCCGCTCACCACCATCGACTTTCCAGGCCGTCTGGCGGCGGTGGTGTATTGCCAGGGCTGCCCCTGGCGCTGCGGCTATTGCCATAACCCTGAGCTGTTGGACGCCACGGTGCCCGCAGCCACCCCATGGCCCGAGGTGTTGGCCTTTTTGGGCAAGCGCCGGGGGTTGATCGATGGGGTGGTGTTTTCAGGCGGCGAGCCCACGCTGCAAACGGGCCTGCCCGCCGCCCTGGCCGAGGTGCGCGCGATGGGCTTTGCCACGGCCCTGCACACCGGCGGCATGTACCCCGAACGCCTGGCCGCCGTGCTGCCCCTGCTTGATTGGGTGGGGCTCGACATCAAAGGACCCGAGCACCATTACGAGGCCATCACCGGCGTGCCTGGCAGCGGCGCGCGTGCCTGGCAGTCGCTGGCGTTGCTGCAGGCCCATGCGGTGGCTTTTGAATGCCGCACCACCTGGCACGAGGGCCTCTTCAGCCCACAAGAGCTGCAGACGCTGGGCGATACCCTGGCCGATGCCGGTGTGCGCCACTGGGCCGTGCAGGTCTGCCGAAAAGGGCCTGGCGTGCCCCTGGCTGCGGGTGCCGACATCGAGGCGCCGGTGGGAGCCAGAATCCCGCGCTTCGAGGTCCGGGGGGCCGAGAAAACCCTTGGTCGGTAAAAAAAATCGCGCCAAAAGGCCTAATTTTTTGCATCATGAAAATGCATTGCAAAAAATGGCAATTTCGACAGGCCGACGCAAGCAGAATCGGCGACCATCTGAGATGGCTTGCGTAAAACAGGGCCCAGGCATACGGTTCACCCCCGGGTGAATTCCGTTTTTGCGGCCCGATTTGTGTGAGTCTTATCTGAATTTGACCGTGGTCGCCGGGCGCAATCCCAGCCGGTGGCTTTTCCACTCCTGTTCCTTGAGACAAGTCATGAGTACCCAGCAACCCTCCATCATCTACACCTTGACAGACGAAGCGCCACGCTTGGCGACGGCGTCGTTCCTGCCCATCATCCGCAGCTTCGCGGCTCCGGCGGGCATCAACGTGACAGAGAGCGACATCTCTGTGGCGGCACGGGTGCTGGGTGAGTTTCCTGAGTTCCTGAAAGAAGAACAGCGCGCGCCCAACACGCTGGCCGAGCTGGGCAAGAAGACACTGCAGGCCGATGCCAACATCATCAAGCTGCCCAACATCAGCGCCTCGGTGGGCCAGCTGCAAGCCGCCATCAAGGAGCTGCAAGGCAAGGGCTACGCCTTGCCCGACTACCCAGAAGCCCCCAACACTGACGAAGAAAAGGCCATCCGCGCCCGCTACGCCAAGTGCATCGGCAGCGCTGTGAACCCTGTGCTGCGCGAAGGCAACTCGGACCGCCGCGCCCCCAAGGCCGTCAAGGAATACGCCCGCAAGAACCCCCACAGCATGGCCGAATGGAGCCAGGCATCGCAGTCGCACGTGTCGCACATGCACCATGGCGACTTCTATCACGGCGAAAAGTCCCTGACCCTGGACCGCGCCCGTGAAGTGAAGATGGAGCTGATCACCAAGAGCGGCAAGACCATCTTGCTCAAGCCCAAGGTCTCGCTGCTCGACCGCGAAATCATCGACAGCATGTTCATGAGCAAGAAGGCCTTGCTCGAGTTCTACGAAAAAGAAATCGAAGACGCGCGCAAGACCGGCGTGATGTTCTCGCTGCACGTCAAGGCCACCATGATGAAGGTCTCGCACCCCATCGTGTTCGGCCACTGCGTCAAGATCTTCTACAAGGAAGCCTTTGAAAAACACGGCGCCCTGTTCAAGGAACTGGGCGTGAACGTGAACAACGGCATGGCCGACCTGTACGGCAAGATCGCCACGCTGCCCCAGTCCAAGCAAGACGAAATCAAGCGCGACCTGCACGCTTGCCACGAGCACCGCCCCGAGCTGGCCATGGTCGATTCCGCCAAGGGCATCACCAACTTCCACTCGCCCAACGACATCATCGTGGACGCCTCGATGCCTGCCATGATCCGCAACGGCGGCAAGATGTGGGATGCCAACGGCCGTCTCAAGGACGTGAAGGCCGTGATGCCCGAATCGACCTTCGCCCGCATCTACCAGGAAATCATCAATTTCTGCAAGTGGCACGGTGCGTTCGATCCCAAGACCATGGGCACCGTGCCCAACGTGGGCCTGATGGCCCAGCAAGCCGAAGAGTACGGCTCGCACGACAAGACGTTTGAGATCACCGAAGACGGCGTGGCCAACATCACCGACCTGGCCACCGGCGAAGTGCTGCTGAGCCAGAACGTGGAAGCAGGCGACATCTGGCGCATGTGCCAGGTCAAGGACGCAGCCATCCGCGACTGGGTCAAGCTGGCCGTGAACCGCGCCCGCAATTCCGGCATGCCCGTGGTGTTCTGGCTCGACTCGTACCGTCCGCACGAAGCGCAGCTCATCACCAAGGTCAAGATGTACCTGCACGAGCACGACACCACCGGCCTCGATATCCAGATCATGAGCCAGGTGCGTGCGATGCGCTACACGCTCGAGCGCGTGATCCGTGGCCTGGACACCATCAGCGCCACCGGCAACATCCTGCGCGACTACCTGACCGACCTGTTCCCCATCATGGAACTGGGCACCTCGGCCAAGATGCTGTCCATCGTGCCATTGATGGCTGGCGGCGGCATGTACGAAACCGGCGCGGGCGGCTCGGCCCCCAAGCATGTGCAGCAGCTGGTCGAAGAAAACCACCTGCGCTGGGACAGTCTGGGCGAGTTCCTGGCCCTGGCCGTGTCGCTGGAAGACCTGGGCCTGAAGACCGGCAACGCCAAGGCCAAAGTGCTGTCCAAAACGCTGGATGCCGCTACTGGCAAGCTGCTGGACAACAACAAAAACCCCAGCCCCAAGACCGGCCAGCTCGACAACCGTGGCAGCCAGTTCTACCTGGCCCTGTACTGGGCCCAGGCCCTGGCCGCGCAGACCGACGACGCCGACCTGGCCAAGCTGTTTGCCCCTCTGGCCAAGCAACTGACCGACAACGAGCAAAAGATCGTGGACGAGCTCAACGCCGTGCAAGGCAAGCCTGTGGACATCGGTGGTTACTACCTGCCTGATGTGGCCAAGCTGGACGCGATCATGCGTCCTAGCCAGACGTTCAACAACGCGTTGAAGACCGTGTTGGGCTGACGGGGGCTGATTGCTGCGGACGTCTGCTTGACCCGCCCCGCTTGTCCCAAGTTGGGGTGGTAGGCGGCCGCAGGGGATGTTCAAAAAAAAGGGAGGTGACGTTGTGCGTCACCTCCCTTTTTTTTGCGCCAGCGCTACAGCTGGCGAAAATTCGGGGCACGTTTGGTGTGCCCCCTTGGATTTAGGGCAAGGTGCCGTAAGTCCCGATGAAATCCATGTGCTCTCGCAAGGCAGGATGTTCGGGGGCCTGCGCCTCTTCCGACTTCCACAGCAGCCCAGTACCTACTCCTTGGGCTGTGGTGATGCGGCGCACCAGCAACATCTGTTGTGTACTGGTACTTGAGCGCTGTGAATAACCTTCCCCGTCATTCACGCTGTATTGAAGGATGTAGGCACGCTGCAGAGCCCCTTGCGCGTTCACTTTGACGCACAGCACGTCACCAGCCAGGTTGCCACTGACCTGGTGCTCGCAACCAAAAAGGCCGTCACGGGTGATCATGGTGCCATTGCCCGTGTTCGACGCGCCGGCTGTGGCCGCTAACTCCACTACGTCGGTTTGTGCCCCTTCGTTGCCAATCGAGTTGAATACCCAAAAGCCCCTGAGGCTTGCCGGTTGAGCTGCATAGCCAAAGTTGAATCGGGAAATGGCTTTTTCAGGCTCGTTGGGAAAGGTAATGAACCCCGTGGTGCCTGAAGTGAAGCGGATGGAGACATTGCCTGGACTGCCAGCAGCCGTGCCCGACTGAGCGCCGCTACCAAAGTGACGGCCACCGGTGTAGCGTGTGAGAGGGGTCGTTGTGCGACTGTCTGACACTTGGCCTACCGCCAGATAGAACGTGGGTTGACCACTGGCCTCATAGGCATACATCTGCATCAGCAGCGTGTCGTTTTGTACATCTATCGCCAAGCCACGCCCCGGCTTGCCGTCCACCTCCGAAGTCACCACCCAAGTCCCTGCCTGGGGCATGAACGCATAGGCCATACCGGCGCTGCACAGCAGTGCTGCGGCCATCAATTTCTTCTTCCACATGTGCAAAGCTCTCCCTCAAAACGGCTGGAATGAATGTTTACAAAACTTCACACCTTACCGTTTTTGCACACATCCGTGAGAAATTGTTAACCGACCGATGCTGTGTCTCAACCCGTCTCTTCTTGGCCTTGCTTCGTTCAACCACTTCGCCGTCGTACACAGGCTCCATGCAAGGCTTTGAGCAGATTCTTAGCTGCCAGCGCACACCCGCAGCACTTCAGCCCCATACGCCTCCAGCTTTTTGGCACCCATGCCGCTGATGCCCTGCAGGTCCTCCAGCGTGGTGGGGCTGCGCTCTGCAATGGCTGCCAGCGTGGCGTCGTGGAAGATGACGTACGCGGGCAGGTTGTGCTCGCGGGCCACCTCGGCGCGCCAGGCTTTGAGGTTGATGAAGCGCACCTGCGCATCCGGCCCCAGGTTGGCGGCGGCAGCCGGGGGGGCGCTGGCCTTGCGCGTGCGTTTGGCGGGGGCGGAGGACACCGATTCGCGCAGTTGCACCGGCACCTCGCCCTTGAGCACCGCGCGTGAGCCTTCGGTGAGGCACAGCGTGTCAAAGCTGTGGCCGCTGTCCAGCATCACCTTTTGCAAGCCCACCGCACCGGTGGCGATGAGCTGGCGCAGCACGCCGCGCAGCTGCGGCTCGGTCAGGTCGGCGCCAATGCCGAAGGTGGAAATCTTCTCGTGCCCAAACTGCGCGACCTTCTCGGTCTTCTTGCCCCGCAAGATGTCCATGATATGGCCGGTGCCAAAACTGATGCCGCTGGCCTGGTGCACGCGGTAGATGGTGGACAGCAGCTTGCGCGCAGCATCGGTGGCATCCCACACAGCCGGTGGGTTCAGGCAGTTATCGCAATTGCCACAGGGCGTGGATTCTTCGCCAAAGTAGGCCAGCAGCCGCACGCGGCGGCAGTCGGTGGCCTCGGCCAGGGCCAGCAGGGCATCGAGTTTGCCGCGCAGTGCCTGTTTGAACTCCTCGCCCGCCGGGCTCTCGTCGATCATGCGGCGCTGGTTCACCACGTCTTGCAGGCCATAGGCCATCCAGGCGTCGGCGTTCAGCCCATCGCGGCCCGCGCGGCCTGTCTCCTGGTAGTAGCCCTCGATGTTCTTGGGCATGTCCACATGCCCCACAAAGCGCACGTCGGGCTTGTCGATGCCCATGCCGAACGCGATGGTGGCGACCATCACCACGCCTTCCTCGCGCAAAAAGCGGTCTTGATGCCGCTGCCGCACCTTGGCGTCCAAGCCCGCGTGGTAGGGCAGGGCGTTGATGCCCGCGTCGCTCAGCGTGGCGGCCAGCTCTTCCACGCGCTTGCGTGACTGGCAATACACCACGCCCGCGTCCCCGGCGTGCTCGCGCTCGATAAAGCGCAGCAACTGCGTGGTAGCGTCTTTCTTCTCGACGATGGTGTAACGGATGTTGGGCCGGTCAAAGCTGCTGATGAACAGGCGCGCGTCCTGCAGTTGCAGCCGCTCGATGATGTCTTCGCGCGTGAGGGCATCGGCCGTGGCCGTCAGGGCAATGCGCGGCACCTGTGGATAGCGCTCGTGCAGCAGCGACAGTGCCCGGTATTCAGGCCGGAAGTCGTGCCCCCATTGGCTCACGCAATGCGCTTCGTCAATCGCAAACAGCGACAGGTGCCCGCCTTGGTAAAGGCTGTCGAGCAAACCCAGAAAACGCGGTGTATTGAGCCGCTCGGGCGCGGCATACAGCAGCGTGATGTCACCGGTTTGCAGGCGCAGCTCAATGTCTTGCGTCTCGTCGTAGCTCAGCGTGGAGTTGAGAAACGCCGCGCTCACCCCCGCCTCGTGCAGCGCCCCCACCTGGTCGTGCATCAGCGCAATCAGCGGCGACACCACAATCGTCACCCCACGCCCCTGCTGCTGGCGCACGATGGCGGGCACCTGGTAGCACAGGCTTTTGCCTCCCCCGGTGGGCATCAGCACCAGCGCATCGCTGCCGCCAATCACATGCTCGACGATGGCTTGCTGCGGGCCTCGGAACTGTTCGTAACCGAAGACGCTTTGTAGTACGGACTGTGCGGGGGACAAACTCAAAGACTCTCTGTGTGATAGCAGCGAATGGTGCAGTCAAGATGCTTGGGCGAGCTTGGCATCCGCATCTACTGCTGTTGCTTTGCGCGATGGCTTGTGAAAGCAAGTGCTTATTGTGCGCTCGGTTCCGGACCTACCTGTCGGATCGGGCCATGGCCAAGAGTGGGTTGAGGCCGGGCCTGGAGTGTGGGCTCAGGTGATCGGTTTTGGCCGGTACACCGATGCTATCGGTGGCTGATGTTCCAGAGCGAATGCTGGGAGAACACCCATGTCTCCGCACTTTTTCTTGGCACAGAGACATCGCGGCTTGCGCCATTGCATCATTTGGCGCGCCGCGATATGAAGAACTCTGTCGCCACCCCGTGCAGGGGCGCGGGGGGGCGACACACAGGGCAAGATTATTTTGCGAGTGCCTTGGATTGCCGCAAGGCCACCGTGAGTTTCTTCAGCGCGTCCTCGCTGGCCCGGACTGCCGCCAAAGAGAAGTTGGCTTTGAACTCTGCAAACTCAGCTTTGCCGACACCTTCCACCCGGACCGTGTCCAGGGTCTTGCCTTGATTGTCTTTCAGCTGGCAGTTGAGTACGACGGTGAAAGACGTAGGCGGCCAGGTAAACGCACTTTCGGAAGATGAGTTGGTTGTGATTTCTGGCGTGATGAGCAGTTGGATTCCGCTGGTCTGTACTTCAGCGAGATCCCCAGGGTTTTTGATCTTGGTTACATCCCGGAAAACGGTGCCCAATGCCTTGTACAAACCGGGCTCAATATCGCGGTAAGGGAAGTAGCGCACCTTGTCGCCGCCACCGCCTGGTGTTGTTACTTCGAGTGTTTGGGATGCCGCAGAGATGTGATAACCCACCTTCTTTGCAAGCAGGTTTTGGTCTGGTGTTGCCTTAACCGCTTCCAGGTTGGGCGCCATAGAGATGGGATGGGCACAGCCTCCCAAAATGAGCGTCAATGCGAGGCCACAGGCGAGAAAAATAGATCTTTGGGACATGGCAAATTCTTAGCGTTGTTTCAGTGCACGGATGAAATCTGGATCGGCAAACAGCTCGGCCAAAAGCTGCTGGACCATCAGGGGGTAATTGTTTGCAGCTTGTGGAATAGCGACAGCTCCTGCGAAGGCGCCGTCCCACTGCCGTGTGATCTTCTTGACCTTGTCGTAGCGCAACTCAGATCCGTTCTTCACAACAAACTGGGCTTCCAAGACGCCATCATTGGTTTTGATACCACCTGCGTTAATGTTGTTTTGCAGCAGTCTGCCCGAGACCTCGAGAGGCGATGCTGGCGCATGCAGCTTGGCCATCTCCAGCTCTGCGCGCAAAGCGGCGGCCAAATAGTCACCATAGTTTTTGCCGACAGGAGACACCAGAGATGCTGCGCGCAACCCAATGGCGTCTGCGTTTTGCATACCTGCTTTGGTGTCAAAAACCCCTACCTTGGCGGCAGAAACGTCTGCTTTCTTCAGTTTTTCAACGTTGTCAATTGATGGCGCGTAGTTGGGCGCAGGGCCAGCGCAACCGACCAAAAAAATGCATGTAAGTGCGGCCAATGGCAGTGCCATGGACATCGAGCGTTTGGACTGCATGTAGCGGTTCCCCCTCTTTCGTGTCTTGTTAGAGAATTGTTTTTGCCGTGGCTGATCCCGGCGCGGGGGATCATATATGACGGTTATTGCCTCAATAGGGGCGATTCAGCCGTTTGCCTTGGGGTGGTTTCTACAATGGAGGGATGCAAGCCCTTCACTACACCCGCGCCCAGCAGCTTCCCGGCATCCTTGCCCAACGCATTGCCATTCTTGACGGTGCCATGGGCACCATGATTCAGCGTTTCAAGCTGGGTGAGGCCCAGTACCGGGGCGAGGGCTACACCGGGCCTGACGGTGCAGGCGACCGGTTCAAGGACTTTGCGCGCGATGTGAAGGGCAACAACGAGTTGCTGAGCCTGACGCGCCCCGATGTGATCCGTGACATCCATGAGCGCTACCTCGCTGCCGGGGCCGACCTGATCGAGACCAACACCTTTGGCGCCACCACGGTGGCGCAAGAGGACTACAGGATGGCCGAGCTGGCGCGCGAGATGAATCTGAAGTCTGCGCAGCTGGCCCGCGCTGCCTGCGACAAGTACAGCACGCCCGATAAGCCCCGCTTTGTGGCGGGCGCCCTCGGCCCCACGCCCAAGACGGCCAGCATCAGCCCCGATGTGAACGACCCTGGCGCACGCAACATCGACTTTGAGCAACTGCGCGCTGCGTATTACGAGCAGACCGAGGCCCTGGTCGAAGGCGGTTCGGATGTGCTGCTGGTCGAGACCATCTTCGACACGCTCAACGCCAAAGCCGCGCTGTTTGCCATTGACGAATTTTTTGAAAAAAGCGGCGAGCGCCTGCCCATCATCATCAGCGGCACGGTCACCGACGCGTCGGGCCGCATCCTGAGCGGGCAGACCGTGACGGCCTTCTGGCACAGCGTGCGCCACGCCCGCCCGCTGGCCATTGGCCTGAACTGCGCGCTGGGCGCCACGCTGATGCGCCCCTACATCCAGGAGCTCAACCGCGTGGCGGGGGACACCTTCATCAGCTGCTACCCCAACGCAGGCCTGCCCAACCCCATGAGCGACACAGGCTTTGACGAAACGCCCGAGGTGACCAGCCGCCTGGTGCATGAGTTTGCCGCCGAAGGGCTGGTCAACATCGTGGGCGGCTGCTGCGGCACCACACCCGACCACATTGGCGCCATCGCCCGCGCGGTGGAAACGGTGCCTGCGCGCAAGATGTTCTACCCCGCAGAGGCCTGACAGGGCCGACAGGACTGGTGCCCCGTCAGGCGCCAAGCGGGCCTTGCTGTGGATGGAGCCACTGGCCTCAACCCGGTTTTGCATCCGCCATGTTTGAGAAAAACCGGGTTTGTAAGAAAATACGGCTCCAGCGCTTGATTGGTAAGCGCTGGCAGCTATTAAAAACATAGCTAACAACCCACAGGCAAAGGGCCTTGCCACTGCCACCCTGATTGCGCGATGCCCACAGGCATGGTGTTGGGGCGGCGGCCCCTGTGCCGCGTTGGCGGCTTTTTTGCCCTGCTTGTGCCTTGCTACCGCCCTGCGGTCCCCCACTGCCTTGATCCATGCTCTCCACCGCTGAAACCCCATTTGCCGCTGCTTTGCCCATCGATGCGAGCCATGCAGCGCCCGCTGCTGAGCCGTCGGCAGACCCTGCGGCCGAGCGCGAAGCCATCAAGCTCGAAAAGCGCCTGGTGCGCCAGGTGGCCCAGGCCATTGGCGACTTTGGCCTGATCGAAGACGGTGACAAGGTGATGGTGTGCGTCTCGGGCGGCAAGGACAGCTATGGTCTGCTCGACGTGTTGCACAAGCTGCAGCAGCGCAACGGCCACCGCTTTGAACTGGTGGCCGTCAACCTCGACCAGAAGCAGCCCGGCTTTCCGGCCCATGTGCTGCCCGACTACCTCGCGAAGGTGGGCGTGCCCTTTCACATCGAAACGCAGGACACCTACAGCGTCGTTAAAGAGCACATCCCCGAGGGCAAGACCATGTGCAGCCTGTGCAGCCGCCTGCGCCGGGGCATTCTGTACCGTGTGGCCGACGAGTTGGGCTGCACCAAAATTGCACTCGGCCACCACCGCGACGACATGCTGCAGACCTTCTTTTTGAACATGTTCTTTGGCGGCAAGCTCAAGGGCATGCCGCCCAAGGTGCAGAGCGACCGGGGCGACCACCTCATCATCCGCCCCCTGGCCTATGTGGCCGAGAGCGACCTGACCCGCTGGGCCGAGATCCAGCAGTTTCCCATCATCCCCTGCTCGTTGTGCGGCAACCAGGAGAACCTGCAGCGCAAGCAGATCGGCCAGATGCTGCGCGACTGGCAGCAGCTGTACCCCGGCCGCATCGAGAACATGGCCGTGGCTCTGCGCAACCTGGTGCCCTCGCACTTCATGGACACGCGCCAGTTCGACTTCAAGGGCATGGTGCCCAATGGCATGGCCGACGCCGATGGCGACAAGGCCTTCGACGCCGAAGAGTTTCCGCAGGCCGTGGGCACCCTCGCGGGCCTATCGGTGATGCCCCGCTGACCTGACACCGACGATTTTTAGATTGGGCCACCCCATGACCACCCTCAAAGCCCCCGAACTGCTGTTGCCTGCTGGCTCGCTCGACAAGATGCGCGCCGCCTACGACTTTGGCGCCGACGCCGTGTACGCAGGCCAGCCGCGCTACAGCCTGCGCGCGCGCAACAACGAGTTCCGTCTGGAGCAGATCAAGCAAGGCATTGACGAGGCCCACGCGCGTGGCAAGAAGTTCTTTGTGACCAGCAACCTGATTGCGCACAACGACAAGATCCGCACCTACCTGCGCGACATCGAACCCGTGATTGACTGCAAGCCCGACGCATTGATCATGGCCGACGCGGGCCTGATCATGATGGTCAAGGAAAAGTGGCCCGAGCAGGTGGTGCACCTCTCGGTGCAGGCCAACACCACCAACTGGGCGGCCGTGAAGTTCTGGCAGAAGATGGGCGTGGAGCGCGTCATCCTCTCGCGCGAACTGAGCCTGGACGAGATCGAAAAGATCCGCCAGGAATGCCCCGACATGGAGCTGGAAGTGTTCGTGCACGGCGCGCTGTGCATTGCGTACTCGGGCCGCTGCCTTCTCAGCGGCTACTTCAACCACCGCGACCCCAACCAGGGCACCTGCACCAACGCCTGCCGCTGGAACTACGCCACGCACGACGCCGACATCGACCCGACCACCGGCGAAGCCATTGCGCAGAAGATGGAAGGTGACTTCAACTTCGAGGCCGCGCAGCAAAAGGCCGCACAGTCCTTTGCCTCCACCACCGGCAACGGCGAGCGCCATCCCAAGGCCGACAAGGTATACCTGATCGAAGAAGCGGGCCGCCCCGGGCAAATGATGCCCATCATGGAAGACGAGCACGGCACCTACATCATGAACAGCAAGGACCTGCGCGCGGTGGAGCATGTGGCGCGCCTGGCGCAGATCGGCGTGGACTCGCTCAAGATCGAAGGCCGCACCAAGAGCCTGTACTACGTGGCCCGCACCGCCCAGGTGTACCGCCGCGCGATCGACGACGCCGTTGCGGGCCGCCCCTTCAACCCTGAGTTGCTGATTGAGCTCGAAGGCCTGTCCAACCGGGGCTACACCGGCGGCCTGCTGGAGCGCCGCCCCAGCAACGACTACCAAAACTACATCAGCGGCCACTCGCTCACGCAGCGCAGCCAGTACGTGGGCGAAGTGCTCGGTACCGAGGGCCTGGCCGAAGCGGGCCTGAGCGGCCTGAACCAGGAATGGGTGCTGGTCGAAACCAAGAACCACTTCGCCGTGGGCGACCTGATCGAAGTGGTGCACCCCAGCGGCAACATCACCGTGCGGCTGCAGGAGATGCGCAACCTGGAAGGCCAGCCTGTGCAAGTGGCCCAGGGCAGCCCCGTGCGCGTGTGGATTCCGCTGCCTGCGCTCTACAGCGGCGCCTTGCTGGCCCGTGTGATCGAGTCGCAGCCCACAGCGGCACCCGCTGCACCGGCCGAAGCGGCACTGGCCGCGCATTGATCCAGGCAAGGCGGCGATGCCGCCTGGGGCCGCTGTCTGATGCCCGCACGCAACGGTGTGCCCCATGTGCGAGGTATTCAATGGGCCAATGCGGAACTAGTTCACTGCACTGGCGTTTCTGACGGGCGCAGGCCCCTGCGAGCCCGCAGGGGCTGGCAACAATCGCGGCTCTGAGACCTTCCCACAGAAAGCGATCCATGCCCGCCCTCAAACACGCCGATGCCCTGGTGTACTCCAGCCACCAGGTCGTTCTCTCCGACATCTCCTACACCTCGTTCACCTACCCCGGTGACCAGGAGGCCCTGGCCGCGCTCAAGGCCATCCCCGGCGCCGGCCCGTTGCTGGCCTGGCTGGACGCCAATTTCTCCGAGCAGATCACCCACCTCAACAACAACGAGCAGATGGTGCGGGTCAATGCCAACAACTATGGCTCGTTGTTTGCACTGGTCGAGCGCTGCTGCGCCATCCTCTCGTGCAAGGTGCCTGATGTGTACATCACCACCAACCCGGAGATGAACGCCTACACCTCGGGCCAGCGGCGCACCTGCATCGTGCTGCACAGCGCCTTGGTCGAGGCCCTCACGCCCGACGAGCTGTGCTTTGTCATCGGCCACGAAATCGGCCACATCAAGGCCGCGCATGGCCTGTACCGCCAGCTGGGCGACATGCTGATCCGCTACTGGGACATCCTGTCGTCCGTCGTGCCCATCCCCGGTGTGGGCCTGCTGCGCATACCGCTGCTGCTGGCCTACTGGGAGTGGTACCGCCGCGCCGAATTCACCTGCGACCGTGCGGGCCTGCTGTGCGTGCAAGACGCCGCCCCTGGCCTGAGCGCGCTGGCCCAGCTTTCGGGCAAGGTGGCGGGGTACGAGGACGAGCGCAACATCGAAGAAACCATTGCACAGACCGAGGCCCACAAAGAGGTCAACAAACTGGTGCTGCTGGTGTCGATCCTCGAAAACTCCAGCACCACGCACCCCTTCATTCCGCTGCGCCTGAAGGCCCTCAAAGAGTACGCGCACAGCGATGCCTACCGCCAGATCCTGGCAGGCCAGTACGACCGCGAAGCCAAGGCATTGCCAGCCACGGCAACGGCCGCAGCACTGCCCGATGGCGGCCCTGATGCCGCTGCGGGCGCGGCCGACGCGTCGGCTGCCAAGCCCCTGTTGGCCGCAGGCGCTGACACCGTGGACAAGTGGAAGGCCTCGGCCACGGGGTTCTTCAAGCGGTAAGGCGGTGCACTGAGCGGGTGGCCGAGGCGGGAGCGCAACGCGCCATTGCGGGGTGTTCACACCTTGCACTACGATGCCACGGCGCCCTTCACCACGCGCCTGCGGGCCTGTGGGGCGCGTTCCCTTTGCGACCCACCCGCGAACCGACCATGCTGCACCCCGAACGCTTTCGTTTGTCTGTTGTTGCCCTCTGGGCGTCCTTGTGTTGCCTGTCGCCCGCCAGCGCCCAGCAGACGGCGCCAGGCGTGGCGCCCGCCAAACCGCGCTACGTGCAGGGCTCATGGGTCAACCTGCGCGAGTCGGCCCAGCCGCAGTCTCGCATCGTGGCCCAGGTGCCCGCCAACACGGTGCTGCAGCAGCTCACCGAACGCGATGGCTGGTGCGCCGTGCTCTACGCAGGCGATGCGCGCCTGGGACCGCCGTTGCCCGAGCCCTTGCAGGCCCACGTGGCCTGCAACCTGTTGGCGGACAAGCCCCTTACGCTGGCCCAGGCTGGTAAAGACGCTGCCCGCGCCTTCTGGGTGGCCCCATCGCCCAACCGCCTGCGTGCCTACGGCAATGCCTTGCCGCGCCCGCCCGAGTTGCAGCTGGCGGCATTGATCAAGAGCCACCCGCCCAGAATGCCGGTGCAGTACCCCACCCGCGCCGAGTGGGAAGCGGCCAAGAAGCTCATGCGTGGCGGTGTGCAGCCGCGGCCCGAGCAGGAAATCGACCGGGGCCGCCCCGTCAACCCGCTGGACGATCTGAAACTGGCGACCCGTGCCCAGGACCACATCCCCGCCGTGGCGCCATTGGCCAAAAAGCCCACGCTGCCTTCCATCGCGCCGTCGTACTTTCGCAGCCACACCAGCGTGGCCCTGCTGCACGAGACCGACGCCGATGGCCTGGCTGCGGTGGCAGGCACCCGCATCAGCGTCATCCCCACCGAAGCGCCCTACGGCAGCTTCAACCGGCACAGCGGCCCGGAGATCGAGTTTGTGACGGGTTTCTGGGATGTGGGGGCTGCCAACCTGGGCTTTGCCCCGGCGCTGACTCTGTATGCCATTTCCCACCAGGGCCTGGTCGGTGCGCGCACGCTCAGCCAGCGGTACTGGGACATCAGCAACGCCGACCACTATTGCGGCGGCTACTATCCCGGCAAGGGCTTTGACGACCCGCGCAACGACGAAACCACGCCGGTGCGTGGTTACGCCAAGATGTCAGAGACCTCCGAAGTGCTGGTGCGTTTGGTGGTGCCCGGCAAGCTGCCGCCCGACGCCGTGAAGGTCAAGACCCAGCGTTACCCCACCAGCTGGATGATGCCCGCCGAGCCGCCTTTTCGGCCCCAGCCCCAACGCAAGAACACCGCCGTGCTGGTGCACGAAATCGACCTGGACCGCGACGGCGTGGCCGACATCCTGCGCATCGACACCCCCTCGCCTGGAGGCATGAGCTTTGAGCCCATTTTTGATTGGCGCTGGTACCTCAATATCAACGGCCAGTGGTTTCCGGCGGGGTATTGGGTGGACCAGGAGTGCACGTGAGGAAGAAGGTTGAGGTCAGCTTTGGCCAGTAGTTGTCTTTTGGAGTCAGTCGATCATGTATTTGCGACGTGTCTTGAATCAGCTTGCCGGCGAAGGGGTGTCGCATACAGATCTCCAACTCCATGCTGTCAACGCAGCGTTACCAGCCCCCCAGTTGCTCGATGAGGTAGCGATTTTTGTCGCTAGGGAATACTTCGACGGACAGTTGTCTTTCGATGACGCTGACCGCATCATCAACAACGTGTGGAGTCTGGCGACGGCGCTGGACACCGAAATCAGTCGCATCACGTGGGCCGTGTATCTGGCCTTTGATGGAGGGGAGTACCGTCGTTCTGGTGACGGCCCCGATGTCGACCCCGAACAAAAATACACCCTACCGGCGATCAGCGCATTTTTGTTGCAGTGCAACTAACGCTGATGTTGAAAAGTGCCTGTGCGCAGTATGCAAAGCATGGGCCAGTGGTCCCAGGCGAGTTACTGGCTGGGTCAGGGGTGTTCGTAACCAGGGGTGTGGGGCAAGCGAGCGTGCAAGGCCACCCATCAATGACCTTGGGTGATCGCCTGCCACCCACGCAAGCAGCGCCTCACCGCTTTAGGTGTGGGTCGTAGGTATGCGTGACCAAGGCAGGATTTTTCAAACACCAACGCACTGCCATTTCGCTGAGGAAATAGAGCGCGCTGCCATGGCCTGAGAGGTCTGGCGCATCAATCGCAGCGTGGATGGATTGAATGGCCTCGCGTACTTTCGCTCTTTGCTGTGCGTCGAACGTGTTCGGATCGTCCAGGCTCTGCGCAACGAAGGCGAGCATGCGTTCGTAACCCTCATCCCAGTTCGCGTTGCCGTTTCGGTGGGCCTCGTCCGAGAACCTGCCTGTGCACCGAATCAGCTCGCCTTGCACAGAGGTGGCCTGTCCTGACTGAGGGACGAGTTCACTCCACAGGCGTTCGTGCTCTTCCCACCATTTCAATTCGCTCACGTTGCTCACTTTTACCTCCTTAGATCATTCAGGGCGACACGCACAATGTGGCCCCAGGCGCTTGGCCGTTCAGCGGTGCACACATGCCATGGGCAGCCCAAGGTAGCGCCTCAGTCGTAGTAGAAACTCCAAGACACGCGACTGATGCGGCCTGTGCCGGCGTCCACCAGAAATGCCACGCAATTCTCTCGCTCGCAGTACGAAAGACTTTGCACAGTGCCTGTGGTGCCATCCATCGACGGGCGTCCCAGCTTTTGCCTCACCAGTGCGCCGTCGGCCCCCACGGTCAAGCCCAAAGGCACCGGCCAGTTCGGCCCCGTGAGTTCCAGCGATATCACCTTTTTGGCCCTGATCGTGAAGGACATACCTGGGTAATAAGCGTCCTGAATGCTGAACTTGTCACCGCTGTTGTTGTCTTGAAGCACCTGCGGCTTGCTGGCCCGCAGCAGTGCACCGCCAGGGCACCGTGGGGCTGGCAGCGGGCGGCTGCATCCCGCCAGCGCTGTCTCTGCGCCCTTCCACAGCACGTCGCGTGCGGCTTTTGAGATGGGGCGGTCCTCCATGGCGAACGCCTGTCCCAGCAGGAGCCCACTGAGGAATGCGCCAATCACCAACCGTGTGGACAAATGCTTCATGAAGATCTCTTTTGTGGGGTTGGAGTGCATCCCTGCAATTTGCGGCAGGCTCCTGCATCTCGGAGGATTTTGATGGCTGCCCAGAGCCTGCAGTTTTCGCCAACGGTATGTTCCCCCTGAAACGCAATCACGGCGAAACCCCATCATCGTAGGCATCGCAGTTGAACCTGCTGAGCACCGCCAAAGACGGCACTCTAAAGTCTTTTTCCTTGCTGACCTTGAGGCGCCCTTTGACCCGTTCAGAGGTGATGAACTTGCCTGTCAGGTAGTTCACGCTGGTGCGGCCTTCCTCTTTGCCTGCATTCCAGACGTTCTCCCTGCCGATCAGCTCAAAGTCGCCACGCTTTGGGTTGAAGCGGAACTGCAGGGTGGTGTTGCCCGATGCGTTGTCTTCTGCCTTGTCCACAGCGGTGACAAAAAGCGATGAGCCCTTGGCCTCCAGGTTGAAGAACTTCTGTGCCCTGCAATAGCTGGCAGAGGCAGACAGGAGCGTGTATTGGCCGCCTGGCGTGCCCGCTAGCACCACGAGGCGGATTTCCATCGGCGCATCCGAGGGTCCATTGACTTCGTTGAGGATCAGGGCCAGGTCCTGGACGCCATCGCTGTTCCAGTCGCCTGTCGTGGAGGTCCATTCCACGAAAGTCTGCTGCGGAAACAGGACAGCGACCGCTGCTTTGGCACTGGCAAATTCAGGCGGCTGGGCGTATGCCACCGCTGCCATGGTCAGGCAGGCGATGGTGGTGGAAATGCGTTGGATGCAGCGCATGTGGTGCCTCATGAATGCAAGTATTTGGGGCTGTGTCCGTGCGGGATCACCCCTGGGTGCCCGGCTGCCGCAACAGCGCCGCCAGCACCAGCGCCTCGGCCAGCACTTCCAACGCCTCTTCGAGGGTGGCTAGCAGCGGCGGCAGCTCGGGCAGCCAGGGCCAGTGCGTTTGTGCTTCAGGCCACTGGTCCACGCCAATCGCTAGCCAGCCAACGGCCAGGCCCGCCCACAGCAGGGCTCGCGTGCTGCGGTGGCCCAAGGCGTGGTGTAGCCAGGCCAAGGTGAGCAGGCCGATGGCGGCCACGGCCAGCATGGGGGCCTCGCGCACGGTGCTGTACTGGCAGGCGGCGGTCCATTCGTGGCAGCGAAACTTCCACAGCTCGTGCAGCATGAACTGCTCGTCCAGCGCCAGCACCAAAAACGCCACCGCCAGCCACGCGCCCAGCAGGCGGGGCAGGGCGCGTTCGCCCACGAGCCGCAGGGCGGTGATGCTGAGCGTGAGCAGCAGCGCACTCGACAGCCAGGCCACGGGCGAGGCGTCCGAGCGGAAGGCGCGCTCCCACGCGGGGGCGTAGACCCAGGCGCTGAGCAGCAGGTAGCCCAGCACGGCGGCGAGCAGCGCGGGCGCCACGCCACGGTGGGGGTTGGGGCGATGGCGGGGCAGCGGTGTGGGTGGCGCAGCGTGGGGCATGGGCCGATTGTCTGCCAAACCCGAAATATTTTGAATAAAAAGTGCCTCTAGCGCTTGATATGAAAGCGCTGGCAGCTATTGTTTTGATAGTGAATGGGTAGCGGCTTTTCATGCGGGTTGAATGGGAACAGAATCTGGCATCTCCGCTGCACTGGGCCAGGCTTGGCCTTGCGCCCCACCGTTCAGCCACACCGCCTTGCCGCCATGTCCATCCAAATGGATCCCCCCCGCAGCCCTGTGCCCGCCGCAGCCCAGGTGTTGGCCGAAGCTGCTTTACAGCGGCAAAACATGCTGCTGGGCGCAGACAAAGGGGGCACCGGTGTAGCGGCGCCCACCCCTGGGGCTCCGCCGTCCCCCACGCCAATCCCTGCCACGCCTTTGGCCCCGCCGCCGTTGCCCGAGGGGGCCCGTGACCCGGCGCAGGCCGACCGGGTGAGCCTGTCGCCCCGCGCCAGCCAGGCGCTGCAGGCGCAGGGCCAGGGTGGGGTTGCGCAGGGCAACGCAGCACCGGCCGCGCCCCGGGCCGCGCCTTTGCCCCCTGCGGCTGCAGCCACCTTGGCGGCCGCGGCTGCTGGCGGCGCTGAAGCGGTGGAGGGTGCTGCATGGTCTGCGCAGGGCGTGTCGCCCGCCATGCGGGGGCTGCTCCAGGCGCTGGTGCAGCAGCTTGCCCCTGCTGCGCCACCGCGCGTGGTGGTGGCGCAGCCCTGGGGGCCTGCGGCGGGCGGTGGCGTGGCTGCCGATGTCGATGTGCCCCCGCTGCAAACCTGGCTGGTGGGCCAGGGCCGTGTGCTTACCGAGCAGGGCGAGCGCGTTTTCTCCGCCACGCTGCGTGTACCAGCGGCGTGGTTGCAGGCGCAACCTGCCGCGCCTGCCGCAGCGCCACCGGGCTCTGCCAGCACGCTGCAGGCCGCCTTTGCCGGGCGGCCCCAGGCGTTGGCGGGCGGCTTGTTTGCGTTGGTCTTGCAGCCGACGGTGCTGGCGGGCGATGCGCACGGTGGTGCTCCCGTGGGGGGGCACACCAGTGCCTTGTTGGCGCTGGAGCTGGCCCCGTGGGCGGGTGCCGCCGCCAGCCTGGTGTACGGGCGCGAGCAACTGCACTCGCGCAACGACCCGTGGTTGCAGATGCTGGCGCTGCAAGCCAGCGGCTACGGGCGCGATGAGGAAGAGGCGGAACAGCGCCGCCGTGCACGGGGCCATTGCGACACCCCCGGCTGCCCCTACGCAGGCCGCGCGCCTTGCGAGCAGCCGTTTTGCCATGCCATGCGGGTGGAGCCGGTGCCTCCGATAGATCGGGCTTGACGCTGCGCACGGGCTCGGCGTGAACTTGCGCAAACCGTTCACGCTGAGCCTGTTGAAGCGTCGCGCAGGGCTTCGACAAGCTCAGCCCGAACGGATTTCTCATGTGCAAAGATGCCGACTCAATGGCCCGTCAAGAAAGAAAAGAGGCAGGCATAAAAAAAGCCGCCCTGTGGTGAGGGCGGCTTTGCCGGGCGCTTGTGGCGCACCTGGATTCGGGGCGCTGGCGGTGGGCCAGCGCTGCGAAAAAATTCAGACCACGGCAGGCATCATGGATACAGGCCGCGCATTTCGCGGGCATGCAGGATGCGCTGGCACGCCACGATGAAGGTGGCAGTGCGCAGGCTCACCTTGTGCTCTTGCGCCACTTGCCAGATGCCCGCAAAGGCCTCTTGCATGATGCGCACCAGGCGGGCGTTGATCTCGTCTTCGCTCCAGAAGAAGCTGGAGAAGTCCTGCACCCATTCAAAGTAGCTCACCGTCACGCCGCCGGCGTTGGCGATCACATCGGGCAGCACCAGCACGCCCTTGTCGTGCAGGATGTCGTCGGCCTCGGTGGTCGTGGGGCCGTTGGCGCCTTCGATCACGAGCTTGGCCTTGATCTGGCCCGCGTTGTCCTTGGTGATCTGGCCTTCCAGCGCGGCAGGGATCAGGATCTCGCAATCCACGCCCCAGAACTCTTCGGCCTTCATCACATCGGCGCCGGCAAAGCCGCCCACGCCACCACGGGTCTTCACATGCGCCAGCAGTGCGGGCACATCCACGCCCTTGCTGTTGAAGATGGTGCCGGTGTGGTCTTGCACCGCCACCACCTTGGCGCCCGCTTCGGCAAACAGCTTGGCGGCAATGCCGCCCACGTTGCCAAAGCCCTGCACGGCCACGCGGGCGCCGTCCAGCGCCAGGCCGGTCAGCTTGGCGGCTTCCACGCCCACGGTGTACACGCCGCGGCCGGTGGCCTCGACACGGCCCAGCGAGCCGCCCAGGTCCACGGGCTTGCCGGTGACCACGCCGGTGGAGGTGGCGCCGGTGTTCATCGAATACGTGTCCATCATCCAGGCCATGATCTGGCCGTTGGTGTTCACATCAGGCGCAGGGATGTCCTTGGAGGGGCCGATGAGCAGGCCGATCTCGCTGGTGTAGCGGCGCGTCAGGCGCTCCAGTTCACCCATCGACAGCTTCTTAGGGTCCACGCGGATGCCGCCCTTGGCACCGCCGTAGGGCACGTTCACCGCCGCGTTCTTCACCGACATCCAGGCCGACAAGGCCATCACTTCAGACAGCGTCACATCCTGGTGGAAGCGCACGCCACCCTTGCCGGGGCCGCGGCTCAGGTTGTGCTGCACGCGGTAGCCTTCGTAGTGGGCGATGGTGCCGTTGTCCAGCTCAATCGGCACGTCCACGATCAGGATGCGCTTGGGGCGCTTGAGGGTCTCTACCCAGCGCGCCAGGTTGCCGAGGTAGGGGGTGACGCGGTCGACCTGCTGCAGGTAGTTACCCCAGGGGCCGAGATGATCGGCTTGCAGGTAAGAGGGCAGGGGGTGTGCGGGTGCGGCGGGTGCGCCAGAGGGGTTTGACATGTAATTTCCTTGTGGGACCAGTTCAAGGCGCGAAGCTTATGCCTGCGGTGTTGCGGTGTCCAAGGCCAGTCTGTTTGCGGGTTATGCGTTTGATGCATAAAGTGACAAAGGTCAAAAAGAGCGGCCTGGGCAGCGCACGAAACCCCGATTTCTGTGCAATTTTTGTGCCCTGCACGCGTTGCAAGGCGCGTGGCTTGCGCTTGTTACCGGTGATTAACATTTGGCCGATAGACTCGGGCGCCAAAGCACCTGCAACCCCGCGAAGAACACGGCCTGAGAGGGGTGGGTGTTTTTCATGCCCCGCAGCCCGGCGCAGCGGCAGACCGGGCCAGCGCCTTGGCTGCGGCCCTGGGGGTCAGCGTGCAGTCTGTCCAATCTCCAACAAGGTCCGCCAATGAGTGTCAACTGCCATGCCTGCGCCACCGTGAACCGCGATGGCGCCAAGTGCTGCAAGGGTTGCGGCACAGCCCTGATCCCCCAACCCGCTGAAGCCGCCGAAGCTGTCACCAGCACGGTGTGCCCCGCCTGTGCGGCCCCGTGCAAACCCGGTGCGCGTTTTTGCGGCCAGTGCGGCGAAAACCTGGTGGCCCCACAGCCCGCTGTGGCCGCTCCCACCGTGCCCCCAGTTTCCGCTGCGCCATCGCCCAGCACCACTCCGGAAGACGAGCCCGTGCTGGAGCTGGACATGGACTTCGACCTGGACGATGGCCCCTCGGACCCCGATGCCGACACCCGGCCTGCGCCGCTGGAGTTTGTAGCGTCGGCGCAAGAGGAAGAAATGGACTTGCTGCTGGACGTGCCTATGGCCGCCGAGGCCCCCGCCGCCACGCAAGTCCACGCGGCGCCCGCACCCACAGTACCCGCCCCCACCCCCGCCGAGCCGGTCGTGGCCGCCGAAGCTGCCGCGCCGGTGCCCGAAGCGCCTGCGGCGGCTGCCGCAGCGGTGGCCGCAGTCCCAGCCGTGGCTTCCTCTGCGTCAGCGTCTGGTGCGGCGCCTGCTACGCCCGCAGTGCCCGTGCCCACCGTGCGGGCCCCAGCCACCTCGGCAACTCCGGCGGCGGCAAGCCCTGCCCCCGCCCCGGCAGCCGCAGCGCCCGCTCCACGCCCGGCGGCACCCGCCTCGGCCTGGCCGTTGCCTGAGGAGCCCGTGGCCTCTTCCGCACCGGGCGGTGCCCTGAAGTACGCCGCCATGGGCTTTGCCGGTGTGGCCGTGGTGGCCGGCCTGGCCTGGTGGCTGCTGGTGGCCAAGCCGCAAAGCCAGCCCGCCGTGGCACAGCAGGCGGGTACGCAGATGGCAGACGCTGCACCAGCGTCCGGCCCCAAGATCGTGATCGAATCGGCCCCCGCCGCCCCTGTGGTGGCTGCGCCCGCTGCCCTGCCAGAGCCCGCACCTGCAGCGCCGGTGGCATCGCCCGCCGTGGTGACCGAACCCCTGCAACCGCAGGTGGTGGCACCCGCCCCCGTGGCTGCCGCTGCGCCAGCGCCAGCCGCTACCGCTAAGCCCGCGCCCAAGGCCAGTGAAGCCGCCCCCAAGCCGCCCAAGCCACGCCCCGGTGCGCAGCCTGCCAACGAGCCGCCTTGGCCTCACGCGGGCTCGCGGGCCCCGGCGCCGCCCACCTTGTCCAACGCCCCGGCGCCCGCCCCGCAGCCGCCAGCAGTCACCGTCATCACCGCGCCGCCTGCCGATGGCCTGGGCCCCCTGCGTGCGGCGCTGCGCCAGTGCGACCGCGAAGACAACATGTTCAGCAAAGGCGTGTGCGTGGTGAAAGCGCGCCACCAGCACTGCGGCAACCACTGGGGCCGCGTGCCGGACTGCCCCATGAGCAGCCGCAACAACGACCCCTACGCCAACTGATACCGGGATGCGTTCAAGAATACAAACCCGGTCACGCTGAGCTTGCCGGAGCGCCGTGCGAGGCATCGACCAGGGCAGCGCGAACGGATGGGGTCTTGATCCAGAGAACGCGAATCTGTATGAGGGGTGCAAGGGCACTGCGCCGGGCCTGCACCCATACCAACAACTGACGATTTACCGAGGGAGAAAACACCATGAACCAACCGCCCAACCCAGCGCCGAATGCACCACTGAACCCGTCGCCCGCGCGCACCGACAACCCGTATTCCATCTACCGCCTGCCCGAGGCGCTGACCTGCTGGCCCGCCATGGCGGTCATGGCCGCCGCCTTCCTGGTGGCCGCCCTGGTGTTTGCGCTGGGCGGCGTCATGGCCCGCGTGTGGTTTGGCTTCACGCTGCTGTTTGCCATCGTGGCCGTGGTGGTGGGCATGGCGGGTGTCAGCGGGGCGGGCGCATGCCTGTCTGACCTGGCCCGGGGCCGCCCCTACCGGGGGCTGGTGGGGTACTTCATGGCCGGGCTGCTGTGCCTGCCCAAGCTGCTGGGCGCGGGCCTGGTGATGGGGCTGGGCGTGCTGGCCGTGTTCCTGGCCCTGGCCGTGGTGTTCTTTGTCTGCAAGATCCCGGTGCTTGGGCCGTTGCTGCTGGTGGTGGTGGTGCCTGTGGCGGTGCTGCTGATGGCGGCGCTGATGCTGGCGCTGTATGTGGCCTCGTCCATCGTCGGGCCTGCGCTGTGGGACGGTGAGCGCGTCATGCACTCGCTGTCGATCGCCTGGCACATCACGCGCAAGTACCCGTTTGCGGCCATCGGCAAGATCGTGGGCGGCATGCTGCTGTCGGCCATCTTTGCCTCGATGCTGTTTGGTTTGCTCACCTCGGCCTCGTTCACGGTGGGCGGCATGTTTGCGGCCGTGGTCGGCATGGGCGGTGACTTTGGTGGGGGCATGGGCTACGGTATGGGCGGCCGCATGGGTGGCGGCTTCAACCCGCTGGCCGTCATGATGGGCGGCGCCTCGGGCCATGTGATGGGTGCGGGCGTGGGCTTCAGCCTGGTGTTTGCGCTGGCCTCGGCGTTTGTCTTTTTGCTGCCGCTGATGGTGGGCGTGCTCACCTGGTGCGAGTTTTCCGAGAAGGTGGATCTGGGCAGTATCCGTGACTCTGCAGACGAAGCCCTCAAAGAAGTGAACAGCAAGGTGGCGGACCTCAAGGAAAAAGCCCAGGCCCAAGCCGCTGCGGCCGCAGCCGCCGCCACGGCCGCCACTACCGCGCACAACACGGCGAATACGACGAATACGGCCAGCCCTGCACCAGCCCAGGCCCCCGCGGCAGCGCCCGTGGCGTCCGCTGCTGCAACGCCCTCGGCGGCAGCGGTAGCACCCGCCACGGCGGCACCTGCGGCATCCACAGCGCCCGCCGCTCCAGCCTGCCCCCAGTGCCATGGCGAGGTGCAGGCCGATGACCGCTTTTGCGAGCACTGCGGCCACAAGCTGGTGTGATCGGTTGAAATCGAGATAGCGCGCGCAGGGGGTGCGCCATGCCCAGGGCACGCTCTGGGCATGGCGGCACCTCCGCCCGGTGGATCACTCCACCGTGAAATGCTCCAGCGCCGCGTCGCCTGTGGGGTAGCGCAAGGGCAGGCCCTGCAGCACTGCACGCAGCACGGTGGCAATCATCAGGTTGCGGTGGGTTTTGGAGTTGGCGGGCACGATGGTCCACGGTGCCCAGGGCGTGTGCGTGGCGCCCAGCAGCGTGTCGTAGGCGCGGCGATAGTCGCCCCATTGCTTGCGCACTGCAATGTCTCCCATGCTGAACTTCCAGTGCTTGGCCGGGTCGTCCAGGCGCTCTTGCAGCCGCTCGCGCTGCTCGTCCTTGCCAATGTGCAGCAGAAACTTCAGCACGATGGTGCCCGTCTCGCTGAGCATGCGCTCAAAGTCGTTGATGTGCGCCAGGCGCTGCTGGTGCTGCTCGGGCGTGATCCAGCCGTTCACCACGGGCACCAGCACGTCTTCGTAGTGGCTGCGGTTGAACACCGTGATGTCACCTGCCTGTGGCACCTGCTGGTGGATGCGCCAGAGGTAGTCGTGCGCCAGCTCGGGCTCGGTCGGGGCCTTCCAGCCCACGGCGTGCACGCCCAGGGCGCTCATGCGGCCGAACACGCCGCGAATGGTGCCGTCCTTGCCCGAGGTGTCGGTGCCCTGCAGCACCACCAGCAGCTTGTAGCGCTTGTCGGCGTAAAACAGGTTTTGCAGCGCATCCAGCTCCACGGCCAGGGCTTCCACCGCCGCTTTGTCTTCGGCCTTGCTGCCGGTAGAAAAGGGCTTGGCGCCGGGGTCGATGGCGTCCAGCGCAAACGGCTTGCCCGGCTCGGGCTGCCAGGGCGCCCAGCGCGGGGCCAGGCTGTGGCGGGCGACGCCCCAAAGGGCGTCATGGGCATGGGGTGAGGGCATGTGGCTCTCCGGTGTGGGGGTTGGCAGGGCGTTGGCGCCACGATACCAGCCGAGTCCTTCACCGGACATTCATGCCATAAAATGCTATTAAAAATATAGCTGCTAGCGCTTATTCAATAAGCGCTAGCAGCATTTTTACCTATAACCTAGCCTGCGCCGGTCAGAACGCCACCTGCACCCCGGCCACCACCTGGCGGCCCAGGCCAGGGATCACCGTCAGGTTGCCCCACGAGGCGGTGTAGTAGGTCTTGTCGAACAGGTTGTGCACGTCCAGCGTCAGGCGCGTGCGCTTGTCGATTTGCCAGTAGCTGGTGATGCGCGCCGTGGTGTAGGCGGGCAGGCGGTAGGCATCGGTAGCGGTGCCTGTGCGCTCGCCCACGTGCACCAGCCCACCGCCAATGCCGTAGCGACCGCCCCAGGGGGCTTGGTCTTCGCGGATGGCGAACAGCCCGGCGCTGACGCGCGGCACGTTCAGCAGGCGCTTGCCCAGCAGGGCGGCGTTGTTGTCGCGGGTGACTTCGGTGTCGGTGTAGGCCAGGTTGGCCGTCATGCGCCAGTGGGTGTCAATTTGCCCGGCCACGTCCAGCTCCAGCCCTCGGCTGCGCACCTCGCCAGCGGCAATGCTGAAGTTGGCATTGGTGGGGCTGCGGGTGAGCACGTTGGTCTTGCGAATATCAAACAGCGCTACGTTGGCGTTCAGGCGCTGGTCGGGCGACTGCCACTTGGCGCCCAGCTCAAACGCCTTGCCCTTTTGCGGCTCGAATGCGTTGCCGTTTTCGTCCGTGCCCGCATTGGGGCGGAACGAGCGACCCGCCGAGGCGTAGACCGAGGTGTTGGCGTCAATCAGGTAGGTCAGGCCGATGCGCGGCGTGGTGGCCGAGTAGGAGTGCACTTGGCGCGTGCCCGCCATCAGGTCTTGGTTGTCCTGGTGGTAGCTGTCAAAACGCACGCCGGCCAGCAGCTTCCACTGGGCGCTCAGGTCGATCTGGTCTTGCGCAAACAGGCCGGTGGCGCGCAGGCGGTCATTGAGCAGGTAGCCCTGTGCCAAGGTGCTGCCGGTGACGGTGCCGTAGGTGGGGTTGTAGATGTCGATGGGGTACTTTTGCGTGGAATAGCGAATGTCCTGGCCCGACGTCAGCCGCCACGAGTCCACCCCCGCCAGCACGGTGTGGCGCAGCGCGCCGGTGGTGACCTTGCCTTCCACTTCGGCTTGCACCGACGTGTCCCGCGAAGGCAGGCTGCGCCAGCTGTCGCTGCGCGCCAGGGTGCGGCCGTCGCTGCCCAGCACGCCCAGCTGGCCCGTGCCAAAGTCCACGGC
Source organism: Acidovorax sp. 56 (assembly GCF_002749705.1). Taxonomy (NCBI): domain Bacteria; kingdom Pseudomonadati; phylum Pseudomonadota; class Betaproteobacteria; order Burkholderiales; family Comamonadaceae; genus Acidovorax; species Acidovorax sp. 56. The sequence continues at coordinate 3,590,034 of NZ_PEEV01000001.1, forward strand.
GTTGCCGTACAGCTCGGTTTCGCGGTACGACGCGCCCAGCCGCGTGCGCCAGCCGCTGCCCAGGTCGTGGTCCAGCGTGATCTGGTGGGTGTCGCCATTCACATGCAGATTGCCCCGGTCGGGTTCGCCCAGGAAGCGGTCGCGCGGCAGGGCACCCACGTTGCCGTTGACCTGCACCAGGCCCCGGTCCAGCGGGGTGCGGATGCGGATGAATTCGGCCTCGTAGTTCAGCACCGTGTTGGGGCTCAGGTTCCAGGTGAGGGCCGGGGCCACCACCATTTTGCGGTTGTCGACCAGGTTCGAGCGGCTGGCGCCGTCTTCAGCCGCCACGTTCAGGCGGTAGGCCACGTCCGTGCCCAGCGGGCCGGTGCTGTCGAGCGTGGTACGCCGATAGCCCAGGGTGCCCACCTGCACGCCCGCTTTGTTGGCGGCGGTGAACTGGGGCTTTTTGGTGACCACATTGAGCGTGCCGCCGGGCTCGCTGCTGCCGTACAAGGCGGCGGCGGGGCCTTTGAGGAACTCCACGCGCTCCACGCTGGCCACGTCGCGCTGCGGGCCATAGCCCCGGTTGGAGGCAAAGCCGTTAAGCAGCTGCCCGCCATCGGTGTTGCTGAAGCCGCGAATGGCGTAGTTGTCCCAGGTGCCGCCAAAGTCATTGAGGCGGGTGATGCCGCTGACAAAGTCCACCGTGTCGGCCAGGCGGCGGGCGCCCAGGTCTTGCATGAGCTGCTGGGGCACCACGCGCACGGACTGCGGCGTCTCGATGAGCGGGGTGTCGGTGCGGGTGGCGGCGGTGTTGCGCTGCGCGCCCTGGTAGCCGCTGCTGCCCGAGGTTTCGCGCACCTGCACTTCCGACAAGGCGGGGCTGGCCTCGGCAGAGGCCGCAGGGGCCGCTGCCTGCTGGGCCAGGGCCGCTGTGGCGGTGAAGGCGCACAGCACCACGCTGGCGTGGGCAATGGCCGAAAGGCGGGGATGGCGCGCAGGCCGATGGATCAGGGAGTGCATGGTGAAGGGGCGGTGAACAGGCCCGCCGGGCAGCAAACTGCGCACCGAGGCGGGCCCAAAAAGGCAAGGGGTCGCCATTATCCATGCAAATGCAACTAATTCGTATTTGCCTTTGATGTCTTTTGACGCCCGCAGGAATGGCACTGGCCTGGGCCGGGCCTTGGGCTGGCCCTTGGCGTCAGGCCTGCGCCCCAGGGGCCGTGGCCCCTTCCATCAGCGCCACAAAGCGCCGCGCCCCCAGGCCCAGGGGCCGCTCCTTGGACCACACCACATCCACCCACAGCGCCACACCGTTGCTCAGGTTCTCAAACGGCATCTCTACCAGCGAACCCGCCGCGATGCGCGGCTGCACCAGCGCGCGCGGCTGCCAGCCCCAGCCCAGGCCCGCCTCGATCAGGCCCAGCGCGGCCAGGTGGTTGTCGGTGCGCCAGTGGTGGCGGGCAAACACAAAGCGCGGGTCGGTCTGCGCCAGGTCGCGGCTGGCCACCACGATCTGGCGCGTGGTGGTCAGGTGCTCCTCGCGCAGCATGGCGCGCTCGGGCGGCTCGCCCCGGGCCAATGCCGACGCGCGTGCGCCCTGCAATACCGGGTGGTCTGGCGCCATCACGGCCACCAGGGTTTCGGTGCCCACTTCCTGAAACCCCTCGCGCCCGTCGATGCTGGGCCGCTCAAACACCAGCGCCAGCTGGGCCCGCCCACTGTGCAGCAGCGCCAGCGCATCCACCTGCGGGGCCGTCAGCACTTCCACCTGCAGCAGCGGGTACTCGTGCGCCAGCGCGGCCAGCGGCGCCGTCCAGCGCGAGGCCAGCAACTCGGGCGCAATCGCCAGGGTCAGGCGCTCTTCCAGCCCCTGTGTCAGCGCCAGCGCCTGGGCGTTGAGCTGCTGCAACTGCCCGGCCAGCAGCCGCGCCTGGGGCTCCAGCGCCCGTGCTGCGGCCGTGGGCCGGGGTTCGCGCCCGCTGCGGTCAAACAGCTGCACGGCCAGCTCGGCCTCCAGGTGGGCGATGGTCATGCTCACCGCCGAAGGCACCCGCGACAGCGCCCGCGCAGCGGCCGAGAACGAGCCGTGGTCCAGCGCGGCCAAGAACACCTGCACGCTGTCGGAAGAAAAGGCCATGGGGTTGATCTGTCAATTAATCTGAAAGAAGCTGACTTTATATGTCAGATGAATGCACATAAAGTGCCATCCATGGACAAAACACCGACCCTCTTCGGCCTGCAAGGCGTCAAGCGCCGCATCATTTACGTCAGCTTGTACGAGCTGATTGCGATTGGCGCTGCCACCGTGGGGCTGGCCCTGCTGACAGGCCAGAGCGCGGGCCACTCGGGCGTGGTGGCGGTGGCAGCATCGGTGATCGCCGTGATTTGGAACATCGTGTTCAACTGGGCTTTTGAGCGCTGGGAGTCTCGCCAGGCGGTGCGCGGGCGCAGCACAGCGCGGCGCGTGGCGCATGCCATCGGTTTTGAGGGCGGGCTGGTGTTCACGCTGGTGCCGCTGTTCGCCTGGTGGTTCCAGGTCAGCCTGTGGCAGGCCTTCGTCATGGACCTGGGGCTGATCGTGTTTTTCCTGTGCTACACGTTCGTGTTCAACTGGGTGTTCGACCACCTGTTCGGGCTGCCCGCGTCGGCTACGGCTTCCGCGCAAACCGCCACTGAGGCCGCGACGGCCTGAGCGCCCGCTCCATCTGCCCGTGGGGGCTGGGCGCTGTTGATAATGGCGCCACGATGCATGGGTCCATCTCATTTCTGTCTCTGCCCCTTCTGCCTCTTTTTGCCCTGCTGTGCGCCTTGTTGGCGGGCTGTTCCAGCACGGCGCACACCCAGCGCGGCGAAGTCAAGGGCTCGGCCACTTCGGCCGGTGAGCTGGCGCAGTCGGACGTGAACCGCATGGCCACGCTGGCCATGCGCGACAACCTGGCGAGCCTGTACCTGCTGATGGACAAGCTCTATCGCCGCAACCCCGCCGAGTGGCGCAAGACCAGCGCCATCAGCCGCGAGCACGCCATGGACCTGGTGCGCGATGCCATCGTCCTGCGCCAGGCCTGGCCGACGCTGCAGGGGCGCCGCGATATCGCCGCCATGGCACTGGCTCTGGCGCCTGAATTCACTGGTGACCGCGTGGGCGCCTTCATCCACGCCACGGCCGACATGCTCATCACGGCGCACGGGGGCAAGACAGAGTTCTTCTTGCTCGACAGCATCGATGCGCAGCACTTGTACAACGCCGCGCGCAACGTGGAGAGCGCGGTGTGGTTGCTGGCCCAGCGCCGCAATGCCCAGGGCCAGCCGCTGCTGCTGGCCGACGAGATAGGGCCCCAGGGCCGCAACCTGAGCTTTGAGCGCGAGTTCGGCAAGATCATCGCGCGGCTTGATCTGCTGGCCGCTGTGGCCACCGAAAAGTACCGCCGCGCCGCCATCAGCTATGTACAGGGGATTGTGGGGGGCAGTTTTCTGCAGTTCCTGCCAGTGCGCTGACCCGGTAAAATCCACGCTGCCCAAGGAGCGTTGCAGCGGCCTCACCGCCATGGTGAAGCCGTCAGGCTTGGGCCCCAGCCCTCTGGCACAGCCCCCCCGTAACGACGCTCACCTGTTTTGTCCGTGTTCCTGCACAGGTGAGCCCTATGTCTGCTGTTTCCGTCCCTCCCATGAAACTCTCTGGCCTGGAGCCTGTCTCCATTGGCGAGGGCACCCTGTTCGTCAACGTGGGCGAGCGCACCAACGTCACCGGCTCCAAGGCGTTTGCGCGCATGATTTTGAACGGCCAGTACGAAGAAGCCCTGGCCGTGGCCCGCCAGCAGGTGGAGAACGGCGCACAGGTCATCGACATCAACATGGACGAGGCCATGCTCGACAGCAAGGCCGCCATGGTGCGGTTTTTGCAACTCATCGCGTCCGAGCCCGACATCGCGCGCGTGCCCATCATGGTGGACAGCTCCAAGTGGGAGGTGATCGAGGCTGGCCTGCGATGCGTGCAGGGCAAGGGCATCGTCAACTCCATCTCCATGAAGGAGGGCGTGGACAAATTCAAGCACGAGGCTCGCCTGGTGCGCCGCTATGGCGCCGCAGCGGTGGTGATGGCGTTTGACGAAACAGGACAGGCCGATACCTACGAGCGCAAGATCGAAATCTGCGAGCGCGCCTACCGCATCCTGGTCGATGAAGTCGGCTTCCCGCCCGAAGACATCATCTTCGACCCCAACATCTTTGCCGTGGCCACCGGCATTGAAGAGCACAACAACTACGCGGTCGACTTCATCGAGGCCGTGCGCTGGATCAAGCAGAACCTGCCGGGCGCCAAGGTGTCGGGCGGGGTGTCCAACGTGTCGTTCAGCTTCCGCGGCAACGACCCCGTGCGCGAGGCCATCCACACCGTGTTCCTGTACCACGCCATCAAGGCCGGGATGGACATGGGCATCGTCAACGCGGGCATGGTGGGCGTGTACGACGACCTGGAGCCCGTGCTGCGCGAGCGCGTGGAAGACGTGGTGCTCAACCGCCGCCCCGACGCGGGTGAGCGCCTGGTCGAGATCGCCGAAACCGCCAAGAGCGGCGCCAAGGACGAGAGCAAAAAGCTCGAATGGCGCGGCACGCCGGACAACCCCAAGACCGTGGGTGAGCGCTTGAGCCACGCCCTGGTGCACGGCATCACCGACTTCATCACCGAAGACACCGAAGAGGCTTACCGCGAGATTCTGGCCAAGGGCGGCCGCCCGCTGCATGTGATCGAAGGCCCGCTCATGGACGGCATGAACGTGGTGGGCGATTTGTTTGGTGCGGGCAAGATGTTCTTGCCCCAGGTGGTGAAAAGCGCCCGCGTGATGAAGAGCGCCGTGGCCCACCTGATCCCCTACATCGAAGAAGAAAAGCGCCAGGACGAGTTGGCCGGGCGTGATGTGCGTAGCAAGGGCAAGATCGTCATTGCCACCGTCAAGGGCGACGTGCATGACATCGGCAAGAACATCGTCACCGTGGTCCTGCAGTGCAACAACTTTGAGGTGGTGAACATGGGCGTGATGGTGCCCTGCCACGAGATTTTGGCGCGTGCCAAGGTCGAGGGGGCCGACATCGTGGGCCTGTCGGGCCTGATCACGCCCAGCCTCGAAGAGATGCAGTACGTGGCCGGCGAGATGCAGAAGGACGAGCACTTCCGCATCAAGAAGATCCCGCTGCTCATCGGTGGCGCCACCACCAGCCGCGTGCACACCGCCGTCAAGATCGCTCCGCATTACGAAGGCCCCGTGGTCTACGTGCCCGATGCGTCCCGCAGCGTGAGCGTGGCGCAAAGCCTGCTGGGCGACGGCGTGCAGAGCTACGTGGATGAGCTGAACGCCGACTATGACAAGGTGCGCACCCAGCACGCCAACAAAAAGGCCACACCCCTGTGGCCCTTGGCCAAGATCCGCGCCAACAAGACGCCCGTGGACTGGTCGGCCTACCAGCCCGCCGTGCCCCGCGCGCTGGGCCGCCGCGTGTTCAAGAACTTCGACCTGGGCGAGCTGGCCAAGTACATCGACTGGGGCCCGTTCTTCCAGACCTGGGACCTGGCCGGTCCGTACCCTGCCATCCTCACCGACGAGATCGTGGGCGTGGAGGCCACGCGCGTGTTCGCCGATGGCCAGGCCATGCTCAAGAAAATCATCGAAGGCCGGTGGCTCACAGCCAGCGGCGTGATGGCGCTGCTGCCCGCCAACAGCGTGAACGACGACGACATCGAGTTCTACACCGACGACACCCGCACCGAAGTGGCCATGACCTGGTACGGCCTGCGCCAGCAGGCCGAGAAACACACCATCGACGGCGTGACGCGCCCCAGCCGCTGCCTAGCCGACTTTGTGGCGCCTAAGGAAAGCGGCATTGCCGACTACGCGGGCCTGTTCGCCGTGACGGCGGGCCTCGGGATCGAAAAGAAGGAAAAAGCCTTCATCGACGCGCTGGACGACTACTCTGCCATCATGTTCAAGAGCCTGGCCGACCGCTTGGCCGAAGCCTTTGCCGAAGCCTTGCACCACCGCGTGCGCACCGACCTGTGGGGCTACGCCACCGGTGAAGCGCTGAGCAACGACGACATGATTGCCGAGAAGTACCACGGCATCCGCCCCGCGCCCGGCTACCCCGCCTGCCCAGACCACAGCGCCAAGAGCGAGCTGTTCCGCGTGTTGCAGGCCGAGGAAATCGGCATGACCCTGACCGAAAGCCTGGCCATGATGCCCGCCGCCAGCGTGAGCGGCTTCTACATCGGCCACCCCGACAGCGTGTACTTCAACGTCGGCAAGATCGGTGAAGACCAGTTGCACGACATGGCCCAGCGCCGGGGCATGGACGAGAAGGTGTTGGAGCGGTTGTTGGCCCCGAACCTGTGATGCTATGAAATAAATAGCTATCAGCGCTTATTGGGTAAGCGCTAGACGTTGTTATGACCTTAAAAGGCTCCTGTGCAGGAGCCTTTTTTCTGCCGTGTGGGATCACTCCATCTGGCGTTCAGGCGTGCGGCAGCTTGGCAATCACCTTGATCTCGAACTGAAACCCATACAGCCACGTCACCCCAATGCCGGTGAGTGTGGGGTAGGGCGCCTCGCCCCAGAACTCGGGCACGATGCCCCAGACGGTGTCGAAGTTCGCCTCGGGGTTCACCACGAACATCGTCACGTCCACCACGTCGTCAAACGTGCAGCCTGCCGCTTGCAGCACGGCGTTGAGGTTGGTGAATGCCAGGCGCACCTGGGCGGCCACATCGGGTTCGGGCGAGCCGTCTTCGCGGCTGCCGACCTGGCCAGAGACAAACAGAAAGCCATTGGCGCGCACGGCGGGCGAATAGCGGTTGCGCTCGTACAGCGCCTGGCGGCCTGCGGGAAACACGACGTCACGGGTGGGCATGGAGAGTCCTTTCATTCATGCGGGGAGGGGTGGTGATGCAGGCACTGTAGAAGCGAGCGCTGTTCTGATAAACAGGCTAATCTGCGCAGCACTGTTCTTCATTTCCAAACAATCAACAATGGGCGGCGCCGTGTGCGCCTTGCCCCCGCCGCCATGGACCGTTTTGACGCCCTGCAGGCCTTTGCCCGCGTTGTGGAATCGGGCAGCTTCACCAAAGCCGCCCACACCTTGGGCATGGGCCGCACCACCGTGACCCAACTGGTGCAGCAACTCGAAGCCCGCCTGCGTGTGAAGCTGCTGCACCGCACCACGCGCAGCGTGCAGCTCACCGCCGACGGCGCCGCTTATTACCAGCGGGTGGTGCGCCTGCTGGCGGATCTGGAGGAGGCGGACGCCAGCCTCTCCAGCGCCGTGGCCGCGCCCCGGGGGCGGTTGCGGGTGGATGTGCCCAGCCCGCTGGCCAGCCTCGTTCTCATCCCCGCACTGCCCGCCTTCCATGCCCAATACCCTGATATCCAGCTGCACCTGGGCGTCAGCGACCGGGTGGTGGACATGGTGAGTGACAAGGTCGATTGCGTGGTGCGTGGCGGCACCCTCACCAACCCCTCGCTCATCGCGCGCCATGTGGGCGATCTGGTCTTGCGCGTCTATGCCGCCCCCAGCTACCTCCAGCTCCGTGGGGTGCCGCAGCACCCCACGGAGCTGGAGGGGCCGCACCACCACACGGTGGGCTTTGTGTGGGCCCGCACCGGCAAGCCCCTGCCCTTTGCCATGCGCCGGGGCCACGAGCAAGTGCAGGCCCAGGGGCGCTATGTGTGTGCGGTGGATGACGGCAATGCCTACCTGGCTGCAGGCCTGGCGGGCCTGGGGGTGCTGTGGCTGCCCGACTACATGGCACGCGCGCATGTGGAGGCTGGCGCCTTGAAGCCCTTGTTTGCCGATTGGCAAATGGAGGCGATGCCGATGTCCGTGGCCTATCCGCCGCACCGCCACGTCAGCGCCAAGCTGCGCGTCTTCATTGACTGGATCGCTGGGCTGATGGCGCAGCATGCGCCGATGCAGCGGGCGGTGGATGCGGCACCGGCCGTTTACAAACCCAAACAACCGTAACCGTTAGAACCCCGATTCTGTTGGTCCTCCGTGGTCCACTACGCCCGGCCCAAACACGGCGACTGCAGAGGCGGTCGCCGTGAATGCCCGTCAGAGGCGACAGTGGGCCATCAATCCACACGGAGGGAACTATTGTGTTCAAGCGAAAAGCCAGGCCACTGGCTGGGACGGCTGCGGCTGCAGTGGCTGTAGCGCTGCTGGCTGGTTGTGCCACGGGTTATCAGGGTTCGTCCAATGCGTTGATTGGAACGGGCACCTTTGGCTACCGGGAGGTCAAAGGGCCGGGAGAGCTCATCAAGGTCAGTTTTCATGGCAATTTATTGACCGAGAATGAGGCTGTGGGCCGTTACCTCGTGTACCGGTGCGCCGAGATCGCCCAGCGCGAAAACAAGGCCTATTTCGCCCTGTACCCCACGCTGCTGGCGGCAGCGTTGGACAAGCGCACCAGTAGCAACCTGCCGGTTACGTTCACTGCGCCCGCCCGCGCCTATGCGTACATCTTGTTCTTTAACGCGCCCGCGCAAGGCCTGATAAACACCAAAGAGGTGCTAGCCCGACTGGGGCCTGGCGTGAAGAAAGGGGTGACCCCATGAAGCGCGGTTGGTACATGGCGACGGTGTTGGCAGCGGGTTGGTTGGCGGGCTGTGCCTCGCTGCCCGAGTACCGGGCGGCGCCTGGAGCGCCCACAGCGCGTCTGAACATCCAGGGCGTCGGGGACAAACGTTTGTGCGTGGATGGTGCGCTGTACAAGCCCGCGAACGATGGTGATGGATATGCCCCCATCCCTGCGGGGCGCCGGGTGAAAATCAGCGTGTACTACAACGAGCAGCGCAACAACGTCGTGTTCCGTTGCGACGCACGCGTCAGCCTCGTGCCTGCCGCGGGCCAGAAGTACCTGGTGGACTTTGAACCCCACACCGAGCGTTGCTACCTCACGGTCTTGAAGGAAGATGCGTCCAAACGCGCCGGGGTGTCGGTGGAGCCCACATTGGCCGCCGCCTCAGCCTGCAAGGAGCCCTGAGTCCATGGCGCTTTGCGTGATGGGGATGCGATCGCTATGAAAATAAGAGCTGCTTGCGCTTTTTGGACAAGCGCTAGAGGTCAATTGGGTTGAAGCCTTCGCAGGCGCAGTGCGTGCTTGGCTTCAAGCCGCCACCCACACCTTGCGCACCGTCTCCAGGGTGCGCCACTGGCCCACGTAGCCGGGCTTCATGATGAAGCAGTCGCCCGCGCGGTAGGTGATGGGGGTGTGGCCGTCTTCGGTGATCTCGGCCACGCCGCTGAGGATGTAGCAAAACTCCCAGGTCTCCCCTTTGATGGAGCGGTTGGTGCCGGGCGTGGATTCAAAAACACCCGCGCGCACCTTGCCGTCCTTGGCGCTGTCGATGTCCCAGTTGCGGCAGACGATGTCGCCCTCAATGACGCGATCGGCAGGCGGGCGGGATTCGCGGGGCTCGCCCAGTTGGTCGAAGTGGAAGGTGACGAGTTTGCGGGTCATGGCAGGCCTTGCAGGGTGTGCAGTGTGGTGTGGGTTGACGCCCCCTGCACCCTGGGCCTGCGTGTGGCAACCCCTTGGGTGCGCAGGGGCACCGGATGGGATGAATGCTAGGCCCGACCGCCCTGGGGCGGGTGCCAAAGTGGTGGCCCGCCGTGGTGGCAAATGTGCGATGCAGGGGCCCTGGCAGCGCAAAGTGCTGCGGGGGCTTGCCCTGCCTTGCGGGCTACAGCGCGGCGTACACCAGCGTGGGAAACAGCTCGCACAGGTACTGCAGTTGCCCCGGTGCCTGCGTGAGCAGGATAGCGAACAGGTCCTCGGCCGGGTCCACAAAGAAGAAGGTGCCACCCATTCCACTCCAGCTGTAGTGCCCGGCGCTGCCGGGACGGGTGGCGTTGCCGGTGGCGGTGCGCACCGCCACGCCCAGGCCAAAGCCGTAGCCCTCGGGCAGGATGCCGCCTGCGCGGGGCAGGGCGCCGATATGGTCGGCAGCCATGAAGTCCACCGTGGCGCGGCTGGCCAGGCGCACGGGGCCTGCGCTGGTGTGCAGCGTGCCCCGCCCCAGCATCAACTGCAAGAAGCGGGCGTAGTCGCCAGCGGTGGAGACCAGGCCGCCCCCGGCCGACTCAAAACGGGGTGGTGCGTCCACATCGATGAGCGTCACGCCCGCGCCCGTCTGCGGGTCGTGGGCAAAGGGCTCGGCCAGGCGATGGCGGCTGGCGGCGGGTACCGAAAAGCCGGTGTCGTGCATGCCCAGGGGCTCCAGAATGCGCCGCTGCAGCACCTGGCCCAGCGGGGCGCCTTCGATCTGCTCAATCACCGCGCCCAGCACATCGGTGGCCCGGCTGTATTCCCAGCAGCTGCCGGGTGGGTGCAGCAGCGGCAGCGGGCCCAGAGCTGTTGCCAATTCTTGGTTGCTGTGCCTTCGCGAGCCCACGCGGGCGCTGCGGTACTGCTCGGCAATGGGGCCGGTGTCCCACGCGTAGCCCAGGCCTGCGGTGTGGCGCAGCAGGTCGTGCACCGTGGCCTCGCGCGCGACAGGGGCCAGGGCGCCGGTGGCGGGCTGGTACACCTGCTGCCCCTTGAAGGCGGGCAGGTAGTGCGACACAGGTTGCGCCAGCAGCAAGCGGCCTTCCTCCATCAGCATCAGCGCTGCCAGCGAGGCGATGGGCTTGGTCATCGAGTAAATGCGGAACACGGTGTCCAGCGCCATGGCGGGGCTGTCGGCGCCAGGGCGCTGCAGCCCTACGGCTTCGTGCAACACGGTGTGGCCCCGATGCTGCACCAGCGCCACCGCACCGGGCAGCAGGCCTTGGGCGACATCGCGTTCCAGAACGGCGCGCAGGCGCGCCAGTGCGGTGGGGTTCATGGGGCTCCCTGGGGTGTGTGTGGGGTGGGTGTGGCGGTGATTTTGCCTGGGGGTCTGGACGACCGCGGAACCGCTCGGCATAGGTGTTCTTCCCAGCTAGGGCGATTCCTAGCTGGGAATCGCCTGTATAGCTTTGGTGGGGCAAAGCCGATTCAATCGAGGCCATTGCAAAGGGTTGCCAACACATCAAGGCACCACCCTGCGCAATGGCCCCAGGCCCCAGTGCAACACCGGGTCCTGCGGGTCCAGGCAAGGACGATACCGATCACGGCCACAGAGCCAAACCAATTGAAGGAGTTGAACATGGGTGCAGCAGTAGGCGTAGTGGGTTCCGCATTGATGGGTGGTGGCGGCATGGGCGGCTTGCTCGGCGGAATCGGCTCCCAGTTCCTGGGCGGCATGGTCAGCGGGCTCTTGGGCGGCTCGGACATGGGCAAGACACTGGAAGGCTTCTCGCCCGTGAACATCCTCAACGCCACCACCAACTTGGTCAGCACCATCATGGGCGGCGGCGCCCAGCAGGCCACGCAAACCCTGCAGCGCGAAGACGGCATGCCCAAATTCCTGCAGGACGCCATCAGCCAGGCCATTGAGAAAGTGCTGCAAGACTGCCACAAGCCCAGCGAAGGCGCAGACGAAGCGATCTCGGACGCCGCAGGTGGGGGCATCCAAAGCGCAGTGGACGACATTGCCAAGCAAATCGTGGACAGCGTGCGCCGCCAGATGACGGAAGGCACCTCGGACATGGGCAAGGAATGCGGCGGCGGTGGCAAGACAGGTGCCAAGAGCTGGCTGCAGGCGATTGCACAGGCCATGGGAGAGGCCATGGGCAACAAGGCCTCCAAGATGGTGGAGCTGTCCAACAAGCTCAAGGAGAACTCGGGCGGCAGCGAACAAGACCAGGCCAAGGAGATGCAGGCGACGAATGCGGAGTTCCAGGCGGTGAGCCAGGAGTTCAAGCTGCTCACGGATGCGTTCAACACGGCGCTGAAGTCGCTGGGCGAAGGCATGAGCAGCATGGCGCGCAAGCAGTAAGGGGCGGTAAAGGGCAGCAGGGAGCTGGGCTGGGGCAGGCCATGCAGCCCGCTCCGGCCCCAGCCCCAGCCACTTCCTGGCAATCATCGCCAGTTGCAACAATGGAAACGGGCCGTTCTGCGGCCCGTCGCGCTTCACCATGCAAATCAATACCAACACCAGCACTTGGGCGTTTCCTGGCGGTGGCACGGCTGCAGCTGCGGCAGACTCCAGCGTGTCTCGGGGTGACACCCTTGTCGGCGGCAACACCTCGACGGCTGCACAGCCCGGCGTCCTGCTGGCGCAGGCCGATACCCACAACCCCAGCGCCAGCAGTCAGAACGGCAACAACGGCACCCCTGCGCAAAGTGCCAACACCACGCCGTTTTGGGGGGCTGGCACCGTGCCTGCCCCCAATGCTTTGACGGCGTTGCGGCAGGCCGAGCGCGACCGGACGGACCCGCTGCGCCTGGGGGTGAACGAGGTCTACCGCGACGCCATCACCTTGGCATCCGACCGCACGGGCTACCCGCGCGCTACGATTGCGGCGGTGATATCGGCCGAAGCCGGCCCGCTGCGCGGCAAGCGGCTGGACGAGGCCACCAACCAGCGCTTCTTCAACGAACTGCACCCGCAGCTCGACCCCAAAGCCAAGCTGGGCAAGGCCGATGCCGCCGAATGGAAGGCCGTGCGCCGTGAGCTGTCTGCCACCTGGGACCCGCAGAGCTACAACACCACCAGCAAGGCTGGGGGGCTGACGCAGTTTCTGGAAAGCACCTGGATCGAGTCGGCCACCAAGCCCGGCAGCTACGTCAATCAACAGGCCAAGTCCCTGGGGCTGGTGAACGACGCCAACCAGGTGGTGGACCGCGCTGGGCTGCTGGACCTGCGCTTTGACGCCACCACCTCGATCGTGGCTGCGGCTGAGCTGGACAAGGGCTACTTCACCCAGCTGAGCGCCCGCACCAAGGACGATGGCACCCCTCTGGTCCCTGCCGATCTGCCCGCAGATCAGAAGGCGCAGTACATCTACCTGGTGCACCACGAAGGGGCGGGCGGTGCGGCGCAAATCCTCAAAGGCACGCTGACCGATGCGCGTGCGGAAGGCTTGCTGCAAAACCATGTCGCCGATGCCGACAAGCGCCAATCGATGATCGACGCCCACGAAGGCAGTGCGGCCAAGGCCTATACCGCCTACCTGTGGCAGTACATTGAGCAACGCATCGTGCCCGCCAACTTCCGCTGAAATTTTTTGCCACCGCCATGACTTTGCCTGCTCGCCTTCACCTCCATTCGCGTTTTGTAGGGGCCGTGCGCAGCGTCGCGCGCGCTGGGGCTCGAAAGGTGTTGTTCGCCGCATTGGTGTCCGCCTTACCCGCCTGCTGGGCGCAGGCCCCGGCGCCCGCCCCGGCCGCCAGCGCTGCCTTGCCAGCCAGTCGGCTGGCGGCACAGTGGGATGGCCCGGCCCTGGTGGGGCAACTGCGGTTGCGGCTCATCGTGTTGGATGCGGAGCGTGGCACCGTGGCTGCTGCGCTCACGGTGGGCTCACCGCAGTGCAGCGGCGGCCTGGACAGCCTGGGGCAGTGGCAGCAAGGCACCTTGGTGCTCAAGCCCTACCGGCCTGAACCCGACGCCGCCGCCTGCGAAGTGCGGGTGCGCGTGGACGCCAACGGGCGCCAGGCCTGGGTGTCGGAGACGGGTTGTGGCGCCTACCGGGGCGCGGCCTGTGTGTTTGAGGGGCAGTTGCAAGCGCGGTAGGGGCATGCCATTTGCAGCGAATGTCTCATAAGAAAATAGCTGCTAGCGCTTACCAATAAAGCGCTAGCAGCTATTGTTTTTGTAGTGTCTGATTCAGGGCCCGTCGGAGTGCGGCCTGCCTGGCGGGGTTGGGGCATCTGGTGTGCCATGCGGCACTTGTGGCTCCTGGGCCCCCTGGGCCATCTCCAACTGCATCATGATCATGTTGACCAGGGTGTGCACGGTGGGTCGGCCAGTCTCGATGACGTAGGTGGCGGTGTCGCGGTACAGGGTGTCGCGCTGGGCGTACAGCTCGCGCAGGCGGTGCAGGGGGTTGCCCACCTGCAGCAGGGGGCGGGTGCGGTCGTGCTTGACGCGTTTGAAGATTTCTTCTGGCGAGGCGCGCAGGTACAGCACGTTGCCAAACTGGCGCAGCACCTCGCGGTTCTCGGGGCGCAGCACGGCACCGCCGCCAGTAGACAGCACCATGCCGCCGGCCTGGGCGGTGGTTTCGGCCAGCACCTGGGCTTCCAGGTCCCGAAAGCGGGCTTCGCCCTCGGTCTCGAAGAAATTGCGGATGCTGGTCTTCAGCACCAGTTCGAGCTGGTGGTCCAGGTCAATGAAGGGAACACCGAGCCGCTGGGCGAGCTGCTTGCCTACGGTGGATTTGCCCGAGCCGGGCATGCCGACCAGTGCACAGCGAACTTGCATAAATCTCCTGTCTTCCCCCAACTGAACTGGGGGGTGAGTTTACGGCCCCGGCAAGGGTGGGGCGCGGGCCGGCTTGTCGGCTTTGGCTGACGCGCGGCGCGGCGCTGCGCTGACAGCCGCCCGAATGGGGCTGGATTACCTTTGCCCGATGACTCCTGTTGAGCCCACCCAGGGCCGTCTTCATCCCACCGGGGCAGCGCCTTCCCCGCGCGTTCGCTCCTGGTTGGGCTGGGCGCACAGGGTGGCAGGGCTGTGGTCGGGGGCCGACGGCGCACGCATGAGTGCGGCAATGTCGTTCTATGGCGTGCTGAGCCTGGCCCCTTTGCTGGTGTTTTTGGTGGCGCTGCTGGGCTGGTGGCTGGACCGCGACCAGCTGGAGCACAGCCTGGTCGCGCAAATTGGCACGGTGCTGGGCGTGCAGGGCGCGGCCGTGGTGCAGCAGGCGCTGGCCAGCGCGCAGCAGCCCGCGCAGGGCGTGATGGCGTCGCTGCTGGCCCTGGGGGTGCTGTTGTTTGGCGCCACCGGGGTGTTTGGCGAGCTGCAGGCGGCGCTGCACCGGCTGTGGGCTTTGGAGCGGCCTGGGTCGGGCGCTGAGGCGCCCTGGTGGCAAGGGGTGTCGCTGCGTTTGCGTGGCGTGGCCTATGTGATGGCCTTTGGCTTCTTGCTGCTGGTGTCGCTGGCTGTGTCGGCGCTGCTCAATGTGCTGGCGGCCTGGGCGCAGACGTGGCGCTTGGTGGCGCCGGCCTTGCATCTGCTCAATGAACTGGCAGGTTTTGCCATTTGCGCAGCCCTGTTTGCCGGGCTGCTGCGCATGAGCACGGGGCCCAAACCCCAGCTGCGCTACCTGGTGCGAGGCGCGCTGTGCGGGGCCGTGCTGTTCACGGTGGGGCGCCACGGGCTGGCGCTGTACCTGTCGCAGGCGGCCGTCGTGTCAGCCTACGGGGCGGCTGGTTCGTTGGTGGTGGTGTTGATGTGGATTTACTTCTCGTCCGCGGTGCTGCTGCTGTCTGCCGCTTGCGCCCGGGCCTGGCAGGAGCTGGAAGGCCGCGCGTCCCATCCGCGTCCTTGAACAGCTTCTTACAACGCTTACCGGCCAGGGCCTGCATTCGGTGTCCAGGCTGTGTACCTTAGGCACATGCAAGTACGGCGGGGCACATCTGGCCCTGGCCAATGAAAGAAAAGGAAAAACGATGCACAAAGCAAACACACTCTCCGTGCAACCCGCTACCCCCATGGTGCTGCCCGGCGCGGCCGGTGCTCCCGGTGCCCTCAAGTGGATGTGGGTGGCCATTGGCGGCCTGGGCGCTTGCGTGGTGGCGCTGGCAACGGTGCTGGTGGTGCAGCACACCGGCACCTCCGGTGCAGAGGGGGCCTCTTCTGGCGCTCAGCCTGTCGCTTTGGCCGCAGCGCCTGGGGGGCTGACGGCGCCAGCGCTGGGCTCATCGCTGCAGCCACTGCCTGCCGGGCAGGGGGGGCCGGGCCTTCAGGCGGCCGGATTTACCGCTCCCTCAGCAGCTCCCGCCGCTGCGGCACCGATGGGCGGCCAGCCACGCCCGGTGGCACAGCAGGGTGGGGCGTGGCCCGAGCCTGCACCTAATGGCGCCATGGGCAATGCGGGCACCCCAGTGGCCCAGCGTTCTGTCAGCATCTGCAAAACCTGCGGTCAGGTCGAATCGGTACAGGCCATTGAACAGGCAGCGCCCGCCACGGGCGTAGGCGCCGTGGCCGGTGGTGTGCTGGGTGCGGTGGTGGGCAACCAGATCGGCAAGGGCAACGGCCGCACCGCTGCCACCGTGCTGGGGGCTGTGGGCGGCGGTTACGCAGGGCACCAGATTGAAAAGCGCACCCGCACCCAAACCACCTACCAAGTGCGCGTGCGCATGGAAGACGGCTCCAGCCGCGTTTTCACCCGCGCACAACCCCCAGCGGTGGGAACCCCCGTGGTGCTGCAGGGCAAGGGCTTTCGGGTGGCCGATGAACGCGCCATGCCGCAAGCGCAGCAACCCCAGCCGCAATACCAGACGGTGTCGCAGCCCGGCTACGTGGCCATGCAGCAGTGAGCTGGGCTCCACGTTGGCAAGAAAAAAGGGAGCCCTCGGGCTCCCTTTGTTTTGGCTGCAGCGTTTGGCTTACTTCTCGACGAAGGCCCGTTCCACCACAAAGTCACCAGGGGTGCTGGTGTTGCCTTCTTCAAAGTCGCGCTTTTCCAGCATGACCTTCAGGTCGTTCAGCATGGCGGGGCTGCCGCACAGCATCACGCGGTCGTTGATCGGGTCCAGCGGCGGCAGGCCGATGTTGGCGGGGAAGGTGCCGTTATCGATCAGGTCCGTGATTCGGCCCTGGTTGCGGAAGGGCTCGCGCGTCACGGTGGGGTAGTAGATCAGCTTGTCCCGCACGATGTCGCCCAGGAGTTCGTGGTTGGGCAACTCTTTTTCGAACAGGTCTTGGTAGGCCAGCTCGTTCACCTCACGCACGCCGTGCACCACGACCACTTTCTCAAAGCGCTCGTAGGTCTCGGGGTCGCGCACGATGGACAGCCAGGGGGCCAGGCCGGTGCCGGTGCCGATCAGGTACAGGTTCTTGCCGGGCAGCAGGTAGTCGATCAGCAGCGTGCCGGTGGGCTTTTTGCCCACGATGATGGTGTCGCCCACCTGGATGTTTTGCAGCTTGGAGGTCAGCGGGCCGTCTGGCACCTTGATCGACAGAAACTCCAGATGCTCTTCCCAGTTGGGGCTCGCAATAGAGTAGGCGCGCAGCAGGTTTTTACCGTCCACCTTCAGGCCAATCATGGTGAAATGGCCGTTAGAGAACCGCAAGGCGGGGTCGCGGGTGGTGGTGAAGCTGAACAGGCGATCGGTCCAGTGGTGAACAGTCAGAACGCGTTCTTCGAGAAAAGCACTCATGGTTTCTTGCAGAGATGAGAATCAGGGAGCGGCCGCCAGACACCGAGCGTTGGCGGAACAACAGAGCTTGGCTGGCGCGTACACAACAAGAACAGGTTCTGAGGGCCGAAGCGCCTTTGGCTAGCAGGCAAACCCGCCTATTGTCAGGCAATTGGGCGCGCGGGTACATTGTCGGCCCTCAAGCCTTTGATTCAAACGAAAGAAAAGTCATGCCCTTATGCACCGCTTTGCTCCGAACCTGGGCACCCCTGGTCGGGTTGGGCCTGTTGGCAGGCTCTGCGCTGGCGCAGGGCACCCTCAAAATCGGTGAAATCAACAGCTACAAGGCCCAGCCCGCGTTTCTGGAACCCTACAAAAAGGGCATGGAGCTGGCCGTGGAAGAGGTCAACGCAGCAGGCGGCATTGCTGGCCGCAAGATCGAGCTGATCGTGCGCGATGACAACGCCAACCCCGGCGACGCGGTGCGCGCTGCCGATGAGCTGCTCACCCGCGAGAAGGTGGATGTGCTCATGGGCAGCTTTCTGTCGCACATCGGCCTGGCGCTGACGGATTTTGCGCGGCAGAAAAAGGTGTTCTTCCTGGCCGCAGAGCCGCTCACCGACAAAATCGTGTGGGAAAACGGCAACCGCTACACCTACCGTCTGCGTGCCTCCACCTACATGCAGGTGGCCATGCTGGTGCCTGAGGCGGCTGCGCTCAAAAAGAAGCGCTGGGCCATCGTCTACCCCAATTACGAATACGGACAGTCGGCCGCCGCCACCTTCAAAAAGCTGCTCAAGCAGGCCCAGCCCGACGTGGAGTTTGTGGCCGAACAGGCCCCCCCGCTGGGCAAGGTGGATGCGGGCAGCGTGGTGCAGGCCCTGGGCGACGCCAAGCCCGATGCCGTGTTCAACGTGCTCTTCGGTGCAGATTTGGCGCGCTTTGTGCGCGAGGGCAACACGCGCGGCCTGTTCCAGGGGCGCGAAGTGGTCAGCCTGCTCACGGGCGAGCCCGAGTACCTGGACCCGCTCAAGAACGAAGCCCCCAACGGCTGGACCGTGACCGGCTACCCCTGGTACGGCATCACCACGCCGGAGCACCAGGCCTTTTTGAAGGCCTACCAGGCCAAGTTCAAAGACCACCCCCGCCTGGGCTCGGTGGTGGGCTATTCGGCGGTGCAATCGCTGGCTGCAGGCATGCGCAAGGCTGGCGGTGCCGATACCGAAAAACTCATCGCGGCGTTCAAGGGGCTCGAAGTGACCTCGCCCTTTGGCCGTATCCGTTACCGTCCAGAAGACAACCAGTCCACCATGGGCACATTTGTGGGCAAGACCCGCAACGATGGCGGCAAGGGCGTGATGGTGGATTTTCGGTACGCCGACGGCGCACGCTTTCAGCCCAGTGCCGAGGAAGTCAAGAAGCTGCGCCCGGCGGATTGAGGTCAACGGAAGCCGCCTGAGTGGCACCGCTCTGACCTGATCCACCCCCCTCGACTCGCCCTGCAACGGACCCCATCTTTGTGAGCTTCTCCGGTCTGGTCGTTCAACTGCTCAACGGGCTGGCCTCGGCCTCGTCGCTGTTTCTGGTGGCGGCGGGGCTGTCGCTCATCTTCGGGGTCATGCGCATCGTCAATTTTGCGCATGGCTCGTTCTTCATGCTCGGCATCTACCTGGCCTACACGCTGGTGGAGCGGCTCGCGCCTGCGCTGGGCTTTTGGCCCGCGCTGTTGCTGGCGCCTTTGGTCACGGGGTTGCTGGGGGCGGTGGTCGAGGTGGCGCTGCTGCGGCGCATTTACCGTGCGCCCGAGCTGTTTCAGCTGCTGGCCACGTTTGCGCTGGTGTTGGTCATCAAGGACGCCGTGCTGTGGGCCTGGGGGCCTGAAGAGCTGTTTGGCCCCCGCGCGCCAGGGCTGGAGGGTGCCGTCAGCATCTTGGGCCGCCAGTTCCCGGTGTATGACCTGTTCCTGATGGCCGTGGGCCCCGTGGTACTGGGCCTGCTGTGGCTGCTGCTGCACCGCACCCGCTGGGGCACGCTGGTGCGCGCCGCCACGCAAGACCGGGAGATGGTGAGCGCGTTGGGCGTCAACCAGGCCTGGCTGTTCACCTCGGTGTTTGCGCTGGGTGCCTTGCTGGCAGGGCTGGCCGGGGCGCTGCAGTTGCCGCGCGAGCCAGCCCATCTGGAGATGGATCTGCTCACCATCGGCGCGGCGTTTGTCGTGGTGGTGGTGGGCGGCATGGGCTCCATCACCGGCGCGCTGGTGGCGGCGGTGGTCATTGCCGAACTCAAGGCGCTGTGCATCTGGATCGGGCTGGTGGAGGTGGCGGGCGTGAGCCTGTCGCTGTCCAAGATGACGCTGGTGGTCGAATTTGTGGTGATGGCCGTGGTGCTGGTGTGGCGCCCCTGGGGCCTGCTGGGCCGCCCGCAAGCCACGGTGCGTGCGCTGGCCCAGGCCGAGGCCCCACTGCGCCCGGCCAGCGTGGGCCTGCGCCGCCTGGGCTGGGCCGCGCTGGCGTCGCTGGCGCTGGTGCCCCTGGCTGCGGGTGTGTGGCCCTACCTGCCCGTGTTGCTGGTCGATGTGCTGGTGGCCGCCCTGTTTGCCAGCAGCCTGCACTTCATCATGGGCCCGGCGGGCCTGCATTCGTTTGGCCATGCGGCCTACTTTGGTCTGGGGGCCTACGCTGCGGCCCTGCTGGTGCGCAGCGCCGGTGTGCCTATGGAGCTGGTGCTGCTGCTGGCCCCGCTGGCTGCAGGTTTGGGTGCGCTGCTGTACGGCTGGCTGTGCGTGCGCCTGTCGGGCGTGTACCTCACCATGCTCACGCTGGCCTTTGCGCAGATCACCTGGGCGCTGTGCTACCAGTGGGATGCCGTCACAGGCGGCAGCAACGGCCTCACGGGCGTGTGGCCGGCTGCATGGTTGGTGCATCCGCTGGCGTACTACGGCCTCACGCTTGCCGTGGTGGTGGCCGCCGTGCTGCTGCTGCGCCGCATGCTACTGGCCCCCTTTGGCCTGGCGCTGCGCGCCGCTCGCGATTCGGCCTTGCGGGCCGATGCGTTGGGTGTGGATGTGCGCCGCCTGCAGTGGGCGGCCTTTGGGGTGGCCGGGGTGATGGCGGGGCTGGCAGGGGCGCTGTATGTGTTCTCCAAAGGCAGCATCTCGCCCGAAGGGCTGTCGGTGGGCAAATCGGTCGATGGGCTGGTGATGGTGCTGCTGGGCGGTGTACAAACCCTGTCGGGCCCGCTGGTGGGTGCCGCCGTGTTCACCTGGCTGCACGACACGGTGGCCCGCAACACCGACTACTGGCGCGCCGTGCTGGGCGCCACCATGCTGGTGCTGGTGCTGCTGTTCCCGCAGGGGATTGCAGGCTTTGGTCAGCAATTAGCGCAGCGCTGGCAGGCCCGTAATGCAGGTTCTATAGATCAAAGGGGCTCGCGTGGATAAGACAGAGCCGCCCCTGCTGCAAGTCACCGGTCTCAGCCGCGCCTTTGGTGGCGTGCAGGCGGTTGACCAGGTCGGCTTTGACCTGGCTGCTGGCGAGATGCTGGCCCTCATCGGCCCCAACGGCGCGGGCAAGTCCACCACCTTCAACATGGTGGGCGGCCAGTTGCGGCCCGATGCGGGGCAGGTCCTGCTGGGCGGGGTCAACACCACCGGCCTGCCGCCGCGCGCCATCTGGCGCCACGGCGTGGGCCGCACCTTTCAGATCGCCGAGACCTTTGCCTCGCTGACCGTGCTGGAGAACGTGCAGATGGCCTTGCTGTCGGCCGACCGCCGCATTTACCGCTTCTGGCGCCCAGCGGGCCTGCACCGGCCTGCCGATGCCCTGGCCTTGCTAGAGCAGGTGGGTATGCAGGCCCAGGCCGACCGCCCCTGCAGCGCGCTGGCCTATGGTGATGTGAAGCGCGTGGAGCTGGCCATGGCACTGGCCCATGGCCCGCGCCTGTTGTTGATGGACGAGCCCACTGCTGGCATGGCCCCAGCCGAGCGACAGGCCCTGATGGCGCTGACCCGCCAAATCGCCCGCGAGCGCCGCATGGGCGTGCTGTTCACCGAGCACAGCATGGATGTGGTGTTTGGCCAAGCCGACCGCGTGCTGGTGCTGGTGCGCGGCCGCCTGCTGGCCGAGGGCACGCCCGAGCAGATCCAGGCCGATGCCCGCGTGCAGGAGGCTTACCTGGGCGCGGGCTTTGATGTGGGGGCGGCCGCATGACAGAAAACGCAACGGCGCCACTGCTGCAGGTGCGAGGCCTCAACGCCTGGTACGGCGCTGCGCAGATCCTGTTTGACGTGTCACTGCAGGTGGGGCGCGGTGAGGTGGTGGCCCTCATGGGCCGCAACGGCGCTGGCAAGTCCACCACGCTCAAGGCCCTCATGGGCATGGTGGCGCGGCGCGGCGGCGTGCAGTTTTTGGGGCAAGACATTGCGCGGCGCGAGCCGCACGACATTGCCCGCCTGGGCCTGGGCTATGTGCCCGAAGAGCGCCGCATCTTCACCGACCTGTCTGTGATGGACAACCTGGAAGTCGGCCGCCAGCCCCTGCGCCGCTGGCCCGACGGCACACCCGCCCCGGTGTGGACGCCCGAGAAGCTGTTTGCACTCTTCCCCAACCTGGGCGAAATGCCCCAGCGCCCCGGCGGGCGCATGAGTGGGGGCGAACAGCAAATGCTCACCGTGGCGCGCACCCTCATGGGCCAGCCGCTGCTAGTGCTGCTGGACGAGCCCTCCGAGGGGGTCGCCCCCCTCATCGTGCAGCAAATGGCCCGCACCATCCGCGCGCTCAAGGCGCAGGGCGTGAGCGTGCTGCTGAGCGAGCAGAACCTGCCTTTTGCCGAGGCCGTGGCCGACCGCGCTTACCTCATTGAGCAAGGCCAGATCGCCCACGAGGGCCGCATGGCCGAGCTGGTGGGCAACCCCGAGATTCGCAAAAGCTACCTGGGTGTTTAGATGCAGGGCTGTTGTGAGAGTCCTGCTTGAATGCGAAATATCCGTTCACGCTGAGCCTGTCTAAGCCTTGCGCAGCGCCTCGAAAGGCTCAGTGTGAACGGTGGACTGCGGTTCAGTCCGCTGTCTGAGGGCAATACAGACCCAGTACTGGCAGAGATGCGCCCATGGCCTCAGCGATCAGGCCCATGTCGTGGTCGCTGATGGCGAACAACCCAAAGCGAAACTTGCTGCCCCAACGCTGGCGATCGTCCACAAACTCAAAGTGGTCCAGCAGCGGCGCAATCGGTGCCTCGCGTGCGGGCAGGTAAGACACGTCCTTGCGATAAGGAAAAAATCCGCCACCCATGTCAAACGCATACGCATCACCCGGCAGCACCACGCCAATCGACACAAAGGCTTGCAACCGGTCGGCGCCGCCCATGGTCACGGTGGGGGCGTAGTAGGCCACGCGGTCTCCCGCCTGTACGCGCTTGAGTGGCGCAGACTTGCCGTGGCAGACCTGCATGAAACCTGCCTGCGGCTGGGCGCAGCCTCGGCGGGCGTGGGTGGCGCTGGCCACCGCAATCCAGTTGCGGCGCGCGCCTGAGAGGGATGTGGCTGCAGTCTGCGCAGCGGGCCACAGTGCTTGCTGCTTCATGCAACTGCTTCAGAACGTGACCTTGACCGATGGCGCACTGCGCTTCGCATCGCCATGGAAAACGGCCTCGATGTTGTTGCCGTCCGGGTCCAGCACGAACGCCGCGTAGTAGCCGGGGTGGTAGGGCCGCTCGCCCGGTGCCCCGTTGTCTTGCCCGCCGTGGGCCAACGCAGCCTGGTAGAACGCATGGACCATGTCACGGTCCTGCGCCTGGAAGGCCAGGTGGACCCGGCCCGTGAGGTGGCCCTGCGCAGCCACGCTGTCAGCGGTCGAGACAAACAGCTCGTCTGCCCAGAAATACTCTGCCGTGGCGCCGCCCATGGGCACGTTCAGGGCCTTGAAGGCCGCCGCGTAAAAGGCCTGGCTGGCCGCGAGATCGCGCACCACCAGCTGGACGTGATCGATCAGCCGGCCGCGGTGCAGTTCCTGGGTTTCCATGGCGTTGTCCTTTCAAAGGTCAGTTCAATGCGTGCAAGCCCACACGGTTGCCGTCCAGGTCATGGATGTGCGCAAAAAACCCCATGCCCGGGGGCAGCGCCTGGCGTGGCAATGCGATCTTGCCACCCTGTGCGACCACACGCTCCAGTGCTGCATCCAGCGAGGGCGATGCATCCAGGTACACCACTGTGCCTTGCCCGCTGGGCTGCGCAGCGGCGGTGCCCGTCATCAGCGCGCCGCCCACACCCGCGCCCTGGTTGTACGCAAACACTGCCAGCTCGCACTGCGGGCCCATTACCTCGCGCCGCATGCTCTGGCCCAGCACGGCTTCGTAAAAAGCCTGGGCGCGGTCGATGTGTGGGGTGGGGATTTCAAACCAGGTGATGGCGTTGTTCATGGGAACCTCCTTTGCGTCAAAGCGCGTGATGAAAAAGCTAAATCGCATGGTGCGGCTCCCCTGCTGACACCGCCATGTCAGCAGGCTCTCCATCCCGATGCCCTTGAAACGGGTTTTTGCGCAGGCTTTTGCATCCTGCCTGCTACGGTCCGTTTTGTGCGCCTCTGCCATGGCACAGCCCCGCCTGCTTACCGCACCATCGGCCCATGCAGTCTTCCAGCGCCTTTCACGTTGCCCATCCCCGGTCGTTGCGTGCCGCCATCCCGGTGGACTACCTGCGCTGCGCCGTGCCCACCCACATGGGTGGATTGGGGGGTGGGCCTGAAGAGCTGGGGCTGCTGATGCGCTCGCTGTGCGCCCAGTCGCTGTCGGCTGGGGTGCTGTTTTGGTGCCAGCGCACCGCCATCGAGTTTTTGGTGCAGTCCTTCAACGCGGCGCTGCGTGAGCACCTGCTGCCTGACCTGCTCAGCTTCCAGCGCGCAGCCACCACGCCCCTGTCGCTCGATGCCCCCGCGCTCACTGCGCAGGACGGTGCGCTCGGCCTGCGCCTCAGTGGCTGGGTGCAGTCGGTCGCCAATGCGCAGGCCGACGGGGTCTCGCTCATCGTGCCCGTGCACATGCCTGCACCCACGCCAGGTTCCGCTGGCTGGGCCGTGCTGCAAAGCGAGGAAGACGGCGTGCACCTGGAGCCCGGCACCCTGCTGCCCCACCTGCACAACACCTGCCCGGCCCGCGTGCGGGTCGATCAAGCCTTCTTTCGCGCTGACGAATGGCTGGGCGACAGCCGCCTGCTGCAACAGACCGAGCCCGTGCGGCTGGCGCTGGGCGTGCTGTACCAGTCGCTCATTGCCGCGCCTGAAACGCTGCTGTGAGCATGCGCCGCGCCTGGGCGCGTCACCGCGCATCGCGGCTCCTAGAATGTCCACAGCAGGCCGCGTCATCCTCCTGGGGCGCGGGCCGTGCGCTCCCTCACCATGACGCAATACGAGCAACTCGCTGACGAAATCCACGCCCTGATCCGATCGGGCTCGCTGCGCGTGGGCGACAAGCTGCCCTCGGTGCGTCTGTGCAGCGAGCGGCGCAAGATCAGCCAGTCCACCGTCTTCCAAGCCTACTACCTGCTCGAATCGCGCGGCGTGATCCAGGCGCGATCGCGCTCGGGCTACTACGTGCTGCCGCGCCTGCAAGAGCCACTGCAAGGGCCGGACACCTCGCGCCCATCGCTCACCTCCCACACCGTGGCCATCAACGACCTGGTGGTGGAGATCCTGAACCTCTCGCGCCGCAAAGACGTGGTGCCGCTGGGCTCGGCCTTCCCCGACCCAGCCCTGTTCCCGCTGGATCGGCTGGCCCGCTGCATGGGTACGGCCCTGCGCCGCCTGCCACCGCACAAACTCATCGAAGACCTCACCACCGGCCACCTGCGCCTGCGCCAGCAAATTGCGCAGCGCTACGCGGTGGATGGCGTGCGCGCCGAGGTGGACGAGATCGTCATCACCAACGGCGCCATGGATGCGCTCAACCTCAGCCTGCAAGCCGTCACCTCGCCGGGCGACCTCGTGCTGCTGGAGGCGCCAACGTTCTATGCCCCGCTGCAAGCCATTGAACGCCTGAAGCTGCGCGCCCTGCAGTTGCCCACCAGCGCCAGCGAAGGGGTGGACCTGGCTGCGCTCGAATCCGCCCTGGCCAGCGGTGAAGCCAAGGCCTGCTGGTTCATGCCCAACTTCCAAAACCCGCTGGGCGCGCTGATGCCCGAGCACCGCAAGCAAGCCCTGGCTGCCCTGCTGGCGCGCTACCAGGTGCCTCTGATCGAAGACGACGTGTACGGCGACCTGTACGCAGGCGCCCACAAGCCGCGCCCCATCAAGGCGTTTGACCCCGAAGGCTGGGTCATCCACTGCGCATCGTTCTCTAAAACCCTGGCCCCCGGCTACCGCGTGGGCTGGGTGGCCGCTGGGCGCTGGACGCGGGCCGTCGAACGCCTCAAGGTCATGAGCAGCCTCTCGGCCTCCGTGCCACCGCAGGCCGCGCTGTCTGATTACTTGGCCCAAGGCGGCTACGACCTGCACCTGCGCCGACTGCGCCAAACCCTGGCCCTGCAACGCGACGTGATGATCGACGCCATCGCCGAATCCTTCCCCGCAGGCACCCGCGTTACGCGTCCACAGGGTGGCTACTTCTTGTGGCTAGAGCTGGCCTCCCACATCGACGCCCTGGCCCTCATGCGCAAGGCGCTCCAAGCGGGCGTGAGCCTCATGCCCGGTCAGCTGTTTTCCGCCGACCAGCGCTTTGCGCACTGCATCCGCCTGAACTTCGCCGCAGCCCCCGCCCACGACATCACGCGGGCTACGCATGTGCTGGGTGGGTTGGTGCGAGGAATGGCGGCTGGGTAGGAGCAAAGCGGCTGAATCCGCTGCTGCTATGCCCCCTAACCGCAGCCTCTGCCGCTGTTTTTCCTAGCCCATCGCAGGCCTACTAGCTGGTACACAAGGCGGCCTGTGTGGGGGTGCATTGGCACCCCGCTGGCCGCAGGAGCCAGCCATGTCATCCGCCGCCGCGCCACGCGCCCAGCCCATCCATTTTTACCCTCCCAACTCCACGCTGCAGTTTGGCATCCGTGCGATTGCGGGGCGCTTCAACCGGGCCCGCTGGTGGTCCATTGGCATCACGCAGATGCTGTTCTTTGGCCTGTGTTGGGCGCAGTGGCAGGGGCGGCCGCTGGTCAGCTTTGACCTGGTGCGCCAGCAGGTGCATTTGTTTGGTGGGTTGTTTGGGCCGCAGGATTTGTTGTTGCTCACGCTGCTGCTGATCGGTGGGGCGCTGGCCTTGTTTGTGACCTCTGCCGTGGGTGGCCGCATCTTCTGCGGCTTTGTGTGCCCGCAGTCGGTCTACACGGCGCTTTTCATCTGGATTGAGCAGCGGGTGCAGGGCACCCCCGGCCAGCGCCAGCGCAGGCAGGCCAGTGGCGCCCCAGCTGTCATCGCCGCGCTGTGGGCGCGGCGGCTGCTCACCTGGGCGTTGTGGGCAATGGTGTCGCTCGCGCTGGGCTGGACGCTCACCGCCTACTTCTCCAGCGCGCCTGCACTGTGGCAGCGCACCTGGCAGGGCCAGTTGGGTGGGGCCGAGTCCACGTTGATGCTGGGCTACGCCGCATTTGCCTTGGCGCAGGCGGGTTTTCTGCGCGAAAAGGTCTGCCAGCACATGTGCCCCTATGCGCGCTTTCAGGGCGTGATGGCTACGCCGCAAACGCAGTCGGTGGTGTACGACGTGCCCCGTGGCGAGCCGCGCCGCAGCACGGCCCACACGGTAGCGAACGCAGCGGCGCATACAGCAGCGATGCGTGCATCGGTGCCCGCGGCCAGCACCGTGCAACCATCCCGCCGGGGCGATTGCCTGGACTGCAACCTGTGCGTGGAGGTGTGCCCCGCAGGCATCGACATCCGCAACGGCCTGCAGTACGAATGCATCAGCTGCGGCCTGTGCATTGATGCGTGCGACCGCGTGATGGAAAAGGCGCGCCAGCCCCAGGGACTCATCCGCTTTGCCTCGCAGCAGGGCGCCGACTGGCGCCACACCCTGCGCCAGCGCCGGGTGCGGGTGTACTTTGCGCTGCTGGGGCTGACGGCACTGGCCGTGGTGGCCACGGTGGCCTGGCGCGTGCCCCTGCAGGTCGAGGTGGTGCGCGATCGGGGCGTGATGGCGCGCCAGCTGCGCAACGGCGATGTAGAGAACATCTACCGCGTGCACATCCAGAACTACGACACCCAGGCCCACGCCTACCGCATCGCCCTGGCGGGCGAAACGCCACTGCGCATGCCGCCGCAAGAGCCCGTGGTCATCGCATCAGGCGAAGAGCGCACGGTGGCCGTGGCGGTGGTGCAGCCCTACCGCTCCACAAGCGGCGCGGACCCTGGTCGGGGCGTGTCCACCATCACACCCATGGCCCTGCAGGTGCAGTCGCTGGTAGATGCGCAGCAGCAGCGCACCCGCTCCAGCAGCTTCATCCAGCCACGGTAGTGGTTCACGGGGTGCTGCTACGCATGCGGTCTATTGCTGGGGCGCTATCCCGGCAGGCCGCGCAGGGCTGCGGCCCATCTGCTATGCACCCCTGTGCAACCAACTGATGTGGCCACGCGGCTCGCAGGCTCGGTAACATCGCCCCCTGCTTGCCGCTCCACATTCCCCGCGCCTACAACGGTGCTACGGGCGCCAGCAGGGCACTGCACACATGGCAGCGCCCATCAACAGCCAGGAAAAATCAAACCATGGATTGGGTCCCAGTCGTTTTCATCACCTTCAAGGTGATCGTGTTTGGCACGTGCATGTTCTACGCCATCAAATGGCACCACGACCAGGGGAAGAAGGCGAAAGAAGAAGCCCGGCTGCGGCAGGAGGCGGCTGAACGGGCGGCGGGCGCGTCGGAGTAGCGGACTGACTTTTGCGTCTGTCGGGGGCGCATCAACCCCACTAGCCGCGAATCACCGCCCGGAGTCGAGACCTGCTGAGGCCATCGTTTGGCGGCTAATCGGTGCAGTGAGTCGACTTGCAACCGATGGCGTAAATTGAGCTATCAGCCATGAGCTACAGCTGAAGTGCGACAAAACACGCGGCAGCGCAGGTGCGTCTAAGGCGGCTGCTTCAGACTGAACTGAGTCATTCGGTGATGGCTGCGTCTAATCGTTGCGAAGCTCGTTTGCGGTCATTCAGCTAGTCTCCACAACATCGACCTTTGGCATAAAGCGGGGGCAGGTTCATGTCCTGTCTGGACCACAAGGGGACGAGTGAAACGAGCCATGCGACAGCCGCGCAGGAAGTCGTCTCTGACACCTTTTATTGAAACACGCACAAGCCCGATGACTGGCTTTTGGCCCGGTACATTGCGGTGTCTGCGGCGCGCAGGTAGTCGTCCACCGTAGCCAGCCTTGATGCACTGCTGACAAGTCCAATACTCGCGCCACTGATCACGGTGTGTTCGCCGACCACATAAGGCGCTGCGAGGGCGGCGGCGATCTGTTGGGCGCGGTTGCTGGCTTCGGAGGGATCAATGGACTCCAACAGCACATTGAATTCGTCGCCACTCATGCGGGCGACCAAATCAACTGCCCGCACGCAGGATTCGAGCCGCCGAGCCACCTGTTGCAATAGCTGGTCGCCCACATAGTGTCCGTAGCAGTCATTGACCGCCTTGAACCCATTGAGGTCCAGCAGCAGCACGGCGAACATCGTGGATCCGCCGCGTGTCGGAGCGCCATCACCATTCACTGCCTCGGTCTGGTGCAGCGCGATCAGTTGAGCAAGGCGGTCGCGGAACAACGGCCGCCCCGGCAAGTTGGTCAACGCATCGTAGGAGCTACCACGCTCGGCCAGATCGCTCAATGAGCCCGCCATGCGCACCGCAACGCCGTCTTCAAACTCGGCTACCCCGCGCCAATTGACCCACCCCAGCCGTCCAGCCGCGTGGAACGCGCGGAAATCCACCGAAAAGTTCGGGCTGGTTCCCGATAGGTGCCTGCGGTAGGCCTCCTGCACGCGCCCGCGATCCTCGGGATCGATGAGCTGCTCCAGAAAGCGCCAGCCACCGCTATGCACCAGATCTAAGCTCTCCAGCCCGACGATCTGGTGAAAACGCCCCGACACATGCAGGGCGTCCGTGCGCAAGTCCCAATACCAGATGCCGTCGTTGGACCCGCGCGTGGCCAGCGAATAGCGGTTTTCGGAGCGCAACAACTCAAGTTCGGTGTTCTTCTGCTGTGTGACGTCGATCATCAGGCCGATCATGCGGTTCGGCCGCCCCGGCTCGACCACTGCGCGGCACAGGTCACGCACCCACACCACCTTGCCAGACTTGGCAATCAGCCGGTAACTCATCTCGTAGGCATAGCTGTGCGTGGCGTTGTAGGCGGCATCGTCAATCACCAGGGCCTGCGCCAGATCGTCGGGATACACATGCGCCCGCCAGAAATTCGGGTCAGCCCGCCATTCCTCCACGGAGTAGCCGAACAAGCGCTCGACCTGCGGGCTCAAGAAGGTATTGCCCACGCCGATTTCAGCCTCCCACACCACGCCATCAATGGTCTCCAGCAAGCGCAGAAAGCGCTGGCGAATTTCCACCAGCACCTGTTCGGTGACATCGGCAATCTCGATCAGGACACCCTGACGGCTGATCACCCGCTCCGCCGCATCCGTCTCCGGGTGGAGTTTCAGACGCACCCAGCGATAGTTCGCGTCGGCAAATCGCAACCGGAACACCGGCATGCCCGAGCGCATGGTGCCAATGTCGTCGGGATGCACAAATTCAAGCAGAGACCTGCCGAGCGCTGCCTCCACTGAATGGCCGGTGAGGCTGTGCCACGCGGGATTCAGGTACGTGATCTCCCACAGCGCATCGGTCTGCACCACCGCCTCGGGTAGCAGTTGCAGCAGGTTTGCGGACGGTGGGGGAGTGGTAGGCATGCAGGACTGTCGCAAAAAGGGTGCAGGTGAAGCCAACGGATAGGAAAGTCAACCACACCAGATCAAGTATGGCAGGGGTTTTTGTCAGGCTCGTGCCACACACCACTGGCGAGTCGTTAGTCGATTGGCAGGTCATGATCGAAGCAGTTGCTCAGCCCGTCGAACGTGAATGACCGCAGTCAACGTTGAGCGACTGCTTTTCTTTGGGTGCCACCGACCGCTACGAGTCGAAGCCGTCAGTCTAAGTTACTGAAAAGCGGTTGGTCGTGCGGTACCAGTTGGGTCGCGAAACGATATGGCAGCAGTACCTTCTCCAGCCGCCACTCGGGTCGGGGAAAGTCGAAGCGCCCAACAGCCGCTTCGCTGCATTCAGCGCGAGTACAAGCGAAACCGGCGACTGACTCCAGACGCTGCGAAGATGAAAGTGGAATTGGCGAGGCTGCTTCAGGCTGGTTGCTGCCGCTCAGGACACAACAGTTGAACGACTGGTGTTAGCGAGAGCAGACGTTGAGGAACATCATCCGGCGCTTTGCTGGATAGCAAAAATCGACACAGCTAGCGTGGTCACTCGTGGACAACGTGATCTGGAAGGCGCATGGTTTTGCTCCCCCCGCTCGATAGGAGACCATCATGGAATCCGCTGCAGCCGTCGTTCATCGCGAGCCTTGGAATAAGGGAAAGATCGTTGGTCAGAAGGCGCCTTTCAAGCCCAAGGACATCTGGGCGCTGCGAGTGCGCCTGCAGATGGAGAACAGAGTTCGCGAGCTTGCACTCTTCAACTTGGGAATTGACAGCAAGCTGCGCGGATGCGACTTGGTCGCCCTGAAGGTTCGCGATGTTTGCCATGGCGATCAAGTCGCATCTCGAGCGACGGTAATACAGCACAAAACGCGTCACCCCGTCCAGTTCGAGATAACAGCGACCACCCGTGAAGCGCTTCAGCAATGGATCAAGACCGCCAAGCTGAAATCAGAAGACTTTCTCTTTCCGAGCCGCCTCCACAAGTCGCCACATCTCGGGACGCGTCAGTACGCCCGAATCCTTGAGCGCTGGGTGCTGCAGCTCGGTTTGGATCCAGCCGAGTATGGAACGCACTCCATGCGGCGCACCAAGGCTACGCTCATCTACCGCAGAACGAAGAACCTACGTGCGGTCCAGCTACTACTTGGCCACTCCAAAATCGAGTCAACTGTCCGTTACCTTGGCATTGAGGTTGACGATGCTCTTGAGCTATCTGAACAGACCGAGATTTAAGTTGAGAAGGCGCGCTAGGCTTATCTAGGACATCTAAGCTGTGGGCTCCCGATCACATAGAGCAGTGGAACCACAAGGGCACCCCGGGACCTGCTAGCGCCCCCCCTTGGGGCAGAATTCGGCCAGACGCATACCTTCATCGGCGCTTTTCAGCTTCGAAAATTCAATACGAGGAACCAGATGCTGATTGTTCTCGGCGGCCTACCAGGAGTTGGAAAAACCGCCATCGCGCGCGAAATCGTTACCCGTGTCCCCTCTGCCTATCTGCGCATCGACGCCATTGAACAAGCGTTTAAGAAAGTCAACGCGGCTCAAGAACTTGGCCCAGCTGGGTATGTCGTTGCTTACGAACTCGCCACGTCGAACCTTGCGCTTGGCATAACAGTGGTGGCCGATTGCGTTAACCCGCTCTCCGTCACGCGCGAAGCATGGCGCGATGTTGCAGCCAGAACATCCTCAGCCCTGCTCGAGGTTGAAGTTGTCTGCTCTGACTTGGTTGAACACCGCAGGCGGGTGCAGGCCCGCAAAGCTGACATTCCAGGCCACGTCATGCCGACATGGGAGGATGTTTTCCATCATGAATACGAGCCCTGGACTACGCGCCGTCTAATAATTGATTCAGCGCTCGTCGAAGCCAACGATGCGGCGAACTCGATTCTTGAAGCGTCGCGCCGCCTGTCATCCGACGATTGAGCGAAGGCAGAATTCGGCCAGGAGCAGCCGACTACGGCCAATGAAAGCGGACTCTCAGCAGCGACGTTAGCCGCACCGGGTTGCGTAGCCCGTACTGCACTCACAAGCGAAGCTGGCCGCGTCGGCTTGACTAATCACCCTGGCCTTGGGCACACCAGAAATGCTCACGGAATGGCTGCGCCTTCTTGCCTACTGTGCCAGCTATGCAAGGCATAAAGTGCCCCACTTGCATGTTCACCCCAATGGCTCCAGAAGCTTCCTCGCCATTTCCAGCAGGCTGCTTCAGCATACCCGAATTGGAACAACAAGAGTCCACTCTTCAAATCACGCCATATGTCAGCAAGATCATCCGCTAGATCGGCGAGCGACGATTCCCCAGGCACTTCCTGTGGAACAGATTGAGAATAGTAGTTGAATGGCAACGAGCCGAAGCGGACAAAGACTTGCTTCCATTCCTCATGCGAAATATCGCGCGGGTCCTGCTCGCCGAACAATTCTGGTAAGGCTAGTGCGAGTCGATAGAGATTCGACAGATGCTGTAAAGCAGTAAGGACCTGGTTCCTTTGGTCCTCCGGGTTTGCTTCCGCCCAAGAGCAGAATTCCTCTGCAGCGTCCGCGAACTGTCGCACCTGATTTGACATGTGAAGGCCTCACGTTACGCATCTACCGGCGGCTGCGAAAAGTACCGCCCGATTCGGGGAAATTTGTACAAAGTTTGCCCGAAAAGAAGCTGCGCTTAGGCGGGTTTTGAATCAACGACGGCTTTGGGATGCGATGCCCACAGTCGCCTTTGGGCCCAAAGCGGAAATCTGTATGGCCGGATTAAGAGCCGCAAAGCAGTCATTTGCTAGGGATAGGTCATTGAGCCGTTGGACGACCTCAATGCAGTCATTGCGGCAATTTTCTGGCACCACCCTACTTACCGCCACACTTTGTCTTCATTCACGAGCAATGTCACCTCGGCTTGAATTAATGGGAATCGAGGTGCTCATGAACTGGGGCAGGCGATTCTTTTATTTAGCCCATCGACTGCAGCGTCAACCAGCGGCCCCAATTGCTCTCAACTCGCATTGCGGTTCCCACGTGTTGGTTGATAAGGCACAAACTCTTTGTGTCGCCTTGACCAAAGTGCCAGCTCTGTTTTCTGTGCCACGTTCAATGCACCAGGGTTTACAGTCATTCCGAGGTCGTGAATTTCAAAATCTAGCAAGATGCCTTGCGCAAATTGCTGAAGTCGCTCAATCTCGCTGGGTTGAACACCCATCTTGTCCATTCGAGCTATCGCATGCGTGAAGGCAACGTAGGCACGTGTAATCGGCGCAGGGTGCGGCGTGGTAGTTGCGGGAGTTTCATGCGGCTCTCCCCAAGTCAGATACTCAAAAATTCCTCTGATTCCGACTCCAAAAGCCCGGAGGTATGTCTCAACCCGTATCTTCTTAAAAACTTCGCTAGTGTGCATGATATGGCCTAGGGCAAACTGTGCACCGTGGATGTCCGCATCAAGCTCAATAGTTCTGGTTGGGAGCAGCGGGTAAACCTTGGGGTCTAACCAAGGTTCAATCGATGCTTCGTTGTCAGTCCAGTCCGGTGTAGGCAATTTCCCCTTCTTTTCCTGATAGTCTAGGTGCCCGCAAACAACATGTGCAGCTTCATGCCAATACGCCAAGATGACGGCGCTCGACATGCACATTCTGTGGAAGAGGTCCGAGCTCACTTCAAGCTCTGGAGCATGACGCTTGTAATACGACTCGATTCTGGGTCCAAGAAAGTCAAAACATGGCGCCAGCAGACATGTCGAGCTGACTTCAACAAAGTAGTAGTCATCGCCAGGAACTTTGGTAACTTCCGCCAAGAGATCTAACTTGTCAACTATCTGAATAGAGAATCGAGCTGGACCAATCATGCCATTGACGCTGTCGACTATTAGGGAATTGTCGACACAATCACCTAGGAACTGCTCCTTTGTGAAGGGCAGCTGCTTTGCGAAGGTGCTTTTGATGTTGGCTTTAAACTGCAGCATCTTCAGTTTGATTTTTCGCGTAATGTTCATAACTTTTAATTGTGGTTTCGCATGAACTAGATGCCACGTCGACTTTAGCCACCTTCGTAGGCCCGTTCGTGCCTAATGACTCTAATCTGGCTTTCCGCCATCGGTCGTTGGCGAATGACGTCAAATTGGCCGGATTCTGCCCCACGGCGTGGGACCTTAGCGGGCCCGAAGCAGCCGGTGGATGAAACTACCCCAAAGCTGCCATCCAAACCGCGCTGTCTAAGTGCCCAGTGCATGCCTACTGGCAAGCTATAGTTTGCTGAGTTGATGCCTTCCGGGTTTGTCGGAAATTTTATACCTGTGCTTTTGAATAGCTCACTGACTGCAAGCGCAATTTGCAAGCCATTTTCAGGAGGAATCAGTGTCCAGAATATCCCGCCAGGTCCAGTTCATCCCGCAGGTTTTGCGAGACAAATCACGTTAGACAGCGGCTGATAGATTGCCGTCCACGCCACATTAGCCGTGAGCATCCCCTCTCTTGCCACGCGATTCATTCCCTTCGATTTGCATGACTTTCGCTCGCCTAACTATTTTTCTCGCTGCGCTTCTAATGACCCTGAAGTTGCACGCCTCGTCACCGCTATGCAGTTTCACTTACGGATCAGCTTTTCTGGACACTGTGGCACAGGGAGACGTTTCACTGGTAGAGGAGCAAGTCAGGCAAATGGGCACTCTTCCTCCGAGCTTGGGTGCGGAAGCTCTAGCGGTCTCGATCAAGCCAATTTCAAGCCGCTGCCAAGAGCAGCATACCGATCAAGCCATGTTCGAGTTGCTTGTGAAACTGGGCGCCGATGTAAATAGGTCGTCCAAAGGCGAGCGTGGCTGGGGAACGAGTCTGATGCATGCTATCGATGCCGGACAGATGGCGGGCATCAAATTGGCGCTTCAGGCGGGCGCTCGGGTCAATGTGGAGTTTGACGAACGAACGCCGCTCATACTCGCTATCCGAGCCCACAATACAACGGTCGTGCGAATGTTGCTGGATCACGGCGCTAGCGCAAATTTCGCTTTGGGCCGGGTCACGCCCCTAGCTGCCGCTGCGCGGCACCCCGGACATGGAAACGAAGTCCTGAAACTCCTCCTGAAGCATGGGGCTAAGATTTCACGCCACCGCACTTCGCAAAATGAGCGATTTTCACCGTTGGAGGAGTTGGTCTTCTATGACGGTAAACCTGGCGATGCTGATGAAGCCGTCGCTCTGCTTCTCAAGGCGGGCGACAAGATAAATGGTGACGGTCGCGACTCGTACGTCACGCCGCTATCCGCTGCCATGGATTCTTCGTCGACAAAACTAGCTATTGTGGAAGCGCTGCTTCGCAGAGGAGCAAACCCAAATGGGAGCGCGTTGTACCGCCTAGCTACCCGACGGGACTATGAAAACATCGAACTCAAACGCAAGCAGCTACTGGGCGTGCTGTACCAATATGGGGCTCGCGCGGAAAAGGCGAAGATCGCGGGCTATCCCCCGATAAGAGAGTTTGTGCTGATGAACCACAATAATGACGTAGGCCAAGCGTTTCTACGTGAACTCGATGCGATCACAGTCGAATATCGATTGCGCGAAAACTCCACGTCAATACGTCGGTAGAACATGGCGCATGTCTAACTGTTCCTGTATGGACTCCCCCACAACAGCAAGAGCCTGATCGATTGGGAACCAGAGGGTAGAGCACCTGCAGTCGTATATCCGGCATCTGAAGTGGGATCGCAAATGTCCCGTGCCGACATGGAATCTGCATCACTGCTTCGCCACACGATACAAGCGGCAGGCAAGCGGCCGGAAGAGTTATCGGTGTAGTCCAGTGTGGGAGTAACCCGGGTGGCCATGATGGTCGATCATCTCGTCGCAAGTGGTGAATCAATACTGGCTTTGGCGTGGCGCTGCGTGCTGCGTGCTGCCTCCTCGTTGTAGCCCACCGCCTTCGGCGTCGGTTGAATTTCGACGTTGAGCGTCCGCTTTCGCTAGCCGCCACCGACTGCTTCTGGCCGATAGTACGCGTTCAAGGACGAAGAGCGAATGACGGCAATCGCTGCAAAGCAGCCAATGAATCTGCGCAAGTTGCTTCCAAATAGCGCGTGAATCGAGTCGTGAAGTCTGAAAACTACAGCGCTTCTATTCACCCCATCGCCCAAACAAAAAAGCCCGGCACAAGCCGGGCTTCCCGCTTTCAACTCCCCTCACTTGCAGCTAAAACTGCTCGCACTCTCCATATCCCCCTTGCCGTTGTAGCGCGCCACCTTCGGGTACACGCACAGCGGCCGCGTGCGGTTGGCAGACCAACTGGCGGGCAGTTCAGTGTTCACCACATTGGCCCCAGCACCACGGGCGTTGGCGGTTACCGTGTCGGGGGCCTTGCCTTGCTCTACCCAGGCGACCAGCGGGACCAGCATGTCGAACTGGTCGGTGGCTGGGCCGCCGGAGCAGTGGTTCATGCCTGGCACCATGAAAAGGCGCGCAAAGGTGTCGGCCTGGTTGCCGTGGTGGGCTTGCAGCTGGTCCATCCACTGGGCGGTGTCGATGGGCGAGAACACCGAGTCTGCCGTACCGTGGTAGACGATCATCTTGCCGCCGCGGTTCTTCAGGCCGCTCAGGTCTGTGGCGTTGGGCGGCGTCATGTAGGCCCAGGGTGACTCGGGGTACAGCGCGGTGGTGGCGAAGATGCGGGGGAAGTCGGTGTCCAGGTCGAACTCCATCGCGTACTGCATGCCTGTCTTGGCGCGGAAGTCGGCCACAGAGATGGGGGGGGTGGTGAAGATGAACGCCACAGAGCCTGCGTTGCGCGTAGGGGGCGCATCAAAGTGCCACCACGAGAAGTTGCTGCCCATCACGCCGGGGTCCCACCAGGTGCCGGGGTACAGGGCTTCGCCCTTGCTGTTTTTGGGGCCCGCAAAGATGGTGGAGAGCACGCCCTTTTGCTCGCTGGAGATGCAGGTGCCGTCGCGTGTGCCCGTGCAGGTGGGCACATCGCGCTGCAGGTCAAACACGGCCTGGCATGCGGCCACGTCGTTGACCTGGCCATCGGTCACGCCATCCAGCGCATCGCATTTCTCGACGATCTTGCTGCTGATGAGCTTGAACTCTGCCGGGGTGACGGCGGTTTTCAGGTCGGGCTGGCCGTTGGCGTCTTTGTTGGCCACCTTGGCGTATTGCTGCGCCTTCCACAACTGGGTGGCTGCCGCCTTGGGCAGATACACGCCAGGGTTGCCCGCCAGAATGCCGTCGTACTGGTCTGCATAGCGCGATGCGCCCACCATGGCGTGGCGGCCGCCGTTGGAGCAACCGGCCAGGTACGAGCGGTCTGGGGCCTTGCCGTAGGCGCTCTTGATCAGGTTCTTGGCCATGGGCGTGAGGGTGCCCACGGCCTGGTAGCCATAGTCCAGTCGGGCCTGCGGGTCTACGCCAAAGAACGGGCTGGGCGTGGGGTGGCCTGCGTCCGAGCTGAGCACCGCAAAGCCCTGCACCAGCGCAGGGGCCACGGGGGCACCACCGCTGACAGCGCCCAGGGCAGGCACGACTTCTCCGTCCAGCCCGCCGTTGGCCTGGTACAGAAAGCGGCCATTCCAGTTGACGGGCATGCGGACTTCAAAGCCCAGGGCATACGCGGCACCGTCCACCGGGCTGGTGCGCTCTTTCATCTTGCCTTTGACAAGGCAGTGCGCTGGAACGGTCGTGGTCATCTCCTTGATGGTGAGGTTGCCTTCTGTCACCAGCTCTGACGAGGTGATGCGGGTGTCGGGCAGCTTCAGGCGGCTTGCCAGGTCGGTGCACGACTGCAAGGTGGCGGGCTGCGCCGCCGTGAGCTGGGGCAACGCAGCGTGGGCGGGGGCGGCCATGGCCAGCAGGCTGAGCGCTATGCCCGACAGAGCCAGGGTGCCACCCACGGCGCTGCGGCTGGAAGACGTGGCGGCAGGCTGGCCGGGCAAAGGCAATGAAGGCGACAAAGGTGTGCGCTGATGGGAGTGGTTCATGCGGTTGTTGTGGTCGGCAGGGTGAGTGGTTCGGTGCTCATCCGCCGGTAGTCTTGCGGCAGGACTGGCGTCCAGTGCGCCCGCAGAGGGACGGGATGGATGCGGCAGATGTGTATGAAAACAGGTGCTTGGTTGCTACTGAATCCATAGCTGGCGTCATTATTCATCAACCTCACCCCTCGCAGATCGGCGCTGCGCGCAGGACCAAAGTCAAAGGCCCTGGACGGGCGTGCCAGTCCAGGGCCTTTTGCGGCGGGGCGAGCGCGGTCCGTGGCGCCTAGCGCGTAGGTGTGTGCTAACCGCGCTGCGCCGCCGGGCTTACTTGCAGCTAAAGCTGCCGGCACTCTCCACATCCCCCGTGCCGTTGTAGCGCGCCACCTTGGGGTACACGCACAGTGGGCGGCTGCGGTTGGCAGACCAGCTGGCGGGCAGTTCGGTGTTGACCACATTGGCCCCTGCGCCGCGCACCTTCGCCGTCACGCTGTCCGGCGCTTTGCCTTGTTCCACCCAGGCCACCAGCGGGGCCAGCATGTCGAACTGGTCGGTGGCGGGGCCGCCGGAGCAGTGGTTCATGCCGGGAATGAGGAACAGGCGGGCGAAGGCACCCGCGTCGTTGCCGTGGTTGGCCTGCAGCTTGTCCATCCACTGGGCGGTGTCCATGGGCGAGAACACGCCGTCGGCCACGCCGTGGAAGACGATCATCTTGCCGCCGCGGTTTTTCAGGGGGCTCAGGTCTGCCTCATTGGGCGGCGTCATGTACGACCAGGGCGACTCTGTGTACGTGGCGTTGGTGGCGAACATCTTGGGGTAGTCCGTCTCCATGCTGAAGTTCAGCGCGTACTGCAGGCCGGTGGTGGCGCTGAAGGCGGCCACGGTGCTGGGCGGTGTGGTGAAGATGAAGGCCACCGCGCCCGCATCGCGCGTGGCGGGCGAGCCAAAGTGCCATGACGCAAAGTTGGCGCCCGCAATGCCGGGGTCAAACCAGGTGCCGGTGTATAGCGCTTCGCCCTTGCTGTTCTTGGGGCCTGCAAAGATGCTGGCCAGCACGCCCTTTTGTTCAGCAGAGATGCACGAGCCATCGCGCGAGCCGGTGCAGGTGGGCACGTCGGTCTGCAGGTTGAAGGCGGTCTGGCAGGCGGCCACATCCTGAACCTGGCCGTCGACCACGCCGTCCAGCGCGTCGCACTTCGCCACGATCTTGCTGCTGATGAGCTTGAACTCTGCGGGCGTGACGGCGGTGGTCAGGTCGGGCTGGCCGCTGGCGTCTTTGCCTGCCACCTTGGCGTATTGCTGGGCCTTCCACAGCTGGGTGGTGGCCGCCTTGGGCAGGTGAAAACCGGGGTTGCCCGCCAGGATGCCGTCGTACTGCTCTGCATAGCGCGATGCGCCCACCATGGCGTGGCGCCCGCCGTTGGAGCAGCCTGCCAGGTACGAGCGGTCTGGGGCCTTGCCGTAGGCGCCCTTGATCAGGTTCTTGGCCATGGGCGTGAGGGTGCCCACGGCCTGGTAGCCGTAGTCCAGCCGGGCTTGCGGGTCCAGCCCGAAGAAGGGTGTGGGGGCGCCGTGGCCAGCGTCTGAGCTGAGCACGGCAAAGCCCTGCACCAGCGCAGGGGCCACGGGGGCAGCGCCGCTGACGGAGCCCAGCGCGGTGACCACCGAGCCATCGAGCCCGCCGTTGGCTTGGTAGAGGAAGCGCCCGTTCCAGTTGACGGGCATGCGGATCTCGAAGCCGATGGCGTACGCCGCGCCGTCTACCGGGCCGGTGCGCTCTTTCATCTTGCCTTTGACGAGGCAGTGCGCGGGGATGGGCGTGGTGACGCCTGTGGCCGTCAAGCCGCCCTCGGCCACCAGTTCAGACGATGTGATGCGCGTGTCGGGCAATGCCAGGCTGCTGGCCAGCGTGGCGCACGACTGCAGGGTGGCGGGCTGCGCAGCCGTGAGCTGCGGCAAGCCCGCGTCTGAGCCGCCACACCCCGCCAGCAGCGCGACGGCGATGGCCGAGAGCGCCAGGGTGGGGTGGTAGCGGCCGGTGGATGGCTGCGCAGCGTAAAAGGCACGGTTCTTTCGGGTGCTCATTCGGTTGTCTCCGGTTGGTTTTTCGAGGCGCAAGGTCGCCCGCAGCGTGGCCTCAACACGCTGTGGGTGGGGAAGGGGTGTGGTTTGGTTTTGCTATTGAATCAATAGCTGCTTGCGCTTATTCATCAAGCGCTAGAGAGCAATTTCTCTTGAGGTGTTGCCGCGTCGCTCAGGCGCTGGCGCACGATGGCCAGGCGCATGTCGAACTCGGGCAGCACCCAGGTGCGCAGGGCGTGGGCCGGGTCTTGCCAGCGCGCGGTGGCGCTGCCCGGCGTGCCGGTGATGCGGCCCCAGGCCCATTCCAGCAGCACCAGCGCGGTGGCGCGCAGGTAGTCGTCGGCCACCCAGTAGGGCAGCTCGGGCTGGTCGGCGTGTTCGGCCACGGCGGCCACCAGGTCGCGTGTGGTTTGCGCCAGGGCGTTGCGGCGGGGCGTGGCGGGCAGGGTGGCCAGCAGGGCCTGCATGCCCGCGCCGCCATCGGCCAGCACCTTGCGCACCAGCAGGTCGATGGCCTGGATCTCGTTCGTACCCTCGTAGATCATGGCCACGCGGGCGTCGCGCACGATCTGCTCAATGCCCCACTCGCTCACATAGCCGTGGCCGCCAAACACTTGCAGGCAGGCGCTGGCCCCTTGAAAACCCTGGTCGGTGAACGCGGCCTTGAGCACGGGCGTGACCAGCGCGCACCAGCGCTGCGCGGCGGCGCGTTCGGCGGCATCGGTACTGTGTTTGGCAATGTCGAGCTGCAGCGCCGTGTGGTAGGCCAGCACACGCCCGCCATCAATCCAGGCGCGCTGCGTGTGCAGGGTGCGGCGGATGGAGGGATGATCCTGGATGAGGCTGACGGGCTCTGTGGCACCGGGGGCGCGCATCTGGCGGCGCTCAGCGGCGTAGGCGCTGGCCTTTTGCCAGGCGGCTTCGAGCAGGCCAATGCCTTGCAGGCCCACGTGCAGGCGGGCGGCGTTCATCATCACAAACATGGCGGCCAGGCCCTTGTTCGGCTCGCCCACCAGCCAGCCGGTGGCATCGTCAAAACGCATCACGCAGGTGGGGCTGCCATGCAGGCCCATTTTTTCTTCGATGCGCTCGCAGACCACTGCGTTCGGTACCCCCACGCTCCCCACTTCGTGTGGTTCGCTGCCCCCCGAGGGGGCTGGCCTTGCTTGGGGCGGCCCGGCGCGGCGGCCGTCACCGCTCTCCAGCATCTTGGGCACCAGGAACAACGACAGGCCCTTCGGGCCAGCCGGAGCATCGGGCAAGCGCGCCAGCACCAGGTGCACGATGTTGTCCGTCAGGTCGTGCTCGCCGCCCGAGATAAAAATCTTGCTGCCGTTGACGCGTGCGCTGCCATCGGGCTGCGGCACGCTGCGTGTGCGCACCAGGCCCAGGTCGCTGCCCGCGTGGGCTTCGGTCAGGCACATGGTGGCCAGCCATTCACCGGTGGCCACTTTCTCCAGGTACTGCGCCTTCAGCGCGTCGCTGGCGTGGTGCTTGAGGCATTCGTACGCACCGTGCAGCAGGCCGGGCGCCATGGTGAAGCCGTGGTTGGCGCCGTCCAGCCATTCGTACAGCACGCACTCCAGCACGGCGGGCAGGCCCTGGCCGCCGTCTTCGGGCGCGCAGGCCAGCGCGGGCCAGCCGCCTTGCCAGAAGGCCTGGTACGCCTCGCGAAAGCCCGGCGGGGTGTGCACTTTTCCCGCATCAAACCGGCAGCCCACCTCGTCGCCTACGCGTTGCAGTGGGGCGATGGCGGTGTCCACAAACTTGGCGGCTTCTTCCAGCACCTGTGCAGCCAGTTCGGCATCGGTCTCGGCAAACGGCGCCAGCGCCTGCCACTGCGCGGGAGCGTGCAGCACCTCGGTCAGCAGGAACTGGATGTCAGCGAGGGACTGGCGTGCTTGCATGGTTTGCTCTTGATTTGATAGCTGTTTGCGCTTGATGGATAAGCGCTAGGGGCTGTTTTTGTTTGAAGTGGCGTAGTGCCCTGGCTTCGACAGGCTCAGCCCGCCCACACTGGCGCGGCCCAGGCTAGCGCCACCGTGGAGCTGGCTTTGCCAGGCCACGGGTGGCGTCCCCCCTCCGGGGGGAAGGCGCGAAGCGCCTCAGGGGGGTGCTCTTTAGGACTCTGCCGTGAACCCGATCTTCTTGATCAGCGGTCCCCAGGTGTCGTACTCGGCCTTTTGCCAGCGGGCCATTTCCTCGGGGGTGGTGCCGTGCGGGATCAGGCCCACGATGGCCAGGCTGTCGGTGACGGATTTTTCCTTCAGCGCCGCGTTGATGGCAGCGTTGGCTGCGGCAATGATGGGCTTGGGCGTGGCAGCCGGGGCGTAGAAGCCGAACCATTCTTCGGTGGTGAGCTCAGGAAAGCCCTGCTCGGCAAACGTGGGCACATCGGGCACGTACATGGAGCGCTTGGGGCCCGAGGTGGCCAGGATGCGGATCTTGCCCGCCTTGTAGTTGGCGATGAAGTCGCCGTGCGGGGTGACCATGGCTGCGATCTGGCCGCCCACCACGTCTGTCACGCCGGGGATGGAGCCACGGTAGGGCACGTGGCGCAGTTCCACCCCGCTGTTGATGCCCAGCAGCGCGCCCAAAAAGTGGGGTGTGGAGCCCGCGCCGGGCGAGCCGTAGCTGGCTTCTTTGGGGTTGGCCTTGGCCCAGGCCAGGAAGTCTTTGACCGTCTTCACGCTGGCGGGCACCATGGGCCCCACGGCCAGGCCGTGGTGCATGATGGCCCCGATGGACACGGGCGCAAAGTCCTTGTCCGTGTAGTTCATCTTGCTGTAGATGTGCGGGTAGTTGGCGATGGCCGAGACCTGCGCCACGGCCAGCACGCTGCCGTCGGCCGGTGCGGCCTTCAGCGCCTCCAGCGCAATGCGGCCGCCCGCGCCGGGCTTGTTCTCCACCACCCCAGCGTTCTTGGAATACGCGGTGCCGAGAAACTTCTCGGCCACGCGGCGGGCCACGGTGTCACCCGAGCTGCCGGCTGGAAAGCCGAACAGCACCTTCACCTGCTCGACCGGCTGGGCCGATGCAGACAAGGGGTACAGCGCCCCGAGGGCGGCGGCAGAGCCAAAGGCTTGCACAAATTGGCGGCGTGTCGTCATGGTTGTCTCCTGTTGTGTGTCTTGGTGCAATGACGTGCGAAAAAATCGAAAAGGGGCGGCAGCTTGCGCTTACCGGGGGGCCATGCGCAGGGCGCCATCCAGGCGGATCACCTCGCCATTGAGGTGGCCGTTGGTCACGATATGGCAGGCCAGCTCGGCAAACTCTTGGGGTTTGCCCAGGCGCGGCGGGAACGGGATGCTAGCAGCGAGGGACTGCTGCACGGCCTCGGGCAGCTCTTGCATCAGCGGCGTGGCAAACAGGCCGGGGGCGACGGTGCACACGCGGATGGCGTGCTGCGCCAGATCGCGCGCCATGGGCAGCGTCATGCCGGCCAGGCCGGCCTTCGATGCGCTGTAGGCCTGCTGGCCCACTTGGCCGTCAAAGGCGGCGACGGAGGCGGTGAACACCATCACGCCGCGCTCGCCGTTGTCCAGCACGGGCTGCTTGGCACAAGCGGCGGCAAACAGGCGGCTCACGTTGTAGGTGCCGATCAGGTTGATCTGCACCACGCGCACAAAGTCTTCCAGCGGCGCGGCGCTGCCGTCGCGCTGCACCACACGCTTGGCACTGCCGATGCCCGCCACGTTCATCAGGATGCGCGCCGGGCCGTGGGCGGCGGCGGCCTGCTCGATGGCGGCAGTGACGCTGGCGGGGTCGGTGATGTCGCAGGGGCAGGCCACGCCTCCAATGTCGGCGGCGACCTTTTCGGCCAGCTCGGCATTGCGGTCCAGCACGGCGACCTTGGC
Organism: Acidovorax sp. 56; assembly: GCF_002749705.1. Lineage (NCBI taxonomy): Bacteria > Pseudomonadati > Pseudomonadota > Betaproteobacteria > Burkholderiales > Comamonadaceae > Acidovorax > Acidovorax sp. 56. Next base: position 3,633,994 of record NZ_PEEV01000001.1, read on the forward strand.
GCCCAGGCGGGCCAGTTCGCGCGCGGTGGCCTCACCGAGGCCCGATGCGCCGCCGGTGACGAGGGCGGCTTGTCCTTGAATTTGCATGGTGTGTGTCCTGTCGGGCTGTCGTGCCTGTGTTTGCTGCGGGTCGTGTGGGCGTGGGGGCTCAGGCGCCGGGCTTGAGGATGTGGGGCGCCGTGTCGGCATGCAGGGCCTGCACCAGCGCATCGCGGTGCTTGAGCACGGCGCGCTGGTTGACCGAGCCCTTGTCGGTGATCTCGCCCAGGTCGATGGAGGGCGGCTCAGTCATCAGCAGCGCGCGGGCCACGCGGCTGGCACTGCCCGTGGCTTCGCGGGCCAGCTCGTCGAGCACGGCCTCGATGCGCTGGCGCACGGCGGGGTGGTCCACCACGTCGGCCCAGGGAGCGTCCGGGCCCAGGCCTGCCACTTCTCGGCAGGCGGGCGAGGGGAACAGCAGGGCGCCCACTTCTTTCATGTTCAGGCCGGTGAGCACCACGTCCTGGATGTAGGGCGCGCCCGCCACGATGATCTTGGCGCGCATGGGGCCTACGCTCACAAAGGTGCCGGTGGAGAGTTTGAAGTCTTCGGCAATGCGGCCGTCAAACGCCAGGCCCCGGTGGATGTTGTCCTCGTCGATCCACTTCACGGCGTCGCCGGTGCACAGGTAGCCCTCGTCATCGAACGCGTCGCGCGTGGCAGCGTCAGAGCGCCAGTAGCCGGGCGTGACGTTGGGGCCGCGATAGCGCACCTCGGTCTTGCCGTCCACATCGACCAGCTTGAGCACCATGCCGGGCACGGGCGCGCCGATGTGGCCCGAGCGCACGTCGGGGCTGTTGCAGAACATGGCCGAGGGAGCCGATTCGGTCATCCCTAAGCCAGTGCACATCACGATGCGCTCGCCAATGGCGGCCTCTTGCGTGGCGTGCAGGCTGTCCCACACGGGCTGGGCCAGCCCGGCGCCCGAGTAGAAGAACATGCGCACGCGCGACAGCAGGTTGGTGCGCAACTGCGCATCGGCCTTCATCGCCTCGGCAATCATTTCAAAGCCGGTGGGCACGTTGAAGTACACGGTGGGCGCGATCTCGCGCAGGTTGCGCAGGGTCTCGCCAATCAGCGCGCCCGTGGGCTTGCCGTCGTCGATGTAGAGCGTGCCGCCGTGCATCAGCGTGAGGCCGAAGTTGTGGTTGCTGCCGAAGGTGTGGTTCCATGGCAGCCAGTCCACCAGCACGGGCGGGGCCTCGGCCAGCACGGGCAGCGACAGCGAGATTTGCTGCAGGTTGGCGCACCACATGCGCTGGGTGTTGATGACCGGCTTGGGCATCTTGGTGGAGCCGCTGGTGAACAGGAACTTCACGATGGTGCCGGGGCCGGTGGCATGCATGGCCGCATCCACGGCAGGCGTGGCGGGGGTGGCTTTGAGGCTGCCGAACGTCTGGGTGGTGCGGCCTTCGATGCTGCCCTGGGCCAGCACCACCTCCACATCGGCGGCCACGGTGGCTTCAATGGCTTTGCCGTAGCGCGCACCGTCGGCCGCAAACACCAGCCCGGGGGTGAGGGTGGCGATGACGTGGCGCAGCTTGTCGTAGTCCTGGCTCACGGTGGCGTAGGCGGGCGACACGGGGCAGTAGGGCACCCCGGCGTAGATGCAGCCCAGTGCCAGCAGCGCGTGTTCGATGGTGTTCTCGCTCAGCACCACCACCGGGCGCTCGGCATTCAGGCCCCGGTCCAGCAGGGCCTGGCCAATGCTGCGAGCGGCATCGAGCGCCTGTGCGTAGCTCACATGCTGCCAGTCGCCCGTCTGCAACGGCTTGCCCGTGCCCAGCTGCTCGCGCCGCGCCAGAAAGCTGTGGTCGGGCGTGGTCTCGGCCCAGTGCACCAGGTAGTCCGTCACGCGCCGTGCAAAGGCGCCCAGCGGCAAGTCGGCCTGCAGGTAGCGCACGCCCGGCGCGCCTTCGCGCAGGTTGACCCGGGTGACGCCGAAGTTCACGGGGCGGTAGCGGGCGGAAGTAGACGAAAAAGGCGTAGAGGGCAGTGCGCTCATGAGGGAATCCGAGGTGGTTGGGGCGGGGCAGACGGTTCGTGCGAATTCGCGTTCAATCACCCCAGGCCGTTCGGGCTGAGCTTGTCGAAGCCTTGCGCCGCGCTTCGACAGGCTCAGCGTGAACGGGTTGGGGTTGGAAATGCATGGAGACCTTGGCGACTTAGTCCTGTTTGCGAACCTTCGCTGCGCGGCCTTCGAGGAAGTCGGCCAGGCGGGCTTTTGCCTCGGGCGCGCTCTGGGCAATCGCGGCCATCATGGCTTCGGTGAAGAAGCCCTGGTCGGCAGGCTGCTCGGCAATGCGGGGCAGGGCGTGCATCAGGGCGTAGTTGGTCAGCGGTGCGTTCTGGGCCACGCGCACGGCCAGCTCAAAGGCCTTGTCAAAGGCCTGGCCTTCGGGCACGAGGTACTGGGCAAAGCCCGCTTTTTCGCCGTCTTGCGCGTTGTAGACGCGGCCGGTGAGCATCATGTCCGTCATGCGCGCAGCGCCAATCAGTTTGGGTATGCGCACCGCGCCGCCGCCGCCCACGAAGATGCCGCGCGAGCCCTCGGGCAGGGCGTAGAAGGTGGATTCATCGGCCACGCGGATGTGGCAGGCGCTGGCCAGTTCCAGCCCACCGCCCACCACAGCGCCGTGCAGCGCCGCGATGACGGGCACGGGGCCGTACTGCACGCGCTCCAGCGCGGCATGCCACATGCGCGAGTGGTGCAGGCCCTGGCCTGCATCGCGCTCTTTGAGCTCTGACAGGTCCAGCCCCGCGCAGAAGTGGGGGCCTTCGCCATCAATGACGGCAGCGCGCACGCTGGCGGGCATGGTTTCAAACAGGTCACGCAGGGCCAGGATCAGGCCGTCGTTCAAGGCATTGCGCTTGGCACTGCGGGTCAGGCGGATCACGGCCACTTCCTGGTGGTCGCCGCGCAGCTCGAAATGGATGTCTGGATGGGTCATGATGTCTTTCGTGTGATGGGAATTGTGGTTATAGTTAATAACCAATTCAAGCAAGCAAAACCTGTTTTTTCTCAGTACTTACCCTTGATCTGCGTCATAGGATTGGCGCGCATCCAGGCCCCGCACTGTCAAAAGACGCCGCCCACAGGAGACAACCATGGACCACGCCAACCTGCTCGCCATCGACATCCACACCCACGCCGAGGTGAGCTGCTGGAACCCGTTTGACAACTACGGCGAGGAGTACGACCGCGCTGCGGACAAGTACTTCAAGAACGGCCGCCGCCCCACCATCGCCGAGACGGTGGCCTACTACCGCGAGCAGAAGATTGGCCTGGTGATGTTCACCGTGGACGCAGAGTCCAAGATGGGCCGCCGCCGCATCCCCAACGAAGAGATCGCCGAGGCGGCCAAGGCCAACAGCGACATGATGATGGCGTTTGCCAGCATCGACCCGCACAAGGGCAAGATGGGCGCGCGCGAGGCCCGCCGCCTGATCGAAGAGCATGGCATCCGGGGCTTCAAGTTCCACCCCACGGTGCAGGCCTACCACCCCTACGACAAGATGGCCTGGCCCATCTACGAGGTGATTGCCGAGTACGGCATGCCCGCCATCTTCCACACCGGCCACAGCGGCATTGGCAGCGGCATGCGTTGCGGCGGTGGCCTGCGGCTCGAATACAGCAACCCCATGCACCTGGACGATGTGGCGATCGACTTTCCGGATATGCAGATCGTGATGGCGCACCCGAGCTTTCCGTGGCAGGACGAGGCGCTCTCTGTGGCCACCCACAAACCCAATGTGTGGATCGACCTGTCGGGCTGGAGCCCCAAGTATTTTCCGAAGCAGCTGGTGCAGTACGCGAACACGCTGCTCAAGGACCGCATCCTGTTCGGCAGCGACTACCCACTGATCACGCCCGAGCGCTGGATGAAGGACTTCCAGGAAGCGGGCTTCAAGCCCGAGGTGATGCCCGGCATCTTGAAGGGCAATGCGGTGCGTTTGTTAGGGCTGGACAAGGCCCAGGCAGCACCGGGCGCTTGAGTCGGGCGGCGGCTGCCGCCCGGTCAGTCGTAGACCTTTTGCAGCAGTCGGATCAGCGTCTTGCGCTCGGCCGCTGTCAGGCGGGCCGTGGCGTCCTCTTCCAGCTGCGCGGCGGTTTGCTCGGCCTGCTGCGTCAACTCGGCCCCGGTGGGCGTCAGGTGCACGCCCATGGCGCGGCCGTCGCTGGGGTGGGGGCGGCGTTCGATCAGGCCGCGCCGCTCCAGCGCGGCAATCAGGCCCACCAGGTTGGGCGGCAGCACATTGAGTGTGGCGCACAGCTGGCGTGATGTGATGCCCGGGTTGTGGGCCACCAGCGACAGCACCGAGAAGTCCACCACCTTCAGGTCATACACCGCCATGCGCTCCATGAACACCGCAATGATGGACAGCGACGCGCGCCGCGTGTTGTAGCCCACCAGCGTGCGCAGCAAGGTGGTGTCCACCATGTCCACGGAGGGGGCGGGTGCGGCTTCCTCCACGGTGGAGGTTTCGGGCAAGGGCGGTGGGGGCAGTTGGCGGGTGCGGCGGGCCATGGGGTGCGGTGGTGTTGGGGCGTGGCGCTGTCTGGGACCGGTTGGGGCAGGTGCCCAGGCGCTGGGTGGGCTGATTCTAATGAAAATGGTCTCCAGCCCCTTTTGATAAAGCGCTGGCAGCTATCAAAAATATAGCTAATGCACGTGTGGTGCAGGCGCCTGTCCCAGCTTGGCCTGCACCACGGCGGCCAGCCAGTCCATCACCACGCGCACGCGCTGGGGCAGGTGGCGGCGGTGGGCGTACAGCAGCGTGACGGGCATGGGCGGCGGTGGGTGCTGCGCCAGCACGGGCACCAGCAGGCCTTGCTCCACCAGGTCTTGCGCACCCAGCAGGGGCACCTGGATCAGGCCCAGCCCGGCCAGGCATGCGCCCAGGTAGGCCTCGGCGCTGTTCACCGTCACGCGCCCGCCCATGGGCAAAAAGGTGGTGGCGCCGCCCTCTTGCACCTCAAACCCGGCCGACCGCGTGCCCAGCGTGCTCACGTAGTGCACCAGCTCGTGCTGGGCCAGGTCTTGCAGCGTGTGCGGCGTGCCCAGGCGCGCCAGGTAGGCGGGGCTGGCGCAGGTGGCCACGGGCACCTGGCCCAGGGGGCGGGCCACCAGGCCGGGCTCGGCCACCGGGCCCACGCGGATCACGCAGTCAAAGCCCTCGCGCACCAGGTCCACGCGGCGGTCGGTGCTGCTCACTTCCACCTCCAGCTGCGGGTGGCGCTGCAGCAGCTCGGGCAGGCGCGGCAGCACCATGTGGCGGGCAATGCCGGTGGACATGTCGATGCGCACCCGGCCGCGCAGGGCGGTGCCTTCGGGCTGGTGGAACATGGTTTGCAGCTCGTCCACGTCGTCCAGCACATCACGGCAGCGCTCGAAATACGCCTGCCCGTCTTGTGTGAGCTGTACGCGCCGCGTGGTGCGGTGCAGCAGGCGCGTGCCCAGCTGCGCCTCCAGCTGCTGCACGGCCAGGGAGGCGCTGGCTTTGGGAATGCCCAGCACCTGTGCGGCCTGGGTGAAGCTGCTCAGCTGCGCCACGCGGGCAAAGATCTGCATGCGGTCCAAGGGGTTCATTGTTCGCCTTGTTAAGACAATGAATCTGATTTTGCGCCATTTATTCGTTTTGTTTGCGCCAATACAGTTCACCCCAGCCCGGCACATGGTGTGACTGGGCAACAGACCCCAGGACTGCACCATGACCACATCTACCACCTCCACCGCTTCTTCCGCATCGCCCTCTACCCCCATCGTGCTCATCACCGGCGGCAGCCGGGGCCTGGGCCGCAACGCCGCATTGGCCGCCGCCCGCACCGGCATTGACGTGGTGCTGACCTACCGCCAGCAGGCCGCTGAGGCCCAGGCCGTGGTGGCCGAGATCACAGCCCTGGGCCGCCGCGCCGTGGCCCTGCCGCTGGATGTGGGCGATGTGCGCAGCTTTGAAGGCTTTGCCGTCCAACTGACGCAGGCGCTGCAGACCCACTGGCAGCGCGAGCGCTTTGACTTCTTGGTGAACAACGCGGGCAGCCATCTCACTGCGCCCAAGCCCCTTGAATTGCGGAAACACGAACCACATCCAGTGAGTACGCTTTCTACCGGCCCGCAGTTCGTTCTGTATCCGCAGCCATACAGGCTCTTGGGCCTGCAAGAATCGATCTAGTACGAGTGGAAGAGGCATGCAGGGGGCTCAATGTTGAGCGAGCTTTGGTTGGGAGAAGATCAAAATTGATTCTATGGGGCTGCCCGCACGAGACCAAGTGCAAAAGTCTGCCCCCACTGAGCTCATTTTGACCAAGAGCGCCGACGCACACTGAGCACTCCCATTCCCAAAGTCGTCATAGACAGCAAGATCAATCTCACTCGCTGAGCGTTGGAATGGACGCCACGCCACCGAGGGCAGGTGCCGCCGCAGGCAGCGCCAGTGCAAAGGGCTCCTTGATCTGCCCAGCCGTCAGGTCGTTATCCCCCACATCGTTGTCCTTCACCGAATAAGTGACAGAGTCACCCGTGATGGTGCCGTCGGTAAATCAGCTGGGGGCGGCATTGGCCGCGCTGGGGCCGTACTTGCGTGGCTGCAGTCCGGTGAGCGAACCGGCAGGGTAGTCGATCTTCACATTCAGCGTGGCGCTGTTGCACCCCGTACCACTGGCCTTGGGTCTGTCCGAATTGTGGACTCACACCACAGGGAGGAACGCGACCGCCCGTTCTTGCGCAAGATTCATCTTGATACAGTAGAAGTATTTTTTCCGAGGCTTGGAGACTCTTTAAGTGACTGTACTGATATTGCATCTGAGTGACATCCATATCGACCGAAGCGATGACCATATCCTGTCCAAGGCGGAGAAGATAGCGGCCTGCACATATGTTCACCTACCAGCCGCCAATCATGTGGTTATCTTGGTGTCCGGCGATATCGCGCAGTCCGGGCGGCAGTCTCAGTATCTTCTGGCTGAGCAGTTCATCGAGAAGATTAAAGCGAGCATTGCCTCTCAGTGCCAAGTCCCTGTGACAGTCCTGGTAGCGCCGGGCAACCACGACTGCAACTTTGACGGAGATCAGGAAGCGCGCAACGTCATTGCCGTGGCCGCCGCGAAGAAGGGGCCCTCTGTTCCGCCAAGTTACGTCGAGCTTGCGACGGCGGTGCAGGACGAATACGTGGTATTCAAGAAAAGAATCTCACCGGCCGCACAGCGTGGCGACAAACTTTGGGAGACCTACGAGATCGAGGTCGCAGGCAAAATTATCGCATTCGATGCCTTGAATGCGAGTTGGGTGTCGACGAGGCATGAGCAGCAGGGAAATCTCTACTATCCGTATGAGAACTACGAAGTCGAAGCGCGTGTCGATGCTGCCCCAGATCTGCGAGTGGCGATCCTCCATCACCCGTTTTCATGGTTCAGCCAGACGAATGTGCAAAAGTTTCGCAGTTTCATGCACGGGCTGGAGGATTTCATTTTCACTGGCCATGAACATTACGCCAATGCGCGGTCGTCCGACGAGGTTTGGACCGGAGGGTGCAACTACATTGAGGGGGCTGTTCTTCAGCAGAGAAACGATCCCACCGAGTCCGGATTTAACGTTGTTCTTTGCAACATTGACGACTCCACATTTCTATTCGAAACATATAGGCTGTCAGGGGCGGGATACTCCCGGCAGAACACGTCCGCAGAGTGGGCTGATTACCGAAACCTGAAGTCCAAGGCGACGTCTGAGTTGCCGTTCACGTCGGAGTGGGAGGCGTGCCTTTCCGACGTCGGCGCTACGCTCAAGCATCCGTCTGGCCAGAAGGTCGCACTTCAGGATATTTATGTCTATCCGGATCTGGACAGTCGAGCTCAGCGAGACGAAAAGGATTCAAAGACTAGACTTGGCAAGATTAGTGCAAAAACGTTGAACGACTTAAAAAAGCCGGGTCTCGACGTGATCATCGAAGGGGCCGAAAATGCAGGCAAGACTCGATTGCTTTACGTCCTCCTTCAGAAGGCTCACGTAAATGGTGCCTTGCCACTGTTCATCAAAGGCGCGGCTCTGCGAAGCGGCGCCGACTCCGAGATTAGGAAGCTGATTCGAGGAGCTGTCATCGCGCAGTACGGAGCGGCTGCTGAGGAGTCCTACAACCAATCCGATTTCGCATCCAAAGTTATCTATCTTGACGATTTGGACGCATCCCCGCTAAACACTCAGACCTCTTCCGCAGTCTTCAGGAAGCTAAAGAAACACTTCAGTCGAGCTTTCATTACCGTTGGGGAAAATTATCAACTCGCTGAGTTGTTTGGCGAAACGAATGCCGAGCCTGATGCGGAGGAGGAATTAGAGGAACATAAAACAGAACATTACAGAATTTCTCCGCTGGGGTACCAGCGCCGGGCAGAGTTAGTTGAAAAATGGAACTCCATCGGTGCTAATGGAACCGAAGATAACAACGCACTGCTCGCGACCTGCGACGAGGCCGAAAGGCTGATTGAGTCAGCTCGCATCCAGCATGTGGCGTCAACCGTCCCCATCTTCGTTCTCTCGCTTCTGCAAGCGACGGCATCCGGGGCAACTAAGGAGTTGCTGAAATCATCTTTCGCGCACTACTACTATTTTTTGGTTATTGGCGCGTTCGAAAAAGGGGGGGTGAAACCCAACGAGATGGAAGCCTACATGGCAGCCGCGACGCATCTCAGTTGGTTTATCAAGTCCTACGGAGATCAGCAGCGGATATCCGTGACGCAGTTCAATGAGTTTGTTGCGGTTTACTCAGCAGACTGGACACAGACGGACGAACGTGAGCTGCTTGAGGTTCTCTTGGCATCCCGTCTGCTGGAGCAGGATGCCGACTCGCTGTACTTCACATACCCCTACGCTTACTACTATTTCTTGGGGCGATTCGCAAGCATAAGCGACCAAGAGGAGGTGCAGGATTACATCATCTACTGCATGCGGAATCTTTACGTCCGCGAGTGTGCGAATACGATTTTGTTTCTTGCCCATCACACGTCGAACAGCAAAGTCCTGGACCACGTGGTCGTTTCGTTGAACGAGCACTTTCCGGCGCTGAAGCCTGTTACCTTGTCCAAGGAGGACGTTAAATCCGTCGCAAAACTGATTTCATATGCCCCTGACGTCAGCTATCAAGCGCAGAACCCAAAGGACTACCGGCGTAAACAAGCGCTTGCCAAGGATTCAAGGGACGATGGAAAAGACGATTTGGCTGAAGCTCCCAATGCGGTCGATCAACCCAAGAACAGTGTTCAGGAATTGATCAGTCTGTTCAAATCGGTCGAAGTAGCTGGCGCGTTGTTGACCCACCAGTTCCCCAACTATTCGCGTGCCAAGAAGGCTGAGGCCATTCGCGCAGTATTCGACGGTTCGCTGCGGGCTATTCGGATGTTCTTCGATGTGTTTGAGAAAGACACCGCTGGTTTGTCCAAAGCACTCTCGCACAAGTTCCAGAGCGGCGACAAGGAGTTGACCAGGGAGGATGCCGAAGCGATTACGAGAACAGCGATCGGATTGTTGCTCCGATTTATCTCTACCATCTTCATCACGAAAGCAGGGATGCATCTCTCGTCGAAGGAGATCTCCAACAACGTTTCGGACGTGATGGGAACCTCGCCGACATGCGCCTACAGGCTTATAAAACTATCGCAGGAGCTGCAGCGGCCTGGGAGATTGCCGCGGCTCGAGATCACGCGTCTCACTCGGGATGAAGCGGACAACGCGTGTGTGATGGGCGTACTGCAGCTTCTTGTGACTCAGCGGCTGTATATGTACGAGACGGATTACGACGACAAGGATTGGGCGGTAAGCGCATTCCGCCTGAATGGGCAAAAGAATGCCATTGAAATGAAGCACCAGAAAGGGCCAGGAACGAGACGCTGGGCTTATCATGGCTAACAACCCAACCTTCTGGTATTTCACACTTTTGGGGCACTTACTTCGCAGGAAGGAGCTTGTAGCCGCCCTTGAAGTCAGGTGAGCTGGGAGCGACTCGCACACATGGTTTCAGGTGACCGTAGTGGTCGCATTGAGCGATGTCAACTAGACCCACACCGCGAAGTCTTTCAATCTCGCTGACCAAAAAGCGGTGCTCCTCTCTCCGTGCATGCAGTGTTGCCTCGGTGGGGGTAAGGCAAAAAATCCAGGTGCTGAACACTATGCCAATAGCGACAACGCTCGAAATGAGGCAGGCGACTAGTTTCCATGTAAATCGAGATTCGGCATTCCTATAGACAGCAGCAGCAGAAGCTGCGGCTGCGTCTGCCGCGGACCATTTCTGAACCATCTGCTCGGCTGCCGACTTTGCTGCAGCTTCTAACCTCGCGTTCACCGCAGCAGCCAAATCAGCAGGCAACTTCTGTCCTAACTCTCGCAATAGCGCCGCTGCATTCGCCGATTGCTCATTGCTGCGTTGCGCTGCGCTCTGAAGCGCAATTGCCTGATGTATGGCATTGTGAAAAATATCTGCCACTTGATCGACTTGGTCCCAGCGTTCATCAGGGCTCATAGGACTGCTCCCGCGATCTATCGATCAGACCTGAGTCCATTGCTCTCTGCGTTTGTACCTGTTGACTCAATTCTTCGGTGTGGGATCTGTGAACTGATAGCTCGAGACGCAGGTCACGGAAGTTCTCCAAGGCGACATAGCGTAGAGCACCGTCTTTGCCGACCATGACAAGTACACCGGAAGACGAACTATCCTTTCCACATGTCGTTGCAAGGAGATTCAGGTAGAGCTGCACCTTTTCGGGGTCACATTCCGCTTTGTCCCTTTCGTTTGACTTCACACATGCCACGGCCTCAGCAATAGATGTCGTGAACTCGATCAGAGAACTTTTGCCGTTAGCCATACTTCCAAAATCTAGATACGGTGTGATGCGGGTTGACCAATCAACCAACGCCTTACTGGTTTCTATATACCAGTGAACGGTTCTAGAGACCTCTTGCAGATCTGGCTTATCGGCGATGAGATGTTCCAGCGTTGTACGCTTCTCGCGCTCTTTATTGCTCGAATTCGAAACCCTCTTGAACTCGATAAGCCTTACGATGCCCGGATAGTTCAAGTGAACGTCTGCGAGCGGCCCGTCTAGAGGGGTTTGCTGTAGTAGATTGACAATTCCGGGAGGAACCGCTTCTGGAAACTTTCGGCCAAAGACGATACCTAGGCTGTACAAAAAAGTCCCGATCAAAATGTTCTCGTATGGATCTCGCATTTCCGCCCTTCCTAAATCCCAAGTAGGTGATACTTTACTGTTGCGGACACTGTCGTTCGTCTCTTCGTTGGATGTATATTGAATCGTCGTAGTCAGGTTCTTTGGCAGAACCTGACGTAGGCATTGTGTATGCGGTGGACTCGCCCGTTTTTATATGAACGGGTTCACGAGGGCTTCCTAGATGCGGAAAATCGTAAGGAACTCAAACCTCGATTGTCGGTGCTAGTTTCCGTTACGCTGCCCCTTACCAGCGACTGAGATTCATGCCGCCATTGCAGATTTCCAGTCTAAAGTGTGTTTAATTGAAGACGGGGGGCTGATGTCCACTCAAATCGGACTCACCGGGGCGCGTATAGAACTTCGGACCGTGTGATCGTGGATGTGAGCTTGGCGAAGCTCCATGGCTTTGCGAATAAGATACCGTAAGACTTCACCCTACAAGGACGAGATATGGCAGACTTCCATTTGCAGCCCGCTCCCATCGGGAGAATCAGCCCGTTGCTGGCAGGAACGGCCACCGAGCGGACTGGAAACGAGCAGTTGCCGGGAGAGTACTGTGGGCAAAGGCATGTGTGGCTCGTGGACGGAACACCAATTATCGAAGCAGTATCAGGTTTGGCGGAGTTGACCACGAAGACTGATGCGCAGATCGAGCGGGACGACAGTTCTGACCCCACCTTGCTAGAGCTACAAACAAAAACGAAAGCAGAAGTGGAGCAGGACGACCAAAGCTTCAGCATCGACATGCTCGGCCTTGTTACGAAGACGTTCGCCAACACGGAACGTGATGACTGAAGTAGCCCATGATCCTTATCGTCACCAGTAAGAGAGATTTGACCAGCGATTTCGTAGTACTCGAGCTTCAGCGAAAAGGACTTGCATACTTCAGACTCAATACCGAGGACCTCCCCAAAGGAACGTTCTACTGCCAGCCTGGACTCAATGACTCATGGCACTTTGACCTCGACGGCGTCTCCCTCGATTTGTCTCAGGTCAAAGCAGCTTACTTCCGACGCCCCGGGGCTCCCGAAACACTTTTAGATGTTGCAGAAGCCGAGCAGGCATACAGCGCAGGGGAGTGGCAGGCGGTACTGCAATCAATGTACTGGGCGGTTGGCAATCGTTGGCTAAACGCACCGCATGCGATAGCACTTGCAGAGGACAAGATTAGGCAATTGGCAGCAGCTAGGCAATTTGGATTTCTCATACCTCAAACTTTGATTGGCAATTCGCCAACTGCTGCTGGAGCGTTTGCCGCCGAGGGAGGGGTGGTAGGCAAGCCTTTACGAAACGCTGTCTTGAAGGGATCTCCCACTGACAAGATAGTGTTCACTTCGCGGATTCAGATCAATGATCAAACAGATCCGCTTTCCATCAAGGCTTGCCCACTGATAATTCAACGGGAAGTCAAAAAACGGTACGACGTGCGCGCAACGGTTGTGGGTGAGATGGTTTTTGCCGCCACGATCGACTCACAAGCCCATCCCGAAACTGAGGTGGACTGGAGAAGGTCTTCCGCGCCTGATCTAGTGCACTCTTCATACGCTCTCCCAGAGGAGATTGCCCGGAAATGTGTGGCACTCACCCGAAGCTTGGGCCTTCGTTTCGGCGCAATTGATTTTGTTCTGGATCTGGACGAACAGCTTTGGTTTCTTGAGATTAATCCAAATGGTCAGTGGGCATGGATAGAGACGCGGACAGGACATCCTATTGCCGCCGCTATTGTGGCTGAATTGGAGCGGATCGCGAATGAAAAAGCTGCTGCAGGTGGTTTGGCCACGGCCTGAACGGTTCCCGGCAGATTTGCTTGCCGAGACTCTGAAAAATGATGACGCATTGGATCAGAGCATTTTGGGGTTGAAGGATCTCGGTGGCTCGGACGCGTCTTTGTATTTGGAAGCCGCCAGACACATCACAGCTTACGAAGACAAGCGCAAGGCAGGAGCAGAAACTCGTGCAACAACGTTCATAGCTGCTGTTGCTGCTTTGATTCCATTGATGACGTGGGCTATCGGCAGTACTGCGCCGTCGGTGACTTGCTCTTCGGGATGGGGGTGTTATCTGTGGACGGGAGTTTTTACCCTGGCGGTTTTGTACTTCATCACTGCTGCCTACTGGGCCCTCAAAACCCTTGCCGTTGCCAGCTACCACGTTATAGGGGTAGAGGACATTGTTCAGTTCAAAGAAAAAAGGCTGAATCTCCAAAAAGTGCTGATTCAACAAACTTTGCTGCAGGGGCGGCGCAACCGGGACACTATCAACACGAAACTCACTTTCATCAAGGTGGCACAGCGACGCTTCTTCAATGGCCTCGCGGTTCTCGGCTTTCTTCTAATGCTCGATCCAGCGGCACGATTTGGCGTACTTGAAGCGGCTCAAACTCAATTCACAACTTGGGGAAGTGGCTTGAAAAGCCTGCTCAGCGTTCCATCCCAAAAACCAGAGATAGGCAATGCTGACTGGCAAGTGGCCGAAGACGCTGTGCTTCTGCTTCGCATGGATCGACAGCTTCCCCCTAATGCCTTACAGCGTCCCTGACAGACCAAGTCTTTTGCACCCCTATTCGCTGTGCGCTGCGTCCAATATGTTGATTGGGGAGCTCGTGTTGAATAGATCAGATCTGTTCAATTTATTGATCTGGGAGTAATTGCTCGGTGATGGGATAGAGCAATTGCCAGCTGCCGCAGTCAGCACTGGGCAGCAAGACGCCGATGCAGGCCATGAAGCAGTGGTACCAGGAGAGGCCGGATCTGTTTCACAAGCGGCCATATGATCGTCCGGGATGCGACAGGTATGCAGGTCAGGCGGCATTTTGCGCTTGCCCGCGTGCAGCACGTCTTCTAGGATGCGCCCCAGGGAGGAAAACACCATGCAACGATGGAAAACGTCTGCGGCCGTATTGGCCCTGGGGATGATGTCCTGCGCAGTCTCTGCGCAAACCACGGTGGCGACCTGGAACGTGGCCTGGCTGATGGCCAAGCCCACCTATGACACTTGGACCAGCACCTGCAAGCGCTATGGATGGCCCTCCGATGTCTCCAAGATCACGGACGCCAGCTTGCGCGACAAGGCCCGTGAAGAACTCAAGGGCCTACCGTACTGCAATGTGCACAACGGCATGGTCTTCCCACCCGACAGTTGCCTGATCGAAGACGCCAGCAAGAGCGAAGGCTGGCCCGATGCTCCCCGCTACGGGCCCAATCATCCATGCCGCGTCAGCCTGGACCTGAGTGGCAGCTGGTCCCAGTACGAGATCAAGCTCCAGCACCTGCGCAAGATGGCCGCTGAGCTGGCCAAGGCCAAAGTCAATGTACTGGTCCTGCAGGAAGTCTTCGATGAAGACGCCGTGCGCCAGATCCTCCCGCCCCACTGGGAAGTGCGCTCCACCAAAGGCATGGCAGGCTCCCCAGACATTCCTCAGCAACTGGCAGTGGCATACCCCAAGGACAATCCTGCCCGGGTCAGGAACGTACAAACGTATGGAGACCTTTCCAAGGTCGGTCTCACTCGCCATGCCGTCAGACCTGGCTTGGACTTCACGGCCGATGTCGCAGGCAAGCCTGTTCGCTTTCTGGGGGTGCACCTGAAGGCCGGATGCCGCTCTGCGGACATCACCAACCCTGTGAAGCGGGACTATCACACCGCTGAGGACTATGAACGCCTGCAGTCGGAGTGCAACGCGATGCTCGCCCAGGTCCCGGTGCTGGAGCGCTGGATCGAAGAGCGTGCAGATGCCAAGGAAGAGTTCGTCGTCCTCGGAGATTTCAACCGCAACCTGCAGGGAGAAGCCAGCAAGACGGCCCGCAGTGACAACACGGACCCCAAGGACCCCCTGACATGCGACTTCAATGCGCAGCGCGGCAAAACCGAATGCTCAGCGCCCGTAGAGCGACTGCTGCCCGAGATCAGTGACGACAAGCCAGCAGGGGCAAGTCTGATCCGCGCCTTCTTCACGACCGCACAAGGCACCGAGCTCAAGATGGTGCGGGGGCAGTACCCAGAGAACTCTAGGGGAGCCTGCGTTCTCAAGTCTTCAGGCACCTACAAGCGTCAGGATGGCAAAAAGGTCGTGGACGAGGTGGCCTCGTTGGCCCATGACGGTATTGACCATGTGCTGGTGTCTGCGGCTTTGGCGCAGCGGCTGAACAAGACCAGCTTTGTGATGAACCGGTATACCTACCGACGCACAGGAGAGACCACTCCCATGATCGTCACACCGCAGGATGCTGTTCCCTCGGACCACTGCCCGCACTTTGTGACGCTGGGCCAGTGAGCCCGGAAAACAAAAGCTGGCCCCTACCTACTGACGGACAGTCTCCGAAAGGTTGAATGCCCATACTGTTTCTGGACTTTGATGGGGTCTTGCACCCCGAGCACTGCCATGAGTCCAAACACTTCAGCTGCCTGCCCGTACTGGAAGACGCACTGCGGCAAGCGCCTGAGTGGCAGGTGGTGATCAGCAGCACCTGGCGGCTGCTAAAGCCACTTGACCAACTGCGCAGCCGGTTTTCTGAAGACATCGCTGCCAGAGTGATTGCAGATACTCCCCGTTTCAACACCCTGGTTGATGTTCCCTCCACCCTTGCCAGCTACGAGCGGGAGGCCGAGTGCCAGGCGTGGCTGAGGGCAAACGACATGGCCTACCTGCCCTGGCTGGCCTTGGATGACCGCTCATGGTTGTTTCGGCCGTTTTGCAAGTCGCTGTTCCTGGTGAATGGCAAGACGGGCCTCACCGCTTCAGCCGGGGAGCAATTGAAGGAGAGGATGCGCCAGTTGTGCTGAGGATTCTGCGAACTGCAGGCTAGCCAGCAGCCTCCTCCAGGGGAGTGGCGATGTTGGCACACAGGTCGGGCCACCGAGGAGCCACGGCGCTGGCATGTCTCGGAGCAACGATACCTAAATATAGTTTTCTATCGAAATCTATATTTAGGTATCGTTCGGGGCTGCGCTTCTGTTGCTCCGGGGTGTATCCCGCGAGGCCCCCTCTTGAGATCCGTGTCCAACATTTGCACCATGCGCATGGTCGACAACATGCGCATGTTAGGAACCAGGTGCCCCGCAGTCTCATTGTTGCGATTTGCTTCCCCACCACGTCCCCACCAGACAGCAGGCGGCGGTATAAACAGCACCTCTTTTGCATTCACCCACTCACCACCTATGAACCGCGCTGATCTCGTTGAAATCCTGGCCTCCAAGCACGACCTCTCCAAAGTGGCTGCCGCAGCTGTGCTGGAGTCCTTCATTGATGCCGTGCAAACCGCCGTCAAGAAGGGCGACGCTGTCCAACTCGTGGGCTTTGGTACCTTTAAGGCCGCCAAGCGCGCCGCTCGCACGGGCAAGAACCCCTCCACCGGCGCAGCCCTGAAGATCCCCGCCACCACCGTGCCCAAGTTCGTGGCCGGTGCCAAGTTCAAGGCCGTGGTGGACCCCAAGGCCGCCAAGCGCAAGGCTGACAAAGCCAGCAAGTAATAGGTCGAATAGGTCGCCCAGGCCTGCCTGGGCATCCAAGCAAAAACCGCCTCTGGCCATTGGCCTCGGGCGGTTTTTTGCATGTCTCACCAGCGCCGATCTTCCCCGAAGGTCACCGCAGTACACCTGCGCGGCGCCTCCTTCTTTTTTCCGAGGCTGACCCGTTTCTTCCTGCCGTCAATCTATAGAAAGTTGGGTGTTACAGGCTCTTTTGGCATTCAACCTATGAAATTGCATAGGTTAAAGACACTCAAGTCATCGGGCATGCCGCATCAAAGAACGAGCTGTTGTGGCTACCATTTGGCCTTAACGCATGACAATTCATAGGTTGAATGACGGAGCACAGAACCCCCTCAGAACTTGAACGTGATCTTGGAGAGCAGATCCGTCACGAGCGATTGCGCAAGAACCTGACCAGGAAGGTCTTGGCCACGGAGGCTGCGATTTCAGAGCAGACCCTGCGAAACCTTGAGGAAGGATCGGGCTCGCGTGTGGAAACGCTGATCCGGGTGGTTCGCGCACTGGGCAAGACGTCTTGGCTTGAGAGCTTCAAGCCGCGTGTCTCCATCAGCCCCATGCAAATGCTCAAAGGCACACAACAGAGGCAAAGGGCATCCAAGTCAAAGGGCTGAGGAATCTGCTCAGGGGCGAATGAATGAGAGAGAAGCTCAGGATGCTTTGATCTTTCCAAGCCTTCCAGATGCAACGTACCAGCTGCTGTGCGCGATGCTTGCGGATTCCATCCCAGATACCATCGGGCGTATGAATACCTTTTCCAACGCATTCCGGGCTGAAGTGGTTCGCATGGCGCGCAAAGAGCTCAAGCCAGAGTTGCAGAGCATGCGCAAGGCGATCACCAGCCATCGCTCAGAGATTGCGGCGTTGAAGCGTGACGTCAAAAACCTCACCTCGCAACTGAAGGCGGCCCAACGCCAAACCAAGGCAGTGCAAACTGCCCTCCCGTCTGGTCAGCCCACAGTGGCGAAGCGGGCCTCGGGCCAAGCGTTTGTGTTCAATCCCGCGATGCTGGCGCAGATGCGCCAGGCCCTTGGCGCCACCCAGCTGGAGATGGCGTCTTTGCTGGCGGTGTCTCCCCTGTCGTATTCCCGGTGGGAAAAAGGCCAAGCCCACCCACGCGCCAAGCAGCTGGCGAAGATTGAAGAAGCTCTGCGGATGGGGCCGCGCGTGGCAGAGAAGAAGATTCGCCAAGCCGCAAATGCCTGACGGCCGAGCCAGTGCGGCGACGGGGCTAGATCTGTTTGGAACGACTAGGCGTAGCTGCCACTTTGGATTTGCAGCAGCGTCGATTGGACCAAGGCCAGCCCTCCGGGTTCTTGCAGTAGGTCGCCTGGACGGCGGTTTCCGAAGGCGGGCAGTGGCGCTGCGAGCCACCCTTGCAGCCAGGCCTGGGCGTTGAATCCTTCCGTGCAGCCTGATTCCCCAACGATCTGCAGCACAAGATTGACCAGCTCTTGCGGGGGTGATGTTTCGCTGAGGTGGGCCATGTGGCATTGTGATCTTGCGGCCCGTTGGCTGCAAACCCAATACGACGAACCACGGCCGGGTGCTCATGGGCTTCTTCGGGATCTGTTCATTTATTGTGCGTGTTCATTTGCAATGAACATGGCGAAAAAATGAACAGCGGCGCATTCTCTCTGAGGCGGTCGTGGCCTCCAGCTCCCTTTGAACTGGGACGTTCTTGAAAAAGAGGTCCTTTGTAGGCGCCGATTGAATCTTGAAAGTATGGGTGGTCAGGTTTGCACGGAGATCAACAGCTCAGGCGTGTGCTGACTCCAGCGTCCGTTTGAACCCCAGCGCATGGATGACTTTGAAAAGAGTGTCTGCGCTGGGCGCACGTTCACCAGACAGGCTCTTGTACAGAGCTCTCGCGAGACAACCCTGTGTCGCGTGCAAGCTGGCTCATGCCTCGGGCCTTGGCGATGTCTCCCAGTGCAGCAGCCAACAGCTCAGGGTCGCCATCTTCCAGCACTTGACGCAGGTATGCGGCAGCCTCTCCATCGTCGGTGAGGTAGTTGGCCATGCCAAACGGACGGGTCTTCATCTTGCTCATTTTGCAACTCCAGAGCCATTGCTTTGGCGCGTTCAAGGTCGCGATCTTGGGTGGCCTTAGCCGCCTTGCGCCCACCGCTTCAGGACAAGCGCGTCTTGCCGATAGCCAGAAGGTTACGATGAAAAGCCTCCTCGCTCTGCTGCTGGTCAGCGCCTGCTTCCAGGCGCAGTCCGCCGACCTGCCTCCCTGCGACAAGGCGGTGCGTTTCAGTGCGGCTTGGTTCGCCGACCCGGAAGTGGACAACGCCAAACCGTCCGCCGAACTGACGAAGATCGGCGCGGGCGCTGGCCGCAGCGGTACGCAACTCGGCCACGTCGTTGTCGAGACCAAGCTGGCGGTGATGCCGCAGACCAGTTGCCAGGGCGTCGTCGTGCGGCTGGATTACATCAAACCGGTGCTGCGCGTGGCCAGCGAGATCCCGCCGGGCAGCTGTGCCTATGCGCACGTAATGAAACACGAGCAGACCCATGTGCGCATTCACCGCGATATCGCGCGCCAGTTCCGCGAGCTGGACTATCCCTGGGCCTCGGGCGGCAGCAGCGCGGGCATCCTGGTCTACGCGAAACAGGAGCTCAGCCGCCTGATGCAAGCCCAGGTGCAGTTCGACAGCCCAGAGGAATACGCCAGCAACTTCAGTGCGTGCGGTGGTGAGATCGGGCGGCTGGTGAAGCCCGCGGCGTCTACCAAGTCAGGGCAGACACCTGGTTGAGGCAACCGCCTTCCGCGAAGGCTGATTGGTCGCGCCTTGGGCTGGACCAGACTGATGCCGACGGTCAGGCTTGCTGCCGAGCCCGGAGTGAGCCACCGCGCCGACCTTCGACTGCGCCACATGTTCCGCACCCAACAAGCGTTTGGGTATAGCGCCATCCGCTCGACGTGAAAGCGGTACTCGGTGATGTCCTGGATACGCTTGGCACTCATGCAAAATCTCGACTACACCTTAGTCAAAAACACAGACCTGCCAGGAGCGGGAGACACCTGGAGAGGAAGTAGACGTGCAGTGGATCGACGTAAAAGGCCTTGAAACTTGGGCTACCTTTTTGAACGCTCGCGAAATGGTGATGGCCATGCTGGCGGATCTGATCCGTATGACCATCGACGATGCGTCGCGCTTTCGTTTCCCGAGCGGCGAGGCTAGCCAGCTGAGAGGCTGGGATGGAGACCTCGAAACGACTGAGGCCAAAGGCTTCGTTCCGGCAGGCAAGTCGAAGTGGGAGTTTGGCACTGGTCCAGGCGCATCGAAGGCTAGCTCCGACTATGAAAAGAGGACCGGACAGACCCCCGCTGCAGAGATGGCGGATAACACGCTGATCCTCGTCAATCTTGGCTCCTGGGACACGCCGACGAAGAAGATTCCGGAGTGGGAGGATGACCGGCGTCGGGAGGGTAAATGGAAGGGCGTCAAGTACATTGACGGCGTCCAGCTTGTTCAATGGCTGCAGGACCATCCGGCGATTGCTGCCCGCTACGCCCGCAATGTTCTCAAGAATGCGCCCCAGGACGGTGCCTTGAGTACGGATGAGTACTGGGAAGAGTTCAGCACGCAGTTCAAGCCGCAACTCAGCGAGAAGGTCGTCATCGCTGATCGTAAGCAGGAGGCCGACGCGCTCATTGCTAGGCTGATGGGGCAGCCTGAATCCTTCATGCTAGGCGCCGAAACATCCGAAGAAGTCATCGCTTTCGCAGTTGCGGCAATACGCAGCGCGGAGCCTGCCACACGCGAATCATTGGAGTCGAGGACTTTGATCGTTCGCTCGGAGGCGGCTGCCCGCTTCTTAGCTATGCACGCCAAGATGGCTTTCATTGCCACGGGCGCCGCTGAGGCACTGGTGGGTGTCCTCGCAAAGCACTGCCCGGTGCTGTCGGCTGCAACTGGTGCCCAAGCCAAGCGTGGTCCTGTGTTGAACAGGCCAACTGCCTCTGGCATGGTGCCGGGCTTCATTGAGATGGGCCTCGATCATGGACAGGGCTACGAACTGGCTCACAGGTGCGGGCGCAGCTTGATCATCCTGAAGCGACTCATCAGGAATGCGCCGGTTGCTGACCCGGTATGGGTGAGCCAGGCGCCTATGCTGAAGCCCGCGCTTCTCGCCGGCGGTTGGTCCAGCGATCTTGATGCTGACTGCGAGGTGCTGAAGGAACTGGGAGGCCACGCTAACTATGGAGCGATTGAGGCAGCCCTCATGCCGACATTGGGCATACCAGACCGCCCGGTCGATCGGGAAGCAGATGTCTGGCAAGTGCGCGCGCCCGTAGATGCCTTCTACTTCTATGGTCGTCAGCTCACAGAAGAAGACCTGATGCGGCTACGTGACGCCATAGTCAAGGTTTTTGGGAAGCAGCCTGAGCAACCGTCCCGCGACCAGAAATTCAATCATGCCAAAGCTGCTACATCTGATCACAGCCGGTGGCTGCGTGATGGACTTGCGTTGACGTTGCTAATAATCGCATCAATGCACAAGGTGGCAGATCTACACCTCAAGGGTCGGTCGCCGCAGCAGTATGTTGATGAGGTAATTAACGCGTTGCCCGATTGGGGTAAGTCACACCATTCAATCGTTCGCATGGGCGATCAGACTGCGCTACTCGCAGAGGCTGCCCCCAACCCTTTTTTGAAGGCCCTCGAGTCTATGCTCGAGGGCTCCCCTGAGCAGGTCGCACAGATCTTCGAGTCAGAGCGGGACCGATATTTCGGCCCGTCGAGCACGCACGTGCATTTTCTCTGGGCGCTGGAATCGATTGCCTGGGACCCACGATACCTAAACCGTGCAGTGGTGGTGCTCGCCAAGCTTGGTCAACTGGATCCGGATCCGGACTCGAACCACGTAAACCGGCCGATTAACAGTCTGCGCGACATCCTGTTGGGTTGGTCGCCCAACACCTTCGCATTTCAGGCTCAGCGCATTGCGAGTCTTGATGCGGTCCTTGCGGCGTGTCCCTGCGTCGGCTGGCAATTGCTCAAGAAACTTCTCCCCCGGCACCACGACTCATCATCGCCCACGCAACATCCAAAGTTGCGCGATCTCGCGCCAGAACAGCCCGAGGAGATTACCTTCGGGTTGGTATGGGATTTTGAAGTTGCCGTCGTGGACCGCACCCTTGTCGCTGCTGGTGAAGACGAAAGCCGTCTAGCCGTCCTTGTCAAGGCGATGGGGCAATTGCAGTCACTGAATCGCGCGAAGGTACTTGCACACATTGATAGCTACCTTGCAGCGAACCAGACGGCCGAAGGCCGCGCGATCTGGCACGAGCTCAAAGACGAGGCGGTACGCAATGAGTACTTTAGCGATTCAGACTGGGCATTGACTGGGGAAGATATCTCTGCACTGAAGAGTGTGGTCGAGCGACATCGACCAACTGATCCTTTGGTATCGGACCGCCATGCCTTCGATGACTGGACTCCGCACATTGGCAAGTACGCCCCGAATGCTGAATTCCGTGAAAACGCCACCGACTTGCGCAAGGAAGTCATTCAGCGCGTCTTGGCGCGAGACGGCGTACCGGGCATCCTGAAGCTCGCGAAGATGGTCAAGTTGCCGGATCTTCTAGGCCAAGTTCTGGATGAAGTCCCGTTGACCATCGAGCAGATGTTTGAGTTGATGCAAGGAGCGTTGGAGCCCGACGCTCCTCCCCGTTTGTCATACTACGTCTCGTCATCTGGTTTCAAAAATTTTAGAGACCAATGGAAAGACTCCTTCCACGATCGCGTACTTTCGCGAGTTGCAGACAGCTCGGTAAAAGCCAAGCTTCTCTTGGGATGGTCCGCTACACCATCGACCTGGGCCTATGTCGACGCACTTGGCAGCGAGGTACGCGATCAGTACTGGCGCCACATGAGCCGTTTACCGCTCGAAGGCTCAATCGATGAATTGCTCTTCGCGATCGATCAACTCCGAAGCGTCGAGCGTGACATCGAAGTCCTAGGGATGCTACACAAACGAAGCACTGATCTACCGTCTAGCCTCCTTGTGGACCTACTTGCTAAAGGTGCTCGACAGGTGAGCGATGGGATCAAGCGTCAGGGAAACATGCTTTCTTACGACGTCGGATTGACATTGCAGGAGTTGAGAACGCGCAGCGATGTCGAGAAGATGGAAATAGCAAAGTTGGAGTACGCGTATCTCTCAGTTCTGCGCCATGACAGCGAACCACTGACGATATACAGCCTCTTGGCGTCGGAGCCTGAAATGTTTGTCGAAGTGCTGTCTCACATCTTCAAAAGCAAGAAGGCGACAGAAGAGCCGGTTCTTAGTGACGAGATGAAGGCGCGTGCCAGGATGTCGTACGAGGTGTTGTCAACATTCACGACTGTGCCTGGAATGCTGGATGGAAAGATCGACGTAGGTGAATTGTCCAACTGGGTGACGAAGGCTAGAGAGCTTGCGGCCGAGAAGGGGCTTGATGAGATCGGAGATCAACGCATTGGCTTTGTTTTGGCGCATGCACCCAAGGACGCCGAAGAGCTTTTCTGGCCTCCTTCCCCAGTGTGTCGAGTGATCGAAACGGCCGCCTCTGCCCAGATTGAACGCGGATTCGCGATCGAATGCTTCAATAAACGCGGCGTATTTGGCAAGGGTATAAACGAAGGCGGAGACCAAGAGCGGCGGTTCGCCGCAACGTACAAAGACTGGGCAGATGCTACGAGGAACTTCCCTCGAACTTCAGCGATGTTGACGGAGATCTCTGATAACTGGAACCGTCACGCCGAAAGAGCGGACGTTGAAGCAGAACAGAGCAAGCTTAAGTATTAAACCCTAAGCCGGAGCAGCTTGTCCCGTGTGCCCGCTCCTGACCATAAAGATCGTGCCACATGAATAGCTACGACTTTGAAGAAAACGTACCAGACTGGTCGCCAGTTTCGCGTGCATGGCTACTCTGTTTGTTCGGATCAAGCGCTGGGCTGGTTTGGCTGCACCTTTTTACACAAGAAAAATGGGTGCCGTTTTTGGATCATGCAAACCTAGCACTTCATGAGGCGGGGCATCCTCTGGTTGCTTTCTTTTCCGACCGGCTTTCTGTATACGGCGGAACATTGTTTCAGCTACTTTTTCCTGCTCTTTTCGTCCGTCATTTTTACCGTGAACGACAGAGTGCCGGATGGGCGCTTTGTGTTATTTGGCTTGGAGAAAATTTCCTGAACGTTGCTCGGTATATGAAGGACGCCAGAGCTCAAGTGCTTCCGTTGGTTGGTGGTGGGGATCACGATTGGACTGAAATATTCAGCCGCTGGGGCCTTTTAAATCGCGACTTAATCATCGGCTCATTGTTTCAGCTGATCGGACTGTCTGTGATTTGCTTTGCTCTATTTCAAACATGGCGATACACGCGCTCGGAATGAATCAACTTAGTAGGGGTTGCCCGGTTGGGCAGATACTGCAAACCGATCGGTTGCCTATGTCGTCCACGTAAAAATCGTTCCCGCTTGCGATGATCTACCGGGAACTCATCATCGTGAGCTATTGCGCCTTCCGGTGATGATGACCGGTCAGTCCAGCAGCATGAATACCCGCAGCAGGTAACTTGCGTTGAGGATATGGATGTCTTCACGGCACAAATGCGAAATGAAATCTGCTGGAAATGCCAAAAATTCACCTACTGCTTACATGAAGATTTGGCATGACTTGGTGTGATGAATTGTTAACAAAAATCAATCTGTTAACATTTTGTTTCGCATCAAATGTGAACAAGCGATAAGCTCGCACGCTTTACTACAACTACACAAACAAAGTTGCGAACCAGAGCGTCCCTAGGCGCCACGTAACTGCATCATCAGGGAGTGCGCATATGCGCTTGGGAGGGGTGCGGGTTGGACTTAACCAACTCGGCGTGTCAGCGCGCGCATGTCTGAATTGGCTGTGGATGACCGTTCTGGTCTTGACCGCGTTATGCGGTGCATGGGGGCGCTCAGCCAATGCCCAAGATTCGGTTTGTGCCGAAGTCAAAATCGTCATCGAGCAAAAGCTCTCTTTGGAGCGCCAGGCTTTTGATGCCCACATGGTCATCAGAAACGGCTTGGAAACGAGCGCTCTGTCCAACGTCAAGATCGACCTGCTCTTCAAAGATCAGGATCAAAACGATGTTGTCGCCACAACCGATGCCAATGCATCAGGCGCTTCCTTCTTCGTACGTACAGACAATTTAACGGGTCTGACGGCAATCGATGGCAGTGCCAGTTTGGCGGCAAAAGCTACCGCTGATATCCGTTGGCTGATCATTCCCTCGCAGGGCGCTGGTGGTACCACCTCGGAAGGGCGCCTCTACTATATCGGCGCGCGTGTCACCTACACATTGGACGGTCAGACGAGCTCCGTTGAAGTAACGCCCGACTACGTTGTTGTCCGTCCTCAGCCGCTTTTGCGGCTTGACTACTTTTTGCCCACGGATGTTTTCGGGGACGACCCATTCACGCCGGAGACAGAAGCATCTGAGCCGTTCACGCTAGGGGTTCGAGTTGCCAACGTTGGAGCAGGCACTGCAGCAAAGTTGCAAATTGAATCTGCCCAACCCAAGATCGTGGAAAACCGCCAGGGTTTGCTGATCGACTTCACCATCCTTGGTGGATACGTGGGTAACGCGATCGCCGGAAAGAGCCTGTTGCTGGATTTTGGTGATATCGCGCCGCAGAGCGCAAAGATGGGGCGGTGGTTGATGCAGACCACGCTGGCGGGTAGGTTTACACAGTTCAACGCCAGCTTTGTCCATGCCGATTCCTTGGGTGGAGCGGTGACATCACTGATCAAAGAAGTCGTGACCCACAAATTGGTTCGCGATGTTCGTGTCGATCTGCCCGGCCAGGACGACGTTGATGACTTCTTGGCTGAACAGGGCGACGGTTACCGGGTCTACGACTCCCAAGGCGGAGATAACCCGGTTTTTAACCTGTCTGGCGCAGCTTCGTTGAATGCCGTCTCAGGCGGAAACCTTGCATTGCAGTTTCCTGCAACTCAAGGCCATGTGCATGTCAAGTTACCCGACCCTTCGCGCGGCTCTCGTGTGCTTGCTCAAGTACTGCGCAGCGATGGCAAACAACTGCTCGCTCAAAATTTCTGGCTCTCCAAGTCGCGCAACAGCGACCTGAGCTGGAGTTACTACGTCCACGTTTTTGACAGCAACACGACGGGACAGTACACCCTGGTTTTCTCGGACAGCTCTACAGCCTCGTTGGGCGGCACGGCCTATCTTGATGCGAACGGCAACGGTGTGCGTGATGCGGGCGAAGCACCTGAAGGCAACCTCATGGTTGCCCTGAAGGGGGTTGATGCCCAGGGCCGAAATGTATCGATTCAGGCATACACAGATCCTCAAGGCAAATTTTCGTACAACGGCCTGATGCCAGGCCGGTACCAGTTGGAAGCAGGTGAGCGCAGCGGTTGGATCAATGGAACTTGGGTTGTAGGCAGTGCGGGTGGTGTTGCCTCGGACGGTTTGATTCGTGACATCGTGCTCCTCGCAGGGACGAATGCCAGCGGCTATGTGATTTCCAAGCGCAAGCCAGTTGACGGTAGCAGCCAGACCTCATCGGCAGATGTAGCGGTGACTGCGCAGTCCAACGTTTACGAGTTGATTCCCGGCAAGACAGCGATTGTCACGATCACTGCGACCAACAAGGGTCCTGACACAGCGCAAGGCGTAACGGTTCAAGCGGCTCTTCCGGCTGGACTGTCTCAACAGATCGTCACGGCGAGTTTGGGCGCATTTGATGGATCGGTTTGGAATGTCGGTGCTTTGTCCAAGGACCAGTCGGCCACTCTCACGGTGCATGCCCTTGCTCAACCTTTGAGCGACGGCAAGTCCCGCTCCATCACGTGGACCGCAGCCATTGGCTCGCAGACCAAAGATCCTGTGGGCGACAACAACCAAAGTCGCGTGAACCTGCTGGTGCAAAAGGATCCGCAGAGTGGCGCGGAGATTGCGCAAGAGTTGTACTCGCAGACCCAGGTGCTGGTGTGGAGCCAATGTCCAGAAGTTAGCTCGTCTCAAGACGCAGAAGCTTGTGCTGTGCGCAAGGCTGACGCTGCTCGCGCCTGGTTCGCAGCGCGTTCTATCCGGGCTTTGGTTGTGACCCAGTCGGGGGATTGGCGAGTTGCCATGCGCAGCGGTGCATACAACGTCCTGTGGTTTGCGGGGGGCACAAGCAGTCTGGATGCCACGGCCCAGGCTGAGGTCCGCGCGGCGGTGCGCAGAGGTGACTCTGTGGTCTTGGACGGAGGAAACGCAGTTTCTATGCGTGGAGTCTCAGATGTATTTGGCGCAACCTTTGAAGAGCCCACTCTGGGCAGCGACCTCCAGGTCGCGTTGACGGGTGGTACGGCGATGCCGACCCTCGGTGCCGCTTACCCACTACAGCTGAATACTGCTACTTTGGATGGCGTCTATGTCGCTTCTGGGAAGCCAGCCATCGCGTCGCATGTGTATGGTCTGGGTCAATCCCTGTTGGCGGGCTTTGATCTGCTCGACGCTGCATCGAGCGGCGGCGTTTGGTCGCAATTTGCTGAGCAACGCCTGCTCGCATTGACTCCTGCGCCGAAGACTCAGCCTGCTTTGGCGGGCTCCGTGTTCGGCCTGAAAGTCAAAGCCCGAAGCCTTGCCCCTGTGGGGGGAGCTGAAAAGTCCGTCAACCTGAAGATGGACCTCACGTCTGGCGTCACTTATCGCGATGCGGTGCCTCCTGCACAAGGGGCTTCCTCGAGCGCGCAGCCGTCATGGGCGCTTGCATTGCCTGCGGGCCAGGAGCAAATCGTCAAACTGGAGTTGATGATGCCTTTGACCTCTGGCGCTGCCGAGGCGAAATCGCAGCTCTTGGATACGTCTGATATGGGCTTGCTCGCCACGCAGACCACTGCGCTGCAGGTACTGGGTCTGGATACATTGGTCCCGCGCATCAAGTTGGCTCTGGCCGATATCACGCCAGTTGGGGCACAGCAGCAAGAAGCGGTCGCTCAAGCCCGTGATGCCCTGAGCAAAGTTGAGCTGGCGCAGCAGCAAAGTGATTGGAATACTGCGATTGAGTTGCTTGGGAATTTGCAAGCGAGTTTGGACCAGCTGTCGACCTTGCCTTCCGCTCCATCGATTGCGGAGTTGCGGTTGGACGTTGCCCGATGGTTCTTCTTGCTCCAAACCCGTTGGACTCCTGATCCTGCGCTGACTCCTGCGCAGATCACGAGCGTTGGTGGTAGCGGGCAAACTTCGATCGTTGGGCAGGTCTTTGGTCAAGCGCTCGCTGCGCAGGTGCTGGATGGTCGTGGTCGTCCCATGGCCGGTGTGTCGGTGCGTTTTGAGCTTCCAAGTACGGGTGCCAGCGCAAGCTTTGCTGGAGGCAATGCAAGTGCAGTCGGTGTGACGGACTCCCAAGGCGTTGCGCATTCTCCGAGCTTGACTGCGAATGCTGTTGCGGGCACCTTCCAAGCGCTCGCTACCGTCAACGGGCTGAGTTCTTCTGCGGTGTTCTCGCTGCAAAACAATCCGTTGGTCGCATCAAACCTGACCATTCAGGTTGTCGATGGGCAAGGTCAGTCCGCCACAGTTGGCACCTTGTTTGCGAAGTCTCTGAGTGTTCGTGTCGTGGATGCGCAAAATCGCCCACAGGCAGGGGTGTCCGTGCAGTTTGATGTCATTGCGTCCGCAACAGGCGCTGGGGCGGCTTTCGAAGGCGCGGGTCAAAGTGCCGTGACGGTCCTTGCCACCACAGACGCTTCAGGCATTGCCGTATCGCCTCGGGTGCGCGCCAACATGAGTGTGGGCGCCTATCAAGTCAGTGCGGCAGCCCAAGGGGCGGCCTCTAGTGTGAGCTTCTCTCTGCAGAACCAGTTGGCGCAGTCGCTGCGCTTGTTGGCGGTCGACGGCAATGGCCAGTCAGCACGCACAGGCGTGGTGTTTAGTAAGCCACTGACTGTTCGGGTGGTGGATGCACAAAGCCGTCCTCAGAGCGGCGTAGCCGTGCGCTTTGAAGCGCCGTCCAGCGGGGCTTCTGCACAGTTTGAAGGCCAGTCCACCAATGTCATTTTGGTCAACACCGATGTCAACGGGACCGCTGTATCTCCGCTGTTGCGTGCTAATGCGGTGACCGGGGCTTATCAAGTGCGCACCGCAATCGCGTCTGACGCTTCTGCTGCACAAGTTTTTGATATGACCAACGTGGCTGCACCAGTGCCAACGCCGGTGTTCACTGGAACTTCTGCGACCGGAACGGGGCAAGTTACCGCGCGTGTTTCTGGTGGTGGCGCTTCCTGTGCGTTCAACCCCGACGCAACCAGGATGATGCCTGCCTCTGGAATGGGACCTGTTCTGGGGCAGATCCTGCTGCCACATGGCGTGTTTGACTTTGAGTTGGTCAGTTGCACACCAGGCGGCGAAGTCACCATCACAACGACTTGGCCAGACCTGCGTGGGATCACGGGCTACCTCAAGTACGGGGTCACCCGTACCTCTGGCGGCAGAAAGATTTGGTACCCACCAAATAACCTGCGAATCAGCGGTAACACGGTGTCGTACACGATCAAAGACGGGGGCCTTGGTGACGATGACTTGACGGTCAACGGCGTGATCCGCGATCCCGGTGGTCCGGTGATTGCTGCCGCAATCCCTGCGACAGATCCAGCGCCTATCCCTGTCATGGATTGGCGAGTTCTGATGTTCCTGAGCCTGTTGATCTTTGCGCTGGGAGGGGTTGTTCAGCGCCGCAACTCTCGGGGCACATGATGATCAGGGAACGCTTTTTGCGCCCGCTTGTGGTGGGGTGCATGGTCGTTCTGTCTGCGACTGTTTTGCCCGCGTGGGCGCAGGAGCCGGAGGTTCCTGCATGCCTGCGCGTGGACTACCCCCAGCCCACGGTGCCTGAATTTGGCCATACCGAAGCACTTTCGTATTCGACGCAAGAAACGCAGTGTTGGGTCGACGTCGTGGAGGCTCGGCGTGCTGGGGGAATGGCTCTCGATGTGAGGGAGGCTGCTGTGGCCCCTCTGCCTGGCGCTGTTGCTCTGCCGCTGCCGTCGGTGGCGGACCGCCGTTATTTGCGTGACCAGCCTCTGACTTTGGTAGGAACAGGGGTTGATTTGCGTGCTTTGACAACTGCATGTCTGACGCTGCGCAAGCAAGGTTTCTCCAAAGTGCAGGTTTTGCTCGGCGGTGCGCGAAGTTGGGCGCGAATCCAGTCCGTGGACATGGTGACGCCGCAAGAAGCTTGGCTCGGTGCACTGGATGGCCAGTGGCGGTTGATCGGCATTGGTCTGCGTCCAGAGCAAGTACAGAGCCTTGTAGGAAAACCAGAAGTCAATTTACCGTCGTCGGTGGATGACGCAGCACTTGTGCAAGCGCTGAACGATGCAGAGCTTGCAAGGCCGCTGGGATCACACCAGCAATGGTTGCTGATCACGCAGAACCAGGCCAGCGGGCAATCGTTGTTAGCGCGACTGCAGCAAGCCCCGTACAAGCCCGGCGCAAGAGCTCTGGCCTGGCTCTCTGGCGGTTGGGATTCTTACAACGCATATCTGCAACAGCAGCAGCAGTCGGCGGCCCATGCCGGGCGTCCTTTGCCTCGCTCGTGTGGTTCTTGAGCATTTGGGATTTTTCATGCGATCTATCGGTTCATTCATGCAAGTCCTCAAGGACGCTACAAACCAGCGGCGGTTGAGCGTGGTGAGAAGCACCGCAGCAACCTTCGTGGGACTGGTGTTGGGTGTTTGCACATCCCAATCCGCCTGGGCATTAACAGTCTCTGGCTCTATTGCAACGAACACTCGCTGGACTGCGGCGCAGTCTCCCGTCACGGTGCAAGGCAATGTGACGCTGGATCAGGACGCTACGTTGACTGTAGATCCTGGCGTGCAAATTCGCATGGAGCCGTCGTCCAGCTTCACAGTCATGCGCGGGGCTGTGCGTGCCGTGGGCACCCAAGATCAGCCGATCGTCATTACTTCCGCCAAGTCATCGCCAGCCCCTGGCGACTGGGGGGTGTGGCGTTTCACCGAAGGAACCCGAAACGAGCAAACCCAATGGGACTATGTACGTGTCGAGTACGGCAGCGGTCTCGTTGTCGAAAAATCTTCTCCTACGTTGAACCGTGTTTCGCTGCGATTCAACAATGGACCCGCTGTCCGAATAGATCTGGAATCGTCGCCTGTTGGCAAGGGAATTACAGCGGAGGGAAACCTGATCAATGCCGTGCTAGTGCCTGCGGGCGTGATCACTGGGCAAGTCAGCTGGGCATTGGCAGGCATTCCTTATTTTGTTGAGCAAGGTCTGGTGGAGGTCGGTCTTGCGCAGATGCTGATTGAGCCAGCCGAAGTCAAAGTGCCGCGCAACTCGAATGTGCCATTGCGCTTGAAGCTGATGCAACCGGCTCCTCAGGGCGGGAGGGATCTGTTGATCACCTCATCCGCTCCTGATGTCGTGCGTAGTTACGCCATACTAAGTGTCCCAGAGGGGGTAACTGAGGTCGACTTCAGCGTTTCGTCGATGTATCAGTTTGGCACTGCTTCTATCTCTGTCTCTCATCCTGAGTTGGGTACTGCCGGGGTGAAAGTAGAAGTAGCCGATATTCCGACCATCAATTTGAGCGTGTGGCCTAGTCACAATCAAATGCTGGCAGGCTCTCCATACACGCTGTACGTTGATCTATCCAAACCTGCGCCTAGCGGTGGGCTAACAGTACCGTTGTCCAGTACCCCTGTGGGTGCGGTGCAGCATCCAGCAAGCGTTGCGATTGCCGAGGGCGAGAGCCGTGGTGCTTTCGTGGTTCAGGGCGGTGCCTCCGGGACAACGGCCACTGTGAGCGCACAGGCCGTAGCTGGGTATGCCATTCGCGAGGGTTCGGTCGATCTGGAATTCGTTTCTGACCTCTATGTTGAATTCCTTGCTCCGAGTCGCATGCTGGTGGGGGAGCAGCTTGAAATTTCTGTCAGGCAAGTGGTTCCACCAGGGCCAAAGGGTGGACTGAAAGCGCAGATGGATAGCTCCGCTCCTTCTGTACTGAAAGTGATTGTCAACGAGGCCTCTGTGAGTGGAGAGAACCTGTATCCAGAAACGACGCCTTCATTCCAAATTCAAGCTATTGCCCCCGGTAATGCTCGATTGCAACTGAGTGGTGCTGGATTTACTTCAGGGCCAAACGACATCCAAGTGGTCAAACCCACCGAGCTATTCATTGAGGCGAATACTGAAAATCAGAAATTTGTGATTGGTGAGGGTTTGGTAGGGCAGGTCCGTGTAGGCCGAAAAATCGACCCCTTCAGCTACCACGGATACGGTGTGGGTTTGTATATCAACCTCACTTGTGAAGACGCCTCGATCTGTTCCACTCAGAGTGTCTATATTCCTCCTTGGCAACAGGTAGTAGGCGTATCCATTGCTGGGAATGCCGTTGGCGCGACCAAGTTGCATGCATCGGCCGAGCACGCAGCGTCTGCAATCGCCGATGTGAATGTCGTGAAGCCAGAGCTGGCCTGGAGTGCGTCGTCTGAGCGGTATGTGGGCGTTCGTCAGGGCTTCAATATCTGCTTGTCCATCCCTGATGTCATTTCTTATTCTTACAACCGTCAAGTTCTGAGCGGTTCCGCCTGGGTGATGGATCTGAGCTTGCCTGATCAAGTGCCTGCTGGGTTGGTCAGCGCAATCTATGACCAACCGGAGGGCGGAGCACCTGTCACCCAAGCGCGTATAGAGCCCGGATCAACATGTACTGACACCCTGTACGTGAGCGAGGCCAGTCGACGTGGCAGCTATCGCATTGGTTTGAGCATGGCCAATGGCATGAATAGCCGAACTGAGCCAATTACCGTTTTGGCTGATGACCAGATTGAGATGAGGGCAGTTTGTGGCGATTGCTCAGATATGACCGTTGTGCAGGGATTCACTGCCAAGTTTGGTGTGTATGCAACGTACCGGGGACTTCCGCAGTCGCCTTCGCAGCCGATACGTGTGGATATCCGGTGCTCCAACGCATCGGCGTGCAGTGCTGCATCGCCTGTGGATGTTAAGCCCGACGAGGAATATGCGTACTTTGAGGTTACGGGTCTGAGTCCAGGACGGGTAAATCTGGAAGCCACTGTCCCGGCATTGCCTGATGTCTATCCCGACGTTGGAAGTAGATCCATAAGGGTGGTTCCTCCCAGCCTGTCCTTCGATAGCCGTGACTGGCAAACACCGGAAGTTGACGTGAAAGTAGGTGAAAGCCGTACCTATGAGGTCTGCTTGTCTGAACCTGCGTGGGGCGTGCGCAGTTACTCCCTGACGGACATGAACATCCAGATGTCTACCTCCAACCCAGCTGTGGCACGTGTGACGCCAATCGATGTCTGGCCAGCGAAGCAGGAGTGTCTCTCTCTTGAAATGAACTTCATTTCTGCCGGTGCTGCGCTGCTTACGGTTAATGTGCCTGGCGTGCCAGCCCATACGAAGCGCTTTGAGGTGCAGCCGTGATGAGGTCGAACAACATGTTTTCAATGATGGTTATGACCAAGTACATGGGCGCGCTGGGCATGCCTCTCGTTCGTCGATGCATGCTGGCTTTTGTGAGTCTGTGGTTGGCACTGGGCCTGGCTCAGACCGCCGCCGCGGCAGATGCTCAACTGACTGTTGCTGATGGAGTCGTGGTCAAGTTTGGCGCGGGCGCCAGTGCAGACAAGCCTGGCTCCGGGCTTTGGGTCCGAGGTCAACTGCGAACCGGTTCAGGCGTGGTTTTCACCAGCGAGTATGACTCGATGGCGGGCACTCCGGTTCGTAGCAATTCCAGCAGCACACCCGCAGCCGCTGATTGGCTGGGAGTCTTTCTGTCTGACGAGGTGAAGCCCGCGAACATCAGCATCAACGGACTCACCTTGCGGTATGCGGGTGGGACTCAAAATGTTCCCCCAGCATTGGCCAATGCCGGTGCGGCGCTGAATCTGAAAGGCGGCTCCTTTGTCTTTTCTGATCTGCGCCTAGAGCGAAGCCCGGTAGGCCTTTGGGTGACGGGACAAGGCTCCCCTCAAATCCAATCGAGTCGGATCGTCGGCAATGGAATCGGTCTGCGTTCGAGCTTGATGGCAACGCCAACGATTACCCAAAGCAGTCTTGCAGAAAACACGTCGTACGGTGTGTTGAATGACTCACCACAGTCCGTGGTGCAGGCCGCGAACAACTGGTGGGGACATCCTACGGGCCCTAGAGACAGTGCCGGTAACCCGTCCGGGCAGGGTAGCAGGGTCAGCTCAGGCGTGGCGTACCAGCCTTACCTTACGCTGGACCCCACAGGCAAACCCGGCCCAACGATGACGCTCAGTTTTGCGGGGCAAGCCTTGTCTGCGGGCGCTACGCTGCGCAACGCAGGAGAGCTCGTACTCAGCGCATACAGTGCCAAGGGCGTTACACAACTGGAAGCTTACGTTGACGGAGCGCCGGTTGCCAGTGGTAGCTATGGTGCCTCACCCGCGCCAAGCACCGAAGCAAGCCCGGTGGAAGCTCGTGGTGTCGTGCGATTTGAAAACCTCAGCAATGGCGCGCACACGATCGCGGCCATCGCACGTGATCCCGAGGGTGGTATCACGACCATCAATGTGCCTTTCACTTTGGATATGCAACGCCCCGGTGCTGCAGCCATTACGAGTCCTCTGAATGGCGCGACGGTTACATCGTCCTTCCTGAGTTTTGCCGGGACGGCGGAGCCTTGGTCGAATGTACAGGTGACCCTGAATGGGCAAGTGATTGGACAGCTTTACGCCGCAGATAGCACTGGCAACTTTGCCGGTAGCGTTCAGCTTCCAGCGGAAGGTACCCATTCGCTCCAGGCCCGGGCGATCAATGCGCGTGGCGATGGTCCGTTCAGTGCGGCGGTTGCTGTGTCATACGTGCAGCCTCCACCGACGGTGACATTTTTGAGCCCAAGCGATCAAGCCATCGTGAGGGGCATGGTTAACGTCCAGGTCAGTGCAATTGATGCCAGTGGAATCTCCCAAGTACAGATTCAAGCGGATACCGCTGCAGGCCCAGTGGTGCTCGGGACTCTCACTTCGCCGCCTTGGTCGATGGAGTGGAACACGGGCGCTCTGCCTGACGGCAACTACACGCTGACGGCGACTGCTACGAGCGTTTCCGGAAAGTCGGCGCAGACTCAGCGCGTCGTGCAAGTGCAGCAAGTGCCACCACCACCTCCTGCTCCGGTCATGCCCTACGGCACTCGTGCTCTCAATGTCACGCCCGCACTGTCCTTTGGCGAGCAGCCGATCATCATCACTGGACAGGTTGCGACCACAGACAGTTCCGCGCAGTCTGTACCCAACGCCTCGCTCAAGCTGGTTTTGCGTGTGCAAGGCTTCGAGCGTCGGATCACATTGGTCAGTGATGCAGCGGGGCAATTCAGCTACAGCTTTGTGCCACAGTCCAATGATGCTGGAACCTATTCGGTCTACGTTGTCCACCCCGACGACAGCACCTACGCGTCCAGGCCAGCGGCTGGGCAATTCACGATCAACCGTCTGAGTTTCAACTACAGCCAGTACAAGCTCAATGCCATACGCGGTCAGGCGACCCCAGTGCAGTTGCAGGTGAGAGCCAGTGCAGGCACGGGGGCAAAGGCCGTGCGGTGGGTCGCTCAAGCCGCTGACCAGCCTTCGGGCAGCTTGCCCCCTGGCATCACACTCGACCTCGGTCAGCCAATCGATGTAGCCGCAGGCACCGCCGTGCCAATGACATTGACGCTGAAGGGGAGTGAGGCCGCAGGTGCCACGGGCACGATCATCCTCAAGGCATTCGCACAAGAGAGTGGCACCACGCCGCGCGCTGAGCTGCGCTTGGACTATCAGCTCCATGAAGCGACCCCGGGCTTGAGCCCTTCGCCAAGTTTGGTGGAAATCGGTGTGAAGCAAGGGGAATCCGCCAGTGGTGTCGTGACTGTCACCAATAAAGGGTTGGCTGCCGCACAGGCCGTGAAGGCGAGCTTGCTCACACCGACCGGTGGTACCCCGCCCAACTGGGTTCGTTTGGCGAGCAGTTCCGATATCGGAAACCTCGATATCGGGCAATCCACCAGCTTGCAAATCGTCGCCAGTCCAGGCGCAGAGATCAGCGACGGCTACTACCAATACGAGCTGCGCATCAATGCCGAGAACGATGCCGGTGGCAAAGTCCCCGTCACGATTGCTGTGGCCCAAAGTGGTGAAGGTGGTGTGCGTTTCAAACTGGTGGACATCTACACCAACACCTTGGACAAGAACGGC
This sequence comes from Acidovorax sp. 56, assembly GCF_002749705.1. Taxonomy (NCBI): domain Bacteria; kingdom Pseudomonadati; phylum Pseudomonadota; class Betaproteobacteria; order Burkholderiales; family Comamonadaceae; genus Acidovorax; species Acidovorax sp. 56. The sequence continues at coordinate 3,669,974 of NZ_PEEV01000001.1, forward strand.
CAGTTGATCCCCGGTTTGGCAGGCGCCACGATCAAGCTTCAAAACGAAGCATTGACGGCGGATATCCGCAGCCTTACCAGCAACGATCAAGGGATTGCAGAGGCGACCAGCTTGGCTCCGGGCAACTACCGCTGGCGCGTCAGTGCGCCCGGTCACACAGATGCAGGTGGCCGCGTGCAAGTGCGTGCAGGGTTGACCGCAAGTGAGCGCGTCTTCTTGGACAGCCAGTTGATCAGTGTTGAGTTCAGCGTGACGGAAACCACCATAAAGGACGAGTACCACATCACCTTGGAGGCAACGTACCAAACTCAGGTTCCGGCGCCAGTTGTTCTGATGGAACCCGCCAGCATCAATCTTCCAGACATGCAGGTGGGCGAGGAAATCACAGGCGAGATTACTGTGAGCAACTATGGATTGGTGCGTGCAGACGACTTGCAATTCACGTTGCCCAAGACAGACCAAAACTACCGCTATGAGTTCTTTGGCGAGATGCCCAAAGAGCTGGCCGCGAAGTCCCGCGTGGTCATTCCCTATCGGATAACAGCGATTGCGCCTATCAAGAGCGGCGTGGTGCTCAATGACACCACCAAGTTGTTGCCGCTTGCCACGGGTTACAGCCCAAGCATTCAGGTGCAGCAGGCCATTCGCAATCTCTTGACCACAGGAAAGAGCGCTGCAGTGCCTCGGGAGAAAGCTGACGCAGTCGCCAAGGCCGCAAGTTGCAGTAGCTACGGGGCCAGTGCATGTGTGAATTTCAAATTCACTTGTGCCGCCGGGGATACGGGCACAGCGTCCTTCTGCGTGAACATCAGTCGCTTGTTTGGTGGCAGCTGTACCGCTCCAAGTGGCGGCGGTACCGGTTCGAACGGTAGCGGAGGTGTGCCACCAGGTGGTTGGGGTGGTGGTGCTTCTGGCGGTGCAGGGGGATCACTGTTCACTTTCATCACCAAGTGCCCGCCTGGGGGCTGCAGTCGGTGCGCTGGCGGAGGAGCTGGCCCTGGTAGCGGTCCTGGCCCCGGCGGCCCTGGCCCTGGTGGTCCCGGACCCGGTGGCCCTGGCCCTGGCCCTGGCCCTGGCCCAGGCCCAGGCCCAGGCCCAGGCCCAGGCCCAGGCCCAGGCCCCGGTGGATGCACCGGGGCCTGGTGCGGCTTTAAGCCGGGCTATGGTCCGTACGGCCCATACGGCGATCCTCCAGCCAGTCCACCAAAGTCGCCAGGTAATCCAAATCCGGCCCCAGAGCCGCCACCGAGCGATCTGGATAACAACCAAAAGCCAGACAGTAAAGATGGTCCGTTCGGCCGTTGCCGTTAACCAGTTGGGTTGAATTCATGTTTGTATTGAAGTCCGTAATCGGTAGATTCAAAGAAGGTTGTTGCAGCCGTATCTTGGTCGCCTTTCTTTCATTGGGGTTGTGGCTGTTCCTGTTGCCCTCCACAGGTCAGGCTCAGCAAATCTTGCAGCCCAACCAGGAGTACACGGAGACCAAGGTAGATCTCAGTGTGAAAACTCTGGCTGGTCTGGTGCGCATACAACGCACGTGGGTCGCAGGCCAGTGGTACATCAATCCTGCTTGGGCGAACCTTCGCTTGTTGCCTGATCCCATGGGCGGAGTGCTGGCTGTCGAACGCGCTGGCAGCATGTATGAGCGCACCGGTAGTCAGGCTGGCAGCCAAGCCGCAGGCCAAGCTGCGGGGATAGCCGAAGGCGGAACAGTCTCCCAAGGCAGCATTTACCGTTTCGACAGCGACAACCTCATACAAAAGACCGCAACGGGTTGGCGGTGGTACGACCGCTTGGGCAACACCGTCGACTACAACTCCTCGGGAGTGATTCAAAGCTACAGCAATCCATACGGTGCCAAGATCGGTTTTGTGCGCAGCGCTGCCGGAAACTTGATTGCCCTCACAGATCCACTGGATCGCACCATCTACACCTTCGACTACGACTCCCAGGGTCGTATCTCGCGCATCACTGACATTGCAGGAGCTTCCGTGCAATACCAGTGGCAAGATCCCGGCGTACTGGCTCAGGTGACTGACGGTGAAGGCCAAGTGTGGCGCTATCAATACGACAGCCGCCAGCAAATCACGCAAAGGACCAATCCCGAAGGCGCCAGCTTGCACATCACGTATGCAACGGCACCCGGCGAGATGCCCTACACCGCTGGATTTGCAGGCACGGGCACGGGTGGTGCCGTTACCGGCCAATCGCTGCCCAGCAGTGGTAGCACCAGCAGTCCCAAACCGCGAAACGCCAGGGTCGCAACCTATCAAGATGAAAACGGTGCTCGTTGGGTATACCGCATTGATTTCAACCGCGTCAGTCAGCAGTACTTGGTGTCCATACAGCGCCCTGACGGCACACCATCTCAGTACCGTTACAGCAAAGAAGGCTGGCTGCTGGAATACGTCGTGGATGGACAGGTGCAAACCCAGAGGCAGATGGACAGTACCACGCAGCACCGCACGCTAGATGCTCGCGGTTTGACAACGACCATCAACTACGACACCCACTACCGTCCGCTGCAAACCATCCAGCCAGATGGCAGCAAGGAGTCTTGGCAGTACGACAGCCAAGGACGCTTAGTGCGCTACACCAACGCCGAGGGAACCGTCACTACTTGGCTGTATGACGCGAAGGGGAGCCTTCTGCAAGCGATCGATGCGTTGGGCAAACCCGAGCAGCGCAGCCATCTCTACATCTACGACCAATGGGGCAACACGCTGAGCTACCGACGGGGCTCGGGTGATGGGCAAGGTGCAGATGCCGTCACAGAGACCTATGTGTATGACAACTGGGGCAACCTTGTCGAAGTGGTCGATGCCACAGGCAATGTGGACCGCTACGCCTACAACAGCAAAGGGCGGCCTACCACCCTGACCAATGCGCTGGGCAACACATGGTCTCGCAGTTACGACCAGCTTGGCCGGCTTACAGCAGTCCAAAATCCACTCGGTAATACCGAGCAATATCAATTCAACAGTGCCAACCAAGTCACACGTGAGACTGCAATGGGAGGAGAGGTTTGGCAGAGCACCTATGACAATGCAGGCCTACTAAATACTCAGGTTACAAATCCACTAGGCCATTCATGGCAACTGGCTTATGACAGTTTTGGGCGAGCAACCAGTGCTTCCACACCTAGTGGCTCAGTCGTCAAAACTGTGTATGACCCGATTGGTCGCGTCACCCAATCCACTGACACAGCGGGCAACATAACCCAATACAAGTACGGAGCCAACGGAGCGCCTGACGTGGGGCTGCTGGTCGCGGTGGACTACCCCACTTACCAAACGTCATACCGCTATGACCAGCGAGGAAGATTCGCGCAAGTCACCAAACTACTCGGTAAATCCTCGAGTGCCTCGACGGGCAACCTAGTTTCACACACTTGGCATTTTGCGTACAACGCACTGGGCCAGCGTATCAGCGCTACCAGCCCTGTAGGACACACCACGCTGTATGCCTACGACGCGTTGGGTCGGCTCATCAAAACCACCGATAGCCTCAACAGCAGCGCCACGCAGACATGGGATGCCCACAGCAGGCTCCTGAACGTGACCGACGCCAAAGGCCATACCCACCGCTTTGACTACGATAAAGCAGGGCGACTGCTGCAAGAAACCCGCCCCGGTGGAGCTACCACGCGCTACCAATACGACCCAGCTGGTCAACTTACCCTGCGCACCGACGCGGGCGGCAACATCCGCCGCTACCAATACGACAAAGCAGGCAACCTCACATCGGAAGAACATCTGCTGGCCGGCAGCGCACTGGATCAACGCATCACCTACCAATACAACGCCAACAACCAACTCATTGCTTACGACCAGCAAGACGGCCAAGGCCAGACCATCAGTACCGCCAGCTACCAGAGAGACGCCTTGGGCCGCATCACTGAGCGCAGCACTAAACTAGGCAGCAACCCCACGGCCATCACCCTGGGGCAAAGCTACCACCCAGATGGGCAACTGGCGGGCCATACCTACCCCGATGGCAGCCAAACCCAATACAGCTACCTGCAAGGGCAACTCTCGCAAGTCAAGCTGCCCAACGGCAGTGCCATCACCTACAGTGACTACCAATGGCTGCAGCCCACTAAAATCCAAAGCCCCGGAGCCAGCAAAACCCAGACGCTGGACCCACTACAGCGCCCGGCCAGCATCACCGTGCAAGGCGCAGCCAACCAAACCCTGATGAGTCGCAGCTACCAGTACGACCCAGTAGGCCACGTCACTCAGATCACCAGCGACCTGGGCGTCACCCGCTACAGCTACGACTCCCTGGGCCGCCTCACCGAAGCCAAGCCTGATACAGCCCTGCAAACCCTGGGCCTGCCGCAAGAGCAATATGGCTACGACATCGTGCACAACCGCACCAGCAGCGCCCACCAGCCAGGCGTGTGGAGCTACAACCAAGACAACCAGCTGACGCAATACCCAGCCCAGCAAAACGGCCAGACTTTCGCCACCCTAGTGCAATACAACCCGCAGGGACACACGCAAAAGGAAACGAACAGCCAAAGCACCAAGACCTACCAGTACAACGCAGCAGAGCGCCTGGTGAGTTTTGAAGAAACCGGCAGCGCCGGTTCCGTACAAGCCAGCTACCGCTACGACCCGTTTGGGCACAGAATCAGCAAAACCACCACCCAACGTGGTATCAGCCTAACCACTTACTACGTCTACGGCGAAAGCAGCCTGCTGGCAGAAGTGAATGAACAAGGGGCTATCACTAAAGCCTATGGATGGAGCCCGCAGGCCGGAAGCCTTTGGAGCACAGCGCCCCTGTGGCAAGCCAACACACAAAACGCCAGTCTGAGCAGCAGCGCCACAGCCTACCACTACCTGCACACAGACAACCTGGAAACCCCGGTGTTGGGGACAGACAAGTCTGGCACGCAAACGTGGAAGGCAATTAGCGAGGCGTTTGGAGACACGAGGGTAGACACTAGCAGTGCCATCACAATGAACCTGCGGTTTGCGGGGCAGTACTTTGATGGGGAGAGTGGGCTGCACCAGAACTACTTCAGGGATTACAGGCCGCAGGTGGGGAGGTATATCCAAGCTGATCCGATTGGGCTCGGAGGGGGCTGGAATCGATACAGCTATGTGGATAGCAATCCGCTGAGCTTCATTGACCCCGCAGGGCTGGCTAAACTCCCTGCGAGTAGCGCACATTGCTCGGCACTGCGCAGAAAGATTCAGAATCTCAATAATGATCTGGACAAACGATGGTCTGAGTTAGAATTAGACCCACAGGGCCTTCCAGAGCGCGTCAGTCCTAATGAGTCATTGAGTGCCTCAAGGCGTGGTCACAGGACACTGATCAACGAACGCGATTCTAATCTTCGCAAATACGAGCGCCGCTACTCTGATGAGTGCGAGGACGAACCGCCGCCGCCGCCAGCTCCCAGTCAAGAATTTTGCGGAGATCGCTGCAAGCAGGTAATCAAGGCTGTGACAGAAGCTGTGACGGGAGCGATCATATTCACGTTGGTCTTGGTGTGCGCATCGTCATGAATACCGCACAGCACCTCACAGAAATTCGCAATGCAGTTGGGTCGCGGAACAAGCGGCAGCTGAAACAAGCCCTCGACGCATTCGAGGACTCTCAACTGCTGGAGCAGACGATTGGGCCTGAAGTGTTGGAGGTCTACAAATGGCTTCTTTCTGACCGCGATGCAACTGCCGCACCAGGCGTTGACAGAATCTTCACAACCTTCGTTGCGGATATTGATAAATATTCTGCGAGTCAAATAGGAGAGCTGGTCCAGGTAATCGATGAGCACCAGTCCACCTATGTGCAGCAGATGCTGCGCCATACAGCGGCTGACTTCATCGCCAGAAACGATGATCCGCATCATGCCTTTGATATGTTCAAAAGCTGGGCCAGACGCAATGAAAAATATGCCTGCCACATGGCATTGGTTGGTATTGAAGTTTTATTGATGAGCGGGCATGCCAAACAAATTGGCGTAGAACAGGAAGCGAAATCCCTATGGAATTCGCTCGTTGCGAATGCTCTGTTGTCGCCGGCCGAAAACTGACAGCCGGGGGCGGTGGATTTCTTGGACTGGTTATGCCAGGAGCCCAAGGTTCCTGCGATATTCAACCTGACGGAGAGCGCTGAGGGACTTCTTGATTCGTTCCTCGTTCTACCGGCGGATGTATGAGTCTAGAGTCTGGGTGAACTGCTCGATCCTCGCATCTGCCAGTCGCGAGGGTGGAACATCTCCGTTTTCAGCCGGCAGAAGAAGCACTCCCATGCCGCGTTGTCAGGCGAGCTCCCCTTGCGTGACATCGAACTAATCAGCTTGGCATCCGCGATGTGCGGCAGCCATTCAGGCCAACGGTAGTGGGCCCCGCGGTCGGAATGCGCAACGGGCAGGTCACTGTTGCCGGGAATTGTCTGGATAGCTGCATCCAGTATCGTGTTCACAAGGTCAACGTCCGGCCGTATGCCGATTGACCAACTGACGACCCGGTCATCGAAGCAGTTGATCATGGGTGGCAGGTACACCTTGCCGGCAGCGATCTGGAATTCCGAGATGTCGGTAAGCCATTTCTCATTGGGAGTAGACACTGTAAAGTCACGGTTGACGAGGTCACCATCGCCGGAATGCGCATCTCCCAGATACGACCCGCACCGGCGACGCTTAGGCTTTGCGACGATCAGGAACTCCTGCTTCATCAGGCGCTGCCCCCCTTTTCTGACAGACGCGCGCATTGCTTGCTCAGAGCCGCCCGTATGCGAACGCATGCCCTAAACGGATCATGAGGTAGTCTTTTGGCGCCTTCGTTTTGGACGATTGCATTGGTCAGTCACCAAGAGCGAGCTAGAAAGAATCTGATGGGTCGTATTACTATGCCGAATGGTGGCAACGTGCACACCTTCGAATGGCCTTTGGCGCAAGGCCGGACTTCTGGATTTGGCCGCATCTGCCAAAACAATGACTAGATTGATACAAGTGTCGAGCGCGCTTGTCTCTTCATCGAACCAAACCACCATCAAACCGCTTTTGATTAGGCCCGCGTTGTGCGTTCCCTCTCGAGGGCTCGGTATCCGTCGTTCAAGGTCTAGGACGTATCGTGTCTGGCAATGACCGGAACTGTCCTGAGTGATAAACCGGATGCATAAACCGCGCTTTGTCTGCCGACAATCCGGGTCTCTGTAGAGCCAAGTGAGAACTTCGTCATCAATGGTTTTTGGAAGTTCGAAGAAGGTAAGTACACGAGCACCACCGAGTCCTCTGTAAGGATTCCAGAAATCCCACTGAACAGTGAGCTCATCCCCATTAATGACCAGCTTCTCTAATGGGCGTGAAAGCAAGTCTGCGAACTTGATCAGCTGATCGTCGAGCGGAGTCTTGACCTCAATGCCCTCCTCTGCGGATTCGGGGATTGGGTCATTGGCTTTATCACCTACAAGTTTGCCTTTGATGGCGGTTTTTCCAGGGACTTTCCCACCACTAATTCCGCTCCAAGGGCCACGTGTGAGTTGGCGACGTTTTCGTGGCTTTTGTTCTGACTGATCATTGTTAAAAGGCCTGTCGACAGTGAGACGGGATAGATCAGGAAACCGTTCCTTCAGTGCTGCGATGGCTGGGAGGTCTGCTGCGGCATCGCCATATCCACTAGGCGTCTCTTGCACCTCATTGTTGTCAGGTGCCGGGCCGATGGTGGGGCCTTTTGGCGGGGGGGGCTCGCGCGGCGGTTCAGGTGGGCCTTCCGGATCCTCAATAGGCGGGGGCGAGGCGCGATGACGCCGTCCCCCCTCACGATGCAGTTCCAAGGCAGTCCAGTCTGCCTCTAGGTCGGCGGAAATGATGTGCGTGAGAAGTAAGGCATTTCCAACCTGCGAAAAGAGACCTGTGATGGGGAGCACTCTTGCAAATGGTGGCCATACCTCCAAAGGAAACGAACCGGTGGGATCATGCATTCGTGCGCCGGCTATCCGCTTAAATACGCGCTCTCCGGTCTTAAGCGCACCTGGTTCCTTGAGTAGGGTCAGCAGATAGGGGCCTTCATCATCGCTCCATTGACGACGGATCTCTAAACGTACCGGATTGGATTCCAAGTCTGTGTTTTTGGGGTTGTACAGATAGCGCTCTGGGCGCATTAACTTCTCCGTGGTCACCGCATCAACCAAGGGGGACGACACCGCCCAAAAGAACAGAAACAGCGTTGAGCATGGAATGAAGACCTCAGGCGAGCGCTGTGTAGCCTTGACTCTGATGAGGTGTGAGTCGTATTCCGGTGTGTTCATGAGTGACGCCGTCAACTCTCGCGGTTCAAGTGACGAACGTATGGTCAGATCCGTGTTCGATGTACTCAGGTCGAGCACAAGTGAGCGTTGCCGCAGCTTTGGTGAGGAATGGGCCGGCCAGATGGTTCCGTCTGTGCCATCGATCTCTGCGCCTATGTGCAGCAGCGGCATGTGAGCCAGTGAAATCAGCGCGCGCTCAATTCGTCGTTCTTCTTTGGCAACGTCCAACGACACAAAAAAGGTGTGGATACCCAGCGCGCTGGCCGCTTGGGGGAGTTGTGCAAGGTTGCCAAACCAAATGACACGCCATCGGCCAGGTGGAAGGGGGAGTGGAAGTCTGTACTTTTTCGCCAAGGCTTCTAGATGCGTACCTGCGCCAACACAGTGTCCGCGCTAAAGGGCATCAAATTTTCCCACATGCGTTCCTCGCAAATAATTTCATGACTTCGCACTTAGCAATAACTTCGCAAATTGCAGTCTTGATGTCACCTTGGGCAAATCGGCGGGCGCCAAATTGACGGTAATTCGCTTGTTGTGCGGAAACTCCAGCCCTGCATTTTGCAAAGCCGAGCGCACGCGCTCGCGGGCTTCCTTCACCTCCACATCGGCCAGGCCCACCAGCGTGAAGCTGGGCAGGCCGTTGGCCAGGTGCACCTCGACGGTGACGGCGGGGGCCTGCAGCCCCAGAAGGGCGCGGCTTTGCACCAACGCAAGACTCATATGTAACTTTCTCCCCAGATGGGTGCACTTGCTAAAGCGGTGGGATGTAACGGCTTGTGATTGCACCAGTCGGGTGCATCGTCAAAAAAAGCTTGCACCGCTTTGCGCAGCCGATCAGCGCGCATTGCGGTGCATTCAATTTTGGAATGCAGCAGGCGGTGGCACGGTCCGTGCTTAAAGCCCTTGTCCCTACTTTGTCCAACCGGAGGAAACATGATTCGCACTTCCATCAAGACCCTGGGCGTTGCCCTTGTCGCTGCGCTGCCCGTGTTGGCCAGCGCGCAACTCACTGGCAATGTCAGCCTGACCACCAACTACAAGTTCCGTGGCCAGGACCAGGACACCAGCAAGGTCAAGGCCGTCAAGCCCGCGCTGCAAGGTGGTTTTGACTATACCTTTGGCGAAACCGGCTTTTACGTGGGTAACTGGAATTCCAGCGTGGATTGGCTCACAAGCAACTCGCTGGAGATGGATTTCTACGGCGGCTACAAATTCAAGGCCGGCGCGGTCGATCTGGATGTGGGTGCGCTGACCTATGCCTACCCCGGCAACTCGCTGGGCAACACCACCGAGCTGTACGGCGCCGCCACCTACGGCCCGCTGACCGCCAAGTACTCGCACACCATCTCCAAAGACTACTTCGGCTACGCCGGCAACAAGCTGGGCACGGGCCGCAAAGGCACCAACACAGGCTACCTGAACTTCGCCTTCTCTCAAGAAGTGATGCCCAAGGTCACGCTGAAGGCATCGGTGGGCTTCACCCGCTTTGCCAGCGACATCAAGGACTCGGGCGTGCCCAACTACATGGACTACAGCGTCGGCGGAGCCTATGATTTTGGCAGCGGCCTGTCGCTGGGCGCAGCGGTGGTGGGTGCCAACAAGAAGGACGTCTTTGGTCCGGTCAACAAGTCGCGCGTGATCGTCACGCTTACCAAAACCCTGTAAATCTCAGCGGGCACCGCGCGTGCCCGTTGCCGGAGGACATGAACATGAAAATGGTGACAGCCATCATCAAACCCTTCAAGCTCGACGAGGTGCGTGAAGCCCTGTCGGACATGGGGGTGCAAGGCATTACGGTGACCGAGGTCAAGGGCTTTGGGCGCCAAAAGGGCCACACCGAGCTGTACCGTGGCGCTGAATACGTCGTGGACTTTCTCCCCAAGGTCAAGATCGAAGCCGCTGTGGCCGACGACCTGGTGGACCGCGTGATCGAAGCCATCGAAGGCGCTGCCCGCACCGGCAAGATCGGTGACGGCAAGATCTTCGTGACCCACCTGGAGCAGGTGGTGCGCATCCGCACGGGCGAAACCGGCAAGGAAGCCCTGTAAGGGCCCGCCGCATCACACAGAGAGAAACGCCATGAAAAAACTGCTTGCTTCTTTCGTACTGGGGTTGAGCCTGTTGTCTGCCGGCACCTTGTCGCTGGCCCAGGCACCTGCCGCCGAACCCGCTGCCGCCACCTCCCCGGCCGCAGCCCCCGCTGAAGCCGCTCCGGCTCCTGCCGCCGCAGCCGCACCTGCTGCAGCCGTTGCGGCTGCCCCTGCTGCCGAGGCCGCTGCACCCGCAGCCCCCGTGCCCAACAAGGGCGACACCGCCTGGATGATGGTCTCCACCATCCTCGTGATCCTGATGGTGCTGCCCGGCCTGGCCCTGTTCTACGGCGGCCTGGTGCGCAGCAAGAACATGCTGTCCGTGCTCATGCAGATCATGGTCACGTTCTCGCTCATCACAGTGCTGTGGTTCATCTATGGCTACAGCCTGGCCTTCACCGAAGGTGGTGCCTTCATCGGCGGCTTTGATCGCCTGTTCATGAAGGGCATCTGGGACAACGCAGCGGGCACCTTTGCCAACGCCGCCACGTTCAGCAAGGGCGTCGTGATTCCTGAAATCTCGTTCGCAGCCTTCCAGGCCACGTTTGCAGGCATCACCTGCGCCCTGATCGTGGGTGCCTTTGCCGAGCGCATCAAGTTCTCTGCCGTGCTGCTGTTCATGGTGCTGTGGTTCACCTTCAGCTACCTGCCGATCGCTCACATGGTCTGGTTCTGGATGGGCCCTGACGCCTACACCGCCAAGGACGTGGTGGACGCCATGAATGGCAAGGCTGGCCAGATCTGGCAGTGGGGTGCGCTGGACTTTGCCGGTGGCACGGTGGTGCACATCAACGCTGCGGTTGCTGGCCTGGTGGGCGCCTTCATGGTGGGCAAGCGCATTGGCTACGGCAAGGAAGCCATGGCCCCTCACAGCCTGACGCTGACCATGGTGGGTGCTTCCCTGCTGTGGGTGGGCTGGTTTGGCTTCAACGCTGGCTCTGCCCTGGAAGCCAATGGCTTCGCCGCCCTGGCTTTCATCAACACGCTGGTGGCGACGGCTGCCGCGGTGCTGGCCTGGTGCACGGGTGAAGCGCTGATGCGTGGCAAAGCTTCCATGCTGGGCGCTGCCTCCGGTGCGGTGGCTGGCCTGGTGGCGGTCACGCCTGCTGCAGGCAACGTCGGTATCGGCGGCGCCTTGGTCATCGGCCTGGTGGGTGGCTTTGCCTGCCTGTGGGGTGTGCATGGCCTCAAGAAGATGCTGGGCGCTGACGACTCGCTGGACGTGTTCGGCGTGCACGGTGTGGGTGGTGTCGTGGGTGCGCTGCTGACCGGCGTGTTTAACTCCCCCGCCCTGGGCGGCCCCGGCTACGTGGCCGACTGGGTCACAGCCTCCATGGTCACTGCGGCCGATTACTCCATCGCTGCCCAGGTGTGGACACAAACCAAGGCCGTGCTGCTGACCATCGTCTGGTCTGGCGTGGTGTCGTTCATTGCCTTCAAGGTGGTGGACCTAGTGGTGGGCCTGCGCGTGTCGGAAGAAGACGAACGCGAAGGTCTGGACATCACGTCCCACGGCGAAACGGCCTACAACCGTTGATTGGGGGACCACCGGTGGCGGTATCTGGTGGTGCCGCCGCCGCCCCAAGGTTTTCTAGCGAGAGTCTCCTCAAGAGTTGGGCCCACCCTGTCGGTGGGCCCTTTTTTTATGGGCGCTCCGGTGTGGCGTCCCTGGCCCGGTGGGTGGCCAGCGCAAAGAACCTGCACGGGCGTTGTTCAAAAAATTCACGCCATGCGGGGCGCCCCTGCCAAGCCGCACCCGCTACGATGCAGGCCATGGACCAAGCCCTTGCCCAGATGATCGAGCGCGTGCGCGCCGCTGCCTCAGACCACACCCCCTTGCGCATCCGGGGTGGGGGCAGCAAAGACTTCCATGGCCGCGCACTGCAGGGCGAGGTGCTTGATACCCGTGTCCTCTCAGGCATCACCAGCTACGAGCCGAGCGAGCTGGTGGTGACCGCCCGCGCAGGCACCCCCCTGGCCGAGCTGGAGGCCGCGCTGGCCGACCAAGGCCAGTGCCTGCCCTTTGAACCCCCGCACTTTGCCCCTGGTGCCACCGTGGGCGGCATGGTGGCTGCGGGCTTGTCAGGGCCCGCACGGGCCAGCGTGGGCGCGGTGCGCGACTATGTGCTGGGCGTGGGCCTCATCAACGGGCGGGCCGAGGCGCTCACCTTTGGCGGGCAGGTCATGAAGAACGTGGCGGGGTACGACGTTTCGCGTCTCATGGCGGGCGCCTGGGGCACGCTGGGGCTGCTGACGGAGGTCAGCCTCAAGGTGCTGCCCGTGGCCCCGGCCGAGGCCACGCTGCGCTTTGAATGCAACCAGGCCGATGCCCTTCGCAAGCTGCACGCCTGGGGCGGCCAGCCCCTGCCGCTGAACGCCAGCTGCTGGCTACACGACACGGCGGTGGACGCGGGCGTGGGCACCCTGTATGTGCGCCTGCGCGGCGCAGTGGCGGCGGTGGAGGCTGCGTGCAAAACCATGGGCGGCACGCGGCTGGACAACGCCGCCACCGCGCCAGACTGGGCCGCCTGCCGCGACCACACCCTGCCCTGGTTTGCCGCACGCGCCCAGCAGCCCGGCCACGCGCTGTGGCGCCTGTCGCTGCCCGCCACCGCGCCGGTGCTGACGCTGCCCGCTGCCGCCCAACCGCTGGTGGAATGGCACGGCGCGCTGCGCTGGGTGCAGGCACCAGCCCATGCGGGCGAGGCCCTGCGCGCCGCCGCCCAGGCGGCAGGTGGTAATGCTGCTGTTTTTGTAGCTGCTAGCGCTGATTCTTCAAGCGCTAGCGGCCAGTTTGATCCAAAGTCTGCTGCGCTGGCGCAGATCCATGCCCGCCTCAAGCAGGCGTTTGACCCTGCGGGCATCTTCAACCCCGGCCGCCTGGCCGCTGACTGGTAGGGCGGCCGCCATGCGCCGTCTGCGCCACCTCACGGGCCACCACCGCACCGTCACCACCAACCGGGTGCTGGGCCTGCTGCTGGCATTCAACGCCGGGGCGGTGAATGCGGGGGGCTTTTTGGTGGTGCACATGTACACCTCGCACATGACGGGCTTTCTCTCGTCGCTGGCCGACAACCTTGTGATGGGCAACATGAAGCTGGTGCTGGGGGCCGTGGGGGCGCTGTGGGCCTTCCTCTCCGGTGCGGGCAGCACGGCCATCATGGTCAACTGGGCGCGCCACCACCGCCTGCGCGGCACCTACGCGCTGCCGCTGCTGCTCGAAGCCGTGCTGTTGCTGCTGTTTGGCCTCATGGGCGCCATCACGCTGGGCTGGCGCACGCCGTTTTCGGTGCCGCTCACAGTGCTGCTGCTGGCCTACCTCATGGGGCTGCAGAACGCGGTGGTCACCAAGATGTCGTCGGCCCAGATCCGCACCACCCACATGACGGGCGTGGTGACCGACCTGGGCATCGAGATGGGCAAGATGCTGTACTGGAACCGCAGCGGCACCGCGCCCGATCGCCATGTGCACGCCAACCGCGAGCGGCTGCGGCTGATGGCGGGGCTGATGGGCATGTTCCTCATGGGCGGGCTGGTGGGCGCGGCGGGGTTCAAGCATGTGGGCTTCATCTTTGTGGTGCCGCTGGCGCTGGTGCTGCTCACGCTGTCGCTGCCGCCGCTGTGGGCTGACCGGGTGCGCCTGCGGCAGTTGCTCAAGGCGTTGCGCAGCGGCCCTCCGGCGCTGCCATCCCCCGCCCATTTGCCCCCCCACTCGCCCCCCCATCCCCACGGCACGGCCCATGGGCCCGGCCCGCACGAAACGCGCTGAGCGGGCCTGGATGCCCCCGCGCTGTTGTTGACTCTTTCCCTAGGCACGCACCATGCAGACCCAACTCGCCCCCGAATACGCCGCCCGCGCCGATGGCCTGGAGGCCGAAGCCATCTTGCGCAAATGCGTGCACTGCGGCTTTTGCACCGCCACCTGCCCCACGTACCAGCTGCTGGGTGACGAGCTGGACGGGCCGCGCGGGCGCATCTACCTCATCAAGCAGGTGCTGGAAGGCGCGGTACCCACCCGCGCCACGCAGCGCCACCTGGACCGTTGCCTGACCTGCCGCAACTGCGAAAGCACCTGCCCCAGCGGCGTGCAATACGGCCACCTGGTGGACATTGGCCGCAAGATCGTGGACGAAAAAGTGCCCCGCCCCGTGGGCGAAAAAGCCCTGCGCTGGGCGCTGAAAGAGGGGCTGCCGTCGCCCCTGTTTGCCCCGGCCATGAAGGTGGGCCAAGCCCTGCGCGGTGCCTTGCCCACGGTGCTCAAGGAGAAAGTGACCACACCACGCAGCGCTGGTGCCTGGCCCGCGCGCGAACATGCTCGCAAGGTGATCATGCTGGCGGGCTGCGTGCAGCCGAGCATGATGCCGAACATCAACACCGCCACCGCCCGCGTGCTCGATGCTGTGGGCGTGCAAACCGTGGTGGTGGCCCAGGCCGGGTGCTGCGGCGCGGTCAAGTTCCACCTCAACGACCAGGAAGGTGGCAAGGCCCAGATGCGCGCCAACATCGACGCCTGGTGGCCGCTGGTGGACCCCGACGGAGCGGGCGGGGTGGAAGCCATCGTGATGAACGCCTCGGGCTGCGGCGTGACGGTGAAGGAATACGCCCACACCCTGAAGGACGATGCGCAGTACGCCGCCAAGGCCGAGCGCATCAGCGCCCTCACGCGCGATTTGTCGGAACTGCTGCCCGCCATGCTGCCCGAGCTGGCCACCAAGCTGCAAGGCCGCGTGGACGCTACGCGCCAACCGGACACCCTGTACGCCTACCACCCACCCTGCACCCTGCAGCACGGGCAAAAGCTGCGCGGCGGGGTGGAGGCGCACCTGAACCAGCTGGGCTTCAAACTGCGCACGGCGCGCAACGAATCGCACCTGTGCTGTGGCTCGGCGGGCACGTATTCGGTGCTGCAGCCTGATTTGTCGCACCAGCTGCGCGACCGCAAACTGGGCGTGCTGGCCGAAGCCTTTGGCGAGCAGCCGCCCGATGTGATTCTGTCGGCCAACATCGGCTGCATCACCCACCTGCAAAGCGGCACCGGCACGCCCGTGCGGCACTGGGTGGAGGTGCTGGACGAGGCACTGGCCACGGCCCCAGCGGCCCCCCTTGCCGCCTTGTAGCCGCTGCGCTGGGCAAGGGAGCTGGCCGGGCCTTGGGGCTGTTGCAGCCAGCCCACGCGTCGCCTGGTTTGTCATGGCGCAGGCCGTGTCTGCGCCCACAATCTGATGACAACGTTGCCTGGCCTGCCCGGCGGCAGCGTTGGCACGGCGGCTGCCGTGGGCCCGCACCTGTGGCCCTGGCAGCCTGCATACCGGTGAGGACCGCCACAAGATGCCAAACGCACAGACCAGGGAAGACCCAGAGGATTCGCACGCGGGCAGCACCGCCAACCCGGTGGCGCTGAACGCCATCGTGCGGGCCGCCGAGATCTACAGCATCGTCGCGTCCGAGGACATCGTCGATGTACGGGGCGTCAAGCTCTGGGCCAAGAACCAGCCGGTGTCGGCCAGCCTGCAGCAGCGCCTGCTCGAGCGCAAGCTCAGCAAGCCGCTCGAATCGTGCCTGGCCGCTGAAGACGGCGTGAGCCTGATCACGCTGCAGGAAGATTTTGAGCGCTTCATGGCCGAGCCCACGCCGCTGGTGCAGGGCTTGCGGCCCTGGGCCGAGGGGGTGGGCCAGCAGTTGCGCCAGCTGCCCCTGCACTCGGTGGCCCAGTTGCTGCTGACCACCGCCCTGGCCAACCGACCCGAGATGGTGACCCACGCCGTGCAGGCCATGGCCTTGATGGGCGCGCTTGCCACCAAGTACCTGGGCCAGGCCATGGACGTGCGCATGGCCATGCTCGCCGGGCTGCTGCACGACATTGGCGAGATCTACATCCAGCCCGAGTACCTGGACCCCGGCCGCAGCATGGACCTGCTGGGCCACAAGCACCTGGTGGTGCACCCCCGCGTGGCGCAACTGCTGCTGGACAGCACCACCGATTACCCGCGTGCCATTGGCCGCGCCGTGGGCGAGCACCACGAGCGGCTCAATGGCGCGGGCTACCCCGCGCGGCTGCGCCAGCCCGATTTGTCGCCCCTGGGCCGCATGCTGGCCGTGACCGAGGTGACCTTGGGCATCGCCCGGGCGCAGTCTGCGCCGCTGACCCGTGCCAGCTTTGCCCTGCGGGTGCTGCCCGGCGAGTTTGATCCGCAGTACATAGGCTTCATCAGCGACATGGCGCGCCGCGTGGCCGAGCCCGCTGTGGCCGATGTGCCCGCCCCCGACTCCCTCGTGTGCAACCCCCTGGCCGAGATCCAGCAGCGCGCGGCCCTGGCCTCTGAGCTGCATGCGCAGCTGCAGGCCCTGGGCGGCGAGGCCCCGGCGCTGGAGATTGCCGACATCGCCAGCACGCGGCTGGAGCGCCTGAAGGTGGCCTGGAACTCGCTGGGGTACTGGGGCGCGCAGCACGCCGAGATCACCGCGCGCGAGAGGCTGGAGCTGCACATGGCCGACCGCGAGCTGGGACAACGCCTGCGCGATCTGGACCGCGAATGCCTGCTGCTGGCCGAGCGCGTCTCGCCGCTGGAGCGCGAGATGTTGTCGCCCTTATGGCAGTCGCTGCACTTGGCGCAGCCTCCCCAAACTCTGGTCTGATGTCCTGCCAGAGGGGCACCCAGGGTGCGCGAAAGGCCATCGGTGGCATGATGGAGGGTTTGTTGCTCCCCCGTCCCCTGAAGGACTTTGATCGCTATGACCGAATCCGTGCCTGAAGTCGTTGCCGCCCCCCTGCCCGCAGATGCTGGGGCCGCCCATGCTGGGGCCGCCCTCGCTGGGGCCGCCAGTGAGAGCGCCACCGCAACGACACCAGAAGGCGCTGCCGCCGCAGACCGCGCTGGCAACGCCGCAGGGCGTGCTGCCCGCAACCGGGGCCGCCGTGGCGGCAAAGACCGCGGTGGCCGCAACGCTGAAGGCGCGCCCGCCGCCGCCCAGGCGCCCGCCCCCCAGCGCGTGCACCCTGCACTGGAGCAGTTGGCTGGCCTGTACCCGCACCTGTTCGGCGCGGTGTTCCGCCCCCTCAAGCGCGGCATCTTCCAAGACCTGCTGGCCGCTCATCCCGAACTGTTCGAGCGCGAAGCGCTCAAGGTGGCGCTGGGCATCCACACCCGCTCGACCCGCTACCTGCAAACCGTGGCCGCTGGCGAGCAGCGCCACGACCTGCAAGGCCAACCCGTGGAAGCCATGGCGCCCGAGCATGTGCACCATGCCTTGCTGGAGGTGTACCGCCGCCGCAAGAACCAAAAGGGCCGCCCCACCGAAGACCTGCTGCCCAAGCTGCGCAACCGCATGATCGCCGCGTTCGAGGCCTCAGGACTCACCCGCGAGGCCTACACCGAGCTGGTGGTGGGCCGCGACGACGCTGCCAACGCCATCCTGGAAGAAGCCTTTGCCGAATGGGCCGCCCGCAACGCCAAGGCCGAAGCCCTGCTGCGCGCCTTTGAGGCCAGCGGCAGCACGCTGGAGCAGTTTGCCGACATGTACGGCATGGACCCGCGCAGCACCGGCCAGCAACTGGAGCGCGCCCGCAAGCTGGCAGCGGCCAAGGCTGCCCCACAGGCAGATGGCGGCGCCGCTGACTGATGGATTGACCTGATGCAACCACCCTGGTGTGTGCCAGGCTTCAGGGCGTTGCACGGCAGGCCGGGGCGCCTGCCACCCTGCTGACATAACGGTGTCAGTAGCCCCAAGGCAGTATCCAAAACCTGTTTAAACATACAGGAGTTTGCATGTTGTGTGCCATCACGCCTTGGGCGGTGTCTGTTCCTGCATTCCGCGCGGTGGGCATTCGCACCCGTACCTCCAACCCGGCCGAGGCCGACCCCGCCACCGCACGCATCGGCGCGCTGTGGGACCGCTTCTTCAGCGAAAGCTGGGAGCACAAGCTGCCCCCTCCAGGCGATGATGGCCGCGTGTTCGGGGTGTACAGCCACTACGCATCCGACCAGCACGGTGAATTTGACGTGCTGGCAGGGGTCGCTGCCCCCGCAGACCACCAAGCCATGCCCGGTGCCAACGTGGTGGACATCGAAGCCGGCGCCTATCTGGTGTTCGAGTCAGAGGGCCACATGCCCCAGCTGGTCATCGACGCCTGGACGGCGGTGTGGAATTACTTTGAAGCCAACCCCCAAGTGCAGCGCCGCTTTGGCACCGACTTTGAGGCGTATAGCGGGCCATACCAGGTGGCGATCCACATTGGAATTCAAGAGTGATTGCTATGAAATGTATAGCTTCTGGCGCTTTTAGGGAGAGCGCTAGCATGGCTTTTGATTGCGAATATGCGCCGCGCTGACCGCTTGTTCCAGATCGTGCAGCTCATCCGCGGTCGGCGGTTGTCCACCGCCGCCTTTCTGGCCGAGCGGCTGGAGGTTTCGCAGCGCACGATCTACCGCGATGTGGCCGACCTGCAGCACCAGGGCGTGCCTATTGAGGGCGAGGCCGGTGTGGGGTACCGCTTGGGGGCGGGGTTTGAGCTGCCCCCGCTCATGTTCAGCCAGGGCGAGGCCAACGCGCTGGTGGCCGCCGCCCGGCTGGCGCAGGCCTGGCTAGACCCCGGCTTGGCGCGCGAAGTGGAAGGCGCGCTGGGCAAGATTTTGTCGGTGCTGCCCCCGGCCGCCCGGCTGGCGGCCGAGTCCCAGGCGCTGTATGCCCCCATGGTGGGGCTCGACGCCCGCGCCCAGGCCACGCTGCAGGCCCTGCGCGAGGCTGTGCAAAGCTGCCATGTGGTGCAGATCGACTACGCCGACGTGCAGGGCCGCCCCAGCCTGCGCAGGCTGCGGCCGCTGGGCTGCTTTTACTGGGGCAAGGTGTGGACTTTGTCGGCCTGGTGCGAGCTGCGCAACGACTTTCGGGGTTTTCGCATCGACCGCATTGCCGCCTTCACCGTGCTGCCCGAGCGCTTTCGCCAAGAGCCCGGCAAAACGCTGGCGGACCTGCTGCGCCAGGTGGAGGATGAACGCAACTGCTGGGCCGCCGATGCGCCGCTGGAGTGCGCTGCGGCGCCTGGGGCTGATGGGCGTTCTTGAGGGGGCGAGCGCAAGGAGGGGCCGAAGACTGCAAGGGGCCCTGAGCAGCCGATTGGCCTTGTTCCCCAAAGCGGTCATTGACTCAAGACGAATTGATCGGCAGCATCATTCACATGAATCGACCATTCGACTTTGAAGGTTTGTTTACTCTCTTCGCGTCGCACCGGCCAGTGACCTCGGGCTATCGACCTCAGCACGCCCTTTACGAAAACTATCAGACTAGCGGGATGCACATGTATCCAGCGCACGGCCTCGTTTGCCCTGGGGAGACAGCGATGGTCGAAGTGCATCTGATTTCGCCCGAGGTTTATCCACATTGCCTCTGGGAAGGCCGGACATTGCAAGTATTGGAGGGCTCTTGCCTGGTCGGGTCTTTGGAAGTAACGCGCATAGCTACCAAAGGTCTTCGCACTTCCCCAGAGAAATATCAATCACTCTGGGTAGAGCCTGCGGAGTTGCGGGGGCGCTCTTGAGGTCCGACCCATTATTGCGGCGGACCCGCGCCAGCTACGCTGATTGATCCGCTGAATATCAATATTGAACGTCCGCTTTCATATGCCGCGACCGGCTCCTCTTGGCCGAAAGCCGCCGCAGCGCCCCAGTTGGCAAAAATGCCGCATACCCCTCGCGCCCCATCGTTCCGGTAACGGCGCGGCGCCACCGAGCGTGCCGTCTTAACCTGCCAGCGCCGCCTCAATATCCGCCGCCAGTTTTTTCGGTGCGTCCTGCGGTGCATACCGGCGCACCACCTGCCCGTCTTTGCCCACGAGGAATTTTGTGAAGTTCCACTTGATGGCCTTGGTGCCCAGAATGCCGGGCGCTTGCTCGGTCAGCCAGCGGTACAGCGGCGCGGCTTGCTCGCCGTTGACGTCGATCTTGGCCATCATGGGAAAGTCCACGCCGTAGTTCAGCTGGCAAAAGTCCGCGATTTCGTCGTTGCTGCCTGGGTCTTGCTTGCCAAACTGGTTGCACGGAAACCCCAGCACCACCAGCCCCTGGCTTGCGTACTGCTGGTGCAGCGCCTGCAAGCCCGCAAATTGCGGCGTGAAGCCACAGGCGCTGGCCGTGTTGACGATGAGCAGCACCTGGCCCCGGAACTGTTCCAGCGCCACGCGCTGGCCGCGAATGTCCTGGGCGTCGAAGGTGTAGATGTCTTGGGGCATGGGCAAGGCTCCGTCGGTGAGGTAGTGGGGGGTGAGCAGGCCCATGGTATCGGGACAGGCCCCGGGGGTGTCAGCCCATTGTTGTCAGCGCCTGTTCGTCAGCGCTTTGGCCTCCACGGCACGGTGGCCAGCAACGCGGCCGACACGATCATGGCGCCGCCCAGCACGGTGCGGGCGTCCAGCGCGGTGTCTGTCAGCAGCACCGACGACACGCTGGCAAACACCACCTCCGACAGCATGATGAGCGCCGTGGTGCCCGCCGCCAGCCGCGTGGCGCCAAACTGCAGCGCGTAGTTGCTCAGCAAAAAGGCCGCTGCCAGCAGCAAGGCCACCGTCACCCAGCCGGTGGCCAGCGCGGGCACGGGGGTGACAAAGCCCGCCAACAAGCCTGCGCAGGCGCTGGCTGTGGCCATGAGGGCGCCGCCGCCAAACATGGCCAGCATGCGGCACTCGCTGGGCAGCCGGTGCAGGCGGCGCAGGGTGACGTTGGTCAGCGCAAAGCAAAAGCCCCCGGCCAGGGCCAGCAGGTCGGCCCCTGAGAGGTGGCCCACCAGGCGCTCGATCGAGGCATCGGCAGGCACCAGCACCAGGGCCACACCCGCAAACGCAAGTACCAGCCGCACCACGGCCATGCGCGTGGGGCGCTCGCCCAGCACGCGCCAGGCCAGCAGCACCGACCAGGCGGGCATCAGATAAAACAGCAGCACCACCCGCACCACGTCGCCCACCGTCACGGCCCAGTTGAAGGCCACATTGGTCAGGCCCGACGACAGCGCCAAGAGCCACAAGGCCGGGTGCTGCAAGGTGCGTGCGAGCAGGCCGGGGCGCACCAGCAGCAGGCCCCCCACGGCCAACGCATACATCAGCGCCGTGGCCCACAGGGGGTGCAACCCGGCGCCGTGCAGTTGCCGAAACGGCCACCACGAAACGCCCCAGACAAAGGCGTTGAACACCAACGCCAGTACAGGCAAAAAACTATGCATTAAATCGGGTGCTAGCGCTTGTTTAATAAGCGCTGGCAGCTATCAAAAAAGGAGTGATTGAGCGCCTGGGCCGCGTGGCGCAGATCCCCGGTGCATCACCTGCCGCGCCTGTGCGGCCGGGGGGCTTGGAACAGGGGCTCAGTGGTGGTGGTCTTGCCGCGCAATGTGCAGCAGGTGCTCCACCTCTTCGCGGTGGCGGGTGCAGTTGCTGATGTGCCAGCGGCGAATCAGCCACATGATGCCCGCCACCACCAGGCCAAAGGCGGTGATGGCGCCAAACACCGACAGCCCCAGCTTGAGCGAGAGGCTGTAGAACGCGCCCAGGCCCAGGATGCAGGCCTGCTCGTTGAAGTTTTGCACGGCAATCGAGCGCCCGGAGCCCATCAGGTTGTGGCCCCGGTGCTGCAACAGTGCGTTCATGGGCACCACCAGGTAGCCGCCCAGGCCACCCAGCAAGATCAGGAACGGAATGGCCAGCCAGATGTTGTTGATGAACACCATGAGGATGAGCAGCAGCCCCATGCTGATGCCCAGGGGAATCACCTTGGTGGCCGCATCGAGCCGCATGCGCATGGACGCCACCACCGCGCCCACGGCGGTGCCGATGGCCACCACCCCGGTGAGGGCCGAGGCCTGCGTGGTGTTGTAGCCCAGGGCCACGGCAGCCCAGGCCAGCACGATGAACTTGAGGTTGCCGCCCGCGCCCCAGAAGAGGGTGGTGGTGGACAGCGAAATCTGCCCCAGCTTGTCGCGCCACAGGCGGCTGTTGCAGGCCCAGAAGTCAGGTAGCAGCGCCAGCGTGTTGGACAGCACATTGCGCGAAGGGTCGGTGCGCAGGGGGCGCATCTCCACCCCAGTGTGCGGGATGCGGGTGTTGAACCAGGCCGCCACCACATACACCAGGATCAGCGTCGCAATGGCCGACTCGGCCGGGGTGTCCACACCGGTGTCGATGAGGGGGATGTCGATGCTCAAGAGCATCACCGACAGGTGCTGCCCCACCAGTTGCCCGCCCAGCAGCACGCCCAGAATGATCGATGCAATCGTCAGCCCCTCGATCCAGCCATTGGCCTTGACCAATTGCGACGCGGGCAGCAGCTCGGTCAGGATGCCGTACTTGGCGGGCGAGTAGGCCGCCGCCCCCAGCCCCACCACGGCGTAGGCCATGAGTGGGTGCGAGCCAAACAGCATCATCAGGCAGCCCACCACCTTGATGGCGTTGCTGATGAACATGACCCGGCCCTTGGGCAGCGCGTCGGCAAAGGCGCCCACAAACGGCGCCAGCACCACATAGAACAGCGCAAACATGGGCACTAGCGCGGCGCGTTGCCACTCGGGGGCGCCATCGGCCCGCAGCAGCTCCACGGCGGCCACGAAGAGTGCGTTGTCGGCCAGCGAGCTGAAAAACTGCGCCGACATGATCGTGTAGAAACCGCGCTTCATCGATGGGCTTGTGCGGGCATCAGCTGGGCTGATGCCCTGTTAAATGTGGAAAACCGTGGCAAGTGACCGGCGGTTATATCACGCGGATAAACGGTGGCAGTGCCAGAATCTGGGGCTGATCACCCGGTTAAACCCCATGCCACGCCCCATACAAGCCCACATCCACACCGCCGCTTTGCAACACAACCTTCAGCGCGTGCGCCAGGCCGTGCCAGACGCCAATGTCTGGGCCGTGGTCAAGGCCAACGCCTATGGCCACGGCATCGAGCGTGCGTTTGAGGGGCTGCGTGGCGCCGATGGCTTTGCCCTGCTAGACCTGGCCGAGGCCGAGCGCGTGCGCGCCCTGGGCTGGCGTGGCCCCATCCTGCTGCTCGAAGGTGTGTTCGAGCCGCGCGACCTGGAGATCTGCTCGCGCCTGGGCCTGTGGCACGCCGTGCACTGCGACGAGCAGATCGACTGGCTGGCCGCCCACAAGACGCAGGTGCCGCACCGCGTGTTCCTCAAGATGAACTCGGGCATGAACCGCCTGGGCTTCACCCCCGCCCGCTACCGCGCCGCCTGGGCGCGGCTGAATGCGCTGCCGCAGGTGGATGAAATCTCGTACATGACCCACTTCAGCGACGCCGACGGCCCGCGCGGCATCGCCCACCAGATGGCCGCCTTCAACACCGCCACGCAAGACCTGCCCGGCGAGCGCAGCCTGAGCAACAGCGCCGCCATCCTGCGCCACGCCGCCGATGCCGGGGTGCGGGCCGACTGGGTGCGCGCGGGCATCGTGGTGTACGGCAGCGCGCCCGACCACCCTGAAAACACCTCTGCCCACTGGGGCCTGCAGCCCACCATGACGCTGTCCACCCGCCTGCTGGCCACCCAGCAGCTGCAGGCGGGCGACACCGTGGGCTATGGCTCGCGCTTCACGGCCGAGGGGCCGCTCACCATCGGCGTGGCCGCCTGCGGCTATGCCGACGGCTACCCCCGCCACTGCGATACCGGCACGCCTGTGCTGGTCAACGGCGTGCGCACCCGCCTGGTGGGCCGCGTGAGCATGGACATGGTCACCGTGGACCTGACCCCCCTGCAGCAGGCCGGTGTGCCTGTGGGCTTGGGCAGCGAGGTCACGCTGTGGGGCCGCGCCAGCAATGGCGAGGTGCTGCCCGTCGACGAAGTGGCCCGCGCCGCAGGCACCGTGAGCTGGGAGTTGCTGACCGCGCTGGCGCAGCGGGTGTCGGTGGTGGTGGACTGAGGCAGAGCGCCACAACGCCGCGCCGCCAAGCCCCCCGGGAGGGGGGGGCACTTTGCCCCTTGGGCTTGCGCGGCCAGCCCCTTATAGTGCGGCCCCATGACCACACAGCGCCCCACTCACCGCTCCTCACGCCGCCGCCGCTGGACCTCGGTGCGCCTGTCCGCACGCGATGTCGCCCATGACCTGCAGCAACGCCACAGCCTGCGCTGGCATGGCCTGTGCATCGGCACCCTGACGCTGCTGGGCATGCTGCTGGCCGCCTGGGGGCAGAAGCTGGCGGGCGTGCACATGCTGTCGGTGCGCTACGCCATCACGCTCACGGTGGGGTATGGCATTTACTTGCTGGTGCTGCGCTGGTGGGCCGCCCGGCTGCTGGACGATGAGGAAGAGGGCGCCGACGTGGACGGGGTGGACGCCCTGGATGTGGCGCTGGACGTGGCCGACCTGGCGCGTGCCGTGCCGCGCAGTAGCGGCCCACGCATGCCCGAAGCGCCCAGCCTGGGCGATGCTGCCGATGCTGGCAAAGACCTTGGCGAGTGGGCTGGGGATGCGCTGGACGGCCTGGGCAGCGCCGACGAAGGCGCGGTGGTGGTCATTCCGGTGGTGGCCATCTTCCTGATCGGCGCCGCCATCCTGGCCGGTGCGGGGGCGCTGGCCATGCTGTTCTTCAGCTGGGATGTGTTGCTGGCCGTGGCGGTGGAACTGGCCTTTTCAGTGGCTGCCGCGCGGGTGGCCACCCGGGTGGAGCGCGAAGGCTGGATCACCGCCGCCGTGCGCCTGACCTGGAAGCCCCTGCTGGGTGCGCTGCTGTGCGCTGTGCTGCTGGGCGCCACCATCGACCATTTCATGCCCCAGGTGGATTCGCTGCCCGAAGCTGTGCGGGTGTTGCAGGGGCTGCAGCCTTATCCCAAGTGATGCTGGATGGATATTTGCTACTTTTTTAGTAGCTGCTTGCGCTTATCTATCAGGCGCTAGAGGCCAAAATGACTGCACATCATGGAGTCGGCCTCTTTGCATGAAATGCACTCGAAAAATCCGTTCGGGCTGAGCCTGTCGAAGCCCTGCGCAGCGCTTCGACAGGTTCTAACGCACCCAGGGCATCAGCACCGCCAGCCAGCGCGGGCGCCAGCTCAGGGCAAAAGCCACGGCCAGCGCGCTGGCGGCCAGGCCCATCACCCACACCAGCGCCGCCATGGAGGCATGGTCCACCGCCAGGCACAGCGCCAGCGAGGCGCCCAGGCCTGCGGCGCCCAGCAGGCGCAGGGCGCGCACCGTGCGGGCGGGCAGGGGGGCGGTGCCGCGCACCTGCTCCCAATGCGTCTCCATGGCCAGGGCCAGCCAGGCCATGCCCAGCACACTGGCGGCCAGGGCCGCTGCAAGCATCACTGCATCAGGCATGGGCGGTCTCCGTGGGGTTGGTGCGCGGGTGGGTCGCCCGGGCCGGTGTGGCCGGGGCGCCTTGCGCACGCTGGGTGAGCTTGCGCGCCGCCAGCAAGGCTACGGCGGCGCCGGTCAATATGAAGAGGTCCACGCCTGCCACGGGCCAGTAGCCTGCGCTCAGCGTCTTGATGAGGTGGTCGCCCGTGGTCACCCAGTTCAGCACCACGGCGCACACGGCCAGTGCGGCAATGGCCCAGCACTGCTCGCGCCACGCGGGTGACATGCGGCCCTGCGCCACCGGCGCGCTGCGCCAGAAAGCGTGGCCCAGCGCCAGCGCCCAGGTGGCCCAGAAGGCGTATTGCTCTAGGCTGCCACGGTTGGGCCAGCCCACAGGCCAACTGTTGGGCACGGCGTCCGGCAGCAATCGGTTGGCAATCAAAATGCCCAGCGCAGCCAGCACCATGCCGGTGACGGTGGTGGTGGCCAGCGCGTCCACTGCGCGTGCGCCCTGGCTGCTTTGCTTGGCGTGCTGCTTCTTGCGCTTTTCTACAAAGAACACAAAGCCTGTGGCAATGCACACGCAGCCCATCAGCCCGCCCAGCACATACATCCAGCGCAGCAGCCAGTGCCTGAAGTGCTGCAGGTGCAGCCCGGTGAGGAACTCGTTGACGCTGTTGACGGCGCTGTGCGGCGGGTCTTCGCGCAGCAGCGCGCCCGTGCTGGCCTTGAAGTGGATGCCGTTGCCCACCAGCGCGATGCGGTCGGTGCCCGCGCGGTACACGCTCACGTAGCCATTGGCGTCGCCCACGTGCTGCAGCGCCAAAAAGCCCACGTCGCCTGCCATGCCCTGCGAGGCCCAGCGGCGCTGGGCCTCGGCCACCATCGCATCGACCGACGCCAGTGGGGCGGGCACGCCAGCGCGTTCGTGCGGCAGGCCGGTCTCGGCGGCTTCGAGCTTTTCGTGCAGCTCGTGCAGCGGGTTGAGCTGCGTGTGCGCCACCGGGAAGTAGATGCCTGCAAAAATCACCAGCCCCGTGAAGGCAAAGAAGAAGTGAAACGGCAGCGCCAGCACGCCCGTCATGTTGTGCAGATCCAGCGCGCTGCGTTGCGTGCTTTTGGTGGGGCGGAAGGTGAAAAACTCGCGGAAGAACTTGCGGTGCATGACCACGCCGCTGACCAGCGCCACCAGCATCATCAGCGCCGCAAAGCCCACGATCCAGGTGCCCAGGTCCTTCCAGTGGAAGTTCAGGCTGTAGTGCAGCGGGTAGAAGAACTGGCTGCCCACCTTGAGCCGGTCGTCCGGCAGCGCTGCGCCGGTGCGCGGGTCGATGGTGCGGTTGCCCCAGGCCACGTCGTCGTGGTCCTTGGAGCCCGGCAGCTCAAAGCCTGCAAACACGCCCAGCACCGGGTCGCGGTGGGTGGTGTAGGCGCCCAGGCGCTGGATGGTCTCAAACCGCTCGGGCATGGGCAGGCCGGTTTTGGTGCGCAGGGCTTCCACGCTCTCGGGCGTGGGCTGCATGCTGTCAAACACCGGGCGCAGCACCTTGTCAAACGAGGGCATGGGCTGCGGTGCAAAGCGCGACTGCGGAATCGCCCAGCGGTCGATCTCGCGGTCGAACACCGACAGCGCCCCGAAGAAGAACACCACCATCAACACAAACCCGAGCGCCAGCCCGAACCAGGTGTGCAGCCAGGTCAGCGCCTGGCGAGCGTTTTGAAACATCGTGATCTCCCGTCTCAGACCAGCGTGGTCTGCAAAAGCGAGGCCGCGCCCGCCATCAGCGCCGCGCCACCCGCCAGCACCGCCCACACCCGCGCCAGGCTGCGGGCCGCAAAGGCCCAGCAAAACACCGTGACGTACAGCAAAAAAGCCAACATGGCGCACAGGTGTTCCGCGTCGTGGAACGACATGCCCAGCGCAAACAGGCCGGCCATGCTGAGCGCCACAAAGCCCCAGCAAAAGGCGTAGCCCCCCAGCACGGCGGCCGCAATGCGCAGCAGCACATGCCTGCGAGGGGTGGAGAGGGTTCCGGTGCTCATGGTGTGGGTAGATGAAAATAAATGAGAATGATTGGCGATTATCGTTTGGTGAAGACGTTTTGCCCACCTGTGGCCCTAGGTCTTGGGGGCATGCGCGGGTGCGGTTGGCGCAGTATTTTGTGAAAAAAAGGATTGAAGTGCCCGTGCGATAAGCGCTAAAAGCTATGAAATTAATAGCAAAAATGCCTTGGGGCCAATGTCGCCGGGCGGGCGCCGGCGCGCGTCCCCCACTACCATGGCGGCCTCTGGAGACCCTTGCCTGTGCTGTTCAAATTTTTCGAGAAACGCGTTCTTTCCTACCCCGCCCACGAGCCCACCCTGCCGCCCAAGGGCTTTGTGGCCTTTGTCTGGGCCTGCGCGCGCGGTGTGCGCGGCTACGTGCTGGCCATGGCGGGGCTGTCGGCCCTGATTGCCGTGTACGAGGCGCTGCTGTTTGCCGTGCTGGGCCGGGTGGTGGACTGGATTGCCGCCGCCACGCCCGCCACACTGTGGGCTCAGCGGGGCAACACCATGCTGTGGGTGGCCGCCGCCATGGTGGCCAGCATCGTGCTGGTGGCGCTGCAAACCAGCCTCAAGCACCAGGCGCTGGCCATCAACCTGCCGCTGCGCCTGCGCTGGAACTTTCACCGCCTGATGCTGGGCCAGAGCATGGCCTTCTATGCCGACGAGTTTGCGGGCCGCATCACCACCAAGATCATGCAGACCGCCCTGGCCGTGCGCGACATGCTCTTCACCACCACCGACGTGGTCGTGGGCATGGGCGTGTACCTTGTCACCATTTTGCTACTGGCGGGGGGCTTTGATGCGCGGCTGCTGCTGCCCTTTGGCGCATGGATCGTGTGCTACGGCCTGGCCTGCTGGTACTTTGTGCCGCGCCTGGGCCAGGTCAGCCGCGCGCAGGCCGATGCCCGCGCCCTCATGACCGGGCGCATCACCGACGCCTACACCAACATCGCCACCGTCAAGCTCTTCTCGCACACCCACCGCGAGGCCGAATTTGCCCGCGCCGCCATGGACGCCTTCAAGCTCACCGGCTACGCGCAGATGCGCTTGGTGAGCCTGTTTGAAATCGTCAACCAGGTGCTGGTGGTGGGCATGATCCTGGGGGCCTGCGGCACCGCGCTGTGGCTGTGGACCCAAGGCCAAGTGGGCGCAGGCGCCGTGGCCGCCGTCACGGCCATGTCCTTGCGCGTGGCGGGCCACGCCCACTGGGTGATGTGGGAAGTGACCACTTTGTTCGAGAGCGTGGGCACCATCCAGGACGGCATCAACACACTGACCCGCCCCCGCCAGGTGGTGGACGCCGCTGGCGCCCAGCCGCTGCGCGTCACGCAGGGCGAAGTGCGCTTTGAACAAGTGCGCTTTGCCTACCAGGACGATGGGCGCCCCGTCATCGACGCGCTGGACCTCACCATCCGCCCCGGTGAGCGGATCGGCCTCATCGGCCGCTCCGGCGCGGGCAAGTCCACGCTGGTCAACCTGCTGCTGCGTTTTCATGACCTGCAGGGCGGGCGCGTGCTGATCGACGGGCAGGACATCGCCCACGTCACGCAAGACAGCCTGCGCCACGCCATTGGCATGGTCACGCAAGACACCTCGCTGCTGCACCGCTCCATGCGCGACAACATCCTGTACGGCCGCCCCGACGCCAGCGAGGCCGACCTGCACGCCGCCGCTGAACGTGCCGAGGCCGCCGCCTTCATCGACACCCTGACCGACCTCCAAGGCCGCCGGGGCTACGAGGCCCATGTGGGCGAGCGCGGCGTCAAGCTCTCGGGCGGCCAGCGCCAGCGCGTGGCCATCGCCCGCGTCATGCTCAAAGACGCGCCCATCCTGCTGCTGGACGAAGCCACCAGCGCCCTCGACTCTGAGGTCGAAGCCGCCATCCAGCAAAGCCTGGACGGCCTCATGCAGGGCAAAACCGTCATCGCCATCGCCCACCGCCTGTCCACCATCGCAGCGATGGACCGCCTCATCGTCATGGATGCAGGCCGCATCGTCGAAGAAGGCACCCACGCCCAACTGCTGGCCCAGGGCGGCATCTACGCCCGTCTGTGGGCGCACCAGAGCGGCGGGTTCTTGGGAGAGGCGCAGCGCGGCGAGGAGTGAGGCGCAGAGTGCGTTTGGTTGCCTGATTGTGCAAATCCCACCTCATTTTGAGTCACCTGCTGAGGTGTCTGGGGCTGCCTGTGCGGCGGTGAACACCAGCACGGGGCGCGACTGCTCGGCAATGCATTTCTGAGCTGCCTATGCGGCAGTGAACACGGACCTTCCCGGCCTTGAGCAATTCAGGCATTTCTGAGCTGCTTATGCGGCAGTGAACCGTTTTCAGCGCCGTCGCCCTTGATGGCCCGCATTTCTGAGCTGCCTATGCGGCAGTGAACGACCTGTGGTTCACCGCCAAGGGCGGCCCGGTTTTCTGAGCTGCCTATGCGGCAGTGAACACTACGGTAAAGCCATGCTCTCCAGCGATCAATTTCTGAGCTGCCTATGCGGCAGTGAACAGCATGGGGTAGTCGTTTAAGCCACGGGCCTATTTCTGAGCTGCCTATGCGGCAGTGAACGGAACGCGCATTGGCACTGACCAGACTCTGACTTTTCTGAGCTGCCTATGCGGCAGTGAACCCACATGTTCGGGCTTGATGTGCGGGGGGCACTGTTTCTGAGCTGCCTATGCGGCAGTGAACACCGTAGGCCGTGGATTCGTTGTCCATGTGAATTTTCTGAGCTGCCTATGCGGCAGTGAACGACGGCGTGCGCCGGCGGGCTGTAAAGGCGCTTTTCTGAGCTGCCTATGCGGCAGTGAACTCGGGCGTGACGCTGCCCCAGGCCCATGGCATTTTCTGAGCTGCCTATGCGGCAGTGAACATTGGCAAGACGTTTGTGCTGATCTACAACGATTTCTGAGCTGCCTATGCGGCAGTGAACCGTGCTTGGAAAAAATGCCGGTGCCCGTTGTGTTTCTGAGCTGCCTATGCGGCAGTGAACGTGCGGGTAATAGGGTGCACAGACCACCACGTTTTTCTGAGCTGCCTATGCGGCAGTGAACGCCAGCACGCTGCTGCTGGGCCAGACCAGCAATTTCTGAGCTGCCTATGCGGCAGTGAACATGCGCCTCCCCGATGTCGTCCTGCATCTGCATTTCTGAGCTGCCTATGCGGCAGTGAACGGCAGCCGTGGCCCGTGCTGGCGGTATTTACATTTCTGAGCTGCCTATGCGGCAGTGAACAAGTACCCGGCCAGCTGGGCGGCGATGAAGCCTTTCTGAGCTGCCTATGCGGCAGTGAACGTCGGTGATCTGCGTGGCGACCGTCAGCTTTGTTTTCTGAGCTGCCTATGCGGCAGTGAACGCCCGCGAGCAAGTGGGCTCGGTTCAGGCCCTTTTCTGAGCTGCCTATGCGGCAGTGAACTGCCCCAGTGGCGCACGTAGGTTTTCGCAATGTTTCTGAGCTGCCTATGCGGCAGTGAACTGCTGCGACCGCTGGTCAGCAGCTGCGCAGAGTTTCTGAGCTGCCTATGCGGCAGTGAACAAAAGAGAAGGCCGCCCGCGAAGCAAAGGTTCTTTCTGAGCTGCCTATGCGGCAGTGAACGTGCTCCAGCTGCAGCCAGTAGTGCGGCTCCATTTCTGAGCTGCCTATGCGGCAGTGAACACGACTTTCGTTTGGTAGGGTCGCAGGCTGATTTTCTGAGCTGCCTATGCGGCAGTGAACATGAGGCCGTGCGGGTCTTGCCGCCGCCTGTCTTTCTGAGCTGCCTATGCGGCAGTGAACAGCACCGTGATTTTTGCCGCCGGCTTCATCGTTTTCTGAGCTGCCTATGCGGCAGTGAACGTTTTGACATCGTGTATCAGGGTTTCCATGTCTTTCTGAGCTGCCTATGCGGCAGTGAACCCGTGGAATACGCCTACGTGGACGGTTCCGAGTTTCTGAGCTGCCTATGCGGCAGTGAACAGGTCGGCCAGCAGCGCCTTGCCTTCCTTGGTTTTCTGAGCTGCCTATGCGGCAGTGAACGCCAGGATGTGCCCCGCCTCGGCGCCCTTGTCTTTCTGAGCTGCCTATGCGGCAGTGAACGCCGAGGCGCTGCAGGACTACCCGGCGTGGCATTTCTGAGCTGCCTATGCGGCAGTGAACCACGTAGTCCGGCCCGGCGGGGTGCCGCTCCAGTTTCTGAGCTGCCTATGCGGCAGTGAACATTGCGGCCAGCCAGCAGCGCCCAATTTGCGATTTCTGAGCTGCCTATGCGGCAGTGAACAGAGGTGGCCACATGCTGAACGCCTTCACCATTTTCTGAGCTGCCTATGCGGCAGTGAACAACTTGATAGCGGACTCTGCGGCCATGACGCTTTTCTGAGCTGCCTATGCGGCAGTGAACACACCCGTTGTTAAGAGATGCTGGGCGCTGGGTTTTCTGAGCTGCCTATGCGGCAGTGAACGACGATCACCCGGTGGGAGCAAGCCCAGCACCTTTTCTGAGCTGCCTATGCGGCAGTGAACCTGTTGGTGTTGTCATGGCAACTATTTGCAGTTTTCTGAGCTGCCTATGCGGCAGTGAACGACGGAAGACAGTGGATCGCTGGCGCGAACAATTTCTGAGCTGCCTATGCGGCAGTGAACGGTTTCGGTGACTTGCGGATCCAAACCAAACATTTCTGAGCTGCCTATGCGGCAGTGAACCCACCAGGGCTCGCGCGCGATGCGTCTATCGATTTCTGAGCTGCCTATGCGGCAGTGAACGCATGGCGAAACTGACCTTCGCGGGTGCAGCATTTCTGAGCTGCCTATGCGGCAGTGAACCGCCAGCCTGCCGCCTTCGACCATTCGCTTGATTTCTGAGCTGCCTATGCGGCAGTGAACCGCCTGATTCGCATGCGCGGCAATTTGGCAGATTTCTGAGCTGCCTATGCGGCAGTGAACGTAGTACGCCTTGAGAAATGGCTCGTCCTCAATTTTCTGAGCTGCCTATGCGGCAGTGAACCCTGGCCGAGGCGCAGAACGCATTCAACGCATTTTCTGAGCTGCCTATGCGGCAGTGAACGTCCCGCTGGGCGTGGCTGCGGCTATCGAACATTTCTGAGCTGCCTATGCGGCAGTGAACCCCCGAGGTGGCCGCGTCGTTCCACGACTTCTTTTCTGAGCTGCCTATGCGGCAGTGAACTCTTTGAACGACGCAGAGATGCGCGCCATTGATTACTGAGCTGCCTATGCGGCAGTGAACTGGCGCTCCCGCCGTTGCAAACCTTGCACTGGCTTTCTGAGCTGCCTATGCGGCAGTGAACATACTTGCCGCCTTTCTCGGACCATTGGTAAATTTCTGAGCTGCCTATGCGGCAGTGAACGTGCTCCAGCTGCAGCCAGTAGTGCGGCTCCATTTCTGAGCTGCCTATGCGGCAGTGAACCTGCCAACGCGGGGCAACACCTCCCCAGTGAAATTTCTGAGCTGCCTATGCGGCAGTGAACCACAAAACCGCATCTTCCTCGGGCCATCCGTTTTTCTGAGCTGCCTATGCGGCAGTGAACGGCCACTTCATCCGTAACGGGTGGCTGCCTCCTTTCTGAGCTGCCTATGCGGCAGTGAA
Organism: Acidovorax sp. 56; assembly: GCF_002749705.1. Taxonomy (NCBI): domain Bacteria; kingdom Pseudomonadati; phylum Pseudomonadota; class Betaproteobacteria; order Burkholderiales; family Comamonadaceae; genus Acidovorax; species Acidovorax sp. 56. The sequence goes on from NZ_PEEV01000001.1 coordinate 3,703,221, forward strand.
CCACAAATCCTCGGCGGGATGCTCTCGGGCCATTTTCTGAGCTGCCTATGCGGCAGTGAACTTGTGTAAGCGACTCCCATCGTATCCGGGAGATTTCTGAGCTGCCTATGCGGCAGTGAACGATGCGCAGGCGTTGCGGGATGGGACGTATCATTTCTGAGCTGCCTATGCGGCAGTGAACACTGACGCCACCGACGTGCACACCGGCAAGCATTTCTGAGCTGCCTATGCGGCAGTGAACGCCTCTCCGTGTCACTCAGCGGCGCAGGCGCTTTTCTGAGCTGCCTATGCGGCAGTGAACCAGTGCCGCATGCTCGCGGCCTTCTTTTTTCATTTCTGAGCTGCCTATGCGGCAGTGAACAAGCTGGTGCCAGAAGATGCAACTGAGGCGATTTTCTGAGCTGCCTATGCGGCAGTGAACTCAATCCTGCGAGGCGTCGCGATAGCAGCAGTTTTCTGAGCTGCCTATGCGGCAGTGAACTCAATCCTGCGAGGCGTCGCGATAGCAGCAGTTTTCTGAGCTGCCTATGCGGCAGTGAACATGATGGTGATTGCTTCGACCGGGGCCGAAATTTTCTGAGCTGCCTATGCGGCAGTGAACGCGGGTGCCAAGGTGAAGTACATCGACCTGCTTTTCTGAGCTGCCTATGCGGCAGTGAACAAGTTCGCCCGCTGTCCGAATCGACTTGGAAGGTTTCTGAGCTGCCTATGCGGCAGTGAACACATCCTGCGCCATCGCTCGGGCCCTCTCAAGTTTCTGAGCTGCCTATGCGGCAGTGAACGTTCTTCAACGCGAAGGCGGAGTCATCAAAGCTTTCTGAGCTGCCTATGCGGCAGTGAACACGCTGACCACCGACATGGTGCTGGCCGGCCTTTTCTGAGCTGCCTATGCGGCAGTGAACCTTGTGCTGCTCTGTGCTACATGCCATCGCTGTTTCTGAGCTGCCTATGCGGCAGTGAACGCTGACGATGTTCACGTTTGTAAGCACCTGCATTTCTGAGCTGCCTATGCGGCAGTGAACTGATGAGGTTGCGCAGCCACTGCGCCGCGAACGTTTCTGAGCTGCCTATGCGGCAGTGAACGGGCTGACCAAGGCCACGCAGGCTGCGGTTGATTTCTGAGCTGCCTATGCGGCAGTGAACTTTTGCTTCACCCAGCGAGCAGCCATGCCATTTTTCTGAGCTGCCTATGCGGCAGTGAACGTATAGATCGCGTGGGCGATTGCTTCGTCATCTTTCTGAGCTGCCTATGCGGCAGTGAACGTGCTGCGGCAGATGAGGTGCTGCGTCTGGATTTTCTGAGCTGCCTATGCGGCAGTGAACTTGGTGGTGACGGTGTGCAGCGGCTCGCGCATTTTCTGAGCTGCCTATGCGGCAGTGAACATGGAGCGCATCGGCACGTCCCCCAGCATCCGTTTCTGAGCTGCCTATGCGGCAGTGAACGAGATGTTGTCCACCTTGGCACGCTGGTTGTTTTTCTGAGCTGCCTATGCGGCAGTGAACTTCAGGTGTGAATCGAAGGAGTGAATCGGAGATTTCTGAGCTGCCTATGCGGCAGTGAACGTGACGGCTGCAGACCATAGCGCGGCGTTTGATTTCTGAGCTGCCTATGCGGCAGTGAACTTGTAGACCGCCCTCACCCCCTTTTGCTCATGTTTCTGAGCTGCCTATGCGGCAGTGAACAGCGTCTGCCCACCCCTGGCCCGCGCCATCGTTTTCTGAGCTGCCTATGCGGCAGTGAACCTGCCGCTGATGGCCGGCAGGGCTTCCCAATATTTCTGAGCTGCCTATGCGGCAGTGAACATGCAGCCGAAGCATTGCGCGAGCTGCGCGACATTTCTGAGCTGCCTATGCGGCAGTGAACCAGGTGGTCGATGGATTGAGCGTGATCGCAAATTTCTGAGCTGCCTATGCGGCAGTGAACAGCACCAGGACATCACGCTCCGGGTAGCGTGATTTCTGAGCTGCCTATGCGGCAGTGAACGTTCTCCGTGCTGGCGCACTGCGTGCCCGACATTTCTGAGCTGCCTATGCGGCAGTGAACTTCCGCCCGTGGATGGCCTGGGCTGCTGCAGTTTTCTGAGCTGCCTATGCGGCAGTGAACAATAGTCGCAAGAAGGCTAAGCCTATCCTGACTTTCTGAGCTGCCTATGCGGCAGTGAACCGGATCAGCTGCTGCAGGGCCGTGCGGGTGTATTTCTGAGCTGCCTATGCGGCAGTGAACGTGAAGTGCCAGCAGCGCCAGGTTGTGGAGAATTTCTGAGCTGCCTATGCGGCAGTGAACCACATCAAGCAGGCGCTCGCGGCAGCGGTTCATTTCTGAGCTGCCTATGCGGCAGTGAACAATGGCCGCCGTCAGCTCGGCCGCCGACATCGTTTCTGAGCTGCCTATGCGGCAGTGAACGGAGGGAGGGATGAGACTCCCCGGCGGCGGTTTTTCTGAGCTGCCTATGCGGCAGTGAACAGCAGTCCACTACCGCACCGGCGGCGACAGCTTTTCTGAGCTGCCTATGCGGCAGTGAACCTGGTCGTGCTGACGTTCGCTGGGCAAAGGGTTTTCTGAGCTGCCTATGCGGCAGTGAACATGCCCTGGAACACAGGCTTCACCAGCGTTTCTTTCTGAGCTGCCTATGCGGCAGTGAACTAGAAGTCTAGCCTCGCAAGCACTTGATTTTTAAAGAACATTCCCCGTTCAAGCCAGAACACCCCAATTTCTGGGGTGTTCCGTAAGTGCTTGATTTACAAGGCCATGCCCAGGCCTCGTAAAAAAGGGTCAAACCTGCTTAAAACCAGGGCACGGTCGCCTCGTGCCCCAGGCCGTAGGCGTTGAAAGCCCCCGCCACGGGCAGCGGCTGCAACGGGCCATGCTCCACGCACAGGCAAAACGGCTGGCCCGTGCTGCTGCTGCGCAGTTGCACAAACGGCAGGTCGGGGCGGCGCTCTACTGTGTCGGGGATAGCGGCTGCGGCCTGCTCGGCGGTTTCACCCTTGCGCTGCATGCGGCGGCGGCGCAGGCGGTCTACATTGGTCTTGAACTGGCGGCGGCACACGGTGCGGTGCGGTGCGTTGGCGGGCACCGGCAGCAGCTCGCCCACCTGCGTGTGGTCGCGCATGCCCTTGAGCCAGTCTTGCCCCATCAGGCGCTGCAATGCATCGGGCGTGCCGTGCAGGCGCAGCACCGCGCCCAGGGTGCGTTTTGTCAGCGGCTGGCCGATGTGCTGCGGGTAGCTCACACCAATGTCGGTGGTCTGCCCCAGCGCCAGGGCCCGGTGCAGCTTGGCCACCAGCGCACCCAGCAGGTGCGCGTGGCTGAACTCCGGGTCCGGCAGCAGGGTGATGTTGATGTAATGCGTGGTCATGGAGAGCGCCTCGCGCATCAGCTGGCGTCGCCAAACACACCGCCACGGATCAGCACCGCCATCACAAAGTGCTGCTGCTCGACCGGCGGCGCCTGGTCTTTCAGCAGCCAGTTGTCCAGCAGGGTGTAGAAGTCCAGCTTCTGCTTGGGCTGGCGGTAGGCCTTGCCCTGGGTGGTGACGGAGCCGTAGGGCTCCACCGCGATGGGGCCCAGTTCTTCAGCGCCTTCGTACCAGGTGTCGATGGTGCGGATGGCGTTACCGATCTTTTGTGAGTGGATGGCAGCCACACCATCCACGTGGTACAGCGTCTTGCTCTTTCCAGTCTTCTCTTTGTCCAAGATCAGCTCTTGCGATGGGAACACCTCTTGCCCCGCAGCCTGGCGTACAAAGGCGGTGATGCGCAGCAGCACGTGCTGTGACCCGGCCAGCCCGGCGGCAATCGTCTGGCCCAGCTCGTCCAGGCCTTTTGCTTCTGTATTGATAGCATCTACCGCGCGTGTATTAAGCGCCAGGGCATCAAAATACCATGTATGCGCGGCCTGCCCGCCTTGCATCTGATCCACCGTGACTTGCACCTGTTCGGCCCCGGCGCGGTTGCGCCACAAGAAGCGGCCGTTGGCCAGGTTGGCCGCGTAGCGGCGGGCCAGTTCACCAAAGCCGTGCTGCTGCACATAGCCTTGCACCGTGGCCAGCAGCTTGGCTTGGTAGGCCGCGCTGTTGCAGGCCGATGGTGTGCCCGCGCCGCCCAGCATGCGCAACGTGAACTGCACCTTGAGCGTGTCGGCCTCGGCTGGCAGGGCGGCCACGTCCACGGTTTGCAGGTTGGGGTTCTCGATGGCGGCATCCAGCTTGGCGGGGTCTTGGTCCTTGGCCTTGAGGCGGTTGCTGATGGTGCCGCGCACAGATTTTTCACGGACAGTGACGGGCTGCCACGCGTGCGACTGTGCGCGGTCGTCCCAGCGGCCTGCGTGGAACACGGCGTCGGATGGGTCCAGCTTGCGTTCAAAGGCCAGGACGGAAGCGGTAGTGAGTTTGTCGGTCATGGTGTCAATCTTTCAAAAATAGGGGTGTTGAATGCGAAAGGGCAGGCACGCGGGGCTCAGGTGTATGCATAGGCCTCGTCGTCATCCCATTCGTCCAACTCGTCCAGCGTGTCGGTAGTGGAGTTGCCGTCTGGGCCAGCGCCAGCGCCTTCCGCCTTGGCGGGTTGGTAGCCATTGCGGCAGCGGTAAAGGCCCTGCGCTTCGTCGGCTTCGGCATGCCACAGCAACTGGACCAGATGCGTCAGGCGGTGCGGGCTGATCCACTCGCCCAGGGCGTAGACCGATTCCACAAACCGCATGGGCACGCTGGCATCGCGTGCATTGCGCACGGTGCCGGGGGCATGGCTGGGCGTGAGCGCGGCATAGCCCACGGGGATGGGCACCACCCAGCCGCTGCCCTTGGGCCGCTGTGGGTCCGCCCACTTCACCTGCCCGTCGGGCGCTGGGACTCCGCCGTCAGGCACCACAGGCGCGTAGTTAAAGCGGGCCGCATGCAGCCAGGCGTCCAGCAGGGTGGCGTCGGGCTGGGTGGTGCGCAGCGCATGCAGGCGCTCGGCCAGCAGGTCATCACGCCCCACCAGGGCAAAGCCCGGCAGCCACTGCCGCCGCCATTGGCGGAACTCTTTCTCTGCCGCCCCGGGGGCTTCAGGCACGATGGCCATCCAGGGCCGCACGCGCTTGCCCGGCACTGGGCGCGATGGCAGCACGCTGCCCCCCGCCACGCGCATGCCCGCCAGGATGTGGCCTGCTTTCGCAGCCCAGTCGTCCAACTGGGTTTGGTTGCTTTGCACCAGTGCTGCAGGGGTGCCGGGCGTGCGCTTTTCTGACACGGCCAGCACCAGCGTGATCTGCAGGTGCATGCGGCCTTCTTCCACGATGGCGGCGGTGCTGCCGTCTTTGTCCACCGGGTTGCGCGTGAGGTTGAAGTTGCGCACATAGCCCTGAGTGACCTGCTCCTGATGGTGGTGGCACACCACGCCTACGCCCTGCAGTTGCAGGGGTACACCGGCCTGGGCCAGCTTGCGCTGCAGTGCCCACATCACGCCTGTGAAGGCAGTGATGGACGGGAAGCCGTGCGTGAGCGGGCTGCCAACGGCGTTGGCGTTTTGGATGCACAGGTGGGGCAGGACGAGGATGGCTTGGGTTTGCTGCGGGCTCATGGGTTCTCCTCCCGCAGTGCTACCAGTTCCGCATGCGTTTTGCGGATGGGGATGTAGTGGGGCGCATCCAGCTTGTTGCGCAATTCGCGCAACTGCTGCTTGAACCCGTCCTCGTCAGTCAGAAGCACCTTCTTCCACTCGCGTGCTTCGGCATCACCCACGGGTAGCTTGTCGCGCAATTGCGCGTTGAGCCAGCCGGCAAAGGCTTTGCCGATGGCTGCGGGCCAATTCATGTACTGCCAGTCATGTGCAAACTGGGCTTCTTCGGGTATCTCTGCGCGTAAAGGGTCCAGCCAAAGCGCCTCTTCGTAGGCCAGTTCTTTAAAGCGCTCGTCATCCCGGCTCCAGCCCGGTGGCAGGATCTGTTGCAACTCGGCAGCCAGCGACACCAGCTCGTCCACCAGCGCGTCGAGCAGTTCCTCGCGCCGATCACGGGTGGCCAGGTTGGCGTCGGGGGCGGACTCCAAAAACACCCGCAGCGCCCGCACCGTGCGGCGCACCTCGGGCCGGGCGATGAACAGTCGGTCAAACACCGAAGTGGCATGCACCGGCAACCGCACTGCGCTGACCTTCCACTGCGGTGGCAGCGACGACAGCAGATAGTTCACCCCCCGCCGCTCGCTGTTGAGCTGGCTGATGTTCTGCGGCTTGGTGCCGCCCATGTTCTGCACGGCCAGGCCTGGGTAGTCGTGGAACACGCCGTCATGCACCTTGCGCTCGCGCCGCGCCTGGCGGGCAGCCTTGTTGGCCTCGCCAAAGCGGTCTTCCTGCACCTGGGCGTGCACCGCATGTGCGAGCGATGTGGCATACAGCGGGGCCAGCAGGGTGTAGTGGGAGTCGTCGCAGGCGTCAGTGTCGGTGAGCCAGTAGAGCTGCTTGGCCAGCGTGTGACTGCTGGGGCCTTCAGCGCGGGGCTGTGTCAGCGACACAAAAGCATCGCGCAGCGCCTGCGTTTGTGCCGGGTCGGTGTGCAGCGCAGACAGCGCATCGGCATCCTGCGCCAGCAGGGCGGTGAGCAGGCTGCGCCCGTTCACCTCCAGCTTGAGCAGCTTGTACACATCCAGCGCAGCCGCATTGCCCACCACGTCGCCCACAAAATGCTCGCCCAGCGCGTGGCTGCCCAGTTCGGTCAGCGGGGGCTGGGTACGGGGCTCTACATACAGGTTGGTGCCCCGGGCATCAGGGTGGATGGGTTTGAGGGAGTGGGTGACGGCCTGGATTTGCTGCACGCGTCGTGCGGCGTCATCCAGCCACGCGGCGGGTTGATGCTGTGCAATCAACTCCGTGCGTTTGCCATCCTCATCGGCTTTGAGCTTCTCCAGCTTGGCATGCAGTCGCTCTTGCAGAAATGCGTGGATCGCCTCTTGGTAGTTGCTAAAGGTGGGCGGTGCGTCATTCATTGGCATGCATTGGCCCTCCGGGTGGGTTATGTCTTCGGTACCTCTCTGTCATCAAGACGCCTCCTTCTTGTTGAAACCTAGTTGTTCGTGCCACCGCCAGCCTGCCTGCGATTCAGGCAGGCTGGCGGTGGCATAGCGTTCTGCACATTGCTCCAGCGGCAAGCCCTGCGCATCTGCCAGTGCAGCCAGTTCCTCCATCAAACCCAACTGCGGCCAGGGCGACACGCTGGGTGATGCCAGTTGCGCTGGGGGCACCGGGTGGCACAGGCTTTGGTGGATGGGCACATAGAGCTTTTCGTAGCGCCGCTCCCCGTCCTGCACGCGGTGCAGCAACAGCGTTTCTTCCTCCTCGTCCGGCAGCAGGGCCACATCGTCGCGTGGTAGTGGGTCGTAGCGAAAGCTCTGGACCTGCGGCAGCAGGCCGGTGAGCCACAGCTGACCGGGGTGCGCCCAATGCAGGAAGGCCGCGCGCTCTGGGGCAGTGGTGTATTTGCTGGCCGGAGAGCGCTGCAACATGGCGTCTCGCATGCGCTCGTGTTCCAGGTCGGCCCAATGGCGGCGTGGGTGGTATTGCGCAGTGGCAGCCTCAATGCGCGGTTGGGCATCCACCGCCCACGGTTCAGCGTCTTTGACCAAACGCGTCATCAGTTGGCTCAGGTTATGGCTGTGCAGGTAGAAGTTCTGTGCAGCGTCGCTCGACCCTGGCGGCTGTGGGTCCATTTCAAAGCCTGGTTTGCAAAACGCCGCTTTGCTCTTGTCTTTGAAGTGCCGCAGGTTGCTGTCCAGCACCACCATGTTCACACCGCCCACAGCCCCAGGCCGATGCCGCCGCACGCGCCCGGCCAGCTGGATGAGCGAGCGCATGGACGAGGGCTCGACTACGGCCCAGTCATAGTCGTGGTCGCGGCCCACTTCGGTCACGGGGCTGCCCAGCACGATGAACAGGTGATGGGGCTCGGGGTGGGTGTCAATGAGGGCGCGCAGGGCGGGGCGGTGCAGCGCGGGGTCGTGCCCGTCTTTGGCACCCCGGCGGTTGAGCAAGGTGTCCAGTTGCTGCTCGATGGCCGAGCGCAGCAGCAGCGGGAACTGCGAGTGGTACACGCACAGGTGAATGCGGACCTGGCCTTGCAGCGCGGGCGGCAGTGCGTCTGGCGCGTACATGGCCAGCGCCACGTCGTACAGCGGGGCAATGTTGGCCATGCGGATGAGGCCCAGGCTCACGCGCTTTCCGCTGGCATCGGCGCTATGGTTGTGGGGCTGCTGGTGCAGTTGCCAAGCTTGTCCCAGCACCAGGCGGGCAAAGTCTTTGCGGCGTTCGGCTTCTTGCATGCTGTGCCAGGTGTCGGGCAGGGGAGCAATCTGCGCGAGTCGCCGCACCTCGGCCTGCTTCAGCTTGGCAACACGCTTGTGCACGTACTGGGTGTGCGCTTCGCGGAAGGCGGCTCCATCTGCGCAGTCTTGCGTGGTCTGGTGGAATTCGTCGATCCACAGGCAGCAGATGTTCACAGGCTCGCTGGGCCGTTCGCTGCGGTGGCGCTGGTACACGGCGCGCCCGGCACGGTAGGCCAGAAACAGCCCTTCCACCAGCGCAGGCGGCAGCGTGGCCGATGAGAGCAGCACGCGGCTGCCCAGCAGGCCCGCCCAGTGCACCAGCCGGGTGAGGGCGGGCAGGTCGGCCATGTCAAAGTCGTCGGGCTCGTCCAGCACCAGGTCGCTGGTCAGCAGGCGCAGCATGGGCGCAATCTGGCGGCCGCCGCGCAGGCTTTCGGTGGCAGGGGTGAGGTGGTCTACGGTGCACACTAGCAGGGGCGCGGCAATCAGCGCGCGGGCTTTGGCGTCGTCGGTCAGGCGCTGGAGTAGCGGGTGCTGGTCGTTGCCCTCAAAGAGTACGGTGCCCGCTTCGTCCAGCAGCGCCTGGCTGGATGCCGAGCCCGTGGCTTCGGCCTGCTGTTCCCAGTATTCAAACAGTGCCCGGCTGGCCGCACCGCCGACCTGGATGGCCAGTTGCTCGTCATTCAGCTGCAGGTCGTTCTGGAACACGCGCCCGGTTTGCAGCGTGAGCGTGCGCAGCCCCATGGCAAAGGCGCAGCGCAGTCCGGTGGCCGGGTCGGCCAGTGCGTTCATCACCCGGGCATTGCCTAATGTTTTGCCGCAGCCGGTGGAGGCCATGTTGACGATGAAGGCACCCTGCTGCGCTGCGCGGGTGCGCACGCTGGCGGCCAGGTCTGCAGCCTTGTCTTGCCAGGCAAAGCGTGGGTCTGCGCTGCGCTTTTTGAGGGGCTTGTGGCTTTTGAGCGCGGGCAGGCTGCGGGTGAGGCTGGGCAGAGAGCGAGCCACCAGCGTGGCGTGGGCCTGCACGCCCAGCAGGTGTTCGTCCAGTGTTTGATTGAAAAGTGGGCTCTTGCGCTTATCTGTCAAGCGCGAGCAGCTATTGTTTTGATAGTGATTGCTGCGGGTGTTGGCGTAGAGCGGGTAGCCTTGGTTGAGGTGCGGGGCGCGTGCCGTGGTGTCAGTGAGGCTGGAGTAATGGTGGTCCGCCAGCATGAGGCACAGGCGCGCAACGTGCATGGCAAAGGGATCGTGCAGCACCGTGCCTTGTCCGGCGGTTTGCGACAACTCCAGCAGCTTGCGTGCATAGCGAGCGGCCTGCTTGCGCCAGGCGGGCTGGGTGACGGGCAGCCCGTGCGGGAAGTGCCAGTGGGCGGCGAGTGTTGAGGCCGGCACGCTTTCACGGGGTTCGTTCCAGTCGGCGCTGATGCGCAGCAGCACGTCGTCCAGATCGCTGGTGTTGATGAAGCTGGGCCGCGCGCCAAAGCGGCGGTAGGTATGCCGGGCGTCCTCCAAGTCTTCAGCCTCCATGCCTTGCGACTGCTTGACGGGCATGCAGGGCAGGCGGTGGTGGGTGAACACCAGCCAAGCCACCGCCTGGGCCAGCGGCGGCAGGTGTGCGAATGGCAAGTGCTGCTTGGCCTGAGGCTCATCCAGCCCATCGCGCAGCAGCCGCCCACCTGCATGGTCCAGCCACGCTGCCTCCAACGCCTGCGCATCGGTGTCTGCGTCGGCATACGCCGCCAGCCGTTGCAGCCAGCCAGCGTCATCGTCCTGGCCCACGAAGGCCTGGAACAGCCGTACCGACACCCACTCATGCCGGTAGTGGTTGCGCTCGCGCAGGCCAGGGTTCCTGAGCTTGTCTTGAAACGCCTGCGTGGCCTTGCCCAGGTCGTGCAGCAGGGCGGCGAGTGCAGCCAGGGTCGTCATCAGCGGCAGGTGGTGCCAGGCGTTTTCGTCGCCTGCGCGCAGTACGTTGCTGGCTGTGGTGTTGGTGGGCACGGCGCCCTGGTCGTTGAACTGGCTTGCATCGCCCACAACCCACAGCAGTTCGCTGTGGTCGCGCCCGCGAATCCAGTGGCAGGCCACGGCGGTGTTCTTGCGGGCTGTCTGGCGCAGCAGCTTGCGCACGGTGTCCAGCCCGGCCTGGGTGATGGGCGTTTGCCAGGTGCGCTCACCGCGCCGCTCTGCAAACTGGTCGAGGATGCGGCGGGTTTCCGTCAGTGCGCGCTTGGAGCATTGCGAGACAAACAGCACATTCATGCAGAGCCCTCGGTGCCGGAGGCTGTGGCAGGTGCCATGTCAGGTTTCGTGTCCGGTGCCGTGTCTGTCTGCTGCGCCAGCCGAGCGGTGTCGATAGCTATGGCTTTGAGCTGGTCGATCATGAAGTCCAGCGCTTCACTGCGAGTCAAGGCCTCGATGCACTGGCGGCGAAACTGCTGCTCGTCATCACCGCGCATGGCGGACACAAAGGCCTGCGGCACGATGATGGCGTCTTTGACCAGATCCGCTGCATCAAACACCAGCCCACCGCGCCGCGTTTTGCCATGCAGCACGGCCAGCCCGTGTGGCAGACCCAGCACCCAGGTGGCGGTGGCCCCCAGGCCATAGGCCAGGTAGTTGCCGTGGTCCAGAAAACGGTTAGCAGCATCGGTGCCACTGCCGCGCTTGGCGCGGGTGAAGTCGCCATAGCCGCAGGTCTGCACCGCCAGCTTGTACAGCGCCTTGGTCAGCCGGGCTTCGTCGGTGAGCATGGCGGTGATGTCGGGCGCGTTGGCTACCATGGGCTTGAACTGGGCCACCAGCGCCTGCACTGCATCGGTGGGGACGTTAAACCCCGCTTCGCGCAGTGCCCGGGTGGTCCATTGGGCGGGTAGCCAGTTCAGACGCTGCAGTTGCAGTTGCTTGGCGGCCGCCAGCCGCAGTTCATCGTCAAACCAGAAGCGCACCCACGCTTGCAGGTATTCGGTGGGGCGGTACTCGCTTTGGGGCGAGAGCCAGGCCACTTCCACATCCATCTCGTTGGCGGCAAACAGTGGTGTGCCGCCGCCACCGCAAAAGCCCACCAGCACACCGGCTTTGGCCAGCTCTCGCATCGCCGCCTGGGTGATGGAGGTGCCCGTGCCCAGCAGGATGCTGGTGGTGTTGGCGATGGGAATGTTCCAGTACAGCTGACGTTTGCCTGCGTCTGTAACGTATTCCACACGGCCACCATTCACCAGCACGCGACAGTGCTCCAGGTAGTAGATGTTGGCCCGTTTCGAGTGGAGGATGGTCCGGAGTTCGGTCGCTGTCACTGATTCCATGCGGATTGTGTGCAAACTGTTACCTTGATGGCAGCATAGCTTGTACAAATTCCCCATGAGGCGGCTGGTTGAGGGCCCATTGATCTTGGTTTAGAACATCGCGCGGCTCACGCTCGCCCCAACTGCCCCCGCAACTGCTCCAGCAGGTCCAGCAACTGGGCTTGCGATGCGGCGGGCACGTGCTGGAGCAGGTCGGCGGCCAGGGTGCTGCGGGCCTGGCGCACGGCGTTGAACAGGGCCTGGCCCTGGGGGCTCAGGTGCAGGCAGCGGCTGCGTTTGTCGTGCTCGTGCGGGGCGCATTGCAGCCAGCCTTTGTCCAGCAGCAGGGCCACCAGGCGGGCGATCTGGGCCTTGTCGGCGCTGGCGTGTTGCACCAGTTCTTTTTGCGTGGCACCGGGGTGGCGGCCCACGAACATGAGGGCGCGCACCTCGTTGTGCGTCAGCTCGGGGTGGATGGCGGCCACCCCCTCCATCATGCGGGCGCGGTACACATGCACCAGGTCGTGCATGGCTTCAAAAATCTGGGCGGGGCGGTTCGTGGACATGGCTTTGTTGTTGACAAAGTCAACCAAATGCATGATATTTGGTTGACTTAATCAACAATTTTAAATCGTGACCCAGCATTCTGATCCCTCTGTGACTTCTTCCACCCCGGCCACCGCCAATGTGGCCGACCCATTGGCCGTGCAGCGTGTGCGCCACGCCCTCAAGGGGCGGCATGTGCAGGTGGTGCGCCGCACGCAAATCAGCCCCGGCTTTGTGCGGCTGACGCTGGCAGGCCCCGACATGGCCGACTTTGCGAGCGCCGGGTTTGACGACCATGTGAAGCTCATCCTGCCCGTGCCGGGGCAAGAGCGCGCCAGCCTGCCCGAGTTGGTGGATGGGCGGCCCCAGTTCACCGGGCCGCGCCCGGTGCTGCGCGACTACACCCCAGCCCACTTTGATGCGGCGCAGTGCACGCTCGATATCGAGGTGGCTTTGCACGATGCCGGGCCTGCATCGGACTGGGCGGCCGCTGTGCAGGTGGGCCAGTGGGCGGGCATTGCGGGGCCGCGTGGCAGCCTGGTGATTCCGGTGGGGTTTGACTGGCACTGGCTGCTGGGCGATGAAACCGCGCTGCCCGCCATGGCCCGCCGCCTGGCCGAGCTGCCTGCCACCACCCGCGCCGTGGTGCGCGTGCAGCTGCGCAACCCGCAAGACCAGCGCACGCTGGCATCGGCGGCGCAGCTGGACGTGGCCTGGGTGGATTCGCTGACCGAGGCTGCGCAGGCGCTGGCGGTGCCCGCAGGCCCTGGCTATATCTGGGCGGCGGGCGAGCACAGTGAGATGGCCACGCTGCGTGGCGTGCTGGCTGCCAAGCCGGGTGTGGACGCCAAGCGCATGCGCATCGCTGCGTATTGGAAGCGCGGCGAGGCCGACCACCACGAGAACCTGACGGCCTGAAGCGGCAGGGAGGCTGAACCTATCAGCGTGCAGGCAGCGCACTGCGCGCCTGGGCCTGCACGGCGGCGGTCATGTGCGCCAGGGCTTGTACGTTCAGCCGCCAGTATTGCCAGTACAGCGCCACGTCCACGGGCTTGCCCGGAATCAGCTCGACCAGCGTGCCCGCGCGCAGGTGGCTCTCCACCATGGGGTCTGGCGTCATGCCCCAGCCCAGACCGGCCTCGGTTGCTTTGACGAAGGCATGCGCCTCGGGCAGCCAGTGCACGGGCGGTGTGAGGGCGCGGCGGGTGATGCGGCGCACAAAGCGCTCTTGCAATGCGTCTTTGCGATTGAACACCAGCATGGGCGCCAGCGCCAGGGTGGCGGCCGTCACGCCCGTTGCAAAGTGCCGCCGCATGAAGGCCGGGCTGGCCAGCGCGCGGTAACGCAGGGTGCCCAGGGGCAGCACCTTGCAGCCCTGCACGGGCTGGGGGTCGGCCGTCACGGCGGCCATCACGCGGCCTTCGCGCAGCAGGTTGGCCGAGTGGTCCTGGTCTTCCACATGGATGTCGAAGGTGATGGGCTGGCCCTCGGCCGCCTGCGCCATCGCGGCCGGGAACCAGGTGGCCAGCGAGTCGGCATTGACGCCGATGGCCAGGCGCGTGGCGCTGCGCTGGCCGCCGCCAATGGTGGCCAGCGCGTCGGCCTCGCTCAAGGCCACCTCGCGGGCGTGGCGGTACAGGGCCTGCCCTGCATCGGTGGGGGTGCAGGGCGTGGCGCGGCGCACCAGCACCTGGCCCACGCGCTCTTCCAGCAGTTTGATGCGCTGCGACACCGCCGAGCGCGTGACATGCAGCACGGCGGCCGCGCGCTCAAAGCTGCCCTCGTCGATGACCGTAGCAAAGGCGTTGAGCTGGGCGGAGTCGAGTTGCATAGGTGGTTAGCTATTCTGACGGATCGTTAAAAAGTATAGCTGGCGTGACTGGTGTGGAATGCCGAAAATCCAACGCCATGACCACCACTGCTTTTGTCCACGGCTTCAGTTCCACCGCCATGCTGATCATGGCCATTGGCGCGCAAAACGCGTTTGTGCTGCGCCAGGGCTTGCGCCGCGAGCATGTGCTGCCCGTGGTGGTGCTGTGCGCTTTGTCCGACGCGGTGCTGCTGCAGGCTGGGGTGTGGGGCATGGGCGGTGTGCTGCTGGCGCGGCCCGAGTGGGGGCAATGGATGCGCTGGGCGGGTGCGGCCTTCTTGCTCGCGTACGCGGTGCAGGCAGGTGCACGGGCGCTGCGGCCAGGCCAGTTGCTGGTGGCAGCGGGCGGGCCGGGCAACCCGCTGCGCAGCACGGTGCTCACGCTGCTGGCATTGACCTGGCTCAACCCCCATGTGTACCTGGACACCGTGGTGTTGCTGGGCACCATGGCAAGCCCTTACCCCATGTGGGGGCGGGCCGCCTTTGCCACAGGGGGGGCGTTGGCGAGTGCCCTGTGGTTCACCGCCATTGGCTTTGGCGCCCGCTGGCTGGCCCCGCTGTTTGCCTCGCCCCAGGCGTGGCGGGTGCTCGATGGGGTCACCGCGGCTTGCATGATGGCGCTGGCATTTGCGATGGCTCTAAGCTAAGAACGATAAGTTCGTTACATCGCGCAGCGGTTTGGTTCATAGTGGGGGAATTGACTGATCTGGAGTGATTCCCCATGCGTTTCAAAACCCTTTTGCTGGCGGCTGCCGTGGCCACGGCCTTGCCCCTGGCGGCGCAGGCCGCTACTTTCCGTTGGTCTCGCTCGGTAGATATTTCCACCTGGGACATCCACACCCAGAACGTGGGTGTGAACAACACCATGCACGGCGCGGTGTACGACACGCTGGTCGAATACAACAGCAAGACCTTCAAGCCAGAGCCGTCGCTCGCCACCGAGTGGAAGCTCATCAAGCCCACCCAACTGCGCCTGACGCTGCGCAAGGGCGTCAAGTTCAGCGATGGCAGCGAGTTCACGGCCGACGATGCCAAGTTCTCGCTGGAGCGGGCCAAGGCCAAAAGCTCCAACTTCGCTGTCTACACCCAGGGCATTGACCGCGTGGAAAAGGTCGATGCCTACACCATCGACATCCACTCCGACCTGCCCAACCCGGTGCTGGTGAACCAGCTCACCGAGCTGCGCATCATGAGCAAGGCCTGGGCCGAAAAGAACAAGTCGGTCGAGCCCAAGGACATCAAGACCAAGGACGAAAACTTTGCCCACCGCAACGCGCTGGGCACCGGCCCTTACCAACTCAAGCAGTGGGCACCCGACCAGCGCGTGGTGCTGGAGCCCAACCCCAATTGGTGGGGCAAGGGCAAGTACCCCACCAACCTGACCGAGATCGTCTACACCCCCATCAAGGCCGACGCCACGCGCACGGCGGCGTTGCTGTCGGGTGAGGTGGATTTTGTGATCGACCCCAGCCTGCAAGACCTCTCGCGCATCAAGCAGACGCCCAATTTGCAGGTGCTGGAAGGGCCTGAGTACCGCACCATCTTCCTGGGCCTGGACCAGTTTCGTGACGAGCTGCCTGGCTCGGACGTGAAGGGCAAGAACCCGCTCAAGGACCTGCGCGTGCGCAAGGCGCTGTACCAGGCGATCGACATCCAGTCCATCCAGCGCGTGGTGCTGCGCGGCCTGGCGCAGCCCACGGGCACGCTGATTGCCAACCAGGTCAATGGCTGGAGCAAGAAAGCCGATGTGCGCTACCCCTACGACGCCAAGGCCGCACAAAAGCTGCTGGCCGATGCGGGCTACCCCAACGGGTTTGAAGTGGACTTTGCCTGTAGCGCAGGCCGCTACATCAACGACGAACAGCTGTGCCAGGCCATCACCTCGCAGTGGGCCAAGGTGGGCGTGAAGGCCAAGCTGCGCTCGCTGCCGTTTGCCACCTATTTCCCGATGATCCAGCGCAACGAAGCCAGCATCTACCTGCTGGGCTGGGGCGTGCCCACTTTCGATGCGTTCTACAGCCTGCAGTCGCTGGTGCGCACGACGGGTGCGGGCGGCGATGGCAACTTCAACCTGGGCCGTTTCTCTGATCCGCAAATCGACGCCCTGGTCGAGCGCGTGAAGAAGGAAACCGATGCCACCACGCGCAACCAGCTGATCGAGCAAGCGCTGATCAAGGAGCATGAGCTGGTCTCGCACATCCCGCTGTACAACCAGGTAATCCCTTGGGCTGCCACGAAGAAGGTGGACATCATTCACCGCGCCGACAACCGCATTGACTGGCGCTATTTGAAGGTGAATTGATGGGTGAGGGGCCTGGGCGACCGGGCCGCCTTTGGGTCTGCTGCCCTGTCCCACCATCGCCCGTTCGGGCTGAGCCTGCCCTAGCCATGCGCCTCGCTTCGACAGGCTTGTATGGTTTAGCTCCCATCAACCAACCAGTAAGAAAGGGCGAGGAGCCGGGATGCAGGGACATCGACAGGCATCGGCAGTTGCTTCAGATCCAACTGACCGACCTACTGAGTCATTACCCCATCCCTGCGCCGAGCGTCGATAAGGAACCTGACGAGGGCAAGCTGCGCTTGGCAGCACCGATCGTCAATTCTTGCAAGCTCACGCCGACAGCAGGACACATCCCGGCGCTCGTATTTTGAGCGATGAACCCTCAACAAGCTACTGAGTTTGTCGGCGTGGATGTCGCCAGCGCCCATCTGGACGTGGCCGTGCAGGGCCAAGCCAGCGTGCGCCGTTTTGCCAATACACCCCAGGGCATTGCCCTGCTGCTGCGCACGTTGCGCCCTGCAAGCGTACTGGCGCTGGAGTCCACCGGCCGCTACCACGTGCCGCTTGCGCTGGCAGCGCACGCCGCAGGCCTGCATGTCTATGTCCTCAATCCCCTGGATGCACGCCGCTACGCCCAGTCCGTTGGCCAGCGCGGTAAGACCGATCGGATGGATGCGCTCGTGCTGGCCCGCTATATCTGCCACGAACATGCGCAACTGCGCCAATGGCAGCCACCCACCGCTTGCCAAGCCGTGTTGCGCGAGCTCTTGGCCCACCGGGCAACTCTGGTGCGCCAGCGCAGTGCATTGGCGCAGGCGGGCAACCACAGCAAAGACCTGGCGCGCCTGGACGAGCCGGTGCTGGCAGCTCTGCAGCAAGCCATCGAACATATCGACGAGCAACTCGCCAGCACCGTTCAGGCCGATCCCGCAAGCCAAGAAACGTTCAAATGCATCACGTCTGTGCCCGGCCTAGGCCTGGTCTGTGGGTCGCTGCTGGTAATGCTGTTTGGGCGTTTGCAAACACGCAGTGCGGATGCTGTGATCGCATTCACCGGGCTTGACCCGCGCCCCAATGACTCTGGCAAGAAGACGGGGCAAAGGCGCTTGTCCAAGAGGGGCTGGCCGGAGACAAGGCGTTTGATGTACGCAGCGGCCATGTCGGCGGCGCGCACAAAGACCTGGAACGGGTTTTACTGTGCTCAGCGTGACAAAGGCTTGAGCACGACCGCTGCACTTGTCGTGCTTGCCCGTAAGCTCTTGCGTGTGGCTTTCTCACTGTTCAAGCAGCAAGCTCTGTTCGATCCCGCGCTGGTCGCTGGCAGAGCTTGACGGGAACCATAGAACCTCAGCGTGAACGGTGGGTAGGTAGGAGCAGACCCCAACCAAGAAAAAAGCCCCGGGGCTGCCCAAGCACCGGGGCTTTTTTTGTGCCGATGGACGGATGCTTTAAGCCAGTGCGCGCTGCACGGCGGGGCGCTGCAACACGCGCTGTGTGTGGGCGTGCACCTTGGGGAATTGGGCAATGTCCACCCCATCGCTTTGCAGCCAGGTGCCGATGGTGAACAGATAGCCGTCGGCCACGGTGTACTGCTCGCCCATCACCCACGGGCCATCGCCCAGATAGTGGGTTTCGATGAGGTTGAAGCAGTCGATCATGTTCTGCGCCACCTTGCGCTGCATCGCGGCCTGGGCCTCGGGCTCGTCGGCCCAGCGGCTGGCGCGGGGGCGGTGGGCGTGGGCGATGTGCACGGTGGATGCGAGGTAGCTGTGGAACTCTTGCAGGCGCGCAAAGCCGTAGGCATCGGTGGGCGCCAGCTGCGCTTCGGGAAAGCTCTGCGCCACATAGGCCAGCAGCGCGGGCGTTTCGGTCAAGGTGCCTTGGGGCGTGACCAGGGCAGGCACGCGGCCTTTGGGGTTGATGGCGAGGTACTCGGGCGTGCGCTGCTGGCCCGCGGCAAAGTCCACGCGCACCAGTTGGTGCGGGGCTTGGGCTTCTTCCAGCGCAATGCGCACTGCTTGTGCGCAGGTGCCAGGGGTGTAATAGAGCGTGAGTGTGGTCATGGTTTGCTATTGAGTTGATAGCTGCTGGCGCTTTATGGAAAAGCGCTAGAGGCTATTTTTGGTTTAAAAATCAGTCAATACAGGCCGCGTGTGCGCGCCATCAGCCGCACCAGGCCCAGCAGGGCGTCGGTGTGGGGCGTGGGGGTGCCGGTGATCTGCCCCAGCTCGCGCACGGCGCCCACCAGGGCGTCGATCTCCATGGGCTTGTTCGCCTCCACGTCCTGCAGCATCGAGGTCTTGAACGCGCCCAGCTTGCGGGTGACGGCGTGGCGGTCTTCGGGTTGCTGGTCAATCGGCAGGCCCAGCTTGTCGCCAATGGCCTTGGCTTCGAGCATCACGGCGCTGACAAAGCCGCGCACCAGGTCGTCGTCCAGGATGCGGTCGGTGGTGGCGCCGGTGAGGGCGCTGATGGGGTTCATGGTCAGGTTGCCCCACAGCTTGAACCAGATGTCTTTCTGGATGCAGCCTGAGGCTTCCGCGTCGATGCCGCCGCGCTGCAGCATGGCCACCAGGGCCTGCAGGCGGGCGCTCTGGCTGCCATCGGGCTCGCCCACGATCAGGCGGTTGCCAAAGTGCTGCCTGACGAAACCCGGGGCTTCCAGCGAGCAGCTGGTGTGCACCACGCTGCCCACCACGTTGCGCGCGGGAATGGCGCTGGCGATCACGCCGCCAGCGTCCACAGACTGGAGCGCGTGCCCTTCGGCGGCGCCCCCAAACCCGTCCAGAAACCACCAGGGCACGCCGTTCATGGCGGTGAGCACGATGGTTTCCGGCCCGATCAGCGGGGCGATGGCGCGCGCCACATCGGGCAGGCCGGGCGCCTTGACGGCCAGCACGACCAGGTCTTGCACGCCCAGCGCGGCGGGGTCGGCGTGGGCGGTCACGGCCGTTTGCGCCACCGATCCATCAGGGCGCCGCAGGCGCAAGCCCTCGGCCTGCAAAGCCGCCAGCGTGGCGCCGCGGGCCACCAGGCTGAGCTGGCAGCCCGCCTGCGCCAGTGCCATGCCCATCCAGCCGCCAATGGCGCCGGCGCCGTAAATACATGCTTTCATGGTGATAGAGCCTTTGTCTTGCGTTGTGTTTTGAATGCGTGGCGGTATCAATAGCCCGCTGGGCGGGCAACCGGGGTGGTGGTTGCTGTGCGAAAGCGTGCCAGCAAATCCTGGGCGGCGCTGGCCAGCAGCATGGTGTCGACCCCCACGGCCACAAACAGCGCGCCAGCGGCCAGCCACTGGCGCGCCTGCGCTTCGGTGGTGGCCAGAATGCCCGGTGCCTTGCCCGCGCGCAGGATCCGCGTGATGCCGTCGTGGATGGCGGCCTGCACGTCAGGGTGCCCCGGGTTGCCAGGGTGGCCCATGGAGGCAGACAGGTCGGCCGGGCCGATGAAGACGCCGTCCACACCGGGTGTCGCCGCGATGGCATCGAGGTAGCCCATGGCCTGCACCGTCTCGGCCTGTACCAGCAGGCAGACCTGCTGGTTGGCCTCGTGCACATACTGAGGGTAGGCCTGCCAGCGCGATGAGCGGGCCAGGGCGCTGCCCATGCCGCGCACGCCTTCGGGCGCATAGCGCGTGGCGCGCACCAGCTCCTGGGCCTGCTCGGGGGTGTCCACCATGGGCACCAGCAGCGTCTGTGCGCCCAGGTCCAGGTACTGCTTGATGAGTGCGGTGTCGCCCACGGGCACGCGGGCGATGGGGTGGGGCGCTTGTGCGCCGGGTGGCAGGGCGCTGGCCGCGCTGGCAATGGCCTGCAGCTGGTGCAGGATGCTGCGCACATCGTTGGGCGCGTGTTCGCCGTCCACCAGCAGCCAGTCGTAGCCGGTGCCCGCGAGGATTTCTGCGCTGTAGGCGTCGGCCAACCCGAGCCACAGGCCGATCTGCGCCTGGCCTTGGGCCATGGCCTGTTTGAAACGGTTGATGGGTGTCTGCAATGTCAACTCCATGCGGTGCCAAGCCCGCCATCGTACGGGCTGTGGCGGTTGCGTGCAGGCGCGGCCGCTATAGTCGGCTGCCCCCGCTTGGGGCTCCTTACCGATACCTTCCATGGCCAAAGACAAAACCACCTTCACCTGCTCCGAATGCGGCGGCACCAGCCCGCGCTGGCTGGGCAAATGCCCGTCCTGCGGCGCCTGGAACACGCTGGTGGAAACCGTGGCAGAGGCGGGCGCTGGCAAAAACCGCCTGAGCACGCCGCAAGGCTATGCCGGTCTGGCCAACGCGCAGGCTGTGACGCCACTGGCCGCCATCGAGGCCCAGGACGTGGCGCGCACCCCCAGCGGCATCGATGAGCTGGACCGTGTGCTGGGCGGCGGCATTGTGGAAGGCGGCGTGGTGCTCATTGGGGGCGATCCGGGCATTGGCAAATCAACCCTGCTGCTGCAGGCCATGGACGCGCTGCAGCGCGCAGGCCTGCCCACCCTGTATGTGACGGGTGAGGAAAGCGGCGCCCAGGTGGCGCTGCGCTCGCGGCGCCTGGGCATTGAGGGCAGCCAGGTGCAGCTGCTGGCCGAGATCCAGCTCGAAAAAATTCTGGCGACGGTCGAGGCCACGCAACCGTCCGTGGTCGTCATCGACTCCATCCAGACGACCTATTCCGACCAGCTCACCAGCGCTCCGGGCTCGGTCGCCCAGGTGCGCGAATGCGCGGCGCACCTCACGCGCATGGCCAAAGGCACGGGCATCGCCGTGATTTTGGTGGGCCATGTGACCAAGGAAGGCGCGCTGGCCGGGCCGCGTGTGCTGGAGCACATGGTGGACACGGTGCTGTACTTCGAGGGCGACACGCACAGCCAGTTCCGCCTGGTGCGCGCCATCAAGAACCGCTTTGGTGCTGTGAACGAGATCGGCGTGTTCGCCATGACCGAAAAGGGCCTCAAGGGCGTGAGCAACCCGAGCGCCATCTTTTTGAGCCAGCACAGCGATCCCGTACCGGGCAGCTGCGTGATGGTGACGCTGGAAGGCACGCGCCCCATGCTGGTCGAGATCCAGGCGCTGGTGGACAGCGGCGGGCCCAGCCCGCGCCGCCTGTCGGTGGGCCTGGACAAGGACCGCCTGGCCATGCTGCTGGCCGTGCTGCACCGCCACGCGGGCGTGGCCTGCATGGACCAGGATGTGTTTGTGAACGCGGTGGGCGGCGTGCGCATCAGCGAGCCTGCAGCCGACCTCGCGGTCATGCTGTCCATCACGAGCAGCCTGCGGGGTAAGGCGCTGCCCCGGGGCTTTTTGGCCTTTGGTGAAGTGGGGCTGGCCGGTGAAGTGCGCCCCGCCCCGCGTGGGCAAGAGCGCTTGAAGGAGGCCGCCAAGCTGGGCTTCAGCGTGGCCGTGGTGCCCAAGGCCAACGCGCCCAAGAAGCCCATCGAGGGTCTCACCATCCACGCCGTAGAGCGGGTGGAAGAGGCCATGAACGTGGTGCGTGGCCTGGTCTGATTGGGGTGAGTGCGAACGGCGGGGCAACCGCGACCAGGGAGCGACATGGTCGCGGCGCCCTGTACGCACTCTCCGCAGCAGGGGCATGGCCTGGGCATACGACAATGGCGCCCATGAATTTGCGCAATATTTTTGTCCCCATCGGGGTGATCGGATTGGTGCTGGTGGGTTATGCCTCTGCAGGCTGGCCCGGTGTGGCGGCTGTGGCGGGCGGCTTGGTCATGTGGGCGCTGCTGCATTTCACCCGGTTGATGAATGTGATGCGCAAGGCCGCCAAGCGCCCTATTGGGTATGTGGGCAGTGCGGTCATGCTCAATGCCCGGCTCAAGTCCGGCGTGAACCTGATGCACGTGATGGCCATGACCCAGTCGCTGGGCGAGCGCCTCTCGCCCGCGGACACCGATCCGGAGATCTACCGCTGGACCGACGGCACGCAGTCGCATGTGACCTGTGAATTTGCCAAGGGCCGCCTGCAAAAGTGGACGCTGGAGCGGCCGCAAGCGCAGGAACCCACCGCCGCTGAATAAGGCCCTGGCCGGGGTGGGCTGGTTTTGCGTGCGCGGCCCCTGCTGCCGCCCGTAAAATCAGGGGCTTGCTCAACCACAGCAACCCACAAAGGACACCCATGAGCCCCGTAGTTCCCTCGATGGCCGACCGTGACGGCAAAATCTGGATGGACGGCCAAATGGTCGATTGGCGCGACGCCAAGATCCATGTGCTGACCCACACCCTGCACTACGGTTGCGGCGCCTTTGAAGGCGTGCGCGCCTACAACACCGTCAATGGCCCGGCGATCTTCCGCCTGCAGGAGCACACCGAGCGTCTGTTCAACAGCGCCAAGATCCTGCGCATGAAGATCCCGTTCACCCAGGAAGAGGTGAACGAGGCGCAAAAAGCGGTCATCCGCGAAAACAAGCTCGAATCCGGCTACATCCGCCCCCTGACCTGGATTGGCGACAAAAAGCTGGGCGTCAGCCCCAAGGGCAACACCATCCACCTGATGGTGGCCGCCTGGGCCTGGGGCGCATACCTGGGCGAAGAGGGCATGAAGCGCGGCATCCGCGTCAAGACCAGCAGCTACACGCGCCACCACGTCAACATCACCATGACGCAGGCCAAGGCGGTGAGCAACTACACCAACTCCATCCTGGCCAACATGGAAGCCACCGATGAGGGCTACGACGAAGCGCTGCTGCTCGACAGCTCGGGCTTCGTGTCCGAAGGCGCGGGCGAGAACATCTTCGTGGTCAAGAACGGCGTGATCTACACGCCCGACCTGTCGGCCGGTGCCCTGAACGGCATCACCCGCAACACCGTCTTTCATATCGCCAAGGACCTGGGCCTGGAGATCGTGCAAAAGCGCATCACGCGCGACGAGGTGTACATCGCCGATGAAGCCTTCTTCACCGGCACGGCGGCCGAAGTCACGCCCATCCGCGAGCTGGACCGCATTGAGCTGGGCAAGGGCAGCTACGTGGGCAGCCGTGGCCCCATCACCGAAAAAATCCAAACTGCGTTCTTTGACATCGTCAACGGCCGCAACCCCCAATACGCCCACTGGCTCACCAAGGTTTGATCATGTCGCAAGCAGTTATTGAAGTTCTGGCCAAGGATCTGAACGCCCAAGGCGGCGTGTTCTGCCCCAACCCCAAGGCCGACATGAAGCTCTGGAACAGCCACCCCAAGGTGTACCTGGACGTGGCCCACCACGGCGAGGGCAAGTGCCCCTATTGCGGCACGGTGTATCGCCTGAAGGCGGGCGAAGTCGTTCGCGCAGGGCACTGAGCTTGCAGCGGCGCAGCCGGCTGCCGGGGGCGCCATGCGGGTGATGCATTTCGTCACCGGCGGGTTCTCTGGCGCCACCCAGGTGGCGGTAGACCTGTGCTTGGCCGCCCGCAGTGCGGGGCAGGACGTGGTGCTGGTGCTGCGCCGCAAACGCCGCACCACGCTGCCGGACAAGGTGGACGCCTTGCGTGCCCAGGGCCTGGACGTGCGCGTGGTGCCCGGCTGGACCCATTTCGCCACGGTGTGGGCCCTGCGCGCGCTGGCGCAGCAGTGGCGCCCTGACATCCTGGTTGCCCATGGCTACAGCGAACACCTTTGGGGGCGCTACGCAGGCCTGTGGGCCAAGGTGCCCCGCCTGGTGCATGTGGAGCACAACTCCCGCGAGCGCTACACGCGCTGGCGCTTGAAGCAGGCGCTGTGGTTGGCCGAGCGCACGGCGGCCACGGTGGGCGTGTCCGAAGGCGTGCGCGAGCAACTGGTGGCGCGCGGCTTTCCGGCAGAGCGCTGTGTGGCCATTCCCAACGGCATTGACCTGGATCGGTTCCCCGAGTCGGCCCTGGTGCCCTTTGCCGAGCGCGCGCCCGGCATCGTGATGGCGGCCCGCTTTGCCCGCCAGAAGGACCATGCCACCCTGATTGAAGCTGCGGCCTTGCTCAAGGCCCAGGGCGTGACTGCCCCGGTGTACCTGGCCGGCGGCGGCAAGGCAGGCATTCAAAAGCGCATGCGCGCCTTGGCGGCGCAGCGTGGTGTGGCCGAACAGGTGCACTTTTTGGGCTCGGTGGCCGACCTGCCCCAGCGCCTGATGCAACACCAGATTTTTGTGCTTGCCACCCACTACGAGGGAATGCCCCTGGCCCTGGTCGAAGGCATGGCCGCAGGCTGCGCCTGTGTGGCCTCGGATGTGGTGGGGGTGCGTGGCGTGATGCAGTCCGGCCGCACCGGCCTGCTGGTGCCTGAGGGCGATGCCCCCGCCTTGGCGCAGGCGCTGGCGGGTTTGCTGGCCGACCCGGCCCGCGCAGCCCGCCTGGGCGAAGCGGCACGGGCGCAGGCCGTGCAGGAGTACAGCCTGGCAAAGATGCACACCCGCTACCAGCAACTGCTGGAGCGCGTGCATGCGCTTGGGACTCCCTGAGGCAGGACCTCAGAGCTTGGGCAGACGACGGCGGTGCCAGGCATTGCCCACGGTCAGTGCCAGCTTCATCGTGAACTTGCGCCAGCGCTGGCCGGGGGTGAGGGTGTCGCGGGTGTCCCAGATGCTGCTGACCTCGCTGGTGTCGTCCAGGGCAATGGCCGAGGGCGAAACACCCAGGATGCGCAGCTGATCGCATTCCCACCAAAAGCGCAGGTCCACATCGATCGGCCTGCCAAAGGGTTGGCGGTGGGCCAGCAGCTTGGCGGCCCCGGCGCGGCTGACCACATAGCCTGCCGTCATGCTGGGCACGCGGCTGTAGTCCACCAGCGTAGTGCCTGGCACCAAGGGTCGTTCGGATCGCACCTTCTCGCGGTCGCGGCCCAGCAGTTTCACCATGTCCCAGGGCTCCGGCAGGGCAGCGATGGCGTTCACTACTTCGGCAAACTGGGGCGTCAGGCGCACGTCGTCCTCCAGCACCACCAGCGCGGGCGCGTCGCTGGCCAGCAGTTGTTGCCAGGCGCCGATGTGGCTGGCGTAGCAGCCCTTTTCGCCATTGCGCAGGGGCTTGTAGTACTGGCGTGCATTCAAGGCGTCGCTGTACCAGCGGCTGGTTTTTTCGGGGGGCACGTCGGCCCACCACACCGCAGGAAAGCGCTCGCTGGGCATGTCGATGGACTGCAATGCGGCCAGCAGCCGCGTGCGGCGCTCGGCGTCGCGGTCCAGGTTGATGAAGACGATGGGCAGGCTCATGGGTGCGCTCAGCCCAGCAGGCGGCGCCACCAGCGGCGTTTCTTTTTCACCGGGGTGCCTTGTTGCAGGGCAATGGCCGCTTCCAGGTAGCGGGCAAATTGCAATGGGCGCTGTGCGATGGCGTCGTCGGCCACGGCCACCAGCAGTTGCTCGTACGCGGGCTCGCGCGACTCGAACAGGTGAAAGAAGTCGTTGTCGCCGTAGAAGGTGCCAATGCCAAACACCCCTTCGTTGCCCAGTGCAAACTTGGAAATCAGTGTGGAGGTGGGCTTGTGCAGCACCAGCGGCACGCCCTGTTCGCGCGCCAGGGCCGACAGGCCTTCGGCCGCGTCAAAGGCCGACGATGATTTGAGGTCGGGGCTCCCCAGCCGCTCCCACACGCTTTTGCGAAACGCCATGAACATGGGGCCTGCATAGGTCTCGGTGGTTTTCTTGTGGTTGGAAAACTGCGACAGGCCAAAGATGGCGCCTTGCTCTGCGTGGGCCACGGCCAGGTCGTAGGCCGAGCGCTTGAGCGGGAAGGCGTCAATGTCGCAAAAGATGACGATGTCGTCGGATGCCATGCGCTCCACCACGCTGTTCATCCAGGTGCCATGGGGGATGCGGTGCGCAGATTCCTGCTGCAGCGGAACGTCCAGGGCGGCAAAAACTTCACGCTGCTTTTGCAGGATGACACTGGGGATGTTGTCCCAGTGCATGGTGTGAACGATAGGTTGGGGCATGGGCGCGAAGCACGCAGGCGCAGGGGCTGCCGCCGTGCAATGGATAATGTGAGGCTCTAATTATCGCGGCCTGGGCACCAGTGATGTGCTGGCCTGGTGTCAATGTTGTTGCCGTTGTGGCGACAAGGTCTATGCAGTATCCCCACGTTTTCCTGCGCTCGGCGGCTGTTTTCAGCGCCATCGCAGCCTTCTTTTCCATCCCGTGGACGCTTGCGGGGGCCAACATCTCGCTGCTGTGCCTGGTGCTTGCCTGGTTGCTGGCGGGCGACTGGCGCCAGCGTTGGGATGCTGCCCGCGGCAATGCCGTCTCCCTCCCATTGCTGGCCCTGTACGCCATCATTTTGCTGGGGGCTGTGTACACCACCGCCCCCTGGCGCGTGGTGCTGGACCACTGGCTCAAGTACGACAAGCTGCTGCTCATGGTCATCGCCATCTCGCTGCTGGCGCAGGATGAGAAAACCCGCGAGCGCTGCTGGACGGCTTTCACTGTCGCCGCCCTGTTCACGTTGGCGAGCAGTTACCTCAGCATCTGGTGGCGGCTGCCCTGGTCACGCGCCCAGACGCTGGGCTGGGGCGGCGACCATTCTGTGTTCAAGGACTACATCACCCAAAGCGTGCTGATGGCTCTGCTGATGCTGCGCGGCCTGTACTTGGCGCTGCGCGCCAACGTGGCTTGGCAGCGGGGGGCCTGGCTGGCCGTGGCAGCGCTGGCCTTTGTGTGCAACACCCAGCTGCTCTACGGGCGCACGGGCTATGTGGCCACGGCGGTGGCCGTGCTGGCCTTTGTCTTGGCGCTGGTGCCGGTGCGCCGGTGGTGGATGGCCCTGGCACTGGTCGCCGTGCTGCTGGCGGGCGCCGTGCTGCTGTCACCCACCATTGTTCCGCGTGTGGCACTGGGCCTGAAAGAGCTGGGCGAGGTGCCAGAGACCACGACCTCCATCGGGCCGCGCCTGTATTTCCTGCACTATGGGCTGGATCTGTTCTGGCAAAAGCCCTGGTTGGGCTGGGGCACGGGTGCCTACCACGGCGAGTTTTGCCGCATTGCCACCACGCCTGAGTGGTGCGCGGCGGGCTCGTTCCATCCGCACAACCAGTTCTTGTTTTTCATGATCGAGCACGGGATTCCGGGGCTGCTGGCCTTTGCGGCCGTGTTTGCTGCCGCCCTGTGGCAAGCCGCACGCATGGAGCGGCTGGACCGCGCCGTGGCTTTTGCCTTCGTGGGGGTGGCCTGCGTGGGCAGCCTCACGCACAGCGGCATCTGGCTGGCCAACGAAGGGCTGGCCTACAGCTTTGGCCTGGTGCTGGTGCTGACGGCGCCGCTGCGGCCGTGCGCCAAGGCGCAGGCTGGTGTGCCGGCCTGATTGGCCCGTCAGGCCCGCGCTGGGGCTGTGATGTGGTCGAACTGCTGCACCCAGTGTGCAAAGTCGTACGGCTGCAAGGCCCCAGGGGGCAGCGGCGGCATGGGGGCTTGCAAGAACGCAGGGAGGGCCTGGGGGTCATCCTGCCCCAGGATGAAAAAGCGCGCGGGGTTGTAAAACGGCAGCGTGCGCACGCATGGGTTGTTGGTGATGAGCTTTTTGTCAAAGAACAGCGCCTCCAGGCAGCGCACCGTCAGCCCGCTCTGGTTGGCCTGGGTGATCTCCAGCAGGCAGCGGGCGCGGTTGATGCTGTCGATGTTGCTGGGGTAGTCGATGCTGTGCGCCAGCACTTCCAGGCCGGGCACCGGAGCGTAGGTTTGGCCCGGCTCGGGCACCATGCGCAGGCAGGTGCGCAGGCCCAGGCTGTGCCATTGCTCGGCCAGCGTGCGCAGGGTCTCGAAACGGTGCTTGTCCTGCCCCAGAAAGTAGATGTCAAACGCCTCGGGCAGGGGTTGGCGCAAACCCTCGACAGACCGGTACACCTGCTGCGTGAGCGTGAGGCCGTAGCGCTGCGCATCGCCCGGGTCGAACGTGAAGATGTGAAACCCCAGCCCTTTGAGCTGCTGGATGTGCAACTGCCGCACCCGGTGGTTTTGTTGGTAGTCGATGACCGGGTTCCAGGTGAACACCGCGATGCGCCGGGTGCGCAGGTACTTGCGCAGAATGCGCAGGTCCTTGATGTTCTCGATCCCGAAGATCAGCACCGGCGCTTGCTCAGGAATGGCCTGCAGCGCCTGCAGGTAAGCCTCAGGAAATGGGCGAAACCCCGGCAGCCGAAACGGGCACCACGCGTCCAGCGCCTTCAGCAGTGAATAGGCCACGCCCTTGATGCGCTTGGGGTGCGTCAGCACACCGGCCCGTTGCGCGGGGGGCAGGCTGTCGAGCAAAAACTCCGTCAGCGTGAAAGGGTTGGCGATGATGTGGGGCATGGGCAATCGGGGTTCGGGCCGATTGTAGGCAGGGGCACGCAGGCTGCGGCCTTGCGCCCCGTGCGCCTTCGGTCTTTCTCTCGGCAGCGTGCTCAGTGCGCGGTGGCTGCGCTGAGCTGCCTGCAAGCCGCCCGCCATTCGTCGGCCAGTGTTGCCACCAGCTGGGCTGCAGGCTGGGGCCGCACCGCTGCCACCCCCTGGCCAGCCCACAGCGACAAATGGCTGGAGCGGCCCTGGGCGGCTGCGGCGCGGCGCAGGGCGCCGGTCAGCGCGTTTTGCACGGGGTAGGCCGGCACATTCGCCTCGTCGGCCGCCATGGCTTGCATCATGGGGTTGACGATGCCCCGCGCGGGGCGGCCTGAGAAGATGCGGGTCAGCCGCGTGTCGGTGTCCTTGGCCTGCACCAGGGCCTGGCGGTAGGCGGGGCTGATGCTGGACTCGGGGCAGGTCAAAAAGGCCGTGCCCATCTGCACTGCTTGCGCGCCCAGGGCCTGGGCGGCGGCAATGCCGCGCCCGTCCATGATGCCGCCCGCTGCAATCACCGGGATGTCCAGCGCATCCACGCACTGGGGCACCAGCGCCAGGGTGCCCACCAGGCTCGACTGAAAATCGCCCAAAAACGTGCCCCGGTGGCCCCCGGCTTCCATGCCGCTGGCGCACACCGCATCGGCCCCCACGGCCGCCCAGGCCTGGGCCTCGGCCACCGTGGTGGCGGTGCCCACCACCAGGCTGCCTACCGCTTGCAGGCGCGCCACTTGCGCGGCGGTCAGGATGCCAAAGGTGAAGCTGGCCACCGCCGGGCGCAGCGCCACCAGGGCGTCCAGCTGGGCACCAAAGTCTTCGCACCACTGCGCGGGCACCTCGGGCGTGAGGCCCAGCTCGGCATACAACGGCGCCAGGCGCTGCAGCGCGGCCTGCACCGTGGCCGCATCGGGGGCGGGGGTGGCTTGCACAAAGAGGTTCATGCCAAAGGGCCGGTCCGTCAGCTGCCGTACGGCGGCCGCAGCCTCGGCCATGGCGGTAGGCGAGCGCATGCCGCAGCCCAGCATGCCCAGCCCGCCCGCAGCCGATACGGCGGCGGCCAGCGCGGGGCTGTCAGCTCCCGTCATGGGGCCCTGGACGATGGGCAGGGTGATGGGCAGGCGCTGCAAAAGTGAATAGCTCATGGGTGCGGGCTCCATTTCAGGTCGAGGAAATCCAGGTGGGCACGGCGGGGCCGTGGCCCTGCCGCAGGCTGAACAAGGTGTCCAGCAGGGCATCGAGCGCGGGCGACTGGTAGCCGCGCCGGCGCACCAGCACGGTGTCGCAGTGCTGCAGCGGCACCAGGCGCAGTGCGGGGGGATCACGCATCAGGTCCCACACGGCCTGGGGCACTACGCCCGCGCAGCGGCCTGCGGCCACGCAGGCCAGGATGGCGTGGTACGACGCCAGCTCGAGCACCTTGGGGGGCTTGCCTGTGCCTATGGATTGGGCCGTGCCAGGGGCCTGCTGCATCCAGGCCTCGCCCAGGTGGCGGTAGGTGCAGCCGGTGCCGAAGGCTGCCAGCGTGTGCAGCTGCAGATCGGCTGGGCTGTGCACCGGTGGGTGGTCGGCGGGCAGGGCCAGCAGCAAAGACTCCTGGTACACCGTGGTGCGTTCCAGCGGGGCATCGGGCGCTAACCCCTGCAAAGGCCAGGCCACCAGGGCGGCGTCCAGGGTGTGGGCCAGCACCTGCTCTGCCAGGGGGGCAGAGGCGCCGGTGGTCAGCTCCAGCTCCACCTCGGGCCACTGCGCATGCAGCCGTGCCAGGGGCTGCGGCAGGCGTGCGGCGGCGGTGCTTTCCATGGCGCCCAGGCGCAGGCGCCCGCTGGGGTGGGTGGGGTGCACCGCCTGGCGGGCCTCTTCGGCCAGCGCCAGCAGGCGGTCGGCATAGCCGCGCAGTGACTCACCCGCGGGCGTCAGCAGCATGCGCCGCCCTTCGCGCAAAAACAGCGGAGCGCCCAGTTGCTCCTCCAGTTGCTGAACGCGCGTGGTCACGTTGGACTGCACGCGGCCCAGCCGCTCGGCCGCCCGGGTCACGCTGCCTTCGGCGGCGACGGCGCGAAAGATTTCCAGTGCAGCAAGGTCCATGAATATTCTCTTTGTGAGATGATTTATAAAAAATAAATCTCAATTCAGAATAATACGCCAGGTGGCCGCCACTGCTCAGCAGGCGCTCTCTGGTGGCCTGGAACCTGCCCTCATGTCCTCTTCTGCCTCGGCCTCTTCGTCTGCCCCCGTCGCCCTGTTTGACCGCCCCTACGCCGTGGCCCTGGCGGGCATGGCAGCGCTGGCGGCGGCCATGGGCATTGGCCGCTTTGCCTTTACCCCGCTGCTGCCCATGATGCTGCGCGACGGGGTCGTGTCGCTGGCCGGTGGCAGCTGGTTGGCCACGGCCAACTATGTGGGCTACCTGCTAGGGGCGCTGGCCTGCATGGCCTTCCCGTGGGTGGCGCCGCGTGCGCGCCAGCGCTGGCATGCGGCGCGGCTGGCGCGCTGGGGGTTGCTGGCCACGGTGGTGTTGACGCTGGGCATGGCCTTGCCATGGCCCTGGGCCTGGCCCGCACTGCGCTTTGCCGCAGGGGTGGCCAGCGCCCTGGTGTTTTTGAACGTCTCGGCCTGGTGCATGTTGCGCCTGGTGGCGCTGGGGCAGCCCGCGCTCGGGGGCTTTATTTTTTGTGGGCCGGGGCTGGGCATTGCGCTCACAGGCTTGTCGGCCAGCGCCATGGTGGCCTGGCACTGGCCCGCAGCGGCGGGCTGGGCTGTGTTTGGCTTGCTGTGCGTGGGCTTGTCCGCCTTGGTGTGGCCGGTGCTGCAGGGCTTGCCCCAGCCCAGCGCGGCCAGCACGCAGGCCCCTTTGGCTGCGCCCGCCGGGCTGGGGGGGGCAGCCCGCAGCCTGCTCACGCTGGCCTACGGGTTGGCGGGGCTGGGGTACATCGTCACGGCCACGTTTTTGCCGGTGATTGCGCGCGCTGCCTTACCTGCGGGTTCGCCTTGGCCTGATTTTTTCTGGCCGCTGTTTGGCGCGGGTGTCGCCATGGGCGCGGCGCTATCGACACGCACTCCCGCGCGGTGGGACCGCCGCTGGCTGCTTCTGGGGGCCTATTTGATGCAGGCAGCCGCCATTGCCTTGACCCTGGTGTGGCCCGGCGCCGCAGGGTTTGCGCTAGGCAGTTGGCTGCTGGGGCTGCCCTTCACGGCCATCACCTTTTATGCCCTGCAAGAGGCACGTCGGGTGTGGCCTGCGGCGGGGGACAGCTTTACGGGCCTGCTGACGGCTGCCTATGGCTTGGGGCAGATTGCAGGCCCACCCATGGTGGCGTGGCTGCTGCACGGCGCCGCTACGCAGGGGCAAGGGTTTGCGCAGGGGCTGGGGGCCGCTGCCGGGGCACTGGTGCTGGGGGCCGTGCTGTATGCCGCCATGGTGTGGCGCTGGCCCTTGAAGCCCCCTGGCCTTTGAACTCACTATGGCGTGTGAGGCCCGGCAACGGGCTGCGCCAGCGGCAGCCGCAGCACAAAGCAGGCACCGCCGCCTGCGTGGTCTTCGCAGTGCACGGTGCCGTTGTGGCGCCCGGCAATCGACCGCACCAGTGCCAGCCCCAGGCCCACGCCGCCTGAGCGTTCGCTGGCGCCGGGCAAGCGGTAAAACGGCTCGAAGATGCGTTCGCGCTGCGCAGGTGGCACACCGGGGCCCTGGTCGCACACGCGCACTTCGGCCATGCCGCCGGCGCGTTGCACCACCACGGTGATCTCGCCCGTGCTGTAGCGGCGGGCGTTCTCCAGCAGGTTGCGGATGGCGCGGCGCAGCAGCTTGGAGATGCCGTGCGCCTCCAGCCCCTCGGGCACGGCGCTCACGTCCAGGTCGGCGTCCACGCGGGCGCATTCCTCGGCGGCCAGGCCGATCAGATCCACCTCTTCCACGGTGCCCACATCGGCCTCGCGGGCGTCCAGGCGGCTGGCCAGCAGGATTTCATCCACCAGCTGGTCCAGCTCGGCAATGTTGCGCAAGATTTCGGCGCGGAAGGCGGGCGATGGCTGGTCGCCGCCCATCAGCTCCAGCCCCATGCGGATGCGGGTGAGGGGCGATCGCAGCTCGTGCGAGGCATTGGCCAGCAGCGACTTGTGCGACTTGACCAGGGTCTCGACCCGTGCGGCCGCCGCATTGAACTGACGGGCCAGGTCGGCCACCTCGTCTTGCCCGGTCTCGGGCACGCGCACTGACAGGTCGCCTTCGCCAAACTTTTTCACGCTGCGCTGCAAGGCCTCCAGCCGCAGGGTCAGGCGGCGAATGACGGGGTACACGCCCAGCGCGGCCGCCAGGCCCATGATGGCCAGCATCCAGACGAAGCCAAACGGGGGGCGCAGCCAGAAGGCGCGGTCAGCCCCTCCGGGTGGGCCGCCCGGTGGGCCGGGGGGGCCCACGGCACGCCGCCGCTCGCCGCCGCGTTCATCGGCGCGCTCGCCTCGCCGGTCTTCACGCGGGGGCTTGGGCCCCAGCTCCAGGGTGAACTTCTCGCCGTTGTCCGTTTCAATGCGGAAGTCGATGCCTTCACCCGGCGGGCCGGGCTCGCGCACCGCATAGCCGCGCATCACGGTCTGCCCGTCGGCGCTGCGCAGCAGCAATTCCCGTCCATGCGGTGCGGGCTGCGCCATGTTGCCTTCTTCCACCGCCACCCGCCAGGCCCAGCCCACGGCCAGCGTCAGCACGGCCATGCCGGCCACCACGGCCAGCCAGATGCGCAGGGACAGGCGCTGGGCGAAGGGGTTAGAGAGCTTCACGGCGGGGCTCAGTCCTGCTGCTTGGCAAACACATAGCCCACGCCGCGCACGGTGAGGATGCGGCGGGGGTTCTTGGCGTCTTGCTCGATGGCGGCTCGGATGCGGCCCATGTGCACGTCAATGGAGCGGTCAAACGCATCCAGCTCGCGGCCACGCACGGCTTCCATGATCTGGTCGCGCGTCAGCACGCGGCCCGCGCGTTCGGCCAGGGCCACCAGCAGGTCGAACTGGTACGAGGTCAGATCGGCCACCTGCCCACCCACGGTGACGGTGCGCGAGTCGCGGTCGATCTCCAGCGAGCCAAAGCGCAGCGCCTGCGTGGCGGCTGCGGCGCCGCCATCGGTGCGGCGGCGCAAGATGGCACGGATGCGCGCCAGCAGCTCGCGGGGCTCAAACGGCTTGGGCAGGTAGTCGTCGGCGCCCAGCTCCAGGCCGATGATGCGGTCCATCGGGTCGCCCTTGGCGGTGAGCATCAGCACCGGCACCTGTGCGGCAGAGCCCTGCAGCGAGCGGATGCGGCGGCAGACCTCCAGCCCGTCCATGTCGGGCAGCATCAGGTCCAGGATGACCAGGTCGGGCAGGGGGCCTGCCTCGGGGCCCTGCAGCTGGGCCAGGCCGCTTTTGCCATCGGCCCGGTGCGTCACATGCAGGCCCGACTGGCCCAGGTACTCACCCACCATCTCTGCGAGGCGGGTGTCGTCTTCGATCATCAGCAGTTGCGAGCTCATGGATTCAGTGTAGTTGTGGTCTGCGGCACGCGCCCAGGCGCGCCAGCTCGCTCTATCGTGCCCCGCAGGCGTGCAGTGCGCTTGTCGCTTGTGTAAAGCTGCCGTAAATGCCGGTGGCGGTCTGGCAAATATTTGCTATATAAATAATAGCACCTAGCGCTTTTGTATCAAGCGCTAGGTGCTGTTTTGATGCTGGATGCCAGCCACACCAGCAGCAGCACCGGCAACCCCAGCAGCGCGGTAGAGGTGAAGAACTGCGCGTAGCCATAGGCATTGACAAAGTCGCCCGAGAAACCCGCCAGAAACTTGGGCAACAGCAGCATCATGGAGCTGAACAGCGCGTACTGCGTGGCCGAGTAGCTCACGTTGGTCAGGCTGGAGAGGTAGGCGATGAACGCGGCCGAGGCCACGCCGCCTGCCAGGTTGTCGGCCGAGACCACGGCAATCAGCGCCGTCACGTCATGCCCATGCCCGGCCAGCCAGGCAAACAACAAATTGCTGCCCGCGCTGAGAATGGCCCCCAGCATCAGGATGCGCATCACCCCAAAGCGCATGGACAGCGCCCCACCCACAAAGGCGCCCAGCAGCGTCATCACCACGCCGTAGATCTTGGTGACGGTGGCAACTTCGGCCTTGGTGTAGCCCATGTCCACGTAAAACGGGTTGGCCATGATGCCCATGACCACGTCGCTGATGCGGTAGATGGCGATGAGCGCCAGGATGAGCGCCGCATGCCAGCCATAGCGGCGCAAGAAGTCGGCAAATGGCTCCACCACCGCGCCTTGCAGCCACACGGCCAGGTTTTTGGCGGGGGGCAGTTGCACGCGGGCGGGCTCGCTGGAGAACAGCACCGTCACCATGCCCACCACCATCGACACCGCCATCACCAGGTAGGCCATCATCCAGGCGTGGTTCTGGTAGCTGGCGGCCTGGCCCAGTGCGGGCAGCACTTCCGAGCGGTCGGCAATCCACAGCACCCCGGCGCCCGCCCAGATCATGGCCAGCCGGTAGCCCGTCTGGTACGACGCGGCCAGCGCCGCCTGGTGGTTGGCGTCGGCCGATTCGATGCGAAAGGCATCGAGCGCAATGTCCTGCGTGGCCGAGCCAAAGGCCACGGCCAGCGCGCACCACACGATGGGGCCCAGCGCATCGCGCGGGTCGCACACGGCCATGCCCACCAGGCCGCCAACGACCAGGCACTGCGACAGCAGCAACCAACTGCGCCGCCGCCCCAGCCAGCGGGTCAGCAGCGGAATCGGCAGCCGGTCTACCAGCGGCGCCCACACCCACTTGAAGCCATAGGCTAGGCCCACCCAGCTCAGGTAGCCAATGGTGCTGCGGTCAATGCCCGCCTCGCGCAGCCGAAAGCTCAGCGTGCCCAACACCAGTAATAGCGGCAGCCCAGCAGAAAACCCCAGCGTCAGCATGCGCAGGCTGGCGGGCTCCAGGTACACGCGCAGGGTTTGCAGCCAGCTGGGGCGTGGTGGGGCGGGTTGTGCGGATGGGGCGGTGCTGGAAGCTGGAGGGGTGGCGTCTGACATGGGTGGGTGCGGGTTTTTGTCTATTATTCCTGCATGTGCTTTTTGTGCCCCACCCCCTTTGGTTCTGCCCCTGTGGCGCCGTCATCCCCCTGGTCGGCGCGCCGCGCCTTCTTGCTGGCGGCGGGCAGTGCAGTGGCCGTGCCCGCCCTGGCCCAGGTGGACGTGGGCTCAGCCTCTACCCTGCGCAAGCTGGTGCCCGCCGAAACGCTGGAGCGCTCGGCCGCGCAGCAATACCAGCAGATGCTGGAGCAGGCCCGCGCCAAGCGCGCCCTGGCGCCGCCAGAACACCCCCAACTGCAGCGCCTGCATGCCATTGCCAAGCGCCTCATCCCCTTTGCCATGCCCTGGAACGACCGCTCGCGCCAGTGGCGCTGGGAGGTGAACCTGATCGGCAGCCAGCAGATCAATGCCTTTTGCATGCCCGGCGGCAAAATTGCCTTCTACACCGGCATCCTCGACAAACTGCAGCTCAGCGACGACGAAGCCGCCATGATCATGGGCCACGAAATGGCCCATGCCCTGCGCGAACACGCCCGCGAACGGCTGGCCAAGACGCAGGCCACCAACCTGGGCGTGCGCCTGGGCGCACAGCTGCTGGGCCTGGGAGACCTGGGCAATGCTGCAGCGGGCTTGGGCGCGCAGCTGCTCACGCTCAAGTTCAGCCGCTCTGATGAAACCGATGCCGACTTGGTCGGGCTGGAGCTGGCCGCCCGCGCGGGCTACCAACCCAACGCTGCCGTGAGCCTGTGGCAAAAGATGGGCAAGGCCTCGGGCAGCCAGCAGGCGGGGCTGGCGTTCTTGTCCACCCACCCCTCGGGGCCCGACCGCATCCGCGAGCTGCAGCAAAACGTGCCCAAGGTGCAGGGGCTGTACCAGGCTGCGAACAAGCCGGGCTAAGTTCCTCAGCCCAAGTCCACGCTCACGCAGTTGCGCCCGGCGCGCTTGCTGGCATACAGTGCCTGGTCCGCGCGGGCCGTGGCCGCTTTCAGGTCCTGGGCATCCTGCACCAGCGTCACTCCAAACGACAGCGTCACGCGCAAGGACTGCTCGTCCTTGCCCATGTCCAGGCTGCTGTCCTGCACAGCCTGGCGAATGCGCTCAGCCACTTGCCTGGCAGTGGCTGCGTCGGTGTAGGGCAGCAGGGCCAGAAACTCCTCGCCGCCCCAGCGGGCGAGCAGGTCATCCTCGCGCAGGTGCTCGGCCATGGTGCGAGCCACCGCCTGCAACACTTTGTCGCCCACGGCGTGGCCGTGGGTGTCGTTCACCCGTTTGAAGTGGTCCACATCGCACAGCCACAGGGCCACAGGCGAGCCCTGCCGAGCGCACTTGTCCAGTGCCGTGCTGGCTTGCTCCTGAAAATGGCTGCGGTTAAACAAGCCCGTGAGCCCGTCCAGCGTGGCCAGTCTCAGCAACCGCCTCTCGGCAATCAGGATGGTGCGGCGATAGAAAGCGGCCAACGCCGCCGACAGTGCAAACGCGATGCAGATGTGGATCCAGTTGACAAGCTGCATGCCATTGCCAGGCAAGGGGTCCAGCGGGCCGATGTAGTCGCACAGCACCCGCAGGCCTATGTAGTAAGACAGCAGCGCCAGCACGATGGGGGCGGCATACCGCCCCGCGTTGGCAATCACGATGGCCGGGACGAACAGCAGCAGGTAGTAGTGAAAGCCGCTGTCCCAGCCAATCAGCAGCGACCCCAGGGCCGAGTGGCCGATGACCTCGGCCCAGATCAGCACCAGCCCCGGCACATTGCGCCGCCGCTGGATAAGCGCATACGCCCCCAGGTACAGCGCAATGCTGCCCAGGTTCACCAGCGCCAGCGGCACCGAGCCCAGCCACAGGAACAGGCCGATGTAGCCCAGGTCAATGCACGCTGCCGTCAGCGCCACCCGCTGCACCATGGCCCAGTAGGCCTTGCCCGCCAGGCTGGAGCCGCGCAGGGCAATGGGGCGGGGAGGCTTGTGGGACTGCGTTGGCATGGATCAGGGCGGGCAGTGGGCTGTCAGCGCCTGCGGTGCAGGCCAAAGCAATGGGGGTGAGTGGTTTACAAAGTGATACATCGTAACCACTGCGGCGCCTACCAGTCGCCCCAAACAGGCCGGGGTAAACCCGCCAGTTCTCGCCAGTGGCCTGTCTGGTGCGGCAGTAAGACCCTGGGGGATGGACGTCGGGAGCCTGTTGTCTGATATTTGCTATTGATTTTATAGCTTCTTGCGCTTTTCCAGAAAGCGCTAGAGGCGTATTTGGCTTGAAGGGTACGGCGTTTGCCTAGCCCACCCCCAGCACGGGCTGCCACAGCACTGGCACGGGGCTCTTGCGCGAGAACAGCTCTACATGCGCGTCGATGGCGAACTGCACACGGGCCAGCAGCTCGGCGTCGGCGGCGGTGCAGTCAAAGTGCAGCGCGGCGTCGTCAGCCTGCAGCACGCACAGGCCCCAGGGAAAGTGGGCCTCGCCCCGGTGGGTGTCGTAGTGCACCGTGATCTTGCGGGTGAAGTGGTAGCACAGGCGCTGCAGGTAGCGGCTGGCTTCGGGGGTGGGCACATGGCCTTGTCGTCGCAGCATGGTTCGTGGGGTGATGTGGGTGGTGACATGGGGCGCGTTGCCTGTTGGCTGCCGCAAGTTTCAGTCGGCATCCAGGGGCAATGCCGTGTCCGCCAGCACCAGCAGGTGGCCCTGGCTGCAACGCTCTACGCGGGCCTGCACGCCGTAGGCCTGGCGGAGCAGATCGGGTGTGAGTACCTGGGCCGGGTCGCCCTGGGCCCGCACGGTGCCCCCACCCAGCACCAGCACGCGCTGGCAAAAGCGCAGGGCCAGGTTCAGGTCGTGCACGGCCACCAGGCCCACGCTGCCCTGCTGCTGTACGCGCTGGCGCACGGCCTGCAACACCTGCAGCTGCCAGCGCAAGTCGAGCGCGCTGGTGGGCTCGTCCAGCAGCAACAGGCGCGGCGCGCGCACCAGCACCTGGGCCAGCCCCACCATTTGCCGCTGCCCGCCCGAGAGTTCATCGAGCCGCCGCAGCGCCAGTGCCTGCAGGCCCAACTCGGCCACCACGGCTTCGATGGCGGCCTCCCGCTGGGCGGCGCTCCAGGCGCCCCGGCTGGCACGCAGGGCGCTGTGCCAGGCCTCGTAGGCCATCAGGGACGAGCTTTGCGGCAGCGCCTGCGGCAGGTAGCCCACGGTGCGCAGCCGCTCGCGCGCGGCCAGTTCGCTCAGCGCGGTGCCGTCCAGCACGATGCGCCCCTGCATGGGCCGCAGCCCGGCAATGGCCTTGAGCAGGGTGGATTTGCCCACCGCGTTGGGCCCCACCACGGCCACCAGGGTGCCGGGGGGCACGGCGGGCAGGTGCACGCCGTGCAGCACCGGGCGGCCTGTGTAACCGGCGGTGAGTTGGTTGATGCTCAGGCCTGTTGTCATATCAAGCCTTCATGGCGTCGTGCGCCCTTAGGGGGCTTCATACGGTTCTCCGTTGGCGCAGCACCAGCGCCATGAACAGCGGTACGCCCACCAGCGCGGTGATGATGCCGATGGGCAGCACCACGCCGGGAATCAGCGCCTTGCTAAGGATGGACGCCAGCGACAGCATGAGCGCCCCGACCAGTGCGCTGCCGGGCAGGTAGTAACGGTGGTCCTCGCCCAGCAGCATGCGGGCCATGTGGGGCCCTACCAGGCCCACAAAGCCGATGGTGCCCACGAACGACAGGGCCGTGGCGGCCAGCA
Source organism: Acidovorax sp. 56 (assembly GCF_002749705.1). Taxonomy (NCBI): domain Bacteria; kingdom Pseudomonadati; phylum Pseudomonadota; class Betaproteobacteria; order Burkholderiales; family Comamonadaceae; genus Acidovorax; species Acidovorax sp. 56. Next base: position 3,742,503 of record NZ_PEEV01000001.1, read on the forward strand.
GGCTCACGCGCAGCAGCGTCAGCATGCGCAGGCGCTCCACCGGCACACCAAAGCTGCGGGCCTGGTCCTCGCCCGCACGCAGCGCCGTCAGCGCCCAGGCCTGGCGGGCCGACCACAGCAGGCACAGCGCCAGCACGCTGCCCACGATGGCGATCTTGACCCAGGTGGCCCGACCCAGGCTGCCCATGCTCCAGAACACGATTTGCTGCAGCGCATTGCTATCGGCCACGTACTGCAGCAGCCACAGCAGGGCCTCAAAGCTGAACAGCAGCGCAATGCCGAACAGCACCACCGTCTCCACACTCGCACCCTGGCGCCAGGCCAGCCACTGGATGAGGCCCGTGGCGCAGGCCGCCCCGGTAAAGGCGCACAGCGGCACGGCCATGTTCTCGCCCCATGCGATCAGGCTCAGCCCGCCCACCACCGCACCCGATGCCCCCACGGCCGCGGCGGCCGACACCCCCAGGGTGAAGGGGCTGGCCAGCGGGTTGTTCAGTGCGGTCTGCATCTCGCCCCCGGCCAGGCCCAGGCTGGCACCCACCAGCACGGCCATTACCGCATAGGGCAGGCGCACCTCCCACAGGATCACTTGCTGCGCGGCGGGCAGGCTCTGCGGCGCCCACAGGCCGCGCAGCACATCGGCCAAAGCAAACGTGGACGGGCCCAGCGCCACATCAACCGCCACGCTGGTGGCCAGCACGGCGGCCAACGCAGCCAAAAGCCAGCAGCGCAGGCGCACCAGGCTGCGGTAACGCTGGTGCAGCGAAGCGCGGGATTCGGGCGGTATGGCGGGGCTGGCGGGCTGCGGCTGCACAGGCTGGCGGGCGGAAAAGGTCATTCAAACAGAGGGGATCAACGTCACAAAAGGAACCCACGGGGCGACTGGGCCAGTGCCAGGGCGTCGATGAGTGCGGGGGCCATCACAGCGCCGTGGTCCAGCCCGGGCAGCACGCCCAGTTGCACTTGCAGCTCGGACCAGTGCAGGGCGGCGAGGGCATCAGTCAGCTGGTGGATGCGCTCCCACATGCGCCGCTCTTGCAGCACGGCAGTGCGGGCCGCGTTGGGTGCGGCCTCGGCCCGCTCCAGCGCGCCCAGGCGCAGTTGCAACTGCGCCTGGAAGGCACGCGGTGGCGGCGTGTGGCGCTGCGCAAAGGCCTGCGCGGTTTGCATCACCTGCCCCTGGTTCCACCACACCGAGGGGCTGGCGGCTGCATAGCGGGTGAACTGCTGTGGCCGCGTGAACAGCGCATGCAGCACCAGCAGCCCGCCAAACGAATGGCCGAACAGGGTTTGCCGCTGCGGGTCGATGGCAAAGCGCTGGGCCAGGTGCGGCTGCACCTGGTGCGCAATGAAGTCCAGCAACCGGTCGGCCCCACCGGCCTGCGGCGTGGGGCTCTGGCCTGGGGCGGGTGGGGTGTAGTCGCGCTGGCGTGCGGGCTGGTCGTAGGGGGCATCGCCGGGGTGGCCAATCCCCACCACCACAGCGCTGCTCTGGTTCCCACGCATATCGGCGGGGCGGCCTGCACTGTTGCGCGCCAGTTGCGCAGCCATGGCAAAGCAGGCGTTGCCGTCCAGCACATACAGCACCGGGTGGCCGGTGGCGGGCACAGGGCCTTGTGGGCCTTGCACCCACACGCGCCAGGTCAGGCCGCTCGCGGGATCGGTCCAGTCGCGCTGGGTGGCGCCGGGTAGGTGGGCGGCCTGTTCAGCGCCCTGGGTTGCAGCCCGATGTGTGGGGCCCGCGCAGCCCGCCAGCCACAGGCCGGAGGCGGCCGTTGCGGCCAGGGCCGTGCGGCGAGGCATGGGGGATGGCGTCACAGGCCCGTCCAGTACACGCCCTGCAGCGGGATGGGCTGGTGGCGCGCGTACAACGCCTTCAGCGTGGCCTGTGGGTCCAGGTCGGCAAACAACTCGGGGTAGAGCCACTTGGCCATTACCTGCACGGCCACCACGTTAAAGGGCGAGTTGTAGTAGTGGTGCCAGATGGCGTAGGCCCGGCCCTGCTGCACCGCCTGCAGCGCGTTGATGCCGCGCCGCTGGTTGGCCCGGGCCAGCGACTGGCGGGCGGCCTCGGGCGTGGCGTCGGCGCCCAGCACAATGCGCAGCGCACCCTTTTGCGCATCGCCCATGTTGCCAATGCCGGTGCCGATGTAGATGCGCGGCTGCTGGGCCAGCAGCAGCTCGGGGTTGAGCGTGCCGTGCTCGCCGGGGATCAGCCCCTTGGCCACGTTCTTGCCACCCGCCGCGTCCAGCAGCATGCCCACCAGCCCCACCATGGTGGCGCAGCATTCATCGGCCAGACCCACGCGGTTTTCCAAGAACACGGAGGGGGCCGCCGTGCCTGCGGGCAGCGTGCGCAGGCGCGACTGCACGCGTTCGAGCTCGGCCTTCCAGGTGGCCACGAAGGCATCGGCCTCCTTGCGCTTGCCCAGCACCTGGCCCAGCAGCTCCAGGCTGCGCGGTGTGTTGCGCAAGGGGTCGTGGCGGAAGTCGATGAACACCACGGCCACGCCAGCAGCTTCGAGCCGGGCCAGCGTTTCGCGGTGGCTCTGGCTGGGGCCGTGGCCGCTGCCCAGGCCCAGGATGGCGACTTGCGGGCGCAGGGCGATAGCCTGCTCGTCGCTGAAGCTGCCGCTGCTGTTGCGGCCCACGCGGGTCACTTTGTCCAGTTGCGGAAAGCGCTGGCTCCACTGCTGGTAGCCGGGTGCGTCCAGGCTTTCGAAGTCGCCCATCATGCCCACCAGGCGGCGCGGCAGCTCGTTCTGCTCCAGGATGGCCAGGGCGGGCAGCAGGCGGCCTTCGCCCAGCAGGATGCGGTCTACCTGCGCGGGCACCGTGACGGTGCGCCCCGCCAGGTCGGTGACGGTGATGGACGCTGGTGGGGCCGAGAGGGCCGGAGTGCACCACAGCAGCGCGGCGGCACAGGCAGCGCCTGCGCGGGCGGCCAGTCGATTCAAAAAGTGCATGGGTTGGAAGACCGGAAAGTGGGGCTCAATACACCCCTGATCATCTCATTATTGAGAATCATTTGTATTTATTGCGCAATGTTGATAGCATTCCATGGCCGCTGGCTGGCCGTGTTTGCGCTGGCAACGAATACCTTTGTTGTATCTGCAGCACCGTCGCCAGCCGCGCCACTCCAACCCCCCTTCGCCCATGTCTGCCTGCCCCTCACCCATTGCCGTCAGCCCCTTGCGTGTGGCGTCAGCCGCCCCTGCGTCGGATGCGATGCAGGACGCGCTGCGCAGCCACCTGGCGCGCCTGCGGGTGCTGCGCCCGGGTCTGCACATGCACGCTGACGACGTGGTGGATGCGCAAGATTTCACCGCCAGTGGTGAGCTGGATGCCGGGCTGCGCATCGTGGTGCTGCTGGAGGGCATGGTGGATGTGAGCTACGGCCCGCGCCGTGTGGCGTTGACCTCGGGCGAAGCTGTGGCCGGGCGCATGCGCCAGGCGGGTGGGCGCGGTGCTGTCGTGCCCCGTGCACTCATGGTGTCGGTGGCCGAGCCCGAGCGCTTTGAGCGCCGGGCCCGGCGCGGTGCCTATGCCCGGCGGGTGAGTGTGGGCGTGGGGGCCGAGTGGCTGGAGCAACTGGCCAGTGCGTCAGCCCCTGGCATGGCGGCGGTGGAGGCGTTTCGCCGCCAGCACCTGGCCATGCACCATTGGCAGCCGTCCACCCGCATCACTGCGCTGGCCGAGCAGATCACCCACGCGCCCGACCTGAGCGCGCCCCTTTTGCACCTGTACCTGGAAAGCCGCGCGCTGGAGCTGGTGAGCGAGGCCCTGGCCAGCCTGGCCCAGCACGCCCCCGGCCCGGCCCCTGCGCCCGTGCCAGCCCCTGCACCGGCCCATGCGGCGCTGCGCCTGCTGCCGCAAGAGCACCGCCGCATTCAGGCGCTGCATTCCTACCTGCAGCGCGACGAGGCCATGGACGCATCGCTCGACGACCTGGCCCGCCAGGCGGGCACCAACGCCACCACCTTGCAGCGGCACTTTCGTGCGGTGTATGGCACCACCGTGTTCGACTTTGTGCGCGAGACCCGCCTGCAGCGCGCCCGCCGGTCGCTGGAGCACGATGGCCTGACCGTGGGCCAGGCGGCCCTGCTGGCGGGCTACAACAGCGCCGCCAACTTTGCCACCGCCTACCGCCGACGTTTTGGCATGCCGCCAAAGTTGGCGCGGGCCCGGCTTTGAACGGGCTCTGAGGTCGCGGCAGCGCCGCAAACATCTTTGTGGCTGCCGCAAACACGCATGGCAGCCGTGGCTGAAATCATCGAACCATTGGCCTGGTGCCCTCTTCACGGTGGGGCCCGCAGCCGTTCGCATGACCTCAACCTACCCTTTCATGACCGCTACACACCACCCGCGCCCCTCGGCGCACGCCTTTCCCTTGCACCCCGTTGCCATGGCAAGCCTGATCGCCGTGCTGGCCATGTCGCAGGCCGCCCTGGCCCAAAGCAGCCCACCCGCCACGGCCCCGGTCTTGCAGGAAGTGACCGTGAAATCCGCCCCCGAAACCCCCGACGCTCTGCCCGCCGCAGCCCCTGGTGGCAAGGTAGCGCGCGGTGCGCGCCTGGGTGTGTTGGGCAACGTGGGCGTGATGGACACGCCCTTCAATCAAACCGCCTACACCGCCGAGGGCATTGCCGACCAGCAGGCCCAGACCGTGGCCGCCGTGCTCAAGGGCGACCCCTCGGTGCGCATGACCACCAACGACGGCCATGTGGTCGAGAACTTCAACATCCGGGGCTTTGCCGTGGGCGCCTCGTCGTTGGCCATCAATGGCATGTATGGCCTGGCACCCGAGCAGAACACGCCCACCGAGATGTTCGAGCGCGTGGAAGTCCTCAAAGGCCCGGGCGCCATGATGATGGGCATCAACACCACGGGCGACGTGGGCGGTGCCATCAACCTGGTGCCCAAGCGTGCGGGCAAAGAAGCGCTCACGCGCGTCACCACCACCTGGTCCAACAAATCCAATGTGGGCTTGCATGCCGATGTGTCGCGCCGCTTCGGCCCCGAGCAGCGCCTGGGCGTGCGCGTGAATGGCGTGCTCTCGGGGGGCGAGACCTGGCTGGACCACCAGACCAAGCGCCGCGAGATCGGCCACCTGGCGCTGGACTACCAAGGCAGCGGCTGGAAGGCCGAGCTGGACGCCTATTCGCTCGCGAACAAGGTGCGCAAGGGCTCGCCCATGCAGCCTGTGATCACCGGCTGGACTACGGTGCCCCGCGCGCCCGATGGATCGACCAACTTCTTCTACGGCGAAGGCGTGTACAGCAACACGCAAACCCAGGGCTTGATCGCCCGGGGCGAGATGAACCTGAACAGCGGCTGGACCGCCTTTGGCGCCGTGGGCCGGGCACTGCATTCGTACGATGGCTTCATCTTTGGCACCCGCCCCGTGTGGACGGCGGCCAATGCCGCCACGGGCAACGCCACAGGCACGGCCTACAACTCCTGGGGCGCCTACCAGACCACGGCCGCCGAGGCGGGCGTGCGCGGCCAGTTTGTTACGGGCAGCGTGGCGCACAAGCTCACGCTGGCGGCCAACGTGCTGCAGTACGAGGGCGGCAGCCGCAACAACGGCACGGCCGCCATCAACAGCAACCTCTTCAACCCCACGCCCATCACCATGCCGGCAGGGGGGGCGGCGTCCACCTTCAAAAAGCTCAACGACGACGAGATGACCGCACTGAGCGCGGTGGACACCCTGGCACTGCTGGATGACAAGCTGCAGCTCACCCTGGGCCTGCGAGCCCAGCAGGTGCACCAGAAGCTGGCCAACTACAAGGAGACCGCAGTGACCCCTCTGGTGGGCGTGGTTGCCAAGCCCTGGGGCGAGCAGGTATCGCTCTACGGTAACTACGTGGAAGGCCTGAGCGCAGGCACCACGGTGCAAACGCCCTACGCCAACGCGGGAGAGACCTTCAAGCCCTACCAATCCAAGCAGATGGAAGTGGGCGTGAAGTGGCAGACCGGCGACATCACCCAAACGGTGAGCCTGTTCCAGATCACCAAGCCTGCCCTCATCGAGGCGAACAACCGCCAGGTGCTCGATGGCGAGCAACGCAACCGGGGCGTGGAATGGAACGTGTTTGGCCAGCTCAATCGCAGCCTCTCGCTGCTGGGCGGCGTGGCCTACACCGAGGCCGAGCAGACGCAAACCAGCAAGGGCCTGAACCAGGGTCGCGACCAACTGGGCGTGCCCAAGCTCACGCTGAACCTGGGGGCCGATTGGCAGGTCCCTGGCGTGCCAGGCCTGTCGCTCAACGGCCGCGTCAACCACACGGGCGCGCAATGGCTCACCGGCGACAACAGCGTCAAGCTGCCCGCCTGGACCACGCTGGATGTCGGTGCCCGCTACGCCACCCGCTGGGGCAGCCAGCCCGTGGTACTGCGCGCCAGTGTCACCAACCTCACCAACCGCGCGTACTTCGAAAGCATCTGGGGCGCAGGCCGCGTGAATGTGGGTGCACCGCGTGCGGTCCGGGTGTCGGCGGCGTTTGATTTCTGATGGGCAACCCCCCAGACTGACACAGCACCCGCTGACTGCGGGCTGCATACCAACGAAGCGGCGTGTGTCCTGGTGGGCACGCCGCTTTGTCTTTGGGTTTTGAGTAAAAATCGGCGCTGGCGCCGTGGAATAAGCGCAAGCAGCTATAAAAATGAGAGCTGGCGAGTTGCGTGTCTGCGAGGGCCCTGCACCGTCGCAGACACGCGCAGTTCGCTAGGCTCGGTCTTCCAACGTCTGCAGCCCACCCGCAATCGTCTGCGCCAGCACCTCTGCGCTGGCGCGCAGGGCTGTGACTTCATCGTCCGCCAGCGGCGGCAGGTAGGGCGTGGAAGCGCCCGTGCGCCCGATCACATGGGGCAGGGAGACGCAGGTGCGTTGCACGCCCAGCAGCTCGGGCAGGTAGGTGGAGACGGTGAACACGCTGCGTTCGTCGCCCACCATGGCGCGCACCAGGCGGGCGATGCAGCCGCCGATGCCGAAGTTCGACACGCCCTTGCCCGCCTTGATGCGGTAGGCGGCGGTGCGCACGTCTTCGGCCATGATGCGCTGCAGGGCGGTGTCGATGGGACGGCCGCTTTGCTGGGCAAAGTCCAAGAGCGGCAGGCCGCCCACCTGGGCGCCGGACCACAGCAGCACTTCCGAGTCGCCGTGCTCGCCCAGCACGTAGGCGTGCACCGAGCTGGGCGACACCTCCAGGTGGTGTGAGAGCCGGTCGCGAAAGCGGATGGAGTCGAGCGTGCAGCCGGTGCCAATGGCGCGGCCGGGGGGCACGCCCCAGCGCTGCACGGCAATGGCGGGCATCACGTCCACCGGGTTGGTGGCAAACAGCAAGATGGCGCCCGGCGCGGCGCGCAGCACCTGCTCGGTGATGTGGTCCACGATGCGCAGGTTTTGCTGCAGCAGCTCCAACCGCGTCTGGCCGGGCTTGAGGCTGGCGCCTGCGGTGATCACCACCACGGCTGCGCCTGCCAGGTCGGCATAGCTGCCTTCCTGCACCCGCGCGGCGGTGCCAAAGGCGGCGGCGTGGCCAATGTCGGCGGCCTCGCCCGCAGCACGGGCAGGGTCTACGTCCACCAGCACGATGTCGCTGACGCCGGGCGTGGACGAGAGCAGGTAGCTGGCGGCGGCGCCCACCTGGCCCGCGCCGATCACTCCGATGCGTGCGCCCATGTCACAGCACTCCCATCATGGGCCACAGCGTGGCCGACAGCAGCAGGATGAGGCCCAAGCCCGCCAGCGTGAGCAGCAGGCCCACCTTGGCAAACTGGCTGGTGCCAAAGGCCCCGGTGCCGTAGCACAGCATGTTCTGCGGTGCGTTGGTGGGCAGGATGAAGCCGAACGAGACGACGAAGCTCTGGATCATGACGATGCCAAAAGCGGTTTCCTTGGACACGGGCAGCGACTGCGCAAACGCGATGAAGATGGGGATGAGTGTGCTGGCCAGCCCGGTGGCCGAGGCAAAGCCCAGGTGCAGCACGATGCTGAAGAGCGAGAGCGCACCGATCACCGCCACCACAGGCAGGGCCGACAGGCCCATTTGCCCCAGTGTTTGCTGCGCCAGCCAGCCTGCGGCGCCGGTCTTGGACAGGAGATTGCCCAGCGAGATGGACGCAGCAAACAGCACCACCGTGCCCCAGGGCACGAGCTTTTCGGCCTGCGACCAGTGCATGACGCCAATCTTGGGCATGAGCAGCAGGGCAATGCCCAGTTGCGTGGTGGTGGTCGTGTCAAAGGGGTGCAGCATGCCTTCGGTGGACCACATCACCAGCAGCAGCAGGGCCACGGCGATGAGGCGCTTTTCGGGGGCGGTGACGGGGCCCAGGGCCTTGAGCTGCTCGCGCAGCTTTTCGGTGGCGTTCTCCGTCGATTCGACCGAGGGCTTCAGGATCCACAGCGACACAAAGAACAGCACCACGCTCATGCCCAGGGTGAAGGGCAGGGCCGTCAGGAACCACTGGCTCCAGGTCACGGTGTGGCCAAACGTGGTCTGCATGAAGTTCAGGCTGATCAGATTTTGCGCAGCGCCGGTCTTCACGGCCATGTTGAAGATGGAGCAGGCCTGCGCGGTGACGATCATCAGCGCTGCGCCCAGGCTGCTGCCCACGGGCAGGCCCAGGGCGGCGGTGATGCCCACCATGATCGGGATCACCGCGCCCACGCGCGCCGTGGCCGAGGGGATGAACAGCGCCAGCACAAAGCCCACCAGCATCGCGCCCACGGTGAGGCGCGCGGGCGAGATGCCTACCCGGCTCATCACGATGAGGGCCACGCGCTTGTCCAGCCCCGTGTGCTTGAGCGCCACGGCCAGGAACAGCGCGGCGGCCACCAGCAGCACGGCGGTGGACGAGAAGCCGCCCAGCATGGTGGTGAGTGCATCGGCCGAGCCCATGGGCTTGGCGCCGGGCGTGAGCGGCTTGCCCATCAGCCCCACCACGGCCATGCCGGTGAGGATGACGGCGCTGTTGGCGGGCGAGACGCATTCGCTGATCCACAGCGTGATGACCAGCGCCAGCAGCGCCAGCGCGACTTGCCCGGAGGCCGAGAGGCCTGCGGGCGTGGGCAGCATGAGCACGATGCCGTACAGCGCAATGGCCAGCAGCAAAAAGCCGAACTTGCGGTTGGAGCTGGGCTCGGGGTGCGAGGTGATGGAGGGGGTGGCGGGGAGGGGGTGCGCAGCCGCATTGGCTGCTGGGGGAGGTGTGTGTGAAGCAGGAGCGGTCGACATGAGAGAACACTTTCTTGTTGTGGTCCGGCAACTCCAGCGCGCTGGGGGGATCGCCCGCCAGGCACGCCGTTGCTGCCGAAAGGGCAGCCCATTCCGTGCCGCCCTGTGCCACAGCATGCGCCTGCTGCGCGGGGGCGGTGTTGATGCGCATCAAGACCTGGGCGCATCTGCCCGCCCGCGTTTTGCCCCCGTGTGGCCCCAGTGCAAAAGCGCAAGACGCTATTGATTTGATAGCTGCTAGCGCTTATTGCATGAGCGCTAGAGGGTGTTTTTGCTTAAAACGTCACCCCATCAGCACCCAATGGTTGTCCAGCGCCATGGGCTCGGGCCAGGGCAGAAAGGCGGGCTTGGCGCTGGGGTGCCAGCGCACCAGGCCCGGGGCGGTGGCCACCAGCACGCCGCCGCCGGGTTGGGGCCCGGCCCAGGCGGTCAGGGCGTAGGCCTCTTGCAGTTGCACGATGGCCGAGAGCTTGTCGGGCATGCTGGGGTGCCACAGCTGCGCCAGCCCGGCCTTGTTGCTCGACACCGCAAAGCCGCCGTTGTAGGCGGGGGTGATGTCGCCCGCGTAGCCGTGGCCGTCGTTCACACGGCTGGGCACGCTCAGCTGGTCGCCCTCCAGCACGGCCAGGATGGGCGCTGCGGCGCGGCGGGCGGGGTCTTCGTGCTCGGCCTGCATGGCCACGCCCAGGCGACGGGGGGCATCTGAGGTGGCGGCCGTGGCGGACGTGCTCCAGGCGATGTGGCGCATGCTCAGGCGCGGGTCGTCCAGCACCCAGCGCTGGGCGATGCGGCCGGTGCGGGTGTCGATGCGCACCAGGGCCGATTCCATGCGCTGCAGGTCGTACTTGGCGTCGGCCAGGTTGCGCAGCACTCCGCCGTTGGCCACCAGCAGGTGGCCTTGCGTGTCCAGCACGGGCTGGTGGGGGTCAATGCCGCCGCTGTCCCACTCGGCCTGTTTGCGCAGCGTGGCGGCGTCGCGCACGCCGATGTGGCCGCGCCCGGTGCGGTAGTTGATTTCGGTGGTGTAGAGGGTGGCTCCGTCGGGCGATGGCACCGTGTGGCCGCTGAGCAGCACGGCGTCCTGGTCACGGTCGAGCTTGATGTGCTCTGCCACCTTGCCCGCGCCATCGCAACGCAGCAGCCAGGTGCCGGGGCGCACGCAGTTGACCAGCAGGCCGCCGTCTGCCTGCGGCACCAGCCCGTGCGGGCGCGAGGGCAGGGCCACGGCGTAGCGGATGGTGAGCTGCTTGCGCTCCCAGTCGGCGGCCAGCACGCCCGCGTAGTGGGTGTCGGTGGTCTTGGGGCCACGCCAGGCGGCGCCAATCAGCGTGGTGCTGGCATCGGCGCCCAGCGCCAGGGCGCGCCCGGGGGCCAGGCCCAGGGCCCCCGCAGCGCCTAGGGCGGCCATGGCGGTGCCAGAGAGCAGGGTGCGGCGGTTCATGGAGGGGAAGGTCATGCGAAGGGCTCCGCAAAGAGATGGGTCAGAAAGGGCAGGAGGGGCGGCGTGCCGCTGTGGGGGCAGAGCCTGTCGCACGCCCTCGGGGGCGGCGTGTGCTGTAGTGGGGCACACCGGCCTGAGGGGGTGAAGCAGGCCCCGGTGTCCCTAGCCCTGCGTTGTCGGCCAGGGCAGGGGATGGGGCCATGGTGCGGCCCGCTTGGGCACACACCTTGCCCGCGTGGGGCGGGTTCAGCGTCGCCTTAGAACAAGAACTCTGCCGTCAGCGAGGCCGAGCGGGGCGCGCCCAGCACCATGCGTGCGCCGTTGTTGTTCAGCGTGCTGATGTATTCCTTGTCGAACAGGTTGTAGATGTTCAGTCGCAGGTTGACGTTGCGGTTGACCTTGTAGGCCGCCATCAGGTCGGTCACCCAGTACGAAGGGATCTTGGGCATGTTGGACACATTGAGCGCCGTACCAGCGGTGACCACGCGCTTTTGGTCAGACACATACCGCGCGCCGCCACCCAGGGTGAAGGCGCCCCAGGTGTACGAGGTCCAGGCGGTGGCGGTGAGGTCGGGCGACCAGCGCACGCTGTCGGTGTTGGTCACCGTGGTGCCGCTGATGCTGTTCTGCCCCAGGGCCTTGGTCTGTGTCTTGGCAATGCCTGCCGACACCTGCCAGAAGTTGGTGATCTGGCCCACGGCGGCCAGCTCGATGCCCTGCACGCGGGTCTTGCCGTACTGGGTGTAGATGCCGGTGATCGCGTCGTACGAGATCTGCTTGTCGTTCTCGGTGCGGAACACGGCAGCACTCAGATTCAGTCGGTTGTCCAGCAGTTCCCACTTGGTGCCCAGCTCGATGTTGCGGGTCTCTTGCGGGTCCAGCGCGGCGTTGTTCTGGTTGGTGGAGGTGGACGACAGCGCGAAGTTGGAGCCGCCAGGGGGCGTGAGCGAGTTGGCCAGGGATGCGTAGATGCTGCCGTTGGCCGCAGGCTTGTACAGCGCGCCCAGCTTCCAGCTGGTGAGGTTGCCCGAGGTGCTCAGCGCCGATGGCGCCAGCGAGCCTGCAGCGTAGCCGGGGTAGCTGGTCAGGTTGCTGGTGGTGACGATGGTGCTGGCATCGGTCTTGGTGCGGTAGTGCTCAAAACGCAGGCCGCCATTGAGCTGCCACCGCTCGTTCAGCTGCAGCGTATCGAAGGCGTACAGCGCCGCCGTGTTGGTGCTGCCATCGGTGTCGGCGCCGGTGCGATAGGGCACGCCCAGGGCGTCGCTGGCGTTGGGGGCGTACAGGTTGGCGGCCGGTGCGTTCACGGCGGCGTAGGTCACGCCGTTGATGGTTTGCGCGGCGGTGCCAAAGCCCAGGTTCTTCTGGCGCTCGTGCATGAACTCCAGCCCGGCCGACAGGGTGTGTTTGACGCTGCCGGTGCTGAACTGGCTGGTCACGTTGGTCAGGTTGGCCAGCACGTCGTTGGTTTGGTCGGTGCGCTGCAATGACCGCGCTGCCGTCCAGCTGCTGGGGTTGGCCAGGTTGGTGGCGGTGATGGCGCCCACGCTGGTCAGGCGGCGGTCCATCTGGGTGGTGCCCGCGCGCGCAATGTTGCGCACCACGGTGCCGCCGCCCAGGTCGTGCTCAAACTTGGCCGTCACCATGTCGGCGTCGACCTTTTCGTAGTCGTCCTTGCTGCCGTAGAAGTTCTCGCGGTTGACCCTGGCGCCGGCGTTGACCTGGGCCGCAGCGTTGTAAAAGCCCGGCATGCCGATGGTGGAGATGCCGCCATCGGGCACGTTGTCCTGGCGCACGTGCTGCGAGTACAGGTAGATGCGCGTGGGTGTGCCCAGGCCCCAGGCGAACGAAGGGGCGATGGCGTAACCGTTGTTCTCCACCACGTTGCGGCCTTCCACGCCACCGGCCTGGCCCATGAGGTTCAGGCGCGCAGCCGATGTCTCGCCCAGCTGCTTGTTCAGGTCTGCCGTCACGCGCTTGTTGTTGGCGGTGTTCACGGTGGTGGTCACACCGTACTGGTCGGTGCGGGTGGGCAGCTTGGAGATCAGGTTGATGTAGCCCGAGGCCGCGCCCCGGCCAATGTCGGTGCCTGCGGGGCCCTTCACCACTTCCACCTGGTCGATGTTGAAGATGTCGCGCGTGATAGCACCCAGGTCGCGGATACCGTCGATGAAGGTGGCGGTCTGGGTGGAGAACGCCCGCAGCTGGAAGGTGTCACCCGCTGAGGTGCTGCCGCCTTCGCCCAGCTGCATGGTGATGCCGGGGGTGTTGCGCAGCGCGTCCATCAGCGATGCAGCGCCTTGCTCGCGGATCACTTCGGAATTGATGACGGAGATGGTTTGGGGGATGTCCACCAGCGGCTGCGTGAGCTTGGGGTTGGCCAGCCGGTCGGTTTTGTAGGGGACGGTGGCCTCGGAGCGGATCGTCGTCTCCGGCAGGCTTTTTTCAGCCGTCTGGGCCTGGATGACGCCGGGCAGGGCCGCAATGGCCAGCGCCAGCAGGTGCAGTGGAACGGTGTGGTGGGGGCTGCGGATGCGCGCCATGGTTTCTCCTCGATGTTGTTTGCGGAACTGGCTGACGTTCCGCAACGCGCGAGGTCAAGGCGCTGTATCGAGCAGATGGCTGGCTGGACAATGATTGTAAGTAATTGAGAATCATTACCAAATAGAGGCGAGGCAGATGTGGCCGCCGCGCCACAAAGCGGGGGCTACGTGCTGTGGGCTCTGTGCCCCAGCCTGTTCAGGTGTTGCCCACGTAGGGGTTGCTGCGGCGCTCGCGCCCGAAGGTGCTTTCGGGGCCGTGGCCGGGGATGAACACGGTCTGGTCGCCCATGGGCCACAGGCGCTGGGTGATGCTGTCGATGAGTTGCTGGTGGTTGCCCTGGGGGAAGTCCGTGCGGCCGATGCTGCCGGCAAACAGCACATCGCCCACAAACGCCCGGTCAATCTGCGGCGCATGGAACACCACGTGCCCTGGCGTGTGGCCGGGGCAGTGGCGCACGTTCAGCGTCTCGTGGCCCAGTTGCACCGTGTCGCCGTCGTGCAGCCAGCGCGTGGGCGTGAAGGGCTGCGCGGGCGGAAAGCCAAACATCGCGCTTTGCTGCGCCAGCCCGTCAATCCAGAACTGGTCACCCGGGTGCGGCCCCACGATGGGCAGCTGCAGGCGCTGCGCCAGCTCGCCCGTGCCGCCTGCGTGGTCGATATGGGCGTGGGTGAGCCAGATCTGCGAGAGCGTGAGGCCCAGGCGCTCGACCTCGGCCAGCAGCACATCCAGGTCGCCGCCCGGGTCAATGATGGCCGCCTGCTGGGTGGCATCGCACCAGAGGATCGACGCGTTCTGTTGAAACGCCGTCACAGGAACGGTCAGGTAGTGGAGCATGGGCGGCGAGTCAGCGTAGGGGCAGAAAATTCAGCGCAGCCGGGCAGCTGCGTGGGGGGCGAACAGGTTTTTTGGGGGCTCACAGGCCCAGTTCGTATTCCACGGTGATGGGCGCGTGGTCCGAGAATTTCTCGCCCTTGTAAATGGATTCGGTGCGGGCGAGGGCGGCCAGGGCTGGCGTGGCCAGGTGGTAATCCAGCCGCCAGCCCACGTTGTTGGCATAGGCCTGGCCCCGGTTGCTCCACCAGGTGTAAGCGGTGTCGGTGGTGGTCGGTTGTAACTGACGGTAAACGTCTACCAAGGCGCCGCCTTCGCCACTTGTGTCTAACAATTTTGTCATCCAGGCACGTTCCTCGGGCAGGAAGCCGCTGTTCTTTTGGTTGCTGCGCCAGTTCTTCAAGTCAATGTTTTGGTGGGCGATGTTGACGTCGCCACACAGGATGAATTCGCGCCCGGCCTTGAGCTGCATGAGGTGCGGGTAGAACTCGGCCAGGAAGCGGAACTTGGCCTGCTGGCGCTCCTCGCCAGACGAGCCGCTGGGAAAGTAGGCGCTCACAACGGAGAGCTTGCGCGCAGGCGTGTCAAAGCGCAGCTCTACATAGCGGCCCTCCAGGTCAAACTCGGGCGAGTTGTAGCCCACGATGACGTCTGAAGGCTCGTGCCGGGTGTAAATGCCTACCCCTGAATAGCCCTTTTTCTGCGCAAAATGGAAGTGCCCCTTCAGGCCCGCCAGCACCTCGAAGCGGGTGGCGATGTCGGCGGCCTGGGCTTTGACTTCCTGCACGCAAATACAATCCGGCCGCGTGGTGGCGATCCAGCTCTCCACGCCTTTGCTGGTGGCCGAACGGATGCCATTGAGATTGAGGCTGGTTAATTTGAACAAGGAATTTCCCATGGTGGATGTTGGCGCGCAAGCCTTGGACGACGGCGCTTTGGCGCAGGATTTTGTACGTTTTGCCGTGGAATCGGGCGTCTTGCGATTCGGGGAATTTAAGACCAAAGCCGGTCGGATGAGCCCGTATTTCTTCAACGCCGGTCTGTTTGACGACGGGGCCAAGATCGGTCGTCTGGCCGAATTCTATGCAAAAGCCTTGCTGGCCAGCGGTATCGAATTCGACATGGTTTTTGGCCCCGCCTACAAGGGCATTCCGCTGGCGGCGACGGTGGCGGTGGAACTGGCCCGCCTGGGTCGCAATGTGCCGTTTGCCTACAACCGCAAAGAGGCCAAGGACCACGGCGAAGGCGGCACCCTGGTCGGCGCTCCGCTCAAAGGCCGGGTGTTGATCGTGGACGATGTGATGTCTGCAGGCACGGCCGCGCGCCAGTCCATCGCGCTCATCCAGGCCGCAGGGGCCACGCCCCACGCCTTGGCCATTGCGCTGGACCGCCAGGAAAAAGCCACAGAGAATGGCGTGGACGTGGAGCACAGCGCAGTGCAGTACGTGCGCAATCAGTTGGGCATGCAGGTGTGCGTGATTGCCAAGCTGGCAGATTTATTGCTTTATCTCTCTCAAAACGGGGGGGCGGAGATGCGCATCCATCACGAGCGGGTCTTTGCATATCGCCAAAAATATGGCGTCACAGAAGGATAAGGAACTTGAAAAAATGGGCGGCGAGTGCAGTGGGGATCACGCTTTGGGCGGGCATCACTGCGCTTGCCTCTGCCCAGGGGGGCATCTACACCTGCGTTGACAAGCATGGCCGCCGTCTGACGGCCGATCGCCCCATCCTGGAATGCCTGGACCGTGAACAGCGTGAGCTGAGCCCCTCAGGGGTTACCCGTCGCCAGATTGGCCCCTCGCTGTCAGACACCGAGCGTGCGGCCCAAGAAGCCCAGCAACGCAAAGAAACCGAAGAGCGCGTGCGTGTCACGGAAGAGCGCCGCCGCGAGCGCGCGTTGGTCGCGCGCTACCCCGACAAAGCCACCCACGACATCGAGCGTAACGCCGCCTTGCTGATGGTGGATGAGGTCACCGCCACGGCTGAAAAGCGCATTCTGGACTTGCGTGACGAGCGCAAGAAGCTGGACCAGGAAATGGAGTTCTACAAAAAGGACCCCAACAAAGCGCCGATGACCCTGCGCCGCAAGATCGGAGAAAACGAAGACGGCATTGCCGAGCAGCAGCGTTTCATCCTCGGCCAGGACCAGGAAAAGCGCAAGGTGAACCAGCGGTTTGATGTGGAGCTGGCCAAGCTCAAGGTGCTGTGGGAGGCCTACAAACCCGTGAGCCTGCCTGCGGCTTCGGCCACGCAACCTGCGGCGGCATCGGCGGCCCGCTGATGGGCAGCATCAATAAAAAAGCCCCTCTGGGATAGACCCGAGGGCTTTTTCAATGGGGGGCAAGCCAGGGACTTTCAGCGCCCCTCTGCCTGCCCTTTGCGCTTCAGGCCGACAGCTTGGCTCGCAGCAAATCGTTGACCTGCTGCGGATTGGCCTTGCCCTTGCTGGCCTTCATGATCTGGCCCACCAGCGCATTGAATGCCTTGTCCTTGCCCGCGCGGAACTGGGCCACGTTGTCGGCGTTGGCGGCAATCACTTCGTCGATGATGGCCTCCAGCGCGCCGGAGTCGTTCATCTGCTTGAGGCCCTTGGCTTCGATGATGGCGTCCACATCGACAGACTCGCCTGTCCACAGGGCATCAAACACCTGCTTGGCAGCGTTGTTGGAGATGGTGCCGTCGGCGATGCGCGTCAGCAATGCAACCATCTGGTCTGGCTTGACTGGTGCATCTTCAATGGCAGTTTCGTCTGAATTCAATCGTCTTGAAAGCTCACCCATGATCCAGTTGCAGGCGATCTTGGGAGACACAGGGGCTTTCGCTCCTCCGACGACTTGTTGAAAGTACGTCATGGTTGCTTTGCTCTGCGTGAGAGCCGAAGCATCGTATTCTGACAAGTCGTATTCCGCGACATATCGGGCGGCAATTACGCGCGGCAATGCGTCCATCTGGGCGCGCTGCTCGTCAATCCAGGCTTGCGAAATCTGCAGCGGTGGCAGGTCTGGGTCGGGGAAGTAGCGGTAGTCCGCAGCGTCTTCCTTGGTGCGCATGGCGCGGGTTTCGCCCGTGTCGGGGTCGAACAGCACGGTGGCCTGCTGGATGGCATGGCCGTCCTCGATCTGCTCGATTTGCCAGCGGATTTCGTAGTCAATCGCCTGTTGCATGAACTTGAACGAGTTCAGGTTCTTGATCTCGCGGCGCGTGCCCAGCGGCTGGCCCGGCTTGCGCACCGACACGTTAGCGTCGCAACGGAAGCTGCCTTCCTGCATGTTGCCGTCGCAGATGCCGATCCAGGTCACGATCTTGTGCAGCTCTTTGGCGTAGGCCACGGCTTCTTCGCTGGAGCCCATGTCAGGCTCGGTCACGATTTCCAGCAGCGGCGTGCCGGCACGGTTCAGGTCGATGCCGGACTGGCCCCCACCTCCGAGTGCTGAGTCTTCGTGCAGCGATTTACCCGCGTCTTCCTCCAGGTGGGCGCGCACCAGGCGCACGGTCTTCTTCTCGTCGCCCAGGAAGAAGGAGACCTCGCCGCCTTGCACCACCGGGATTTCAAACTGGCTGATCTGGTAGCCCTTGGGCAGGTCAGGGTAGAAGTAATTCTTGCGGGCAAAAATACTCTCTGGCGCAATGTGGGAGCCCAGAGCCAGTCCTAATTTGATAGCGCACTCAACGGCCTTGCGGTTCATCACCGGCAGTGTGCCTGGCAATGCGAGGTCTACAGGGCTGGCCTGGGTGTTGGGCTCGGCACCAAAGGCGGTGGGCGAACGGCTGAAAATCTTGCTCTGCGTGGCCAGCTGGGTGTGGGTTTCGAAGCCGATGACGACTTCGTAACCGTGGATCAATTTGCTCGTCGTCATAAATCAAAGCCCTCCGGGCTGGCGGAGGTGGAAGTCGGTGGCTTGCTGCAGGCGGTGCGCGGTGTTCAGCAACTGGGCTTCCTTGAAGTAGTTGCCGATCAGTTGCAGGCCCACGGGCATGCCGCCCTCGCCAAAACCTGCAGGCACGCTCATGCCGGGCAGGCCCGCCAGCGATGCTGGCAGGGTGAAGATGTCGGCCAGGTAATCGGCCAGTGGGTCGCTGCCGTGCTCGCCCAGCTTCCAGGCTACGGTGGGGGCCACGGGGCCAGCAATCACGTCGCATTCCTTGAAGGCGTTCTGGAAGTCGTCGGCGATCATGCGGCGGATTTTTTGGGCCTGCAGGTAGTAGGCGTCGTAGTAGCCATGCGAGAGCACATAGGCGCCGATCATGATACGGCGCTTGACCTCGTCGCCAAAGCCTTCGGCACGGGTCTTCTTGTACATGTCCACCAGGTCGGTGTAGTCCTTGGCGCGGTGGCCAAACTTCACGCCGTCAAAGCGGCTGAGGTTGGACGAGGCCTCGGCCGGCGCAATGATGTAGTACACCGGGATGGACAGCTCGGTGCGCGGCAGCGTGATGGGCACGAGCTTGGCGCCGAGCTTTTCGTATTCCTTGAGCGCCCCGTCGACAGCGGCGCGCACATCGGGCGCCAGCCCTTCGCCAAAGAATTCGGCGGGGATGCCGATGCGCAGGCCTTCGATGGAGTCATTGAGCTTGGCGCTGAAATTTTCGGCGGGCACATCCAGCGATGTGGAGTCGCGGTCAGGGTCCGGGCCGCACATCGCCGACAGCAGCAGGGCGCAGTCTTCAGCGCTGCGGGCCATGGGGCCGGCCTGGTCCAGGCTGGAGGCGAAGGCGATCATGCCGTAGCGGCTGGCGCGGCCATACGTGGGCTTGATGCCGGTGATGCCGCAAAACGAGGCAGGCTGACGGATGGAGCCGCCGGTGTCGGTGCCAGTGGCTGCGGGGGCCAGACGTGCAGCCACTGCCACGGCGCTGCCGCCCGACGAGCCGCCGGGAATGCGGCTGGTGTCCCAGGGGTTGCGCACAGGGGCGGGGGCGTCAAAGCCCAGCGGGGCGATGGCCGAGTTCTCATTGGCCGAGCCCATGGCGAACTCGTCGCAGTTGAGTTTGCCCAGTGTCACGGCACCGGCCTCGGCCAGTTTGCTGACCACGGTGGCATCAAATGGCGACTGGTAGCCCGCCAACATCTTGGAGCCTGCGGTGCTCGGAAACTCTTTGGTAACAAAGATGTCTTTGTGCGCGATGGGCACGCCGGCCAGGGGGCCTGCGGTGCCCGCGGCAATGCGCGCGTCGGCCGCCTGCGCCTGGGCCAGGGTGGCGTCTTCGTTCAGGGCCACGTAGGCGCCCAGGGTGGGGTGGGCCTTGGTGCGGGCCAGGAAATGCTGGGCGGCTTCAACGGCGGAAATCTGGCGGTTGCGCAGCTGGCTTGCCAGCTCGGTCACACTCAGGTCGTGCAGTGCGGTGGGATTCTGGGTCATGGGGCTTACTCGATCACTTTGGGCACGAGGAACAGGCCGCGCTCCACGGCTGGCGCACTCTTTTGGTTGGCTTCCCGGTTGTTGGGCTCGCTGGCCACGTCTTCGCGCAGGCGCAGCGCCACGGCCTGGATCGCCGCCACGGGGTGGGCCAGGGGCTCAATCCCTTGGGTATCCACAGCCCGCATTTGCTCCACAACGTCGAAAAAACCGTTCAATTGCGTGAGCATGCGCTCACTTTCTGAGGGTGTGAGCTCCAGTCGCGCCAGATTGGCGATGCGACCAATGTCCTGAGGGGTCAGTGCCATAGGGAAAATATTTCTCGGGATACCAGATGTAAAGCTGTGATCCGGGTCATGCCGGAGGGAGTTATTCACAGGGGATGGGGTATTATCCCGGCTTTGCCGCAATACCCTCTTTTCAGCCGGTCATTGTGCGAAAAAAGTGATATTTGACTCCCACCCACTCCCTGACACACCTGGCGATGGCAGGCCGACGCGCATGCCGTGCCTGAGAGGATTTTTGAATGTTCGGAGCTTTTCGTCGGTACTTCTCCACCGACCTTGCCATTGACCTTGGCACCGCCAACACCCTCATTTTTGCCCGTGACAAAGGCATCGTTCTGGACGAGCCCTCAGTGGTTGCTATCCGCCACGAAGGCGGCCCCCACGGCAAGAAGGTCATCCAGGCGGTAGGCCACGAAGCCAAAGCCATGCTGGGCAAGGTGCCCGGCAACATTGAAGCCATCCGGCCCATGAAGGATGGCGTGATCGCCGACTTCGTGATCACCGAACAGATGATCAAGCAGTTCATCAAGATGGTGCACCCCCGCACGCTGTTCACCCCCAGCCCGCGCATCATCATCTGCGTGCCCTGTGGCTCCACCCAGGTTGAGCGCCGCGCCATCAAGGACGCCGCTGAAGCGGCAGGCGCCACGGCGGTGTATCTGATCGAAGAGCCCATGGCGGCTGGCATCGGCGCTGGCTTGCCAGTCTCCGAAGCCTCGGGCTCCATGGTCGTCGACATCGGCGGCGGCACGACCGAAGTGGGCGTGATCTCGCTGGGCGGCATGGTCTACAAGGGCAGTGTGCGTGTGGGTGGCGATAAATTTGACGAAGCCATCATCAACTACATCCGCCGCAACTACGGCATGCTGATTGGCGAGCCCACGGCCGAAGCCATCAAGAAGAACATCGGCTCGGCCTTCCCGGGCTCCGAAGTGCGCGAGATGGAAGTCAAGGGCCGCAACCTGTCTGAGGGCGTGCCGCGCAGCTTCACTATCTCCAGCAACGAAGTCCTGGAAGCCCTGACCGACCCGCTCAACCAGATCGTCTCGGCCGTGAAAAACGCGCTGGAGCAAACCCCCCCAGAACTGGGTGCCGACATTTCCGACCGCGGCATGATGCTGACCGGCGGCGGCGCGCTGCTGCGTGACCTAGACCGTTTGCTGGCCGAAGAAACCGGCCTGCCCGTGCTGGTGGCCGAAGACCCGCTGACCTGCGTGGTGCGCGGTTGCGGCATTGCGCTGGAGCGCATGGACCGCCTGGGCAGCATCTTCACCAGCGAGTAATGTGCAAGTCTGGGGCCTTCTTTCGCAGGGGGCTCTGGGTCAGAACCGCGTGATCGCTGATGTCTCCATGCTTTGTGAATCCACTGCAGTGACCCAGCCCCTGCGCGACCCTTCCTGAAGTACTGCCCTCTATGCCCCTGGGAACCCTAGACCGCAGTGCGCCACCTTTCTTCAAGCAGGGCCCTTCGGCCCTGTCGCGTTTGGCTGCGTTCAGCGCGCTGGCGTTGTTCTTGATGGTGGCCGATGCCCGCTTTCAAATCACCGGGCCTGTGCGCCTGGCCATTGGCTCGGTGCTTTACCCGGTGCAGTGGTTGGTGTTCCAGCCGGTGGAGTTGGCACGCCACGGCTCGGGCTACTTCCAATCCTTGCAATCGGCCCAGGCCGATGCCGATGCCGCCGCGCAAAAGCTGGTACTGGTGTCGCAGCAGGCGCACCAGGCCGAGCAACTGGCGCAAGAGAACGTGCGCCTGCGCAAACTGCTGGCGCTGCGCGAGCGGCTGCAGACCCCCGCCCAGGCCGCCCAGGTGATTTACGACACCGCCGACCCCTACACCCGCCGTGTGGTCATTGACCAGGGTCAGCTGCATGGCGTGGAGCAGGGCGTGCCCGTGATGGACGAAGGCGGCGTGCTGGGACAGGTGACGCGGGTGTTTCCCCTGGTGAGTGAAGTCACGCTGCTGGTGGACCGAGATCAGGCCATCCCGGTGCTGAACCTGCGCACTGGCGCCCGCGCCGTGGCGTATGGTGACCCAATGGCCGAGCACGGTGGCGGCATTGAGCTGCGCTTCATCCAGGCCAATGCCGATGTGCGCGAGGACGACCTGCTCACTACCAGTGGGGTGGACGGCGTCTATCCCCCAGGCTTGCCTGTGGCCCGCGTGACCCATGTGGAGCGCCGTGCCGACTCGGCCTTTGCCCGCATCTACTGCAAGCCCCTGGCCCAGGTGCAGGGCGTGCGCCATGTGATGGTGCTCAAACCCCTGACCGACCACCTGCCGCCTCGGCCCGAACCCGCCCCCACCGTGACCAGCAAGAGGGTGCGCAAATGATCATGCCCCGTGGCCAGCAGTTGCTGCTGCCTGTCAACCCGGTTTTCATCGTCATCAGCCTGCTGCTGGGCTTGGCCGTCAACTTGGTGCCCTTGGGGCGCTGGGTGTGGATGCCGGACTTGCTGATGGTGCTGATTGTGTTCTGGAGCGTGCACCAGCCCCTGCGGGTGGGCATGGGCGTGGCGTTTGCGCTGGGGCTGTGCATGGACGTGGCGCAGTCTGCGCTGCTGGGCCAGCATGCGTTGGCCTACACGGTGCTGTCTTTCAGCGCCACGGCCATGCACCGGCGCTTGCTGTGGTTCAGCGTGCCCTCGCAGGCCCTGCAGTTGTTGCCCATGTTTGCCATGGCGCATGGCATTGAGACCTTGCTGCGCGTGGTCACTGGCGGCATCTTCCCGGGCTTCTGGGTGCTGCTGGCGCCTGCGCTGGAAGTCGCTTTGTGGCCCCTGGCCAGCTGGGTGCTGCTGGCCCCGCAGCGCCGCCCGCCCGACCGCGACGAGAACCGCCCCCTGTGACCATGGTGAGCGCAGGAACGTTACGACTGCCCGCAGTGCAAGCCTGGGGGCGCGGCACACATGACTGAAATCCGCAACGTTGCCGCCGATGCATCGCGCCTGCGCCTGCGCATGCTGGTGGTGGCCGCCGTGGTGTTTTTTGCGTTTGGCCTCATCGTGGCGCGGCTGTTGTATTTGCAGGTGGTGCGCCACGAAGATCTGGCCGCACAGGCCGAGAGCAACCGCACGGCCGTGGTCCCCATCGTGCCCAACCGGGGCCTGATCCTGGACCGCAATGGCGTGGTGCTGGCCACCAACTACGCGGCCTACACGCTGGAGATCACCCCCTCGCGCGCAGCCCCGCTGGACGACACCATCGACGCGCTGGCCAAGGTGGTGGACATCCACCAGCGCGACCGGCGGCGCTTCAAGCGCTTGCTGGAAGAGTCGCGCAACTTCGAGTCGCTGCCGATTCGCACCCGCCTGAGCGACGAAGAGGTGGCGCGCTTTGCCGCGCAGCAGTACCGCTTTCCGGGTGTGGAGATCAAGGCGCGCTTGTTCCGGAACTACCCCCTGGGCGAGATCGGCAGCCACGCCATTGGTTACATCGGCCGCATCAACCAGAACGAGAAGCAGCGCATTCAGGACGCGGACGACGAGGCCAACTACCGGGGCACCGAATACATCGGCAAGCTGGGGGTGGAGCAAAGCTTTGAATCCGACCTGCATGGCATCACCGGCGTGGAGCAGATGGAGACATCGGCCGGTGGGCGTGCCGTGCGCAAGCTGGCCAGTCGCCCTGCCACGCCGGGCAAGAGCGTGATGATCTCGCTGGACATCAAGTTGCAGAAGATGGTGGAAGACCTGTTTGGCGACCGCCGTGGCGCCCTGGTGGCCATTGATCCGCGCAACGGCGAAGTGCTGGCCCTGGTGAGCAAGCCCACGTTCGACCCCAACCTCTTCGTTGAAGGCATTGACGTGGAGAACTGGACCGCGCTCAACGAATCCATCGACAAACCCCTGCTCAACCGCGCCCTGCGCGGGCTGTACCCGCCGGGCTCCACCTACAAGCCTTTCATGGCGCTGGCCGCGCTGGAGCTGAACAAGCGCTCGCCCAGCATGATCGTCAACGACCCGGGCTTTTACAACTTCGGTGGCCGCACCTTCCGCAGCCACGAAGGCGGCCTGGGCGCGCTCGACATGCACCGCGCCATCCAGTTCTCCAGCAACACCTATTTCTACTCGCTGGCCGTGGACATGGGCGTGGACACCATCCACGACTTCATGAAGCCCCTGACGTTCGGGCAGTCCACCGGCATTGACCTGAACGGCGAAGTGCGCGGCACCCTGCCCAGCACCGAGTGGAAGCGCAACACCTACAAGCGCCCGGAAATGAAGCGCTGGTTCCCTGGCGAAACGGTGTCGCTGGGCATTGGCCAGGGCTACAACAACTTCACCATGCTGCAGCTGGCAGTGGCCGAGGCCACGCTGGCCAATGGCGGCACGCGCTACGCGCCGCACCTGATCAAGGCCGTCAGAGACACGGTGACGGGCGAGCTGACGCCGGTGCCCCAGCCGCCTGGCACAGACCTGGGCTACAAGCCCAAGAACGTGGAGATCGTGCGCAACGCGCTGGTGGCGGTGAACAAGGGCGGCACGGGCACCCGCGTGTTTGCCGGTGCGCCGTACACCTCGGCCGGCAAAACGGGTACCGCCCAGGCCGTGAGCCTGGGCCAGAACGTCAAATACAACGCCAAGTCGATGGAAGAGCACCAGCGCGACCACTCGCTCTTTGCTGCGTTCGCACCCGCTGAGTCGCCGCAAATCGTGGTGGCCTTGATTGTGGAAAACGCAGGCTTTGGTGCCGCCGCCGCCGGGCCCATTGCACGGCGCGTGTTTGACTACTGGTTGCAGGGCGAATACCCCAACGAGGAAGACATTCAGGCAGTGCGCAAGGGCCAGGCTGCTGCGCCAATTGGCAAGCCGCGCCGGGCAGACGAAGTCACCTTGCGCTGAGCCTGAAGCAGGCCGTAGCTGTCTGTGTGCCGTCTCGGCGAGGCAGTTAGTGGCAGTCGCGTTGTGCCAAAGCGATTGCTAACACCTGCTCACAGCATGCGGGTGCCGTTGGCATCACAATCCGGCCGCTTTCGCCATTCGGAGGAGAGCACCCGATTGCTAGCTGCCGGAGAACACCATGCAACGCCAACGCCGCCGGGCCCTGGGGGCCCTTCCTGTTTTGCTGCTCACGGCTTGTGGCGGAGGCGGTGGGGGCGATGCTCCGACCAGCCCGACCAGCCCGACCAGCCCGACCAGCCCGACCAGCCCCGGCACGCCTTCGGTGCCTCCCTCGGGCGTCACGTACGGCAACCTCTCGCGCGCCAGCCTGGGCGCTGGGGCCGCGCTCAATGGGGCCATTCCGTTTCCTGCCGACAACCCCTGGAACACCGACATCAGCGCTGCCGAAGTGGACCCGAACTCCGAGCGCCTGATCGCCAGCATGGGTGCCGACACGGGCCTGTACCGCGACTTTGGCTCGGGCCTGTGGGAAGGGGCGCCCATCGGCATTCCGTACCGCGTGGTGTCCGGCCAGCAGGCCAAGGTGGCGATCGAATACCAAGCCTACGGGGACGAAAGCGACCCTGGCCCGTTCCCCATCCCGCTGGACGCGCCCGTGGAAGGCGCGCCGGGGCAGGACGGGGACCGGCATGTGCTGGTGATCGACCGGGACAACCAGCGCCTCTATGAACTGGGACGTGCCTTTGCAAAAAGCGACCGTTGGCAGGCCGATGTAGGGGCCGCGTTCCACCTCGACAGCAACAACGTGCGCCCCAGTGCAAAGGCGGGCTGGACCAGTGCCGATGCCGCCGGGCTGCCGATCTTTCCCGGTCTGGTGCGGTACGACGAGGCCTCGCAGGGCGCAGGGGGCATTCGCCACGCCTTGCGCTTCACGGCTGCGCGCACGCGCAAAGCTTTTGTGCCGCCCGCCACGCATTACGCATCCTCCAGCACCGACGCCAACCTGCCACCCATGGGCATGCGGGTGCGCCTGAAGGCCAGCTACGCCATCCCAGCCACCTTCAGCCCCGAGGCCCACGCCATCCTGACAGCGCTCAAAACCTACGGCATGCTGCTGGCCGACAACGGCTCGAACTGGTACCTCAGCGGCGCCCCGGATGAGCGCTGGAACAACGACCGCCTGCGCACCGAACTGGCCTCGGTCAAGGGGCGTGATCTGGAGGTGGTGAAGATGACGGGCCTGGTCACGCAGGTGTAGGCACGGGCTGCGCTGCTGTGTTCCGTGCAGCGCTGGGTTCTATTTGCTATTGTTTTGGTAGCTGCTAGCGCTTATTCAATAAGCGCTAGAGCCTATTTTTATCTAAAAATATCGCGATAACGCACCTGTTCAGGCCGCCTGTGCCTTGCTGGCAGGCTGCAGCTGGCTCACGACCAGGGCGGCCACGATCAGGGCTGCGCCGCCGCTGCCTGTCCAGCCCAGGCTTTCGCCCAGCAGCACCCAGGCCGTCAAGGCCGCAAACACGGGCTCCAGCCCGAAGACGATGGCGCTGCGCATGGCGTCCACCCGCTGCTGGCCCCAGGCCTGCAGCGTCACCACCACCACGCTGGCCAGCAGGCCCAGGTACACCAGGGCAATCCAGGCGGCGTTGTCCAGGCGGGTCAGTTGGGGCAGCCAGTCCATGTGGCCATCGCGGCCCCACAGCAGGGCCGTGGCTGCGGCGCACATGACCAAGGCCTGCGCAGCGGCCATGCGCGTGGCGCGCAAGGGGGCATTGCTAGTGCGGCGCGCGCATTCTTCCAGGGCCAGGATGTACAGCGCATAGAACAGCGTGCTGGCCAGGGTGAGCGTGTCGCCCAGGTTCCAGGGCTCGTTTTCATGGAACATCAGTGCCATGCCCGCAAACGCCATGGCGCAGGCCGCCCACAGCTGCCAGCCGTAGCGGCGGCCCAGCGCCAGCATCGCAATCAGCGGCACCACCAGCACGTTCAGCCCCGTCACAAACGCATTGCGGTTGCTGCTGGTGCGCGCCAGCCCCTCAATTTGCAGCCAGAACGCCAGAAACAGCAGCAGCCCCAGCGCACAGCCCCAGCGCCGCTCATGCCGATGCATGCCGCGCCACAAAGGCAGCAGCACCACCAGCGCAATCGCAAAGCGCAGCCAGATGATTTGCAGCGCATCGAGCTGCGCAGACAGCAGCTTCATGGCCGGGAAGGTGGTGCCCCACACCACGGTGACGATGAGCAAGGCCATCAGGCCGGAACGTTCGGTGCGCATGGGAAGACCTCTCCAGAACCAAAATCCAAAACAAAACCCGACCCGCAAACAAAAAGGGCCCCCGGTTGCCCGGCGGCCCTTTGAACAGTTTCATAGGGAGCCTAGGCTGCCAGCCTCAGTGGCTGACCCGGCCCAGAAACGCACGGATGCGGTCGTTGGCCGGGTTGTTGAAAAACTCCTGCGGCGGCGCGTCGTGGGCGATGCGGCCCTGGTCGAAGAACATCACGCGGTCGGCCACTTCGCGGGCAAAGCCCATTTCGTGGGTGACCACAATCATCGTCATGCCGCCGCGTGCCAGCTCGCGCATCACGTCCAGCACTTCCTTGACCATCTCCGGGTCCAGCGCCGAGGTGGGCTCGTCAAACAGCATCACCTTCGGTTGCATGGCCAGCGCGCGTGCAATGGCCACCCGCTGCTGCTGCCCGCCCGACAGTTGCCAGGGGTACTTGTGCGCATGGTCTTGCATGCCCACGCGGCGCAGCAGCTGCATGGCGTCCTGGTTGGCCTGGGCGCGGGGCGTGTGGCGAATGCGGCGGGGCGCCAGCGTCACGTTGTCCAGCACGCTCATGTGGCCAAACAGGTTGAACTGCTGGAACACCATGCCCACTTCGCAGCGCTGGCGTTGCAAGGTGGTGTGGTCGTCGCACACGTCCACGCCATCGATGGTGATGCGCCCGGCATCGTGGGGCTCCAGCCGGTTGATGGCGCGCAGCAGCGTGCTCTTGCCCGAGCCAGAGGCGCCAATGATCACCGTCACCTCGCCCGTGTGGAACACGGTGGACACTTCCTTGAGCACCTGGTGCGTGCCAAACGACTTGCACACGCCTTCGGCAACGATGTAGGGCTTGGGGTGGGGTACAGGGTTGAGGCTCATTGGTTGCGCCCTTCCACGTCAAAGCGGTACTCGACCGCGTTGGAGATTTGCGTGACCAGCGTGGTGAGCAGCAAATACGTCACGGCCACCGTGGTCAGCGTGGCAATGGGCTGGAAGGTGGCCGACTGGATGCGGTTGCCCACATTGGTCAGCTCCACCACGCCAATGGCGTAGGCCAGCGACGAATCTTTGAGCAGCGCCACAAAGTTGCTCACCAGCGGCGGCAGCGAAATCTTGAACGCCTGCGGAAACACCACGTCCAGGAACACGTGCACACGCCCCAGGCCCAGCGCCCGGG
Source organism: Acidovorax sp. 56 (assembly GCF_002749705.1). Taxonomy (NCBI): domain Bacteria; kingdom Pseudomonadati; phylum Pseudomonadota; class Betaproteobacteria; order Burkholderiales; family Comamonadaceae; genus Acidovorax; species Acidovorax sp. 56. The sequence goes on from NZ_PEEV01000001.1 coordinate 3,770,497, forward strand.
CGGCTTCGGTCTGGCCGCGCGGCACGGCCAGCAGGCCCGCGCGCAGCGCCTCGGCGTTGTAGGCGCCCACGTTCAGCCCCAGGGCCACCACGGCGGCGGCAAAGTCGGGCAGGTTCAGGCCCGGCACCAGCACCGGCAGGGCAAAGTACACAAACAGAATCTGCACCAGCAGCGGTGTGCCGCGAATCGCCCAGATGTACAGGCTGGCCGCCCAGCGCACGGCCACCCAGCGGGCGGTGCGGGCCAGCGCGGCCACGGTGCCCAGCACCAGGCCCACGGCGCCGCTGATGAGCGTGAGCCACAGCGTGGTGCGGGCGCCCTCAGAGAACGCCTGGGCGTTGGAGCCAATGGGTTCGGGCAGGAAGGAGAGCAGTTCGCCCAGCAGCGACAGGGCCAGCACCATGAGCACCACCGCGGCGACCAGGGTGGCATTGCTGCGCTGCTGGCGCGTCCAGGTTTGCGGCCAAAGGGCAATAAGCATGAATGAAATGACCGGTCGGTCTCAGTTCTGAATCAATCCAGCCGCAGAGGCTGGGGCATCCACGGCGCCAAAGGTGGCGAGTGTGCCAGCAAAAACAAAGGGTGCGCAGAGGGCATGTACCCTCTGTGCACCCTGGGGGCCGCAGGGGCGGCGGCCAGCTTGGCCCGCCTTAACCCCTCTTGCCCCTGGCGATGGCAACTCAGTTGCAGCGCACGTCTTCGTTGAAGTACTTCTTGGACACGGCGGCGTAGCTGCCGTCGGCCAGCACTTCGGCAAAGGCCTTGTTCCAGGCGTCGGCCAGGCTGGTGTTGCCCAGGGCCATGGCGGGGGCAATGCGCTCGATGAACAGCATGTCGCCCAGCTTGAAGCCAGCCTTGGCGTTCTTGGCAGCGGCTTCCTTGGCCACGAACTTGTCGCTCACCCAGGCGTCCACGCGCTTGGAGATCAGGGCGCGCTGGGCGTCGGTGTCTTGGGGGAAGTTCTTCACTTCCTTCACGCCTGCGAGCTTTTGCACGTTCGTGAGGTAGCTGGTGCCGGTTTGCACGGCCACGACCTTGCCGGTGAGGTCCTTGGCGTTGCGGATCTTTTCATCCATCGCCACGATCATGCCGCCCGAGCAGTAGTGGGGGTTGGCAAACGTCACGGCCTTGGCACGCTCTTCGGTCACGCCGTGCGAGGCGATCACGGCGTCCCAGCGGTTTTGGGCCAGGCCGGTCAGCAGTGCGTCAAAGCCCAGGGTCTTCCACTCCAGCTTCAGGCCCATCTTCTTGACCACCAGCTCGGCCACTTCCACTTCAAAGCCCGTCAGCTGGGTGCCCTTGAAGTAGTTGAAGGGGGCAAACTGGCCCTCGGTGGCCACGATGATCTTGCCGTCTTTTTTGACTTCGTCCAGCGTGCGGGCTTGGGCGGCAAAGGCAGCGCACAGCGCCACGGCGGTAACAACGGTCTTCAACAGTTTCATGGCAAGGTCCTGCTAGGGGTGTTTCAGGTACAAAAAAATCCGGCATGCAGGTAAGCAAGCCGGAGCGGGGGAGACGAGGCATCGCCAAAAGCGATGGGGTGCGTCATCAAATAGAAACAAATTATAGGATGCCCGTGCTTTTTCAGACCACGCAGGACAACCCTAGTGTTGCGCGGATGGTCAAGGTTTTTTTGACCCTCCTCAAACCCCTTCTAGCAAGCGCGATGCCAGGGCAAATACAGGGCCACCCCGGTGGCGGCCCCATGGCGCGGCGCTGTGCTCAGCGCAAAAACGCGTCGTAGCCCGTCTTCAGGATCAGGCTGCTCACCACCACGATGAAGATGCCACGCACAAAACCGGTGCCGTGCTTGAGCGCCATGTGCGTGCCCGCCATGCTGCCCACCACGTTGGCAATGGCCAGCGTGACGGCGTAGTGCCACCACACATGGCCCTTGAAGGCGAACAGCGTGATGGCCGCAATGTTGGTGGCGCAGTTGAGCAGCTTGGCCGAGGCGGATGCGTTCAAAAAGTCATAGCCCAGCAAACGCACAAACAAAAAGACAAAGAAGCTGCCGGTGCCGGGGCCAAAGAAGCCGTCATAAAACCCAATGCCCAGGCCCACCAGGCAGGCCACCCACACCTCGGTGCGGCCCGCAAAGCGCGGGGCGTGGTGGCGGCCCAGGTCTTTTTTGGCCAGCGTGTAGGCCAGCACGGCCAACAGCACCAGGGGCAGCACTTTGCGCAAGAAGTCGGGCGACAGGGCGGTCACCGTCCAGGCCCCGGCAAAGGCGCCCGCAAAGCCCGCACCCGCTGCGGGCAGCAGGGCCCGCCAGCGCATCTCTACCCGGCGGCTGTATTGCCAGGTGGCCATGGCCGTGCCCCAGACCGAGCCGGCCTTGTTGGTGCCAAACAAAGTGGCCGGGGCGGTGCCCGGAAAAGCGGCAAACAGCGCGGGGGTCAGAATCAGGCCGCCCCCACCCACAATCGCGTCGATAAAGCCTGCGAAGAGCGAGGCCAGGGTAATAAAAATCCATTCCATCGCCCGATTTTGGCATGCAGCCTGTTATGGCTGTTATGGTTTTTATAGCGCCTGGGCCTCGTCGGCATGGGTGCTTGAGGAGGACAACCCCCTGGCCGTGGACCCGCAAGGACAAAAAAAAGCGCTGGGATCGCCAGCGCTTTGAAAATTTTTCGCACCTCGTTGGGTGCTTATCTTGGTAGTTGGTTTACGGGTTGTCTCCTCGGTCCCCTCATCTGGGAACACCTTGGCGCCCCGTTGAGTAACTGCAATGTAACTCCTGCCCTGCGCTGGTGCATTGGGGGTTTCCCGAGGATTGTGCAGTGCATCAAATGGGGGCCAAGAACCTGTTCAAAGAGCTGGCACGCCTTGTGCAAACACCCGCTGCGTCTGCCCCCCTGTGGGGCATATCCGAAGGCAACGGAGGCAGCGACACATGAACCACAGCGAGAAACTCGCCATCGCCGCGCACCTGCATGTGCTGCTGCGGCGCAAGACGGGGCGCGTGACGGACACCGAGTGGATGGCGAGCAACGGCAGCTACGCCCGCGAGATCGTCCGCTTTGCCCGCGAACGCGCCGTGCAAGACCAGGCCCCCGAGCTGGTCGAATGGGCCGACCGCCTGGAGCACTGCATGCAAGACACCCTGGCCGCCGAGCTGCGCCGCAGCGCCCGCGAAGCCGTGGCTGCCCGGACGGTCGAGCAGACAGCGTCCCCCGCAGTGCACACCATGGCCTCGGCGCACCCGCAGGCGCGGCGCTATGTGGGTGGCATTCGCTGATCTGGCGCTGGGCTGAACAGCCCGGCCGTGGGCAGGCGGCCCTGCAGCTGCCCGTCGCCGTAGGTGCGCAGCACCTCGGCAATCACCACCTGGTAACCGGCCAGCCAGCGCGCCTGCTCGGCCTTGGCCTGCAGGTGCGCTGGGTGCTGCATCAGGGCCTGCAGCGCGGCCAGAGACTCCCAGTAGTACACGTTGGAGACCAGCCTGTTGCGCGTGTCCTCCCACGACTCTTCGCCCAGGTAGCCGGGCAGGGCGCGGGCTGCCGTGGCAATGGCCTCGTCCAGGCGGTGAAAAGCCTCGTCAAACTGGCCCGCCGCAAAAATGAAGGTGGATGTGTACATGCCCGCGATTGTGCGGTGGCTTGTGCGGTTGCAGGTGGCCCGTCGCGCAGCCCGTCACGTCAACTCGTCGCCTCAACTGCCCGCGCGCTGTGCCTCCACCATCCACTGCGCGGCGCGCTCGGCCATCATCAGCGTGGGCGAGTTGGTGTTGCCGCTGGTGATGGTGGGCATGGCCCCGGCGTCCACCACGCGCAACCCCTGCACCACGCCGCCGCGCCCATCGCGCACGCGCATCTGGCTGTCCAGCACCGCCATGGGGTCCAGGTCGTGCCCCATTTTGGTGGTGCCCACGGGGTGGAAGATGGTGGTGGCAATGTCGCCCGCCAGCCGCGCCAGGTCGGCGTCGGTCTGGTACTGCACGCCGGGCTTCCACTCTTCGGGCCGGTACTTGTCCAGCGCGGGCTGGGCGACGATGCGGCGCGTCACGCGCAGGCTGTCCGCGGCCACCTTGCGGTCCTCGGGGGTGCTCAGGTAGTTGGGGGCAATGGCGGGTGCGGTGCGGAAGTCTGCGTTCTTGATCTGCACCGTGCCCCGGCTGGTGGGGTTGAGGTTGCACACGCTGGCCGTGAAGGCCGGGAAGCTGTGCAACGGCTCGCCAAACGCATCCAGCGACAAAGGCTGCACGTGGTACTGGATGTTGGGGTGCACATGCTCTGCGCTGCTGCGGGTGAAGGCGCCCAGCTGCGAGGGTGCCATGCTCATGGGCCCGCTGCGCTTGAGCACATATTCCAGCCCGATCTTGGCCTTGCCCACCAGCGAATTGGCCATGGTGTTGAGCGTGGGCACGCCCTGCACCTTGAAGACCGAGCGGATCTGCAGGTGGTCTTGCAAATTGGCACCCACGCCGGGCAGGTCCACCGCCACATCCAGCCCGTGCTGGCGCAGCAGCGCCGCAGGCCCGATGCCCGAGAGCTGCAGCAGCTGCGGCGAGTTGACGGCGCCCGCGCTCAGCACCACCTCGCGGCTGGCGTGGGCGGTCACCATCTGCTGGCCGTCCCACACCTTCACGCCGGTGCAGCGGTGCTGCCCGTCGGGCTGCGTCTCGATGATGAGCTGCGCCGCCTGCGCGCTGGTCCACATCTCAAAGTTGGGCCGCCCGTAGCAGGTGGGCCGCAAAAAGGCCTTGGCCGTGTTCCAGCGCCAGCCGCTTTTCTGGTTCACCTCAAAGTAGCCCACGCCCTCGTTGGTGCCCCGGTTGAAGTCGTCGGTGGCGGCAATGCCGGCCTCCTGCGCGGCCTGGGCAAAGGCGTCCAGCACGTCCCAGCGCAGGCGCTGCTTCTCTACCCGCCACTCGCCCGTGCTGCCGGTGGCCTTGTTGCCGTGCAGGCGTTTGAAATTTTCATTCACGCCCTCGGGCTGGTCCAGCCGCCAGTGGTCCTCGTGGCGGCGGAAGAAGGGCAGGGCGTTGTCCCAGCGCCAGCTGTCGTCGCCCGTCAGTTGGGCCCATTGGTCGTAGTCGCGGGCCTGGCCGCGCATGTAGATCATGCCGTTGATGCTGCTGCAGCCGCCCAGTGTCTTGCCACGCGGGTAGCGCAGGGTGCGGCCGTTCAGGCCCGCGTCGGGCTCGGTGTGGTACAGCCAGTCGGTGCGCGGGTTGCCAATGCAGTACAGGTAGCCCACGGGGATGTGGATCCAGTGGTAGTCGTCCTTGCGGCCCGCCTCCACCAGCAGCACGCGGTGGCGGCCGTCTGCGCTCAGTCGGTTGCACAGCAGGGCACCCGCAGTGCCGCCGCCAATGATGATGTAGTCAAACTGGGTGTCGCTCATGGATAGGGAAAGGGCGGAGATGGAACGGATGGGTTACCCGCCCCATTGTGCTGAGCGCCCGTTGCCTGTCGATGGGGTAAATGCCTGTTGCTATCAAATAAATAGCTTCTCGCGCTTATCAATCAAGCGCTAGAGGGTATTTTGATAAAAATTGCATGCACGGGCCGCAAGAATGTGCCAAGGGGTTGCGCCCGGCTCCGCTACCATGCCTGACTCTGTCGTTTACCCCCATTGCCCTGCCCGGTGGCTTGTGCCGCCCTCCCACATGACCACTGACAGCGCCGCCCCCTGCATCGTCCGCACCGACACGCCCGAGGGGCCGTGCGCGCAGCCGCAGGGCCGCTGGGGTGCTGCCGAGCTGGGCACCCGCTCGCAGTGGAAGCTGCTGCGCCGCCAGCTGCAAGACAACGCGCCCGCCGCCGCCCTGGGCTGGGACCTGCGCGCCCTGCAGTGGCTGGACCATGTCGGCGCCCAGCTGCTGTGGAACCACTGGGGCCGTGCCTGGCCCGCGCGCCTGGCGCTGACGGACGTGCAGCGCACCCTGCTCGAACGCGTGGCCCAGCTCACCATTGCCAACCCACCCGCCCCAGCGCCCTGGCGCCTGTTTGACCAGGTGGACCACCTGGGCGTGCTGGTGCTGCACGGGCTGGACCACGCCCGCCATGTGGTGCAGATGGTGGGCCAACTGGTGCTGGACCTGCTGCGCCTGGCCCGCAACCCCCGGCGCGGCCCCTGGCGCGATGTGTCGGGCCACCTGTACCGCATGGGCGCCACGGCGCTGCCCATCACCGCGCTGGTGGGCTTTTTGATTGGCGTGGTGCTGGCCTACCTGATGAGCCTGCAGCTGCGCCAGTTCGGGGCCGAATCGTTCATCGTCAACATCCTGGGCATCTCGCTCATCCGCGAGCTGGGGCCCATGCTGGCGGCCATCCTGGTGGCGGGGCGCTCGGGCTCGTCCATCACCGCGCAGATTGGCGTGATGCGCGTGACCGAAGAGCTGGACGCCATGCGCGTCATGGGCATCCCGCACGGCTTTCGGCTCGTCATGCCCCGCACCATCGCCCTGGCGTTGGCCATGCCGCTCATCAGCGTGTGGACCACGCTGGCCGCGCTGGCCGGGGGCATGCTGGCGGCCGACATCACGCTGGGCATCTCTTCGTCGTACTTTGTGCAGGCCCTGCCTGCGGCTGTGAAGGTGGGCAACCTCACGCTGGCCATGGCCAAATCGGTGGTGTTCGGGGGGCTCATCGCCCTCATCGGCTGCCACTGGGGCCTGCGCGTCAAGCCCAACACCCAAAGCCTGGGCGAAGGCACCACCGCGTCCGTCGTCACCTCCATCACCATGGTCATCATCGTCGATGCGCTCTTCGCCGTCGCCTTCCGCAACGTGGGGATCTGAGCCATGACCGCTGCTCTGCATCCCCCGTCTTCCGCCCCCAGTCCGAAACCCCTCGCCGTGCCCGCCCACACACCTGTCCACGAACGGCCCATCGTTGAAGCCAAAGGCCTGTGGAGCGTGTTTGGCAAAGGCAGCGAAGCCTTTGCCGTGCACCAAGACCTGGAGTTCACGGTGCAGCGCGGCGAGATGCTCTCGCTCGTCGGGGGCTCGGGCACCGGCAAAACCGTGCTGCTGCGCCAAATACTGGGCCTGGCCCGGCCCACGCGCGGCAGCGTCACCGTGCTGGGCCGCCCCGCGTCTGAAATGGGCCGCGAAGGCGCCGCCAGCCGCGTGGGCATGCTGTTCCAGCACGGCGCGCTGTTCTCGGCCTTCAACGTGCTCGACAACGTCGCCTTTGCCCTGCGCGAGCAAGGCACCCTGCCCGAAGAACTCGTGCGCTCAGCCGCCCTCGTCAAGCTGCAGATGGTGGGCCTCAAGCCCGAGCACGCCACCCGCATGCCGGCTGATTTGTCGGGCGGCATGGTCAAGCGCGTGGCCCTGGCCCGCGCCCTCATCATGGACCCGCCCCTCTTGCTGCTTGACGAGCCCACCGCCGGGCTGGACCCGAGCAGCTCCGACGACTTCTGCGCCCTGGTGCGCGAGCTGCGCTCGGCCCTGGGCCTCACGGTCATCATGGTCACGCACGACCTGGACACCCTCTTTGCCCTGAGCACCCGCGTGGCCGTGCTGGCCGATAAAAAAGTCATCGTCACCGGCCCACCGCACGAGGTGGCCCACTTCAAGCACCCGTTCATCGAACATTTCTTCATGGGCGAACGCGGCCAACGCGCCATGGCCCCGCTGCAGCCCGCCGCTGTTGCCGATGCAGCGCCAGCCACCACCGCCGCACCCACGCCCGCACCCACGCCCGCATCTGTGCCCCACAAGGACCTCTGATGGAAAACAAATCACACGCCCTCGCCGCAGGCACCTTCGTCATCGTCGTGGCCGCCCTGCTGGCGGGCCTGGCTATCTGGCTCACCCGCGACAACGCCAACTACGAGCAATACGAACTCTCCACCCGCGAAGGCGTCAGCGGCCTGCAACCCCAGGCCACCGTGCGCTACAAAGGCGTGGCCGTGGGCAAAGTCACCCGCATCGGGTTTGACCCGCAGATCAGCGGCAACGTGCTCATTCGCATCGCCGTCAACGACAGCGCCCCCATCAGCCCCACCACCTTTGCCACGTTGGGCTACCAGGGCGTCACCGGCCTGGCCCACGTCCTGCTCGACGACTCGCCACAGCCCCTGACCCAACTGCCCCCCGGCCCCAGCGGCCTGCCGCGCCTGACCCTCAAGCCCTCGCCCTTTGGCCGCCTGGCAGAGCAAGCCCCCAACATCCTCGCCCAGGTCGAAGAAGCCACCCGCCGCATCAACCAACTGCTGGGCGACGAAAACCAGCAACGCATCACCCAGGCCCTGGGCCACATCGGCCAGGCCGCAGGCAGCGTCAACACCCTGACCCAGCGCGTGGACGCCGTGGTGCAAAACCGGCTGGACCCCGCCCTGGCCGCGTTGCCCCCCCTGGCCGCCGACGCCCGCCAGACCATGAAAGCCCTGCAGCAAGCCAGCAACAACGTCTCCGTCATGGCCAACGACATCCGCACCACCACCCTGCGCCTTAGCGCTGAAGGCGGCGCCATCGACCAGCTCACCCACGGCACCCAGGTCATGGCCGCAGCGGCCGACAACTTCAGCCGATCCACCCTGCCCAGCATCAACCGCGCCGCCGACGAAACCGGCCGCGCCGTGCGCCAGATGGGCCTGGCCGCCGCCAGCGTCAGCGACAACCCCCAACTCTTCATCTACGGCAGTGGCCGCCTGCCCCCCGGCCCGGGCGAGCCCGGCTTTGCCCCACCCCTGGCCAAACCCTGACCCACAAAGGCCCGCGCCATGCACACCACCCCCGCCCACCCCTTTGCCCGTTCGTCCCGCTCTGCAATGGATGCTATTAAAAATATAGCTTTTAGCGCTCGCCTGGCAAGCGCTACAGGCACTTTTTGCTTGGTATTGCTGGCCGGTTGCAGCGCCTTGCCCGCCGCGCCTAACCGCCCCGTGTCCTACGACTTTGGCCCCGGCCTCACCAGCTACGCCCCGGCCGACCGCCGCGCGCCCCTGGCCCCCATCGCCCTGGCCGACGTAGAAGCCACCGGCCTGGCCGAAGGCAGCACCGCCGTGCAATACCGCCTGGCCTATGCCGACGCCCAGCAACTGCGCCCCTACACCCTGGCCCGCTGGACGCAACCCCCCGTGCAACTCGTGCAACAAGCCCTGCGTGCCCAACTGGGCCAACGCCGTGCCGTGCTGCAAGACGCCGACGCCGCCGCCCAGGCCCGCGACACCGCCCGCGGCGGCAAACTGCCCGCCGTGCTGCGCATCGAGCTCGAAGAGTTCAGCCACCTCTTCACCAGCCCCACCGAAAGCACCGGCCTGCTGCGCCTGCGCGCCACCCTGGTAGACCCCACCCCCGCAGGCGAAACCCTGCTGGGCCAGCGCGTCTTCATCGTGCAAAAGCCCGCGCTAACGGCGGATGCGGCGGGTGGAACACGCGCCTTGGCTGAGGCTGCGCGGCAGGTGGCGATGGAGGTGGATGAGTGGGTGGGGGCGGGGGTGCGGTGAATGGGTAGAGCTTCCGATTTCGACTTGGCCAGCGTGTGCCAAACCGTCTGCGTTACACACCCGGTGCTGTCTTGTATGGTGGAGCTTCTGCGGCCATGAATGCCTGCGAGAGCGAAAAATGACACTAGAACTTGATGGCCTCGTTAAGGCAGTGCTCTCAGCAAGTCGGAAGGGTTTCTTTCGTCAGAAACCAATATTCGAGCCCTATGCAATGACTTCCTCCGGCGAGCTGAGCGAGCTGGAGGGAGAAATTGGCATTCCATTGCCAAATGATCTTCGTTGCTGGCTCCTCGCACTAGGTTACGGCGACATTGATGAAGAGATGAGCTTCCGAAGGGAGTGGTTCGCAAGTATTGACAGTGGTCAACTCAAAGGCGGTGCTCGATTCGCGCAGGACATTCTGGGTAACTTCTATGCCTTTGACGGGGACGGGCACGTCTTTTACTTATCCCGATCTCAGCCTGTCTTTGCTGCGATATCGAAAGGTTTCCTAGAGTTCATCGACGAACTTATGCGCCGCGACTACCAGCTCGTGGATTGGGTGAACACCCTAGAAACCCAGAGGTATGAATGGTAAGCGCGCAACAGAGGACGTTGGAGCCAGGCTTGGACGGTCGCGATAGGCCATGTGTCGCCAGTCAATGGCGCTCGCTACCGCTACGGACTTAATAGCTGCTTGCGTAGATTTCATCAGGGCTAAAGCCAGATTCTCTTCTCAATCTAAAAAAAGAGTCACCTTCAACCCCTGTCGGCCGCCAGGGCTGTGCGGTTGTGGGCGACTCGCCCACCGCCAGCGGCCCCATGCCCATTGGGGCGCAAATCAACGGACGCCTGTACGCCATAGACAGCGACCACCTGAACACCCCCCGGCACCTGACGAACGCGCAAGGGCAAGTGGTGTGGCAATGGCTGATTACGGGGTATGGAGAAGTAGCCCCCACTACCGGGGCCACAGGCTACGCGTTTGAAGCACCGCAGCTGGGCGGCAGCAGCAGCACCTCAGGCCACGTGTACAGCGAAGAAGTGAACTTCAAGCTGCGCTATCCGGGGCAGGTGTGGGACGAAGAGACGGGGTTGAGCTACAACCTGAACCGGTACTATGACGGGCAGGCGGGGCGGTATGTCCAAGCGGACCCGATTGGGCTGGAAGGGGGGTGGAATCGGTTTGGGTATGTGGGGGGAGATCCACTAAGTTACACCGACCCTGACGGGTTCCTGGCCCAAGGTGTTGTTGATTTCGGTGCTGGTATGGGAGATGTAGTGCTTCTCGGGCAAGGCCAACGCCTGCGTGATTTGTTGGGTGTCGATGGCGGTGTGGATCAATGCTCCAATGAGTACGGTGCTGGTGAGTGGGCAGGTATCGCAGCTACTGTGGCGGCAGGTGGCATTGGTGGTGCACGCGGATTGCCCGCTGTCGCCAAGCAATTGTCGAACCCTGTAAAGGGAAGAATTGGCGAGGCGCTGTCAATGATCAGCAACAGGCTTAAAGGCAGCACCTTGGTAGACACTCAGGCAAAGATACCCGGCCTAACCACGATCGTCGATAGTATTTGGACAGCAAGAAATGGCACCACCTATTTCGTTGAGTCAAAGTTTGGCACCGCCGGTTTGACTAAGGCGCAAAGGATTGCGCAAAAAGCCTTAGGCAGTGCGTATCATGTTGAAAAATGGACTTATGATTTTGTAGGTAAAGCGGGAGCATATTTGGGCGCGGGGATTGGGGCTGGTGGCGGCTCCGCTGCTGTCGCTAGTGGTTGTGGTTGCCGTAAATAGAAATAGGGAGCTAGCTAATTGACACCCCGCGAATCACTAGTTAGCGCAGTTGAAAGTCGTCTAATTCCACGGCTAACGGAAGATGGTTTTGCTCAACACCCTTTAGTTGGGGTTGAGCGAAAAAGTGCCGAAATTATGATGGCCTTTCCATTTGGGCGCTTTAAAAGACGTCATAGTGAAAATCTCGAAATCGTCGAAATACAGTTCGACAAGAATGGCGCTGCTAAGTTTGTGCTGAACGTTGGGGTTGCACCTCCCGAGGGTGTCAATCTCCCATGGGCGAAGTTGTCACAAAATGACGTTGAGGTCGCTGCGTTGCCAAATGCATTTCGCCTCTATCGGAAGGCAAGTTCTTCTGAGTGGTTTAGTCCAAGCTGGTTGCCCACTGAAATCAATGGGCGGACAGCGCGTGTGGTTGAGGAAGTCGTTGCGAATTATTCGGAAATAGACGCGTGGTTTTCCACAGGGGTAATTGGAGATCACATGAGAAAGTTTGGCATTCCTATCCCTGTGTCAACACCGTAAAGGGCTAACGATGCGTTTCCTTCTAGATCGCGGGGCGCAAGTTTCAACACTCCCAAAGGCTGCTGGATTCAAGTTTTGTCTTTTGCCTGAATCGCACAAAACTTAGCACCTCTCGACGGTAGATTGAAATGTGAAGCCCCACACGTCCCACACAGGCCAGCTTGCAACTATTGAAAACTCCTAAATTGATAGCTGCCAGCGCTTATTCCTCAAGCGCTAGCAGCCAATTTGGCTCAACCCCACCAAGGCCAGCAGGCTCCACCCCTTGCTGGCCTTTGTCTTTGCCGGGCTCGCATCCACGGTAGCCACCAGCACCCAGGCCAACTACACCATCCAAACCCTGGCAGGCACCGCCACAGAACAGCGCACCGAGCAAACCGCCAGCGGCGCCCACCGCTTGTACAGCCATAGCCACACAGAAACCCCGCGCAGCCTGACCAACGCGCAAGGGCAAGTGGTGTAGCAATGGCTGATCACGGGGGGCGAAGAAGCAACCCCTCTAGCAAACTCAGTTTGCTCTCAAATTGGTAGCTGCTAGCGCTTGCTGAAAGAGCGTTGGAGCCACTTTTGATTCAAAGTCTGCACGGGTTTGCCAGCCTCACTCTTGCGGCAACCCATCAAACTTCCCCACCAAAAAATCTACCAGCGCCCGCACCCGCGCAGGCACGAAGCGGCCGCTGGGCAGCAGGGCTTGCAGGGGGTAGGGCGGGGTGTCCCATTCGGGCAGCAGGCGCACCAGGGGGCTGTGGTGCAGTTCGTGGTGCAGGTAGGGCACGGATTTGTAGATGATGCCGTGGCCTGCGATGGCCCAGTCGCGGGCCAGGGCGGCGTCGTCGGCGGTGCGGTTGCCTTTGACGCGCACTTCGGTCCATTGCCCGTCGCGGCCAAAGCGCCAGGTGCGGGCAGGGCGGCCTGCGATGTGGAAGGCGATGCAGTTGTGCTGCAGCAGGTCTTGCGGGGTGGTGGGCGTGCCGTGGCGCGCCAGGTAGGCCGGGGCGGCCCACAGCATGGGGCGGGTGGTGGTGAGGGGGCGGGCGATGAGGCGCGAGTCGGCCAAGGGGCCGTAGCGCAGGGCGACGTCGACTTCGTCGCGGGTCACGTCCAGGGGCTGGTCGCTGACGCTCAGGGCCAGCTCTACGCCGGGGTGCGCGGCCAAAAACTCGTCAAACCACGGTAGCAGCAGGTTGCGCGCCAAGTCGGACGGGGCGGCCACGCGCAGGGTGCCCACCAGGGTGCCGTGGTGGGCGGTGGCCATGCTTTCGCCTTCGGCCAGCAGGTCGAATGCGCGCTGGGCGTAGTCGAGCAGGATTTGCCCCTGGGCGGTGAGGCGCATGGCGCGGGTGGAGCGTTCGAACAGGCGCGAGCCCAGTTGCCCTTCCAGCCGCTTGAGGGCGGCGCTGGCGGCGGCGGGTGTCATGCCCAGGGCGCGGGCGGCGGCGCTGAGGGTGCCGGTGCGTGCGGTGTGGGTGAGTACGTGCAGGTCGGCCAGGTTTTCGATTTTCATGGGCGGGCTGTGGGTCAGAGCAGGGTTTTGGCTGGGTGGATGGGGCCCTCACCCCATGCAGCCGTTCACGCAGAGCGCAGTCGACGCGACGCGCAGGGCTTCGACGGGCTCAGCCCGAACGGATATTTCTTGTTCCAAGGTCCCGGATCGCTATTTTCAATTTTCATTTGAAATTGAATGCATTCAAAGCTGTCTTATCAATTGCAGGTTGCTTATCTACAGTGCCTGCATGGCTTGGGATGGGCCCGGCCAGTGATGAAGCGATGCAATGCCGTGTGCGCTGGGCGCCGTGTTGGCGCAGTGCGTGCCTGCAGCAGTGCAATGAAAGGACTGTGATGAAAGCCGTTGGATACCGTGCAAATTGGCCTGTGGACCATGCCGAGGCGCTGTTGGATTTGGAGCTGCCTGCGCCAGTGCCGGGCGCACGCGATGTGTTGGTGCGGGTGAAGGCGGTGTCGGTGAACCCGGTGGACACCAAGGTGCGCAAGGGCTCGCTGCCGCCCGAGGGGCAGGCCAAGGTGCTGGGCTGGGATGCCGTGGGCACGGTGGAGGCGGTGGGCGCGCAGGTGTCGCGCTTCAAGGTGGGTGACCGGGTGTATTACGCGGGCTCTATCGCCCGCCCCGGGGCCAACAGCGAGCTGCATGCGGTGGACGAGCGCATTGTGGCGCTGGCCCCCCAGTCGCTGAGCGACGAGCAGGCGGCGGCTTTGCCGCTGACCAGCATCACGGCGTATGAGCTGCTGTTTGACCGCCTGGGCGTGGCCAAGGGCGGCGGCGCGGGGCAGACGCTGCTGGTGGTGGGCGGTGCGGGCGGGGTGGGCTCCATCCTGATCCAGCTGGCGCGGCAGCTGACGCAGCTGCGGGTGGTGGCGACGGCCTCGCGCCCCGAAACGCGCCAGTGGTGCCTGGACCTGGGCGCGCATGTGGTGGTCGACCATTCGCGCCCGCTAGCGGCCGAGCTGAAGGCCGCTGGGGTGGAGGGCGTGGAGCTGGTGGCCAGCCTGACGCAGACGCAGCAGCACTACACGCAACTGATCGAGGCCCTCAAGCCCCAGGGGCGCCTGGGCGTGATTGACGATATGCAGGGGCTGGATGCGATGCCGCTCAAGGGCAAGGCGCTGTCGCTGCACTGGGAGATGATGTTCACCCGCCCCATGTATGAAACGCCCGACATGGGCGAGCAAGGTGCGCTGCTGGCCGAGGTGGCTGCGCTGGTGGATGCGGGGCGCGTGCGCTCCACCGTGAGCACCAGCTTTGGCAGCATCAACGCGCACAACCTGCGCAAGGCCCATGCGCTGATCGAGACGGGGAAGGCGCATGGCAAGGTGGTGCTGGCGGGGTTCTGATCGCGCTGCCCCCCAAGGCTCCGTTGGGTGGTCTGCCTGTGCCGTGGGGCGCGGGCAGGCCGTGATGGAGCCGACCTCTTTGAACTTGAAATATCCGTTCGGGTTGAGCTTGTCGAAACCTTGTGCTGCGCTTCGACAAGCCTGTCCTGAGCCTGTCGAAGGGCTCAGCGTGAACGGTTCTGCTCGGTTCGTGCCGGATCAATAGAATGGCCGCTCTCTAAAACCAAGATTACATGAGAGAGGGAACCGATGTTCATCGTCTGGGGGCGCAAGCTCGTCTATCGCAAGCTGGGCCATGTGGCCGATTTCTGTCCCATTTGCCGCAAGCCGCGGCCTTTTGCGTTGCAGCGCATTGGGTCTGCGGGGCATGTGTATTACGTCTCTGTGAGCCAGGGCGAGCTGGTGGGGTTTGAGCGCACCTGCCTGAAGTGCCGCACCGTTTACAACGCCGAGCCCACCCATTACGCCAAGGTGGTGCCCAAGCTGCTGCCCTGGAACGACATGGTGCGCCAGACGTTTCCGAACCTGCACGAGGCCTGGGCCGATCGGCTGGCGCTGGAGCAGCAGGTGCGCGACAACCCGCACACCTTGTCGGCGCAAGACCGGCATGCGCTGATCCGCAATCCGTTTTTGCTGCTGTCGCCGAAGGTAGAGAAGCAGTTTGCCTCCACCCACATGGACAAGGAGGTGGGTTTTGCACTGCTGGGGGCGGTGGCGCTGCTTGTCACGGTGCCTGCCATTGCGCACGTGATAGCGCCGGATGAGGGGGGCTTGGGCGTGCTGGTGGCCTTGGGCCTGGGCATTGCGCTGGTGGTGTGGCAGATGGCGATGACGGGAGGGCGCTTTATGCGCCGCCAGGTGGTGCCGGTGCTGGCCCAGTGCCTGCAGCCCTTGCAACCCACACCCGGCGAGCTGCAGGCGGTGATGGCCGAGCTGAAAACCCTCAAGCACAAGATGGGCACCAAGCTGAAGCTGCCTGAGCTGTATGCGCAGTTGAAGATGAAGGCGCGGGGCTCTGCGGGCTGATGCCTTTGAATAGGTTCTTATTGAGTCGGCTTGAATCACCTTGAACCGTTCACTGAGCGCAGTCGAAGCGCCGCGCAGGGCTTCGACAGGCTTGTATGGTTTAGCTCCCATCAACCAACCTGTAAGAAAGGGCGAGGAGCCGGGATGCAGGGACATCGACAAGCATCGGCAGTTGCTTCAGATCCAACTGACCGACCTACTGAGTCATTACCCCATCCCTGCGCCGAGCGTCGATAAGGAACCTGACGAGGGCAAGCTGCGCTTGGCAGCACCGATCGTCAATTCTTGCAAGCTCACGCCGACAGCAGGACACATCCCGGCGCTCGTATTTTGAGCGATGAACCCTCAACAAGCTACTGAGTTTGTCGGCGTGGATGTCGCCAGCGCCCATCTGGACGTGGCCGCGCAGGGCCAGGCCAGCGTGCGCCGGTTTGCCAATACACCCCAGGGCATTGCCCTGCTGCTGCGCACGTTGCGCCCCGCAAGCGTACTGGCGCTGGAGTCCACCGGCCGCTACCACGTGCCGCTTGCGCTGGCAGCGCACGCCGCAGGCCTGCGTGTCTATGTCCTCAATCCGCTGGATGCACGCCGCTACGCCCAGTCGGTGGGTCAGCGCGGCAAGACCGATCGGATGGATGCGCTCGTGCTGGCACGCTATATCTGCCACGAACATGCGCATTTGCAGCAGTGGCAGCCACCCACCGCTTGCCAAGCCGTGTTGCGCGAGCTCCTCGCACACCGGGCAACTCTGGTGCGTCAGCGCAGCGCACTGGCTCAAGCCGGCTGCCACAGCAAGACGCTTGCACGCCTGGACGAGCCAGTGCTGGCGGCCTTGCAACAAGCCATCAAACATGTCGATGGGCAAATAGAAACTACCCTGCGGGCTGATCTCAGCAGCCACCAAGCGTTTGAACACATCACCTCCGTGCCCGGCCTGGGGCTGGTTTGTGGCGCTTTGCTGGTGATGCTGTTTGGGCGGATGCAAGGCGGCAGTGCTGATGCGGTCATCGCATTTACCGGGCTGGACCCTCGCCCCAACGACTCTGGCAAGAAAACGGGGCAAAGGCGCTTGTCCAAGAGGGGCTGGCCAGAGATCAGGCGCTTGATGTACGCAGCAGCCATGTCGGCGGCGCGCACGAAGACGTGGAACGGCTATTACTGTGCTCAGCGTGACAAAGGCTTGAGCACGACCGCTGCACTTGTCGTGCTTGCCCGTAAGCTCTTGCGTGTGGCTTTCTCACTGTTCAAGCAGCAAGCTCTGTTCGATCCCGCGCTGGTCGCTGGCAGAGCTTGACGGGAACCATAGAACCTCAGCCCGAACGGATTTTTCAAGTTCAAAGATGCCGACCCCATAGCTCGCGCTGAGGCTGCACAGTCGCCACGCCCCAGGCACAAAAAAAAGCCCGGAGCACTGGCGTGGTCCGGGCGTGGCGTCGCGGCCTTGGTGGTGTGTTGTGGTGGCAGTGAAGCCTGGCGCTTGCGCTGGGCGCTGAACCTTCAGGCCGTCATGAAGCCCAGGTCGGTGGGGTAGTCGGCCCCGCCAAAGTGGCTGAGGTTGGGCAGCACGCCCGCCATTTCGCCGTTGGCCACGCCAAACCATTTGGCCAGGGTGGCTGCGTACTGGTCGACCGAGGTGCTGGGCAGCAGGCGCCCTTGGCCCACGTGCCATTGGTCTGCGGCGTCGGTGGTGCTGTTGGTGTTGCTCACGGGCGGTGCCTTGCCATAAAGCGCCTTGCCCTTGACGGCGCCGCCCACCATGAAGTGGTGGCTGCCCCAGCCGTGGTCCGAGCCGTCGCCGTTGGAGTTCAAGGTGCGGCCAAAGTCCGAGGCGGTGAAGGCGGTGACCTTGTCGGCCACGCCCAGTTCGACGGTGGCGTCGTAGAAGGCGGTCATGGCTTCGCTCACGCGCTTCATCAGGGTGGGCTGCTGCGAGATGAGGTTGTCGTGCAGGTCAAAGCCGCCCAGCGACACCATGAACACCTGCCGCTTGCTGCCCAGGGTGCTGCGCGCACCGATGAGGCGCGCCACCATCTTGAGCTGATCGGCCAGCGAGTTGTTGGCAGGGAAGGCGGTGGCCAGTGTCACGCCCGCCAGGCCGCTGGTGATTTGCGATTCGGCGGTGACGGCGCGGGTGGTGATGCGGTTGTACTCGTTCTCCAGCACCTGGGGGCTGGTCTGCTGGATGAGCGAGGTGAGCGCCGAGCGCACGGCGGTGGAGCCGTAGACGTTGCTTTTGACCCCATTGATGGCAATGGCCCCGCCAGTGCTGACCTGGTAAGACAGGGCCGAATCGCCGGACAGAAACACCGCGTTGCCGGTGACCGAAATGCAGGTGAACAGCGAGTTGGTATTGGACGACAGGGCCAGATCGCCCAGGTTGCCGCCCCAGCCTACGGTGGAGCCCTCGGGCGACGAGGACTGCCACACCGACTGTTGGTCGTTGTGCGAGAACAGCTTGGGCGGGATGGGGTAGAGCGCGCGGTTGCTGCTATTGTATTGGGTGCGGGTGAGCGGCACGATGAGTGGGCCCACGTTGAGTTGCACGGCGGCCTTGCCGGTGTTGAACAGGTTGGCCATGCCCGTCATGGCGGGGTGCATGGCGTATTGGCGGCCAGCGGCCAGGGGCACGGTGGGGTTGAGCAAGGTGGCGGCAAGGTCTGCCTTGGGGATGGCAATGCCGCCGCCCGCCTGGCCGCTGCCGCCACGGATGGTGGCGTACTTGTTGTAGCTGTCGTCGTCGTAGGTGACCACGGTGTTGGCGTAGTCGTTGCCGCCGTACAGAAACACGCACACCAGGGCCTTGTAGTCGGTGGCGGTGAAGGCAGCCGCTTCGCCCATGGCAGCGAGGTTCAGGGCAAAGGGCAGGGCTGTGCCTGCCAGCCCCAGCTGGGTGGAGCGGCGCAAAAACGCCCGGCGTGTGTGGAGTTCGGGTTGGATCAGGTGCATGGGGTCCTTCTCTCTGTTCTCTTTTTTGCCGTTATTTTTGGACGAGGTACTCGGCCGAGGCCATGACCAGGAGGATGGCCGCTGCAATGCGGTTGAGCTTGACGGCCTCGGTGCTGGCCGCCGTGACGGGGGTGGCCTTGAGCGCGTCGGCAATCAGCTTGATGTTGGCGGCCGAAAGCTGGCCTGCGCACATCAGCAGGTTGATGCGCGCCACCAGCGCGTCGGCGTCGGCCACGAGGGCCATCTCGTTGGGGTAGGTGGTCTTGATGTCGTAGCCGTTTTTGCTGTTGTCTGTGCCCGAGTTCTGCGGAATGTCGGGATAGTTCACATAGATGCCGTTTCGGATCACCCCCTGCATGTAGTTGAGGTAGCTGCCCACGCTGCTTTCGTTGACCAGCTGAAACTCGGGCGCCACCTGCCCGGCCGTGGCCAGGGCTGTGGAGGGCGGCACATACCCGGGGCGGAAGAAGTTGAACACCGAGGGCGAACGCAGCGGGCTTTGCGACAGGCGCGAGCCCGCGCTGCTGGTGTCGCCAATCTTCCAGTACCCGTATTGCGAGTTGACGCCAAAGGTGCGCGCCCATTGCACCAGACGCAGCATGGGTTCACGCAGCTTGCCAAAGCTGGGCTTGGTCAGGCCTGCGGGCTCGCGGGCTTCGTCGTCCATGAGGATGGCCATGACCACGGCCTGCAGGTCGCCGCGCACACCTGCGCCGTTGTTGTTGAACTTGGCGGCCACGCGGCCCACATAGGCGGGCGAGGGGTTGCTGGTGACCAGCCGCTGGATGAGCTGCTTGCCAATGAATGGTCCGACGTTGGCGTGGTTGAAGATGGTGTCCAGCGCTGTCTTGAGCGCGGCAGCGCCCGGGGTGCTGGCCGCAATGGTGGTGCCCAAAAAGGTGGCTGCCAGGCTGGAGTGCAGCGACTCCTTGAGTGCCATGGGCAGCCGCGTGAAGTGGGTGCTGGGCACCACGCGCGAGCCACCGGGCACGGTGGCAGGCACGTTCTGCGTCTGGTCGTAGTCGTAGCCGGTAAAGACGCGGGCCAGGTTGGTGATGTCGGACTGGCTGTAGCTGTCGATGGGCTTGCCCGCGCCATCGGTCTTGGGCGTGCCGTCCTGGTTGAGTTCGGCCAGGCCGACGGACATGAGTTGCAGGATTTCTCGGGCGTAGTTCTCGTCAGGCTGGCGGCCGCTGGCGGCGTTTTCCTTCTGGTTGCCGCGCGTGTTCAGGTAGTACCCCATGGCGGGGTTCAGCGTCACGTCTTGCAGCACCTGGCGGTAGTTGCCAAAGGCGTTGGCCACCAGTTGGTCCCAATAGTGGGCCATGGCGTGGCTGCGCCAGTTGAAGTCCAGCCCGCTGAGCGAGACCACGCAGATCTCCGACAGCGCCAGGGCCACGCGCTTGCGCAGGCCGTCGGATGCCGTCATGAGCTGGCTCCAGATCATGTTGTCGGCGGGGTAGGTCTGGTCGTAGTAGTTGGTGGTGTCAGACACGGCGGCGTAGCCGCGCTGGGTGAGCCAGTCCCACCCTTTGGTGCCCATGGGGGCTGCAAACTGCGAGTTGATCCAGGCCTCGTACCCCACGCTGCGCACGGCGGCGATTTCGGCGGGGGACGCACTGAACTGCGCTTGCAGTAAAAAGCGCGCGGCCTCCTGGTCGGTGGCAGCGGTCTTGTAGGTGTAAGGGCTGGGGGCGGGGGCCGGGCTGGGCGATGGAGACGGCGCAGGTGATGGGCTGGGGGCCGGGGCTGGTGTGGGCGACGGCGTTGGCGCAGGGGTGGGCGCTGGTGTCGGCGTGGGTGTTGTGGGGCTCGGCGCTGGGGTTGGGGAGGGTGTGGGAACCGGTGACGGGGTGGGGGTGGTACTGACAGGCGGTGTCGCCGTGGTCGTGCCCTCGCTCCCGCCTCCGCAGGCTGCCAGCGCCACGCTGGCCATCAGTGCAGCCAGTGGTGCGCGTGGCACGGCGCTTACTTCCGGCGCTGGTGTCCCTTGAGCTGCATGTGCCACGTGTGCTGTGGCTTGGGGGCTGCCCTCTGCTTCCTCTGCCGCCGTGGCGTGCAAAGGCTCCTCGTACGTTGTTGTTGTCATGGTGTGAGCAATCGTGGAAATGCTGAACAAAGTGTAAGAAGGCGGGCGGTTTTTGTGCTCGGTGAATGTGTGAGCAATGGATACGGCCGTTACGCTGGGACACATTCGAGGCGCCCTTCAGACACATCGGTGATACGTCTTTGCCCCTTGGGTGGGGGCTGGGCTGCAAAAAGCATTCCACCTGTCTGAGGCTGGCAGAGATCCCGGCGCTGTGGCCTACAGACACGCTGTCTTGTCCGGCAGCCCCGTAGGCCTGGGCCCACGCAGCCTGCGTGGCAGGGACTACGCGGGGCTGCTGCATCTGTTCGTACAGTGAATCCATCGCATCACGCAGATGTTCCGCGCATTTCGGGCGGATGGCTGAGGCGAGTTGTACGAAGGACGCAAGCCATGAACGAAGACACCATCAAGGGCAACTGGAAGCAATTCAAGGGCAAGATGGTCGAGCAGTGGGGCAAGCTCACTGACGACGATTTCGACGTGATTGCCGGCCGCCGCGAGCAGCTGCTGGGCAAGCTGCAAGAGCGCCAGGGCCTGGCCCGCGAGGCGGCAGAAAAGCAGCTCAAGGACTGGCAAGCCCGCCACCCCACCTTCCACTTCAACGACTGACCTGCCTGAGTCAGCCTCCCGTGCGCTGCGCCTTGAGCGCTTGCACCGGGCATGCAGCCCCGCGGCCGCATGCCCGCCCAGCGGCCCGGCCGCTCCCCCACCGTTTGAACATTGAGGAGAAGCACCATGCACTTCAAAACCAATCTCTTGTCCCGCAACCTCATCGCCCTGTCTGCCGCCACCTTGCTGGCCACCTCTGCCATGGCCATGGGCCAGCCCGAATACAAGGCGGCCAAAGACCAGATTGCTGCCGACTACAAAGTGAACAAGCAAAAGTGCGATGCCCTTAGCGGCAACGCCAAGGACATTTGCCAAAAGGAAGCCAAGGGCATTGAAAGCGTAGCCAAGGCCGACCTGGAGGCGCAGTACAAGCCCAGCGACAAAACCGCCTACAAGGCCCGCGAGGCCCGCGCCGATGCCGACTACGCCATTGCCAAGGAAAAGTGCGATGACCTGAGCGGTAACGCCAAGGACGTGTGTGTGAAGGACGCCAAAGCCGCCCACGTGACGGCCAAGGAAAACGCCAAGGTGGCCAAGGCCGCCGCCAAGCCCGGTGAAACTGCCACCGAAAAGGCCGCCGGTGTGGCCGAGGCGCGCAAGGACGCCGCTGCCGAGAAGAACGAAGCCAACTACAAGGCCGCCAAGGAGCGCTGCGATGCCCTGGCGGGCGACCTCAAGTCCAAGTGCGTGGACGACGCCAAGCGCCAGTTTGGGCAGAGTTGATGGAAGGGCTGAGCTTGGGGTCCTCGCCCTGAGTTCGCCACGGGGCTCTTGACGCTGCAGGCCGTTGGGCGAGTGTGAACGCACCCCCCAACGGCCTGCAGCGATGGAATTTGTTACGGAATGCAAGCCTGCGTGGCTGTCCCCTGATTTGGGTCAAAACACGCCACGCCGTTGTACCTAAGCTGCCGTTTTTGTCACACACCGAGGAACAAAAATGGCTGCACTGGAATGGTCTGACGCACTGGCGCTGGATTTGCCGCTCATGGACGACACCCACCGCGAGTTCGTAGACCTGCTGGCGCAAGTCGAGCAAGCCGACGACGCCACCGTGGCGCAGCAATGGCAGGCGCTGGTGGACCACACCGAGCATCACTTTGGCCAGGAAGACGCCTGGATGGCAGCCACGCGCTTTGCCTCGGGCAACTGCCACACCACGCAGCACAAGGTGGTGCTGCAGGTGATGCGCGAGGGCATCGTGCGCGCCGAGCAGGGTGACCTGCAGCCCATTCGCATCATGACGGGCGAGCTGGCCCAGTGGTTTCCGCAGCACGCGCAAATGATGGACGCATCGCTGGCCCTGCACCTGCGCCGCGTGGGCTTTGACCCCGTGACAGGCGTGGTGCATGCCCCCGATGCCCTGCCCGGCGAACTGATCCAGGGCTGTGGCAGCACCCACAGTTGTGTCGACCAACCAGCGGCGGTCACGGCGGAAGTGGCCTGAGGGGTGGGGCTCCAGTCTGCAAGGCAATTGCTATTAAATGCATAGCTGCTAGCGCTTTGTTAGGAGGCCCTGGAGGCCAAAATGGCTGGATGGCTATGTGACCCGTCTCGGACTCCTCCATCCCACCTCCCACAGCCACCCCCGCCCGTTCGGGCTGAGCTTGTCAAAGCCGGGGCCCATCAGACCCCGTAGGTCGGGTTAGCCCGCAAGGGCGTAACCCGACGCCCACAGGGCCAGCAGCGTTCACGTCGGGTTACGCTGCGCTAACCCGACCTACACGGCTGCCGTCTCACCGTTCGGGCTGAGCCTGTGGACGCCAAGGCACTGTCGGCCTGCGGCACCACCCCCGCTCGGTGCGCAAGCGCCGCAGCCCAGACCTATCGCGGCAGCAGCATGCCGGCCATGCACCACGACAAATCGCGCAGCGCGCGCCGCAGTGCGGCGGTGGCGGGTTCGCGGTAGGCGCTGCGCAGCACGGCTTGCTTGGCGGTTTGCAGCGCCCGGCGGTCCTGGGCGCGCAGGGCCGACAGCAGCCGCTGGCGGTAGCGCTCCACCCGCTGCGCCTCGGCGGCAGACAAGCCTGCGGCCGATGGCCGTGGGGGCTGTGCACCCCCGGCGTTTGCCCCCACCAGGTGATGGCCCCAGGGGCCGTGGGTGGGTGTGGCTGGGGCTGCGCCACCCGGCGCCGCTCCTTCTTCACGGCCTGGGGTTGGGGCGTGCTTCATGGGGCGTCCTTGTCTGGTGTGGTGGCCGCACCCGTGGCGACGTTCGGGTTACGCGGCGCAGGCGTCAGGCCATACCAGTTCACCTTGCGGGTCAGCACCATCACCGCCGTCAGCACCAGGAACAGCGCAACCGAGCCCACCGCCAGCGCCGTTTGCTCCAGCTGCAGCAGCACATACAGCAGGCCATACAGCAGCGCAATGCCTGCCCCCAGTGGAATGCCCCGCGCCAGGCTGCCCAGCATGTGGCTGGCGTAGTAGCCCAGCAGCAGCACGCAGGCCGTGGCGGCCGCCAGGTACGACCAGCCAAACGCCAAATGCTCCGACAAGCTCACCAGCAGCAAGAAAAAGCTGCAAATGGCCGAGCCCACCAGCAGGTACTGCACCGGGTGCACGCGCAGGCGCTTCATCAGCTCAAACAAGCCCACGGCCACAAAGGTGAGAGCGATGAACAGCAGGCCGTACTTGGTGGCGCGGTCTGCCAGGGTGTAGGGGTTCACCGGGTCCACAAAGGCCACGCTGAAGCTGTCTGCGCAGTCGCGTGGCGTGGTGCTGGGCGAGCTGCCGTCGGTGGGGTACTGCACCGGGCTGTCGTCATAGCCACCCACGCAAATGCGCCGGCCATTCAAGATGTCTTGCTGCGCCGTGGTGGCCAGCGACGACAGGCGCCACTGCGCCGTGAAGCCCTCGGGGCCCCAGTCGCGCTCAGACGGCAGAAAGCGCCCGGTGAACGAAGGGTGGGGCCAGCCGCCGGTCATCTTCACTTCGGTGTTGCCGCCCAGGGGCACGATGGCCAGGCGCTCTGTGCCCACCAGCTCCAGGTCCAGCGCCAGCGTCATCGGCTCGGCCTGGCCGCGCACCGACTCGGGCAGCACCGCGTGCAGCCCCCGGCTGTAGGTGGGGTGGAAGGTGCCAGGCTTGAGGGCCAGCGCCTGCTCGCCGTGCAGCACCTGCGCCGTGCGGATGCCGCGCGCATCGCCCACGGCCACCATCACGATGGGCGCGCCGCACTGCAGGCGTGAGCCCTTGACGGTGCTGTGCGCCTGCAGGCTGGCCAGCGTGCCCCACTGCGCAGTGATGTGCGCCTTGAGGTTGAAGGTGTTGACTTTGTGAAGGCCCCGGGCGCGCTCTTCCATGCCCACGCTGGAGCGCACCTGCAACTGCTCTGGCATGGCGGTGAGCAGAAATTCGCGCCGCTGCTCGGTGGTGCGGCGCTCGTCGCCCTTGCCCGTTTCTACGTCCCAGCTTTCCACGCAGGCGCTGTGGATCATGGGGCCCATCAGGGTTTGCGGCCCGGCCAGGCTGTCGGCCACGCTCTGGGCCGTGAGGCTGCGGTAGCGCTGGCGGTCGCGCACCACGTCCTCAATCTGGCCCAGGCCAATGAGCAGCAAGATGGCCACGGCGCCCAGCGCCACGAGTTTGGTGATCAACGGGTGTTTCAAAAGACTCCTCCTTGTGTGTTGGTGGAGCCAGTGTTGGGCGCAGGGGTGAGGTAGCGATGAAGTTTGTGAAGCGAGCGTGAAGTGGGCCGTGTGTTCGTGGCGCGGCGGGCTGGGCTGGCGCATGGCCATCCCCGGCCTTCGACAAGCTCAGCGCGAACGGGCTGCTACGCACCCACGCGCAGGGCATCGGATTGGCGTTGGCCTACAAGCAAGTGTGGCGCTGGCTGACGCCAAACCGTCACACACCCACGTTAGCCTCTGGCTGCAACCAACCACCGCCAAAGGTGCCCCATGTTTTCCAAACTGTTCGGCTGGACCCATCTGCTTGACGCGCTGCTGGATGACCTGTTTGACGAGCGCCGCCTGGGGCTCGACCTGCCTGGGCAGGAATGCCTGGGCACCGACGAGTGGCTGGCCCTGGCCGCGCAAGACGGCGCCTGAGCCGCTCTTGGAACCGATCTCAGCGCCCCAGGTCCAGCGTCACGCGCAAACCCGGGGCCGTGTTGTGCACCTGCATGTGCCCGCCGTGCAGCACCATCACCCGCTGCACAATCGCCAGCCCCAGCCCTGATCCACTGCGCTCGCCGCCCGGCCTGGCGGTGGTGAAAAACCGCTCGCCCAGGCGCGGCAGCGCGTAGTCGGGAACGCCGGGGCCTTCGTCCTGCACGGCCACGGTGGTGCCGTCCAGCTCCACCCGCACTGTGCTGCCGGGGGGCGCAAAGTCGATGGCGTTGTCCAGCAGGTTGCCAATGGCCAGGGTGATGAGTTCCGCCTCCCACGGCCCGCTGTGGCCCCTGCCGCTCAGCACCAGGGCCATGCCGCGTTGCGCCGCGCGGCCCTGGGTGTGGGCGATGGCGGCGGCGGCGCAGTCGTGCAGCGCCACGGGGGCGCGGCCCTCGGCATGCTGGCGTTGCTCCAGTTTGCTCAGTTCCAGCAGGCGGTCAATCAGCCGCTGCAGGCGTTCGCTTTGCTGCACCACTTGCGTGGCAAACGCGGCGCGGTCTGCGGCGGGCAGCTCGTCTTGCAGCAACTCGCCCGCGCCGCGTATGGCGGCCACAGGGCTCTTGAGCTCGTGCGTGAGGGCGCGCACATAGCCCTCGATGTAGTCGCGCCCCTGCAGCCGCGCACGCATGCGGTCCATGGCGCGGGCCAGGTCGCCCAGCTCGCCGGGCACCTCGGGCACCGCCAGGGGCTGGGCAGGCTGGGTGCCTTGTTCGCTGTCGGCCGGGCCCTGCACGCTCAGGGCGTAGTCGCGCAGGCGGCGCACGTTCCACACCATCCACAGCGTCACGCCCACCCCCACGGCGGCCGACAGGGCCAGCAACAGCAGCCCGCCCATGAACACCTTGCGCTCAGCCCGGTCGATAAAGCGCTGCACCGTGCGCGTGGGCTTGGCCACCGTCAGCACCCCGGCAATGCGCTCGTCCACATAAATGGGCGCGGCCACATGCATCACGCCACTGGTGTCGTCGCTTTCCACGTCGCGGGTGGATCGGGCTCCGTACTCCCCGCGCAGCGTGCGCGCCACATCGCGCCACTGCGAGTAGTCGGCGCCCACAGCGTGGTTTTCAGAGTCGAACAGCACGCGGCCCGAGTGGTCCGTCACGTACACGCGAAAGTCCAGCGACTGTTTGGAAAACCCCCAAATGCCCGCATCGATGGGCCGGGTGGCGTAGTGCCGCACACGCTGGGCAAAGCGGCTTTGGCTGGCATCGCGCGCCAGCTGGCCGCTGGCCAGATCGTCACTGGCCACCTCGGCCAACAGGTTGGCCGTGTCCACCATCATGTCCTCCATCACCTCGCGCACGCTGGGCTTGATCTCGGCCATGAACACGCGCAGCACAAAGAACGCGGCAATGCCGTTGATGAGGAAGAAGGCGAACAGAAGGCGGATGCCTAGGCGCATGGGGCGTCCTTTGTCAAAAACAATAGCTGCCAGCGCTTGTGTATTGAGCGCCGGAGGCCAATTTGGCTACAGGGTCAGTAGCGCAGGCGAACGCGGTAAGTGGGGGATTGGTTGGGGTTCTGGTTCTGCCTCTCGCGGCCTTCAAACACGAGGCTGCCGGTGGCTGCATCCCATTGCATGGGCTGCAGGGTATAGGGGTTGCGAAGGTCCTGGGGCGACTGCGCCAGCCAAGTGGGCATGTCGGGCAGGGCAACGCGTTCCGCGGCTGCGCGGTGCTGCAAGAGAACAAGGCGCCGATACCCATCCATGTCTGCCACTTTCTGGACGTAGCCTTGGTAGCTGGGAAGTGCCATGGCCGCCAAGCAAGTGCCCGCAATGTTGCGCAAACGCTTCCATGGCAAACAAGCCGTGTCTTTATCCCACTGCTGCTTGGCTTGCGAAAACGCTGGCCCTACCTGGTGTGCGGGCAGGCCGCTGATGGTCTGCACCTGCTGCATATGGTGTAGAGACATGTTGAGCGTCTGGTTGGGCAGGTAGCTCCATTGGGATGCCCGGCTCCATAGGTGCTGCAACCATTCGGCGTGGTCATCCCAGTGCGTGACGAAAGAGCCTGCATCTTGCATTGAATAGAAAACGCTGGCGGTGAACTGCTTTTCACCTTCCAGCGCTTGATGCAAGGAAGGGGGCGGTTGGGTGAGCAACTCTGCGATGCCTTTGAATGCTGGCGTCGATGGCTTCCCGTATGCACTCGCGTTACTGAGCCACCGCAGTTCGCGGTGCTGCAAAGCGAGCGCGACCATGGAGGCTATCAGGCTGTTGGAACTGCCCGCCATGCGGCTGCGCAGTTGGGCTGCCTGGCGCGCGATGTCCATGGCTTGCTCTGGTTGCCCCTGCATCCACTGCAGCGCGGCCTGGGCTAGCCACAGTTCATGGGCGCGCACCAAGCGTGCATACGGTGGGAGTTCGGCCAGTAGGTAAAAGGGTGCGGGGTTGCTGAACTGTGGTGCATTGGCCGCTGTTGCCAGTCGTTGCAGCAGGGGCTGGTAGGTTGTCACCAAGGCCTGTATTTCATCGCCATGTTGGACGAACCAGGCAAAACAATCCGATTCGCCAACCGGGCAACGCAGCCTGTCTGGAAGTACATCATTGCCCTGATTTTCGATGGCAATGGACGAAGGCATCCCTTCTTGCCGATCGCCGTGGGCCTCCACCCAGCGCCTGCGCTCAATTTCGCGCGCGAGGCGCTTGTGGCCCAGGGATATAGCGTCGGTGACGGCGTCGCCCACATTGGGGGCATCCAGCCCCAGGAGGATCAGGTACCCGTTGCCCCCCAGGGCTTGCTCGGAGGGCGGGGCGTAATGCAGCGCCTGCTGGGCCGCATCGCTCAGGGTGTCGTCGTTCCAGTTGGCCGCCATCAGTGCGGTCAATCCGATGGCGGTCAAGACGCTCAGTACGAGGGCGAGCCAGCCCAATGCCTTCAGGCTATAGCGCAGGTATTTCATTCAAAAACAATAGCCGTCAGCGCTTGCAAGGCAAGCGCTAGATGCCAATTTGGCTTTAAGTGTCAAGGCAATAGCCCATGCCCCGGTGCGTGCTGATGTACTCGCGGCTGGCGTCCAGCTCGCGCAGCTTGGCGCGCAGGGTTTTGATGTGGGTGTCCACCGTGCGGTCGGTGCTCTCGCTGTCGTCGCCCCAGGCGGCGGCCAGCAGGGCGTCGCGCGAGTGGATGCGGCCCGCGCCGCGCAGCAGGTGCGACAGCAGCCGGTATTCGCGCCGCGTGAGCGGCAGCGCCTGGCCGTGCAGGGTGATGCGCTGGCCCGCCTCGTCGTCCATGAAGGGCGTGGGGGGCATGGCAGCCGGTGCGGGCGCAGGCATGGCAGCGCGGCGCAGCAGGGCCTTGATGCGGGCGGCCAGTTCGCGCGGGCTGAAGGGCTTGGCCAGGTAGTCGTCGGCGCCCAGCTCCAGGCCCAGCACTCGGTCCAGCTCCTCGCCCCGGGCGCTGAGCATCAGCACTGGCGTGGCCTGGCGCAGGCGCAGCGCCGCAGCCGCTTGGCCGTGGCGCACGTCGCGCAACAGGTCCAGCCCGCTGCCGTCGGGCAGGCCCACGTCCAGCACCAGCACATCAAACGGGTGGCGCTGCATTTGCTGGCGCGCGTCCTGCACCAGCAGGCAGTGCGTCACCTGCAGGCCATCGCGCTCCAGCGCATAGGCCACGGTGCGGGCGATGGCGGGGTCGTCTTCGAGCAGGAGAAGCTTGGCGGTCATGCCTCAATCATCCGTTGCGTTGAGCGAGATCCGTGGCGCATGACACTGGCGCGAGCCCCGCCGGAAACGCCGAGCAAGGGCAGCCCCGCAGCGAGGGCGTTGTCCCCTTGGGGGGAAGGCGCCGAAGGCGACTCAGGGGGGCAACCATCTCAACGCGCAACGAGTATGGGAAAGAGTTTGCCCAGGCCGTCGGCCATCACTTCCACCGCCAGGGCGGCCAGGATCAGGCCCATCAGCCGCGTCATCACGTTGATGCCTGTTTTGCCCAGCACGCGGGCGATGGGGTCGGCCAGCGAGAAGCACACGGCCGTGGCCAGGGCGATCACCACGCCGTAGCCCACCAGCGCGGCGTGCTGCCAGATGGTTTGGGCACGGTCGGCGTAAATCACCACGGTGGACATGCTGGCCGGGCCGGTGAGCAGCGGAATGGTGAGCGGCACCACGGCGATGCTGCTGCCGGCGGCGGCTTTTTCCGCGCCTTGCTCCAGCTCGTGGGTCAGGGGCTTGGCTTCGGCGGGCTGGGCGTTGAGCATGTTCATCGCGCTGATCAGCAGCAGCATGCCCCCGCCCACCTGAAAGCTCTGCAGCGAGATGTTGAAGAACTCCAGAATCTGCAGCCCCAGCAGCGCGCAGGCAGCAATCACGCAGAACGACGCGAACGCCGCCGTGCGGATGGTGCTGCGCCGCTGCGCCGCAGAAAAGCCCTGCGTGTAGTGGATGAAGAAGGGGACGATGGCCAGCGGGTTCACGATGGCCAGCAAGGTAATGAGGGGTTTCAGGTCCATATCAGTTCTCCGTTGTGCTGGGCACTATTCGCTGCATTCATCACTGGCACGATCCCAGCCAGCGCCCCCGCGCAAGGGCCGCCCCGCCGCGCTGGGGGAAGGCGCGAAGCGACTCAGGGGGTGTTTCACTACCGCCCTCCCGACACGTCGATCAGCGACATGGTGGTGTAGTGTGACGCGTCGGACATCAGCCACACAATGGCCTGCGCCACCTCCTGGGCGGTGCCGCCGCGCTGCATGGGCACCTGGTGCGATAGGTCGCGCACCCGGTCGGGCAGGCCGCCGCTGGCATGGATGTCGGTCTCGATCAGCCCGGGGCGCACGGCGTTCACGCGGATGCCCTCGGCCGCCACCTCGCGGGCCAGGCCGATGGTGAAGCTGTCGATGGCGCCCTTGCTGGCCGCGTAGTCCACATACTGGTGGGCCGATCCCAGGCGCGATGCGGCGCTGGAGACGTTGACGATGGAGCCGCCCGCACCGCCGTGCAAGGTGCTCATGCGGCGCACCGCCTCGCGCGCGCAGACGATGCTGCCGATCACGTTGGTGTCGAACATGCGGCGCAGTCGCGCAACGCTCATTTCGTCCACCCGGGCCGTCACGTCCACCACGCCGGCGTTGTTCACCAGCGCGGTGATGCGGCCCAGCTGCGCGTCCACCGTGGCATACATGGCCAGCACCTGGTCTTCGTGGGCCACATCGGCCTGCACGGCCATTGCACGCCCGCCCTGGGCCTGGATGCTGTCCACCACCGCCTGCGCGGCGGCGGCATTGGCGTGGTAGTTCACCGCCACGGCCCAGCCCTGCTGCGCGGCGAGCAAGGCGGTGGCGGCGCCAATACCGCGGCTGGCGCCTGTGATTAAAACGATCTTGTCCATGAAACGCTGTCTCCTGCAAGAATGGCGCATTGGAACAGTTTTCAGGAGCGAAACATGGGTCAATTCGTCGATTTGAAGTCTGCCGATGGTTTTGTGCTGCCCGCCTGGGTGGCCGAGCCCGATGCGCCGCCCCGGGGCGCCGTCGTGGTGTTGCAAGAGATTTTTGGGGTCAACCACCACATCCGTGCCGTGGCCGACCGCTTTGCCGCGCGGGGCTACCTGGCTGTGGCGCCTTCGACGTTTCACCGTGTGCAGCCCGGCGTGGACATGGGCTACACCAGCGACGACATGCAAGCAGGCATCGCCCTGAAGGCCGCTGTGGAAGGCCTGCCCGCCCCCGGCGTGATGCCCGATATCCAGGCCGCCATCGACTACGCCGCCGAGCGCAGCGGCCGCAAGGTGGGCATCGTGGGCTTTTGCTGGGGTGGGCTGCTGACCTGGCGCGCCGCGTGCACGCTCACGGGCCTATCGGCCGCCGTGCCTTACTACGGCGGCGGCATGACCACCCCCGAAGAAGCCGCCCGCCAGCCGCAGGTGCCTGTGCTGGCCCACTTTGGCGAGCGCGACCACTGGATTCCGCTGGACAGCGTGCAGGCCTTTGACCGCGCCCAGCCCGGCGTGGAAGTGCATGTGTACCAGGCCGACCACGGCTTTAACTGCGACCAGCGCGGCAGCTACGACGAGGCCGCCGCCCTGGCCGCCCGCGACCGCACGCTGGCGTTCTTCGACAAGCATTTGGGCTGACCGCCCTGGCACGGCCCGCAGCCCCCACGCTGCGTGGCTCTGCCGAGTGGCGCAGTGTGGGCATTGCATTCAACCTGGGGGCGCCATGGCCAACTGCATTCGAGACTTCAAGCCTTTTAGGCCCCTAGCGCTTTTGAATCAAGCGCTGGCAGCTATATATTTGATAGCAATTGCCAGCCTGGCCCACGCTGCCGACTACACCGGCCCCCTGTTCGACGCCCACCTGCACTACAACGAAGAAGCCTGGAACGGCACCACCGGCCCCCATCCGCCCGCCGACGTGCTGGCGCGCATGCAGGCCAGCGGGGTGCGGGCCATCGTGGCCAATTCGCGGCCCAATGCGGGCTCGCTGGCGCTGGCGGCCCTGCCGCAGATGCGCGAGGCGGGCATTGCCGTGGTGCCCTTTGTGCGCCTGTACCGCAACCGAGCCGACTACACGGGCTGGCCCCGCGACGAATCCATCTATGACATGGTGCTGGCCGAGCTGGCGCGCGGTACAGCATCTGGCCCTTACAAGGGTATTGGCGAGTTCCACCTCTACGACAGTGCCGATGCCAACGGCCCCGTGGCCTGCAAGCTGATGCAACTGGCCGAGCAGCGCCGCCTGGTGGTGCTGGCGCATGTGGACGATGTGGCGATTGACCTGCTGATGGCGCACACCCCCAGCCAGGGCCAGGCGCTGCGCCTCATCTGGGCCCACACGGGCATTGGCGGCGCCCCGGTAGCGCGCGTCGATGCGCTGCTGGCCCGCTATCCCGGCCTGGTGGGCGAGCTGTCGTACCGCCCCGGGCTGGTGTGTGACGGTGGCCAGCTGTGCCCCGAGTGGCGAGCCCTGCTGCTCAAGTACCCCACTCGCTTTGTGATCGGCTCAGACACCTGGGTCAACCAGCGCTGGCAGCACTACGAAGCGCAGATGCAGGACTACCGCACCTGGCTGGGCGGCCTGCCTGCCGATGTGGCCCAGCGTGTGGCCTGGGGCAACGCGGCGGCGTTGTTGGGGGTGGGTGGGCGCTGAGCTGTTGGCTGCGCCGTATTAGGGTGAATCTGTAGGGGTGGCGCAAGCCCGGTGCCCTACTATTTTCAGGCTGGCCCACTCCGTTTCTGGGCGCGGAGATTTTGTTTGAACACTTCTCTTTTTTCACCGCGTTCCCGCCTTGGCTGCGCATCGCACATGCCTAGCCTTCCCCGCCGCGATGCTTTGCTGCACGCCATTGCCGGGCTGGTGCTGGCGGCTGCGCTGGGCCTGGCGCCGCCAACCGCCGCACACGCGGCCACAGCGTTTGAGCCCGCGCAGACGGTGCAGGGCACGCCGCTGGTGCTCAATGGCTCGGGCACGCGCTACCGCACGGTGTTCAAGGTGTACGACATGGCCCTGTACACCCCCCGCAAGGTCAAAACACTGGAGGAGTTGCTGGCGCTGCCAGGGCCGGTGCGGTTGAACTTTGTGGCCCAGCGCGACATCCCCGGCACGGACCTGGGGGTGTCCTTCATCAAGGGCTTGTCCAACAACTCACCGGCCGAGCAGATTCGCCGCTACACGCCTGCCAGCAACCGGCTGATCGAAATCTTCTCGGGCCGCCCCAAGCTGGCGCCCGGCGAGACCTTTGCCATGGAGTACCTGCCGGGCAAGGGCACCACCTTCTACATCCAGGGCCAGCCCCAGGGCGCCCCCGTGGGCGATGCCGAGTACTTCGGCATGGTGCTGCGCATCTGGCTGGGCCAGGTGCCGGTGGACCACCAGCTCAAGGAAGCGCTGCTGCCTTGATGCAGCGGCAGCCACCCCAGACGGCGTCGCCTTGTCAGGCCGCCGTGAGCTGGGGCTGCTGGCGCCCTGGGCGCCGCAGTGGCGCGGCGCTGTCGGCCACCTTGAAGGTGGAGGCGGCCTGGGCCAGGCGGTAGGCTTGCTCGCGCAGGCTTTGGGCGGCGGCGGCAGATTCTTCCACCAGCGCGGCGTTTTGCTGGGTGGCCTGGTCGAGCTGGGCGATGGCGTCGTTCACCAGGGCAATGCCGTCAGACTGCTCGCGGGCGCTGGAGGCTATGTGGGCGATGACCTCCGTCACCTTTTGGACCGAGCTGACGATGTTCTGCATGGCAGCCCCGGCGTTGTGCACGAGCTGGGTGCCTTCGCCCACCTTGTCCACGCTGGTGGAGATCAGGCCCTTGATTTCCTTGGCCGCTTCGGCACTGCGCTGGGCCAGGCTGCGCACTTCGCCCGCCACCACGGCAAAGCCCCGGCCTTGCTCACCCGCACGGGCGGCTTCTACGGCCGCGTTCAGCGCCAGGATGTTGGTCTGGAAAGCGATGCCGTCGATCACGCCAATGATGTCGGCAATGCGGCGCGAGCTGGTGTGGATGTCTTCCATGGTGTCCACCACCTGGGCCACGATGCTGCCGCCTTGCGAGGCCACTTCGGCCGCCGACGAGGCCAGGCCGCTGGCCGTGCGGGCGGCTTCGGCCGACTGTTGCACGGTGGCCGTGAACTGCTCCATGGACGAGGCTGTTTGTTGCAGGTTGGCTGCGGTGTGCTCGGTGCGGGACGAGAGGTCTTGCGTGCCGCCTGCAATCTGGTCGCTGGCGCTGGCGATCTGGTTGCCCGCATCGCGGATCTGGCCAATCATCGAAGCCAGCGAGTGCTGCATGTCGCCCAGGGCGCGCAGCAGGTGCCCGGTTTCATCCTTGCGGGTGCTCATGATGCTGCTGGTCAGGTCGCCACGCGCAATGGTGTCTGCCACGGCCACGGAGTCGCTGAGCGGCAGGGTGATGCTGCGGGTGATGGTGACGGCCAGCGCCATGCCCAGGCCGCAGGTGATGGCGCCCAGCGCAATCAGCCAGTAGCGGGCCTGGTCGTTGGCGGCTTTGATGGGGGCGGCAGATTCGTCCAGTGCCTTGCGCTGCAGCTCCATCAGCGCTTCCACGCGGGCCATGTATTGCTTGGCGGCGGGCACGAAGCGGGTTTCCAGCTGCGCGTCGGCCTGCTCGTGTTGGCCGCTGCGGCGCAACTCGATCACGGCGTCGCGCGCTTCGGTGTAGCTGCGGCGCAGGTTGCTGATGTCTTTGAACAATGCACGCTCCGCATCGGTCTGCATCAGGCCTTCCACCTTGGTCTGGATGTCGGTGGTGGTGTTGGCCGACAGCTTTTGTTCGTCGGCAAAGTAGGTGGCCAGCGATGCGTCGCTGCTTTTGGCGACGGCGGTGGTGCGTCGCACGGCGGTGTGGATCAGTCGGTACCAGTCGCTGATGAGCCGCTCTTTGGCCAGGGGCTGTTCAATCACGGCCTGGGTGGAGGTGGAGGCCGTTTGCAGCTGCCACACGCCCAGCAGGGTGCCCAACAGAGACAAGGCAAGCAATAACCCGAAGCCCAGGGAGAGGCGTTTTCCAATGGCGATTTGATTCATAAGACAGGTTCTTTTAAGTGCGCCATCGAGGGTATCGAGCACACCAGAAGAGGGCTTGAGGAAGGTCAAGCGCCGTTACCTTTGTTACGAATATCGCCGCGCGCCGTCGGCCGTGGGCAAGTGCGCAGGGTGGGCCGCTGCCTGCTACTTGCTGTGCGCGCGCAGGTGCTTCAGTGGCGTGCGGGCCCGCACAGCTGCGCAAACCGGCCCAGCAGGCTGCAGGCCTGGGGTGTCTCTTGCACCATGGGCGGTGTGCGACCGGCGGGCAGGGTGGCGGCCAGGTGCTGCACATAGCCTTGCATGGCCGCCAGGCTGAATTCGGGGTGGAACTGCACGCCCCAGGCGTTGGCCCCGATGCGGTAGGCCTGGTGGGGCTCGTGGGCGTTGCCAGCCAGCCGCACGGCCCCAGGGGGCAGGGCGCGCACGGACTGGGCGTGCACCACCTGGGCGTTCCACTGGCTGGGCAGGTGGGCAAAGAGGGGGTCGGCCTGGGCCTCGGGCGTGAGGGTGATGGGCACGGTGCCCAGCTCCAGCCCGCCAGGGTGGTAGCCCACCTCGCCCCCCAGCGCGTGGGCCAGCAACTGGTGGCCGTAGCAAATGCCCAGCACCGGCGTGCCTTGGGCCACGAGGCGGGCAAGCCAGGGCACCAGGGCCTCGCTCCAGGCTTCGCGGTCGGACACCATGGCGTGGCTGCCGGTGATGACGACCCCGGCCAGCGTTTCAGGCCCGGGCAGGGGGTTGGCGTGGCGGGCGTCCAGCACCTGTATGGGCGGGGGCTGGTGCGTGTTCGCTGGGTCGGCCTTGTCGCCGGAACCCTTGCCAGCGCCTGCGGTCAGCCCGGTTTCGATCCAGTGCTCAAAGTCGCCCATGTTGGGGCGCAGTGTGTCGAGGGTGTCGCCGGTTTTGATGATCAGGATCGGGCGAGGGGCGGATGTGGGCATGGATGCGGTGGGCGTTGAACAGTGGGGCGGGGCCGCGCAGCCAGGTGGCCGTGCTGCTCGCGTGGGGGCGCTGGCAGGGGTGGCCCACACCCCTTCGTTGCATGGGGCTCAGGCGTGGCCGGTGCGCGCCAGGTAGCGCTTGCGCCAGAACAGCAAGACCAGTGCCAGCGCAATGGACGCCATGGCGCCCATGGCCCACCAGAAGCCGTCGGCTTTGTGGATGAGGGGGATGAACTCGAAGTTCATGCCAAAGATGCCCGCGATCAGGTTCAGGGGCAGGAACACAGCCGTGAGCGCCGTGAGGGTGCGCATGATGTCGTTGGTGCGGTTGCCTTGCACCGAAAAGTGCATCTGCACGGCGGTTTCGGTGCTTTGTTCCAGCCGGCGCACGTGGTGCACCACGCGCTCGATGTGCTCCAGCACGTCGCGGCTGCGCACCTTGAGCAGGTCCAGCTCGCGCTGCCCTGTTGGCGTGTCAGGCTGGGCCCAGGTCTCCAGCGCATCGATCCAGTCTTGCACGGCGCTGCGCTGGTCTTCGCAGATTTCATCGAGCTGGTGCAGTGACAGGCGCGCATCCAGCAGCGAGCTCCAGTTGACATGCCGGGCCCGGGGCCTGAGTAGCTCGGTCTGCCAGTGGTCGAGCTGGCGCGTCAGCTCACGGCGCAGGTCCAGGTAGCCGTCCACCATCAGGTTGACCACGCGCAGCATCAGGTCGGCGGGGCTGGCGGGCAGGCGCGAGCCGGGGATGGGGTTGGCGCGGCCTTCGCGCTGCTCTGCGGGGGCGCCGGGCGCGGTGGCCAGCAGCTTGCCCGCATAGGCCTCGCGCACGGTGCAGTCGCTGGGGTGCACCGTGAGCAGCACGTGGTCAAACACCGCAAAGCCCACGGGGCTGGTGTCCAGGCGCCGCAGCACCAGCGGGCCGGTGGGCTTGCGGGGCGGTGTGGCTTGGCTGGCGTCTTCGGCATCGATGCCGGCGCTGGCCGTGGCCAGGCGGCGGAACACCAGCAGGTCGTACTGCGAGGTGTAGTCGTAGTGCGAGGGCAGTTGCGCGTT
Organism: Acidovorax sp. 56; assembly: GCF_002749705.1. Classification (NCBI taxonomy): domain Bacteria; kingdom Pseudomonadati; phylum Pseudomonadota; class Betaproteobacteria; order Burkholderiales; family Comamonadaceae; genus Acidovorax; species Acidovorax sp. 56. The sequence continues at coordinate 3,807,292 of NZ_PEEV01000001.1, forward strand.
CAGCAGGTCCGATACGTGCAAGTCCACCAGCTGCAGCCCCACCAGGTTTTGCAGGGCGCTCTGGATCTCCAGCAGGCGCGCCTGAAAGGCCGGGCGGGCCACGGCAATCCACAGAAAGCCCTGGGCTGGGGCCTGGGCGGGCAGCTCGGGCAGCTCGGTCACGCCGCTGCTGTGGATGTGGAAGATGCGCATGCGGGAGTGGGTGAAGGTGAAAATGGCACGCAGCGCCTATTCAATAAGCGCTGGTAGCTATTATTTCGATAGCAATCGTGCCGCATCGCGGGCAAAGTAGGTCAGCACGCCATCGGCGCCCGCGCGCTTGAAGGCCAGCAGGCTTTCCATCATCACCGCGTCGTGGTCGAGCCAGCCGTTTTGCGCGGCGGCCTTGATCATGGCGTATTCGCCGCTGACCTGGTAGGCGAAGGTGGGCACGCGGAACTCGTCCTTCACCCGGCGCACGATGTCCAGGTACGGCATGCCGGGTTTCACCATCACCATGTCGGCGCCTTCGGCAATGTCCAGCGCCACTTCGCGCAGGGCTTCGTCGCTGTTGCCGGGGTCCATCTGGTAGACGTTCTTGTCGGCCTTGCCCAGGGCGCCGCGCGTGCCCACCGCGTCGCGGAAGGGGCCGTAGAAGGCGCTGGCGTACTTGGCGCTGTAGGCCATGATGCGGGTGTGGATGTGGCCCTGCACCTCCAGCGCCTCGCGGATGGCGCCAATGCGGCCGTCCATCATGTCGCTGGGGGCGACGATGTCCACGCCCGCTTCGGCATGTGTGATGGCCTGGGCGGTGAGGATTTCGACCGTCTGGTCATTGATGATGTAGCCGGTGTCGTCCAGCACGCCGTCCTGGCCGTGGCTGGTGTAGGGGTCCAGCGCCACGTCGGTCATCACGCCCAGGTCAGGAAATTCTTTCTTCAGCGCCCGCACCACGCGCGGGATCAGGCCGTCGGGGTTGCGCGCTTCTTGCCCGTCGGGGGTCTTGAGCGACGGGTCAATGGCTGGGAAGAGTGCCATCACCGGGATGCCTAACTTCACGCAGTCTTCGGCCACGGGCAGCAGCAGGTCCAGGCTCAGCCGGTCCACGCCTGGCATGGACGCCACGGCCTCGCGCTGCTGCGTGCCTTCGTGCACGAACACGGGGTAGATCAGGTCGTTGACCGACACCGCGTTTTCGCGCACCAGGCGGCGCGTGAAAGCGTCGCGGCGCAGGCGGCGGGGGCGGTTTTGCGGGAAGGGGGCGGGGGTCTGGAGGTGCATGGGGAAAATTGTGCCCTATCTCGGCAACGCCCTGGGGGCCTTTGCATGTCACCGGGCGGCCCCGATGGCGGGGTTGGGCGCCACAAATAACCCTACTGATTTATGCAACTAATTGCATACGCTTGTAACGGTTTGTCATTAATGATAAATTTGATCCCGGGCAGCCCTCTGCCTCCCGCTTTTTCCTCCCTGAGCGGGGCCTTCGATTGCTACGCGCAGTCAAGGCTTCTCAGCCCGGCCATGTGCCGGGCTTTTTTTTGCCCGTTGCGGTTGGCGGGTTAGTGGGGTTTCAGGGCGGGCCACTTTGCAGCGCGCAGGCAACGTGTCCGCTGTGGGTGCCTTTCAGGGGCTTTACCTCTGCTTTGGCGCAGGACGCTCGGTGGCGCGCTTAAACTGCGCCCATGCTCTGGGTAAAAGCCTTTCACATCGTGTTCGTGGCCAGCTGGTTTGCGGGCTTGTTCTATCTGCCGCGCATTTTTGTCAATTTGGCAATGGTGGCGCCCGGCTCGGCCGCCGAGCGTGATCGCCTCTTGTTGATGGCGCGCAAGCTTTTGCGCTTTACCACCCTGCTGGCGGTGCCCGCGTTGGCCCTGGGGCTGTGGCTGTGGCTGGGTTACGGCATCGGGCGGGGTCCTGGCAACGGCTGGATGCATGCCAAGTTGACGGTGGTGGCCTTAGTGATCGGCTACCACCACAGCTGCGCCGTGTTGCTGCGCAAGCTGGCCGCTGGCACCAGCCGCCGCAGCCATCGGTGGTTTCGCTGGTTCAACGAGGCGCCGGTGCTGCTGCTGCTGATCGCCGTGGTGCTGGTGGTGGTCAAGCCTTTCTGACGGGACGGGGCCGCCCACGTGCACAAGACCTCTGCCTGGCCTTTGGCGACCAGTTATGTCGCCTTGATCGTTTTTGCCAGCCTGTTCCCCTTCACCGGCTGGCGTGCCCAGGGGCTGGAGCCTTGGGTGTTCCTCATGGCGCCCTTGCCGCCGCCGTACTGGACGGGCTTTGACGTCACCTCCAACCTGATCGGTTACGCGCCGCTGGGCTTTTTGCTGGCACTGGCGCTGTTGCGCACCGGCTGGGCCTGGGGGGCGGTGTGGCTGGCCTTTTTGGCGGGCACGCTGCTGTCGCTGTCCATGGAGTTTTTGCAGATTTACCTGCCTCGGCGCGTTCCCTCCAACCTGGACTTGGTGCTCAACGCTGCGGGGTCGTTGGTCGGTGCTTTGGTGGCGGCGGTGCTGGAGCGCCTGGGCGCCATTGACCGCTGGAGCCACTTTCGCGACCGATGGTTTGTGTCCGATGCGCGTGGCGCGCTGGTGCTGCTGGCCCTGTGGCCTGCGGCGCTGCTGTTCCCAGCGGGCGTGCCTTTTGGCCTGGGGCAGGTGCTGGAGCGGCTGGAGGCTGCCGTGGAGTTGGCGCTGGAGGACACCCCTTTCCTCGAATGGCTGCCCGCCCGCGAAGCCGTGCTGGAACCCCTGTCGCCCGGCGGCGAGGTGCTGTGCGTGATGCTGGGCCTGCTGGTGCCTTGCCTGCTGGGGTACTGCGTCATCCGCCATGTGGGGCGCCGGGCCGTGTTTGCCTTTGCCGCCCTGGGCGTGGGGGTGGTGGCGACGGCGCTGTCGGCCGCGCTGAGCTGGGGGCCGGTGCATGCCTGGGGCTGGCTGGACGAGCCGGTGCGCGTGGGGGTGTGGGCGGCGGCCGGGGTGGCGGTGCTGTTGCTGATGCTGCCGCGTCGCGCCAGTGCTGCCGTGCTGCTGGTGGCGCTGGTGTGGCACCTGGGGGTGCTCAATCAGGCGCCGACCAGCGTGTACTTTGCGCAAACCCTGCAGCAGTGGGAGCAGGGGCGCTTCATCCGCTTTTATGGCCTGGGCCAATGGCTGGGCTGGCTCTGGCCTTACGTCACGCTGCTGTATGTGCTGGTGCGCGTCTCGCGCCGTGACACCCAAACCTAAAATACCGCCATGAGCGAACCCACCCCAACCCCTACCTCGGCTGCGCCTGGTTACTACCAGCGCCACATCTTCTTTTGCCTGAACGAGCGCACCAACGGCGAAGACAGCTGTGCGCACCACAATGCCCAGGCAGGGTTTGACCGCTGCAAGGCCCAGGTCAAGGCTGCAGGCCTGGCGGGCGCGGGCAAGGTGCGGGTGAACAAGGCGGGTTGCCTGGACCGCTGCGCCGCAGGCCCCGTGGCCGTGGTCTACCCCGAGGGCACCTGGTACACCTTTGTGGATACCAGCGACATCGATGAGATCGTTGAATCGCACCTCAAAAACGGCCAGGTGGTCGAGCGCTTGCTGGTGCCGCCCGAGCTGGGGCGTTGAGCCCTGGTCTTTGCATGAAATTGCTGCCTAGCGCTTATTGAATAAGCGCTAGAAGCTATCAAATAAATAGCATAAAGTGAACTCTCAAACCGAACGCCTGCTGCTGCAAGGCGCTGCGGGTGCCATCGAGGTGGCCCGCGACGCTGCCAGCCTGCCCGACGGCGCCGCCCCGCGCGGCGTGGCCGTCATCGCCCACCCCCATCCGCTGTTTGGCGGCACCATGGACAACAAGGTGGTGCAGACCCTGGCGCGTGCCTTTGTCCAGTGCGGCTGGACGGCGGTGCGCTTCAACTTTCGTGGTGTGGGTGCCACCGAGGGGACGCACGACGAAGGGCGCGGCGAACTGCAAGACCTGCTATCGGTGATTAAGCAAGTGGCGCCCGCAGGCGAGGGCGCGCAGCCCCTGGCGCTGGCAGGCTTCTCGTTTGGCGCATTTGTCACCAGCCACGCACTGGCCACGCTGTGGCCGCAGCGCACCATCGACCGTGCCGTGCTGGTGGGCACGGCGGCCAGCCGCTTCACGGTGGCGCCCGTGCCGCCCGATGCCCACCTGCGGACGCTGGTGGTGCACGGCGAGCACGACGACACCGTGGCCCTGTCGGCCGTGATGGACTGGGCCCGCCCGCAAATACTGCCCGTCACCGTGGTGCCCGGAGGCGGTCATTTCTTTCACGGACAATTGCCGCTGCTCAAAAACCTGGTGGTCCGGCACCTGCAGTCGGCGGTGTAACAGAGGGTTCGCCTGCACGCCGCAGGTGGAACCTCTCACCCCCACACGACTCAGCCTCCCATCACTCGTCACCTTCTGCAGCGTGTGGCCCACAGCGCCGCCGCTGGGTTGGTGGTTCTGTCTTTCTTTCCATCGGCCGCTGGCCGCATCCCTGACCTTCCCATGAAACGAATCTTGCCCGCCCTGCGATCCCTGGCCTTGTTTGCCGCCGTTGCGCCCGCCGCATTTGGCGCCCTGGCGCAGCAGGCTCCCCAGCCCCCTGAAATTGCCGCGCGCACCTACTTGCTGGTGGACGTGACGGCCAACCAGGTGCTGGCCGCCAAGGACATCGACGCGCCGGTGGAGCAGGCATCGCTGACCAAGCTGATGACGGGTTACCTGGTGTTTGACGCCCTGCGCGCCAAGAAGATCACGCTCGACCAGAAGCTGCCCGTGAGCGTGCGCGCCTGGAAGATGCCCGGCTCGCGCATGTTCATCGACCCCAAGATGCAGGTGCCGGTGGAAGACCTCATCAAGGGCATGATCGTCCAGTCCGGCAACGACGCCACCATGGCCCTGGCCGAAGGCGTGGGCGGCACGGCCGAGAACTTCGTCAAGCTCATGAACGACCAGGCCCAGGCGCTGGGCATGAAGGGCACGAGCTACAAGAACCCCGAAGGCCTGACGGAGCCCGGCCACACCACCACGGCGCGCGACCTGAGCGTGCTGGCCATGCGCCTGATGAAGGACTTCCCGGAGTACATGCATTACTACTCCACCAAGCAGTACAGCTACCCCGGCACGCCTGCATCCAACGGCAGCAACCGCAACACCCTGCTGTTCCGCGACCCGACCGTGGACGGTCTGAAGACCGGTCACACCGCCGCCGCAGGCTACTGCCTGGTGGCCACGGCCAAGCGCGACTTCCCGAACGTGGGCCAGCGCCGCCTGCTGTCGATCGTGCTGGGCACCGCCAGCGAAAACGCCCGTGCCAACGAAAGCCAAAAGCTGCTGAACTGGGGCTACACCGCGTTTGATGCCGTCAAGCTCTTTGAAGCGAACGCCGCCGTGGCCACGCCCGAGGTCTGGAAGGGCAAGGAAAACCTGCTCAAAATCGGCCGCCCCGACGCCATCGTGGTCACCGTGCCTGCAGGCAGCGCCGGCAAGATCAAGACCGCCGTCTCTCGCCCGGACCCTCTGGTCGCGCCCTTCACCAAGGGGCAGGCCGTGGGCTCCCTCAAGGTGATGCTGGGTGAGCAAACCCTGGCCGAAGTGCCTCTGGTGGCGCTGGAGGGTGTTGAGCAAGCGGGCATTTTGGGTCGCGCCTGGGACGCCATCCGGCTCTGGATCAAGTGATCTTGGGTATTTGCCTTGGCGATGCAGTGTGTGAGGTTGCTGTAAATTTAAGCAATACTTGCCTCTCGCGCTGCAGCCTGATACATTAGAAGGCTTTTCGGAATTTCCGAAGGGATTCACGTTTTCGCTTTCACGAAGCAAATTCACGTTTAGGGACGTATTTCATGCCAACCATTAATCAACTGGTCCGTCAGGGGCGCGAGGTCGAAAAGACCAAGTCCAAGAGCCCCGCGATGGAAAACTCTCCACAGCGCCGTGGCGTGTGCACCCGTGTGTACACCACGACGCCTAAGAAGCCTAACTCCGCTCTGCGTAAGGTCGCCAAGGTGCGCCTGACCAACGGTTTTGAGGTCATCTCCTACATCGGCGGTGAAGGCCACAACCTGCAAGAACACAGCGTCGTGCTGGTTCGCGGCGGTCGTGTCAAGGACTTGCCTGGTGTGCGTTACCACATCGTGCGCGGTTCGCTCGACTTGCAAGGCGTGAAAGACCGCAAGCAGTCGCGCTCCAAGTACGGCGCGAAGAAGCCAAAGGCCAAGTAAGCCCTGGCCCTTCTGGTCTGAAGAATTTTCGGTGCTGTTTTTCCGCGTGGCGCGGAAGATGCAGCGTAGTGACCCCAAACGCAGGTGTTCTGCGCGGGTCGAGTAAGTGGGAGTTTCAATGACTCTCGCGGTGTCTGAAAAGACGCCAACTGAAGCAAAGATAGAGGTGAAAAATGCCACGTCGTCGCGAAGTCCCCAAACGTGAAATCCTGCCGGATCCTAAGTTCGGCAATGTAGAGCTGTCCAAATTCATGAACGTGATCATGGAAGGCGGCAAAAAGGCGGTTGCAGAGCGCATCATTTACGGTGCTCTGGAACTGATCGAGAAGAAGCACCCCGATAAGGACCCTCTGGAAGCTTTCACTGTTGCCATCAACAACGTGAAGCCCATGGTGGAAGTGAAGTCCCGCCGCGTGGGCGGTGCCAACTACCAAGTGCCTGTGGAAGTGCGCCCTGTCCGTCGCCTGGCTCTGTCCATGCGCTGGATCAAGGAAGCCGCCCGCAAGCGCGGTGAAAAGTCGATGGCCCAACGCCTGGCCAATGAGCTGCTCGAGGCCACCGAAGGCCGTGGCGGCGCCATGAAGAAGCGTGACGAAGTGCACCGCATGGCCGAAGCCAACAAGGCATTCAGCCACTTCCGCTTCTAAATCGACGAGTCGCTTCGTCGTCAAGCGCAAGGCTGCCGGCATTTTTGCCTGCAGCCTTGTGGCGATTGAGGCGGTCACAAAATTGACGGGATGCAGCGCCACAATGGCTGCCCTGTCCCCCGAATAACACGACCCATCCAAGGATCCACCATGGCTCGCAAGACTCCCATCGAGCGCTACCGCAATATCGGTATCTCGGCCCACATTGACGCTGGCAAGACCACGACCACCGAACGTATCCTGTTCTACACAGGCGTGAGCCACAAGATTGGTGAAGTGCACGATGGCGCTGCCACCATGGACTGGATGGAGCAGGAACAAGAGCGCGGCATCACGATCACGTCCGCTGCCACGACCTGCTTCTGGAAGGGTATGGACAACTCTTACGAAGAGCACCGCTTCAACATCATCGACACCCCCGGCCACGTGGACTTCACGATCGAAGTGGAGCGTTCCATGCGCGTGCTGGACGGCGCTTGCATGGTGTACTGCGCTGTGGGTGGCGTGCAGCCCCAGTCAGAAACCGTTTGGCGCCAAGCCAACAAGTACAAGGTGCCTCGTTTGGCCTTTGTGAACAAGATGGACCGTACCGGTGCCAACTTCTTCAAGGTCTACGAGCAAATGAAGTTGCGCCTGAAGGCCAACCCTGTGCCTGTGGTGATCCCAATTGGCGCTGAAGACAAGTTCACTGGCGTGGTCGATCTGCTGAAGATGAAGGCCATCCTGTGGGACGAAGCGTCGCAAGGCATGAAGTTCAGCTACGAAGAAATCCCGGCTGACCTGCTCGAATCCGCCAAGGAATGGCGTGAAAAGATGGTGGAAGCTGCTGCTGAAGCCTCTGAAGAGCTGATGAACAAGTACCTCGAAGAGGGTGACTTGAGCGAAGCGGAAATCAAGCAAGGTCTGCGCACCCGCACGATCGCGACTGAAATCCACCCCATGCTCTGCGGCACCGCCTTCAAGAACAAGGGTGTGCAGCGCATGCTGGACGCCGTGATCGACTACCTGCCAGCACCGACGGACATTCCTGACGTGACGGGTACCGATGAAGACGAAAAGCCAGTGACCCGCAAGGCGGACGATAACGAGAAGTTCTCCGCGCTGGCGTTCAAGCTGATGACCGACCCGTTTGTGGGTCAGTTGACGTTCGTGCGTGTGTACTCGGGCGTGCTCTCCAAGGGCGATACCGTCTACAACCCGATCAAGGGCAAGAAAGAGCGTATCGGCCGTATCGTGCAAATGCATGCGAACGAACGCCAGGAAGTCGAAGAAATTCGCGCCGGTGACATCGCTGCTTGCGTGGGTTTGAAGGACGTCACCACGGGTGAAACACTGAGCGACATCGATTCGCCGCTGATTCTGGAGCGCATGGTGTTCCCTGAGCCTGTGATCACACAGGCCGTGGAACCCAAGACCAAGGCTGACCAGGAAAAGATGGGTATCGCTCTGCAGCGTCTGGCTGCTGAAGATCCATCCTTCCGTGTGAAGACCGACGAAGAATCCGGTCAGACCCTGATTGCCGGGATGGGCGAGCTCCATCTGGAAATCATCGTGGACCGCATGAAGCGTGAATTCGGCGTGGAAGCCAACGTGGGCAAGCCCCAAGTGGCCTACCGCGAAACCATTCGCAAGACGGTGGAAGAAGCCGAAGGCAAGTTCGTGCGCCAGTCCGGCGGTAAGGGCCAGTACGGCCACGTCGTGCTCAAGATCGAGCCGAACGAAGCCGGCAAGGGCAACGAATTCGTGGACGCCATCAAGGGCGGTGTGGTTCCTCGCGAATTCATCCCTGCGGTGGAAAAGGGCTTCAACGAAGCCGTCACGCAAGGTGTGTTGGCTGGCTACCCCGTGGTGGACGTCAAGGTTACGCTGCACTTCGGTTCGTACCACGATGTGGACTCGAACGAATTGGCGTTCAAGATGGCTGCCATCTTCGGTTTCAAGGAAGGTTGCCGCAAGGCCAACCCCGTGATCCTGGAGCCCATGATGGCCGTGGAAGTGGAAACACCTGAAGACTACGCTGGTACCGTGATGGGTGACTTGTCCAGCCGCCGCGGCATGGTGCAAGGCATGGACGACATCCCAGGCGGTGGCAAGGCCATCCGTGCTGAAGTGCCGCTGTCTGAAATGTTTGGCTACTCGACTTCGCTGCGTTCCGCAACCCAAGGTCGCGCCACGTACTCGATGGAATTCAAGCACTACAGCGAAGCCCCTCGCAATGTGTCTGAAGCCATCATGGCTTCGCGCGCCAAGTAAGTTCTGGGCCCGGGTCCCGACCCGGGCTTTGCTTTGTCTGCGATCCGGTGCCGCCCTGTTCCCTGTGCGGGGCGAATCAGCAACCGAATGCAGACGTTAAACCACTACACAGGTATTGCTCTTTGGAGATTGCAAAATGGCAAAAGGTAAGTTTGAACGCACCAAGCCCCACGTCAACGTGGGCACCATCGGTCACGTGGACCATGGCAAGACAACCCTGACGGCTGCTATCGCCACCGTGCTGTCTGCCAAGTTTGGCGGCGAAGCCAAGAAGTACGATGAAATCGACGCAGCGCCCGAAGAAAAGGCACGCGGCATTACCATCAACACTGCCCACGTTGAATACGAAACCGCCAACCGCCACTACGCTCACGTGGACTGCCCTGGCCACGCTGACTATGTGAAGAACATGATCACTGGCGCTGCCCAAATGGACGGCGCTATCTTGGTGTGCTCCGCTGCTGACGGCCCAATGCCCCAGACCCGCGAACACATCCTGCTGGCCCGTCAAGTGGGTGTGCCTTACATCATCGTGTTCCTGAACAAGTGCGACATGGTGGACGACGAAGAACTGCTGGAACTCGTCGAAATGGAAGTTCGCGAACTCCTGGACAAGTACAGCTTCCCTGGCGACGACACCCCCATCGTGCGTGGTTCCGCCAAGCTGGCTCTGGAAGGCGACAAGGGCCCTCTGGGCGAACAAGCCATCGACAAGCTGGCCGAAGCCCTGGACACCTACATCCCTACGCCTGAGCGCGCTGTGGACGGTGCCTTCCTGATGCCTGTGGAAGACGTGTTCTCGATCTCCGGTCGTGGCACCGTGGTGACGGGCCGTATCGAGCGCGGCATCATCAAGGTCGGCGAAGAAATCGAAATCGTCGGTATCCGCGACACACAAAAAACCACCTGCACCGGCGTGGAAATGTTCCGCAAGCTGCTGGACCAAGGTCAAGCTGGCGACAACGTTGGCCTGCTGCTGCGCGGCACCAAGCGCGAAGACGTCGAGCGCGGCCAAGTGCTGTGCAAGCCCAACTCGATCAAGCCACACACCCACTTCACTGCCGAAGTGTATGTGCTGAGCAAGGACGAAGGCGGCCGTCACACGCCTTTCTTCAACAACTACCGTCCTCAGTTCTACTTCCGTACGACTGACGTGACTGGCGCCATCGAGCTGCCAGCCGACAAGGAAATGGTCATGCCTGGCGACAACGTGTCGATCACTGTGAAGCTGATCAACCCCATCGCTATGGAAGAAGGCCTGCGCTTTGCTATCCGCGAAGGCGGCCGCACTGTGGGCGCCGGCGTGGTTGCCAAGATCATTGCTTAATTTTTAAGCAAAAGGAACTTGCCATGTCCAAGCAAAAAATCCGCATCCGCCTGAAGGCGTTCGATTACAAGTTGATCGATCAGTCTGCTGCTGAGATCGTTGACACAGCCAAGCGCACCGGTGCGATTGTCAAGGGCCCCGTGCCACTGCCAACCCGCATGAAGCGTTTTGACATCCTGCGTTCGCCGCACGTCAACAAGACCAGCCGTGACCAGCTTGAAATCCGCACGCACCAACGCCTGATGGACATCGTTGATCCAACAGACAAGACGGTGGACGCACTGATGAAGCTCGACCTGCCTGCTGGCGTGGACGTCGAAATCAAGCTGCAGTAATCCCCTGAAGGCGGGCTCGCCAGGGCCCGTCCGATGGTCAATAACGCGGACTTGCTTGAAAAAGCAGTCCGCGTTATACTTTAGGGCTTCGCTTTCTTTGCGCATGCAGAGGAGTGAAGTTTTATTAACCTTCTTTCACGCGCTGGCGCGCAAACGCTGAGGCCAATTGAAGTCACAGCGGTGAGAGTTTTGGAGAAACAAATGAGTCTGAGCAACTCCCTGGGGTTGCTGGGTCGCAAGGTGGGCATGATGCGTCTGTTCACTGATGATGGGGACGCAGTGCCTGTCACAGTGGTTGATGTTTCTAACAACCGTGTTACCCAGATCAAAACCCAAGAGAACGATGGCTACGTGGCCCTGCAGGTCACGTTCGGTTCGCGCAAAGCATCGCGTGTGACCAAGCCAGAAGCCGGTCACCTTGCCAAGGCAGGTGTGGAAGCCGGTGAAATCATCCAAGAATTCCGCGTGACGGCTGACACCGCTGCCCAGTACCAAGCTGGCGCATCTGTGGCTGTAACGTCCGTGTTTTCCGTGGGTCAAAAGGTCGACGTGCAAGGTACTTCGATTGGTAAGGGCTACGCCGGTACCATCAAGCGCCACAACATGGCTTCGCAACGTGCTTCGCACGGTAACAGCCGTTCGCACAACGTGCCCGGCTCGATCGGTATGGCACAAGACCCAGGTCGCGTGTTCCCCGGCAAGCGCATGACTGGCCACCTGGGCGACGTCACCAAGACCACGCAAAACCTCGATGTCATTCGCATCGATGAAGCGCGTCAACTGCTCTTGATCAAGGGCGCTATTCCGGGCTCCAAGGGTGGGTTCGTGACAGTGCGTCCCGCCGTCAAGGCCAAAGCCTCCAAAGGAGCGAACTAATGCAGCTCGAACTCCTGAATGACCAAGGCCAAGGCGCATCCAAGCTGGATGTTCCCGAAACCGTGTTCGGTCGTGAATACAACGAAGATCTGGTTCACCAGATCGTGGTGGCCTACCAGGCCAACGCCCGTCAAGGCACTCGCGCCCAGAAGGACCGCGAACAAGTTCGTCACTCGACCAAGAAGCCTTTCAAGCAAAAGGGTACGGGTAACGCACGTGCTGGTATGACTTCCTCGCCTCTGTGGCGTGGGGGTGGTCGGATTTTCCCGAACATGCCTGACGAAAACTTCACACAGAAGATCAACAAGAAGATGTACCGCGCTGGCATGTCTGCGATTTTGTCGCAGCTGGCCCGCGAAGGCCGTCTGGCTGTGGTCGACTCGCTGAAGCTGGACTCGCCCAAGACCAAGGTTTTGGCCGACAAGTTCAAGGCGATGAACCTGCAATCGGTGATGGTGATTGCCGATGAAGTGGACGAAAACCTGTACCTGGCCTCGCGCAATCTGGTGAACGTGCTCGTCGTTGAGCCACGTTACGCCGATCCCGTGTCGCTGGTGCGTTTCAAGAAAGTGCTCGTCACCAAGGGCGCTATCGACAAACTCAAGGAGATGTTCGCATGAGCACACTCAAGTTTGACGAAGGTCGTCTGATGCAAGTGCTGGTCGCTCCCATCGTGTCCGAAAAGGCCACTATGGTTGCTGAAAAGTCCAATGCTGTGACGTTCAAGGTGCTGCAAAACGCTTCCAAGCCAGAAATCAAGGCCGCTGTGGAATTGATGTTCAAGGTTGAGGTCAAGGGCGTTTCCGTGGTGAACACCAAAGGCAAGACCAAGCGTTTTGGCAAGACTGTGGGCCGCCGCGACAACGTTCGCAAGGCATACGTCACGCTGCAACCAGGTCAAGAGCTGAACCTCTCTGGGGAGGCTGCGTAATCATGGCCGTCATTAAAATGAAACCCACTTCGCCCGGCCAACGTGCTGTGGTGAAGGTTACCCGTGACCACCTGTACAAGGGTGAAGCTTACGCCCCCCTGCTGGAGCCACAATTCCAGAAGGCTGGCCGTAACAACAACGGTCACATCACGACCCGCCACAAGGGCGGTGGTCACAAGCACCACTACCGTGTGGTGGACTTCAAGCGCAACAAGGACGGCATTGCCGCCAAGGTTGAGCGCATTGAATACGATCCCAACCGTACGGCCCACATTGCTCTGGTGTGCTATGCCGACGGCGAGCGTCGTTACATCATCGCTCCCCGTGGTCTGGAAGTTGGCGCAACCCTGCACTCCGGTTCGGAAGCCCCGATCCGCGCAGGTAACACGCTGCCTATCCGCAACATCCCCGTGGGTTCGACCATCCACTGCATCGAGCTCAAGCCCGGTGCCGGTGCTCAAATCGCTCGCTCGGCAGGTGCTTCGGCAACGCTGCTGGCCCGTGAAGGTATCTACGCCCAAGTGCGTATGCGTTCCGGCGAAGTGCGCAAGATCCACATCGAATGCCGCGCCACCATTGGTGAAGTGGCTAACGAAGAGCACAGCCTGCGCCAATTGGGCAAGGCCGGTGTGAAGCGTTGGATGGGTATTCGTCCTACGGTTCGTGGCGTGGCCATGAACCCTGTGGATCACCCTCACGGTGGTGGCGAAGGCCGCACCGGCGAAGGCCGTCATGCAGTCGATCCTTGGGGCAATCTGACCAAGGGTTATCGCACCCGTAACAACAAGCGCACACAAGTCATGATTGTGTCGCGTCGCAAGAAGTAAGGGGTAACAGATGACTCGCTCTCTCAAAAAGGGTCCATTTGTTGACCATCACTTGCTGGCCAAGGTTGAAAAAGCCGTTGCCACCAAGGATAAGAAGCCAGTGAAGACTTGGTCGCGTCGCTCCATGGTTCTGCCCGAGTTCATCGGTCTGACCATTGCCGTGCACAACGGTAAGCAGCACGTGCCTGTCTACGTCACCGACCAGATGGTGGGCCACAAGCTGGGCGAATTCGCCCTGACGCGCACCTTCAAGGGTCACCCCGCGGACAAAAAAGTCCAGAAGAAGTAAGGAACGACCATGTCTGAAACACGTGCAGTCCTCCGGGGCGTCCGTCTGTCGGTCGACAAAGGCCGTCTGGTTGCGGACCTGATCCGCGGCAAGAAGGTGGACCAGGCTCTGAACATCCTGACATTCACGCAGAAAAAAGCTGCTGGCATCGTCAAGAAGGTTCTGGAATCGGCAATTGCCAATGCAGAACACAACGATGGCGCTGACATCGACGAACTGAAGGTCAAGACCATCTACGTCGAACAAGGCACCACGCTCAAGCGCTTCACCGCGCGCGCCAAAGGCCGCGGCAACCGCATCAGCAAGCCCACGTGCCATGTGTACGTGACGGTTGGTAACTGAGGCCAAGGAAGACTATGGGACAAAAAATCCATCCTACTGGCTTCCGCCTTGCGGTCAGCCGCAACTGGTCCAGCCGCTGGTACGCGAGCAACCGTGACTTCGCCGGCATGCTGGCCGAAGACATCAAGGTTCGCGAATACCTGAAGGCCAAGCTGAAGAACGCCGCCGTTTCGCGCATCCTGATCGAGCGTCCTGCCAAGAACGCACGCATCACCATTTACTCGGCTCGTCCTGGTGTGGTGATCGGCAAGAAGGGCGAAGACATCGAGAACCTGAAGAAGGAACTCGCGACCCGTCTGGGCGTGCCTGTCGCAGTGAACATCGAAGAAGTGCGCAAGCCTGAAATCGATGCCAAGCTGATCGCTGACAGCATCACGCAGCAGCTCGAAAAGCGGATCATGTTCCGTCGTGCCATGAAGCGCGCCATGCAAAACGCCATGCGTCTGGGTGCCCAAGGCATCAAGATCATGTCGTCTGGTCGTCTGAACGGTATCGAAATCGCCCGTACCGAGTGGTACCGCGAAGGCCGTGTGCCACTGCACACCCTGCGCGCTGATATCGACTACGGCACCTCTGAAGCCAAGACCACCTACGGTGTGATCGGCGTCAAGGTCTGGGTCTACAAGGGTGACACACTGGGTCGCAACGATCTGCCAGCCGTGGAAACTCCACGTCCGGAAGAAGAGCGTCGCCCACGTGGCCCACGCCGTGATGGCCGCCCAGGTGGCGACCGTGCCGGTGCAGGTCGCGGTCCTCGCCGTCCCGTAGGTGCCAATGTGGCCCCTGCTGATGGCAGCGACAAGCCCGCCGGTGCCGGTGGCGCTGATGCAACCGCCGTTAAGCGCGTTCGTAAAGCTGACGCGCCCGCTACAGCAGCGGACGGCAAAGGAGAATAAAGATGCTGCAACCTGCTCGCCGCAAATACCGCAAGGAGCAAAAAGGCCGTAACACTGGCGTCGCAACTCGGGGTGCCTCCGTTGCGTTCGGTGATTTCGGTCTGAAGTGCACCGATCGTGGCCGTCTGACGGCCCGCCAGATCGAAGCTGCACGCCGTGCGATTTCCCGTCACGTCAAGCGTGGCGGCCGTATCTGGATCCGCGTGTTCCCGGACAAGCCAATCTCTACCAAGCCCGCAGAAGTGCGTATGGGTAACGGTAAGGGCAACCCCGAGTACTACGTGGCCGAAATCCAGCCCGGCAAGATCGTGTTCGAAATCGTCGGTGTGCCTGAAGAACTGGCCCGCGAAGCGTTCCGCCTGGCTGCCGCCAAGCTGCCGCTGCGCACCACGTTCGTCAGCCGTCACATTGGTTCGTAATTCAGGAGAACAAGCAATGAAGACTACTGAACTGCGCCAAAAAGACGTCGCCGGTATCGAAGCCGAAATCAAGTCCTTGCAAAAGGCCCATTTCGGTCTGCGTATGCAGAAGGCTACACAGCAGTTGGCTAACACCAACACGCTGCGTACCACTCGCCGCGACATCGCCCGTGCCAAGACCATTCTTGCTGAAAAGCAAGCCGCCAAGTAAGGAGCCCACATGACGGAACCTAAAAAATCCCTCAAGCGCACCTTGATTGGCAAGGTGGTCAGCGACAAGCGTCAAAAGACTGTGACCGTGCTGGTGGAGCGTCGTGTGAAGCACGAGCTCTACGGCAAGATCGTTGCAAAGTCGAGCAAGTACCACGCCCACGACGAAAAGGGTGAGTACAAGCTGGGCGATGTGATTGAAATCACCGAAAGCCGTCCGCTGTCCAAGACCAAGAACTGGGTTGCTACCCGCTTGGTTCAAAAGGCTGGTCTGCTGTAAGCCCTAAAGGCTCAAGGCTCCAAAGCCCTTTCAAAACGGCCCACAATGTGGGCCGTTTTGCTTTTTGGGGCCGCTTTCGAGGCCCCGGCGATTCGCTCAAGGAGAAGATGCAATGATCAAAATTGGTGACACCCTGCCTGCAACAACGCTGATGGAATACTCGGAAGTGGAAGGCGAAGGCTGCAGCATCGGCCCGAACCCCGTGCCGGTGGATAAGGCCACTGCGGCCAAGACCATTGCCTTGTTTGCCTTGCCAGGGGCATTCACCCCCACCTGCTCTGCCAAGCACGTGCCTGGTTACCTGGAAAAAGCAGAAGAGTTCAAGGCGGCTGGCGTGGATGAAATCTGGTGCCTGAGCGTGAACGACGCCTTTGTGATGGGTGCCTGGGCGCGTGACCAGAAAACCGAAGGCAAGGTGCGCATGCTGGCCGATGGCGACGCTGCCTTTGCCAAGGCCACGGGCCTCACACTGGATCTGACGGGCAAGGGCCTGGGCCTGCGCAGCAACCGCTATTCGATGCTGGTGCGCGATGGCAAGGTGGTGACCTTGAACGTGGAAGGCCCCGGCAAATTTGAGGTCAGCGACGCTGGCACTTTGCTGGCGCAGGCCAAGGCCTAAGCATGCACTCACCTCTCATGCAGCATGCTGAGAGGTCGGGTTGCCCTGCTGCAAGATCGGGGTGGGTGCAATGCCTGCCTTGTTGACCAAGTTCTTCGGCGAATGCCCAGGCATCAGCCTCTCGGCTGTTTGCTATCGAATATATAGCTGCTAGCGCTTGTCTATCAAGCGCTAGCGCCCAATTTTCTTGCAATCCTGCCATTCCATTCCCGACCATTAGTCAATATCGACCTTGAGGTAGTGCGCCCCTGCAATGGGGTTGTGGTAGTAGGGTGGGATCTCTTGAAAGCCCAGGTCGGTGTACAGCGCTCGTGCGGATTCCATCTCGTCCAGCGTGTCGAGCAGCACGCAGGCATAACCGGCACGGCGGGCGGCATCCAGGCTGGCTTCGGCCAGTTCGCGGCCCAGGCCAAAGCCCCGAAAGGCTTTGCGCACGTACAGGCGCTTCATCTCGCTGGCGTTGGGGTAGTCAGTGCCGTCCACGGGGCGCAGTGCGCAGCAGCCCGCCACAGCACCGTCGACCATGGCCAACAAGAGTTGGCCCCGGGGTGGGGCATAGTCTCCTGGCAACTGGGCCAGTTCGTCTTCGAAGTTCTGGAAGCACAGATCGATGCCCAGGCTCTGGGCGTACTCTCGAAATATCTCCCGAACGGCCTCCATCTCTTGCGCGCAAGAGGGTGTGACCAGGGTCACGGTGGGCTTTTCCACAATGCTCGGCAACGGTTGTATCGGAAGGCGCAGTGTAGCGGCTCCTTCTCTGGCCGCCCTGAAGACGCGTCAAGGCTGCACTGTGCTATGCCCAAGGTGCTTTCTTTGCCGCAGTTAGCCCCCCAGGCTGGACACCCACCAGGCCAGTGCCGCACAAGCCCCCGCCAGGGCGATGGCCAGTGCGCGGGTGCCCAGGCTGTCAAGGCTCGGCGGGACGGCTTCTGGCAGTTGCTTGTCGCCCTGCACCATGGGTCGGACGATGCGCTCCTTGCGGACCAGCGCGTAAAACACAATCGCCAGCAAGTGCAGCGCCACCAGACCCAGCAGCAGGTACTGCCCTACCTCTTTGTGGTACGTGGTGAACTGCGAAACGACTTCGCCCGAGACAAAGCGCGTCAGCGGGCCTGAGAAGGCGATTTCGTCGTCGGTGAACAAGCCGCTGCTGACCTGGGCTGCAGTCACGCCCAGCAGCGCCAGCACCGACAACGCGCCCAGCGGGTTGTGCCCGGCCTTGTCTTGGGGGCGGGCGTTGCCTCGCAGGTAGTTCAGCAGCCGTGCGGGTGTGGGCACAAATGACGCAAAGCGCGACCAGTGCCCACCCACCAGGCCCCACACCAGCCGGAAGGCGACCAGCGCCAGCACCACATAGCCCAGCCGGAAATGCCAGACCATGGCGTTGCCACCGACTTTGGCGGTGATGACCAGACCCACGATGCTGCTGGCCAGCAGCCAGTGGAACAGGCGGGTGGGCAAATCCCAGATGCGGACGGTGTGCTGCGGCATGAAAACTCCGTGGGCGTTTTGGTGAGATTGGCATTGTGCGACAGGTGTGCCGCTCCGATGGGCGCTCCGGTTCTGCCAGTGTTCGGCAAAAAAAGATGGCTCAGGGCATACTGCGCCTGGGCTCCAGGGCCTGTGGGCACGCACCTCTGCCAACCCCATGGGCCGCTTCGCGGCGCCCAGCCACCCCATTACAAAGGAAGTCCCCATGAAGAAACTTGCTGCATTTGCCCTGGCCGCCGCTGCGGTCACTTTGTCGGCCCCGGCCTCGGCCGAGTTTGCCAAGGCCGAAGACGCCATCAAATACCGCCAAAGTGCTTTTGTCGTGATGGCCCAGCATTTCTCGCGCATTGGCGCCATGGCCAACGGCAAGGCGCCGTTCGATGCCAAGGCTGCGCAAGAGAGTGCAGACATTGTGGCCGTGATGTCCAAGCTGCCATGGGAAGCCTTTGGCGCAGGCACCGACAAGGGCGCTCCCACCAAGGCGCTGCCTGCCGTATGGGCGGAGCAGGCCAAGTTCAAGGATCATTCGGACAAGCTGCAGGCTGAGGCTACCAAGCTGGCGGCAGCCGCCAAAACCGGCAACCTCGACAATGTGAAGACCGCCTTTGGCGCGACGGCAGGCACCTGCAAGGCCTGCCATGACAATTTCCGCTCGAAGTAAAGACAACCCCCTGAGCGATTCGAGAGAAGGGGGACGACGCCAGCGCGGCGTCCCCCGGCTTGCGGCGTGCCTGGGCATGGATTGGTGAAGCCGTATTGCAGCCAGCCAATACCGAGGGCGGAAACACAAAAGGCCGATTTCATTGAAATCGGCCTTTTGTGTTTCAGGGGCTGGGCTGCTCAGGTCTCTGCCAGCAATTTCTCAATCAGCTGATGCAGCGAGGGGAAGTCGGGCGCCCCCACATAGCTTTTCACGATCTCGCCGCGCTTGTTGACCAGGTAGGTGGTGGGGGTCAGGCGCACATCGCCCCAGGCCTTGGCCACCGCGCCGGTGTTGTCGATGGCAACCTTGAAGGGCAGCTTGCGCGTTTCGGCAAAGTTGACCACGTAGCTGGGCGGGTCGTAGCTCATGGCCACGGCCATGGTTTCAAAACCCTGGGTGGCGTATTTCTTGTGGGTGGCAATGATCTCGGGCATTTCGGCCACGCAGGTCGTGCAGCTGGTGGCCCAGAAGTTGACCAGCGTGACTTTGCCGCGCAGATCGGCGGTGGACTGGCGTGAGCCGTCGAGTAGCACAAACGTGCTTTCCGGCGCAGCCGAGCGGCCCGTGTCCAGGTACACATAGGCGCCGATGCCTGCAAACGCCACCACGGCCAAGCCGCCCAACCAATGTTTGATACCCATGATGTCCTCGTATGCGCAAGCCCGCAGACGCTCAACGGCGGCTTCGGGCTACGGCGTGCTGCGCCGCAGCGTGCCGTCGATTGTCCCTGATTCACCCCATTGGGCGTTGTAGGTGGCGCCTTGAAACTTGACCCAAGGCAAGGTCGTTCCACCCACTGCTGCAGTCTGCAGCCGAAGTGAGAGTCAGCGGTTGCATAAAAGTTCTGCCGTGCGCAACGCTGGCGCTGCTGATAATGGCCCTATGAAACGACCGTGGACCGCAATGAGGAATCGCGCGCGCTGGTTGGCGCTGGGGACCGCCCTGGGGCTGCAGGCCTGCAGCCCGGCCTTGAACTGGCGCAGCGTGCCGGTGCCCGAAGCGGCGTTGCAAGCCATGCTCCCTTGTAAGCCCGAGCAGGCGACGCGCACGGTGGAGCTGGCCGGCACGCCTTTGGCGATGTCCATGCTGGGGTGTGATGCCGACGGCGCCACGTTTGCGGTGTCGTATGCCCGTCTGGCCGACCCTTCGCAGGTGGGGCGGGCACTGGAGCATTGGCAGGCGGCCGCCCTGGCGCGCATGGGGGGGCCTGCTTTGGTGCCAGGCGCTGCGCCTGCCCCTCAGCCCTTTTTGCCCCCCGGTGCTCTGGCTGTGCCGCAAGCGGTGCGCACCACCGTGCTGGGGCGCAGGCACGATGGCGCCGCCGTCGCGGCCCAGGCGGTATGGTTTGCGCGGGCGGTGGGCGGCGAGGTGCTGGTCTACCACGCCGTGGTGTTGTCGCCCAAGCCGCAGCCTGCAGTGGCCGACACTTTTTTTGCTGGCCTGGAGCTGAAGTGAGACACCCAGCGAATCCCTCCGATGCCGTCTCAGCAAACGAGCCCACGGTGGGCATGGCGCTGCGTGCCACCCACGTTGCCAATGCCGCCAGCGCATCCGGCAGCACGCTGGCGTGGCGCTCTGCCGTCGCCGTTTTTCTGACCTTTGCGTTTGCGTACTTTCTATCGGCCCTGGTGCGGGCCGTCACTGCCACGCTGGCCCCCACGCTGGCGCAGGAATTTGCGCTGCAGGCCCGCGACCTGGGGCTGTTGGCGGGGGGCTACTTTTTGGGCTTTGCCGCCATGCAGCTGCCGCTGGGCCGGTGGCTGGACCGGCATGGTCCGCGCAAGGTGTCGCTGGGTTTTTTGGGGGTGGCGGTGCTGGGCTGCCTGGTGTTTTCGCAGGCCACGGGGTTTGCCGGGCTGCTGGCCGGGCGCGTGCTGTGCGGGGCGGGCGTCAGCGCCTGCCTGATGGCGCCCCTGACGGGCTACCGGCGCTGGCTGGAGCCCACGGCGCAGATGCGGGCCAATTCGTGGATGCTGATGACGGGCTCGCTCGGCATGGTGGCCTCGACCCTGCCCGTGCAGTGGGCGCTGCCCCTTGTGGGCTGGCGGCCCTTGTTCTGGGCCCTGGCGGGCCTGATTGCGCTGGCCATGCTGCTGATTGCGCTGCGTGTGCCTGCCTGGCGCGCCGCATTGCCTGCGCAGGGCGCGGCGGGGGGCGATGCCGTTGGCGATATGGTGGGTGATGTGGCTCCCCCAGCGGGCTACCGCATGGTGTGGCGGCACCCGTACTTTCAGCGCCTGGCGCCGCTGGCGTTTTGTGTGTACGGCGGCATGGTGGCTGTGCAGACGCTGTGGGCTGGGCCCTGGATGCAGCAGGTGGCAGGCTACACGCCGCTGCAGGCGGCCACGGGGCTGTTCTGGATCAATGTCTCCATGCTCTGCACCTTTTGGTCCTGGGGCATGCTCAGCCCCTGGCTGCTGCGGCGTGGCTGGGACGCCAACCGGCTCATGCTCTGGGGGCTGCCGCTGAGCTTGCTGGTGCTGCTGTGCACGGTGCTGGCGGGCCCGCGTGCGGGCGGCGCGGCGTGGGCGCTGTTTTGCATGGCCAGCAGTTTTGTCTCGCTCTCGCAGCCTGCTCTGGCCCTGGCGTTTGTGCCCGCGCTGGCGGGGCGCGCGTTGTCGGCCTTCAACCTGGTGATTTTTGCCGGGGTGTTTGTGGTGCAGTGGGGCATTGGCCTGGCCGTGGATGCGTTTGCCGCGCTGGGCTGGGGCACGGTAGCATCGTTTCGGGCGGCCATGGCGGTGTACCTGGCTTGCAACGTGGTGGCGTACGCGTGGTTTGTGCTGCAGCCACGGCGCCATAATGCAAAGCAAACCGCCCACCCATGAGCACCAGCATCCTCATCATTGCCCACGCCCCCTTGGCCCATGCGCTGCGCGAATGTGCGCTGCATGTGTTTGCCGACTGCGGCGCCGCCGTCACCGCACTGGATGTGCAGCCCCACGAGCCACCGGAGGAAACCCTGGCCCAGGCGCGCATCCTGCTTGCCAACATGGCCACCGATACGACGCTGGTGCTGACCGATGTGTTTGGCGCCACGCCTTGCAACGTGGCCCAGCGCTTGGTGGACGGCGTGCGCTCCCGCCTTGTCACGGGGGTCAACCTTCCCATGCTGCTGCGCGCTGTCAGCTACCGTGCCGAACCCTTGGATTCCGTCGTCTCCCGCGCAGTGGTGGGCGGCACGCAGGGGGTGATGCAGGTGGCCATTGCCGCACCGCAAAACCAGTCCCGACGCAATATCCATGATCAAGACCCGTACGACCATCAGCAATAAGCTGGGCCTGCACGCCCGCGCCTCTGCCAAGCTCACCAAGCTGGCGGGCAGTTTTCCGTGTGACGTTTTCATGAGTCGTGGCGACCGCCGCGTGAATGCCAAAAGCATCATGGGCGTGATGATGCTGGCCGCCGGCATTGGCTCGGAAGTGGAGCTGGAAACCCATGGCGACCGCGAACAGGAAGCGATGGACGCCCTGCTGGCGCTGATTGCCGACAAGTTTGGCGAAGGGGAGTGACCGCAAGGTCTGACAACGCTTGCCGCCGCCCGTACACAGCACACAGCCCACAGGAGACTGCTGAATGACCTTTTCCGTCCATGGCCTGGCCGTTGCGCGAGGTATCGCCATTGGCCGCGCCGTGCTGGTGGCGTCCAGCCGGGTGGATGTGGCGCATTACTTTGTCCAGCCCGAGCAGGTGGCTGCTGAAATTGAACGGGTGCGCCAGGGCCGCAATGCCGTGGTGGAAGAGCTGCAGCGCCTGCAGGCCGACATGCCCACCGACGCTCCCCCCGAGTTGACGGCGCTGCTGGATGTGCACCTGATGCTGCTGCAGGACGAGGCCCTGACTGGCGGCGTCAAGCACTGGATCACTGAGCGCCTGTACAACGCCGAATGGGCGCTGACCACGCAGCTTGAAGTCATCGCGCGCCAGTTTGACGAGATGGAAGACGAGTACTTACGTGAGCGCAAGGCCGATCTGGAGCAGGTGGTCGAGCGCATCCTGCGCTACATGAAAGGCGTGGACAGCCCTGTGGCGCCGCCCATCAGCCAGCGCCGCAAAACGCAGCAAGACCTGCTGCTGGACGACACCGTGGACGTGCCCCTGGTGCTGGTGGCACACGACCTGTCTCCCGCCGACATGCTGCAGTTCAAGCAAAGCGTGTTTGCCGGTTTTGTGACGGACGTGGGCGGCAAGACATCGCACACCGCCATCGTGGCGCGCAGCATGGACATTCCGGCCGTGGTGGGCGCGCGTGCCGCCAGCCAACTGGTGCGCCAGGACGACTGGGTCATCATCGACGGCGATGCGGGCGTGATGATTGTGGACCCCTCGCCCATCATCCTGGCAGAGTACGGCTTTCGCCAGCGCCAGGGCGAGCTGGAACGCGAGCGCCTGTCTCGCCTGCGGCACACACCTGCCGTCACCATCGATGGGCAAAAGATCGAGCTGCTGGCCAACATCGAGCAGCCCGACGATGCCCCCACTGCCGTGCTGGCCGGGGCCGTGGGGGTCGGGCTGTTTCGCAGCGAATTCCTCTTCATGGGCAAAACCGGCAAATTGCCGGGCGAGGAAGCGCAGTACCTGGCCTACCGGCAGGCGCTGGACGGTATGCAAGGCTTGCCTGTCACCATCCGCACCATCGACGTGGGGGCCGACAAGCCGCTGGACAAGGGCCACAAAGACACGCACCTGAACCCTGCCCTGGGCCTGCGCGCCATCCGCTGGAGCCTGGCCGACCCGGCCATGTTCCGCACCCAGCTGCGCGCCGTGCTGCGCGCAGCGGCGCATGGCAAGGTCAAGCTGCTGTTCCCCATGCTGGCGCATGTCTCTGAGATCACCCAGACCCTGGCCCAGGTGGAGCTGGCCCGGGCCGAGCTGGACGCGCGTGGCGTGGCCTATGGCGATGTGCAACTGGGCGCAATGATCGAGATTCCAGCGGCTGCGCTGATGGTGCGCACCTTCTTCAAATACTTCGATTTCCTGTCCATCGGTACCAACGATTTGATCCAGTACACCCTGGCCATTGACCGTGCCGACGAGGCCGTGGCGCACTTGTACGACCCGTTGCACCCCGCCGTGCTGCGGCTGGTGGCCGATGTGATTGCCGAAGGGCACGCGCAGGGCAAGGTGGTGTCGGTGTGCGGAGAGACTGCGGGCGATGTGACCATGACGCGCCTGCTGCTGGGCCTGGGTTTGCGCAGCTTTTCCATGCACCCAGCGCAGATCCTGGCGGTGAAGCAGGAAGTGCTGCGCGCCGATACCCGCAAGCTCACGCCTTGGGCGCAGCAGGTGATGCTGGGCGAGACGTCGCTCACGCCTGGCACTTGATTAAGAGCGGCTCACGAAACTCCCCTGGCGTCGTTGTCTTGCCTTTCCATACGGTTTGTCCTGCCTGTCGCGAAACGCCTGGCCAGGGCCGCTTCGCTGAGTTTGGTGAGCCGCTCTCAATCGATTGCTATATTTTTAGTAGCTGCTGGCGCTTATAAATAAAGCGTTAGAGGCATTTTTTGCCTTTAATGCCTCAGCGCCTGGCCAGCGCTACGCCTGCCATGGCCAACACAAAGCCCAGCAGTTGCAAGGGGGCCAGCGTTTCGCCAAAGAGGGCCCAGGCCTCCAGCGCGGCCAGCGGCGGCACGGCCAGCAGCAGCGCGGCGGTGCGGGTGGCCTCGCCCCGGCGCATCAGCCAGATCAGCAGCGTGGCACCGCCAATCGACAGCACCACCACCGCAAACGCCAACGAACCCCACAGCGCGGCCGAGCCGTCCCAGTGGGGCGTGCCCAGGGTCAGGGCCATGGCCAGCAGCACGCCCACCGCGCCCAGGTTTTGCACCGCACTGGCACTGCGCAGGTCGTCTTGTGCAAGCCAGCGCGACTTTTGCACCATGGCCCCCAGGGTGAGCGACACAATGCTCCCCGCTGCGGCCAGCACCACGGTCCATGGCAGCGCACCGGCATCGGTGGCAGCCAGGCGCGGGGCCAGCACCAGGGCCACGCCACCAAAGCCCAGCGCCAGCCCGCCCCAGGTGCGCGCAGGCAGGTGTTGCCGCAGCCACAGCACGGCCACCAGGGCGGTGAACAGCGGCTGCAGCGCCCCGATCAGCGCCATCACCCCGGCGGGCATGCCGCGTGCCATGGCCCACCAGCTCGGTCCCAGGTAAATGCCGCTCATCAAGGCACCGGCCAGCAAGTGCAGTGCAATGCGCTGCCCCCCGCTGGGCCAGGCAGCGCGCACCCACAGTGCAGCAGCGCTGAAGGCGAGTGCTACGCAGGCAAATCGCGCAGACAGAAACCAGAAAGGATCGGCGTGGGGTGCCACGCCGCGCCCCACCAAAAATCCGGTGGACCAGATCAGCACGAATGCGCCGGGCGCCACCAGTGCAAGGGGCGTGGTCGTGGCGTGTGGGCCGGTGGAAGGGGGCGGATGGGCCATGGGCTAAGGGCGCGGGTGTGCGCTTTAGCGGGCGCGCATGCCCAGCACGGCTGCGGCCAAAATCATCCCGGTGGCCACCACGATGCTGCTGCTGAAGGGGCGCCCGCTCACCAGCACCAGCAGGGTGGTGGAGGCCAGTGGGGTGATGTAGCTCAGGATGCCAATCTGCCGTGCATCGCCCAGCTTCAGCGCCTTGTCCCACATGAAAAACGACGCGCCCAGGGGGCCCAGCCCCAGCAAGGCCAGCAGGCCCCAGTCGCGCCACTGCAGCGTGGTACTGGGCTCCAGCAGCACATGGCACAGCAGCGACAGTGCGCCAGACACCAGGCCGAACAGGCCAATCGCCGTGGTGGGGAATGCCGCCACACGCTTGGTCAGCAGCGAATAGCTGGCCCAGATGAACGCCGCCGCCAGCGCGGGCAGGTAGCCCCAGGCCAGGTCCCCGCTCAGCTCACGCCCACCGACGATGGCGATGGCCGCGCCACCAAAGCCCAGCAAGGCGGCCAGCACATGCGCAGTGCGCAAGCGCACCCCCGGCAAGATCACGGGCGACAGCACGACGATGAACAGCGGCCACAGGTAGTTGACGAGGTTGGCCTCGACCGCAGGCGCATGCCGCAGCGCGATGAACAGCAGGAAGTGGTAGGCAAACAAGCCATAAATGCCCAGCGCCAACGTGCGCAGGGGGATGCGCCACTGGGCTGGATCGCGCAGTACAAACGGCCACGCCGGCACGCTGCCCAGGATGAGCGCGATGCCTGTGAGCAAAAAGGGGGGCACATGCGTGAGCGACACGCCCAGCGAGGCCAAAGAGGCCCACAGCGCAATGGCGCCCAGGGCATACGCATTGGCTTGGAGGTTGGAGGTGTGGGGTTGGGATGGTGGCGCAGAGGGCATGGCCCGACTGTAGGTGTTTTGCCGCTGCGGTGGTCGTCGCGCAACGATGGAAGATCGTCGCGTGCGCCGGGTGTGCGAGCGGGTGTGTGCACCGCTCGCGCTGTCACTGGGCGATCGCCGTGTCTTTCGGCGCTGGCTGTGGGGGCGGTCAGCGCGCGGCTGGCAGTGTTTTGCCTGGCGCATCGCGCCGCAGTGCGGCCGTCAGCGCCGAGGGCGAGCGGTAGCCCGTTTGGTGTGCCACCTCGGCCACCGACAGGCCGCTGTCCCGCAGCAAGCGGGCCTGGGCCAGGCGTTGGCTGCGCAGCCACTCGATGGCGCCCAGGCCCAGCTCCTCGCGGCAGCGGGCGCCGAACTGGCTGGGGCTCAGGTGCACGCGCTGGGCGAGGTCGGCCACGGTGAGGGCTCTGTGCCACTCGCGGGTTGCCCACTGTGAGAGTTGCAGCCAATCGATGGACCGGCGCCGCGATGCCGCGCTGGCGGCCGATGGGGTTGCGCCCCAGGCCTCCAGCAGCAGGGCCGGGCCATGGGCCTGGGCCAGCGGGCGGCCTTGCATCAGTGCACTGGCCAGGTATTGCGCCAACGGGCGGGCCTGTGCGGGCAAGGGTTCGTTGTGCTGGGCATAGGCCGCCCAGCCCGCGTGGGCGCTGTCGAGCACCAGGCACAGGCTGCCCCGGCGGGACTCAAAGTCGTGCCGAGCGCCGGGCTCAATCACGCAGCCGTTGCCATGGGCCACGCGCAGGCCACGGCCTTCAATCTCCAGCTCCAGCGTTCCTTCCAGGCCCAGCAGCACCTGGAAATGGTCATGGCTGTGGCTGCCTGGCGAGGGGCCGTAGCGCCGCAGCGTGAGGGCATCGGCGGCGTTGACCATGGCTGGGCTGTGGAGGTGCCTGGCTTACACGCCGGCGGCGTGGGCTTGCTGGTCGGCGTGGTAGCTCGAGCGAACCATGGCGCCCACGGCTGCGTGGCTGAAGCCCATCTTGTAGGCCTCTTCCTCGAACATCTTGAAGGTGTCGGGGTGCACGTAGCGGCGCACGGGCAGGTGGCTGTTGCTCGGGGCCAAGTATTGGCCGATGGTCAGCATGTCGATGTTGTGCGCGCGCATGTCGCGCATCACCTGCAGGATCTCTTCGTCCGTTTCGCCCAGGCCGACCATGATGCCGCTCTTGGTGGGCACATTGGGGTGCAGAGCCTTGAACTTTTTCAGCAGGTTCAGGCTGAACTGGTAATCAGAGCCTGGGCGCGCTTCCTTGTACAGGCGGGGCGCGGTTTCCAGGTTGTGGTTCATCACGTCGGGTGGCGCGGCTTTCAGGATTTCGAGGGCGCGGTCATCGCGGCCACGGAAGTCCGGCACCAGGATTTCGATTTGCGTTTGGGGCGACAGCTCGCGGATGTTCTGGATGCATTCCACAAAGTGGCCGCTGCCGCCGTCGCGCAGGTCATCGCGGTCCACGCTGGTGATCACCACGTACTTGAGCTTGAGCGCGGCAATGGTCTTGGCCAGGTTCAGGGGCTCGTCCTTGTCCAGCGGGTCGGGGCGGCCATGGCCCACGTCGCAGAACGGGCAGCGGCGCGTGCACTTGTCGCCCATGATCATGAAGGTGGCTGTGCCTTTGCCAAAGCACTCGCCGATGTTGGGGCAGGAGGCTTCTTCGCACACGGTGTGCAGCTTGTGCTCGCGCAGGATCTCTTTGATCTCGTAAAAGCGCGTGGTAGGGCTGCCCGCCTTCACCCGAATCCAGTCAGGCTTTTTGAGCACTTCGCCATGCTCCACCTTGATCGGAATGCGCGACAGCTTGGCTGCCGCTTTTTGTTTGGCCAGCGGGTTGTAGGCTTCGGTGGATTGCGCTTCGCGGACGACTTCAGGGGTGCTCATGGCTGTAGGCGGAGTTCAGGGCGCCAACCGGATGCTGAGCTGCTGGCCCAGCACCTGCGCGGCTTCTTCCCAGGTGGTGTGGACCCCGATTGTAGAAAGGTCCACGGTTTGCAAACCTGCGTAACCGCAAGGGTTGATGCGCGCAAAGGGCTCCAGGTCCATGGCCACGTTCAGCGCCACACCGTGGTAGGTGCAGTGGCGGCTGACCTTGATGCCCAGCGCAGCTATCTTGCCCAGGCCTTCAAAATCCGGCACCGGCGCAGCCGCACCCTCGCGCTTTTGCGGGCGCTGCGGCAGCAGGGTGTGGCTGTGCGGGTCGTCCAGCCGCACGTAGATGCCTGGCGCACCTGCCACGCGGTGCCCGGTCACGCCAAAGTGGTCCAGTGTGCGGATCACCGCCTCTTCGACGCGGTACACGTACTCCTTGACGTAGTAACCGGCACGGTGCAAATCAATGAGTGGGTAGGCCACCACCTGCCCCGGGCCGTGGAAGGTGACCTGCCCGCCCCGGTTGGTCGCCACCACAGGGATGTCGCCGGGGTTTAGGAGGTGATCGCTTTTGCCTGCAAGACCCTGTGTGTAAAGCGGTAGGTGCTCACAAATAAGGAGCATGTCGGGGCTGTCTGGCGTGCGCGCAGCGGTGTAGTCTTGCATCGACTGCACCGTGTGTGCGTAGTCCACGCGGCCCAGCTGGCGCAGTTCCATGGACATCGTTCAGAGCGCGTATTTCACCAGCGGATGGGCGGTGAGTGCCCGGTAAAAATTGTCCAGCTGATCGCGGCTGGTGGCCGTGATGGTGATGGTGAGGCTGATGTACTTGCCCCCTGCGCTGTCACGCTGGGCGATGGTGGCTGCGTCCAGAAACGGGTCGTGCTGCTTGGCCAGGGCGGTCATTTGCAGCACAAAGTCGTCTGTCTTGGCGCCCATCACTTTGACCGGGAACAGGCAGGGGTATTCGATCAGCGAGTCTTTGCTCGGGTCCGGCCTGGCTGCGTCAGTGCCGTGGGGGGAGGGGGGCGCAGAGGATGTCATGGTCAAGGGTGCTTCTCTTTTGGTAGCTTTCAGCGCTTTGCTGGTAAGCCTTCTGGGCCTGTGCAATCGCTGGCATTGTGCTGCAAATACCCGTTATCAGTCCGCAACTTTGTGCCGGCCTTCGGTGTGTGCGGCGTTGGCGTGTCACCACAAAGGGGCACGCGCGCGCACCGCATTTGTGCCCGCCATGTGGAATTTTCCTGGCGTCACGGGTTTTTACTTATAATTAGAGGCTTTGTAAAAGTTGCGGTCTGTAACGCGGACGTCATTCAATAATGAAAACAATCGCGCCAGAGACTGAAACTGAGGCTGAAGATTCTGACTTCAAGCCCCTGACCGCCCAAGAGGCGCAGCAGTGGCGCAGTCGCAATCCTCCCATTTCGGTGTGGAGGGTTGTGGCGGGTCAGGCACTGGTTGGAATGCTGGTGGCCCTGGTGGCCTGGGTTCTGACGGGCAGGGCATCGGTGGGCTGGTCTGCAGCCTATGGTGCCCTGGCGGTAGTGGTCCCGGCAGCTTTGTTTGCCCGGGGGGTGTTGCGTCACAAGGCGTCATCCAATCCACGTGCCGCCATGCTGGGGTTCTTTGGTTGGGAAATCGCCAAAATCGTGTTGACGGTGGCGCTGCTGGCAGCGGCACCCCGGCTGGTGGTGGGCTTGAGCTGGATCGCCCTGCTGGTTGGCATGGTGGTCACAATGAAAACGTACTGGGTTGCGCTGTGGGTGCGGCCTGGTGTCCGAAAAACCGATTGATAGAGAGAAGAGTTGTCCGATGGCCGCAGAAGCGCACGCTCCGACTGCAAGTGAATACATCGTTCACCACCTGCAGCATCTTCAAAACATCAACCAGACCAAGATTGTTGACTTCACTGTCATCAACTATGACTCCATCATCGTGGGTTTGGTTCTGGGTGCCCTCACACTTTTGATTCTCTGGTCGGCTGCCCGCAAGGCGACCTCCGGCGTACCCGGTCGCTTCCAGGCGGCCGTGGAAATGCTGGTCGAGATGGTGGACAACCAGGCCAAGGCCAACATCCACAACGCCGAAAGCCGCAAGTTCATTGCCCCCCTGGGTCTCACGGTGTTTGTCTGGATTTTCCTGATGAACTTCATGGACATGTTGCCCGTGGACCTGCTGCCCGCCATCTGGGCGCAGATTTATGGCGCTGCCGGCCACGATCCGCACCACGCCTACCTGCGCGTTGTGCCTACAGCCGATCTGTCGACCACCCTGGGTTTGGCATTCGCCATCCTGATCCTGCGTTTCTGGTACAGCGTCAAGATCAAGGGCGCTGGCGGCTGGGCGCATGAGCTTGTGTCGGCCCCGTTCGGCACCAGCAAGAATCCCATCTTCGCCCTGATTTTGGGCGTAGTGAACCTGTTGATGCAGGTGATCGAATATGTCGCCAACACCGTGTCCCATGGCATGCGGTTGTTTGGCAACATGTACGCTGGCGAACTGGTGTTCATGCTGATTGCCCTGATGGGTGGTGCGGCTGCACTGTCGCTGTCGGGTGTGCTGCTGCCTGTGGGCCACGTCATCGCTGGCACCATCTGGACGCTGTTCCACATTTTGGTGATCTCGCTGCAAGCCTTCATCTTCATGATGCTTGCGCTGATTTACCTCGGTCAGGCGCACAACGCGCACTAAACGGTTCCCTTTCGTTTCTCTTTTCTTTTCAACTTTTCTTTTTTAACTCAGGAGTCATCATGGAAAACATTCTCGGTCTCGTCGCTCTGGCTTGTGGTCTGATCGTTGGTCTGGGCGCTATCGGCGCTTCCATCGGTATCGCACTGATGGGTGGCAAGTTCCTCGAATCGTCGGCACGTCAGCCTGAACTGATCAACGAACTGCAAACCAAGATGTTCATCTTGGCCGGTCTGATCGACGCTGCCTTCCTGATCGGCGTGGCTATCGCTCTGTTGTTCGCTTTCGCCAACCCCTTCGTCTCCACGTTCTTGGTCAACCTGCCCAAGTAATTCCCGTTCAACGCCACTCTAGAAAGGTGTTGCCGTGAGTATCAACGCGACCCTGTTCATTCAGGCCATCGTCTTCTTGATCCTGGTATGGTTCACGATGAAATTCGTGTGGCCTCCGATCGCGAAGGCGTTGGATGAACGAGCCCAGAAAATCGCCGAAGGCCTCGCTGCTGCCGATCGTGCCAAGTCCGAACTGACCGCTGCCAACCAGCGCGTCGAAAAGGAACTGTCACAGGCACGCAACGAAACGGCCTCGCGTCTTGCGGACGCCGACCGCCGTGCCCAGGCCATCGTCGAAGAAGCCAAGGCACGCGCTACGGAGGAAGGCAACAAGATCGTTGCATCCGCACGTGCAGAAGCCGAACAGCAAACGGTGCAAGCCCGCGAAGCCCTGCGTGAGCAGGTGGCCGCGCTGGCCGTCAAAGGTGCAGAGCAGATTCTCCGCAAGGAAGTCAATGCCGGCGTTCACGCCGACCTGCTCAACCGCCTGAAGACCGAGCTGTAAGGGGACACACATGGCTGAACTCGCCACCATTGCCCGCCCTTACGCCGAAGCCCTGTTCAAGGCCGCTACTGCGGGTGCGGGCATGGACCTGGCCAGCACTGCTGACTGGGTCGATGAACTGGCGGCCATTGCCGCCAACCCCCAGTTGCGCCAGCTGGCCGACAACCCCAAGGTGACGGCAGACCAGGTGTTTGCTGTCGTCACGGGTGTTGCGCGTTCGGCGCTGTCCGATGCGGCCAAGAACTTCCTGCGCACGGTCATCGACAACGGGCGCCTTGAAGCGCTGCCTGAAGTCGCCGTGCAATTCCGTGCCCTCGTGAATGGCCGCACAGGCTCTTCGGATGCTGTGGTACACAGCGCTTTCCCAATGGATGCTGCAGCCCTGGCAGATGTCAGCGCAGCCCTGGAAAAGCGCTTTGGCCGCAAGCTCAACCTCACCGCTCAGCTGGATGCGTCCCTGATCGGTGGCATTCGCGTAGTGGTGGGTGACGAGGTGCTGGACACTTCGGTCAAGGCCCGTCTTGAACAAATGAAAGCGGCCCTCACCGCGTAACGCGCGGCGAGGACAGCGAACCAAAGAAAGAAGGAAAGAGTCATGCAACTCAATCCCGCAGAAATTTCTGAACTCATCAAGAGCCGCATCGAAGGTCTGGCCGCCAGCAGCGATATCCGCAACCAGGGTACCGTGGTGTCCGTGTCCGACGGTATCGTGCGCGTGCACGGCCTGTCGGACGTGATGGCCGGTGAAATGCTTGAGTTCCCCGCCACCAAGGACGGCCAGCCCTCCTTCGGCCTGGCCCTGAACCTCGAGCGCGACTCCGTCGGCGCCGTGATTTTGGGTGAGTACGAGCACATCTCCGAAGGCGACACCGTCAAGTGCACGGGCCGCATTCTGGAAGTGCCGGTTGGCCCTGAGCTGATCGGCCGCGTGGTGAACGCCCTGGGCCAGCCTATCGACGGCAAGGGTCCCATCAACGCCAAGCTCACCGACGTGATCGAAAAGGTCGCTCCGGGCGTGATCGCCCGTAAATCGGTGGACCAACCCCTGCAGACCGGCCTGAAGTCCATCGACTCGATGGTGCCCGTGGGCCGTGGCCAGCGCGAGCTGATCATTGGTGACCGCCAGACCGGCAAGACCGCTGTGGCTATCGACGCCATCATTGCCCAGAAGGGCCAAGGCGTGTCCTGCATCTACGTCGCCATCGGCCAGAAGGCTTCGTCGATCAAGAACGTGGTGCGCGCGCTGGAACAAGCCGGTGCCATGGAGTACACGATTGTGGTGGCCGCATCGGCTTCCGAATCGGCCGCCATGCAGTACGTGTCGGCCTACTCGGGTTGCACGATGGGCGAATACTTCCGCGATCGTGGCCAAGACGCCCTGATCGTGTATGACGATCTGTCCAAGCAAGCGGTTGCTTACCGTCAAGTGTCGCTGCTGCTGCGCCGCCCACCAGGCCGCGAAGCCTACCCTGGCGACGTGTTCTATCTCCACAGCCGTCTGCTCGAACGCGCAGCCCGCGTGAACGCCGACTACGTCGAAGCCTTCACCAAGGGTGAAGTCAAGGGCAAGACCGGTTCGCTGACCGCACTGCCGATCATCGAAACGCAAGCTGGCGACGTGTCCGCTTTCGTGCCCACCAACGTGATCTCGATCACGGACGGCCAGATTTTCCTGGAAACCAGCCTGTTCAACGCCGGTATTCGCCCCGCCATCAACGCCGGTATCTCGGTGTCGCGCGTCGGTGGTGCTGCCCAGACCAAGCTGGTGAAGAACCTGTCCGGCGGTATCCGTACCGACCTGGCCCAGTACCGTGAACTGGCTGCGTTTGCGCAGTTCGCTTCCGACCTGGACGAAGCCACCCGCAAGCAGCTGGACCGCGGTGCCCGCGTGACCGAACTGCTCAAGCAGGCACAGTACAGCCCCCTGTCCATCTCGCTGATGGGCGCGACGCTGTTCGCTGTGAACAAGGGCTTCATGGACGACATCGATGTCAAGAAGGTTCTTGATTTCGAACACGGCCTGCACCAGTTCCTGAAGACCAGCCACGCCGCACTGCTGGCCAAGCTGGAACAGGTCAAGGCCATGGACAAGGAAGCTGAAGCCGAATTGACCGCTGCTGTCGCCGCGTTCAAGAAGTCGTTCGCTTAAACCGGACGAGGAGCCATCATGGCAGCAGGCAAGGAAATACGGGGCAAGATCAAATCGGTGGAAAACACCAAGAAGATCACCAAAGCCATGGAGATGGTGGCTGCATCCAAAATGCGCAAGGCGCAGGAGCGGATGCGGGCGGCCCGTCCCTATAGCGAGAAGATCCGCAATATTGCAGCCAACCTCGGCCACGCCAATCCAGAGTACGTGCATCCGTTCATGAAAGTGAACGATGCAAAGACCGCTGGTGTCATTGTCATCACCACAGACAAGGGTCTGTGTGGTGGCATGAACACCAACGTGTTGCGTGCCGTGACGACCAAGCTGCGTGAGCTGCAAGGTGCCGGTGTCTCGACTGAAGCGGTGGCGATTGGTAACAAGGGTCTGGGTTTCTTGAACCGTGTGGGTGCCAAGGTGGTTTCACACGTGACAGGCCTGGGCGATACGCCCCATCTGGACAAGCTGATTGGCCCGGTGAAGGTGCTGCTTGACGCATATGCCGAAGGCAAGATCAACGCGGTGTACCTGAGCTACACCAAGTTCATCAACACCATGAAGCAGGAGTCAGTGGTGGAGCAATTGCTTCCTCTGTCCTCCGAACAAATGCAGGCTGAGAAGACGGAACACGGCTGGGACTACATCTACGAGCCCGATGCGCAAAGCGTCATCGACGAGTTGCTGGTCCGCTATGTCGAGTCCCTGATCTACCAAGCCGTTGCAGAAAACATGGCGTCAGAGCAATCGGCGCGGATGGTGGCCATGAAGGCCGCAACAGACAACGCCGGCAGCGTCATTGGTGAGTTGAAGCTGGTCTACAACAAGACGCGTCAGGCAGCGATCACGAAAGAACTTTCGGAAATCGTGGCCGGCGCCGCCGCTGTGTAAGCAGCTCAACATACAACATTATTGGAGCGAAAAATGGCTCAAGTGCAAGGCAAGATTGTTCAATGTATCGGCGCTGTGGTGGACGTTGAGTTCCCACGCGACCAGATGCCCAAGATTTACGACGCTCTGAAGCTCGAAGGTTCCAACCTGACGCTGGAAGTGCAGCAGCAGCTGGGCGACGGCGTGGTGCGTACCATTGCGCTGGGTTCGTCCGACGGCCTGCGCCGCGGCCTCATGGTGACCAACACCGGCAACGCTATCACCGTGCCCGTGGGCAAGGCAACGCTGGGCCGCATCATGGACGTGCTGGGCGCGCCCATCGACGAACGTGGTCCCGTCAGCCAAGACCTGACTGCCTCTATCCACCGCAAGGCCCCTGCGTACGACGAACTGTCGCCTTCGCAAGAGCTGCTGGAAACGGGTATCAAGGTGATCGACCTGGTGTGCCCGTTCGCCAAGGGCGGTAAGGTGGGCCTGTTCGGTGGCGCCGGCGTGGGCAAGACCGTGAACATGATGGAACTCATCAACAACATCGCCAAGGCCCACAGTGGTCTGTCGGTGTTCGCTGGTGTGGGCGAGCGTACCCGCGAAGGGAACGACTTTTACCATGAAATGGCCGATTCCGGCGTGGTGAACCTGGAGAAGCTCGAAGAGTCCAAGGTTGCCATGGTGTACGGCCAGATGAACGAGCCCCCAGGCAACCGTCTGCGCGTGGCGCTGACTGGCCTGACCATTGCCGAGTCGTTCCGCGATGAAGGCCGTGACGTGCTGTTCTTCGTGGACAACATCTACCGCTACACACTGGCCGGTACCGAAGTGTCCGCTCTGCTGGGCCGTATGCCTTCCGCCGTGGGCTACCAGCCTACGCTGGCCGAGGAAATGGGCCGCCTGCAAGAGCGTATTACCTCCACCAAGGTTGGTTCGATCACCTCCATCCAGGCCGTTTACGTGCCAGCGGATGACTTGACCGACCCATCGCCTGCCACAACGTTTGCTCACTTGGATTCCACCGTGGTGCTGTCCCGTGACATCGCTTCGCTGGGTATCTACCCCGCTGTGGATCCTCTGGACTCCACCAGCCGCCAGCTGGACCCGAACGTCGTGGGCGAAGACCACTACGCCACGGCCCGCGCAGTGCAAGGTACGCTGCAACGCTACAAGGAACTGCGCGACATCATCGCCATTCTGGGCATGGACGAACTGGCTCCTGACGACAAGCTGGCTGTGGCCCGCGCTCGCAAGATCCAACGTTTCCTGTCGCAGCCGTTCCACGTGGCCGAAGTGTTCACGGGCTCTCCAGGCAAGTACGTTCCGCTGTCGGAAACCATCCGTGGTTTCAAGATGATCGTGAACGGCGAGTGTGACCACCTGCCAGAACAAGCGTTCTACATGGTCGGTACCATCGACGAAGCCTTCGAAAAGGCCAAGAAGGTGGCCTGATCTCAGCTGGGCTGAACACCGTCTGGTGGTTCAGCCCTCTGTAGTCAAGTCCCCCTCTTTTCTTAGGAGCCATGATGAACACTATCCACGTTGATGTGGTCAGCGCCGAAGAGTCCATCTTCTCTGGCGAGGCGCGTTTTGTCGCTCTGCCTGGCGAATCCGGCGAGTTGGGCATTTACCCTCGCCACACCCCGCTGATCACCCGTATCAAGCCCGGTTCGGTGCGCATCGAAACGGCAGACGGTGGCGAAGAGTTTGTCTTCGTTGCGGGCGGTATTCTGGAAGTCCAGCCCAACTGCGTCACGGTTCTGTCTGATACCGCCATCCGTGGCAAGGACCTGGACGACGAGAAGGCCAATGCTGCCAAGGCGGCAGCCCAGGAAGCGCTCAAGAACGCCAAGAGCGATCTCGATCTGGCCAAGGCACAGTCTGAATTGGCTGTGATGGCTGCGCAGATTGCGGCTTTGCGCAAGTACCGCCAAAAGAAGTGAGCTGCACGCAGCGTCCACCTCTTCCAAGAAAACCCGGCATGTCCGGGTTTTTTTATGGCTGTTCACCGGTCGCTGGCGCCATCAAGAGATTGGAGAGGCATTGAGCGTGTGCCCGACATGGCAAAGAGGAGCTTGCGTCGAAGCAGATTCGTTTTGTCGGGATATCTAGGGCCGCGCTGTCTGCTATCCCTGCGCTAGGGCCTTGGCTCCCTCACAATCCAGGGTCCAGAAGCCCATTTGCGGTTGCAATCCATTCCTATGCCACGCACCAAACACCCTGCCCAGTCGTTGGGCGGATCGCCTGACGACACGGAAGCTCTGTTCTACGAGGCTTTGCAGAAAGGCGACATCGATTTGTTGATGTCTTGCTGGGCGGACGAGGAAGACATCCTGTGTGTCCACCCGGGCGGCTCGCGCTTGGTGGGCGCGGCGGCCATACGGGCGGCCTTTGATGGCATGTTCTCGCAGGGAAGCATTCGACTCACGGTTTCCCAGGTGCACCGTGTTCAGTCGGTTTCCAGTGCCGTGCACAGTGTGGCCGAGCGTGTGGAGATCATGTTGCCAGATGGGCTGCACGCTGCTTTTTTGCTGGCCACCAATGTGTACCACCGCACACCGGAGGGTTGGCGCCTGGTGGCGCACCATGCCAGCACGGGCGGATCTCCCGATAGCTTGCCTGGGCCTGAGGTGCCACAGGTATTGCACTGACGGGTGCGAGCGCTGCCTCTGATGGACTGCGAAGGTTGTGTTTTGAATCAAATAGGCCTCTGGCGCTTATTCAATAAGCGCAAGCAGCTATGAAATATATAGCACCAAACTGGCTCCCAGGTGGACAACTGCAGACCCTTTGGCCTGCCTTGTTTTCGCGTCGAACCCATGGTTTGGCCCCGGTCTATCGGCGCGAGCGGTGGACCACCCCGGATGCCGATTTTGTGGATGTGGATTTCTTGGCCGATGCCCCAACGGCTGCGGAGACCCCCATGCTGGTGGTCTTTCACGGTCTGGAGGGCTCGTCGCGCAGCCACTATTGCGAGGCTTTTGCCGAGGTGGCGCGCGAAAGGGGATGGGCCTGCGCATTGCCCCACTTTCGCGGTTGCAGTGGCGAGATCAACCATGCACCCCGTGCCTACCACTCTGGCGACCATGAAGAAATCGGCTGGATACTGGGCCAACTGCAAGCCGCGCACCCAGGGCCGCTGGTGGCGGTGGGGGTTTCATTGGGCGGCAACGCTTTGATGCGCTGGGCTGCTGAAGCGCAAGGCCTGGCGGCCCGGAGTGTGAGAGCCGTAGCCGCCGTGTGTGCGCCGCTTGATTTGGCAGCTGGAGGCCTTGCCATCGGAAAAGGCCTCAATCGACAGATTTACACGCGCATGTTCTTGCGGACCTTGGTGCCCAAGGCGTTGCAAAAGTGGCAACAGCACCCGGGCTTGTTTGATAAGGATGCACTCCTGGCCGCACGGGATTTGTATGCCTTCGACAACGTGTTTACCGCCCCCTTGCATGGGTTTCAGGACACGGCGGACTATTGGCACCGTGCGTCTTCCAAGCCCCTGTTGCCCCTGATTCAGGTGCCTGCATTGGTCGTGAATGCGCTGAACGACCCCTTTGTTCCTGCGGACAGTTTGCCGGGGGCCTGTGACGTGGGGCCCTGTGTGACGTTGTGGCAGCCGGAGCACGGTGGGCATGTCGGCTTTGCCCAAGGGCGTTGGCCGGGGCATGTGCGCGCCATGCCCGATGCGGTCAGCGATTGGCTGGCCTGTGCCGCCGCATTGCCGCAGGCACAATCAGCCCATGGATGACATCGTCAAACAAGCGTTGGTGAAGTGGCCCCATGTGCCCGACTGCTACGGGTGGCTGGGTTTGGATGCGCGTGGGCGCTGGTTCATGCGCGATGCTGCGGTGCAGGCGGCCGGCGATTTTGCCAGCAGCCGTGGGTCGTGGCTGCAGCATGCCAAGCTGATCGAGTTCATCGGGCGCAACTACGAGTGCGATGCCCAGGGGCTGTGGTTTTTCCAGAATGGCCCGCAGCGGGTCTATGTGGAGTTGGAGGCTGCCCCTTGGGTCTGGCGGGTATTGCCAGACTTTCGTTTGCAGTCGCACACCGGCCACCTGGCAGACGCGCAAGACTGCTGCGTGGATGAACAAGGGCGCTTGTATATCGCCACGGTCTTGGGTTTGGGCGTAGTGCATACCCAAGACATGGTGTACGCCGCCGAAGCGGTGGAGCAAGGGCTGTGGGTGCCGCGTGACGTTTTATCGACCCAGTTGCCGCAGGAGTTTCAGTTCGTTTTGAGTCCGGCTGCACAGGCGAAGTAGAGGCGAAGTAGAGGCGAAGTAGAGGCGAAGTAGAGGCGAAGTAGAGGCGAAGTAGAGGCGAAGTAGCGACCGCAGGACGCGCAATAAAAAAGCCGATGCATGCATCGGCTTTTTTGATGGACTGGCCGCTGTGTGCAGCCGCCTTGGGTTACTGCGCTGCAGAGGCTCCGGCCTCTGGGGCGGCAGCGCCTGGCGCTGCAGGCTCAGCAAACTTGGCACCGCCGGCATTGGCCATGAACACCACGGCCCGGGCAATTTCGGTGTCGTTGAAGTCACCACCACCCTGGGGCGCCATGGCGCCCTTGCCCTTGAGGGCGGACTGGACCAGCGCTTCAAAGCCGGTCTTGATGCGAGGGCCCCAGGCCGCAGCGTCGGCCAGCTTGGGTGCGCCTGCTGCGCCGGTGGCGTGGCAAGCGGCGCATTGGCCCTTGAACACTTCTTCGCCTGCGCGCAGAGGGCGATTGGCATCGCGCACTTCCACCATGCCCACTTTTTGGATGCGCTCGGCCAGTGCCTTTTCAGGGTTGGCGGCACCAGCGGCAGGCTTGTTGCTTGAGGTCACGTAGAGAACCAGGCCGATGATGGCAAAGATAGGCACCACGAACGAGAAAAATCCCGCGATCAGTAGTTGCTTGGGGGTTTTGATCGGGCCTGTATGCGCTTCTTCGTGGTGGTTGTCGCTCATGACGTCCTCTGGAGTGGCGGGGTCTTTGATGGAATAACCCTAAATTATATCTGTGGGGTAGGCCTGTGATAGATGGTCACTGACCAGACCCCGCAAGATATTCGTCGGTATCCCACGAGGGGCTTTCTCAGGGCGCTTTGCTGGCTTGGCCTGTTTCTGCATCCCAGCCGCCGCCCAGCGCCTTGAACAGCGTGACTTGATTTTGCAACTGCCCCAGGCGCACCTGCACCACGCCTTGCTGCGTGCTGAACAGTGAGCGCTGTGCGTCCAGCAAATCGAGGTAGCTGGCCACCCCGTTTTTGTAGCGCAGATCCGCCAGGTTCAGGCGTATGGCCTCAGCCTCGGCTTGCTTGGTTTGCGCGTCCAGTTGCTCTGTCAGGGTGCTTTGGCTGGCCAGCGCGTCAGACACCTCCCGGAATGCCGTTTGGATGGCCTTCTCATACTGCGCTACGGCGAGTTTGCGGCCCACCTGTGCACTGTCGAGGTTCGCTTGGTTGGCGCCCGCATCGAACAGAGGCAGCAGCAGCGATGGGGCCAAGGTGAAGCCCCAGGAGCCGTTTTTGAACAGGCCTGAAAGCTCGCCACTGGCGGTTCCGGCCTGCGCCGTCAAGGCAATGCGCGGAAAGAATGCGGCGCGCGCGGCTCCAATGTTGGCATTGGCCGCCACCAGTTGCTGCTCTGCCTGTCGAATGTCTGGCCGCTGTGCCAGCAGATCTGAGGGCAAGCCTGCAGGAACTGTTTGCATGCTGGGGGCGGCCCGCAAATCGCTGCGGGTCAAGCTGGCTCGAATGTCTTCAGGCAACGGTTGGCCCAGCAGCAGGGCCAGGGCATTCTCGTCGAGGGCTCTTTGGCGCTGCTGCTGGGCCAGCGTCGCCCGTGCGGCCTGGGTCAGTGATTCCGCTTGCCGATAGTCAAGTTCTGACGCTGCCCCGGAGTCCAGCCGCAGCTTGGTCAGCCGCACGGACTCTTCGCGGGTGGTCAAGGTCCGGCGTGAAAGCTCCAGCAACTGCTCGTCGGCCAGCAGCGTCAGCCAGCCATTGGCCACTGCGCTGATCAGGCTGACCTGGGCGGCATTGCGCCCTTCTTCGCTTGCAAGGTACTGTGCCAGTGCCTGCTCCTTGAGGCTGGCGACGCGGCCAAAAAAGTCCAGCTCCCAGGCGGTGACAGCAAGGCCCACGCTGAAGCTGTTGGTCAGGTCGCCAGAGCCCGAGGCGGGCGCGCGGGAGGCATTGGCGGCCAGCCCCACTGCAGGGTACTGCGCCGCTCTGCGCACCTGAAACTGTGCGCGCGCTTGCTCGACATTGAGGCTGGCGATGCGCAGGTCACGGTTGTGGTCCAGCGCGATCTCAATGAGCTGTTGCAGGCGTGGCTCGGAGAAGTAGCTGCGCCAGGAGGGGAGCGGAGCGCCGGGCTGCGTCGACGCTGCGGTGTAGCCCGTGGGCACTGGGGCTGCAGGGCGCTCGTATGCCGGAATCATGGAGCAGCCAGCCAGCAGGGCCACCATCGCCAGGCTCAGGGGGGCGAGTTTCTTAGTCATGGTTTCCAATTCCTGCTTCTTCTGCATGGCGGCGGTTCATTTCTTGTTGGCGTGCGCTGCCCTTGAAGAGCCCGCGCACGACCACGAAAAAGACGGGGACAAAGAACACCGCCAAGACGGTGCCCGTGAACATACCCCCCAGCACACCAGTGCCGATGGCGCGTTGGCTGGCAGACCCGGC
The DNA here is from genome assembly GCF_002749705.1 of Acidovorax sp. 56. Classification (NCBI taxonomy): domain Bacteria; kingdom Pseudomonadati; phylum Pseudomonadota; class Betaproteobacteria; order Burkholderiales; family Comamonadaceae; genus Acidovorax; species Acidovorax sp. 56. The sequence continues at coordinate 3,848,316 of NZ_PEEV01000001.1, forward strand.
GCCGCTGGCAATGGCCAGTGGCACCACGCCCAGGCCAAACGCCATTGAGGTCATGATGATGGGCCTGAAGCGCAAATGCGCTGCTTCCAGGGCCGACTCAATGACACCCTTGCCTTGGGCTTGCAGGTCTTTGGCGAACTCAATGATCAAAATCGCATTCTTGGCAGACAGCCCAATGATGGTGATCAGCCCCACCTGGAAGTAGACGTCGTTGGCGTATCCCCGCATCAGCGTGGCGAGTAACACCCCCAGCACGCCCAGCGGCACCACCAGCACTACGGCCAACGGGATGGACCAGCTTTCATACAGTGCAGCCAGGCAGAGGAACACTGCCAGGATGGCAAAGCTGTACAGAATCAAGGACTGTGAGCCTGCGAGCTTTTCTTCACGCGACTGCCCGGTCCATTCAAAGCCAAAGCCTGCAGGCAACTGGCCGGCCAGCTTCTCCATCTCCGCCATGGCCGCTCCAGTGCTCAGACCTGGCGCAGGGCTGCCAGAGATGCGCATAGCGGGATAGCCGTTGTAGCGCACCGTCTGTTGTGCGCCCTTGACCCACTTGGTGGTTGCAAAGGCCGAGAGTGGCACCGGCTTGCCTTGGCTGTTGCTTGCGTTCAATTTCATCAGGTCATCCGGCTGCATGCGGGCAGGGGCATCCGCCTGCACCACGACACGCTGTAGTCGCCCCTGGTTCGGGAAGTCGTTGACATAGCTGGACCCCAGGGCGGTGGACAGCGTGGAGTTGATGGCATCGAACGTCACGCCCAGTGCATTGGCTTTGTCGCGGTCAATGTCAATTTGCAGTTGCGGGGCGTCTTCCAGTCCGTCTGGGCGCACTTGCGTGAGCACCTTGCTCTGGGAGGCCATGCCCAGCAGTTGATTGCGGGCATTGACCAACGCTTCATGCCCCGCACCGCTGCGGTCTTGCAAGCGGAACGTGAACCCGCTGGCGTTGCCCAGTTCGGGGATGGGCGGTGGGCTGAGCGGGAAGATGAATGCATCGCGAATGCCCATCAGCCCACCAAAGGCGCGGTTGGCCACGTCTTGCGCCGACTGGCCTGGACCATGGCGCTCGCTCCAGTCCTTGAGCGTCACAAAGGCCAATGCTGCGTTCTGTCCTTGGCCAGAAAAGCTGAAACCCAGAACCCCCACCATGCTTTGCACTTCGGGCTGCTTGAGGATGAAGTTTTCCACTTGCTCCATGGCGGCCAGCGTCCGCTCCTGCGTCGCGCCCGGCGGCAACTGCACGTTCACGATGATGTTGCCTTGGTCCTCGCTGGGCAAAAAGGAGGTTGGCAGGCGCATGTAGACGACTGCCACGGCACCCACGATGGCCGCGTAAATGACCAAATATCGCGCTGTGCGCTTGAGCATGCGAGCGACCCAGCCTTCATATCCTTTGGCGGCAACGGTGAAGCGCCGGTTGAACCAGCCGAAAAAGCCCGTCTTTTCGTGGTGGTGGCCTGCTTCCACTGGCTTGAGCAAGGTGGCGCACAGCGCTGGCGTCAACGACAAGGCCATGAAGGCCGAGAACCCGATAGACGCCACCATGACTGCCGAGAATTGGCGGTAGATATTGCCGGTAGAGCCTGCGAAGAACGCCAGTGGCACGAACACGGAGATCAGTACCACGGTCACGCCAATGATGGCGCCCGAAATCTGGCGCATGGCTTTGCGTGTGGCTTCCAGCGGCGAGAGACCTTCTTCGCTCATGATGCGCTCGACGTTCTCGACCACCACGATGGCATCGTCCACGACGATACCGATCACCAGCACCATGCCGAACATGGTGAGCACGTTGATGGAGAAGCCCAGCGCCAGCAACGTCGCAAAAGTGCCCAGCAACGCAATCGGCACCACGATGGTGGGAATGACGGTGTAGCGCCAGTTCTGCAGAAACAGGAACATCACCAGGAACACCAGGGCGACGGCTTCCAGCAGCGTTTTGGCCACTTGGGTGATGGAGATGTCCACAAAGCGCGAGCTGTCGTAAGGAATGCTCCAGCTCATGCCTTGGGGAAAGTACCGGGACAGCTCGTCCATCTTGGTGCGCACGGCTTTGGCTGCCTCCAGCGCGTTGCCGCTAGGAGACAACTGGACACCGATGCCAATGGCCGGTTTGCCGTTGAGTCGGGCGGCGGTGGCGTAGGCCTGGCCGCCCAGTTCCACGCGCGCCACATCCTTGATCCGAACGGTAGAGCCGTCTGCATTGGCCCGCAGGATGATGTTGGAGAACTGCTCTACGCTGGACAACTGGCCTGTCACCACCACGGTTGCGGAAATGCCCTGGCCTGCCAGGTTGGGCAAATCGCCAATGGTGCCGCTGGCCACTTGTGCATTTTGGGCGCGGATGGCTGCACTCACTTCGGCCGCAGAGACGTTGAAGCTCTCCATCTTGGCGGGGTCGATCCAGATGCGCATCGCCCTTTCGGTGCCGAAGAGCTGGGCCTGGCCGATGCCGCTCAGCCGCTGCAGTTCAGGCACCACGTTGCGAGATGCATAGTCACCCAGCGCCACGGTGTCTGTTTTCGGGTCGCTGGAGGACAACATCGTGAACAGCAAGAAGTTGGACCTCGATTTGTCCACGCGCACGCCTTGCTGCGTGACGGTTGACGGCAGCCGTGGAGTGGCTCTGGACAGCCGGTTTTGTACGTCTACCTGCGCCAGGTCTGCGTTGGTGCCGGGCTGGAAACTCAGCGTGATGCTGCCGGAGCCGTCTGCTTGTGCAACGGACTCCATATAGATCAACCCCGGGGAGCCATTCATCTCGCGCTCAATCACCGACAGCACACTGTCTTCCAGCGTCTGTGCAGAAGCGCCTGGGTATGAGGTATTGATGACGATGGACGGCGGAGCGACGGGGGGGTACTGCGAGATGGGCAGCTGGGTGATTGCCACGCCCCCCATGACCATGATGAACAGTGCGATGACCCACGCAAAGATGGGTCGGTCAATAAAGAACTTTGCCATGTGCGTGCCTCTCAGGGCTTGGCTGCAGATGCATCGGCTGCCGGGGCCGGAGCGGGCGTTGCAGCCTGTCCGGGCGCCTGCCATGGCACGGCTTTAACGGGAGTGCCTGGGGGCAGCATCTGCAGTTTCTGAAAGCCATCCACCATGACCTTTTCGCCCGCTTGCAGGCCTTCACGCACGACCCAGCGGTTGTTTTGTGCCGCACTGATCTTGACGGTGCGCTGGCTGATCTTTCCGTCATCACCCACCACACTGACTGTGTCCCCTTGCTGCGTGCGCGTGACCGCTTGTTGAGGCAGCGTGATGGCATTGCTGGCCTGTGCCTGTTCCAGTCGCACACGCAGATACAGGCCTGGCAACAACTCGCCCTTGGGGTTGGGGACTTCTGCGCGCAAGGTCACCTGACCCGTGCTCGCGTCCACGGACAAATCAGAAAAAAGCAGCTTGCCCGCTTGGGCGTATTCGGTGCCATCGCTCAGGATCAAGCGAACGCTGGCAGCCTCCTTGCCGTCTGCGCGCTTGAACTGCCCGTTGGCCATGGCTTTGCGCAATTGCAAGATGTCGTTCGCAGACTGGGTGAAGTTCACGTACACAGGGTCAATCTGTTGAATCACCGCCAAAGGGGTTGCTTCCCCTTGGCCGACCAAGGCTCCCTCGGTTACCAATGCACGCCCAATGCGCCCGGAAATGGGGGCCGAGACGCTGGCGTAACCCAGGTTGATGCCTGCCGTGCGCACGGCCGCCTTGGCTGATGCCACATCGGCTTGAGATTGCTTGAGCGCCGCTTCGGCGTTCACATAGTCTTGCTTGCTGATGGCGTTGGCTTCGACGAGTGGGCGATAACGCTCCAGTTGGGCTTGGGTCTGCGCCAGGTTGGCTTCGGCTTTGGCCTGGCTGGCTTTGGCACTGTCCAGGGCTGCTGCATAAGGGGCCTCGTCGATTTTGAACAAAGACTGCCCAGCCTTGACATCGCTGCCCTCCTTGAAGGTTCGCTGCTGCAAGATCCCTGCAGCCCGAGCCCTCACTTGTGCAACGCGAGAGGCCTCTACACGCCCTGGCAGTTCGGTCACCAGCCCAATGTCGCCGGGCGTCGCTGTCACTGTCCCGACCTCTACTGCAGGCTTTTGGCCGCCGGCTCCGGCTGGTGCCGACGCCTCTTTGCCGCAAGCGGCTAGCAATAGGCTGGTTGCGACAAGGCTCCCGAGAAGCAGGTGCTGTGTTCTGTTGGATGTTTGTTGAACGGGTTGTTCATCATGCAAGCGAAGCATGGAAATCCTTTGGTGATGAGGCGAGAGGAGGGCTGATGTGCCCGTAGCCTGAAACAAGATGGCCACAAAAGATGGCAGGGGCGCGAAAACCCGACATGGCTGCTGAGAGATTATACATACAGTCATGAATGTATAATGAATTTGCAGCACGTGCTGGCGATGACGATGCTTGTAGAAATGGATGGCGAAATGGTTCGCAGAACAAAAGAAGATGCGGCGGCTACGCGCAATGGCCTGATTGATGCGGCCGAGCGTGTGTTTTGTGAGAAGGGTGTGTCGCGTGCGTCTTTGAGTGACATTGCCAGCGCTGCAGGGGCTACCCGTGGCGCGATCTACTGGCATTTCAAGGACAAGGTGGATCTGTTCAATGCCATGATGGATCGGGTGACTTTGCCGCTGGAGCAAGGGTGTGCTCAGTTTTCGTGTGTGGCGGGCGGAGATCCCGTGGGGCGCTTGCGCGCTGTCATGGCGTTTGTGCTCCATGCGGTGGCGTCCAATGCGCAGGCTCGGCGGGTTTTTGAGATTGCCATGTACAAGGTGGAGTACGTGGATGAAATGGCTGCGGTGCGGGATCGGCACATTGCCGCGTCGGGTAATTTCACTGCCCAGCTGGCTCGCGACTTTGCGCTGGCTGTGGAGGGGGGGCGATTGAGCATGCCCTTGTCTCCGCATGAGGCGGCTGTGTCATTGCATGCGCTGTTCGACGGGTTGATCCAAAACTGGATTCTTGGGCAGGGCGGGTTTGATCTGGTGAGTGTGGGGGGGCGTGCGACGGATGCTTTTTTGCAGGGGGTGGGGCTTTGCTGGTCCGTTGCTGACACGTAGTGCAAGGTGATCGCCTGGAGCGTTGCTCCGTGCGATAATCCGTGGCTAACATGTGAATTCGTGCGGCTGTAGCTCAGTGGATAGAGTATTGGCCTCCGAAGCCAAGGGTCGTGGGTTCGATCCCCGCCAGCCGCACCAGATAAATATGTTGCTTGAATTTCGGGTTTTGTTTAGGTTTGCAAAAACCGTGCTAGAATTCAAGGCTGATCGGAGGGGTGCCCGAGTGGCTAAAGGGGGCAGACTGTAAATCTGTTGGCTTACGCCTACACTGGTTCGAATCCAGTCCCCTCCACCAAAATTTAGTGTGAGTTTGTCTGTTGGGTTGTGCAGGCTTCGCAAGAGTCGTTGGCTTGTGCGGGAGTAGTTCAATGGTAGAACCCTAGCCTTCCAAGCTAATGACGCGGGTTCGATTCCCGTCTCCCGCTCCACATTGTTTTGGTTTTGTAGTTTCGTCTGACATCATTGATGTGATGCTTGGATTGCCCATGTGGCTCAGTGGTAGAGCACTCCCTTGGTAAGGGAGAGGTCGCGGGTCCGATTCCCGCCATGGGCACCACTTTCGGGTGCGTCCGGTTCTGGTTGCGCCAAGATCCTGTTTTTTGAAATAGATATTTTTCGGAGTCGGAAAAATGGCAAAAGGAAAATTCGAACGCACCAAGCCCCACGTCAACGTGGGCACCATCGGTCACGTGGACCATGGCAAGACAACCCTGACGGCTGCTATCGCCACCGTGCTGTCTGCCAAGTTTGGCGGCGAAGCCAAGAAGTACGATGAAATCGACGCAGCGCCCGAAGAAAAGGCACGCGGCATTACCATCAACACTGCCCACGTTGAATACGAAACCGCCAACCGCCACTACGCTCACGTGGACTGCCCTGGCCACGCTGACTATGTGAAGAACATGATCACTGGCGCTGCCCAAATGGACGGCGCTATCTTGGTGTGCTCCGCTGCTGACGGCCCAATGCCCCAGACCCGCGAACACATCCTGCTGGCCCGTCAAGTGGGTGTGCCTTACATCATCGTGTTCCTGAACAAGTGCGACATGGTGGACGACGAAGAACTGCTGGAACTCGTCGAAATGGAAGTTCGCGAACTCCTGGACAAGTACAGCTTCCCTGGCGACGACACCCCCATCGTGCGTGGTTCCGCCAAGCTGGCTCTGGAAGGCGACAAGGGCCCTCTGGGCGAACAAGCCATCGACAAGCTGGCCGAAGCCCTGGACACCTACATCCCTACGCCTGAGCGCGCTGTGGACGGTGCCTTCCTGATGCCTGTGGAAGACGTGTTCTCGATCTCCGGTCGTGGCACCGTGGTGACGGGCCGTATCGAGCGCGGCATCATCAAGGTCGGCGAAGAAATCGAAATCGTCGGTATCCGCGACACACAAAAAACCACCTGCACCGGCGTGGAAATGTTCCGCAAGCTGCTGGACCAAGGTCAAGCTGGCGACAACGTTGGCCTGCTGCTGCGCGGCACCAAGCGCGAAGACGTCGAGCGCGGCCAAGTGCTGTGCAAGCCCAACTCGATCAAGCCACACACCCACTTCACTGCCGAAGTGTATGTGCTGAGCAAGGACGAAGGCGGCCGTCACACGCCTTTCTTCAACAACTACCGTCCTCAGTTCTACTTCCGTACGACTGACGTGACTGGCGCCATCGAGCTGCCAGCCGACAAGGAAATGGTCATGCCTGGCGACAACGTGTCGATCACTGTGAAGCTGATCAACCCCATCGCTATGGAAGAAGGCCTGCGCTTTGCTATCCGCGAAGGCGGCCGCACTGTGGGCGCCGGCGTGGTTGCCAAGATCATTGCTTAATTAGTTTGTGTATAGGGGTATAGCTCAATTGGCAGAGCGTCGGTCTCCAAAACCGAAGGTTGTAGGTTCGATTCCTACTGCCCCTGCCACTTAAAGTGGCTCAATCAAAGCCCGCCAGTATCTGGCGGGCTTCGGTGTCTTGTGTGATGCCGTGTGAAATGAAGTGAAAGTATCAAACATGGCTGCCTCACAGGTTGAAACCGTAAGTTCCGGTGCGGAAAAAGCAAAGCTTGCTGCTGCTGTTGCTTTCGTGCTAGCTGCTATTGCTGGTTTTTATTTGCTTGGAAAGCAAGGTGTATACGCTCAGTGGGCGGCCCTGATTGTCGGGCTGTTGGCTGCTGCGGGCGTTTTCTTGGTTTCTGAGTCGGGCCGCCAGTTTGTTGCATTTGCGCGTGATGCTTGGCGCGAAGTCAAAAAGGTGGTTTGGCCAACCCGAAAAGAAACACTGCAAATAACAGCTTACGTTTTTGCCTTTGTGGTCATCATGGCCTTGTTTCTGTGGTTCACGGATAAAACGCTGGAATGGGTTTTTTACGACCTCATTTTGGGATGGAGAAAGTCATGACAACCGATGCAGTGGTGGCCGATGGCGGTGCTCCCGTTTCATCCACGCCCTCTAATCCTGATTTGCGTTGGTACATCGTTCATGCCTATTCGGGCATGGAAAAGGCGGTTGAGCGCAACATTGTCGAGCGCATCGGCCGCGCTGGCATGCAAGACAAATTTGGCCGAATTCTCGTCCCCACTGAAGAAGTGGTTGAGATGAAAAATGGCCAGAAGAAGACGACCGAGCGGCGTCTTTTTCCTGGGTATGTCTTTGTTGAAATGGTGATGGACGACGACACTTGGCACTTGGTGAAGCACACCAACAAAGTGACGGGTTTCGTTGGTGGGGTCAAGAATCGGCCTGCGCCCATCTCGGAAGACGAGGTGCAAAAGATCGTCAGCCAGATGCAGGAAGGCACTGACAAGCCACGCCACAAGGTCGAATTCATGGTGGGTGAGTTGGTGCGGGTCAAGGAAGGCCCATTCACTGATTTCAATGGCTCGGTCGAAGAAGTCAACTACGAAAAGAATCGTCTGCGCGTTTCTGTGATGATTTTTGGCCGGTCTACACCCGTCGAATTGGAATTTGGACAGGTTGAAAAGACCTGAGCCTAGTGGAATAAATACCTCGCATTTTTCGACTCGGTGCGAGAGGTTTTGGTGAGTCGTTAACCCCCGGGGAGCCTGCTAGTGCATGTTGCATAGGCAGGCGTTACAACCCGCAAGGAGCAAAGCATGGCGAAGAAAATCGTCGGTTTTATCAAGCTGCAAGTCCCAGCAGGTAAGGCCAACCCATCCCCACCAATCGGCCCCGCGCTGGGTCAGCGTGGCCTCAACATCATGGAGTTCTGCAAGGCATTCAATGCGCAGACCCAGGGCGTCGAGCCAGGCCTGCCATTGCCCGTGGTCATCACGGCTTTTGCGGACAAGAGCTTCACCTTCATCATCAAGACGCCGCCTGCGACGACTCTGATCAAGAAGGCCATCAAGCTCGAGAAGGGTTCTTCCAACCCTTTGAAGACCAAGGTCGGCAAGATCACTCGCGCACAGCTTGAAGAGATCGCGAAGACCAAGCTGAAGGACATGAACGCTGCCAACGTCGACGCCGCTGTGCGCACGCTGGCTGGCTCTGCACGCTCCATGGGCGTGACGGTGGAGGGTTTGTAAAATGGCCAAGCTGACAAAGAAGCAAAAAGCCCTGCAAGGCAAGGTTGACAGCACCAAGCTGTACGCTTTCGCTGAAGCAGTTGCAATCGTGAAAGAAGCTGCTACCGCCAAGTTCGATGAATCCATCGATGTGGCCGTTCAACTTGGCATTGATGCCAAGAAGTCGGACCAAGTGGTGCGTGGTGCTGTGGTGCTGCCTAACGGTACCGGCAAGACGACTCGCGTGGCCGTCTTCGCCCAAGGCGCCAAGGCTGAAGAAGCCAAGGCTGCTGGCGCCGACATCGTGGGTATGGACGACTTGGCCGCCATGGTCAAGGCCGGCGACATGCCTTTCGACGTGGTGATCGCTGCCCCTGACGCCATGCGCGTTGTGGGTACGCTGGGCCAGATTCTTGGTCCACGTGGCCTGATGCCTAACCCCAAGGTGGGTACCGTGACGCCTGACGTCGCTACGGCTGTGAAGAATGCCAAGGCGGGTCAAGTGCAATTCCGCGTCGACAAGGCTGGTATCGTGCACAGCACGATCGGTCGCCGTTCGTTCGACAACGAAAAGCTGCAAGGCAACCTGGCTGCGCTGATTGAAGCCCTGAACAAGGCCAAGCCAGCTACCAGCAAGGGTCTGTACCTGCGCAAGGTGGCTGTGTCCTCCACGATGGGCTTGGGTGTCCGCGTGGATACGCAAACCATCGCAGCGTAATTGCAAAAAATCTTCAATCTTGCCTTCGGGCGAGATTGATGTGGTGGGCTGAGGCTACCTCGGTAGCTTCAGGCCATCCAAGACCGTTGGTGTGTGAGTTACTCGCGCTTAAAGCCAGAGATGGTGCCAACGCAGATGGCGATCCCGCTGCAGATGGAAATTTTCCAAAACAGTTGGTCGCTGCAACAAGAGCGCGCACAAGGCCATCGCCGAGTGCGCATTTTAAGGAGTAGACCTTGAGTCTTAATCGCAGTGAGAAAGAAGCGGTCATCAGTGAAGTGACCAGCCTCGCCGCTAAAGCTCAAACGCTCGTGATCGCGGAATACCGTGGCATCACGGTCGCCGACATGACCAAACTGCGCGTTGATGCACGCAGCAAGGGCGTCACCCTGAGTGTTCTGAAGAACACCCTGGCTCGCCGTGCTGTGGCTGGTAGCGCATTTGACGTTGTGGCCGACCAGATGACCGGTCCGCTGATCTATGGCTTCTCCGAAGACGCTGTGGCTGCCGCTAAGGTGGTGGCCGATTTCGCGAAAACCAACGACAAGTTGGTGATTCGCGGTGGCGCTTTCGGTGGCAAAGCCCTGGATGTCAACAGCGTTAAGCAACTGGCCAACATTCCTTCCAAGGAAGTTTTGCTGGCTCAGATTTGTGGCTTGCTTATGTCCCCCATGTCGCGTACAGCCGTTGTGCTGGGCGCGCTGGCGGCGAAAAAAGGCGAAGGCGCAGCCGAAACGGCCGCCGAACCTGTTGCGGCTTGATAGCCCGACAGACAACCAACTAATTGTTAGGAAATAAAAATGGCATTCGATAAAGACGCATTTTTGACCGCTCTGGACAGCATGACGGTTCTGGAACTCAATGACCTGGTGAAGGCCATTGAAGAGAAGTTTGGTGTGAGCGCTGCAGCCATGGCTGCTCCTGCTGCCGCTGGTGGTGGCGCTGGCGCTGCTGCTGCTGAAGAAAAGACAGAATTCAATGTGGTGCTGACTGACGCTGGCGCCAACAAGGTTTCCGTCATCAAGGCAGTGCGCGAAATCACCGGCCTGGGCCTCAAGGAAGCCAAGGATCTGGTGGACGGCGCTCCAAAGAACGTCAAGGAAGCTATTGCCAAGGCTGACGCTGAAGCCGCAGTCAAGAAGCTGGTGGAAGCCGGTGCCAAGGCTGAACTGAAGTAATTCGGTCTCTTTCAAGGGCTGGAGTGCTCCTCAAGGGCCTCCAGCCTTTGGCGCTTTCAGAGCGCACCCGAAAAGTGACTTGATGCAGGGCGTTATGAGTCTGCAGTGAGTTGAGTTTCGAGTGTCTTCTGACAACCCCGACAGCAGAAGATACCTTGGTTCGGGTGATGTGCAATGCATCGCCGTCCGCCATGGTTGGTAGTGGCCAACCGCCAAGCCCGCAAAGGAAAGCACCTTGCGGGTCAGTCGTCGAAGACCCAGGACTCATGTCTTTGCCCGGAGATCTCATGGCCTATTCCTATACCGAACGCAAGCGAATTCGCAAAAGTTTCGGCAGCCGCGACAGCGTGCTGGAAGTTCCTTATCTGCTGCAGATGCAGAAGGACGCATACACCGCCTTCCTGCAGGCAGATAAAGCACCTCAAAAGAGGACCATAGAAGGTTTGCAGGCTGCTTTTGATGCAGCTTTCCCTATCGTCTCGCACAATGGTTTTGTCGAGATGAAGTTCATTGAGTACAACTTGGCCAAGCCCGCGTTTGACGTGCGTGAGTGCCAGACTCGGGGCTTGACCTTTGCTTCGGCCGTGCGCGCCAAAGTGCAGCTGATCATCTATGACCGCGAGTCCTCCACTTCGCAGTCCAAGGTGGTGAAGGAAGTGAAAGAGCAAGAGGTCTACATGGGCGAAGTGCCCCTGATGACTGACAAGGGCTCGTTCATCATCAACGGCACTGAGCGCGTGATCGTGTCTCAGCTGCATCGCTCGCCTGGCGTATTTTTTGAGCACGACAAGGGCAAGACCCACAGTTCCGGCAAGCTGCTGTTCTCGGCTCGCATCATCCCGTACCGCGGCTCGTGGCTGGATTTTGAGTTTGACCCCAAGGACATCTTGTACTTCCGTGTGGACCGCCGTCGCAAGATGCCGGTTACGACGCTGCTCAAGGCCATTGGCCTGAACCCTGAATCCATCCTGGCGAACTTCTTTGTCAATGACAATTTCCGTCTGATGGACAGCGGCGCACAAATGGAATTTGTGTCCGAGCGTTTGCGTGGCGAAGTGGCACGTTTCGACATCACCGACAAGTCCGGCAAGGTCGTTGTGGCCAAGGACAAGCGCGTCACGGCCCGTCACACCCGTGAACTGGAACAATCGGGTACTACGCACATCAGCGTGCCCGAAGACTTCCTGATCGGTCGAGTCGTTGCCCGCAACATCGTTGATGCCGATACCGGCGAAATCATCGCCAAGGCCAATGAAGAGTTGACCGAAGCGTTGCTCAAGAAGCTGCGCTCTGCCGGCGTGCAGGACCTCCAGGTCATCTATACCAATGAACTAGACCAAGGCGCCTACATCTCGCAGACCCTGCGCATCGATGAAACCGTGGACGAGTTTGCCGCCCGCGTGGCCATCTACCGCATGATGCGCCCTGGCGAGCCACCCACCGAAGACGCAGTGCAGGCCCTGTTCCAGCGCTTGTTCTACAACCCCGACACGTACGACCTGTCGCGCGTGGGCCGCATGAAGTTCAACGCCAAGATTGGCCGCGACGAATCCACCGGCCCCATGGTGCTGTCCAACGAAGACATCTTGGCTGTGGTCAAGATTTTGGTGGATCTGCGCAACGGCAACGGCGAAGTCGATGACATTGATCACTTGGGCAACCGCCGCGTGCGTTGCGTGGGCGAACTGGCCGAAAACCAGTACCGCACAGGCTTGGCACGTATCGAGAAGGCCGTGAAGGAGCGTCTGGGCCAGGCCGAGCAAGAGCCTCTGATGCCCCATGACCTGATCAACAGCAAGCCGATTTCGGCTGCTCTGAAGGAATTCTTCGGCGCATCTCAGCTGTCGCAGTTCATGGACCAGACCAACCCGCTGGCCGAAATCACGCACAAGCGCCGTGTGTCCGCTCTGGGCCCAGGCGGTTTGACCCGTGAGCGCGCAGGCTTTGAAGTGCGTGACGTGCACGTGACCCACTACGGTCGCGTTTGCCCAATTGAGACGCCAGAAGGTCCAAACATTGGTCTGATCAACTCGCTGGCTCTGTACGCCCGCTTGAACGAGTACGGCTTCATTGAAACGCCTTACCGCCGCGTTGTGGACGGCAAGATCACCAACGAAATCGACTACCTGTCGGCCATTGAAGAAGGCAAGTACGTGATCGCTCAGGCGAACGCGCAGCTCGACAAGGATGGTCGCCTCACCGGTGATCTGGTGTCTGCCCGTGAAAAGGGTGAATCCATCCTGTGCGGCGCGGACCGAGTGCAGTACATGGACGTGTCGCCCGCTCAGATCGTGTCGGTGGCTGCCTCGCTGGTGCCATTCCTGGAGCACGATGACGCGAACCGCGCGTTGATGGGCGCCAACATGTCGCGCCAGGCTGTGCCTGTGCTGCGTCCTGAGAAGCCACTGGTGGGCACCGGTATCGAGCGCGTGGCCGCTGTGGATTCGGGCACTGTGGTCACGGCCACCCGTGGTGGTGTGGTGGACTACGTCGATGCGACCCGCATTGTGGTGCGCGTGAACGACGACGAAGCTGTGGCCGGTGAAGTGGGTGTGGACATCTACAACCTCATCAAGTACCAGCGTTCCAACCAGAACACCAACATCCACCAGCGTCCCATCGTGAAGAAGGGTGACAAGCTGGTCAAGGGTGACGTGGTGGCCGACGGCGCATCGACGGACTTTGGCGAAATCGCGATCGGCCAGAACATGTTGATCGCCTTCATGCCCTGGAACGGCTACAACTTCGAAGATTCGATCCTGATCTCCGAGCGTGTGGTGTCGGAAGACCGCTACACCTCGATCCACATCGAAGAACTGGTCGTGATGGCCCGTGACACGAAGCTGGGTGCGGAAGAAATCACGCGCGACATTCCGAACCTGTCGGAGCAGCAACTCAACCGTCTGGACGAGTCCGGCATCATCTACGTGGGTGCAGAAGTGCAACCCGGCGATACGCTGGTCGGCAAGGTCACGCCCAAGGGCGAGACCACCCTCACGCCCGAAGAGAAGCTGCTGCGCGCAATCTTCGGTGAGAAGGCATCTGACGTAAAGGACACCTCGCTGCGCGTGGACCAAGGTTCCTCCGGCACCGTGATCGATGTGCAAGTGTTCACCCGCGAAGGCATCCAGCGCGACAAGCGCGCCCAGCAGATCATCGACGATGAACTCAAGCGCTTCCGTCTGGACCTGAACGACCAGCTGCGTATCGTGGAAGCTGACGCGTTTGACCGTATCGAAAAGCTGCTGACCGGCCGCGTGGCCAACGGTGGCCCGCAAAAACTGGCCAAGGGCACCAAGCTCGACAAGGCGTACCTGTCGTCGGTGGAAAAATTCCACTGGTTCGACATCCGTCCTGCCGAAGACGAAGTCGCCACCCAGCTCGAATCCATCAAGAACGCGCTGGAGCAAACCCGCCACAGCTTCGACCTGGCCTTTGAAGAAAAGCGCAAGAAGCTCACGCAAGGTGACGAGTTGCCTGCGGGCGTGCTGAAGATGGTCAAGGTGTACCTGGCCGTCAAGCGTCGCCTGCAGCCTGGCGACAAGATGGCCGGCCGCCACGGTAACAAGGGTGTGGTCTCCAAGATCGTGCCCGTTGAAGACATGCCCTACATGGCCGACGGCACGCCTGCCGACATCGTTCTGAACCCGCTGGGCGTGCCTTCGCGGATGAACATTGGTCAGGTGCTGGAAGTCCACTTGGGCTGGGCCGGCAAGGGCATTGGCCAACGCCTGGGCGACATGCTGCAGGAAGAGGCCAAGGCTTCTGAGCTGCGCACCTTCCTGGAAGAGGTCTACAACTCCCGTGGCCGCAAGGAAGACCTGTCGCAGCTGTCTGACGACGAGCTGGTGGCCATGGCGCAGAACCTGACTTCGGGCGTGCCTTACGCAACCCCCGTGTTCGACGGTGCTTCGGAAGAAGAAATCAAGGACATGCTGAAGATTGCATACCCTGATGACATCGCCGCACGCAAGGGCCTGACACCGACCCGCACGCAGGCTTACCTGCACGATGGCCGCACGGGTGACCGCTTTGAGCGCCCCACCACCATCGGCTACATGCACTACCTGAAGCTGCACCACTTGGTGGACGACAAGATGCATGCCCGCTCGACCGGTCCTTACTCGCTCGTCACGCAGCAGCCGCTGGGTGGTAAGGCGCAGTTCGGTGGCCAGCGTTTCGGGGAAATGGAAGTGTGGGCGCTGGAAGCTTACGGCGCCGCCTACGTGCTGCAGGAAATGCTGACCGTGAAGTCCGATGACGTGGTGGGCCGTACCAAGGTGTACGAGTCCATCGTCAAGGGCGAACACGCCATCGAAGCCGGCATGCCGGAATCGTTCAACGTGCTGGTCAAGGAAATCCGTTCGCTGGGCCTGGACATCGAGCTGGAACGCTCCTAAGCAGAAAAGGAAAGAGTCACTATGAAATCGCTACTCGACCTGTTCAAGCAATTCACGCCGGACGAGCATTTCGATGCCATCCGCATCGGCATGGCTTCGCCCGAAAAGATCCGTTCGTGGTCTTTCGGCGAAGTGAAGAAGCCTGAAACCATCAACTACCGCACGTTCAAACCCGAGCGCGACGGTCTGTTCTGCGCGAAGATCTTTGGCCCCATCAAGGACTACGAATGCCTGTGCGGCAAGTACAAGCGTTTGAAGCACCGCGGCGTGATCTGCGAGAAGTGCGGCGTTGAAGTCACGCAGACCAAGGTGCGCCGCGAGCGCATGGGCCACATTGATCTGGCCGCGCCTTGCGCCCACATCTGGTTCCTGAAGTCGCTGCCTTCGCGTCTGGGCCTGGTGCTCGACATGACGCTGCGCGACATCGAACGCGTGCTGTACTTTGAAGCCTACGTGGTGACCGACCCTGGCATGACGCCGCTGAAGAAGTTCAGCATCATGTCCGAGGACGACTATGACGCCAAGCGCAAGGAATACGGCGACGAGTTCATCGCCAAGATGGGCGCCGAAGGCATCAAGGACCTGCTGGAATCCATCGACATTGACCTGTCGATCGAACGCCTGCGCGGTGACCTGACCGGCTCCGAAGTCAAGGTCAAGAAGAACGCCAAGCGCCTGAAGGTGCTCGAAGCGTTCAAGAAGTCGGGCATCAAGCCCGAGTGGATGGTGCTCGAAGTGCTGCCCGTGCTGCCACCGGACCTGCGTCCGCTGGTGCCGCTGGACGGCGGCCGCTTTGCCACGTCTGACCTGAACGACCTGTACCGCCGCGTCATCAACCGCAACTCGCGTCTGCGCCGCCTGCTGGAGCTGAAGGCCCCTGAAATCATCGCCCGCAACGAAAAGCGGATGCTGCAGGAAGCCGTGGACTCGCTGCTGGACAACGGTCGCCGTGGCAAGGCCATGACGGGCGCCAACAAGCGTGCTCTGAAGTCGCTGGCCGACATGATCAAGGGCAAGTCGGGCCGTTTCCGCCAGAACTTGCTGGGTAAGCGCGTGGACTACTCCGGTCGTTCCGTGATTACCGTGGGCCCAACGCTCAAGCTGCACCAGTGCGGTCTGCCCAAGCTGATGGCGCTGGAACTGTTCAAGCCTTTCATCTTCTCGCGCCTGGAAGCCATGGGCATCGCGACGACGATCAAGGCCGCCAAGAAGGAAGTCGAATCCGGCACCCCCGTGGTGTGGGACATCCTGGAAGAGGTCATCAAAGAGCACCCCGTGATGCTGAACCGTGCGCCTACGCTGCACCGTTTGGGCATCCAGGCCTTTGAACCTATCCTGATCGAAGGCAAGGCCATCCAGCTGCACCCGCTCGTCTGCGCGGCCTTCAACGCCGACTTCGACGGTGACCAGATGGCTGTTCACGTGCCGCTGTCGGTGGAAGCGCAGATGGAAGCCCGCACGCTGATGCTGGCCTCCAACAACGTGCTGTTCCCCGCATCGGGCGAACCCTCCATCGTTCCATCGCAGGACGTGGTGCTGGGCCTGTACTACGCCACCCGTGACCGTATCAACGGCAAGGGCGAAGGCCTGGTGTTCGCTGACACCGGTGAAGTGCAGCGTGCCCTGGACGCTGGCCAAGTCGAGCTGGCTGCCAAGATCACGGTGCGCATGACCGAGTGGACCAAGGACAAGGCCACAGGCGAATTTGTGCCCTCGACCTCGTTGGTGGAAACCACTGTGGGCCGCGCACTGCTGTCCGAGATTCTGCCCAAGGGCCTGCCGTTCTCCAACATGAACAAGGCGCTCAAGAAGAAGGAAATCTCGCGCCTGATCAACGTGTCCTTCCGCAAGTGCGGTTTGAAGGAAACGGTGGTGTTTGCCGACAAGCTGCTGCAAAACGGTTTCCGTCTGGCCACCCGCGCTGGTATCTCTATCTGTATCGATGACATGCTGGTGCCTCCACAGAAGGCCGGCATCATTGAGCGCTCCGAAAAGGAAGTGAAAGAGATCGAGCAGCAGTACGTCTCCGGTCTGGTCACCTCTGGCGAGCGCTACAACAAGGTGGTGGACATCTGGGGCAAAGCCGGTGACGACGTGTCCAAGGTGATGATGGCCCAGCTCTCGAAGCAAAAGGTGATGGACCGCCATGGCAACGAGGTGGACCAGGAATCCTTCAACTCCATCTACATGATGGCCGACTCCGGCGCCCGTGGCTCTGCAGCCCAGATCCGTCAGGTGGCCGGTATGCGGGGTCTGATGGCCAAGCCAGACGGCTCGATCATTGAAACGCCTATCACCGCGAACTTCCGCGAAGGTCTGAACGTGTTGGAGTACTTCATCTCCACCCACGGTGCCCGTAAGGGTCTGGCCGACACGGCGCTGAAGACGGCCAACTCCGGTTACCTGACCCGCCGCCTGGTGGACGTGACGCAGGACTTGGTAGTGACCGAAGAGGATTGCGGCACTTCCAATGGCTCGCTGATGCGCGCCATCGTTGAAGGCGGTGAAGTGATCGAATCGCTGCGTGACCGTATCCTCGGCCGCACAGCGGCGGAAGATGTGCTGCACCCTGAAAACCGCTCGGTCCTGATCCCTGCAGGCACGATGCTGGAAGAAGACCTGATCGAAGAGATCGAGGCAGTGGGCGTGGACGAAGTGAAGGTGCGCACGGCCCTGACCTGCGAAACACGCTTCGGTCTGTGCGCCAAGTGCTATGGCCGCGACTTGGGCCGTGGCGGTTTGATCAACCTCGGCGAAGCCGTGGGTGTGATCGCTGCTCAGTCCATCGGCGAGCCCGGCACGCAGCTGACCATGCGTACGTTCCACATCGGTGGTGCCGCTTCGCGTGCCGCCATCGCATCGAGCGTGGAAGCCAAGTCCAACGGCGTGATCGGCTTCAACGCCACGATGCGCTACGTGAGCAACACCAAGGGTGAACTGGTGGTGATTGCGCGTTCGGGTGAAATCATCATCCACGACGAGCATGGCCGCGAGCGTGAGCGCCACAAGGTGCCTTACGGTGCAACCCTGACGGTGAAGGCTGACCAGACCATCAAGGCTGGCACCATCCTCGCCAACTGGGATCCGCTGACGCGCCCCATCATCACCGAGTTCGCCGGTCAGACCAAGTTCGAAAACGTCGAAGAAGGCCTCACCGTTGCCAAGCAGGTCGATGAAGTGACCGGTTTGTCCACGCTGGTGGTGATCGACCCCAAGCGCCGTGGCGCTGCCAAGGTCGTCCGCCCCCAAGTGAAGCTGATCGACGCCCAAGGCCAAGAAGTGAAGATCCCTGGCACCGACCACTCGGTGACCATCGGCTTCCAGGTGGGTGCGCTTATCCAGGTGCGCGATGGCCAGGACGTGGGCCCCGGCGAAGTGCTGGCCCGTATCCCGGTCGAAGGTCAGAAGACCCGCGACATTACCGGCGGTCTGCCCCGTGTGGCCGAACTGTTCGAAGCCCGCACTCCGAAGGACAAGGGCACGCTGGCAGAAATGACCGGCACCATTTCGTTCGGTAAGGAAACCAAGGGCAAGGTCCGCTTGCAGATCACCGATCCTGAAGGCAAGGTGTGGGAAGAGCTCGTGCCCAAGGAAAAGAACATCCTGGTGCACGAAGGCCAAGTGGTCAACAAGGGCGAATCGATTGTGGACGGCCCCGCCGACCCACAAGACATCCTGCGCCTGTTGGGCATCGAAGAGCTGTCGCGCTACATCGTGGACGAAGTGCAGGACGTGTACCGCTTGCAAGGCGTGAAGATCAACGACAAGCACATTGAAGTGATTGTTCGCCAGATGCTGCGCCGTGTGGTGGTCGAGAACGTCGGTGAATCCAACTACATCAGCGGTGAACAGGTTGAGCGCTCCGAGATCCTGAACACCAACGATGCATTGCAGTCCGAGGGCAAGATCACCGCGACCTACAGCAACTTGCTGCTGGGTATCACGAAGGCTTCGCTGTCCACCGACTCGTTCATTTCGGCCGCTTCCTTCCAGGAAACCACCCGCGTGCTGACCGAAGCCGCGATCATGGGCAAGAAGGACGAGCTGCGCGGTCTGAAGGAAAACGTGATCGTGGGCCGCCTGATCCCTGCCGGTACCGGTATGGCTTACCACCAGGCACGCAAGGCCAAGGACGCCATGGACGACGCCGAGCGCCGCGCCATCGCCGAAGCCGAAGCGGCTGAAATGGCTGCCTCTGCGGACGAGCCAGAATCAGAAAGCAGCGTGTCTGCCTCTGACGCCGCTGCAGACTAAGCCTTTGGGCGCCGTCTAAAACGCTCCCGTCCTGCCTCCCGGCGGGCCGGGAGCGTTTTTCATGGGCGCGCCGCTTTGTCTGTTTGCCCTCTTTACCTTTTTATTTGCTTGTCACGCGTCGCGCCTGAAGGGGTGGTGCCAAGCTCTGGTGTATGTGGTCGTCCCCCCTGTTCTGGATATTGGTTGCTGTCTTGGTGTTTTGGTCACTGGGGGCCTATAACCGTCTGGTTCGCCTGAAGTCCGCCGCGCAAGCCGCTGGTGTGCACTTGCGCGGGCTGCAAAAGCGGTGCGCGCAGTTGCCGCGCGATTGGGTGGCCGCTGGACCCACGCCAGCTTTGCCTGTGTCCCAAGAGCCTGGCGGTGTTCCTGAGGCGCACACTGAGGCTTTGTTGGCTGCGAGCGACCTATTGGACAAAGCCTTGTCGCCAGCCAAAGCCCCCTTGTCACCACAAGAGCCGCATGCCAGCGCCCAAGAGGCGAGCCTAGTGCTGCAAAATGCGTGGGCCGATGCCATGCAGGCTGCTGCAGTCTCTGAGTGGGATGTGGCCGCATGGCAGGCGCGCTGGGCCGAGCTGCAGGCGCTGCTGGTGCCAGCGCAGCGGGGCTATGAAGAGGCTTCGCAGGCGTACCTTTGTGCCATCCGCCAGTTTCCCGCCAGCGTGCTGGCCCGTGTGGTGGGATTCAGGCCGTTGTAGGCGGGTATCGATGGGCGCCGCTGGGTGTGCCCCGGCGGCTCTCCGTTTGAACCCATGTTGTGCGTGCCTGCATATTGTGTGCGGGCGTGTGCAAGGCTCCTTTTTTCCTGCCATGGCGCGCCCTGCTGTGCCGCTTTGTTTTCCTCCAATCCATGAACTCACCCACCCCACGCCCTGCGCGTCCTGCCCGCCCCGCCGCTGCACCCAAGGCCGATCGGCCTAAAGCCCCCGCTTTGTCCACGCAAGGAGGGGCGCCTGGCACAAGCGTGCCCGTGCCTCTGTGGCTGCAGCTGACGGCCGTGGCCCAGGCGCTGCAGGCCATACGCGGCGGGCAATCGGGAACGGCGGCGGTGGATGCGGTGGAGCCCCGTCTGCGCCCCGGGGTGCAGGCGCTGCTGTTTCAGGTGCTGCGCCAGTTGGGGCGGGCCGATGCCCTGCGCAGCCAACTGGTGGCCCGCAAGCCCCCACCTGCCGCCGATGCGCTGCTGTGCACCGCCTTGGCCCTGGCCTGGGACCCGCAGGCAGCACCCTACGAGCCTTTCACCCTGGTCAACCAAGCGGTGGAGTCGGCCAAGCGCGGTCAGGCCACGCGGGGCCAGGCTCCGTTCATCAACGCCTGCCTGCGCCGCTTTCTGCGCGAGCGCGATGCCCTGGTGGCCGCCACCGATGCCGATCCCGTGGCCCGTTGGAATCACCCGGCTTGGTGGATTCGGCGGGTGCAGCAGGATTACCCCAGCGACTGGGAACGCATCCTGCAAGCCAACAATGCCCACGCACCCATGGCTTTGCGCGTTAATCAACAAAAATGCACGCTAGCGCAATATCAACAAGCGCTAGAAGCTATTAATTTGGTAGCAAACGAGGTGGGCGGCTATGGGCTGGAGCTGGCCCAGCCGGTGCCTGTGCAGGCTTTGCCGGGCTTTGCCGACGGCTGGGTGTCTGTGCAAGACACAGCCGCACAGCAGGCGGCGCCTTTGCTGCTGCAGGGGCTGGATTTGACGCAGCCCCTGCGGGTGCTGGACGCTTGCGCCGCACCGGGAGGTAAAACCGCGCATTTGCTTGAGCACGCCCCTGCCGGTGCTGCTCTGCAGGTCACGGCGCTGGAGGTGGATGTTGCCCGCAGCGAGCGCATCCATGGCACGCTGGCCCGTTTGGGGTTATCGGCCCAGGTGCTGGTGGCCGACGCGGCCCGGCCGCAGGACTGGTGGGCGTCGCAGTGCGGCGGGCAGCCCTTTGATGCCATCTTGCTGGATGCGCCGTGCACCGCCTCGGGCATTGTGCGCCGCCACCCGGATGTACGCTGGCTGCGCCGCGAGTCGGACGTGGCCCAGTTGGCGCAGTTGCAGGCACGCATCCTGGCCGCGCTGTGGCCCCTGCTCAAGCCCGGTGGGCGCCTGTTGTACTGCACCTGTTCGGTCTTCAAGACCGAGGGCGATGCGCAGATGCAAACGTTTCTTACACACAACACCGACGCACGATTGCTACCCTCGCCGGGTCATTTAATTCCCCGAATCGGGGACAAGGCTGAGGCTGTCCCGGACAATCCATTGGGTGATCACGACGGATTTTTTTACGCTCTGTTGCAAAAATCAGCGCAATGAGTCTCCCCTGGCTCGTTGGCTGCGCCTTTTCCTGTGCTGCTGGGCGCTGTGGTTTGCCCTGCCTGCAGCGGTCATGGCGCAGTCCGATGCACCGGAGGCCCCCGGCCTGCGCGTAGAGCGAGCCGATGACGCGCTGTATTTGGCCGCGTCGTTGAACTTCAGTTTGCCGGACCTGGCCGAGGATGCCCTGAACAAAGGGATTCCCATGTTCTTCGTGATGGAGGCCCAGGTGCTGCGCGACCGTTGGTACTGGTCAGACCGCGTGGTGGCTGAAGCCACACGCTACATGCGCCTCACTTACCAGCCGCTCACCCGCCGCTGGCGCCTGAACACCTCGACGGTGCCCTTCACCAACAGCGGCCTGGGAGTGGTGCTGGGGCAGAATTTTGATGACCTGGACGAGGCCCTTTCTGCCATGCGCCGGGTTTCGCGCTGGCGCATTGGCAATGCCGATGCGATCGACCCTGATGCCGCGCACACCGTGCAGCTGCGCTTTCGGCTCGACATGTCTCAGCTGCCCCGCCCCTTGCAGATTGGGGCCGTGGGCCGCTCAGACTGGAATCTGCTGGTGTCCCGTAACCAGCGCATCGCGCCCCACGCTCTGCCATGAGCCAGCCTTCGTCCGCATCGGGCGGCATCCCCGCTCCGTCGGCCTCTGCGGAGACCGCCGCCCGCGCTTCCAAGGCCGTGCGCTGGGCCGTGGGGGTGGGGGCCGCCACCATGGTGGCCATCGGCATGGTGCTGCTCTTCTTGCTGACGCTGGCCACCAACAACCGCGCCCTGTACGAGCGCAACTACGCCTGGCTTTTTGGCGTGAACGTGCTGGTGGCCCTGCTGCTGCTGGGGGTGCTGCTGTGGATTGCCGTGCGGCTGGCCCTGCGGCTGCGCAAGGGCCGTTTTGGCAGCCGTTTGCTGGTCAAGCTGGCTGCCATCTTCGGTCTGGTGGGGCTGCTGCCTGGGGTGCTGATTTATGTGGTGTCGTACCAGTTCGTCACGCGGTCCATCGAAAGCTGGTTCGATGTGAAAGTGGAGGGGGCCCTGGTGGCTGGGGTCAACCTGGCACGGGTGTCGCTGGAATCGCAGGCCGCCGACATGGTCGCCAAGACCCGGACCGCCAGCGCGCAGGTGGCGCAGGTGTCCAGCACTTCCGCCGGGCTGATGCTGGAGCGGGTGCGCGATCAACTGGGTGCCACCGATGTGGTGCTTTGGAACGCCGCGGGCCAGCCCATCGGCAGTGCAGGGCAATCCCGCTTCAACCTGAACCCGGAGCGCCCCAGCAGCAGCTTGCTGCGCACGGTGCGCGACCAACGCTCTGTCAGCCAAATCGAAGGGCTGGATGACCTGACGGATCCGGCCCCGCTGCAGATGGCCCGCGTCAAGGTACTGGTGCTGGTCACCAGCCCCGGGCTGGGCCTGCTGACCGAGCCGCGCTTTTTGCAGGCCACCCTGCCGCTGCCGCCGGCATTGGTGTCCAATGCCATTGACGTCCAGGAAGCCAACCGCGAATACCAGGAGCGCGCCCTGGCGCGCGGGGGGTTGCGGCGCATGTACGTGGGCACACTCACGCTCAGTTTGTTTCTGGCCGTGTTTGGGGCTGTGCTGCTGGCCGTTTTGCTGGGCAACCAATTGGCACGGCCGCTGCTGGTGTTGGCCGAAGGCGTGCGCGAGGTTGCCGCAGGCAACCTCAGCCCCAAGGCCGCATTGCAAGGCAAAGACGAGTTGGGGGGGCTCACCCGCTCGTTTGCCCTGATGACGCAGCAACTGGCCGACGCCCGCACGGCGGTGGAGCAGAGCATGGTCAAGGTGGACGCCTCGCGCTCCAAGCTGCAGACCATTTTGGACAACCTCACGGCAGGCGTCATCGTGCTGGGTGAGCGTGGCTTGATCCGCTCGTCCAACCCCGGGGCTACCCGCATTTTGAGGGCCCCCATGGCCGCCTACGAAGGGCGACCACTGTCTGAGGTGCCCGGGCTGGCCGAATTTGCTGCAGCGGTGGAGCGCCACTTTGCCGCATTTTTGGGCGACCGTGACCACCACGGACTGGACCATTGGCAGCAGCCGTTTGAGCTGCACGCATCGTCTTCCGGTGCTGGGCAGCACGCGACCAGCTTGGTTGCGCGGGGGGCGGAGCTGCCCGATGGCACCCAACTGTTGGTTTTTGACGACATTTCGGAGATTGTTTCAGCCCAGCGTGCGCAGGCTTGGGGCGAGGTCGCGCGGCGTCTGGCCCATGAAATCAAGAACCCCCTGACGCCCATCCAGTTGTCGGCTGAGCGGCTGGAAATGAAGCTCTCGGGCAAGGTTCCGCCCCCCGAACAGGCCATCCTCACCAAGTCGGTCAAGACCATCGTGGACCAGGTGGATGCGATGAAGCGGCTGGTCAACGAGTTCCGTGATTACGCCCGACTGCCAGCCGCCGAGTTGCAGTCGCTCGACCTCAATGCGCTGGTCGCCGATGTCCTGCATTTGTATGGGGAGGAAAACGCGTCCGTCCCCGTGAAGGCCGAGCTGGACCCGCGTTGCCCAAGGATTGCAGGCGATGCGCAGCAACTGCGCCAAGTGGTGCACAACCTGCTGCAAAACGCCCAGGATGCCACCGAGCAGGCACGCGCGGAAGGCCGATCGGACGAGTTTTTAGTGCGCATTTCTACCCGTGTAAGTGAGACGTCGGGGCGGGTGCGGCTGACCATTTCTGACAGCGGAACGGGCTTTCCGGCGCACATTTTGCAGCGCGCTTTCGAGCCTTACGTCACCACCAAAGCCCGGGGCACGGGGCTCGGTTTGGCTGTCGTCAAAAAGATCGCCGACGAGCACGGCGCCCGCATCGACCTGTCCAATCGCATGGACGGCGATGTGTTGCGTGGTGCGCAAGTGTCGTTATCATTCGCCCCTGAACCCGCGGTGGCGTCTTAGGAAGCCTCCGCACAACTCCTGCGGGCTGTGTTAGTGCACACCTCGGGCAGTCAGGTGTGTCGCTTTGCCATCATTGGCCCCGCCGTCGGAGCAGGGGTCGGTCACAGCCCAAGCCGCACCGTCTGCCGGGCCCGCTGCTGGCTTCCAGTTGTGCAGAGCGTCCTCCGCGACACCGTACCGCAGCATTCCTTGGCGCTTCAAAATACACATGGCAAATATTCTGGTGGTCGACGACGAGCTTGGTATTCGCGACCTGTTGTCCGAAATCCTGAACGATGAAGGCCACAGCGTGGACCTGGCGGAAAACGCCACCCAAGCCCGCGCTGCCCGTTTGGCCAACCAGTACGATCTGGTGCTGCTGGACATCTGGATGCCCGACACCGATGGCGTCTCGCTGCTCAAGGAGTGGGCTGCCGCAGGCGTGCTGACCATGCCCGTCATCATGATGAGCGGGCATGCCACCATCGACACGGCCGTGGAGGCCACGCGCATCGGGGCGTTCTCCTTCCTGGAAAAGCCCATCACCATGCAAAAGCTGCTCAAGGCCGTGGAGCAGGGCCTGGCCCGCAACAGCGCGCGCCATGCAGCACCTGCAGCGGTGGCTTCGGTGTCGCTACAGTCCGTAGTGGACGTCGCGCAGGTGCCCATGGCGGCCATCGTGGTGGCCTCTGCGGGCGACAGTGGGCCCCATGCCCACCAGGGCTTTGATCTGGACCGCCCTTTGCGCGAAGCGCGCGATGGTTTCGAGAAGGCGTATTTTGAATTTCACCTCGCACGCGAAGGCGGCTCCATGACGCGCGTGGCAGAGAAAACCGGGCTGGAGCGTACCCACCTTTACCGCAAGCTGCGCCAGTTGGGCGTGGACCTCGGACGTGGAAAACGCAATTAATTTTTGAAGATTCCTCTTTTTGGCCAAATTCTCTGGCTATAATTTGAGGCTCAGGCCCGGTAGCTCAGTCGGTAGAGCAGAGGATTGAAAATCCTTGTGTCGGCGGTTCGATTCCGTCCCAGGCCACCAAATCAAAAAGCCCTTGATCCAAAAGATCAGGGGCTTTTTACATTACACAGGCCTTTGCGGCCGGCTGGCCGTGCTCCGCGGTGCAGGCTTGTGGTCCCGTCCCCCTCGGTGTCGATGCTGGTCTTGCCCATTGAGGCGTCCGCGTGGCCCGGGCGTTGGGTGCGTTGGCTTTCTCTCTATCTTGGGCGGCGCCTTGCGCGCCTTGCCCTGCTACAGCAACGGTTCAAGATGGCTCTCCTGCAGGATGTCACGCTCGGTATCGACTTTGGTACCTCCAACTCGGCCATGTCGGTACGCCAAGGCAGCGGCCCCGCGCGCATGATTTCGCTCGAAGGCGATGCGCGCACCTTGCCCACGGCCTTGTTTTTCAACACCGAGGAGCAGCGCACGCACTTTGGGCGCGATGCGATTGCGCAGTACCTGGAGGGCACGGAGGGGCGCTTGATGCGTTCGCTCAAGAGCCTGCTGGGCAGCGCGCTGCTGCAGGACAAAACGGCGGTGCACAACCAGCTGATCAGCTACCAGGACGTGATCAGTCTCTTTTTGCGCATGCTGGCGCAAAAGGCGCAGGCGGAGCTGGGTGGCATGCCGGGGCGCGTGCTGATGGGGCGCCCGGTGCACTTTGTGGATGACGACCCCACCCGCGACCAGCAGGCCGAGGACGCGCTGCGGCAAGCGGCCCTGGATGCCGGGTTTGAGAACGTGTCGTTTCAGCTAGAGCCCATTGCGGCGGCGCTGGACTATGAGCAGCGCATTGACCACGAAGCCGTGGTGTTGGTGGTGGACATTGGCGGCGGTACCTCGGACTTCACGGTGGTGCGACTGGGGCCTGGGCGCATGCAGCGGGCCGATCGCCTCAGCGATGTGCTGGCCACCACCGGGGTGCATGTGGGCGGCACGGACTTTGACCGCCGCTTGAGCCTGGAGCTGTTGATGCCATTGCTGGGCTTCAGGCACCTGGGGGCCAGTGGGCGGGAGGTGCCCAGCCGGGTGTTTTTTGACCTCTCAACCTGGCACTTGATCCAGTGGCTGTATTCGCCCAAAGCGCTGCGCGATGCGCAGAACCTGCGCACCGACTACGCCAACCAGCAACTGCATGCACGCTTGATGACGGTGTTGAACGAGCGCTTTGGCCATAAGCTGGCCAATGCCATGGAGCAGGCCAAGATTGCCGCGTCGGTGAGCGATGCCATGGCCCCGGTGGCGCTGGACTGGATCGAGCCAGCGCTGGCATCCGGCGTCAGCCCTGAGGGGCTTGCGCAGCATTTGACGTCTCCGCTGGCCCAGGTGGTGCAATGTGCCCAGCAGTGCCTGCAACTGGCGGGGCTGCAGGCCAGCGACTTGCAGGCCATCTACCTCACTGGAGGCTCGTCCGCGTTGCGCCCGCTGCGCCATGCGCTGCGGGTGGCCTTCCCCGACACCGCGCAGGTGGAGGGGGATCTGTTTGGCGGCGTGGCCTTGGGATTGGCCGTTGCGTCGTAACTGAAATTTGCTATTAAAAATATAGCTTCTAGCGCTTATTAATCAAGCGCTGGAAGCCATTTTGGCTTGTTTTTTGAGCCCCTGCGCGTTGGGGTGCTCCACGCTCAGGGCGTTTCGTCGTCCGCCTCGCGCTTCCAGCCCAGGGCGGTGTCGTACAGCACGTTGCGCGATGCCCCGGTCACTTCGGCCGCCAGGCGCACAGCGGTTTTCAGGGGCAGTTCCTGCAGCAGCAGGCGCAGCACGCGCAGGCTTTCGCCGTTGTTGTCGCTGGCCACGGGCACGGGGTGCAGCAGCACCACAAATTCGCCGCGTGAGCGCTGGGCGCCGCCTTCCAGCCATGCCGTCAAGGCGTGGGCGGGCTGGGTGGTGATTTCTTCGAACTGTTTGGTCAGCTCGCGTGCCAGCGTCACCGGGCGCTCGCCCAGCGGTGCCAGTGCGGCGGCCAGTTCTTGGATGCGGTGGGGGGCTTCCAGCAGCACCACGCAGCGGGGCTCTGCGGCCAGTACCTGCACGGCGGCGGCACGTTCGGCCTGTTTGACGGGCAAGAACCCCGCGAACACAAAGCCGCCTTGCTCTGCACTGTGGGCCACCGCCCCTGCGGCGCTGAGCGCCGTGGTGATGCTGCTGGCGCCGGGCAGGGGGACGGATCGCAGGCCTGCTTCGCGCACCGCTTGCGCCAGGCGGGCGCCGGGGTCGCTCACGCCCGGGGTACCTGCGTCGCTCACATAGGCCACACGCTGGCCTTGCTGCAAGCGCTGCACCACGTTCAGCGCAGCTTCAGCCTCGTTGTGCTGGTGCACGGCCAGCAGCTGGTGCGCGCTTTTGTCGATGCCGTAGGCGCGCAGCAGGGCTTGGGTGTGGCGTGTGTCCTCACAGGCCACGGTGTCGGCCAGCTGCAGCACATGCAGTGCACGCAGGGTGATGTCGGCCAGGTTGCCGATGGGTGTGGCCACGACGTACAGCGCGCCCTGCGGATAATGCTGCGCAGCGGCCGCATCGTGTGCGGCGGCCAGGGCTGTTGCGAAAGATGCGCTCAATGAAATTCCTTGGAAAAAAGCCTGTGAAGCCTGCTCTGGCGGGCGTTGCTGTGGTGGCGACTGGCCCTGCAGCGGGCACTACGCGCCAGCGCGGCAATGCGGCCGAAGACCGGGCGCTGGCCTATTTGCAGGCGCAGGGCTTGCAGCTGCTGGAGCGCAATTATCGGACGCCCGGGCGCGGCGGTGGTGAGATCGACTTGGTCATGCGCGAACGCGATGGCACCGTGGTCTTTGTGGAGGTGCGCAGCCGCAGCAGTGGGGCGTTTGGTGGGGCGGCATCGAGCATTGGCGCTGCCAAGCAGCAGCGCGTGGTGTACGCCGCGCGCCACTACCTGCTGCGCTATGCATCGCCCCCACCATGCCGGTTTGATGCGGTGCTGCTGGAAGACTCGGTGCAGTGGCTCAAAGCGGCCTTTGATGCGCAGTGAGGTGCATGTCCGCCCGTTGGGGTTTGCGGGTGGGCGCGCACTGCTCCGCACTGGGGCTGAATGCCCTACCCGTGGCAACCCTTTGCTACAAAAGATGTAACACCCGCCGGGTATCATCGGGCCCTCATGCTTGAGCAACGCATCCAACAACACTTCATCGACAGCGCCGACCTGAAATACCAGGCCGCGCAAGTCTTGAGCCAACCCATCGCCTCGGCCGTTCAGGCCATTTTGGCGTGCGTCACCAGCGGGGGCAAAGTGCTGGCCTGTGGCAACGGCCCTTCGGCCGCCGAAGCGCAACAGTTTGCCGCCTTGTGCGTTGCGGGCTTTGAGCGCGACCGGCCCGAGCTGGCGGCCCTCGCCCTCACGACCGACAGCACCTTGCTCACCGCGTCGGCCAGCGCCCCTGACATGTCGTCGCAGCAGTTTGCGCGCCAAGTGCGAGCCCTGGGCCAGG
Organism: Acidovorax sp. 56; assembly: GCF_002749705.1. NCBI lineage: Bacteria > Pseudomonadati > Pseudomonadota > Betaproteobacteria > Burkholderiales > Comamonadaceae > Acidovorax > Acidovorax sp. 56. The sequence goes on from NZ_PEEV01000001.1 coordinate 3,877,069, forward strand.
CGGGCGATGTGTTGTTGGCGCTGTCGGTGTCGGGCAACGATGCCAACCTGCTGTCGGCCACCGAGGCCGCGCACGAACGTGACATGACCGTCATCGTGCTGACAGGCCGCACCGGGGGGCGCTTGGCCACCGTGCTGCGCGAAACGGACGTATCGATCTGTGTGCCCCATGACCGCGCTGCGCGCGTGCGTGAGGTGCATGCCTTGGTGCTGCACTGCCTGAGCGACGGTGTGGACGCCCAACTACTTGGTGACCAGGAGATTCCTCTATGAAGCAAACCTTGAACCGCACTCTTTGCGCCGTGCTGGCCGCTACCGCGCTGGCCGCAGGCCTGTCGGCATGCGCACCCCTGGTGGTGGGCGGTGCCGTGATGGGCACCATGATGGCGGTGGACCGTCGCACAACGGGCACCCAAGTCGAGGACGAGGGCATTGAGCTGCGCTCGGCCAATCGCCTCAATGAGGCCCTGGGTGACCGTGGCCATGTCAACGTGACCAGCTTCAATCGCCAGGTGCTGCTGACGGGTGAAGTGCCCAGCGCACAGGACCGCCAGCGGGTGGAGCAGATCGTGCTGGGGGTGGAGAACGTGCGCTCTGTCGTCAATGACCTGGCCGTCATGCCCACCACCAGCTTGGGCCAGCGCTCCAACGACACCTTCATCACCGGCAAGGTGCGCGCCAGCCTGGTGGATGCCAAAGACCTGTCTGCCAACGCCTTCAAGGTGGTGACGGAGCGCAACATCGTCTACATGATGGGCCGTGTCACCCCGCGCGAAGCGCAGCGCGCCACCGAAATTGCGCGCGGCGTGAGCGGTGTGAACAAGGTGGTGCGTGTGTTTGAAACACTCACCGAGGACGAGCTGCGCAACATCGCCCCGGCACCGGTGATTCAGGACGCGCCAGCGCCCTCGTACCCTCGCAACTGACGCAGCGGTTTTATTAAGCCCACAGGCCCCGCGCCTTGTGGGTGGCCTGAACGCTGGGCTGCCGAGCCAGCGCAGGCCTGCGGGGCGTGTTGCCCGCACCGCATGGTGTGCTGGCAGCACACCGGGGGTTGTTTATTTCAGGCGCTTGATCAGGCTGGAGGTGTCCCAGCGCTGGCCCCCCATTTTTTGCACATCGGCATAGAACTGGTCCACCAAGGCAGTAACGGGCAGACGTGAGCCATTGCGCTTGGCCTCATCCAGCACCAGCCCCAGATCCTTGCGCATCCAGTCCACGGCAAAGCCGAAGTCGAACTTGTCGTCCACCATGGTCTTGCCACGGTTGTCCATTTGCCAGCTTTGCGCGGCGCCCTTGCCAATCACGTCCAGCACCTGCTTCATGTCCAGCCCCGCGTTTTGACCAAAGGCCACGGCCTCAGACAGGCCTTGCACCAGGCCCGCGATGCAGATCTGGTTGACCATCTTGGCCAGTTGCCCCGCGCCGCTGGTGCCCAGCAGAGTGAACGCGCGCGAGAACGCCATGGCCGTGGGTTGCACGGCCTCAAAGGCCGCTGTATCGCCACCGCACATCACCGTGAGCAGGCCGTTTTGCGCACCGGCTTGGCCGCCGGACACGGGGGCATCGACAAAAGCCAGGCCCAGTGCCTGGGCTGCTGCATACAGCTCGCGCGCCACTTCAGCAGATGCCGTGGTGTGGTCCACAAAAATGGCCCCAGGCTGCATGCCTGCAAAGGCGCCATCCGCACCCAGCGTGACGGAGCGCAGGTCATTGTCGTTACCCACGCAGCAGAACACGATGTCGGCACCCGCCGCCGCCTCGCGCGGGGTTGCTGCATGTTTGGGGGCCTTGGCGCCTGCGTATTCGGCGCACCAAGCTATGGATTTTGTAGCGGTACGGTTATAGACCGTGACTTCATGCCCCGCCAGCGCAAGGTGACCAGCCATGGGGTAGCCCATCACCCCCAAGCCCAGGAAGGCGACTTTGCGGGAAGGGGTGGCGTCGTAGTTGCGGGGATTGGTGCTTGGCATGGCAATAAAGGAAGATGGATCAAAAAGAAAAGCCCGCATTGGGCGTGCACTTGCCAGTGCCACCGTGGAGCGGGCTTTGCCCGGCCACCGGTGGCGTCCCCCTCGGGGGAAGGCGCCGCAGGCGACTCAGGGGGGCTTTCAAACTATCGCGAAATGCTCGGTGCCCGAGGCCAAGTCTGGTGACTTGGCGCGTTGGCTGTTGAGCTTGATTTGCAAGCGCAGGTCGTTCAACGAGTCAGCGTTGCGTAACGCGTCTTCATAGCTGATGACGTTCGCTTCGTACAGATCGAAGAGCGACTGGTCGAAAGTCTGCATGCCCAGGTTGCGGCTCTTCTTCATGATTTCCTTGATCTCAGAGACATCGCCCTTGAAGATCAGGTCAGAAATCAGCGGGGTGTTGAGCATGATTTCCACCGCCGCAGCACGGCCCTTGCCGTCTTGCTTGGGAATCAGCCGCTGCGACACCATGCCGCGCAAGTTCAGCGACAAGTCCATCAGCAATTGGGCGCGGCGCTCTTCTGGGAAGAAGTTGATGATCCGGTCCAGTGCTTGGTTGGCGCTGTTGGCGTGCAACGTGGCCAGGCACAAGTGCCCGGTTTCAGCGAAGGCCACGGCATGCTCCATGGTTTCGCGGTCGCGGATTTCGCCCATCAGGATCACATCGGGCGCTTGGCGCAGGGTGTTCTTGAGGGCGGCTTCCCAACTGTCGGTGTCCAGGCCCACTTCGCGCTGCGTCACTACGCAGTTCTTGTGGGGGTGCACGAATTCGACCGGGTCTTCCACTGTGATGATGTGGCCAAAGGAGTGCTCGTTGCGCCAGTCCACCATCGCGGCCAGTGTGGTGGACTTGCCGGAGCCGGTCGCGCCCACCATGATGCACAAGCCGCGCTTGGCCATCGTTACTTCCTTGAGCACCTGGGGCACCCCCAGGCCGTCAATGGTGGGCAGTGTCAGCGGAATGGTCCGCAGCACCATGCCGACCCGGCCTTGTTGCACAAAAGCATTCACCCGGAAGCGGCCAATGCCCGCAGGCGAAATGGCGAAGTTGCATTCCTTGGTGCGTTCAAAGTCGGCCACCTGCTTGTCGCTCATGATGGCGCGGGCCAATGTGAGGGTGTGCGTGGGCGTCAAAGGCTGGGGCGATACCTTGGTCACCTTGCCATCGACCTTGATGGCCGGTGGAAACTCCGCTGTGATGAACAAGTCGCTGCCGTTGCGGCTGACCATCAACTTGAGCAGGTCATTGATAAATTTACTGGCCTGATCGCGTTCCATCAGAAATCCTCTCTGGCGTCATTGTCAGCCGGGCGGCTGTCTTTGTTCTGCGCTGTTTACGTGCGGTTACTTTTGGTTGTCGCTCAAGCGGGCACTGACCACGCGCAAGCGCAACGACAGTTTACGCGCCAACAGCGCCACCAAGCTGGCGGCCAACTGGGGGTCTTGGGACATCATGTCGTCCATGGCTTCGGCGCTCAGCACCGCGATTTCACAATCGGTGAGCGTGGTGCAGGCCGAAAAACGGATGCCGCTATCGAGCAGCGACATCTCGCCCAGGATGTCGCCTGGGCGGGTTTCCGCCAGACGCAATTGCTCTCCCCAGGGTTGCACGCGGTCCACCGCAATGGTGCCAGTCAACAGCACCACCATGAAGTTGCCGTATTCGTCCTGGCGGATCACGTCGCGGTTGGACGGAATGGCGGCAAATTCAAAAAAGCGCTCCATGCGTTCCACGGCATCCTTGTCCAGGTGCGCCATGTACTTGTCTTTGGACCACAGGCCTTGCAGCAGCTTGCCACCCCGGCTGGTGGGCAGGCGCTTGGCGCCTACCTCTACAGCGCGTGCCTCCCAAGGGACGAGCATGGAATCATCCACGCCCTGGCCCGCAAAGGCGGTAGAAAACAGCACGGAATCGGTGTTGTCGTCCTTGGGCTTGTTGCCTATGGTTTTTGAACGCAGAAGGCCAAGAATGCCTTTCATAAGATGCTCCGGTCTACAGCACAACGGTGCTGCGATATGTGTCTGTGGGGGCGTGTGTGACGCCGATCAACCAGGGAAGTTCTCGGGGATCTTGGCCTTGGCGCGCGCTTCTGCAGGACTGATGATGTTGCGGCGCACCAGATCCGTGAGGTTCTGGTCCAGCGTCTGCATGCCCACGCTGTTGCTGGTCTGGATGGTGGAGTACATCTGCGCCACCTTGGCCTCGCGGATCAGGTTGCGGATGGCGCTGGTGCCCAGCATGATTTCGTGCGCGGCCACGCGGCCCGAGCCGTCCTTGGTTTTGCACAGCGTTTGCGAGATCACGGCCTGCAGCGATTCGGACAACATCGCGCGGACCATTTCCTTTTCTTCGGCCGGGAACACGTCAATGATCCGGTCGATGGTCTTGGCGGCGCTGGACGTGTGCAGCGTGCCGAACACCAAGTGGCCTGTTTCAGCGGCCGTCATGGCCAGGCGGATGGTTTCCAGATCGCGCATTTCGCCCACCAGGATGGCGTCCGGGTCTTCGCGCAGTGCGGATTTGAGCGCAGCGGCGAACGACAGCGTCATCGGGCCGACTTCGCGCTGGTTGATCAGGCACTTCTTGGATTCGTGCACGAACTCGATAGGGTCTTCCACCGTGAGGATGTGACCGTACTCGGTTTCGTTCAGGTAGTTGACCATGGCGGCCAGCGTGGTGGACTTGCCCGAGCCCGTAGGGCCGGTCACCAGCACCAGGCCCCGTGGCTTGAGGGCCAGGTCGCCAAAAATCTTGGGGGCGTTCAGTTGCTCCAGCGTCAGGATCTTGCTCGGAATCGTCCGGAACACGGCCGCTGCGCCACGGTTCTGGTTGAAGGCGTTGACACGGAAACGGGCCAGGCCTTCGATCTCAAACGAGAAGTCGACCTCCAGGAATTCCTCATATTGCTTGCGCTGGGAATCGCTCATGATGTCGTACACCATGGCGTGCACGGTCTTGTGGTCCAGTGCCTCGACGTTGATGCGCCGCACATCGCCGTGCACCCGGATCATGGGCGGAAGCCCCGCCGACAAGTGCAAGTCGGAGGCCTTGTTCTTGACGCTGAATGCCAGCAATTGGGTAATGTCCACGGGGTTCCCTCTATCGTTTGGTACGCTTGGCGGCCATTATGACCACGATTGCTAACAACCTCCAACAGGTGAACGACCGCATTTCCGAGGCGTGCCGGGCAGCTGGCCGGGCGCGGGAGGAGGTGGCTTTGTTGGCTGTCTCCAAGACCTTCGGCGCCGAGGCCGTGGCCGAGGCCGCCGCTGCCGGGCAGCGGGCTTTCGGCGAAAACTACATCCAGGAGGGCGTGGACAAGATCCTGGCGCTTCGCCAGCAATTGCCATTTGCGCTGCAATGGCACTGCATCGGGCCTGTGCAGAGCAACAAGACCCGGCTGGTGGCTGAGCACTTTGACTGGGTCCACACGGTGAACCGGCTCAAGATCGCCCAGCGCTTGTCTGACCAGCGGCCCCAGGACCTGCCTGCTTTGAATGTGTGCATCCAGGTGAACGTGGACGGTGGCGAGACCAAGGCCGGGGTTGCGCCCCAGGACGCGCTGGAGTTGGCCTTGGCTGTGGCAAAACTGCCACGTCTGCGGCTGCGCGGGCTGATGAGCATCCCCGATGCCAGTCCTGACTTCGCAGCCCAGAAAGCGGTGCACAGTGCGGCCCGCGCGTTGTTTGACCAAATCCGCAAGGCCCTTGTGGAGGTAGGCATCCCGGGCGCCGAGGCGTTTGACACCTTGTCATTGGGCATGACGGCCGACCTGGATGCCGCGATCCAGGCAGGCAGCACCATGGTGCGTGTCGGCACAGGGGTGTTTGGTGGGCGTACCTACCCCCCTGCTTGACGGGCGGTGGTTGCCCCCGCTTCAGCCGGGCAGGGCAAAGCGCGCAACGCAGTCCAGGGCCGCTTGCACATCGGCCTGGCTCACATCCAGATGCGTCACCCAGCGCAGGCGGGTCTGGCCTGCATACAAGCCACTGGTCACCCGCACCTGGTGCTGGGCGAGCCAGGCCGTGAAGGCCGGGGCAATGTCTGGGTGGATGTCGGTGAACAAAATATTGGTTTGCCAGGGCTGCACCGTGATGCGGCCCTGTAGCGCCGGGTGGCTGCGGCCCATCTCCTGCAGCCCCTGGGCCAACTGGTTCAGGTGGGCATGGTCATCCGCCAGTCGGCGGACGTGGTGCTGCAGCGCATAGTGCCCCGCCGCCGCCAGCACACCGGCCTGGCGCATGCCGCCACCCAGAATTTTGCGGGTGCGGCGTGCCTGGCGGATGAACGCAGCGCTGCCCAGCACCAGTGAGCCCACGGGGGCGCCCAGGCCCTTGCTCAGGCACAGCGACACCGAATCAAAATGGCTGCACAGCGTGCGCGCTTCTTCGTACACATCGGTGCCATGGCGTGCTGCGTTGGCCGTGGCGGCGTTGAACAAGCGCGCGCCGTCCAGGTGCATCGCCAGCCCCCGGCTGCGGGCCAGTTGGGCCACCTCGGCGATGTAGGCGGGCGGCAGCACCTGGCCGCCGGTCGTGTTCTCCAGCACCACCAGTCGGGTGCGTGCAAAGTGTGGGTCGTCCGGCTTGATGGCGGCGGCGATGTCGGCCACGCGCAGCGTGCCGTCGGGCTGGGTCTCGACGGGCTGGGGCTGGATGGAGCCCAGCACCGCCATGCCGCCCGCCTCCCAGCGGTAGGTGTGCCAGCTCTGGCCCACGATGGCTTCATCGCCCCGCTGGCAGTGGCCCCACAGCGCAATCAGGTTGGTTTGCGTGCCCGAGGGGGCGAACAGCGCGGCCTCAAAGCCCAGCAACTGCGCTGCATGCTCCTGCAGGGCGTTGACCGAGGGGTCATCGGCAAACACATCGTCGCCCAGCGGGGCTTTGAACATCGCCTCGCGCATGGCGGGCGTGGGTTGGGTGACGGTGTCGCTGCGAAAGTCGGGCATGGCAATCCTGCGGGTAAAAAGGGCATCGTAGCGGCCCGTGGCCAACGCTGTGCGGGTGGGTCTTTTGGCCCAGCCTGCATGCTAAGCTGGCCTGCTCGGCCTACCCCGCACCGGGGTGGCGTTCCTGTTGACGGAGAACTTTCATGCCCGGACTGCTGCCCGATATCGATCCCGATGGCTTGCTTGAATTTTCGGTGGTCTACACCGACCGCGCGCTCAACCACATGTCCAAGCGCTTCACCGGCGTGGTGAAGGACATCCTGGGCACGCTCACAGAGGTCTACCACGCCCACACCGCCGTGCTGGTGCCCGGCAGCGGCACCTTCGGCATGGAGGCCGTGGCCCGCCAGTTCGCGAACCGCGAGAAGGTGCTCATCGTGCGCAACGGCTGGTTCAGCTACCGTTGGACGCAGATTTTTGACGCCGACAAGGGTCTGGGTGGCGGCTCGGTCGTCTGCAAGGCGCGCCAGCAGGGCAGCGGCCCGCAGGCGCCCTGGGCACCATGCCCGGCTGAGGAAGTGGCGGCCACCATCCGCGCCGAAAAACCCAAGGTGGTGTTCGCCCCCCATGTGGAGACGGCCAGCGGCATCATCCTGTCCGACGACTACATTCGCACCGTGACGGCTGCGGCCCACGATGTGGGCGCGCTGTTCGTGCTGGACTGCGTGGCTTCGGGCGCCATGTGGGTGGACATGCAGGCCACCGGCGTGGATGTGCTCATCAGCGCGCCGCAAAAGGGCTGGAGCGGCTCGCCCTGCTGCGCCATGGTGATGTTGAGTGAACGCGCGCGCCAGGCCATCGACGGCACCACCAGCAGCAGCTTCTCGTGCGACCTCAAAAAGTGGATGCAGATCGCCGAGGGCTATGAAAAGGGCCAGCACGCGTACCACACCACCATGCCCACCGATGCGCTGGTGCGCCTGTCCGAGGTGATGGCCGAGACGCGCGCCTACGGCTTTGCCAAGGTGCGCGACGATCAGATCGAGCTGGGCGCCAAGGTGCGCGCGCTGCTCGAATCGCGCGGCTTCCCCAGCGTAGCGGCCGATGGCTTCAAGGCGCCCGGCGTGGTGGTGAGCTACACCACCGACCCCGGCATCCAGAACGGCAAGAAGTTCATGGAAGTGGGCTTGCAGACCGCTGCGGGTGTGCCGCTGCAGTGCGACGAAGGCCCGGACTTCAAGACCTTCCGCATCGGTCTGTTTGGCCTGGAGAAGTGGCACAACGTGGACCGCACCGTGGGCCACCTTGCCAAGGCGCTGGACCAGATCGCCGTTGCGGCCTGAGGCGCTGCAGCAAACCCGGATGACCACCGCGGCGGCCCCTGACACCGCAGCGCTGGCCCTGCGCCGCGCCAAGCGGCAAGCGCTGGGCCTGCTGGGGCTGGTGACCGCCGTTTTTATTGCCACCAGCGTGGTCGAGCGGGATTTGCTGCTTAACTGCATCAAAGCCATGGCCGAGGCCGCCATGGTGGGCGCGCTGGCCGACTGGTTCGCGGTGGTGGCGCTGTTCCGCCGCCCGCTGGGGCTGCCCATTCCGCACACCGCGGTCGTCGCGCGCAACCAGGCGCGCATCGGCCGCAACCTGGCCACCTTTGTGCGCGACAAGTTTTTGGACGTGCCCTCGCTGGTGGCGCTGATCCGCCGGCATGACCCCGCCGAGCGGCTGGCGCAGTGGCTGACGGCACCGGGCAACGCCGCGCTGCTGGGGCACCAGGCCACGCGTTTGGCCTCGGCCGCGTTGGAAACGGTGCAGGACGCGCAGGTGGAGCGCTTCATCCAGAAGGCGGCGCGCGCGTTGATCGGTCAGGTGGACATGTCGCGTGCCCTGGCGGCGGTGCTCGATACCCTCACGCACAACGGCCGCCACCAGGCGCTGCTGGACGAGGTGCTGGAGAAACTCATCGAATTGCTGCAGAACGAGCCAACCCGTGCCTGGGTGGCGCAGGCCATCGTGGCCTGGCTCAAGAAGGACCACCCGCGCACCGAAAAGTTATTGCCCAGCGATTGGCTGGGCGACAAGGGCTCGGCCCTGCTGGCCCGCGCGCTGGAGAGCGTGATGGCCGATGTCGCTGCCAACCCGCAGCACGCCCTGCGCGCGCAGTTCGATGCAGTGGTGCAGCGTTTCATCGAGCGCCTGCGGACTGACCCCGGCTGGGCACGCAAGGGCGAGGAGATCCGCACCTGGCTGCAGACCGATGCCACGGTGGCGGGCTATGTGCAGACCTTGTGGCAGGACCTGCGCGGGGCGCTGCAGCGCGACCTGGCCGATGCCGATTCGGTGCTGGCGCGGCAGGTGGGCAAGCTGGGCTTGTGGTTCGGTGAGTCGTTGGCGGGCGATGCGGCGTTGCGGCAGTCGTTCAATGACCGCCTGGAGCGGTGGGTAGAGGGGCTGGCGCCAGATGTGTCGGCCTTCATCGCCCAGCACATTGAAGACACGGTGCGCCGCTGGGACACGGAAGAGATGACGCGGCTGATCGAGCTGAACATTGGCAAGGACCTGCAGTACATCCGCATCAACGGCACCGTGGTCGGCGGGTTGATCGGGTTGGTGTTGTTCGGGGTGTCCCACGCCAGGGAGGTTTGGGCGGCAGTGTCAGGGGCTTGAATTTGCTATCAAAAGCGTAGCTGCCAGCGCAGTTGATACAAGCGCTAACGGCCAAAATGGCTTAAAAATTGACGGCAAAGGCCCTCACAACCACCGAAACACCAACGGCATCAACACCGCCGCCAGCACCACCTGCAGCCCTAACGCCAGCCCCGCATACGCCCCTGCTTCGGCATGCACCTGCAGCGCGTGCGCCGCACCAATGCCGTGCGACGCGGTGCCCAGTGCAAACCCCCGCAGAGCCATGCCCTCCGCGTCGCTCGGCAAACGCATCCACCCAAACAGCCAGCGGGCCGACAGCGCACCCACCATGCCCGTCAGTGCGGCAAACACTGCCGCCAGCGCCGGTACGCCGCCGATTTGCGCGGCCACACCCATTGCGACCGGTGCCGTGACGGATTTGGGCGCCAGCGACAGCAGCACATCCCCCGGCAGACCCAGCGCCCAGCCCAGCCCCACGGCACTGGCCGCTGCGGCGCTGCCACCGGCCAGTGACGCCAGCACCAGGCGAGCCCAGCGCGCGCGCAGCGCTGCACGGCGCTGCCACAGGGGCCAGCCCAGTGCCACCACCGCAGGCCCCAGCAAGAAGTGGATGAACTGTGCACCCGCAAAGTAGGTGGGGTAGGCGGTGCCTGTGGCCAGCATGAGTGTTGCCAGCGCGGCCACCGACAACATCACAGGGTTGGCCCAGGGCGCGTGCCCCGCGCGCACCGACAGTGCCTGGGCTAGTACATACACGGACAGGGTTGCCGTCAGCCCAAACAGCGGGGCCGAGGCCAGGTACACCCACAGTTCAACGAAGTTCGGCATGGATCGCCTTGGGTTGCAGCAGGCGCAGCACCATTGCCGTCACGGCCATGCCGATCCAGGTGGACAACACGATCACCGCCACCAGCCGCAAACCGTACTCGCTCAGCAAGGCCAGGTGTGTCATCACCCCCACGCCCACCGGGATGAACAACAGCGACAGGTGGCTGAGCAGGAAGCCCGCAGCCGGGGCCACTGCCGCTTGCACGGGGCCCCAGCGCAAGGCCAACACCAACAGCACCATGCCCACCACGGGGCCAGGCACTGGCAGCTTCAAAAAATGCGAGAGCGCTTCACCCGCTGACTGCATGAGCAGCAGGAAGGCCAAACCTTGCAAGGGTTTCATTGGCTTCAAAAACGCGGCAGCTCGGGGTGTTTGATTTGCCCCCCGAGCACCAGCATCTTCCCGTACTCCGCACACCGGTGCAGCGTCGGAATCACCTTGCCCGGGTTCAGCAACCCTGCCGGATCGAACGCATGCTTGAGCCCGAACATCTGCGCGTTTTCCTCGCCAGAGAACTGCACGCACATGCTGCTCAGCTTCTCGATGCCTACGCCATGCTCGCCCGTCACCGTGCCGCCCATGGCCACGCTGGTTTCCAGGATGTCGGCGCCAAACAGCTCGCAGCGGCGCAGCTGGTCCGGGTCGTTTGCGTCGAACAGGATCAGTGGGTGCAGGTTGCCATCGCCCGCGTGGAACACGTTGGCGCAGCGCAGCTGGTATTTCTTTTCCATCTCGGCAATGGCGAGCAGGATGTCTGCCAGGCGCTTGCGCGGGATGGTCGAGTCCATGCACATGTAGTCGGGGCTGATGCGGCCGCTGGCGGGGAAGGCGTTCTTGCGACCGCTCCAAAAGCGCAAGCGCTCTGCTTCGTCCTGGCTGACCGAGATGGCCGTGGCGCCTGCGGCGCGCAGCACCTCGCTCATGCGGCCCACTTCTTCCTCCACCTCTTCGGGAGTGCCGTCGCTTTCGCACAGCAAGATGGCTTCGGCTGTGAGGTCGTAGCCTGCGTGCACAAAGTCCTCTACGGCGGCAGTCATGGGCTTGTCCATCATCTCCAGCCCGGCGGGAATGATGCCGGCCGCGATCACGGCGGCGACGGCGTCGCCCGCTTTGCGCACGTCGTCAAAGCTGGCCATGATGCAACGCGCCAGCTGGGGCTTGGGGATGAGCTTGACCGTCACTTCAGTGGTCACGGCCAGCATGCCTTCGCTGCCGATCACGGCGGCCAGCAAGTCGTAGCCAGGGGTGTCCAGCGCTTCGCTGCCAAATTCGACGGGCTCGCCTTCCACCGTGAAGCCCTTTACCTTGAGCACGTTGTGCACCGTCAGGCCGTATTTCAGGCAGTGCACGCCACCGGAGTTCTCGGCCACATTGCCGCCGATGGTGCAGGCGATCTGGCTGCTGGGGTCGGGTGCGTAGTAAAGGCCATACGGTGCGGCGGCCTCGCTGATGGCCAGGTTGCGCACGCCGCATTGCACCACCGCCGTGCGGCTTTCGGGGTTGATGTCGAGGATGCGGTTGAACTTGGCCAGCGACAGCGTGACGCCCGTGGCATGGGGCATGGCCCCGCCCGACAGGCCTGTGCCTGCACCGCGCGCCACCACCGGCACCTGCAGCGCATGGCAGGTTTTCAACACGGCGGCCACTTGCTCGTACGTTTCGGGCAGGCACACCACCAGAGGGCGCTGTCGGTAGGCGGTCAGGCCATCGCACTCGTAGGGGGTGGTGTCTTCGCTGTGCCAGAGCAGGGCGTGCTGTGGAACCACAGCAGAAAGGGCCTGCACTACGCGGTGCTGCAGGGCCTTGCGCTCTTCAGGGGTGATGGGGGAGGTTTCGGTTATCACCGCCGCACTGTAACGCCCTCGGGGCAATTTGGGGGGCGCGGACTGGTTGAAGTTTCGTCACAGTCCGTGTGACAAAAGCGCCAGGCTCAAGTTAAACCACGCATGGGTGGCAATGCAGGCACAAAGGCTGCCGCTGCGGCGCCACACCTCGGCCAGCGCCCAGCCTGGCAGCAGCCACCACAGGCAGTGCCAGCCATGGGCTGGGGCGTGGGCGGCGGCAAACGCTATTGTTGTCAGCACGGTAGCGCCGTGCGCCGCAGCCCAGCGCAGCACCGCTGCCCGCACTGCGGCTGGGCGGGGCCAGAATCTGCTGCGCAGTGGAGGGCGCCACCGCTGCAGCCCCTCGTGCAGGCTGCTCTGCACCAGTGGCCGAAAAACAGACTCTTCCAGCACGGGCGCACCCAGCAGAACCCACAGCCATGCCCCCGCACCCGCAGGGCGCAGCCCCATGCCCAGCCAGTGCTGCGCGATCCATGCCACGGCCACAGCTGCCACCCACAACCCCGCCAGAAAGGCCAGCAGCCGGTTGGGGTGAGGGCGTGCCGGTCGCCCGGCGCGCACGGGCTGCGTCAAGGCGTTCAGGGGGCGCAGGTGAGTCAGGCTCATGGCATTCCAGGTCGCGCTTCTGGTCGGGGCGGGGCTCTTCGCGAATGTCAGCCGCGAGTTACCTTGCGCAGACGGCGGCGCAGGGCGGCTCCGGCCAGGGCCAGGCCCAGCAGCGCCAGCAACGATGCGTCGCGTCCGTCAGGGTTGACTGTGCAGCCACCGCCGCCGCTGTCACCACTGCCTGGGGTGGGCGTTGGCGTGGGCGTGGGTGTCGGTGTGCTGTCTGTGCCCAGCACCCCTGTGGCTGTGGCCTCCAGCGTGAACGAGACCTCCGCTTCACGCTGGAACGCCTCTACGGGCGTCTCTTCAGCGCGGGCACCCTTGACCAGGGCCCCCAGGCTGGCGATCACGGCGGAACCGTCGTTGTTGGCTTCCACAATGGCGTAGTACTCGCCTGCCTTGAGCTTGTCCTTGAGCGATACGGCGTATTCCCCGTCGCCCGCACGCAGGTCAGGGGCCACCCCGTCATCGCGCATCACCAGGTTTTCGAGAACGGCCTGGCCATCCTCGTTGTACACGGTGGCGCGCACCGTAGCGCCCTTGATGCGTTTGTCAGAGGCCAGCGTGGCCCGCAGGGTCGGGGCCGTGTTGACGGTGGACAGCACGCCACCGGTGACTTCGCTATTGAGTGCCAGGCGCGATGCGCTGCTCACGTCCACGCTCAGGCCGTCCACCATGGCGGCGTTGCTGGTCGCCTTCAGCGCCCACACACCATTGCGGCCCGACACCTCAGTGCCGATCGTGACCAGAAACACACCTTCTGCCGCGTCCAGTTCCATGTCAATGCCTGCAGGAGCATTGGCGGGGGTAAAGACGCGGCCATCGGGTGTGGTCAGGCTGAAGCTCAGCTTCTTGGCGTCGGCTGGGTCAAAGTAGCTTTCGATGTCCACCGCGCCGTCCAGCGCAGCGCTGGCGATGCGAAACTGGGTGCTGAAGCTGCCATTGGCTGCGAGCGCATCCGAGCCATCCAGACGCACGGAGGCGACGGCCTTGGCATGCACTTCGTTCAGTGCGCGGGTGACATCCTTGGCGGCTTCCGCGCCGTTGCGGGCAGAGTTGTAAGCACCGCCTGTGAACTGGGCCAGTTGCGTCAGGTTCACCGAAGCACCTGCCTTGGACTGGAGCACGGCCGCCTTGGCGCGCATGGCGCGGGCTTCTGCGCTCCCCCCCGTCAAGCCCAATGGGCTGACAGCGATGCGGGCAGTTTTGGCGGTGGATGCCGCTTCTGCAGGCACCTGGGCTTCGGAGCCCGTGAGCAGGTGCAGGGTGGCCGGGTCGCCCGCTTGGCGCGCTGCGCCAATCAGTTCGTAGGCCTTGGTAAAGGCTGTCAGCGCATTGAATGTGCCTGCGGTGTCGGCCTGAATCGCATCCAGGACAGCCGTCAGGGTCTGCTTGCCCGCTGCGTCCGCAGTGGTGAATGCCGCGACGGGTTCGCTGCCCGTGGCGGGGGACGCCACGATGGCGAACTGGGTGTTGGCTGCTGCTTGGCCAATCAGGGTCTTGGCTGCTTGCATCAGGTCCGCCAGGCGGGCTGCGGGCAGCGTGCGGTCGACCACGATCACGTCACGGAACACCGGCGCTGGTGCAAAGATTAGCTTCAGGTCTGCATCAAACCCGGTGGTGGGGCGTGTCAGGTTCAGGGTCTTTGGATCAACGCCACGGAAGGCCTCGAAGAACGTGCGTCCCTGGCCACGGGCGACTTCAGGGTCCTGCTCGGGTGGTCTGGTCAGCATCTCCCAGGCGCTGCCGCCAGTGCCATCACTTTGTGTGGCCATCATGCGGGCTTGGGCGGTTTTGCGCTCAGCGGGGTTGGTGTAGTCGGCGGGGGTCGATAGCGACACGAACTCCAGGTGGTTGTTCATGGCCGTGTTCTTGGGCGTGTCTTCGCCAGAGGGGCTGCCTGGGTCGCTGGGCTTGAGGGCAGCACCGGCCTCCACATACTCGTCGTACAGGCCGTAGGTGTAGTGGCCCAATTCGTGGTTGATCACCTTGCCCAGGGCATCCACGCTTTCAAAGGCGCCGCTGTAGGCCAGGTAGTTATAGGAAGTCTGGCCCCGAGTGCCCCAGCCGGAGATGTTGGCCGCTGATCGGTCGGACTTGTTGATCATCCGGATGTCGACGTTGTTGCCGAACTGTCCATTCTTGTAGATGAACACGTTGCCCAGGCGGTGGCGGCCTTCTGTGGCGGTGAACTTGCTTCGGGCCACGGTGCGGATCACCTGGGTGATGTAGGCACGGTCCAGCAACTGTCCGGGGTTGTCCTGCTGCGTGGGCGGGTTGTCGTAGTCCCAGTCCACGTTCACCACGTAATCGATGATGTTCACATCACGCACAGCGGTGAGCGGGTGGTTGGCCGCCTGGGCGGCCATGTGAGGCTGAATGGCCAGGGTGGCAGCCAGCGCTGCGGCCACGACGCGCTTCAGTGTGGGGCGCTGCAGGCCCGGGGTCTTGCTTTTCATCTTCGAACTCCTTGCGGTCATTACACGGAAGGAGGGCGCTGCAGACTAGCGCTTGTGTCAACGCCTGGTGTCTGCGGCTGTGCTTTTTGGCACCTTGATTTCCCTCTTCAGCGCGGAGTATCTGCAGGCAAAAAGGAAAGGCAACAAAAAAGTGCGCAGGTGCACACAAGCCCTTTTTCTGTACTGAAACAAAGAGCCATGTCCCACGGCGAAGCGGGTTGAGGCGAGGCGACGCGGGGTGCCGCAGGGTCAGAGAGTGCCCTTGAGCCACTGCGCAAAGGCGGCGCATTCCCAGCGCTCCATGGCGCCGGCGCGCCAGCACAGGTAGTGGGCGTGGGGGCTGTGGGCTTCGATGGGAAACAGCCGCACCAGCGTGCCATGCTCCAGCCAGGGCGCGCCCAGTTTCAGGCGCACCAGGGCCACGCCCATGCCGGCTGCGGCGGCATCGCACATGAGGCCAATGTCGTTGAATTGCGAGCCCTCGTTGGGCTCGGCCCAGTCAAGCTGGCTCACGGCAAACCAGGTGCGCCAGGGCTCCAGGGGGCTGCGCAGCAGGGGTAGGCCTTCCAGGTCTTCTGGGCGTTCAAACGGGCCGTGTTCGCGCACGAATGCGGGGGACGCCAAAGGTGTCACCACATCCCGCGCCAGCTCGATATGCTCCACATCGGCGTAGTGGCCGGGGCCAAAGCGCACCATCAGGTCGGCATCCTCGGCCACCACATCCAGCAGCGGGATGGACACCTGCAGGGCCAGGTCGATTTCCGGGTAGGCCTCGGTGAACTGTCGCAGGCGTGGGATGAGAATGGTGCGCGCAAAAGTGGGTGTGACGGCCAGCTTCAGGCGCCTGCGACCGGGGGCTGTGGCTTCCCCTGGAAAACGCTGTAGTGCCCCTAGGCCTTCGCGCACATGGGCCAGGTAGGCGCTGCCCTCCGTGGTGAGCGAAAAGTCCGCCCGCCCAAAGAGGCGCACGCCCAGCATCTGCTCCAGCTGCTTGACGCGGTGGCTCACGGCGCTGGGCGTGACGCACAGCTCGTCGGCGGTCTGCGTCACGCTGCGCAGGCGGGCCAGGGCCTCAAACGTCAGCAGGCACTGGATGGGTGGAATGCGCCTTGCGGCGCTGTTGAGCACGGAGGCCGCAGCGGTGGTAGCCACTTCAATGCACCCATCAAGCCCGCAAAGGCTTTATCGGAACACCACCGTCTTGTGGCCGTTCAGCAGCACGCGGTGCTCGCTGTGCCACTTCACTGCGCGTGCCAGCACCTGGCTTTCGGTGTCGCGGCCACGCGATGTGAGGTCTTCCACGGTGTCGGTGTGGTCGGCGCGGGCCACGTCCTGCTCGATGATGGGGCCTTCGTCCAGGTCGGCCGTCACATAGTGGGCCGTGGCGCCAATCAGCTTCACACCCCGGTCATGGGCCTGGTAGTAAGGCTTGGCACCCTTGAAGCTGGGCAGGAAGCTGTGGTGGATGTTGATGGCGCGGCCCGCCAGTTTGCGGCACAGGTCATCGCTGAGCACCTGCATGTAGCGCGCCAGCACCACCAGCTCAGCGCCTTCGGCTTCGATGATCTCGAATTGCTTGGCTTCGGCCTGGGCCTTGGTGGCTGCTGTGACGGGAATGTGGTGGAACGGCACGTTGTAGCTGGCCGCCAATTGATAGAACTCGCGGTGGTTGCTGATGATGGCGCGGATGTCCACCGGCAGCAGGCCGGACTTCCAGCGGAACAGCAGGTCGTTGAGGCAATGGCCTTCTTTGCTGACCAGCAGCACGGTCTTCATGGGCTCGGCCGTGGTGTGCAGGCTCCAGCGCATCTCGAAGGGCTCGGCAAAGGTGGCCAGGCGCGCCTTCAGCGTGGCGTGGTCATGCTGGTCGCAGGCGAACTGCACGCGCATGAAAAACAGGCCCGTGGCGTTGTCGTTGTACTGGGCAGCTTCTTCAATGTTGCCGCCGTGCTCCATCAGAAAACCGGAGACAGCGTGCACCAGCCCCAGTCGGTCGGGGCAAGACAGGGTGAGGATATAGGCTTGGGTCATAGGCGCCACATTGTCGCAGCACCGGCGGTGGCTTGGCGCTGCGGGGCTACTTGTGGCGGGTTCTTGGGCCTGGGCGTGGGGCCCAGAGCGCTTATTCCAGTTGCTTGCGCAATGCTTCGCAGTGGTCGGGCGCATCCCGCCAGGGCGATGTCCACACCAGGTCTGCGTCGGCCGGGACAAGGCGGCCCACGGCGTCGGCTGTGGCTTGTTGGCTGTGGGAGGGCTGGGCGGTCTGGGTTTCGCTGGACGCTCCTTCGGGCGTGGGGGCCTTTTGCTGCAGCGCCACCACGATGCGAACGGTCAGGTTTTTTGGCAAATGCACGGGCACCCCAGCGGTGCGCAGGGTGTGGCCTGCGCCAGTGATCAGCAAGGCGGTGGTGCCTGGGCTGCGGTGGGCGTCTACCAGGGTTTGGGCCATGGCTTTGTCGCGGGCGATCTGGATGCGTGCCATGCCCGGCACCTGGGCTTGCGCCAGCAGGTTGCAATGCCCCTCGCGGATGGCTTCGCGCTGCCGCTCCAGGGCCTCGGGGCGCAGGGCTTGGTCCAGGCCCTGGTCGCGCATGGCGCTGCGGGCCTGGGTGCGCGGCAGATTGCCCCCGAGCACGGGCACTCCGGCGCGCACAGCTTCCATGATGGCGGGGCTGTATTTCTCCCAAGGCCAGGCGGCCTCTTGCCACTGCAGGGCGCTTTGTACCTGGGCTGGTGTGGCTGATGTGGGCAGTGCGACCGTGCTGGTGCCGCGCTCGGCCATTTCCAGCACCACCGCGCCCAGCTGGTTGCGGATGGCCAGCCATTTCACGGCTTCGTGCTGCATGCGCTGGTGCTCCGGGTCGTCATGCTGCTCACCCAGGAGTAGCACATCGGCAGGCAGCACGGTGCGCAACACCAGGGGCCATTGCGTGCCGGTGGCGCTGGGGGGGCGGTGGGCGCAGCCTGCCAAAGCGGCACCTATCACCACGGAACCCAGGGCGCGGCGCAGCAGAGGGAGGGCAGACGAAAAATGGGGGCGTGAGCGGGAAAACAGTGAGCGCATGCGCAAATGCTACGCGGTTGTTTCTTGACTTGGGTCAAGAGTACCCAAGGGGGCATGTTTACACTGCGGCGATGCGAACCTCTCCATCCTTGACCGCAAAGCTGCTGGCACTGGGGGCCGGCTTCTTGCTGGTGGCCCTGGGCTCCATAGGCCTGACCCTGTGGGTGACCTGGAAGCTGGAGGGCGGGGCCGCCGCCGTGAACGAGGCGGGTCGCCTGCGCATGAACATGCTGCGCATGGTGCTGGTGCTGCAGACGGAACCCGTGCAAGCCGTGCAGCAGCGCGCCAAAGAGTTTGACGCCAGCCTGGAGCTGCTGCGCACCGGTGACCCGGCCCGCCCTCTGTTTGTGCCCTGGGGCGACGAGACGCGCCCCCGGTTTGAGGCCATCCGCGCGGAATGGACCACCCTGCACCGCCAGTGGACGCAGGAGCCCCGCCCGGACCGGGTGCAGGCGCTGGCGCAGGCCGACCACTTTGTGGAGCAGGTGGACCAGTTTGTGGAGACCATCGAGGTGCAGATTGCCGGGTGGACGGCCGCGCTGCACCTGTTTCAGCTGTGCATGATGGCGCTGGCGATTGCCGCGGCTGTAACCTTCATGGCGGTGAGTTACCTGCTGGTGATCAACCCGGTAGCGCGGCTGCAAAATGCCCAGGCCCGCTTGCGCCAGGGCGACTTGGGCACCCGGCTGCCCATCGAGACCGATGACGAGTTTGGCCAGCTGTCTGCGGGGTTCAACCTCATGGCCCACGCGTTGCAGGCCTCGCACGAGGGGCTGGAGCAAAAAGTGCAGGAGAAGACCGCCAGCATTGCCGTGCAAAACCAGCGGCTGGCGGCGCTCTACGAGGTCAGCGCACTGGCCTCGGATGCGGGCAGCCTGCAGGCGTTGGCCAACGGCTTTGTGCGCCAGATCCGGCGCGTGGCCGGGGCCGATGCGGTGGCCGTGCGCTGGTCGGACGAAGCCAACGAGCGCTATGTGCTGCTGGCCAACGATGGGCTGCCCAAAGCCATGGCCGAGCAAGAGCACTGCCTGCACACTGGCGCTTGCCACTGCGGCCAGCCACAGGAAAAAGCGCGCACCCGCGTCATCCCCATCACGCCCACATCGGCCGTCGCTTTGCCCCACTGCCGCGAGGCCGGGTTTGAGACCATGGTCACCATTCCCGTGCAAATGCAGCAGCGCGTCCTGGGCGAGGTGGACCTGTTCTTTCGCTCCCCTGTGGTGCTGAACGACGAGCTGCGCGAACTGTTGGAGGCCATGACGCGCCACCTGGCCAGCGCCATGGAAGGCCTGCGTGCCACGGCCCTGGAGCGCGAGGCCGCCGTGGCGCAAGAGCGCAGCATGATTGCGCGCGAACTGCACGACTCCATCGCCCAGTCGCTGGCGTTCCTGAAAATACAGACCCAGTTGCTGCGCGATGCGGTGACCAAGGGTGACACCGCCAAGCGCGACCGCAGCATTGACGAGCTGGATGTGGGTGTGCGCGAGTGCTACAGCGATGTGCGCGAGTTGCTGGTGCACTTTCGCACCCGCACCAGCGAGGAAGACATCGAAACCGCGCTGCGCGCCACGCTGTCCAAGTTTGAGCACCAGACGGGCATGGCCGCCACGCTCGCCATGTCGGGCCACGGCCTGCCGCTGCCGCCCGATGTGCAGATCCAGGTGCTGCACATGGTGCAGGAAGCCTTGTCCAACGTGCGCAAGCATGCCAACGCCAGCCGGGTGGCGCTGCGCGTGGAGCGCCACCCCCGTTGGCGCTTTGAAGTGCAGGACGACGGCATCGGCTTTGAAGCCGCGCAGGTGCCGCCCGATTCGGTGCATGTGGGGCTGGGCATCATGCGCGAGCGCGCACAGCGCATCGGTGCCGTGGTGCAAGTACATTCACAGGCAGGCCAGGGAACGCGCGTGTGCATTGAGCTGCCCAGCAGCCCGCGCCCACCGGCCCCAGCGGCGACGCCTGCCCCGGCGTCGGTGCCCGCTGCTCCCGCTGTACACCAGGAACTTTTGACGTGACCCTTGCCGCTGCTGCCCGCCCCTTGACCCTGCTTGTGGTGGACGACCACACCCTGTTTCGCCGGGGCCTGATCGCCTTGTTGGGGCAGGATGCGGGGCTGGAGGTGGTGGGGGAGGCGGGCGATGCGGCCGAAGCCCTGCGCCTGGTGCCGCGCCTGCAGCCCGACGTGATCCTGCTGGACAACCACTTGCCTGGCGTGATGGGCGTGGACGCCATTCGCGGCCTGCGCGAGGTGTCCCCACACTCGCGGGTGCTCATGCTCACCGTCAGCGAGGATTCGCAGGACCTCGCCACCGCCCTGCGCAACGGCGCGCAAGGCTATCTGCTCAAGACGATCGATGGCGACCTGCTGGCCCAGGCCATCCGCCGCGCAGCGCGCGGCGAGCCCGTGGTCAGCCCCGAGCTCATGGGCAAGCTGGTGGCTGCGTTCCAGGCCCAGGGTGGCCCGCCTGAGCCCGTGCCTGCGGGGGTTGTGGCCGCGCCAGCCCCTGAAGAAGAGGTGTCACCACTGTCACCGCGCGAAGAAGACGTGCTGCGTGAAATTGCACGCGGCCTGAGCAACAAAGAGATCGCCCGCACACTCGATATTGCCGAGACCACCGTCAAGATCCATGTGCAACACATCCTGCGCAAACTGGGGCTCACCTCGCGCGTGCAGGCCGCGGTCTACGCGTCAGACCGTCAGCGCATCGAATAGCTCTGGGGTCATCGGCCCCATGCCGCCACGGGGCTCGCAGCGGGTGTGCCGCTCAGTGCGGGCCGATCTGCTGGACCTCTCCCTTCAAGATTTGAATGCTCTCAAAATGAGAGCTGCTCGCGCTTGTTTTACGGGCGATGGAAGCCACTTCTTATTGAAGAATGGCTCCTCATAGGCGTGAGGTGCTCCTGAATTTGCAGCGTCTTGATGTTGTCAAGATAGTCCGCTATAAACCGCCCTGTTGATCTTCCGTGTGCTTCGCGGCTGCTCTTGCAAAGGCCATAGTTCTTTCGAACGATGGTGCTCCCCGTGTGACTACTCCCTCTGCCGTGCCAGACACGTTCTAGCGAAGGATGGGCAAGCTCCCCGATAAGAGGGACGATGCCTGTCATCCAATACGAGAGGACTAGCGCCATGGCACAAACCACTTTGCCCTCGGGCAACAGCCCACAGCGCACCCGTCAGGCTTGGTCGGTACTGATCGTCAGTACTTTCGCCTTCACGGTCTGCTTCATGGTCTGGATGATGTTCGGCGTCATCGGGATCCCCATCAAAAAGATGCTCAACCTGAACTCCACGCAGTTCGGGTTGCTCATGTCCATGCCTGTGCTCACGGGCTCGCTGGTGCGGGTGCCGCTGGGCATCTGGACCGACAAGTTTGGCGGCCGCATTGTGATGGCCGCTGTGATGGCCACCACCGTGCCTGCCATCTGGATGATGAGCTACGCCACCGAATACTGGCACTTCCTCACCATCGGCCTGTTCGTGGGCTTGGCGGGGGGCTCGTTCTCGGTGGGCACGCCGTATGTGGCGCGCTGGTTCCCCAGGGAGCGTCAGGGCACAGCCATGGGCGTGTACGGCGCAGGCAACTCGGGTGCGGCCGTCAACAAGTTCGTGGCGCCTGTGATCCTGGTGGCCTTTGGCTGGACCATGGTGCCGCAGGTGTACGCCGCGATCATGCTGGGCACGCTGGTGCTGTTCTGGTTCTTTAGCCACAGCGATCCTTCCCACCTGGTGTCCAGCAACGTCAAGTTCACCGACCAGCTCAAGGCGCTCAAGGACCCCAAGGTGCTCAAGTACTGCCAGTACTACAGCATCGTGTTCGGTGGCTACGTGGCGCTGTCGCTGTGGATGGTGCAGTACTACGTGGGTGAGTTCGGCCTGGACATCCGCGTCGCCGCCCTGCTCGCTGCCTGCTTCTCGCTGCCTGGCGGCGTGCTGCGCGCCATCGGCGGCGTGCTGTCTGACAAGTACGGCGCCCACAGCGTGACCTGGTGGGTGATGTGGGTGAGCTGGATCTGCCTGTTCCTGCTGAGCTATCCGCAGACCGACTTCACCATCCTCACCGTCAACGGCGCCAAGACCTTTCACCTGGGCCTGAACGTGTATGTCTTCACCGGCCTCATGTTCCTGCTGGGCATCTGCTGGGCCTTTGGCAAGGCCAGCGTCTTCAAGTACATCAGCAACGACTACCCCCAGAACATCGGAACGATCAGCGGCATCGTCGGGCTGGCTGGCGGCATGGGTGGCTTCATCCTGCCCATTCTGTTTGGCCTGCTGATGGACCTCACCGGCATCCGCTCCAGCGCCTTCATGTTGATGTACGGCGTGGTGTGGGTCTCGCTCATCTGGATGTACTTCACCGAAGTGCGCAACACCCGCGTCATGGGTGCACAAGGTACCGCCCAAGCCGGTAACCGCTGATTTTTCTAGGAACCTCACCATGTCTGCCACCACCACCAGCGGGCGCCAGGGGCGTCTGCTCACCCTCTGGACACCAGAGGACAAGAATTTCTGGGAGCGCGAAGGCGAAGCCGTCGCCAAGCTCAACCTGTGGATCTCGGTGCCCGCGCTGTTCCTGGCCTTTGCCATCTGGCAGGTCTGGAGCGTGGTCGCCGTGAGCTTGCCAGGTCTCGGGTTCAAGTATTCGACCAACCAGCTGTTCTGGCTGGCCGCAGCACCCGCGCTCTCGGGCGCCACGCTGCGCATCTTCTACTCGTTCATGGTGCCGCTGGTCGGTGGCCGCCGCTGGACGGCGATCTCCACCGCCTCGCTGCTGATCCCCGCCATCGGCATCGGCTTTGCGGTGCAGGACAACACCACGGCCTACCCCACCATGCTCATCCTGGCGCTGCTGTGCGGCCTGGGCGGCGGCAACTTCAGCTCCAGCATGGCCAACATCAGCTTCTTCTTTCCGAAGGAGCGCAAGGGCTCGGCGCTGGGCGTGAATGCCGGCCTGGGTAACCTGGGCGTGTCGGTGGTGCAGTTCCTGAGCCCGCTGGTCGTCACGGCCGGCATCTTCGGCATCTTTGGTGGCGAAGGCCAGACCATCGTGAAGAACGGCCAGACCGTGCAGGTCTGGACACAGAACGCCGCCTTCATCTGGGTGCCATGGATTGCCGTCACGGCCCTGGCCGCATGGTTCGGCATGAACGACATTGCCGACGCCCGCGCCTCGTTCGCCGCGCAGGCCGCCATCTTCCGTCGCAAGCACAACTGGCTGATGTGCGTGCTGTACCTCGGCACCTTCGGTTCGTTCATCGGCTATGCCGCAGGCTTCCCGCTGCTCATCAAGAGCCAGTTCCCTAGCGTGAACCCCCTGGCCTACGCCTGGTTGGGCCCGCTGGTGGGTGCTGTGATCCGCCCCTTTGGCGGCTGGCTGGCCGACAAGCTCGGCGGCGCGCGCGTCACGCTGTGGAACTTCATCGTCATGGCCATCGCCGTGATGGGCGTCACGGTGTTCTTGCCCTCCGCAGGCAATGAAGGGCAGTTCTCTGGCTTCTTCGTGTGCTTCCTGGTGCTGTTCCTCACCACCGGCATTGGCAATGGGTCCACCTTCCGCATGATCCCTGTGATCTTTCTGACCGAGGCCCTGCGCGGCGTGGACAAGCACGACCCTGCTGCCGTGGCCCAGGCCAATAAGGAAGGCAACACCCTGGGGGCGGCCACGCTCGGCTTCACGGCCGCCATGGCTGCCTACGGCGGGTTCTTCATTCCCAAGAGCTATGGCAGCTCCATCGCCCTGACGGGCACCCCCAATGCCGCGCTGTGGTGCTTTGCAGTCTTCTATGCCGTCTGCATCGTCGTCACCTGGTGGTACTACGCGCGCAAGAACGCCGAGATGCCTTGCTGATGGCCGCCTGAGCTGTCCGCACACCCCCTATAGAACAAGGAGCCCCCGATGAGCCATTTTCTGGATCGCCTCACGTACTTCTCGCAGCCCCGCGAGACCTTCGCCCAAGGCCACGGCGAAACCAACGGCGAAGACCGTACCTGGGAAGACGCCTACCGCGACCGTTGGGCGCACGACAAGATCGTGCGCTCCACCCACGGCGTGAACTGCACGGGCTCCTGCTCGTGGAAGATTTACGTCAAGGGCGGCATCGTGACCTGGGAAACTCAGCAGACCGACTACCCACGCACCCGTCCCGACCTGCCCAATCACGAGCCCCGTGGCTGCGCACGCGGCGCCAGCTACAGCTGGTACCTGTACAGCGCCAACCGCGTGAAGTACCCCATGGTGCGTGGCCGCCTGCTCAAGCACTGGCGTGCCGCCATTGCCCTGGCAAAGAGCCCCGTGGACGCCTGGGCCAGCATTGTCGAAAACAATGCCGCCAAAAGCGAATGGCAAAAGCAGCGCGGCCTGGGCGGCTTTGTGCGCAGCACCTGGGACGAAGTCAACCAGATGATCGCTGCGGCCAATGTCTACACGATCAAGAAGCACGGCCCTGACCGCATCATCGGCTTCTCGCCCATCCCGGCGATGTCGATGATTTCGTACGCCGCAGGCTCACGCTACCTGAGCCTGATCGGTGGCGTGTGCATGAGCTTCTACGACTGGTACTGCGACCTGCCTCCCTCCAGCCCGCAGGTGTGGGGCGAGCAGACCGACGTGCCCGAGTCGGCCGACTGGTACAACAGCTCGTACATCATTGCCTGGGGTTCCAACGTGCCCCAGACACGCACGCCCGATGCCCACTTCTTGACCGAGGTGCGCTACAAGGGCACCAAGGTCGTGTCCATCACGCCCGACTACTCCGAAGTGGCCAAGCTGGGCGATCTGTGGATGCACCCCAAGCAGGGCACCGACGCTGCCGTGGCCATGGCCATGGGCCACGTGATCCTGAAAGAGTTTTACTTCAAGGACGGTGGCAAGGGCCGCAGCACCTACTTCGACGACTACGCACGCCGCTACACCGACCTGCCGCTCTTGGTGGTGCTCAAGGAAAAGACGCTGCCCGATGGCAGCAAGGCCATGGTGCCCGACCGCTATGTGCGTGCCAGCGATTTCCCGGGCCAGCTTGACCAGTCGAACAACCCCGACTGGAAGACCGTGGGCTACGACGAACTGGGCCAGGTCACGCTGCCCAACGGCTCCATCGGTTTCCGCTGGGGCGCCGATGGCCGCGCCGACCAGGGCCTGTGGAACCTGGAGAACAAGGAAGCCCGCACGGGCAACACCGTCAAGCTCAAGCTGTCGGTGATCGAAGACGGCGCACAGGCCCACGAAGTGGCCAAGGTGGCCTTCCCGTACTTCGGCGGCGTGCAATCGCCCAACTTCACGGCCAACGAACAAGGCAGCGACGTGATGGTGCGCCCCGTGCCCGTAACGCACCTGGAGCTGTCCGGCCACGAAGCCCAAGGCCGCGTGATGGTCGCCACCGTGTTCGACCTGCTGGCCGCCAACTACGGCATCGACCGGGGCCTGCCTGGTGAAGAGCCCGGTGGCAGCTATGACGCCGACCGCCCCTACACCCCTGCCTGGCAGGAGAAGATCACGGGCGTGCCGCGCGACCAGATCATCACCGTGGCGCGCCAGTTTGCCGACAACGCCGACAAGACGCATGGCAAGTCCATGGTCATCATCGGCGCGGCGATGAACCACTGGTACCACTGCGACATGAACTACCGCGGCATCATCAACATGCTGATGCTGTGCGGCTGTATTGGCCAGAGCGGTGGCGGCTGGGCGCACTATGTGGGCCAGGAAAAGCTGCGGCCCCAGACCGGCTGGACGGCGCTTGCCTTTGCGCTGGACTGGATCCGTCCCCCCCGCCAGATGAACAGCACGAGCTTCTTCTACGCCCACACCGACCAGTGGCGCTACGAGAAGCTGGGCATGGAAGAAATCCTCTCGCCCCTGGCCGATGCCAGCGCCTACCACGGCGCCCAGATCGACTACAACGTGCGCGCCGAGCGCATGGGCTGGCTGCCTTCGGCGCCCCAGCTCAAGACCAACCCGATGCAAGTGGCCAAGGATGCTGCGGCGAAGGGCATGGACGCCAAGGACTACGTGGTGCAGTCGCTCAAGAACGGCAGCCTCACGATGAGCTGCGAGGACCCGGACCATCCCGACAACTGGCCGCGCAACATGTTCGTGTGGCGCTCCAACATTTTGGGCTCGTCGGGCAAGGGGCATGAATACTTCCTCAAGCACCTGCTGGGAACCACCCACGGCGTGCAGGGCAAGGACCTGGGCAAGGACGAAGCCAAGCCCGAGGAAGTGCAGTGGCACGCCAACGCGCCCGAAGGCAAGCTGGACCTGCTGGTCACGCTCGACTTCCGCATGAGCACCACCTGCCTGTACTCCGACATCGTGCTGCCCACGGCTACCTGGTATGAGAAGAACGACCTCAACACCAGCGACATGCACCCCTTCATCCATCCGCTGTCCACAGCGGTGGACCCTGCCTGGCAGGCCAAGAGCGACTGGGAGATCTACAAGGGTTTCGCTAAGGCCGTGAGCGAGGTCAGCGTGGGCCATCTGGGCGTCGAGAAGGACGTGGTGCTCACGCCCATCATGCACGACACCCCCGGTGAAATGGCCCAGCCCTATGGCGTGCGCGACTGGAAGAAGGGCGAGTGCGAACTCATCCCCGGCAAGACCGCACCGCAGGTCACCGTGGTCGAGCGCGACTACCCCAACCTGTACAAGCGCTTCACCGCCCTGGGCCCCTTGATGGACAAGGCCGGCAACGGCGGCAAGGGCATCGGCTGGAACACGCAGACCGAAGTCGGCCAGCTGGGCGACCTGAACGGCCGCGTGAAGGAAGAGGGCGTGACGCAGGGCATGCCCCGCATCGTGACCGACATCGACGCCACCGAAGTGGTGATGATGCTGGCGCCTGAGACCAACGGCCATGTGGCCTGCAAGGCCTGGGAGGCCCTGGGCAAGCAGACCGGCCGTGACCACGTGCACCTGGCGCTGCACCGCGAGGACGAGAAGATCCGCTTCCGCGACATCCAGGCGCAGCCGCGCAAGATCATCAGCTCGCCCACCTGGTCGGGCCTGGAAAGTGAGAAGGTCAGCTACAACGCGGGCTACACCAATGTGCACGAGTACATCCCATGGCGCACCCTCACGGGCCGCCAGCAGTTCTACCAGGACCACCCGTGGATGCGTGACTTCGGCGAAGGCTTTGTGAGCTACCGCCCACCGGTGCACCTGAAGACGCTGCACGAAGTCGAAGGCAAGAAGCCCAACGGCAACAAAGAGATCCAGCTGAACTTCATCACGCCGCACCAAAAGTGGGGCATCCACAGCACGTACAGCGACAACCTGATGATGCTCACGCTCAACCGGGGTGGCTCCGTGGTGTGGCTGAGCGAAGACGATGCCAAGGTTGCGGGCATCGTGGACAACGACTGGGTCGAACTTTTCAACGCCAACGGCGCCATTGCGGCCCGTGCGGTGGTGAGCCAGCGCGTGAACCCCGGCATGGTGATGATGTACCACTCGCAAGAGAAGATCATCAACACCCCTGGCTCCGAGATCACCGGCACCCGTGGCGGTATCCACAACTCGGTCACGCGCATCGTGCTCAAGCCCACCCACATGATTGGCGGCTACGCACAGTACAGCTACGGCTTCAACTACTACGGAACCATCGGCACCAACCGCGACGAGTTCGTGCTGGTGCGCAAGATGGACCGCGTGGACTGGCTCGACGACGAAGCCCCCGCATCGGCCCACCACGCCTGAAGCCGAAGACAAGGAGAAACACGATGAAAATTCGCGCACAAATCGGCATGGTGCTGAACCTGGACAAGTGCATTGGTTGCCACACCTGTTCCGTCACCTGCAAGAACGTCTGGACCAGCCGCCCCGGGGTGGAATACGCCTGGTTCAACAACGTCGAAACCAAGCCCGGCATTGGCTACCCCAAGGAATGGGAAAACCAGGACCGCTGGAACGGTGGCTGGGTACGCAACCCCGACGGCTCCATCGCCCCCCGCCAGGGCGGCAAGTGGAAGCTGCTCATGCGCATCTTCGCCAACCCCAACCTGCCGCAGATCGACGACTACTACGAACCCTTCACGTTCGACTACGACCACCTGCAGTCCGCGCCCGAGACCAAGGCTGCACCCACGGCCCGCCCGCGCAGCCTGATCACCGGCAAGCGCATGGAGAAGATCGAGTGGGGCCCGAACTGGGAAGAAATCCTGGGCGGCGAGTTCAGCAAGCGCAGCAAGGACAAGAACTTCGACGATGTGCAAAAGGACATCTACGGCCAGTTCGAAAACACCTTCATGATGTACCTGCCGCGCCTGTGCGAGCACTGCCTGAATCCGGCGTGCGTGGCATCGTGCCCCAGCGGCTCGATCTACAAGCGCGAGGAAGACGGCATTGTGCTGATCGACCAGGACAAGTGCCGTGGCTGGCGCATGTGCGTCTCGGGCTGCCCCTACAAGAAGATCTACTACAACTGGCAATCGGGCAAGGCCGAGAAGTGCATCTTCTGCTACCCCCGCATCGAAGCGGGCCAGCCGACCGTGTGCTCGGAAACCTGCGTGGGCCGCATCCGCTACCTGGGTGTGCTGCTGTATGACGCAGACCGCATCCAGGAAGCCGCCAGCGTGGAGCGCGACCGCGACCTGTACCAGGCCCAGCTCGACATCTTCCTGGACCCGAATGACCCGGACGTGATCAAGCAAGCCCGCATCGACGGCATCCCGGACAGCTGGATGGACGCTGCCCGCAATAGCCCCGTCTACAAGATGGCCGTGCAATGGAAGGTGGCCCTGCCCCTGCACCCCGAGTACCGCACGCTGCCCATGGTCTGGTATGTGCCACCGCTCTCGCCCATCACGGCTGCTGCCAACGCAGGCCATGTGGGCGTGAATGGTGACATCCCCGATGTGTCGCAACTGCGCATCCCTGTGCAGTACCTGGCCAACCTGCTCACCGCCGGCGACACCGGCCCCGTGGTGCGGGCGCTGGAGCGCATGCTGGCCATGCGCACCTACCAGCGCGACAAGCATGTGGAGCAGCGCCAGAACCTGGCCGTGCTCAAGCAGGCCGGCCTGTCGATGGCCGAGGTCGAGGAGATGTACCACGTGATGGCGATTGCCAATTACGAGGACCGCTTCGTCATCCCGTCGGCCCACCGCGAGTACGCCGAGAACGCGTTCGACATCCGGGGCGGCTGCGGCTTCTCGTTTGGCAACGGCTGCTCCGACGGCGCCACCGAGACCAGCATGTTCGGTGGCAAGAAGCCCCGCACGATCCCGATCAAGGCCACGGTCTGATCGCACACAGGAAGGAATCACCATGTTCAAGAAGAACCCGACCTCTGTGCGCCTGACCCTGCGCGCCCTGGGCTACCTGCTGAGCTACCCCGATGCGCAGCTGCGCAGCGTGATGCCGCAGCTCATCGACGCGCTGCAGGTAGAGCAGGCCCTGACCACCGAACGCATGGCCGAGCTCGAAGCCGTGTGCCAGCACCTTGCAGCACTCGACCCGATGGAAGCCGAAGCCCGCTACGTGGACAACTTCGACCGGGGTCGCCAGACCTCGCTGCACCTGTTCGAGCATGTGCACGGCGACTCGCGCGACCGCGGCCCGGCGCTCATCGACCTGATGCAGACCTATGAAAAGGCCGGCCTGCAATTCCAGGCCGACGAGCTGCCCGACCACCTGCCGGTGGTGCTGGAGTTCGCCTCCACCCAGCCGCCCGAAGTGGCCAAGGAGTTCCTGGGCGAAATGACCCACATCCTCAACGCGCTGTTCAGCGCCCTCGTGGCGCGCAACAGCCCCTACGCCAGCGTGATCGCTGCCGTGCTCGAAGTGTCGGGCCAGCGTGTGCAGTCGGTGGCGCTCACCCCCGAGCCCGAGATGGACGAGGTGTGGGCCGAGCCCGAAGCGTTTGGGGGTTGCAGCACCCAGGGCCAGGCCAAGCCTGACCAGCCGCAGCCCATGCATTTTGTTCGTACCCCCCGCGCCGAGCGGGCACCAGAAGGAGTCTCAGCATGACCACCTGGCTCGATACCCTGTTGTTTGGCATCTATCCCTACATTTGCCTGGCCGTTTTCTTCATTGGCAGCTGGGCGCGGTTCGACCGCGACCAGTACACCTGGAAAAGCGACTCGTCGCAGCTGCTGCGCACCGGCAGCCTGCGCTGGGGCAGCAACCTGTTCCACATCGGCGTGCTGTTCCTGTTCTTCGGCCACACCGTGGGCATGCTCACGCCGCACTTTCTGTATGAGCATTTCATGAGTGCGGGTGCCAAGCAGCTCATGGCCATGGTGTCGGGCGGCATTGCGGGCACGCTGGGCTTCATCGGCCTGTCCATCCTGCTGCACCGCCGCCTGTCGGATGAGCGCATCCGCGCCACGTCCAAGGTCAGCGACATCCTGATCCTGGTGCTGCTGTGGCTGCAACTGGCGCTGGGCCTGGCCACCATCCCGCTGTCGGCCCAGCATCTGGACGGCTCCATGATGATGAAGCTGGCCGAGTGGGGCCAACGCATCGTCACCTTCCGCAGTGGGGGTGTGGAGCTGCTGGCCGAAGCCGGCTGGATCTTCAAGGCCCACATGTTCCTGGGCATGAGCATCTTCCTGATCTTCCCGTTCACCCGCCTGGTGCACGTGTGGAGCGGCTTTGGCACGCTGGCCTATGTGCTGCGTCCCTATCAGGTGGTGCGTGCGCGCCGCCTGAACCTGCCCGCAGGCCACATGCAGTCGCAAGACCGCCGCGCCTGAAACCCACCCATCCAAGGAGCACACCATGAGCGGATGTGGAACCGGGAGCTGCGGCTGCAGCTCCACCGAGAACAGCGCTGCGGCCACGGCCAGCACGCTGACCCCCACGCAGACAGCGGCCTATGAGGCCCTGGTGGCAACGATGGCCGATGCGCCCCAGCAAGCTGCCGTGGCACCACAAGCCGGGGGCATGGGCTCGGTGGTGGCCGAGGTGGCACGCGTCAATGGCGTGGCCCTCAACGCACCGCACGAGTCGCTGGACGAAGAGGCCCTGCGCCAGCGTGCATGTACCGAGCTGCTGCGCCAGGCGGCGCAGCAGGCGGGCCTGCTGCCCGCGAGCGATGTGCCGGGTGTTGAGGGGGCCATCAGCGTCCAGGCCTCCAATGCCATTGAGCAGTTGCTGGAGCGCGAGCTGGACCTCCCCGATCCTTCAGAAGAAGCCTGCCGCCGCTACCACGACGCCCACCCTGCGGCACACGCCCAGGGGGAGCGTGCGCAACTGCGCCATGTGCTCTTTGCCGTGACGCCGGGTGTGGATGTGAAGCAGCTGCGCCTGCGGGCCGAGGCCTTGCTGATCGAGCTGCGCTGCGCGGACGATGGCGGTGCCCAGTTTGCCAAGGCAGCCGCCCAGTGGTCCAACTGCCCCAGCGGCCAGCAGGGCGGCGATCTGGGCTGGCTCACCCGCGCCGATTGCGCCCCCGAGTTCGCCCGCGAGGTGTTTGGCGGTGCTGAGATCGGTGTGCTGGCGCGCCTGGTGCACAGCCGCTTTGGCCTGCATGTGGTGGAGGTGGTGGCCCGCGACCCCGGGCAGCAGCCCGCGTTCGAGGAAGTACGCCAGGCCATCGCACTCACCCTGCGCCAACAGGCCTGGGTGAACGCGCTGCGCCAATACCTGCAACTGCTGGCAGGCGCCGCCGTGGTCGAAGGGGTAGCGCTCGACGCTGCCGAATCGCCGCTGGTGCAATAGCGGCACTGCATTTTTTCGATTGCCACCTTATGCCTGACGAACTGCTGGACCGCCTGCGCCGTTTTCACAACGACGCATTTCCCCAGTACCGCGAGCAGTTCCAGACCCTGGTGGATGAGGGGCAGCACCCCACCACTTTGTTTGTCGGTTGTTCTGACTCGCGCCTGGTGCCCTACCTGTTGACCGGTGCGGGGCCGGGCGAGCTGTTTCTGGTGCGCAATGTGGGGGCCTTCATTCCTCCGTATGACGGCTCCCATGGCCACCATGGCACCACGGCCGCCATCGAGTTTGCGGTGCTCAATTTGCAGGTGCGCCGCATCATCGTGTGCGGCCACAGTCACTGTGGGGCTATCAAGGCCATGTATGGTGAGGTCTCGCCCGAGGCCCCCAACCTCAACCGTTGGCTGGACCTGGGGCGCGAGGCCTTGCTGCCCGTGCAGCCGGGCCCCGAGGCGCTGCGCCGCACGGAGCAGCGTGCCGTGGTGCTTCAGCTCGAACGCCTGATGGAGTACCCCATGGTGCGCAGCCGTGTGCAGAGTGGCCAGATCAGCCTGCACGGCTGGCACTACGTGATCGAAGACGGTGAAGTCCACGTCTTTGATGTGCAGACGGGTGGTTTCGTGCCGGCATCACGGGCTGACAACAGCGGCACTGGGCCCTACCACCCCTACGTGGAGCACGATGGTCAGGTGCTGCTGGACTAGGGATTGCCGTCTTCGCAGGTTGCGCAGAAAGGCAGGTCTCTGCTTTGATGCCTTCTTGACGGAGCGCAAGACCACCGGGAAGGTAACCCTGAATCATTCCGAGCCATGAAGCGCGAAACACCCCCCTCCATTCCCTCCCCCCTGTCTGCGTTGCAACCCATCAGCCTGGATGTGTTGCGCGAGAAATACCTCAAGCCCGGCGAGACCGGTGTGGAAGACCTGTACCGCCGCGTGGCGCGTGCGCTGGCCTCGGTTGAGGCGCCCGAGCTGCGCGAAAAGTACGAGGCCCTGTTCCTCGCCAATCTGCATGCGGGCGCCATCGGCGCGGGCCGCATCATGAGTGCGGCGGGCACCGACATCCAGGCCACGCTCATCAACTGCTTTGTGCAGCCCGTGGGCGACTGCATCCAGGGCGTGGACGATGAAGGCTACCCCGGCATTTACGAAGCCCTGCGCGAAGCTGCAGAAACCATGCGCCGTGGTGGTGGCGTGGGTTATGACTTCTCTCGCATCCGTCCACGGGGTGCGGAAGTCAAGGGCACGCACTCCATGGCGTCTGGCCCCTGCAGCTACATCAATGTGTTCGACCAGTCGTGCTCAACGGTCGAGAGCGCAGGCTCACGGCGCGGTGCACAGATGGGCGTGCTGCGCATCGACCACCCCGACGTGAAGGAGTTCATCACGGCCAAGCGCACGCCGGGCCGCTGGAACAACTTCAACGTGTCGGTGGGCGTGTCGGACGCGTTCATTGAGGCCGTGCAGGCCAACGCCCCCTGGGAACTGGTGCACCGGGCCCGCCCCGGCGCAGCCCTGCAGGCCCAAGGTGCGCACCAGCGCGCCGATGGCCAGTGGGTCTACGCCACCGTGCCTGCGCGTGAGCTGTGGGACACGATCATGAAATCGGCCTACGACTTTGCCGAGCCGGGCATCCTGTTTTTGGGTCGCATCAACGAAGACAACAACCTGCATTACTGCGAAGAGATCGCTGCGACGAATCCTTGCGGCGAGCAACCATTGCCCTCCTACGGTTGCTGCGACCTCGGGCCCATCATCCTCACACGCTTTGTGCGCCACCCGTTTGGGCGTGGCGGTGTGGCGGCGTTTGATTTTGAGTCGTTTGAGCAGGCCGTGGCGCTGCAGGTGCGGGCGCTCGACAACGTGCTGGATGTGACGTTTTGGCCCTTGCCGCAGCAGCGCGATGAGGCCATGGCCAAGCGCCGCATTGGCGTGGGCTTTACCGGCATGGGCAACACCCTGGCCATGCTGTGCCAGCGCTACGACGCGCCCGAGGGGCGCGCCCTGGCGGCCCGCATTGCCGAGCGCATGCGGGATGCGGCGTACGAGGCCTCGGTGGCACTGGCGCAAGAGAAGGGCGCTTTCCCCCAATTCAATGCCGAGGGCTACCTGGCCTCGGGCACCTTTGCCAGCCGTTTGCCTGCGGCCTTGCAAAAGAGCATTCGCAAGCACGGCATCCGCAACAGCCACCTGTTGTCCATTGCGCCCACGGGCACGGTGAGCCTGGCGTTTGCCGACAATGCCTCGAACGGCATCGAGCCACCGTTCTCGTGGATGTACAAGCGCAAGAAGCGCGAGGCCGATGGCAGCACCAGCGAATACGCGGTGGAAGACCACGCCTGGCGCCTGTACCGCGACGGCGGAGGGGATGTGAATGCGCTGCCCGACTACTTCGTGTCGGCCCTGGCCATGTCCGCGCAGGACCACATCGCCATGATGGAGACCGTGCAGCCGTTTGTGGACACGGCCATTTCCAAGACTGTGAACATCCCGGCGGACTACCCTTACGAGGACTTCAAGGACCTGTACCTGCAGGCCTGGCGCGCGCGGCTCAAGGGCTTGGCCACCTACCGGCCCAACGCCATCTTGGGCTCGGTGCTGGAGGTGACGACCCCTGCGCCAGAACCCGTTGCGGCACCCGCGCCAGCCGCGGTGTCCGCCCCGCCGGCCGACCCCATGCGCACTGTGATTGAGAGCCGCCCCAAGGGGGGGCTCTCGGCCGTGGCCGAAAAGGTGGAGTACTGGACGCAAGAGGGCCACAAGACGCTGTACATCATCGTGTCCTTCTTGCCCGTTCCCACGGGCATTGGCAACCACACGGTAGACCGCGCCATCGAGTTCTTCATGCCCGTAGGCCAAAGCGGTGAGTCGCAGCAGTGGATCACCTCCAGCATGCGGCTGCTCTCGCTGGCTGCGCGCGGTGGTTTTCTGGAGCGGGCTTTGTCCGACATGCGCAAGGTCGCTTGGGACCGAGGCCCTGTGCGCCTGGGCACCCACCAGCGTGCGGACGGCGCCATGGTGCCCATGTGGCATGACTCGGAAGTGGCTGCCATCGCCTTTGCGGTGCAAAACATCCTGGCGCGCCGCGTGGCCGAGCCGCAGCAGCAATCGCTGCCGCTGGACGAGCCCGAAGCCCCTCTGGGCATGCCCCCCGCCATGGCAGGCAAAAAATGCAGCGAGTGCGGTGCCCACGCGGTGATCCGCAAGGACGGCTGCGACTACTGCACGCAGTGCGGTCACCTGGGGAGCTGTGGATGAACAACCCCCGCCCCACCATTGCGCTGAAGGTGGCTTCGGGCAAGCCATCGCCTGAGGTGCTGGCCCAGCTCGACAAGCGCTGGTGCTGGCAGTACCTCATGTTGGCGCCGCACCGGCTCAGCTTCTTTTTGGCGATGGTGGTGCTGGTGGCTTCGGCGGTTTGGTGGCTGGCGGTGCAGGTCGACCGCGCCACCGGCTGGTGGGGGCTGGGGTACGCGCAGGCCCTGGCCTTGTCGCCCACGCTGGTGCATTCCACAGTGATGGTGCTGGGCTTCATTCCGTTGTACTTTGCGGGCTTTCTCTTCACGGCAGGCCCCAAGTGGCTGGGGGTCGACCCCTTGCCCGTGTCTGCTTTGCGCCCCGTGTTGTTTTTGCAGGCTGGTGGGTGGCTGCTGTGGCTGGCGGGGGCGCACCTGGGGGCGCCTTTGGCCTTGGCAGGGCTGCTGCTGGCCTGTGTGGGGCTGGGCTGGATGACGGCGCAGTTCTGGGGCCGTGTGCGCCTGAGCCAGGCTGAAGACCAGCTGCACGCCCGCGCTATCGCCACGGCCTGTGTGGTGGGCAGCCTGAGCGCGGCTGGGGTGGCACTCGCGATGGTGTGGGATTCGCATGCGCTGGCCCGTGTCTGCGTGTTCACCGCGCTGTGGGGCTTTGTGGTGGTGGTCTACGTCTCGGTGGCGCACCGCATGATTCCGTTTTTCACCTCCAGCGCCATGCCCATGGTGCAGGCGTGGCGCCCCTTCTGGGTGCTGTGGCTCATGCTGGCGGCAGCGGCCATGCAGGTGCTGGCGGCCTGGCTGGAGTTTGCCGGGGTGTCCGCCAGCGCTGCGGGCCCGGCGTGGGCCTGGGTGCACGGTGGCTTGCAGGTGGCTGTGGGCTGCGTGCTGGTCTGGCTGGCCTGGGTGTGGGGGCTGGTGCAAAGCCTCAAGAACAAGTTGCTGGCCATGCTGCACATTGGCTTTTTGTGGCTGGGCGTGGCGTTTGTCCTAGGCGGCGCGGCTCAGTGGCTGGCGGTGGCTGGGGGGGTGGGCGGCCTTGGGCTTGGTGCGTTGCATGCGCTGTCCATGGGGTGCCTGGCATCGCTCATGCTGGCCATGGTCACACGGGTGTCTTGCGGCCACAGTGGCCGCGCGCTGGTGGCTGATCGCATCGCGTGGTCGCTGTTTTGGTTGTTGCAGGCGGCCACGCTGCTGCGCATAGGGGCCACGGTGCCCGGCCTGCCTGGCGTGTGGTTGCCCTGGGTGTTGTTGGCCAGTGCCTGCACCTGGGCGGCCACCATGGGGGCCTGGGGAGTGCGGCTGGCGCGTTGGTATGGGCGCCTGCGTCCCGATGGCCGCCCTGGCTGAAATGATGTAGCGGAGGATCTTGCATGTCTGTCATCCCTTGGCCCCTGAAGCCGATGCCGCCCCACACGCCGTCTGGGCGCGCACACGGTAGTGCACGCGGCGGTGCCGTTGCATCCGCATCTGCCGCCCCTGCAGACCGCAGTGGGCGAGGCTGCGCCGCGCCAGCGGCCGCTGCCGGCCCGGACGACACGGCTGCGATGGCGGCTGCGCTGATCCAGTCGCGGCAAACCATCTTGCCCAAGCGCCTGGGCGCGCCTGGCCCCAACGTGGCCGAGCTGGCCGCCATCCTGGAGGCCGCAGCCCACGCGCCTGACCATGGGCAACTGCAGCCCTGGCGCTTTGTGCTGGTGCCCGACACGGCCCGAACCCTGCTGGCCGACGTGTTTGCTTTGGCATTGCAGGAGCGCGACGCAGAGGCCACGCCCGAACAAATCGAACAGGCCCGCGAAAAGGCCTACCGCTCGCCCGTGCTGCTGCTGGCGGTGGTGGACGCTGCGCGTGGCGACGCCGACATCGACCTGGCCGAGCGCCTGGTGTCGGCAGGCTGCGCCATCCAGAACATGCTGCTCATGGCCACGGCGCAGGGCTTTGGCTCGGCGCTCACCAGCGGCAAGGCGCTCAAGGCGGCCAGCCTGCGCGCGCTGTTCCGCTTGGGGTGCGATGAGCAGGCCCTGTGCTTTGTGAGCATCGGCACCGTGGTCTCGCGCAAGGCCGCCCGCGTGCGGCCCGCAGCCAGCAGCTATGTGAGCACGCTCGATGAGCACCGAGGTATCCTGCCCGGGTTTTGATGTGACCGACGGATTTTGAAGAGACCCCCATGAATATTGCCTCCTTTGACGACTTGCTGGTGGCTGCGCGCCAGCAGCCCGAGCCCCAGCGCCTGCTGTTTGTGTTTGCCGGTGTGGAGCTGCCAGACGACGCCACCGAAGCCCAGCGCGCCCGCTTTGAACAAGGGCAGGGCGGGGCCCTGGTGCCGCGGATGTGCGTGGACAAGACCCCGCAGGAGCTGCCCTCGTTCGCCGCCTTGGTCGCCGAGGCCCAGCAGTTCACGGCCCCCGGGCACGATTGGGTCATGGTGTTTGCGGCCGCCATGTCCGGCACGCTGAACCAGGCGCCCACCAGTGCCGATGCCGAGGCCCCCCTGCAGCGCATGGTCGATGCCATCAAGCGCGGCGCCATGGAGGGGTTCATCCCCTTCGACCGCCAGGGCCAGCCTGTGCGCTTAGGCTAGGGGCTGGCATGGCAACGTCTGCAGGCCTGCCCGGTTTCAACACCCCCGCCGTGGGGTTTGAACAACCCTTTGCCATGCTGGAGGCTTGCCACGAGCGCGTGGAGCGCACGCTGACCCTGTTGCAGCGGCTGCGCGCGTATGTGCGCGAGCAAGCCGCTGACGAGGCCGCCCGCCAGGCCGCGCGCGATGTGCTGCGTTACTTTGACATCGCTGCGCCCCTGCACCACCAGGACGAGGAGCTGCATGTGTTCCCGTTGCTGCTGGCGCAGGGCGCGCCGTCGGTGGTGGCGGTGGTGCAGCAGCTGCAGCACGACCACGTCTGCATGGCCGCCGATTGGGCTGCTGCCCGGGGCGCGCTGCAGGCCCTGGCCGAGGGCGCGGCCGCAGGCTTTGGGCCCGAGGACGAGGCCCGGCTCGACCAGTTCGCCCAGCGCTACCAGCAGCACATCCAGGCCGAAGAGGGCACCGCCTACCCCTGTGCCCAGGCCCTGCTGGCCCAGGGCGACCTGCATGCCATGGGCTTGGAGATGGCCGCCCGCCGCCGCGTGGGTTGATGCTATTGAATGTATAGCTGCTAGCGCTTATTGGATAAGCGCTAGGGGTGGATTTGTTTGTGAATGGGTGTGCGCATTGCAGCGCAGGCCGTACCGCATGGCGATGGCAGCCCTGGCGGGTGGGCATTCCCTCCAGGCCCATGGCGGACTGGGTGGGCGCGATACTCGACGGGCTCTTTGGCCCCCGTCGCGTTCCATGTCTGTTCGATTTTTTCTCCATACCCTGTTGACCCTGCTGCTGGCCTGGGCCGCAGCCGCCACCTGCGTGGCCCTGCACACCCCGCTGCCGTGGATGCTGGGGCCGCTGGTGGCCACCTCGTTGCTGTCCATTGGCGGCGCACCCACCGAAAGCTGGGGCCCGCTGCGCAACGCCGGGCAGTGGACCATCGGCGCCACGCTGGGCCTGTATTTCACGCCCGAAGTCACCGCTCTGGTGGGCAGCCTGTGGTGGGCCATTGCCCTGGGCATTGGGTGGGCGCTGCTGCTGGGCTGGGGCTTTGGTGCCTGGCTGTACCGGCTGCACGCACCACGCATGCACGGTGTGCCCGCGCCCATGCTGCGGGCCACCAGCTACTTTGCCGGGGCCATCGGCGCTGCATCAGAGATGACGCTGCTGGCCGAGCGCGAAAACGCCCGCACCGACCTGGTGGCGGCCAGCCACAGCCTGCGGCTGCTCATCGTCACCCTCACCATTCCGTTTGCCCTGCAGTGGAGTGGGTTGCATGGCCTGGACGTGCTGGCGCCCCCGGTGCGCGTGGTGGACTGGCAGGGGCTGGTGCTGCTGGGCGCCCTCACCGGCGCTGGCGCGCTGCTGATGGACCGGCTGGGCCGCGCCAACCCCTGGTTCATGGGCGCCATGCTGGTCTCCATGGGGCTCACCATGGCCAGCATCACCTTGTCAGCTGTGCCGCAAGGCCTGGTCAATGCGGCGCAACTGGTGATTGGGGTGAGCCTGGGCGTGCGGTTTCGGGTCGATTTCTTGCGCGCCGCCCCGCGCTGGCTGGCCACGGTGGCGGTCGGTACGCTGGGGTTGATGGCCGTGTGCGCCGCTTTTGCCGCACTGCTGGCCTGGGGCACGGGCCTGCCCTGGGCCACGCTGGTGCTGGGCACTTCGCCCGGCGGCATTGCCGAAATGTCGATCACCGCCAAGGTGCTGCAACTCGGCGTGCCAGTGGTCACGGCTTTTCAGGTGTGCCGGTTGATGGCGGTGTTGATGCTGGTGGCGCCGCTGTACCGGCGGATTTACCCGCCAGAGGCGTCAGCAGGCGCAGCGGACTGAAGGCAGGCGAGCCGCCCAGGCCGGGCGCTGCGCGGCTCAGTGCACGATCACCGGGTTCTGCGCCAGCCCGGCGTAGCGGTCCAGCGCGTCTTCCACTTCTTCCTGCGTAGGGGTGTCGCGCTGCCAGGCCAGGATTTGCTCCTGGAACATTTCGGCCCAGGAGCCATCCAGGTACACCTCTTTGCCCGAGCGCTTGTCCACGATTTCAAAGCCGTGGCGGGCCAGTTGGGGTTTGGGGGGCGCGGTGTCGTTCAGTGCCTGGGTCGATTTCTCCACGGCGTCAGGCAGCATGTGGACCACCACAAAGGATTCAGAGTCGTAGAGCATTTGCATGGTGTTCCCCCAGTCGATACAAAAGTCAGATGACAGCGGGTGGGCAGAGTTCAAGGGGCGGGCCCCTGAAACCGCATTCGCAGGCTCGCAACCAGTATTCCATGAATCCGCAACGCATTCAGGTTGGCGGTGCTTTTTTGCTGTTCCGCTGCGCTTTTGCACAACAGGTGGTGGGCGCACAGCGGTTCAGGGCGGGCCGCTGGCGCGCAGGCGCAGGTCGGCAAAGTCGCCGTTGGCCTGGGTGATCTTGATGCGCACGGGCAGGTAACCCATGCTGGGGGCCAGCCACAGCTCGGCCTTTTGGTCGTAGTCGCGCCGGGGCAGGCGCTGCAGCTTGAGGGTGGGCAGGGTGCCTGCGGGCAGGGTCAGGGTTTCCGGGGCTTCCACGGTGAAGGTCCAGCGGTCGGCGCTGGTGGCGCTCACGGTGGTCAGCGTCAGCTGGGTGCCGGGCACAAAGCGCTCAGGGGTTGCGGCCAGCAGGCCCGCGAGCTGGATGAAAACGCTCAGGCGGTCCTGGGCGCCAGGGCCCACGGCGGCTTCGGGGGTGTTGGCGCTGAAGGTGACACGGCCCCGGGCGTAGTCGAAGTGGGCGGCGCGTTCGCTTCGGTTGCGGTCGCCAAAGCGCTCGGGTTGCAGGCCCTGGGGCGTGACCATGCCGGTGCTGCGCTGGGTGCGCGAGCCCACCAAGAAGGCGCTGATCTCCTGGCGGGCCTCGTAGCGGGCGCCGTCGTGCTGCCACACCAGCTCGGCGCGGGCCTGGTAGTCAAACTTCTTGGCTTGCCCGGCCACATCAAAGGCCAGTTTGACGGGCGCAGGCAAGCGCACGGGGGGCGCGGCGGTGCTGGCGCCTTCTCCCGGCTGGCCGCCTGGCGGGGTGATGTCTACGCCGGAGCCTTCCGTACTGGCCTGGGCCGGTGGCGCGCTGGCGGCGGGCTGGGGGGCTGAGGCCGCAGGGGCCATGTCCGGGGCGGCTGCGGAGGCTGGCGTGCCTGGGGTGTTTGCGCCACCAGCCCATAGCTCTGCGTTGGCTGCGGGGTCGGCCGCCGCAGGCCCGTCGCCAGCGGTGTCTGTGGCCAGCGTGGTGTCCGCCGGCTCGGGGGGCTGCCCCGAGGGCGTTGGAGCCTTGTGGGCTGGAGGCCGTTTGGGAGGCGCAGGGCGCGGCTTGGCCGCCTGGGGCGCCGCCGCAGGGGTTGCGGCCGGGCTGGCTTGGCTGGGTGGGGGCAGGGCCGCTGCTGGCGGGGGCGCGGCCACGCTGCGGGTGCTGAACACCTTGCCCGCAGGGGTGGTGGGGCCTTCCCACGCGAGGGGAATGCCGTGCAGCACCAGCCAGTGCAGGGCCAGTACCAGCGCCGTCAGGGCCAGCAGCGTGCGCCGTGGCATCAGCGCCTCAGGGGGCGGGGCTGTGGCGCCACGGGCTTCACGCGCAGCCCGCGCCCAGGTCGGCCGACAACTGGGCCGCTGCGGTGCGCAGCGGTGCCTCCACCGCGCCGCCCCATTCGGGGTCGAACGTGGCAAGGGAGCCTAGCGTGGTGATGCCCAGCGCCAGGTGGCCGTCGGCATCGAACACCGGGGCGCAAAAGGCGACGATGCCGGGCAGCAGCGTGTCCACCACCCGGGCCATGCCGCGTTCGCGCACCTCGGCCAGCATGGCCTGGGCCTCGGGCAGGGTGGCGGGCAGATCGGTGCGGCGCAGCTTGGCGGCCTGGGCCAGCTCGTGCTGCAGCAGCGGGGCCACGGCATCAGGCGGCATGTAGGCCGCAAAGCAGCGCCCAGTGGCGGACGACAGCAGCGGCATCACGTCGCCCAGGCGCAGGTTGGCGGTGACGGCCTGGGGCGATTCCTCCCAGTGCACGATGGTGGGGCCGTGGTTGCCCCACACCGCCAGAGCCAGGGTGTGCTCTATCGCTTCCATCCAGGCGGGCACGCGCTCGCGCGCCAGCCGCATGGCATCGAGCCGGGCGAGCGACGCCAGGCCCAGCTTGAGCGCGGCCGGGCCCAGGTCGTAGCGGGCGGTGCGGCTGTCCTGGGTGACCAGCCCCAGGCGCTGAAAGCTCACCAGATAGCGGTGCGCCTTGGCCGCGCTCATGCCTGCAGCGGCGGCCACGTCCTTGAGCATCAAAGGACCGCGCGCGCGGGTCAGCCCCTCGAGCAGGGCAAACCCGACCTCGACCGATTGAATTCCTGCACGTTCTTTGTCCATGTGCACTAAAATTTGCGAGTTTTATTTAGTTAAATCAATTTACCCAAGCGTAATTCGTGCTGGGTGAAGCCTTCAACCCCTTGAGACAAAGGTCCTGCCACCATGAAACTCGCTACGTACAAAGACGGCTCGCGCGACGGCCAACTGGTTGTGGTCTCCCGTGATCTGGGCACGGCCCATTATGCGACCGGCATTGCCAGCAAGCTGCAGCAGGTGCTGGACGACTGGGGCTTCCTCTCGCCCCAGCTGCAAGACCTGTACGACCAGCTGAGCAGTGGCCGCGCGCGCCACGCCTTCCCGTTTGACCCGGCCCAGTGCATGGCCCCGCTGCCCCGCGCCTACCAGTGGGCTGATGGCTCCGCCTACATCAACCACGTTGAACTGGTGCGAAAAGCGCGCAACTCCGAGGTGCCCGAGAGTTTCTACACCGACCCGCTCATGTACCAGGGCGGCAGCGACGACTTCATCGGCCCTTGCGACCCGGTGGTGGTGCCCAGCGAGGCCATGGGCATCGACTTTGAGGCGGAAATCGCCGTCGTCACCGGTGATGTGAAGATGGGCGCCACGCCCGAACAGGCGCTGGACGGCATCCGCCTGGTGATGATTGCCAACGATGTGAGCCTGCGCAATCTGATCCCGGCCGAGCTGGCCAAGGGCTTTGGCTTCTTCCAAAGCAAGCCCGCCACCGCGTTTGGCCCCGTGGCCGTGACGCTGGACGAACTGGGCGACGCCTGGGACAAGGGCCGCTTGAACCTCACCGTGCAGTCCACCTGGAACGGCCGCAAGGTCGGCATGTGCGATGCAGGCCCCGAGATGACCTTCCACTTTGGCCAGCTGATTGCCCACATTGCCAAGACGCGCAACGTGCGCGCGGGCTCCATCGTGGGCAGCGGCACCGTGAGCAACAAGGGCGTGGAGCAAAAAGGCCGCATGGAATGGCCCAAGGGCTACAGCTGCATTGCCGAAAAGCGCTGCATCGAGACCATCCAGGACGGCAAGCCCAGCACCGATTTCATGAAGTTTGGCGACACCATCCGCATCGAAGTCAAGGGCAAGGACGGCTCCAGCATTTTTGGCGCCATCGACCAAGAGATTGCGTCGCCCGAAGCGGTTTGACCCCACCCCGGGGATGAGCCGCATATCGGCCTGGATATAGACAAAAAATGGCGCTAGCGCTTACTGGATAAGTGCTGGCAGCTATCAAAAATAAAGCAAACGGAGACAAACCATGCAACGCAGAACCCTTCTTTCAGCCTTTCCTGCCCTGGCCGCCACAGGCGCGGCTCTGTCGGCCCTTTCTACTCCCTCGGCGCGCGCCCAAGCCGCCTGGCCTGACCAGCCCTTGCGCTGGGTGGTGCCGTACCCCGCAGGTGGCGGCACCGACGTGCTGGCCCGCACCGTGGCCGAGGCCATGCGCCAGACGCTGGGCCAGCAGATCGTCGTGGACAACCGCCCCGGCGCCTCCACCAACATCGGCGCGCAGATTGTGGCCACGGCCAAGCCCGACGGCAACACCTTCATGTCGGCCGACAACGCCGTGCTGGCCTACAACGAGCATCTCTTCACCAAGCTGCCCTTCAACCCCGAAAAGGACTTCACCTACGTGGGCGGTATCAGCCGCTTTCCGCTGGCGCTGGTGGTGAATCCGGCGTTTGAAGCCAAGACGGTGAAGGAATTCCTGGCCTACGCGCGCGCCAACCCCGGCAAGCTCAACTACGCATCGCCCGGCAACGGCTCGCCACACCACCTGGCGATGGAGATGTTCAAGCACCGCACCAAGACCTTCCTCACGCACATCCCCTACCGCGGCGCCGCGCCTGCGCTGCAGGATGTGATGGGCGGGCAGGTGCCCTGCATGTTCCTGGATCTGGCGGCGGGCCTGCCCGTCATCACCTCGGGCAAGGTGCGGGCGCTGGCCATCGGCTCGGCCCAACGGGTGGCGGCTTTGCCGGATGTGCCCACGCTGGCCGAAGCCGGTGTCCCCAATACAGAAGTGTTTGCCTTCCAGGGCCTGTTGGGCCCTGCGGGCCTGCCTGCCGCCATCACCGCCCGCCTCAATGCCGACCTGAACAAAGCCTTGTCCAACCCCGCCGTGGTCAAACGCATGCAGGACTTTGGCATGGAAGCCCTGCCCGGCACGCCCGAGCAGTTCCGCGCCATGGCGCGGGCCGAGTCCAAGCGGTGGGGCGAAATCATCAAGGCTGCAGGCGTGCGCCTGGACTGACCTCTTGCGCAGCCTGGGCTGCCTGCTCCCCTGCACTGCGGGCACTGCTGCGCAGCAAACCATTCGCAAACATTCGCAAATGGCAGCATGTAACAGATGCTTACCGGCATTTGCATACTGTTAGCTAAAATTTTGTTCTCGGCGAGGAGCCTGTTCAGCCC
The DNA here is from genome assembly GCF_002749705.1 of Acidovorax sp. 56. Classification (NCBI taxonomy): domain Bacteria; kingdom Pseudomonadati; phylum Pseudomonadota; class Betaproteobacteria; order Burkholderiales; family Comamonadaceae; genus Acidovorax; species Acidovorax sp. 56. The sequence goes on from NZ_PEEV01000001.1 coordinate 3,921,615, forward strand.
CTAAAAAAGGGTTGAACAGGCTCTTTGCATTTTTCACCGCATAAAGCGGGCCGTTGCAGGGTGTTTGACCGGTGTTTGAGCGCAACAGGCCCCAATTCACGACGAGAGAGGGAAAGCCATGGTTTCAAAGCCCGTTGCCATTCGGGAAGGTGTTGTTGCGCCCGCCGCCGCAGCCCAAGGCGCCCAGGTATCTGAGGGGCTGGTGTGGGCACCCCGGGCCACCACGGCGAGCCGTGCCAGCCTGCGGGCCATCGCCGCCTTCACCACCCTGGTGGCGCTGACCGCCTGCGGGGGCGGCAACGACGATGGCAGCACGGTCTCGACGCCCGAGCCCCCAACGGCCGTCCCCACCACCCCGGCGCCGACCCCTGTGGCCGAGCCGAATCCTGTGCCGACCCCGGCACCTGTGCCGGTGCCAACACCGGTCCCGGCTCCCACACCGACTCCGGCACCCGCGCCAACGCCTACTCCGGCCCCTGCACCGGCTCCGGCGCCAACGCCCAGTCCGACTCCAGTTCCGGCCCCAGCGCCCACTCCAGCCCCAACTCCCACGCCTGCTCCGGCCCCGGTGCCTGCACCTGCACCTGCACCTGCACCGGCTCCCACGCCAGCGCCTGCACCTACTCCGGCCCCCGCACCAGCCCCAGCGCCTGCGCCCACTCCGGCCCCCGCACCTTCGCCAACGCCCGCACCGGCTCCCGCGCCTGCACCTACGTCCTCCGCCCGCATTGCCAGCGTCGAGTTGGCGCAGACCATGGTCTACCCGGTCACGGATGCCGAGCTGGTGCTGGTCAAGAACAAAAACGTTCTGCTGCTGGCCAAGGTCACTACCACCAACGCCGCAGAGGCCAAGCCCACGGGCAGTCTGCGTGTGGAAAACAGCAGCGGCCAGTTGCTGCAGACCATTGCAATGACGGCACCCACAGGCGCCATCCCCACCACGTCGCCCGCCTCGCCCAGCTTGGCCACGGCGTACTCCGCCACCATTCCGGCCGCGCTGATCAACAGTGGCATCGTGCTGAAGGTCAGCCTGGCCAATGGCCAGACACCCACCACCGTCACGCCGCGCGTGGGGGCAGAAAACGCCATCACGCTCATGGCGGTGCCGGTCAAGATCGAGTCCACCACCGTGGACATGCCCACGGGCATGGCCGCCTACTTCCAGCCCAAGGTACCGGTGGGCAAGGTGACGGAGCAAATCCACGCCACGTTCACCTCCACCGCGGTGCCCACCTTCCCGGCCAACGAGTCCGAGTGGTCCACCGCCATGGGCAAGGTCCTGGGTGAGATGGCGGCCCTGCGCACCAGCGAAAGCGGCAGCAGCCGCACGTACTACTACGGCTTTCTGCCCAAAATCACCTACGGCCAAGTGGGGCTGGGCTATGTGCCCGGCAACGCGGCGGTGGGTGTGGGCAAGTTTGCCAACAACAACATGGGCGTGGCGCTGGACACCATGGTCCATGAACTGGGCCACAACCTGAGCCTGAGCCACGCCCCCTGCGGCGTGACCAACGGCGACCCGCAGTACCCCTACGCGGGTGGCACTCTGGGCGGCAGCGGTCGTTACATCTGGGGCTACAACCTCAGCACGGCCACCTTCATTGACGCCACCGACACCAGCAAGCACGACGCCATGAGCTACTGCGGCGGCAGCAGCTTCTCGGACTACAGCTACCGCAAGATGCAAAAGCACCTGACCCCTGCGGACGCCCTGTACGTTACCGAGACCAAGGCGGCCGAGTTGCCGCAGGAGCTGCTGCTCATCAGCGGCCAGCTCGATGCCTCTGGCGTCAAGGTCAACCCGCTCAAGGCCTTCCAGGGCCTGCTGCAGGCGCCTGCGCCCGGCCCTTACACCCTGCGCATCACCACCACTACGGGCACGGTGCAATACCCATTTGCCACCGATACGCTGGACCACCGCTCAGACCTAGCCTTGTTCAGCTTCTCGGTGCCTAATCCGGGGCAGGTGTTGTCGGTGGCCATCCTGCGCGGCGACCAGGTGCTGTACAGCAGCCAGGCCGTGGCCAAGAACGGCATCTACACCAAAGCCAGTGCGCCGCAGATGTCTGCCGTGGAGCAGGGCGGGGTGTTGACGGTGCAGTGGGATGCGCAGACCTACCCGTACCTCATGGTCACCCATGTGGGTGACAAGCGCTCCACCCTCATCGTGGACGCCAAGGGCGGCAAGTTGCAGCTGCCCATTCAGGGCGTGCCAGCGGGTGGCCGTTATGAGTTGAGCTTCTCGGACGGCCTGAACGCCGTGCGCATCGAGCAAAAGCGCTGACGCCGCTAGGCTGCAGCGGCATTCCACCGAAGGGGGCTTGTACGCCCCCTTTTTTGTGGCCGAAATTGCCCGCCTCGGCGGACGCCCAGCGCATAGGCAGCACGCCGGGCAGGGTTGTCGCCAAGGTGGCGTGCCGCCGCTGCGCCGCAGCGTTAACCTTCGTGGCTGCAAACAAGCAGGCGCCGCAGGTTTGTCTCTGCAGGCCCGCCTCTCCACACCAAGGAACCCACGCATGCTGAACTTCGACTTCCACAACCCCACCCGCATCGCCTTTGGCCAGGGCCGCATTGCCGACTTGGACAAACTGGTGCCCGCTGCTGCCAAAGTGCTGATCCTGGTGGGTGGCGCCAGTGCTGAGAAGACCGGCACCCTGGCCGAGGTGCGCACAGCGCTGGGCAGCCGCCAGCACGCCACCTTCACGGGCATTGAGCCCAACCCTAGCTACGAAACCTCGATGAACGCCGTGGCGCAGATCCGCGAGGGCGGCTTTGATTTCTTGCTGGCCGTGGGCGGGGGCTCGGTCATTGACGCCACCAAGTTCATTGCAGCGGCGGTGCTGTTCGAGGGCGGCGACCCTTGGGCGATTCTGGAAAAATTTGGCCGCAACGTGCGGCGCGCGCTGCCGTTTGGCGCTGTGCTCACCTTGCCCGCCACGGGCTCGGAGATGAACAACGGCAGCGTCATCACCCACCGCGCCAAGGGCGCCAAGCTGCCCTTCAACAGCGAGCACACTTACCCCGTCTTCTCGGTGCTGGACCCCACCAAGACCTACACCCTGCCGCCCCAGCAACTGGCCAACGGCGTGGTCGACGCCTTTGTGCACACGGTAGAGCAGTACCTGACCTACCCCGTGAACGCCCCCGTGCAAGACCGCTTTGCCGAAGGCATCCTGCACACGCTGATCGAGGTGGGCCCGCGCTTGCTCACGGCCCCCGAACCCGTGTACGACGACCGTGCCAACCTGATGTGGGCCGCCACCATGGCGCTCAACGGCCTGATTGGCGCGGGCGTGCCGCAAGACTGGGCCACGCACATGATTGGCCATGAGCTGACAGCCCTGCACGGCATCGACCACGCCCGCACGTTGGCCATCGTGCTGCCCGCGCTGCTTAACGAACGCCGGGGCCCCAAGCGCGCCAAGCTGCTGCAGTACGCCGAACGCGTGTGGGGCCTCACCACCGGCAGCGAAGACGAACGCATCACTGCCGCCATCGAGCGCACCCGTGATTTCTTCGAAAGCATGGGCATCCGCACCCGCCTGTCCGGCTACGGCCTCGGTGCGGAAGTGATCGACACCGTCATCACCCAGCTGGAAGCCCACGGCATGGTCAAGCTGGGCGAGCAGCGCGAGATCACGCCTGCGGTGAGCCGCCGCATCCTCGAAGCAGCGCTGTAAGCCAACGCCGCGATTTGACACGCCGCAGTACCCAGCAGCCTTGGTTGCGGGTACTGTGGCGTTTTGGTTTTTAGACTCCCCCTGAACAAAGAAAGCGGTACCCATGGCACATATCCTCATGGTTCTGACGTCCCACGACCAACTGGGCAACACCGGCAAAAAGACCGGCTTCTGGCTGGAAGAGTTTGCCGCTCCGTACTACGTGTTCCAAGATGCAGGCGTGCAGATCACGCTCGCATCGCCCCACGGCGGTCAGCCACCGCTGGATCCCAAAAGCGATGACGAAAGCGCCCAGACCGATGCGACGCGCCGCTTCAAGGCCGATGCCGACGCGCAAAAGCAGCTGGCCAGCACGGTGCCTCTTTCCAGCGTGAAGGCCGAAGAATTTGACGCTGTGTTTTACCCCGGCGGCCATGGTCCGCTGTGGGACCTGGCCGAAGACGCTCAGTCCATCGCCCTCATTGAAAAGACCTTTGCTGCGGGTAAGCCGCTGGCGCTGGTGTGCCATGCCCCGGGCGTGCTGCGACACACCAAGGCACCCGATGGGACTCCGCTGGTGAGGGGCAAAAAGGTGACCGGCTTTACCAACACCGAAGAAGACGCGGTGCAGTTGACCGACGTCGTGCCCTTCCTGGTGGAAGAGATGCTCAAGGCCAACGGTGGCGTGTATTCCAAAGGCGCTGACTGGGCGCCCTATGTGCTGACCGATGGCACGCTGATCACGGGGCAGAACCCCGCCTCGTCCGAGCCGGGCGCCCATGCGGTGCTCCAGTTGCTGAGGTAACTCCGCCGCGCAGGCCCTCCGCCCGCCAGCGGGATGGGCGCTAGACTTTGATGAAAAATGGGCACCAGCGCCCGTCCATCAAGCGCTGGCAGCTATTCAATCAATAGCATCCTGAAGGCCGGCGGCCTCTTTAAGCTGCGGCGCTTGCGCTGGCCTCCACCTCCACCAGGCAGTCATAAAACGTGGGCGCGCGGCCCAGGTCGGTCAGGGCCTGGCTGGTCAGCTCGTTCACGTTGGTGCCGTTCAGCCCCAGCTTGCGCCACCAGATGCCCAGGCCGTTCACCACACCTGGGCGGGCACGAGCTGACACCTCGGCGTGGCATTGGTAGCTGCCCCGGTCGTTGAACACGCGCACGGTGCTGCCGTCGGCAATGCCGCGTGCGGCGGCGTCGTTGGGGTGCATCTCCAGCAGCGGGCGGCCTTCGATGGTGCGCAGGCTCTTGACGTTGACGAAGGTGGAGTTGAGGAAGTTACGTGCGGGCGGCGAGATCATCGCCAGCGGGTAGCGGGCGCTGGTGCCCTGCAGCTCGTGGTTGGGCAGGTGGTCGGGCAGGCCGTCCAGCCCCTGCGCAGCCAGCCGGGCGCTGAAGAATTCGCACCGGCCCGAGGGTGTGGGGAAGTGCCCTTCGGCAAATGGCGCATCGGGCATGCTCAGCGTGGCAAAGCCCTGCGATTCCAGCAGCGCGTAGTCCACCGCCTTGCCAAAGGCTTGGCGGCACAGGGCCTCGTCGCTGTCGGCAAAGCAGGGGTCGGTCAGGCCCATGCGGGCGGCCAGGTCGCGGAAGATCTGGGCATTGCTGCGTGCCTCGCCCACGGGGGCGATGGCGGGGCGGTTGAGCATCACATCGGTGTGCCCATAGGCCAGGTGCACATCCCAGTGCTCGAGCTGCGTGGTGGCGGGCAGGATGTAGTCGGCGTAGTCGGCCGTGTCGGTGTGAAAGTGCTCCAGCACCACGGTGAACAGGTCTTCGCGGGCAAAGCCTTGCACCACCTTGCCTGAATCAGGCGCCACGGCCACGGGGTTGCTGTTGTAGACCACCACCGCTTCGACCTGGGGGCCGAAGGCGGGCGAGGCCTCGCGCAGCAGGTCGTCGCCAATCGTGGACATGTTGATGGTGCGCGGCGTGCGCCCGGCCAGCAGGTCGGGGCGGTGCAGTGCAGCGCGCTGCACTGGAAACTGCCCGGAGCTGGACAGCAGCAGCCCCCCCGCGCGGTGCCGCCACGCGCCGGTGAGCGCGGGCAGGCAGGCCACGGCGCGCACTGCGTTGCCGCCGCCGCGTACGCGCTGCATGCCGTAGTTCAGGCGGATGGCGGCAGGCGTTGTGGTGCCGTAGTCCTTTGCGAGCTGGCGGATTTGCTCGACCGGGATACCGCAGACTTCGGCCGCACGCTCGGGCGACCATTGCAGGGCGCGCTCACGCAGCTGGTCCCAGCCCAGCGTGTGCTGGGCGATGTAGTCGTGGTCCAGCCAGTCATTGGCAATCAGCTCGTGCATCAGCGCCAGCGCCAGGGCGGCGTCGGTGCCGGGCAGCAGGGCGATGTGCTCGTGGCACTTGTCGGCGGTTTCGCTCTTGCGGGGGTCGATGCACACCAGCTTGGCGCCGTTGCGCTTGGCCTGCTGGGCGTAGCGCCAGAAGTGCAGGTTGCTGCCAATCGAATTGCTGCCCCAGATAAGGATGAGCTTGGATTCGGTAAAGAACTCCACCTTCATGCCCACCTTGCCGCCCAAGGTCTGCACCAGCCCCTCGCCCCCGGCGGACGCGCAGATGGTGCGGTCCAGCAGCGAGGCGCCCAGGTGGTGAAAGAAGCGGCGGTCCATGCTCTCGCCCTGTACCAGGCCCATGGTGCCTGCGTAGCTGTAGGGCAGGATGGCCTCGGGCGCGCGCGCGGCAATGGTGGACAGGCGCTGCGCAATGTCAGCCAGCGCCTCATCCCAGGTCACGGGGGTGAATTGGCCGCTCCCCTTGGGGCCGCTGCGCTTGAGCGGCGTGAGGATGCGCTCGGTGTGATAAGTGCGCTCGGTGTACTTGCTCACCTTGGCGCACAGCACGCCATCGGTGTGCGGGTGGTCGGGGTTGCCTTGCACGCGGGTGGCAACGCCGTTGTCCACCGTGGTGATCAGGCCACAGGTGTCGGGGCAGTCGTGCGGGCAGGCGCCACGAATGTTCAATACCGGCGATGGTGTGGGGTTTACGCTAATAGATACAGACATTTTTTCGTGGTCATCTGAGAATTCGAATGTAATGAATTGTGTGCACTCGCTACGGCTGCGTGGCAGCTTAGGGCACCATCTCCAGGGCAACGGTTATACGTTCCCCTCCCTCTAAAACCAACAATGAGCCTGCTATGAATCCATCCGTTTTAAGTCGCAGACAATTTTCCGTGGGTGTCGGCGCTGCTGCCCTGGGCGGTTTTGGGCTGGCCCGTGCGCAGAGCGAGGGGCGCATCGTGTTGGGGCAATCTGCCGCATTCTCCGGCCCCGTGGCCCAATTGGGCATCCAGTTCAACCAGGGCGCCAAGCTGTTTTTTGACCAGCTTAACGCCGCTGGTGGCATCGGCAAGCGCACGGTGGAAATCCGCACCCTGGACGATGGGTATGAGCCCGACCGCTGCGCCGAAAACACCCGCAAGCTGATCGCCGACGAGGTGTTTGCGCTGTTTGGCTATGTGGGCACGCCAACCAGCATGGCGGCGCTGCCCCTGTTCACCCAGGCCAAGGTGCCGTTTTTTGCGCCATTCACGGGGGCCGAATCGCTGCGCCAGCCGTTCAACCGCCTCGTGTTCCATGTGCGCGCCTCGTACTACGACGAAACCGCGCTCATCGTGCGCCAGCTGGTTAACCTGGGGCTCAAGAAGATTGCCGTCTTCCACCAAAACGATGCCTATGGCAAAGCTGGGCTGGACGGCGTGAACAAGGCACTGGGCGAGCAAAAGCTGGCCCTGGTGGCCGCTGCCACGGTGGAGCGCAATTCGGTCGATGTCGCCGCTGCCGTGGAGAAACTGGTGGCTGCCAAGCCCGACGCCGTGGTTCAGATCGCAGCCTACGGTGCCAGCGCTGCCTTTGTGCGTGCAGCGCGCAAGGCCGGTTTTGGCGGCACGTTCTACAACGTGTCGTTTGTGGGCACACAGGCTCTGGCCGACGAGCTGGGCAAAGACGGTGCCGGGGTCGTGGTGTCGCAGGTCGTGCCCTCGCCATACCAGCCCTCGCGCCAGATCACGCGCGAGTTTCTGGAGGCCATCAAAAAAGGCGGCGACAAGGTGCAGGCCAACTATTCCAGCATGGAGGGCTTTGTGGCGGCGCGCATCTTCACCGAGGGACTGCGCCAGGCCCAGGGCAGCGGCAAGATCACCCGCGACAGCCTGATTTCCGGCCTGGAGGGCATCGGCACCCAGGTCATCTCGGGCTACCCGGTGTCGTTTGGCCCCAACGATCACTCTGCGTCGCATTTTGTGGAGATGTCCATGCTTACCGGGGATGGTCGGGTGCGAACCTGAACCTGCGGACGCAGCCCGCGAAGAACACAGCCCGGCGCGCAAGCTCCGGGCTTTTTTGTGGGCGTTCGGCGGGTGTGGTCGATTCAGTCCAAAGACGTGGTCTGGGCCAGCCCCTGCAAAAACGCCTCGCAGCGTGCCAACTGCTCCAGGCTCACAAATTCGTCGGGCTGGTGGGCCTGCTGGATGCTGCCGGGCCCGCACACCACGGTGGGGATGCCCGCGTTTTTGAACAGCCCGGCTTCGGTGCCAAACGCCACCAGCGTGGTGCTGCGCTCACCACTGAGCTGCTGGGCCAAGCGGGTGACGGGGTCGTCCTTGCTGCCCAGAAAGCTGGGGATTTCGCAGATCGTCTCAAAGCCAAAGCCCGCATCTGGGGCCACCTTCTTCATCGCGGGCTCCAGCGACTTGGCGTAGGCCAGCACCTCGGCCTGCATCTGCGCCGCGTTGGCGGTGGGCAGGTCGCGAAATTCGTAGCGGAACTCGGCGTCGCGCGGCACCACGTTGTCGGCAATGCCGCCGTGGAACTGGCCCACGCTGGCGGTGGAAAAGGGCACGTCAAAGCCCTCGAAGCGGGGCTCGTGCTGCTCAAAACCCTCGGCCATGTCGCGCACGCGGCCCACCACGCGGGCGGCCATTTCAATGGCGTTGACGGAGCTTGGGGTCAGCGACGAGTGCGCTTCCTTGCCGCGCACGCAGCACTTGTAGCGGTACACCCCCTTGTGGGCAATGGCGGGCACCATGAGCGTGGGCTCACCCACAATGCAGGCCAGGGGCTTGATGTCTGCGTCGCGCAAGTCGGCAATCAGCTCCTTCACGCCAAAGCAACCCACCTCCTCGTCGTAGCTGAACGCAAAGTGCACCGCGAACGGGGCCTGGCTGTTCAAGAAGGCTTCTGCATGCGCCAGCGCCAGGGCAATGAAGGCTTTCATGTCGGCGCTGCCGCGGCCGTAGAGCTTGCCGTCCTGTACCAGCGCACTCAAGGGGTCCATGCTCCAGTTCTGGCCCGTCCAGGGCACGGTGTCGGTGTGGCCTGACAGGATGATGCCGCTGGGCTTGCCCTCGCCCAGTGTGGCAAACAGGTTGGCCTTGGTCTTGTCGGCGTTGTACGTGAGGCGGCTGGCCACGCCCAGCTTGGCGAGGGTGTCGCGCACAAAGTGGATCAGCTCCAGGTTGGAGTTCTGGCTGACGGTGTTCATGCGCACCAGGGTTTGCGCAAGTTCAAGGGCTTGGGGGGAGAGCATGGGTTCTCGCTTTGAGCAGGTTGTGACGGCGGGCGGGGATGACCGAAATACCCGTCTCGCAACAGGTGGTCTGCCACAGGGGTGATGGCATGGGTGTTGCTGGCGGGCTAGACTGTGCCATCGTAAGGATACATACCATCATGACCGTTATCGACTCCATCGTGACCCAGGCTGCTGGTATTGCAGCGGTGCGCCGGGACATTCACGCCCACCCTGAGCTGTGCTTTGAAGAAGTGCGCACCGCCGATGTGGTGGCGGGCAAGCTCACCGAGTGGGGCATTCCGGTGCACCGGGGTTTGGGCAAGACGGGGGTGGTGGGTATCGTGCAAGGCCGTGATGGCGGGGCCTGCGGCCATGCCATTGGCCTGCGGGCCGACATGGACGCGCTGCCCATGCAGGAGTTCAACACCTTCGCCCATGCCAGCCGGCACGCGGGCAAGATGCACGCCTGCGGCCATGACGGCCACACCGCCATGCTGCTGGCCGCCGCCCAGCACCTGGCCCAGCACCGCGATTTTGACGGCACCGTGTACCTCATCTTCCAGCCCGCAGAAGAGGGCGGTGGCGGTGCCCGCGTGATGATTGAAGACGGCCTGTTCGAGAAGTTTCCCATGCAGGCCGTGTACGGCATGCACAACTGGCCCGGCATGCCTGCAGGCACCATGGCCGCCAGCGCCGGGCCGGTGATGGCGTCCACCAGCGAGTTCAAGATCACCGTGCGCGGCAAGGGCGGCCACGCCGCTATGCCCCACATGGGGGTGGACCCGGTGCCGATTGCCTGCCAGATGGTGCAGGCCTTCCAGACCATCATCAGCCGCAACAAGAAGCCGGTGGATGCGGGGGTGATCTCGGTCACCATGATCCACACGGGCGAGGCCACCAACGTGGTGCCCGACAGCTGCGAGCTGCAAGGCACGGTGCGCACCTTCTCGTTCGAGGTGCTCGACCTCATTGAAAAGCGCATGCGCCAGGTGGCCGAACACACCTGCGCTGCACACGACGCGGTGTGCGACTTTGAGTTTGTGCGCAACTACCCGCCCACCATCAACACCCCGGCCGAGGCGCAGTTTGCCCGCCAGGTCATGGCCAGCATCGTGGGCGAAGCCAACGCGCTGGACCAGGAGCCCAGCATGGGCGCGGAAGACTTTGCCTACATGCTGCAGGCCAAGCCCGGGGCCTACCTCTTCATTGCCAACGGCGATGGCAGCCACCGCGAGATGGGCCACGGCGGTGGCCCCTGCACGCTGCACAACCCCAGCTACGACTTCAATGACGACCTGATCCCCCTGGGGGCCACCTTCTGGGTGCGCCTGGCGCAGGAGTGGCTGGCCGCAGCCAAGGCGGGCTGATCTGCGGGGGGTGGCGCGGCGCCCGGTGGCCGATCGTCTGCGCCACGCCCCCACTTCCCTTTTCGCCTCTGTCATCGTCTTGGCCCACAGGGCGCGTAGCCTTCGTTTTTCACTCCGGAAAGAAACCCCTCCATGATCGGTATCTCCCAAGCGTTCTCGCCTACCTACGCGGTGGCCCGCAAGCAGTTTCTGGAAGCCGCCGCAGCGGCCGGACTGACTGTGGAGTCGCACACCCACCCCCTGGCGGGGCGCGAGGGCGAGGTGCTGGCCATGGACGTAGCGCTGGACGGCCCCGCAGATGCCAAGCAACTGCTCATCGTGAGCAGCGCCTGCCACGGCGTGGAGGGCTACTGCGGCAGCGGTGTGCAGGTGTTTGCCCTGCACGATGCCGAGTGGCGCGCCAAGGCTCGTGATGCGGGTGTGGCCGTGCTCTACATCCACGCGCTCAACCCCTACGGCTTCTCGCACATCCGCCGTGCCACGCACGAGAACGTGGACCTGAACCGCAACTTCCACACCTTCCAGGCGAGCCTGCCCGAGAACACCGCCTACCGCGAAGTCGCGCCTTTGCTGCTGCCCAATGTGTGGCCGCCCAATGCTGCCAACGTGCAGGCCGTACAGGCCTTTTTGGCAGAGCGTGGCGAGGCCGCCTGGCAGGCCGCCATCACCCGGGGGCAGCATGAGTTTGCGCAGGGCTTGTTCTATGGCGGCACCGCGCCCACCTGGAGCAACCAGACCCTGCGCCAAGTGCTGCGCGAGCACGGCACCCGTGCGCAGCGCCTGGCCTGGATCGACCTGCACACAGGCCTGGGCCCCAGCGGCCTGGGCGAGCGCATCTACGCAGGCAAAGACGATGCCGCCGCAGTGCAGCGCGCGCGCCAGTGGTGGGATGGCGGTGGCGCCACGCCCGTCACCTCCATCTACGACGGCTCGTCCACCTCGGCCTTCCTCACGGGGCTGATGTGGACCGCCATCTACGACGAATGCCCGCAGGCCGAGTACACCGGCATTGCCATGGAGTACGGCACCGTGCCGGTCACCGAAGTCATCCAGGCCCTGCGGGCCGAGCACTGGCTCAACATCCACCCCGAAGCCCCCGCCGAGCTGGCCACACAGATCAAGGCCCAGATGCTGGCGGCCTTCTACACCGACACCGATGCATGGAAGGGCCAGATCATCAGCCAGGCGCGGCAGTCGCTGTTCCAGGCGGTGGATGGATTGGCAAGGGTTTAAGAGAAATAGGCTGCTGGCGCTTGATATATAAGCGCTAGCAGCTATCAAATTAATAGCATTCGATGGCTGGTGATGGCTGCTGATCGCTGTGGTAACCCGATGAAAGCGCGGGGCGGTGGCCGCATGCGGGCTGCGCAGTGTCGTCTTGGCGTCGCTCGCCCTCTGGGGGTGTACGCGCTGGCTGCTGGCAGGCCGTAAGATCGTTGCGGCCTGTTTTTTGCGTCTTTTTCGCGCCCCTTTTCATACCGATACGGAGACACCCGCATGTCTGACCTGAACGCCACTTTTGAAGCTGCCGTAGCCAACTCCAAGAACCTGGCCGAGCGCCCTGACAACCCTACGCTGCTCAAAATTTACGCCCTGTACAAGCAGGCTACCGCCGGTGACAACGCCGACAAGAAGCCTAGCTTCTCCGACGTGGTGGGCCGCGCCAAGTGGGAAGCGTGGGAAAAGCTCAAGGGCACCGAAGCCGATGCGGCCAAGCAGCTGTACATCGACCTGATCACCGAGCTGAGCTGAGCACTGCCTCAGCTTCTTCTTCGCGATGAGCGGCCTGTGGGCCGCTTTGTTTTGACGGGTCTTGTGTGCCTGTTCGCACGCATGCAAAAACAAGCGCGTTCACGCTGAGCTTGTCGAAGCGCCGCGCAAGGCTTCGACAGGCTCAGCCCGAACGGCTTGGGTGGCGTCGAGGTGGGTTCCCATCACTCCCCGCTTGCGCTGGCGGTGCCCCATCCAGTGCCCACCATGCGGGCAGCAGGGCCCGCACCGGGGCGCGGCGGTAGCGGTCGTCGATCAGAAACACCACGCCCTCGTCCTGCTCGGTGCGAATCACCCTTCCTGCCGCCTGCACCACCTTGCGCAGGCCAGGGAGGAGGTAGGTGTAGTCATACCCCTTGCCCGCGCCAAAGTGCCGGTCCATCGCGCGGCGCATTTCTTCATTCACCGGGTTGACCTGCGGCAGCCCCAGCGTGGCGATGAAGGCGCCAATCAGCCGGTGGCCGGGCAGGTCCACCCCTTCTGAAAACGCACCGCCCAGCACGGCAAAGCCAATGCCCTGGCCGCCCTCCTGAAAGCGGTCCAAAAAACCCTGGCGGGCCGCGTCGTCCATGCCCGCGGTTTGCTGCCACTGGGGCACCTCGGGGTGGGCCTGCTGCAGCTGGGCCGCAATGCGCTGCAGGTAGTCAAAGCTGCTGGCAAAGCACAGGTAGTTGCCCGGCAGGCGCGCAAACTGCTCGGCCATCAGCGCTGTCATGGGCGCCAGCGACTGCGCGCGGTCGGCAAAGCGGGTCGACAGGTGCCCCACCGTGTGCACCGCCAGCTGCCCGCTGTGAAAGGGCGACTCCACATCCACCCAGCCCGTCTCGGGCGGCAGGCCCAGCAGGTCGCGATAAAACGCAGGCGGCGTGAGCGTGCCGGAGAACAGCACGCTGCTGTGCGCCGCCGCGTGGCGCGCCGCCAGGTGCGGGGCGGGCACCACGTTGCGAATGCACAGCGTGCTGAATGTGCCGCGCCGCCCATGGCGGTGGGCGTCCAGCGTCACGTCCAGCAGCGCGTGGCTGCCGAACTGCTCGGCCATGGCGGCAAAGTGCAGGGCGTCCAGGTACAGCGCCAGCACCGGGTCGCCGGGCAGCAGGGGCGCATCGGTCTGCGCCTCGGCCACCGCGCCAATGGCGCGCTGCAGTGCTTGCACAAAGGCCTCGGGCAGCGCTGTGTGTGCACAGTACGTGTCCATTTGGTCGCGGTGGATGGCGTTCCACTGCCGTTGCAGTGCGTCCAGCGCCTTGCGCACGCCACCCGTGGCGGCCGCGCGGGCATCGGCCAGCGTGCCCTGGTGCAGCTCGGCGGTGTACATGCGGCGGGCGCGGTCGGGCAGGTTGTGGGCCTCGTCCACCAGCACGCCCACCTTCCAGCCATGCGCCACCGTCAGCGCATACAGCATCGCGGCGCTGTCGTAGAAGTAGTGGTAGTCGGCCACGGCCACATCGCACCAGTGCGCCATCTCCTGCGCCAGGTAGTAGGGGCAGATGCCGTGTGCCAGCGCCGTGGTGCGCACGGCGGGGCCGTCCCACAGGCGGGTGTGCTGCGCCAGGGCCTGGCGTGCGGCGGGCAGCCGGTCGTAAAAGCCCTGGGCCAGCGGGCAGGATTCGCCGTGGCAGGCCTTGTCGGGGTGCTCGCAGACCTTGTCGCGGGCCAGCACGTCCAGCACGCGCAGGGGTGGGATAGGGGTGATGGTCTGTGCGGGGGGGCTCAACTGCTCGTGCACACGGGCCAAGGCATCGAGGGCCAGCGCGTGGCCAGTGCCCTTCGCGGTCAGAAAAAACAGTTTGTCCAGCCCCTTGCGTGCGCTGGCCTGCAGCAGCGGGAACAGCGTGCCCAGCGTTTTGCCAATGCCCGTAGGGGCCTGGGCCAGCAGGCAACGGCCGCCGTCTTCGTTGCCATCTTGGCCAGGCCCCACGTTGCGGTACACGGCCACGGCCAGCTCGCGCTGCCCGGCGCGAAAGCTGCCATGCGGAAAGGCCAGCGCGGCAAGGGCTGCATCGCGGGCCTGGCGGTGCTGCTGCTCGCTGTGCGCCCAGGCCAGGTAGCGCGTGCACAGCGCTTCAAAGTGCGCTTGCAGATCGGCGGCGGTGTGGGTTTCGACCAGCTCGGTCTCTTGCCCCGTGCCGGTTTGCACATAGACCAGTGCCACATGCAGCCGCTCCATCCCCCGCGCCTGGCACATGAGGTGGCCGTACACGCGGGCCTGGGCCCAGTGCAGTGCACGTTGGTGGGGGCGCACGCCATCCAGCTGGCCCCGGTAGGTCTTGATCTCTTCGAGCTGCTGGCGCGGGGCGTCAAACCCGTCGGCCCGCCCGCGCACCGTGAGCTGCTGGAACAGGCCACTCAGCGCCACCTCGGCCTCATAGCCATCGCCCCGGCGGCCCTGCACCAGGCGGTGGCTTTCCATGCCCTCCAGCGCGCTGGGCGCGGGCGTAAAGCGCAGGTCCAGGTCGCCCGTGCGGGCGGTGAAGGCGCACAGAGCGCGCACCGAGACCGCGAGCGGGGCGGGCGTGGTGTTCGCGGCGTTCATGCGGCCATCGCGTCGTTGGGGTGCTCCATGCTCGGCGCATCCAGCCAGCGCACATGGCACACGCTGGCGGGCAGGCCGTGGGCGTGGCAATACTGCAGCCAGCGGATCTGGTTGTCTTGCAGCTTGTCGCCCGGGCCTTTGACTTCGACCAGTTCGTAGCGCTGCTCGGCGGGGCGTGTAGGCCAAAACCGCACCAGGTCCGGCAGGCCACTGCGGTGGGCCACGGGGGCTTGCAGCAGGCGGTCAAAAAACAGGCGCAGGTGCGCTGCGGGCATGCAGTGCAGGGCCAGTTCGAGCAGCGGCGCGCTCAGCGCTCCCCAAAACACATAGGGCGACTGCCGCCCTTGCTTGCTGGCAAAGCGCTCGATGATGAGGGCGCGGTAGCGGCCATCGTCCAGCGCCTGCAGGCATTCGGCAAAGAGGGCGGCGCGGCGCTCCACAAAGTCGGGCGCATTCAGGTCGGCGGGCGCGCCCTGGAAGGGGTGGAAGAACGCCCCCGGCAGCGGCGCGAACACAGCAGGCCAGCACAGCAGCCCGAACAGGCTGTTGATGAGCGCGTTCTCGGTGTAGAACACGGGGGCCTCGTCGGTGTGCCAGTGGTGGCGCAGTGCCCACTCCACCGAGGTGGCTGGGCCGGGGTGGGGCAGTGCCAGCTCCAGCGGTGCTGGCAGGGCCGCCGCTGCGCGTTGGGGCTTGTTCGGTGGCTGCGCGGCGCAGGCGGATGGCCCGGCAGCGCGTTGCAGGCGCGGCAGCATGCGTGCCAGGCGCTGGCTTTCTTCGTCGCTCTCCGGTGCGGCCTGGGCCAGCAGGGCCAGGGCCAACGCGTCGGCGTGGCGACCCAGGTGTTCGTGCACGCGGATGCGCCGGTGTCGCGCGCCGGGGTGCGTGCAGTGGGCGTAGGCCTGCTCGGCCAGCGCCCAGTCGGCGGCCTTCTCGCAGGCCTGGCCGATGCGCATCAGCAGCTTGGCGCGGCGGCGCTGCAACCAGGGGTTGGCGCTGGTGGCTTGCAGTGCGGCGGCCAGCAGGGGCGCGCGCTCGGCCCCCTCGTCCAGCGCCTGGCGCAGGGCGTGCAGGGCCAGATAGTGGTCCACATCGGCGCGGCATTGAAACGCCCGCGACTGCGCATCAAACGGCACCACTTCGTACTGGAGCAGGCCCAGGTCGGCCAGCACGAATTCCGACCAGTCCTGGAACAGGTTGCCAAAGAACATGAGCCGCAGCCGCGTGCACAGCGCGATGACGTGCTCTGCCAAGCGCCACACCGCCTCGGTGCTGGCGGGGTGCCATTGGCGGTAGGGCTGGGCGGCGGTGTGGTGCGGCAGCAGGGCTTGCAGCAGCGCGGCCTTGGTCAGCGACTTGGGCTGCGCCGGGTGTGGGCCGGGGGCGGCAAACAGCGCCGCCACCTCGCGGTGGGTGTGCAGGGCAAACAGCTCGGCCAGCGCCATGGGGGCTGCGGCATCGAGCCAGCCCAGGGCCAGCAGGGGCGCGGCGGCGGCGTCGATGTCGCCAATTTCCTCGTACACCAGCTTGCCCGCGCGAAACCATGGCCCGCGCCGCATTACCAGCCGCACCAGCAGCGCTTGCGTGGGCTCGGGCAGTTGTGCAAAGCGGGCGATGAAGTCCTGCTCGGGCGGGGCCAGCAGGTCGGCATATCGCGCGCGCACCCAGTCCAGCGCCTGCACAAAGTTGTGCAGGTAGTACAGGCGGTGTGGGGGCAGGGCGGTGGGGCCCAAGGGCGGTCTCCGTGGGGTGTGGGTGGCGGTGTCAGGCCGCTGGCTGCCAGCCCTTGGGCAGGCCAGCCAGCGGGGTCATGCCGTACAGGGGCTCGTTGGGCAGGCCGGCCTGCAGCGCTTGCCGTGCGGCCAGCAGGCGCTCGTAGTCCACCCCCGTGGCAATGCCCATGGCCTCGAACATGAAAACCAGGTCTTCGGTGACGACGTTGCCCGAGGCGCCGGGCGCGTAAGGGCAGCCGCCCAGCCCGCCTTGTGAGGCGTCGAACGTGCGCACGCCCACGTCGTAGGCGGCCAGGCAGTTGGCCAGACCCAGGCCGCGCGTGTTGTGCATGTGGGCCGCGCCCGCCTTGGGGCCCAGCTCGGCACGCAGGCGCGTGAACAGGCGGCGCACCTGGGCCGGGTTGGCCATGCCGGTGGTGTCCGACAGGCCCACCTCGTCCACGCCCGCCTCGGCGCATTGCACGGCCAGGCGGATCACGTCGTCCTCGGGCACCTCGCCCTGCAGCGTGCAGCCAAAGGCGGTCGACAGGCCCACTTCAATGAGTGCCTGCGGTGCGGTGGCGGCGCGCAGCTGCACCACGGCCTGCAGCTCTTGCACCATGGCGGCGGGTGTCTTGCGCACATTGGCCAGCGAATGCGCCGCGCTGGCCGACACGGGCAGCGTCACCTTGTGCGCCCCGGCCTGCAGCGCGGCCTCGGCCCCGCGCAGGTTGGGGGCTAGCGCCATCACGGTGATGTGCGGGTGCCGGGCTACGGCGTGGCGCACCACCTCGGCCACATCGGCCATTTGCGGCAGCAGCTTGGCGGGCACGAAAGAGCCGACCTCGATCTCCCGCAGGCCAGCGGCCACCAGCGCATCCACCCAGCGCAGCTTGTGCGCGGTGGGCATGGTGGTGGCGATGGACTGCAGCCCGTCGCGCGGGCCGACTTCGCTGATGAGGACACTGGGGGGCGTGGCCATGCTGCGCACCTCAGGCCAGCGAGGTGGTGCTGGGCGTGCCCAGCAGCGCGTCCAGCTGGCCGCCAATCTCGGCTTCGATGCGGTCTTTGAAGGCGGTAAACAGGAAGCCGAGCTTGGCCGTCATGTCGAACTGCTGGGCGTCCACCACCAGGGTGCCGCTCACGCCTGCGCGGGTGAAGGTCAGGGTGTCCTGCGTGTCGCCTTCTTCGTAGCTGCATTCCATGTCAAATTTTTCCTCGGCCTTGCGGGCCCAGGCACGCGCCACCTCGCGGGCTTGGGGCAGGCCCAGTTGGTGGTCGCGTTGGATGTGAAGGTCAGACACCAGGTTTCTCCTTGGGTTGGGTCAGAGGCTGAGAGTTTTTTGCCAGTGCCCGCAGCGCGGCGTGGCGCTCGGGTTGGGGCAATTGGGTGAGTTGTCGCACGGCATCATAAAACCGGGGCCAGTCGCGGCCCTCGCGTTCAAACAGGGCTTCAAACGCGGGCACCAGTTCGTCATAGGCCGCCTGGGCCGCAAAGCTGGCGTTGTTGGCCTTGGCCACCCAGCGGTCGTAGCCCGCCAGTTGGGTGTTGGGCTGTTGGGCGGCGCTGGTGTTCGGCGTGGGCGCGGCCGCCAGCCACTGCGATCGCAGTTGTGCGTAGCCCGCACGAAAGCGCTGCATTGCTTCGTTTTTGATAGCTGCTAGCGCTTGTGTATCTTGCCCTGGGGCCTTATTTTGTTCATAAATGGCTTGCAGCTCGGCGCGGGTGGTGCGGGTCAGGGCGCGCCACTGGGCGCGGCGCTGCTCGCTGGTGGCCAGGGCGGCGCGGGCCTCAGGGGTGCTGTGCTCGGCCATCCAGCGGGCGCTGCCCAGGCGCTCTACCGCCGTGGCAAACGATTCGTTGAAGACCGTATCGCCCTGGGCGTACACCAGCTGGTGCGCCAACTCGTGGAACAGCAGGCGCACAAAGTCGCCCTCGGGCCAGCCCACAAAGGTGCTCAGCAGCGGGTCGCCCCCGGCCCAGTTCATGTAGCCCAGCGTGGAGTAGGCGGGCACGCCGTACACGTCCACCTCCAGCCCCTGGGCGGCCAGCCGGTCGGCCTCGGCCTGTGCATCGGCCTGGGCAAAGTAGCCCCGGTAGCCAATGCAGCCCGTCACCGGAAAGCACCAGGTGTGCAGCCTGAGCGCATCGGGCGGCGCGGCCACCACGTTCCACACCGCGGCGGGGCGCTTGAGGTCGGCATAGCGGCGGTAGCTGGCGTTGTCGGGCAGGTGCAGCTCGGCCACCGCAAAGGCGCGGGCGCGCTGGGCCAGTTGCAGGCGCGTGCGCAGGGCGGGCGGGGTGTCGGGCTCGGCAATCCAGTCGTCCAGCGGTTTGGCGGCGCCCATCAACTGCGCGTGGCCGTGCGCCGACTGCCAGTAGTAGCCCAGGGCATCGCGCGTTTGGGCGCAGCCCAGCAGCAGGGCGGGCAGCGCCAGCGCGCCAATCAGGGCGATACAGCGGGGGCGGGAAAAACGAAAACGCGTGCGCATGGGGCAAGGGTACGACATGGCGCGGCCGTTGGCATGGGCGGGGTCGCGGTGGCCAGGCATCCCCTGTCAGCAGCATGGCGCGGCGCGTTCCTAGAATGGTGGCATGACCGACCTCACCACCACCGAGATCCCCGCCGGTGCACCGGCGCTGCCCGCAGGCCTGGTGGCCGATGCGGCCCACGACGCCGACGGCACCGCCCGAGCGCGCTGTGCTTGGTGCAAGGCCAGCCCCTTGTACCGCCACTACCACGACCACGAGTGGGGCTTTCCGGTTATGGATGACCGGCGTTTGTTTGAAAAAATCTGCCTGGAGGGCTTTCAATCGGGCCTGAGCTGGCTGACCATCCTGAACAAGCGCGAGGGCTTTCGCGCGGCCTTTGCCCAGTTCAACGCCGAGCAGGTGGCCGCCTTCGATCAGGCCGATGTGGAGCGCCTGGTGCAGGACGCCGCCATCGTGCGCCACCGGGGCAAGATCGAGTCCACCATCAACAACGCCCGCCGCGTGCTGGAGCTGCGCCAAGAGTTTGGCTCGCTGGCCCGCTACGTGTGGCAGTACGAACCCGGCGCAGCCGACCGGCCTGCCGTGCTGACGCTCGAAGCCGCGCGCACCCTCACGTCCACCGCAGCGTCGGTGGCTTTGTCCAAAGACCTCAAAAAACGCGGCTGGAGCTTTGTGGGTCCCACCACGGTGTACGCCTTCATGCAGGCCATGGGCCTGGTCAACGACCACCTGAAGGGCTGCCACTCGCGGTCTGCGGCGCTGAAGGCGCGGGCGGCGCTGGTGCTGCCGGGCTGAGCGCTGCTCAACCCGCCTCGCTGGGCGGCTGCGCGCTGTCCATCGCCGTGACGGCCTCGTGCAGCAACGCGCGCAGCCACACCAGGCCAGGGTCGGCCGTGCGGTGCTGGTGCCATTGCACCACTTGCTGCATGTGCGGAATGGGCACCGGCAAGTCGCGGATGGCAATGGGCAAAAAGCGGGTGGCCAGCAGCGCCAGGCGACGGTGCATGGTGGCGATGCGGTGTGTGCCCACCACCAGGCTGGCTTGCGATAGGAAACTGAAAGTGCTGGTCTCTGCCTGGCGCTTGATGGCCGACTGCTGCATGAACCAGTCCGTCAGGGCAATGCCGTCGCCGGGCTGCACCACCACATGGCCTGCGCTCATGTAGCGGTCTTCGGTCAAGGTGCCAGAGGCCAGGTGGCTTTCGCTCCACAGGACGCTGCAGAACGTCTCCTCAAACAGCAATTCCGAGGGGTGGCTGGTAGAGCAGAAGTCTTTCGGAATGATCAACAGATCCGCCTCGCCGCGCTCCAGTGCGCGTTGAGGCTGGGTGGCCTGCGGGCGCAGGTCAAACCGCACGCCAGGCGCCTGCTTGTAGGCCAGCCGTTGCAGGTGGGGGCCCAAGGTCATCAAGGTGTAGTCCGAGATCAGCAGGCGAAACAGCCGGGTGGACTGCGCCGGGATGAACTGCGGCTGCGCCGTGACGCTGGCTTCCACCCGCACCAGGATGTCGCGCACCGGGTCTTTGAGCGACTGCGCACGCGGGGTGGGCTCCATCTTGCGGCCCACTTGTACCAGCAACTCGTCCTCAAAATATTCGCGCAGCCTGGCGAGTGCGTTGCTCATGGCGGACTGGCTCAGGTGGGTCTTCTCGGCCGCGCGGCTGATGCTTTGCTCGGTCAGCAGCGCATCCAAGGCGACCAGCAGGTTCAGATCAAGCTTGTTGAAAC
This sequence comes from Acidovorax sp. 56, assembly GCF_002749705.1. NCBI lineage: Bacteria > Pseudomonadati > Pseudomonadota > Betaproteobacteria > Burkholderiales > Comamonadaceae > Acidovorax > Acidovorax sp. 56. Next base: position 3,942,401 of record NZ_PEEV01000001.1, read on the forward strand.
GCATGGGCGTTGTTGTCTCCGGTGGGGCTCTTTTTGGCCTGACACGGTACAGCGAATGAGGCCCCTGGCGCCAGCGCAGGTATCAGGGTTTGTACTTGATCTATTCGCGGGACCAATACACCAAATGGAATCAATCCATTTGATCTAGGTAAAGGCAAATCTTAATCTAGCCCCCGTTCCAACACACAGACGCCAACCGCGCAATGTGCTGGATGCACCAGGGGCATGGGTTGCGCACGGCGCAGTCTGCGCCCCTACCTCACCCCACAAAAAGAACGCCCAGTTTGCGCTGGCAGCGTTGAATCAGGAGACAAAGATGAAAACCGCTTTTTCCCGCGTCGGCAAGGCCGCGGGCTGCATGTTGCTGAGCCTGGTGGGTGCCCACAGTGCCCACGCTTTTGAGGGTGGCGTCTCGCCTTTTCCTGTGGGCTCTACAGGTGAATATGTGGCGGGCGTTCCGCCGATGGCCGGGCTGTTTGTGCTGGAACAGCTGCACTACACCTCGTCCAAGGGCCTGTATGACAACCAGGGAGACAAGCGGCCGATTCCTTTCAAGATGGGCACGTTCTCGGCCACCACGCGCTTGCTGGCGGGTTATGACACTACCGTACTGGGAGCGCGCCTGTATTCGCAACTGGTGATTCCGGCGGTGTCGCTGCACACCGACGTGGCGGGCCACAGTGAGCGGCACAACGGGGTGGCGAACATCACGGTGTCGCCTGCCGTGTTGCGCTGGGCGGTCTCGGATCGCTCGTACGCGGTCGCCGGTCTGGACATTGCTTTGTCCAATGGTTCCTACAACCCCACCCGGCCCAGCGTCTCCACGGGCTACACCTCGTTCCAGCCGGTGCTGGGCTTTCGCCATAACGACCCGAACGGTTTGGACATTGGTGTTATCAACCGCCTGCTGATCAACCGCGAAAACAGCACCACCCACTACCGCTCAGGCCGTGGCTATGTGGGCGAATTCACGGCGGGCTGGAACACCGGCCCCTGGAAGATGGGCGTGGTCGGTTCGTACCTCAATCAGTTCAGCGACGACCAGCAGGGCGGCAGCACCATCCAGGGCAACCGGGCGCGCAGCTTTGCGTTGGGGCCATCGCTGAACTACAACGCGGGCCGCTACAGCGTGAGCCTGAACTACCAGCGCGGCGTGTACGCGACCAACACCACCAAGAACAACATCTTGGGCGTGGGGGTGACGATTCCCCTGTGGGTCAAGCACTGAGAGGGCTTCGCAGCCAGGTACTGTCACCATGAAAGCCCCACATCTCCTTGCCCCAGCGCTGCTGGCGGTCTGTGCTTTGGCCCAGGCGCAGCAGCCCACCGATCCGGTGGCCGTTTTCAACCGCTACGTGCAGGCCGTGCACGCGGCCGATCTGCCCGCGGTGCGTGCCCTCATTGCTGCCGACGTCGAGCGCTTGGATTACCCCGCCTGCACCGCACAGATGGACAACGCGGCGTGCCTAGCCTTCTACATCGATCAGACCGTGGTCAAGCCCCAGGCACAGATCAACGTGGTTGCCATCGAGACCCGGGGCGATGAGCTCACAGCCAGGCTGGAGGTGCGCAGTGCGCTGTACCAAAAGGCCGGGGCAGAGCGCATCGTCGGCAGCGATGTGCTGCGCATCGTGGACGGAAAGATCCGCGCCTTTCGCTTTGTGCCCGACTTCAAGGACCCGGCCACGGCCAGCTTCTTCGCCAGCATCGGCATCACGCCGCGTCCCCGCAATTCCCAACCCTGACTTTTGAAGATGTTCAAGTACTTCCCCACCAACTACGTCTGGAACCTGTCCGTCGATCTCGCCATCGAGATGGGTGCCCGCATCGGCGAAATCGAGGAAGTGTGCGCCCCGTTGCAAGAGGCTGCCAAGGCCCCTGACACTGCGGGCACCAAAGCCTTCCGCGAGACCTGGGTCCGCATGGCCGACAAGCTCTGTGGGCTGGCGCAGGAGGACGAGGCGCGCGGCTGGCAGTACTCGGCGGGCGAGAAATACCGCCGTGCCTCCAGCTACCTCATCACCGCCGAGCGCCTGCAGGCGCACAACGCCCCGGGGCGGCTGGCCATCTACCAGCGGGAGCTGGAACTGTTTCTCAAGGGGGCACGCCTGCTGGGCGATCGGGTCCAGCGGGTAGAGATCCCCTACGAAGGATCGCACCTGTCAGCGCTCTACTACCCGGCCCATGGCCTGAAGCCGGGCGAGCGTGCGCCTTTGCTGGTCCAGCTCAATGGTCTGGACTCCACCAAGGAAATGAAATACCTCGTCGGCCTGCCCGCATGGCTGGCACAGCGCGGAGTGTCGTCCTTGGTGGTGGACCAACCGGGCACTGGCGAGGCGCTGCGGCTGCAAGGCCTGACGGCCCGCTATGACACCGAACACTGGGCCAGCCGGGTGGTTGACTGGCTGGAGCAGCACCCCGAAGTGGACCCTCAGCGGATCGGTTGCGAAGGCGTCTCATTGGGTGGCTACTACTGCCCGCGCGCCGTGGCCATGGAGCCGCGCTTTGCCTGCGGGGTGGCCTGGGGCGCCAACCACGACTGGCGCGACGTGCAAAAACGCCGCATGGAAAAGGAGGGCGACTTCCCGGTGCCGCACTACTGGGCCCATGTCTGCTGGGTCTGGGGCGCCAAGGATGTGGACGACTTCATGCGCATCGCCGAAGACGTGCACCTGGATGGCGTGGTCGAGAAGATCCGCGTGCCTTTCCTGGTCACGCATGGCGAGCGGGATTCGCAGATCCCGCTGAAGTGGGCGCACCGCACTTATGAGCAGCTGGTCAACAGCCCTCGGCGCGAGCTGAAAGTGTTCACCGACCGCGAAGGCGGATCGCAGCACGCGAGCTTTGACAACAGCATCAACGCCGGTCATTACATCGCCGACTGGGTGGCACAGACCCTCGGTGGCCGCACTGCCTGAGTGGCCTAGCGCCTGCCCCCAAAAACGACACCACAAAGGATTGAGAGATGAACATCATTGGACCCGACGCCCTGGTTTTTGGCGTGGACGACGTGGCCGCCTGCGCCCAATACTTGACGGACTACGGACTCACCCCGGTGGGCGTCACCGCCGCTGGAGGGCGGTTTGAGGCCCTGGACGGCACAGCCGTGGAGATTCGTGCCAAAGACGACCCCGCCCTGCCTCCTTCGCTGGGCACGGCCAGCATGTTGCGCGAAACGGTCTATGGGGTGGCGGATGCGGCCACACTCGACGCCATCGAAGCCGAGCTGGCGCGCGACCGCGCCGTAGAGCGCCAGGGCGGTGTGCTGCGCACCACCGACGACCTGGGTTTTGCCCTGGCTTTCCAGGTCACGGTGCGCAAGCCGCTGACACTGCCTGCCGAGGCTGTGAACGCCCCTGGCGCTGCGCCGCAGCGTGGCCCCAATACTCTGGGTTTGTCACCCGACATGCCCGCGCGGCCGCGCTCGCTGTCGCATGTGGTGTATTTCGTGCCCGATGCGGCCAAGGCCGAGGCCTTCTACGCCCGCCTGGGGTTTGTGTGCACCGACCGCTTCACCGGCGTGGGCCCGTTCTTGCGCCCCGCTGGCACCCTGGACCACCACACCCTCTTCATGATCCAGACTCCCCCGTTCATGAAGGGTTGCGAGCATTTCACCTTCCACATGGGCGGCCCCACCGACTTGCTGCTGGCTGGCACCCGTTTGGTCGACAAGGGCTATCAGAGCTTCTGGGGGCCGGGGCGCCACAAGTTTGGCAGCAACTGGTTTTGGTACTTCAACTCGCCCCTGGGTTGCCATGTCGAATACGACGCCGACATGGACCTGCACGACAGCACGTGGGCTGCACGCGAGGTGCCGATGAGTGCGGACGCCTCTCAGTTGTTCCTGTTCCAGCACCGCGAAAAGTGGGCGCCTTCCGGCCCACCACCCGCTGGCGCTGCGCACTGAGGACCGTGCCATGAAGCTGTGCCACTGGAAGGATCTGCCCGATGGCCAATCGCGCGGCTTTGACCCTACAGGCCGGGGGCAGGACTCGGTGCTCGTGGTACGCCAAGGCCCGCAACTCTTTGCCTACGCCGACGCTTGCCCTCACCACAACACCCCCATGGCATGGCGCAAAGACCAGTACCTGAACGCAGCGGGGGACCGCATTGTGTGTGCGGCCCACGGTGCGTTGTTTGACATCCCCACCGGGCGGTGCACCCTGGGCCCATGCCTGGGCGATGCGCTCACGCCCGTGCCATTGACATTACAAGCGAACGGCGAGGTCCACATCGCCGACGCAACCTACCAGGAGACAAATCCATGAACCTTTCTTCCCAACGCATTCTGGTCATCGGCGGTGGCTTTTCCGGCATGGCTGCGGCCATTGAGCTGCGCAAGCAGGGCGCCCAGGTGGACGTGGTCGAAATTGACCCAGGCTGGCGCAGCTATGGCGCGGGCATCAGCCTGGGGGGCGCCACGCTGCGGGCGTTTCGTCGCTTGGGCATTCTGGACACCTTCCTGGCCCAGGGCAACGCCTCGGACGGCGTGAACCTGCACCTGCCCCATGGTCCCCAAGTCGCAACCATTCCCACGCCGCGTATCGCGGGCGCGGACGTTCCCGGCGGGGGCGCCATCATGCGCCCCGTACTGGCCCGCATCCTGGCCGAGGCCACCCGCGCGGCGGGTGCCCATGTCCGCCTGGGCTGCACCTTCACGGCCATTGAGCAGGAGGCCGACGGCGTGCAGGTCCGCTTCACCGACGGCCAGAGCCAGCGCTACGACCTCGTGATCGGCGCCGATGGACTGTATTCCAAGGTGCGCGAAACCGTGTTTGAAAACGCCCCCAAGCCGCGCTACAGCGGCCAGGCGGTGTGGCGTGCAGTGCTGCCCCGTCCCCCCGAAATCGACACAGCCACCATGTGGATGGGCCCGCAGATCAAGCCTGGTGTGAACCCGGTCTCCAAGACCGAGATGTACCTTTTCGTCACCGAGCCGCGTCCCACCAACGACCATGTCGACCCAGCCACCTTTGCCGACCGGTTGCGTGCGTTGCTCGACGGGTTTACTGCGCCCACGCTGCAGGCAATCCGCAGTCAGATCGGGCTTGACTCGCAGATTGTGTACCGCCCCTTGGAAGGCATGCTCATGCCGCGCCCCTGGTCACAAGGCCGGGTGGTGCTGATTGGCGACACGGTGCACGCCACCACGCCCCATCTCGCCTCTGGCGCCTGCATTGGCATCGAAGACGCGCTGGTGCTGGCCGACGAGCTGGCCAGCGCGGGCGACGTGCCCAGCGCCTTGGCCTCCTTTGAAGCCCGCCGCTGGGAACGCTGCCGCATGGTGGTGGAGAACTCGGCACGCCTGGGCGAGATTGAGGTCGAAGGCGGCGACAAGGACGAGCATTCGCGCATCATGCGCGAGTCCCTCATGGCCCTGGCCCAGCCTATCTGAGGTGCGGCGGCCATGATCACTACCAATTCGCTGCGGGGCCGTGTGGCCCTGATGGTGGGCCACTGCGCAGGCATGGTCGACCTGGTGGCCTTGCCTGTTTGGGTGGGCACCTTGATATCGGTGTACCGATTCGATCCGCAACAGGCGGGATTGCTGGCGACGCTCTTTTTGGCAGGCGCCGTGCTTGCCAGCTTGGTGTTGGCGCCGTTCTTTCAAGTGTTGCCGGGCCGCGTAGTGGCTACCGCGGGGTTTGCCGCTGCGGCCGTGGGTTTTGCGGTGGCCTCTAGCACCACCCAGTTTTCGCTGTTGGCTTTACTGCATGCCGCCTCAGGGGTGGCTGCGGGCGCTGCCTTGAGCGTGACGCATGGCACCATCGCCCGCAGCCACAACCCCCACCGCATGTTTGCGCTGGTGGGCATGGCGCTGGGGGTGTTTGCCATCGTGTTTCTGGGGGGCACTCCGGTGCTGGTGGCGCAGCAGGGCGGTGCGGTGCTGTTTCAGGTGTTCGCTGGCGTCATGGCGGTGGGGGCCCTGGCGGCAGCGCTGGCCTTCCCGCAGCCTGATACGTCGACAGAATCCGGGTCTTCACGCGGTCCCTCTGCGCCATTGCCGGTCGCTGTCTGGTGGGGCATGCTGGGCATTGCGGCTTTGGGGCTGGTGCAGTCCATGACCTTCAGCTTTCTGGAGCGTGTGGGCAGCGACCGGGGTTACGGACTGCAGGCCGTCACTGGCGTGCTCATTGCCTTGGGTGTGGTGAACCTCTTTCCGGCCGCGTTGGCTGCTGTTCTGGAAAAGCGCTGGGCCGCCCGCAGCGTTTTGCTGGCGGGGCCTGCACTGCAGGCCTTGCTGGTGGTGGTGATCATGAACTCCCCAGTGTTCGCCCCTTATGCCGCCGCAGCGGCCGTGTTTGCGGCGGTGATGATCTTCACGCACACCTTTGCCTTTGGCGTTTTGGCCCGGCTGGACCCTAGTGGCAGGGCCTTGGCGGCCACCCCCGCCATGCTCATGTTTGGCGCGGCCATTGGGCCCATCCTGGGGGGCACGCTGGTCAAAGCCTGGGGCTATGGCAGCTTGGGTGTGGCCGCCCTGTTGATCGATGGGCTGGCCATGTATGCGTTTGCACGCATTCATCGCTCTCCCGCCCATGCCAAGCCTCTGCCCGGGGTGGCGTAACCGTCAACGCACTGCCCGCTCTACTCCTTGTTCTGTCTGGGCGCACCTGTCGCGGGTGCGCGCTGAGCCCTTCCCTATCTCTGTATGACCAAACCCCAACGCCGCTTTGTGGACCTGTCCATCTACCTGGAGAACGATGTGCTCTCCGACCCACCGCCCCTGGCGCCCAAGATCACCTACCAGAAGCACGCCGATACGTTGCCCGAGTTCATGGCCATGATCCCGGGCACCCAGCCCGAGGACTACCCCGACGGCGAAGCGGCGGCGGCCGAGTGGGTCACGCTGACCACGCACAACGGCACCCACCTGGATGCCCCCTGGCACTTCCACTCCACGCAGGATGCCAAGAACGGTGGAGCACGCCCCTCCATCACGATTGATGAAGTGCCGTTGGAATGGTGCTTTCAGCCGGGTGTGAAGCTGGACTTTCGCCACCTGCCCGATGGCTACGTGGCCACCGCCGCAGACGTGGAGGCTGAGCTGGCCCGCATCGGCCACATGCTGCAGCCGCTCGACATTGTGGTGGTCAACACCCGGGCCGGTTCGCGCTACGGGCACAAGGACTACCTGGGCGCAGGCTGCGGCATGGGTTATGAAGCGACGATGTACCTGCTCGAGCGGGGAGTGCGCCTGACGGGGACCGATGCCTGGAGCTGGGATGCACCGTTTTCGTACACCGCCCAGCGTGTGGCAGAGACCGGCAACAAGGCCCTGATCTGGGAGGGCCACAAGGCGGGTCGCGATATCGGCTACTGCCACCTGGAGAAGCTGCACAACCTGGAGGCGTTGCCGCCTACGGGTTTCACGATCAGCTGCTTCCCCCACAAGATCCGCGGCGCCTCGGCAGGCTGGACGCGCGCGGTCGCCATTTTTGAAGATTGAGGAGTTGGTTCATGGCTTTCCCATCCATCCATCGCGTGGTCACTGGCCACAACAGCCGAGGTCGGGCCGTGGTCGTCAGCGAAGGGCCGCTGTCCACTGTGGTCGAGATTGCGGCCATCCCTGGCACAGTGTTCCACGAGGTCTGGAGCACGGCCCAGTCGCCTGCTGTGGTCGACAACGGCCCCGATCCCACCTTGGGTGCTCTGGTGCTGCCCCCACCCCCTGGCGGTACGCGCCTGCGTTTTGTGGACATTCCGCCGGATACCCCCGAGTTCCTGGCCCACGGTGCCCAGCGCATGCATGCAGCCTTCAGCCAGGTGGGCGACGCATCTGCGTCCACCGTGTGTTCGGATTCTCCCCACCCGTTGATGCACCGCACCGAATCGGTGGACTATGGCGTGGTGATCGAAGGCGAATTGACGCTGGTGCTCGACGAGGGCGAGGTGCAGTTGCGTCCTGGCAGCGTGGTGGTGCAACGTGGCACCAACCATGCGTGGGCCAACCGGTCCGGTGCGCCTTGCCGCATGTTGTTCGTGCTGGTGGACGGGCAGTTTGCCCCGTCCGTGGTTCAGCCCACAGTGCAGCCATGATGGTTGTGAAACGGAGCTTTTGATGCGATTTGCCACCCTGAAAAACGGCACACTGGATGGCCGCTTGGTACTCGTGTCGTCCTGCAGCCAGCGCGCTGTGGACGTTGCGCCCTTGGCCCCCAGCCTGTTGGCGGCCTTGCAGCAGTGGGATGCGTTGGAGCCCGCCCTGCGCGTGCTGGCAGCAGCGCTGGAGACCGGCACAGCGCCTGGGGCTTTTCCTTTCGATCCCGCCTTGTGTAGCGCCCCCTTGCCGCGCAGCCCGCAGTGGCTGGATGCCTCGGCCTTTCTCAACCATGGGCGGTTGATGGAGCGCGCGTTCAACACCCCGCCCATTCCGCACTTCGACACTATCCCGGTCATGTACCAGGGCGCCAGCGACGACTTTTTGGGGCCCTGCGACGATGTGCCCATGCCCAGCGAGGCCGATGGCATCGACTTCGAAGGCGAGTTCGGCGTCGTCTGCGGGCCTGTGCCGATGGGCGTGACGCCAGAGGCCGCCTTGGCCAGCGTGCGGCTGATCGTGCAGATCAACGACTGGAGCCTGCGTGCGCTGGGCCCGCACGAGATGAAGACGGGTTTTGGCTTCTTGCAGGCCAAGCCTTCCACCAGCTTTGCCCCACTGGCCGTGACGCCCGATGAGCTGGGCGATGCTTGGCAGGGTGGGCGGGTCCATTTGCGTCTGCATGTGGAGTCCAACGGCCAATGGTTTGGCCACCCCCATGGCGGTGAAATGAACTTTGGCTTTGGGCAACTGATTGCACACGCAGCCCGCACGCGGCGGTTGACGGCGGGCACCATCGTCGGCTCAGGCACCGTGTCCAACCAATCGCGCGATGCGGGCTCTGCCTGCCTGGCCGAGCGGCGCGTGATTGAGATTCTGGACGAGGGCGCCGCCAAAACGCCCTTCATGCGCTACGGCGACGCCGTGCGCATGCAGGCCCGGTGGCCCGACGGGCGTGAAGGCCCGTTTGGCGCAGTGCACCAGCGCGTGGTGGCGGCTGGTGCTGACGTTGCAGAGGGGCGCTGATGCAGCACGTGGTCATCACGGGGGCGGGGGGCTTTGTCGGGGCTGCGCTGGTGCAGCGCCTGCGTGCGCACCCGCAGAGCCTGGGGCAAGCAGGCCCGCTACGGCTCACGTTGGTCGATCGTGCTGCTGCGTCAGCGCCCGCCTCGCACACGGTGCCTTCGGCACCAGCGCAGGCCAGCCTGCGCTGGCACCTGGGCAGCTTTGCAGACCCCTCCTTGCTGCAAGCACTGCGCGATGATCCGCCGGGCGTTGTGTTCCACCTTGCCAGTGTGCCGGGGGCGCTGGCCGAGCGCGAGCCCGCTTTGGGCGTGCAGGCCAATCTGCTCGATACCGTGGCCTTGCTGGAGGGGCTGGCCCAGCCAGTGCGGGCGGGCCAAGCCCCCGCGCCGCGCGTGGTGTTTGCCAGCTCGGTGGCGGTGTATGGGGCCTTGGGGACACATCCCATGAACGAAGCGCAAGTGCCGCAGCCCACGTTGAGCTACGGCACCCACAAATGGACGACTGAGCTGCTGTTGGCCGACTACAGCCGCCGTGCTGAGCTGGATGCCTGCAGCCTGCGCCTGCCCGGTGTGGTGGCCCGTCCCCCGGCCGAGACGGGCCATGGCTCAGCCTTCATGAGCCAGATCTTTCATGCTTTGCATGGGCGGCAGGCCTACACCTGCCCGGTCTCGCCCCAGGCCACGGCCTGGTGGATGTCGCTGGAGCGTTGTCTGGACAACTTGCTGCATGCCGCGCGCATGCCCATGGAGGCGATGACGTCTGCCCGTTGCTGGCAGCCGCCGGTGCTGCATGCCTCGGTGGCCCAGGTGGTGGAGGCGGCTGCGCACGCCCTGGGCTGCCATGCGCAGGACTGGATTGGCTACGCGCCCGACCCGCGCATCGAGGCGGTGTTTGGTCGCCAGCCCTTCCTGCACACACCGCATGCCCAGGCGGCGGGCTTTGTGCACGACGATGGCGTGGACGCCTTGGTGGCGCGGGTGCTTGGGCCACTGGGGCCGCCCGCCTTGCCTGGCGCGTGACGCGGACCTGGGGCGGTTCAGCGCGCTTTTACAAAATCTCCAACACCGCCTCAATAGGCCGGCCCACACGGGTGCCACGGGGGCTGCTGGCCACGGGGCGGTTGAGCAGAACGGGGTGCGTGGCCAGGGCGTCCAGCAGCTGTTCGTCTGTGACACCAGGGGCGTCCAGGTGCAGCTCTTTGAACAGCGGCTCTTTGGTGCGCACCAGGTACAGCGCGCCTTGGCCGCTGCTGGCGACCAGGGCTTGCAGCGTGGCGCGGCTGGGTGGGTGCTTGAGGTAGTCCACCACCGTGGGCTCCACACCGCGCTCGCGGACCAGGGCCAGGGCGTTGCGCGAGGTGCTGCACTTGGGGTTGTGAAAAAAGGTGACGCTCATAGCGGGTTGGGCTCAGTTGCTGTTGAAGTTGCAGTAGCGGGCGCCAGCTCAAAGTGGTCCAGCAGCGCGAAGTCGTCCTGCGGGTGTTTTTGTGAAAACAGCGCCAGGCTGTCGATGTGTTGTGGCGGCAGGTCGGCAAAGAACTGCTGGGCCACGTCTTCCACCACGTCCTGTAGCGGCGGCTGCACCAGGTGCAGCGGGCCGGTCAGTGGCAGGTGAAAGGTCCAGGGCGCTTCAGGCGCTGCCGCACCGTCCTGCTGCAGCGCAGCAATCGCCTGCAGGGCTTGCTGGCATTGGGTGGCCCAGGCGTTCAGGGCCTGGTGGCTGCGGTGGCCTGGCGCGGGGGCCAAGGCCAGTGCGCCAGCGTGGCGCACCACCTGCAGCGGGGGCAAGGCCATGGGCTGCCATTGGGTGGTCAGCCGATGCACGGTGGCTTGCAGGGTGAGCCAGTCCGTGCCCTCGGCCAGGGCAAAGCTGGGTGCCCAGGCGGCGCGCCAGCCCCATTGGCGGGGGCGGGCCGTGAGCAGGTGCAGCACCTCGGGTGGCACTTCGGCAATGTCGAGCTGGGGCAGGGGGCGCAATTGCGCGGCGCAGCGGCCCAGCCAGTGGCTGCCCGCAAGCCAGCCCAGCGTGCCGGGCTGGGGTGCCCAGGCCAGGGTGTAGCGGGGTGCGGTCATGTGCCGGTCTGCGCCGGGGCTTTGCCGGGCAGCCGCTTGCCCAAGTCCAGCGGCCGGTCTTCAAAGGCGGTGCTCAGCACCACGGTGCTGGTGGTGCGGGCCACGCCCTCAATGGCCTTGATCTGGTAGATGACGTCTTCCAGGGCACGGGCGTGGGTGGTGCGGATCTTGGCCAGAAAGTCGTATTCGCCCGCCACGCTGTGCAGCTCTTGCACCTCGGGCATGGCGCGCAGGCGCGGGGCCACTTCGCGGCAGTGGATGCCGCCGTCGTTGCGGATTGCCACAAAGGCGGTGAAGCTCAGCCCCACGCGGTCGGGGTCCACGCTGATGGAAAAGCGGCGGATCACGCCCTTGTCCAGCAGCTTCTTGACCCGTTCGTGCACGGCCGCTGTAGACAGCCCGACCTCGGCCCCGACATCGGCATAAGAACGACGGCCATCTTCACCAAGCGCCGAAATAATTCTGGCGTCCATGTCGTCTGTCTGAATATTTGCTTGCATAAGGGCTGTGATTCGGTAAAAATTCCTGAAACCGCTGGTTTTCCATAAATTATTCGGTCAGGTGAAGAATATGCCGACATTTTTCAATGTGCAAGCGCCCAAGTGGGGGCTGGGGCGCTCTGGGGCGCTGGTGCTGGCCTTGTTGCTGGTGTATGTGGTGTGGGGCACCACGTATTTCGCCATTGGCATTGCGCTGCAAAGCATGCCGCCCCTGTGGATGAACGCCATCCGCTTTTTGTGCGCGGGTGGTGTGATGTTGCTGGTGGCGTTGTGGCAGGGGCATGCCCTGCCCACGGCCGTGCAGTGGCGCAATGCCGCGCTGGTGGGCGCGCTCATGGTGTTTTTTGCGATGAACTGCATTGGTTTTGCGCAAAAGCTGGGCATTGGCTCGGGCCTGATGGCCACGGTGGTCACCACCATGCCCATGTGGCTGGCGCTGTGGACGCGCTGGGGCGGCGAGCGCGTGCCGTTGACCAGTTGGGTGGGGCTGGCGCTCGGCGTGGTGGGCGCGCTGCTGCTGGCGCTGGAGGGCGACTTCTCGGCCACCTGGCAGGGCGCCTTGCTGGCGTTTGGTGCCCCGCTGTGCTGGAGCGTGGGCTCGTACGCGTCGCGCAAGCTCACGCTGCCGGCGCCCGCCATGGCCTCTGCCGCACAGTGGCTTGTGGGTGGTGCCCTCAGCCTGGTGGTGGCTGCCTGGGTGGAGCCTGTGGGCCGGTTGGCTGACGTCACAGCCAAGTCGTGGGCCGCTTGGGTGTATTTGCTGGTGTTTGGCACGCTGATTGCGCTGAACGCCTACCTGTGGCTGCTGCAAAACGCCTCGGCTGCGCTGGCGGGCAGCTACTCATTCGTGAACCCTGCGGTGGCCCTGTTGGTGGGTGTGGCGCTGGGGGGCGAGCTGCTCACCGGCTGGGTGTTTGCCGCGCTACCGCTGATTGCCGGGGCGCTGGTGTGCATTTTGTATGGGCCCCTGGTGCTGGGCCTGTGGCAGCGCAATGTGGCGCCCCGGTTGCGCGCTGCCTGGGCCCCTGGCAGTCGTCAGCGGCAGATGTAGTGCTATTGAAAGCATAGCTGCTAGCGCTTTGAGAATAAGCGCTGGCAGCCTTTTTTGTTCAAATTGATGCAGGCAATCCATTCACCGGCCTGCCTGGCATCTGTCGGCATGCGCTGACATGCACTGGCAAGAAGGCGGTTAGGCTTGGGCTTTGATTGCCCTGCCGCCCAACCTTAGCCCTGGAGTGCTTTGCCATGCTCTACAAATTCAAATCCCGCGCTGCCGCCGACCTGATCTTGCTGGAACCCCAGGGGCGGCAGATTCTGCAAATCATTGGCAAAGCGCCAGCGTCCACCGGCATCGTGACTGCCGCGCAAATCCCTGCCGCGCTGGCCGCCCTGGAGGCCGCTGTGGCCGCTGACGAAGCCCGCCTGCGCGAGGCTGCGCAACAGGCTGTAGAGGCGGACCCGAACGCGCCGGAAGACGAGCCCCGCGACACGGTGCGCTTGCGTCAACGGGCGGCGCCCTTCATCGATCTTTTGCGCCGCAGCCTGCAAGAAGACTGCGATGTGGTCTGGGGTGTGTAGCGCAAGCCAGGCGCCGCGGTAGGACGCACTGCAGGGGCGCGCTGTATGGCCACTGCCATGTGTGACCGTGCGCTCTCAATCCACCTTGGCCCCTGACACCTTCACCACCCCCGCCCATTTCTGGTGTTCTTGCTCAATGTGGCGTGCAAACTCGGCCGGGGTGTTGCCGCCCGGGATGGCGCCTTGGGCGGTGAGCCGCTCTTTCACCGCCGGGCTGGCCAGTGACTTGGCGACCTCTTGCTGGATACGGTTGACGATGTCCGGGGCGGTGCCTGCCGGGGCCAGCAGGCCGAACCAGGAGCTGGCCTCGTAGCCCTTGAGGGCCGGGCCGCCAGCCTGCTCCACCGTGGGCACGTCGGGCAGCGCGGCAGAGCGCTGGCTGCTGGTCACAGCCAGGGCCACCAGCTTGCCGGCTTTGATCTGCGCCATGGACGAAGGCAGGTTGTCAAACATCACATCGGCGTTGCCCGCCACCATGTCCATCAGCGCGGGGCCCGAGCCCCGGTAGGGCAGGTGCAGCATGTAGGTGCCCGTCATGCTTTTGAACAGCTCGCCCGCCAGGTGGATGGAGGTGCCGTTGCCGCTGGACGCCATGTTCAGTTTGCCCGGGTTGGCCTTGGCGGCCTTGATGAAATCCTGCACGTTGGCGACGCCCAGGGCTTTGGCCTTGTCGGGGTTCATCACCATCACGTTGGGCACGGCGGCCACCAGGGTGATGGGCACAAAGTCCTTGATGGGGTCGTAGGGCAGCTTGGCGTACAGCGCGCGGTTGATGCCGTGCGTGCCCACCGTGCCCATGAGCAGGGTGTAGCCGTCGTTGGCAGACTTGGCCACGGCCTCGGCGCCCACGTTGCCGCCCGCACCAGCACGGTTTTCCACAATGAAGGGCTGCCCGAAGGCGCGACCCAGCTCGGGCGCCATGGCGCGCGCCAGGATGTCGGTGGTGCCACCGGGGGCAAAGGGCACGATGATGCGCACGGGCTTGGTCGGCCAGCCAGCGGTTGCGGGTGCCGTCTGCGCGTGTGCCTTGCCTGGTGCCAGCAAAGAGGACGCAGCGGTCAGCGCCAAGGCGCCCATGGCCGTCAGGGTGAGTGCGAGGGCCACGGCCTTGCGGCGGCTGCGTGCCTGGCTGCGGGCCTGGATTTGTGCACTGGAGCGGGCGGGGGGGTGGACGCGGTGCAGCGATGTCATGGGGCCATTCCTTTTCGAATCGATAGACATTGCAGGTGCCGTGACCTGCATGCTGGTGTTCTACGCGGGTGCGTGCGCAAAGGGCAGATGGGATTACCCGAACAGTGGGACCGCAGCGATAAAAAAAGCCACCGGGCCCGGAAGGCGCGGTGGCTTGTGCTGCACTGGCGTTGCCGCCAGCGGCAGGGATCAGTCGGCGTAAGTGCCAGCGGCCTTGATGACGGCGCCCCACTTGTCGATCTCGGACTGCACAAACTTCTTGTGCTCGGCGGGCTCGATGCGCTTGTCGGTGGCCACCACGGCGCCCAGGCCTTCTTGCTTCTTGATGAACTCAGGGTCCTTCAGGGCCACCTTGATGGCTTCGTTGAGCTTCTTGAGCACGTCGGCAGGGGTGCCCTTGGGCGCGTACACGCCGTGCCAGATCGTCACGTTGAAGTCCTTCACACCCGACTCAGCCAGTGTGGGCAGGTCTTTGAGGGCTGGCGTGGTGAGGCGCTTGGTGGTGGTCACAGCGTAGGCCTTGACCTTCTTGCCTTCGATCTGCGACGTGGTGTTGGTGGTCTGGTCGCACAGCAGGTCGATCTGGCCGCCGATCAGGTCGGTGATGGCGGGGGCGGTGCCCTTGTAGGGCACAGGGGTCATGTCCACCTGCAGCGCGCTTTGGAACATCAGGCCGCACAGGTGCGATGCCGAGCCCTGGCCCGCATTACCCAGGTTGATCTTGCCCTTGTTCTGGTTGATCCAGGCCGACAGCTCCTTGTAGTTGTTGGCGGCCATGCTGGGCTTGGCGATCAGCGTCATGGGCACGTCGTTGACGATGCCCAGGTACTCAAAATCGTTGGCCACGTTGAACGACAGCTTGCGGTACATCGTGGGCATGGTGGACATGCTGATGTGGTTGAGCAGCAGTGTGTAGCCATCGGGGGTGGCACGGGCCGCCTTGGCGGTACCGATGGTGCTGCCAGCACCGGCCGTGTTGTCCACCACCACGCTCACACCCAGGGGCTTGCGCAGGGCTTCGGCCAGGTCGCGGGCCACGCGGTCGGTGGGGCCGCCCGCTGCGTAAGGAACCACCAGCGTGATCGTCTTGTCTTTGGACGGGAACTCTTGCGCTTGTACGCCGAAGGCGGTGACCACTGCGGCGGCGGCCAGCGAGAGTTTCAGCAGATTTTTCATGGATGCTCCTTTGATTGACGGGGCCATGATAGCGATGGCGTTTTCGCAGGGTAATACGGGTTGTCCGTAGCCTGTGCGCTGTGGTGTTTTAAATCAAAACAAGCTGCAGGTCTGATATATAGAGCGCCGAAAGCTATCTATTTGATAGCAAATGCAAGGGTTAACCCTGACACCGAGGGTCGTGCAAAGCTCGTCTGTTAGGGGTGCAGATTGCCTTGTTTTTGTGACAAATCAACAGCACCCGCACGGCCCGCGCAAGGGGGCGCGCAGGCCCTCTGGGTGGTATCGCTAGATCCCGTTTGCCGCGCTGTCAGCGGTAGCTGCGCGCATCTTCGATCACCCGGCCGTCGTTGGGCAGCGTGCCAGGCGGCACCATCTGCACCTCGCCACGCAGCTTGGTCACCTCGCGGATGGCATCCGAGAGCTGGTGGGCCAGGCCCTCGGCGGTTTCGGTGGTCTCGACCTGCAGCACCATCTGGTCGTTGGCCATCTCGCCACTGACCACGAGGCGCGCTCGCAACACTTGCGGAAAACGCTTGGCGATCTGCGCCACCTGCCCCGGGTGCACAAACATGCCGCGCACCTTGGTGGTCTGGTCGGCCCGGCCCATCCAGCCCTTGATGCGCGTGCCGGTGCGGCCTGTGGGGCAGGTGCCGGGCAGCACGGCCGACAGGTCGCCGGTGCCAAAGCGGATCAGCGGGTAGTCGGGGTTGAGCGTGGTGATGACCAGCTCGCCCACCTCGCCCTCGGGCACGGGGTCGCCGGTGCCAGGGCGCACGATTTCGACGATCACGCCCTCGTCCAGCACCAGGCCTTCGCGCGCACTGGTCTCGTAGGCAATCAAGCCCAGGTCGGCCGTGGCGTAGCACTGGTAGCCCGCAATGCCGTGCTCAGCAAACCAGTCGCGCAGCGAGGGCGGAAAGGCCTCGCCCGACACCAGCGCCTTGGTCACCGTGGGCAGCGCCACGCCCATCTCGGCAGCTTTTTCGACAATGATTTTCAGAAAGCTGGGCGTGCCGATGTAGCCCGCCGGCTGCAGCTCGGCCATGGCCTGCACCTGCTGCTCGGTCTGGCCCGTACCACCCGGAAACACGGTGCAGCCCAGCGCGTGCGCGCCGGTTTCCATCATCGAGCCTGCGGGCACGAAGTGGTAGCTGAAGCTGTTGTGAATCAACTCGCCCGCACGAAACCCCGCCGCATGAATGGCCCGCGCCATGCGCCAGTAATCGGCCCGCGTGCCCTCGGGCTCGTAGATGGTGCCGGGGCTGGCAAACACGCGCGTCATGCCCGGCCCAAAACCCAGCGCACTGAAGCCGCCAAACACGTTGCTGGCCCGGCCCGCCTGCTGGCGCTCCAGCAGCTCGTACTTGCGCGTGACAGGCAACTGCGCCAGCGCCGCGCGGCTGGTGACCGAGGCCGCATCCACCCCCGCCAGAATGCTGGCAAACGCAGGCGATGCCTGCTGCGCATGCGCCACCTGCCGAGGCAGCGCTGCCATCAGCGCCGCTTCACGCTCCGCAGGGCTGCGGGTTTCCAAGGCGTCATAAAACGTGCTCATGCCAGGGTTCCTTTGGGTAGGTTTGAATCAAAAAGGCCTCTAGCGCTTATCTATCAAGCGCAAGCAGCTATCAAATGAGGAGCAAAAACGTTTTGAACAGAAATCAACAAAGGGCGCTGCCTTGAACCCTGGCGCGGCCACCGCCAGCGCACCCGTGGAACTGGCTTTGCCAGGCCACCGGGTGCGTCCCCCTGAGGGGGAAGGCGCGCAGCGCCGCAGGGGGCTCGTCAAGCCAACCAGCGCTTGCGCCGCTTGTAGCTTTTGACATCCTTGAAACTCTTGCGCTCGCCGCCACCCACGCCCAGGTAGAACTCTTTGACGTCCTCGTTGCTGGCCAGGTCGCTGGCGGCGCCGTCCATCACCACGCGGCCGCTTTCCATGATGTAGCCGTAGTCCGCGTACTTCAGCGCCATGTTGGTGTTCTGCTCGGCCAGCAAGAAGGTGACCTTTTCCTTGGTGTTCAGGTCTTTGACGATGTTGAACACCTCTTCCACGATCTGCGGCGCCAGGCCCATGGAGGGCTCGTCCAGCAGCACCATGCTGGGGTTGGCCATCAGCGCGCGGCCAATGGCGCACATCTGCTGCTCACCCCCCGAGGTGTAGGCCGCCTGCGAGGTGCGGCGTGTTTTGAGGCGCGGAAAGTAGTTGTAGACCTTCTCCAGATTGGCATCGATCTCGCCCTTGCTGGTGCGGGTGTAGCTGCCCGTCATCAGGTTCTCTTCGATCGTCAGGTGGGCAAAGCAATGCCGCCCCTCCATCACCTGCACCACGCCGCGCTTGACGAGGTCGGCAGGCGACAGGTTTTCAATGCGCTCGCCGCGCAGCTCAATGCTGCCCTTGGTCACCTCGCCGCGCTCACCCTTGAGCAGGTTGGAGATAGCCCGCAGCGTGGTCGTCTTGCCCGCCCCGTTGCCCCCCAAGATGGCCACGATCGAGCCCTCCTGCACCTGCAACGAGACGCCCTTGAGCACCAGGATCACATGGTTGTAAATGACCTCGATGCCGTTGACGTTGAGAACAATGTTTTTAGAGTCCATGGTGTTGCCTTCGCTGTGCCAATCGAAAGGGCTGCGGTGCAACCCTTTCGATTGGCGGCTGCAAACGAATGCAGCCGCTACGTCACTGGCCTTTGAAACGGTCGCAGCCCCAGGCCAGGACCACCGTGCAAGGGCCTACGCCGGCCGCGCCGCCCCGCCGCACTGGTGGTGTCCCCCTTCCCGAATCGCGCAGCGATTCGAGAGAAGGGGGAAGCGGCAAAGCCGCTCAGGGGGATGCACTTAGCTACTGCAATCAGCAGGGTCCCGCCGCGTCATCTTCTTGTCGCCCAGGTACTTGTCCGCACCGGCCTTCACCATGGGCTTGAGGATCTGCTCGTCAGCCTGGTACCAGTCGGACGAGAAGTTCCACTTCTTGCCGTCCCAGGTGTGCACGCGCGACCAGGTCGATCCCATGTGGTCGGCGCAGCTGGTGGACAGGGGGCGCATCACATCGTTGAAGCCCAGGGCATCCAGCTTCTTCTGGTCCAGCGCCAGGTTTTCCATGCCCCAGCGCACTTGCTCTCCGGTCATGACCTTGCCCTTGCCAAAGCGCTCTTGCGCGCGGCGCACCGACTCCACTGCCAGCATCTGGATGATCACGCCGCGCGTGTACAGCACCGATCCCACTTCGTCCTTGGGCCCTGTGCCCTGGCCCTTGTCGTGCACGTGCTTCAGGATGTCCTGGATCACCTTGCTTTGCTGGCCGTAGCCGTTCAGCGCCAGCGCGTTGTAGCCCTTGGCGCCTTCGCCCACGTCGCGCACATCGGGCTCGGCACCAGCCCACCACACGCCATACATCTTGTCGCGGGGGTAGCCCGTGGCCTGGGCTTCCTTCAGGGCGGTGGAGTTCATCACGCCCCAGCCCCACAGCAGCACGTAGTCGGGGCGGCTTTGGCGCACCTGCAGCCAGGTGGCTTTTTGCTCCACACCGGGGGCCGTCACGGGCAGCATCTGCAGCTCAAAGCCGTGCATCTTGGCGCGCTCTTGCAGCACCGGGATGGGCTCTTTGCCAAACGGGCTGTCGTGGTAGACCAAGGCAATCTTCTTGCCCTTGAGCTTGTCCAGCCCGCCATTGGCCTTGCCCAGGTGCTGGATCAGGATGTCCGCGCCCGTCCAGTAGCTGCCCATGAAGGGGAAGTTCCACTTGAACGCCTGCCCGTCCTGCGCCACCGACAGGCCATAGCCCAGCGTCATCAGCGGGATCTTGTCCACGGGCGCCTTCTCGGTCAGCGCAAACGTGATGCCGGTGGCCTGGGGGTCAAACAGCGACACGCCGGGCTTGCCCTTGAGGCGCTCGTAGCACTCCACGCCCCGGTCGGTGGCGTAGCCGGTTTCGCATTCTTCAAAAGTGAGCTTCACACCGTTGATGCCGCCATCGCGGGCGTTGATCATCTTGATGTAGTCCTGCTTGCCATTGGCCCATGGCACACCGTTGGGTGCGTACGGCCCCGTGCGGTACGACAGCAGCGGGAAGAACTGCTCCTTCGCTTGCGCCATCGCGCTGGTCGCCAGCGAGGACGCTCCAGCGGCAACCACCGCTGCGGCAATCACGATTTTGGAAAGCTTCATGGATGTCTCCTTTGGATGAATGTGTTGAAGCACGGGGAAAACTGGCAGGGGATCAATGCGGGAAGGGCCAGAGGCGGAGTTTTTGCTTGGCGGTGGACCACAGCTTGGCCAGGCCATGCGGCTCCACGATCAGGAACCACACGATCAGTGCGCCAAAAATCATCAGCTCGGCGTGCGAGACGCCTGCCGTGGAAATCTCGATACCGAACAGACCCACGAGCGCGGGCAGGAACTGGTTGAGCACGATGGGCAGCACCACGATGAAGGCGGCGCCAAAGAACGCGCCCATCACCGAGCCCAGTCCGCCGATGATCACCATGAACAAGAGGCGGAACGAGATTTCGACCGAGAAGGCCGCAGGCTCCCAAGCGCCCAGGTGCACAAAGGCCCACAGTGCACCGGCCATGCCCACGATGAAGGAGCTCACGGCAAACGCGCTGAGCTTGGCGTACATGGGGCGGATGCCGATCACCGCAGCGGCCACGTCCATGTCGCGAATCGCCATCCACTCGCGGCCAATCGCGCCGCGCACCAGGTTCTTGGCCAGCAGGGCCACCACCACCAGAATGGCCAGGCAGAAGAGGTATTTGCTGGTGGCGCTTTCGATGGGCATGCCAAGCACCTGCAGGTTGGTGACCGACACCGAGCCCGAGTCGGAGTTGTTGGTGAACCACTTGATGCGCAGGAACATCCAGTCGCTGAAGAACTGAGCGGCCAGCGTCGCCACCGCCAGGTACAGGCCCTTGACGCGCAGGCTGGGCAGCCCGAACAGGATGCCGAAGAACGTGGCGCACAACCCGCCCAGGATGAGCGCCGGAATCAGCGGCATGCCCGGAAAGCGCACGAAGAAGTTGTAGGCTCCATAGGCCCCTACGGCCATGAAGGCGCCCGAACCCAGCGAGATCTGGCCGCAGTAGCCCACGAGGATGTTCACCCCCAGGGCCGCCAGCGCCATGATGACGAAGGGGATCAGGATGGCGCGGAAGATGTAGTCGCTGGCCAGCATGGGCACGGCGATGAAGGCGATGGCCAGGATGATGCCGATGGCAATGCGGTCCTGTGCGATCGGGAAGATCTGCTGGTCGGCGCGGTAGCTGGTCTTGAACTGGCCGTTTTCGCGGTAGAGCATGTTTTATTTCTCCTTGTGAACCTTCGGGGTGGTGATCTTTTGGCTACTGGCACTGCGTGCCCTCCGCCGAAAAATCATTCTTCGCTGCGCGAAGCACCCTCCGGGCGGATCACGTGTTTCACACGCGATCAATGATTTTTTCGCCAAACAACCCCTGCGGCCTGAATAGCAGGAACACCAGCGCCAGCACATACGCAAACCAGATCTCGATGCCACCGCCCACATACGGGCCCAGGTACACCTCCGACAGCTTCTCGCCCACGCCGATGATCAGACCGCCGATGATGGCGCCGGGCACCGAGGTGAGGCCGCCCAGGATCACCACGGGCAGCGCACGCAGCGCCACCGTGGTCAGCGAGAACTGCACACCCAGCTTGCTGCCCCAGATCATCCCGGCCACCAGGGCGACGACGCCCGCCACGCACCACACGATCACCCAGATGCGGTTGAGCGGGATGCCGATGGACTGGGCCGCCTGGTGGTCGTCGGCCACAGCGCGCAGGGCGCGGCCGGTGGAGGTCTTCTGGAAAAACACCGACAGCAGGGCCACCAGCGCGGCGGCGATGGCGGCGGCAATCACGTCTTCCTTGTTGATCAGGATGCCGCCCTGGAACATGGACTCCAGCGCAAAGATCGGGTCCTTGGGCATGCCCACGTCGATCTTGTAGATGTTGCTGCCGAACAGCGTCTGGCCCAGGCCTTCCATGAAGTAGGTGATGCCCAGCGTGGCCATGAGCAGCGTGGCGCCCTCCTGGTTCACCAGATGGCGCAGCACCAGCTTTTCAATCAGCCAGGCCACGACGAACATGATGGCGCCGGCAATCACAAAGGCCGCCAGGTTGGCCACGATGGGGTTCGTGATGCCGGTCCACTGCGGAATCCACTCGGCAAAGCGGGCCATCGCCAGGGCTGCGAACAGCACCATGGCGCCCTGCGCAAAGTTGAACACGCCCGAGGCCTTGTAGATCAGCACAAAGCCCAGCGCCACCAGCGAATACAGCATGCCGGCCATGAGGCCGCCGATCAGTGTTTCGAGAAAGAATGCCATGAGTTGTTCTCCTGATCAGTGCGAGGTGCCGAGGTAGGCACTGATCACGTCTTCGTTGCTGCGCACTTCGTCGGGCGTGCCGTCGCCGATCTTCTTGCCGTAGTCCAGCACCACCACGCGGTCGCTGATGTCCATCACCACGCCCATGTCGTGCTCGATGAGCACGATGGTGGTGCCGAACTCGTCGTTCACGTCCAGGATGAAGCGGCACATGTCCTGCTTCTCTTCCACGTTCATGCCGGCCATGGGTTCATCGAGCAGCAGCACCTGCGGCTCCATGGCCAGGGCCCGGCCCAGGTCCACGCGCTTTTGCAGGCCGTAGGGCAGCTGGCCCACGGGGGTCTTGCGATAGGCCTGGATTTCGAGGAAGTCGATGATGTGTTCGACGTATTCGCGGTGGCGGATTTCCTCGCGCTCGGCCGGGCCGATGCGCAGCGCCTGCATCAGCAGGTTGCTTTTGATCTTGAGGTTGCGGCCGGTCATGATGTTGTCGATCACGCTCATGCCCTTGAACAGCGCCAGGTTCTGGAACGTGCGCGCCACGCCCATCTCTGCCACTTGGCGGGAGTTCATGTGGTCAAAGGTCTTGCCCCGGAAGGTGATGGAGCCTTCGGACGGTGTGTACACGCCGTTGATGCAGTTGAGCATGGAGCTTTTGCCCGCGCCGTTGGGGCCGATGATGGCGCGGATCTCGTGCTCTTTCACATTGAAAGAGATGTCGGTGAGTGCCTTCACCCCGCCAAACCGGAGGCTGATGTTCTTGACGTCGAGGATGACGTCGCCGATCTTTTTGGTGGTCATGGTGGGGGGCTTCTCCAGCGGGTAGAGCGCGGGTTTCATGCGGCGGTCTTGACGGGGGTGAAGGTCTTTGCGTCCGAGATCTTGAGCGTGGCGCTCACGCTGCCGGTGCGGCCGTCCTCGAACTTGACCTGGGTCTCGATGTACTGCTCGGTGCGGCCTGCGTACAGCGCATCGACGAGCACGCCGTACTTCTCGGCGATGAAGCCCCGGCGGACCTTGTTGGTGCGGGTGAGCTCGCCGTCGTCGGCGTCCAGCTCCTTGTGCAGCACCAGGAAGCGGCTCACCTGGCTGCCAGCCAGCATGCTGTCGCCCGCCAGGTCGGCGTTCACCTTCTCGATGCATTCGCGGATCAGTTCGTACACCTCGGGCTTTTGCGCCAGGTCGGTGTAGCCGGCGTAGGGCAGGTTGCGGCGCTCGGCCCAGTTGCCCACGGCGTCGAAGTCGATGTTGACCATCACGCACACCTTCTCGCGCTTGTCGCCCAGGGCCACCACCTCCTTGATGTGCGGGAAGAACTTGAGCTTGTTTTCCACGTACTTGGGCGCAAACATGGCGCCGTCGTTGGCGCCGCCCATGATGCGGCCTACGTCCTTGACGCGGTCGATGATCTTGAGGTGGCCATGCGCATCCAGAAAGCCCGCGTCGCTGGTGTGGTACCAGCCGTCGGCCGTAAGCACCTCGGCCGTGGCGGCGGGGTTCTTGTAGTACTCCTTGAGCAACCCGGCCGACTTGACCAGGATCTCGCCGTTGTCGGCCACCTTGATCTGCACCCCGCGAATGGGCACGCCCACCGTGTCGGCGCGCGCCTGGTTGTCGGGCTGCAGGCAGACAAACACGGCGGTCTCGGTGGAGCCGTACAGCTGCTTCAAGTTGATGCCGATGGAGCGGTAGAAGGTGAACAGGTCGGGGCCAATGGCCTCGCCTGCCGTGTAGGCCACGCGCACGCGGCTGAAGCCCAGGTTGTTGCGCAGCGGGCCGTACACCAGCAGGTTGCCCAGCGCGTATTTGATGCGGTCCAGTGTGCCCACGGCCTCGCCGTCCATCAGGGCCGGGCCCACGCGTTTGGCCACAGCCATGCAGGCCTCGAACATCTTGCGCTTGAGGGTGCCTGCGTCTTCCATGCGAATCATCACGCTGGTGAGGAGGCCTTCAAAAATGCGGGGGGGCGCAAAGTAGTAGGTGGGGCCGACTTCCTTCAAATCGATGGTCACCGTGCTGGCCGACTCGGGGCAGTTGACTACATAGCCGCAGGCCAGCCACTGGGCATAGCTGAAGATGTTCTGTCCGATCCAGGCGGGCGGCAGGTAGGCCAGCACCTCTTCGCTGCTGGTGAGCTTGTCGAACTCGGCGCCCGCGCTGGCGCGGTCCAGCAGCGTGCTGTGGGTGTGCACCACGCCCTTGGGGTTGCCGGTGGTGCCTGAGGTGAAGAACATGGCAGCCACATCGTCGGGGCGGGCCTGGGCCACTTCGGCCTGGAACCAGCCTGGGTTTTGCGCCACAAAGGCGGTGCCCGATTCGATCAGCGCATCCAGCGACTCCAGGCCTTGCTCGTTGTAGTTGCGAAGGCCCCGTGGGTCGTCATAGAAGATGCGGGCGATCTGCGGGCATTGCTCGCGGATCTCCAGCATCTTGTCGACCTGCTCCTGGTCTTCCACCAGGCAAAACCGCACCTCGGCGTTGTTGAGTGGGTAGATGCATTCGGCCGCCACGGCGTCCTGGTACAGCGGAACAGGGATGGCGCCCAGCGACTGGGCGGCCAGCATGGTGGCGTACAGGCGGGGGCGGTTGGCGCCAATCACCACCATGTGCTCGTGGCGTTGCAACCCGGCTTGGCGCAGCCCCGCAGCCACAGTCTCCACCAGCCGGGCCAGGTCTGCCCAGCTGTGGGTCTGCCAGATGCCGTATTCCTTTTCACGCAGCGCCGGTGCTGTGGGGCGCTCGGCGGCGTGCTTGAGCAGCAGTTGCGGGAACGTGGTCAACATTGCAGGTTCCTAGAAGGTGAGGGCTGTCAGCCTGGGGACATTCTGAGGCGCCGCCCAAGGGCCGCGCTTTTGCCTATGGAGGGGATGCTAGGACCGACTTTGACGTTATCTTGTCTTGCCGACGACAATTTACGGGAAACTACTCCTCGGGTGAAACCCTCCTCCCCTGTGAAAGCCTCGTGAAAGTCTGATGACTTCGGGCTGGGCCGTGCGCGGTGGATGGGGGCGTTATCCTTGCCAGCATGTACGCCCC
Source organism: Acidovorax sp. 56 (assembly GCF_002749705.1). Lineage (NCBI taxonomy): Bacteria > Pseudomonadati > Pseudomonadota > Betaproteobacteria > Burkholderiales > Comamonadaceae > Acidovorax > Acidovorax sp. 56. The sequence continues at coordinate 3,967,362 of NZ_PEEV01000001.1, forward strand.
GTTCTTCGGTCTCCAGCACCCGCCGTTTTCGATTGCCCCTGACCCGCGCTATCTTTTCATGAGCGAGCGGCACAGAGAGGCCCTGGCCCACCTGCTCTATGGGCTGGATGCAGGCGGCGGCTTCGTGTTGCTGACAGGCGAGGTGGGCGCAGGCAAGACCACGGTGTGCCGCTGCTTTCTGGAGCAAATCCCGGAGCACTGCAATGTGGCCTACATCTTCAACCCCAAGCTCACCGTGGGGGAACTGCTGCGCTCCATCTGCGACGAGTTTGGCGTGCCCCACAAGCCCAATGTGCCGGGGGTGGAAACCGTCAAGGACTACATCGACCCCCTGAATGCCTCGCTGCTGGCGGCGCATGCGGCCGGGCGCAACACGGTGCTCATCATTGACGAGGCGCAGAACCTGGAAGCCGACGTGCTGGAGCAGTTGCGCCTGCTCACCAACCTGGAAACCAACGAGCGCAAGCTGCTGCAGATCATCCTGATTGGCCAGCCAGAGCTACGCACGATGGTGGCGCGCCCTTCGCTGGAGCAATTGGCGCAGCGCGTGATTGCGCGCTTTCACCTCGACGCACTGAGCCCGCAGGAAACCCAGCAGTACATTGCGCACCGCTTGGCCGTGGCCGGGCTGCGCGGCCCGGTGCCGTTCAGCCGCCGGGCGCTGCGGCGCGTGCATGTGCTGTCGCGCGGCATCCCGCGGCGCATCAACCTGCTGTGTGACCGCGCCCTGCTCGGTGCCTATGCGGCCGGGCAGCATGCGGTCAGCAAGGCCATCATCGAGCGGGCCGCGCGCGAGGTGTTTGGCACCCAGCCGCCAACCAGGGTTGCGAGCGGCGCACGCTCGCCCCTGCCACGGTGGGCGGTTGCGGGCATGGGCCTGGTGGCGGGGGCGGCCATGGTGGCTGCGGCTGGCTGGGCGTTGGGTGTTCGCCCAGCGCTGAAGGCGCCAGGCGCTGCGCAGGCTGTGGGGGCTGGCGTTGCCGGGCCGCTGGGCACTGCGTCCAGCGCACCGGCGAAGCTGCCGCAGACCAAGGCCCCAGCGCCTGCAAGCGCTGCCGCGTCCGCACCAGGCCAGTCTGCGTCCACCGCGCCCTCCACGGCGCTTGCCGCGTCCGCTGCGCCCGCCACAGCGGCCACAGCAGTCCTTGGGCCTGCTTCCGGGTTGCAGCAGTTCCTGCAAGCGCAGTCACCTGGCGATGCTTCGGCTTGGCAGGCCCTGGCCTTGGCCTGGGGCGTGGCATTGCCCGAGGGGGCAGATGCGTGCGCCACGCTGGCGCGCGACGGGTTGCGCTGCTACCGCAATCGGCGTGCGGGCCTGAACCTGATCCGGCAGATCGACCGGCCGACGTTGCTCATGTTGTCCCCATCGAGTGAGGGAGACGCGACAGTGCCTGCCGTTCTGCGTGGCCTGGACGAGGATGTGGCCACACTGCAAAGTGGTGGCCGCACGCTGCATGTGCCCGTGGCCGACCTGGCCCAGGTGTGGCGCGGGGACATGGTCACCTTGTGGCGCGCGCCGCCCGGCATGCCTGACAAGGGGGAAATCACGGACGGCGCCGCTGGCACTGCCTGGCTGGACGCGCGCTTGGCATCCAAGGCCGCCGGCGGGGCTGGTCCCAGCGCCCGTCCGGTGACGCCAGCGCTGCGCCAGGCCCGCATCCACCGCTTTCAGCTGGCCCAGGGGGTGACGCCCGACGGCCGGGCCGGGCCTCTGACCCTCATGCTGCTCAACCGCGCCACTGGCGTCAAAGAACCTCGTTTGCGCAACGGCGCCTGATTTTTATGTCCTACATCCTTGATGCACTGCGGCGCGCAGAAGCCGAGCGAGGCCGGGGCGCTGTGCCCGGTCTCCATACGCAGGCCGTGTCGGCCCCGCGTGCTGACTCCCCCAGCCCGGGCCACTGGCTGCTGTGGGGGGGCGCCGTGGTGGCCGTGGCAGGCCTTGCGGCGGGGGGCACTTGGTGGGCCATGCAGCGCGGCGCGCCAGCGGCTGTCCCTGCCGTGGCGGTTCCTCCTGCGGCCCCCGTGGCCCCGGTGGCCGTGGCCACTGCGCCCGCAGTCCCCGTGGCTCCCGCACCGGCACCTGCGCCTGTGCCTGTGCCTGTGCCTGTGCCTATGTCCGACCCCAGCCCACTTCTCCCGCCCGCCCCGGTCACGCTGGAGCCACGCCCCGTGGCACCCAAGCGCGTGGCCGAGCCCGTGCGTGAAAAGCCTGCCGCTGCGCCCGCGCCTGCGCAGGCGCGTGTTCGCGAAACTCCCTTGCCGCAGCCCGCTCCCGCCACCCGCTCGCAACCCCCCGCGCCGGTAACTCCACCTGCTGCCGCGCCTGCAGCAGCCCCGCCTGGGGCCACGCCGCCCAATGGCCCGGTGTTTGCGCAGAGCGACTTGCCGCCTTCGGTGCGGGAGCAGTTGCCCGCGCTGACAGTGACGGGGGCGACCTACTCCAGCAATCCTGCGCACCGCATGGCCATCGTCAATGGGCAGGTGCTGCAGGAGGGTGACCAGGCTGCGCCAGGGCTCAAACTCGAACGCATCGAGCAAAACCGCACCGTCTGGTCGTTTCATGGCTATCGCTACGCAGTGCGCTTGCAGTAGGGGCGGCATGCCCTGCGCTGCCAATTGGCAGTAAATGGTGGATTGGGCGACAATTTGGCCTGCGATGTTCCGCGCCAATGCGGCCCCATTCCCCCTGCCCGGTGAGCTTCATGAACCAGGACCTGTCATTGCACCAGCGCCGCCGCCCGCCCACGGCGGCCGAGATGGCCAATATCCCGTGGCTGCAGAGGCTCCCGTCCCCCGAGCGCGAGCGCGCCGAGGCGGCGCTGTTGGTGGGCGATGCAGCGCCAGGGGACTTTGTGTGCCGCGTGGGGCGGCCGGTGACCTACTGGTTTGGGGTGGTGGAAGGCTTGCTCAAGATGAGCAGCGACAACGCCCAGGGGCAGACGATGACGTTCACCGGCGTGCCGCCGGGCGGCTGGTTTGGCGAGGGCACCGCCATGAAGCGCGAGCCCTACCGCTACAACATCCAGGCGCTGCGCAAAAGCGTGGTGGCGGGGCTGCCGATTGATACCTTTCACTGGCTGCTGGACCATTCCATTGGCTTCAATCGCTTTGTCATGCACCAGCTCAATGAGCGGCTGGGCCAGTTCATCGCAGCGCGCGAGATTGACCGGCTGACCAACCCCGACGTGCGCGTGGCGCGCAGCCTGGCATCGTTGTTCAACCCGGTGCTGTACCCCGGGGTGGGCGAAGTGCTGCGCATCACCCAGCAAGAGTTGGCCTACTTGGTGGGCTTGTCGCGCCAGCGGGTCAATGAGGCGTTGACAGCACTGCAGGCGCAGGGCGCCATTCGGGTGGAGTATGGCGGCGTGCGCGTGCTTGACCTGGGGGCGTTGCAGTCCAGCGTGTTTGCCCACAGGTCCGTCGTGGCGCATTCCGCCACCGGTTGAGAGAACCCATGCACTGGTGCGGTTGCGACCGCACCAGCCGCCCTGCCATCAGCCCCGAGGCAGAGCGATGCGTTGCGCGGGCCGCGCAACAGCGGGGGCGGGGGAGGGGGCTGCTGTGGCAGGCACTTCCCAGTTGCGGTCGTTGGCGTTGTCCCGCGTCAGGCGGAAGGTGTGCACCACCTGCGTCAGGCGGCCCGCCTGGTCCTTGAGGCTTTCGGCCGCTGCCGCGCCTTCTTCCACCAGGGCCGCGTTTTGCTGGGTCATTTCTTCCAACGACCCCACCGAATGGCTGACGTCGGTGATGCGCTGGCTTTGCTCCTGGGTGGCGGCCGTGATCTCGGCCATGATGTCCGACACCTGGCGGACGGACTGCACCAGCTGCGCGATGCTGGCGCCCGCGTGGTTGACCAGGGTGCTGCCTTCTTGCACCTGCTGGGCGCTGTCGTTGATGAGGGTCTTGATCTCGCGCGCAGCATTGGCCGCCCGGCCTGCCAGGCCACGCACCTCGCTGGCCACCACGGCAAAGCCCCGGCCTTGCTCACCGGCGCGGGCGGCTTCCACGGCCGCGTTCAGCGCCAGGATGTTGGTCTGGAAGGCAATCGAATCGATCACCCCGGTGATGTCGGAAATCTTGCGCGAGCTGGCGCTGATGGCGTCCATGGTGCGCACCACTTGCGAGACCACCTCGCCGCCCTGCGTGGCCGCGCTGGACGCCTTGGAGGCCAGTCCGTTGGCCTGGTGGGCCGATTCCGCACTTTGTGCCACGGTGCCCGTCAGGTCGGCCAGGGCGTGCGATGCGCCTTGCAGGTTGTGCGAGGTTTGCTCGGTGCGCTGGCTCAGGTCCTGGTTGCCCGATGCCACTTCCGAGCTGGCCACGAGGATGGAGTCGGCCGTCTGCCCGATCTCGCCGACCAGACTGCGCAGCCGCTCTTGCATGGCCGCAATGGCTTCAAGCAGCCGCCCGGTTTCGTCGTTGATGCGCACCTCCACCTGCGAGGTCAGGTCGCCGCGCGCAATGCGCTCGGCCACCACCACGGCGCGGCCAATGGGCTGGGTGATGCTGGCGGTGATGCGCCAGGCAATCAGCACGCCCAAGCCCATGGCCATGGCCACCAGCAGCCCGCCGCTCCAGCGGGCGCGGCTTTGGGTGACTTCGGCAGAGGCCGTGGTTTCATCGTTCAGGCTGTTTTGCAACGCAATCAGCTCGGCCAGGCGCTGGCGCCACAGGGCTTCGGCGGGGGCCGCGCGCGTCATCAGGTTCAGGCTGGCGGCCACGGTGTCGCCGTCGTCTGCCGACTGCATGGCGCCTTCGATTTCAGGGCGCGCTTTTTTGCTGGCCTCTTGCACTTGCTGCAGCAGGGTCGTCTCAGCCGCCGTGGCTGTCGCGGGGGTGATGAGCTCGGCCAGCTGGGTTTCTTGCTTGGCGTAGTCCTGCAGCGTCTTGCGCACCGCCTGGATTTGCACCTGGGCTTGCTTGGGGTCGATTTCGTTGAGCATGGCGCTGGAGCGGCTTTGGATGCCCAGCGACCCTACGCTTTCGAGCATGCCGTTGACCAGCTTGGATTTCGCAGCCCCCGTGCCGGTGATGTCGCGCATCTGCTCGTGCACCTTGTTCAGCGACAGTTGGCCCACCGTCGCCACGGCAATCAACAGCACCAGCAGACAGCCGAACCCCAGCCCCAGTCGGGTGGAGATGGACAGGGATTTGAAGCGCGAGGGGATCATGGTTTCCTTGGGGGCACTTGGTTGAAGTGGTCTGCGCAAACGAAGCAAGAAGAGGGCCTGCCTTGGCTGGTGCGGGTTGGAGCGGGGGCAGGCTGCGGCAACAGGGGTGAAGGGCGAAAGTTTAGAGAGAACAACGCATTTGCGTGATGAAGCTTTTGGATGACGTCATGCCGCTGTGGCATGACGGTTTTGTTACAAATGAAGAGGTGTGGTGCATCCGGTGCAAAGTCCAGCCGTTGGCACTCAAGTGGTGCAGAGATGTGACGGAGATGCTTTGCAACGCTTTATATAGTGGACTTGTTGCTATCAAATTTATATTCTCAATTCCCCTCTTCTGTGTATGTGAAGACGGTGCAACAATGGCTTGCTGTGCCCCTATTTGTTACAACTGCAGGAGCTTGTCCTATGCCTTCCCGTTCCTCACTCCAGTCTCCGCGTCTGGCTTGGCGCGTTTCGTTGGTGGCGGCTGCTGCGCTCTCTTGGGGGTGCGCCCAAACGGTGGCCGATGGGGGCGCCTTGCGTGAGCAGGTGGTGGCCGTGACGGCCAGCCATGAGCTGATCACCTTCAATGCAGGGCGGCCTGACAACATCCTGGAGCGCAAGCCGGTGCTGGGCTTGCCCGCAGGCGACAAGCTGGTGGGCATCGACTTTCGTGTGGCGCGGGGCGTGCTGTATGCCTTGTCGCAGGCGGGGCGTTTGTACACGCTGGACCTGGGCAGCGGTGCGTTGACGGCTGTGGGCCCGGCGCCCTCGGCCATTGCCCTCAAAGGCACGGCCTTTGGCGTGGATTTCAATCCCGCGGCGGACCGGCTGCGCGTGGTCTCCAACCTCGGGCAAAACCTGCGCCTGCACCCTGACACCGGTGCGGCTGTGGATGGCGACCCCTTGCAGCCTGGCGTGCAGGCCGACCCCTACCTGCGCTATGCCTGGAGCGATGTGAACCACGCCCGCTCGCCCGACATCGTCGCGGCGGCCTACACCTACAACCCCACCAACAGCAAGATCACCACCAACTACGCCATCGACCGCACCTTGGGGGTGTTGGTGATGCAAGGCTCACGCGAGGGGGAGACCCCGGTGGTGTCGCCCAACCTGGGCCAGTTGCGCACCGTCGGGTCGCTGGGCCTGGGCGCGCTGGCGGACGCTTCGCTGGACATCTCGGATGTGAACAACACCGCACTGGCCGCAGTGCGCACGGCCAGTGATCCCAAGACCCGCCTGCATCTGGTGGACTTGAACACCGGCAAGGCCACCCCGCTGGGCGTGGTGGGCGATGGCAGCCCGCTGGTAGGCATGGCGATTGAGCCATGACGCAACGCCGAACGCGATGGACTGGGTGGCTGGCCGCTGGGCTGGCATGCAGCGCTTGGAGCACGCAGGCGGCGACGGTGCAGGTGGACGTGGTGGACGACGCGGGGCGGCCTGTGGCAGGCGCCGTGGTGTTTCTGGAGTCGCCCGCCGCGCGGGCGCTGGTCAAGCCCTTGCCCCAGGCCGAGGTGGCGCAGGAAAAAAAGCAGTTTTTGCCCGGGGTGCTGGTGGTGCCCGTGGGCACGCAGGTGCACTTCCCCAACCGCGATAGCGTGCGCCACCACGTCTATTCGTTCTCGCCCGCCAAGAAGTTTGAACTCAAGCTCTACGCCGGAACCCCCGCCAACCCAGTGTTGTTTGACCAGCCCGGCGTGGTCTCGTTGGGCTGCAACATCCACGACCGCATGGTGGGGTGGATTTTGGTGGTCGACACACCCTACTACGCACAGGCGCCAGAGGGTGGCCCTGGCGAAGGGGGCGCAGCCAGCGCCAGCAGCCCCGGCCGGGCACTGCTGCAAAGCGTGCCGCCCGGCAACTACAAGCTGCGCGTGTGGCACCCCAGGCTGGCGCCGGGGGCTGCGGCCCATGAGCAGGCGCTGGTGGTGCCTTCCACGGGCAATGCGCAGGCGGCCGTGAAGATGGCGGGGTTGGCCCCCTGATGTGGCAAACCCTCTGGCGTAGCCTGATCCTGCGCTTGGTCGGGGTCTCCTTGCTGCTGCTGTTGGTGGTGCAGCTGGCGGGCTTTGCTGTGGTGCGGGCCAGCATTGAGCGCAACGCCCGGGGCCAGATTGCGCGGCAGCTGGATGTGGACGAAAACGTGTGGCGGCGCCTGCTGGAGCAGAATGCCGAGCGCTTGCGCCAGGGCTCGGCCCTGTTAGCCGCGGACTACGGGTTTCGCTCGGCCGTGCATTCGGGTGAAGAAGAAACCATCCAGTCGGTGCTGGAGAACCATGGCGAGCGCATTGGCGCTGCCGTGACGGCGCTGCTGGGCACCGATATGGCGCTGCGCGCCATCAGCGCCCCGGTGCCTGCGCAGGCCCTGGTGCCCACGCTGGCGCTGCTGGCGCCCCAGCTGGCCAGCAGCCCGCAGGGCAGCCAGGTGGCGGTGGTGGAAGGCGTGCCCTACCAGTTTGTGATGGTGCCCATGCGGGCTCCGGTGGTCATCGGCTGGGTGCTGATGGGGTTCCCCCTGGGGCAGCCCCTGGCCGATGAAATGCGCCAGTTGCTGTCGGTGCATGTGGCGCTGGTGGTGCAAGGCACGCAGGGGCCTGCCGCCGTGCATGTCAGCACGCTGCCCGCGCCGCTGCATGGCCCGGTGCTGGCCATGGGCGCTGACGGGGGGGAACTGGCATCGGCCGACGGTTTGTTGCTGGCGCGCTCCAGTCCACTGCCCAGCCTGAACGGGCAGGTGCATGCGGTGCTGCTGCGCTCGGTCGATGCGGTGGTCGCTCCTTACCGCCAACTGCAAGTGTTGTTGTCCATCATCACCGCCGGGGGGCTGTTGTTGTTTGCCCTGGGCAGCGGCGTGATGGCGCAGCGCGTGATCAGCCCGCTGCGCTCGCTGATGCGGGCCACCCAGCGCCTGTCGCGCGGCGAGTACGACACCCCCATGGAGCACACCGGGCGACGGGATGAAATCGGCCAGTTGTCGCGCTCGTTTGACCGCATGCGGCTGGACATCGGTGCGCAGCAACGCGAGATCAAACACCTGGCGTACTGGGACCGCCTGACGGGCCTGCCCAACCGCGAGCGTTTTCGGGACGTTGTGGTGCAGGCCATGGCGCAAAGCCCTGGCGAGGTCCGGCCACTGTGCGTGCTGACCCTGGACTTGGACCGCTTCAAGCATGTGAACGACGTGATGGGCTACGCCTTTGGCGACCGGTTGCTGCAGGCGGTGGCGGGGCGGCTGCAGGCCCTGGTGACTTTGCCTGGCGATATGGTGGCGCGCCTGGGCGGCAACGAGTTTGCCGTGTTGCTGCAAGGGGCGGGCGCTGCCGCGGCCCACACGGTGGCACAGCAAATTTTGGCGTCGTTTGAAGCGCCTTTGGCGCTGGAAGAGCAAACCGTGGACCTGAGCGCTGGCATTGGCATTGCCTGCTGGCCTGCCGATGCAGAGGACGCCGATACGCTGCTGAGCCGCTCGGAGATTGCCATGTACGCCGCCAAGCGCAAGCTCAGCGGCGCTGTGCGCTACGACGCATCGATTGATTCGAGCAGCGCGCAAACCCTGTCGCTGCTGACCGAGCTGCGCCACGCGGTAGAGCACAACGAACTGCGGCTGTACCTGCAACCCAAGGTGCCCCTGCACGGCCAAAGCGGGTGGGCTGCCGAGGCCCTGGTGCGCTGGCAGCACCCGCAACGCGGGCTGGTGCCGCCCATGGAGTTCATTCCGTTTGCCGAGCAAACCGGCTTTGTGCGCCAACTGACGCTGTGGATGTTTGAGGAGGTGGCCCGCTTTCTGGCGCTGCTGCCGGCCACGGCGGGCGCGTTACGCGTGTCGGTCAACCTGTCCACGCGGGACTTGCTTGACCCCGAGTTGAGCCAGCGCCTGGGCGACATCCTGGCGCGGCATGGGGTGGCCGCCAGCGGGTTTTGCCTGGAGATCACCGAAAGCGCCATCATGGACGACCCCCAGCGCGCCGAGGCCATGCTCAACCGGCTGTCGGAGCAGGGCTTCAAACTGTCGATCGACGACTTTGGCACCGGCTACTCGTCGCTGGCTTACCTCAAGCGCCTGCCGGTGGATGAGCTCAAAATCGACAAATCCTTTGTGATGGGCATGGAGGCGGGTGAGGACGACGCCATGATCGTGCGCTCCACCATCGACCTGGCACACAACCTGGGCCTCACGGTGGTGGCCGAAGGGGTGGAGACCGCCGCCATCCTGGAGCGCCTGCGCGCCCTGGCCTGCGATGAGGCGCAGGGCTACCACATCAGCCGCCCCGTGCCTGCGCAAGATTTTCTGGCGTGGCAGCAACGGCAGGGGTAATCTTCCACACGCTGGCTATTGGCCCCCGGTCGCCCCCTGTGACCAGCCCGTCGGCCCATTTGCCTGTTCGTATGCCCGCCCGCCGGTTCGCCAGCGACAATACGCCCAATGTCTTCATCCAGCTCCCGCCCACCCCAACGTCCCGCCCCCACGGCTGCGCCTGCCGAGGACGCTCCTGCGCGGCCTGTGCTGCGCCGCCCCACCTTGTCGGCCAAGCCAGCCCCTGCCGCCCCCACGCCGTCCAGGGCCCCCGCAAGGCCTGCAGCCGCAGCGGGCGCGCGGCCTGCTGCTGCGCGGTCCGAGCGTGCCATCGGCCCCACATCGACTCGCACCTGGGCTGCCGATGCAGGCGGGCGGCCTGCGCCAGCGCGGCCCCCGGCAGCACGCTCTGCTGCTCCCCGGCCCGCTGCAGGGCCTGTGGCCCGATCCGCGCCGGGCGGTGGCGACACCTCCCGCTTGAACAAGCGCATGGCCGAGCTGGGCCTGTGCTCGCGCCGCGAAGCCGATGACTGGATTGCCCAAGGCTGGGTCAAGGTCAATGGCGAAGTCGCGCCCATGGGATTGCAGGTCACTGCCGCAGACCGCATCGAGGTGGACAAGATTGCCCAGGGTTTCCAGGAGCAGCGTGTCACCATCCTGCTGAACAAGCCCATTGGCTATGTGAGCGGCCAGGCCGAGGACGGCCATACGCCCGCCGTGGCACTCATCAACCCCCGCACCCACTGGCGCGATGACGCCAGCCGCAACCGCTTCTCCCCGCCGCAGTTGCGGGGCCTGGCGCCTTGCGGGCGGCTCGATATCGACTCGGTGGGCCTCTTGGTGCTGACCCAGGACGGCCGCGTGGCCCGGCAGATCATTGGCGAAGACTCCGAGATGGAAAAGGAGTACCTGGTGCGCGTGGTCTACCAGGCACCAGGCCAGGCGGTGCCACGCCACCCCGGCGAGCGCTCTGCGCCGCTGCAGGAAATCGACGAGCGTGACCCTGTCAGCACCAATGTGCAGGCGGTGTTTCCCAAAGAATTGCTGGAACGCCTGCGCCATGGCCTGAGCCTGGACGGCGAGCCGCTCAAGCCCGCCAAGGTCGATTGGCAAAACCCCGAGCAGCTGCGGTTTGTGCTCACCGAGGGCAAAAAGCGCCAGATTCGCCGTATGTGCGAGCTGGTGGGGCTCAAGGTGGTGGGCCTCAAGCGCATCCGCATCGGCCGGGTGACCCTGGGCAACCTGCCTGTGGGCCAGTGGCGCTACCTGGGGCCGCACGAGCGGTTTTGATGGGATTTTTAGCGACAGCAAGGTGTGCTGCCCACGGGGCGTTGCTACCATGGCTGCACCCGCATGTTCAAACGAGGAGATGTCTGTGAGTGAAGAAAAATTCCGGTTGGTCACCCGCAGTGACTTTGATGGCCTGGTGTGTGCGGTGCTGCTCAACGAGCTGGAACTGATTGACGAGATCACCTTCGTCCACCCCAAGGACATGCAGGACGGCAAAGTGGCCATCACCAGCCGCGACATCACCACCAACTTGCCCTACGTGCCCGGCGCCCATCTGGTGTTTGACCACCATGAATCGGAAACCGTGCGCAATGCGGGCCGCCGCGATGTCAACCACATCATCGAGGCCCACGCCCCCTCGGCCGCGCGCGTGGTCTACAACCACTACGGTGGCAAGGCGGCTTTCCCGCGGGTGACGGACGAGATGATGGCGGCGGTGGACCAGGCCGATTCGGCCCAATATTCGCGCGAAGACATCCTGAACCCCCAGGGCTGGGTGCTGCTGAACTACCTGATGGACTCGCGCACGGGCCTGGGCCGTTTCCGCGACTTCCGCATCAGCAACTATGCGCTGATGATGGACCTGATCAAGTACTGCCGCGACCACACCATTGAGGAAATCCTGGCCTTGCCCGATGTGCAAGAGCGCGTGGTGCTGTACCGCGAACACGCCATCAAGGCCAAGGAACAACTCGAGCGTTGCGCCATTGTGCTGGGCAACCTGGTCGTGCTGGACTTGCGCAGCGAGGACACCATCTGGGCCACCAACCGGTTCATGATTTATGCGCTGTTCCCGCAGACCAATATTTCTATCCACGTGATGTGGGGCCTGCAAAAGCAAAACACCGTGTTTGCCACCGGCAAATCCATTCTGGACCGTGGCAGCAAAACCCATGTGGGCAACCTGATGCTGGAGTTTGGCGGTGGCGGCCACGCCGCCGCAGGCACCTGCCAGGTGGCGAACGACAAGGCCGATGCGGTGCTGAAGACGCTGGTGACGCGCATCAACGCCGACGGCTGATCGGGAGACAGTCAAGGGCGCGGCGATGAAGCGCCCCCTTGAAACCCCTTCCCTTTGCCCATAAATCACGCCTGCCGGTCTGGCATGCGTGATTTTCTTTTTTGCCAGCCCCTTTGCGTATTCCATTGAATCTACCGAGAGAGAACCCACCCATGAGCAAGCAAACCCTGTCGTTCCAGGCCGAAGTGGCCCAGCTGCTGCACCTGGTCACCCATTCGCTGTATTCCAACCAGGAAATTTTCCTGCGCGAGTTGATTTCCAACGCGTCGGACGCCTGTGACAAGCTGCGTTTTGAAGGCCTGAACAACTCCGCGCTGTTCGAGGACGCCCCCAACCTTGAAGTGCGCGTGAGCTTCGACAAAGATGCCAAGACGCTGACCATCACCGACAACGGCATCGGCATGAGCCAGCAAGAGGCCATTGACCACCTGGGCACCATCGCCAAGAGCGGCACCAAGGACTTCATGGGCAAGCTCTCGGGCGACCAGAAGCAGGACGCGCAGCTCATCGGCCAGTTCGGCGTGGGTTTCTACTCCGGCTTCATCGTGGCCGACAAGATCACCGTGGAATCGCGCCGTGCGGGCCTCAAGGCCGACGAAGGCGTGCGCTGGATCAGCGGCGGCACGGGCGACTTCGAGGTCGAAACCATCACCCGCGCTGCACGCGGCACCAGCATCATCCTGCACCTGCGCGACGATGCCGAGGAATACCTCAACGCCTGGAAACTCAAACAGGTCATCGCAAAATACTCCGACCACATCAGCCTGCCCATCCTGATGGAAAAGGAAGAGTGGAAAGACGGCGAGCTGATCAATCCATCGGACGAAAACGGCGGCCGCCAGCCTGGCGGCATGGTCAAGACCGGCGAGTGGGAAACCATCAACAAGGCCAGTGCCCTGTGGACGCGCCCCAAGAAAGACATCACCGAAGAGCAGTACGCCGACTTCTACAAAACCATCAGCCACGACCACGAAGCCCCGCTGACCTGGGCACACAACCGTGTGGAAGGCAACACCGAGTACACGCAGCTGCTGTACATCCCTGCCAAGGCGCCGTTCGATTTGTGGAACCGCGACAAGAAGGCCGGCGTGAAGCTGTATGTGAAGCGCGTGTTCATCATGGACGACGCCGAAGCGCTGATGCCCACCTACCTGCGCTTCGTCAAGGGCGTGATCGACTCGGCCGACCTGCCGCTGAACGTGAGCCGCGAGCTGCTGCAAGAAAGCCGTGACGTGCGGTCCATCCGCGAAGGCTCCACCAAGCGCGTGCTGAGCATGCTCGAAGACTTGGCCAAACACGACAAGCACGACACCACGGCAGGCGCCGATGGCGTGACCGATGTGGTCGATGCCGACGACAAGGCCAAGGAAGGCAAGTACACCGCGTTCTACGCCGAGTTTGGCGCCGTGCTGAAGGAAGGCCTGGGCGAAGACTTTGGCAACCGCGAGCGCCTGGCCAAGCTGCTGCGTTTTGCATCCACCACCAGCGACGCTGTGACGGTGGGCTTTGCCGACTACAAGGCCCGCATGAAGGAAGGCCAGGAGGCGATTTACTACATCACCGCCGACACGCTCGCCGCCGCCAAGAACAGCCCGCAGCTCGAAGTCTTCAAGAAGAAGGGCATCGAAGTGCTCCTGATGACCGACCGTGTGGACGAGTGGGCGCTGAACTACCTGCAAGAGTTTGACGGCACCCCGCTGCAAAGCGTGGCCAAGGGCGCTGTGGACCTGGGCAAGCTGCAAGACGAAGCCGAAAAGAAGGCCGCCGAAGAGGCTGCCGAAGCCTTCAAGCCCGTGCTGGCCAAGCTGAAAGAAGCCCTGAAGGACAAGGCCGAAGACGTGCGCGTGACCACGCGCCTGGTCGACTCGCCCGCCTGCCTGGTGGTGCAGGACGATGGCATGAGCACCCAGCTGGCGCGCTTGCTCAAGCAGGCCGGCCAGCAGGCGCCCGAGACCAAGCCCGTGCTGGAAGTGAATGCCGAGCATGCGCTGGTCAAAAAGCTCGACGGCAGCGTGCACTTCCATGACCTGGCGCACATCCTGTTCGACCAGGCCCTGTTGGCCGAGGGCGGCTTGCCCGAAGACCCCGCTGCGTACGTCAAGCGCGTGAATGCCTTGCTGGCATAGTTTTGATGCCAAATAGGCTGCTAGCGCTTATGGAGTAAGCGCTAGCAGCTATTAAAATAATAGTAAACCCCGGTGTGCTTGCGCGCATCCGGGGTTTTTTTGTGGGGCAGCGGGAGCCACCGGGGGTTGGGGCGCTATAGGTCTATGCGTCTGCCTTGCTCTGCGCCAGCACACGCGCATGCGCTTGGTTGCGCTGCGCCGGGTCTGCATCCAGCAGCTCTTTGAGCGCCGCATCGGGTAGCCATTGGTAGCTGCGCCGGTCATTCTTCACCGGCACGTTGCGCCAGCCCGAGAGCACCAGCCAATCCCACAGCTCACGCGGCACGGGGTGGGTGACTTTCATCTTGACCGTGCCACGGATGAGGGCTGCCCCCACCTGCGGCAAGGGCCCCACGGGCGCGGTCTTGCGCTTTTGGCGGATGGACAACAGATTGCGGATCAGGTCTTTCATGGCGGTGGCGATGAGCGTTGGGTGCAAGGGCCTGTGAACCGGGCGTTGGAGATGCTTGCCGGGGCGGTGGTGATGCCGCCAGCGCAGGTGTGCGCTGGGCGACGGTCTGTGCACAGCATAGCGGGGTGGTGTTGCCTGATGGGGTTTGGGCCTGCTGGGGCTGTCGATGTTGCGGCGATGGATTGGTGTGCGAAGGAGTGCTTTGGGCCCGAAGCCGTCGGCGAGCATTGGTGTTCAAAGCGGCCATTGAGCCAAAGGCTGCTTGATCGGAGCCTGGCCCTCTTCCAGAGTCCGGTCCCTAGCCGTCGTCATAGTGCAATATGTTAGGCGGAGGAATCAGTGCGCCAAATATCTCGCATGATCCAGTTTTTCCCGCAAGTTTATTGCGATCTCAATTACGTAAGGAGTGTTCCCTTTGACGCTGGTCATCATTCTTGCCCTGCTTTCGATGCTATGTCTTGGCGGCTTTGGTCTGCGGAAAACCTATTTGCTTTTCAGACGGAGGGATGAGAGCTACTTGCGTCAATTCGGAGTTACGGATGAGAAAACTTTGAGCTCGCTGTCTACGCAATTCGGGTGGCTTTTTCTGGTGTGGAGTCTTTGTTTCGTGGTCTCACCATTGGTAATTCTGCTGCTTCGAGTACCGTTCAACTCCTTCGTGGGATTTTTTGTCGTTGGCACTGGGATTCACTATGTTGGCAAACGGGCGATTGAACGCAAGCATGGTCTTAAATACTCCTAACCGGTCGGGCCAAAGCGACAGCCTTCGACTGCGGCTGTCCTCCGGCGTTTAACGTCCGCTTAATTTTGCGGTGACCGGCTGCTTCTGGCCGTATCTTGCCGGATATGCAAAAGCCTCCACGCAGCAAAAACACGGCTAGCAACGAGCTGAGGGGTGCCCATCCTCACAATCGTGTTCATGCCCCCGAGGCCACCATGCAATGACGCCTTCCGTTCGCGCGCGCACCTCAGGAGCCGCCAGACAAGTTGCAACGGCTTCATAGCCTGTAGCCCCTGGATAGGGCTCCACGTGAATGGGTGGGTTGTGATTGGCAGGGCAGAGAAGAATGGACTCTCCCGCGCCAACGGAAGCTAAATCGAGGATGACCGAAGAACGTGTCATCAAGAAGAGCGGGCGCTCCACGGACATGTGGCGACGCAGGTAGGCGGACACCGCCTGTTGGGTGGGCGCATCCAGGCCGTGCTCGACCATGTCGACGACCAGAATGGTCGGCCCTTCGGCTTCCAGTCCGACCAGCAGCGCGGTTAGTGCCTCGGAGGCGACAGCGCCTTCTTCGATCAGCCAATCCATCGCGTGATTGATGCGTAATCGTAGGTTCGAGTCGGCATCCATGCGCGCCTTCGCATCACCTGCCGCAACCCGCTCTAGGCCAAGGAATGCCGCCGACGGCAGCACCTCGGCTATGCGCAGGGCCAATCGCGTTTTTCCGCTGCCCAACGGACCCACGATGTAGTTCAGGGGACGGATGTCGTGCAACTGGAAAAATTCACCACCCCAGGGCCAGGGTAGTTCGAATTCGACGCTCAGCCGACTGGTCGACACCTGCAGGCGCGTCAATTCTGTGACGGTTGGCCTCTGCCCTCTTTCCAATTTGGCTCGTAGACCACGAACACGTTCGATGGTGTCTCCCAGTCGACGCGCATCACCTTCAAGCACGGACTGATGTAAGGCCAAGGCAGGCTCAAGTCCCTCGGCCTCGCCTTCTAAAACACTGGCCACTTGCGCAAGACTCAAGCCCAGCGCACGAAGGGCCACAATCTCGCTGGCGCACTGCATCTCCACCGGTCCGTAAGACCGCCAGCCAGCCTCGGTGCGCCTCGGTGTCATAAGACCACGTTGCTCGTAAATACGTAATGCCTTTGCGGAGATGCCAAGCCTTCTCGCTGCCTCTGAAGGGCTAAGGAATCGCGTTCGACTGTTCACAAAGTCACCTCTTCACATGTGGAAAGATGTTTTTATAAAGGTGGCCCTAAGGGTCGGGTCAAGCGAGTTCTGAAATGAGCACGCGAACGTTAGCTTCTGGGGCCACTGGAGCTAGGCTTCGCATGTTTGGAGTTGGCCGATAGCGGCATTCTCCATCCCAATAAGCCCTTGGCCATCCCCTTACGCTGACGTCCCCTGCCCACGCTGCCCCTGATGCGGCGCTTGCAGTGCGCGCACATGGGCTCCCAATTGCGTCAGGCCTTGGCGGGCCAGGTGTTGCAGTTCGGGCAGGCAGCGGTCGATGGTGGCGGCGTCCTGGGCTTTGGCGGCAGCTTCCAGGGGGCGGGTCAGCTCGCCCAGGGGGCTCAGGCCAAAGCTGCCTGCGGTGCCGCCCAGGTCGTGGGCTTCGCGGCGCAGGGTTTCCCATTGGCGGCTGTGTGCGGCCTGGGTGATGCGTTCCACCCGGCGCTCGCAGTCCTGGATGAATTGGTCGATGAGGGGCAGCAGCCGCGCGGTGGGGATGGTGTCTTGCAGGTCTTGCAGCAGCGCTGCGTCGAACACGACGGTGGCGGTGCTGGTGGCGGTCGAGGCCTGCGGACTCTCAACGGCGGCGACGGGGGGCGGGGCGGGGCTGATGGCGGGCTGCGTTGCCGGTGCCGTGATCGGCGGCGGGCTGGGCGCGCGGGTGCTGCGGGCGTTGGCCAGCCAGCGCGAGAGGGTGTGCCACAGCGGTGCTTCCAATAAGGGTTTGGCGATGTGGTCGTTCATGCCGCAGGCGCGGGTGCGCTCCACATCGGCGGTGCTGGCGTTGGCCGTCATGGCGATGATGGGCAGGGCCTCGAAGCGGGGCAGGGCGCGCAGGGCGCGTGTGGCGCTGAGCCCGTCCATCACGGGCATCTGCATGTCCATCAACACGGCTGCGTAGGTGTTGTCGCTGGCCTGGGTGAGTGTTTCCACGGCCTGGGCGCCGTCGTGGGCCATGTCCACGACCAGGCCTCCGGCTTCGAGCAGGCCTTTGGCCACTTGCCGATTCAGGTCGTTGTCGTCCACCACCAGAACGCGCAACCCCGCAGTGTGGGCGGGGGCCAGGGCCGTGGTTTGCAGGGGCTGGGTGAGCACGTCGCGCGCCCAGTCGGTGGCAGGGGCGCGCTGCAGGCGTGCGGTGAACCAGAAGGTGCTGCCTTGCCCGGGCTGGCTTTGCACTCCGGTGTCGCCCCCCATGGCCCGCGCCAGCTGGCGCGAGATGACGAGCCCCAGCCCCGTGCCGCCAAAGCGGCGCGTGATGGAGCTATCGCCCTGCCTGAAGGGCTCAAACAGCCCCTGCATCTGCTCGGGCGTGAGGCCTATGCCGGTGTCTTGCACGGCGCCATGCAGCAGCAGGCTGTTGTTGTCTTGCTGGGCCACGCTCAGGCGCACCAGCACTTCGCCCTGGTGGGTGAACTTGATGGCGTTGTGCACGTAGTTGATGAGGATTTGGGACAGGCGCTGGCTGTCGCCCATCAGCTGTTCGGGCACCTCGTCGGCCACTTCCAGGCGCAGTTGCAGGGCTTTGGCGTGGGCTTTGGGGCTGAGCAGGTCGACCAGCGTGGCCAGTACGGGCGACAGGGCAAAGGCCTTGTTCTCCAGCACTAGGTGGCCGCCGTCGATTTTGGAGAAGTCCAGGATGTCGCTCAGGATGCCCAGCAGGTGCCGGCCTGCGCGGTGCATTTGCTCGATGCGCTCGCGCTGGGGCGGGGGCAGCTCTTCTTTCAGTGCAAGCTGGGCCATGCCCAGGATGGCGTTGAGTGGAGTGCGGATCTCGTGGCTCATCACGGCCAGGAAGCGGGCGCGCTCTTGCGCGGCGCGCTCTGCCGCTTCCTTGGCGGTGGCCATGGCGCGGGTCTGGCTCTTGCGCTCGGTCACGTCCATCCAGACGCCATGAAAGAGCACGCTGCCGTCCTCCAGCCGCCGTGCGGTGGCCGAGGTTTGCAGCCACCGGGATGTGCCTTCGTGCAGCACTTCGGTGTCAAAGTCGAGTGGGGCCTGGGTGTGCAGCCGTTCCATGAAGCGTGCTTGCACGCGCTGCTGCACGCTTTGCGGAACCGAATACGCCTCGCCCACCGAGCCGCCGCTGCGCAGCAGGGCCAGCACCTGCAGGCCCGGCATTTCCGCAGCCTTGTCGCTCACGAACAAAAAGCGGCAGGTGCCGTTGGGCAGCAGGTGCAGCTGAAACACCACGCCAGGGATGGCACTGGTCAGGTCCACCAGCTGTTCAGACAGTTTGCGGGCTTCTTCGCTGCGTTGCACCTGTGCGGTGAGCTTGTCGGCGCGCTGCATGGTGTTCTTGAAGACCTGCAGCGCCCGGGCCATGGTGCCCACCTCGTCGCGGCGGCGGGTGGCGGGGATGGCGTCGCCATATTGCTGCGAGGCCAGGCGCTTCATGATGCGCGCCAAGTCGGTGATGGGGCGCGAGATTTGCGTCACCGCCACGTACACCGACAGCACCAGCACCAGCGCCAGCGCGGCCACGACAGCCGCAGCCATGGACCACAGGGTGTCGCTGGTGGCGTCGTTTTGCTGCTCTACCAGCGCCTCGAACTCGGCGTGCGAGCGGCTGCGCAGGCTCTCCAGCCCTTGCTTGAGCTGCACCATCGCAGGCTCGAAGTCCTGGTACAGGTGGTTGTTGGCGTGGGTGTTGAAGCCCGGTCGGGCGGGGGCTGCCTCTGCTGCGTTGAGGACTTGCTGACCTGCATCGAACACCTCTTGCGAGCGCAGCCGCAGCGCCATCAGATCCCGCCCCTTGTGGGGCATGCGCTGCGCGATGTCGTTCAGCGTCATTTCAAAATCACGCTGCACCGCGCGCAGCCGCTGTGTGGGCTTGGCCGCCGCGGCCTGCACAGGGCTGCGGGGGGTGTTGGCCATGCCAGACACCAAGCCGTGGGTCTCGCTGAGCAGCACGCTCGCGTCGCCAAAGCTGTGGGTCAGCTCGGACTCCAGTGAGATCAAGGCGCGGTACTGCGTGTCCATCTGCCGCATGCTGACCATGGCGTAGCCAATGATGGCCATCGACACCAGGCCCATCAACCCGACCAGCAGGCTGATTTTGGCTGCCAGGGGCAGGTGGGAGAAAAAACGTTCGCGGCGCATGGGGCTCGATGATGGCGTTCACACCCTGTCAGCAGGCGGACAGGACGGGCTGGTGGGTGAATGGACGGGGTGGGCTGATGGATTGTTGGGGCACTGTGCGCCCAGTTTCTGGGGATCGCAAGGGGAATATGACCCGGGTCAAGTGGGCTGTAAGCCCCCAGTAGAGGTGGCTATAACGCCCTTGGGTCGGCGCAGTGTAGAAGGCTGTGGCGCGCGCTCCCAGGTCCCCAAAGGTTAACGATGTTGAACGCATCGGCGTGGCTGGGCACGGTGGCCTTGTGGTGGGCTGCGGCACACCCGCACGGGATGCCAAGTTTTTGGTGCCATTCGAGGCAGATCGCTTGATAATCCGCACGCCCAACCGGCTGCCGGGTGGGGGTGGCCTGCTGGCACCCGTTTGCGCCCGGCTTCTCTCCCTTCTTTCTCGCTCCAGGTGGTTCATGGCCCGTTTCTTTCTCACATTTTTGGCACTGCAGCTGTCGCTGTTCGGCATCAACATGCTGGGCGTGGTGCAGCAGCATGTGGTGCTACCCTGGACGATGCTGCTGGCCCGCATGTGCGCTGGGCTGGTGACCTGGTTTGACAGCAGCGCGGCGGCGGCAGGCAAGGTGCTGTGGAACACGGTGACGGGCTTTGGCGTGTCGATCGAGCCCGGCTGCAACGGCATTGAGGCGTGCATTGTGTTGTTTGCGGCGGTGGTGGCGTTCCCCTCGTCGTGGCGGCACAAGCTCATCGGCTTGGCGGCGGGGTTTGTGGCGGTGCAGGGGCTCAACATGGTGCGGGTCATCAGCCTGTTTTACCTGGGGCAGTGGAATACGCAGGTGTTCAACTTTGCGCACGAGTACCTGTGGCAGGCGCTCATCATGCTGGATGTGCTGATCGTGTGGCTGCTGTGGGTGCGCGCCGGCAACAAGGCCGCAGCGGCCCCCGCTGAAGCGGCTGCAGCTTGATGGGTGAGGGCTTGAAGACCATGCGCCGTCCTTCTCCGTTTGCAATTTTTGTCCTGTCCGCCTTTGGCTGGATGTTGGCGCTCACCGTGCTGTGGACGCAGATTTCTCCGTGGACTTCGTATCCCGTGGGCGTGCTGTCCAGCGTGACGCTGGAGCAGACGGCGCCCATGTGGGTGCGTGAGGTGCACCTGCGCCCGGGCGTGATGGACGTGGACACCCGGGTGGCCATTCCGGTGCCATCGGCCGGTGGCCGCAAGGCCGAGGTCACCATTGACGTGAACCCCGCGCGCTACGCCTATGGGCTGCCGATTTTCTTGGCGTTGCTGCTGGCAGCCCGGGGGCCTAAGCGCTGGCAGCGTGCGCTGGTGGGTTACCTGGTGTTGCTGCCCGCGCAGGCTTTCAGCCTGACGATGTATGCGCTGATGCAGGTGGTGCTGACCACCCAGGTGGATGCTAGGCTGCTGCGCATTGCGCAGTGGCAGCTGGAGGCCATCGTGTACGGCTACCAGATGGGCTCGTTGGTGGTGCCCACCTTGGCACCTATCCTGGTGTGGCTGTGGCTGGACCGTCAGTTCGTGGCCAAGGTGGTGGTGCCGGTCTGGCGGCCCTCACCGGCGGCTGTGGCTGCCACACCCGTTGCTCCCGCGGCTCCTGCGCCCTCAGAGCCTGGGGCGTCCTGAGGACTGTGGTGCGCTGCGTGGGGGTCTACCGCATCCAGCCGGTAGCCCATGCCGTAGATGGCGCTGACCACATAGCCGTTGGCAGGGTTCAGGTCGAGTTTGCTGCGCAGGCGTGAGACATGGGTATCCAGTGAGCGCGAGGGGGCCTCGCTGGTTTCGCCCCACACCACTTCGCGCAGGTGGGCGCGCGACAGCAGCCGCCCGGCGTTGCGGAACATGAACAGGGCTAACTCGTATTCGCGGTTTTTCAGGTCCACTTCCACGTCATTGAGCAGCAGAGAACGCTTGTCGGGGTCAAACCGGTAGGGGCCAAACGCCAGGTTGTTGCCCATGGCTTGGGGGTATGCACGGCGCAACAGGGCCGTGGCGCGGGCCATCAGCTCACCCATGCGCAGGGGCTTGGTCATGAAGTCGTCCGCGCCGCAAGACAGCGCCTCGATCACGTCCTGCTCTTCGCGGCGGCGGGTGACAAACAGGATGGGCAATTGCCGTCCTGTGGACTGGCGCACGGAGGCGACGACTTCGGGGCCATCCATGTCGGGCAAATGCCAGTCCACGATCAGCAGGTCAAACGTTTCGTGGCGGATGTCGCGCAGCAGTTGCGCGCCCGTTTGGTAGGTGTGGCAGACGTGGCCTTGGTGCTCGGTGGTTGCTTTGATCAGCTCCAGCAAGATCGGGTCATCGTCGAGGGCGGCTATTCGCATGGCTTGTGGTCAGCGCTTGAGCGCACTTTTCATAGAACAACAAAGGGGGCCTTTGGATGGTGCCCTAGAACCGCAGTGCAGGTCTTTGTGCTGACAATCGTTTGCAATCCACGAGGAGCGGATTGGCCAACACACCGGAAACCACCAAAGTATCATTTGAGTGTCATTGTAAACACTTTATAGAAAATTGAAAATCATTTTTGCCACAAATGATATCTATACGCATTTGGACGCGATGCCATAGAAGAGGGCCGCTGAAAGCTGGCTGCGTCAGGCGTACAGCGGCTCTTCGCCCATGGCTTCGATCTGTTCGTGCAGCATGTCCACTTGGCCGCGCCAGTAGTCGCTGCTGCCAAACCATGGAAAGTTGACGGGGAACACCGGGTCTTGCCAGCGCCGGGCCAGCCAGGCGCTGTAGTGGATGAGGCGCAGCGTGCGCAGAGGCTCGATCAGCGCCAACTCGCGGCGGTCGAAGCTGCGAAATTGCTCGTAGCCTTCCAGCAAGGCGCTGAGCTGCTGCGTGCGCTGGCTGCGGTCGCCCGACAGCAGCATCCACAGGTCCTGCACAGCGGGGCCGGTGCGGGCGTCGTCCAGGTCCACAAAGTGGGGCCCCCCGCTGGGCTGGTCGGTGGGCGTCCAGAGGATGTTGCCAGGGTGGCAGTCGCCGTGCAGGCGTATCTGGCGTGCTTGGTTTAAGCCAAATTGGCCTCCATCGCTCGTTGATAAAGCGCTGCTAGCTATCAATTTAAGAGCGTTTTCGCAGGCGCCTTGCCAGGCCGACTGCATGTCCAGCGGGATGATCTCGTGGGCCAGCAGCCAGTCGCGTGGTTCGGAGCCAAAGGTCTGCACGTTGAGCGCCGGGCGGTGCGCAAAGGGCTTGGTCGCTCCCACGGTGTGGATGCGCGCCAGAAAGCGGCCAATCCACTCCAGCACTTCAAAGTCGTCCAGCTCTGGCCCCCGGCCTCCGCGCCAGGGGCTGACCGAAAACGCAAAACCGCCATGGGTGTGCAGCGTGGTGCCGTTCAATTCCAGCGGGCCCACAGCGGGCACCTCGGCGGCGGTCAGCTCGGCGGCAAAGGCATGTTCTTCCAGAATCTGCGCGTGGCTCCAGCGCTCAGGGCGGTAAAACTTGGCCACCACGCGCTGGCCGTCTTCCAGTGACACCTGGTACACCCGGTTTTCATAAGACGACAGTGCCATGAGCCGCCCGTCGCCGTACAGCCCCACGCTTGCCAGCGCGTCCAGCACATGGTCAGGGGTGAGGCGGGCATAGGGATGTGTCAACAGACTGTCGGTACTTTGGTGCGTCATGGGGCTATTGTCGGGCTTGTGGCCAGACTTCAGCCCTCACTCAAGGCTCGCGCACTGCCTGAGTATGGGTGGGTGGGCTTCAATGCACAGTGCCCTTGGTGCAGTTGCTCGTGCAGTTTCCTTGATCAGAAAGGGGCACCCCATCGGGTCAGGTGCCGCCGCCCGGGATAACAAGGTTCACAAAGCCTCAAGCCATTCGGCGCCGCACACCGCGCATCCCCACAGCCGCGACCAACGCTGATAGCAGCAGCAGGCCCCATTCGCCCAGCGTAGGAATGCCTTGGAGGCTACTGGGCGCCGCTGCCAGTGCGAAGCCGCCTGGGTCCTGAATGAACTGATTGGCAATGCTGTCGTGGTCCCCTAGGCCACCGTCGGTAAGCGTCAGCGTGGCGCTCAGGCGATCTGGTGCCAGCACGGCGCGGCTTGCTGGCAGCTCATACCAGTGTGGTTGCGCGCACGCAGCGCCTTGGCAGTTGTAGCCGTCGGGGCTGGGGCCATATTTCATGTAGACGGCACCCGTCGGCACGGGGCTGTTGAAGTGGACCACCACCGTCGCATCACTGCCAGCGGTTCCTGAGCTTAGATTCAGTGAGAGCAGCCCGGTAGGAAAGGTCATGCCCTGCGGAGCGGCTGCGGGTGGCGTGGCGCTGAAGCTGGCGCTGTCCACCTGCCAAAGGTTCAAAGGTTGCAGCACTACCGTACCTCGGCCCCCGCCAGCGTTGGCCCATTGGGCCTGGCAGCTGTTGCTGGCGCCGCCGTTAGCACCCTGGCACTGCCAGGTGTAAGCGCCACTGGCACTGGAGACAGCGCCGGGTGTGCCCGCGCTGCACAGATTGGCCGTGGGGGCCACCGACAGGCTCTGCCCTGCCGATGCACCGCAGGCGCCATCGATTGGGGCCGCCGCCACGGCCGTAGTGGGCGCCGAACATGCCAGCGCACCCGCAGCCGTGCCTGCGCTGGCCACCGGAGTCACGCAAAAGGTCAGCGTTTGGCCCACATCGGCAAGCACGGGCGTGTACTGCGCGCTGGTAGCGCCGCCAATGGGCGTGCTGCCACGCTTCCACACGAAGGTGCTGGCGCCCTGGGGGTCACTGTCTGCATCGGAATAGACATAGCTGCCAGTGAGCAGCTGGCCCACCTGCGGTGTGCCGGAAACGGCCACGCTGCTCGCCACTGGGGCGGCGTTGGCGAGCAAAGTGGACTGGTAATGCCCGACCACGCGGTTGTTTAAATAGTCGGGAATCATCAGGTAGCCCGCCTGGGCGTTGTAGCCCAAGCCCAGCGGGCTATTCAGTCCGGTGGCGGTGAGCGCGGCCGTGCTGTCGGTGAAATTGCTTTGCCCCAGTACATGGTCGGCGGGCGCGCCATTGGCCTTGGTGGCCGGGTTGTTGTAGATCAGCACACGGTGGTTGCCGAAGTCCGCCGCGTACAGGGCGCCATCGGCAAGCACGTCGATGCCGTAGACGCTGCTGCTGATGGTTGAGGATGACGCGGAACCTGCGCCTGCTATCGTGAAATCGGGCGCGCCCAGCACGCCATCGGCGGCGGCACCGTTCGCCTTGGCGGCGGCGTTGTTGAAGCGCAGGATGCGGCGGTGGCTCGCATCGCTCACGTAGAGGTTGCCGGCGGCATCCACCGTCAGGCCGTAGATGTTGCTGGAGAAGGTGGATGCTGTGATTCCTCCTGCACCCGCCGTGGTGAGGTTGGCGGCGCCCAGCACGCCATCGGCGTCGGCACCGTTGGCCTTGGCGGCGGCGTTGTCAAAGCGCAGCACACGGCGGTTGCCTGGGTCAGACACATACAGCGCGCCATTGGGGCCCAAGGCGATGCCGTACAAATTACTCGCGCCGAAGCGATTGGCTGTGGTGCCAGAGCTGAAGCTGGTGAAGTCGGCCTGGCCCAGCATCCCGTCTGCCGCCGCAAAACTGGGCTTGGTGGCGGCGTTGTCGTAGCGCAGCACGCGGCGGTTGCCGTGGTCTGTCACAAAAAGCCGCCCTGCGGCATCCATGGCACAGGTCATGGGGCGTTGCAGGGATTTGGCAGACAGCCCGCCGTTGTTGGCGGTGGTGCTGGTGAAGTCGGGCTGGCCAAAAACGGCCTCGGCGGCACCGCCGTTGGTGACGGCCTGTTCGGCAGAAAAACGCAGGATGCGGTTTTGGCCGTAGACGATCACGAACACCTTGCCGGTGGCCGCGTCGGTGCAGATGTCTGTGGGGCCGACAAAGCGGGAGGCCGATGCAGTGGCACCGGCGGTGGTGAAGTTGTCCGCCCCCAGCACCAGGATGGCGGCCTGGCCGTTGGTCCATACGGTGGCAGCGTGGGCGCCGGCAGACAGAGTGAGGCCCAAGGCGAGAGCCTTCAGGGTGAGCCAGGAGCGGCCTAGCCTGGTGGAGCGTTGTGTTGGTGGCATGGATGCCTTTGGGGTGGGCGATGGAGATCCCGAGATCGTACAAGCTGAAACACTTTTGGCTGCAAGAAAATTGACTTGTGTTAGGTGTTCACGCCACATCGGGGCTTTGCCCTTGTCTAGCAAGCGCTGGCTGCTATGGTTTTTGCGTTGGATGCTGCCGTTGGAGCGGGTGCCAGGGCCGGGGAGCTACGCCGCGCAGTGTGGTGAGAGCCTCGCTTTGCGCGCTGGCAGGCTGACTCCGGGCTCAGCGGCTCTGCATGGTGCGCGCGCGCTAGGCGGTCAGCATCGCGGCCATATGCCCAATACGCGGGCTGCCCTGGCCGCCCAGCACTTGCTGGTACACCGCCTGCGTCGCGGCACTGCCTTGGTGGTGCTGCACCACCAGCCAGGGTTGTGGCGGGGCCTGCACCGCTGCGCTGAATTGCTGCCATGTCTGCACCAGGCGCTCGTTCAGGCCCTGGGCTCCCCAGTCTGCGTTGCGCTTTTTGACCTGTGCCGGGGCGAAGAACATGGTGGGGCGGGGGCCGGGCAGGTCGCTCGCGCCGCCCAGGTCTTGCACATGGCTGGCCCCTACGGCGCAGCTGTAGGCCAGCCCTGTCAAATGCCGGTGGATGCGCCCGCGCAGCGCCACGCTGCCCGCAAAGTCCACGTACACGCAGGCAGGCTTGGTGGGCAGCTGTTCCAGGTCTTCATAAGCCAATACCCGGTGGTAGCAGCCCAGGCTTTCGCAAAACGCCCGGTTGGTGGCTGAGGTCAGCCCCACCACCTGGATGCCTGGGCGTTTGGCCAGCTCGAACGCCGTGCCGTAGGCCGTTTTGCTGGACGCGCTGGACAGCAGCACGGTGCCCGCGCCAAAGAACTGCTGGTCGGCCAGAAAATCGTCGATGAGCCACGAGGTGACAAACAGCGGTCGCAGCAGGGCCTGGATGTCTTCGTTGAAGGGTTGGTAGAACGGGTCGGTGCTGGTGCGCAGGTAGTGGTTGTAGACCGCATGCAGCCCCGCGCGGTGCGCAGCGCCGTCGCTGAATCCCGTGCTGCTCACGCGGTGCGGGGACAGCACCGCATGGGTGGCCATGGGCCAGCAGCCGTAGAGGTGCTCGCCCACCGGGATGTCGGGGTGCCGCGAGGCCTGCACCGTGCCAAACCCCCACACCGGAATGATCCCCCAGCCCGCCTCGCCCGAGGGGAAGAACTGCCAGTACTGCAGCATGTCGCCCATGGCCGCGTAGGTGATGTTGTTGCTGGTGAGGGCAAACCGGTCCACCTGGACGCGGATCTCTCCCTCCTGCAGCGCTGAATCGGCCGTGGTGCGCACAGCGGTGTCGGCCAGTTGGTTCTGGCGCACGAGGAGGGTGGTGGTGCTCATGCCGCTACGCTAATGCAAAGGGCGTGCGGGCTCAATAGCCAAGGGCCGCGTGGGTGACAGTTCTCCATCACTTGCTGGCTAAGCCGTCCCGGCCAGGCGCGCAAACGGCAGGGCCTGCTTGACCAGGATGACGGTGCACGGCGCGTCGCGGGCCACGCGCATCGGCACGGTGGCAATGAAGCGCTGGGTTTGCAGCCCGTGGGTGGCCGCACCCAGGATCATCATGTTGACGTGGTTGCCCTCGGCATAGCGCACCAGGGCGTGGGCCACATCACTGGATTCGAGCACGTGGTAGCTCACGGGGTGTTCGGTCAGGTCCAGCGGCTGGGCCCATTGGCGCAGGCGGGCGTGGTGCTGGCGGTGCAGCGCGGTTTCGCTGCGGGCGCTGTCGCTGGTGCTGCTGGCCGACGGGGACAGCACCGTGACGCACGCCAGCCGCGCCCCGGGCCGGATGCCCAGCGAGCGGGCCACCGCTTCGCGCAGCGAGTACAGCGTGGCGTCCGTCACATCGCTGTGCGGCACTGCCACCATCACGATGGGGGTTTCTTCGATCTGTTGCGAGGGCAAGGGGCTGGGCTGGTAGTGCATGCCCGCAGCCCGCAGCCAGCGCTTGAGGTGCGCGAGGAACGGCGTGCCCTGGGTGCGCCGCCCCCGCTCGGTAATGCGCACCTGGGTGGGGTTGGCCAGGTCCAGGGCCAGGTGGGCGGCCGATGGGTAGCGCTGCGCGGCCTCGGGCTCCAGGCAGCGCAAGATGATTTCTTGCAGCCAGGGGGCCAGGTTGGGGCGGTGCTTGCGTGGCGGTGCGGGCACCATCCACAGCCGCTGGCGCAGGCCGCCATCGGTGGTGGGGGCACCAAACGGCAGCTCGCCCGTGGCCAGTTCGTACAGCATCACGCCAATGGCGAAGAGGTCGCTGCGCGGGTCACCCCGCACGCCCACCACTTGCTCGGGCGCCATCCAGGCGGGCGAGCCCACAGCCTTGCGCTGCTCTTCGGCCAGCAGATCCGGGAAGTGCGCGTGGCACGACAGGCCAAAGTCCAGCAACACGGCATGGTCCTCGTGCGTGAAGAGCACGTTGCCGGGCTTGAGGTCGAGGTGGCAGGCGTTTTGCTGGTGCAGGCTGTGCACGGCATGGGCCAGGGCCGCACCCAGGCGGGCGATCTGTGCATCGGCTGGGCGCTCGCCAGCGTCCAGCCAGTGCTGCAGGGTGCGGCCCTGCAGGTATTCCATGGTGATGTAGGGCAGCCGGTGCAAGTCGCCAGCGGCCACAAAGCGCGGCACATGCGGGCCGGTAAGAGCAGGCAGGATTTGCAGCTCTACCTCAAACCCCACGATGTTCTCTGCCCCATCGCCCACCGTCATGCGCGGGATCTTCATGGCCATGGGAAATCCGGGGTCTGGCGCGCCGCTGGCGTATTCGACCCGGTAAATGTGGGCCATGCCCCCTGCGTGGATGCATTCGTGCACCACAAAGCCGTCCACCACGGCGCCGGGCTCCAGCAGTTTCATCGTCCTGCCTCCAGCCGGTGGGCAAAGGTGGCGGGCAGGGCCCCCCGCGTGGCCAAAATGGCGGCAGCAGCCTCGCTCACTGCGTAGGGCACGCGCTCAAATCTGAGCTGCCAGTGGTCGGTGTCCAGCAGGGCGTACATAGCGCGCGGGTCTCCATCGCGTGGCTGGCCCACTGAGCCCACTGTGGCCACCCATTGCCGGTGCGGTGGCACGGGCACGGCGACCCCCGCCATGGGGGAAAAGCGCATCAACCCCCGCCCGGCGCCCCGGTAGTAGAGGGTCTGCAAGTGCACATGGCCGCAAAACACATGCTGCACACCGGGGTGCTGGGCCGCAGCCTCCAGGCACTGGGCTGCCACCACTTCGTTGTCCACATAACGCCAGCTTTCAGGGGCATCGGCGCTGGCGTGCACCAGCAGCACGCCACCCACCTCGGCGGTCAGGGGCAACTGGGCCAGAAAATCACGCTGCTGCGGGGTGAGCTGCTCGTGCGTCCATGCCGCGCCTTGGGCGGCGATGCTGGTCGCGCCTTTATCGGCCCCCACCGGGGGGTGCACGGCAAAGGCGTCGTGGTTGCCGCCAATCACGTTGTGCCCGGCTGCGGCCAGTTCCATGGCCTGCTGCACCACATAGGCGGGGTCGGCCCCGTAGCCCACCAGGTCGCCCAGCAGGGCAAAGTGCTCCGCCCCCTGTTCACGGGCGTGCTGCAGGCAGGCGTCCAGCGCCTGGCGGTTGGAGTGGATGTCTGACAAGAGGGCCAGTTTCATGGTGATCTCCCCATGCCTGCATCATGCCCCAGGGTGGAGGCCACGGGCCTACGGTTTTCTCCGGGGACGTGCGGCCCCAAAGCACACCGCCGGTGCGCTCTAACGAGGGCACCGGCGGTGGTGGGGAAGCTGGGCGCAACTGGTGCGCGCGGGCCTTACACCAGCGTGATGGTCACGTCGATGTTGCCGCGTGTGGCGTTGGAGTAGGGGCACACCTGGTGGGCTGCGTCCACCAGCTTTTGGGCCGTGGCTTTGTCCAGGCCGGGCAGGCTGATGGCCAGGCGGGCGGCGATGCCGTAGGCGTTAGGGATGGGGCCCAGGTCCACTTCGGCGTCGATGGAAACGTCCTGCGGCACGGGGATGCCGATCTTGCCGCCCACGGCCTTCATGGCGCCGATGAAGCAGGCGGCGTAGCCGGAGGCAAACAGCTGCTCTGGGTTGGTGCCGGTGCCGGAGGTGCCGGGCGAGGAGAGCTTGACGTCCAGGCGGCCGTCGTCGGTCTTGGCTGCGCCATCACGGCCGCCGGTCACGTGGGACTTGGCTGTGTACAGGACTTTTTCGAGTGTCGTCATGGTGTCTTCCTTGCAGTGTTTGCCCAAAGACGGGCGGTGGAGGGAATCGTTCAGCGCTGACCCAATCGGTCGCGCAGTTGTTTGAGTTCGGTGGTCAGTGCCACCAGTTCGGGCAGGGTGCACTGGCTGCTTTCCAGTACGCAGGGCGGAATGGCTTCGGCCTTGCCCCGCAGTGCAAGCCCTTGGCCCGTGAGGCTGATACGCACGCGTCGCTCATCCTCGGCATCGCGCAGGCGGCGGATGTTGCCACCCGACTCCAGCCGCTTGAGCAGCGGGGTGAGCGTGCCCGAATCCAGGTACAGGCGCTCGCCCAGCTCAGACACGGTGAGCCCCTCTTGCTCCCACAGCACCAACATCACCAGGTACTGCGGGTACGTCAGCCCAATGGCTTCTAGCAGCGGCTTGTACAGCTTGGTCATGGCCAGCGATGCGGAGTAGAGCGCGAAGCAGACCTGGTTGTCCAGCCGCAACGACGGCGGCGTGGGGGTGGTGGGAGTGCTTGAGCGGGTGGGCATGGGTTGAATTATTGCTGGCAATTAAATTGTGCGCAATGTAATTGGGTAAATGTCAGCACCGTTGACGTGGTTAATAAGCCAAGGCCATCCGGCGGGGGCTGTGCTGTGGTGCCCAAAAACGAAGCCACCCGCACGGAGTCCTCCGTGCGGGTGGCTTCAGGCACTGGTTCAAGCACCGGGGTCGCACGGACCCGGTGTGGTCACAGGTTTTGAACTGGCTTGGGAGTCTGTTGGTGACGCTCTGCAGGGTCGTCAACCGGGCTCTGAATCCTCAGGCGCCGTGCTGCGGGACTGCCGGGGTGCCAGGCGCCACGGCTTGGTGGTCGGTATGCGCTGCATCCGTTAACGCCGGGGTTTT
The DNA here is from genome assembly GCF_002749705.1 of Acidovorax sp. 56. Taxonomy (NCBI): domain Bacteria; kingdom Pseudomonadati; phylum Pseudomonadota; class Betaproteobacteria; order Burkholderiales; family Comamonadaceae; genus Acidovorax; species Acidovorax sp. 56. Next base: position 3,997,913 of record NZ_PEEV01000001.1, read on the forward strand.
GCCCCTTTGGCGGAAGAAGCTCACCATCTGCCACAACACAAACACTGCAATCAGTCCGAGCAAGGTGCCACTGATGGGGCGGTTCACGAACACCTCAAAGCTGCCCCGGCTGAGCAGCATGCTGCGGCGGAAGTTTTCTTCCAGCATGGGGCCAAGGATGAAGCCCAGCATCAGCGGCGACGGGTCCATCTCCAGCCGCATGAACAGGTAGCCCAGCAGGCCGAACACCACGGTGATGAACACATCGTCGAGGTTGTTGTTGATGCTGTAGGTGCCAATGCAGCAGAAGAACAAGATGGCTGGGAACAGCACGTTGTAGGGCACCTTGAAGACCGACAGCCAGTAGCGCACCAAGGGCACGTTCAGTGTCAGCAAGAAGCAGTTGCCAATCCACATGCTGGCGACCAGCCCCCAGAACAGCTCGGGGTGCCCGGCAATCATGTTGGGGCCGGGCTGGATACCCTTGATGATGAAGGCCGCCATCATCAGCGCCATGACGGCGTTCTCGGGGATGCCAATGCTCATGAGCGGGATGAAGCTGGTGCGCGCAGCTGCTTCGTCGGCGGCGGCTTGGCCGGCCACGCCTTCGATGCAGCCAGAGCCGATCTCATGGCGGTATTTGCTGACCTTCTTGTCCAGGGCGTAAGCCGCAAACTGCGCAATCACCGGGCCGCCGCCTGGCAGGATGCCCAGGAGGGAGCCGACCACGCTGCCGCGCAATGCGCTGGGGATGATGCGCTTGAACTCAGGCCAGGTCGGGATGAGCTTGATCTTGCCGTTGAAGGGCGAGCGCTCCTCGCGCGAGTCCAGGTTCTTGGTGATCTCGGCAATGCCGAAGCAGCCCAGCGCAATGCTGACAATGCCCACGCCGTCGGCCAGGAAGGGCAGGTCGAAGGTGAAGCGCGCGGTGCCGCTGTTCACGTCGGTGCCTACCGAGCCCAGCAACACGCCCACCAGGCACATGGCCAGGCCATTGATGAGGCTGCCGGTGGTCACAAAGCTCACGCACACAAAGCCCACCAACATGAGTGCGCAGTAGTCCGCCGGGCCAAACAGGAAGGCCACCTCGCCCAGGCTGGGGGCCAGGAAGGTCAGCACCACGATGGCCACCGTGCCACCGATGAAGCTGGAAAAGCCCGCAGTGAACAGCGCCAGCCCGGTCTGCCCCTTGAGCGTCATCGCATACCCGTCAATACAGGCCACGATGCTGCTCGCGTGCGGAATTTTCATGGTGATGGCGCTCACGCTATCTCCGTATTGCGCGCCGTAGTAAATGCCGGCGAGCATGATCAGCGCGCCCGTGGTGTCGATAGAGTAGGTCAGCGGCAGCAGCAGGCTGATGGTGGCCAGGGGGCCCAGGCCGGGCAACAAGCCCACCAAGGTGCCTACTGTGCAGCCGATGGCACAGTACATCAGGTTGTGCAGCGTGAGTGCGTGGCTGAAGCCGAACGCCAGGTTGTTGAGGACTTCCATGTCAGTACAGCGGCAGGTTCACGCCAAGAAGTTTTTGGAAGGCCAGTGCAATGAGCACCAGCACGGCGGCGATCTTCAGGTTGCGCGCGACCGAATAGGTGGTGCTGGCAAACCCGGAGCAGAACACCATGAACACGATGCCAACGATCATGTTGAGGTAGTGCGACAGCAAGGCAAAGCCGCACAGGCTGCCCAGGATGATGCTGATGTTGCGCACCTGGAAATTCAGTGGCACCGGCTTGACCAGGCGCGCGCGCACCACGGTGATCACGCCGATCACAAACAGCATGCAGCTCACGATGAAGGGAAACATCCCCGGCCCCGCCCTGCCCAGAGAGCCCAGTGAGTAGTTCACTGACGGTAGGCCAAAGCCCACCGCCAGTGCCATCAGGGCGATGCCCCGTATGAGGTTGCGATCCATTGTCAAAATATGTCTCCTGTAGTGTTCGGCGAAGGGCCTTTGGCCTGCCAAAATCGCGCCGATGGCTGGGGTATGCTGGCCGTTGCACTATTCCCATCGAACCTGATCGCGGGCTGACCTGGCCCATGCGTAATTCCACGTAAACCGATGCGCATCCTCTTGGTAGAAGACGACCCCGTGCTCGGCCGCACCATGGCCCAGGGGCTGGAAAAAGCGGGCCACCGGGTGGAGCTGGCCCGCACGGTGGAAGAGGCCCAGCACTGGTGGGCCGTGCAAGGCTTTGATGCCGTGCTGCTGGACTTGAACCTGCCCCACGCTGCCAGCACCCGCAGCGGCCTGGGCAGTGGGCTGACCGCGCTGCGGGGTGCCCGGGCCCGGGGCGATCGCACCCCCGTGCTGATCCTCAGCGCCCGCGACAGCACCGAAGAGCGCATTGCCGGCCTGGATGCCGGGGCTGATGACTACCTGGGCAAACCTTACGAACTCAAAGAGGTGGAGGCGCGCTTGCGAGCGCTGGTGCGCCGCGCCAGCGGCACCGCCGACGTGGTCACCGTGGGCCAGCTGCTGCTGGACCGGCTGGCACGCCGTTGCAGCCTGGGCGGCCAGCCGCTGGAGCTGCCCGCCCGGGAGTTTGAACTGCTGTGGGAGCTGATGACGCCACCCGGCCGGGTGTTGAGCAAAAGCGAGCTGTCGCAGCGGTTGTCCGACACCAGCGAAGCCCTGGGCGACAACGCGCTGGAGTCCTTCGTCTCACGCCTGCGGCGCAAGCTGCAGGGCAGCGGCGCAGCCATTCGCACGCTGCGCGGGCTGGGCTATGTGCTGGAGGAAGATGCCAGTTCCTCGTAGCCCTGGCGGGTGGGCGCAACGCCTGCCGTTGCCTGCACTGCGCCAGCGTATCGGGCGCCATGTGCTGGTGTCGCTGGTGTTGGTCTGGGGGCTGGGCAGCGCCGTCATTTTGGCGGTGGGCAACCACTTTGTGGCCGAGGCCTTTGACCGGGCCCTGCTGGACGATGCGCACGGGCTGGCAGCCCATGTGCGAGGTGGTGTGGGCGGCGTGCCGCTGGAGTTGGGCCTCACGCAGCGGGAGGTGGGCATCTTGTTGCTCGATCAAAGTGCCGCAGCCCCTTTTGCGGTGTACGGCCCCGATGGAGCGCTGGTGGCGGGTGACCCTGAACTGGCAGCCGATGCCATGCCCCGGGGCCGAATGCAGGCCTTTTCCACGATGGAGCGCGAGGGACGCGAGTGGCGCCGTGTGAGCTTGCACGTGGCTGGCCCGCCGTCTTTCACCGTGGTCATGGCCGAGGCCACCGAGAGCCGCACCCAGCTGCTGCACCGCTTGCTTATCTACTCGGGCCTGGCCCAGCTGTGGCTGCTGGTGGTGCTGGGATCGCGCCTGTTGGGCGGTATCGAAAAGCACTTGCGCCCCTTGGCTGCTTTGCAAGATGCCGTGCAGCAGCGGGATGCGGCCGACCTGCAACCGCTGCCCCCAGCGCTCACCGAGCAGGCCACCACCCTGGATGTGCAGCGCCTGGGCGAGGCGCTGGACGGGCTGCTGGCCCGTGTGCGCGAGGGTTTGCACGCCCAGCGCGAGTTTGCTGGCAATGTGGCACATGAGCTGCGCACGCCGCTGGCAGGCATCCGCGCCCAGGCCGCGCATGCGCTGGCGCAGGATGATCCGACCGTCTGGCGCAGCGAACTGGAGGGCATTGCCAAGGCAGAGCAGCGCGCCAGCCGCACGGTGGACCAGCTGCTGGCCCTGGCGCGGGCGGCCGAGGGCGGCATTGCGCTGTCGGTGCAGACCGTGGCGCTGGACGCCGTGGTGCGCGATGTGGTGTTGCGGTGCCTGCCCCGTGCCGATGCTTTGGGGGTAGACCTGGGCGCGCAGGGCCTGGAGCCTGGCACCCAGGTGCGGGGGAACACCGGTTTGATCGAAGGCATCTTGCACAACCTGCTGGACAACGCCCTGCGTTACGGCCGGGGCCATCCGCCCCAGATCACCGTGGCCCTGCATTGCGAGCCGCCCTATGCCGTGCTGCAAGTGCAGGACAACGGCCCCGGCGTGGACGCCGAGCTGGCCCGCCATGTCCAGCAGCGCTGGGCGCAAGGCGCGCCGGGGCTGGCGCTGGGGCAGGGGGCGGGCCTGGGGCTCTCCATCGTCGCGCGTTATGCCCAGTTGATGGGCGGTCGCTTGGCCCTGGAGGGCGCTGCCCAAGGGCCGGGGCTGGTGGCCAGTGTGTGGCTGCCGCTGGCGGACCCCGCCGCCCCTTGACGCGATGGGGGGGCGGCTGCACCCCCGTCGCTTCAGTAGGTGTAAACGCCCTGACCCGTCTTGCGGCCCAGGCGGCCAGCGGCCACCATTTCCTTGAGCAGCGGGCAGGGGCGGTACTTGCTGTCGCCAAACTCGGTGAGGTACACGTCCATCACCGCCAGGCACACGTCCAGGCCAATCATGTCAGCCAGTGCCAGCGGGCCAATGGGCTGGTTGCAGCCCAGCTTCATGCCCGCGTCGATGTCTTCGGGCGTGGCCAGACCCTCAGCCAGCACAAAAAATGCTTCGTTGATCATCGGCACCAGGATGCGGTTGACCACAAAGCCTGGCGCATTCTTCACGGTGATGGGGCTCTTGCCCAGCGCTTCGGCCAGTGCCTTCACCGCGTCGTGCGTGGCGTCGCTGGTCTGCAGGCCGCGGATGATCTCCACCAGCGCCATCATGGGCACAGGGTTGAAGAAGTGCATGCCGATGAAACGGTCGGCACGGCCGGTGGCGGCGGCCAGCTTGGTGATGGAGATGGAGGAGGTGTTGGAGGCCACGATCACCTCGGGGGCGACCAAGGCGTCGACCTGCTTCAGGATCTTGAGCTTGAGCTCGTAGTTCTCGGTAGCGGCCTCGATCACCAGCTGCGCGGTTTTCAGCGCGTCGTAGTTGGTGGAGGTCTGGATGCGCGCCAGGGCAGCCGCCTTGTCGGCCTCGGTGATCTTCTCTTTCTTGATCAGGCGGTCCAGGCTGCCGGCCACGGTGGCCAGGCCTTTTTGCACGGCCGCGTCAGAAATATCCACCATCACCACGTTGATGCCCGACACCGCGCAAGCCTGCGCAATGCCGTTGCCCATGGTGCCCGCGCCGATGATGCCAACGGTTTGAATCGTCATAAAAAAGAGCCTTCTTCCAAGTGAAACAGACGCCCGCATGGTACGTGACAAGAGTTACTTGGCCCTGTCGCCCCCGGGTAAGTTCCTGAGTAAAAAGCACGGGCGTTCGGTTAAGGTGCTCGCGGGGCTGCTGTGCACAGCCCGGGAGGAGGCGGCCATGTTCGATTACATCGTGGTGGGAGGGGGCTCGGCGGGGTCTGTGCTGGCGGGGCGCTTGTCAGAGAACCCGGCTGTGCGCGTGTGCCTGCTGGAGGCTGGTGCGGCCGATACCAGCGTTTTCATCCACTGCCCTGCGGGCCTGGCGGCCATGGCACGGCTGCAATCGCACAGCTGGCACCAGAGCACCGTGCCGCAGCCAGGGCTGAACGGGCGCAGGGGCTACCAGCCGCGCGGCAAAGTGCTGGGGGGCTCCAGCTCGGTCAACGCCATGGTCTACGTGCGTGGGCAGGCTGCCGACTACGACCACTGGGCCGCGCAAGGCAACCCGGGCTGGGCCTGGGCCGATGTGCTGCCCTACTTTGTGCGTGCCGAGCACAACGAGCGCATCGCCGATGCACTGCATGGCCAAGGCGGCCCCTTCAACGTGGCCGACCTGCGTTCGCCCCACCGCGTGAGCCAGCGCTTTGTGCTGGCGGGCGAGGAGGCGGGCTACCCCCACAACACCGATTTCAACGGCCCCACGCAAGAGGGGGTGGGCCTGTATCAGGTCACCCACAAAAACGGTGAGCGCCACAGCGCCGCCAAGGCCTACCTGACCCCGCACCTGGGGCGCGCCAACCTGCAGGTCATCACCCAGGCGCATGCCACGCGCATCCTCATGGACGGGCGGCGCGCCGTGGGCGTGGAGTACCGCCAGGGCGGGCAACTCAAGCAGGTGCGCGCGGCGCGCGAAGTGCTGCTGAGCGCCGGGGCTTTGCTGTCGCCGCAGCTGTTGATGCTCTCGGGCATTGGCCCGGCCGCGCAGCTGCAGCAGCACGGCATTGCCGTGGTGCATGCGCTGCCCGGCGTGGGCGAGCACCTGCACGACCACCCCGATGTGGTGCTGCTGTACGACGCGCCGCACCTCAAGGACCTGTTTGGCGTGTCAGCGGCGGGGCTGCTGCGGGTGGTGCAGGGCATGGCCCAGTGGCGCAAAGAGCGCCGGGGCATGCTCACCACCAACTTTGCCGAGGCCGGGGGCTTTATCTGCAGCAGCGCGGCAGAGCCCGCACCCGACCTGCAACTGCACTTTGTGATTGGCAAGCTGGTGGACCATGGGCGCCAAACCGCGCTGGGCCACGGCTACTCGTCGCATTTGTGCCTGCTGCAGCCGCGCAGCCGGGGGCGTGTGCGCCTGGCCAGCGGCGATGCCATGGCGCTGCCGCTGGTGGACCCGAACTTTCTGGCCGATGCGGACGACCTGCGGCGCATGGTGCTGGGCGTGCGCCGCATGCGCTCCATCCTGTCGCAGCCCGCGCTGGCCGACCTGGGCGCACGCGAGCTGCCTGCATCGGCCGCCGCGCACACCGATGCCGACATTGCCGCCTTCATCCGAAACCATGCCGACACCATCTACCACCCGGTGGGCTCGTGCCGCATGGGGCCCGGGCCCATGGATGTGGTGGACGCGCAGCTGCGTGTGCATGGCGTGCAGGGGTTGCGGGTGGTGGATGCCTCGGTGATGCCACGCATCGTCAGTGGCAACACCAACGCCCCCACGGTGATGATTGCCGAGAAGGCGGTGGACCTGCTGCGGGCCAGCGTTGCCTGAGTTTCTTGATCTGCATCAGGTGTCAGGTCCGTGGTGGGCCTGGAATGGGGAGGGTGCTGGGCGGCGTCCCTCAGAATGGCGGCTAGGGTTTACCCTTGGTTCTTGCCGCTGGCAAGAGACGCCGCCGCACCGCCGGCCCTGGAGCACCATGCAGACCGAAGCCGCACAACAGGCCCTGACCCAATACGCCCTGCGCCTGGAAGGCAGGCTGGAAAAACTGGATGAACGCATCGCCGCCCTGTCCCACTTGCTGGACGCCCGATTGGAGCAGCATGGGCAATTGCAGCAATGGCTCCATCAGCAGCCCGCCACCCCCCAAAGCGGCCCCCACCAAAGCACCCGCGAAAGCCGCCTGCGCAGCGAGCTGCGGGGCCTGCTGGTGCTGCGCTACCAGGTCATCACCCGCTATTGCAACGAACTGGGCGCCCCGCTGGCTTTGCAGCTGGTGTGCTACGCCGAAGAGCGCCTGCAAGCCAAGGGCTGGGCACCCGGGGCGGACGGGCTGGATGTGCAGGCCCTCAAGCACCTGGATGGGGCCCACTGAGCCGCTGCAGCGGCGTGCCCTTCAGCCGCGAAAGCGCCGCCGCGTCAGCGCCAGCGCCAGCCAGAAGGCCACCACGGTGGTGGCTACCAGCACCAGGCCGTGGCGCATCGGCTGCTGGGGCCACTGGTCCATGAACAGCGGGCGCACCAGCTCGACCGCATTGGTCAGCGGCAGCCAGTCCGAGATCGCACGCACCAGCGGCGGTAGCTGCTCGCGCGGGAAGAACACCCCCGACAAAAACATCATGGGCGTGAGCACCAGCGTGAAGTAGTACGTGAAAAAGTCATACCCCTTGGCCAGTGCATTGAAGATGAGCGCAATGCTGGAAAACATGATGCCCACCCCCAGCAGCACCGGCCACGCCACCAGCAACTTGGGGCTGTGGCTGATGCCCAGGGCCAGCATCACCCCCAGGATGGCCGTGACGGTGAACAGCGCCTTGAACGCCGCCCACAGCATCTCGGCCAGCACCACATCGTCGAGCGTGACGGGCGCATTCATGATGCCGTCCCACGTCTTTTGCACATGCATGCGCGAGAAGGCTGAGTACAGCGCCTCAAAGCTGGCCGCGTTCATGGCGCTCATGCAGATCGAGCCGCTGGCCAGGAACAGGATGTAGGGCACCTTGGCATCCCCGCCTGCGGCGCCCACGCTCACCTGCCCCACCAGGGCACCCATGCCGTAGCCAAAGGCCACCAGCCACATCAGCGGCTCGGCAATGTTGCCTACCAGGCTAGGGATGGCCAGCTTGCGCCACACCAGCAGGTTGCGCAAAAACACCGGCCACCAGCGGGCCGACAGCGCAGGCGGGCGCCAGACTGAAGCCGGTGCGGGCGGGCGGGGCCGCAAGGTGCTGGGTGGGGCTGCGTCGGTGGCCTGGGGCTGCAAGCTGGGCGTGGTACTCATGGGGGCTATTGTGCGGGGCTCCAGGAATCCCCGGCGCGGTGATTCGCGCAGAGGGTTCCCAGGCTTTGCGCAGCAGGCAAAATCCTGGCCGACTCTCTTCTATCCTCTTTCCCCCCAATCACCGTTTGAAGGCCCTTGCCATGACCACCCTCGGAACCCCTTTGTCCCCCCACGCCACCAAAGTCATGCTCTTGGGCTCGGGAGAGCTGGGCAAGGAAGTGCTGATCGCGCTGCAGCGCCTGGGCGTGGAGACCATTGCGGTCGACCGCTACGAGAACGCCCCCGGCCAGCAGGTGGCCCACCACGCACGCACCATCACCATGAGCGATCCGGCCCAGCTCAAGGCCCTGATCGAGGCTGAGCGCCCACACCTGGTCGTGCCCGAGATCGAAGCCATCGCCACCCCCATGCTCGAAGAGCTGGAAGCCGCCGGTGTGGTGCGCGTCATCCCCACCGCCCGCGCCGCGCGCCTGACCATGGACCGTGAAGGCATCCGCGTGCTGGCCGCCGAAACGCTGGGCCTGCCCACCAGCCCTTACAAGTTCTGCAACTCGCTCGAAGAACTGCAGGCCGCGATCGATGCAGGCATCGGCTACCCCTGCATCGTCAAGCCCGTGATGAGCAGCTCCGGCAAGGGCCAAAGCAAGATCGACGGCCCGGCCGATGTGCCAAAAGCCTGGGATTACGCCATGGCCGGTGGCCGCGTGAGCCACGGCCGCGTCATCGTGGAAGGCTTCATCGACTTTGACTACGAAATCACGCAGCTCACGGTGCGGTCGGTGGGCACAGATGGCCAAATTACCACCAGCTTCTGCGACCCCATCGGCCACGTGCAGGTCAGCGGCGACTATGTGGAAAGCTGGCAGCCGCACCCCATGCACCCTGCAGCGCTGGAAAAATCGCGCCAGATCGCCAAGGCCGTGACCGACAACCTGGGCGGCCAGGGATTGTTTGGCGTGGAGCTGTTCGTGAAGGGCCAGGACGTCTGGTTCAGCGAAGTCAGCCCCCGCCCGCACGACACCGGACTGGTCACGCTGTGCACCCAGCACCAGAGCGAGTTCGAGCTGCACGCCCGCGCCATCCTGGGCCTGCCCGTGGACACCAGCCTGCGCAACCCCGGCGCCAGTGCCGTGATCTATGGCGGCATGGAAGCCCAAGGCATTGTGTTTGACGGCGTAGACGAAGCCCTGCGCGTGCCCGGCACCGACCTGCGCCTGTTCGGCAAGCCCGAGAGCTTTGCCAAGCGCCGCATGGGTGTGGCCTTGGCGCGTGCGGCCGATGTGGATGCGGCCCGCACCAACGCCAAGCTGGCGGCCAGCAAGGTCAAGCCACGCAAGGCTTGATGCTGCGTTTTAAGTGAAATTGGCCGCTAGCGCTTATTCAGAAAGCGCTGGCAGCTATCATTTTTGGTATGGGTGGGTGGGCGCAGCGTCACCCGACGCCACGCCTCAGCCCTACTCTCGAATCTGCCGCCCCGTCAGCTTCAGGAACAAGTCCTCCAGGTTGGCTGGCCGGTGCAGTGTGCGCAGGTGCCCGTGCTGGCCCAGCGCTTGCAACAGCGGCTGTGCGTTCTGCGTGTAGAAGAACACCGTCTCGCCGCTGACCTCCACGCGGGCAGCCAGGGCACGCAGGTTCGCATCCTCGGCCAGTGCCACGGCGCCCACGCCAAAAACTTCCACCACATCGCTTTCCAGGTGCTGGGCGATCAGCTCGCGCGGCTTGCCTTCGGCGATTTTCTTGCCATGGTCCAGCACCAGCAGGCGCGAGCACAGGCGCTCGGCCTCGTCCATGAAGTGCGTGGTCAGCAAGATGGAGGTGCCTTGCTGCAGCAGCAGTTGCAGGCGTTCCCACATCAGGTGGCGGGCCTGCGGGTCCAGGCCGGTGGTGGGCTCGTCCAGCAGCAGCAGGCGCGGGCGGTTGACGAGGGCGCGGGCCAGCGACAGGCGCCGCTTCATGCCGCCCGAGAGTTCGCCCGGCTTGGCGTGGGCCTTGTGCGTCAGCGCGGCAAACTCCAGCAGTTGCGGCACGCGCTCGTCCATGGTGTGGCCCTGGATGCCAAAGTAGCGGCCAAACACGCGCAGGTTTTCGGCGCAGGTGAAGTCCGGGTCCAGCGTGTCGAACTGCGTGACCACGCCGAGCTGCGCCTTGATGGCGAGCGCGTCGCGTGGCATGTACAGCGGCTCGGTCGCGCCCTCGGGGTAGAACAGCACGTCGCCACTGTCGGGCGCCGTGAGGCCCAGGCACATGCGGATGGTGGTGGTCTTGCCCGCCCCGTTGGGGCCGATGACGCCAAGGCATTCGCCGGGTGCGATGGCAAAAGACACATCGTTCACCACCGTGGCATCGCCATAGTGCTTGTACAGGTTCTGGACGGCAAAGAGTTCGCTCATGCCGCCATTGTGGCGGCATTGGGGCAGCGGGGGCTCAGAGCTTGAAGAGAAATTGGCCTCTAGCACTTGGCGGCCTCAAATCTGAAGTGCAACACCCCCTTCAGAATTGAGGCCTCCATGAGCAAAAGAACCTACGAGCAGATCACAGAATCCGAGCGCCACGCCATAGCGCTGGGCCTGCAGCAAAAGCAAAGCCTGCGGGCCATTGCCAGGGCTCTAGGCCGCAGCCCCAGCACCATCAGCCGGGAGATCCTCCGCAATGCAGGAGGCCATGGCTACGTCAGCCGGTTTGCCCAACAGCGCTGCCGTATTCGCCGCATCCATAGCCGCCCCCAGCCCAAGCTACTGCGCCCAGGCATCTTGTTCAAGCAGGTGTGCGAGTATCTGCGCCAGCATTGGTCGCCCCAGCAAATTGCCGGACACCTGAAGAAACTTCATCCCAACGACAGGCGCCAGAGAGTGTCACACGAGAGCATTTACACCTGCATCTATGCCCAGCCCCGGGGAGAGCTCAAGAAGGAGTTGGTGGCCTGTCTGCGCATGGCTCACGCCAAGCGCTGGCCCCGCTCCAAAGGCGAGGACCGCCGAGGAGAAATCACCGATCTTGTGAGCATTCACGTGCGCCCTCCAGAGGTAGAGGATCGCCAGCTTCCCGGCCATTGGGAGGGAGACCTCATCAAGGGGGCCCACAACGCCAGCGCCATAGGAACCTTGGTCGAGCGCACCACGCGCTTAGTGGTGCTGGTCAAGCTGCCACACCCCAACCCGGCTACGGCCGCACATGTGCTCAAGGCATTCAGCGACAAACTCAATGCAATTGCCAGCCCGATGCGCCAGAGCCTGACCTACGACCGAGGCCGCGAGATGGCCGAGCACGCCAGACTCACCCAGAACACGGGCATGAAGGTGTACTTCTGTGACCCCTACAGCCCTTGGCAGCGGGGCAGCAACGAGAACACCAATGGGCTGCTGCGTCAGTACTTCCCCAAGGGTACGGAGCTCAGTGGCTACACCCAGGAGCAGCTTGATGCGGTGGCCGATGAACTCAACGGGCGGCCCAGGATGACCCTGGGCTACAGCACGCCCTTGGAGGTCTATGCCCAGCACCTGCATCGCTTGACTCAGCAGCCTGAGTCTGTGCACTGAGCAACAGCAATCAATGTTGCACTTGGACTTGAATCCGCCCTTATTTGATAAGCGCTGGAAGCTATCGAAAATATAGCGTTTTGGATAGCGCGACTGCTCAGCGGGCCGCCAGCAGCTGCCCCCGGCCTGCGGCTTTGGCGGCATACAGAGCGGTATCGGCCCGGGCCATGAGCGGGGTCAGTGCGTCGTCCTGGGGCGTCAGCACGGCCATGCCAGCGCTGTAGTTGAGCGCAAAGCCCAGCTCCGGCACGCTGCACTCGGCCAGCCGCTGGCGCAGGCGCCGGTCAAACGAGGTGCCTGCCGGGGCGCTGTTGTGCAGCAGCAGCACGCCAAACTCTTCACCGCCCAGGCGGCCCACCATGTCGCCGCTGCGGTGGCACTCTTGAAGCAGGCGGCCAAACAGTTGCAGGGCGCGGTCACCGGTTTCGTGGCCCAGGGTGTCGTTGATTTGCTTGAAGTGGTCGATGTCCAGCATCAGCGCCGTCAGGGGCAGGCGGTGGCGCTGTGCGTGCGAGATCATGGCGGCCCCTTGCGCGGCAAACGAGCGGCGGTTGGCCAGCCCGGTCAGCCCGTCGGTCATGGCCAGGTCGCGCAGCTTGCGCTCGGCCTCGGCATGCCAGGCCACCAGGATGGCGACGGTGCCCAGCACCAGGCTGATGTTGGTGGCCACGGCGGCCCCCAGGTTGACGGGGTGGGGCGTGCGAAAGCTGGGGTACTGGTCGGTGAACGCGCCCAGCACCCCTCGCGCCAGCGTGAAGCCCGCCGAGGTGAGTAAACACAGCATGAGCAAGCGGCGCCAGCGCGCATCGGCAGGCGTGGTGGGGGCTGCCGGGTAGAGCGTGGCACGGGCCACGATGAGCAAAATTGCAGCCATCAAAAAGTTGGCCCAGCCCACGCGAAAGGCGTAGTGCCCAAAGCCGATGGCATAGCCCAGCGGCATCAGGCACACCAGCGCCAGCAGCGTGCGCTTGAAGGGGCGCGCGCCCAGCCATTCGCGCAGCGCCCGGTACAGCAGCCACTGCGCCCAGGCGTTGCAGGCCATCGACAGGGTGGACAGGGCCTGGTCCCACAGGGTGGACGAGGCAATGATGGCGGCCCAGGCCAGGGCCTGCAGCAGCATGCTGGCCTGCACGTTGCGCGCGGCTTGGCTCACGTCACGGCCCATGACGAGCGGCAGCGCCGCCGAGATGGCGAACAGGTTGGCCGCCATCACGGCCATCAGCGTGAGAAAGTCCAGGGCCATTGAAAAGTCAGCGCGAGTGCATCATCGTTTGCCGCCTAAGCGACTGATAAATCTATCTCTCGGGCGCGCCTGTCTGAGTACGCACTTCGTTAAAGATGTGACTCACTAGCGCAGCGCAAATGGGGATAACCGCTCTCATGCGAGATCAGAGCGAACGTAGACGAAAACCCCTTTATCACCAGGTTTTCGTAATCGCTGCTACTTGGCGGGATGGTTAACCGAGAAGGCTAGGTTGGCGATCCAAGTGAGTGCCACTAATGTTGCTCCAAGCAATGCCAGGGCGTGTATGGGCTGTCGACTTACCCAGCTAGCGCTTTCCTGTTTAGCGTTGTGTCTTGCCTTCAAAAATGGCACTTCAATGAACCAGTAGGAAGCAATCGACACAATGAGGATGGGGGGCAGCATGTACAAGCAAGCCACAGCGAATTTGACTTCGCTAGGGATACCGTTGAGCAGTTGAGCATGGTCGAATGCATCCATGACAACCGTATGCCACAGGTAGAGGCTGAAGCTGATGGTGCCGATAAACACCATGGCTTTGTTCGCAAGCAAGGCGCGCGCTATGGGGCCTGCTGCGGCAGCCCCGTACAAGAACATCGCCAAGGTCAATGCGCTCAATGATGCGAATGCGTAATGGCTTTGTGGAAACCAAGCAAGCACACGTTCAAGGTGTCTTCCAAAGAGTTGCAATTGAATCAGCACCAAGAACATGGAAAGCAGCATCCATCGGTCTCCACTCTTTCCAGAGGGCTCCAAATGATGGAAAAAGTACGCGGCCAGCATTCCTGCTATGAAATACTCCATTTGCGCAAGATACGAGAGGCCCAGGGGCCAAAGTTGGGGGTATCCTGCCTGAGCATAGTGACGCAACACAACTTTGAAGGCAAACACGAAAGCGATGGTGCCTATAAGTAGAAAGGGCCAACGCTTGGGCTGAAGGGCAAGGATCAGCACTGGGAGAACAAGGTAGAAGCAAACTTCTACGGGTAGCGTCCAAAACACTCCGCGAATCGGCGCTTCCATCCACCAGTGGTTGATGAAAAGTACATGCCCGAGCATGTAAGAGGGGCTAGGAAGCTTGTCGTAGCCAAACAAGCACAAATACAGCATGACTAGAAGCAGTGCGTAATAGGCAGGGAGAATGCGCAGCGCTCGGCGTACATAGAAGGTGCGGGCCCTTTGCATGAATGCCGGCGCATGGTCTTGCCTGAGAAACGGGAGCGACAGCAGAAATCCTGACAGTACGAAGAAGATGCGTACGCCCCACTCGCCATTCTGCGCGAGCAGACGCAAGTTCAGTTCACGCCCGAGTGGAAGGTAAATTAGAAGATCACCACCACGTGTGATTCCCCACATATGAAAAAGTAGCGTCCAAAGTACCGCTACCGCGCGTACCCCTGTCAGTGTGTCGAGGTACATGCCAGAAGAGGTTTTGCTCTCGATTTCTAATGATTGTTTTAGGAACATATTTTCAAAGGCCGATCAGAATGGAGGCCCGTTGGCACTCCTCTCGCACAATGCACGGCCTGAAGGCAGTCAGGGGATGTGTTGATTCGTGGCTTACTGAAACGCCACTTCCGCAAAGCTGCGCAGCTTGCGGCTGTGCAGGCGGGCCATGCCTTCGGCGCGCAGCGTCTCCAGTGCGCGGATGCCGATGCGCAGGTGCTGGTCTACGCGCTCGCGGTAGAAGTGGTTGGCCATGCCGGGCAGCTTGATTTCGCCGTGCAGGGGCTTGTCGCTCACGCACAGCAGGGTGCCGTAGGGCACGCGAAAGCGGAAGCCGTTGGCGGCGATGGTGGCGCTTTCCATGTCCAGCGCCACGGCGCGGCTTTGGCTGAAGCGGCGCTGGGGCTGGTTGTCGGGCAGCAGCTCCCAGTTGCGGTTGTCGGTGCTGGCCACGGTGCCGGTGCGCATGATGCGCTTGAGGTCGGCGCCGGTCACGCCGGTCACGTCTTCCACGGCCGATTCCAAGGCGAGCTGGATCTCGGCCAGCGCGGGGATGGGCACCCACAGCGGCAGTTCTTCGTCCAGCACGTGGTCTTCGCGCACATAGCCGTGGGCCAGCACGTAGTCGCCCAGCTGCTGGCTGTTGCGCAGGCCTGCGCAGTGGCCCAGCATGATCCAGGCGTGGGGGCGCAGCACGGCGATGTGGTCGGTGATGTTCTTGGCGTTGGCCGGGCCCACGCCGATGTTGACCATGGTGATGCCGCTGTGGTCGGCGCGCACCAGGTGGTAGGCGGGCATTTGCGGCAAGCGGGGGGGCGGGGCGCCCAGCTCGTCACCGGGCTCGGCGGCCAGGCCGGTGCGGCGGGTGACCACGTTGCCGGGTTCGATGAAGGCGATGTATTCGCTATCGGGCTTGGCCATCTCTTCATGGCCCAGTCGCACGAATTCGTCGATGTAGAACTGGTAGTTGGTGAACAGCACAAAGTTCTGGAAGGCGCGCGGCGAGGTGCCTGTGTAGTGGCGCAAGCGGTGCAGCGAGTAGTCCACGCGGGGCGCGGTGAACAGCGACAGGGGCTGCGCCTCGCCGGGCTTGGGCTCCCAGGTACCGTTGGCAATGCCGTCGTCCATGGCGGCCAAGTCGGGTAGGTCGAACACGTCGCGCATCAGGGTGCGGCGCTCGGCGCTCATCTGGCCTTCGACATGGTCGTGCTCGCTGAACGAGAAGTGCACAGGGATGGGCTGGTGGCTGGTGCCCACTTCCAGCTCCACGCCATGGTTTTGCAGCAGCAGCTGGAATTGCTCCAGGTAGTACTCGTGGTACAGGTCGGGGCGGGTCAGCGTGGTCTCAAAGCGGCCGGGGCCGGCCACAAAGCCGTAGGCCAGGTGGGCGATGTCGGGGTTGGGCTTGGCGCGCGAGACGGTGTCGGTCTGGATGCGCACATAGGGGTAGCAGGCGCGCACGTGGCCGGGCAGGGTCTCGCCCGCGACAAAGCGCTGCATGCTGGCGCGCAGCAGTCCAATCTGGTGGTTGTAGATGTGGTGCACCTGCGCCAGGGCCGAGGCGGCCGTCGTGTGGCGGGTGGGGGCGATGAAGTCGGAGGATGTGGGGGCCATGGCGCTATTGTCCACAAGTCCGCTGGCGCGGGGCCGGGCTGGAGTATCGTGCCTGCCATGGGGTGTCCAAGGAAGGGTGTGGTCGTGGGGATGCAGGATTTACAAGGCTTTTATGCCGCACTGGCGGTGCTGGCCAGCGCGCTGGGTTGTGGCTTGCTGATGGGCATTGAGCGGGAGCGCCGCAAGGGCAGCGGGCCGCACCGGGCGCTGGCGGGGGTGCGCTCGTTCACGCTGGTCAGCCTGGCCGGGGCGGTGGCGGCGCTGTCGGGCTCGGTGGTGCTGCTGGGGGTGGGCGCCACCTTTGTGGCGGCGCTGGGCGTGGTGGCCTATGTGCGCGATCGCTCGGAAGACCCTGGTGTGGCCACCGAGATTGCCTTGCTGATGGCCTACCTGATTGGCGTGCTGTGCGCCAGCAATCGCCTGCTGGGGGCGGCGCTGGCCGTGACGGTGACGGGGATCTTGGCGCTGCGCGGGCCGCTGCATGAGTTTTCAAACCACTGGCTGCAGCCCGGCGAGGTGCGCAGCGGCCTGGTGCTGGCGGCGCTGGCGCTGCTGGTGTTTCCGCTGGTGCCCAACCAGCCGCTGCTGCAGGACCTGCTCAATCCGCAGGTGGTGCTGCGGCTGGTGATCGTGCTGTTGCTCATCCAGTCGCTGGCCCATGTGGCGCGACGGCTGATGCAGGCGCGCCAGGCCGTGGCGCTGTCGGCGCTGGCATCGGGCTTTGTCTCCAGCACCGCCACCATTGCCAGCCTGGGCATGGAGGTGCGCGCGGGCAAGTCCAGCGCCCGTGCACAGGCCAGTGGCGCGGTGCTGTCGTGCGTGGCCACCATGCTGCATGTGCTGGTGGTGGCCGCCACGGTGCAGCCGCAGTGGCTGCCGCGCCTGGCGTTGCCAGCGCTGGCCGGGGGCTTGGTGGCTGGCGCCTGGGGGCTGTGGCTGCTGCGGGGGGCGGGCGAGCAGACGGCCCCCTCCGCCGCCCTGGCCGCCGACGCCCCCATGTTCAAACTGCGCGATGTGGTGCTGATCACACTGCTGCTGACGGGCATCCAGGTGGGCGTGCGCTGGCTGGACCGCACCCAGGGCGATGCAGGCATGTTGGCCGGAGCCCTGTTGGCCGGGCTGGCCGATGTGCACGCGGCCGCCGCGGCAGTGCTGATGCATGCCTTGCCGGGGCAGCCTGCCGCTATGGGCGTGGAGCACGCCCTGATGGCCGCGCTGCTGGTGCATGCCGTGAGCAAAAGCGGGGTGGCCTGGGTGAGCGGTGGGGGCGCTTATGCCGCCACCGTGGCCCCGG
This sequence comes from Acidovorax sp. 56, assembly GCF_002749705.1. NCBI lineage: Bacteria > Pseudomonadati > Pseudomonadota > Betaproteobacteria > Burkholderiales > Comamonadaceae > Acidovorax > Acidovorax sp. 56. The sequence continues at coordinate 4,015,290 of NZ_PEEV01000001.1, forward strand.
GTGTGCTGGCCCACACGGTGGCATTTATCGGCGTGCTGGCGTTGCTCTGAACACGTTAGAAAGGTTCTTGGAGGCACGGGCCGGATAATCCACCCCATGACCTCCAAAGAAAACCAAGCCAGCACGGACTTCAGCACGCTGGCGCTGAGCCCCACGACGCTGGCCAATCTGCAGCAGCTGGGCTACACCACGATGACCCCCATCCAGGCGGCCAGCCTGCCGCCCGCGCTGCTGGGCAAGGACCTGATCGCCCAGGCCAGCACCGGCAGCGGCAAGACCGCCGCGTTTGCCCTGGCCCTGCTGGCCAACCTCAATCCCCGCCGGTTTGCGGTACAGGCCCTGGTGCTGTGCCCCACGCGCGAGCTGGCAGACCAGGTGACCACCGAAATCCGCCGCTTGGCGCGGGCCGAAGAAAACATCAAGGTCGTGACCCTGTGCGGCGGCGTGCCGCTGCGCGGGCAGATGCTGAGCCTGGAGCATGGCGCGCACATCGTGGTGGGCACGCCCGGCCGCGTGATGGATCACCTGGAGCGCCAGCACCTGACGCTGGAAGCCCTGAACACCTTGGTGCTGGACGAAGCCGACCGCATGCTGGACATGGGCTTCTTCGACGACATCGTGACCGTGGCGCGCCAGTGCCCCAAAGAGCGGCAAACCCTGCTGTTCTCGGCCACCTACCCCGAAGGCATTGCCAAGCTCAGCGCCCAGTTCATGAAGCAGCCCGTGCAGATCACGGTGCAGGCCCAGCATGCCGAGGGCAAGATCGAGCAGCGCTGGTACGAGGTGAAGAACAGCGAGCGGCTGCACGTGGTGTCGCAACTGCTCAACCACTTCCGTCCCGAATCATCGATTGCGTTTTGCAACACCAAGCAGCAGTGCCGCGACCTGGTGGGCGTGCTGCAAGCCCAGGGCTTCAGCGCGCTGGCGCTGTACGGCGAGCTGGAACAGCGCGAGCGCGACCAGGTGCTGGTGCAGTTTGCCAACCGCAGTTGCTCGGTGCTGGTGGCCACCGATGTGGCCGCACGGGGCCTGGACATCGCCAACCTGGCGGCCGTCATCAATGTGGACGTGACGCCCGACCCCGAGGTCCACATCCACCGCATTGGCCGCACCGGCCGGGGTGATGCCCAGGGCCTGGCGCTGAACCTGTCGAGCATGGACGAGATGGGTTATGTGGGCAAGATCGAGGTGCTGCAAGGCCGCGAATCCACCTGGTTTGCACTGGCCGACCTCAAGCCCACAGGCGACGGCCCGTTGCAGCCGCCCATGGCCACGATCCAGATCGTGGGCGGGCGCAAGGAAAAGATCCGCGCGGGCGATGTGCTGGGCGCGCTGACCGGCGACCTGGGCTACACCCGCGAGCAGGTGGGCAAGATCAACGTGAATGACTTTTCTACCTATGTGGCGGTGGACCGGGCGATTGCCGCCCAAGTGGCCGCACGCCTGAACAGCGGACGGGTCAAGGGCAAGAGCGTGAAGGCGCGGTTGATCGAAGACATGTAATGTGTTCGTCCGTCGTTCGTCGTGCGGATGCGACAGCGCGAGAGCGCCGTCGCTTGTAGGGCACGACGTGAGCGCCTAGAGTTTCTCTGGCAGGAAGGCCATCGCGGGCCATGCAGGCTGTGTTCACTGCCTGCACGTGAATGGGGCTCCCATGGGTTTTTGGGGAGGCTCTTTAGCCCAGGGGCGATGCCGTCGGGGGCACATGTCTTGGGCGTATTGCGGTGAGCCGCCGTTGTCTTGCAGGGTTGTCTGTCTGACTTTCCTTTTGGTACTTGCTTATGAAAAATCTCTTTCTTGCACAAAGTGGTCCGACATCGTCTTTGGGTCGCCGGAAGGTGCTGGCCAGCGGTCTGGCTGCTGCGGCTACGGTGGCGTTGCCTTCAGTGGGGCGCTCGGCGCCGGGTTCGCCTGTGCGGATCGTTGTCTCCTACCCACCCGGTGGTGGAACCGATTTGATGGCCCGCCTGTTCGCGCCCTACCTAGCGACCGCATTGGGACAGCCTGTCACTGTGGAAAACATGCCTGGTGACAGTGGCCAGAAAGCAGCGGCTTATGTGGCCAAGGCGGCCGCAGATGGCAATACGTTGCTGATGGATTCATCGACTTTTGCGATCAACCCGGGGCTTTTTGCCAAACTTCCCTATGACACTGACACCGCTTTCTCTGTGATTGGGGTGCTGGCAGTTTTGCCCAATGTGTTGGTGTGCCACCCCAAGTTTGAAGCCAACAAGGTGGCCGATCTGATCCGCTTGGCCAAGGCCAAACCGGGCCAGATCGCGTATGCATCTTCTGGCAACGGATCGGCCCAGCATTTGGCGGGCGCCTTGTTTGAAGATGTGGCCCAGGTATCTTTGAAGCATGTGCCTTATGCCGGTGGCAGCGCGGCGCTGGCAGATGTGGTGGCTGGCAAGGTGCCTTTGCTTTTTGCGCACGTTGCGTCTTCCAGAGAGTATCTGCAGTCAAACAAGTTGCGTGCCTTGGCCATCACGTTGCGCAGGCGCTCCAAGCTGCTGCCCCAGGTCGAATCGATGGAGGAAGCCGGTGTGCGCAACTATGAGGTGCAGGACTGGAATCCTCTGGTGGCTCCCGCCGCAATTGCAAAAGACCGCCGCAAGCAATTGGTAGATGCTGTCGTCAAGGTGCTGAAACAACCTGAATTTGTGACCAAGGTGCATGCATTGGGTGGAGAGGTGTTCCCCAATGAGCCCGATGGATTGGCGGGTGGGTTCATCAAAACCCAGCAAGTCCTGTGGCGCCGGGTGATCACGGCCCGCAAAATCCAGGCGGGCTGAGGGTCGCGCTCCACACCGAGCGAGGGAGGTTGCACCACAAACAACGGCTGTCGATGACAGCCGTTTTTATGGGAGGCACCGCAGATTCGCTAAGCGCTCCAGGCTTGTGGCCAAGCAAACCTCTCGGCTACACTGGAAGTCCTCTATAGGACTATATCTTTCAGCCATGCCGACACTCCCCACCATGCCCACGCAGGGCTTGGCCCGCTATGCCGCCCTGGCCGATGTGCTGCGCCAGCGCATCGTGCGGGGCGAATGGCAGCCCGGTACGGCCTTGCCTGCTGAGCAAGTGCTGGCGCACGACCATTCGGTGGCGCTGGGCACCATTCGCCGCGCGTTGCAGCTGTTGACCGAGCAGGGGCTGATCGAGCGGGTGCACGGGCGGGGCACGTTTGTGCGCTCGGGCATCCCGGGCGCTTCCATGCTCCGCTTCTTTCGGTTTGGCGACGAGTGGGATGCTGCCGTCCCTGCATCGGCCGCCTCTGCAGGGCAAGCCCCGCAGTCGCGCATCCTGTCCAAGCAGCGTGTGGCGGCCCCCGCCGAGGTGTCCCGAGCGCTGGGGCTACCCGCTGGGGCGCCTGTGCTGCGGCTGGAGCGCCTGCGCCTGATTGCGCAGCAACCGCGCTTGCTGGAGCACATCTGGCTGCCATGCGAGTTGTTTGCGGCGCTGGAGCATGACGATGCGGGCCAGTGGGAGCCCTTGCTGTACCCCCTGTTTGCCCAGCGCTGCGATGTGCACGTGCACCGCGCCTCTGACGACATCGGCTTTGGCGCCTTGCCCACCGATGTGGCGGCCCACCTGGCGCTGCCGCCGGGCTACCCCTGCGCCGTGGTGCGCCGCAAAGCCTTCAACCTGTCGGGGCGCTGCGTGGAGTGGCGCACCACCTGGGGCGATGCCAACGCCTTTCACTACACCGTGCACCTGACTTGACCCGGCCTGAGCACGCAGCGCCGGCCCCGGCTGGGGTGGCCTGCTGCCAGGGTTGTGCCCAGGTCCTGTGCCGGACATCTCCTGATTTTTACTGAGCGAAAGAGAGGACCTCTCATGACACAAGCAACCCGCCTGTCCGCGCGCACGCCGCTGTCGCGCCGCACCCTGTTGGTGGCGTCGGCCGCTGCCGCCGTGGCAGCCCCCTGGCGCCTGGCCACGGCAGCCCCCATTGCCGGTGGCAAGACGATCACCCTGGTGGTGTCGTACCCCGCTGGCGGCGGTGCCGACCTGATGGCCCGCATCATCGCCCCCCGCCTGGGCGAGGCGCTGGGCCAGAACGTGGTGGTGGACAACAAGCCCGGCGCCAGTGGCCAACTGGCCGCATCGGCCGTGGCGCGCGCCACCCCGGATGGCGCCACGCTGCTGCTGGATGCGTCCTCGTTTGCCGTCAACCCATCGCTATACCCCAAGCTGCCTTACGACAGCAACAAGGCCTTTGTGCCGCTGGCCGTGCTGGCCACCTTCCCCAACGTGCTGGTGTGCCACCCCGGGTTTGGCGTCACCTCGGTCAAAGAGGTGATTGCCCGCGCCAAGGCCAAGCCGGACGACGTGGCCTACGCCTCGTCGGGCAATGGCTCGGCGCAGCACCTGGCGGGTGCGTTGTTTGAAGAGCGCACCGGCGTGCGGCTGTCGCACATCCCCTACCGTGGCGGCGGCCCGGCCATGAACGACGTGATGGGCGGGCAGGTGCCACTGTTCTTTGCCAACGTGGCGTCGTCGCTGGGGCACATCCAGTCGGGCAAGCTGCGGGCCTTGGCGGTCACGGCGCCGGTGCGTGCGCGCTCGCTGCCCGATGTGCCCACCATGGCCGAAGCCGGGGTGCCCAACTACGAGGTGCTGGAGTGGAACCCGGTGCTGGCGCCCGCAGGCATTGCGGCAGACACCCGCGCCCAACTGGTGGCAGCCATCCGCAAGGCGCTGGCCGATCCGGAAGTGCTGGGCCGCATCCGCGCCCTGGGGGGCGATGCCTTTGCCGACCCCACCCAGGCCAGCGCGGGCAAGTTCATCCTGGCCCAGCAGGCGCAGTGGGGCAAGGTCATCCGCGAACGCAAGATCGTGGTGGGCTGACCGATGGCTCAGTTGCAAGCGTCTCAGACTTCATCTCCCGCCTTGTCGGCCGATGCAGGCTGGGACTGCCATGTGCATGTGTTTGATGCCAATGCGCCGGTGCAGGGCGGGCACTACCAGCCCGCCCACCAGCCGCTGGAGCGCATAGAGGCGCAGGCCCATGCCCTGGGTGTTGGCCATCTGGTGCTGGTGCAGCCCAGCGTGTACGGCACCGACAACGGCGTGTTGCTGCAAGCGCTGGCGCGCGAGAGCGGCCGCCACCGGGGAGTGGTGGTGGTCGATGTGGACGTGACCGATGCCGAGCTGCAAACCATGCACGCCCTGGGTGTGCGGGGGGTGCGCTTTAACCTCGTCTCGCCCGTGGGCAATGGACCCGAGGCCCTGCGCGCGCTCGGCCCCCGGTTGCGGGCGCTGGGCTGGCATGTGCAGTGGTACGCGGGGCCGCAGCATTTGGCCCAGATTGCCGCCCTGCAGGCCGAATGCGCGCTGCCCTGCGTGCTGGACCACCTGGCGGGCATGCATGCGCAGTTGCACGTGCACGACGCTGCCTGGCAAGACCTGGCGCGGCTGGCCGATGCGGGGGCGTGGATCAAGCTGTCTGGCTGGTACCGGCTGCAGGCCACTGCGCCTTACGGCACGCTGCACGCCGCCACAGAGCGCGTGGCTGGGCTGTTTGGCCCGCGCATGGTGTGGGGCTCTGATTGGCCGCACACCTCTTTTGCGCCGGACGACCTGCCCGCCTATGCCTCGGTGTGGACGCCGGTGGTGGCAGCGCTGGGTGCAGAGCGCGCGCAGCAGGTGTTGCAAGCGGGCGCGCAGCTTTACGCCTGACAGCACAAAGCACAGGCGTGTAGACGTGTGCGTTTGGGAAAACCGTTCACGCTGAGCCCCTCGACGGGGCTGTGTGAACGGCACAATGACGCGGTTTTGATCTTCAAGGAAAGAGGCCGCTTTTGATCGCAGTATTGCAACGCGTGCGCGAGGCCCGCGTCGAAGTCGCCAGCCAAGTGGTGGGCGCCATTGGCCCTGGCCTGCTGGTGTTGGTGTGCGCCGAACGCGGCGACACCGATGCCGAGGCCGACAAGCTGCTGGCCAAGGTGCTCAAGCTGCGCATCTTCAGCGACGCTGCGGGCAAGATGAACCAGAGCGTGCAAGACACAGCGGGTGGCCTGCTGCTGGTCAGTCAGTTCACCCTGGCGGCCGACACCACCGGCGGCAACCGCCCCAGCTTCACCCAGGCAGCCGCACCCGACGAGGGGCGCAGGCTGTATGACTACCTGGTGGCCCAGGCCCGCAAGGTGCACCCCGATGTCGCCACCGGCCAGTTCGCCGCCGACATGCAGGTGCATCTGGTCAACGATGGGCCGGTGACGATACCGATGCGGATGGCGCCAACGGCAGCTGTCTAAAGGTGTTTGGTATCAAATTGATAGCTGCTAGCGCTTATTGGATAAGCGCTAGGGCCTGATTTGATCTGAAAAATCAGGCTATTGCCGCCAGAAAAACAACCCTGCCATCACCAGCCCGGTGACCACAATGCCCGCGCGCAGCCAGGGCGCCGGAATGCGCCGCGCCACGCGGGCGCCGCCCCAGCCGCCTGCGGTGGCAGCGGCCATCATCATCAGCGCCTGCGGCCACTGCACCACGCCGCCTGCGGCATAAATGGCCACGGCAATGGCGGTGAGCAGGGCCGAGACCCAGTTTTTGAGGCCATTCATCGCGTTGAGCTGGGTTTGCCCCAGCAGCCCAAACAGCGCCAGCAGCAAAATGCCCAGGCCCCCGTTGAAGTAGCCGCCGTAGAGCGCCACGGCCAGCACCCCCACGGTGGCTTTGGTGGTCGACGGGTGCCCCCCGGCCAGCCGGGCGCGCAGCCAAGGGCCAAAGGCAAACAGCGCTGTGGCAGCCAGCAGCAGCCAGGGCACCACGCGGCGAAAGGTGGTGTCGGGGGTGACGAGCAACAGGGCGGCCCCGGCGGCCCCGCCGATGAGCGACAGCACTACCAGCAGGCGCATGGACAGCCCCGGTGGCGGCGCGGTGTCCTCCTTGAATCCCCAGGCCCCGGCGATGTAGCCGGGCAGCAGGGCCACCGTGCCCGTGGCGTTGGCCATAACGGGCGGAACGCCGGTGAACACCAAGGCGGGCAGGGTCAAAAAGCTGCCGCCCCCGGCCACGGCATTGAGGGCCCCGGCCACAAAGGCTGCGGCCAGCAGCAAAGCGCTGTCGAACATGTCTCCTCCAGATTCAGGATGTGCAGCCGCTGCTTTGGCGGCTTGCTTCGATCTTAGGAGGACTGCGGGGGCTTCTGCTGCTGGCCCTGCGCTGGGCGAAGTTAAGGTGCTTTGCTTAAAAGTCGCAAATAGCTCTGGGTGGCCCTGGACGACCCAGGCGCGGCGAGCTCAAGGCCAGGTGGGATGCGCTTTACACGCGCTGCTTGCCCAGCTTGCGGCTGAGGGTGCGCCGGTGCATGCCCAGGCGGCGCGCGGCTTCGGAGATGTTGAAGTCGCTCTCGGCCAGCACTTCGTGGATGCGCTCCCACTCCAGCGTTTTGATGGAGCTGGAGCGGTTGGTGAGTTCGACCTCGGGGTTGCCCTCTTGCAGGGCAAAGGCGGCTTCGATGTCGTCGGTGTTGGAGGGCTTGGCCAGGTAGTGGCCCGCGCCGAGCTTGATCGCCTCGACCGCCGTGGCAATGCTGGCAAAGCCGGTGAGCACAACGATGCGCATCTTGGCGCTGTGCTCGTGCAGCGTGCGCACGCAGGCCAGGCCGGTGGCTTCGCCTTTGAGTTTGAGATCCACCACGGCGTATTGGGGCACATGCTCGGTCAGCAACTCTTCCATCCGCGCCATGCCATCGGCGTGCAGCACCCGGTAGCCGCGCCGCTCAAACGAGCGTGCCAGGGTGCGTGCGAAGGCGTCGTCGTCTTCCACGATCAGCAGCAAGCGTTCAGTGTCCATGGTCCTCAGGGGCGGTGGCTTGCAGGGTGATGGCGGGCAGCGACAGCGTGATGGTGACCTCGGCGCCGCCGCCTGGCCGGTTGTGTGCCACCACACTGCCGCCCAGCGTGCGCGCCACGTTCATCGACAGGAACAGGCCCAAGCCGCCACCGGGGCGCCCTTTGGTGGACTGGTAGGGCGTTCCGAGGTGCGTGAGCACGTCGGTGGTAAAGCCCGGTCCCCGGTCGGTGACCACGATTCGCAACGCATCGGCATCGCGCTGTGCCTGCAAGCTCACCCAGTGCGGCGATGCGTCCCGCGCATTGTCCAGCACATTGAAGACCATTTGCTCGAGCGTGACATCGGCCACCATGGGGCTGTCGTCTTCGATGAGGTTGTCGTATACGAACTCTTGCACCGACCGGGTGGTGCGCCAGTCCTGCACCAGGGTGTCCAGAAACTGGCGCACGGTGGTCTGGCTGGAGAGCTCGCCCCGTGTCTCGCCCGCTGAAAGCAGGATGCCGCTGACGATGGTTTTACAGCGTTTGACCTGGGCTTCCATCTCCGCAATGTCTTCTTGCAGCGTAGCGTCGGAGGCCAGGGCGGGGACGCGTTTCCAGTCGCCCAGGATCACGGCCAGGGTGGCCAGGGGCGTGCCCAATTCGTGCGCGGCGCCAGAGGCGAGCAGCCCCATGCGCACGATGTGTTCTTCTTCCGCCGCACGCTGGCGCACGGCGGCCAGCCGCGCATCGCGTCGGCGCAGGTTGTGGCTGATGCGGGTGATGAAGATCACGACCAGGATGGCGTTGAGCATGAAGCACACCAGCAGGCCCAGCACATAGGGGCTGGCCCAGCCGTCGTGCACATTGGTGGCCAGCGGCAGGGGCTGGCTGTGCTGTGAAAGCAGCATGACGCAGGCCGATGCCACCACCACGATGGACCAGATGTAGCCCCCGCGCAGCAGCATGGCCCCCACGGCAATCTGCAGCAGGTACAGGAAGACAAACGGGTTGCCGATGCCGCCGCTCAGGTACAGCTGGGCGGTGAGCGCGCCCACGTCCACCAGCAGGGCAATGAACAGCTCCACGTCGTGCACGCTGCGCCGGGTGCGCCAGCGCAGCAGGCTGAGCACGTTGAACACCACCATGCCCGCCACGATGGACAGCATCGCCTGCAAGGGCAAGGGCATGCCCAGGCTGTAGTAGGTGGCCTCGATGGTGAGCAACTGGCCCACCACCGCAATCCAGCGCAGTTGGATGAGCTGGTGCAGGTTTCTCAGGCCTGCGGAGGCGTTGGCCGAACGGGCCTTGCTCTGGGGCTGTGTGGGGGGCTGCGCGTGTGGCGGTGTGTGGGGGGCGTTAGTGCTGCTGGTCATGGGCGGGGTTGGATGCGTGGGCCGCGCGCAGCCGACGTTCGTAGCGTGCCACAACCACGGCCGCCCCCACCACCATGAGTGCCAATCCAAACCAGGTCAGCGCATACACCAGGTGGCTGTTGGGGAAGCGCACCACTGTGAGGCCGGGGCGTGGCCAGGGGCCTGCCATATCGGCAGGCAGGTCGGCCGCTGTAGATCCCAGGCGTGAAGGCAGACCGGCATCGACAAAGAAGGGGGCCGCCTGACCAAGCTGCTGCGCTTGGGCAATGGCGGCCACATCGCGCGAGTGCCAGCGCTGCTGGGCGGGGTCGTTGCTGCGCAAGAAGCCGCCGCCGGGCTCGCTCAGGCGCAGCAGCCCCACCACCGTGACAGGGGGCTCGTCGGTGGTTGCAGCATGGGGTGCCTGGGGGGCTTGCCACTGCGCGCGCTGGTCTTGCGGCACAAATCCGCGGTTGACCAGCACTTGCACCCCGTCGGCCATCTGCAAAGGGGTCAGCACCCAGTAACCCGCTCCCAGGGCGGTGGTGGCCTGGGTCAGCACCGTTTTGTGGGCCAGCCACTGGCCTTGCAGGCGCACGGCCTGGTATTCGTGGCTGGCGGCGTTCAGCTGCGGCCACTGGTCGGGGGACGGCAGGGCGCCGGGCGGGGCCTGGATGCGCGCGCTCACGCGTTCGATGAGGTCGAGCTTCCAGGCGCGGCGCTGCACTTGCCACACCCCCAGGGAAATGAAGCCCACAAAAAGGGCGATGCCCACCAAAGTGAGCATCGCCAGGGTCGCATGGGAATGCGGGCGCTTGCGGCCCGCTGCGGGTGTGTGCACGTCCGGTGCCGGTCAGGGCGCCGTGCTGTGCGCGCCACCGTGCTCGGCGGCGGGCTGCTGCTGGCCTGCGGCAGGCACTTGTGGGTGCTCGGGCATCATGTTCGCATTCATGTGGAACATGACCCACAGGGTGCCGGTGATGGCAATGGCCACGAACACCACCGTGAAGATGGTGGACAGCAGCGTCCAGCCGCCTTCGACCTTGCCATTCATGTGCAGGAAGCACACCATGTGCACCAGAATCTGCACCACGGCAAAGCCGCCCAGTACCAGCACGGCGGTGTTGCGGTCGGCAATCACCTTGGACATGACCAGCCAGAAGGGAATGGCGGTGAGGATGATGGACAGCACAAACCCGACCATGTAACCGGAGAAGGTGCTGTGGGGGCCCGCGTCATGGTGGTGATCGTCGTGCCCGTGCGCATCGTGCGCGTGCGTTGCGTGTTGTGCGCTCATTTACAGCACCCCCATCAGGTACACAAAGGTGAATACGCCGATCCAGACCACGTCCAAGAAGTGCCAGAACATGGACAGGCACATCAGGCGGCGGTTGTTCTCGGGGATCAGGCCGTGCTTGTTGATCTGCAGCATCAGCACCACCAGCCAGACCAGGCCGAAGGTGACGTGCAAGCCGTGGGTGCCCACCAGCGTGAAGAAGGCCGACAGGAAGGCGCTGCGCTGAGGACCAGCGCCCTGGTGGATCAGATGCTGGAACTCGTACAGCTCCAGCCCCAGGAAGCACAGGCCAAACAGGCCTGTGATGCCCAGCCACAGCAGCGTGCCTTTGACGTCGCCCAACTGCTTGCGCAGCATGGCAAAGCCAAAGGTGATGGACGACAGCAGCAGGAAGGCTGTGTTGATGGCCACCAAAGGCAGGTCAAACAGCTGGGCGCCGGTGGGGCCTGCCGCATAGCTGCGGCCCAGCACGCCGTAGGTGGCAAACAGGGCGGCAAAGATGAGGCAGTCGCTCATCAGGTACAGCCAGAAGCCCAGGGCGGTGCCGTTTTCGGGATGGGGCTCGTGCGCGAGGTGGTACTCGCGCGGGGCCAGGGCGCCTGCGGCGCCCGCTTGGATGCGGATATCAGACATGGCGTGCGAGTTGGAGTGTGCGGGCTTCTTCGGTGGCGACCACTTCGGAGGCCGGGATGTAGAAGTCACGCTTGTAGTTGAACGTGTGGATGATCGAAGCCAGCACCACGGCTGCGAACGACACCGCAGCCAGCAGCCACATGTGCCAGATCAGCGCGAAGCCGAACACCAGCGACAGCCCCGAGATCACCACGCCAGCGCCGGTGTTGGCTGGCATGTGGATGGGCTGGAAGCCCGCCAGAGGACGCTTGTAGCCGTGCTTCTTCATGTCCCACCAGGCGTCAATCTCGTGCACCACAGGGGTGAAGGCGAAGTTGTAGTTGGGCGGGGGCGACGAGGTGGCCCACTCCAGCGTGCGGCCGTCCCAGGGGTCGCCCGTCCAGTCGCGCAGTTGTTCGCGCTTGAGGAAGCTGACCACCAGCTGGATCAGGAAGCACCCAATGCCGGCGGCAATCATGGCCGCGCCGATGGCAGCGATCACGAACCAGATCTGCAGCGACTGGTCTTCGAAGTGGTTGGCACGGCGGGTGACACCCATCAGGCCCAGCACATACAGCGGCGTGAACGCCACCCAGAAGCCCACCAGCCACAGCCAGAAGGAGTACACGCCCCAGGTGCGGTCCAGCTTGTAGCCAAACGCCTTGGGGAACCAGTAGTTGATGCCTGCAAACATGGCAAACACCACGCCGCCAATGATCACGTTGTGGAAGTGGGCGATCAGGAACAGGCTGTTGTGCAGCACGAAGTCGGCCGGGGGCACGGCCAGCAGCACGCCGGTCATACCACCGATGGCGAACGTCACCATGAAGGCCACGGTCCACATCATGGGCAGCTCAAAGCGGATGCGGCCCTTGTACATGGTGAACAGCCAGTTGAAGATCTTCGCGCCCGTGGGGATCGAGATGATCATCGTGGTGATGCCGAAGAAGGTGTTCACACTCGCGCCCGAGCCCATGGTGAAGAAGTGGTGCAGCCACACCAGGTACGACAAGATGGTGATACACACCGTGGCGTACACCATGGAGGTGTAGCCAAACAGGCGCTTCTTGCTGAAGGTGGCGACCACTTCGGAGAACACGCCGAAGGCGGGCAGCACCAGGATGTACACCTCAGGGTGGCCCCAGATCCAGATCAGGTTCACGTAGAGCATGGGGTTGCCACCCAGCTCGTTGGTGAAGAAGTTGGTGCCGACATAGCGGTCCAGCGACATGAGGACCAGTGCGGCCGTCAGCACAGGGAAAGAGGCCACGATCAGCGCGTTGGTGCACAGGGCAGTCCAGGTGAAGACGGGCATCTTCATCAGGCTCATGCCCGGGGCGCGCATCTTGACGATGGTGACGATCAGGTTGATACCCGAGAGCGTGGTGCCCACCCCGGCAATCTGCAGGGCCCAGATGTAGTAGTCCAGCCCCGTGCTGGCGCTTTGCGAGCCCAGGTTGGACAGTGCCAGCCAGCCGGAGGTGGAGAACTCACCCAGGAACAGCGACACCATCACCAGCACGGCGCCAGCGGTGGTCATCCAGAAGCTGAAGTTGTTGAGGAACGGGAAGGACACGTCGCGTGCGCCAATCTGCAGCGGCACGAGGTAGTTCATCAGGCCCGTGACCAGCGGCATCGCCACGAAGAAAATCATGATCACGCCGTGGGCGGTGAAGATCTGGTCGTAGTGGTGCGGCGGCAGGTAGCCCATGTTGTCGCCAAAGGCCATGGCCTGTTGCAGGCGCATCATCACGGCGTCGGCAAAGCCGCGCAGCAGCATCACCAGGCCCAGGATCATGTACATGATCCCGATCTTTTTGTGGTCAATGCTGCAGATCCAGTCGCGCCACAGCGGGCCCCACAGGCGGAACTTGGTGATGCCTGCCAGGACGACCAGGCCGCCCAGCACAACGGCAATGAAGGTGGCCAGCACGATGGGTTCGTGCGCCATGGGCACAACGTCCCAGCTCAGTCGGCCCAGCGCCCAGTGGGCGGGAGATACGGTTTCGGAGGTCATAGCGAGGCTCATTGGCGGATGCTGGCGCCGGAGGTGGGGGCCGGTGCGTTGCGGGTTTCAAGCGCTGCCACCACCTGGGCTGCGTTTTGTGCGTTGCACACGTCCTGGGGCAGGTTCAGGCCTGCTGCGCGCACATAGGCGTCGCCACCCTGGGCGTCGATGGCCATCATGTGGTGCATGCACATCTTTCCGTCTTCCACGCAGCGGTTGAGCACTTTGTCGTACAGGCCGTCTTCCACCGACGCAAAGCGCTGCACGGGGTCGCGTTCGCTGGGCTTGACGAGGTTCAGATAGGAGCCCTTGTCCAGGGGCTTGCCCTCGGTCTTGGCTTTTTGCACCCACTGGGCAAAGTCATCGTTGCTCAGGCCGTGGAACTTGAAGGTCATGCCCGAGAAGCCTGCGCCGCTGTAGTGCGACGACATGCCGTTGAACACGCCAGGCTTGTTGATGACGGCGTTCAGCTCGGTCTGCATGCCGGGCATGGCGTAGATCATGCCGGCCAGGTCAGGCACGTAGAACGCGTTCATGGTCGATGTCGCGGTCAGCTTGAACAGGATGGGGCGGTCCACCGGGGCGGCCAGCTCATTCACCGTGGCAATGCCTTGCTCTGGGTAGAAAAACAGCCATTTCCAGTCCATCGCCACCACTTGCACTTCCAGGGGCTTGACGTTGGCGTCCAGGGGGCGCTGGGCGTCGATGCGGTCCAGGGGTCGGTAGGGGTCGAGCTTGTGGGTGCCGATCCAGGTCAGGGCGCCCAGGGCAATGATGATGAGCAGCGGCACCGTCCAGATCACCAGCTCCAGCGTGGTGGAGTGGTGCCATTCGGGGTCGTAGTCGGCCTCGGTGTTGGCGGTGTTCGACTGGCGGTACTTCCAGGCGAAGAACAGGGTCAGGGCGATCACCGGCACGATGATGATGAGCATCAACAGCGTGGCGGTAATGACCATCTGGCCCTGTTGGGCGGCAATGTCGCCGGCCGGGTTGAGTACGACGGCCTTGCTGCAACCGGCCAGGCCGGTGGTCAGGGCGATCGCGGCAAGCCAGGCGGGCCTGCGAGATTCTTTGTTTTTGAGCATGCTAGGGGCGCGACAAAGGGGCGCTTAGGTGTAAACACGAATGGCTGAGGTGTCGAAATGTAGTCTCGCTACCGATTTTGTCGATTGGACATTTTGTCCAACATCAAATGCCAGCCAGTGTTTTTTGGCTCTTTGGTCTGGGTTTGATCTGTCGCAGGCGGGTTTGGCGGGCTGGCAATCAGGGTTTTCCTACGCGTTGGGCTAGCGAAAGCTCACTTGTGAGGGCCCTCCTAGGGGTGTAGAACGGAGTTGTGTCAGTTTCTTGAGGAGCGTCAATATGTACAGCCCAGGTTCTGCAGCCCTGCCCGTCCCAGGCTTTGATAGTTCGGTGTCTTTGGCCAACGCCCACACCGATGAGGATGTGACCCCCGGTGAGATCGCTGTGGGGGTGATCATTGGGCGGTCTTCCGAATACTTTGACTTCTTTGTGTTCGGCATTGCCAGCGTGCTGGTCTTCCCGTCGTTACTGTTCCCGTTCTTGTCACGGCTGGATGGGACTTTGATGGCGTTTGCCATATTTGCCCTGGCTTTTGTGGCCCGCCCGGTGGGCACCGCCCTTTCCATGGCGGTGCAGCGGCGCTGGGGACGGGGCACCAAGCTGACGCTGTCGCTGTTTTTGCTGGGGGCTTGCACCGCGGGTATGGCGTTTTTGCCCAGCTACGCGTCGGTGGGCTCCAAGGCGATTGCGGCCCTGATCATTTTGCGCATTGGCCAGGGGCTGGCGCTGGGGGGCACCTGGGACGGTTTGCCCTCCCTGTTGGCGATGAGCGCCCCCAAGGAGCGGCGCGGCTGGTTTGCCATGATCGGGCAACTGGGTGCGCCTGTGGGTTTTGTGCTGGCGGCCAGCCTGTTTGCCTATTTGTATAGCAGCCTGAGCGTGGCTGAGTTCCTGGACTGGGGCTGGCGCTATCCCTTCTTCGTGGCTTTTGCCATCAACGTGGTGGCCCTGTTTGCCCGTTTGCGCTTGGTGGTGGGGCAGTCTTATGCCGAATTGCTGCAGCAGCGTGAGTTGCAGCCGGTGAGCGTGGCCCAGGTCATGCGCGATGAGGGGGGCAATGTGCTGCTGGGGGCCTTTGCCGCCTTGGCCAGCTTTGCGCTATTCCATATCGCCACCGTGTTCCCGCTGTCGTGGATTGCGATGTACTCAGAGCAGTCCATCACCGAGGTGCTTTCGGTGCAGATCGTGGGAGCCTTTCTGGCGGCGGCGGCCATCATGCTGTCGGGCTGGCTGGCCGACCGGGTGGGGCGGCGCAATCTGCTGGGCTCCATGGCGGTGTTGATCGGGCTGTTCAGCTTCACGGCGCCGTGGCTTTTGGGGGCCGGGTCGGCGGGTAATAACGTGTTCTTGCTGGTGGGCTTTGTGCTGCTGGGCTTGTCGTACGGGCAGGCGTCGGGCACCGTCACGGCCAATTTCTCGGCCCAGTACCGCTACACCGGCGCAGCGCTGTCGGCTGATTTGGCCTGGCTGCTTGGGGCGGGGTTTGCTCCGCTGGTGGCCTTGGGGCTGTCGGCCAAGTTTGGGCTGGGGGCCGTGTCGCTGTACCTGCTGTCGGGCGTGGTGTGCACCCTGGTTGCTTTGCGTATCAACCGGCTGATTGAGCGCAAAGAGGCTTGAAGGTGGGGCTGGGTGGGGGCTGCCGCACTTGCGCGGAGCCCCTGAACCAACAACCTCTCGGCCCCACGAGGGGCTCTGCGCTGGGGTTGGGTGTTGGTCTTTATTTAGCGTAAGGGTCGGCAAACCCCAGCTCTTGCAGGATGGCCGTTTCATAGGCCTCCATTTCATCGGCGTCCTCGGCGCTGGTCTCGTGGTCCCAACCCTGGGCGTGCAGGGCGCCGTGCACCAGCAGGTGCGCGTAATGCTCTTCCAGGCTTTTGTTTTGCTCTTGGGCCTCGCGCTCCACCACGGGTGCGCACAGCACCAGGTCGGCGGTGACGATGGGCTCCATCGTGTAGTCAAACGTGAGCACGTTGGTGGCGTAGTCTTTTTTGCGGTACTCACGGTTGAGCTGTTGGCCTTCTTCCGCGCCCACGATGCGCACCGTGATTTCCGCATCGGTAGACAAGGCGTGCCGAATCCAGCGCGTGACCTTGTGGCGGGGCAGGGTGGCGCGATGTTCTGCCAGTTTGTCAAACTTGCCAAACTGCAAGGACAGGGAGAGTTGGTTGAGTGTCATTTTGGCCTCTAGCGCTTGATATATAAGCGCAGGCAGCTATAAAAATAATAGTAATTCGGTTCAGCCACGTGCCGCTTGGGCACGGCGTGGCGCGTCGTAGGCATCCACAATGCGGGCCACCAGGGGGTGGCGCACCACGTCGGCACTGGTAAAGCGCGTGATCGCAATGCCCTTGACCCGCTTGAGCACCCGCTCGGCGTCGATCAGGCCGCTCATGGCCCCCTTGGGCAGATCAATCTGGCTCACATCGCCCGTGACCACGGCACGCGCACCAAAGCCGATGCGGGTGAGGAACATCTTCATCTGCTCCGGGGTGGTGTTTTGCGCCTCGTCCAGGATCACAAACGCGTTGTTCAGCGTGCGTCCGCGCATGAAGGCCAGTGGGGCGATTTCAATGGCGTTTCGCTCAAACGCCTTTTGCACCTTGTCGTGGCCCATCAACTCGTACAGGGCGTCGTACAGCGGGCGCAGGTAGGGGTCGACCTTTTGGGCCAGGTCTCCGGGCAAAAAGCCCAGGCGTTCACCCGCCTCGACCGCAGGGCGGGTCAGCACAATGCGCTGTACGGCGCTGCGCTCTAGGGCATCTACCGCGCAGGCCACGGCCAAGTAGGTTTTGCCTGTGCCCGCAGGGCCAATGCCAAAGGTGATGTCGTGCGAGGCAATGTTCTGCAGGTACAGGCTTTGGGTGGGCGTGCGGCCACGCAGGTCCGCGCGGCGGGTGTTGAGCACGATGGCGCCCTCAGGTGCTTCAATCAGCCCAGAATCGCCCGCCAGCATGATTTGCAGCGTGTCTTCAGGGATGGGCCGCTCGGCCATCTCGTACAGCGCCTGCAACAACTCCATGGCCTGGGTGGCCTTGGCCTTGGGGCCGTCCACCTTGAACTGTTCGTGCCGATGGGCGATGCTTACCTCGAGGGCCACTTCGATGGTGCGCAGGTGCGCGTCCGCCGGGCCGCACAGGTGGGTGAGCCGCGTGTTGTTGTGTGGGGTGAAGGTGTGGCGCAGGATCACGCTGATAATTCCAGTCGGCAAAAGCCAATGACGACAAAAAAGAGCGCGCCGCCTGCCTACGCATGCTGCGGCGCCAAAGGACACCAATGATAGGCAAATTGACCGGCACCCTGCTGGAGAAGAATCCCCCCGAGGTGCTGCTGGACTGCCACGGTGTGGGCTACGAGGTGAATGTGCCCATGAGCACCTTCTACAACCTGCCCGCAGTGGGCGAGCAGGTCAGCCTGCTCACGCAATTCATTGTGCGTGAGGATGCGCAGTTGCTGTACGGCTTTGGCACGGCGCAGGAGCGCCAGGCGTTTCGGGAGCTGATCAAGATTTCAGGCGTGGGCCCGCGCACGGCACTGTCCATCCTTTCTGGCATGGGCGTGGCCGACCTGGCACAGGCCATCACGCTACAAGAGGCCGGTCGCCTGGTCAAAGTGCCGGGCATCGGCAAGAAGACGGCCGAGCGCTTGCTGCTGGAGCTCAAGGGCAAGATGGGCGTAGACATTGGCGCCCCCGCCCACGCCGCCAGCGATGCCCAGGCGGACATCCTGCAGGCGCTGTTAGCCCTGGGCTACAACGACAAGGAAGCGGCAGCCGCCCTCAAAGCGCTGCCGCTGGACGTGGGTGTAAGCGACGGTATCAAGCTGGCGCTCAAGGCCCTTGCCCGCTGATAATCCCCCCGACGCGCCGCCGGGAGGTCGCTGCGTGGGCGCACGAAGTGAGCTAGAAGGCTGCTTGGTGCCCGCCAGCGAGTGGTGTCGCTAGAAATCATTGGTCTTTGCTGAACAAAGGAACCCAAAATGACAGGAATTTCCATCAGGCGTTGGGCAGGTGCCCTGACGGCCGTTGCCGCCATGCTGGCGGGGTGTGGCGGGGGGAGCAGTGATGCTGCCTCTACCGCAAAAACCCAGCCCATCACCAGCGTGGAAAGCCGCGTCCAGCCCGCCAGTGCAGTGCAGGATGTGGCCAGCGTGAAGTCGCGCAGTGCCAACGCGGCCCCCAAGGCAGCCGTAGTGGCATTGGGCGAGCTGTCTC
Source organism: Acidovorax sp. 56 (assembly GCF_002749705.1). Classification (NCBI taxonomy): domain Bacteria; kingdom Pseudomonadati; phylum Pseudomonadota; class Betaproteobacteria; order Burkholderiales; family Comamonadaceae; genus Acidovorax; species Acidovorax sp. 56. The sequence goes on from NZ_PEEV01000001.1 coordinate 4,033,639, forward strand.
TGTCCAAAGTGGATACATCGTCCTCCATCGGCCCCCGTTTGGTGGGCCAGGCACGCGATATCACCGCCACCAAGTCGGCTGCTGAAACCCAGACGCAGTGGCAGTGGAAGGACACAGCAGTGGGGGGCAAGGTCGCTGCCATCAGCTTCCGCTCGGAAGGCGCCTATGGTGTTCGCCTGGGGGTGTTGGTCAAGCAGCTTCCCGGTAGCGCCATTTTGCGGGTCTACACGCAGGCGACTCCTGGCTCGGTCTATCAGATTTCCGGCCAAGAAATCTTGCAACTCATTGAGCGCAACCAAGCTGCGGGTGACAAGACCGACCAGGGCCGCACCTGGTGGACGCCAGACACTGGCGAGGGCGAGGCCACCCTGGAGGTGGAGCTGCCCCCTGGCGTGGCCGTGAGCACCCTGGACGTTGCGGTGCCGCAGCTGTCGCACATCTTCGTCAACTTGTCTCTTCCTACGGAGCAAGAGTACCAAGCTCAGGTGGCGACGACCAAAGTCAACGAGTCGGACCCTTGCAACCTGGATGCCACTTGTTACAGCGAAAACGCCACGGAGCGTAATGCTGTTGCGCGCATGAGCTTCGTCAGCGGCGGCTTGAGCTACCTGTGTACAGGCACGCTGCTGAACGATGGCAACTCTTCGGGCAAGCCTTACTTTTTGAGCGCCAACCACTGTATTTCTACGCAAACAGCGGCATCCACCCTGCAAACCAACTGGTTCTATCGGTCGCCCACCTGTAACAGCGGAACATTGCAGTCCACCAGCATTCGCAAGACGGGCGGAGCACAATTGCTGTACGCCAGCAGCAGCACGGACATGTCGTTCATGCTGTTGAACGATACGCCACCTGTGGGGGCCGTCTACGCAGGCTGGGATGCCAACACGGTGATTTCCGGAACGTCCGTCACTGGTTTGCACCACCCCAGCGGTGATTTGCTCAAAATCAGTTTCGGTAAGGTCAATAGCCAAACTTCCTGCCAGTCTTCTGCGGGCAATCAGTTCCAGTGCAATGGCGCGACCGGCAACTTTTATCAGGTGACCTGGAGCCAAGGAACCACGGAAGGCGGCAGCAGCGGTTCGGCACTCTTCCAAAATGGCCGCGTGGTGGGCACGTTGTATGGTGGTGCTGCAGTCTGTACCAACCGAGCGCTCTCTGACTATTACGGGCGCTTTGACGTCGCATACAACGCGGCACTCAAAAATTGGCTGGCGGCAACACCTACCTCTGGCTCGCGCACCGCTGTCTATCGCTTCTTTAACGCCAAGACAGGCGCTCACTTCTACACCGCCAACGCCGCTGAGCGTGATTTTGTGATTCGCACGTATCCCGATTTTTCTTACGAAAACGTGGCCTTCTATGCCTATCCAGATTCCAGTACCGGCAAGGACCCAGTTTTCCGTTTCTTCAACGCAACCTCGGGTGCCCACTTTTATTCAGGCAGCACGGCAGAGCGTGACTTTGTGATTGCAAACTTCCCGCAATTCAAATACGAGACGATCAGCTGGTATGCGCAAAGCGCTGCGGGTAACGGAGCGTCTCCCATGTTCCGCTTCTACAACGCGAAATCAGGCGCGCACTTTTACACCATCAATGCGGCAGAGCGGGATTTCGTGATCCAGACATACAAGGACTTCCAGTACGAAGGCGCCATGTACTACGCTTGGACCGCCGCCCAGTAAGCGTTCCTTTTTGCTCTTTGCATGACCATCCAGACCGACGACTTCGCCCCAGTTCCTGCCAAACGCGTGGTTTCCGCCGCGCCTACCTCCCCTCAAGAGGAGGCGCTGGAGAGGGCGCTGCGCCCCAAGCTGCTGCAGGAGTACGTCGGCCAGGCCAAGGCGCGTGAGCAATTGGAGATCTTCATCGGTGCCGCCCGCAAGCGCGGGGAAGCGCTGGACCATGTGCTCTTGTTCGGCCCGCCTGGGCTGGGCAAGACCACGCTCAGCCACATCATTGCGGCGGAGCTGGGGGTGAACCTGCGCCAGACCAGTGGCCCGGTGTTGGAAAAGCCGAAAGATCTGGCGGCACTGCTCACCAATCTGGAAAAGAACGACGTTCTCTTCATCGACGAGATCCACCGCCTGTCGCCCGTAGTGGAGGAAATTCTCTACCCTGCGCTGGAGGACTACCAGATCGACATCATGATCGGCGAGGGCCCTGCGGCACGCAGCATCAAGCTCGACCTACAGCCCTTTACTTTGGTGGGGGCCACCACGCGGGCGGGCATGCTCACCAATCCGTTGCGCGACCGCTTTGGCATCGTGGCGCGGCTGGAGTTTTATACCCCTGAGGAATTGGCGCGCATCGTCAAGCGCAGCGCCGGGCTGCTCGGTGCACCCATGGACGATGAGGGCGGCTTTGAGATTGCCCGCCGCTCACGTGGCACGCCTCGGATTGCCAACCGGCTTTTGCGCCGCGTTCGGGACTACGCCGAGGTCAAGGGCGATGGCCGCATCACCGTCGATATTGCCAACCGTGCCCTGGCCATGCTGGACGTGGACCCACAGGGCTTCGATGTGATGGACCGCAAGCTGCTGGAGGCGGTGATTCACCGCTTTGATGGCGGGCCTGTGGGGCTCGACAACATCGCGGCGAGCATTGGCGAAGAGGCTGGCACCATCGAAGACGTGATTGAGCCTTACCTCATCCAACAAGGCTATTTGCAGCGCACGCCCCGCGGGCGCATTGCCACACTGGCGGCTTTTCGGCATTTGGGGGTTTCGCCCCCGGCGTCAGGAGGTTACGGTCTGTTTGATGGGGCACCGGGCGCTGCCTGACAACGTTGGACCTGAGGCAGTCGCCCAGGAGGCCGCGTGGAGCCTTCCATCCTGAACGGGCAAGGCCAAGCGCCTTTCAGGTCAGCGCACCCCGCGCATCCACACGGATGATGCGCTCCACCGTTCCCAGCCCCAACCCGCCCCGCACCCCGATCATGAAGTCGTACAGATTCACCGTGGGGTCGCAGTGCCCGGGGATCAGCCACAGCATGCGGCCCAGGGCGGGCAAGCGGGCTTTGTCACCTTCTGCATACAGCAGGCCGTGCTCATCACCGCCATTGGCGTAGCGCAGCGCACGACCGGTCGACAGTTGGCCCACGGTGGGCAGGCCTGAGTCGATGGCGTGGCTCTTGTGGCCTGCGTCGCACACGGCGTGGCTGTCGCGCACCGAAATCACCTGGGTCTTGACGAACAGGGCGTGCTCAAACGCGGGCTGGGCGGGCTCGCGTTCGTTGCGGGCGTAGTCGGCGTCCATGAAGAGGAACGACCCCGCCTGCAGTTCGCCATACACGCCGCTGGCCGCTTCGTGTACCAGGGTGCCGGTGCCAGAGCCCGTGACCAGCGGAACGGGCAGCCCCGCCGCAACGATCAGGTCGCGCGTGTGGGCGGCTTGCTGCACCACCTGGGCGATGGCTTCGCGCCGCTCTGCGGCAGTGGCCAGGTGTTGGGCGCGGCCGTGGTAGGCCTGCAGCCCCGCAAAGCGCAGGCGGGGGTGCCGCGCCACGGCCAGGGCCAGCGCCACAGCCGCCTCGCCCGGTGGCACGCCGCAGCGGCCCTGGCCCACATCAATTTCAACCAGCACGTCCATGCCTGCATCGCTGCCCGAAAGGGCGATGGCCTCTGCCAGGCGTTCAATGCCTTCGGTGCTGTCCACACACACGGCCAGGCGCCCACCACGGCTGGCCAGCGTTGCGGCCAGCCGTGCTGCGCGGTGCAGCTTGGGCATGGCAATCACTTCGTTGGTGATGGTGATGTCCAGCACGCCGCCAGCCGCCATGGCTTCGGCCTCCGACACCTTTTGCACACACACGCCCTGCGCACCGGCCTGTTGCATCAACAAGGCCAGATCGGCGCTTTTGTGCATCTTGGCGTGGGGCCGCCAGCGCACTTGGTGCTTGCGGGCAAATTCGGCCATGCGCTGGATGTTGCGGTCCATCGCGTCCAGGTCAATGACGAGTGCCGGGGTGTCGATTTGGTCGACACGCTGGCCGATGAGAGAGTTCAGGGCTTCAGGTGTGGCTTTCATCGCGTGCAGCTTGGTCCAGGTGCTGTGTGTCGGCCCAGCCCACCAGGCTGAGGCCGTCGGGCGTCCACAGCAGGCGGTTGATGGCGGCGTTGCCCAGCAGCCAGGTGCGTGGGGCTTGGATGTCTTGGCGGGTGGCGGCGCGGTACAGCACGTCCAGCACACCGCCGTGCGCCACCAGCACGATCTGCCCGCCCAGGTGCTGGGCGGCGATCTCGTGCGTGGTGGCTGTGATGCGTTCGCGAAGGGCGATCAGCGATTCGCCATCCTGCGGGGCAAAGTCTGGGTCGCGCTTGCGCCAACGGTGGGCTTGCTCTGGGGCCTTGGCCTCCAGCTCTGCAAACGTGTGGCCTTGCAACACGCCAAAGCTGCGCTCGCGCAGCCCCTGGTGGGCGGTGAGGGGGGCTCGGGTGGTCTCTGCAATGGCGCTGGCGGTGACCCAGGCGCGCTGCAAGTCGCTGCTGTAGATGGCGTCGATGGGCTCATCGGCCAGCGCCAGGGCGGCCTGGCGCGCCTGCCACAGGCCGGTGTCGTTGAGTGGGATGTCCAGGTGCCCTTGCAGGCGGGTGTCCACGTTCCAGGCGGTCTCCCCGTGGCGGATGGCGATGATGCGGGTGGCTTCCATGCAAAGGTCAGGGTTGGGTCGGGAGGGGAATGCGCACTTGGCGCGGGCCCTGGGGGGGTTGTGGAAAGCCATTGAGTGCTGCTTCAAACAGCACGCCGTACACGGCCGGGTCAGACACCCACACATCTTCGTGCACGGCCGAGGTTTCATACACCACAGTCTGGGTGCGGGCGTCGCGCATCACGATGCTGACGGCGCGGCGGTGCAAGGGGGCTGGCTCACCCAGGTTCCACATGCCGCGCATGCCCCAGCCGCCACGGCCACCGTACCAGCCCCAGCCGCCAAACGCCCAGCCGGGGCCGTCATAAAAAGGATCACGCCGTGGGGTGAAGCCGGCCTGTGCGCCCAACTGCACCACCCACTGCCCACCGGTGTCGTCACGCGCCAAGCCCGCGCGCGCCAGGGCCTGCTCGGCCAGCGCAAGAATGGGGTCGAACGACGCATCCTGCTGCGAGGGCAGGCGCTCCAGCCGGTAGGTCATGGGTTGCTGTGCGTTGGCGGTGGCGGGCAGCTGCGAGAAGCTGCGCACATCACCCTCCACCACGCGGTGGGTGGCGCACCCTCCCAGCAAGGTCGCCATGCCCAGCAGCACGGCGTATTTTTTCCAAGACGAAGCGGTCATGTGAAGTCTCCTGAAACGTTGGCAGTGGACGGCTGCAGTGCAGCGCGTTGGCTGGGGTGGCCTTCAGGTTGGAGTGGGCTGCCTGGCTGGGGTTCAAAAGGGGTGGGGCGGGGCGCGTTGCAGGCGGATCGTCCAGGAGGACTCAGCCGATGTGCACCACCTGCACGCCCGGCAGCGCTGGGGGTGCAGCAAACTCTTCCTTGTCAAACGCCTTGTCGCCGTCTTCGTTGGCAATGCCCGTGGCCTTGGCGTTCTTGAAGTCGTAGAGGCTGCCGTCCAGCAGGTGCGAGGGCACCACATTCTGCAGGGCATTGAACATGTTCTCGACCCGGCCAGGGAAGCGTTTTTCCCACTCGCGCAGCATCTCGCCCACCTGCTTGCGCTGCAGGTTCTCCTGGCTGCCGCACAGGTTGCACGGGATGATGGGGAAGTTGCGGTGCGCGGCCCAGCGGGTGGTGTCCTTTTCGGCCACGTAGGCCAGCGGGCGGATCACCACATGCTTGCCGTCGTCGCTGACCAGCTTGGGCGGCATGCTCTTCATCTTGCCGCCAAAGAACATGTTGAGCAGCAGCGTCTGCAGGATGTCATCGCGGTGGTGGCCCAGGGCGATCTTGGTGCAACCCAGTTCGTCGGCCACACGGTACAGAATGCCCCGGCGCAGGCGGCTGCACAGGCTGCAGGTGGTCTTGCCCTCGGGGATCAGCTTCTTGACGATGCTGTAGGTGTCCTCGTTCTCAATGTGGAACGGTACACCGGTGCTGGCCAGGTACTCGGGCAACACATGCTCGGGGAAGCCCGGCTGCTTCTGGTCCAGGTTCACGGCCACCAAGTCAAAGTGGATGGGCGCGCGGGCCTTGAGCTTGAGCAGGATGTCCAGCAGCGCATAGCTGTCCTTGCCGCCCGACATACACACCATCACCTTGTCGCCTTCTTCAATCATGTTGAAGTCGACGATGGCCTTGCCGACCTCGCGGCACAGGCGCTTTTCCAGCTTGTGGGTTTCGCGTTCGATTTTCAGCCGGGCCGCGTTGGCCGTGGGCTCTTGGGGGGCTTCGACCTCGTCGGTCCAGCCGCTGTGGGTAGAGGAGGGGTTGGGGTTGTTGATCACTGCGTTCATAGGTTTACCACTGCCCCGTTTCCATACGAATCGCCACTTCGCAGTCGTCAAAAATTTCCAGCTTGGCGATCTTCACGCGCACGCCCAGCACGCCGGGCAGCTGCATCAGGCGGTTGGCCAGCTTGCCGATCAGGCTCTCGAGCAGGTTCACATGCTCTGCGGTGCACTCGTCAATGATGATCTGGCGCACACGCCGGTAGTCCAGCACATGGCCGATGTCATCGTCGCGCGGGGCCAGGGGCTGCACGCCCAGGCTGAGTTCGGCGTCGACCTGGATGGGTTGCGGGTCGGTTTTCTCGTGGTCGAGGATGCCCAGGTTGGCATCAAAGCGCAAACCGGTGAGCGTCAGGATTTGCGTGCCTGTCATCTGGGAGGGGGCTTGTGTCATGGTGGGGGCTCGTTCTTTCTGCGTGCGGGCAGGGGGCTCACATCAGGGAGAAGTCGCGTTCAAATTTCATCAGGTGCTGGCCACCGTCCACCAGCAGCGTGGTGCCGGTGATGGAGCGGTTCTCCAGCGCAAACTTCACGGTGGCGGCGACGTCTTCGGGGGTGGATGAGCGGCCCAGCGGGCTCAAGGCATGCAACTGGGCAAACTTTTCATCGCTCAGCATGTGGCTGGTCAGCGTGAGGCCCGGGGCCACGCCCACCACGCGCACGCGCGGGGCCAGCGCCATCGCCAGCATGGTGCCCGCCGCCTCCAGCGCCGCTTTCGAGAGGGTGTAGCTCATGAAGTCGGGGTTCTGGTTCCACAGCTTTTGGTCGAGCAGGTTGACCACGGCGCCCTGGGCATCGGCATCGCCTGCGGTGGCGCGGTCGGCCACATGCTGGTGCAGGGCCTGGGCCAGCAGCACGGGCGTGGCGGTGTTGCTGCGCAGGTGCTTTTCCAGCGCGGCAAAGCCCAGCGTGTGGGCGGTGTCGTGCTCGAACAGCGATGCGCTGTTGACCACGGCGTCCAGTTGGCCAAAGTGGGCGATCACCCGGGGCACCAGGCCGCGCACGGCAGCCTCGTCTTCAAAATCTGCATCAAAATGGGCGCTAGCGCCCGCCAAATCAGCGCAAGCAGCTACGGTATCGATAGCGTCCTGTGCCGAGGTGCGGTAGTGCACCGCCACCTGCCAGCCGCCCGCCGCCAGCGCCAGGGCAATGCTGCGGCCCAGACGCTTGGCAGCGCCGGTGACCAGAACGGTGCGTGGACGGGAGGTGGGGGACATGTGGTGGACAATGCGGGCCGTGACCCAAAGACCCGACAGTTTAACGACCGCCCTGCACCAGCACATCACCCAGGCCATTGCCGCCGAGGGTGGGTGGCTGGGTTTTGACCGCTTCATGCAGCTCGCCTTGTACACGCCCGGCCTGGGCTACTACGCCAACGATTCCACCAAATTCGGCGCCATGCCCGAGTCGGGCAGCGACTTTGTGACCGCCCCTGAGCTCACGCCCCTGTTCGGCCAGACGCTGGCCATGCAGGTGGGCGAGGCCCTCGCGCAAACCGGCACCGACGAAGTCTGGGAGTTTGGCGCAGGCTCTGGCGCCCTGGCGCTGCAGTTGCTGGATGCTCTGGGCGACCAGGTGCAGCGCTACACCATCGTCGATCTGTCAGGCAGCCTGCGCGCGCGCCAGCAGGCCAAGCTGGTAGCGCACGCCCACAAGCTGCGCTGGGTGGATGCCTTGCCCGACCAATTCAGCGGCGTGGTGGTGGGCAACGAAGTGCTGGACGCCATGCCCGTGCAACTGCTGGCGCGACACGGCGGCCAGCAAGGTGGGGTGTGGCACGAGCGCGGCGTGGCGGTGGCCGAGGACGGCCGCTTCGCCTGGGCCGACCGCCCCACCGACCTGCGCCCGCCCATCGATATTGAAGGCCCGCAAGACTACCTGACCGAAATCCACGCCCAGGGCGAAGGCTTCATCCGCATGCTGGCCGATCGGCTCACGCGCGGCGCCGCCTTTTTGCTGGACTACGGCTTTGGCGAAGACGAGTACTACCACCCCCAGCGCCACATGGGCACGGTGATGTGCCACCAGGGCCACCTGGCCGATGGCGACCCGCTGGTGGAAGTGGGCCGCAAGGACATCACCGCCCACGTCAACTTCACCGCCATGGCGCTGGCCGCACAAGAGGCCGGGCTGCAGGTGCTGGGCTACACCACGCAGGCACATTTCCTCATCAACTGCGGTTTGCTATCAAAAATGGAGCTGCTTGCGCAAGCAGAGCGTGCCACAGCGGCCAAATTGATCATGGAGCATGAGATGGGCGAGCTGTTCAAGGTGCTCGCCCTGGGCGCGGGCGATGCCTGGGAGCCCGTGGGGTTTGTGCACGGGGATCGGTCACACCGGTTGTAGGCAAAGCGCCCGCTGGGGCGCTGGACTGGGGCGCCGTTCATATCTGCCCAGCGCATAAGGTTCTGCGAGAAGCTTCGTTGCCGGGCCATCGGGTGGTGCCTAGCCTTGAGGGCTTCTTGCTCTCACGGCCGGGGTGCTCTCCTCGGTGTTGCCATGCGCGTTTTGCCCCACCCCTTTCTTTCGCTGTGCCTGCTGGCCAGTGCGGCCCTGGCGCCTTTGGCCCACGCCGACAGCTATCCGAACAAGCCCGTCCGCGTGGTGGTGCACAACACCCCCGGCAGCGCGCTCGACATCGTGGCGCGGCGCGTGGGTGCCCGCCTGGCCGACCAGTGGGGCCAGCCCGTGGTGGTGGACAACCGCGCAGGGGCGGGCGGCGTGATTGCCACTGACGCCGTGGCCAAGGCAGCACCCGATGGCTACACGCTGCTGGCCGGGGCCGACGGCCCCATCACCATCCTGCCCACGCTGGCCGCCAGCCTGCCTTATGACCCCCGCCGTGATCTGGTGCCGGTGGTGTCGTTGGGTGAGACTGACTTCCTGCTAGTGGCCCACCCCAAAACAGGCTTCAAAACCGTGGCCGACTTTGTGCGCGCGGCCAAAACCCGCCCGGGGCAATACAACTACGCCTCTGCTGGCAACGGCAGCCCCCAGCACTTTGCGGCAGAGCTGCTCAAGCAGCAGGCGGGCATCTACGTCACCCACATTCCGTACCGGGGCGGCCCGGTGGGCTTGGCCGATGTGGTGGCGGGGCAGGTGGATGTGATGTTCATTGCCGTGGGCCCCGCTTTGGCCCATGTGCAGGCCGGGCGCCTGGTGGCCCTGGCCAGCGGTGGCGAGGCGCGCCACCCGCTGCTGCCCCATGTGCCGACCCTGTCCGAGACCTATCCTGGCCTGCGCGCAGGCACCTGGTTTGGCCTGTTTGCCCCGGCCGCCACCCCGCCCGGCGTGCTGGAGGCCTTGGGTGCCGAGGTCGCCAAGGTGCTGGCCGATCCCCGCGTGCGCAGCGACCTGGCCGCGCAAGGCATCCGGGCCACCGGCTACCCGCAAGGCCGCTTCACAGCGTTTGTGAGCCAGGAATCGGGCAAGTACGCCACCCTGGTCAAGTCCGCCGGCATCCGGGCCGAGTGAGCAGGGCTGCGCAATGACAACCCCCGTCTTTCCCCCGCTGCAACGCGACCCTGCCATTGCCGCCGCAGGCGCGCACTACGCCCCCGCCGGGCTGTACGCATACAGCAAATCCCTGCCGTTCATTGGCCGCGTCACCTGCAACGTGACCGAGATCGAGGCGGGTAGCTGGCAGGAAATCGTCCTGGACTACGAGGTGGGCGCCTCGGGGGTTGCGGACGGCGCCTGGATCAAGGCCACCTTCAAGTTCTACTCGGACTGGGCCCTGTTCCAGACCTCCGACCCCACGGGCGCAAACTTCATCAGCGCCGAATACCAGGCGGGGCCGCTGTTGCCGGGGCAAAGCCCGGCATCGGTGCAGTCCCTGGCCGTGCGGTTTGACCAGAAAGGGCACGAGCGGCCCTACCAGAAGGCCGTCATCGTGGACGTGGTGGATGGCTACCTGAACGCGGGCGACCACATCATCATCCGCCTGGGGGACCGCCGCCGGGGCGGGCCGGGCACGCGGGTGCAGACCTTTGTGGAAGACGCCTTCCACGTGCGGTTCTATGTGGACCCGCTGGGCACGTCGCGCTTTGTGGCGGTGCCGGAGGACGTGGTGATCCGCGTCTCGCACGGCCCTGCGTCACAGCTCTTTTTGAATGCGCCACGCTATGCGCAACCGGGCCAGCCCCTGCCGTTGCGCATTTCGGCGCTGGACCGCTGGGGCAACATCGTGCGCCACTGGGCACAGCCCTTGGTGCTGCGGGTGCTGAAGGAAGGGGCTGTGGTGCAAGAGCTGCCACTGGCCTTTGACGCTGACCGTTGGGCCAGCACCGGCCTGGCGGGCGACCAGGCGCTGCGCCTGCCCGAGGGCCGCTACGAGCTGCAAGCGCACCTGCCCGGTACGCCGCAGGTGCCTGTGGCGCAGTTCACCGTGGATGTGTCTGCCGCCTTCCCAACGGCACGCCCCTTGTATGCCGACCTGCATGTGCACGCGCACGACACCGTGGGCACCAACAGCCCGGCCTACAACGCCGCCTATGCGCGCGAGATCGGCGGGGTGGACATCTTTGGCTACACCGCCAACGATTTCCAGATCACCGACGCGAACTGGCAAACCGGCCTGCAGGCTGTGCAAGCCGCCAACCAGCCCGGCGAATTTGTGGCCTATGCGGTGCAAGAGTGGTGCGGCAGCTCCACCGCGGGCGGGGACCACAACGTGGTGTTTTTGGGCGAGGAGCGCCCCGGCTTTCCGCACAACGCCAAGGGCGAGCACAACCGCACCTTTGTGTGGAATGAAGACATGAAGGGCACGGGCGTGCAGCTGGGCCGCTGGCCCGTGCAAGAGCTGTGGGCCGCGTACGCGGACGATGCCGAGAACCACCTGGTCATGCCCCACGTGGGCGGGCGCCGTTACATCCCTGACTGGCACCACCCGCAGCTGGAGCGGCTGGTAGAGATTGCATCGACCTGGGGGCACTTTGGCTGGCTGTACCAGGACGTGATCCGGCGCGGCTACCAACTGGGCGTGGCCGCCAGCAGCGACGAACACCGGGGCCGCCCCGGCGGCGGCGCGCCCGGTGTGCAGGTGTTTGGCGTGCATGGCGGCCTGACGGGCGTGCTGGCCGACCAGCTGGACCGCGCCAGCGTGGGCCGCGCCCTGCGTGCACGCCACACCTGGGCCACGACGGGCGAGCATGCCGCCGTCATCACCCGTGTTGGCGAACACCGCCAGGGCGACGCCTTTGACTGGCAGGGCGAGGCGCCCGTGCACTACCAGTTCCTGGGGCAAAGCGGGTGGGAGTATCTGGCGGCCTACGACCACACGGGCCGCATCTGGGAGCGCGATCTGCACCGCGAACTGGGCTACTCCGAGCGGCGCATTCGCCTGCGCTGGGGCGGGGCCCGCATCCCTGACCGCTACCGCTGGGCCGCCTGGCAAGGCCGCATCCAGGTGTTGGGCGGCACGGTGCTGGGCTTTCGCAGCCATGGCTTTGAGCATGCCGAAGAATCCGCTTGGCGCGCAGGCCCCACCGAGCTGGGCTTTCGCAGCGACACCTATGGCGATGCCGATGGCATCGAGATCGAAGTCAGCCGCCTGGCAGACCTGCACATCGTTGTCAGCGGCACCATCGACAGCTTCGTCAAGGTGGGCGATCCGCTGCAGCCCAACCCATTCGTGCACCGCCCGGACTTTCACTGGGAAGTCTCAGGCGCTGATCTGCTGCAGGCCGGGCGCTTGCAACTGGACCTGGGCGGTACCGAGCTGTTTGTGGCCCTGGAGCGCCTGACCGATGCGCCCTTGCCCCAGTCTGTGGAGGGCGTGGTTGCGGTGGCGCCGCACAACGCGCCCTTTGGCTTCAGGCCTGTGTACTTCCACGGGCGCCAGCGCAACGACAGCAAGGCCTGGTCTTCCGCGCATTTCATCCGTTTCAAAGAGTGAGCGCATCTCAAAAAACTCCCCTGGCGTTGTTGTCCCGTCTTGTCGTACCGCTTGTACTGCCTGCGACGGAACGCCTAGCCAGGGCCGCTTCGCTGAGTTTTTTGAGCCGCTTTCAGCACGGCACGGGCGTGGTGCTCGGATGATTTGGTTTTAAACAATCAAATATTTATTTGTTCTGGTTATGGCAATGGCTCCGTACAGTGAAGGCCAGTCCCGTTTCAACGGTCCATTCACGGCGCCTCGCCGGTTCGCCGATTTCCAGGTTTTGATGTATGTCCGCTGTCCTGACCCCCACCGCTGCGCCATCTCGCTCCACCTCGCCCATCACCATCGCTCCGCTGGGCGATGTGCTGGGCGCCGAAGTCATCGGGCTGGACCTGTCCCGCCCGCTGGCGGCTGAAGACTTTGCCCGCATCCACCGTGCGCACCTGGAGCACCATGTGCTGGTGTTCCGCGACCAGCACATCACGCCAGCCCAGCAGGTCGATTTCAGCCGCCGCTTTGGTCCGCTGCAAATCCATGTGCTGAGCCAGTTTGCGCTGGCTGGGCACCCCGAGATCCTCATCATCTCCAACATCAAAGAGCACGGCCAGCCCATCGGCCTGGGCGACGCTGGGCACTTCTGGCACTCTGATCTTTCGTACGTGGAAAAACCCAGCCTGGGCTCCATGCTGCATGCGCAGGAGCTGCCCGCCGAGGGCGGCGACACGCTGTTTGCCAATCAGCACCTGGCCTGGGACAGGCTGCCCGAGCACCTCAAGACCGCTGTGCAGGGCCTGCGCGCCGAGCACACCTACCTGGCCCGCTACGAAGAGCTGCGTGCCCGCAACCCGTGGCGACCCGCGCTCACGCAAGAGCAAATTGACAAGGTCCGGCCCGTGGTGCACCCCGTGGTGCGCACCCACCCTGAAAACGGCCGCAAGGCGCTGTTTGTGAGCGAGCATTTCACCACCCGCATCGTCGGCATCCCCGAGGACGAAAGCCGTGACCTGCTGGGCCAGTTGTTTGCCCACAGCACGCAGCCCGCGCTGCAGTACCGCCATGCCTGGCAGCCGGGGGACATGGTGTTCTGGGACAACCGCTCCGTCACCCACCTGGCTGCAGGTACGCCCGAGCACCTGCGCCGCAAGCTCTACCGCACCACCATCGAAGGCTCTGTGCCTTATTGACCCACTCAGGCGCCCGTTGACGCGCCCGCCGATGTGGCAGGCGCCCCCATGTGATCAACCCCGCCGTTGTGCCTGGCAGAGCCCAGGCGAGCCGCTGCATTTTTTGGAGAAACCCACCATGACCTTTGCCTTCCTCCCCTCCCGCCGCCGCTGGGCGCGTCGCACCACCGCTTTGCTGGCCGGGGCCAGTCTGCTGGCTGCGGGCCTGTCTTTCTCTGCCGCCGCACGGGCCGAGGGGCAGCTGCGCATTGCCGAGCAGTTCGGCATCGTCTACCTGCTGCTCAACGTGGCCCAAGAACAAAAGCTCATCGAAAAGCATGGCCGGGAAGCGGGGGTGGACGTGAAGGTGGACTGGGTCAAGCTCTCGGGCGGCTCGGCCGTCAACGATGCGCTGCTGTCCGGCTCCATCGACATCGCCGGGGCGGGCGTGGGGCCGCTGCTCACGCTGTGGGACCGCACCCATGGCAAGCAGAACGTGCGCGGCGTGGCCTCGCTAGGCAACTTCCCGTACTACCTGGTCAGCAACAACCCCAACGTGAAGTCGATCGCTGACTTCACCGACAAAGACCGCATTGCACTGCCTGCCGTGGGCGTGTCGGTGCAGTCGCGTGTGCTGCAGCTCGCATCGGCCAAGCTGTGGGGCGATAAAGAGTTTGCGCGCCTGGACAAGATCAGCGTGGCCGTGCCGCACCCCGAAGCGGCGGCGGCCATCATCAAGGGCAGCACCGAAATCACCGGCCACTTTGGCAACCCGCCGTTCCAGGAGCAGGAGCTGGCCGGCAACCCCAATGCGCGCATCGTGCTCAAGTCCTACGACGTGCTGGGCGGCCCGGCATCGGCCACCGTGCTCTACGCCACCGAGAAATTCCGCAAAGAGAACCCCAAGACCTACAAAGCCTTCATCGGCGCCTTGACCGAGGCTGCTCAGTTCGCCGCCGCCAACCCCGAGAAGGCGGCCGACATCTACATCAAGGTGGCGAACGCCAAGATCGACCGGGACTTCCTCGTCAAGATCATCAAAAACCCCGAAGTGCAGTTCAAGATCGCCCCGCAAAACACTTTTGCATTGGCCGACTTCATGCACCGCGTGGGGGCCATCAAGAACAAGCCTGCATCGTTCAAGGACTATTTCTTTGACGATGCGCATGTCGCCTCTGGGAGCTGATCCATGGCGCAGTCTTTGAACCGTTGGGTGCGCCGTAGCCTGTGGGCCTGCGTGGCGGCCCTGGCCGCGACGGCCACTGCCGCCCAGGCGGAAGGCCGTATCCGCGTGGCGCAGCAGTTTGGCATTGGCTACCTGCTGCTCGATGTGGTGCGCGAGCAGCAGCTCATCGAAAAGCACGGCAAGCAACTGGGGGTGGAGGTGCAGGTCGAATGGGCGCAGCTCTCAGGCGCCACGGTCATGAACGAAGCCTTGCTGGCCGGATCGCTCGACATCGTCTCTGCGGGCATCCCCCCGGCCCTGGTGCTGTGGGACCGCACGCGGGGCAAGCAAAACGTGAAGGTGGTGGCGTCGCTGGGTTCGTTGCCCAATTACCTGCTCACCAACAACCCCAACGTGCGCAGCCTCAAGGACTTGAGCGACAAGGACCGCATTGCCGTGCCCGCAGCGGGTGTGGGTTTTCAGTCGCGCACCCTGCAGATTGAAACCGCCCGCCAGTTTGGCGCTGCCGACTTCAAGCGCTTTGACACCATCTCGGTTAGCTTGCCGCACCCCGATGCCACAGCGGCGCTCATCAAGGGCGGCTCCGAGGTCAACACCCATTTCTCGAGCGCGCCGTTTTACTACCAGGCGCTGGAGAACAAGCAGGTGCGCAAGGTGCTGAGTTCGTACGACATTCTGGGCGGACCGGCCACGTTCAATGTGCTCTACACCACCCAGAAGTTCCACGACGAGAACCCCAAGACCTACAAAGCGTTCTACAACGCGCTGGTCGAGGCCGAGCAGTTCGTCAAGGCCAACAAAGCCAAGGCGGCCGAGGTGTTCATCCGTGTGCAACAGTCCAAGCTGTCCCCAGACTTGGTGCGCCGCATTGTGGAAGACCCTGAAAACGACTTCACGGTGACTCCACAGCGCACTTTCGTTTACGCCGACGAGCTGCAGAAGCTGGGCGTCATCAAGAACCGCGCCACTTCATGGAAAGACTATTTCTTTGAAGAGGCGCATGCATCGCCAGGGAGCTGACATGGCCACCATCACCCATTTGCCCGGTGTCACCACTGCCCAGTCTGCGCCGCCAGGGCCTGCCAACCCACTGCTGCAGGTGGACAACGTGAGCCTGGAGTACCGCACGCCGCAATCGGTGGTGCGCGCCACGCACCGCGTGAGCTTTGATGTGTTCCAGGCCGACCGCTTCGTGTTGCTGGGTGCATCGGGCTGTGGCAAGTCCACATTGCTCAAGTCGGTGGCGGGGTTCATTGCCCCGGCTGAGGGCGAGATCCGCCTGGGCGGCCAGGTGGTGCGGGGCCCGGGGCCGGACCGCATCGTGGTGTTCCAGGAGTTCGATCAGTTGCCCCCGTGGAAGACCGTGGTGCAGAACGTGGTGTTTCCGCTGCTCGCCTCGCGCACCCTGGGGCGGGCCGAGGCCCGCGAGCGTGCCTTGCACTACCTGGACAAGGTGGGCCTGGCGAAGTTTGCCGATGCCTATCCGCACCAGCTCTCGGGCGGCATGAAGCAGCGCGTGGCCATTGCCCGCGCCCTGGCCATGCAGCCCCAGGTGCTGCTGATGGACGAGCCCTTTGCAGCGCTTGATGCCCTGACCCGCCGCAAGATGCAAGAGGAATTGCTGGCGCTGTGGGAGGAGGTGCGCTTCACGCTGTTGTTCGTCACCCACTCCATCGAAGAGGCCCTGGTGGTGGGCAACCGCATCGGTCTGCTCTCGCCCCACCCAGGGCGGGTGCGGGCCGAGATCAACAGCCACGCCTTTGGCCTGCACAGCGCGGGCAGCCCCGAGTTTCAGGCGGCGGCGCAGCGCATCCACCATTTGCTGTTTGAGGGGGATACCCCGGCTGTGGCGCCTGCCGCAGCCCCGGCCGAGCCCTGGAGGAAATCTGCATGAGCGCCGCCCCAGGAAATGCAGCCCTCATCGGCGGCCTGCAGCCGCCAGTGCGGCCTGAATACGAACGCCCGCTGGAGCCCCTGACCGGTGTGGCACCGCAGCGCCCGCTGCCCTGGGTGGCGCGCCTGTGGCAACAGGGCTGGCTGCGCAAGACGGCCATCTTGTTGGTGTTGGCCCTGGTGTGGGAGCTGCTCGCGCGCTGGCAGGACAACGACCTGCTGCTGCCCACCTTTACGGCCACGGCCCGTGCGTTTGTCGATGGCATCGCCACAGGCGAACTGCTGGGCAAGGCGGCGCTGTCGCTGGGTGTGCTGTTGCAGGGCTATTTGGCGGGCATCGTGGCAGCCTTTGTGCTGACGACGCTGGCCGTGTCCACCCAGATCGGGCGTGACCTTCTAGCCACACTCACGGCCATGTTCAACCCCTTGCCTGCCATCGCCTTGCTGCCACTGGCACTGCTGTGGTTTGGCCTGGGCCAGGGCAGCCTGGTGTTTGTGCTGGTCCATTCGGTGCTGTGGCCGCTGGCGCTCAACACCTATGCAGGGTTTCAGGCCGTGCCTGAGACTTTGCGCATGGCCGGGCGCAACTATGGCCTGCGCGGCGTGCCGTATGTGCTGCAAATTCTCGTGCCTGCCGCGCTGCCGTCCATCCTGTCGGGGCTCAAGATTGGCTGGGCATTTGCCTGGCGCACGCTGATTGCGGCCGAGCTTGTGTTTGGTGCATCTTCGGGCAAGGGCGGGCTCGGTTGGTACATCTTCCAGAACCGCAACGAGCTGTACACCGACAAGGTGTTTGCAGGCCTTGCCATGGTGATTGCCATTGGCCTGCTGGTGGAGAACCTGGGCTTTCATGCGCTGGAGCGGGTGACGGTGCGCCGCTGGGGCGTGCAGCGCTGAGAGTCTGTCCGATGTGGTGACGCAAGGCGGCGCAGCCCTACACTCGCAGCATGCTTCGCTGGCTCATCGTTGTCTTTCTCGCCCTGGTGTTGATCAATGGCTTCTCGCCCTGGCTGCAGCGCATGGGGCTGGGCCGCTTGCCGGGCGACTGGCGGTTTCGGCTCTTTGGGCGTGACTGGTACATCCCGTTGGCCAGCACCTTGCTGCTCAGTTTTGTGGCCAGCCTGATTGCCAAGTGGGTGTGAACTGTTGGGTGGGGTTGGTTGAATCGCAAGGGTGTGTCCCCAACTGCGAAGTCAATGCTCTGAGCCCCACGAGAACCCCATGACCGAAGCCCTGCACATCGTTTGCCCCCACTGCCACACCACCAACCGCGTGCAGGCCGCCCAACTGGGCAGCGCGCCCGATTGCGGCAGCTGCCATCGCCCCCTGTTTGCTGGCGCCCCGCTGGAGCTGGATGCGACCAGCTTTGACAAGCATGTGGCGCGCAGCCACATCCCGGTGGTGGTGGACTTCTGGGCCCCCTGGTGCGGCCCCTGCCGCCAAATGGCCCCGGCCTTTGCCCAGGCCGCGCGCGAGCTGGAGCCGCGCGTGCGCCTGGCCAAACTCAACACCGAAGACCAGCAGGCCATTGCTGCGCGCTATGCCATCCGCAGCATTCCCACCATGGTGATTTTCAAGGGTGGGGCCGAGGTGGCGCGCATCTCGGGCGCCTTGGGCGTGGCGGACATTGCCCGTTGGGTGCGCACGGCGGTGTGACATAAATCGCGTTTGGCGAAGGTTTGATGGCTGCGGGTGGTGCAGCGGTGGCTTTGCAGCCCGACTGTGCCTCTGCCGCCCGTAAGATGGCGCGCTTTGAGTGGCCACTGCGCTGTGGACTGCTCTGCGTCACCCTATCGGACCCATCGACCATGACCCTCTTTCGCACCTTGTTCACCTGGCTGGCTGCTGCGGCACTGGCCGTCATCACGGCCATGTCTCCGGCCTATGCGCAAACGGACAAACCCATCGTCAACCCCTACGGCCAGTTTCTGGCGGGGGACGGACTGAAGCTGGAAATTGCCACCTACCTGGAGAAAAACCAGCACGGCATGAACGACATGCTGGTCAAGATCACCGGCGCGGCCGCTTACGAGGCAGGCATTGATGGCAAGACTTTGCGCTACTCCGCCGAGCCTGCGGGCACGGGCTACAACCTCAAGCGCGATGGGCGCAACCTGATGAGCGTGCGTTCGCCCTACGGCCGTTGGCAGCAGATCGAGGTGTACCTAGCAGGCCGCACCTACCAAGTCACCCCACGCGAAGAGATGGCCGAGCGTGTGATGCCGTTGCACCTGCTGACGGACTACCGGCAAAACGGCGGCAAGTAAGCGCGGCTAACAAAACCCCCTGGCGTCGTTTTTCCGTCTTGTCGCACCCCTGTCTGCCTGCGACGGAACGCCTACCCAGGGCCGCTTCGCTGAGTCGTTTTAGCCGCTCTCAATACGTCGCTCTTCATCGGTGGCTGCCCTCCGCCCTTCACCGCCGATGCAGCGCCCGGGCCAGCGCCTGGTCCAGTGCCAGCCACCCGCCACCGCGCCCGACCAGGTAGAGCATCAGCCCCGCCCATGACAGGTGCGTAGGCCAGGCGTCGGGGTACACAAAGAGTTGAATCACCAGCGTCATGCCCAGCAGCGCCAGGGCCGACAGGCGCGTGCACAGGCCCAGCAACAGCAAGGCCGCAAACAAATGCTCTGACACCGTGGCCAGCTGCGCTGCCAGCTCGGGCGGCAGTATCGGCAGCCGGTACTCCTCGCGGAACAGGGCATAGGCCCCGTCGCTGATAGTGAACCAGCCATCGACCTTGGTGCGGGCCGATGCCCAGAAAATGCCCGCCAGCGCCACACGGGCCACCAGCGCCAGCAGGCTGTGGGGTGTCAGGCGCTGCGCCAATGCCGCCAGGCGGTGGAGCCCGTGTGGCTCGCCGGGCTTTGTCGAGGTGGTGGTGGGGCTCATGGTTTTTTCCATTCAAGGTGAAGGGGCGGCCAGCGCGCCTGCGTGCAGCAGCAGGGCCATCAGGACGCTCAGGTCGGCGCCGGGCTCGGCGGCCAGGGCCGCGAGGGCTGCGGTCTCCAGCCGGTCGCCGCGTGCGCAGGCGTTCAGGAATGCCGTCCCGGCCGCGGGCAAGGCCGTCCATTGCACAGCACCCTGCGGGCGCGTGAGCAAACCGCCATCGCCCTGCCACGCAATGTCTGCAGGCAGCGCCAGCCCATTGCGGTGGGCCTGCCACAGCGCAAATGCGGGGTGGGCGGGGCTGTGGTGCCAGCGGGCGGCGGGGTGCGGCCGCAGCGCCATGGTTGCCAAGGTGGATGCGTCTTGTGCCGCCAGCCAGGCGGCATCCAAAGCGTTGGCATCGGCAGCCAGGTGGCTTTCGGTCCAGCAGCGGTCCAGCCGTGCCACATCGGCCAGATAAGGCAACTCTGCCGCTGGTCCAAAGTGCTCCAAAAAGGTGGCAAAGCCCCCGCCGTAGTGGGTCAACCGCGCATCCTGCGGCGGGTGGGCCTGGGCGTAGTGGTGCGCGGCAGCGCGAAACCAAGCCTCCCCCACCAGCGCGCACACCGTGGGGTAGTTGGCCTGCAGTGCATCGATGCAGCCTTTGGTGACGGTGTTGCGGTACACCGCAAAGGCAGGGTGCTGCACGACATCAGGCAGTGCCGCACCGCTGTGGGCGCTGGGCGAAGGTGTGTGCCACAGCGCGGCAGCGAATGCGTCTTGAAAGTGGCTCAAACGCATGGGATGGCCTCGGTCATGGACGCGCCCTGTGCCTGGGGTTTGCGGGCTACCTCGGTCAACATGCCATGTGCGCGGTCGCGCTCGGTCAGCAGTTCGGCCAAGGCGGGTACATGCTCGTCCCGCTCAATGAGGGTGGGACGTGGGCCGGTGCGCGCCAGCACCTGCTGGTACAGCGCCCACACGGGCTCGGCCACGGGGGTGTCGTGGCCATCAATCAACAGGTTGGCGCCCAAGGCGGGGTCTGCGTGGTGGCCTGCCAGGTGGATCTCGGCCACGGCGTGCAGTGGATAGGCGTCCAGATCGCAGGGTTCGCCCAGGTTGTGCGCGCCCAGGTACAGGTTGTTCACATCCAGCAGCAGGCTGCAGCCGGTGCGGCGCACCAGCTCGGCCAGAAAGTCGGGCTCGCTCCAGTCGTGGCCAGGCAGGGGCAGGTAGTGCGTGGGGTTTTCGATGGCAATGGCGCGCCGCAGGGCATCCTGCGTGCGGCCAATGTTGTCGGCCACGCGGGCCAGGGCCTCGTGGGTGCGCTGAAACGGAAGTAAATCAGGGTGGTAGGTGCCGCGCCAGGCCGACCAGGCCAGGTGCTCTGACACCAGCACCGGCTCGGTGTGCTGCACCAGGGCAGCCAGCCGCGCCAGGTGCGCTGCGTCGGGCGGTGCATCGGCCGCCAGCGACAGCGACACGCCGTGCAGCGAGATGGGGTGGCGGGCCCGGATGGCCTGCAGCCAGGCCAGGCGCGGGCCGCCGTCGGCCAGGTAGTTCTCGGGGTGCACCTCCCACCACAGGCCGGGGGCGGTGCACTGCAGTGCTTCATCAAAGTGCTGGGGCTTGAGGGACAAGCCCGCCGTCAGTGCGTGTGCCATGGCGTGGGTGAGGTCGGTGGTGCGAGGGTGCTGGTCAGGACTTCATGGGCATGAGCGAGCCCATGCCCTTGGGCGTCTTGATGCTGGCGCAGGTGCCTGCAGGCACAAACTTCCAGGCGTTGGCCTGGTAGTCCACCTTGGAGGTGCCTGCACAGGTGGTGCCGGGGCCAGCGGCGCAGTCGTTCTTGCCGGCCATCGACACGCCGTAGCACTTCTCCATGGTGGGCTTGGCGCCATCCATCGGGGCTGCGGTGTTTTGGGCCAGGGCGGCGCCAGAGACCAGGGCGGTGAGGGCCAGTGCGCCCAGGGTGATGTTGCGAGATGTCATGGTGATGGCTCCTGAAGGTGGGTTGAAAAATCCAGACCGCTTTGGCCGATGCCGGACAGCATGTGGGCGTCGATCTGCGTTGTAATTCGCGCTGTGGCGGTGCCGGGTTACACCAGCGGCCACAAAAAACCGGAAGATATTTTTTCGACCTGCTGTAACCGGCGGGGCTGCGGCTGCGAATACCCCGTCATGGAGAACGCATGGAGATAGAAGAACAGCTTCGAACGCTGCTGCTGCTCGGGTTGGCGGCCGATGCGGCGGCGTACCAGCGGTTTTTGAAACAGCTGAGTGCGCACCTGCGGGCGTTTTTGCGCCGCCGCCTGGCCCAGCGCCCTGACGAGGTGGAGGACCTGGTGCAAGAAACCTTGCTGGCCATACACAACCAGCGCCACACCTACCGCCCCGAGATGCCGGTGACGGCCTGGGCGCACGCGATTGCGCGCTACAAGCTCATCGACTGGCTGCGCTCGCACCGCGTGAAAGAGGCGCTGAACGACCCGCTGGACGATGCCAGCGAGTTGTTTGCCAGCACCGACAGCGAGGCCGCACTGGCCAAGCGCGACCTGGGCCAATTGCTGCAGACGCTGCCCGACCGCCAGCGCCTGCCCATCGTGCACGTGAAGCTGGAGGGGTTGTCCGTGGTTGAAACCGCGCAGCTCACCGGCATGTCGGAGTCCGCAGTGAAAGTCGGCGTGCACCGGGGGCTCAAGGCCCTGGCCGCCAAGATTAGAAACATGGCTTACGCCAACCAGGGCACCAGCCCATCGTTGGGTGCCGCAGACTGACCGTCGCAGCGCCTGGCCAGCACGGGCACTCTGATTTGCACAAGTCCCAAGGGGAATGACATGAAGACCGATGAATGGATTGAGATGCTGGCCGCAGGTGCCGCCCCAGTGCCTGCGCACGCGCTGGAGCGGCGCTTTGGCAGCGCCGTGGCTGCGGGCCTGGGGGGGGGCGTGGTGTTGATGCTGCTGGTGTTTGGCCTGCGGCCCGACCTGGCGCAGACAGCGGCGCTGCCCATGTTCTGGGGCAAGCTGGCGTTTGCTGCGGCCCTGGCGGTGCCCGGTGTGTGGGCGCTGCAGCGCCTGGCGCGCCCCGGCGCGCGGTGGGTGGGCCTGGCGTGGACGTTGGCCTTGCCCGTGGCCCTGCTGTGGACCATGGCCGCCTGGGCCTTGCTGCAACAGGCCCCGGCAGACCGCTGGGCCCTGGTGCTGGGCAGCACCTGGCGCACCTGCCCGTTCAACATTGCGTTGCTGTCGGTGCCTGCGTTCATTGCCAGCTTTTGGGCCCTGCGCGGGGCCGCGCCTACGCAGCTGGCCTGGGCTGGCGCGGGGGCGGGCCTGCTGGCGGGGTCCTTGGGGGCGCTGGTGTATGCGCTGCACTGCCCCGAAATGGCCACGCCGTTTTTAGCGGTGTGGTACGTGGCGGGTATGGCCATGCCGACCGCGCTGGGCGCAGTGTTGGGGCCGCGTTTGCTGCGCTGGTAACCACGGGGCAGGGCGTTTAGAGCGGTTCACAAAACTCAGCAAAGCGGCCCTGGCTAAGGCTCTGGCTAAGCGTTTCGCCGCAGGCTTTACAGGCGCACGACAAGGCGAGACAACGACGCCAGGGGCGTTTGGTGAGTCGCTCTCAGCCCACCCGGCGGGTGTAGGCCCGAAACACCGTGTCCAGCTCCCAGCCCATGGCCTCGTACAGCGCCTGCGCCGCGTGGTTGGTGTGCGCCGTGGTCAGGTCCATGCGCACACGCCCTTGCCTGCGGGCATGGTCTTCGGCGGCCAGCAGCAGGAAGCGCCCAGCGCCCTGGCCCCGGGCCGAAGGCGCCACAAACAGGTCGTACAGCACATAGATGGGCGCGGCCTCCACCGAGCAAAAGCTGGGGTACAGCTGGCAAAAACCCACGGCGGCACCCGCGTCGTCCTGCGCGATCAGGATGACGGATTCGTTGCGCTCCAGGCGTTCATGGATGAAGCGCTGGGCGGCGGCCAGGTCGGCGGGCTGTTCGTAAAACTGGCGGTAGGCGTCAAACAGCGGTGCAATGGCCGGGGCGTCGGCCAGCGTGGCGGGGCGGATGTGCAGGCTCATGGCTGGGCAGGTGTTTCGGGGGCTTCTGATGTTGGGGTTGGTGGGGTCGGGGCTGGTGTGGCGCGCAGCCACTGCGCTACGGCTTCCACCCGGGCCTGGTGGATCCAATCGCCCACCTGGGGGCCGGTCACGCCTTTGGCTGCCGCCTTGGCCGCAATCTCGCGGGTAACGACGCTTTGCACGGCCGCCAGCACGGCCAGCAGGCGCGGGCGCTGCGGGTAGGCGGCTTCGTCAAAGCCCAGGCGGCCCCGGGCATCGCACTCGCAGGCCAGCAGCACTTCGGCAAAACGCCCGGGCTTGCGGATGGCGTCGCAGCGCTCGAGCAGGCGCACCAGCGGCCCGGCACCCAGGTCGCCGCTGCGGTGGATGTGGCCGTGTTCGCGCGCCACCACCTCGGCGGTCTCGCGGCAGTCCACGGGCACGCGCAGGCGCTCGGCCACGCCTTGCAGCAAGGTGGCGCTGCGCTCTTCGTGGCCGATGTGGCGCGGCAGAATGTCGGCGGGCGTGGTGCCTTTGCCCAGGTCGTGCGCCAGGCAGGCAAACCGCACCGTGAGCGGGGCGTTCAGCCGTGCGGCCATGTCCAGCACCATCATCAGGTGCACGCCCGTATCCACCTCGGGGTGGTGCAGCGGGGGCTGGGGCACGCCCCACAGGCAGGCCACTTCGGGCAGCAGCACCTGCAGTGCGCCGCATGCGCGCAGCACCTCGAACATGCGCGAGGGTTTTTCTTCCATCAGCCCCCGCGCCAGCTCTTGCCACACGCGCTCGGGAACCAAGTGGTCCACCTCGCCCTCGGCCACCATCTCACGCATCAGCTGCATCGTCTCGGGTGCTACGGTGAAGTCGGTGAAGCGTGCAGCAAAGCGCGCCACGCGCAGGATGCGCACCGGGTCTTCGCGAAAGGCATCGGTCACGTGGCGCAGCACCTTGGCCTGCAGGTCTTGCACGCCGTTGTAGGGATCAAATAGCTCGCTAGCGCTTGATGAATAAGCGCTGGAAGCTATTGAATTGATAGTAAGGTCGCGCCGCGACAGGTCTTCGGCCAGCGTCACGTCGGGCGAGCTTTGCACCACAAAGCCCCGGTAGCCGCGCCCGCTCTTGCGCTCGGTGCGTGCCAGGGCGTATTCCTCGCGCGTTTGGGGGTGCAGAAACACCGGAAAATCCCGCCCCACCGGCAGGTAGCCCAGCTCCAGCATCTGCTCGGGCGTGGCCCCCACCACCACCCAGTCGTGGTCATTCACCGGGCGGCCCAGCAGCTTGTCGCGGACGGCGCCGCCTACCATGTAGATTTGCATGGGGTGAGTTTAGAGGTGCCGGATTCACGGCCGTACATATATGGAATTTATCGATCAAACAGAACCTACATACGCAGAACCACAACGCCAAGTGCAGCGTTGGCTGGGGCGTTGCATGCTGTCGCTACAGCAATCAGAGCGGCTGTTGAAGGCGCTGCTGCATGAAGCTCACTTAACGGCGATCCACTCTGGGCGTGAGGGTGAAGGTGCTGCTGCGTTTGAAGTCAGCCGTGCGTTTGAAAAAAAGCAACTGGCATCGATGACTCTTGGTGGCCTAGTGAGCGCATTTTTTGATGGAATTGCCACGAATAGCGAAATGCCCGTTGGTAAACGGAAAGAGCAAGATTTGCCCGATGACCGCATCTCAATCAGAACCAGTCACCAATGGTCAATGTCGCCCGAGAGTTTGGAGGCTTTGCAGTCGTCGATGCGGGAAATGGTGTTACTGCGCAACGAATGGGTCCATCACCTTGTGGATCGTTTCGATCTCACGAGTCTTGACGGCTGTGCTCAGGCGCTTGAGAGCTTGCAAGCGGGTTACGAGAAAGCGGAGCGATTTCGCCTTGAACTCCAAGGCGTTGCCAAAGTTTGGATACAGGTGTCGGAATCTATGGCTGCGTTTTGTGCCAGTCCGCAGGGGAGTGCGCTCTTGTTCGGTGGCAAGGTTCCCTTGGAGGCAACCCCGCTGCTTAACGCTTTGCGCGATGCAGTTCAGGGCTCTGCAGCATGCGGTGGGGTGGACGGAGCAGTCTTGTTCCATGACGTGGTGGAGAAGCTGCATTCCTTACACCCCAATGAAAAGCCAGAGAACTATGGCTATGCAAGTTGGCAGCAGGTGATACACGAGTCCAGGGTGTTTGGTATGGTGAGGCACGATCCTGAGGGGCGCAAAATTGCGCCGCTGGTGCGACTAAAAAAAGGTCTTCATCAAAGCCGATGACTCGCCGTTGATCCACAACCTACCAAACGACCACCATGTCCCTAGCCTCCGACCTCACCATCGCCCAACTCAACCCCGACGGCAGCGTGCCCGTGCCTACGGCGTCTGACGCCGCAGCCAATGCCGCCGCCGAGGCCTTGCAGCGCGAGGCGCAGTTCGAGGCCCTGCAGGCCAAGGTCGAGGGGTTGCAAGAAATCCTGGCGAAGCCGCTGGCCGACATCCTGGCCGAGCACGACAAGTTCAAGGAGGTGGCGGCCGCGTGGGATTCGTTTGGCGCGATGTGGATGCTGTCGCAGCGCGCCATGCGCCGCGTGGCGATGGACCTGGCGGCCCCACAGGGCGTGAGCGAAGAAGAGGTGGTGGCCCGCGCCATGGCCTACGCCAACCAGGTGCTCAATGTCGAAGACGAAGACCTGGGCGGCAGCGTGGCCCCGGCGCAGCTCGCGCACATTGCGCGGCACAAGGCGTTTTTGCGCAAGCAGTTTCGCCAGCGCTGACCGCGCGTCCGCTGTCAGGCAAACACCGGCCTGAAAAAGCTCCGCTCGTAGCTCACGATGCAGCCTGTCTCTTCGGCGTACCGAAACGCCGCCTGGCAGTCTGCGTCTTGCATGGACCGCTCGCGGTACACCTCGTAGGCCGCGAGGCTGTCAAAGGTGAACAGGGCCAGCGCAATGTTGTTGGCGCCTTCGCTGGGCATGAAGTAGCCGTGGTGCTGGCCGCCGAATTTCTCGACCAGGGGAATCCACAGTTTGCCGTAGTGCTCAAACTCTTTCAGTTTGCTGGTGTTGAGCACGTAGCGCAGGTAAATGGTGACCGCCATGGGATCACTCCTGGCCAGAGTTCAGGCGGTAGGGTTCCTCGAAGTCCAGAAAGTCTTTCTCGGCCAGCGCGTCGATGATCCAGGCTTTCACGCCGGGCAGCTCGCGCACCCGTTGCACATAGGCGGCGATGGGGGCGGGCAGGGGCAGGGCGTAGGTGTGCAGGCGCATGCACACAGGGGCAAAGTAGGCATCGGCCACCGAGAACGCACCAAACAGCATGGGGCCGCCGTGTTCCTCCAGCAGCGCGCCCCACATGCCCACCAGGCGGGCCACATCGGCGCGCACGGCGGGCTGGTCGCGCCAGATCAGGGCGCCGGTGTCGGCCAGGTCGGCCTCGATGTTCATGGGGCAGTGGCTGCGCAGGGCGGTGAAGCCGCTGTGCATCTCGGCGCAGATGCTGCGGGCACGTGCGCGGGCCTTGGGTTGGGCGGGCCAGAGTTGCTTGTCGGCCCAGGTCTCGGCCACGTATTCGGCAATGGCCAGGGTGTCCCACACCACCAGGTCACCATCGACCAGCACGGGCACCTTGCCGGTGGGGCTCACGGGGCCCATGGTGCGCTTGAACTCTGAGTCGGCCTCGAAGCTGTCAAAGCGCACGCGCACTTCTTCAAAGACGATGCCCGCCTGCTTGAGCAGCACCCAGGGGCGCATGGACCAGGACGAGTAGTTCTTGTTGCCGATGTAGAGCTTGAGCATGGGGCACCTGCCGATGGAAATCAGGGAAAAGAAAGTCGGACCGCCATGCTAGCGGCAGTGGCGCGCGCCAGCGATGCGAAAAAGCGGCCTGAATGATGCGCAACGCGCATCACAGGCCATCGTGCTGTTCTGGGCGGGCCTGGGCGAGGGGGTCAGACCGGCCAGACCACGCCGTTGTCGTTCAGGATGGCATCGAGCGGCAGGTCAAACTCCTCGGGCTCGAAGTCGTCCAGGTAGCCGTTGGTGAAACCCAGGCCCACGGTGAAGGGCTTGGGCTGCAGTGTGGCCAGCGTGCGGTCGTAAAAGCCGCCGCCATAGCCCAGCCGGTAGCCACCCGGTGCGTAGCCCACACAGGGCACAAACAGCAGCGTGGGCACGATGACCTCGGTGTCCTTGGGTTTGGGGATGCCGTAGGCGTCCTCTTCCATGGGGCAGCCGGGGTACCAGGCGTGGAAGGTGAGCGTTTTGTGCTGCTTGTTGACCACCGGCAGGCCGATGCGGCGGCGCAGGGGCTCGTCCAGCAGCTCGCCGTCTTCCTTCCAGCGGTGCAGGGCGGGCAGGGGGTCAAACTCTCCCTTGATGGGCCAATAGGCGCCAATCACGGTGTCGGGCCGGTTCACCAGCCAAATGCGCATGACCTGCTGCAGCGCGTCGGCCCGTTGTAGGCGATCGGGCAGGTTGAGACGTTCTTCAATCAAGGCGCGCCGAAGGGCTGCTTTGTCCATCAGATAATTCCCCCATGCAATTGCTCAGAGCGATTTTGACACCCCTTGTGGCCGCCGCCGTGCTGGCCACCACTGCGCCCCTTGTCCAGGCGCAAAACCGTGGCGACGATACCCTGGTTGAAATGCAGCAAGCGTTTCGCAAAGGCGACCGCAAAAAGCTGGACCAGCTGCTGCCCAGCGCCCGGGGCCACGCGCTGGAGCCCTGGGCCGCCTACTGGGAGCTGAAGCTGCGCCTGGGCGAGGCGTCGCCCCAGGAGATCCAGGGCTTTTTGCAGAAATACGCTGGCACCTACCAGGAAGACCGGCTGCGCAACGACTGGCTGCTGCTGCTGGGCCAGCGCCGCGACTGGGCACAGTTTGCCGAGCAGCACCCCAGCTACCGCATGTCGGACGACAAGGAAGTGCGCTGCTACGCCCTGCTGATCGACACATTGAAGGGCACGGCCCCCGCCACGGCGGCCGATGAGGTGCGCCGCAACTGGTACGCCCAGCGCGACAACGACGACGGCTGCACCCACGCGGCGGGCGAGCTGTATGGCTACAAAAAGCTCACGGCCCAGGACGTGTGGCGCAAGGCCCGCCTGGCGGTGGAGGCCAACCGCGTGCGCGCAGCGCGCAGCGCCGTAGAAATCGTCTCGCCCGAATCCTCTGCCCAGGTCAAGGAACTGATGGACTCGGCTGCCAAGTACCTGCACAGCCGCGCCACGGCCCGTGGCAAGGCGCGCCAGGAGCTGGTGGCGCTGGCCCTCATCAAGCTGGCGCAGGGCGATGTGGACAACGCCGCAGCCCAGCTCGACAGCAAATGGGGCGTGCACCTGTCGCCCGAAGAGCGCAACTGGGTGTGGGGCGTGATTGGCAAGCAGGCCGCACAGCGCCTGTCGAACGACGCCATGACCTACTTTGGCAACGTGACCAAAGATGCCGACCTGAACGACGACCTGCTGGGCTGGAAGGTGCGCGCCGCCCTGCGCGCAGGCCAGTGGAAGGTGGTGCGCAAAGCCGTGGAGGCCATGAGCGACGAAGCCCGCAGCGACAGCACCTGGGTGTACTGGCGCGCCAAGGCTGTGCTGGCCGAAAAACCCAGCGAGGCTGAACGCACCGAAGCCCGCCAGTGGCTGCAGGGCATTGCCAGCACCCGGGGCTTTTACGAGCAGCTGGCGCTGGAAGAGCTGGGCCAGCGCGTGGCCGTGCCGCCCGCGCCCGCGCCCCTCACGGCCGAGGAAAAGGCTGCGGCCCGCGCCAACCCGGCGCTCAACCGCGCGCTCTACGCCATCATGCTGGGCCTGCGCAGCGAAGGCGTGCGCGAGTGGAACTACGCCACCAACCTGCACAACCCCGGCGGCATGGCCGAGCGCGATTTGCTGGCCGCTGCCGACTTTGCCTGCCAGCGCGAGGTGTGGGACCGCTGCATCAACACCAGCGAGCGCACCAAGACCGTCATCGACACCACGCAGCGCTTTCCCACGCCGTTTCGTGCCACTGTGGTGGAGCGCGCCCAGGGCATTGGCCTGGACCCGGCCTATGTGTACGGCCTGATCCGGCAGGAAAGCCGCTTTGTGATGGACGCCCGCTCGCACGTTGGGGCCTCGGGCCTGATGCAGGTGATGCCCGCGACGGCCCGCTGGACGGCCAAGAAGATTGGCCTCACCAACTTCACCCCCGACCAGATCTCTGACCGCGACACCAACATCACCATCGGCACGGCCTACCTCAAGCTGGCGCTGGACGACTTTGCAGGCTCCATGCCCATGGCCGCAGCCGCCTACAACGCAGGCCCCGGCCGTCCGCGCAACTGGCGCAACGGCCCCGTGCTGGACGCCGCCATCTGGGCCGAAAACGTGCCCTTTGCAGAAACGCGCGACTACGTGAAGAAGGTGCTGGCCAACACCACCAACTACGCAGCCATGCTCACCGGCCAGCCCCAGTCGCTGCGCAGCCGCCTGGGCACCGTGGGCCCGCGCGATGCGGCCGCCCCGGCGGTGAATACCGATCTGCCGTGAGCGGTGCAGGGTCTGCTATCAAAAAAGAAGCTGCTAGCGCTTGATAGGTAAGCGCTAGCGGCATATTTCATTCAAAAGAGGGTGCTATGGTGCAATGGAAGGCAGCGGCGATGGCCGCCATGGTGGTGTGGGCAGTGGGCGTGCAGGCGCAGCCGGTGTACAAGTGGGTGGATGCGAACGGCAAGACGCATTACGGCTCGCAGCCCCCGGCCAGCAAGGACGATGTGGAGCCCATGAAGCTGCAGAGCACCAATGGCACGACCACCGGCAGCGACACAGGATCGGGGGGCGCGGAGGGCCGCAAGAGCGCCTCGGGCAAGGGCGCCACCGAGTACAACGCCGACGGCACCAAGAAGGTTTCCAAGGACGTGCAGGAGTTTGGCGAGGGCCTTAAAAAGGCCCTGGGCACGGTCGACAAAAAGGAAGTGCCGATGAACTGCGCGGTGGCGGTGAGCAACATCCACTACCAGGCCGATCTGATGCTGGAGGTGGGCCAGAAGAACGTGCGCGACGGCTACATGACCCAGGCGGCTTTTGACGCCACGGCCCCGAAGATCAAGGAGGCCAAGGGCAAGTACAGCGTGGGCGATTGCCAGATTGCCAGCGGCAACAAGAAATCGTTCTACCAATGCATGTCCAGCAGCAACAACCACGTGACGGGATGCGATAGCCAGTTCAAACACTGAGCGATTGCATGGGACCTGACAGCTTGGCTGCAGGCCTGTGGGCACCGCCGTGTAGGTCGGGTTAGCGCAGCGTAACCCGACATCAACGCTGCGTGCCCTGTGGGCGTCGGGTGATGCCCTTGCGGGCTAACCCGACCTACGAGGTCTGGGCTCCACCGCAATGCGTTCAAAAATAGAAAGCCGTTCACGCTGAGCCTGTCGAAGCGCCGCGCAAGGCTTCGACAGGCTCAGCCCGAACGGTTTGGGGTTTGCCAAAAAAAGAAAGCGAATCCGTATCAGCCGTTGTGCAGCGCCTCGCCCTGGCGCACCGCTGCGCCCGAGCGTTCCAGGTCGGCCACCAGGCTGTGCAGCCAGGCGGCCTGCGGCTGGTCGGCAAAGTGGGTGCGGTGCAGCATGCCGAAGTAGGGCGTGCCCTCGGCCCACTGCTGCAGGGCGGGCACGGTGGTGTGCTGCAGTTCCAGCAGTTTGTACTTGAGCAGCACTTTGGCGGCATACAGCGCGTGCTTGCGCGGTGCGGCCGCAAAGCCCTGCAGCCGCTGGCGTGCGGCGGCAATGGCGCGCGGCGCATCGGTAAACACGGGGCCGTGGCCGGGGATGACGGTGCGCGGGGCCAGGCGCTCGATCACATCGAGCGTGGCGGCCACTTCGTCGAAAGCGGCGGTGCCTTCCAGCTCTGGAAAGACGACGCCAAAGCCGTTCTCCCACAGCGCGTCGGCCGAGATGAGCGTGGCGCTTTGCGGCTCAAACAGCACCACCGAATGCGGGTCGTGCCCCGGTGCGGCGTGCACTTGCCAGTCGCGCCCGGCCAGGCGCACGGTGGTGCCGGGCTGCAAGGCGGTGTCGGCCTTGAAGCGCGGGCAGTCCTGGCCCGTGGGGGTGTAGCTCAGGGCGTAGGCGTTCCATTGCGCCACCAGCGCCATTTGGCCGGGGGGGATGTGGGTGGCGGCACCGGGCCAGGCCGCCTGCAACGCGGCATTGCCACCACAGTGGTCGCTGTGCAGGTGGGTGTTGAGGATGCGCTGCAGCGGCTGCGCGCCCAGCACGCTTTGCACCAAGGCCACAGTCTGGTCGCTGTGGGTGCAGTAGCCGGTGTCCACCACGGCCGCGCCTTCGGGCCCGATGCACACCACGTTATTGGCCGAGAGCCAGCCGCGCTCCAGCACGGTGATGCCGGGAGGCAGGGATGCGGTCAACGGGGCGGTCGAGGGTGCGGGCATGGCGTGAGGGGCAGTGGCTGCGGCAGAGCCTGCAGCGTAGCGCACCGCACGGGCCCACAGCCTCTCCAAAACCCCGAGAGGGCCTGCGCAGGGGGCTGGGCACTGCCGCTGCCCGTTTGGGGCTTAGCCCGAGCGGTGGGGGTGTCGCTCTGGTGCTGGCAGTCGTGTAGGTCGGGTTAGCGCAGCGTAACCCGACGATAGTGCCGCGCTAGCCCCAGGGTGTCGGGTGATGCCCTTGCGGGCTAACCCGACCTACGGGGTCTGGGGGGCGGGCTTCGACAAGCTCAGCCCGAACGGGTGGCGTGCCCGATCAGAACGTGACGCCAGCCACCAGGATCACGTTGGCATAGGGTGTGCACTCGCCCGTGCGCACCACCACGCGGGCGCGCTCGGTCAGGCGCTTGAATTCATCGTGGCTGACGGTTTGCGGTGTGACGGGCAGCTGGCACCAGCTGGGCAGCAGGCCCTGGGCGCGCTCCACGGCTTCGGTGGCGATCACGGCTTTTTCCACCTGCAGCTCGGTCAGCACCACGCGCAGTACATCGGCCACGGCAGGGATGCCGGGCGTCATCGCCAGGTCGATGCGGCGCGGGCCGTTCGGGATGGGCAGGCCCACGTCGCCAATCACCAGCATGTCGCCATGGCCCATGGAGGCAATGGCGTGGGAGAGTTCGGCGTGCAGCAAGGCGGTGCGTTTCACAGGGGGCTCCAGTCAGGGGGCAGGGGGCTTTGCGCCACGGAGGCGCGGGTGGGGATGGAGGGTTGGGCGCCCGCCTGCGTCACGCACAGGGCCGAGGCGCGGATGCCTTCGCGCACCGCCAGGTCGAGCGATTGGCCCTCGGCCAGCGCCACGGTGAGGGCGCCCAAAAAGGTGTCGCCCGCCGCCGTGGTGTCCACCGCCTGCACCTTGCGGCCGGGGTGGTAGCGGCTGCCTTGGGCATCGGCCGCCACGGCACCGGCGGCGCCCAGCGTGACCACGACTTGCTGTGGGCCCTTGGCGCGCAGCGCCTGGGCCGCCTGCGCGGCCTGGGCCGGGGTTGCTACCGCAGTGCCTGCCAGCGCGGCGGCTTCCACTTCGTTGACCACCAGCACATCGACCAGCGGCAGCAGCGCATCGGGCAGGGGCTGGATGGGGGAGGGGTTGAACACCACACGCCTCCCGGCGCTGTGCGCGCACTGCGCGGCCGCCAGCACTTCGGGCATGGGGCTTTCCAACTGCATGACCAGTGCGCTGGCGCGGGTCAGCAGGGATTGCAGGGCCGGTGTGTCGAGCGTGAAGCGGGCATTGGCGCCGGGCACGACCACGATGCGGTTCTGGCCCGAGGCCTCCACCGTGATGGCGGCCAGCCCGGTGGGGGCTTCGGGGTCGGTGAGCACGGCGCTGTGGTCGATGCCATCGCGCTCCAGTTCAGCGCGCAGCGTGGCGCCGTGGGCGTCGTTGCCCACACGGCCCAGCAGGTGCACCTGCGCGCCCTGGCGGGCGCAGGCCACGGCCTGGTTGCCGCCTTTGCCGCCGGGCACGTAGTGAAGACCCTGGGCCAGGACGGTTTCGCCCGCGCCGGGGGCGTGCTGCACCTGCAGCACCAGGTCCATGTTCAGGCTGCCCAGCACGGCGATGCAGGGGAGGGGTGTGGAAGGGGACGTCGTCATGCGTTGGGAATTCTTTGTTATTTATTGGGGGCGGGGCGCGGTCGATGCGCGCACGCGCAGCTCGGGCTGCAGCATCACCTTGCGGGCGTCCTGGCGCTTGCCGTCGATGCGCTCGAGCAGCATGTCCACGGCCAGCGCGCCGATGCGCTGCTTGGGCTGGGCCACGGTGGTCAGCGGCGGGCTGGTGAAGGCGGTGAGTTCAATGTCGTCAAAGCCCACCATCGACAGGGCCTCGGGCAGGCGCAGGCCGCGCTCGTGCGCGGCGCACAGCGCGCCCATGGCCATCAGGTCGTTGCAGACGAACACGGCGGTGGGCGGCGTGGCCGCGCGCAGCAGTGCGTGCATGGCCTCGTAGCCACCCTGGCTGGTGAAGTTGCCGTGCCACAGCAGGCCGTCGCCCTGGCCCAGGCCTGCGCCAGCCAGGGCGCTGCGCCAGCCCGCAATGCGCTGCTCGCTGGGGGCCAGGCCCGTGGGGCCGCCAATGCAGGCAATGCGCTGGTGGCCCAGTTGCAGCAGGTGCTGCGTGGCCAGCAGGCCGCCTTGCATGTGGGCGGTTTCCACCAGGTCGCAGGGCTGCTCGGCAATCTCGATTTCGCGGTCCACCAGCACGGTGGGAATGCCCAGGCCCGCCAGCTGGTTGGGCAAGGTGGCGTCGTGCCCGGTGGAGACGACGATCAGTCCGTCAATGCGCCGCTCGGCCAGCACCTGCAAATAGGTGCCCTGGCGGTGGGCCTCGTCGTTGGTGTTGCACAGGATGAGGTTGTAGCCCGCGCCAAAGCAGCGGTCTTCCACCGCGTGCACGATTTCTGCAAAGTAGGGGTTGGAGCTGTTGGGGATCAGCATGCCCAGCGTGCGCGTGTTGTTGCTCTTGAGGCTGCGCGCAATGGCGCTGGGCACATAGCCCAGGGCGCGGATGGCGGTCTCTACGCGTGCTCGGCTTTCGGGGCTGACATGGCGGGTGCCATTGACCACGTGCGAGACGGTGGTGACCGATACGTCGGCGTGGCGGGCAACGTCCTTGATGGTGGCCATGGGCGGCTCCCGTGCGGGCTCAGGCCTTGGCCGCGCGGCGCTGGCGCAGCGTGTCCACGATCACGGCGGCCACGATCACGATGCCGGTGATGATGCGCTTGCTGGGCTCGCTGGCGCCCACCTGGGCCAGGCCTGCCTCCAGCACGGCAATGATGAGCACGCCAAACGCGGTGTTCACCACCGAGCCGCGCCCGCCCATCAGGCTGGTGCCGCCAATCACCACGGCGGCAATCACCTGCAGCTCCATGCCGGTGCCTGCGTTGGGGTCGGCGGCTTCCAGGCGGGCCGATTGCATCAGGCCCGCCAGCCCGGCCAGCAGCCCGGTCACAGCGAACACGATGATGCGGATGGGGCGCGGGTCCACGCCTGCCAGGCGCATGGCTTCCTCGTTGGTGCCAATGCCCACCACGCTGCGGCCAAACACGGTGCGCGACAGCACCAGTTGTGCCACCACCACCAGCACCACGGCCAGCAAGAAGGCGAACGAGATGCCGCCAAAGAACGGTGCCGACAGCCACGAGATCGCATCGCCCACGTACTGCGTGCGCGAGTCGGTCACCACGTAGGCGCTGCCGCGCACGGCTTCGAGCATGCCCAGCGAGACGATGAACGAGGGCAGGCGCCACGCCACCGAGATGGTGCCGGTGATGGTGCCGCACACCAGGCCGGTGGCCAGGGCCAGCGCCGCGGCGGCAGGCACCGTCCAGCCCCACTGCAGGATGGCGGCGGCCGAGGTGGCGGCGGCCAGCGCCATCACCGAGCCCACCGACAAATCGATGCCCGCGATGATGAGCACAAAGGTCATGCCCACGGCCATCACGGCCAGGGCCGGGATTTCGTTGGCAATGGTGATGAAGGTCTCGGCGCTCCAGAAGTATTCGGACAGCGACGAGAACAGCGCCACCATGCCCGCCAGCACGGCGATCAGCCCGAGGTAGGTGCCCAGCTGGCTGCGCCAGGCGGAGGGGGTGCGCGGTGCAGGGGCCGCTGCCGTAGGGGTGGAGGTGGGGGCGTTCATGCGAAGGGCTCGGTCAGGAAAAGGGTCAAAACAGGGCGGTGGAACAGGGCGGTGGTTGGGAGGTGCGTGGGGGCTATGCAGCCGCTGGTTGCTCGGCGGGCGCATGGCCTTGCTCCGAGAAGGCGGCGGCCAGCAGCGATTGCTGCGTCCACTCGCCGCGCTCGAACACGGCCACCATGCGGCCACCGCTCATCACGCCAATGCGGTCGGCCATGGCCATCAGCTCGCGCAGGTCGGACGACACCATCAGCAGGGCGCGGCCTTGGTCGGCCATGCGGTCCAGCTCGCTGTAAATCTCGGCGCGTGCGCCCACGTCCACGCCACGGGTGGGCTCGTCCAGCAGCAGCACCTTGCAGGGGCGGTGCAGCCAGCGGGCAAACACCACCTTTTGCTGGTTGCCGCCCGAGAGTTGGCCCACGGGCTGCTCACCGCCACGGCAGCGGATGCGCAGGGTCTGGATGAAGCCCTGCACCAGCCGGTTCTCCAGCCCACGCTGCAACCAGCCCCCGCGCGAGACGGCGCCCAGGTCGGACAGCGTGGCGTTGATCCGGATGGGCTGCGCCAGCAGCAGGCCTTGCGATTTGCGGTCTTCCGTTACCAGGCCCACCCCGGCGGCAATGGCCTGCAGCGGTGTGGCAAAACCCCGCGACAGGGTGCGCAGCACCGGGGGGCGAGAGGCGGATGAATTGGTTTTTGCTATTGAATTAATAGCTGCTTGCGCTTTATCTGTAAGCGCTGGAGGCTCTTTTT
The DNA here is from genome assembly GCF_002749705.1 of Acidovorax sp. 56. Taxonomy (NCBI): domain Bacteria; kingdom Pseudomonadati; phylum Pseudomonadota; class Betaproteobacteria; order Burkholderiales; family Comamonadaceae; genus Acidovorax; species Acidovorax sp. 56. Next base: position 4,069,918 of record NZ_PEEV01000001.1, read on the forward strand.
GCTCAATATTGTCGTGCAAGGTGATGCTGCCCCGATCGGCGCGGTCCGCACCAAACAGCAGGCGCAGAAGCTCGGTGCGGCCCGAGCCCACCAGCCCGGCAATGCCGAACACTTCCCCGGCGCGCAGCTCCAGGCTCACGTCCTGCACCGCAGTGCCCCGGCCAATGCCTTGCACGCCCATGACCACCGGGCCTGCGGTGCGGCGGGGGCGGTCTTCCAGGTCGTTGACCGAGCGGCCGACCATGCGTTGCACCAGCGCGTCTTCCGTCAGGCCTGCCATGGGCAGCACGTCCACCAGGCGGCCGTCGCGCAGCACGGCGGCGCGGTCGGCAATGCGGCGCAGCTCTTCGAGGCGGTGCGACACGTAAATGATGGCCACGCCGCGTGCGGTGAGGTGGGCGATCTGATCAAACAGGTAATTCGTCTCACGCGGGGTGAGCATGGCGGTGGGCTCGTCCAGCACCAGGATGCGCGTGTCGTCGTGCAGGTTGCGCGCAATCTCCACCATCTGCTGCTGGCCAATGCCCAGGGCCGACACGGGCGTGGCCGGGTCGATGTGGGTCAGGCCAATCTTGGCCAGCTGCTGGCTGGCGGCGGCGTGCAGTGCATCGCGGCGTAGCCACCCAGCGCGGTGGGGCAGGCGGCCCATGAGCAGGTTCTCGGCTACCGACAGGGTGGGGATCAGCCCCAGCTCTTGCATCACCATGCGCACGCCGTGCTGCTCGGCATCGCGGCGCGAGGTGGGGGTGTAGGTTTGCCCACCCAGGCGCATACCGCCCCGCGTGGCCGACTCCAGCCCGCAGATGATCTTGGACAGCGTGCTCTTGCCCGCGCCGTTCTCGCCCGTGAGGGCCAGCACCTCGCCCGCGTTCAGGGCCAGCGTCACGTTGTCGAGCACGGTGGCGGTGTAGTCCTTGCCCACGGCGTCGATGGACAGCAGGGGCGAAGGGGGCGTGGCGGAGGTGTGGGGCGTCATGGCGGGGGCAGTGCCTTCAAAAAACAAAAAAGGCGCGCGGCGGTCAGGCCACGCGCCTCAGACTGCGCGTGGGTTACTTGCTGTCTTTGGTCACCAGCACCACGTCGGTCTTCACGGCGGCAGGCAGTTGGGCCTGGGGCGTCTTGGCGGCCAGGGCCTTCTGGGCCAGCTCAATGCCGAACACGGCTTGCTTGGCGGCAAACTGGTCGGCTGTGGCCAGCACGCGGCCGTCGGCCAGCATGGGCTTGATGGCGGCGATGTTGTCGTAGCCCACTACTTGCACCTTGCCGGTCTTGCCAGCGGCCTTCACGGCGGCCACGATGCCCAGCGCCATGCTGTCGTTGCCCGCCAGCAGGGCCACCAGGTCAGGGTGCTCGCGCATCATGCCGGCGGCCACGGTGTTGCCCTTTTCGATTTCCCAGTTGCCGGACTGCACGCCCACCACGGTGATGCCTGCGGCCTTCATGGCGTCCTGGTAGCCCAGGGTGCGTTGCTGGGCATTGAAGGTGGTGGACACGCCTTCGATGATGCCGACCTTGTCGCCCGCCTTCAGCGTCTTGGCCAGGTGGTCGCCCGCCAGCTTGGCGCCCACGCGGTTGTCAGGGCCGACGAAGGGCACGGTGATGTTCTTCTCTTTGAGGGCGGCGGCGTCGAGCTGGTTGTCGATGTTCACCACGATGATGCCCTTGTCGATAGCGTTCTTCACCACGGGCACCAGGGCCTTGGAGTCGGCCGGGGCCAGCACGATGGCACTGACCTTTTGCGCCACGGCCTGCTCGATCATCTTGATCTGCGCGGCGGTGTCGGTTTCGTTCTTGATGCCGTTGGCGATCAGCGTGTACTCGCTGGCGTGGGCCTTTTGGTGGGCCTTGGCGCCGTCTTCCATGGTGCGGAAGAACTCATTGGCCAGCGACTTCATCACCAGGGCGATCTTGGGCTTGTCTTGCGCCCAGGCGGGGCTGGCCAGCAAGCCGCCCAAAACGGCGATGGCGGCAGCGGTTTGAACGGAACGGCGGGTGAACTGCATGGTGTCTCCAGTTGGGATTGGGGGGCTTCAAAGCGCCGAAAGGCGCCCACAAAAACGCTTCGGGCGACCCGCCAAAGCGATGCCGCGGCGCGAATCATAGCGAAAGCAAACGTTTGCGCAAACGTTTGCTTGCTGGGAGAAACCCTGAGGTTGCGTCAGGTAGTTGGACGGGAGAGGTTGGAAAACGGCTTTGCCACTATGCCGCGCAGGTAGGGCTAAGGAGGTGAGCATGCAGTGGACGTACCTGCATCAAACTCTGGATCCTCGATGCCGGGCATTGCCTGGGCATGAGGCGTGGCAGAGGGCGCGAAGCATTGGCATGCAAAAGCGCTGGAGGCAGGCGCGTTGCCTTATGCCAGAAACACCGCGCAAGGGCCGCCCCGCCGCGCTGGTGTTGTCCCCCTTCCCGAGCGCGAAGCGCGCAGAGAGAAGGGGGAAGCGGCAAAGCCGCTCAGGGGGATGTTCTCAATTCCCGCCGCAGGATCTTGCCGACGTTGCTCTTGGGCAGCTCGTCGCGGAACTCGATGTACTTGGGGCGCTTGTAGCCGGTGAGGTTCTCGTGGCAGAACGCCGCCACATCGTCCTCGGTCAGAGCTGGGTCGTTCTTGATGATGAACACCTTGATGGCCTCGCCCTGCTTCTCGTCGGGCACCCCAATGGCCGCGCACTCCACCACGCCGGGGCACAGGCTGATGACCTGTTCCAGCTCGTTGGGGAAGACGTTGAAGCCGCTCACCAAAATCATGTCCTTTTTGCGGTCGATGATGCGGGTGTAGCCCTGTGCGTCCATGATGCCGATGTCGCCCGTGCGCATGAAGCCGTCGGGGGTGAAGGCCTTGGCGTTCTCTTCAGGCTGGTTGTAGTAGCCGGTCATCACGTTGGGGCCACGGATGCAGATCTCGCCCGAGGCGCCCTGGGGCAGGCTGTTGCCCGCATCGTCCTTGATGGCAATGTCGATGCCCGGCAGGGGCAGGCCGATGGAGCCCGAGAACTCGGTATTGGTCACCGGGTTGTTGGTGCCGATGGCGCAGGTTTCGCTCATTCCCCAGCCTTCGATCATGGTGCTGCCCGTGACCTTCTGCCATTGCTTGGCCGTGCCCTCCGATGCCGCCATGCCCCCGGCCTGCGACACGCACAGGTGTGAAAAATCGAGCGCGCGGAACTGCGGGTTTTGCAGCAGCGCGTTGAACAAGGTGTTCACGGCGGGCAGCATGTGGAAGGGGCGCTTTTTCAGCTCGGCCACAAACTTGGGGATGTCGCGCGGGTTGGGGATGAGCGTGAGGCTGGAGCCCTGGCGGATGGCCAGCAGGCACAGCGTGAGCGCGAAGATGTGGTACAGCGGCAGCGCGGCAATGCTGTTGGCTTTGGTCACATCGCCAATCTTGGACAGCGCGGGGGTGAACCACGCCTCGGCCTGCAGTGTGGCGGCCACGATGTTGCGGTGCGTGAGCACGGCGCCCTTGGACAAGCCCGTGGTGCCGCCCGTGTACTGCAAAAAGGCAATCGAGTCGAGCGTGGCGGGGCTGGGGCTCAGGGTGCGGTGCTCGCCCAGGGCCAGCGCCTTTTTGAAGGTGACCACCTTGCGCCCGTTGGTCAGTGGCAGGTCATACGCGGGCACCATCTTGGCCAGGTGGCGCACGGCAAAGGTGATCCATTTGCCAAACCAGAAACCCAACAGGTCGCCCATCGAGGCCATCACCACATGCTGGATGCCGGTGTGGTCCACCACCTCGGCCAGGGTGTGGGCAAAGTTTTCGAGAATGACGATGGTGGTGGCGCCGGAGTCTTTGAGCTGGTGCTCCAGCTCGCGCGCGGTGTACAGCGGGTTGACGTTGACGCAGGTGTAGCCCGCGCGCAGCACGGCCGCCATGGTCACGCCAAACTGGGGAATGTTGGGCAGCATGATGGCCACGCGCGAGCCGGGCTGCAGCCCCAGCCCCTGCAGGTAGGCGCCCAGGGCGCCCGACAGGCGCTCGAGGTCGCCGTAGTTCATCCAGCGGTCCATGCAGACGGAGAACGGGCTGCTGGCGTGCTTGCGAAACGACTCTTCCAGCAGGTGGGCCACAGAGCGGTATTGCTCGGGTTGCACGTCGTGCGGTACGCCCGGGGGGTAGCTCTTGAGCCAGATCTTTTCCATGCGAATTCCTTGTGCTCGCCAATGAGGGCCTGAGGCGCAATGGCGGGTTTGGCGGGTTGATAAACCGAGTGGCCGCTGGGATAAACGGCTTGCATTCCCATTCTGGGAGCACGCGGGGCAGCGCGGTTATCGGGCTTGTCCTAGGGTGGATGCGTTCTACGTCTCGCAGGCGACAGAACCCGCTGGAAATTGCGGGGCGGCGCCCCTAGCCGGGCGCCCCTGGCCGGGCTGGTGCACACTGCCCGCCAACGTGCTCTGGCCTTGCCGGGCCCTCACATTTCCCTACCGCGCCACCGCCCATGCTTGCCCGTTCTCAGAAGGTGTTTTTGTTTTCGTTGCTCTTGTACGCCGTGGGGTGTCTGGTGTGGTGGTGGCCTGAGCGGCCGTGGCTGGCCTGCGGGGCGGCGTTGCTGCCGCTGCTGGTGTTTGTGGCCGTCATGGGCCTGGAGTTCATGGCCATGCAGCGCCTCAATCGGCGCGATGCCGTGCCGGTGGCCTCGGTGCCCCAATTGCTGCGGGCCTGGTGGTGCGAGCTAGGGGTCGCCTTGCTCGTGTTTTGCTGGCGCCAGCCTTTTTTTGCCCATACCGAACCCGATTGGCTGCCTGCCCAGCCCAATGGGGCGCGGGGTGTGGTACTGGTGCATGGCTTCATGTGCAATCGGGGCGTGTGGCTGCATTGGCTGCCCCGCTTGCGGGCTGCGGGCCATGCCCATGTGGCGGTCAATCTGGAGCCCGTCATCGGCTCCATCGATGCGTATATCGATGCCATTGAGCAGGCCGTGCAGCGTGTCACGGCAGCGACCGGCCAGCCCCCGGTGCTGCTGTGCCACAGCATGGGCGGGCTGGCCGCCCGGGCGTGGCTGCGGGCCGCGGAGGGCGATGCGCGCGTGCACCGCGTGTTGACCTTGGGTACGCCCCACGCAGGCACCTGGCTGGGCCGCTTCAGCCATGCTGAAAATGGCCGCCAGATGCGGCTGGACAGCCCCTGGCTGCAAGCCTTGGCGGGGCAAGAGTCACCCGAGCGGCGCAGCTTGTTCGTGTGTTGGTACTCACCTTGCGACAACATCGTTTTTCCCGCCTCCACCGCTGCCTTGCCGGGGGCACAGCACCGCCTCATCAGCGATGTGGCCCACCTGCAAATGGCATTGCATCCGTTGGTGGTGCAAGCGTGTCTGGACGAAATCGCCAGGCCCTGACGCCGATTTCAGGCAGGTTTCAGGCCGCCACGGCGGCTTCTCGCTCGTCGGCCGCAAACTCCGGCAAGCCGCGCAATTGCTCGTACAGGGGGGTGAAGTCCGCTGCGGTCATGTCAAACAGCTGCTCAAAGCTGTCGATCACGAAGTAGGTCTGCTGGTAGGTGTCGATCTTGTAGCGCGTGCGCATGGTGCGCTGCAGCTGTAGCGGCAGGCGCTGTGGCTCAGGGCTTTGCACGGCATAGGGCAGCTCGCCCGATGAGCTGAGAATGCCCGCACCGTAGGCCCGCAGGCCGTTGGCCTGGCGGATCAGCCCGAACTCGATCGTGTACCAGTACAGGCGGCTGAGCATCTCGCAGGCCCCCAGCCCCTGGGCCTTGAGCCCGCCCTGGCCGTAGCGTTGCACGTAGTCGGCAAACACGGGGTTGAAGAGCAAGGGCACATGGCCAAACAGGTCGTGGAAGATGTCGGGCTCGACGATGTAGTCAAACTCTTCAGGCTTGCGAATCCAGTCGGTGACGGGGAACTTGCGGTTGGCCAGCAGCGTGAAGAAGGGCACCTCAGGGATCAGCCCCGGCACGGCCACGATCTCCCAGCGTGTGGCGCGGTACAGGCGGTCGTTGATTTCTTCAAAGCGCGGAATGTGGTCCTTCACGCCCAGCGAGGGCAGGGCCTCTATGAAGGCATCGCTGGCCAGGCTGGGCAACAGGGCGCATTGGCGCTCGTACAGGCGCCGGTAGGTGTCGTGGTCGGCAGCGGTGTAGGCCGCGTGGTTTTGCGCGCAGGTGTAGCCCTCGTCTGCGCGAGAGTAGTCGCCACGGGGTGGGCGGGTGGATTGGCCGTAGACGACAGGGGGTTGTCCCATGGTTTGCTCCTGTGCCGCCCAGGCCCTGTTCACTCTGCGGGCCGCATGCGCCCGACCTTTGGCGGCTAATTGATTTTGATTTTTGCGGCCTTGATCAAGAACTCGTACTTGTTGTACTCAGACTTCACGAACTGCGAAAAACCGTCCAGGCTCAGCTCTTCTGGCGAAATCCCCATCTTTTGCAGGCCTGCCTTGCCCGGCGCCGACTGCATCACTGCAGTGAATGCGTTGGCATAACGGCGAGCGTCGGCGTCAGGCAGACTGGCGGGGGCAAACAGCCCAAACCAGGTCGACACATTGAAGCCTTGCACCGAGTCGTTGATGCTGGGCACGTCCGGAAGCGCCTTGTCGCGGCTGAGGGTGGTGACCCCCAGGGCCTTGAACTTGCCCGACTGGATGTGGGGCAGGGCCGATGCCAGGTTGTCAAACACCAGGCCCACCTGCCCCGAAGTCAGCGCCGCCAAGGCGGGGGCAGACCCTTGGAAGGGGGTATGGCCCATCTTGGTGTTGGTCAGCGACTTGAACATTTCTGCCGCAATGTGGCCGATGCTGCCGTTGCCACCCGATCCGTACTTGAGCTGGTCCGGGTTCTTCTTGAGGTACTGCACCAGATCGGCGGTGGTGTTGATGCTGAGTTTTTTGGCTTGCTCTGCATTCATCACCAGCACATTGGGTGTGCGCGCCACGAGCACCAGCGGCTTGAAGTCCTTGATCGGGTTGTAGGGGAAGCTTTTGTACAGCCAGGGGTTGACGGCATGGGTGGCAACAGCACCCATGAGCAGCTGGTTGCTGCCCTTGGGTGACTTGGCCACCAGCTCGGCGCCGGTGTTGCCACCTGCGCCGGGCTTGTTCTCTACGGCAATGGCGCCCAGTTGGGCTTTGGCACCGTCTGCCAGCAGGCGGGCAGCGGTGTCCAGCGGGCCTCCCGCAGGGTAAGGCACCACAATGGTCAGCGGTGCGCCGGGGTTTTGTGCCAACGCAAGCGTGGCACCGCCGCACAGCAGTGCGCCAATGAAGAGGGAACGAAGCAGCATGTGGGTTTCTCCGGATGCGAATGCTGCTCAGTATAGGTAACGGTCTGTTTCCGCAGGCGTGCTATTTGGTCAGCACACCCCTGCGCATTTGGTCCAGCTCGATGGACTCGAACAGTGCCTTGAAATTGCCGTTGCCAAAACCGTCGTCCCCCTTGCGCTGGATGAACTCGAAGAAGATCGGGCCCAACTGGTTCTCGCTGAAGATTTGCAGCAGCAATTTGCCCGCCACGCCATCCACCAGGATCTTGCGGTCCTTGAGGGCCTGCAGCGGCTCGCCGTGGCCGGGGATGCGCTTGTCCACCAGCTCGTAGTACGTGTCGATGGTGTCGAGCAGGCGCACGCCGCTGGTGCGCAGGGCGTCCACGGTGCCATACAGGTCGTCCGATCCCATGGCGATGTGCTGGATGCCTTCGCCCTTGTACATGTCCAGGTATTCCTGGATCTGGCCGGCCTTTTCCTTGCCTTCCTCATTGATCGGGATGCGGATCTTGCCGCACGGGCTGGTCATGGCCTTGCTCTTGACGCCGGTGACCTGGCCTTCGATGTCGAAGTATTTGATCTCGCGGAAGTTGAACACGCGCTCGTAAAAGTCGGCCCACTCGGTCATGCGGCCCCGGTGCACGTTGTGCGTGAGGTGGTCGATGTAGGTCAGGCCGTGGCCCTTGGGGTTCAGTGCCTCTTCGGCCGAGACGCCAGGCAGGGGCTCGAAGTCCACGTCAAAAAAGCCGATGTTGCCAATGTCGCCCGGCTTGGCGCCGTTCTTGCCGCGCCAGCGGTCCACCAGATAGATCAGGCTGTCACCCACGCCCTTGATGGCGGGAATGTTCAGCTCGCCCGGGCCTGCGGTGCCAGCGTAGCCCCAGGCTCCCAGGCCCAGTGCGCGTTCGTAGGCGGCTTTGGCATCGTGCACGCGAAACGCAATGGCGCAGACGCTGGGGCCATGCAGGCGCGCAAAGCGCTGGGCAAAGCTGTCGGGCTCGGCATTGATGATGAAGTTGATCTCTCCCTGGCGGTACAGGGTGACCGCCTTGTGGCGGTGCCGGGCCACGGGTTTGAAGCCCATGCCCTCAAACACCTTGCCCATGGTTTGGGGATCGGGGGCGGCGAATTCGATGAATTCAAAGCCGTCGGTGCCCATGGGGTTCTCCCAGGCGGCGGTGGCCTGGGCGGCCTGTTGGGGCAATGCTGCGTTCATGGTTGGGGCTCCGTTATGAGGGACGTGTGGCCAGCTGCCACGGTGGAGTCCACTTTAGAAGCCACCCAGATCAATAAAACAGCGTTTGGAGAAAGTGCCCCGAGTGAGTTGCAAGAAAAATCTGTGTTTTCGCATTGGGCGCAGGTTTTGTGCGCATTCAGGGTTAACCATGATGTTTGTGTGCTGATTTGCGCTGTGGCGTCGATCCGCCGCTTTCATAATCCCGGGCATGACTGCTGCACACACGCTGGATCGCTTGGACAGTGCTGTCCTTCGCATCCTTCAAATCAATGGGCGCGCCACTTACGACGACATTGGCGCCCAGATTGGCCTCTCGCCCAGCGCGGTGCTGCGCCGCGTCAAGCGGCTGGAAGAGGCTGGGGTGATTGACCGCTACGTAGCCCTGGTCAAGCCCGAGGCGGTGGGGCTGGGGCTGATCGCCTACCTGAATGTGCGCCTGGAAAAGCACACCGAGAGCCACAAGCGCAACCCCATGGACCTGTTTCGCGCCAGCGTGCAGACCTGGCCCGAGGTGGTGGAGTGCTCTTCGCTGACCGGGGAGATGGACTATTTGCTGCGGGTGGTGGTGCAGGACATGGCGCACTACAGCCGCTTCATCATGGACACCCTGCTCAAGCACCCCAGCGTGCAAGACTGCAAGACCAGTTTTGTGCTGGACAGCGTGAAGGCCACGACCGCTGTACCTGTCTAGACGCAGGTCCTGACGCTGCATGCTTTGAGCAGAGCGTGACCAAAGTCACGGCAGCCGCGTTAGCTGCGGCGCAAGAGCAAGAGGGGCCCTGGTGCGCAGACATAATCCGCCAGCCCGCAGGACGGGCGGGAGGCGGACATGATCCAGATAGAAGGCCTGCACTACGGCTATGGCCGGGCAGCGCTGTATGCCGATTTTTCAGCCCAGATTGGGCAGCCGGGTATTTATGGCGTGTTTGGCCGCAACGGCAGCGGCAAGTCCACCTTGTTGCGGCTGCTGTGTGGCTTGCTCACGCCCTGGCAAGGGCGCGTACGGGTGCTGGGTTTTCAGCCCCGGCAACGCGCGGCGGATTTTCTGGCCTCGGTCTACATCGTGCCCGAGGAGTTTCATCTGCCCAACCTGACTGCCGCCCAGCTGGCGCGCACCCACGGCAGCTTTTACCCCCAGTTTTCGCACGCTCTGTTCAGCGATTACTTGCAGGTGCTGGAGGTGCCGGTGGACAGCCGGTTTGAGGCCATGAGCCTGGGCCAGAAGAAGAAGGCCGCCATTGCCTTTGCCTTGGCCACCCAGACCCCGTTGCTGTTGATGGACGAACCGACCAACGGTCTGGACATCGTGGGCCGGGGGCAGTTTCGTGAGTTGATGCGGCGGCCTGAGCAGGCACAGCGCGTGGTCATGATCAGCACCCACCAGGCGCACGACCTCGAGAGCATCCTGAGCCATATCTGGTTCATCGACCAGGGACGGCTGGCCCTGGCCGCCCGCATGGACGAATTGGCAGAGCGCTTGACCATGGGGGTGGCGGCCACTGCGCAGGCCTTGCCGACGGACGGCCTTTTGTACCAGGAGGCCTTGGGTGCACAGGTGGCCTATGTGGCCCGGCGCGTGGCGGGGGTGCCAGAGGAAGGTGCCTTGCAACTGGAGCTCTTGTACAAAGCCTTGAGTTTGAACCGGGACGCCATGCTGCAAGCCCTGGCCACGGCGGATGGTGCACGCACCGCAGAAGGAGCCCTCGCATGAGCCAAGACACACCGTCGACCCCGCCATCCACGCAGGCGTGGAACTGGCAGCGTTTTGAATGCCTGGCGCTGGCCCATTGGGCAGAGCAGCGCCGCCACTACCTGGGCTATCTGCTGGTGCTGGCCATTTTGTATGCGGTGCTGCTGCTGTTGACGCTGGGTGTGTCCAGCTTCAAGGCCTTCGATGCAGAAGTCCAGGCCGCGTTTTATTTTTCAGGGCTTTTCCTGACGGGCTATGTGTTTGCAGGCCGGTACTTTGATGGCATTGCGCAGCGCGAGTCGGCCTTGCTGATCCTGATGCGGCCGGCATCGGTGCTGGAGAAGTGGGCCTTGTGCGTGCTGGTGGTGGCTGTGTTTTACCCGCTGGCCTACAGCGCCCTGTTTTTGCTGATGTCCTGGCCCGTGCTGCAACTGGTGGTGTTTGTGCGGCCCCTGCTCAGCGAAGGGGTGGTGTCGCTGGACAAGTACTTTTTGTTTGTGCCGTGGTGGCCGCACGGTGGAGAGCATGCTGTGATCTCGCTGCGCGCCCAGATGGGGTTGTGGATGGCACTGTGGGCGAGTCAGGCGTTTGTCTTGGCGGGCACGCTGTACTTTCGCAAGGCGGGCATGCTCAAGGCCCTGGTGGTGGGGTTTGCGCTGTTTGTGCTGACGGTGCTATGGACGGTGGTGACGGGGGCCCGCACGGAATCCTTGTCCGTATGGTGGAGCTTGGAAGCCGAGGTGTTCACGCCCTGGCTGCATGGGCTCAATGCTTTGGTGTGGATCGTGGTGCCGGGCCTGCTGTGGGGCCTGGTGTATGTCAACCTGCAAGAGAAAGAGCTGCTGTGATGGCCTTCACCACGGCACAGGGCCGTCGCCGCCGAGGCCCCTGGATTTTCATGGCCGCCTTGCTGCTCTTTTGGGGTGGTTTGGGGTTGACGGGCCTCAAGGTGCTCAAGCCACGCTATCGGTCAGACCCCGCCTTTGTGCTGGATGCCCAGGACATTGCAGGCCTGACCCGCTTGCAGATTGTGCAGGGCGCCGATGCCGGAGGCTACCGGCGTTCGGTTGATGTCCTGGTTGGGACGGGGCAAGGTATTGAGGCACGCACCTATCCCTTGGGGCAAACGGCCACTGACGCGGACGATGGTGCGCATCGGCTGGGAGTGTTCCGTGAGGGCAACACCCTGGTGATCATTGCGGCCCAGGAGCCCGCAGCGCAGTCTCCTGGGCACCGCAGGCGCTGGTCACGGCTGCATTCCGTCACGGTGCCAGCGCAGTTTCGCCATCTGGTGGTGACCGAGGCTGACATCCATGCCGTGGAGCCGCTCGCTGAGCTGCGGGTGGATGGCGTCGCTGTGCGGGTCAGTGGCAATGTGGCGTCGCTCGATTTGCGTGCGGCCCAGGCGGACTGCAGCGACTGCAGCACGTCAAAAGGTGGTCGCAATGGGCCCGAAATGCCAGTCTGCGATCCTGCCCGGCCATCAGAGAGCAAGGTAGCGCTGCGCGTAGATGCCTCAGCCATGCGGGAGGTGGTCATGAGCGCCGCCACGGGCAGTGTGGCCCTGACGAAGTCGGCGGGGCTGCAACGCTTGCGCCTGCTCATTGGGAATGACGTGGGGGTGTCCGTGGACCGTGCCCACGTCTTGCTGCCCGGTGCCAAGCCGGTGCTGGGGGCCGGGGCTCGGCCCTTGCTGGGGGACTCCGCATGCGTTTCGCCCCTGTCGGGCGCATTGGAGCAGTCCAAGCCACCAGCTCGGCAGGCACTGTACTGGAAACCCCTGTCTTGAAAGCCTGGGGGCCCCCGGGTAAGGTGATTTGGCTGCGTTGGCAGCGACCATGAGGCAGTTTGGGTGCACTTGGCAGGTGCCGGAGGTCTGGGGTGGTGGCTCTATTTTGCTGCGTTGCAGCAAAACTGCTGGAAAAAATCAGGGAAAACCCTTAAAGTTCACCCCATGATCGCAACCAAAGCCCTGCTCAAGGCATCCTGGCACGCCAGCACCGGCATGCTGCGCACCCGAAACAGTCATTCTTCCAAGGAGGCAGGCATGCCTTCCACGCCCTTGATGGTTCCTATCCGCTCGCTGGGCCCTTCGTACCGCGAGCGTATTACCGCCCACTTGCTCAAGCTGGAGCCCGCAGACCGTTACCTGCGTTTTGGCTACGCCGCCAATGACGAGCAAATCCGCCGCTACGCCGAGCAACTCGACTTCAGCCGCGACGAAATTTTTGGCATCTACAACCGCCGCCTGGAGCTGGTGGCCATGGCCCACCTGGCTTTCTCCGAGCATCCCCAGCACAAGCACTGCGCAGAGTTCGGGGTTTCCGTACTCAAGCAGGCCCGCGGCCGGGGCTTTGGTGCCCGCCTGTTCGAGCGTGCCGTCATGCACGCCCGCAACGAAGGCGTGAACATGGTGTTCATCCACGCCCTGTCTGAAAACACGGCCATGCTCAAGATCGCCCGCAAAGCCGGTGCCACCGTGCAGCGCGATGGCTCTGAATCCGAGGCCTACCTGCACATCCAGCCTGCCAGCTTTGACACCCGCGTGGCCGAGATGGTGGAGCAGCAGTTTGCCGAGGTGGACTACCAGTTCAAAAAGCAAGCCAAGCAGTTCTGGGATTTTCTGTCCGGCGTGCAGGAAGTGCGCCGGGGTGTGCAGCACGCACGCCACCAGTCGGCTGAGTAAGCGCTGACACGGGCGGGGCTTTCGGCCAAATGAGCCGCACTGCCCTGCGATTTCCTGGGCGCCGCGCACCTGCTGCGCAATCACGCGCCCACACAGTGCCCCTGAGTCTTGTATGAGCAGCCGCCCTGCGCTGCGTCGTTGCCTTGTCAACGCAATCCGCTATCCTTGGGCTCTGTTCACCACTACTGCAAGTCCTGCAATCCACGACAGTGTCTGACCCGCACCCTGGGCGTTTGCCCGAAAAGGAAGACAAGCGCACTTTTCTGCAAAAGGTGGCCGAGTTCATACACCCCGGCCCTGACTCTGCAGAAGAACTCATCGAGACCCTGGCGGAGGCCGAGGACAACCAGGTCATCGGCGCCGACTCGCGTGTGATGATTGAGCGAGTGATCCGCATGGCCGACATGACCGCCAGCGATGTCATGGTGGCCTCACCCCGCATGGACATGGTCGATATCGATGAGCCGCCCGATGTGCTGCTGCGCTCGGTGATCGACACGGCCCACTCGCGCTTTCCGGTGTTCCAGGGCGAGCGGGAGAACATCATTGGCATCCTCATGGCCAAAGACCTGCTCAAGCTGCAGCGGGCGCCAGAGCTCAATATCCGCGCCTTGCTGCGGCCCGCCGTGTTTGTGCCCGAGAGCAAGGGCCTGAACGACCTGCTGCGCGAGTTTCGCGGCAACCGCAACCACCTGGCCATCGTGATCGACGAGTTTGGACGCGTGGCCGGGCTGGTCACCATTGAAGATGTGCTTGAACAGATCGTGGGCGAGATTGAAGATGAATTCGACATTGCCGAAGACTCGGGCGACATCTTTGGCCTGGCCGACAAGACCTACCGCGTGAGCGGCGACACCCCCATCGAGCGGGTGTCTGAAGCCTTTGGCGTCCACATCCAGGGCAGCGAGCCCGTGGACGCGTTTGACACCATTGGCGGCCTGATCGCCCACGAAATGGGTCGCGTGCCCAAGCGTGGCGAACACCTGCAACTGTGCGGGCTGCATTTTGTGGTGCTGCACACCAAGGGTGGCGCGGTGCGCTGGTTCAAGGTGTCGCGGGTGGAAGCGCCTGGCGCTGCCGAACATTGATGGCCCGGGCGTTGATGTCGCGCAGCCGCCCTGCGATGGTGGCTGCCACGGGGCTGTCTGCCTTGGCCGGTCTGGCCCAGGCAGCATCGCTCGCCTGGCCCGGCACGGGCCAGCCTGTGTGGTGGCTGCAGTGGCTGTCGATGCTGGTGTTGGCAGGGCTGCTGCACCACCTGCGCCCCAGCGGGCGGCAGGGGGCCTGGCTGGGTTTTTCGTTTGCCCTGGCCTGGCTGTGCGGCACCTTCTGGTGGCTGTTCATTTCCTTGCACACCTATGGCGGGCTGGCTGCGCCGCTGGCCGCGGCCGCCGTGCTGGCCTTGGCGGCGTTCCTGGCGCTGTACTATGCGGCGGCTTTATGGTCTTTTTGCAAGCTAGCGCCCGCCAATAAAGCGCTAGCAGCTATGCTTTTTGCAGCGCTTTGGCTACTGGCGGAGCTGGTGCGTGGCACCTGGTTCACGGGCTTTCCGTGGGGCGCAGGGGGCTATGCCCATGTGCAGGGGCCGCTGGCGTCGCTGCCCCGCTGGGTGGGGGTGTATGGGGTGGGGGCGGTGTCCGCAGGGCTGGCCATGGCGTGCGTGCAGTGCCGCGGGTCGGATCTGCGCCGTTGGTCCACCTGGGTGGCCGTCTTGGCTGTGGTGGCGGTTGGCGGCTGGGCGGCCTTGCAGCGCCACTGTGCGGTAGAGCTGTGCTACACCCCGTCGCGGGCCCCGGCGCCACCGCTGTCACTGGCCCTGCTGCAGGGCAATATCCCGCAAGACGAAAAATTTGAGGAAGGCAGCGGTGTGCCGCTGGCGCTGCAGTGGTACGCGCAGCAGTTGCGCAGCGAGACGGCCACGCTGGTCGTAGCCCCTGAGACGGCGATACCGCTGCTGCCGCAGCAGCTGATTCCGGGCTATCTGGAAGGGCTGCAGGCCCGGTACACCGAGGGCGCGCAGGCCGCTTTGGTGGGCATACCCCTGGGCAATGCCCGTGCGGGCTACACCAACTCGGTGCTGGGCTGGCGCCCCTCCAGTCCGTCCAGCACGCCCGGCATGCCCAGTGGCGGGGCGGCCGAGCCCGTCTACACCTACAGCAAGCACCACCTGGTGCCCTTTGGTGAATTCATTCCGCCACTGTTCAAGTGGTTCACGGCCATGCTCAACATACCCCTGGGGGATTTCAACCGGGGCACGGTGGGCCAGGCCTCGTTTGAATGGGCGGGGCAGCGCATTGCCCCCAACATTTGCTACGAAGACTTGTTTGGCGAAGAGCTGGCCGCGCGCTTTGCCGACCCAGCCCAGGCACCCACGGTGATGGTCAACTTCAGCAACATTGGCTGGTTTGGCAACACGCTGGCCATTGACCAGCACCTGCAGATCAGCCGCATGCGCACCCTGGAACTGGAGCGCCCCATGGTGCGCGCCACCAACACTGGCGCCACGGCCATCATTGACCACCGGGGCGTGGTTACCCACCAGCTGGAGCGCCATACCCGTGGGGTGCTGCGCGCCGAGGTACAGGGGCGTGGGCAGGGCGTGTCGGTCGATGGGGGCGTCACCCCCTTTGCATGGTGGGCGTCGCGTTGGGGGCTGTGGCCCCTGTGGTGCGCGGGCCTGCTGGTGGTGTGTGTGGCGTGGGTGGCACGTCGGCGCGGCCCGGCGCCTGGGGGGTATTCCAGGCCCCTGCCGTTTGGTATGGAGTGAGCCGCCGACCGGCTTTGGCCTGGAGCGGGCGGTGCTGAAACCTCCCCACGGGCCGTGCCTTGGGTGTGCGCTGGCTTGATCCAGGTCATGTTGCGAAAGGGAGCCCCGAGCGCAATCAGGGTGTATCCCGTCCGGCGGACATGCCAAGCCTTGATAATAGAGGCCCGCAACCAGGGGTGAAGGTTGCACGAACGATGATTTGAGGCGGCCAAGCCGCCGTTCTGGAGCACGACTGAACATGGCAGATTCCTTTTCCTACGAACAACTGATCGCCTCGGGCGAGGGCCGGCTGTTCGGCGCTGACAGCGGGCGCCTGCCGCTGCCACCCATGCTGATGTTTGATCGCATCACGCACATCGACAGCGATGGGGGCGCGCACGGTTTGGGAAAGATCCGCGCGGAACTGGACGTCAAGCCCGACCTGTGGTTTTTCGCCTGCCACTTTCAGGGTGACCCTGTCATGCCCGGCTGCCTGGGCCTGGATGCCATGTGGCAACTCATCGGTTTTTACCTGACCTGGCTGCAACTGCCCGGCCGTGGCCGCGCATTGGGCGCGGGCGAGGTCAAGTTCACCGGCGAAGTGGGCCCAGACGTGAAGCTGGTCACCTACGAAATCGACATCAAGCGCGTCATCAAGCGCAAGCTGGTCATGGCCATTGGCGATGCCCGTTTGCTGGCCGATGGCAAGGAAATTTATGTAGCCAACGACCTGCGTGTGGGCTTGTTCAAGCGCGAGGAAGAAGGCAAGGACGCAGCATGACCAAAAAGCGCGTAGTCATCACCGGCGCGGGCATCGTCTCGTGTATTGGTAACGACCTGGCCACGGTAGAAGCCTCGCTGCGTGCGGGCAAAAGCGGCATCAAGGCCGTGGAAAAGTTCAAGGAACTGGGCCTGCGCAGCCAGGTGGGCGGCGCGCCGGAGATCGACATCGAAGCGCGCATTGACCGCAAGCAACTGCGCTTCATGGGCGATGCGGCGGCCTACGCTCAGATCGCCCTGGAAGACGCGATCCAACAAGCGGGCCTGACGCCCGAGCAGGTCAGCCACCCCCGCACCGGCCTCATCATGGGCTCGGGCGGCGGCTCGCCTGCCAACCAGATCGAAGCGGCCGACACGCTGCGCGAAAAGGGCATCCGCCGCGTGGGGCCGTACCAGGTCACGCGCTGCATGAGCTCCACCGTGTCCGCCTGCCTGGCCACCAACTTCAAGGTCAAGGGCATCAACTACTCCATCACCTCGGCGTGTTCCACCTCGGCGCACTGCATCGGCGCTGCGGCGCAGCAGATCGCCTGGGGTGTGCAGGACGTGATGTTTGCCGGTGGTGGTGAAGAACTATCCTGGGGCATGTCGCTGCTGTTTGACGGCATGGGCGCCATGTCTAGCAAGTACAACGAGACGCCCGAGCAAGCCTCGCGCGCCTACGACGCGAACCGCGATGGTTTTGTGATCGCAGGCGGTGGCGGCGCCGTGGTGCTGGAAAGCCTGGAGCATGCCCTGGCCCGTGGCGCCAACATCCTGGCCGAAGTGGTGGGCTTTGGCGCCACCAGCGACGGCGAAGACATGGTGGCCCCCTCGGGCGACGGCGCCATTGCCTGCATGCAGCAGGCCATGGAAGGGCTGAACGCCCCCATCGACTACATCAACACCCACGGCACCTCCACCCCGGTGGGCGACATGCAGGAAGTGCGTGCCATGCGAGCCCTGTTTGGCGACAAGGTTCCACCGTTCTCGTCCACCAAGTCGCTCACCGGCCACTCGCTGGGCGCCACGGGCGTGCAAGAGGCGATTTACTGCGTGATCATGCTGAACCAGGGTTTCATCGCCGGTTCGGCCAATGTGGAAACGCCCGACCCAGCCCTGGGCGACATGCCCCTGGTGACGCAAACGCGCGATGCGCAGCTGACCACTGTGCTGTCCAACAGCTTCGGCTTTGGCGGCACCAACGCCAGCCTGGTACTGCGCCGCTGGGGAGATTGAGCGATCCCCCTGAGGCGCTTCGCGCCTTCCCCCTTCTCTCGAATTGCTGTGCAATTCGGGGAGGGGGACGCAGCCAGTGCTGCGGGGCGGCCCTTGCACGGCTGCCCTCGTCTGGGTCCTGCGATTGCACAGGCTGCAAACGATAACTGACGAGCGCGCAAGAGGCTCTCGAAACAAGCCGTCTTCTCGGCGAGCGGGTGCTGGGTTAATTCATGCACGCGGCCCCTGCTGTCCTGAGAGCGTTTGATGCAGCAGCACCGGCAGCATGGCCAGCATGCGGGTGGCTGGTAGGCTGGGCGGGGACGACCTGGCGTGGTAGCTGTACAGCGACATGGGGGCCAGCTCGTGCAACTCCAGTGCCACCATCTGCGCGGGGTCCAGCCCCGTGGCGGTCAAAAAATCCACCACCGTCCAGCCCATGCCCCGGCGCACCAGCTCCAGCGCCAAGCGCGAGGTCTGCACCTGGATGCCCGGCCCGGCCGGGGAGCCCAGCCGCTGCGCAATCTCGTCAATGGACTGGCGCATGGGGTCGTCGCCCACCAGCCGGATCACCGGCACCTGGGCCAGCCGGGCGCCGGGGCTGGCGGTGCGCGGGGCTTGCCCCCACACCGTGGCGGCCACGGCCAGGTACAGCCGCCCACTCACCAGCAGGTCGCTGGCCACCTGTGGGTGCGGGTGTTTGTAGAACCCCAGCCCAAAGTCCACGCTGCGCGTGAGCAAAGCCTGCGTCATCTGGTCCTGGTGCAGTGTGCGCACCTCCACGCCGACCTGGGGGTGCTGCTGGGCGTGGTGTTGCAGCAGGCGTGGCAAGAATTCGTGCGTGATGGAGGGGATCGCGGCCAGCCGCACATCGCCTGAGTCGCTGGCCGCCAGGTTGCGCGCGGTGCGTTTGAGCGCGTCCAGCTGGCGGTAGATGCCCGTGGACTCGGTCGCCAGCACTTGCGCTTCAGGGGTAGGCGTGAGGCCCGATGGCGTGCGCAGAAACAGCCGGTAGCCCAGCTGCAGCTCGGTGTGCGCCACGGCCTTGCTGACGGCCGACGGGGTGATGCACAGCAGGCGGGCGGCCGCGCTCATGTTGCCGGTTTGTAAAACGGCTTGAAAGACTTCCAGCTGTCGCAGGTTCATGGCGCGCTCGGTGCGGTGGGCCCGCCGCCATCTTGGGTATGGCGTGCTGCAGGCGTCTTGATGGATGTGAATTCAACTCACAGGGTTGGGTTAATTATTCCACTTCACTGTGTGTGGGTTTCTCATAGGATGCGGCACCGTTCTACAAGACGGGCAAGGGGCCGAAGCCGCAACCGGCGGGTCCCGCAAAATCATCTGGAGACTTTTTCATGCACATTTCTTCTTCGTCCTCGTCCATCACCCGCCGCTGGTTTGCGGGTGTGGTGCTCTCGGCCCTGTCTGCAGCCGCCATGGCCCAGGCAGCCCAGCCCCATGTGGTGGTGCTGGCCACGGGTGGCACCATTGCGGGTGCAGGCGCCTCGGCCGCCAACAGCGCGACCTACGCCGCCGCCAAGGTGCCGGTGGACAAGCTGCTGGCAGGCCTGCCAGAGCTGGCCAACGTGGCCAAGGTGTCGGGCGAGCAAGTGTTCCAGATCGCCTCTGAAAGCTTCACCAACGAGCACCTGCTCAAGCTGGGCCAGCGCGTCTCGGCCCTGGCCAAGCAGGCCGATGTGGACGGCATCGTCATCACCCACGGCACCGACACGCTGGAAGAAACTGCGTACTTCCTGAACCTGGTGGTGCGCACCACCAAGCCCATCGTGGTGGTGGGCTCCATGCGCCCTGGCACGGCCCTGTCGGCCGACGGCACGCTGAACCTGTACGACGCCGTGAGCGTGGCGGCCAGCAAGGACGCCGCTGGCAAGGGCGTGCTCGTCACCATGAACGACGAAATCCAGAGCGGCCGCGATGTGAGCAAAACCATCAACATCAAGACCGAAGCCTTCAAGAGCCAATGGGGCCCGCTGGGCATGGTGGTGGAGGGCAAGAACTACTGGTTCCGTGCCCCCGTCAAGCGCCACACTGCGCAGTCTGAATTCAACATCGACGACATCAAGGCCCTGCCCGCCGTGGACATCGTGTACGGCTACGGCAACATGAACACCACGGGCATCGAGGCTTACGGCAAGGCTGGCGTCAAGGCGCTGATCCACGCTGGCACGGGCAATGGCTCGGTGGCGGCCCAGGCCGTGGAATCGCTCAAGACCCTGCGTGGCCAGGGCGTGCAAATCATCCGCTCGGCCCGCGTGCCCGATGGCTTTGTGCTGCGCAATGCAGAGCAGCCCGATGACAAGTACGACTGGGTGGTGGCCCACGACCTGCGCCCCCAAAAGGCCCGCATCCTGGCTATGGTCGCTTTGACCAAGACCAACGACAGCAAGGAACTGCAGCGCATTTTCTGGGAGTATTGACTCCCCCTGAGTCGCCTTCGGCGCCTTCCCCCCAGAGGGGGGGCGCCCCCGGCGCGGCGGGGCGGCCCTTGCGCGGGGGCGCTCGCTTGGTTCGCGCCAGTTTTGACGGGTGGTGAACTGTGCAGCGGTGGGTATTTCATATGAGACTTGGCGCACAACAGGTGCGCCGACGGGCTGCCTGAAACGGTGGTCACTGGTGCGCAACGGCTTACTGCTTGCGTGACTGGTTGGGAAGGCTGGGGCTCCAAAAGGGCTCTGGCCTTTTTTCATGGGGGCACGTCCCTCGGCGGCTGTGCTGGCTGCGCCGTAAAATCAGGGGTTGCACCGGCGGCCTGGGTGCTCTGCTTGTGTGCAGTGCGCTGGCCGACCCGCCTTTTCATTCTTTCTTATTGCCCGGCCCTGGCTCTGTCAGGGCCCCACACCTCATGTTGACCTTCCAGCAAATCATTCTGAAGCTGCAGTCCTATTGGGACGCGCAGGGTTGCGCCCTTTTGCAACCCTATGACATGGAAGTGGGCGCTGGCACCTCGCACACCGCCACCTTCCTGCGCGCCATTGGCCCCGAGCCGTGGAAGGCCGCCTACGTGCAGCCCAGCCGCCGCCCCAAGGACGGCCGCTACGGCGAGAACCCCAACCGCCTGCAGCACTACTACCAGTACCAGGTGGTGCTCAAGCCTGCACCGGCCAACATCCTGGAGCTCTACCTGGGCTCGCTCGAAGCCCTGGGCTTCGACCTGAAAAAGAACGACATCCGCTTTGTCGAAGACGACTGGGAGAACCCCACGCTTGGCGCCTGGGGCCTGGGCTGGGAGGTGTGGCTCAACGGCATGGAAGTCACGCAGTTCACCTACTTCCAGCAAGTGGGCGGCATCGACTGCAAGCCTGCCACCGGCGAAATCACCTACGGCCTGGAGCGTCTGGCCATGTACCTGCAGGGCGTGGACAACGTCTACAACCTGAAGTGGACCGACACCCTGAGCTACGGCGACGTGTACAAGCAAAACGAGGTGGAGCAGTCCACCTACAACTTCGAGCACAGCGACGCGGACTTTTTGTTCACCGCCTTCAACGCGCACGAAAAGCAGGCCAAGTACCTCATGGAACAGCAACTGGCCTTGCCCGCTTATGAGCAAGTGCTCAAGGCCGCGCACAGCTTCAACCTGCTGGACGCCCGTGGCGCGATCAGCGTGACCGAGCGTGCCGCCTACATCGGCCGCATCCGCAACCTGGCCCGCGCTGTGGCGCAAAGCTACTACGAGAGCCGCGAACGCCTGGGCTTCCCCATGGCGCCGCGCGAGTGGGTGGAACAGATGGCACCCACGGCCAAGAAGGCCGCCTGATGGTTCTGGAGATTGCCACCCTGCAGATCAAGCCCGGCCAGACGGCCGCGTTTGAGCAGGCCTTTGCCCAGGCGCAGCGCATCATTGCGTCCATGCCCGGGTACCAAGGGCACGAGCTGCAGCACTGCGTGGAAGATGACCACCAGTACGTGCTGCTGGTGCGCTGGGCCACGCTGCAAGACCACACCGAGGGCTTTCGTGGCTCTCTCCAATACCAGGAATGGCGCACGCTGCTGCACCATTTCTACGACCCCTTTCCTACCGTGCTGCACTACAACGCGGTCACGCCGTCTTTGAGCTGATTGATCCCATGACCACCCAAAATCTCCTCGTCGAACTGTTTGTGGAAGAGCTGCCCCCGAAGGCGCTGCAGAAGCTGGGCGATGCCTTCGCCAGCGTGCTGGCAGACCAGCTCAAAGCGCAAGGTTTGGCCACAGCGGCATCTGCCGTCACGCCATTCGCCTCACCCCGCCGCCTGGCCGCGCATGTGACCGCCGTGGCTGACAAGGCCGCTGACAAGGCCGTGCAGCAAAAGCTGATGCCCGTGACCGTGGGCCTTCAAGCGGACGGCAACGCCACGCCTGCGCTGCTCAAAAAGTTGCAGGCTCTGGGTGCCGATGTGTCCAACCCCGCAGCCGCCGTGGCGGCCTTGAAGCGCGCACAGGATGGCAAGGCCGAGGCCCTGTTCTATGACAGCGTGGTGCCCGGTGCAACGCTGACTGCTGGCTTGCAAAAGGCCATCGATGAAGCCATCGCCAAGCTGCCCATCCCCAAGGTGATGAGCTACCAGCTCGAAACCGACTGCGAGCTGCCCGGCTGGAGCAGTGTGAACTTTGTGCGCCCTGCACATGGCCTGGTGGCGCTGCACGGCAGCACGGTGGTGCCCGTGAAGGCGCTGGGCCTGACAGCAGGCAACAGCACCCAAGGCCACCGCTTTGAAGCGGCCGTGTCGCCCGTGGTGCTGGCAGACGCCGACAGCTACGCCGCCACGCTGAAAAAAGACGGTGCCGTGATCGCATCGTTTGCCGAGCGCAAGGCCGAGATCGCCCGCCAGCTCGCTGCGGCCGCTGCCAAAGTGGGCAACGGTGCCCGCCCCATTGAAGACGAAGCCCTGCTGGACGAAGTGACCGCGCTGGTTGAGCGCCCCAATGTCGTCATCTGCCAGTTTGAAGAGCAGTTCCTGGGCGTGCCGCAAGAGTGCCTCATCCTCACGATGAAGGCCAACCAGAAGTACTTCCCGCTGCTGGACGCCGCAGGCAAGCTGACCAACAAGTTCCTGGTGGTCAGCAACATCAGCCCCGAAGACACCAGCTTTGTGACTGGCGGCAACGAGCGCGTGGTGCGCCCGCGCCTGGCCGATGCCAAGTTCTTCTTTGACCAAGACCGCAAGAAGACGCTGGCCTCGCGCGTTGACGGCCTGAGCAAGGTGGTCTATCACAACAAGCTGGGCACGCAGGGTGAACGCGTGGAGCGCGTGCGCGCCATCTCCAAAGAGTTGGCCAAGGCGATTGCATCCCAGCTGGGCGATGCGCAACTGGTGCAAGACGCCGATTTGGCCGCCCAACTGGCCAAGACCGACCTCGTGACCGACATGGTGGGCGAATTCCCTGAGCTGCAGGGCATCATGGGCGGCTACTACGCGCTCAACGACGGCCTGGGCGAGACCGTGGCCCACGCCATTGAAGACCACTACAAACCCCGCTTTGCGGGCGATGCACTGCCCCGCAACACGGCGGGCGTGGTGGTGGCCCTGGCCGACAAACTCGAAACCCTGGTCGGCATGTTCGGCATTGGCAACCTGCCCACTGGCGACCGTGACCCGTTTGCGCTGCGCCGCCACGCACTGGGTGTGATTCGCATGCTGGTCGAGAAGGACCTGCCACTGGACTTGAGCGCCCTGCTGGGGAGCGTTGTGCAAGTTCACAATGACTCGGAAATACAGCTGACCGCATTTAATGCATCGATTGGCGATGGTTTGGGTGTTTTCCAGGCACGAGCACCATTTCAAGAGCAAGTGGTCGGTCAAATTGAGGACTTCATCTACGACCGCCTCGCAGGCAGCCTGCGCGAGCAGGGCTACCGGGCGCAGGAAGTCGACGCCGTCATGGCCCTGCGCCCGCAGCGCCTGGCCTTGGTCGAAAAGCAACTCGCCGCCGTGCGCGCCTTTGCGGCCTTGCCCGAAGCCCCTGCGCTCGCAGCCGCCAACAAGCGCGTGGGCAACATCCTGAAAAAGGCCGAGGTCGAAGGCCCGGTGGATGCGCATGTGAACCCCGCCTTGCTGCAAGAGCAGGCCGAGAAAGACCTGTTTGCTGCCCTGCAGCGCTTTGTGCCCGAGGCCAATGCGCAGTTTGACGCGGGCGACTACACCGCCAGCCTGCAAACCCTGGCCGTGCTGCGCGCGCCGGTAGATGCGTTCTTTGACGACGTGATGGTGAACGCCGAGCAGCTGGACCTGCGCCTGAACCGCCAGGGCCTGCTCAAAAGCCTGCACGAGGCGATGAACCGCGTGGCCGACTTGTCGCGTCTGGTGTCCTGATGCATCCCCCTGAGGCGCTACGCGCCTTCCCCCTTCTCTCACATCGCTGCGCGATGTGGGAAGGGGGACGCCGCCAGCGCGGCGGGGCGGCCCTTGCGCGGCGACCGCTGGCCTCGGCAGCGCGCGTTTTGTGGATCGCGAGCGAGGTACAACGCCGCGCCTCTGTCACCCACGCCTTCTGCTAGGCTGGCGGTTCTCACAAGGTAGACCCCTCTCATGAAACTCGCCATCCTGGACCGTGACGGCCTGCTCAATGCCTTGGGCGATGACTACATCACCTCGGCAGACGACTGGGTGCCCGTGCCTGGCGCGCTGGAGGCCATTGCCCGCCTCAACCATGCGGGCTGGCATGTGGTGGTGGCCACCAACCAGCCTGGGCTGGGGCGGGGGTTGCTGGACGTGGTGGCGCTCAATGCCATCCACGCCAAGCTGCACCGCCAGGTGGCCGCTGTGGGCGGGCGCATTGACGCGGTCTTCTACTGCCCCCATGCGGCCGACGAAGAGTGCACTTGCCGCAAGCCCGCACCGGGCCTGCTGGAGCAGATTTGCGACCGCTATGGCGTGGAGCCGCACGATGTGCTGGTGGTGGGCAATTGCCTGGCGCACCTGCAGGCCGGGGCCGCCCTGGGCGCGCAGCTGCATGTGGTGTGCACCGGGCACTCCGCCGCGCTGGTGCCAGGGCAGCCCTTGCCCGCCGTGTGGCCGCAAGGCACGCAGGTGCATGCCAGCCTGGCGCAGTGGGTGGAGCAATTGCTGCCCGCCACGGCCCAGGCATCGCCCCCACCTGCGCCACCCTCGGCGCCCCCTGCAGTGCCTGGCGTGGCGGCTTGATACTATAAAAACAATAGCTGCTAGCGCTTATGTATCAAGCGCTAGCGGCCTGAAAGACTCATAACTATGGCGTTGATCCGATCCATCATCCACATGCTGTGGATGGCCATCACCGTGGTGCCCTACACGCTCGCCATTTTGCTGGCGTCGCTGGTGGGCCTGCGCGGTGCGCCGGTTTACCGCATTGCGCGCGCCTGGCTGGCGCTGAGCGTGAACAGCGCCCGCCCGCTGCTGGGCATTCACTACCGTATCACCGGCGCTGAGCATTTGCCCAAGGATGCGCAGGGCGGTGCGGTGCTGCTGGTCAAGCACCAGTCCACCTACGAGACGTTTTTGATGCCCGCGATCATGCCGCGCCCGCTGGCCTACGTGTTCAAGAAAGAGCTGCTGTACGTGCCGTTCTTCGGCTGGTCCATTGGGCGGCTGGACATGATCCACATCGACCGCAGCGCCCGCGCCCGGGCTTTCCACAAAGTGGTGCAGCAGGGCAAGGCGCTGCTGGCCAAAGGCACCTGGGTCATCATGTTCCCTGAAGGCACGCGGGTGGAGCGGGGCGAGAAGGGTCAGTACAAAAACGGCGGCACGCGCCTGGCCATCGACGCGGGCGCGCCAGTGATCCCGGTCGCCGTGACCTCGGCCAAGGTGTGGCCGCGCAAGGCCTTCATCAAGCGCCCGGGCGTGGTGGATGTGTCCATTGGCCAGCCCATCCCCACGGCGGGCCGCCAGGCCGATGAGCTGATGCGCGAGGTGGAGGCCTGGATCGAAGCCGAAATGCGCCGCCTGGACCCAGACGCCTACCGCGATGCCCCCGAGCTGGCATCCACCCCAGACGCAGCGGCGCAGCCGCCAGCGCCCACCGACCTCAGCGACGGCCTGTGATGGAGCGATTGGTGCAACTGGCGCTGGACCTGTTTGACCCGCAGGGCGTGCAGCGCAGCGTGGCGCCCGCCCCGGGGGCTGCGCCTGTGCCCTCGCCCAACCAGGCCAAGGCACCGAGGGGCCGCACCCCACCCGCGCCGCCTGGGCGCCAGCGGGCGGCCCCGGTGCCGCAGGGTTTGAAGCAAAAAAGGCCGCTGGCGCCCATTAATAAAGCGCTGACAGCTCCTGAAGTCATAGCAATGCAGCCTTTGCGCAGCGCTCCGCCTGCGCCCATCGCATCCTTGCTGCCCCCCACTGAATTCCGCCACCCCCAGGCCAACCGCGAGGTGCTGCTGGGCGATGCGCTGGTGGCTTACTCGCTGCACCGCTCGCGGCGCAGCACCATTGGCTTCACCGTGGGAGCCGATGGCTTGGCCGTGCGCGCCCCGACCTGGGTGGCCTTGTCGGCCGTGGATGGCGTGCTGCGTGAGCGCAGCGCCTGGGTGATGACCAAGCTGGTGCAGGCGCGCGAGCGCCAGCAGCGGCTGGAGGGTGGGCGCATTTGTTGGGCCAATGGCGTGGTGCTGCCCTACATGGGCCACCCCCTGCAAGTGGTGCTGGACCCGACCCAAAGCCGCAGCGGGCGGGGCGGGGCGCTGGTGGCCGCAGTGCCAGTCCCAGCGAATGCTGACCAGCCTGCCGATGCCCCGGCCGCAGGCACCCCTGCGCAACTGTTCATCGGCCTGCCCGCCGACGCCAGCGCCGCGCAAATCCGCGACGCCGTGCTGGCCTGGCTGATGCGCGATGCGCGCCGCTACTTCATCGAGCGGCTGGACCACTTTGCCCCGCTGCTGGGCGTGCAGTGGACGAGCCTGCGCCTGTCCAGCGCCGAAACGCGCTGGGGCAGCGCCAAGGCCGATGGCTCCATCCGCCTGAACTGGCGGCTGGTGCACTACCGCACGGCCGTCATCGACTACGTGGTGGCCCACGAACTGGCCCACCTGCAGGTGATGGACCACAGCCCCCGCTTTTGGAACACCGTGGCCACCGTGGTGCCCGACTACGCCGAATTGCGCAACCACTTGCGCGAAGAGCCTGCGCCGCTGCTGGACTAGCTCCCGACGCTGAACACTGAATGCCCAGCACCGACCGCGCCTATCTGTCCAACCTCCCAGCGTCAAAAGGAAACCGACCATGACCTCCCCCCAAGCCATCGCCCTGGCCGCAGGCTACGCCGGTGACATCACCCCCCAGCAAGCCTGGCAGTGGGTGCAAGACGGCACCGCCGTGCTGGTGGACGTGCGCAGCAGCGCCGAGCTGGAATGGGTGGGCCGCGTGCCCAACGCCGCCGCTGTGCCGTGGAAGCAATGGCCCGGCATGGCCATGAACCCTGACTTTGATGCTCAGCTGCGCGCCGCTGTGCCCCAAGGCCATAGCGTGGTGCTGCTGTGCCGCAGCGGCGTGCGCTCCATCGCCGCCGCCAAGCGAGCGACCGAGCTGGGGCTCACGGCCTACAACATCCTCGAAGGCTTTGAAGGCGACCCGGACGACAACGGCCAGCGCGGGCGCAAGGGCGGCTGGCGCTTTCACGGCCTGCCCTGGCGGCAGGGCTGAGCGCTCACCCTGAGACCGCCTCTGCGGGGGCTTTTCATCCAGGCGCGGGCCAGGGATGAAATGGGTGCTCCTAAAAAAAGAGCTGCCAGCGCTTATCTATCAAGCGCTGGCAGCTCTTTTTGCTTAAAGACTGCAGCTCACTGGGCCAGTGGTGGAATGCGCAGCTTCTGGCCGGGGTAGATCTTGTCGGGGTGGCTGAGCATGGGCTTGTTCGCCTCGAAAATCACGGGGTACTTGTTGGCATCGCCGTAGAACTTCTTGGCAATGGCCGACAGGGTGTCGCCGCGCACCACGTCGTGGTACTGGGCTTCGGGCGCGGGGGCCGACACGGCCATCAGGTTGTCCACGTCTTTCACGCTGGCCACGTTGCCGCAGCACAGGGTGACTTTCTCCTTGGCCTCCTGCGTAGGGGCCTGGCCTTGCACCACCACCTTGCCGCTGGTGCCGTCAAACGCCACCTGTACGCCTTGCACGCCCAGGTTTTGCGAGGCGATATAGGCCTCGATGGCCCGCGCGGCCTTGTCGTTCAGGTCTTGCAAGGGAGCGGGGTTGCTGCCCGCCTGGGCCGCCGCGGCCTCCACCTCTTTGCCGCCAAACAGCTTTTCGCCCGCCTCTTTGATGAAACTGAAAAGACCCATGAGATACCTCCTAGTGGTGCCAATGTTGGGAGACCCACTGTAGAGCGAATGTGCGACAAAAGGGTGTAGGCCAAGCGCGCATGAAAATTTTTGACAATTGCGTGGAAGTGCATGCAGAGTGCTTTGGCATGCCCCGGAGGTCTGGATATTCTGGTAACGGAGACTCATCAAGCCAGCGACATGAACAGCAGCAGCGGATATCCTCGGTCACCGGCAGCAAACGGCCAGAACGAGTCGTTCGTTTGCTGGTAGGGGTTTCCGCAAACTGGTCATCCAAAAATTGAGCTAGGAATATGCCGTCAGTCCTGATCCGTCTTGATCCCCGGCACATGGTGAACCCAGACACTGATCTTCGGTACATCGTGCCTGATCGCTTGGCTGAAGTTTCGAACGGCCTGCTGGCATACAGCGGCTGCGACTATGAGGAAATCACAAATGCAATGCTCATCTACCTCTCCACTGCAAACTTGGACGCAGCGCTCCCCTTCGTGATCGAAGTCTTGGAGAACGAAATGATCTACGACAACCGGCTTGCCGATTCTGCCAAGGTGGGGGCTTCACCGCTCGATCAGTCGGAGCGACCAGCAGACTTCACCATCATCTACCCACGTGCCGAAGCTGGAGAACGGATGGGGTAACCCGCAGCGCAGTCGGCCAGAAGCGGACGAAAAGTGACATTCCACATCATCAGCAGGGAGCAAAATGCCAAACCGGCCGCGAAGTGTTTTTCGGATTCTTCTTTGCATCGCTTCCTTTGTCTTGCTCGAGATTGGCGTCGCCTGGGGCGCCTCCGCACTCGCTGTCGCTTGGTATAGGAACAAATACGGCATTCCGGTTCAAGAGGATCTCTCGAACGACATGGGGTTAGGTATGGTCCTCATGTTTTCGGTTCTGCCCGTGCTTTTTGTCGCCATCCCATTTTCGCTGTGGGGCAGTCTTAAGGTAGCGAGGAAAGTCCTTCCTTAGAGATGATCGGTTTCAAGCATAAGCAAAGACCGCAATGGGCCCTGAGCAGCCGATTGGCCTTGTTCCCCAAAGCGGTCATTGACTCAAGACGAATTGATCGGCAGCATCATTCACATGAATCGACCATTCGACTTTGAAGGTTTGTTTACTCTCTTCGCGTCGCACCGGCCAGTGACCTCGGGCTATCGACCTCAGCACGCCCTTTACGAAAACTATCAGACTAGCGGGATGCACATGTATCCAGCGCACGGCCTCGTTTGCCCTGGGGAGACAGCGATGGTCGAAGTGCATCTGATTTCGCCCGAGGTTTATCCACATTGCCTCTGGGAAGGCCGGACATTGCAAGTATTGGAGGGCTCTTGCCTGGTCGGGTCTTTGGAAGTAACGCGCATAGCTACCAAAGGTCTTCGCACTTCCCCAGAGAAATATCAATCACTCTGGGTAGAGCCTGCGGAGTTGCGGGGGCGCTCTTGAGGTCCGACCCATTATTGCGGCGGACCCGCGCCAGCTACGCTGATTGATCCGCTGAATATCAATATTGAACGTCCGCTTTCATATGCCGCGACCGGCTCCTCTTGGCCGAAAGAAGTCCAGTCATCAGGTATCAACTCTCGGATCCGAACAGCTTCGGCAGCGTTCGATCCACGTACTCATGCAGGTAGGAATTGCCGCCGCAAAACTCTAAAGTCTTTTCACTGGTGCGGAATGTCAGCATTGGTGAAACACTTTCCCCGTCAGCAACGAATCCTGCCGTATCGTCGATGAGGCTGGCAATTGCAAAGCCTATGCTACTGGTGAGGTGATGGACCATATCCTCAGGCGCATCAACCTTTTCCAGCTCCGACTTGATAGCTCGTAGAAGTTCGGTTGTTAAAGCTTGTTGGAGGCGGTCAAAGGCCCCGGTGTTGACCAAATTCATGTTGTTCCCTCGGCTTTTCTCGGCCGTTAGTGGATGTCAGTTTGTGGCCGAATTCTGACCGACAAGATCGCCGTTTTCGGATCTCAGCGACCTACATCGCCGTCGGCGGCGTGACCAGATCAAAAGGGGCTGAGCGTTCAGGAATGACCGGAAGCCGGTCCGTCCGGCAGGTGACAGTGCCTGTATCTTTGTGTATCCCGCGTTTCGGGGGGCTTGGCAAAACTCGGGATAATCCGCTCCATGACATTTCTGGCCATCGACGTCGGCAACACCCGTCTCAAATGGGCGTTGTACGACGCTCACTGCCCCGGCGCAGCGCTCATCGCGCATGGTGCCGAGTTTCTCGACCACATCGACCGCTTGGCCGAAAGCAGCTGGGCCCAGTTGCCCGCACCTGCGCACATGCTGGGCTGCGTGGTGGCCGGAGACGCTGCCAAGCGCCGGGTGCAAGAGCAGATGGAGCAAATGGTGCGCTGGGACGTGGCGCCGCAGTGGGTGGTGTCGTCGGCCGAAGAGGCGGGACTCACCAACGGCTACGACTACCCCTCGCGTCTGGGCTCGGACCGCTGGGTGGCCATGGTGGGCGCACGCCACCATGTGCTGGCCCAAGGGCTTGCGCGGCCGCTGGTGGTAGTGATGGTGGGCACGGCGGTGACGGTGGAGTGCATCGACGCCGAGGGCAAGTTTCTGGGCGGGCTCATCCTGCCGGGCCACGGCATCATGCTGCGCGCGCTGGAGACCGGCACCGCCGGGCTGCATGTGCCCACGGGCGAGGTGCAGACCTTTCCTACCAACACCAGCGATGCCCTGACCAGTGGCGGCACCTATGCCATTGCCGGGGCTGTGGAGCGCATGTACCAGCACCTGCTGCAGCATTGTGGGCAAGAGCCTGCATGCATCATGACCGGCGGCGCCGGCTGGAAGATGGCGCCCAGCATGACCCGGCCGTTTGAATTGGTGGACAACCTGATTTTTGACGGCCTCTTGGAGATTGCGGCGCGCCGCTTTGGCGGTTGATTGGGGCGATTTGATGGGGTAGGCGGGGTCATCTCCATTTGCCCCACGTCTCTTGCGCCGCACCGCTATCCTTCCTCACCACTAGGTGTGATCCCCTCACCGTTCGGGCTGAGCTTGTCGAAGCCTGGGCACAGGCCGCGCCAGCCCTTCAACAGGCTCAGGGTGAGCGGGTCAGGGGTGTACTGGTTAGTTGCCTATCCGCCCCCTCAGCACAACCCAACCCCCAACCGTTCGGGCTGAATCGCACAGTATGGCTATCAGCTCTTTCAGCCCTCTTCGTGCAACTCGGTGCGGGCCATGGCCACGTGCAGTTCTTCCATCGCATCCAGCGGCTCGCAGGCGGCGGCCCGCTCGTACAGCGCCGTTGCTTCGTCCATGCGGGGCTCGCCTTCGAGCATGACCAGGGCGTTGGCGTAGTCCACCAGGCCAATGGCCGAGCCGGGGTGCAGCGCCAGCGCCTCTTCAAACAGCTGCAAGCCCGTCTCTTTCTTGGCGCCGTAGGTCATGCCGCCAATCAAGGCCCCCACCTTGTCGATCACCTCGGCGTGGAAGGTGCCCAAGGCGATGCGCGCCTCGACATGCCGGGGCGACAAGGCGATGGCTTTTTCCAGTGACTCCTTGATTTGCTGCCCCAGCCCTTGCGCCAGGGCCTTGGCCACGCTGATGCCCTGGCAATACCGGCCCAGGGCATAGGCGTTCCAGTACCAGGCATTGGCGTGCTGTGGGTCTGCAGCAGCCTGGGCCTGGGCACGTTCTGCCATCTGCATGAACAGGTCGAGCCGGGTCTTTTCGCGCGGCTCCAGGTAGGTGGCGTACACCGCCGTGGCTTTGTTGGCCGCCGTGATGCCTGCGCCGCCCGCCGCCAGCCCGGCGGCCACGGCCTGCTCGAACTCGCCGTTATGGAACAGCACCCAGGCCTGCAGCGCAGCGGGGTCTTGCGGGCAAGGCTCGGCATCGCCCAGGTGCAGCCGGGCCCATTGTTGTTGCACACGGATGGCGTCCCAGGCGTAGTCGCTGGTGTGGGGGAAGGGGGTCCAGTGGGCCATGGTGTGTCTCCTTGGTGTTGTTGTGGGCTGGGTGGCTGGTGATGGGTGGAGTGGCGTGCTGGCGGCCTTGGGCGGTCAGGGCGCTGTGCCTTCGGCCTGGGGCGGGGCATAGGCCCCCGTCAGCGCTTGCAGGTGGCTGCGCTGCGCAGCGTCCAGGTAGGGCAGCAGCAGGCTCAGCACATGCTGGGCGCCCCGCAGCAGGGCCTGCTGGGCATTGGCGGGCTCCAGTGCATGGCGCGGGTCGCGCACGTATTCGTAGCTGAGCCAGTAGGTCAGCACCACCACCATGCTGGTGGCGGTGGTGTGCTGGGTGGGGGCGTCCATGTGCAGTGCCTGGGCCGCGCACATGCCTTGCAGCAGGGTTTGCACGGCGTGCTCCTTGCGCTGCAGTACGGCTTGCAGGTGGGTTTCGAGTCTACGGTTTTTGGACAGCAGGTCGTTCAGGTCGCGGTACAAAAACCGGTACTGCCAGATCAGCTCAAACAGGGTGTGCAGAAAGAACCATGCGTCTTCCACGTTGTGCACGCTGTCGCTGGCCTGCAGCAGCTCGTTCAGCGCGGCTTCGTACTGATCGAACAGCGTGTTGATCAGCGCGTCTTTGGCGGGGTAGTGGTAGTAAAGGTTGCCGGGGCTGATGCGCAGCTCGGCAGAGATCAGGGTGGTGGAGACATTGGGCTCGCCGAACCGGTTGAACAGGTCCAGCGTCACTTCCAGAATGCGTTGTGCCGTGCGGCGCGGCGCTTTCTTGGCCATGGGTGTCGCCCCCTTTTGCGGTGTTGTAGGTGTCTCCGGGGCGCTGCTGTCACATCGCGTTGCCAAAGGCTACCGAGGTACACGGCGCCGCGACTCGTTTAGAAGCTCCCTGGCACTTACTCTAACCCAGCCAAAAATGCTGCAGTGCGGCATACCCCCGTGAATTTCCTAGGGATTTCCCATGCCGCGGTACGGCAGCACCGCAGGCTGGGGGCACCACGCCCTGCCACCAGCGGCCAGGTGCTGAGCCGACCCGTGCTGGCCACTGGCCGGGTTACGCCGTGCAGGCGGTTACTTGGCCGCTGGCTTGCGTGCGCGGGGCGTGGCCTTTTTGGTGGGGGTGGGATGGGCGGCTTTGCCTGCGGTTTTTCCGGCAGTGGTGCTGGTGGCCTTGCCTGCTGCTCTGCCTGCGGTTTTGGCAGGCGCCTTGGCAGTGCGTGGTGCGCTGGTCTTGCGGGCCTGGGCCAGTTCGGCGGTCAGGGCGTCAATGCGTTCGTGCAGGGCTTGCAGGTCCCGCGCGGTGGGGATGCCCAGCCGCCCCAGGGCCTTGGCCACGCGGTCTTCAAAAATGGTCTCCAGCTTGTCCCATTGGCCTGCGGCGCGCGAGCCCATCTCGTTGGCTGCGCTGGCCATGCGTTGCGTGGCCTCGGTGATTTTTTCCTCGGCCACGGTCTGGGTCTTGCGCTGCAGGGTGGTGCCTTCCTTCACCAGCGCTTCAAACACCTTGCCGCCTTCTGCCTGGGCCTTGGAGAACGCGCCCAGCCCCGCCAGCCAAATCTGCTGCGCCGATTCCTTGACCGCATCGCTCAACGGCACGCCGCCCAAGGGGTTGCCGTCCGTGCCAAAGGGAAAAGATTTCTTGCTTGCCATCGAGAGCCTCCTGTTAGGGATAGTGAATACACACAATAAGCACTGTACGGTGCGTGCTGGCTTGTGGGCTAGGTGAGGCTGTCTAGACCCATCCGGGCTGGCGGTAAATCCCGTTACATGCCTGTGCCGGTGGGTGGGATAATCCCCAGCTTCGCCTGCAGGCGTATCAACACTGCCCTTCCTATGATTTTGGTAACTGGCGGCGCCGGCTTCATTGGCGCCAACTTCGTGCTCGACTGGATTGCCAACGGCGACGAGCCCGTGGTCAA
This sequence comes from Acidovorax sp. 56, assembly GCF_002749705.1. Lineage (NCBI taxonomy): Bacteria > Pseudomonadati > Pseudomonadota > Betaproteobacteria > Burkholderiales > Comamonadaceae > Acidovorax > Acidovorax sp. 56. Next base: position 4,103,560 of record NZ_PEEV01000001.1, read on the forward strand.
CCTCGACAAACTCACCTACGCAGGCAACCTGCACAACCTCGCTAGCGTGCAGGGCAACCCCCGCCACGTCTTTGTGCAGGGCGACATTGGCGACACCGCCTTGCTCGCGCGCCTGCTGGCCGAGCACCAGCCCCGTGCCATCGTCAACTTCGCGGCCGAATCGCATGTGGACCGCTCCATCCACGGCCCCGAAGACTTCATCCAGACCAACGTCGTCGGCACCTTCAGGCTTTTGGAGGCTGCAAGGCAATACTGGCAAGCGCTGCCAGCTATCAAAAAAGAAGCGTTCCGCTTCCTGCACGTCTCCACCGACGAGGTCTACGGCACCCTCTCGGCCACCGACCCGGCCTTCACCGAAGACAACACCTACGAGCCCAACAGCCCGTACTCGGCCAGCAAGGCCGCCAGCGACCACCTGGTGCGCGCCTGGCACCACACCTACGGCCTGCCGGTGCTCACCACCAACTGCAGCAACAACTACGGCCCGCTGCACTTCCCGGAAAAACTCATCCCCCTCATGATCGTCAACGCCCTGGCAGGCAAAAACCTGCCCGTGTACGGCGACGGCATGCAGGTGCGCGACTGGCTTTATGTGCGTGACCACTGCAGCGCCATCCGCCGCGTGCTCGAAGCTGGCCGCCTGGGCGAGACCTACAACGTGGGCGGCTGGAACGAAAAGCCCAACATCGACATCGTCAACACCGTGTGCGCCCTGCTCGACGAGCTGCGCCCCCGCGCCGACGGCCAGAGCTACCGCACCCAGATCACCTACGTCACCGACCGCCCCGGCCACGACCGCCGCTACGCCATCGACGCCCGCAAGATCGAGCGCGAGCTGGGCTGGAAGCCTGCCGAGACGTTTGACACCGGCATCCGCAAGACCGTGCAGTGGTACCTGGACAACCCTGGGTGGGTGGCGCAGGTGCAATCGGGCGCGTACCGCGAATGGGTGCAAAAGCAATACCAAGCCAACGCTACGGCAAAGGTTGTGGCATGAACATCCTGCTTTTTGGCAAAGGCGGCCAGGTCGGCTGGGAGTTGCAACGCAGCCTGGCCGTGCTGGGCCAAGTCACGGCCCTGGACCATGACAGCACCGACCATTGCGGCGACTTCGCCAACCCCGAAGGCATCGCCGCCACCGTGCGCGCCCTCCGGCCTGACGTCATCGTCAATGCCGCGGCCCACACCGCCGTGGACAAGGCCGAGAGCGAGCCCGAACTGGCCCGCCTGCTCAACGCCACCACCCCCGGCGTGCTGGCCCGCGAGGCTGCCGCCCTGGGCGCCTGGCTGGTGCACTACAGCACCGACTATGTGTTTGACGGCAGCGGCACCCGTCCCTGGGTTGAGAGCGACACCCCCGCGCCCCTGAGCGTGTATGGCCGCACCAAGCTCGAAGGCGAGCAGCTCATCCAGCAATCGGGCGCCAAGCACCTCATCCTGCGCACCAGCTGGGTGTATGCCGCGCGCGGCGGCAACTTTGCCAAGACCATGCTGCGCCTGGCGCAAGAGCGCGAGCGCCTCACCGTCATCGACGACCAGTGGGGCGCCCCCACGGGTGCCGAGTTGCTGGCCGATGTGACGGCCCATGCCATCCGCCACCTGCAGCAGCGCCCGCAAGACGCGGGCCTGTACCACCTGGTGGCGGGCGGCGAAGTGACCTGGAATGGCTATGCAAAATTCGTGATTGAGCACGCCAATAAAGCGCAATCAGCTATCAAAATAGTAGCGAATGAAATTGCACCCGTGCCCACCAGCGCCTTCCCCACGCCCGCCGTGCGCCCCCACAACTCGCGTTTGGACACCACCAAGCTGCAAACCACCTTCGGCCTCACCTTGCCGCACTGGCAAGCAGGGGTTGAGCGCATGCTGACCGAAATCCTGTAAGCACATCGGCTGCGGCGCCCCGTGCGCCTGCACGTACTTCCAAGCCCTTTTACGGACCCGCCCCAAATGACCCCATCCACCCCCCAGCGCAAAGGCATCATTCTGGCCGGCGGCTCCGGCACGCGCCTGCACCCGGCCACGCTGGCCATCAGCAAGCAACTGCTGCCGGTGTACGACAAGCCCATGATCTACTACCCGCTGAGCACCCTCATGCTGGCGAGCATCCGCGACATCCTGGTCATCAGCACCCCGCAAGACACGCCACGCTTTGAGCAACTGCTGGGCGACGGCAGCCAATGGGGCCTGAACCTGCAATACGCCGTGCAAGCCAGCCCCGACGGCCTGGCGCAGGCCTTTGTGATTGGCGAGCAATTCGTCGGCAACGCCCCCTCGGCTTTGGTGTTGGGCGACAACATCTTCCACGGCCACGACTTCCATGAACTGCTGGGCAGCGCCAGCGCCCGCACCGAGGGCGCCAGCGTCTTCGCCTACCACGTGCACGACCCCGAGCGCTACGGCGTTGCCGAATTCGACGCCCAAGGCCGAGTCCTGTCCCTGGAAGAAAAGCCCAAGGCTCCCAAGTCCAACTACGCCGTCACGGGCCTGTACTTTTACGACAACCAGGTCGTCAACCTGGCCAAGGGCCTCAAGCCCTCCGCCCGGGGTGAATACGAAATCACCGACCTGAACCGCCTGTACCTGGAGCAAGGCCAGCTCAACGTCGAAATCATGGGCCGAGGCTACGCCTGGCTGGACACCGGCACCCACGAAAGCCTGCTCGAAGCCGGCCAATTCATCGCCACCCTGGAACACCGCCAGGGCCTCAAAATCGCCTGCCTGGAAGAAATCGCCTGGCGCCAACGCTGGATCGACGACGCCCAGCTAGAACGCCTGGCCCAGCCGCTCACCAAGAGCGGGTATGGGCAGTACCTGATGCGGGTGCTCAAAGAGAAGATTTACTAAACCGCCGCTGCCTACCGTTATTTGCATCCAACGCCATTGCCCATGAAAGCCACCCGCCTCGCCATTCCCGACGTTGTGTTGATCGAACCCAAAGTGTTCGGAGACGCCCGTGGTTTTTTCTTTGAAAGCTTCAACCAAAAAGCCTTCAACGAAGCCACGGGAACCCAGCACGAATTTGTGCAAGACAACCACAGCCGCAGCGCCAAGGGGGTGCTGCGCGGCTTGCACTACCAGATCCAGCAACCCCAAGGCAAGCTGGTGCGCGTGGTGCGCGGGGCCGTGTTGGATGTGGCGGTGGACATTCGCAAAAGCTCGCCCACCTTCGGCCAATGGGTGGCAGAGGAGCTGAGCGAAGACAACCACCGCCAACTGTGGGTGCCACCGGGCTTTGCGCACGGGTTTGTGGTGCTCAGCGAGATGGCGGAGTTTTTGTACAAGACCACGGACTACTACGCGCCGCAGTATGAGCGCAGCATCGCTTGGAATGATCCCACCTTGGCCATTGACTGGCGCCTGCAGGGCGAGCAGCCGCTGCTATCGGCCAAGGATGCGCAGGGGCTGGCATTGAACCTGGCTGAGGTGTTTGACTGATTTGCCGATCGGCTGGATCGGCTTGGCCGGTTTAGCGGCTGCCTGGGTTGCCGGGCGCGGAGTGCTCCAGCGTTTGCTGTGCAGCCCGGTACAGGGCGTCTGACCGAAACTGCTGGTTCTCCGGGTCAATGGAGAAGATGTTGTGACCGCGCTCCACCCGCTGGCCTTCCCAGCGGGGCTCCATGAAGAATGACAGGAATGCAGCGCCGCGCCGCTGGTGGGCTTGCAGTGTCTTGTTCCACTCGGTGGCATCCATGCCCTTGAGCGGGTGGAACTCTGTCACGCCATAGGCCTCTGGGCCGGAGCGGGGGGCTCGCAAGCGTTGGCGCTGGGCGTACCACGCGCCGAATGAGTCCCCGTAGCTGGCTTCTCCGTACAGGCTTACACCGAGACGGATGTTGTGCAGACCCGCCAGTGATTCCTCGACAGCAAATTTCTGTGCATCCCAACCGGGGTTGGAGAACGGCACGATCTGGTGCGTGTAGGTGGGCACATTGTGTAGGCAGGATGGCTGCACCACTGCTTTGCCAAATGCTTCGATGTACTGCGCCACTTGCTTGGCCCTGAAGGTGTGCCAAAGGGGCACCAAAGGGTTGTAGTAGTAGGAGCTGAGTTGGGCAGGGCTGTCGATATGCGCCTGCCAGGCCGCAACGGCTGGTGCCGCTTGGGTTGCGGTTTGCGGCAGCTGGCCTGCCAAGGGCTGCTCCAACGGGGTGGCTTGTTGTCGGTCCATGATCGCCACTTGGCGGGTTCCCAGTGGGGCCAGGGGGCGCATATCTTCTTGCAGATAAAAGTCCAGCCGGTGTAGCCCAGCGGGCCAGTGGCGAAAGTCCAGGTCCACCCGCCAGCCTGTGTTGGCTTCGCCAAACTCTGGTTTGGCCTGCAGCACATCCTGGCGGCTCAGGCTGATGGGAGCACGTCCCGCCAATTCGCCATTGCGATAGACCAGCACTTGGGCGTGGCTGCCTGGTGCGCGGCCTGCCCGAAACGCCCAGCCTGATACGGGCAGCACCCCTTGGGCATAGGAGTCGATGTGTTCATTGAAGTGGGCAAGGGGCTCTGTGCGGATGTCCTTGGACGGGGGGGTGATCGCCTCCCATGAGGCAAAGCTGCCACCCACGGCTCTGTTGAGCGCCTCGATCGTGCCGAATTGGGTGCGCAGAAAGTCCTGAAAGCCTGCTTGCGATGCCGGGCTGTAGTCGGTGACGCGGTAGGGCCCGCCAAAGCCCATGCCCTGCTCGAAGTCCGGAAAGTAGTGGTGTACCTCGCCCAGCAGCGTGACCGCGCGGATCTTGCTGCGGTGGCGGGGCTCCAGCGCGCACAAGGCGCCCACCATGGCGGCAGCAGCCTCTCTGCGCCGCAGATTGACGGGGGCTTCGGGGTCGGCAATGTTCCAGTAGTACACCGGCTCGCCGTAGTACTTGCCTGCAGGCATGGGGCCGTCGGGGGTTTGCGCCAGGTTGCGTGGATCGGCAGCCAGAGCCTGTTCCAACGGGGCGTGGGACGCGAAGTGGGTTGCAAACAGGTACACCACCACGGGGCGCTCACTGTCGCGCACAGTGCGCGCCAGTTTGTCCACCAGCGGTTGGTCAATCTGCCAGCCCCCTGCTTGTTCTTTGAAGAGTTGCAGCAGCGGTACGGGCAAGGTGTAGCCCAGCTCCCAGCCCTCCCGCACAGCCGAGTGGCTTACTCCAGCGGTTGTGCGGGTGGATGCGAGTTCCCGCAGGGTGGCCTCTACCAGCGCAGCTGCCGAGCCCTGTGCGTTGCTGCACTGTGTTTGCAGTGAGTCCGGTTGCGGTGCGCTGCTGGCGGGCAGGATGCAGGGTTCGATCACCCCAATCATGGGCGCCAGCACCATGGGCTGCTGGCGGGGCAGTGGGCCGTCAGGTTGGGTGAGATGGGAGTGCAGCCTCCATCCCCCCGCGCCCAGTGCTCCCGCCAAGCTGGCTGCCAGCGCACTGAGCCACCAGCCAGAGCGCAGAAGAGAGGGAGAGGTGTTCATGGGCACGTGCGGGCAAAGGTAAAGTTTTGAAATTATGCCCAAATTGGCTTCTGGCGCTTTATTTAAAAGCGTTAGAAGCTATAAAAATAATAGCGTTTATGCGTGTGCTTGCGCTAGGTACGCCTTGTCGCGTAGAGATTGCAAGACCTGGCACAGCCAGCGCATGCAGCCCTGACGAGGCGGCGCAGCTACACTCTGGCCCTTCCACGCTGTTGGTGCCTGCCTGAATTTCCCGCTCCCGGGAAGCGCAGGTGCTAAAAAACCACGGCACGTGATCCTTGATCCGCATGACCCTCACAGAACCCACCTTTGCAAATCCTTTGTCACAGCCCGCGCCTGAGCGTGAGCGACTGGGCGAAATGCTGGTTAAAGCCGGCAAGCTGTCGGCCCGCGACTTGGAGCGTGCCCTTTCTGCGCAGCAGGAGTTGGGCAATCTGCTGGGGCAGGTGCTGGTCCAGTTGGGGGTGGTGTCTGAGCTGGATGTAGCGCATGCGCTGGCCCGTCAGCTCAATATCCCGTTCCTTGCTGTGGATGCGTTTCCGGCAGAGCCCCCCGAGGTGCCTGGGCTGCTGTCGGAGTTCCTGCATACCAATGCGGTGTATCCGCTCTCGGTGACGGATGGTGAGCTGGCCGTGGCCATGGCACGTCCGCAAGATGCGTTTGTGCTCAAGGCGCTGCGCCTGTCCACCGGGCTCGCCATCCGCCCTCACCTAGCGCTGGAAGCCGACATTGAAAAAGCCCTGTCCGAGCCGGTGAGCGAGGAGGTGCAGGAAGAGTCCGACGATTTCGACACCGGCAATGATGCGGGCGACTTTGTCGAGCACCTCAAGGATCTGGCCAGCGAAGCGCCGGTGATCCGCCTGGTGAACGCCATCGTCAGCCGTGTGATCGATATGCGGGCCTCGGACATCCATCTGGAACCCTTCGATGACGGCTTGCATGTGCGGTATCGCGTGGATGGTGTCATTCACAACGCCGATGTGGTTCCCCCTCGACTGAGTGCCGCCGTCAACTCGCGGGTGAAGCTGCTGGCGCACCTGGACATTGCAGAGCGCCGACTTCCGCAGGACGGGCGCATCAAGATGCGTGTGAAGGGCCGCGAGTTGGATCTGCGTGTTTCTACCGTGCCTACGGTGCACGGTGAAAGCGTGGTGATGCGGGTTCTTGACCGTGCCAGCGTGCGCTTGGATCTGGAAAAGATGGGGTTTGAATCCGATCTGCTGGTGCGCTTCAACGCACTGTTGGCCAAGCCGCACGGCATCCTGCTCGTCACGGGGCCCACAGGCTCTGGCAAGACCACTACGCTCTATGCCGCGCTGGCCAAGCTTGATTCGGCCACGCAGAAAATTATCACCGTCGAAGACCCGGTGGAATACCAGCTCGAAGGCATCAACCAGATCCAGGTGCACGCGCAGATCAATCTGACGTTTGCCAATGCCTTGCGCTCTATCTTGCGCCAAGACCCTGACATCATCATGATCGGGGAAATGCGCGACGGCGAGACCGCTCAAATTGCGGTGCAGTCCGCGCTCACCGGCCACTTGGTGCTCTCCACACTGCACACCAACACCGCAGCGGGGGCGATCATCCGCATGCAGGACATGGGTGTGGAACGCTATCTGATCACCTCAGCAGTCAACGGCGTGTTGGCCCAGCGCCTGGTGCGCACGCTGTGCGAACACTGCAAGGAGCCCTACACCATGGAGCCTGCTCTGATACAGGGCTCGGGTCTGGAGCGCTTTTGCAAACCCGGCACGCAGGTCTACCGCCCTGTCGGGTGTGAAGAGTGCCGCGGCTCTGGCTATAAGGGGCGCACCGGTATCCACGAACTGCTGGTGCTGGACGAACCCATGCGCCGTGCCGTGCTGGACGGGCGCGATGCCAGCGTGCTGCATGGCATTGCCCTGCAGTCGGGCATGCTGAGCCTGCACGAAGATGGCCTGCGCAAGGTGGCTGCAGGCGTGACCACCTTGGACGAATTGGCCCGAGTGACGCAGGATCAGTCCGATGCCTGATTTTTTCTGGCGAGCCGCTGCCGCAGACGGCAATGTAGCCACTGGGCGGCTGAGTGCTGCCAACGAAGTCGCGGCTATCCGCCAGTTGCGCAGCCAAGGCCTGACCCCTCTGGCGGTGCAAGATGCTGAGCAGGCTGCGCGCACGGGTATGGCACAGGCCGTACAGTCGGCTGCCCCCGTGGCTGGCGAGGGAGGCTTTCGACCTGCCAAGGTGCGAGTCGACAAAAGCCCCGTCAAGGCCAAGGACGTGTTGGCCTTCACTTCTGAGCTGGCCATCATGCTGCGCGCCGGGCTAGCGCTGGACAACGCTTTGCGCGTGCTGATCGAGATGAGCTACAAGCCCGCAGTGGGCGCCTTGCTGCAGGGTATTTTGGAGGCCGTCAAGGGTGGTACCCCACTCAGCCGCGCCTTGCAAGCCCATCGCGACCTGTTTGGTGACTTCTATATCAACATGGTCCGCTCTGGCGAGGCCAGTGGCCAGATGTCTGGCGTGTTGGACCGGTTGGTGGAGCATCTGGAGCGCCAGCGCGCGCTGCGCGAGAGTGTTGTCTCCGCCACCATCTACCCCGCCATTCTGGTCACGGTGGCCATCATTTCGTTGGTGGTCATGCTGGGCTTTGTGGTGCCCCAGTTTGAAAAACTGTTTGCCGAGATGGGCGATGCCTTGCCCATGCCTACGCGCATCGTGATGGGGCTTGGTAAGGCCTTCACACAGTACGGTTTGGTCATCGGCATTGCGGTGGTGGGGCTGGGCGGGCTGGTTGGTCGCTGGCTGCGCTCCCCTGGTGGGCGCAGCTGGTGGCAGTCGCGCCTGTTGCGTCTGCCACTGGTGGGTGGTATCGCGCTGAAATACCAGCTCACACTTTTCTCGCGCTCGTTGGGAACCCTGCTCGGCAATGGTGTTCCCATGCTCACGGCTCTGCACATCGCTACCGATACGGTGGGCAATGTCGTGTTGCAACAATCGTTGGTGCGGGTCGCCCCCATCGTCAAGGAAGGGGGGCGGGTCGTGCAGGCCCTTCAGTCCACAGGCATTTTTGAGCCCCTGGCCATCAATCTGGTCCGCGTGGGCGAAGAAACGGGCCGCGTGGGCCCCATGATGCTGGAGCTGGCGGCTATTTTGAACCGCGAGGTGGAGACCGGCATCAAACGCCTGCTGACCCTGGTCGAGCCCGTGCTGATTTTGGTGCTGGGGGTACTGATTGCCGCCATCATCGTGTCCATCCTGATGGGGATTCTCTCGGTCAACGATCTGGCTGTGTAGCCCGCGCAGGTTTCCCATTGCATCTCAGTCTTGTCCGTCTTTCATCTGTTTTCACTATTTCGTGCAAGGAGCCTCTTCATGGCAATTTCCCTCATTCAACGCATTCTTGGCAAAACGCCCCGTGCTGCGGTGCGTCGCTCCAAGGGTTTCACCCTGATCGAATTGCTGGTGGTGTTGGCCATTCTCACCATGCTGGCAGGTTTGGTCGGGCCTAAGGTGCTGAACCAGTTGGGTGGCGCTAAGTCCAAAACGGCCAGTGTCCAGATTTCCGATCTCGACAAATCGATGGAGCTGTTCAAGCTGGACGTGGGCCGCTATCCCACGACGGAAGAGGGGCTGGAGGCTCTGATGAAGCGCCCTGGCTCCGTCAATGGCTGGAATGGCCCCTACCTCAGGGGTGAACTGCCTAAAGACCCTTGGGGCAATGCCTACCGTTATGCAAACCCTGGTAACGGTAATTTTGAAATCGTCTCGCTTGGCTCCGATGGCGCCCCTGGGGGCGAGGGTGAAGCTGCAGACATCCGCAACAAGCCCTGAGGCCTGAGTCATTTGCATGGAGCGGCCCATTGGGTGCCGTGCAACAGGAGCCGTCGTGTACGCAGCCGCAGCTTTTTCTGACCGGCGCAGGGGCTTGCAACGCCCGGGCGGCTTCACCTTGGTGGAGCTGCTGGTGGTGTTCGCCATCATGGCGCTGCTGGCCGCGCTGACGCCCTTGGCATATGACCGCTTCAAAGCCTCATCCGAATACAGGGACACCGTGCGAACCATGATGGGGCAGATGCGGGCAGCCCGGCAAAAGGCGCTGACCGAGGGGCGTGAAGTACGCTTCTCGCTGGACATGCGCCAGCGCCTGTATCGGGTGGATGGTGCCGCGCCCAAAGTGCTGCCAACCTCATTGGATGTCAAAGCCACGGTGGCGAGCACCGAAACCACCCAGAACGTAGCCGCCATCCGCTTCCTGCCCCAAGGTGGGGCTACCGGCGGGAGCATTGAGATTCTGCGGGCCACAGGTGCAGGCACTCGGCTGCGCGTGGACTGGCTGTCAGGGCGTGTCACACAGGAGGCACTCCTGCCGTGACATCGTCTGCACGCCGTCAAGGCGGCTTCACCATTTTGGAATTGCTGGTGGCATTTGCCATCATGGCCATTTCCTTGGGCATGCTCTATCGCGCATCGGGCGGCAGCGTCCGGGCTGTCGGAGACATGGAGCACTATCAGCGTGCTACCGTGCTGGCGGAGTCGATCTTGGCCATGCGCGATGCAATCCCTGAAGAGGGTTGGGCCGAAGCGGGGCAGGTGGCGGGGTTTGACTGGCGTGTGGCCAGTGCGCCCTATCCCACGGAAGTCAACAGCCCTACCGCCACGCCCCTGCACGAAATCCGCGTGGTGGTTTCTTGGCCGCAGGGGGGGCGCATTCGGCAACTGGAATTGGCAACCCTGCGCCCGCAAAAGAAACCCACCCAAGGAGGTGCAAGGCTATGAGACGCGGTGCTTCCTCCTGGCGGCCTCAGGTGCAACTTCGCAGTTCAGGCGGCTTCACCTTGGTGGAAATGCTTGTGGCCATGACCTTGCTGTCGTTGCTGGTGCTTGCCATGGGCTCAGCGCTGCGCGCTACGGCCCAGACGGAGGAGCGTGTGGACCAACGCCTCGCCCGCAACGACGAACTTCGGGTGACATCAGGCTTTTTGCAGTCTGTGCTGGGCCGCGTTTCCGGTCAGCGGCGCGCGGGCATCACGTCGGTGGATGAGAGCCCCTTTCTCTTTCGCGCCGATTCCAAGGAGTTGGTCTGGGTCGGTGTCATGCCTGCCCGCTACGGTGCTGCGGGTCGCCAGTTTTTCCGATTGAGTCAGGCGAACTCTGGTAACTCTGGGGCTCTGCTCCTTCAGTTCATGCCCATGGATGAGCCTGTACTACCTGCCAATTGGGACAGTGCAACCACCGAGGTGCTGGTGCGTGATCTGACGGATTTCTCTTTGCAATATCAGGATGCTGGGCTGGACAAACCTGAGTGGCAAGCTGCATGGGAATCCAAAGAGCGCGTGCCCACCCATGTTCTGGTGTCGCTTGCCACCCGCAATGGTGGAGTGTGGCCTCCCCTGGTGGTGGCCATGCGCCCCTTGATTGGGAGCGATCCATTTGCCGCAGGCATGGCCACATTTGGTGGGTCGCGTTGAGCATGTTGTCTGTGTCGCAATCGTCTGTTGCCTCTCGCTCAACCCGTCGTGCGGTTGGTGGGCGGGTGATCCACCGCCGTGGTGTGGTCTTGGTTGCAGTGCTGTGGATCGTCATGGCGCTTTCCATCATCGTCACCGGCTTGAGCCGTTCCGTGCGCGACGAGGCTCGCATGTTGTCATTGGCTAGGCAAGGTGCACAGGCCAGTGCGTTGGGGGATGCCGCGATCCAGCTGGTGCTGCAGCAGATGGGCGCGGAGCCGAAGCCGGTAGATCGCATGACCACGGTACAAGTCCAATATATGGGCCAAGAGATTGGCGTGCAGGTCATGCCCCTTAACGGGTTGGTGGACATCAACAGTGCCCAGATCCCTTTGCTTGTGCGTTTGCTGACGGTCGCAGGCGGTTTGGCCGAGGGCGCTGCGACACCGGTGGCTCAGGCCATCGTGGATTACCGTGAACAGCGTTTGGCGCAAGGCGTTCCCCGACGGTTTGAGGCGGTGGAAGATCTCATGCGCGTGCCTGGGGTCAATTACGACCTCTATGCTAGACTTTCTGGCCTCGTTACGGCCGACATACGCAGCAGTGGCATGGTGAACCCCCTGGCCGCGCCGCCTGCGGTCTTGCAGGTGCTGGCAGGGGGCAATGCCGAGTTGGTCAGCCAGATCGACGCTCGTCGTCAGTCGGGCCAGCCGGGGATTGACATGACCGGACTGGATGCTGCCTTTGTTGGTTCAGGAACCGTCCGGCGCTATCGGCTGCAGGCCCGTGTTTCTGCAGCAGACGGCGGCGCCTACTTCGTCACGCGCTACGTGGATATCAACCCTCGTTCTCGCGATGGATTTCCCTGGACCACCTTTCATATGCAGCGCGAGGTTGAGCCCATTCCGCTTCGCTCAAGTCCCTGACAGAAAGATTCATGTCTCTCATATCCTCTGATGCCCGGTTTTTGGGCGTTGATCTTGCCTTGCTGTGGCGTGACATGCGCGAGCCTTGGCGCAATGTCCACCAATGGCCAGTGTTTGCGTGGCTCACCCCTCAACCTGCAGTGCTTTTGCACCAGGCCGACGGCCAGCGGTCGATCTGGGAGGGGGGGCAAAAAACCAGCGCCCGAATTGCTCCGCAATTCTCGGCGGTGGAGTTGCCTGACGAGTATGTTCTTCGCAGATCCTTGCGGCTGCCTGCTATGGCGCATGAAGACGCGATAGCCGCCATGACCCTTGAGGCGCGCAGTGCCAGTCCATTTGATCCTGCTGATTTGGTTTGGGGATACAGCAGTCAGGGCCGAGGTCTTTCCGGCGGGGGGCTGTTGGAGCTCGTCATCGCCTCGCGTAAGCAGGTTGCAGAGTATCTGGCTGCCCTGCCTGCGGGTGTTTCGGCCGCGTTGGCCAAGGCTGCGCCCGAAGTCTGGGTGCTGGGTGGCGCCGGGGCGCCGGCAATACTTTCTGGTTACGGCGAGACCGCCCGCGAAGCCTTTTGCGTGCGCCGCCGACGCTGGGGCTTCATGCTGCTGGCCGGACTGGCACTAGGGGCCGCGGTGATTGCAGTCACGCCCTCCATTCAGCTGCGCGCTCGTGCGATGGACGCTGCTGCTGCCTATGAAGATATCGCTGCGAAGTCGGCCTCGGCCGTTCGGCAGCGAGAGCAGCTCATGGCTTCGGTCGATTCGTTGGGTGCGCTGGCAGAGTTGACCAATGGACGCATCGAGCCTTTGTTGGTGCTTGACAAGCTGACGCAAGTGCTGCCCGACGATGTGGCGCTACAAAGTTTCAAGCTCCAAGGAAATAAGCTTTCTTTCGGTGGGCAGACGGGCAATGCTTCTGCACTGATGCAACTGCTGGGAGAAGTGCCGGGCTTTAAAGAGGTGCACGCGCCCACGGCGGCAACCCGTTTTGGAATCACCGGGAAAGAGGTGTTTTCCGTGGAGTTGGTGCTGGATCCGGAGGTGTTCGGTATCAAGACGGTGCCTTTGGCAGCACCCGCGGGATTGGATAGCGCAATGGCGCCATCGCCAGATACCAGTGCGTCAGCGCCTGTGGAAGCCGCCTCTGCACCCGTGCAACCTGCGTCGGCAGCATCGCTTGCTGCCAGCAATCCTCAGGCTGCAGCCGGTGTACAGCCGCCTGTACCTGTGCCTGGTGGCTCAACGGGGGGCAGTGGGGGAGCCACTTTTGGTGGAGGTGCTACTTTTGGCGGTCGGGCTACAGTCGCTGCGCCGACACCGGCGGCCTCGTCTCCTGCGACGGCCCCCGCACGCAAAGGGGGGCAGCCATGAACATGCAGAAAAACCGCCGCCAGCTCGCCTTATTGGTCAGTCTGCTGCTCGTTTTGGCGCCGCTGGTGGCGCTTGGGCTCTATGTCTATGAAAAGCACCAAGGCGCCAGTGCCCGTTTGGAGCAATTGGAGCCACGTTACGCGCGTCTGAAGGGGCTTGCTGCCCAAGAATCCGATATTGCTCTATTGCTGGAGCATGTCCGCAAGGCGGGCGATCAGTACGTGTACCCGGCTTCTCAGGATGCGGCACAGGCTGGAAATGCTGCGCAGCAGCGCATCCGCGAGATCCTTACGGCCGCAGGTCTGCAGATCAGCAGCAGCCAAGTCTTGCCACCCAAGCCTGAGAAAGGTTTTGAGCGCATTCCTCTGTCTTTTCGTGCAGAAGGTGAGCTGTTGGCCCTTGAAAGCGCCTTGGCTGTGCTCTCCACTCAGTTGCCCCTCATCTTGATCCAGGACATGGAGGTTCAGCCGATAGGGGGGCTGCAAACCCTTCCTGCCGGGGTATCGCCGCGTTTGGCTGTGCAGTTCAGTTTCAGTATTTTGCGGGGGCAAAAATGAGGCGTAACGCACTTGCACTGCTTGTGGTGCTGAACCTGTTGCTGCTGGGCGCTATCTGCTGGATGTGGATCACGCCTGGGGGAGAGCTGCGCAACATGCAGTGGCAACCCCCTTCGTCTGTCAAAGTAGACCTGCATGCGCTGCTTCCGTCTTTGCCGGGACCCGGCCAGAGTGACACCAGCCAGTTCTTGCGTATGCTTGAGCGACCGCTTTTTTCTATGACCCGGCGGCCTCCCCCGCCTCCACCACCGCCCAAAGTGGAGTCCCCCGAACCCGTCAACTGGTTTGCTCAGGCAAAGCTCACCGGTGTGTATGAGGGGCAGGCGGGAGGCGGCATCATCATCTTCTACGAAGGCAAAGATCGCAGGGTTGCACTCAATGGTTATTTGGATGGCTGGAAGCTGCAGTCCGTCAGTGGTGCACAGGCCTCCTTTGAAAAGAGCGGCCAGACCCGAGTAGTTCCGTTGCAGAGAGCCGCCCTTGCCACCTACTCGGGCTTGCCGCAAGCGCGGCCAGCTGCTACTCCACCCAGAGAGGGCGCAGGGCGAGATGCGGCGGCACAGCAGCCACCTGCACCGCCACCGGCAGCGGGCTCCAATGCCGCTCCCGAGAATCGTTCTCGTGCCGTTTTTGGTGGGTCACGCTGAGTGCGTTGCCCACATTCAACCCGTTTTTTACGATGAACTCTTCACGCTACGTACTTGCTGCTTCTGTCCTTGCCGCCTGTCAATTGGCTCAGGCGCAGCCCGTGCCCACTACCCCTGCGGTCAGTGCTCAGCCTGCTCCGCAGTCTTCCTCTGCCCCCCAGCCGACATCGCAAACGCCGCCCGAAAAGCTGCGCGTTGCTGGGGAAAAGGCCGCGGTAGATGGAAAGCCTGCTCCTGAGTCCCTTCCAGAGGCGGAGCCACGCATCATCAGAGGGAGTGGCCAAGTCATTGCCGCTCCCAAGGCTGTCTCTGCGGTGAGTGGCGCACCAGTCTCCTTTCGTTTTGAGGAGGCTCCAGTCGCTGAGGTCATCCGCACTGTGTTGGGTGACATTCTGGGGGTGGACTATGTGATGCACCCTCCGCTGCAAGGCACGGTGACTTTGGCAACACGCAACCCCATCGCCCCAGACCAAGCAGTGTTTTTGCTGGAGAGTGCGCTCCAGGCCAATGGCTTGGCACTGGTGCGTGATGCGCGTGGAACCTTTCATGCGGGCCGAGCCGATGCGCTTAAAGGAATATCGGGTTCTGTGAGGCAGATGGGGGGCAGCAGCCCTGTGATTGCGCCTGGCTATGGCGCTGTCATTATTCCGCTGCAGTACATCGGTGCCGGTGAAATGGCCTCAATTCTTCGGCCCATGGTGTCTGCTGAAGCCTTGGTGCGGGTGGACACCGTTCGCAATCTTCTGGTCATGATGGGCACTCGCACACAGGCAGAAGGTTGGATGGAGTTGGTCAACACTTTTGATGTGGACTTGCTCAAGGGCATGTCGGTCGGGGTGTTCCCTCTTAAATACGCTAGCACTAAAGAGGTCGAGGCGGCGCTGAGGCTGGTCAGCGGCGGTGGCGGCGCAGGTGATGCCGCTTCTCAGCAATCTTCTACTTTGGCGGCCAGAGCGCCTGGTGCTGCGCAATCGGCGGCGCCGACTAGTTTGGGGGAGGGTAATCCCTTTTTTGGCGCATTGCGCATCATGCCTATTGACCGTATCAATAGCATCTTGGTGGTCACCCCGAAGGCCTCCTATCTAGAGGAGGCTCGCCGTTGGATTGAGCGCTTGGACAAGCCCAGTGATAGTGGTTCAGAGCCCCAACTGTTTGTCTACCCTGTTCAAAATGGGAATGCACGCCATTTGGCTGGCGTACTAGGAGGGCTCTTTGGCTCTGGCCCAGCGACTGGGAGTACCGCCAACAGTGGGGTGGCTCCAGGTCTGGGCACCTCTACTGGCAACTCATTGGGGCAGTCGGGAGCTTCGTCCGGTATTTCTGGTGGGGCTTTGAGTGCCAATAACAACGCGTCGCCGTTTGGAAGCGGGTCCAGCTTAAATAGTCGCTCTAGCAGTACAACGACACGCACTACCGGGCAACAGAGCGGGCAGGGCGCCGTGGCTGCCAATTTGGGGTCCATACGTGTCATTGCTGACGAGCTGAACAACTCTGTATTGGTCTGGTCCACAAAGTCGGAGTTCAGCAAGATCGAAGCAACCCTCAAGCGGCTGGACCTACCCTTGACCCAGGTTCTCATAGACGCAAGCATCATTGAGGTTACTTTGACTGATGACTTGCAATATGGCCTCAAATGGGCTTTCAGTGGTGATGCGCGGGCTGGCTACTCTGGTATTGGCAATGTGGGTGGGTTGGATACGACGGCGACTGCTGCCCTGACAAACGGCTTTTCATATGCACTGAGGAATGGCGCTGGGGCCTTGAAGGCCACCATCAGCGCCTTGGCAGGAAAGTCGCTGCTCAAGATGCTATCGAACCCATCGCTTATGGTGTTGGATAACCATACGGCGACGATTACGGTGGGTGATCAAGTACCAGTCCAAACCGCCACAACCAATGTGATTACTGGGGTCGCAACCAATACCAACACTTATCAGTACAAAGACACGGGTGTCAATTTGTCCGTCACTCCTTCCGTCAATGCGGGCAACATTGTGTCGATGCAGATTGACCAGACGGTGACCGATGTGGTTACGGGGTCGTCTGCAACCCAGCCGACGTTTTTGCAGCGCCAAATCGGCAGCAAAGTTGCAGTACGGTCAGGTGAGTCCATCGTTTTGGGCGGGTTGATTAAAAACAACGAGACAAAAATTAAGAACGGTGTGCCTTTGTTGCAAGAGTTGCCCTTGGTCGGGAACCTCTTTGCGCAAAACACCACCAAAGGTACCCGCACCGAATTGTTGGTCATCATCACACCGCGTGTTGTTCGCTCTGATGTAGACATCCGCGAAGTGAGCGAGGACTTGCGGGAGCGCTTGCGAGGGCTCAAAGACATTTCCAGCAACAAAGAGGCAAACCGGCCTCAAGCTGCGGAGCCTTTTGTTCCTGCAACTGCAAACTAATTGTGCAAAAAGGGCAACCCGCTGGCGCAGTGGCTGCGGGCTCTTGGCGTCGCCTGGAATGGGGTTGCCGCTCCTTTGTATGACACCTCTGTGCTCGTCTCTCGCACTGGGCCTGTGCGAACTTTAATCAATTTGATCAACGTGGAGCTTTTATCCTATGAGTAGTAAGTACCCTCACTATCGTCGCCTTGCTCTGCTTGCCTTGGCCGCTGGGGTTGTTGGGCTGGCTGGCTGCGCATCTATTGGCACGCAGACTCCAGAGCAGGTCGTAGAAAAGCGCGCTACGGACTATTGGAAGGCGCGAATGAGTGCGAAGTACGAGGTCGCGTACCAGTTTTCTACGCCGGGCTACCGCAAGGTGCGCACGGCTGAGCAGTACAAGCTGCAGTTTGGTGCTGGTGTATCTGTGGTGGATGCATCTGTGTCAAAAGTCGTGTGCGAGCCAGAAAAATGCGAGGTGCAGATGAAATTGGGTGTGAAACCCGCTATCCTCATGCTCAAGCTCGACAAGGTGGAAACCTACATGAACGAGACATGGCTGCTGGAAGACGGCCAGTGGTGGCACTATCAAGACCTTTGATGGCGCTGTTCCGCACGCTGGTTGAGCAAGGCAACTGCCGCGTATCAACTAGTGTTGCATTTCTTCAACAAGAGGGGTTTTTTGGATGCCTTGTGCTGGACATGCCTCTCGCGCGCTGTGCTACCATACCTTAGCGTAATCAATCGTGGTAGTTGCGCTTACCAACTTTTTAACTGGAGTTCTTGATATGAGAAAAAATGTTCTGGCCCTGAGCATTGCTGCCATGATTGGTGGCCTGGGCTTTGCCGGCGTCGCTTCTGCTGATGTGGTTGCTGGTAACGGTACGTTCATTCCTGGAACGTCGATGGACACCACTACGGCTACTTCTTTGCAAGTGTCGCAAGGTGGTATCGGTCACTCGCTGATCGTTCCTTACTTCAACGCTCAAAACGGTAACATGACCGTTCTGCACGTTGTGAACACCGACACTGCAAACGGCAAGGCTGTGAAGGTTCGCTTCCGCGGCGCTCTGAACTCTGACGACATTCTTGACTTCCAAGTCTTCATGTCGCCTGGCGACGTGTGGACTGCTGCTGTGTCAGCTGGTTCTGATGGCGTGGCTACTCTGACAACTGGCGACGGCACCTGCACATTGCCTACACTGGCGAAGGGCGTGGCTCAGGCTTTCGTTCAAGACCGTCTGAACTCTGTTCTGACCGCTGCTGACAAGGCAAACAACACCCGTGAAGGCTACGTTGAAATTTTCAACATGGCTGACATTCCTGCAAACACTGCAACTACATCGCTGTACACAGCTATCAAGCACGTGAACGGTGTTGCACCTTGCACGGCATCGGTGTTGAATAACACTCTGCAAAACTTCACAACGCAAGCTGCTGCTTCGACTGCAGGCTTTAACACGCCTACAACAGGTCTGTACGGCGACTGGTACATCATCAACGTTGCCCAAACAACAACGTTCTCCGGTGGTGCCACTGCTATTACAGCTCTGACACCTACTGGTGTTGCTGGTCGTGGTAACTTTGTGCACTTCCCACAAAATGCCAACGCCAATGCAGCGCCAATGCTGGCTTCGGCTGATCCGCTGTTCCGTACAGACTCTCGCGATGCTGCTGGCGTTCAAGTGAGCGGTGCCAAGATTGCTGCTGCAAACTATGACCTGCCTGACCTGTCAACACCTTACACGGTGGGGACTTTGAACGCTGCAGCTCCTCTGGCGCAAGCAACCAACCTGACGAACGCGATCAAGGTGACTTCCATCACCAACCAGTACGCTAACGATGCATCCATCTCTGCTAAGACAGACTGGGTGTTCTCTATGCCTACACGTCGCTACAACGTGGCTGCGAACTACGCAGCTACCAGCAACGGTGCTTTCAGCACTGCTGCTAGCGACTACCGCCTGTTCTCGGACTTGGCAGCTGTTGGTTTCGGCGACGAAATGTTCACTGCAGCCAACACGACTGCTCTGGCAACCAACGGTGCTATTTGCGTGAACGCTGATGCTCAGACATTCTATGACCGCGAAGAAACCACCAAGACCAGCGGTGCCGTGTTCTCTCCAGGTACAGTGTCTGCTACTCGCTTCTGCGGCGAAACCAGCGTTCTGAGCTTCGCTGACTCCGGCGTGTCGGTGTTGGGTGGTGCTGTTGCACGTCAAAACGTGTCCGGCGTGTACACCAACGGTTGGGCTGTTCTGTCGACCAACAACAGCGGCAAGGGTCTGCCAATCTTGGGTTCTTCGTTCATCAAGCTGTCTAACCCAAGCGCAACTGCCAACACATCTGGTACCTACGGTATCACTTGGGATCACCGCTTCACACGTTAATTCGTGGGCACTTAATCACAGCAATGTGATCTAAAAAGGCGGGGGGCTTCCCCCGCCTTTTTTTTTAACTGCTTGGAACGTACTGTCGATGTCTCAAACACTGAAAAGCTTGAATTCACCCTTCTTGTCGCGTGCTGTATTGGTTGCTGCGGCCGTGTTGTGCGCTCCCGCCTGGGCTGCTGATGATGCTCTGGTCGAAGGTGAGAAAATAAAAATCACGGTGCAAGACATGCAGGCCGACGCATTGCGCATGCCAGTTGAAATGCGGCCACAAGTGTTGGGCAAGCCGCAGACGGTGACGCAAATCGCCTCCAACTTGTATGCACGCAGAGCCATGGCATTGCGTGCAGAGGCTGATGGCCTTGAAAAAGATCCTGCTGTCGTTGCGGCATTGCGCATTGCCCGCGACAAAGTACTGTCTGACGCCTACTTGGAAAAATTGGACAAAGCGGCAGCCCCCACCGATGAAGCTGCCGAAAAAATGGCGCAAACCGTTTACAAAGCGAAGTCAGACCGCTTCAAGGTAGATGAGCAGGTTCGGGTTCGTCACATTTTGATCAGCCCCACAACTCCCAATGCCCGTGAGAAAATTGACGAGGTCGTGAAAAAATTGGCATCGGGTGCTGAGTTTGGGGCCTTGGCCAAAGAAGTCTCTGCAGACCCAGGCAGTGCTGCCAAGGGAGGCGATTTAGGCTTCTTTGCAAAAGGCAGAATGCTGCCAGAGTTTGAAACAGCGGCGTTTGCTTTGAAGAAAAAAGGCGATCTCAGTGGTGTTGTCGAAACAAAGTTTGGCTTCCACGTACTGCAGCTGGAAGAAAAGCGTCCCGCTGGCATTCGACCATTTGAAGACGTTCGAGATGAGTTGATCAAGGAAGTCAAAAGCTCTGTGGTTCAAGAGGCGCGGGTAGCTGAAGCGCAAAAATTGCAACAAGGTGCGAAAGTCAATGCACCTGCAGTATCTGCATTCGCAGCAGAATACTCAAACACACCCACGCAAAAATAATTAAATTGCTTTTCGCTAGGCCAATTAAATAGCAATACCTATTGGCTTGGTATGAGCTAAACCAAACCCGCCCGGTAGGCGGGTTTGGTGTTTTTGCTGGAATACATATTTGCTACTGTGAGTGGCGTGACCTTATGATGATTTTGATGGATGAAGCTCGAACCTTGTGGCGCTCCCGCACCCTGGTTTGGGGGCTTACACGTCGAGAGGTATCGGCCCGTCATAGTGGTACCGTGTTGGGCGTGCTATGGCCTTATCTGCAGCCTTTGCTTACGGTTGCTGCTTATTATTTGGTATTTGACGTTGTGTTCTCTATGCGCCTGGGTGATGGTGCCCCAACGCACGCGGTCGGTGCATTTCTTATCGTCGGGGCGCTGCCGTGGATGGCGTTCTGTGACGCAATATCCCGTGGCATGAACAGTTTGCTAGATGCTGGCGGACTGCTTCAAAAAAATCCGCTACCGCCTGTTCTGTTTGTTACCCGGACTGTCTTGGCAAGCCTCATTGTTTATGTGCCCTTGCTGCTCGTT
Source organism: Acidovorax sp. 56 (assembly GCF_002749705.1). NCBI lineage: Bacteria > Pseudomonadati > Pseudomonadota > Betaproteobacteria > Burkholderiales > Comamonadaceae > Acidovorax > Acidovorax sp. 56. The sequence goes on from NZ_PEEV01000001.1 coordinate 4,124,233, forward strand.
GTTGCAATTCTGTATGCGCCATCACATCGCTTCAATATTGCAGTGTTGGCCTTCCCTGTATTTTTAGCCTTGCAAGTGCTTTTGAGTCTGCTGCTGGGTTTTATATTGGCCATATTGGCTGCCGCATTGCGTGACACTGTGCAGCTGGTTGGCTTCTTATTGTCTGTTGGAATTTATCTCTCACCGGTCCTTTTTCCACTTACCATGTTTCCAGAAAAATGGAGGTGGGTTTTGTGGCTCAATCCTATGACTTCGCTGGTGCAGGGCTACCAAGAGATTCTTCTTCGCGGCGTATGGCCCCCTTTGAGCGCATGGTTGGTAACTTTGGGTTGGCTGGGGTTGGCCGCAGTTTTGCTGTCGGTACTGGTAAGCCGCAGTAGGGACCAGTTGGTAGACTGGTTATGACAGTGCAAGCTCCGCAATATTCCATCGCCGCGAATCCCGTACTTAGGGTTCGATCGGTTAGCAAAGAGTACAAGCTATACCCCTCACCACGGTCGCGCTTGCGCGCGTTACTGACTGGCAGGGCAACGCATCGCAGCCATTGGGCGTTACGAGATGTCTCGTTCGAACTTCAGCGCGGCGAATGTATTGGAGTCATTGGCGACAATGGTGCAGGGAAAAGCTCGTTGCTTAAATTGTTGGCGGGGACCATGCAGCCAAGCCAAGGCTCTATTGAGCGCGTAGGGCGAGTTACCGCCATTTTGGAGTTGGGCGCAGGCTTTCACCCCGACTTCAGCGGGCGAGACAATCTGTACTTCGGCGGCAGTCTCATTGGTATCAGCCGCGAAGAAATGGAGCGGCTGGAGCCTGAAATCATCGAATTTTGCGAACTGGGTGAGGCGCTGGACAGGCCGGTGAAGACATATTCATCGGGCATGACGGTGCGCTTGGCGTTCGCATTGGTCACGGCGGTGCAGCCCGATGTGCTGATCATTGACGAGGCATTGGCCGTGGGCGATCAGCACTTCCAGAAGAAGTGCGTGGAGCGTATTACTGCCTTTCGCAACAGCGGGTGCACCATTTTGTTTTGCTCGCACAGTCCGTACCACATCCGGCATTTGTGTGACCGGGCCCTGTGGCTCAAGGCCGGGCAAGTGGCCCAGTTCGGCGGCACCGAAGAGGTGTTGGCGGCCTACGATGTGTACACCCGCCAGCGAGAAGCGGGCGATTTGGCAGAGGCTGCGCAGCCCATAGCCCCCGCTTTGCCTATGGACTCCGAATCTGCGGGTTCATTTGAAGCCTCCGTGTCTGCTGTTGTGGAGCCCGCTCCATCGCCTGCTGGCCCTGCCGCCTCCGTGGCTGCCACCGACGGTGGTGGTGGTGCCTGCATTTTGTCCGTGGATGTTTCTAATCTGGCAGAGCCGCAGAATGGGCAGCCTGCTGTACTGCAAGGCCAGGATTTGGTGGTCACGATCAAGGCGCGCGGACGGGGTGCAGAGCGACCGCACATTGGGTTCATGATTGAGCAGTCCAAAGGGGTGGGCATCACCTCGCTTGCAACCCATGAGGATGGCGCACATCCGGTGCAGCAGCCTGATGGGACATGGTGCTCGGTGCTTACGTTTCCTGACCTTCCGCTGCACAGCGGCGACTACGTGATCAGCGCGTTTTTGTTCGACGAGACAGGGCTGGCGGTGTACGACGAGTGGTTTCAGTTCATGCACTTTCGGTTTATTTTCCCCAAGCCCCTGCCGGGCTTGGTGCGTTTGCCCCACCACTGGAGTTGATGGGCTGGGGCACCTTGGCCCTATAGACAGTGACAGACATTGCAGAGAAAAAGATGAACGATGAACAAGGCCGCATGGACGGCAATGCACATGAGCCCGCTTTGGGTTGCAAGCCAGACCAGCCACCCAGTGCAGGCCAGCAGCTATTACAAGAGGGGCTTCTTTTGCTGGGCCAGGGCGACCGCACGGGTGCCGCCCAGGTACTTGCGCGCGCCCGCAGCGAGCGCGACACGCTGTTGCAAGCCCATGCGCTGATCGAGTCCAATGACTTGGTAGGCTCGTTTCGCAACATCATGGGGTTGGACTGCACCATTTCCCCACAAGACGATATTTTTGGCTTCTTTGCCGGGCATGCCTCCAGCACCAACCCCTTGCGTGACTACCTGGCAGACGGGTGGCGCACGTTGTCGGAGTTGATGCTGCTGCTGGAGGCAGTGGGCCAGCCTTTGCTGCAGACACCCAGCGTGCTGGAGTTTGCCAGCGGCCACGGGCGATTCACCCGCCACCTGGTGAAGGTGCTGGGGCCGAGCCGGGTCACGGTGTCTGACGTGGTGCCCGATGCCGTTGGCTTTGCAACGCAAACCTTTGGCGTGCAAGGCTTCATGTCTGCCAGTGTGCCTGAGCAGGTGCAATGGCCCCGGCGCTATGGGCTGGTGTTTGTGCTGTCGTTGTTCAGCCACCTGCCGCGCAGCACCTGGTCACGCTGGCTCAAGGTGTTGTGGGATGCGGTGGAGCCCGGTGGTTTACTGGTGTTCACCACCCACGGGATCAAGGCGGCAAACTTTGACCATGTCACGCTCGATGAGGAAGGCTATTTCTTCGCGCCCTCGAGCGAGTCCAACGCCATCGACGGCCAGGAATACGGCACGGCCTTCACTGCCGAGCCCTTTGTGCTGGCGCGCATTGCTGAGACGGTGGGGGCTGGGAGTTTGGTGCACAAGTCCTTGGTGCATTTCTGGAACCACCAAGACGCCTACGTGCTGCGCAAGCAGTAAAACACAACGGAGCGCGCTGGGGATTGCGGTGGCGCGGCATCCATAGGAGGTTATTCATGGGTTTGATCGCGCGCCTGCAAGAGCGGCTTCTGGGGGTCGCGCCCTGGGATGCTGGGCAAATCACCGACGAATGGTTTCGAGCCCATTTTGAGTACGCCGCCGATGTGGTGAACCACTGGGTGGGCGGCGTTCTGGACATACCCAAGTCGCGGTTTTTGAACTTTGGCTGTGGTGATGGCATTACCGATTTGTCGCTGGCGCTGCGCTATGGCGCCACCTCCATTCATGGGGTGGACGTGCGGCGCGAGTACCAAAAGCTGCCACGCATTGCACGTGAGCAATTGGGCATGCAGCGTGTGCCCGTGGCGCTCACGTTTGAAACCATCCAGTCGGGCGATGCCTTGGCCCAGGCGGGCGTGCAGTACGACGGCATCATGAGCTGGTCCACCTTTGAGCATGTGCGGCGTGACCAATTGGCAACCATCCTGGCCGATTTGCATGCCTGCCTTCGCCCAGGAGGCTATTTCTTCATCCAGATCGAGCCGCTGTATTTCTCCCCGTATGGCTCGCACCTGCGCCGCTACGACGACACACCCTGGCACCATTTGCTGGCGACGGAAGATGAGCTGTGGAAGGTGATCGAAAACCACCAGGGGCCGATCGACCCGGCCGAAGTAGATTTTGGCTTTGCTGATTTTGGTGTGGATGGCTACAAGCGGTTTGTCTTCAATGAATACAAGGCGCTGAACCGACTAACAGCGGACGAATTGGTGCAATTCGCCAAGGGTGCAGGCTTTAGCGTTGCCAGGGAAGAGCGGCGCACCGTGGACCTTGAGGTGCCCGAGGGTTTGCTGTCGCAGTACCCTCGCGACTGGTTGGTGAACAACGAGATTTTCCTGCTGCTACGCAAGGACTGAGCCCCTGAGGTCGCGACAGGCCCGATCACGCGATGGTGTTCACACTGCGGACCACATCGTAAAAGGCTAAATGCTCTTAAATTTATAGCTGCTAGCGCTTATTCCGTAAGCGCTAGGTGGCTAAAGCACTGCGTAGATATGCCGATGGTGCAGTGAAGCCGTGGTGGTGCGAGTCTGTGTTGCGATCTACCGCAGTTTGTTTCTGAATTGCTCATTTATTGATAGCTGCTAGCGCTTATAAAATAAGCGCTAGCAGCTACAAAGCGGTAGGCCAGCGGCTGCGGCATTACTGGGTGGCGCTGCCAGCACGCTAAGCGCGAAGCCAGTTTTTCACCCGAGTTTGCCAGTGCCGTGGAATGCACCGGGCCACGCCGCGCAAAGGGGGCAGAGAACGCAGCCACACGAGGGTTTGCAGCGCTTTGGAGCGGGTTTCTTGCGCGGGAGTTAGTGCTGGCATGTGTACCCGGAAAAAGTCCAGCGACATTTCGGTGGGCGCCAGCGGGGTGGGGGCCATGCTGCGCATGTAATCCGTGGTGTATGCCCATGCTGGAATTGCTGGCTTTGTCGTGTGATGGCGTGCAGCGGTTGCGTGCTCTACCGGTTTGGGTGAGTGTTGGGGCACAAAATTCACTTGCCGGATGTGCGTGAAAAACGCCAGCCAATCAGCAGGAGTCTGGTCCCAGTGTTCGACCCAGCTCCATTCACGGCCTTCCAGCCGCTCGGCAAATGCACCAATGTCGGGTGCCACAATGGCAAGCCCTGCTTGCAGCGCAGCACTGAGCGTGTAGCTGTAGGTTTCTGGCCACTGTGCGGGGAACCACACCAGATCTGCGCTCAACCACTCCAAAAGCTGCGGAAGCTCTTCCTCTTCATACCCTCCGTGCACCGTGAGGTGTGCTTTGGGCTGGGTCTGTAAATGGCGATATCCATACCCAAGCAAGTGGAAGTCGATGGGTGCTTTTTGTTTGGCAGCCAGTTGGGCTACGGCTTCTAGTACATCGGCACCCTTGATCGTGCTGAGTGCCCCAAGCACCACTACTTTGAGGCGTTCGCCGGAGGCAATGCCTTTGACTGAAACGGGTGGAATGGCCGATTTCAGATCTGTATGGGGTATAGCCATTACGTTGGCATCGGGGGCGAAGGCCGCTATTCTTCGCGCCGTGTCTATGCTGGGTGCAATGACATTCCGAGCGCACTGTAGAAAGCTTTGATTGGCCGCCCGCCATTGGGCCATGGTGCCCCCATCGGGTGCTGCACTGTGGTCTGGGCAGCACCCGCATTTACCGGGTTCTGGCTCTGGTGCGTAGCGATTGCTGTTATCAGTGAGTGAAATGCGTGCACAGTAGCTGTAAAAATCATGTGCCGTAAAGTCATATGCAACGCCGAGCAATGCCGGAATATCACGCACTATGGCTTGATGTCCGAGCAAATGGTGGTAATGAACGTGGCTAACACGCAAGGCTCGCAAAGCTAAAAGTAGCTCATCCAATTGAGACGGCAGCGAAAACTGCAATGCCATCGCTTCCTCTTCTGCCGCCATGCACAGCTTCACTGCTTGCCCGGGCAATGGCGTCAATGTGAGGGTATTGACCTGGTCTTGCAGATGTTTAGCAAGCTCTCGTACATGCCTGACAGTGCCTCCGGCACGATCATGCAGGATTGCCAAGACGGTTGGGCGTTGCGACGCTTGGATGCGGGCAAAATCCAATGCTGTCCGGTAGGGGCGTGCGGGGTCGGCTTGCACAAAAGCCATGACGTCGGCCTCGTAGCTTGGATGTAGCCGACGCAAAATTTCCATTGCGGCTTGTTCGCGAGGGCTTTTGCTGGCGCCGAAACTTACACCCCCGGTGTGTAGAACGAAGGTGTCCAGCAAATGTAGATTTCTCCAGCCGGCGGAGTGCGCTCGTTGGCAGAAGTCATTTTCTTCACCGTAGCCTTTGCCAAAATTGGCAACGTCGAAAAGCCCCACCCCCGTGAGGCAGTCTCGACGTATATACATACAAAACCCTACCCCCGTGGGGACATCCACCACGGCTCCAGGGTTGGTTGCTGCACACAACAGATCCAAGGTTTGAGTGGTGTGGCCATGCGGCAATTCATTGTCTTGGCAGAAATTCGGATAACTGCAAATCGTGGCATTGTTCGACAGGGGCGTGACGGACCCTACTCTTGAGTCACTGTACGCGGCTCGGCGAATGCGATCCAGCCAATCATTGGCCACTTCTGTATCGCTGTTTAGTAGCAGGACGTCATTGTCTTTGCTGAAGGCCATTCCTCGATTGACCGTCCCCACAAATCCCAGATTTGCCTCGTTTTCCAGAAGGACAATCCGATGGTCGTCGGCAGCTTTAGCGCGCAGCCATTCAGTCACCTCTGTTTCGGGGCTTGCATCATTGATCACGATCAGACGATATGGCGTCTTGTTATCGCTGGCCAATACCGTGTTGATGCATAGCTGAGTGTCTGCCAAACCGCGATAGACCGGAACGATAATGTCGACTGGGTGATTTGGCTGTGCGATAGGGGTTGCTGGCCTCTCGCTAATTGCTGGATTGGATTTTGATGGTGTCCGTCCCAACCATTGATCCAATTTCATTTTGATGTTAACCAATGGACGCGTTGCTCGGAAAACTGTGGAATTCTCTATCGACTTCAGATAAGAGGCCAAAGCATCAAATTCCTTGGACAGTTTTTGGTGCTCATAGATCAGGATTTGTCGGTGGGCAACCAGCTCTTGCTTTTCTTTTTGCATCGCAAGCTGAGATCCCTCTTTCTTTTGGAGCTCGATCGTCAGGTTTTTGAGTTGGGACTGTGTATCCCCAAGCTGGGACGCAATGTCGTCAGCGCGTTGTCGATTTTGATCCGCAAGTTTTTTTAACCCGCTGTTTTCAATCTGTAGTGGTAACACCTGGCTTGAAAGTGCGAGGTAATCCGCAGACATTGGCCATCCCATTTCGACATCAAGTGCTATGTGGGGTGAATTTTGCGTTGCTGTCGCAAGTATTTCGCTAGGAATCGATATCTGGAACCAAGGGTCATCGCCCGTCAGCAGAACCAATACGGCTCCGCTAGCAGCTGGAAGCAGTGTTTGCCAGACGATTTGTTGATGCGCCTCCACGTCTGTGGGTGTGGGTAGACCATTTGTGGGGGTCCAGCGCCATAACACTTGGTTTTGATCGCCTCGCAAGGTCAGCGCGTAAAGATGCGCGAACCCCGGACGATCTGCTGGGTCCAGCCGCAGATGTGTTGCTGGGGGGGCATTCAAATCTCTACCAGGGAGCTCAAATCTCAGTGTCTGGCGTCCCTCGCCCATGACGCCAGTGGCCGTGAGTTTCTTGTCTTCTGCATATTCACCATTGGTGCCGAGGTAAAGCTGGCTTGTGAACAGTGCTTTGGCCGTAGGCAACGGTGTTTCGCTGGGAGGCGAGATGCCGGTGTCGCTTATGGGGCGTGCAACGCCAATGAACTGGTAGGTCAGTGCATCGGGTGTTCCCAGCATGTGCCTGGCCACTGCCGGCGGCAGATTGTCAAATCGAGTTTGAAACTCGGAATCAGGCAATTCGCGAGTCACCACGTCCAACGCATCGAGTGACCAATTCTGCTCATTCAGGAATCTGGTGAGCGATCGCCGTGTGAAAAATCGCAGATGGGTCTTGTCCAGCAAACCCTCTTCGCGATAGCGAAACTCGCCTTGCAGTAGTTCTGCGATCAGGCCGCAATAGGCCGCGTTAGGCACGGAGATCAGCAACTTGCCGTCCGTGCTCAGCAGTTGCCTGCAGGCTTGCAAAATCCGTTCGGGCTTGCGCAAGTGCTCAAGTACATCTGCGCAGATGATGTAGTCGTATCGTTGACCAGAAAACATCTCCAGGAGATCGCAGGTCTCCAAATCGCTGACCTCGACCCTGCGGTAGTGAGGGCGGGCATGCTCTGCTTCGGCCTCACTCAGCGTGAGTCCGTCCATGGTGCAGCTGCGGTGCTCTTTCAAATACTGCCCGAGGGCACCACTGCCACAACCTAGATCCAGTACCACGGCTTCCGGATGCACCAGACTGGCCAGTACCGATAGCGATGTGCGTTCATCTGCCTTGATGCTGCGAAGATAAACGTGCAAGTCCTCAATTGAATGCGTCATTCTTTGATTATCGCCGTCGTGTCTGTGCTGCCGGGGCGGGATGCGTTCGATGATTGGAGTCTCATTGCGCAAAGCTGTAACAATGACGGACTTATGGCGCATGAAACATGGGCATCTACAGGGCTGGTGCTATCTCTGGTAAGCCACGGACATCGGGAGCTGGTGCAGGCGTTGCTGCAGGATTTGGCGCACTTGTGCGCAATGTCTGTTACGCGGGTCGTACTCACTCTGAATGTGCCGGAGCCGCCGCCCATTCCGCCAGCGGGGGGCTGGCCTTTTCAGTTGGATGTCCGCATGAACCAACATCCACTGGGCTTTGGTGCCAACCACAATCGTGCCCTTGAGGGGGCTTCTGAACGATTTGTCGGGGTTTTGAATCCTGATGTTGGTCTGCGTGGGCAAGATCCCTTTGTGGAAATGGTCGCCCTGGCCGGAGAACTGGGTGTTGGTTGTGTCTATCCCCAACAGGTGGATGGACTTGGGCGTTTACAGGCGGGGGAGAGGCAATTGCCCACTCCTTGGTCTTTATTACTCCGTAGGGCTTGGGGCCGAGTGGAGACCCGTGTGGACTGGGTTAATGCTGCATGTCTGGTGCTGCCTCAAAACATTTGGCAGACGTTGGGTGGCTTTGATGAATCGTATTTCATGTATTGCGAGGATGTTGATTTGAGCCTTCGCTTGCGTCTTTCGGGCAAGACTTTGGTTTGTGCACAGGCCAAGATAGAGCATGTCGGTCAGCGGGCTAGTGGGCGAAGCTTGAGGCATCTCTCGTGGCATATCCGAAGCCTTTTGAGGCTCTGGTGCTCCCCCACTTTTTGGCAGGCGCGCCAATTGTTACAGTCAGATGTAACAAGCGGGGGTAGGATCAGCCCCCCATGATTTGGTTGTCCTTTTTTGGTTTTTTGATCTCCGCCATCGTTGCTGCTGGGGTGGTGCGATGGGCGCACGACCATGCAGAGCATTACGGCGAAGGCATGCCTCAGCGGTTTCACCTAGGGCATGTGCCCCGCTTGGGCGGGCTGGCGGTTTTGCTGGGGGTGGGGGGCAGTTGGCTTTTGGGGGTGGCGCAGTCCGTATGGGGTGATCCAGGGTCTTTGCGTCTGGGGTCTGGTCTGGTGCTGTGGTGGCTGGCAGTGTTGTTGCCTGCGGCACTGGGGGGCATTGCGGAGGACATGACCCAGCGTCTTCGCGTCAGTTATCGGTTGTTTTTGACGGGGCTCTCTGGCTCGGTTGCAGTTTGGGGGCTAGGGTTGACACTGCCTCGTCTGGGACTGCCCTGGCTGGATGCCTTGTTGGCATTTGCCCCGTGGATTGGCGTGGGCATCGTTTTGCTTGCCGTGGCGGGGTTGCCGCATGCTTTCAACATCATCGACGGCTACAACGGCCTGGCGGGCATGGTGGCCTTGATCGTCTGCCTGGCGCTGGCCCATGTGGCTTTGCAGGTGGGGGACCGGGCGCTGGCGGCGCTGTTGGTGACTACGGCAGCGGCTACCGGGGGGTTTTTGATCTGGAACTATCCGCGCGGCATGTTGTTTGCCGGGGATGGGGGGGCGTACATCTGGGGGGTGGTGATCGCTTTGGCCAGCATCTCGTTGGTGCAGCGCAATGCTGACGTATCGCCCTGGTTTCCTATGCTGCTGTTGATCTACCCGGTGTGGGAAACCATTTTTTCGATCTACCGCAAAGCGGTTCGGGGCATCTCGCCGGGCGTGGCGGATGCGCTGCATTTTCACCAGCTGATTTATCGCCGCATCGTGCGGGGGGTCTTCCATGACGATGAATCCCGCCGGGTGCTGATGCGCAACAATCGCACTTCGCCGTACCTCTGGGGCTTTACCTTGCTCACCGTCGTGCCGGCGGTGCTGTTTTGGAACAACACATGGCTGCTGATGGGCTTTTGCTGCCTGTTTGTGATCAGCTATGTGTCGGCTTACTTGGCTATTGTTCGGTTCAAAGTGCCGTCTTGGTTGCGCCATTGAGGGCGTGGGTGGCGCGAATCGCCACCACAAACCAGGAGGGGGTTCCGTTAGCGGGCCAGGGTGGTCCAGGCTTGCGTCAGGTGCTTGACGAGGTCTTGGGGGCGACGCACCAGCGCATACCCTTGTGCGCCGAACAGCAGAGGCAGGTACTGGTGGGCTTCGTGGTCAATGGTCACGCAAAAAGGGCTGAGGCCTTGGGCGCGTGCCTCCTGGATGGCGTGGCGTGTGTCCTCCAGTCCGTAGCGTCCTTCGTAAATATCAATGTCGTTGGGCTTGCCGTCCGTCAACACCAGCAGCAGGCGTTGGCGTTCGGGGCGCTCTGCCAGCCGCCGCGTTGCGTCGCGTATAGCAGCGCCCATGCGGGTGTAAAAACCAGGCTTCAATGCGTCGATGCGGGTGTGCACTGCGTCGTTCCAGGGCTCGGTGAAGCCTTTGATGTGCTGGATGCGCACATGCTGCCGACGCACTGAGCTGAAGCCCAGAATCTCGAAGGCGTCTCCCGATCCTGACAGCGCCGAGCCGAACACGTAAAGCGCCTCTCGGATGACATCGATCACGCGGGCCTGCGATGTGGCATAGGCGTCGGTCGAGAGTGAGAGGTCGGCCAGCAGCAGGGTGGCCAGGCTGCGTTCGGTGCGTTGGCGTTGGGCATACACCGGGGGGGCTTCGCTGTGTTGGGCGCTGCCGCAGGATTCGCTTTGGAAGCGCACCCAGGCGTCGATGTCGATTTCGTCGCCCGAGGCCTGGGCCCTGTGCCAACGTGGGGCCGCTTGCAGGATTTCCAGGCGCCTGCGTACTTTGCGCGCGGTGGCTTTCAGGTGGGCAGGGGGGCAGTAAGGAGCGCCAACCCGGGCTACGACGCATTGAACGGCGCAATGGTCGGGCTGAAGCCGGTTGCACCGCCAGTCCCATTCAGGGGTCTTGGTTCCAGGTCCCAAGGGCAGGTCGTCGGCGCTGGCGCTGGGCAGGTCAAGGTCAAAGCGCACGCGCGATGCGGTGGTTTGCTCCGACCGCACGAGTGACAGCGTGTCCATGTCGTTGGCGGCCATGGCGGCGTTGGGGTCTGGTTCATCGTCAGTGCCGCGGTCCAGGCGCACCAGCTCGCTCCAGCTGGTCAGTGAATCTGTCTTGGCCGCCAGCAGCATGCTGTTGCGCGATGGCTTGTGCTCTGTTTTGCGGGCGCGGCGGCGGTGGGCGTCTGTGTCCAGCGGCGTGTCCTGGGGGTTGGCGGGCGTTTGCGCTGCCGCGCCAAGTGCCGAATTCTCTGCGCTGAACGTGTCCGTGGCGTTGAGCCACAGCCACACGGGCGCTACCTGCCGGGGTGTCACAAACAGGGGCGTGTGCTCTTCGCCCCGCAAGGCTGCTTGCACCGCCGCCTCCCAGGGCACGTCTTTGCCGCGCAGGCTGTGCAGGGCCGGGCGCTGAGCCAGGTGGGCGGTGACCAAGCGGTGGTGGCGCTCGCGCAGGCCGGCAAAGCGCTGCAGTGCGCGGGCCGTGGCGGCCCGGTTGTCAGCGATCCAGTCGCCCGTAGGCTCGAACACCGCTGCCAGGGCGGCCAGCCACAGGTACAGGTCGCGATTGAGCTCGGTGCGATCGAACACGCCGATGTGCGGGGGCAGTGCCAGCGTCTGGGCGTCCAGCTCGGGCAGGGCGCTGCGCAGGCCGCTACCGGCCACCTTTTGCAGCCAGCGGCGGGGGCCGCCGTGGCTGCTGGCCGCCACGGGCGCTACGCGCACGGCGGCATCCCCGCCGCCCGCACGAAAGAGCAGCGTGATGCTGCGTTGCATGTCTTGCAGTGCCACCTGGGCTTCTGTGCGTTGCGGCTCTGCCAGGTGGGTGATGGCACGGTGCCACCATTGGCCAATCCACTCTTCCATCAGGGGGCTCCATCGCGCCGTTGGCGCAGGGTCTCTCGAACGGCGTCCAGTCCAATCTGCCATTGCAGCGAGGGGGTACGCCCTTGTTCCGTTTGGGTTGTGTCGCAAGCGCTCAGGCATTGGCCGCATTGCACGCACGAAAACATCATGCGTTTGATGTTGCGCGGGTGCAGGCGCATGGGGCACGCATGGTCACAGGCGCTGCCGCGTGGGCTGTCGCAGGTTTTGCATTCGCGGGCGCGCTCGCGTGCAAAGGCCACGACCATGCCTTTGGGGTTGGCCATCCAGGCCAGGCTTTGGAACAGCCCCACCGCGCAGCCAAAGCGGCAAAACAGATGTCGGGCCAGTGTGAACTCCAGCGTAAACAGCAGCGTGCCAATGCCAATGAAGCGGGCCTGGTTGGCGGTGAGCGTGCCCGCGTACAGGTTGCCCCAGATCTCCGTGGGCGGCAAAAGGTAGGTCAATAGCGTGATGGCCCACACCAAGCCGCAGCCCAGGCAGGTGGCCAGAAACACGGGCCACCACCTTGCGTTGGGGGTGCGTGTGGGATGCGGTGTGCGTGAGGTGTCCCACAGGCTGAGCTTGCCGGTGGCGCGGTGCAGCAGGCCGTTAAGGGTCTCAACGACGGAGAAGTGTGGGCACAGCCAGCCGCAGTACACCCGTCCATACTTGTAGGCGATGCCCAGAAACACGGCCACCAGGCCCAGTGCGGGTAAAAAGCCGCGCCACAAAATGGCCCAGCCGGTTTGCATGGCACTGGCTTCGCCACGCTGAAAGGCGCCGATGCCCAAAGACCAGCGCATGCCCAGCACCCACAGCTGGGTTTCGTTCAAATCAAAGCGAAAGAGATTCAGGGACGGCGCGAGCAGGAACAAAGCCATGAAAGCGCCTTGCAGCCAGCGGCGGCGCTGCTGCAAGGGCATGGCGCGCCAGAAGTTGCGGCCACGGCCCTGCGCGCCAAGGTGCACGAGGCTGTGGCCAGCGGGGGGCTCGGTCTCAGTCTTCATCACCCACCACGGCGCGCACGACTTCGTCGAGCGCCAGGACGGTGTCATGGTCGTCGCTCAGCGCATCGACCACGGCGGCACGGCAGGCTTGCCGCAGGCCCATACCAGCAGAAGCCAGGCGGGCGGCCATGACCAGCAGGCGGGTGCTGGCGGTTTCTTCCAAGTCGTGGTCGGTGAGCCGGCGCAATGCCTGCGCCAATTGCACCAGCCTGGCCGCGATGGCGGGCGAGGCGCGCCCCTCGGTTTCCAGAATGCGACGCTCTACAGCAGGGGCAGGGTAGTCCAGCGTCAGCGCGGTAAAGCGCTGGCGCGTGCTGGGCTTGAGCCCTTTGAGCAGGTTCTGGTAGCCGGGGTTGTACGAAATCACCAGCATGAAATCTGCCGGGGCCTTGAGCTGCTCGCCTGTGCGTTCGATGGGCAGAATGCGCCGGTCGTCCGCCAGCGGGTGCAGCACCACTGTGGTGTCTTTGCGTGCCTCCACCACCTCGTCCAGGTAGACGATGGCGCCCTCGCGCACTGCGCGGGTGAGTGGGCCGTCTGCCCACACGGTGCTGCCCTGTCCGATGAGATGCCGCCCCACCAGGTCGGCGGCACTCAGGTCGTCGTGGCAGGACACGGTGATCAAAGGCCGCCCCAGGCGGGCCGCCATGTGTTCCACAAACCGGGTTTTTCCGCAGCCTGTGGGGCCCTTGATAAGCAGCGGCAGTTGCTGCGCGTGGCACTGCGCGAACAGAGCGCATTCGCTGCCCTGTTCTGCGTAGAACGGCAGCCCGGGCTGGGCTGGGCTGCTGCCGGTGCCGGCAGCAGCCACCTGGCGCTCTTGGGCGTAGGTGGCAGCCATGGTCAGGCCCGTTGCAGACGGGTACCGATGCCGACGGCCATGCCTTCTTCATCGGCCGCAGGGCCGACAAAGAAGCTGCTCAGGTAGGTCAGCAGACCCAGCAAGAACATCACGCCGCCAGCCACGCGCACCCAGTAGAAGAACACCAGCTGGTCTTGCGTGGCCATGAAGGGCATGGCGCCCGTGGTGGGCATGCGTTGCAGCCACACTTGCAGGATACCTGCGCCGCTCAGGGCCAGCACCATGACGGCCATGCCGATGCTCATGATCCAGAAGCTCCACATCTCGACGCGCTGCGCCCGCAGGGGGTTGGCCTCACGCCCGCGCAGGATGGGCATGGCGTAGCTGATGATGGCTAGCACCACCAGCACATAGGCGCCATAGAACGCCAAGTGCCCGTGTGCAGCGGTGACTTGCGAGCCGTGGGTGTAGTAGTTGACGGTGCTGAGGGTGTGGATGAAGCCCCACACGCCAGCGCCCAGGAACCCGATCACGGCGGTGCCCACAGCCCACAACACAGCGGCCTGGTTGGGGTGTTCGCGGCGGCGGCGTTGCACCATGTTGAAGGCGAACAGCGTCATCATGAAGAAGGGGATGGGTTCCATGGCAGAGAACACGCTTCCCACCCAGTGCCAGTAGCCTGGCAGGCCGATGAAGTAGAAGTGGTGGCCTGTGCCCAGAATGCCGGTGATCAGTGCGAAGGCCACGATCATGTACATCCACTTGTCGATCACTTCGCGGTCCACGCCGGTGGTCTTGACCAGCACGAACGCCAGCAGCGACGCCATGATCAGTTCCCATGTGCCTTCCACCCACAGGTGCACCACAAACCACCAGTACATCTTGTCGCGCACCAGGTTGCTGGGGTTCACAAAGCTGAACAGGAACATCAGCGCCAAGCCCCACAGGCCCATCAGCAGCACCATCGAGATGGCGGTCTTGCGGCCTTTGAGCACGGTCATGCTGATGTTGAAGAGAAAGCCCAGGGCCACAATCACGATGCCGACCTTGGTGGGCAGGGGTTGCTCCAGGAACTCCCGCCCCATCGTGGCCAGGAAGTCATTGCCGGTCATTTCTGCCAGCTTGGCATAGGGCACCAGCAAATAGCCGAGGATGGTGGCCGCACCTGCTGCCAGGAAGATCCAGAACAGGACCTTGGCAAACAAGGGGCTGTACAGCTCGGTCTCGGCCTCTTCGGGCACCATGTAATAGGCGGCGCCCATGAAGCCGAAGAGCAGCCACACAATCAGCAGATTGGTGTGGACCATGCGGGCGATGTTGAACGGGATCGCCGGGAAGAACAGGTCACCGATGACGTACTGCAGGCCCAGCGAAAGGCCGAAGACGATCTGTCCGGTGAACAGGCCCAGTGCCGCAATGAAGTAGAGCTTGGCTACCGCCTGCGACTGGTATTTAAGGGTTGCGGGTTGCATATGAGGGTCCTGAAGGGATGGATAGGACATCACGGGGAGCGCGGGCGCTCAACCTTCGATGTTGGGTGGCCACTTCTCGGTGTTGATGCCGTTCGACCAGCGCAGGAACTCCACCAGATCGTTGAGCTGATCGTCGGTGAAGTTGAACTGCGGCATCTGGCGGCGGCCCGGTGTGTTGGTGGGCATTGCCTTGATCCAGCCCTTGATGAAATCGGGGCCACGGCGCTCGTACACATTGCCCAGCTCGGGGGCAAAGTAGGCCCCTTCACCCAGCAGCGTGTGGCAGCCGATGCAATTGCGCGTTTCCCAAAGGTGCTTGCCGCGCACCACGGCGGGGGTCAACTCTGCGGCTTTGGACCGCTCGGGAATCTTGGTTTCGGTGTGGAAGATCAGCGCTGCAAACAGCAAGACGAAGAACGTGGTGCCTCCGTAGAAGATGTTGCGCGCCATCTGGCTGGTAAAGCCTTGGCTCATGGTGGGATACCTCTCTGTAGTGGGATGAGGGATACGGTACCGATCCCCCGCCGGTGGGTCGTTGATCTCTCTCAATAAGATTCATATTGTTTGAATCTTTGATTATCATACCCACACTTGCTTCGGCAATCCAGCCTTCAGGCGCATCGACAAAGCGGTTTCTGGCTGCCGCTTTGGGGGCTTGGGCGTTGGCCGCTGTGGCCCCAGGGCACCCGGGTTGCGCCCGCGTGTGCCGGATTTCGTCTGCTTTTTTTGGGGAGGTCTCACTGTGTCGTCAACATCAGCATCTGGCTTGCCGCTACCGGCGCTGCGCTTGCGGGGTGACCTGGGGGTGTGGTTGATCATCCTGGCGGAGTTGCTGACCTTTGGCATCCTGTTCGTGTCGTATGCCTTTGCCCGTGCGCGGGATGTGGCCGCGTTCAACGCCGCGCAGGCCACGCTGGACTTGCACTCCGGTGCGCTCAATACGGTGTTGCTGATCACCGGCAGCTGGTGTGTGGCCCGTGCCGTGCAGGCGGTGCGCAGCGACGCGCGGCAGCCCGGTTTGCGCTGGCTGTTGGCGGCCATGTTGTGCGGCGCAGGGTTTGTGGGCGTCAAGCTGGCCGAATACGCCGCCAAGCTGCGCGAGGGGATTGACCTCACCTCCAACACCTTCTACACGCTGTACCTCATGCTGACGGCATTCCACTTTCTGCACGTGGTGGTGGCCATGCTGGCCCTGGGCTACCTGGCGGTGCGCCTGCGCGGGGGGGCTTATGGCCGCAAGGATTTTCATGCGATGGAAACGGGCGCCGCGTTTTGGCACATGGTCGATCTGCTGTGGATCGTGCTGTTTCCGCTGGTCTACGTGTTGCGCTGAGGGCGCAAGGAGCTTTCATGAAAGAAACACGGGTGCTGAATGCCGCCTGGTGGTTGCTGTTGGGTGCCACAGCGGTCACTTATGTGCTGGGTGAGATGGGCCTGGTGGCTGCGGGCAGCGGCTGGGCATTGGCAGGTCTGTGGGCATTGACCTCGATCAAGGGCGTGGTGGTGACCCAGGTGTTTCTGGAAATGCGCCATGCGCCCCTGTTGTGGCGCTGGCTACTGCTGGGCTGGCTGGGCTTGGTGCTTGCCTTGATTGCCGTGGCCTATGCGGTGGGGAGAGGGTAGGGCCACAAGTTCTGAGGGTGGAACTGTGAAAAGATCGTGAATCGCGGCTTGGCCGGACTGCAGCGCGAATGCGGCACAATTTGCGCCTCATTGTTTTCACCGGATGGCACGCCTCCATGACCGACCTTCTTTCGATTGCACCCCGCGACAAGGCAGAAATTCTGGCCCAGGCGCTGCCTTACATCCGCAAGTTCCATGGCAAGACCATGGTCATCAAGTATGGCGGCAACGCCATGACCGACCCCGCCTTGCAGGCCGACTTTGCCGAAGACGTGGTGCTGCTCAAGCTGGTGGGCATGAACCCCGTGGTGGTGCACGGCGGCGGACCGCAGATCGAGACCGCCTTGAACCGCCTGGGCAAGAAGGGCCAGTTCATCCAGGGCATGCGCGTGACCGATGCCGAGACCATGGAAGTGGTGGAGTGGGTGCTGGCCGGTGAGGTGCAGCAAGACATCGTGGGCCTGATCAATCAGGCCGGTGGCAAGGCGGTGGGCCTGACCGGGCGCGACGGCGGCATGATCCGCGCACGCAAGCTCAAGATGGTGGACAGCAAGGACCCCAGCGTGGAGCACGACGTGGGCCAGGTGGGCGATATCGTCTCCATCGACCCCAGCGTGGTGAAGGCGCTGCAGGACGATGCCTTCATCCCCGTCATCAGCCCCATTGGCTTTGGCGAGAACAACGAGAGCTACAACATCAACGCCGACGTGGTGGCCAGCAAGCTGGCCGAAGTGCTCAAGGCCGAAAAGCTCATGCTGCTGACCAACACCCCCGGCGTGCTGGACAAGGCGGGCAACCTGCTGACCGACCTGACGGCCCGCCGCATTGATGAGCTGTTTGCCGACGGCACCATCTCGGGCGGCATGCTGCCCAAGATTGCGGGCGCGCTGGATGCCGCCAAGGCCGGTGTCAACGCCGTGCACATCATTGACGGCCGCGTGCCGCACGCCATGCTGCTGGAGATCCTGACCGATCAGGCTTACGGCACCATGATCCGTAGCCATTGAGATGCACCCCCTGAGCCGCTTCGCGTCTTCCCCCTCTCTCGCTGCGCGGGAGGGGGACGCCACCGGTGGCCTGGCAAAGCCAGTTCCACGGTGGCACTGGCCTTCGCCGCGCCAGTTGCATCGGCTGTGGGCAGTATGCGGCGCAGAGGGCGAGTGACATGCGCCTCCTCCTGGTCGAAGACGATGTGATGGTGGCCAGCGGCGTCAAGCTGGGGCTGGCCGATGCGGGCTATGCGGTGGACTGGGTGGGCAGTGGCGAGCGGGCGGAGGATGTGCTGCGCACCGAGTCGTTTGATGCGGCCATCATCGACATTGGCCTGCCAGGCATGGACGGGCTGGAGTTGACCCGGCGCCTGCGCCGCCCTGAAATGCCCAGCCGCAGCATGCCGGTGTTGATTCTGACGGCGCGCGATGCGCTGCATGACCGGGTGCAGGGGCTGGACCTGGGGGCGGATGACTACATGGTCAAGCCCTACGAATTGCCCGAGCTGCTGGCGCGCCTGCGTGCGCTGCTGCGCCGCTCGCAAGCCGCCAGCACGGCCGTGCTGAGCTTTGGCCCGCTGGAGCTGGACACCGCCGGGCGCCGTGCCTGTGCACGGGTGGGTGATGTAGAGCACCCCATCGAGCTGGGGCCGCGCGAGTGGACGGTGCTGGAATACCTGCTCATCCACGCCCCCAAGCCCGCCAGCAAAGACAAGCTGCTGCAAGCGCTCACCGGGTGGGACAAGGAAATCACCCCCAATGCTGTCGAGGTATACGTCTCGCGCCTGCGGGGCAAGCTGGAACCCCATGGCGTGGCCCTGCGATCCATCCGGGGCTTTGGCTACCGGCTCGAACTGGCGCCGCTCTGAGATGCGTTGGCACGGGCCTGCTCCATGGATGCGGGCTGCATGAGCCCGCCCGCCTCTGCACACAAGGCCCAGCGCCCTGGGCTGCGCGGCATGACCTCCGATTTGCGCAACCGGCTGTTGCTGTTGCTGGTGCTGCCGCTGTGCCTGTTGGCTGTGGTGGGCGTGTGGATGGACTACCGATCGGCCGACGACGCCGCCAGCCGCCACGACCAGCGCTTGCTGCGCCTGTTGCCCGCACTGGCCGACTCGGTGGTGGCCCCCTCCATCCACGACCACCAGCCGCCGCTGCTCTTGCTGGCCCCCCCGGTTGAAGACTTTTTGCGCCAGAACGCCGGTTTTTCAGGCTACAGCGTGCGCGACAGCGAGGGCCAATTGCTGCTGGGCGATGCCTGGGTGGATGGCGCGGTGCCCGCCACGGCCCAGCCAGAGTTCCACAGCCTCGAATACGGCGGCGTGACCTACCGCGTGGCCGTGCAGCGGGGGCGCACCGGTGCGGGCGAGTTGGTGGTGTCCATTGCCGATGGATCGGACCCGCGCCAGCAGTGGGCCCAGCAACTGCTGCTGCGCGTGCTGCTGCCCAACCTGGTGTTGGTGGCGGCGGCGGCCCTGGCCATCCACTGGGCCGTGGGCCGGGCTTTCAAGCCGCTGGTGGATTTGGCCGAGGCGGTGGAATACCGCTCGCCGCGCGACCTGAGCCCCATTGACGAAGCCGCTTCGCCCAGCGAAGTGCGCCCGCTCGTGCATTCCTTGAACCACCTGTTTGCCCTGGTGAATGCGCAGGCCGAGGGGCAGCGCCGCTTTGTGGCCGACGCGGCCCACCAGCTGCGCACGCCGCTGGCGGGCCTGCAAGCGCAGGTAGAGGCCTGGGCGCTGATGGCCAAGGCCGCGAGCGCAGACCCCCATCCACCCCCGTCGGACGGGGACGATTTACATCAAAATAGGCCTCTAGGGCGCAAAGGGCAAGCGCAAGGCGCTATTTTTTTAGGAGTGGATCAGATCGAAAAGCTGCGCAACGCCACGCGCCGCACCTCGCAGCTGGCGCACCAGTTGCTGGCGCTCTCCCGGGCCGATGCCCGCAGCCTGGACGCGCAGCCCCCCCAGCGGGTGGATTTGAAGGACCTGTGCGAGGCGCTGCTGGAGAGCTTTCTGGATGCCGCCACCGCCAAGGGGCTGGACCTGGGGCTGGAAGTGCAGCCCGTGCACGTCACCGGCCACGGCTGGCTGTTGCGCGAGCTGATGTCCAACCTGGTGGACAACGCCATCAAATACACGCCCGCAGGCGGTGTGGTGACCATGCGCTGCGGCATGCGCCAAGGTCCCTTGGGCCCGCCCCGGGTGTACCTGGAGGTGGAGGATGACGGCCCCGGCGTGCCCGAGGGCGAGCGCGGCCGCGTCATGCAGCGCTTTTACCGTGTGCCTGGCTCGGCGGGGGAGGGCACGGGCCTGGGGTTGGCCATTGCCGACGAAATCAGCCGTGTGCACCGCGCCTCGCTCACCCTGGAGACTGGCGCCCAGGGGCGTGGCTTGCGGGTGGCGGTTCTTTTCCCGAATTAGCTTTGCTATGTGAGTGCCTGCTTTGGATAGGGGTACTGAAGTCATTGGGTTTGCGTAGGGGTTTGCTGTGCCCTGGTGGGGCTGTGGCCATGCCCCTGTAGGGTGGTCGGCAACCCCTGGCGTGGCACGGCGGCGTGCGGTTACGATGCGGCCGCGCCCCCGTGCCTGGGCAAGGGCCCGATGCAGGGTTTGCAAACCATTTGCAAACCGCATCCGAACGGGTGTGCGAGAATCATTTGCATACAGGATTTACGCCCTGCCGCACGTCCCCCGCTGTAGCCCCCTTTTTTAGCCGTCTCTTGGCATGCTGGGCGCAGGGCTGTGAGGCCTCCACAGGGTGCTGGTGCACCCATCCCCTTGTTGGTTTTTCTTTGCTTGGTTTGCGCATGTCTGATACCTCGTCCCTGATTGAATCTGCCGATACCGTTGACGCCGAAGATGCGCCGGTGGCCCGCAAGCGGCCCAAGCCGGGCGAGCGGCGCGTGCAGATCCTGCAAGCACTGGCCTCCATGCTGGAGCAGCCTGGGGCCGAGCGCATCACCACCGCTGCGCTGGCCGCGCGCCTTTCGGTGAGCGAGGCCGCGCTGTACCGCCACTTCGCCAGCAAGGCGCAAATGTTTGAAGGGCTCATCGATTTCATCGAGCAGTCCATCTTCACGCTGGTGACGCAAATCACTGGGCGCGACGTGCCGCCGCCTGACCAGGCCGCCGAAGTGGGCCAGCGCCAGGCCGGCCGCATCATTGCGCTGCTGCTGCAGTTTGGCGAACGCAACCCCGGCATGGTGCGGGTGATGGTGGGCGATGCGCTGGTGTTTGAGCACGAGCGCCTGCAGCAGCGCATGAACCAGTTTTTTGACCGCATCGAGTCCACCCTGCGCCAGTGCCTGCGCACCAGCGCCAGTGGCTCGGACACCCCCACAGTGCATGCGCAGGTGCAAGCCAGCGTGCTGACGTCGTTTGCGCTGGGGCGCCTGCAGCGGTTTGCCCGCTCAGGTTTTCGCCGCAACCCCACAGAGCATCTGGACGCCAGCCTGGCGTTGATGCTGCACTGATCCCCCGCCGCTGATTGGCCACAAAAGGCCCCGCACCCGTGTTGGGTGCGGGGCCTTTTGCTTTGGGCCGCGTTTACCCTGCTGCACGCCGGGGTGTGCCTCGGTACACTGTTTTGACAGGCTGGCGCCCCAGGCTTGGCGTCCCTGGGTAGGCACTGTCCCGCAGGTGGCAGCGCTGCAACAGCTTTTGGGTGTTATCTCTTTTTTTTGCGGGGGCTTTCGCCGCAGATCAAAAATGTTGCAAAATAGAACGAACGTTCGTTTTTATTTGCACGCATGCCCGCCACCCCTCAGCCCCCCACGCCGCGCGCCCCCAGAACCCGTGCCACCTCCGGCCGGGCCATGCAAAAAGGCCAGCAGACCAAAGCCGCCATTGTCGAGGCCGCCCTGGGCCTGGCCACCCACATCGGGCTGGAGGGGCTGTCGATTGGCGCCCTGGCCGACATCACCGGTATGAGCAAGTCGGGCGTGTTCGCCCACTTTGGCTCACGCGAAGAACTGCAGATCTCGGTCATCCGCGAGTACCACGCGCGGTTTGAGCAGGAAGTTTTCTACCCCGCCATGTCGTCCCCCCGGGGCATTGCGCGCCTGCGCGCCATGTTCGACAACTGGATGAAGCGCACCTCCATCGAAATCGACTCGGGCTGCATTTACATCAGCGGCGCGGTGGAGTTTGACGACCGCACCGGCCCCGTGCGCGATGCGCTGGCCAGCTCGGTCATGACGTGGCACGCCGCCATGCGCCGCGCCATCGAGCAGTGCAAGGACTGCGGCGAGTTGCGCGCGGACACCAATGAAGAGCAGATGCTGTTCGAGATCCACGGCCTCATCCTCGCGCTGCACTACGAAGCCCGTTTCCTGCAGAACCTGGGCTCCATCGAACGGGCCGTGATGGGGTTCCAAAACATCCTCGCGCGCTACAGCGCTGCGGGTGCCGCCGCCGTGGTGGCCGCGCCTGCCAAAGCCGCCCCGGCGGCCCACCGCCCCGCCGCCGCGCGGCGCAAAGTTTCCGTTTCAACGACCACCACCTCCAAGGAGTAAACCGATGCCTACCTACACGCCGCCCCTGCGCGACATGCAATTCGTCATGCACGAAGTCTTCAAGGTCACCGACGAGTTCAAGGCCATGCCCCAGCATGCCGAGGTGGATGTGGACACGATCAACGCCGTCATCGAAGAGGCGGGCAAGTTCGCGTCGGAGGTGATCTTCCCGCTGAACATCAGCGGCGACACCGAAGGCTGCGTGCTCGACAAAGCCACGCACGAGGTCAAGACCCCCACCGGCTTCAAAGAGGCCTACGACAAGTACGTGGAAGGTGGCTGGGCGGCGCTGAGCTGCGACCCCGCCTACAGCGGCCAGGGCCTGCCCTTCGTGCTGAACCAGTGCCTGTACGAGATGATGAACTCGGCCAACCAGGCCTGGACCATGTACCCCGGCCTGAGCCACGGCGCCTATGAAGCCCTGCACGCGCACGGCACCGACGAGCAAAAAGCCCTGTACCTGCCCAAGCTGACCAGTGGCGAGTGGACCGGCACCATGTGCCTGACTGAACCCCATTGCGGCACCGACCTGGGCCTGCTGCGCACCAAGGCCGAACCCCAGGGTGACGGCACCTACAAAATCACCGGCAACAAGATTTTCATCAGCGCGGGCGAGCACGGCATGGCCGCCAACATCGTGCACCTGGTGCTGGCCCGTCTGCCCGATGCGCCCAAGGGCAGCAAAGGCATCAGCCTGTTTGTGGTGCCCAAGTTCAACATCAAGGCCGACGGCAGCCTGGGTGACCGCAACCCCATCTACTGCACGGGCCTGGAGCACAAGATGGGCATCCACGGCAACGCCACGGCGCAGATTGCCATCGATGGCGCCATCGGCACCCTGGTGGGCCAGCCGCACAAGGGCCTGGCTGCGATGTTCGTGATGATGAACGCCGCCCGTCTGGGCGTGGGCAACCAGTCGCTGGGCCTGACCGAAGTGGCTTACCAAAACGCGCTGGCCTATGCCAAGGACCGCATCCAGATGCGTAGCCTGTCGGGCACCAAGGCCAAGGACAAGGACGCCGATCCGATCATCGTGCACCCCGATGTGCGCAAGATGCTGCTCACCGCCAAGGCCTACGCCGAAGGCGCCCGCGCCCTGCAGATCTACTGCACGCTGCTGCTGGACAAGGTGCACAGCCACCCCGACGAGAAGGTGCGCGCCGAGTCTGAAGAACTCGTGGCCCTGCTCACGCCCATCGTCAAGGCCTTCATCACCGACAACGGGCACACCGCCACCAACGCCTGCATGCAGGTCTTCGGCGGCCATGGCTTCATCAAGGAATGGGGCATGGAGCAGTACGTGCGCGACAACCGCATCAACATGATCTACGAAGGCACCAACACCATCCAGTCGCTGGACCTGCTGGGCCGCAAGATCCTGGGCAACAACGGCGCCACGCTGAAAAAGCTGGGCAAGCTGATTGGCAAACTGGTGGAAGAAGAAGGCGTCAACGAGAAGATGGCCGAGTTCATCAACCCCGTGGCTTACCTGGGCGACCAGATGACCAAGTTCACCACCGAGATCGGCTTCAAGGGCCTGCAAAACCCCGACGAAGTGGGCGCCGCTGCCGTGGACTACCTGCGCGTGGCAGGCCACCTGGTGTTCGGCTACCTGTTTGCCCGCATGGCCCAGGTGGCCCTGCGCGAGATTGCTGCGGGCAACACCGACCCGTTCTATGGCGCCAAGCTGCAGACCGCCCGCTTCTACTTCGCCAAGCTGTTCCCTGAGACCGCGACGCTGATGCGCACGGCCCGTGCTGGCAGCAAGGTGCTGATGGACACGGACCTGGCCCTGGCCTGATCCCGGACCCGCCATGCACGGTGCATTTCAAGCTTTTTTGCCACGGAGCGCTCATGTTTAAAGCGGTAGCAGCTATTGTTTTGGTAGCAATCGGGGCTCCGGTCTGGGCCCAGATGACCCCCGAGGGCCTGTGGCGCAACGTGGACGACAAGACGGGCGAGGCCAAGGCCGAAATCCGCATCCGCGACACGGGTGCGGGTGGGCTGCTCGGGGTGCTGGAAAAGCGCCTGTCCAAGGACGCCAAGCCGGACGACGTGTGCAAGGAATGCTCCGACGACCGCAAGGACAAACCCGTGCTGGGGCTGGAAATCATCCGTGGCGCCAAGAAGGCCGAGGACAAAGACGTGTGGGAGGGCGGCAAGATTCTCGACCCCGAGAACGGCCGCAACTACACCCTGCGCCTCACCCCCATCGACGGCGGAAAGAAGCTGGAAGTGCGTGGCTCCATCGGCCCCTTTGGCCGCACGCAAACGTGGATTCGCCTGCAGTAAGCCACGCAGTCCACTGCGCCCGGCCACTGCGGCAGCGCACCCCTAACCGCCGCGCAACCCACCCCGGTTGCGCCTGCCATTCAACAGGTCTGCCTCCGGGCAGACCTTCTTCCCGGAGGAAGAACCCATGTCTCGATTCCAAGTGAAAAAAGTCGCCGTGCTCGGTGCAGGCGTGATGGGCGCGCAGATCGCCGCCCACCTCGTCAATGTGAAAGTGCCGGTGGTGCTGTTTGATCTGCCCGCCAAGGAAGGCCCCAAGAACGGCATCGTCACCAAGGCCATCGAAGGTCTGAAAAAGCTCAAGCCCGCCCCGCTGGGCGTGGCCGACGATGCAGCGCTGATCCAGCAGGCCAACTACGAAGAGCACATGCACCTGCTCAAGGAGTGCGACCTCATCATCGAGGCCATTGCCGAGCGCATGGACTGGAAGCTGGACCTGTACACGAAGATCGCCCCCCATGTGGCCAAGCACGCCATCGTGGCGTCCAACACCTCGGGCCTGTCGATCACCAAGCTCAGCGAAGCGCTGCCCGAGAGCATCAAGCCGCGTTTTTGCGGCATTCACTTCTTCAATCCCCCGCGCTACATGACGCTGGTGGAGCTGATCAACACCCCCACCACCGCCCCCGAGGTGCTCGACCAGCTCGAAGCCTTCGTCACCAGCGGCCTGGGCAAGGGCGTGGTGCGCGCGCACGACACGCCCAACTTCGTCGCCAACCGCGTGGGCATCGCGGGCATGCTGTCCACGATGAAGGAGGTTGAGAACTTTGGCCTGACCTTTGATGTGGTGGACGACCTCACGGGCAAGAAGCTGGGCCGTGCATCGAGCGGCACCTTCCGCACCGCCGACGTGGTGGGCCTGGACACCATGGCCCACGTCATCAAGACGCTGCAGGACAACCTCGACGAGAAGAGCGACCCGTTCTACGCCAGTTTCGAGACGCCTGCCGTGCTCAAGAAACTGCTGGAGCTCGGCAACCTCGGCCAGAAGACCAAGGCAGGCTTTTACAAGAAGGTGGGCCGCGATGTGCTGCGCTTCGATCTGGAGGCTGAAGAGTACGTGCCCGGCGGCCAGAAGGCCGACGAGGTGTATGGCCGCATGCTCAAGAAGCCTGCCGCACAGCGCCTGAAGCTGCTGCGCAACGCCGAAGGTGCGCAGGGCCAGTTCCTGTGGGCCATTTTGCGCAACAGCTTCCACTACGCTGCGGTGCACCTTTCAACCATAGCCGACAACGCCCGCGACGTGGACCAGGCCATGCGCTGGGGCTTTGGCATGAAGCAAGGCCCCTTTGAGCTGTGGCAAGAGGCGGGCTGGCTGGAAGTGGCCCAGATGATCCAGGAGGACATCGACGCCGGCAAGGCATTGAGCCGCGCGCCGCTGCCCGAGTGGGTGTTCAAAGGCCCCGTGGCCGAAGCCGGTGGCGTGCACACCGCGCAAGGTTCGTGGAGTGCATCTGCTCAGAAATTTGTAGCGCGTCGCGCTTTACCTGTCTACGCGAAGCAGCATTTCCCTGAAAAGCTGCTGGGCGAATCGTTGCCCGACTACCAGACGGCTGGCAAGACGCTGCACGAGGACGACAGCATTCGCCTGTGGACGCTGGATGACAGCGAAGATCGCCCCTCCGGTAGCGGGATCGTGATTGCCAGCATCAAGACCAAGATGCACGCCATCAGCCCCGATGTGGCCGAAGGCCTGGCCCTGGCGGTAGACATGGCCGAGAAGGACTACGCCGGTGTTGTGATCTGGTCGGGCGACGAGCCCTTCAGCGCCGGTGCCGACCTGCAGGCCATGCTGCCCGCCTTCATGGTGGCTGGTGTGAGCGCCATCGAAGGGGCCGAGCAAGAGCTGCAGAACACCATGCTGCGCATCCGCTACGCCAATGTGCCCGTGGTCTCGGCCGTGCGCGGCCTGGCGCTGGGCGGTGGGTGTGAGCTGGCCGTGCACTCGGCCCGCCGCGTGGTGCACATGGAAAGCTACATCGGCCTTGTCGAAGTGGGCGTGGGCCTGGTGCCCGGCGCCGGTGGCCTGACCTACATCGCCCGCCGTGCGGCCGAGAACGCCACCACCTCCACAGGCAAGGACATCCTGCCCTTCCTGACCGAAGGCTTCACCGCCGCCGCCATGGCCAAGGTGGGCACCAGCGCGCTCGAATCGCGCAAGCTGGGCTACCTGCTGGAGTCTGACGTCATCGTGCCTCACAAGGACGAACTGCTGTACGTGGCCATCAACGAAGCCAAGGCCATGGCCAACGGCGGCTGGCGTGCCCCGCACAAGCGCCTGTTCCCGGTCGCGGGCCGCAGCGGCATTGCCACCATCAAGGGCTCGCTGGTCAACATGAAAGACGGCGGCTTCATCAGCCAGCACGACTTCCACATCGCCAGCCTGATCGCAGAAGTGGTGTGTGGCGGCGACGTGGACGCGGGCACGCTGGTGAGCGAGGAGTACCTGATGACGCTGGAGCGCAAGGCGTTCTGCGCGCTCATCGAGCACCCCAAGACGCAAGAGCGCATCCTGGGCATGCTCTCTACGGGCAAACCGGTGCGTAACTGATGGCTTCAGTCATGACGGACCGCGCCCCCAACAAACTGCAGCGCTCGTTGATGCGCCTGGACGAGGCCCCCGCCTTCATGCGGGGCTTTGTGCAGAACATCATCTTGCGCCGTGCGGTGCCTTTCACCGGCACGGCCGGGGTCCGGTTTGTGTCGCTGACGCCCGTGCGGGTCGAAGTGCACCTGGCCAATGAGCACCGCGTGCAGAACCACATTGGCGGCGTGCACGCCTCGGCCATGAACCTGCTGGCCGAAACGGCCACCGGCATGGTCGTTGGCATGAACGTGCGTGACGACTGCACCCCGCTGGCCAAAGAGTTGAGCATGGCGTTCAAGAAGCGCGCCACGGGCGGCCTCAAGGCCGTGGCCACGCTCACGCCAGAGCAGTGCGCGGCCATGCAGGCCAGCGACAAGGGCGAGGTTCAGGTCACCGTCACCGTGACCGACGAAGCCGGCGTGGAGCCGGTCGAATGTGTATTTAAGTGGGCCTGGGTTCCAGCCAGCCGCCCCGCCAAGAATTGAAGGAGTTATCCCATGGCCAAACAAGTCCAGGAAGCCTACATCGTCGCCGCCACGCGCACGCCCATCGGGCGCTCGCACCGCGGGTTCTTTCGCAACATGCGCCCTGACGACCTGCTGGCGACCACGCTGAAGGCCGCGCTGGCCGCAGCGCCCGGGCTCGACCCCGCCGCCATCGAAGACATCATCTGCGGCTGCGCGATCCCCGAGGCGCAGCAGGGCCTGAACGTGGCGCGCATTGGTGCCGTGCTGGCGGGCCTGCCCACCAGCGTGGGCGGCATCACCGTCAACCGCTTTTGCGCATCGGGCCTGTCGGCCGTGCAGATGGCGGCCGACCGCATCCGTGTGGGCGAGGCCGAAGTGATGATCGCTGCCGGTGTGGAAAGCATGAGCATGGTGCCCATGATGGGCAACAGCCCCAGCCTGTCGCCCAGCATCTTTGAGCGTGACGGCGACGTGGGCATTGCCTACGGTATGGGCCTCACGGCCGAGAAGGTTGCCCAGCAGTGGAAGGTGGGCCGCGATGCACAGGATGCGTTTGCCCTGGCCTCGCACCAAAAGGCCCTGGCCGCGCAGCAAGCCGGTTACTTTGCCGACGAGATCACGCCCATCGAAGTGACCGACCGCACGGCCAACCTGGAAACGGGCGAAACCATTGCCAAGACCCGCACCGTGAGCATGGACGAAGGCGCACGCCCTGACACCAGCCTGGAAGGCCTGGCCAAGCTCAAGACGGTGTTCGCGGCGCGTGGCAGCGTGACGGCGGGCAACAGCTCGCAGACCAGTGACGGCGCAGGCGCGCTGATCCTGGCCAGCGAGTCGGCGGTGAAGCGCTTTGGCCTCACGCCCCTGGCGCGTTTCGTGAGCTACGCCGCCAAGGGCGTGCCGCCGCACATCATGGGCATTGGCCCCATCGAAGCCATTCCGGCGGCACTGCGCTACGCAGGCCTGAATCAGCAAGACATCGACTGGTTTGAGCTGAACGAAGCGTTTGCGGCGCAGTCGCTGGCGGTGATGAACACGCTGGGCATGGACCCGAGCAAGGTCAACCCGATGGGTGGTGCGATTGCGCTGGGGCATCCGCTGGGGGCCACGGGGGCGATTCGCTCGGCCACGGTGGTGCATGCTTTGCGGCGCAACAAGCTCAAGTACGGGATGGTCACCATGTGTGTAGGCATGGGACAAGGCGCCGCCGGCATCTTCGAGTCAGTGTGAGGCTACTGCGCGGCCTTCATGCGTCGTTGGGCGGTGCTCGCAATCCTCACGTACAGGAAGTACGTTCCGGTTGCTGTGCTCCGTCCGCCTAGCCTGAATGCCGCTCGCTACGCCCTTGAGGGCGGGGTGTGAAGACCAGGGGCGAGGGATGAGTTCTTCCTCCGCCCGTTCGGGCTGAGCCTGTCGAAGCCTGGGCACTTTCCTGCGGCCCAGGCTGGGCCTGCCAAAACCGGGTGACCCGCCAGGGGGCGCATCGTTTTCTTTTCAAACCGGCGCAGATCGGTGTGAACCAAGGAGACCGACATGAACAAGCAAACCTTGCAGGTCCACTGCGGCGATGGCGCGGTAGCGCTGGCGCTGCGTGTTTATGCGCCCGAGGGCGTGGCGCGCGCCAGCGTCGTGATTGGCGGGGCCATGGGGGTGCGGCAGTCGTTTTATGAGGCCTTTGCGCTGTGGTTGGCGCAGCAGGGGTTTCGGGTCACCACGTTTGACTACCGGGGGCATGGCGATTCGCTGCAGGGTGCGATGCGCGATGTGAAGGCCGATTTGTTTGACTGGGCGCAGGACTACGAGGCGGTGATCACTGCGGCCAAGGCGGCGTTGCCAGCGCAGCCCTTGTACCTGCTGGGGCACAGCCTGGGCGCGCAGTTGCCCGGCCTGCTCACGCGGCCTGAGCAGGTCGATGGTCTGCTCAGCGTGGCGGCGGGCAGCGGTTACTGGCGCGACAACGCTCCCAAGCTCAAACGCATCGTTCCCTACTTCTGGTGGGTGTTGGTGCCGCTGGCCACGCGGCTGTGCGGGTACTTTCCGGGGCGTGCGCTCAAGAAGGTGGGCGACCTGCCTGCGGGCGTGATCTTGCAGTGGCGCCGCTGGTGCCTGCACCCGGCCTACAGCGTGGGTGCCGAGGGGCCCGCGGTGGCGCAAAGCTATGGCGCGGTGCGATTTCCGGTGCTGGCGCTGTCGATGGCCGACGATGAGCTGATGACGCTGCGTGGCACGCACAACCTCGTCAACCTGTACACCCACACAGAGCGCCGCGTGGAGCGCATCACGCCTGCCGAGCTGCAGGTGCGGCGCATTGGGCACTTCGGGTTCTTTCGCGACCAGTTTCGCCAAAGCCTGTGGCCGCGTGCGGCCGCCGCACTGGCGGGCCTGGGGGTACAGAGCCCAAGCGTGCGCCAGTCACCGGCATGACGCTTGCCCTCTTCAATCCACGGCACACTTAAGGCATGACTTCCTCCTTGCATCCCTTGGACGAGGCGCTTGCGCTGACGTCTTCTTCGCCCGGTGCGTACACGGGCCAGACCCATCCCGGCTACTGGAACATGGTGGGGCCGTTTGGCGGCGTGACGGCGGCCACGCTGCTGCAGGCCGTCATGCAGCACCCCGACCGGCTGGGCGATCCGCTGTCGCTCACCGTCAACTACGCGGGGGCTTTGACGGCCGGGCCGTTCACGGTGCAGGCCACGCCGGTGCGCACCAACCGCTCCACCCAGCACTGGACGCTGTCCATCCTGCAGGCCGATGCCGACGGTGCCCCGGTGGTGACCACGACCGCCACGGCCGTCACCGCCGTGCGCCGCGACACCTGGAGCGCGGGCGATGTGCCGATGCCCACGGTGCCTGCCCCGGCAGACTGCGCCATCAGGCCTTTGGAAGCAGGGGCCATGGCGTGGCTGCACCGCTACGAGATGCGCCCCATCTCGGGTGGGCTGCCTGCGCAGTGGAACGGCCAGTTGGGTGACCACAGCCTGTCGCAGCTGTGGATGCGCGACGCGCCCGCTCGGCCGCTGGACTTCTGCGCGCTGGCGGCGTTGGCCGATTTGTTCTTCCCCCGCGTGTGGCTGCGCCGGGCGCACCTGGTGCCTGCGGGCACGGTGTCGATCACGGTGTACTTCCATGCCAGCAGCGAGCAACTGGCGCAGACCGGCACGGGCTACCTGCTGGGCCAGGCCCGTGGGCAAGAGTTTCGCCACGGGTTTTTTGACCAGACCGTGCAGCTTTGGAACGAAGCCGGCACCATGCTGGCCACGAGCCACCAGATCGTTTACTACAAAGAGTAGGCGCGCCACCCGGCGCTACCCGGCGCTACCCAGCGCTACCCAGCGCCAACGCGGCCCAGTACGCGCCATCACTTCACCTCTTCATACTCCCTTACCACCATGACCGACACCACCAAAGACATCCTCGTGCACACCGAAGCGGGTGTGACCAGCATCACCTTCAACCGGGTGGACAAGAAGAACTCCATCACCACCACCATGTACGCGGCCATGGCCGACGCGCTGGCCGCGGCCGAGCAAGACGCCAGCGTGCGCGTGGTGGTGTTCCAGGGCGATGTAGCCATCTTCAGCGCGGGCAATGACATCGGCGACTTTTTGCAGCAGCCCCCGGCCACGCAAGATTCGCCCGTGTTCCGCTTCCTGCACCGCCTGGCAGCGTTCCCCAAGCCCGTGATCGCCTCGGTGTGCGGCCCGGCCGTGGGCATTGGCACCACCATGCTGTTCCATTGCGATCTGGTCTATGCGGGCGACAACGCGGCGTTCTCCATGCCCTTCGTCAACCTGGGCCTGTGCCCCGAAGCGGCATCCAGCCTGCTCGTGCCGCAGATGCTGGGCTACCACCGCGCCGCAGAAGCTCTGCTGCTGGGCGAGCCCTTCCTGGCCGAAGCGGCGCTGGAAGTGGGCTTGGTCAACCGCGTGGTGCCCCCCACCGAATGCAACGGCGTGGCCCAGGCCCAAGCCAAAAAGCTGGCGGCCAAGCCCTTGTCTTCGCTGATCGAAACCAAGCGCCTGATGAAAAAGCACCAGCTGCCCCAGATCGCTGCCGTGATGGCCGAAGAGGGGGCCAGCTTCGGCCGCATGCTGCGCGAGCCCGCCGCCCGCGAAGCGTTTGGAGCGTTTATGGAGAAAAGACATCCAGATTTCAGCAAGGTCTGAAGTCTGGAGCTGGCGCAGCCAGCGCGCACTGCGCAGCAGGGCGGAAGTGTTTCGCTAAAAGACATCCTGATTTCAGCAAAGTCTGAAATCAGGTGTCGCAGGCGCTAATGCCATCGCTGGTGCATTGAATGAAATAGGCCGCTAGCGCTTGCTTGATAAGCGCTGGCAGCTATCAAAGTAATAGTGTTCTGGCGGATGGCCCGCCGCAGCTCCAAGGATGTCCATGTCCGCTCCGTCTGCCCCTTCCACCGCCATCGCGTTCGAGCCCGAGTTCCTCGCGGGGCTCACCGCCATCTTTGAAGAGAAGATCGTCTTCAACCAGCTGCTGGGGCTCAAGGTGGTCAGCATCGCGCCGCAGCGGGCTGTGGCGCGCATCGACATGCGGCCCGATCTGGTGGGCCACTATGCCTACAACCGCATCCACGGCGGCGTGATCAGCGCGGGGCTGGATGCGATGGGCGGGCTGGCGGTGATGGCCGCGATTGGCGCCAAGCATATGGACGAGCCGCCCGAGCAGCGCCTGCACCGCTTTGCCAAGCTGGGCACCATTGACCTGCGCATTGACTACCTGCGCCCCGGCATTGGCAGCCACTTTGAGTTGCGCGCTGAGGTGCTGCGCCTGGGCTCGCGCGTGGCCACCACGCGCATGGAGTTTTTGGGCCCCGATGGCCAGCTCATGTCGGCCGGGGCGGCCGCTTACATCGTTTCGTAAGTTGTGCTGCGGCCAGCGCGCAGGGCGTGTGCTGCTGCAAGCCTTGCAAGTGCATGCTACGGCCGAACCGTTTGGTTACCGTTCTTGCGTAACGATGGCATCTTTTGACAGCATGAAAACCTAGGATGCATCCTTTTCAAGGAGATCCGATGGCCGTGCAAAACCCCTTCTTTGGCAAGCGTGAACCCGATTCGTTCCAGCGCAATGCCGCCACCAACCCCTCCGTCAATGGCTTGAACAGCCTGAACTCAGGTGCCGCGTCATCGGTGGGTCCATCGGGTGGTGGCCTCACGGGCAACAAGCCCGTGGCGGCCTCGGGCAGCGACAGCTCGGGCAGCAAGCTCACCGTGGGCCCCAACATCAAGCTCAAAGGCGTGGAGATTACCGATTGCGACACGCTGGTGGTCGAAGGCACGGTGGAAGCCACGATGGATTCGCGCGTGATCCAGATCTCCGAGAACGGGGCCTTCAAGGGCTCGGCTGAAATTGACATTGCCGAGATCCATGGCGAATTCAATGGCACCCTCACCGTGCGCCAGAAGCTCGTCATCTACAGCACGGGCAAGGTGAACGGCAAGATCCGCTACGGCAAGCTGGTGGTGGAAGAGGGCGGGCAACTGGCCGGTGAAATCGAGGCCGGCTTCAACAGCGCCAGCGCGGCCACGCGCCCCGCCATTGCGGCGCCTGCGGTGGTGCGCGCCGAGCCTGCCATTCTGGCGGCCTGAGGGAATCGCTTGTTCTGACAGCCTGTGGGCGATCTCTCTTATGAGATCGTCCACGGGTTCTTAGCCTTGGGCAGGCGCCTGCGGCTTGGGCAGCGGCCGTGGGCGGCCGTTGGCGTCGATCGCCACATAGGTCAGCGTGGCCTCGGTCACCTTCACGTAGCGGCCCTGGTCTGAAAAGCGTTCGGCATACACCTCGACCTGCACGGTCACCGAGGTGTTGCCCACGCGGTTGATGTGCGAGAAGAACGACAGGATGTCGCCCACGCGCACCGGTTGCTTGAACACAAACTCATTGACGGCCACGGTGGCCATGCGGCCTTGCACGTAGCGCGCGGGCAGCACCGATCCGGCCAAGTCCACTTGCGCCATCACCCAGCCCCCAAAAATATCGCCATTGGCATTGCAGTCGCCTGGCATGGGGATGACTTTGAGCACCAGCTCGTGGTCGCAGGGCAATGCAGCGGGTGGTGGGCTGAAGGAGGCAGACATGGGCACAATCACTAGATAACAACAATCAGGATTGTCCCCCATGCGCCAACGCGGCGACTCCGCCCCCCCACATTCCCCTCCAAACCCCTCTGCGGCTGCAGCGGCTGCTCCGGCCACCGCACCGCACCAGCCCACAGACTGGGTCACCATCCGGCGCCTGCTGCCCTACCTGTGGCAGTACAAGTGGCGCGTGGTGGCCGCCATTGTGTTCATGGTGGGCGCCAAGCTGGCCAACGTCGGCGTGCCCGTGCTGCTCAAAACGCTGGTGGACGCCATGGACATCTCCGCCAGCAGCCCCACCGCGCTGCTGGTGGTGCCCGTGGGGCTGCTGCTGGCCTATGGGGCGCTGCGGCTGTCCACTTCGCTGTTCTCAGAGCTGCGCGAACTGGTGTTTGCCAAGGCCACGCAGGGCGCCGCGCGCGCCATTGCGCTGCAGACCTTTGAGCACCTGCACCAGCTGAGCTTGCGCTTTCACCTGGAGCGGCAGACAGGCGGCATGACGCGCGACATCGAGCGCGGCGTGCGCGGCATCGAGTCGCTCATCTCCTACACCCTGTTCAACGTGGTGGCCACGCTGATCGAAGTGGCGCTGGTGCTCACGGTGCTGGCGCTCAAGTTCGACGTGTGGTTTGCCTGGATCACCATCACTGCGCTGGTGGTCTACATCGCCTTCACGGTGTGGGTGACGGAGTGGCGCACGCGCTTTCGCCGCGAAGCCAACGAGTTCGATTCGGCCGCACACACCAAGGCGGTGGATTCGCTGCTGAACTACGAAACCGTCAAATATTTCAACAATGAGGCCTTTGAGGCCCGCCGCTACGACGAGAGCCTGGAGCGCCTGCGGCTGGCGCGGCTCAAGAGCCAGACCACGCTGTCCATGCTCAATGCGGGCCAGCAGTTCATCATTGCCATCGGGCTGGTGGCCATGCTGTGGCGCGCCACCCAGGGCGTGGTCGATGGGCGCATGACGCTGGGCGACTTGGTCATGGTCAACGCGTTCATGATCCAGCTCTACATCCCGCTCAACTTCCTGGGCGTGATCTACCGCGAGATCAAGCAGAGCCTCACGGACCTGGACAAGATGTTCGTGCTGATGGACAAGGAGCGTGAGGTGGCCGATGCGCCCGGTGCGCAGCCGCTGCAAGGGCTGGCACAGCCCACGGTGCGGTTTGAGGACGTGCACTTTGCCTACGACCCTGCACGGCCTATTTTGCAAGGCGTGAGCTTTGAGATCCCCGCAGGCAAAACGGTGGCGGTGGTCGGGCCCTCGGGCTCGGGCAAGTCCACGCTGGCGCGGCTGCTGTTTCGGTTCTACGACATCCAGCAAGGCCGCATCACCATCGCCGGGCAAGAGATTCGCGGCGTGACGCAGGCCAGCGTGCGCCAGGCCATTGGCATCGTGCCGCAGGACACCGTGCTCTTCAACGACACCGTGGCCTACAACATTGCCTACGGCCGCACGGGCGCCACGCAGCAAGAGGTGGAGGCCGCCGCCAGCGCAGCGCGCATCCACGGCTTCATCGCCAGCACGCCCAAGGGCTACGCAACACAAGTGGGCGAGCGGGGACTCAAGCTCTCGGGTGGCGAAAAGCAGCGCGTGGCCATTGCCCGCACGCTGCTCAAGAACCCGCCCATCCTCATCTTTGATGAAGCCACCAGCGCGCTGGACTCGGCCAACGAGCGCGCCATCCAGGCCGAGCTGCAAAGCGCCGCGCAGAACAAGACCACGCTGCTCATTGCCCACCGCCTCTCCACCGTGGTGGACGCGCACGAGATTCTGGTCATGGATGCGGGTCGCATCATCGAGCGCGGCACCCATGCGCAACTGCTGGCCCTCAATGGCCGCTACGCCAGCATGTGGGCATTGCAACAAAGCGATGGCGCTGCCTGAAGCGCCCCTTGCTGCTGCCCTGTTTGAACACCTTGTCCTACTAACGTTGAACCCATGAAGCCTGTCCTGCTTGCCCTCACTTTCCTGTCGGAAGAACACCGCGCCCAGATGGCCGAGGTGTTTGAAGTCCTCTACGCAGCCGATGCCGCATCGGCTGCGGCGGCCATTGCCGAGCATGGCCCCAGCGTGCGGGTGGCGCTCACCATCGGCGCCATCGGCTTGTCGCCCGCGCAGATCGATGCGCTCCCCGCCCTCACGCTGATCTGCGTGCTGGGCGCGGGCTACGAGAACGTGGCCGTAGACCATGCCAAGGCGCGTGGCATTGTGGTGGCCACGGGTGCGGGCACCAACGACGACTGTGTGGCCGACCACACCTGGGGCCTGCTGATTGCCGCGCAGCGCCGCATCCTGCCGCTGGACAAGGCCACGCGGGCCGGTGTGTGGCGCACGGCCTTGCCGCTGCCGCCCAACGTGTCGCACAAGCGCTTGGGGCTAATCGGCCTGGGCACCATCGGCAAGAAGATCGCGCAGCGTGCGCTGGGCTTCGAGATCGAGGTGGGCTACCACAACCGCAGCGCCCGCACCGATGTGCCTTACCGTTACTTTGCCGATGTGGCGGCGCTGGCCGAGTGGGCGGACTTTCTCGTCATCGCCACGCCCGGCGGCGCTGCTACCCGGCACCTGGTCAACGCCGCCGTGCTGAACGCCTTGGGCCCGCGCGGTGTGGTGGTCAACATCGCACGCGGCAGCGTGATCGACACCACCGCCTTGGCCGCTGCGCTGCGCGAGGGCCGCATTGCGGCGGCGGGCCTGGACGTGTACGAGAGCGAGCCCGCGCCCCCGGCCGAGTTGCTGGACCTGGACAACGTGGTGCTCACGCCCCATGTGGCGGGCTGGTCGCCCGAAGCGGTGCAGAACTCGGTGGACCGCTTCATGGAAAACGCCCGCCGCCACCTGGCGGGCGAAGCGCCTGTGACGCCGTTATGAGCATCAGAATGGCCGATGGCGCTTATGGAATAAGCGCTGAAAGCTATCAAATGTGTAGCATTTGCAGCAAACGTGGCTTTGGCTGCGCCAGGGGCGTGGCATGACGCTGGACCTGGCCGACCTGCAGCAACGCCTGCGCGCCTTTGCCGCTGCCCGCCAATGGCAGCCGTATCACACGCCCAAGAACCTGGCCATGGCGCTGATGGTGGAGGCGGCCGAGCTGCAGGAGCTGTTCCAGTGGCTCACGCCCGAGGAATCGCAACAGCTCACCGCCGACCCGGCGCGCAAAGAGCGCGTGGGCGAGGAGATGGCCGATGTGCTGCTCTACCTGCTGCAGCTGGCCGACCACACCGGCGTGGACCTGCGCGATGCGGTGGAGCGCAAGCTGGTGAAGAACGCCGTCAAGCACCCGGTGCCGCCCGTTGGTGCGGCTTCGGTGGATTGACCCCGGAGGCCGCTTCTACCATCCGTTCACGCTGAGCTTGTTGAAGTGCTGCACGCAGTGATGAATCTGGTGTGAATTCACTGATTCCACTGGCCCCCCAACCGTTCACGCTGAGCCTGTCGAAGCGCCGCGCAAGGCTTCGACAAGCTCAGCCCGAACAGTTTGGGGTGGGGCAGGACTGGACGATACGAGACGAGGGGATGCCGACCCGCGTCACGCGCCCTCTGAATACCCCTTGGGCCAGCCGCCGCTGGCATGGTTGCACTCTTGCCAGTCGCGCCCGCGCGGGGTGTGGCCGATGCCGGGGTTGAAGGTGTTGGTCGGGTCCAGCGACTGGTAGAAGCCTGCCAGCGCGGGCTTGGCCACGTAGAGGTGGCCCACGTTGTGCTCGGCGGGGTACTCGGCGCGGCGCTCGTCCAGCAGCTCCCACATGCGGTGCTCCATGGCCAGCGGGTCCACGCCCTTCTTCACGATGTAGTCCTGGTGGAACACATGGCAGAAGAAGTGGCCGTAGTACAGCTTGTGCACCACATCGCGCTCCACGTCCTGCGGCAGTTGCTCCACCCATTCGCGGTCGTTGCGGCGCAGCGCAATATCGAGCGCCACGATGTCTTCGACCTCGCTGCGGTGCACCTCGCGGTAGCGGATGGCGGCACCTGCAATCGCAAAGCGGTGCAAGAAGGCCTTGCGCCCTTCGTCGGCATCGCATTCAAACCAGCCGCCTGCGGTGTGCGCGGGTGCAAAGTGCTCGGCCAGGAAGGCGCGCGTGGCCTCCACCTGGTCGTTCGATACGCGCACCAGCAGGTGGTGTTCGTACAGGTCACGCCATTGGCGCACGCGCCGGGGCAGGTGGCTGGGCAGCAGGCGGGTCACGGCCTGGATGGCGTGGTCCACAAAGCCGCGCATGCCCAGGCGCTCAAAGAAACCGTCCCACTTGCTCTTGAGTGCAAAGGCCGCAGGCACGCGTGCCGTGCCAAAGCGGTCGATGAGCAAGAAGGTGTCCTTGCCGTACTTCTCGCCAATGTCGAACGCGGTGCGGTGGATGTATTCACCGGCAATGGGCGGGCGCGGCAGTGCGGTGAGCAGGTGGCGGCGCACCGCGGTGAGGTCTTCGGGCGCGTTGCTGCCGATGTAGAACACCGTGCTGGGTTCTTTGGGGAAGGTATCGAGCCGCACGGCAAACAGGCACACCTTGCCAGCCGAGCCAGAGGCCTCGAACAGGCGCGACGGGTCGGCATTGAAGCGGGCGGGGCTGTCGGCGTCCACGGCGCGCACGTCCTGCGCGTAGTGGGCGTCGGATGCTGCGCGCTCAGGCTCATGGCGCACGTCGGCCTCGGTGTAGCTGCCGTTTTGCAGGCGGGTCAGGATGTCTTCGGGCGTCTGGCCCAGCTCGATGCCCAGGTGGTTCACCAGCTCCAGCGTGCCGTCACCCTTCACGCGGGCGTACAGCGCCAGCTCGGTGTAGGCGGGGCCCCGGCGCACCAGCGCGCCGCCCGAGTTGTTGCAGATGCCACCCAACACCGAGGCGCCGATGCACGACGAGCCAATGACCGAGTGCGGTTCGCGGTTGAAGGGGATCAGCGTCTGCTCCAGCCGGTCGAGTGTGGCGCCGGGCAGGCACACCACCTGTTCACCACCGCGCACCACCTGCACGCCGGTGATGCGCAGCGTGTTCATGAGGATGATCTCGCGGTCGTACTGGTTGCCGTCGGGGGTGGAGCCTCCGGTGAGCCCGGTGTTGGCCGCTTGCATGATGACGATGCGGTCAGCCGCCACGGCGGCCTGCAGCACTTTCCACTGCTCCAGCAGGGTGGCGGGCCGCACCACAGCCAGCACCGGGCCTTCGCCGGTGCGGTGGCCTTTGCGAAAGCGCCGGGTGGCCTGGTCGTCGG
Source organism: Acidovorax sp. 56 (assembly GCF_002749705.1). Taxonomy (NCBI): domain Bacteria; kingdom Pseudomonadati; phylum Pseudomonadota; class Betaproteobacteria; order Burkholderiales; family Comamonadaceae; genus Acidovorax; species Acidovorax sp. 56. Next base: position 4,162,928 of record NZ_PEEV01000001.1, read on the forward strand.
TCAGGACGTGGGCGGCGCCCACGGCATCACGCAGTTGGGCCAGCAGGGCCTCACGGGAAACGGGGGAGGCAGGGGAGACGGGGGCGGCGGCGTTCATGCTTCGCGCACCAGCAAGTCAGCGGAGATGTCGGCCACCTTGGCCACGCTGGTCAAGGTCATGGCCACGCGCATTTCTTTCTCCAGCAGCTCCAGCAGGTGCTTCACACCGGCCTCGCCGCCTGCGGCCAGCGCGTAGATGTAGGCGCGGCCAATCATGGCGCAGTCGGCGCCCAAGGCCAGGGCGCGCACCACGTCCAGCCCGTTGCGGATGCCCGAGTCGGCCAGGATTTTGATCTGGCCCTTCACTGCATCGGCAATGGCGGGCAGCGCGCGGGCCGACGACAGCACGCCGTCGAGCTGGCGGCCGCCGTGGTTGGAGACGATGATGCCGTCCGCGCCAAAGCGCACGGCGTCCTTGGCGTCTTCAGGGTCGAGGATGCCCTTGATGACCATCGGGCCCTTCCAGAAGGCGCGAATCCACTCCAGGTCTTTCCACGAGATGGACGGGTCGAAGTTGGCGCTGAGGTAGCCCATGTAGTCCTGCAGGCCCGTGGGGCTGCCCCGGTAAGCCGAGATGTTGCCCAGGTCATGCGGGCGGCCCAGCAGGCCCACGTCGAAGGCCCAGAACGGGTGTGTGATGGCCTGCCAGTAGCGGCGCAGTGCTGCGTTGGGGCCGCTCATGCCCGAATGCGCGTCGCGATAGCGTGCGCCCGGCACGGGCATGTCTACCGTAAACACCAGGGTGGTGCAGCCTGCGGCCTGCGCACGCTCCAGCGCGTTTTGCATGAAGCCACGGTCTTTGAGTACGTAGAGCTGGAACCACATGGGGCGTTTGATCATGGGCGCCACCTCTTCGATGGGGCAGACCGATACGCTGGACATGGTGAACGGAATGCCGTGCCTGCTGGCCGCGCGGGCGGCCTGCACCTCGCCGCGGCGGCGGTACATGCCGGTCAGGCCCACGGGCGAGAGGGCGACAGGGATGCTGAGCTTTTCGCCAAACAGCTCGATGCTGGTGTCCAGCTGGCTCATGTCCTTGAGCACGCGCTGGCGCAATGCCACGGCGGCAAAGTCGTCCACATTGCGGCGCAGTGTCTGCTCGGCATACGAGCCACCGTCGATGTAGTGGAACAGGAAGGGCGGGAGAAACTTTTGCGCCACCGTGCGGTAGTCGGCGCTGGAGGAGATGATCATGGTGGTGGCTGTCTCAGGTCTTGGGGGGCTAGATCCAGGGGCAGGCGCATGGAGCGTTCGCGCCGTGCGCGGTCTTCGTCCATGCGCTGGATGGTGGTGCGCACATGCTCCAGGTGCTCGCCGATGCAGGCACGCGCGCGCTGCGGGTCGCCGTCCAGAATGGCCTGCATCAGCGCCTGGTGCTGTGCCGTGAGTGCTTGCAGCGTGACGGGGGCACTCAGGCGGAACATGTCGTGGCGGTTGCGCTCCACGGTGGAGAGCACCACGGTGAACAGGCTGTGCATCACCTGCACCAGCACCAGGTTGTGCGAGGCCTCGGCAATGGCCAGGTGGAACTGCGCGTCGGCGCGCGCTGCCAGCTCGGCGTGGCCGCCTTGCTGGTGCTGCAGCATCACTTCAAAGCAGCGCTGGATGTGGGCTTTGTCTTGGGCGGTGGCGCGCTGCGCGGCCAGCCAGGCGGTGCTGGTCTCCAGCGCGTGGCGCGTTTCCAGCACGTCGTAGCGGTAGTGGGGGTCGGATTCGATCAGGCCCGCCAGCGGCACCATGGCTTCCTGCAGCCACTCGGCAGGTTTGTTCGATTGCTGCACGTAGGTGCCGTCGCCGCGCCGGGCCGAGAGCACGCCCTGGCTGGTGAGCTTCTGGATGGCTTCGCGCACCGAGGTGCGCGACACCCCCAGCTCCTCGGCCAGTTGCCGTTCGGCGGGCAGCTTTTGTCCGGGCTGCAGTCCGCGGTCTTGCACCAGGGCAAGCAGTTTTTCGACAACGTGATCGGCTAGGCGCATGGGGGCTCTCAGATTCAGGGTTTCAATGACCCGGAATCATCCACGTAAACACATAGGCCTGCAGCGTGCAGATGATGCCGATGATGGCGGCGAACACCAGGCTGTGCTTGACGGTGAAGCGGAACAGGTCCGATTCCTTGCCTGCCAGGCCCACGGCCGCGCAGGCAATGGCAATGGACTGGGGCGAGATCATCTTGCCGGTGACGCCGCCGGTGGTGTTGGCCGCCACGGTGAGCACGGGCGACAGGCCCAACTGGTTGGCGGTGGTGGCCTGCAGCGCGCCAAACAAGGCGTTGGCCGAGGTGTCCGAGCCCGTGAGGAACACGCCAATCCAGCCCAGGAAGGGCGAGAAGAACGTGAAGGCCTTGCCCGTATGGGCCAGCGCCAGGGCCAGCGTGGCGGACAGGCCGGAGTAGTTGGCCACGAAGGCAAAGGCCAGCACCATGCCGATGGAGTAGATCGGGATGACCAGCTCGCGCACCGTCTCACCCAGCGTGGCCACGGCCTTGGCGGGGGAGAAACGGGCGAAGGCGATGGTCAGGATGGCGGCAATCAGGATGGCGGTGCCGGTGGCGGCCAGCCAGTTGAAGGTGTACACCGCGCCATACGGCGTGGCCTGTGCGACCACGGGCGGCATCTTGGCGACCAGCTTGTCCAGCATGGGCACGGGGATGTTGATGATGGTGGAGGCCAGGGGGCCGCCTGCGGCAAACAGCGCCTTGAAGGGCTTGATGCTCCAGATCGTGACCATGCCGGTCAGGATGATGAAGGGCGACCAGGCCTTGATGATGGCGCCTGCGGTGAGAGGCGCTGCGCTGGCGGCCACTGGCTTGGCAGCGGACGTTGTCGTGCTGTCGCTGGTGTCAAAGCGGAAGATGCGCTTGGGCTGCCACACCTTGAGGAAGGCCGTGAGGGCAATCAGCGAGACGATGGCCGAGGTGATGTCAGGCAGCTCGGGGCCGATGTAGTTGGCGGTGAGGAACTGCACCACGGCGAACGAGCCGCCACCCACCAGCACGGCAGGCCAGGTCTCCTTCACGCCGCGCCAGCCGTCCATGATGGCCATGATCCAGAACAGCACCAGGATGGTCATGAAGGGCAACTGGCGCCCGGCCATCTGGCCGATGAGGAACGGGTCGATGCCCGACACCTGGCCCGCCACGATGACCGGAATGCCCATGGCGCCAAAGGCCACGGGGGCGGTGTTGGCGATCAGGCACAGGCCAGCGGCGTACAGCGGCTTGAAGCCCAGGCCCACCAGCAGCGCAGCAGTGATGGCCACGGGGGCGCCAAAGCCAGCCGCACCTTCCAGAAACGCACCAAAGCAGAAACCCACCAGGATGAGCTGCAGGCGCTGGTCGTGCGTGACGGACAGGATGGAGCTGCGGATCACATCAAACTGTCCTGTCTTGACCGACAGCTTGTACAGAAACACCGCCGCCACAATGATCCAGGCGATGGGCCACAGGCCATAGAAGAAGCCATACACGGCCGAGGCCAGCGCAGCGCTCACGGGCATCTTGTAGAACAGCAGTGCCACGCCCAGGGCCAGCAGCACCGTCACGGTGCCCGCCTGGTAGCCCTTGAGCCGCAGCTTGGTCAGGGCCAGAAAGAAAAAGACGATGGGGATGAGGGCTACGAGCGCGGAGAGCCAGATGTTCCCGGCCGGATCATAGTTTTGTTGCCAGAGGGTTTGCATAACGGTAAGTGAGGCATTGAAACGCAGACAAAGGCCAGGGGCCCATGGCTTTCTTCACCGCAGTGGATGCGCCGCCTTGGGGGGCAGCGTTGTCTCCGGCCACTGGCCCCGCAGGCCGGGGGGCTGAGGGGTGGGCTGGCATGAAGGCAGGCTGTGCGCTTGTCCCTCATTGGCAGACATTGAATTAAATTGGTATGACCAAAAATAACCAATCCGTGCGAATTGGTCGTATTTTGGGCGGTGTGATGGGGTGGTATTTATAGGGTAAATACCGAGTTATGGTCATTTGCCTGGATTTTGGTTTATTGGTCGTACCAATTTTATGTGACTAGCCAGACCGCCTGAGTGTGGTTGCGCGGTGTGGTCTTGGGCGATTCCAGTGCGGGATGGGTGGGCCATCGGCAGGCACCGCCCGCTGTGCATGCTGGGCCGTTTTGGGCATAAAAAAAGCTTCTAGCGCTTGCTGATAAAGCGCTAGAAGCTATGGTTTTAGGAGCGTTTGGGGTTTACTTGCCTGCCGCAATCGCCTTTTCAGCGGCGGTCACCAGGTCGGCGCCGATCTGGCCCTTCCACTTCTCGTACACGGGGCGTGTGGCCTTCACGAACGCGTCGCGCTCGGCGGCTGACAGCTGCGTGACGGTCACGCCGTTGGCGGCGATGTCCTTGAGCAGGGGCTTGTCGGCTTCGACCATGCCTTTGCGGGCGATGGCGATTTCTTCCTTGCCAGCGTCGATGGCGGCCTGCTTGACGATCTCGCGGTCGGCGGGCGTCCAGCTGTTCCAGATGTCCTTGTTCACCACAAACACCAGCGGGTCGTTCACGTAGCCCCACATGGTGATGTGCTTTTGGGCCACGGTGTGCAGCTTGGCGGCCTGGTAGACGGCAATCGGGTTCTCTTGCCCATCCACGGCGCCGCTGGCAAACGCGGGCTGCGCGTCGGCCCAGCTCATTTGCGTGGGGTTGGCGCCCAGGGCGGTGAAGGTGTCGAGGAACAGGGGCGAGCCCACGACGCGGATCTTCAGGCCCTTGAGGTCGGCAGGGCTCTTGATGGCCAGCTTGGAGTTGGAGATTTCGCGGTAGCCGTTCTCACCCCAGGCCAGGGGCATCACGCCTGCCTTGTCCAGCGTAGCGAAGATCTGCTTGCCGACGTCACCCTGCGTCACGGCGTCCACGGCGGCGTAGTTGGGGAACAGGAAGGGCAGCGAGAACAGGTTCAGGGCTTTGACCTGCGGCGACCAGTTGATGGTGGAGCCCACGGCCATGTCGATCACGCCCTGGCGCAACGCGCTGAACTCGCGCGTCTGGTCGCCCTGGATCAGCGAGACGCCGGGATAGAGCTTGATGTTGATACGGCCCTGGGTGCGCTCACGGACCTTGTTGGCCCACAGCTCGCCGCCCTTGCCCCAGGGGAAGGCGGTGCCCAGCACCAGCGACATGCGGTACTCGCTCTTGTACGCGGTCTGTGCGATGGCGGCAGGCGCGGTGAAGGCCAGGGCGGCCGCAGCGGCCACGGCCGATGTCAGGAAGGTACGCAGTTTCATAAAGTCTCCTTGCTATAAAAAACATAGCTTTCTGCGCTTTATAGATAAGCGCTAGAAGGCATTTTTGTCACATTCAATAACCCATCTGGGCGGGCAGCCACAGGGCGAGCTGCGGGAATGCGATCACCAGCACCATCACGAGGAACATGGCGAACAGCATCCAGCCCACCCAGCGCACGGTCGATTCCATGCGCACACCGGCAATGCGGCAAGACACCATCAGGTTCACGGCCAGCGGGGGGGTGAACTGGCCCAGGGCCACCTTCAAGGTCAGGATCACGCCGAACCAGACAGGGTCCCATTTGTAGTGCTGCATGATGGGCAAGAGCAGCGGTACGAAGATCAGGAAGATCGAGATGCCGTCGAGGAACATGCCCACGGTGATGAGCAGCACGATGAGCAGTGCCAGCACGCCGTATTCACCCAGGCCCGAGTTCACGATGGCGTTGGCCACCGGGTCGATCACGCCCAGTGTGGACAGCGAGTAGGCAAAGATGCCCGCGAGCGAGACCACGATGAGGATCACCGCCGACAGTTCGCCCGATTCACGCAGGATGGGGAACAGGTCGCGCACCTTGATCGTGCGGTGGATCACCATGCCCACGAACAGGCCGTAGAACACCGCGACCACGGCGGCTTCCGTCGGCGTGAACCAGCCTGCGCGCATGCCGCCCAAAATCAGCACCGGTGCGGCCAGGCCCCAGGTGGCCTCGCGCAGGCTCTTCCAGAATGGGGGGCGGGGCATGGTGGCTTCGAGCGCGCCCATCTTGTGCTTGCGCGCCATCCACACGGCGGGCACGATGAGCGCCACACCGGCCAGCACGCCGGGGATCATGCCGGCCGCAAACAGCGCGGGCACCGAGGCGCCGGGCACCAGCACCGAGTAGATGATGAAGGCGACGGACGGCGGGATCAGGATGTCGGTGGCGGCGGCTGCCCCCACCACGCTGGCCGAGAACGAAGGCGGGTAGCCCGCGCGTGACATGGCCGCGATCATCACGCCGCCCACAGCGGCGGCGTTGGCCGGGCCCGAGCCCGAGATGCCGCCCAGGAACATGGCCACGGCAATCGCCACCAGCGGCAGCATGCCGGGGCCGCGCCCGACGATGGCCACGGCAAAGTTGACGAGCCGCAGCGCCACGCCCGAGCGGTCAAAAATCGAGCCGACCAGCACGAACATCGGGATGGCCAGCAGCGGGTATTTGCCCAGCCCGGCATAGAAGTTCTGCGGCACGGCCAAGAGGCCAAACCACTGGCTGTCGGCATTGGCCAGCGCGATGGCGGTGGCACCCGCCAGGCCCAGCGCGGCACCAATCGGCACGCCCACAAACATCAGGCCCAGGAAGGCCACAAACAGCAGCGTGGCGATCATGCTTGGGGCTCCTGGGGGTGGGCTTCAGCACCATCGGCGCTACTGCGGCTGCGGCGGATGAACAGGCCCACGGCGCGCGCCGTGATGAGCGCCGAGAACACGGGCAGCCAGACCGAATACCACCACTGCGGCACGCCAATGCCGGGCGAGGTCTCGCCAAAGCGGTAGTCGTCCCACACCACGCGCACGCTCAGCACAGCAATCACGCCAAACAGCAGGGCCACGGTGGCCGCACCCAGCATCGACAGGCGCTTGCTGCGCAGGGCCGAGCCGCCCTCTGCAAAGTACTCGATGCGGATGTGCTGGTCGCGTGCGACGGCGGCAGAGCCTGCGATGAGGGCCAGCGCGATCATCAGGAACACGGAGATTTCTTCGGTCCAGGCGAACGAGGAGTTGGTGAAGTAGCGCACCAGCACGTTGGCAAAGGTGATGAGCGCGAGGGCCGCCATGACGATGACGGTGAGCCAGTCTTCAAGGCGCAAAGAGCGGGGCTCGGCCTCTGGCTCAGACGGGCTGGGGGTGGGATTGGAGGACATGGGAGAGCAGGTGCGAAAAACGGTAAGACTTGCGCAAATCGGGTTGCAGCCGCCGCCTTTGCCGTGAGGCGGGCTGCTTGCCTGAGCCCTGTTTTGCACAAGCCATGAGCAGAAGGGTTCTGAAAAGTCGCTGCCCCGTGGATGTTGTGCAACCCGGAACAGGACGCGGGCGCGCGATGAAAGCCCCCGTTACATTATGCGACGCATCGATAAGCACCCATAGCATTCGGATGGGGTGTAAACCCTCACCCGCGCCGCACGCCACAGCGTGGGCAGGCGCGGATAATGCGGCCGATGGAAACCAAGTGGTTAGAAGATTTCGTCAGCCTCGCGGAAACGCGCAGCTTCAGCCGATCGGCCCAATTGCGGCATGTGACCCAGCCTGCCTTCTCGCGGCGCATCCAGGCCTTGGAAGCCTGGGCGGGCACCGATCTGGTGGACCGCAGTTCGTACCCCACGCGCCTCACGCCTGCGGGCAAGACGCTGTACGACCAAGCCCTGGAAATGCTGCAGGCCCTGCAAAACACCCGCGCCATGCTGCGCGCGCACACCAGTGCGGGCAAAGACATGATCGAGTTCGCGGTGCCGCACACGCTGGCGTTCACGTTCTTTCCGGCCTGGGTGTCGAGCCTGCATGACAAGTTCAGCCCCTTCAAAAGCCGCCTGATTGCGCTGAATGTGCACGACGCCGTGATGCGGCTGGTGGAAGGGGGTTGTGACCTGCTCATTGCCTACCACCACTCCTCGCAACCCTTTCAGCTGGATGCAGACCGCTACGAGATGGTGAGCCTGGGCCAGGAGGTGCTTTCGCCCTACAGCAAGCCCGATGCGGATGGCGAGCCGCTGTTCCGGCTGCCTGGCCGTGCGGGGCAACCGCTGCCTTACCTGGGCTATGCGCCGGGGGCTTATCTGGGGCGGGTGACGGAGCTGATTCTCAAAGAGTCCGCCACGCCCATCCACCTGGAGCGGGTGTACGAGACCGACATGGCCGAGGGCCTGAAGGCCATGGCGCTGGAGGGGCATGGCGTGGCCTTTCTTCCGCACAGCGCGGTCAAGAAAGAACTGCGTGCCAAGCGGCTGGTCAGCGCCGCCCCATCGGACACAGACGGGCTGCAAATGCTCATGGATGTGCGCGCCTACCGCGAGAAGCCAGCGGGCAAAGAGGCCCCCAAGGGCACTGCCCAGGCCCTGTGGGCCTACCTGCAAACCCAAGCCAACCCATGCTAAGGGTAAATACCGACATAAATATTTTGCATAGTTGAGCGCGCAAACGGCATTGGAATTTCACAGGGGCGACACGTAAAGTTCGCGCCGTGCGCTTCGGGGCTCCGCCATACGCCGCAGTGGCTGCGTGATGGCACGAAGATTGCAAACACCTGTTTTCAGTTTATTCACCGAGAGGCCGCATGAAACATCAGCATTGGGGATTGGCATGGTGCCTTGCGGCCCTGTGCTGCACATCTGCCGCCTCGGCCGCCACCGTGCTGGAGCGCATCAGCGCGGGCGGCAAGCTGGTGATTGCCCACCGCGAGTCGGCCGTGCCGTTCTCGTATGTCGATGCCGCCTCGGGCAAGCCCATAGGCTATGCGATGGATTTGTGCCTGCGTCTGGCCGAGGTGGTGCGCAAGAAGGCGGGCGCCAAAAACATGGACGTGGAGTTCGTGATGGTGTCGCCCTCCAACCGCATGGAAATGATCGAGCAGGGCAAGGCCGACCTGGAGTGCGGCTCCACCACCAACAATGCCGAGCGGCGCCAGAAGGTGGCCTTCACGGTGCCGCATTTCATCACCGGTGCGCGCCTGCTGGTCAAGGCCGCCAGCCCCATCGACCGCCTGGAAGACTTGCAGGGCAAAACCCTGGCGTCCACCAAGGGCACTACGCCGCTCAAGGCCGTGGTGCAGGCCAACCGTGAGCGTCTGATGGGCATTCAGATCGTGGAAGCCCCTGACCATGCCCGGGGCGTGGAGATGGTGGAAAAGGGCGAGGCCGATGCCTTTTTGATGGACGATGTGCTGCTGTACGGCCTGGCGGCCTCGCGCCCCGACCCCAAGGCACTGAAGGTGGTGGGGCGGTTTGTGACCACCGAGCCGCTGGCCATCATGCTGCCCAAGAACGACCCGGACTTCAAAAAACTGGTGGACGATGAAATGCGCCGCCTGGTCACCAGCCGCGAGATTTATCCCATCTACGACAAGTGGTTTGCCCAACCCATTCCGCCCCACAACAAGCCGCTGAACATCCCGGTCAGCTACCTGTTGAGGGACTTTTGGAAGTACCCTACCGACCAGGTTCCGTTCTGAATAAGATCGCTGGTGGCGTAGTTTCATCTGGAAGCATTTGCTTGGCTTGCAAGACAGGCCGGGCAGCGCGCTCAACCCCTCCCTTTTCGATAACCCCCTAAGGAGATACTCATGAAAAAACATTTGCTGGCAATTGCCGTGACCGCTCTGGCCGCAGGCAGTGCGTTTGCCCAAGCCACCGACACCCTGGCCAAGATCAAGGCCTCCGGCAGCGTGACTCTGGGGGTGCGTGAGTCCTCTGGCCTGTCCTACACATTGGGCAATGGCAAGTACGTGGGCTTCCATACCGAAATGGGTGAAATCGTTCTGCACGATATCCAGAAGCAACTGGGCTTGGCCAAGCTGGACATCAAATACCAGCCCGTGACATCGCAAAACCGCGTGCCTTTGGTCACCAACGGCACGGTGGACCTGGAGTGCGGCTCCACCACCAACAACGCGACGCGCCAAAAGGATGTGGCGTTTGCTGTGACCACCTACGTGGAAGAAGTGCGCATGGTGGTGAAGGCCAACTCCGGCATCACCTCCATCAAGGACCTGAACGGCAAGAGCGTGGCGACCACCACAGGCACCACTTCGGTGCAAACCCTGCGCAAGCATGAGCGCGCTGGCGGTATCGACTTCAAGGAAGTGTTCGGCAAGGACCACGCCGACAGCTTCCTGATGCTGGAAACCGGCCGTGCCGACGCCTTTGTGATGGACGGCTCCATCCTGGCTGCCAACGTCTCCAAGTCCAAGAACCCTGCCGACTACAAGATCGTGGGCGAAGTGCTGAGCGTGGAACCCATCGCCTGCATGCTGCCCAAGGACGACGCTGGCTTCAAGAAGGCCGTGGACGACTCCATCAAGCGCCAGATCAAGGACGGTTCGCTGGCCAAGCTGTACGACAAGTGGTTCATGCAACCCGTGCCACCGACCAACACCAAGATTGGCCTGCCCATGTCTGAAGCCACTAAGGCCGCTTGGGCTAACCCCAACGACAAGCCTGCAGAAGACTACGCCAAGAAGTAATTCTTGAACGACTGCCGCCCCTTCGAACAGCGGGTTTGAAGGGGCTTTTTTGTTGGGCCGGCACAAGGTTGTGCCCAATGCAATATCAAGACATTAAAGGGGTGATCCTATGAGTTGGGATTGGCAGGTGTTCTGCCAGGACACCATGGAGCGGGAGGTGGTGCAGGGCTGCTTTGGCAAGGGCGGCGACATCACGTACCTGGACTGGATGCTGTCGGCCTGGGGCTGGACGGTTTCTGTTTCGCTGCTCGCGTTGTTGCTGGCCTTGGTGATTGGCGCGGTGATTGGCACCTTGCGCACGTTGCCCAACAGTCCGATGGTGGTGCGCCTGGGCAATGCGTGGGTGGAGCTGTTTCGCAACATACCTTTGCTGGTGCAGATTTTCTTGTGGTACCACGTGCTGCCCACCCTGATTCCGGCCATGAAGAGTGTGCCGGGCTTTGTGCTGGTGGTGTTTGCGCTGGGCTTTTTCACTTCGGCCCGGATTGCCGAGCAAGTGCGCTCGGGCATTCAGACCTTGCCACGCGGCCAGCGTTACGCTGGTTTGGCTGTGGGTTTCACCACGTTCCAGACCTACCGCTATGTGTTGCTGCCCATGGCGTTTCGCATCATCATCCCGCCGCTGACCAGCGAGACGATGAACATCTTCAAGAACTCGTCGGTGGCGTTTGCCGTGTCGGTGGCCGAACTCACGATGTTCGCCATGCAGGCGCAGGAAGAGACCTCGCGCGGCATTGAGGTGTACCTCGGGGTGACGGGGCTTTACATCATCTCGGCCTTTGCCATCAATCGCATCATGGCGTTCATCGAAAAGCGTGTGCGAATTCCTGGCGTGGTGATTGCCGGTGCCTCGGGCGGAGGCCATTGATATGAATCTCGACTTTTCGTTTTACAACTGGGACCTGATCTCCAACTTCGTGCTCAAGGGGCTGTATTTCAGCCTGATGCTCACGGTGGTGGCCACGATTGGCGGCGTGGTGTTTGGCACGCTGCTGGCGCTCATGCGCCTGTCGGGCCGCAAGTGGCTGGATGTGCCGGCCACCATCTATGTCAACGGCATGCGCTCCATTCCGCTGGTGATGGTGATTCTGTGGTTCTTCCTGCTCATGCCCGCCATCATTGGCCGCCCCATCGGGGCGGAAGTGTCGGCGGTGGTGACGTTCATCGCTTTCGAGGCGGCGTACTTCAGTGAGATCATGCGCGCGGGCATCCAGTCCATTCCCCGTGGCCAGGTGTACGCAGGCCAGGCCCTGGGCATGACCTATGGCCAGAACATGAAGCTCGTGGTGCTGCCCCAGGCGTTTCGCAACATGCTGCCGGTGCTGCTCACGCAGACCATCATCTTGTTCCAGGACACCTCGCTGGTGTACGCCATCGGTGCGTATGACATGCTCAAGGGCTTTGAAGTTGCTGGCAAGAACTTTGGTCGCCCGATTGAGGCCTACCTGGCCGCAGCGGCGCTGTATTTTGTGATGTGCTATGCCTTGTCCTGGATGGTCAAGCGCTTGCACCAGAAGATCGCCATCATCCGGTGATCCGAGAGATTGAGGAATAAACAATGATCGAACTCAAGAACGTATCCAAGTGGTATGGGCCCGTGCAGGTGCTCAACGAGTGCTCGGCCACCATCCAAAAAGGTGAGGTGGTGGTGGTGTGCGGCCCTTCAGGCTCCGGCAAGTCCACGCTGATCAAGACCATCAACGCGCTGGAGCCCTTTCAAAAGGGTGAAATCTCGGTGGATGGTGTGAAGCTGCACGACCCCAGCACCAACTTGCCCAAGCTGCGCAGCCGCGTGGGCATGGTGTTCCAGCACTTCGAGCTGTTCCCTCACCTGTCGGTGACGGACAACCTGACGATCGCGCAGATCAAGGTGCTGGGCCGCAGCGCGGACGACGCCAAGAAGCGCGGCCTGAAGATGCTGGAGCGTGTGGGCCTGATCGCCCACAAGGACAAGTTCCCCGGGCAGCTCTCGGGCGGCCAGCAGCAGCGCGTGGCCATTGCCCGTGCGCTGAGCATGGACCCCATCGTGATGCTGTTCGACGAGCCCACTTCGGCGCTCGACCCCGAAATGGTCGGCGAGGTGCTGGATGTGATGGTGGGCCTGGCCAACGAAGGCATGACCATGATGTGCGTGACCCACGAAATGGGCTTTGCCCGCAAGGTGAGCAACCGCGTGATCTTCATGGACGTGGGCGGCAAGATCCTGGAAGACTGCTCCAAGGACGACTTCTTCAACAACCCCGATGCACGCCAGCCGCGCACCAAGGATTTCCTCAACAAGATCCTGCAGCACTGAACTGTTCTCACGGTTTGCGAAAAAAGGCACCTTCGGGTGCCTTTTTGTTGGCCGTTGCGCTGGTGAACGTGCCGCGGTGGCGCGCTTTGTACCCTTTAATCGGACACCCTCCTTTGCACGCCAACCGCCCATGACTGCCATCCTCCGATTTCTGCTGCGCGCGAAGTGCCTGCCCCGCAACACCAGCTTGGCGCCAGCGGCGGGGTTCGTGGGCGCAACCCTGCTGTGCTGCCTGCCTTGGCTGGCATCGGCCAATCCACAGTCTCCTCAGGCGCAGGCCTGTGCGTTGCTCAAAGCCGTGGCCCAGACCGCGCAACTGGCGGGCGAGGGGCTCGCCACGGGGCGCTATGGTTGCCAGTCGCCGCACGAAACCGCCGATGGCTGGGTGTTTGCACTGCAATACCTGGAGCCGTCGAAATCCTCGGGAGAGCTCCGGCGGCTGGGGCATTTTCTGGTGGATTTGGACGCTGAGACCGTTACCCCTTGGGCCCCGCCATCGCGCACGCTGTCTTCTACAGAGGCACGCCCCAGCGGTGCTGCGGAGGGGGCCGTGCCTGTGCGGGCTTGCGGTGTGGCGTTTGATCTGCCTTCCCAGTACCGCATCACCCGGCCTGTCCGGTCTGTCTCGCGGCAAGGGGTGCGCATGTGTGCATTCGATGTGGTGCCCGCGCAGCCCACGCCCAAGCAGCTGGAGTGCAAGGATGAGGCGGAAGGTGGGAGCCCTCCCTACCCATTGTGTGACTGGGACATCAGTGCCGGCCTAGATTGGCCCACGGTGCAGGTGGCCCGCACGCGATTGGATGCAGACCACTTGCCCCTGGACCCCTTCAACTTTGAGCGGGGGGCTTGGCGCACGCCCAATGCCCATGCGCCAGCGCAGCCCTCCACCAAGGTGTCTTTCTTCGGTCGACAGGCCCGGTATGGCGAAGTGCTCATGCGCGCTTCATGGCACCGCACCAAGGCCCAGCCTGCCGTGAGCATGCATGCCGGCACCAGCAGTGCGGATGCCTATCTGTTGCAGCTCACGCCACAACTGGCGGTGGTGCTGGTATCGCCCCCCTTGGACTCCGCTGCGCACAAGAGTGAGGGGGTGGGTGGGTGCCACACTTTTTGCCGTAGCCTGCGCGCAGCTGGTCGGCCCAGTGAAGAGCCCTGATGCAAAGTGCTGCAGACGCAGCAGTCGTGCGTAAAGTGCGGTGCAGTGCATGCAACGCAGTGGCTGCGCAGCCGCTCTCCAGAAGACAAAAGCGCTTTGGGGCGTGTTGCTTGCGCGGCGCTTCTTCTGCACCCGCTCGAGCGGCTAGCGCTTGCCCCGCCGTCCCGCAGGGGCGTGGCTGTCCACGATGAGCTGCGCCTCCACATCCTTCCAAAGGTCATCGCGGCGCTTCAGGGTCTCAGGCACCGCTGCATGTCGCAACTGGGCCACGGCCGACACCAGAGCGTTGCACAGGAAGAAGGCGGCGGTGTACGAGTCGAACGGTGAAGCATTGGACGTGCGCACCAGCACACGTTGGTGGGCCAGGGCCGCCAAGGGCGCGGCACTGCTGTCGGTGATGCTGAAGACCTGCGCGCCAGCATCCCGAAACCGCTGCGCCACCTTCACCGGGCCACTGGCGTAGCGGCGGATGCTGAAGGCCAGCAGCACATCCTCGGGCTGCACCCACAGCAATTGATCGGTGGTGTCTATGGCCCCGGCGCCCAGCTCCTGCACGCCGGGGCGGCACATGTTCAGGTGCAGGGCCAGCCAGGCGGCCACGGGGGCGCTGTTGATTTGTGCCAGCACGTACACCCGGCCGGTGCCCTCGGCCAGGCGGGTGGTGATGGCCTCAAAGGCCGCCATGTCCAGCCCGTCGCGTGTGGCGTTCAGGTTGTGCTGGTCGTGCAGCAGGGCGTCGTCCACGCATTGCTGCTGGCTGCGCTCGGTGCCGATGGTGACGGGCGCGCGCTGCCCCGCCGTCTGCAGCAGCGCCGTGACTTCGGCACGGGCCTCGCGCTGGGCTTCGGCATAGCTGGCGTAGCCCAGTTTGGCAAACAGCCGCACCACGGTCGAGGCACTGGTGCCGTGGCGCGTTGCCAGGGCGGTGGCCGATTCCAGCAGCGCATGGGGGTAGTCACGCTCAAGGCCTTCGGCCAAGGCGCGCTCGCTGCTGGTGAGTGTGGCGCTTTGGCGGGCCAGGCGTTCGGTCAGCAAGGCGATGGGTGTTTGCAATGTAGATTTCATTGAGTGGTGTTAATGAAAAAAGTATTGCAAACACCGGCAGCGCATGCAACACTTATCTGCAGATTTTGACCCCGCTGACGGGGCGCTACCCCATCGACGCAAGGAAACCATGCAAGACACTGCCGCAGCCCTCCCCACCGCCCTGACCATTGACCCCGCCGTGCGCACCCAGGTGCTGGACTGGCTGGCCAGCCAGCAGCAAGCCATGCAGGACCTGCTGCAAAAAGTGGTCAACATCGACAGCGGCAGCCGCGACGAAGCGGGCGTGACGGCCGTGGCCCATGCCCTGGCCGAACGTTTGCAGGCTGCGGGCGTGCCCGTGCAGTTCGAGCCCGTGCCTGGCTATGGCGTGTTGCTGCATGCACAGGTCAACGCTGCAGGGGCCGGGGCGCCCATCATCCTCATGGGGCACATGGACACGGTGTACCCCGCAGGCACGGTGGCCAAGCGCCCCTACCGCGAAGAAGCGGGCCGGGCCTACGGCCCCGGCGTGGCCGACATGAAGTCGGGCTTGGTGCTCAACGTGTTTGTGGCCGAGGCATTTGCGCGCTGTGGCGGCCTGCAGGCACCGCTGCACCTGTTCTTTTCGTGCGATGAAGAGATTGGCTCGCCCGCCACGCGCGACCTCATCACTGCCCGCGCGCGCGGGGCACGGGCGGTGCTCAATGCCGAGCCGGGCCGCGTCAGCGGCAACCTGGTCACCAGCCGCAAGGGCTCGATGGTGGTGGAGTTTGAGGTGCAAGGCGTGGCCGCCCACGCAGGCATCAACCACGCCGCAGGCGCCAGCGCCATCGACGCGCTGGCCCGCAAGACGCTGGCGTTGCACGCGCTGACAGACCCCGCCACCGGCGTCACCGCCAACGTGGGCGTGGTGCAAGGCGGCATCGTGCCCAACATGGTGGCGCCCCACGCCAAGGCCGAGGTGGACCTGCGCTTTACCGCCGAAACCGACCCCGATGCCTTGCTGGAGCGCGTGCGCGCCATCGTCGAAGAAGAATCCGTGCCCCGCACCCAGGGCCGCATTACCGTGGCCCGCCGCACCATGCCGATGAAGACCACGCCCGAGTACCTGCTGGCGCTGTACCAGCAGGGCGCACGGTCGCTGGGCTTTGAGGTGCAGGGCGAATTCACGGGCGGCGCGGCCGATAGCGGCCTCACCGCCTCGGTGGGCGTGCCCACGCTGTGCGCCACGGGCCCCGTGGGCGGCCACCCGCACACCGAGCGCGAATACTGCGAGCTGACCACCTTTGTGCCACGCGCACAGGCCGTGGCGCTGGCCGTGCTGGGCCACCCTTGATCTGCCTTGCCTTGTTGAAACTTTCTCCTGATTTTTTGAGCTTACCGATGGCCATGAACACACCTTCCCGCCGCAGCCTTCTCTCCACTGGCCTCGGCCTTGCAGGCCTTGCAGGCCTTGCAGGCCTTGCCGCGCTGCCCGCCCTGGCACAAGACAAATTCCCCTCGCGCCCCATCACGCTGGTGGTGCCGTTCCCGCCCGGCGGGTCGGTGGACATCATGGCGCGCCAGTATTCCGAGCCGCTGTCGCGCGCTTTGGGCGTGCCCGTCATTGTCGAAAACCGCGCAGGGGCGGGCGGCTCGGTCGGTGCCTTGTATGTGGCGCGCGCCAAGCCCGATGGCTACACGCTCGTGGTCTCGTCCCAAAGCAGCCACCTGGCCAACCCGCTCACGCAGCCCAAGGTGGGCTACGACGCGGTCAAAGACTTCGAGAACATCGCCATCCTGGGCCGCCAGCCCAACGCCCTGGTGGTGCACAGCAGCTTGCCGTTCAAGACCTTCAAGGAATTCATCGACTACGCCAAGAAGAACCCCGGAAAGCTCAACTACGGCAGCGGCGGCGTGGGCAGCATGGGCCAGCTCAATGTGGAAATGCTCAAAGTCTCCACGGGCGTGTTCACCACGCACATCCCTTACCGGGGCGGCACACCGCTCATCACCGGCGTGCTGGCCAACGAGGTGCAGTTCATCCTCGACAACCTGGTCATCATGCTGCCCCACATCCAGGCAGGCAAAGTGCGCGCCCTGGCCGTGGCGGCCGACCAGCGCCTGCCCCAGCTGCCCGATGTGCCCACCCTGGCCGAAGTGGGCTACCCCGAGCTGAACCTCACCTCCTGGACCGGCTTGGCCGCCCCCGCCGGGACGCCCGAGGCCGTGGTGCAGACCCTGTACAAGGCCGTGCGCCAGGTGGCCACATCGCCCGCCATGATTGCCAACCTCAAGGACCGGGGCGTGATCCCGCCCGAAGAAATGGCCCCGGCCGCCTTTGAAAAAATGATGGCCGACCGTTTGGTGAAGTTTGGCGCCGTGGTCAAGCGCGCAGGCATCACGGCCGAGTGAACGAGGTTTGAAGTCATTTAGCGGCCTGGCGCATGGCGGCCTCAAATCTGAAGTGCAACACCCCTTTCAGAATTGAGGCCTCCATGAGCAAAAGAACCTACGAGCAGATCACAGAATCCGAGCGCCACGCCATAGCGCTGGGCCTGCAGCAAAAGCAAAGCCTGCGGGCCATTGCCAGGGCTCTAGGCCGCAGCCCCAGCACCATCAGCCGGGAGATCCTCCGCAATGCAGGAGGCCATGGCTACGTCAGCCGGTTTGCCCAACAGCGCTGCCGTATTCGCCGCATCCATAGCCGCCCCCAGCCCAAGCTACTGCGCCCAGGCATCTTGTTCAAGCAGGTGTGCGAGTATCTGCGCCAGCATTGGTCGCCCCAGCAAATTGCCGGACACCTGAAGAAACTTCATCCCAACGACAGGCGCCAGAGAGTGTCACACGAGAGCATTTACACCTGCATCTATGCCCAGCCCCGGGGAGAGCTCAAGAAGGAGTTGGTGGCCTGTCTGCGCATGGCTCACGCCAAGCGCTGGCCCCGCTCCAAAGGCGAGGACCGCCGAGGAGAAATCACCGATCTTGTGAGCATTCACGTGCGCCCTCCAGAGGTAGAGGATCGCCAGCTTCCCGGCCATTGGGAGGGAGACCTCATCAAGGGGGCCCACAACGCCAGCGCCATAGGAACCTTGGTCGAGCGCACCACGCGCTTAGTGGTGCTGGTCAAGCTGCCACACCCCAACCCGGCTACGGCCGCACATGTGCTCAAGGCATTCAGCGACAAACTCAATGCAATTGCCAGCCCGATGCGCCAGAGCCTGACCTACGACCGAGGCCGCGAGATGGCCGAGCACGCCAGACTCACCCAGAACACGGGCATGAAGGTGTACTTCTGTGACCCCTACAGCCCTTGGCAGCGGGGCAGCAACGAGAACACCAATGGGCTGCTGCGTCAGTACTTCCCCAAGGGT
Source organism: Acidovorax sp. 56 (assembly GCF_002749705.1). Taxonomy (NCBI): domain Bacteria; kingdom Pseudomonadati; phylum Pseudomonadota; class Betaproteobacteria; order Burkholderiales; family Comamonadaceae; genus Acidovorax; species Acidovorax sp. 56. Next base: position 4,181,233 of record NZ_PEEV01000001.1, read on the forward strand.
ACGGAGCTCAGTGGCTACACCCAGGAGCAGCTTGATGCGGTGGCCGATGAACTCAACGGGCGGCCCAGGATGACCCTGGGCTACAGCACGCCCTTGGAGGTCTATGCCCAGCACCTGCATCGCTTGACTCAGCAGCCTGAGTCTGTGCACTGAGCAACAGCAATCAATGTTGCACTTGGACTTGAATCCGCCCATGATGAATAAGCGCTGGCAGCTATTGATTTTGTAGCGATTGGCGGGTTGCCGCCGGGCGCTGTGCCCCCGTGTCGGGCGTGCCTGGCGCCCGGTGCCGCGAGGGTTGGTGGGACAATATCGCCCCATGACTGCAGCACTCCAAACCCTCACCATCACCCGCCCCGACGACTGGCACCTGCATGTGCGCGACGGCGAACCCCTGCACACCGTCGTGCCCCACACCGCCGCCCAGTTTGGCCGGGCCATCATCATGCCCAACCTGCGCCCGCCCGTGACCACGGCCGAGCAGGCCCTGGCCTACAAGCAGCGCATCCTGGCCGCCGTGCCCGCAGGCGTGAGCTTTGAGCCGCTGATGACGCTGTACCTCACCGACAACCTGCCTCCCGAAGAAATCGTGCGCGCTAAGGCGGCTGGTGTGGTCGCCTGCAAGCTCTACCCCGCTGGCGCCACCACCAACAGCGACGCGGGCGTGACCGACCTGCGCAAGACCTACAAGACGCTCGAAGCCATGCAGAAGGCCGGCATGCTGCTGCTGGTGCACGGAGAAGTGACCAGCAGCGACATCGACCTGTTCGACCGCGAGGCCGTGTTCATCGAGCGGCAGCTCATCCCGCTGCGCCGCGACTTCCCGGAATTGAAGATCGTCTTCGAGCACATCACCACCAAGGACGCCGCCGACTACGTGATGCAGGCCGACGGCTTCACTGCCGCCACCATCACCGCGCACCACTTGCTGTACAACCGCAACGCCATCTTTGTGGGCGGCGTGCGCCCCCACTACTACTGCCTGCCCGTGCTCAAGCGCGAAACGCACCGCGTGGCCCTGGTGCAAGCCGCCACCAGCGGCAGCAGCAAGTTCTTTCTGGGCACCGACAGCGCTCCTCACCCCGCACACCTCAAAGAGCACGCCAGCGGCTGCGCAGGCTGCTACACGGCCCATGCGGCCATGGAGATGTATGCCGAGGCGTTCGACAACGCCGGTGCACTGGACCAGCTCGAAGGCTTTGCCAGCTTCCACGGCCCCGACTTCTACAGCCTGCCGCGCAACACCGGCACCATCACCTTGCGCCGCGAATCGTGGACGCCGCCCGAGAGCTTCGTCTTTGGCGAAGCCAACCTCAAGCCCCTGCGCGCCGGTGAAGCGTTGCCGTGGCGCCTGGTGTAGAGCGCATTGACTGGGCGGCCCCGTGGCTGCAGCCCTGGCGCGCGGTGGGCGAGCCGCTGGCGGCGCGCATAGTGGCCGCCACGGCAGACATGGCTGCGGCGCCAGCCGATGAAGCAGAGCCGGGCCTGCCCGTGCATGCCGCCTTGTCTGCTGCACCGGGCGCCCCCCTGCGCTTTGTGCCCCAGTCAGATTTGCCCGAAGGCACCGCCTACGAGCAGCACATCTTTGACACCCGCTGCGTGCCCACGCGCGACAACCTGCACGACTTCTTCAACGGCCTGGTGTGGCTGCACTGGCCGCAGGCCAAGCGCCGCATGAACCAGCTGCAGGCCCAGGCCATTGCCGCCCAGGGCGTGGGCGCGGTGCGCGGGCCTTTGCGCGATGCGCTCACGGTGTTCGACGAAAACGGCGCCCTGCTGCAGGCGCCAGAACCCCTGTGGGCCGCGCTGCATGCACGCGACTGGCAGCGCCTGTTTGTTGACCTGCGCCCGCTGTGGGGGCAAGCCCGCTTGCTGCTGCTGGGCCATGCGCTGATGGAAAAGCTGGTGACACCCAGAAAACCCATGGTGGCGCACGTCTATAAAGCGCCACCAGCTATTGAATCCATAGCAAATTTAGACACTTGGCTGGCCCAGGCCCTGCAGCCCGAACCCTGGGCGACCAAGCCCTTTGCGCCGCTGCCGGTGCTGGGCGTGCCCGGCTGGTGGTCGGCCAACCAAAGCGCATCGTTTTACGACGACGCTCAGGTGTTCAGACCCCCCCGGAGTGGGGCAGCGCAGCGCTAATTCCCGCCGGGGCCTGGGGATTCGTGCCGTTTTGGGGTTTCGCCCTAACATCGGGCCATTCAAAGGGGCAGATGGGGCGTGCCGTGGGTTGCTGCCAGCGATGGTCTTGATTCACGGCAGTCATCCCCCACTTAAATGCCCTGTGTCCTTGTTTCACCCACGGAGAAGCCATGAAACGGATCTTGTTATTTGTATTGACCAACCTGGCCGTTGTGCTGGTGCTGGGGGTGGTGGCCAGCCTGCTGGGCGTGAACCGCTACCTCACCGCCAACGGCCTGAACTTGGGCGCCTTGCTGGGTTTCGCGCTCATCATGGGTTTTGGCGGCGCGATCATTTCGCTGCTCATCAGCAAGCCTGTGGCCAAGTGGTCGTCTGGCGTGCGTGTGATTGACGGCAGCGGTTCGGCCGACGAGCGCTGGATTGTCGAGACCGTGCGCAAGTTTGCCAACGAAGCCAAGATCGGCATGCCTGAAGTGGGTATTTTTGAAGGCGACCCCAATGCGTTTGCCACGGGCGCGTTCAAGAACTCGGCGCTGGTGGCGGTGTCCACCGGTCTGCTGCAAGGCATGACGCGCGAAGAAGTCGAGGCCGTGATTGGCCACGAAGTCGCCCACATCGCCAACGGAGACATGGTCACGATGACGCTGATCCAGGGCGTGATGAACACGTTCGTGGTGTTCCTGTCGCGCGTCATCGGCTACGCGGTGGACAGCTTCCTGCGCAAGAACGACGAGGAAAGCTCGGGCCCCGGCATCGGCTACTACGTGACCACCATCGTGCTCGACATCGTGCTGGGCTTTGTGGCTGCCATGATCGTGGCCTGGTTCAGCCGCCAGCGCGAGTTCCGTGCCGACGCAGGTGCCGCCCAGCTGATGGGTCGCCGCCAGCCCATGATCAACGCGCTGGCCCGCCTGGGTGGCATGCACCCCGGCGAGCTGCCCAAGAGCGTGGCCGCCATGGGCATTGCCGGTGGCATTGGCAAGCTGTTCAGCACCCATCCGCCGATCGAAGAGCGCATTGCTGCCCTGCAAAACGCATCGGCTGCACAAAACTCTTGATCCGGAATCCCTGACCCTGCAGCCACCGCTGCAGGGTCAGCCAAGCCCCTCTGCCTCAGGTGGAGGGGCTTTTTTTATGGGCCGGCTTTTCTGCGGCGTCGGGCAATACGGGCGCATCGCCGCCGCTGTCCTCGGGGGGGCGGGTCTTGGCCAGGATGAAGTCGATGCAGGTGCGTACAGCCCGTGTCTGGTGGCGGTTGGGCAGGTACAGCAGGTACATCTGCGTGCCGAAGATGCTCAGTCGGTATTCGTCCAGTGTGGTGACAAGCTCGCCGCTGTCCAGCTTGTCCTGCACCACGTAGTCTGGCACCAGGCCCACGCCCAGCCCCGCCACGATGCCCTGGCGCAAGAACGGAAAGTGCTCTGAAATCATCGTGGGCTCCAGCAGCACCTCGTACCGCTCGGCACCCTGGTAGGCGGCCAGGCGCAGGTGCCGCCCCGTCACGCCTGCGGTGATGACCGGGCTGTTGCGCAGCTCGTGCAGGGTGCGGGGCAGCCCGTGCTGCTGGGCGTATTCGCGTGATGCGCAGGCCAGGTAGCGCACATCGCCCAGGCTGCGCGCCACCATGGACAGCGGAGGCTCGGGCACCACGCGCACGGCAATGTCCACCTCGTCGCGCAGGATGTCGGCGCGGTTTTCAAACAGCACATCCAACACGATGCCTGGGTACAGGCGCTTGAACTCGATCAGCCAGTCGCTCATCACGATCTGCCCATAGCCGCTGGGCACGCTGATGCCCACCCGCCCCTGCAGGCCGCGTCCTAGCGAGGTCACTGCCTCGCGCGCTGCCAGGATTTCGTTGTGGATGGCGCGGCCATGCTGGTACAGCCGCATGCCGATCTCGGTGGGCTCCACCCGCCGGGTGGAGCGCTGCACCAGTTGCACCCCCACGTCTTTTTCGAGCTTGGTGAGGTGATAGCTCACATTGGCACGCGTCATCTTGAGCTTGCGGGCCGCCTGGCTCAGGTTGCCGCTGTCAATGATTTCAACCAGCAGGTTCAGGGCTTGGGAGTCCATGGGGGCTTCAGCGGGGGTTAAAAGGGTTCGATTGGATAAATTTATTTGACAGTATGTCAATGAATGATGGGATTGTCATAAACCATTGTCGCCATAAGAATGAGGACAAGCCCATGGGGCTGGCTCGGCGCTAGATCGAGCCCAGCCTGTCTGGAACAAGAACAAGCAAGGAGACAAGTGCATGGCCCATGACGCCACAGCGTCCGTCGTTCAATGGCGGGTGCAGGACGAGGTGCAGATCGTCACCATCGACAACCCCCCGGTCAACGCCCTGGGCGCAGCCGTTCGGCAGGGCCTGGTGGCGGCCATGGACCACGCCGCGCAGCAGCCCGGCGTCAAGGCAGTGCTGCTGGTGGGCGCCGGCAAGGCCTTCATCGCGGGCGCTGACATCCGCGAATTTGGCAAGCCACCCGTCTCTCCCATCTTGCCCGAGGTCTGCCGCGCCATCGAAAACCTGAACAAGCCCGTGGTGGCCGTGCTGCACGGCGCAGCCCTGGGCGGCGGGCTGGAGGTGGCTTTGTCGGCCCACTACCGGCTGGCCTTGCCTGCCGCCACGCTGGGCCTGCCCGAGGTGAACCTGGGCCTGCTGCCCGGCTCGGGCGGCACCCAGCGCGCCCCGCGCCTGATGGGCGTGCAGGCGGCCACCACCCTCATGCTCAGCGGCCAGCCCCTCAAGGCCCAGGCCGCGCTGCAGGCAGGTCTGGTCGACAAGCTGATGGACAGCACTGATCCGCTGGCCGCAGGCCTGGCCTACGTGCGCGAGCTGCTGGCGGCCAACGCCCCCGTGCGCCGCACGCGTGACCTCGCCATTGCCGAGCCGCAGGCTGCACTGGCCTGGCTGGAAGAGCAAAAGACCGAGACAGCAAAGAAGTCGCGCGGCCTGTTCTCACCCCTCAAGATCATCGAATGCGTGCAGGCCGCGCTGCAACTCCCGTTTGACGAAGGCGTGGCCCGCGAGCGTGCCCTGTTCATGGAATGCATCGACAGCCCACAACGCGCCGGGCTCATCCACGCCTTTTTTGCCGAGCGTGAAGTGGTCAAGGTGCCCGAGGCACAGGCCGCGCAGCCACGCCCTGTGGCCAGCATTGCCGTCATCGGTGGCGGCACCATGGGCGCGGGCATTGCCGTGGCGGCGCTGGATGCGGGCCTGCCCGTGACCATGATTGAGCGCGATGCGGAGTCCATCGCCCGTGGCCGCGCCAATGTCGAGAAGGTCTACAACGCCCTGGTCGCCAAAGGCCGCATGACCGACGCAGCGAAGGTCGCCGTGATGGCGCGCTACACCGGCAGCACCAGCTATGCCGACATCGCCCAGGTGGACCTGGTGATCGAAGCCGTGTTTGAAGACATCGAGGTCAAGAAGACCGTGTTCCGCGAGCTGGACCGCGTGTGCAAGCCCGGTGCCGTGCTGGCCACCAACACCTCCTACCTCGACATCGACGCCATTGCCGCTGCCACCGGCCGCCCGCAGGATGTGATCGGCCTGCACTTCTTCAGCCCCGCCAACATCATGAAGCTGCTGGAGATTGTGGTGCCTTCCAAAGTGGCGACCGATGTGGTGGCCACGGCGTTTGAACTGGCCAAAAAACTTAAAAAGGTGCCTGTGCGCGCCGGTGTGTGCGACGGCTTCATCGGCAACCGCATCCTGGCCGTGTACAAGCAAGCGGCCGACTACCTGCTGGAAGACGGTGCCAGCCCGTATGAGATCGACGCCGCCGTGCGCGGTTTCGGTTTTGCCATGGGCCCCTTCCAGGTGACAGACCTTGCCGGTGGCGATATTGGCTGGGCCACGCGCAAGCGCCGTGCTGCGACGCGTGACCCCCAGGCCCGCTACGTGGAAATTGCCGACCGCATCTGCGAACGCGGCTGGTTTGGCCAGAAGACCGGGCGCGGTTTTTACCTCTACCCCGAAGGCTCCCGCACGGGCCAGCCCGACCCTGAAGTGCTGGCCATTGTGGATGCCGAGCGCGCCAAGAAGGGCGTTACCCCCCGCAGCTTCACTGCCGACGAGATCATGCGCCGCTACATGGCCGCCATGGTCAACGAAGGGGCCAATGTGGTGCACGAGGGCATCGCCCTGCGCCCGCTGGATGTGGACGTGACCTTTGTGGCGGGCTACGGCTTTCCGCGCCACCGGGGCGGCCCGATGAAGTGGGCCGACATGACGGGCCTGCCCCAGCTGCTGGCCGACATCGAGGCCTTTGCGAAGGAAGACCCGCTGTTCTGGAAACCCTCGCCCTTGCTAGTGCAGCTGGTGCGGGAGGGGCGCAACTTTGACAGCCTGAACAAGGCCGAATAGTGCAGAAGCCGCCCCACGCGCACAGCACGTCAGGCGGCCTCTCAATTCCATTGAATTCAAGTCATTTTGGCCTCTAGCGCTCTATTAATAAGCGCAAGCAGCTATCAAATCAGGAGCAAATCATGCGTGAAGCCGTCATCGTTTCCACCGCCCGCACCCCGCTGACCAAGTCGCACCGTGGCGAGTTCAATGCCACACCTGGCCCGCAGCTGGCGGCCTTTTCCGTCAAGGCGGCGGTGGAGCGCTCGGGCATCGACCCCGAGTTGATCGAAGACCTGGTGATGGGCTGCGGCTACCCCGAGGGCATCACCGGCAAGAACATCGGCCGCCAGGCGGCGCTGCGTGCGGGCTTGCCCCTGTCGGTGGCGGGCATGGTGGCCAGCCGCTTTTGCGCGTCGGGCCTGCAGTCGGTGGCGATTGCCGCAGGCCGCATCGTGGCCGAAGGCGTGCCCGCCATGGTGGCGGGCGGGGTGGAAAGCATCTCGGCCATCCGCCCCGGCAACCCGGCAGACATCGACCCCTGGCTGCAAGAGCACAAGCCCGACCTCTATATGGCCATGATCGACACCGCCGACATCGTGGCCCACCGCTACGGCATCAGCCGCGAAGACCAGGACCTGTTCTCGCTGCAAAGCCAGCAACGCACCGCCGCCGCACAGCAGGCGGGGGTGTTTGCTGACGAGATCGTGCCCTGCACCACGCGCATGATGGAAAAGAACAAGGAGACCGGCGAGATCACCTACCGCGAAGTGACCGCCACGCACGACAACTGCAACCGTGCCAACACCACGCTGGAAGGCCTGGCCAAGCTGGAGCCCGTGAAGGGCCCCGGCCAGTTCATCACCGCCGGCAATGCCTCGCAACTGTCCGATGGCTCCAGCGCTTGCGTGCTGATGGAGGCGAAAGAAGCCGAGCGCCGTGGCCTGCAGCCCCTGGGCGCGTTCCGTGGCTTTGCGGTGGCCGGTTGCGAGCCCGACGAAATGGGCATTGGCCCCGTGTTTGCCGTGCCCAAGCTGCTGGCACGCCACGGCCTCACGGTGCAAGACATTGACCTGTGGGAAATGAACGAGGCCTTTGCTTCGCAGGCCCTGTACTGCCAACGCCGCCTGGGCATCCCGTCCGAGCGGCTGAACGTGAACGGCGGAGCCATCGCCATTGGCCACCCCTTTGGCATGACCGGCGCGCGCCTGGTGGGCCACCTACTGCTCGAAGGCCGCCGCCGCAAGGCCAAGTACGGCGTCGTGACGATGTGCATTGCAGGCGGCATGGGCGCTGCAGGCCTGTTTGAAATTTTCTGACCCTGCGCCACACCACCGAACTCTGAACACCGCAAGCGACCCGATATGGACCTGAATTTCACTCCCGAAGAAGAAGCCTTTCGCGCCGAGGTGCAGGCTTTCTTGAAAGCCAAGCTGCCCGCACGCATCGCCAACAAGGTCAAGGCCGGACAGCGCCTGTCCAAGGCCGATCAGGATGAGTGGCACGCCATCCTGAACGAGCGCGGCTGGTTGGCCAACCACTGGCCCGAGGCCTATGGCGGCCCAGGCTGGGGAGCGGTCGAGAAGTTCATCTTCGACACTGAATGCGCCCTGGCCGGTGGTCCGCGCATCGTGCCCTTTGGCGTGAACATGCTGGGCCCGGTGCTCATCAAGTTCGGCAACGAGGCGCAGAAAAAATATTGGCTGCCGCGCATCCTCAGCGGCGAGGACTGGTGGTGCCAGGGCTACTCCGAACCCGGCGCGGGTTCGGACCTGGCATCGGTCAAGACCACGGCGGTGCGCCAGGGTGACCACTACATCGTCAACGGCCAGAAGACCTGGACCACCCAGGGCCAGCACGCCAACATGATCTTCTGCCTGGTACGCACCGACCGCGAGGCCAAGGCGCAGTCGGGCATCAGCTTCTTGCTGGTGGACATGAAATCGCCCGGCGTGGAGCTGCGCCCCATCCGCACGCTCGATGGCGACAAGGAGGTCAACGAAGTGTTCTTCACCGACGTGAAGGTGCCGGTAGAAAACCTGGTGGGCGAGGAGAACAAGGGCTGGACCTACGCCAAGTACCTGCTGACCTACGAGCGTACCGGCATCGCAGGCGTAGGCTTTTGCATTGCCGCACTGGCCAAGCTCAAGGTGGTGGCCGCCAAGGTGATGAAGAACGGCCAGCCGCTGGACCAGGACCCGCTGTTTGCCGCCCGCATGGCCCAGGTCGAGATTGATCTGGAGAACATGAAGACCACCAACCTGCGCGTGATTGCCGCTGTGGCTGGTGGGGGTGTGCCGGGGGCAGAAAGCTCCATGCTCAAGATCCGTGGCACCGAGATCCGCCAGGAAATCCTGTCGCTCATCCGCCGCGCTGTGGGACCGTACGCGCTGCCCTTCATTGAAGAAGCGCAGTACGAGGGCTATGCCGAAGAACCCGTGGGCCCGAAGGAGGCTGCGACTGCCGCCGCCAACTACTTCAACTACCGCAAGCTGTCGATCTTTGGCGGCTCTAATGAAATTCAGAAGAACATCATTTCCAAAATGATCTTGGGCCTGTGAGGTTGCTGCGATGAACTTTGAACATACCGAAGACCGCCGCATGCTGGCGGACACCCTGAACCGCTTCGTGGCCGAGCAGTACGGCATCGAAACCCGCAACCACATTGCCTACGGCGACAACGGTATGGACCCGGCGCTGTGGTCCCGCTTTGCCGAGCTGGGCGCGATTGGCGCGCTGTTCCCCGAAGCCGATGGCGGCTTTGGCGGCGCAGGCTTTGATGTGGCCGTGGTGTTTGAAGCCCTGGGCAGCGGCTTGGTGGTGGAGCCCTTCCTGGGCGCTCTGGTGGTGGGCCGGGCGCTGGGCCTGGCCGGCAGCGCAGCGCAAAAGGAGCACATCGCCAGCATCATCGACGGCAGCACCGTGGTGACCCTGGCGCACGAAGAACCCGGCGCGCACTATGCCCTGAACCGTGTGATGACCCGTGCTGTGCGCAATGGCGACGGCTGGTTGCTCACCGGTCAGAAAGCGGTGGTGGTGCACGGCGACCAGGCTCAGATGCTGCTGGTGAGCGCACGGACGTCGGGCGCGGTGGACGATGAAAGCGGCATCTCGCTGTTCCTCGTCCCAGCCGATGCCGCACGCTTCACACGCCGTGGCATGGGCCGCATTGACGGTGGCCGTGTGGCCGAGGTCACGTTGCAAAACGTGCAGGTGGGCGCGGGTGCGCTGCTGGGTGCGGAAGGGCAAGGCTTTGCCACGCTGGAACACGCCGTGGGCTGGGGCATTCTGGCCGTGTGTGCCGAGGCGTTGGGTGCGATGGATGTGGCCAAGAAGCACACGCTGGAATACCTGCAAACGCGCAAGCAGTTTGGTGTGCCCATTGGCAGCTTTCAGGCCCTGCAGCACCGCATGGCCGACTTGCTGCTGGAGGTGGAGCAGGCCCGCTCTGCCGTCATCAACGCAGCGGCCGCGATGGACAGCACCGACCGCACCGAGCGCGAGCGTGCGCTGTCGGCCGCCAAGGTCACCATGGGCCGTATTGGCGCGCTGGTCGCTGAAGAAAGCATTCAGCTGCACGGCGGCATCGGCATGACGTGGGAGCTGCCCCTGTCGCACTACGCCAAGCGCCTGGTCATGGTGGATCACCAGTTTGGCGATGAAGATCACCACCTGGCACGCTTCATCGCCCTGGGGCAGCAGCGCTGAGCTGCGTCCCCCGATGCGCCTGCGCACCCGAAGTGCAGGCGCATCCATCCAAGGAGACAAAGACTGTGAACGAACAAGAAGTATCTGGCGACCTCGATCTCCCTCTGCAAGGGGTGCGCGTGCTCGACCTGTCGCGCGTGTTTGCCGGGCCGCTGTGCGCGCAGGTGCTGGCCGATTTTGGCGCCGAGGTCATCAAGGTCGAGCACCCGGGCCGGGGCGATGACACCCGCGACTGGGGCATGCGCATTGGCAAGACAGAGACCACCTACTACAACAGCATGAACCGCAACAAGCGGTCCATCACGCTCGATCTGCAAACCGCCGAAGGCCTGAAGATCGTTCACGATCTGCTGCCCCAGTTCGACGTGGTGGTTCACAACTTCAAGACCGGCGGTGCCGAGAAGCTGGGCCTGGGCTACGCGCAGCTCAAGGCCATCAAGCCCGATCTGATCTACTGCGCCGTGGCGGGCTATGACAGCAGCGGCCCCGAGGCCAAGCGCCCGGGGTATGACCTGGTCATCCAGGGCGAAGCGGGGTTGATGGCCTTGAATGGAGAGGCCTCGCAGCCGCCGCTGAAGTTTGGCGTCGCAGTGGTGGACCTGATGACCGGCATGTACGCGGCGCAAGCGGTGCTGGCGGCGATGTTCCGGCGCGAGCGCACAGGCAAAGGGCGGCTCATTGAGATGGCGCTGTACGACTGCGGCATCATGGTCACCGGCTACTACGGCCTGGACGCCATGCTGCTGGGGCGCGACCCGGAGCGCTATGGCAATGCGCATCCCTCCATCGTGCCCTACGGCATGTACGACGCCGCCGATGGCCCGCTCATCATCGCGGTGGGCAACAACGCGCAGTTCGACAAGTTCTGCAGGCAGGTGCTGCAGCGGCCCGATATCGTGGAAGACCCGCGCTTTGCCACCAACGTCAACCGTACCCAGCATCGCCTGGAGCTGGCACCGCTGCTCAAGGATCTGATTCGCACCCATCCCCGTGACCTGCTGATCGAGCGCATGCAGGCCGTGGGCATTCCGTGCGGCAAGGTGGCGGGCCTGCACGAGGCGCTGACCAGCGAGCGCACTCATCGCTCTGGCCTGTTGCGCGACATGCCGCACCCGGTTGCGGGCACCACGGTGGTGTTTGCGCCGCCGTATCGCCTGGATGGGCAGCGCCTGCCTTTGCGCAACGCCCCGCCCACGCTGGGTGAGGGTACGCGCGAAGTGCTGCAACGCCTTTTGTCCATGAGCGACGAGCAGCTTCAGCAATTGCAACAGCAGGGCGTGCTGACCTTGCCTTCTACCTGACCCCTGTCGTTTGCCTCTGGTGGTTGCCGAGCCGCTCAGGTACTGATTTTCTGGCGTGTCATGCGCCTGTGTTCTTCTCTCAAGAAAGTGTGTGGTTATGAAAGTTCTGGTCCCTGTCAAGCGCGTGGTGGACTACAACGTGAAGGTCCGAGTGAAGTCGGACAACACGGGTGTGGACATCGCCAACGTGAAGATGAGCATGAACCCCTTTGACGAAATCGCCGTTGAAGAGGCAGTGCGCCTGAAAGAAAAAGGCCTGGTGACCGAAGTCATCGCAGTCTCCTGCGGCGTAGCCCAGTGCCAAGAAACCCTGCGCACGGCCATGGCGATTGGCGCAGACCGCGCCATCCTGGTCGAGACCGATGTCGAACTGCAACCCCTGGCCGTGGCCAAGCTGCTCAAGGCCCTGGTGGACAAAGAGCAACCCTCGCTCATCATCCTGGGCAAGCAAGCCATCGACGACGACGCCAACCAGACCGGCCAGATGCTGGCGGCCCTGGCGGACCTGCCCCAGGCCACCAACGCCAGCAAGGTCGAATTGGCTGCCGACAAAGTCAATGTGACCCGCGAAATCGACGGTGGCCTGGAAACCCTGGCCCTGAGCCTGCCCGCCGTCATCACCACCGACCTGCGCCTGAACGAACCCCGCTACGTCACCTTGCCCAACATCATGAAGGCCAAGAAAAAGCAGCTGGACACCGTCAAGCCCGAAGACCTCGGCGTGGACGTGGCCCCTCGCCTCAAGACCCTGAAGGTGACCGAGCCCGCCAAGCGCGGCGCGGGTGTGAAGGTGGCCGACGTGGCGGCCCTCGTTGAAAAACTCAAGAACGAAGCGAAAGTCATTTGACCCCCCTGAGCCGCTTCGCGCCTTCCCCCCAGGGGGACGACACCCTCGGTGCGGGGCGGCCCTTCCTCGGTGTCCCGCGCACCCACCGCACTGCACCGGGCAGTCGCAGGCGATAGCGGCACCTTCCAAGATTCAAGAGAAAGACGACCGACATGACCTCTCTCGTTATTGCTGAACACGACAACGCCAGCATCAAAGGCGCCACCCTGAACACCGTGACAGCTGCAGCCGCTTGCGGTGGCGACGTGCACGTGCTGGTGGCTGGCCACAACGCTGGCGCCGCTGCTGCTGCCGCTGGCCAGATCGCAGGCGTTGCCAAAGTCATTCACGCCGATGCAGCAAGCCTGGCCCACGGCCTCGCTGAAAATGTCGCCGCGCAAGTGCTGGCCATCGCTGGCAACTACAGCCACATCCTGTTCCCCGCCACCGCAGGTGGCAAGAACGTGGCCCCCCGCGTGGCCGCCAAGCTCGACGTGGCCCAGATCAGCGACATCACCAAGGTGGTAAGCCAAGACACCTTCGAGCGCCCCATCTACGCAGGCAACGCCATTGCCACCGTGCAAAGCGCCGACAGCGTCAAAGTCATCACCGTGCGCACCACCGGCTTTGATGCCGCAGCCGCCACGGGTGGCAGCGCCGCTGTCGAAACCGCAGCAGCGACCGCCGATGCAGGCAAGAGCAGCTACGTGGGCAGCGAAATCGCCAAGAATGACCGCCCTGAACTCACCGCCGCCAAGATCATCGTCTCCGGTGGCCGTGCGCTGGGCAGTGCGGAAAAGTTCAACGAAGTCATCACCCCGCTGGCCGACAAGCTGGGCGCAGCCATCGGCGCCAGCCGCGCTGCGGTGGATGCGGGCTACGCCCCCAACGACCTGCAAGTGGGCCAGACCGGCAAGATCGTGGCCCCTCAGCTGTACATCGCGGCCGGCATCTCGGGTGCCATCCAGCACTTGGCGGGCATGAAGGATTCCAAGGTGATCGTGGCGATCAACAAGGACCCTGAGGCGCCGATCTTCAGCGTGGCCGACTATGGGCTGGAAGCCGACCTGTTCACGGCTGTGCCTGAATTGGTCAAGGCGCTCTGAGGCCAGTGGCTGTCATATCCATTTATAACTACAGGAGACAAAAATGACCCACTTCTCAAGCCGCCGCAGCCTGCTATCGATGGGGCTGACAATGCTGGCCGGTGCCTGCATGGGCAGTGCACAGGCGCAGGAGTTCCCCACCAAGCCCATCACCCTGATCGTGCCTTTTCCGGCAGGTGGCCCAACCGACCGCCACATGCGCACCCTGGCCGATCTGGCGGGCAAGCAGCTAGGGCAGTCCATCATCGTGGAGAACAAGCCGGGTGCTGGCGGCACCCTGGGCCCCGGTGTCATGGCTCGCACCGCCAAGCCTGACGGCTACACCATCACGCAGTTCCCCATGTCCATGCTGCGCATGGCGCACATGCAAAAACCGGCCTGGAATCCGCTGACCGATTTCACCTACATCATCGGTCTGTCGGGCTACACCTTCGGCTTCACCGTGCGCTCGGATTCGCCCTACAAGACGTTCCACGAGTACATCGCCGCAGCGCGAAAGAGTCCCGGCAAGGTCGAATACGGTTCAACAGGCATCGGTTCGTCCCCCCATCTGCTGGTGGAAGAGCTGGCCATCAACGCCAAGGTCACGCTCAACCATGTGCCGTTCAAAGGCAATGCGGATTTGCAGCAGGCCCTGCTCGGCGGCCATGTCACGGCGTCGAGCGACGCCTCGGGCTGGGACACCTATGTGGAAGCAGGTCAAATGCGCTTGCTGCTGACCTTTGGCGAAAAGCGCTCCGCCCGCTGGCCTGACGTGCCCACGGCCAAGGAGCTGGGCTATGGAGTGGTATCCACTTCGCCCTACGGCCTGGTGGGTCCCAAGGGCATGGACCCTGCCATCACGGCCAAGCTGCACAACGCCTTCAAGAAGGCCATGGACGATCCTCGCCATGCAGAGGTGCTCAAGCAGCTCAATCAGGAGTCCTGGTACCGCTCGGGGGCGGACTATGCACAGTGGGCCAAGGACACCTTTGCCAAGGACAAGGTGTTGATTGACCGCCTGGGCCTGGCAGCGCAGTGACATCGACTGTGACAGTGCGGATGCCCTGGCGTCGTTGAGCATGGCTCGGAAGCCCCTGGGCATTGGAAAAGGCTCGTAAACAGACTCTTCACTCTTATCCCCAGGAGACTCCCATGCCATTGAATACCCGCCGTGCTTTCATCCGCTGCGGCACAGGCCTTGCCGCTGGTGCCGTGCTATCCCCTGCGTCCTGGGCGCAAAGTGCGTGGCCCAGCAAGCCCATACGCATCGTCGTGCCCTACACGGCCGGTGGCTTTACCGACCAGATGGCGCGCCTGCTGCAGGTGGGCTTGCAGCAGCGCCTGGGGCAGCCTGTGGTGGTGGACAACAAGCCAGGGGCCAACAGCATCATCGGGGTGGATGCAGTGGCCAAGGCAGCCCCTGACGGGCATACCTTTGCGGTGGTCATTGCGGCCTACGCGGCCAACACCACGCTCTACCCCAAACTGCCCTACGACCCCCGCAAAGATCTGGTAGGGGTATCGCTCATGGGCGTATCGCCACTGGTGGCTGCGGTGGCTGCCAACGCGCCTTTCAAGACCACGGCGGAGTTGGTGGCTTACGCGCGGGCCAATCCGGGCAAGCTGAGCTTCGCCTCTTCGGGCAATGGATCGGCCGCGCACCTGACTTCCGAGCTGATGCGGCTGGTCACCAAGACCGATATGGTGCACGTGCCGTACAAAGGTGCCGCACCGGCACTGACCGATCTGCTGGGCGGGCAGATTCCCCTGTTTCTGGACCCTCCGCCCAATCTGATCCAGCCGGCCAAGGCGGGCAGGATTCGCCTCATCGGCGTCGCCAGCGAAAAACGTTTGCCTGCCTTGCCCGACGTCCCGACCTTTGCAGAGCAGGGCTATCCCGATCTGGTAGGCAGTACCTGGGCCGCCATGCTCGCTCCTGCCGGGGTGCCCCGTGAGATCGTGCAGCGCATGTCTGAAGAGGTGGCCCGCATCATTCGCAGCCCCGCCGTCACCCAGCGCCTGGAGTCTGAGATGGGCACCTTTGCCGAGGGCTCCAGTCCGCAGGAATGCGATGCATTCATCCAGGCAGAAACTGCCAAATGGGCCCGGGTCATTCAGGCTGCCGGGGTCAAGCTCGACTGAGGTGACTCCTGGCTCGCCGGGGGGGCACTGTGAAAAGATCGTTAACCGGACCGAAGTCCGGGGTCGGTGGCTGTGGTGAGATTCTTACGCGGGCATGGGCGCGTGAAATCCCTCTTACAAATTGACAAACTGTGTCGATACACTGAGGGAGCATCGGCCTTGCGCCGGTGTGACTCCAGTTTGTTTCAGAGCGTTTTTCACCCCTTCGATTGAGGGACTTCTCATGTCCATTTCCCATCTGCGCGTTGCTGTTCGCCTGGCGCTGGCCTTCGGTATTGTTTGCCTGGTCACATCGTTGTCTGCGGCGGTAGGCATCTGGCGATTGTCTGGTTTGCAGCAAATTGCCGATGAGCTGGGCGGCCCCGCCTCAGAGCGCGCCGTGCTCGCGCGTGAGCTGCATTCCATTGTGGTGCTCAGCTCGGTGCGCGCCGAGACTCTGCTGGAGATCGACAACCCCGCCTACGCCGCCCGCATCGATGCTGACCGCAAGGCCACGTCGGCCCGCTCGGCCGAAGTGCGCAAGCGCCTGGACGTGCTGGCCGACGACCCCGCATCCCAGGCCCTGTTTGACGCCATGGACAGCACAGGCAACACCTTCCGAACGGTGCGCGATGATCTTGTCAAACGCCGCAAGTCGGGCGAAGCCTTGCCCCCCGAGGCCATCGCCAGCCAACTGCGCCCAGCGGCGGACGCCTATGCAGCAGCGGTGGACAAGCTCGCCGCGCTTCAGCAGCAACGGGTGGCCGAGGACCGTGAAGCCGCGGCCCGCAGCGCCAGCCAGGGCATCTTCTTGCTGGCCGCAGGCTCGGCGCTGGGGCTTGCGCTCAGCCTGCTGTGCGCCTGGGTGCTGTCGCGCTCCATCCTGCACCCCCTGGCCCATGCGGCCAACGTCACAGACCGCATTGCCGAGGGCGACTTGACCTCCGCCGTACCCGCATCTGCCGCAGGCAGCCGTGATGAGTTGCAAGCCTTGCTGGCGCGCCTGGGCGGCATGCAGTCGCGCCTGGGTGAGTTGGTCGTGGGCATGCGCCAGGCCAGCACCTCGGTGGCGGGCGCCAGCAGTGAAATTGCCGCAGGCAACAGCGACTTGTCGGCCCGCACCGAGCAGACTGCCTCCAACCTCGAAGAAATTGCGGCCAGCATGGAAGAGCTGCTGGCCACCGTGCGCCACAGCGCCGATGCCGCCGCGCAGGCCAGCCAGCTGGCTGGTGGCGCCAGCGACGTGGCCCGGCGCGGGCGCGAGGCGGTGGACCGCGTGGTGGGCACCATGGACGGTATCTCCCAGTCCTCGCGCCGCATTGCCGACATCACCAGCGTGATCGATGGCATCGCCTTCCAGACCAACATCCTGGCGCTGAACGCAGCGGTGGAAGCAGCCCGCGCGGGTGAGCAAGGCCGGGGCTTTGCCGTGGTGGCCAGCGAAGTGCGCAGCCTGGCCCAACGCTCGGCCACGGCGGCCAAAGAAATTGGCGGCCTGATCAGCGACAGCGTGCGCCAGGTGGACGAAGGCACGCAGCTGGTGCACGCCGCAGGTGGCACCATGGGCGAGATCGTGAACTCGGTGCAGCAGGTCGCCACCATCATTGGCGAGATCAGCACCGCCACGCGCGAGCAGACCACGGGCCTGAGCCAGGTGGGCGAGGCTGTGTCGCAGCTCGATCAGATGACGCAGCAAAACGCCGCGCTGGTGGAAGAGTCCTCCGCCGCCGCGCACGGCCTGCGGGTGCAGGCCCAGCAACTGGCCGAGTTGGTCGAGGCCTTCCGCTTGCCCGCAGCGCAAGGCCAATACAAGGCGCTGCGCTAAGGCGTTTGGGTCAGTGCCTGGGTGTGCGGGCGCTCAGCCCAGCAGGCTGCGCGCCACGGCCTCACCCACTTTGATGCCATCCACCCCGGCCGACAAAATGCCGCCCGCGTAGCTGGCGCCTTCGCCCGCCGGGTACAGACCGGGCGTGTTCAGGCTTTGCAGGTTGTCGCCGCGCCCGATCTTCAGGGGCGATGAGGTGCGCGTTTCCACGCCCGTCAGCACCGCATCGTGCATGTCAAAGCCCTTGATCTTGCGGCCGAACGCGGGCAGGGCCTCGCGCAGCGCCTCGATGGCGTAGCCGGGCAGGGCGGCGTGCAGGTCGCCCAGGGCCACGCCGGGCTTGTACGAGGGCTCCACATCGCCGAGCTGCTTGGACGGCGTGCCCCGAATGAAATCGCCCACCAGTTGCCCAGGCGCGCTGTAGTCGCGCCCGCCCAGCACAAAGGCGTTGGATTCAAGCTGGCGCTGCAGCACGCTGCCCGCCAGGGGGTGAAACTGCCCGGCAGGCAGTGCCTCCACGCCATAGGTTTGGCCCAGCTGGGCTTCAAACGCCGCGGGGTCGCTGGGGTAGTCGCTTGGGTCAATGCCCACCACCATGCCCGCGTTGGCGTTGCGTTCGTTGCGCGAATACTGGCTCATGCCGTTGGTCACCACGCGGTTCGGTTCGCTGGTGGCGGCCACCACGGTGCCACCGGGGCACATGCAAAAGCTGTACACCGCGCGGCCGTTGGCGGCGTGGTGTACCAGCTTGTAGTCGGCCGCGCCCAGCAGCGGGTGGCCCGCGTGGCGGCCCCAGCGGGCGCGGTCGATGACGCTTTGCGGGTGCTCGATGCGAAAGCCGATGGAGAACGGCTTGGCCTCCATGGCCACACCGCGCTGGTACAGCATGGCAAAGGTGTCGCGCGAGCTGTGGCCCAGCGCCATCACCACATGGTCGGCGCGCAGCTCGGTGGTTTCGCCCGTGGCCTGGTTCAGCACCTTGAGGCCGCGCAGGTGGCGTTTATCGCCAGTGCCTTCCACGATGACGTCCGTCACGCGCTGCTCGAAGCGGATCTCGCCGCCCTGCGCAATGATCTGCTCGCGCAGGTTCTCCACCACCTTCACCAGTTTGAAGGTGCCGATGTGCGGGTGGGCCACATACAGGATTTCTTCGGGCGCACCGGCTTTGACGAACTCGTTCATCACCTTGCGGCCCAGGTGGCGCGGGTCCTTGATCTGGCTGTAGAGCTTGCCGTCGCTGAACGTGCCTGCGCCGCCTTCGCCAAACTGCACGTTGCTTTCGGCATGCAGCTCGCGCTTGCGCCACAGGCCCCAAGTGTCCTTGGTGCGCTCGCGCACGGTCTTGCCGCGCTCCAGCACGATGGGCTTGAAGCCCATCTGCGCCAACACCAGCGCCGCAAAAATGCCGCAGGGCCCAAAGCCCACCACCACGGGGCGCAGGGGCAGGTCGGCAGGCGCCTGGCCTACGGGGTGCCAGGCCATGTCGGGAGTGGGCTGGATGTGTGGGTTGCCCGCAAACTGGGCCAGCAGCGCGGCCTCGCGCTCGGGCTGGTTCAGCGTCACGTCCACGATGTAGACGGCCAGCAGGTCGGCCTTGCGGGCGTCAAAGCTGCGCTTGAAGACGTGGATGTGGGCAATGTCTGCGGGTTGGAGGCCCAGCAGGGGTGGGACGGCGGCGCGCAGTGGCGCGTCTGGGGCTTCGGCCACGGTAAAGGGCAGCCGGATTTCTGAGAGTCGGATCATGGTCTTGCGGGCCCGTGTCGATCGGGCGGCTTGCAAAGTCGTGGGGCCGCGATTTTACTGGGGTGCTCTGCGCAGAGCCCTGCCCATGAAAAAGGCCCGCCATGTGGCGGGCCCGGTTGCCGCGTGTAGCTGTCTGTTGTGCTATATATTTAATAGCTTCTTGCGCTTGTCTATAAAGCGCTAGATGCCAATTTGGCTTGTATCCCCGTCTCAGGCGGGCAAGAAGCCTTCGACCGACAGGTAGCGCTCGCCCGTGTCGTAGTTGAAGCCCAGCACCTTGGCGCCTGGGGGCAACTCGGGCAGCTTCTGGGCAATGGCCGCCAGCGTGGCGCCCGACGAAATGCCCACCAGCATGCCTTCTTCACGCGCGCAGCGGCGGGCGTATTCGCGGGCGGGTTCGGCATCGACCTGGATCACGCCGTTCAGCAGGCTGGTGTCCAGGTTTTTGGGGATGAAGCCTGCACCAATGCCCTGGATGGGGTGGGGTGCCGGTGCGCCACCCGAGATGACGGGCGAGGCTGTGGGCTCCACTGCAAACACTTTGAGTTGCGGGAATTTGGCCTTGAGCACACGGGCCGTGCCCGAGAGGTGCCCGCCGGTGCCCACGCCCGTGATGATGGCGTCCAGCCCATTGGGGAAGTCCGCCAGGATTTCCTGCGCCGTGGTGCGCACGTGGATCTCGATGTTGGCGGGGTTTTCAAACTGCTGTGGAATCCAGGCGCCGGGCGTCTGCGCCTGCAGCTCTTGTGCGCGGGCAATCGCGCCCTTCATGCCCTTCTCGCGCGGGGTCAGGTCAAACTGCGCGCCATAGGCCAGCATCAGGCGACGGCGCTCAATGCTCATGCTGTCGGGCATCACCAGAATCAGGCGGTAGCCCTTGACGGCCGCCACCAGCGCCAGGCCAATGCCGGTGTTGCCGCTGGTGGGCTCGATGATGGTGCCGCCGGGCTGCAGCGCACCCGATTTTTCCGCGTCTTCCACCATGGCCAGCGCAATGCGGTCCTTGATGGAGCCACCGGGGTTGCTGCGCTCGGACTTCACCCACACATTGGCGCCGGGGCCAAACAGGCGGTTGATGCGCACGTGGGGCGTGTTGCCGATGGTTTGCAGAATGTTGTCAACTTTCATGGCGTCTCCTGTGAGGTGTCGGATTGGGTTGGAGGGATGTGACGCGCATTCTGAACCACTTGTTGTGCTGTCTGGGTGATATGGATATGCCGCGCTGCGGCATCGGCTGCGGATTACGCGGGTGCAATCTCGACATGCATGGCCCGCTCCACCGGCGTGATCTGCACCCGCACGGGCAGCCCCAGCGCAATGGTCTGCGCGTTGGTCTCTGTGTGCGGCGTCACCTGGGTGCAGGTGTAGCGCGCCGTTTGCCCGCTGCGCCACACCGCCAGGGCCAGTGGCAGCATCCACTGGTCGGCCAGGTGCGGGCCCAGGGCGCCCGCGCTGCGCTGGTAGGCGCGCACCTCGTCCACCAGCCGCTTGGCCACCTGCTCGGCCGACAGGCTGCGCTCGCCCAGCTGGCAAAACACCTCGGTGATGTGCGCATGCTCCAGCGTGGCGATGAGCGCATTGCCGGGGCCCTCGTTCTGGCGGGTGGGCGGCTGGCGCAGTTGGCCTGACTCCTGTGTCCAGCCCATGTGCTGGCCCAGGGTCTGCAGCTCGCGCACTGCCACCCCGCGCGAGATGCCGGGCGCCAGTGCCTCGCCCCAGGCGTTTTGCAGCGGGCCGCGTGTCAGCACATCCACAGGCACCAGCGGCTGCTGGGTGTATGCCGTGGGCGTGATGCGCGCCACCAGCTCGCCACCGCCCGCAGGAAAGAAGCCCCGGCGCTTGAGCTCCAGCTCCAGCCCCACGCCCAGGCGCCGCACCAGCGGCGCGAACGCCCGCTCCAGAAAATCAAACGGCGGTGCCATCGGGTTGTGCGTGCCGCCCATCAGCTCGACCTGGCTGGGGGCATCGGCCAGCATCAGCGCGGGCAGCACCGTCTGCAGCACCAGCAGGCAACTGCCTGCGGTGGCGATCTGAAAACGGTAGTCGCCTGCACGCACCACGCCGGGCGTGAACACCAGCGTTTGCGAGTTCAGCTCAGCCCCCTCGGCCTGCCCGCCGCACACGGCCACCGCCGCTTGCACGCAGGCCAGGTGCTGGCGCATCAGCCCCGGCTTGGGCCGCCCGGCGCGGATGCGCGTGATGTGCAGCGGCCGGCCCGTGACCATGGAAAGGGCCAGGCCTGTGCGCAGGATTTGCCCGCCGCCTTCGCCGGTGGAGCCGTCGAGGGTGAGGGGGGTGACAGCGAGTTCTGTCATGGCGATGCCTCCGCTTCAGCCGCCGTGCGGGTGCTGAACCGCAACACGGTGTCATGCAGCAGCGTATCCAGCGCGGCGTAGCCGGGCACGGGCAGTGGCTGCACCGGCTCTGCCGCATTGCGCGCCAGTTCGGCCTCGATGAACGCATGGATGCCGGGCCAGCGCGGGCTGGTGGCGGCTTCGCCCGCGCGCATCTTCACCTCCAGCAGGGCGTTGATCTCATCGACCAGCGCTGCATCCTGCACGGGGTGCAGCGTGTGCTGGGCCAGTTCGGCAAAGCGCATGGGTGGCACGCCGGGCTGCGTGCGTATCCACCGCGCGGCCAGCAGGGGGCGCAACACGTACAGGTACTTCTTGTAGCGCACCGCGTCGGCCTGCAGGTGCTCGCGAAAGTTCTTCTTGGCCATGGATGCGTAGTGGTGCCAGCCCTTGGCGTTGGAGAACACTTGCGCCGCCAGCGTGCGGAACTGCGCCATGGTGTCTGCCTCTTCGCGGTAGACGATGGGTGAGCCCAGCCATTCGAGCAGCGTGGGGTTGGACTCGCGCAGCAGGCCCAGGGCCTTGCGAAGGTCCCAGCCGTTCACATCCAGGTCGCCGCTGATGGGCAGCTCGATCACGTCGCGGCCCGGGGCTACGGTCAGATACCAGGGCAGGCGGTTCACGTAGATGAAGCGCACGTCGTAGTCGCTGTCGGGCGAGGCAAAGCCCCAGCCCCGGCTGCCGGATTCGCAGGCAAAGAGCACGGTCACGTCGTGCCGGGCTTCGATGTCGTGCAGGGCTTCCAGCACCTGCGTGCGCATGTGGGGCTCCACCGGGTGGGCGGAGCGCAGCATTTCTTTTTGTTCTGATGTATGCATAAAAAAGGGCTGTAGCGCTTTATTTATAAGCGCTAGCAGCTATCAAAAATGTAGTAATTCAATACCCGTTCGGGCTGAGCCTGTCGAAGCCTTGCGCGGCGCTTCGACTGCGCTCAGCGTGAACGGATGGGGCGATCGATGCTGGCCTTTCATCTGCAGTGCGGTGCTGTTGCCAGCTCTGCACCGGCGCTCACCCTTTCACGCAGACCACCTGCTTGAGCGTGTACACCACTTCCACCAGGTCTTCCTGTGCCGCCATCACCGCGTCGATGTTCTTGTAGGCCATCGGAATCTCGTCGATCACGTCCGCATCCTTTCGGCATTCCACGCCTTCGGTCGCCTTGATCTGGTCTTCCACGGTGAACAGCTTCTTCGCCTTGGTGCGGCTCATGGTGCGGCCTGCGCCGTGGCTGCAGCTGTTGAAGCTCTCGGGGTTGCCTTTTCCGCGCACGATGAAGCTCTTGGCCCCCATGCTCCCCGGGATGATCCCCAGCTTGCCTTGCTCGGCACTCACCGCGCCCTTGCGGGTCACGAACACGTCTTGCCCGAAGTGCGTTTCGCGCTGCACGTAGTTGTGGTGGCAGTTCACGGCTTCCACGTGCGTCTCGAAGGGCTTGGTGATCACCTTGCGCAGCGCGGCAATCACGCGGCCCATCATCACCTCGCGGTTGGCGGCGGCAAATTTCTGCGCCCACCCGACGGCCTTCACGTAGTCACCGAAGTACTGCGCGCCTTCTTCGAAGTACGCCAGGTCCTTGTCGGGCAGGTTGCGCTGGTTCATCTCGGTATCCTTCTTGGCCAGCTCGATGAAGTGGGTGCCGATGGCGTTCCCCACCCCGCGCGAGCCCGAGTGCAGCATCACCCATACAGACTGGTGTTCGTCCAGGCAGATTTCGATGAAGTGGTTACCCGTTCCCAGCGTTCCCAGGTGCTTGTAGTTGTTGGTCTTCTCGATACGCGGGTGCGCCTCGCAGATTTCCTTGAACTCATCCACCAGCCCAGCCCAGGCGCGGTCGGTTTCGGAGGGCGGCGTATCCCAGCTTCCCTTATCGCGGCCAAAGCGCTTGGGCGTCATCCCCACCGGCACGGCGCGTTCGATGGCGGCGCGCACGCCGGACAGGTTGTCGGGCAGGTCGCTGGCGGTGAGCGTGGTCTTGCACGCCATCATTCCGCACCCCAGGTCCACCCCCACCGCAGCCGGGATGATGGCCTTGAGGGTGGGCACCACCGAGCCGATGGTCGCGCCGATTCCCAGGTGCACGTCGGGCATCACCGCCACGTGCTTGAACACGATGGGCAGGCGCGCGATGTTGCGCAGCTGGTTCTTGGCGTCTTCCTCCACAGGCACGCCGTTCGTCCACATCTTTACGGGCACACCGTTCGGGATTTCGAGTTGTTCGTAGTTATTGGTCATGGTTCTTTTCTCGTTGTTTCTTTGTTGTGTTGTTCGTTTCTAGGGCGATGGGCGTTATGCGGTCATCGCGTCAAAAACTGCGCTGATCCGCTCCGGGAGCGGGTAGCGCTGATGGTCCACGGCCCCCGCTGGCAGCCAGGAACTGGTGGGGCCTGTATCCACCAGGCACAGGAGCTTTTCCGCCCAACGTGCCTTGGTGGCGGGCCTGTTCAGCCATTCCTCCATGGTGCGTTTGTATTCGGCCTGGTCAGCGGCAAACGCGTTGCCCATCTGGTTGGCATTCCACACATAGTCCCAATAGCACGCGTCCACAAAATTCAGGGTCGATGCGTCGCTGTCGCTATCGAGCCAGTGCTGTAGCAAGGGCTCCAGCGGCACGCGGGCATAGGCCCACATGAGCAAGATGGTGAAGGCGTTATCCCCCTGGAAAAGCGAATCGCTGGCTGCGGGCCATTGCTCCAAGCCTTGTGCAAAGTACGCCAGCGCAAAGCCCTGCAGCGCAGCCTGTTCTGTCGCTGAAAAGGAGCCGGGCTCGCAGCGGCCCAACCGGTCCAGATACAGCTCGGTGGAGTGGTGCAACCGGGCGCCTTCGGCCAGCAGTTCCAGCAGCCGTGGGGCCAGGTATTTGATTTCATCCGCAGGCTGCACCTGGCTCTTGGCCGAATCGTTGTATTGGTAGAAATGCTTCTCGGTCAGTTGGGGTAGCGGCAGGTGCCGCATCTCGCGCTCCAGCTCGGCATCCATGCAGCAGGCGGTGCAAACGTCCAGCAGTCCATGCGGTGCCTGGTAGTTCGCAAAGGCCTTGTAGGCCGCCTGCGTGGCGGCCTCCAGCGCATTGCTTGGATCGCTCACAAGTGCTGCATGGGTTTCGGTTTTCTTCTTTTTCATGACAGTTCTCTTTCTGGTGGACGCGACGGGATTCGAACCCGCATCAATACAGCGACCAGGGTGTCCAAGGCCACGTTGAACAAGTCCATCGCGCGTCGCACACCCTGCTTTGGGCGGTCTGCGGCGTTGCAAATGCTCGCCATAGCAATGGCTATGGCTGCGCTTTGCGCCTTGCAGCCCATCCCAAATCAGGGTCTGCGCCATCGCGAAGACTTGTCCAGCGTGACCTTGCTCCTCTGGCCCAGTGAACGGTTGGAAACGCGCGCCAGTGGCAGACCCGTCATCGGAGCCAGCACCTGCATCCTCAACCTTGCCCGTTCACCGACTCTCCCGCTGTACTCGGTGTTACCCGAGCTGCCGGCAATAACAACATTTTTGGCAGTGGCGCTCCCTTCTATGCCAGCGCGCCCCTATTCTTTTCACTCCTGGCTCAACGCATCTTCACCAGGCCGTTCAGCACCTGGTCCAGGCCGCCGAACACCGAGATTTTGTCGATGCGCTCAGCCACCCGTTCCAGTGTCTCCAGCTCCTTCATGCGCAGGGCGACGGGGTTGTCCTCCATCACCTTGGCGGTGTTGAGCAGCGAGCGCGTGGCGGCGGTTTCCTCGCGGCGGCGGATCACGTTGGCCTCGGCCTGCTTCTGGGCCTGTACCACCTGGGTCAGGATGGTCTTCATCTCGCCCGGCAGCACGATGTCCTTCACGCCCACGCTCTCCAGTTGCATGCCATAGGGCTGCAGCTTGGCGGCCATGTGTGCGGTCACCACTTCGTCGATCACCGTCTTGTTTTCCAGCAGCTCGTCAAGCGTGCGGGTGCCCACGGCGGCGCGCAGCGCAAACTGCAGCTCGCGGTACAGGTGGTCGGCAGGCTTTTGCAACTGGGCAAAGGCGCGCAGCACATCGGTGTAGCGGTAGGTGGCGCACAGGTTCAGACGCAGGCTTACCTTGTCGCGGGTCATGATGTCCTGGCCCGATACCTCCACGGCTTGCAGGCGCAAATCCACCATCTCCACGGCCACGGTGCGGCCGTATTTCCAGAAGGCGTAGGTGCCAGCCGTCAGCAGGCGCTCCACCTTGCCGTCCACCGTCAACAGCGCGCACTGGCCCTCGGGCACCTGCACCTGCAGCACACCGGCCAATCCGGTCACGCTGCGCTGGCGCAGCTGGGTCTGCGTCAATCGCGCCACCAGTGCGGCAGGCAGTTCAGCGCCCGCTTGCAGGTCCACCACGTGCACGCTCACCTCCACCAGGCCTTTCCAATAAAGGCGGCGGGTGCCGGGCGGCAGGATCTCGACCAGCACGCCGTTTTCGCTGCGCAGGCCCACTTCGGTTTCCGACAGGCTCACCTGCACAAACTCGGCGGCCACCACGGCGGGCTCTTGCGCCATCAGGTACTCGGCCAGGCCGTGGGTGAAGGCGGGTTGTTCGAGGGCGAAGGTTTCCACGCGCAGCGCGTCGGTGCCAGCAAACAGCCAGTAGGTGCCGCTGCGCAGCACGCGGTCAAAGCTGCCATTGCGCAGCAGCAGTGCGCGTTCGTTTTTCTTCACGGTGGCGCGTTGGAACATCTTCAGCATCTCTTTTTCCTCTCTCTTCTTCGTTGTCGTCACTCGTCACATATCGGGTTGCCGTTACAGCGATGGCGGGGAGCCAGGGGGCGCAGCCTGGGCCGTGCAGTGCGCCGTGGTTGCTGTCCTGTCCCTGGCGGGACGGACGGCAGTGCGGCTGGCTGCGGGCGCGGGCTGTGCCGGGTGCTGGCACAAACCGCCACCGGCTGACGGGGTGGGACCCTTGCGATTGCGGCGCAACCTGGGGGGCTCTCCCCGCGTTCGGCGGGTGGTCTCTCGACCGGTACTTCCAGTAATGGTCTTGCGACCATGGGCAGGAATCGAACCTGCTACAGACCTCTTGCGAGGTTGCTCTACCAATGAGCTACCAAAGGTGGCAAGCCGGGAGTCGAACCCGGCATCTCCTCTTGCGAGGCGTCACCACGACCTTGCCTTTACCCAACGTTTGCGGTGTGCGGCATGCAGGGAATCGACAGAGTCTTGAGACTCCAGACTCCCTGCACCGGTGGGGCGAACGTGGGTCCTAACCCCGGCCTGTGAGCGGTCACCGCTTGCGCTGGATGCTCTATCCATTGCCAGATGCATGCCAGGTGGCTGGTGTGAGGGTGAAATACTTTTAACGTATTGATTTGATTGGATAAAGTTTTTTCTCTGTTTGAATCATCTAACTGCTGTATGAATAATTACTAGAATGAAGGCTAGTTAATTGGATTTATAGCCATGCGCAAAAACAAGGTGGTGATCGGCTTTCTGGGTACGCAACTCGACTCTGGCCGGGGCGCGGGCCGGTGGGAGAAGTGGCGCCCCACGGTGTCGCTGGTGCAGCACGAAGACGTGGTGATCGAGCGGCTGGAACTGCTCTACACCCCCGCGCACAAAGACCTGGCCCAGCTGGTGCAGTCCGACATGGCCATCGCATCGCCCGAGACTACGGTGAACCTCGTGCCCATGCCCATTGCCGACCCGTGGGACTTTGGCGAGGTGTATGCGCAGCTGTTTGACTGGGTGCAGACCTACCGCTTTGACACCGAGCGCGAGGAGTACTGGACGCACATCACCACCGGCACCCACGTGGCGCAGATCTGCCTGTTTTTGCTGGTGGAGTCGCGCCGCATTCCGGGTGTGTTGGTGCAAACCTCACCGCCCAAGCGACAGCAGTCGGGCAACCCGGGCAGTTATGCGCTGATCGACCTCGACCTGTCGCGCTACGACGTGATCGCCCAGCGCTTTGGCGCAGAGCAGCGCGATGCGGTCGATTTCCTCAAGAGCGGCATTGCCACGCGCAACGCGCGCTTCAACGCACTGATCGACGAGGTGGAGCGCGTGGCGGTGCGCTCGCGTGCACCCATCCTGTTCACCGGGCCCACGGGCGCGGGCAAGTCGCACCTGGCGCGGCGCATGTTTGAGCTGAAGAAGGCGCGCCACCAGGTGCAGGGCGCATTTGTGGAAGTGAACTGCGCCACCCTGCGCGGGGATGGTGCTGCATCCACTTTGTTTGGCCACAAAAAGGGTGCCTTCACGGGGGCAGCGGCAGACCGGCCCGGCCTGCTGCGCGCGGCGCACGAGGGCGTACTGTTTTTGGACGAGATTGGCGAGCTGGGCCTGGACGAGCAGGCCATGCTGCTCAAGGCGGTGGAAGAAAAGCGCTTTTATCCCATGGGCAGTGACCGTGAGGTAGAAAGCGACTTTCAGCTGGTGGCAGGCACCAACCGCGACCTGCGCACCGAGGTGGCTGCAGGGCGCTTTCGCGAAGACCTGTTTGCGCGCATCAACCTCTGGAGCTATGTGCTGCCCGGCCTGGCGCAGCGGCCTGAGGACATAGAGCCCAACGTGGAGCACCTGCTGGTGCGCGCGGGCGAAGAGCTGGGCCGCAGCGTGCGCCTGTCGAACGAGGCCCGCACCGCCTACCTGCGCTACGCCCAATCGCCCGAGGCGCTGTGGACGGGCAATTTCCGCGACTTGTCAGCCAGTGTGACGCGCCTGGCGACCTTGGCCGACAGTGGCCGCATTGGCCTGCCCCTGGTGGAGGCCGAGATGGCCCGCCTGCGCTGGCTATGGCAACCTGCCAGCGATGCGCGCAACGGCATCGCGTCCGCCCCAGGTACTTTGGGCCGTGACGATCTGGCGGAGTTGCTGGGCAGGGATGCCGTGGAGTCCATGGACCTGTTCGATCAGCTTCAACTTGCCGCTGTGCTGCAGGTCTGCCGTCAGGCGCGCACTCTGTCTGACGCGGGGCGCCAGCTGTTTCAGGCTTCGCGCGCTCAGCGCACGGTGGTCAACGATGCAGACCGGCTGCGCAAATACCTTGCGCGGTTTGGGCTGGATTGGGAGCGGGCCGTACAGCGTTGAGTCGATGCGCGCGAGTGTTGCATTCCGCGCACAGCGCGGATTGACCTGCGTGTGGTGCAGCCGTTAGCATCGCGCCCCTTGCCAGAGTGACGATGTTCACTATGGCAAGCACTCCTCAAGACTTGCATATCGCGTCGAACCATGGCGCCAGGAGTTTCCATGCATACCTTCTTCATCGCTTGCTGAAGCCGCGCGCCGGCAACCTCTGACCTGCACCTCTGGGACGTACTCGCCGATGCCATGATCGGCGGGCATCGCTTTCAGCGCTGCAGCGGCATGTCGCCTGCCAGCCTCGCCCCGCGCCTCTTCGTGCGCGGTTGCTCTCGCCCAAGATCACGCGGTCGGGCTTCTTCGTTTTTCGCAACCTGTGGTGGTGCTCTGGGAGCACCGCTTCTGTCTCAGCGCGCGGCGTTTCGCCTTGCGCCTGAGTGCCCTCAAACCCGGGTTGCGTTCCGATCAGACCTGATTTGTAAGGAGGAGCGCGCCATGGCGAATACGCTCTTGAATACCCCTGTGGCTGCGCAGCTTTCGCTGCCCATCCTGCGCTACCCGCGCACGCCGCACCTGGAGGGATCGCGCCACCAGGCTGGCGATGCACCCGGTGTGCAACCCCTCTCGCCGCTGGCTGGCCGCCACGCCGTTATCGAAGAAAAGATGGACGGTGCCAACTGTGCCATCTCTTTCACCGAAGGTGGTGAGCTGTGCCTGCAGTCCCGTGGCCATTACCTGCTGGGTGGGGCGCGGGAGCGCCAGTTTGCGGCCCTGCACCCGTGGGCCCGAGCGCACGAAGTCGCGCTGCTGGAGTGTTTGCACGACCGCTATGTGCTGTACGGCGAATGGATGTTTGCCAAGCACTCGATGTTCTACGACCAGCTTCCGCATTACCTGCTGGAGTTCGATGTGTGGGACCGTGCGCAGCAGTGCTTTCTGTCCACCCCGCGGCGACATGCTCTTCTGGCACGACTGCCGGTGGTCTCGGTACCCGTGCTGTATGAAGGCCCCATGCCCGAGCGGGCCGATTGGCTGTGGTCGCTGGTGGGGCCATCGCTCGCACGCACACCCGGCTGGAGTGAGGCCCTGGACGCCTGCATTGAACGCCTGGGCCTGCCGCACGCGCTGTGCCGCCAGCAGAGCGACCCCTCGCCGTTGGCCGAGGGGCTGTACGTGAAACTGGAGGACGAGCACAAAGTGCTGGCGCGTTTCAAACTGGTGCGCGCGGATTTTGTGCAGCACATCCTGGATTCGGGCTCGCATCACAGCGAGCGTCCTATCGTGCCCAACGGTTTGGCCTCGGGTGTGGATCTGTATGCCCCACAGATGAGTTGCCACTGGGCAGACCTGGGGGCGCAATGTTTATACGGCCTGGAGGCTTTGCAAGCCCACCATGCCAATGACGCGGCGCGTGTGCGCCGCGCACGGAAAGGAGGTGCCCTATGGCGCCGTTGATGATGCGCGTGGCGCCCTATGCGGTGCTGCGCAAGCTGCTGCCCCTGCCGGGGCAGGACCTGGACTGGGCACTGTGCTGTGAGGCCATCGAAGCCCTGCGCGTGCTCGACACCACACCGCAGGACCCGGTGCACCACGCCGAAGGCGATGTCGGCACCCACACCCGCTGGGCGATTGCGTGCCTGCGCGAAGATGCGACCTTCCAGCAGGCCTTGCTGGACCGGCAGTGGGTGATGTTCATGGCTGCGCTGCTGCACGACATTGCCAAGCCCGCCACGACCGTGGTGGACGAGGCGACGGGCCGCATCCGCCAGCCTGGGCATTCCCAGCGCGGCGCGGTGGACGCGCGGGTGCTGCTGTGGCTCAGTGGCTGCCCGTGGGAACTGCGCGAGGCCATCTGCCGCCTGATCGCAGTGCACCAGCAGCCGTTCTTCGTGTGGCACTCGCACCGGGGAACTCCGCCGGAATACGTGGTCCGCAAGCTGTCATGGGAGTTGCGCTGGTCCGAATTGCTGGCTGTGGCCCGTGCCGACATGCGGGGGCGCGTTTGCCAGGACCAGGCGAGCCATCTGGAAGATCTGCTTTTGCTGGAGGAACTGGTGCGAGAGGAGGGCGCGTGGGACCGTCCGCGCCACTTTGCGGACGTCCACACGGCGCTGCAGTACTTCCGTGGCACGCGCCTGTATCCAGACGAGCCGCTGCACCCGCAGCCGGGATCGCGCGTTACGGTGATGTGTGGCTTGCCCGCATCGGGCAAGAACCATTGGGTGGGAACGCACCGACCAGACCTTCCTGTAGTGTCGTTTGACGATGCCCGCGAGGCTCTGGGTTTGGCCCATGGCGACAACGAAGGCAAGGTGGCCCACCAAGTTTGGGACCAGGCGCGTGCCCTGCTGCGCGCCCAGGCCCCGTTCGTATGGAATGCCACCCACCTCTCGCACAGCATGCGCGACAAGACGCTGGACCTGTTGTATGCCTACCATGCGCAGGTGGACATCGTGCACTTGGAGCAGCCCTTGCCCGAACTGCTGCGCCGCAACCAGCGTCGCGACACCACGCTGACCAATGCGGCATTACTGCGAATGCTGCATCGCTGGGAGGCTCCTCTGCCGACCGAAGCACACCATGTTGTGTATGGGGGCGGAGTGGCATTGCCAACTGGGGGATAATCCACGCCGTGAAGCGCGCCAGACCGCCGCTGGTGCAATCTGGGAAACCAGGCACTGGAGGAACGTCCGGACTGCACAGGACAGCGTAGCAGCTAACGGCTGCCCACTGTGAGGTGAGGATCAGAGCAACAGAGACGAGTCCCGGGGGAGTGCCGCAAGGTAGACCACTGGGGGTGAAACGGGCAATCTCTACGCGCAGCAATACCAAGTAGGCCAACGTTGATGTGGTTCCGCAGAGTTGGCGGGTAGGTAGCACCGAGCCGTGGTGGCGACACCCGGCCCAGATTAATGGCGGTCACACTGCGGGCAACCGTGGTGCACAGAATCCGGCTTATCGGCGCGCTTCACACTTTATTGAAAAGGGCTGGTGCATACAGGTGCACCAGCCCTTTATCTTGGCTGTGTGCTCGATCACTTCGCTGCTTACGCGTTGATTGCTGCCCGCACATTGGTCGTGGGGAGGTGCTAAGGCAGGCAGCAGGCGGTGAGCGGGACATGCCTTACTGCTCGCGCGCGAAGTGACGGACTCGGCCATCTGCCCAAGTGATGGTCCCTGTCCCCAACACGTCGAGCTGCCAGCGTAGCTGGCGTCTACCTCGTGCGTCTATCGCGAAGCCTTCTGCATAGCAACCGGCCCAGTCACGTTGCGCGAAACCTTCTTCAGGTACCCGCTGGGCTTCGTGCAAAAAATACGCTCTCAACTCGGCTTCGCTAAAGCGGGGCGCGTCACAGTGGTTGCGCGCGCTTTCTTTCACTGCAAAACTTTGTACCCAGTGTAGCTTTGGTGGTTGCGCCATTGCTGATGCACAGGCCGCACAAGACAAGAGGGCGATCAGTAGCGCCCTCATTGAAACACCAAACTCTTAGCCTCGTCGGCCTGTTTGTAAGAGATATCGGAGTGACGGTAAACGTCCGTTTGCAAGTCCAGCTGGTAGTGATGGCTCAGTGCTTGAGTGAGCCATTGCAGGGATTCGGTTTGCTCCGCTGTGGGGCGTTCGAACAGCTTTGTTTTGGAGTCGAATTTTCCGACCACTTCAATGGCCACCGAGTCACCGTTGGTCGGATATCGATCGGGGTAGGCCTTGGCCTGCTCACGGTTGTTGAGCGTTTTGACTTTAGCGCCGTAACTCGCATGGGATTGCATGAGCGTATCGATCGCTGTCTGTTCTTCTTTGCCGCAGGTCTGACTGTCATCGCATCGGGATCGAATTTTGCCGACGCTGTACACGCTTTGGTCTAGACGTGCAGTCTGGTAGATGGTGCCATCTTTCTCAATGTAAAAGTGCGCACCGATTCCATCGGCTTTGGCGTGGTCTAGGTTCATGGTGCTGCTGTCGGTTTGGTGCAGGACGATGGCATCGACCTTGGTCATCGCGCCGTGTTCCAGTGCCGCCACGCGTTTGTCCACCACGCGCGGATCGGCGATAAAGCCGTCTTTGATGATCAAACCTTCGCTTGCCGCGTTGCCCCCCGGCACTGTTCCCGAACTGGTAAGCGCATTCACGTTCATTGGTGATCCTCCTGAAGTTTATGGGGTCAAAAGTCAGGTGGCAGTGTGCCTATTGAGGGCGCGTGAGGCTATATGTGCGATTACTAGTGGGGCGTTTGTACTGCTGTTGGCAGTGTTTTGTGGGGCCGCATTTCTCGCGCCATTGGGTACGCCGCTATTGCTTGGCCTATTCACGTTCCTAAACGAATGAGAGGTGAGCAGCGCAGGGAGGTGTTTGATGCTGGCCTACCGAGGCGCACCGGGTGCTGTATGAGGGTGGGCAGCATAACCCCTACGAGACGGCGCTACAGCAGGCCGCAGGACGTGCGGCAGCCCATCTTTAAAGTCCGTGCTTTACCGCGGGCAATGCGGCGCGTGCCCTTGCTCCAGCTCGGTGGCGCGTTGCACGGTGTCGGGGTGGCTGCTCAGCAAAGACCACACCGGATGCGCTTGTGCCTTGGCTTGGACAGGGGCCTTGGGGGCAGGCTGTGGTGCACTGGCGGGCGCGCTACCCGCTTCGGCGGGTTGGGGCGCGGGGGATGGGTTCTGATTGGCCGATGCTGTGGTCTCGCCGGGCTTTCGCTTCTTGTCCTCGGCTTCGTCTTCACGTGCAATCGCCAGCAGCAGCTTGCCCATGGGGGCGGTGGGCAAGGCCGCATGCCCCATCAGGGCGATGGCGTAGCAGTCGGCCTCGCGCTCGTGGTTGCGGCTGTAGGCGCGGCCGGTCAGCACTGTGGCGCCGGTGGACACCACTGCGGACACGTCGCCCAGCGCCAGCCCCAGGCCCATGTTCAGCACGCCTTGCTCCACCACCATGCGCATGCCGTGGCGGTGCACCACGTGGCCGATTTCGTGGGCCAGCACGCCCACCAGCGCGTCGTCGCTGATGCCTTTGTCGGCCGCCACTTTGACGATGTCGTCCGTCATCACCACTTTGCCGCCGGGCAGGGCAAAGGCGTTGGCTGGCATGCCCGAGCGGAACTCCAGCTTCAGTTGCGGCTGGTACCCGGGGTAGCGCCGCAATCCGGCTGGGGTTTGCTGCACCAGGGCGTCAAAGCGTGCCGTGAGCTGCGCCTGGCGCTCTGCAGGCAGTTTGCTGGGTTTGAGGTATCCGCCGTCCATGCGCTGCAGCACGTTGTCAGACAGGCGGGTTTCCCAGCCCAGCGGTACAAAGCGTGTCAGCTGCGTGGCCGCCCACGGGGTTCCATAGCGGTAAAACAGCCCCAGGCCGATGGCCGAGACTGCCATCACCACCAGCAGCAAGGGCCAGCGCGTTTGCATGCGCTGGGCCACGCTGGGGCGGGCGCCGGCGGCGGCCAGGGCCGCGTACCACTGGGTGACGGCGTCCACTTCCAGGCTGCCGCGCTCGCGCAGGTCCACCACCACGCGGGGCTGGGGGCGGCGCTCGCTCCAGGCTTCGGGCCAGTCGACCTGGTCGTGGGTGAACACCGCAGCGGGCGCCCCGGGCTCTGACAGCAGATGCAGCGCCAGCGAGGGGCCCTTGGTGCCGGGTTGCACCGCCACCGTGACGGGGCGGGGCTTGCTGCTCAGGCCGTCAAACCAGCGGCCCGCCAGCAGGGTGGGCGCACGCAGGGGTTTGTCCATGTCAGCCGATCAGGTCCAGCCCGGCGGCATCGGCCAGGGCATCGCCCAGCCCGCCTTCTTGCTGGCGCACCAGCGCGCCTGCCACTTGGTCGGCGCCGCCCTTGATGTGCAGCGTGACCGATTCCAGCTTCATGCGGTACTCGCTGACCCGCGCAAAGGGGCGGTAAAAGCCCAGCGTCAGCAACGTCAGCACCATGTTTTTGAGGCGCAGGCGCACAAAGCGGCCGGCGCGCAGGTTGCACTTGAAGCGGGCAATCTGGCTCACGCCGATGTTGTTCCACAGCAGCTGGAACATGCGGGCCTCGCGGTAGGCGCGCGCTGGGGCCGATGCAAGCAGCAGCAGGAAGAAGAATGCGATGACGCCCACGATGGCAATCAGGATGATCCACAGGATGTTGCCCTTGCTGCCCTGGCCCATCATCAGCATGGCGATGGAGCCGCCCATCAGCGCTGCCGTGACGGCCCAGACAAGCAATGCACACAGAATGAACACGGCCACCGTGGCCAGCCACACCTTCACAAAATCCATGTACACCGGCTTCCAGCGGCCATGCTCGGCGCCCAGGCGGGCGCGCAGCACCAGCAGGCTTTTGTAGTTGTATTCCAGCCGGATGAAGCACAGGATGGACAGGATCAAGCCCAGCACCAGCAAGCCGCCCATGGCGGGCGTGAATTCCGGGCGAATCTTGGGGCTGCCTTTGACGGCCGGTTCGTCCAGCATCTGGGCCAGCTCGGGCGACAGCATCTGCATGCCAAAGAACACGCCAAACCACACCAGTGCCAGGGCAAACACGGGCCAGCTGGCCAGGTACACCTCTTTCCAGCTGGCGGAAAACTGCAGCCGCAGGCCGCGCCAGCGCGTAGCGCCCAGGCGAAAGCGCATGGCACTGGCCCAGATGTAGGGGGCCAGCACTGCGCCGCCCAGCAACATCAACGCCACGGCCAGGTCCTGGCCTGTGTTGGCCGCCAGCTTGTAGGCGATGGACAAGAGCACCAGCAGCACAAAGCCCATGACCATCTTGCGCTGCTGCGCAGTGAATTCGAGCGGGCTGTTGGCCACCATGCTGTGGCCATAGAAATACATGGCGGTGCGGCGGCGCGCCCAGGGTGTGTAAAAGCCCAGCGTGACGATGCCCAGCAGCACGTTCACGATCCAGACGCGGAAGTACTCACCGCCGCTGCCCGTGAACTCCATCGGGTAGGCCTCAATGTTCTGAGACATAAAGACAGACGGCTGCTCTTGCGCAGCGTCTTTGGGGTTCTGGTTCATTCGCTCCCTCCTATGGTCGGCGCAGTTTAGCAGCGGCCGGGGGCAGGCGATTATTCAGAAAAAATGGCCTCTAGCGCGCATTCAATCAGCGCGAGAAGCTATGCATTTAATAGCGTTCGGGCTGGTCGACGGGGGGCCTGCGTGGGTTTCATGGGCACGGTCTCGCCCCATCGCTGGCTGGCGCACGGTGCGTTTAGAACTTCTCCCACGGCTGCAGGTAGCGCCACTGGCCCTCGGGCACCTTGGCCAGTGGCACACGGCCGATGCGGATGCGCTTGAGGGCCACCACGCGCAGGCCCACGGCTTCGCACATGGCCGGAATCTGCCCAGGACGGATGCCCTTCAAGGCAAAGCGCAGCTTGGTCTCGTTTTGCCAGCTCACCTTGATGGGGGGCAACGGCCGGCCGTTGAACGACAGGCCATGGCACAGGCGCTGCAGGCCATTGGCAGCGATCTCGCCCGCTACTTCGACGATGCATTCCTGCTCCAGCGATTCAATGTCCTCGGCCAGCTTGCGCGCGATGCGTTTGTCCTGCGTGTAGACCACCAGCCCGCTGGCTTCGGTGGGCAGGGGTGTAAAGCATTCGAGTTGCTTGAAGTGGCGCTGCAGCACGCGGATGCCGCTGGCGTCCTCGCTCAGGTGCGAGGCACTGCCCAGCAGCGACATGGCCTGTGCGGCGCCCTGGCTGCGGCTGCTGTGCGCCGTGTGGCCGTGGGCAGCGCCGCCCGGGGCTGGCTGGCCTAGGCCCGCTTCAAAGCCCGCAGGCTTGTGCAGCAGCAGCGTCACGGGGGTCAACTCCAGCAGACTGGCGTCTGGGGCCACCACCACGGTCTGGGCGGGGCGCACGCGGGCGCCGGGGGCTTCTTCCACCTGGCCGTCCACGCTCACAAAGCCGCCTTCGACGAATTGCTCGGCCGTGCTGCGCGAGCAGCTTAGTTGCTCGGCCACGCGTTTGGCCAGGCGGATGTGGGTGAGGTCGGGGTTGTGTGCGGTCATGAAAGCAAGGCTCGTTGTTCTTGTGAAGGGGGCAAAAGTCGATCAGTGGTTGCCCGGCGGCAGGGTGCGGATGCGCTCAACGTGGGCGAGCAGCGAGCGCTGGGCCACGGGCCACATGCGCGGGGGCACATCGTTGTAGGCATGGCGCACCCAGTCTTCGGGCGTGCCATCGGGCAGCGCCTGCATGGCGGCCAGCACCTTGGCTTCTCGGGCCAGGCGGTGGCCGCGCAGGTGGGCGATGGCACCCCGTGCATTGTCCAGCACATAGCCGTGGGCGGGCAGGATGAACTCAACGCCCCGCTCGGCGCACAGGGCATCGAGCCGGTCCAGGGACTCCAGGTAGTCGGCCATGTTGCCGTCGGGCGGGTCAATCACCGTGGTGCTGCCGTTGAGGATGTGGTCGCCGCTGAACAGCAGGCCGTCTTCCACCAGCAGCAGGCACACATGGTTGGCGGCATGGCCCGGGGTGTGCACCACTTGCAGGGTATGGGTGATTTGGCCTTCTAGCGCTTGTCCAGTCAGCGCAAGCAGCTCATTATTTTGTAGCGGCCTGTCGGGTGCGAACTGGCTGGCCACCCGTGCGGTGGGGGCCGATGGCAGGCCCAGGATGGGCGGCTTGCGGCGGCCTGCGCGCTCGCACAGGGCCTGCAGCGGGGCCGCGCCGGGCGAGTGGTCGGGGTGCGAATGGGTGCACACGATCATGCGGATATCGCCACTGGCTGCGCGCCAGAGTTCTTCCAGGTGTTCCGGGTCGGCCGGTCCGGGGTCGATGGCGATGAAGCCGGTGCCCGGCTCGCCCACCAGGTAGCTGTTGGTGCCGGGCCCGGTCATCACGCCCGAGTTGGGGGCGGTCAGGCGCTGCACGTTTTTGAGCAGCGGCACCGGGCGCTCGGTTTGCCAGTCCAGCGGGTGCACCACCTGGCCGTCGGGGCAGACCAGGGCCAGCTCGCCAAAGGGGGCATCGCCCTCCATGTAGCGCGCCTCTTTGCCGCCCAGCAGGCCCGCACGGGGGCAACTCGTCCACAGCGGTTGCTCGTGCGCCAGCGCGGCCAGCACGGCGTGGGTGTTGGCAAAGCGGGCCAGCCGTTGCAGCGTGCGGATCGTGGGGAAGATCATGAAGAACTGCCCCGCCTCGTGCCGCGCCAGCGCGTCGGCCGGGCGCACCCACACGGGCTCAAACTGCTCGGCCTCGTCGGCCACGGGCTCTTGCCCCTCGGGCATGCGGGCCACGAGGAAGGGCACGGCAAAGCGCTTGGGCAGGTCGCGGTCGGCCGTCCAGTGGGCCAGCTGGAACACGCTGTCGGTCGCCAGCCGCAGGCCGCGCGCGGTGCACTGCGCGGCAAACGGGGCGTGGCGGTCCAGCGCGGCAATGTCTTGCGCATCGGCCATCTGGCCTTTGCGTGGGCCGTCGGCATGGCGGGCCAGCAGCACGCCCAGCTCTTCAAAGCTTTCGCGGATGGCGGCGATGGCCTGGGTCAGGTGCTCGTCGCTTTGCGTGGGGCGGCGGTCGGCGGCGGTGTGCGATTGCGCATCCAGTGGGTCGATGCCCCCGCCCGGAAACACATAGGCCCCGGGCGCAAAGCTGGCCTTGCCAGAGCGGCGGGTCATCAGGACTTCCAGGTCGCCGCCGGGTGACGCATCGCGCAGCAGCAGCACGGTGGCGGCATGCAGGGGGCGCACGGGTTCGCGGTGGGGATGCAGGTGTTGGCTGGTGCGGGGCATGGGGCCATTATCGGCACTTGGGCTGCGTGGCCCTGGATCGTTGGCGAGTGTAGTAGCGAGCCCTTTGGCCGTGCGGCAAGGGTGGCGCATGGAGGTGGCATTGAGATGTTTTGGCAATAAACACAAGCGCCCTGCGTCTGAGTGAAATTCGACAATGGCCAGCTTGTCTCTTTTGCCCGGAAATGGTGCTCTCTATGTCTCTCTCATCCACTGCCCGCCGCACGCTCTGTGGGGCTGCAGCCCTTGGGTCGCTGGCCCTGTTGTCACCCGCACTGCGCGCCCAGGCGCCTGCCAAGGCCGATTGGCCCACCCAGCCCGTCACGCTCATCATGGGCTTCCCTGCGGGCTCGGGCATTGACGTGGTGGGCCGTGCCATCCAGGAGCCTCTGGCCAAGCTGCTGGGCCAGCCGGTGGTGATCGATTACAAGAGCGGCGCGGCGGGCAACATTGCGAGTGAATACGTCGCCCGCGCCAAGCCCGATGGGTACACGCTGGTGTTTGGCACGGCCGCTACCCACGGCAGCAACGCGGCGTTGTATAAAAAGCTGTCCTTTGATGTGGAGGCCGACTTTGTGCCCGTGGCGCCCATCATCGACGTGTCGAATGTGCTGATGGTGAACCCCGACGTGGTGCCCGCCAAAAACATCCGTGAGTTTGTGGACCTGGTGAAGGCGAACCCCGGTAAATACGCCTTTGCCTCCACCGGCCACGGCGCAGGTACGCACATGGCGTTTGCCGAATTCAATGCCCGCACGGGGCTGGACATGCTGCACGTTCCTTACAAAGGGGGGCCAGAAGCCATCACCTCGGTGCTGCGCGGCGAGACCTGCTGCATCATGAACCAGGTGCAAACCGCCCTGGCCCACTACAAGGCGGGCAAGGTGCGCTTGCTTGGGGTGACCACCGCCCAGCGCGTGCCCGCCGTGAGCGAGGTGCCCACCATTGCCGACAGCGGTGTGCCCGGCACCAAGGGGTTTGACAGCTCCATCTGGTTTGGCGTGTTTGCCCCCAAGGGCACCGACGCCCGCGTGGTCGGGCGTTTGAACAGCGCCTTGCGCACCGTGCTGGAAACCCCCGAGGTCAAGGCACGGCTGGAATCCGCAGGCAATGCCGTGCGCGTGGAGTCCCCCGAGCAGTTCAAGGCCACCGTGCACGCCAACCGCCTGAAGTGGGCCGAGGTGGTGAAGGCGGCCAATATCTCCATTGAGTAGGACGCCCGAAGCCGCAGGGCGCTGGTTTCGCTTGGGTCGCAAGGCCTGCAAAGGTGCCTGACCGTGGGCGTGGTGAGGTCGGTCGTCAATGCCCCACAGGCACGGCCCCACCGCCCCGCACCGGTATCCCACTGCGCGTGTCCAGCACCCCGCTGTAATGCGTCAACCCCAGCGACACCAGCACCACCACCGCCCCAATCCACGGCGTATGCATCAACCCCAGATGCGTCACGATCAACCCCCCGCCCCACGCAGCCCCCGCAATCCCCAGATTGAACGCCGCAATGTTCAGCCCCGACGCCACATCCACCGCCTGGGGTGTGAAGCGCTCCGCCTGCTTGACCACATAGACCTGCAACCCCGGCACATTGCCGAACGCCACGGCACCCCACAGCAACACAGTGACCAAAGCCAGCCAGGAGTAGGGCGCCGTGAACTGCAGCAACAACAGCACGGCGGCCAGCAGCGCAAAGATGATGCGCAGCGCCGGGATGGGCCCCAGCCGGTCGGCCAGGCGGCCGCCCCAGAGGTTGCCCACGGCCACCGACACGCCGTACACCAGCATCACCCACCCCACGGCGCCCGCGCTGAAGCCCGAGATGTCTGTGAGGATGGGTGCGAGAAAAGTGAAGGGGATGAAGGTGCCGCCATAGCCGACGGCCGTCTTGGCGTACACCAGCAGCAGGCGCGGCTCGGCCAGCACTCGGGCCTGTTGCAGCAGTGACGCCGGCGGCGTGTGCGCAATGCCGCGCGGCACGAACCACGCGCTGCCGATGAAGGCCACCACGCCCAGCGCCGCCACGGCCAGGAAGGTCTCGCGCCAGCCAAAATGCTGGCCGATGAAGGTGCCCAGCGGCACGCCGGTGACCAGCGCCACGGTGAGGCCGGTGAACATGATGGCAATGGCGCTGGCGGCCTTCTCGCGCGGCACGAGGCCGGTGGCGATGGTCGAGCCGATCGAGAAGAAAACGCCGTGCGCCAGGCCGGTGAGGATGCGCGCGGCCACCAGCGTCTCGTAGCTCGGGGCCTGCCAGGCCAGCAGGTTGCCGGCGGTGAACAGCGCCATCAGCGACAGCAGCAGCGCCTTGCGCGGCACGCGGCCGGTGAGGGCGGTGAGCACCGGGGCACCCACGGCGACGCCCAGGGCGTACAGGCTGACCAGCAGGCCCGCAGACGGGATGCTGATCGCCAAGTCGGCTGCCACGGTGGGTAGCAGGCCCACGATCACGAACTCGGTCGTGCCGATGGCGAATGCGCTGAGCGTCAGCGCGAGCAAGGCAATGGGCATGGAAGAACACTCCTGGTAGGCAATGGGTGAATGCCTGGAGTGTGGGCGCTTGTCCTTTGCAGAAAAAGACGGTGATCAGCAGAAGATACTTGCTGCCAAATCAATAATGGCGGGTTGTCTGAACCGAGGCGCATCCCATGAAAACCACGCTCGAAGAACTGCAGGCCTTTGTCGCCGTCGTGGACGGCGGCTCCATCACCGCGGCCGCCGACCGCCTGGACCAGACGGTCTCGGGCATCAGCCGGGCGTTGGCGCGGCTGGAGAAAAAGCTCGACACCACACTGCTGCGCCGCACCACCCGACGTACCGAACTCACGGAGGAGGGCCAGGCCTTTCTGCAGCGCACGCGCGCCATCCTCGCGTCCATCGAAGACGCCGAAGAGCACATGGCCGCGCGCCGCCAGCAGCCCGCGGGGCGGTTGCGCGTGAATGCGGCCACGCCGTTCATGCTGCACTCTGTCGTGCCGCTGGTGCCGGCGTTTCGCAGTGCCTACCCGCAGATCACGTTGGAGCTCGACACGGACGAGGGCTACATCGACCTGCTGGAGCGGCGCACCGACGTGGCGATCCGCATCGGCCAGCTGCAGGACTCGACCCTGCACGCGCGCCCCCTGTGCACCACCCGCCTGCGGGTGCTGGCCAGCCCCGAGTACCTGGCGCGCGCGGGCAGGCCCAAGAGCGTGGCGGATCTGGCGGGGCACACGTTGCTGGGCTTCAACCAGCCCGAATCGCTCAACCGCTGGCCGCTGCGGGGCGCGCATGGGGACCAGTGGCCCATCGTGCCCAGCCTCACCGCGTCGAGCGGCGAAACGCTGCGCCAGCTGGCGCTCGCGCATGTGGGGCTGGTGTGCCTGTCGGACTTCATGACCGCGGGCGACCGCGACGTCGGCCGCCTGGTGCAGGTGCTGGCGCGCGACACGGTGGAGGTGCGCCAGCCCATCAACGCGGTGTACTACCGCAACACGCAGCTGGCCGCGCGCATCGCGTGCTTTCTCGACTTTCTGCAGGAGCGCATGGGCTGAGGCCCCCGCTGAGCCATCAACGCAGCGCGCGCAATTGCTGCAGGCGCTGCAGCACGGCGTCGATCACCGTGTTGGCGCCTTCCAGGTCGCAGCTCCACAGCATTTCCAGCAGCTCAATCAACGCAATGGCGTTGTTTTCCACCAAGGCCGCCTGGGCTGCGGCCTGGAGGTTGCGTGCCTCCAGATCATTCAAAACTTCGACCGTTAAACCCATGGGGCACTCCCTTTGTTATGTGGGTTTGATGGTAGGCGCTGGTATTGATGCTGGTCACGGCGCGGGCATGATCGAGATCAAAGGCGCGCCAGAAACTGCGGCCCTTGGGCGGTTGCAGACAGGTGCTCAGCCCCGGGGCGGAACGTTCAGCCCCTTGGCCACTGCTGGACGCGCGACGAAGGCGGCCAGCACGCGCTGTACTTCGGGGAAAGCGTCAAACCCCACCAGTTCGCCCGCTTCGTAAAAGCCCACCAGGTTGCGCACCCAGGGCCATATCGCGATGTCGGCGATGGTGTAGGTGTCGCCCATGATCCATTGGCGAGCGGCCATGCGCTGGTTGAGCACGCCCAGCAAGCGCCTGGATTCGTTCACGTAGCGGTCGCGTGGGCGCTTGTCTTCGTAGTCCTTGCCCGCAAACTTGTGGAAGAAACCGAGCTGCCCAAACATGGGGCCCACGCCGCCCATCTGGAACATGACCCACTGCAGGGTTTCGTAGCGCCCGGCGGCGTCGGCGGGCAGCAGCTGGCCCGTCTTTTCGGCCAGGTACACAAGGATGGCGCCGGACTCGAACAGCGCCAGGGGCTGGCCGCTGGGGCCGTTCGGGTCGAGGATGGCGGGGATCTTGTTGTTCGGGTTCAGCGACAGGAACTCGGGTGACATCTGGTCATTGGTCTCGAAGCTCACCAGGTGCGCTTCGTACGGCAGACCCAGCTCTTCCAGGGCGATGGACACCTTCACGCCGTTGGGCGTGGGCAGCGAGTACAGCTGCAGGCGGTCAGGGTGCTTGGCGGGCCACTTGCGGGTGATGGGGAAATGGGAGAGGGCGCTGGCGTGGTCGGGCATGGTGCTCCTTGGGGGTGTGAACGGTTGAAACACCCACCAGCCTAAACCGTCGTACACATCGTTGTGCCATCAGGGTTTTGTGACCTTGATGGCCTGCTGCAGTGCTGGCGGGCAGCGACGATAATCCGCAGATGCAGATTCGCTTTACCAAAATGCAGGGCGCTGGCAACGACTTTGTCGTGCTGGACGAAACCCAGGGCCGACTGGGGCTCACGGCCACGCAATACCGCTACCTGGCCGACCGCCACTTTGGCGTGGGGGCCGATCAAATCCTCACCGTGCGGCCCTCGCCCGCAGAGGGCATCGACTTTGAATACGTGATCCACAACGCCGACGGCGGCGAGGTGGAGCAGTGTGGCAACGGCTCGCGCTGCTTTGCCCGCTATGTGCGCGACAAGGGCCTGACGGACAAGGACACCATCCGCGTGCAAACGCTCAGCGGCGTCATCGCTCCCCGCCTCACGCCCGATGGCCGCGTCACCGTGGACATGGGCCGCCCGGTGCTGGAGCCCGCCCGCGTGCCCTTTGACACCGCTGGCCTGCAGCCGGTGGCGCAAGGTTCAGGGCAAAAATGGCCTCTAGCGCTCGATG
Source organism: Acidovorax sp. 56 (assembly GCF_002749705.1). NCBI lineage: Bacteria > Pseudomonadati > Pseudomonadota > Betaproteobacteria > Burkholderiales > Comamonadaceae > Acidovorax > Acidovorax sp. 56. The sequence goes on from NZ_PEEV01000001.1 coordinate 4,224,598, forward strand.
TACCAGCGCAACCAGCTACTGTTTTGGTAGCGGTTGTGTCCATGGGCAATCCGCATGCGGTGCAGCTGGTCGATGATGTGGACACCGCCCCCGTGGCCATCTGGGGCCCGCTGGTCGAGCGGCATGTGCGCTTTCCGCAGCGCGTGAACGCGGGCTTTTTGCAGGTGGAGAGCCGCACCCATGTGCGCCTGCGCGTGTTTGAGCGTGGCACGGGCGAGACGCTGGCCTGCGGCACCGGCGCCTGCGCGGCCGTGGCCGCGGGCATTCGCCTGGGGCTGCTCGACAACGAAGTGCATGTGGACATGCGCGGCGGCCGCCTCACCATCGCCTGGAGCGGCCAGGAGACGGACACCCTTTACATGACGGGCCCGGCCACCACCGTGTTCGAAGGCCAGATCGATATTCCTGACACCCTATGAGCAGCACCCACATCCCCCCGATCACCGAAGAAGACATCGCCAACTTTCTGACCAACACGCCTGGCTTCTTTGAACGCCATGCCGAAGTGTTGGCCAGCGTGCAGATCACCAGCCCCCACGGCCAGCGCGCCGTGAGCCTGCAAGAGCGCCAGGCCGAGATGCTGCGCGAGAAGATCAAGGGGCTGGAGCACCGCATCATGGACATGGTGCGCAACAGCAACGACAACACCGCCATTGCCACCAAGGTGCACCAGTGGACCAGCGCCCTGCTGCGCGTGAAAGACCCGTTTGACCTGCCCGAGGCGGTGGTCAGCGGCATCCGCACCCTGTTCGATGTGCCCCAGGCCACGGTGCGCGTCTGGACGGTGGCAGGCCCTTACATCGACGCCGACTTCACCCAAGGCGCCAGCGAGGACGCGCGGGCGTTTGCCTCGTCGCTGACCATGCCGTTTTGCGGCCCCAACCTGGGCTTTGAGCCTGCGGGCTGGCTGGCGCAGGACGCGGGCGGTGAGCCCGCCCAGTCCCTGGCCTTGCTGCCGCTGCGCGAAGGCGCCATCGACAGCGCCACCCCCGCGTTTGGCCTGCTGGTGCTGGGATCGCAAGACCCGCAGCGCTTTGATGCCACCATGGGCACGGAATTCCTCTCGCGCATTGCGGAGCTGGCCAGCGCGGCGCTGGTGCGGTTGAAGTAACGTGAGATGCCCCCCTGAGGCGCTGCGCGCCTTCCCCCGAGGGGGACGACGCCCTTGCTGCGGGGCGGCCCTTGCTTGGCGTCCCTGGCCTGGGCCGCGCCGGTTGCGGCGACCTGGGGCCTTGGCTGCAGTGTCTGCCCTGTTGAACGCGGGTTGAGCCCATGTCTGAGGTGCCGTCGGCCGCAGCGTTACCCCCCGATCCGCAGGTTCTGCGCTATCTGGAGCATGTGCGGGTAGAGAAACGGCTGGCGGCGCGCACGCTCACGCTGTACACACTGGACCTGGAAAAGCTCGCACAGTTTGCGGAGGGGGTGAAGACGCCGCTGCTGCTGCTGACCAGCGCGCACATTCGCCGGTTTGTGGCGCAGATGCACAGCGGTGGGCGCAGTGGGCGGGGCATTGCGCTCATCCTCTCGGGCTGGCGTGGGTTTTACACCTGGGCGGGGCGGCAGGGGCTGGTGGCGCACAACCCCGTGCAGGACGTGCGCGCACCCAAAGCCCCCAAGCCGCTGCCCAAGGCCCTGGGTGTGGACGACGCGGTGCGCCTGGCCGATTACGAAAACACCGGGGCCGACCCGTGGCTGGAAGCGCGCGATGCCGCCATGGTTGAGCTGCTGTACGGCTGTGGCCTGCGTGTGGGCGAGCTGGTGGGGCTGGACGCCGTGGCCAGCCCGCAAGCCCAGCGCGAAGGCCGTGGCTGGGTCGATTTGCAGGCGGGCGAAGCCCATGTGTTTGGCAAAGGCAGCAAGCGCCGCAGCGTGCCCGTGGGGCGGGCCGCGGTGCAGGCTTTGCAGGCTTGGCTGGCCTTGCGGGCGCAGCCGTTTGGGGCCTCCTCAGCCCGGCTCGATGGGGCCTTGTTCGTGGGGCAGCGCGGCAAGCGGCTCACAGCCCAATCCGTGTGGCTGCGACTGCGCCAGCGCAGTCAGTTGGCGGGGCTCACCACCCCGGTGCACCCGCACATGCTGCGCCACTCGTTTGCCAGCCATGTGCTGCAGTCCAGCAGCGATCTGCGGGCGGTGCAGGAGCTGCTGGGGCACGCCAACATCACCACCACGCAGGTGTACACGCGGCTGGATTTTCAGCACCTGGCCAAGGTGTATGACGCGGCCCACCCCCGGGCTAAAAAGAAATCCCCCTGAGCGGCTGCGCCGCTTCCCCCAAGGGGGACGCACCTGGTGGCCTGGCGGAGCCAGTTCCACGGGTGCGCTGGTTTGGCCGCGCGCGCTGCTGCCCATGCGCCCATATGCCTGGCTGATGGCTCTGATATGACCGCCGTGGGACGGTGCTGAGCGATGTTTCCAAATAGCCCAGGCACGGGAACCAAGAGGCGAGCCGAGGCATCCGAGCAGAGGGGCGCCCGCTGTGGGGGCCGTGGAGCTGTTGACATGCTGCGGAACTGGATCAAGTCAAACCGTGGGTTCCTCGTGCTGTTGTTGTGCTTTGGCATCTTTCGCACAGCCGTGGCCGACTGGAACCCTATCCCCTCGGGCTCCATGCGGCCGACGTTGTTGGAGGGCGACGTGGTGTTCGTGAATCGGCTGGCGTATGACGTCAAGCTGCCGCTGACGGACGTGGTGCTGCTGCCGTTGGGTGAGCCGCAGCGTGGCGATGTGGTGACCTTTACGTCGCCGCAAGACGGCACGCGCCTCATCAAGCGCATCGCCGCTGTGCCGGGCGACCGCGTGGAGATGCGCAACGAGGTGCTTTACATCAACGGCCAGGCCGCCCAATACGACGCACCCGAGGTGGTGCAAGAGGCCGTGGGTGTGGGCGCTACGGTGCAGGCCACGCGCTGGACGGAGCGCTTGGGCGGGCACGAGCGGCGCGTGCAGTGGTTGCATGGCGTGCCCGCACGCAGCACGTTTGATGCCATTGAGGTGCCTGCAGGCCAATACCTCATGTTGGGCGACAACCGAGACGACAGCGTGGATTCACGCTACATCGGCCTGGTCCCGCGCCACCTGCTGATTGGGCAGGCACGCCGCGTGCTGGTGTCGGCAGACATCCTGGGGCATTGGGCGCCCCGGCTGCAGCGCATTGGCCTGCCGTTGTAGCGCACTGCGCGGCTGTGCTCAGCGTGGTGCCATGCGTTCTTGGTCGGCCAGCAGGCGGCGCAGGCGCGATTGTTCAAAGTCCAGGTAGCGCAGGCGGTCACGGGTCTCTCCGCGCTGTTTGTCGCTCAGGTTTTTGTCCTGCAAACGCTTTTCCAGCCGCCGAATCTCGCTGTCGTTGCTGTTGAGTGATTGCTGGGTGCGGTGCACCTGCAGCCCTGCGCCCAAAGCCATGGCAAAGGCCCCTTCGCCCGGGCGCCCACGGCAGGCGTCTTGTTTGCTGGTGTTGCCTTGGGTGCCCTCACGCCAGCCACTGTGAGGCGTGCAAAAGCGCGGAATCCCCGCTTCCCAGCCCGCCCTGTAGCGCTCGGCATCGGGGCGCACGCCCACTTCGGCGCAGTCTTTGGCGTAGTCGGCCAGCTGGCTGCGCGGGGGCTCGCCGTGGCTGCCATCCTCCAGCCCCACCTGGTACCAGTCGGCCACTTTGCATTGCTCGGGGCTCATGCTGGTGCAGCCTGCCAGCGTGGCGGCGACCGCACTGGCGGCGAGGATGGGTAGGATTTTTTTCATGGGCAAAATCCTACCGGCCACCTTACCTGCCCGCCAGTGAAATTTGGCGCGCGGGGCTGTGTGCCCCGCCTTCTGTTCAGCGCGCCCCGATCAGGGCGTGGTTTGCGCTGGGGAGCTTGAAGCTCGATACCGTTTCCACCAGGCCCCGTGCCTGGGCATTGAGCCCCGCGGCGGCTGCGGCCATTTGTTCGACCAGGGCCGCGTTTTGCTGGGTGGCCTGGTCCATCTGGGTGACGGCTTCATTGACTTGGTCCACACCCTGGCTCTGTTCGGAGCTGGCTGCGCTGATTTCGCCCACGATGTCGGTGACCCTTTTGATCGCGCCCACCACCTCGCCCATGGTTTGACCGGCACGGTCTACCAGCGCTGTGCCAGCCTCCACGCGCTCCACGCTGGTGCCGATCAGGCTTTTGATTTCGCGGGCAGCTTCTGCGGATCGCCCCGCCAGGTTGCGGACTTCACTGGCCACCACGGCAAAGCCGCGCCCTTGTTCCCCCGCGCGGGCGGCTTCCACCGCTGCATTCAAGGCCAGGATGTTGGTCTGGAAGGCAATGGAATCGATGACCCCAATGATGTCGCTGATCTTCTTGCTGCTCTCGTTGATGCCCTTCATCGTTTTAACGACCTCGGCCACCACGTCACCCCCCTGGACTGCCACTGCCGATGCACTTTGCGCCATCTGGTTGGCCTGGCGCGAGTTGTCTGCGTTCATGCGGACGGTGGAGTTCAGCTCTTCCATTGACGCCGCTGTTTCCTCCAGGGCACTGGCCTGCCGCTCGGTGCGCGCTGAGAGATCGTCGTTGCCCTGTGCAATTTCGCCAGAGGCCGCGGACACGCTGGCTGCGCCGTGGTGCACGGCGCTCACCAGTGTCACCAGGGAGCTTTGCATGCTCTTGAAGCCGTGCAGCAACTGTGCCGTCTCGTTGGTGCCCCGCGCTTCGATGTGCTGGGTCAGGTCGCCCTGGGCGATTGCGTCAGAGAAGGCAATGGCGCGGCGCAGCGGCTGGGCGATGGAGCGAATGACCAGGTACCCAAATACCAGGGCGAGCGCAATGCTGATGAACAGCGAAGCGATCAGGCCAAAGGCCATGCTCTAATAGAGCGCATCTGATTGGTCATATTCTGTTTTGGCAATGTCCAGTTGCACTTGCACCAGCTTGCCCAGAACGTCCTGCAAGGGGTCCAGGGCCGGATACATCTCTTTGGCGGCATACGCGGTCAGCGCGGTCATGTCCGCCGATTTCAAAATCTTCTCCAGGTTGGCCACCGCTGTGTCTGCGGTCGATTGCAGGCTCCTGAATTTCGCCACCAACTGCACTTCTTGCGCAACCAACTCTGTCGCAAGGTAGGCGCTCCATTGCTCTTGAATGTCCTTGCGTGCTTGCGCCACGGACTGCAGGCCTTGCGCGGGTGTCATCGCGCCATCGCGCACCTTGTGGGCGGTGTCGACGATGTTGATCGCGTAGGCATCGGAGACCAGTTTGATTTGTTTGAGGGGAACAACACGGTCTTGGTAGACGGTGTCGAGCCCCTGATTGGCCCGTTGCATGCCCAGCAGGCCCGCGGTGCCGATCACCGCAGTCAAAAGGCACAGCGCTGCAAGCAGCAAGGCCAGACGGGTCGAAATTCGGATGTTATCGAGGTTCATGGCAGTGCCTTTTTCCAAGGGGCTAAGCGGTTGGTCGAGTCAAGCAAGTTGGAGGCCATGCCGTTGTTTGGGCTTGGCTCCGGGCCGTGGTATCACTGCAGCGATTCGCCTTGCGCGGCCATCACCGAGTCCTGCAGAAATTTCTCGATGTCCAGCAAGATGAGCATGCGGTCGTCCACCGACCCAATGGCCAGCAGGTGTTCTGGGTCGAAGTTCGAGTCGAGTGCGGGCACGGGGCGCAGTTGCGAGGGCTCCAGCGTCAGCACGTCCGAGACGCCGTCCACCACCACGCCGATCACACGCTGGCCGATGTTCAGCACGATCACGACGGTGAGGTGGTTGTACTGAACCTCGGCCACACCCAGCTTGATGCGCAGGTCAATGATGGGAACGATCACGCCGCGCAGGTTCACCACGCCCTTGAGGTGCTCGGGCGCATTGGCAATGGTGGTGGGCTTTTCGTACGAGCGGATTTCCTGCACCCGCAGGATGTCCACGCCGTATTCCTCGTTGGCAATCTTGAAAGCCAGGAATTCCCGAATCTGGGTCAGCGCCCCGGTGCCACTGGAGGACGCTGAGAAGGAGGAGGGCGTGGCGGTTGCGGCGTTGATCATCGGATGCTCCGGCTTAAATGATAAAAATGTGAATCAAATTTTATCAATGAGATAGTTGCGTGTCAATTTTGGCAATTTTTATTTCAACGTGAGCTCATCCGCTAGGGGGCGGGCGTTTTGTGCAGGGGATGGCTGCCTGCACAATCCAGGGATGAAAACGATCCGACTCAAGCAAGGCAAGGAGCGCTCGCTGCAGCGCCGCCACCCGTGGATATTTGACTCTGCCATCGCCAAAGGCGGTGGCGACAGTGGCGAGACGGTGCGCGTGGAGTCGCACGAGGGGCAATTTTTGGGCTGGGCGGCGTTCAGCCCCAACTCGCGCATCCGGGCGCGGGTGTGGAGCTTTGACGAGACGCAGCGCATTGATGCTTCTTTTTTCATAGCTGCTTGCGCTCGTTCTATAAGCGCTAGAGCACGATTTGATGTGAAAAGCGATGGCGTGCGGCTGGTGCACGGTGAGTCCGACGGGCTGCCAGGCCTGATCGTGGACCGCTATGGCGACACGCTGGTGGCCCAGTTCACCAGTGCGGGCACCGAGCGCTGGAAGGCGGTGCTGGCCGATGCCTTGTTGCAGGCCACGGGGCTGAGCAAGCTCTATGAACGATCGGACGCCAACGTGCGCCAACTGGAAGGGCTGGAGCCTGCCACAGGCTGGCTGCGGGGTGGGCCTGCGGCAGGGCAGCCCGAGCCGCCGCTGGAGCTGACCATCCACGAGCACGACTGGCGCCTGACGCTGAACATTGCCGAGGGCCACAAAACCGGCTTTTACCTGGACCAGCGCGACAGCCGCAAGCGCTTTGCCGACTGTGTGCAGCGCTTGAACCTGCGCAAGGTGCTGAACTGCTTTTGCTACACCGGCGGCTTCAGCGTGGCCGCGCTGGCGGGCATGCGGGCGGCCGAGCAGGCGGGCGGGCAGGGCGGTGGCGAGGTGACTTCCATCGATTCATCCGGCCCCGCGCTGGAGCGGGCCCGCGCCCATGTGCTGCTCAATGGCTTTGACGTGGCGCAGGCCCGGTTCATGGATGCCGATGTGAATGCATCGCTGCGCCAGTTTTTGAAAGACGGTGTGCGCTTTGACGCCATCGTGCTGGACCCGCCCAAGTTTGCGCCCACTGCGGCGCACGCTGAGCGTGCGGCGCGGGCCTACAAAGACATCAACCGCCTGGCGCTGCAATTGTTGGATCCGGGCGGTGTGCTGTTCACTTTCTCCTGCTCGGGCGGTATCAGTGCCGATCTGTTCCACAAGATCGTGGCTTCCGCCGGGGCCGATGCGGGGGTTGACGGCTACATCACCGAACGCCTGGGGGGCGCACCTGACCACCCGATGACATTGGAGTTTCCTGAAGGGGAATACCTCAAGGGCCTGGTGGTGATGCGCAAGGGCTGAGGCTGCGCACTCCCAGCGCATTTTTTCGCGCCGGGGGGGCTTGACACGATCGATACACTGGAAAAATCCGGTTTCAACCCGATCTGCGGGCTCGGTTGCCCAACGGGCGGGGGCTTTCACCCCTGCCCTATTTCATTTGAAAGAGATTCCCATGGCACTCATTCCAGTCACCATCCTCACGGGCTTTTTGGGCTCGGGTAAAACCACCTTGCTCAAGCGTGTCTTGAGCGAGGCCCATGGCCAGAAGATCGCAGTGATCGAAAACGAGTTTGGCGAAGAAAACATCGACAACGACATCCTGGTGACGGACTCGAAAGAGCAGATCGTGCAGATGAGCAACGGCTGCATCTGCTGCACCATCCGCGAAGACCTGCGCGAAACCCTGCAACTGCTGGCCGCCAAGAAGCGCAAGGGCCTGCTGGACTTTGAGCGCATCGTGATCGAGACCACCGGCCTGGCCGACCCTGGCCCCGTGGCACAAACGTTCTTTATGGACGAAGAGATTGCCGAGACCTACCTGATCGACTCCATCATCACCCTGGTGGATGCCAAGCACGCGGCGCAGCAGCTCAACGACCGCCAGGAGGCACGCCGCCAGGTGGGCTTTGCCGACCAGATTTTTCTGTCCAAGACCGACCTGGTGAGCGCCCAGGACGTGGATGCGCTGACGCATCGCCTCAAGCACATGAACCCGCGTGCGCCCATCAAGGCGGTGCATTTTGGCGAGGTGCCGATCAAGGAGGTGCTGGACCTGCGGGGCTTCAATCTCAACGCCAAGCTGGACATCGACCCTGACTTTCTCAAAGAAGAGGACGACCACAGCCACGGCGACCATGACCATGCGCATGAGGGGCATGAGCACCACGACCATGCTCCCGGCGAGGCGTGCAACCACCCCTCGCACCAGCACGGCCATGGCCACCACCATCACCACGATGACGACGTCAAGAGCTTTGTCTACCGCTCCGATCGCCCGTTTGACCCCGCCAAGCTCGAAGACTTCCTGGGTGCCATCGTCAACATTTATGGCCCGCGCATGCTGCGCTACAAAGGGGTCTTGAATATGAAGGGCACTGAGCGTAAGGTGATCTTCCAGGGTGTGCACCAGCTTATGGGCAGCGACCTGGGGCCGCAGTGGGCCGAGGGCGAAGCCCGGTTGAGCAAGATGGTGTTCATCGGCATCGATCTGCCGCAGGACATCTTCCGCCAGGGGCTGGACCAGAGCCTGGTGTGAGCCAGGCTTGAGCCTGTGGCGAGCGCCTTTTCCCCTTGGGGAAAGACCTCGGTGTGTTGTATCTGCAACGTTTTCGTTTGCAGCGGCGCAGGTCGATACAATCGCGCCCCGGTAAAACCCCGGAAGGCTTGCCATCCGTCCCAGGCTGCACTTGCAGCCGGGGCCTGCCCGTATTGCGAGGAGACCAGGAAGTGAAAGCCGAAACCAGCAAACCCAAGGCGGCAACCAAAGCGTCTGCACCCGCGGCCAAGGCCGCTGCTGCCCCGGCACCAGCCAAGGCCATCAAGGCTGCTGCTTCCTCCAAGGTCGCAGCAGCCACTCCCGTGGCGCCTGCGGCGGTGCCCGCGCCGGCAGACCCGCAGGTGCCTCTGCGCACCACCCGGCCTTCTTCGCGTTTGGCCCAATTGACCGTACCATCCATGGCCCAGGCAGTGGCATCGACCGCTGCCAAAGCCAGTTACCAACACACCATGCCCACGACCGCGCCAGTGCACCCCACCTTCACCGCTGCAAAAAAAGACCCCAAGCTTGCCAACAACTGGAAAGCCAAGACGGCCCAAGAGCTGACAGATGCTGAAGTGCTGGCCATGCCTGACAGCGAATACATGAACGACAAGCAGATGGCGTTTTTCCGCCTGAAGCTGGTGCAGCTCAAGCAAGACATCCATAACAGCGCCGGTGAAACCACCGAGCACCTGCGTGAAGACACCGTGGTGGTGCCTGACCCTGCCGACCGCGCCACCATCGAAGAAGAACACGCGCTGGAGCTGCGCACCCGCGACCGCGAACGCAAGCTGCTCAAGAAGATTGAGCAGTCCATTGCCCGCATCGACGCTGGCGATTACGGCTACTGCGACGAAACGGGTGAGCCCATTGGTGTGGGCCGCTTGATCGCCCGCCCCACGGCCACGCTGTCGCTGGAAGCCCAGCAGCGCCGTGAACTCAAGCAGAAGATGTTTGGGGACTGAGCTTGCGTGAAAACCCCCGCCATGCCCGCTTGGACACGCGGGGTTCATTCACACCCTCCAACTCAGGCGTTATGCTGAACGCCTTCAGGACAACCGCAGCCAAATCACCATGAGCAAGGAAGAAACCCCACCAGCCGGCGGACTGTTGTCCAAGATGGTGCGGTTTGTGCGCAACCCCACCGTCCAGTGGACGGAGCTGGACTCTCTGCAGGATGACCGCGAGAGCCAGTACAGCAAGCAGATGCTCAAGGAAATGATTGAGCGCAAGCGGCGCAACGACTTTGTGCGCCGCCGCGAATTCGATCAGCTGCGCAAGTTGCGCCAGCGCGAGGTGCTGCAAGGCCATCGCACCGAAGACCCCACCAACCGCCCCTCGTTCTTCCAGAGCAGCATGGCGTCGCCCGATGAGCGTGCCGTCACGCTCAAGAAGATCGATGAGATCGAGGCGCAAATGTCTCAGCAGTGGTGGAAGAGCAAACAATCTACGGACGGCGGTGTTACGGTTCCAGGGGCTTTGGCGACTGAGCCAGCCCCCGCACAGGGCGCCGACACAGAAGCGGCCGACGCTCGCGCCTTCGCCCCTACCGCTCCGGTGAGCCTGGCAGCGCCGCTGGCGCAGCCCGGTCCCAGTCCGGTGGCTCCGCTGTTTGCGGACGACAGCATGGCGATGGGCAAATTCGGCGGCACCGATGCCAAGTTGCAAGCCACCCCTGTGGCGGCTGAGCCTTCTTTCAGCCCCACGGTGCCCGGCGTGATTCCGCAGACCGTTGCCGCACTGGAGAAATTCGTGCACGAACCCGACCTTGAAGAAGCGGCCATCCGCTACGCCAATGGCGATAACGAAGGGGCAGAGTCCGGCTTGCTGGAGGTTCTGCAACAACATCGCAATGACAACCCAGACCAGCAACTGGATCTGTGGATGACCCTGTTTGACCTGTACCGGGCAACAGGGCAGCACGACCGGTTTGAAAACCTGGCCATTGATTTTGCAGCGCAGTACAGCCGCTCTGCGCCGCTGTGGTTCTCGCTGCCTGAGCAGTTGGGCATGACGGCTGCTGCCCCTGCGCTGCAGGCCGATGCGCCGGGCCGGCGTGACTTCAGCTGGAACGCGCCGCAGCGCCTGGCCGTGTCTTCGGTGGCTGCGTTGCAGGCTTCGGTTGAGCGCTCGGCCTCGCCGTGGACGCTGTCTTGGTCGCGCATTTCGGGGGTGGACGATGCGGCAGTGCCGTTGTTGGCCGACCTGTTCACCCGCTGGGCTGACAAACAAGGGCAGTTCGTGTTCTCGGGTGTGGACAAGTTCAACACCCTCATGGAAATCATGACCCAATCGGGCGACCGTGCGTCGGGGCCAGAGTGGTGGCGCCTGCGCATGTCGGCCTTGCGGCTCATGGGCCGCCCCGATGAGTTCGAACTGGTGGCCTTGGACTACTGCGTGACCTATGAAGTGTCACCCCCGTCCTGGGTGTTTCCCAAGTGCGGCTACTCAGACGACGACACCCAGACCTCCTCTGAGCCCTCACCCGCGAACGAGCGGGACATGCTCGCCTCTGACTTTGGCGACCTGTCGATACCTGCGCCTTTGGAGACGGGGCCGGTGGCCACGCTCAGCGGCATCATCGATGGCGACGCTACGCCGCTGCTGGAGCCCTTGCAGGCCATGCTGCGCCCCGGGGTGCCACTGCCCATTGCCTGCGACAAGCTCATGCGCATCGACTTTGCCGCGGCAGGTTCGGTGCTCAACTGGGCGGCCGACCAGCAGGCCAAGGGCTATGTGGTGCATTTCCAGAACCTGCACCGGCTCATCGCCGTGTTTTTCAACGTGATCGGCATCAACGAACACGCCTGGGTCATCCCGCGCAAGAACTGAGCTTGGGGGGCCGCTTGCAATTGCAGCGGCAGGCCCCACGTTCGGGGCTATGACGTCATCCAGCGAATCCCCCGTGTTCCACGGGACCACCATCATCAGTGTCCGCAGGCAAACCCCGGCGGGCGTACAGGTTGCCATCGGCGGCGATGGCCAAGTGACCTTGGGCAATATCGTGGTCAAGGGCACGGCGCGCAAGGTGCGCAAGCTCTACCACGGCAAAGTGCTGGCGGGCTTTGCGGGCGCCACGGCCGATGCCTTCACGCTGTTTGAGCGTTTTGAAGCCAAGCTGGAAAAACACCAGGGCCATCTGACCCGTGCGGCCATTGAGCTGACCAAAGACTGGCGCACCGACCGCGTGCTGCGCCGCCTTGAAGCCATGCTGGCCGTGGCCGACGCCAGCGCGTCGCTCATCATCACCGGCAACGGCGACGTGCTGGAGCCTGAGCAGGGCATCGTGGCGATCGGGTCGGGCGGTGCCTACGCGCACTCGGCGGCCAAGGCGTTGCTGGTCAACACCGATCTGTCCGCGCAGGAGATCGTGAAGAAGTCGCTCGAAATTGCGGGCGAACTCTGCATCTATACCAACATGAACCACACCATCGAGACGCTCTGAGCGGCGACTGCGTAGGTTTACTATTGTTTTGATAGCTGCTAGCGCTTGATTAATGGGTGCTAGAGCCATTTTTGATTGAATTCAGGCTGACACCATGTCTTCCATGACCCCCCAGGAAATCGTCTCCGAGCTGGACAACCACATCGTGGGCCAGGCCAACGCCAAACGTGCCGTGGCCATTGCGCTGCGCAACCGCTGGCGCCGCCAGCAGGTCGAAGGCAGCCTGCGCCACGAGATCACGCCCAAGAACATCCTCATGATCGGCCCCACTGGCGTGGGCAAGACTGAGATCGCGCGCCGCCTTGCAAGACTGGCCGATGCGCCCTTCATCAAGGTCGAGGCCACCAAGTTCACCGAGGTGGGCTATGTGGGCAAAGACGTGGACGCCATCATCCGCGACCTGGCCGAAATGGCCGTGAAGCAAACCCGCGAAGCCGAGACCCACAAAGTGCGCACGCGCGCGCAAGATGCGGCCGAGGAGCGCATTCTGGACGTGCTGATCCCGCCCGCCCGGGGCGCTGCGCCAGGCGCCGTGGGGGCTGAGCCTGCCGCAGATAGCACTGCCCGCCAGGTCTTCCGCAAAAAGCTGCGCGAAGGGCAGCTTGATGACAAAGAGATCGAGATCGACGTGGCCGAAAGCCGCCCCCCGCTCGAAATCATGGGCCCGCAGGGCATGGAGGAAATGACCGACCAACTGCGCGGCATGTTCAGCCAACTGGGGCAAGACCGCCGCCGTGCCCGCAAGCTCAAGATCGCCGAGGCGCTCAAGCTCATCACCGAAGAAGAAGCGGGCAAGCTGGTCAACGAAGAGGAAATCAAGGTCCGCGCCATTGCCAATGCCGAGCAAAACGGCATCGTGTTCATCGATGAGATTGACAAGGTGGCCACGCGGCAGGAGACCAGTGGCTCCGACGTGTCACGCCAGGGCGTGCAGCGTGATTTGCTGCCCCTGGTGGAGGGCACAACGGTATCGACCAAGTACGGGATGGTGAAGACAGACCACATCCTGTTCATCGCCTCGGGGGCATTTCACCTCTCCAAGCCCAGTGACCTGATCCCTGAGCTGCAAGGGCGCTTCCCCATTCGGGTGGAGCTGGAGTCCCTGTCGGTCAAGGACTTTGAGGCCATCCTCACGCAAACGCATGCGTCTTTGGTCAAGCAATACCAGGCGCTGCTGGCCACCGAAGGCGTGGCGCTGGAGTTCACCCCCGAGGGCATCACCCGCCTGGCACACATCGCCTTCGAGGTGAACGAGCGCACCGAGAACATCGGCGCGCGCCGCCTGTCTACGGTGATGGAGCGCCTGCTCGATGACGTGAGCTTTGACGCCGCCCGTTTGTCGGGCCAAACAGTGCAGATTGATGCGGCCTACGTGGACGCGCGGCTGCAGTCGCTCAGCCAGGACGAAGATCTGTCGCGCTACATCCTGTAGCCCAGCCCGACCTCTGAAGCCAGCATTGCCCCGCTCAGCCCCGCTGGCGGGGCATTTTCTTGGGGCTTGCTTGATGCACATACCCTATTTCTCGGGACAACATAGTTAACAAGTCTTATCGGCGCCTTGGCGCTTCAGGTATCACTTGCATAGCCTGTTCTAAGTGCTTATTTTTCAACAGATTTTGTCATTCTGATACCTTTGGATTCGCTGCTAAGTCATTGATTTCATTGCAAAACTTTGTAGCGTCCCTATTGCTTGGTGTGCTTTTCCTGCTACAGTGGAAAAAAGTGCAAATAAGTGGTGAAAAGTGCCATTCGGCCCACAGTCCAGGGCGTCTGGTGATCCATCAAGCTGGGAAATCCATCCGTGTTCCAAGGTGCCTCATCGCTCAGTCTCGACGCGAAGGGTCGGCTTTCCGTGCCGACCCGGCATCGTGACGTCTTGGCGGCGACGGCATCGGGCCAGCTCACCATCACCAAGCACCCCCATGGGTGCCTGATGGTCTTCCCCCGCCCCGAGTGGGAGAAGTTTCGCGAGCGCATTGCCCAGTTGCCCATGTCCGCCCAGTGGTGGAAGCGGATTTTTCTGGGCAACGCCATGGACGTGGAGATGGATGGCACCGGCCGCGTGCTGGTGTCGCCCGAGCTGCGCTCTGCAGCGGGGCTCTCCAAAGAGGCCGTGCTGCTGGGCATGGGCAACCACTTTGAGCTGTGGGACAAGGCAACTTACGACGAGCAAGAGGCGCAAGCCATGCAAGGTGAGATGCCCGATGCCTTCAAGGATTTTTCTTTCTGAGGCCGCGGTGACAACAACTTTTCAACACACCACGGTTTTGCTGAACGAGGCAGTGGATGCACTGCTCGGCAACGCCGGCCCAGAGCCCTCGGGCACCTGGGTGGATGCGACCTTCGGACGCGGAGGGCATTCGCGGCTGATTCTGCAGAGGCTGGGACCCCAGGGGCATCTTGTCGCTTTCGACAAGGACCCCGAAGCCATCCAAGAGGCAGCGCGCATCACCGATGCGCGTTTTTCCATTCGGCACGAGGGTTTCCGCCACCTGGCCGAGTTGCCTGCAGGCAGTGCCTCGGGGCTGCTGATGGACATTGGGGTGAGTTCGCCCCAGATCGACAGCCCCTCTCGGGGTTTTAGTTTCCGTTTCGATGGCCCGCTGGACATGCGCATGGACACCACGCGCGGCGAAAGCGTGGCCGAGTGGCTGGCCACGGCCGAAGTTGGGCAGATTGCGGAGGTGATACGTGAATACGGTGAAGAACGGTTTGCTGGCCCCATTGCAAAGGCGATTGTTGCTCGGCGCGAGGAACGGGGCCCCCTTGCCACCACCTCCGAGCTTGCCGATCTCGTGGCTGGCGCGGTCAAGACCCGCGAGGCGGGCCAGAACCCTGCAACGCGCACATTTCAGGCTCTACGGATTTTCATCAACGCTGAGCTTGAAGAGCTGCAACAGGCCCTAGAAGCCAGCCTGTCGGTGCTGCGCCCCGGCGGGCGGCTGGTGGTCATCAGCTTCCATTCGCTGGAGGACCGCATCGTCAAGCAGTTCATCGCCAAGCACTCCAAAGAAGTGTTTGACCGCCGCGCGCCTTTTGCCGTGCCGCAGGCCATGAAGCTGCAGGCCCTGGACCGCATCAAGCCCAGCGAGCAAGAGGTGGCTGCCAACCCCCGTTCCCGCAGCGCCATCATGCGCGTCGCGCAAAGGACGGATGCATGACATTGCTTTGCACGTTGCTAAGCCCCGCAGGCCCTTCGCTGGCCTGGGGTGAGGGCGCGTGCGTGCACCCTGTGCGGGGGGCTGCATGGCCCGCTTGAACCTCATGCTGCTGCTGGCCGTGCTGGTGAGCGCGATGTACCTGGTGCACACGCAGTACCAGTCGCGTCGCCTGTTCACCGAGCTGGACCGCGCCGTGGCCGAGGCCCGCCGCCTGGACACCGAGCACCAGCGCCTGCAGGTGGAAAAGCGCGCCCAGGCCACCCCGCTGCGGGTGGAAAAGCTCGCCCGGGCCCAGTTGAACATGCGCACTGCCACCCCGGCCATCACCCAGTACGTGAGTGACCCTGCCGGTGCTGTTGAGGCCACCACCCCCAACCGCCAAGCTGGCGCGGAGGGCGCACGATGAGCCGCAGCGTGCTGTACACCTCCAGCCCTCTGCTGGCCAGCAAGACGCCGGTATGGCGCAGCAAATTCATCGTGGCCATGATCGGCCTGGGGTTTGTGGGCCTGGGCGCCCGCGCTGCCTATGTGCAGGTGTTTGGCAATGACTTTTTTCAGCGCCAGGGCGAGGTGCGGTTTGCGCGCACGCTGGAGCTGCCCGCCAACCGCGGCAAGATCCTGGACCGCAACGGCTTGATTCTGGCCTCCAGCGTGCCAGCGGCCAGCATCTGGGCCATTCCGGAAGACGTGGAGCATGACAAGCCCGAGGTGAAGGCCAAGCTCAAGCAGCTGGCCAAGCTAATGGACATGCCGCTGGCTGACCTACAGGCCAAGCTGGCCGATGAGGACAAGACCTTCGTCTGGATCAAGCGCCAGCTCGACTGGGATGTGGGCCAGCAGATTGCCGCGCTCGACATCAAGGGCATCTACCAGCGCAAGGAATACAAGCGCCAGTACCCCGAGGGGGAGGCCGCAGCCCACATCGTTGGCTTTACCAACGTGGAAGACAAGGGGCAAGAGGGTATGGAGCTGGCCTTCAACAGCCAGTTGTCTGGCAAGCCCGGCTCGCGCCGCGTGATCAAGGACCGCCTGGGTCGCGTGGTCGAGGGCGTGGGCGAAACCATTCCGCCGGTGGACGGCAAGGACATGCAGCTGTCCATCGACAGCAAGGTGCAGTTCTTCGCCTACCAAAAGCTGCGCGACCAGGTGGCCCTGCACAAAGCCAAGGCGGGCAGCGTGGTGGTGATGGACGCCCACACGGGCGAATTGCTGGCCCTGGCCAACTACCCCAGCTACGTGCCCGACAAGCGCCAGAACCTGACCGGCGAGCAGCTGCGCAACCGCGCCCTCACCGACGTGTTCGAGCCCGGCTCGACCATGAAGCCCTTCACGATCGGTCTGGCGCTGGAGTCTGGCCGTGTCAAACCTGAGACGCCCGTCGACACCAACCCGGGGCGCATCACCATCACGGGCTCTACCATTTCCGATACGCACAACTACGGCCTGCTGACCGTGGAAGGCGTGATCCAGAAATCGAGCAACGTGGGCACCACCAAGATCGCCATGCAGATGCCTGCCAAAGAGATGTGGGAAACCTTCTCGGCGGCGGGCTTTGGGCAAAAGCCGCAAATCGGCTTTCCCGGCGCGATCAGCGGGCGCCTGCGCCCCTACAAGACTTGGCGGCCTGTGGAGCAGGCCACCATGTCCTACGGCTACGGGCTGTCGGCCAGTCTGTTCCAGATGGCGCGCTCGTACACCGTGTTCGCCAACGGCGGCCGTGTGATTCCGGCCACTTTGTTCAAGACGGACGAGCCCGCTGTGGGCGTGCCGGTGTTTTCTGAGCGCACCGCAGACCAAGTGCGCAAGATGCTGCAAATGGCCGCAGGGCCCGGCGGCACGGGACAAAAGGCCCAGACCGTGGGCTACTCGGTGGGTGGCAAATCGGGCACGGCCCGCAAGCAAGTGGGCAAGAGCTATGCGGCGGGCAAGTACCGCGCTTGGTTCACCGGCATGGCGCCCATCGACAAGCCCCGCATCATCGTGGCCGTGATGCTGGACGAGCCCAGCGCGGGCCAGGTGTATGGCGGCCTGGTGGCCGCCCCTGTGTTTAGCGAAGTGGTGCAGCAAACCCTGCGCATGATGGGCGTGCCCCCGGACATGGCCGTCAAGCCGCAAATCGTGGCCAACCCCGTGGAGGAGTCGCTGTGATGGCCCCGGTGCAGGTTTTGAACCAACCGGCCGATGCCGTAGCGTGGCTGCGCGCGCGCGTCACCGGCACGCTGCAGACCGACAGCCGCAGCGTGGCCCCGGGCGACGGCTTCATTGCCTGGCCCGGCGCCGCCACCGATGGCCGTGCCCATGTGGCAGACGCGCTGGCGCGCGGCGCCACCGCCTGCCTGGTGGAGGCCGAGGGCGTGCAAAACTTTGTGTTCGCCGCAGGCGCACCGCTGGTGGCGTTGCACGGGCTCAAGGCTGCGACGGGAGAAATCGCTTCCCAGTGGTTCCAGAACCCATCGCAAGCCCTGGACGTGCTGGCGGTGACGGGCACCAACGGCAAGACCAGCACCGCCTGGTGGTTGGCTGAAGCGCTGAATTTGCTATCAAAAAATGAGCTACTTGCGCTTTCTGGATGCGCCGTAGTGGGTACTTTGGGTGTGGGTGTGCCGCCTGCGCTGCAGTCCACGGGCATGACCACGCCTGACCCGGTGCGCTTGCACCGCGCCTTCCGCCAGTTTGCCGACCAGGGCCTGGGGGCGTGCGCTATCGAGGCCTCTTCCATCGGGCTGGCCGAGCACCGCTTGGCAGGCACGCAGATCCGTGTGGGCGTGTTCACCAACTTCACGCAAGACCACCTTGACTACCACGGCAGCATGGCCGACTACTGGCTGGCCAAGCGCGCGCTGTTTGCGTGGCCCGGCCTGCGCACGGCGGTGATCAACATCGACGACCCGGCAGGTGCCGCCCTGCATGCCGAGCTGGCGCAGCGCGGCCATGGCGCCGAGGGTGGCACGGCGCTGGATTTGTGGACCGTATCGGCCACTGGCGCCGCGCGCATTGCCGCCCGCAACATTGCAGCGGCCGAAGCAGGATTGCAGTGGCTGGTGGTGGAAGGCGCTGAGCAGCACCAGCTGCAATCTAACGTGGTGGGGCATTACAACGTGCTCAACCTGCTGGGCGTGGTGGCCACCCTGCGCAGCCTGGGTGTGCCGCTGCAGCAGGCCGTGCAGGCATGCTCGCAACTGCAGCCGGTGCCCGGCCGCATGGAGCAACTGGCGTTGCCCGCGCAACCCCTGGTGGCCGTGGACTATGCCCACACCCCCGACGCCTTGGAAAAAGCCTTGCAAGCCCTGCGCCCCCTGGCGCAGCAGCGCGGCGGGCAACTGTGGTGCGTGTTTGGCTGTGGCGGCGACCGTGATGCCACCAAGCGCCCCCTGATGGGTGCCGTGGCCCAGCAGCAGGCCGACTGGGTGGTGGCCACCAGCGACAACCCCCGCAGCGAAGACCCTGCCCACATCCTGCACCAAATCTTGCAGGGCACCATCGCCGGTGACACCGTGCGTGTGGAGCCCGACCGCGCTGCCGCCATTGCCCTGGCGCTGGCCGAGGCAGACCCTGCCGACGTGGTGCTGATTGCGGGCAAGGGGCACGAGGATTACCAAGAGGTGGCAGGCGTGCGCCGCCCGTTTTCAGACATGGCCCAGGCGCGCGCAGCGCTGCAAGAGCGTGGAGGCAGCACATGGGCATGATGACCCTGCAACAAGCGCTGGGCCTGGTGCGTCAGCGCATTCCGTCGGCCCAATTGGTGGGCGATGGCACCACCCCCGTGGCCCGTGTGCACACCGACACCCGCACCCTGCAGCCCGGCGACCTGTTTGTGGCCCTCAAGGGCGAGCGTTTTGACGCCCATGCTTTCTTGCCTCAGGCCCAGGCCAGCGGCGCTGCGGCAGCCCTGGCGCACGGTGGCCTGGCGGCCGCGGGCCTGCCCGGCCTGGAAGTGCCTGACAGCCTGGCTGCGCTGGGGGCCTTGGCAGCGGGCTGGCGCGCCCAGCTTGAGTTGCCGTTGATTGGCGTGACCGGCAGCAACGGCAAGACCACCGTCACGCAGATGATTGCTTCCATCTTGCGGGCCTGGAAGGGTGAGGCGGCCTTTGCCACGCAGGGCAACTTCAACAACGACATCGGTGTGCCGCTGATGCTGCTGCGCCTGCGCGCTAGCCATCAGGCGGCCGTGATCGAGCTGGGCATGAACCACCCTGGCGAAATCGCCACGCTGGCTGCCATGGCCCGCCCCACGGTGGCCCTGGTCAACAACGCCCAGCGCGAGCACCTGGAATTCATGCACACCGTGCAGGCCGTGGCCGAGGAAAACGGCTCGGTCATCAGCGCTCTGCCGCCCCACGGCGTGGCCGTGTTTCCTGCCGCTGACACCTACACGCCGTTGTGGCAGGGATTGGCACAGGGGCGCCGCTGCATCACCTTTGGCGCGGGCGGCGATGTGGACTGCACAGCAGCCCAGTGGCAGCAGGGCGGCTGGACGGTGGCGTTCAGCACCCCCGCAGGCTCTGCCCAGTGCCGTCTGCACATTGCCGGTCGCCACAACGTGACCAACGCCCTGGCTGCCACCGCCTGCGCGTTGGCTGCGGGTGTGCCGTTGCAGGCCGTGGTGCAAGGGCTGGAAGCCTTCGTGCCCGTCAAGGGCCGTTCGCGGGCCTTCGCCATCACGCTGGCGGGGCGAGACGTCGCGGTGGTGGACGACAGCTACAACGCCAACCCCGATTCCATGCGCGCCGCCATCGATGTGCTGGCCGACTTGCCTGCGCCCCGGTTGCTGGTGATGGGCGACATGGGCGAGGTGGGCAACCAGGGCCCGGCCTTCCACGAGGAAGCGGGTGAGCACGCGCGCCGTGCAGGCATTGACCACATTTACACGCTGGGGGCCTTGTCGGCCCACGCTGCGGCCGCTTGCGGCCCTGCGGCCCGGCATTTTGACAACATGGCATCGCTGCTGGCAGCGGTGCACGGCGTGCTGCCCCAGGTGGGCAGCGTGCTGGTAAAGGGATCTCGGTTCATGAAGATGGAGCAGGTGGTGGAGGCTTTGGCCGCCGCCGCGCAAACACAACCCCACAAGCCCGCGCAAGCCGCCCCTGCAGGAGGTGCGCAGTGAACCCGCTGGCCATGAATCTGTCTGCCGCTCTGGGAGGTGCCGCATGCTTCTGATGCTGTCGCAATGGCTGCAAGGCCTGTCGCCCGAGTTCGGCTTTTTCCGCGTCTTCCAGTACCTCACCTTCCGTGCGGTGATGGCGGCCATGACGGCGCTGTTGATCGGGTTGTTGGCGGGGCCCAAGGTGATCCGTGTGCTCACGGCCCTCAAGATCGGCCAGCCCATCCGGGGCTATGGCATGCAGTCGCACCTGTCCAAAAGCGGCACGCCCACCATGGGCGGGGTGCTGATTCTGCTGTCGATCGCCATTTCCACCTTGTTGTGGTTTGACCTGTCCAACCGCTTCGTGTGGATCGTGCTCATTGTGACCTTGGGCTTTGGTGCCATTGGCTGGGCCGATGACTGGCGCAAGGTGGTCAACAAAGACCCCGAAGGCATGCGTTCGCGCGAGAAGTATTTCTGGCAATCGGTCATCGGGCTGGTGGCGGCGCTGTACCTGGCGTTCAGCATCTCGGAGAGCTCCAACATCAAGGTGCTGGAGCTGTTCATGAACTGGGTGCAGTCGGGCTTCTCGCTGGACCTGCCGCCCAAGGCCGGTCTGCAGCTGCCGTTCTTCAAAGAGGTGAGCTACCCGCTGGGCGTGCTCGGCTTTGTCATCCTCACCTACCTCGTCATCGTGGGCTCCAGCAACGCCGTCAATCTTACGGATGGGCTCGATGGCCTGGCCATCATGCCCGTGGTGATGGTGGGCTCGGCCCTGGGCGTGTTCGCCTATGTGACGGGCAGCTCGGTCTACTCCAAGTACCTGTTCTTTCCGCACATTCCTGGTTCGGGCGAGTTGATGATTTTCTGCGCCGCCATGGCCGGTGCTGGCCTGGCCTTCCTGTGGTTCAACGCCCACCCTGCGCAGGTGTTCATGGGCGACGTGGGCGCGCTGGCCTTGGGTGGTGCGCTGGGCACCATCGCCGTCATCGTGCGCCAAGAGATTGTGCTGGCCATCATGGGCGGCATCTTTGTGGTCGAAGCCCTGTCGGTGATGCTGCAGGTGGCCTGGTTCAAGTACACCAAAAAGCGCTACGGCGAAGGCCGTCGCCTGCTCAAGATGGCACCGCTGCACCACCACTTTGAAAAGAGCGGCTGGAAGGAAACGCAGGTGGTCATCCGCTTCTGGATCGTCACCATGCTGCTGTGCCTGATCGGTCTGTCCACGCTGAAACTGCGATGAACCCGCACGACGAAACCCCTCTGCCCCACGGCGCTGATGCGCCGGGCTTTGACGCGTCGGGCGCTGTTGTGCCCGGTGCCGCAGAGTCCGCAGGCTTGGCGGTCGAACATTTGCCGCCCATGGTGCCAGCGCAGGACGATGCCCAGGCTGCGGCACCGCAGGAATGGCAGGCCCCCCTGTCCGAGCAGGCCGGGGTGGAGTCTGCACAGGTGATGGAACAGGCCGACACCGCAGAAGATGTGACCGCGGACGGCGTGGACGATGCCCAGACGGCAGACCTGCAGAGTCTGGACGATGCGGCCTTTAAGGGTGTTGCCGAAGGTGCACCCGAAGACGCCGCAGCCGAAGACGTTGCCGAGCCCGCACTGCTGCTCGAAGGAGCTGCACCGGCAGAGCCAACCAGCCCAGCCGTGCTCGACAACTACGTGGCGCCTACCATCTCGGCGGCCAAGGCAGCTGCCGATTTTGTGGCCCAGATCTTTGCCGAAGTGCGCGCCAGTGACGAGCCCGAAGCCGCCCCCCTGCCCATCGCAGAGGTGGCGCCCGTGGCCGATGCCTCCGATGCTGTGCAGGAGCCCCAAGGCCGTCCGGGTGAAGGCATGGCGCCCTTGCAGGACAAGAACGTGCTGGTGCTGGGGCTGGGAGCCTCTGGCCTGGCCATGGCACGCTGGTGCGTGCGTTGTGGTGCCCAGGTCACCGTGGCCGACACACGCGAGGCGCCGCCCCAGTTGGCACAGCTGCAGCAAGAGCTGCCCGGCGTGCGCTTTGTGGCCGGTGCGTTCGATGCCTCGCTGGTTGACGGCCAGGGGCTGCACGCGGTGTACCGCTCGCCGGGTCTGAGCCCCGCCACCTTTGCGCCCGTGTTCCAGGCCGCCAAGGCCATTGGCCTGGTCACAGGCAGTGAGCTGTCTTTGTATGCTGCAGCGCTGGCCTACCTGCGCAGCCAGCATGCTTACGCACCGTGCGTGCTGGCCATCACCGGCACCAATGGCAAGACCACGGTGACGTCGCTCACCGGGCAACTGGTGGAGCGGGCGGGCAAGACCGTGGCCGTGGCGGGCAACATCGGCCCCACGCTGCTGGACACGCTGGCCGGGCACATCGATGCGGGCACCCTGCCCGAGGTGTGGGTGCTGGAGCTGTCCAGCTTCCAGCTCGACGATGTGGCCGGGTTCGAGCCCACGGCCGCTACGGTGCTGAACATCACCCAAGACCACCTGGACTGGCACGGCGACATCCACGCCTACGCTGCGGCCAAGGCACGCATTTTTGGCCAGACCGGCCTGATGGTGCTCAACCGCGAAGACGCCGAGGTGATGCAGATGCTGCCGCCGCCCGTGCGTGTCAAGCTGCAAAAGCCGCAGCAGCGCGAGCACCTCACCTTTGGTGCCGACATGCCGCGCCGCCCCGGCGATTTCGGCATTGAAATTGTCAGCGGCATGCCCTGGCTGGTGCGTGCCCTGGAGGCCGATGAAACCCGCAAACGCAGCCGCAGCGAAGCCGAGGAAGAGCTGCACATCCAGCGCCTGATGCCTGCCGATGCCCTGCGCATTCGCGGCCGCCACAACGCCACCAACGCGCTGGCTGCTCTGGCGCTGGCGTCTGCCGCGGGTTGCCCCCTGGCGCCCATGCTCTATGGCCTGCGCGAGTACCGGGGCGAACCCCATCGCGTCGAACCCGTGGCGTTGGTCAATGGCGTGGAGTATTTTGACGACAGCAAGGGCACGAACGTGGGCGCCACGGTGGCCGCGTTGACAGGCCTGGGTGCGGACCGCCGCATCGTGCTCATCCTCGGTGGGGTGGGCAAGGGGCAGGACTTTTCTCCGCTGACCACCCCCGTGGCCCGGTATGCACGCGCCGTGGTGCTGATCGGGCGCGATGCGCCGCTGATTCGCGCAGCGCTGGCCGATGCCGGTGTGGCACTGATCGACGCGGCAGACCTGCCGCAGGCGGTGGACGCGGCCACGCAGCGTGCCCATGCGGGCGATGCGGTGCTGATGTCGCCAGCGTGCGCCAGCTTTGACATGTTCAAAGACTACGAACACCGTGCCCATGTGTTCTGCGACGCCGTGCGCGCCCTGGCGCAAGACGCCGGGCAATCTGTGGAGGGCGTGTGATGTCCGCAGCAGGCAGCACCCCAGAGCGCAGCGCAGGCTGGTTGCCGCGCATGAAGGGCTGGTTTGGCAGCCTGTCTGACAAGGCGGCAGACGTGTTGCCCGTGCGCGTGGGCGGCACCGAGTACCGCCAGTCCACCACCACCCCAGCCAGCGTGCTGGGCTTTGACCAAGCCTTGTGCGGCGTGGTGGTGGCGTTGCTGGCCTGGGGGCTGGTGATGGTGTATTCGGCATCCATCGCGTTGCCCGACAACCCGCGCTTTGCCAACTACGCGCCCACCCACTTTCTCACCCGGCACATGATGTACCTGGTGTTTGGCTTTGTGGCGGCGCTGCTGGCCTTCCAGGTGCCCATGAAGCTGTGGGAGCGTGTGGCGCCCTGGTTGTTTGTGGGCTCGCTTTTGTTGTTGATTGCGGTGCTCATCCCCGGGGTGGGCAAGGTCGTCAACGGGGCGCGCCGCTGGCTGTCCATTGGCCCCATTGGCTTTCAACCGTCCGAGGTTGCGAAGCTTGCCGTGCTGATCTATGCCGCCGACTACATGGTGCGCAAGATGGAAGTCAAAGAGCGCTTCTTTCGCGCCGTGCTGCCCATGGGCGCCGCCGTGGCCATCGTGGGGGTGCTGCTGCTGGCCGAGCCGGACATGGGCGCCTTCATGGTGGTGGCCGTGATCGCCATGGGCATTCTGTTCTTGGGCGGCGTCAATGCGCGCATGTTCTTCCTGATTGCGGGGGTGCTGGTGGGGGCGTTCGCTTTGATGATCGCCAGCTCGCCCTGGCGCCGCGAGCGCGTGTTTGCCTACCTGGACCCGTTCAGCGAGCAGCATGCGCTGGGCAAGGGCTACCAGTTGTCGCACTCGCTGATCGCCATTGGGCGCGGCGAGATTTTTGGCGTAGGGTTGGGCGGCAGCGTGGAGAAGCTGCACTGGCTGCCCGAGGCGCATACCGACTTTTTGCTGGCTGTGATTGGCGAGGAGTTTGGCCTCTTGGGCGTGGTCACGCTCATCATCCTGTTCCTGTGGATGACGCGCCGCATCATGCACATCGGCCGCCAGGCCATCGCGCTGGACCGCGTCTTCTCGGGCCTGGTGGCCCAGGGCGTGGCCATCTGGATCGGTTTTCAGGCCTTCATCAACATGGGCGTGAACCTGGGCGCCTTGCCCACCAAGGGGCTCACGCTGCCTCTGATGAGTTTTGGTGGCTCGGCCATCTTGCTCAACCTGGTGGCGTTGGCGATCGTGTTGCGGGTGGACTATGAGAACAAGCACCTGATGAGGGGAGGCCGCGTATGACGCAAAAAACCGCACTCATCATGGCGGGCGGCACCGGCGGCCATATCTTCCCTGGCTTGGCGGTGGCCGAAGAGCTGCGCGCACGCGGCTGGCGCGTGCACTGGCTGGGCGCACCGGGCAGCATGGAGTCGCGCATCGTGCCGCAGCACGGGTTTGCGCTGGAGCTGATTGATTTCTCGGGCGTGCGGGGCAAGGGGCTGGTCACGCTGGCTTTGCTGCCACTGCGCTTGCTGCGGGCCTTCTGGCAAGCACTGCAGGTGGTGCGCCGCGTGAAGCCCGATGTGGTGGTGGGCCTGGGCGGCTACATCACCTTCCCCGGCGGGATGATGGGCGTGCTGTGTGGCAAGCCGCTGGTGCTGCACGAGCAGAACTCGGTGGCAGGCATGGCCAACAAGGTGCTGGCGGGTGTGGCCGACCGGGTGTTCACCGCGTTTCCCCATGTCTTCAAAAAGGCCCAGTGGGTGGGCAATCCGCTGCGGGCGGCTTTCACCCGCCAAGCAGCGCCGGCTGAGCGTTTTGCGGGCCGCACCGGCCCGCTGCGCCTGCTGGTGGTGGGCGGCAGCCTGGGCGCGCGGGCGCTCAACGAGATCGTGCCCCAGGCCCTGGCGTTGATTGCGCCAGAGCAACGCCCCGTGGTCACCCACCAAAGCGGCGCCACGCAGATCGACGCCTTGCGCGCCAACTACGAGGCCGCAGGCGTGCAGGCCGAATGCACGCCCTTTATCGATGACACGGCCAGTGCGTTTGCCAACGCCGACATCATCGTTTGCCGCGCCGGTGCCAGCACCGTGACCGAAATCGCCGCCGTGGGGGCTGCCGCGGTGTTCGTGCCGTTCCCTTCTGCGGTGGACGACCACCAGACCACCAACGCCCAGTTTCTGGTGAGCGCAGGCGGGGGCTGGCTGGTGCCACAAGGCGATTTGACCCCCGAGGGGTTGGCCAAAATGCTATTAAATTCAGAGCGCCTAGCGCTTGTAGAGATTGCCGAGAAGGCCAAAAACATGCAAAAAATCAATGCCACCCGTGAAGTGGTGGCCGCGTGCGAGGAGTTGGCCGCATGAAACACGCCATCCGTCACATTCACTTTGTAGGCCTGGGTGGCGCCGGCATGAGCGGCATCGCCGAGGTGCTGTTCAACCTGGGCTACCGCATCTCCGGCTCCGACCTGGCCGACAGTGCCACGCTGCGCCGCTTGCAGGGCCTGGGTATCCAGACCTGCCTGGGCCACGCTGCTGCGCACATCGAGGGCGCGGATGCGGTGGTCACCTCCACCGCCGTCACGGCCGACAACCCCGAAGTGCTGGCCGCCCGCGAGAAAAAAATCCCCGTGGTGCCCCGCGCCTTGATGCTGGCCGAGCTGATGCGCCTGAAGCAGGGCATTGCCATTGCGGGCACCCACGGCAAGACCACGACTACCAGTCTGGTGACCAGCGTGCTGGCCGAGGCGGGCCTGGACCCCACCTTCGTCATTGGCGGCAAGCTCAACAGTGCGGGCGCCAATGCCAAGCTGGGCAGCGGCGACTACATCGTGGTCGAGGCCGATGAGTCCGATGCGTCGTTCTTGAACCTGCTGCCCGTGATGGCCGTGGTGACCAACATCGACGCCGACCACATGGAGACCTACGGCCACGACTTTGGCCGGCTCAAGGGCGCGTTTGTCGACTTTTTGCACCGCATGCCGTTCTATGGCACGGCCGTGCTGTGTGTGGACAGCCCGGCCGTGCGCGACATCCTGCAAAGCGTGACGTGCCCGATCACCAGCTACGGCTTCTCGGAAGACGCCCAGGTGCGCGCCGTCAACGTGCGGGCCGAGGCCGGGCAAATGCACTTCACGGTGCAGCGGCGCAATGGCGTCACGCTGCCCGATCTGGACATCGTGCTCAACCTGGCGGGCGAGCACAACGTGCTCAATGCGCTTTCTGCCATCGCCATTGCGGTGGAACTGAACATCCCCGACGAAGCCGTGCAGCGCGCGCTGGCGGGCTTCAAGGGCGTGGGGCGGCGCTTTCAAAGCTACGGCAACCTGCCCGCCAAGGACGGCGGCCAGTTCACCGTCATCGACGACTACGGCCACCACCCGGTGGAGATGGCCGCCACGCTGGCGGCCGCGCGCGGTGCCTTCCCCGGGCGGCGCTTGGTGCTGGCCTTCCAGCCGCACCGCTACAGCCGCACCCGCGATTGCTTCGAGGATTTTGTGAAGGTCATCGGCAGCGCCGACTCCGTGCTGCTGACCGAGGTGTATGCCGCCGGTGAGGCGCCGGTGGTGGCTGCGGACGGCCGCTCGCTGGCCCGCGCGCTGCGCGTGGCAGGCCGGGTGGAGCCCATTTTTGTGGACAACGTGGCAGATCTGCCACAGGCCATTGCCGACAACGCACGCGCTGGCGATGTAGTCATGTGCATGGGCGCTGGTTCCATAGGGTCTGTGCCTGGAAAGGTGGTCGATTTGCTACAAAATAGTGAGCTAGCACCGCTTGCAGGGAAAGCGCAATGACGCAGTTGAATACCAATGTTGATGTGAAGGCCCTGGGCAAGGTGGCCGTGTTGATGGGCGGCTCCTCGGCAGAACGCGAGGTCTCGCTCATGTCGGGCACCGGCGTGCTGCAGGCCCTGCGCTCGCGCGGGGCGGATGCCCACGCGTTCGACCCCTCGGAAACCGACCTGAGTGAACTCAAGCGCGGCGGCTACGCCCGTTGCTTCATCGCGCTGCATGGCCGCCATGGCGAAGACGGCACGGTGCAGGGCGCGCTCGAGTTGCTGGGCATTCCGTACACCGGGCCAGGCGTGATGGCGTCCAGCATTGCCATCGACAAGATCATGACCAAGCGCATCTGGCGCTTTGAAGGCCTGTCCACCCCCGACTGGCGTCTGGTGTCCAGCGCAGCGGAAACAGAGCAGGCGCTGCAGGCCCTGGGTGCTCCCATGATCGTCAAGCCCTCGCGCGAGGGCTCGACCATCGGGCTGACCAAGGTCACCTCGGCCGAACAATGCGCCAAGGCGTATGCGCTGGCTTCGCGATACGACCCCGAAGTACTGTGCGAGCAGTTCATCGAAGGCGATGAAACCACTTGCCCCGTGCTGGGCGAGGGGGCTGCAGCCCATGCGCTGCCGGTGATTCGCATCGTGGCGCCTGAGGGCAACTACGACTACCAGAACAAGTACTTCACCGACACCACCCAATACCACTGCCCGAGCGGCCTGCCCGCGCACGAAGAAGTCGCCATCCAGCGCTTGGTGGAGAAAGCCTTCCGTGCCCTGGGTTGTCGGGGCTGGGCGCGTGCCGACATCATGATTCGCGCCAGCGACCGCCAGCCCTTCCTGCTCGAAATCAATACCTCGCCCGGCATGACCGGCCACTCGCTGGTGCCCATGTCGGCCCGCGCTGCGGGGCTGAGTTACGAAGACCTGTGCGTGGGCATTTTGGCCACCGCATCGCTGGACTCTGCCGCCGGGCATGAAGGAGCCGCTCAACCATGAACCCCTCCATGCCAGCCCCGCTGGACGTCAAGCTCATGAACATGACCGCCTCGGTCCTGTTTGTGGGCTGCGCCCTGCTCGTGCTGGCTGCAGGGGCCTGGTGGGTGATGCGTTACCCCGGCTTTGCGATTGCGCGCATCGTGGTGCATGGTGATCTGTCGCACAACAACGCCGTGACCTTGCGGGCCAATGTGGGGCCGCAACTGGTGGGCAATTTCTTCACCGTGGACTTGCGCGCAGCGCGCCAGGCGTTTGAGGAAGTGCCCTGGGTGCGCAAGGCGTCGGTGCGCCGTGAATACCCCGGCTTGCTGCATGTGGAGCTGGAAGAGCACGACGCCGTGGCGTACTGGGGCCCCGAGACGGGCTCGGGCCTGGTGAACAAGCAGGGCGAAGTGTTTGAGGCGAACGTGGGCGATGTGGAGCAGGAAGACCTGCCGCGCCTGCAAGGGCCTGAGGGCAGCTCGCAAGAGGTGTTGGCCATGTACGGCGCTGTAGCCCCCGTGTTCAAGACCCTGGGGCTGGAGCTGGAAGAGCTGGAATTGAACGGGCGCGGCGGCTGGCGCGCCAAGCTGGCAAACAACGCCGTGGTGCAGCTCGGGGGCGGCAGTGAGCAAGAGCTGCAGCAGCGCACGCGCCGCTTTGCCCGCACGCTGGCACAGGTGGCGGCGCAGTACCAGCGGCGCGTGGAGTCGCTGGAGTCAGCCGACCTGCGCCACGCGGGCGGCTATGCGTTGAAGCTGCGGGGGGTGACCACCACGGCGGGAGCCGAGGGCGCACCGGCGGTGCGCCGGTGACCGCGTGGGGTATGCGCAGCACATAAGAACCATGAAGGGCAGAAACTGATATGGCAAGAGAATACAAAGATGTGGTGGTGGGCCTCGACATTGGCACAGCCAAGGTCATGGCCGTGGTCGCCGAAGTTCTGCCCAACGGAGAGCTCAAGTTGGCCGGCCTGGGCGTGGCGCCCAGCAATGGGCTCAAACGTGGCGTGGTGGTCAACATCGACGCCACGGTGCAAAGCATCCAGCAGGCGCTGAAAGAGGCCGAGCTGATGGCCGACTGCAAGATCCAGCGCGTGTACACAGGCATCACCGGCAGCCACATTCGCGGCCTCAATTCGAGCGGCATGGTGGCCGTCAAGGACAAGGAAGTCACCTCGGCCGATGTGGCGCGCGTGGTCGAGACGGCCAAGGCCATCAACATCAGCAGCGACCAGCGCCTGCTGCTGGTGGAGCCGCAGGAGTTCGTGATCGACGGGCAGGATGTGAAGGAGCCCATCGGCATGAGCGGCATCCGCCTGGAAGCCAAGATCCACATCGTGACCGGCGCCCAGAGCGCGGCCGAGAACATCATCAAGTGCGTGCGCCGCTGCGGCCTGGAAGTCGAGCAGCTCATGCTCAACCCGCTGGCCAGCAGCCAGGCGGTGCTGACCGACGACGAGCGCGAGCTGGGCGTGGTGGTGGTCGACATCGGTGCGGGCACGACCGACGTGGCGATCTTCACCGGCGGCGCGATCCGCCACACGGCGGTGATCCCGATCGCGGGCGACCTGATTACCAGCGACATCGCTATGGCGCTGCGCACGCCCACCAAGGACGCTGAAGACATCAAGGTCGAAAGCGGCTACGCCAAGCAACTGCTGGCCGACCCCGAGGCCCAGGTGGAAGTGCCGGGCCTGGGCGACCGCAGCCCGCGCATGCTGAGCAAGCAGGCGCTGGCGGGCGTGATCGAGCCGCGGGTGGAAGAGATCTTTTCGCTGGTGCAGCAAGTGGTGCGCGAGTCGGGCTACGAAGAAGTGCTTTCTTCGGGCATTGTTCTCACCGGCGGCAGTTCTGTGATGCCCGGCATGATCGAGCTGGGCGAAGATATCTTCCTCAAGCCCGTGCGCCGTGGCGTGCCCAAGTATTCGAGTGCGCTGGCCGACATGGTGGCCCAGCCCCGTGCCGCCACCGTGATGGGTTTGCTGGAAGAGGCCCGACTGGCCCGGCTGCGCGGCTTCAAGGTGGCGCAAAAGAGCGGTTCTGTGAAGACCGCGTTTGGCCGCTTCAAGGACTTCATTGTGGGGAACTTCTGATGATGCACCACCCCACCTGCCAAGCCCGGGAAAGCCCCCACCTGCGCGATCGCGAGCGATGGCGAAGCACTGGCCCGCCGCGCTTGCACGACGACCTTGACCCCACCGTATTCATCCATTGGCAAACCAATACCCGTAAAGAAACAGGAGCTCCCAGATGACCATCGAAATGATCGAAGCCGAAGAATTCAACCAGGGCACCCAGATCAAGGTGATCGGCGTGGGTGGTGGCGGCAGCAATGCCGTTGAGCACATGATTGCCCGCAGCGTGCAGGGCGTGGAGTTTGTTTGCGCCAACACCGATGCGCAGGCCTTGACGCGCAGCTCGGCCCACCGCGTGATCCAGCTCGGTGGCAGCGGCCTGGGTGCAGGCAGCAAGCCCGACAAGGGCCGTGATGCCGCTGAAGCCGCAGTGGAAGACATCCGCTCGGCCATTGATGGCGCGCACATGCTCTTCATCACCGCCGGCATGGGTGGCGGCACGGGCACGGGCGCTGCGCCTGTGATTGCCCGTGTGGCCAAGGAAATGGGCATCCTGACTGTGGGCGTGGTGACCAAGCCTTTCGACTGGGAAGGTGGCCGTCGCATGCAAAACGCCGACAACGGCCTGGCCGAGCTGGAAGCCAACGTCGACTCGTTGATCGTGGTGCTCAACGAAAAGCTGCTGGAAGTGCTGGGCGATGACATCACCCAGGACGAGGCCTTTGCCCATGCCAACGACGTGCTCAAGAACGCCGTGGGCGGTATTGCCGAAATCATCAACGAATACGGTCATGTGAACGTCGACTTTGAAGACGTGCGCACCGTGATGGGTGAGCCTGGCAAGGCCATGATGGGCACGGCCACGGCCAGCGGCCCAGACCGCGCCCGCATCGCTGCCGAACAAGCGGTGGCCTGCCCACTGCTCGAAGGCATCGACCTGTCGGGCGCCAAGGGCGTGCTGGTGCTGGTCACGGCCGCCAAGGGCAGCCTCAAGCTGTCCGAGTCCCGCCTGGCGATGAGCACCATCAACGCCTACGCTTCGCCCGACGCGCATGTCATCTACGGCGCCGCCTACGACGACAGCCTGGGCGATGAGATCCGCGTCACGGTGGTGGCCACCGGTCTGTCGCGCCCCAACGCTCGCCGCCAGCCCATCTCGGTGGTGCAAGGTGGCCTGCGCACGGGCACCGACAACATCGCCTACCAAATGCCGGTGGCCGGTGTGGCCGGAGGCATGGGCAGCGCCGTGGGCCTGGCGGGTGGCCACGCTGGAGGCTCGCAAGCCGACTACGGCAGCATGTCGGTGCCCAGCGTGTGGCGCACCAACCGCACGCAAGCCGCTGCCCGCGTGGATGCGCTGTCGTCCGGCGGCATGGACGATCTGGAAATCCCAGCCTTCCTGCGCAAGCAGGCTGACTGATGGGTAGCCCGAGCGCGCGGTTACGCACGCTCGGGCTCCTTGGTAAGATGCAGGTGCTATGAAAATATGAGCTGCTAGCGCTTATTTTGAAAGGACTTTCAAGGTGTTTGTATTGAAGCCTGCCATTGAATAAGCGCTGGCAGCTATTAAAAACATAGCGCCCCAAGGGCTTCAGGCCCGCAACAAAAAAGCCCCGTTCGCAAGACCGGGGCTTTTTTGTTGGGGCCTGGGCACCCGCCGCTGGAAGCAGCGGGTGCCCAGGCTGAGCAAAGCGCGTGGTGCGTCAGAAGCTCTCCCAATCGCCCGAGTCGCCTGCGGGCGGCTTGAGGCTGGACTTGGCGGGCAGGGCGGCTGCGGGCTTGGGGGCCGGTGCCCGTGGGCTGGCGGCAGGGGCTTTGGCCTTGGGCAAGGCCGTAGCGGGGCGTGGTGTCGGGCGTGGTGCAGGGGCCCTGGCCGGAGCAGGTACGGGTGCGTGCGGCGTGCTGGCCGTGCTGCCGTTCACGCGGAAGAGGGCCACCACCTCGGTGAGCTTCACAGCCTGTTCGCGCAGGCTGTCGGCGGCGGCAGACGATTCCTCCACCAGGGCAGAGTTTTGCTGCGTCATCTGGTCGAGCTGGTTCACGGCCGTGTTCACCTGTTCAATGCCCTGGCTTTGCTCCGAGGTGGCCGCGCGGATCTCGCCAATGATGTCGGTCACGCGCTGCACGCTGGCCACAATTTCGGTCATGGTCGCCCCGGCGTTGCCCACCAGGCTGGTGCCCGATTCGACCTTCTCAACCGACGCGCTGATCAGTGATTTGATCTCTTTGGCGGCCTCGGCGCTGCGCTGGGCCAAGCTGCGCACCTCGCCCGCCACCACGGCAAAGCCCCGGCCTTGCTCACCGGCGCGGGCGGCTTCCACGGCGGCGTTCAGTGCCAGGATGTTGGTCTGGAAGGCAATGCCGTCGATCACGCCAATGATGTCGGCAATCTTGCTGCTGCTGGCATTGATGTCTTGCATGGTGGCCACGACCTGCGCCACCACCTGACCGCCCCGTGCGGCCACTTCGGCGGCCGATGTGGCCATCTGGTTGGCGGTCTGGGCTGAGTCCGAGGTCTGCTTCACGGTGCTGGTCAGCTCTTCCATGCTGCTGGCCGTGGTCTGCAGGTTGCTGGCGGTGTCTTCGGTGCGCCGGGCCAGGTCGTTGTTGCCCTGGGCGATTTCGGTGGACGCCGTCGCGATGCTGTCGGTGGCCGAGCGCACCTCGGTCACCAGGCGGCGCAGCGCATTCACCATGTGTGCCAGCTCGTCGAGGATGGAGCCTGGATGGGCTCTGGGGATTTCAGTGTCCAGGTTGCCTTGCGCCACTTGCGACATGATGCCGATGGCTTCGCTGGGCTCACCCCCAATTTGCCGCAGCACGGAGCGCGCCACCGTGAAGCCCACACCGCCCACCAGGGCCATCACCAGCAGCACGACGGCCAGTTCAGACAGCAGCGTTTTGCGCACCTGCTGGTCGATGTCGTCGGTGTACAGGCCCGAGCCCACCATCCAGTTCCAGCCATCGACACGGATCACATACTGCAGCTTGGGCACCAGCACTTGCTGGCCGGGCCGCGCAAACATGGTCGGCACAAACACCCTGCCGTCCTTGCTGGCACGCAGGGCGTCCGAGATGGTCTTGAGGATGTCGGTGCCCGCACCGTCCTTGACCTTGCCCGCCATGTCCTGGCCTTCCCACTCGGGCTTGATGGGGTGCATCACGCCTTTGGAGTCG
This sequence comes from Acidovorax sp. 56, assembly GCF_002749705.1. Taxonomy (NCBI): domain Bacteria; kingdom Pseudomonadati; phylum Pseudomonadota; class Betaproteobacteria; order Burkholderiales; family Comamonadaceae; genus Acidovorax; species Acidovorax sp. 56. The sequence continues at coordinate 4,258,258 of NZ_PEEV01000001.1, forward strand.
AGCGACCAGATGTAGAAGTATTCGGTCTTCCCTTCGGGGCCGCCGTAGCGGGACACCCGCAAGGCCTCTTTGGCGGCTTTTTGGGCTTCTTCCTGGCCCATGGCGCCGCTGGCAGCCTTGGCCTGGTAGGCGGCCACGATGCTGTGCGCTGACTGCACGGCCGTGGCCAATTGTTCGCGCCGCGATTCGATGATCAGCGAGCGCTCTTGCAGCAGCGCTGTGACGGCCATGAACAACAACGCTGCCAACGCCGTGCCCAGCATCAGCAGCACCTTCATTTTGAATCCAAGCTTGTTCATCGTGTGTCTCCAGTTTTCTCTCAAACTCTAGCAATGCCAGGACTCGCGCAGTGAGTGCGTGCACGCCTATCTGCGTCTGCCTTGACTTGCAACAACAAGTAACCTCATGGATTGTGGGGCTGGCATGGGGCGCCCTTTGTCAGGGAAAACGAGTCTGCGTTGGCGCATGCCAGCATGTTGCGGGGCGCGCAACTAAAATGTGCGGATGCTCCAGCAACGCACCCTCAAGACCTTGACCCGCGCCGTTGGCGTGGGATTGCACAGTGGCCAGCGCGTGGAGTTGACCTTGCGCCCGGCGCAGCCCGACACGGGCATCGTTTTTCGTCGCGTGGACCTGCCCCAGCCGGTGGACATTCCCATCCATGCGGAGTCGGTGACCGACACGCGCCTGGCCTCCACCATCTCTGCCGGTGGGGCCAAGGTGCACACCGTGGAGCACTTGATGTCGGCCTGTGCGGGCCTGGGCATCGACAACCTGTATGTGGACATCACGGCCGAAGAGGTGCCGATCTTGGACGGGTCTTCCGCCTCGTTCGTGTTCTTGCTGCAAAGCGCGGGGGTGGAGCTGCAGCGTGCGCCCAAGCGCTTCATCCGCGTGAACCGCCCGATCGAAGTGCGCGAAGGCACCGGCCCCAGCGCCAAGTGGGCGAAGCTCACGCCCTACCATGGCTACAAGCTGAGCTTTGAAATTGACTTTGACCACCCTGCGGTGGACTCCACCGGCCAGCGCGTGGAGTTTGACCTGGGGCAAGGCAACTACAGCCGCGACATCGCCCGCGCACGCACCTTCGGCTTCACCCGCGATGTGGAGATGATGCGATCCAACGGCCTGGCGCTGGGCGGTGGTCTGGACAACGCCATCGTCATGGACGACTACAAGGTGCTCAACAGCGACGGCCTGCGTTACGACGACGAGTTCGTGAAGCACAAGATCCTGGACGCCATGGGCGATCTGTACCTGATTGGAAAGCCCTTGCTGGCCGCCTACAGCGCCTTCCGCTCAGGCCACGCCATGAACAACCAGTTGCTGCGTGAGCTGCTGGCCCAGCGCGATGCCTGGGATGTTGTCACTTTTGACGACGAGCGCGCAGCCCCAGCCGGCTTCGCTCAGCCTGCACGGGCTTGGTGAGCCTGCGCTGCGCAATCTCGGCTGGGCGCCTTCCTTTTGCCTCTGTGGCCTATACTCGCGCCTGCTCCGGGGTGTGCTGATGCGCTGAGATGCGAGAGGCCTGAAGAAATTCAGGCCAGCTTGCGAACCCGACGAACTTGATCCGGTTCATACCGGCGGAAGAAGAGCCGACCTCCTTGTCCCGTGCCCGCACTCCCTGTGGGCACGCCTTGCCTCAGGGGCTGCCATGCGCAGCCACCCGAGGGGTGCACAGGTCCATTCCGGAGCAGACCCACCGCCACCGGAACCAGGAGACCTGCCCCATGAACGCCCCCGACCCCCTCGCCAAGCTGGCCACCCCCGAGAAGTTCGCCGAGCTGCTCGCCCGCACCCGCGAACCCTTTCCTGCATCGCGCAAGGCCTATATCCCCGGCCATCTGCACACCGACCTGCGCGTGCCTGTGCGCGACATTGCGCTGACCAACGGTGAGCAGGTCAGCGTGTACGACACCTCGGGCCCCTACACCGACCCGACCGCTGTGATCGATGTGCGCCAAGGCCTGGCCAGCGTGCGCGGCGGCTGGATCACCGGCCGTGGCGATGTGGAGCACTACGAAGGCCGTGCCCCCGTGGCGCTGGACGATGGCCAAAAGAGCGAAGACGCCACGCGCCTCGCCCAGCTGCGCGCCGAAGCCGCCGCGCTGCAGCGCAAGCCGCTGCGTGCCAAGGCCGGTGCCAACGTTACGCAGATGCACTACGCCAAGAAGGGCATCATCACGCCCGAGATGGAATACGTGGCCATCCGCGAAAACGGCAAGCGCGAGTGGATGGAGCAGTACATGCAGGACGCAGGCCGCGAGCAGCGCCTGATGGGCAACCCCATGGGCGCCAGCATCCCGCGCATCATCACGCCCGAGTTCGTGCGCGACGAAGTGGCCCGGGGCCGCGCCATCATCCCCGCCAACATCAACCACCCCGAGGTGGAGCCGATGGCGATTGGCCGCAACTTCCTGGTCAAGATCAACGCCAACATCGGCAACTCGGCCGTCACGTCGAGCATTGAAGAAGAAGTGGAAAAGCTCGTCTGGGCGATCCGCTGGGGCGCCGACAACGTGATGGACCTGTCCACGGGCAAGAACATCCACACCACCCGCGATTGGATCGTGCGCAACTCGCCCGTGCCGATTGGCACGGTGCCGATCTACCAGGCGCTGGAGAAGGTGGGCGGCGTGGCCGAAGACCTGACCTGGGAAATCTTCCGCGACACGCTGATCGAGCAGGCCGAGCAGGGCGTGGACTACTTCACCATCCATGCCGGTGTGCGCCTGGCCTACATCCACCTCACGGCGCAGCGGCGCACGGGCATCGTCTCGCGCGGCGGCTCCATCATGGCCAAGTGGTGCATGGCGCACCACCGCGAGAGCTTCCTGTACGAGCACTTCGAAGACATCTGCGACATCATGAAGGCGTACGACGTGTCGTTCAGCCTGGGTGACGGCCTGCGGCCTGGCTGCGCGTCCGATGCCAACGATGAAGCCCAGTTTGCCGAGCTGCACACGCTGGGCGAGCTGACCCAGGTGGCCTGGAAGCACGATGTGCAGACCATGATCGAAGGCCCTGGCCATGTGCCCATGCACATGATCCAGGCCAACATGACCGAGCAACTCAAGACCTGCCACGAAGCGCCGTTCTACACCCTGGGCCCGCTGACCATCGACATCGCCCCCGGCTACGACCACATTGCTTCGGCCATCGGCGCGGCCATGATCGGCTGGATGGGGACGGCCATGCTGTGCTACGTGACGCCCAAGGAGCACCTGGGACTGCCCGACCGCGACGACGTGAAGCAGGGGATCATTGCGTACAAGATCGCTGCCCACGCTGCCGATGTGGCCAAGGGCCACCCCGGCGCTCGCTCGCGCGACGATGCGCTCAGCCAGGCGCGCTTCGACTTCCGCTGGCAGGACCAGTTCAACCTGGGCCTGGACCCCGAAACGGCCAAGGAATACCACGACGAAACCCTGCCCAAGGACTCGGCCAAGGTGGCGCATTTCTGCTCGATGTGCGGGCCCAAGTTCTGCTCCATGAAGATCACGCAGGAGGTGCGCGACTTTGCCGCGCAGAAGGGCGTGGACGAGCAAAACGCACTGGTCCAGGGCATGCAGGTGAAGGCGGTGGAGTTCCAGCGCAATGGCGGGCAGTTGTACGTGCCATTGAAGGCTGAATAAGCCGCCCTAATGGCCCCTGCGTTTCCCTGTTCATGGCGGGGAACCGGGTGCATACCCTGTAAAGGGGCAGGTGTGTGGGCGCATACAGTCGCGCCCAGTATTTGCCTGCCCCAGAGTGGGTGTCTTCTTTGGTGCACATCACAGCGCAATGGCATCAAAGTTGCTATTCTTTGGGCAGGTTGTTAAAAAATGTAAGGAAGCGCCGTGAACGCCCTGAATCGACTGTCTATTCGCACCCGCCTGTACTTTGGCACGGTGTTTTCCTTGGTCTTGCTGGTAGTGATTGGGGCCATGGGGTACTTGGCGCTGGAGCGCACGCGCGCAACGCTGGAGGTGCTGTTCACCCAGCGGGTGCAGACCCTGACCGACATGAGCGAGCTGCGCACCACGCTGGGGGATTTGCGGCGTGCGGAGAAGGACATCATCATCAACTTCAACAACACGATTGAGGTGTCCACCCAGCGCGACCTGTGGAAGAAGTCACTGCAGTCGCTCAACAAGGGGCTGAGCGATGTGCGCAAGGTGCAGACCTCCGATGCCAACTTTGCGGCGTCCATCGACAAGGCGTTGGCAGAGGTCAAGGAATACGAAACCGGTATTTCCCCCGTGTTCGAGCAGATTGAGCGGGCGCAGATTGACGGTGCGGTGGGCGGCGCCTACGCCGACAAGTACAAAAAGCACATGGAGGCCAGCGACAAGCTGTTGTTGGACTTGGCCATGGATGCGCGCAAGCAGATGGACGAGGCCCGCCAAGGCGTGGACTCTCTGACCTCCACCATGTCGGGCCTGATTGGTGGGGCCTTGCTGCTGGCCCTGGCGGTGTTGATTCCGCTCACGTTCTTCAGTGTTCGCTCCATTACGCAGTCCATCTCGCAGGCCAGCGAGTTGGCCGAGCGCATTGCGGGGGGCGATTTGTCGCGGGATGTGCAAGTCACCTCCACCGACGAAGTGGGGCAACTGGTGGGCGCGATGGCGCGCATGCAGGACGCGTTGCGTGGCCTGGTGCACCAGGTGCAAGAGGCCGCGGGTAATATCTCGACCGCCAGCTCTGAAATCGCCACGGGCAACCATGACCTGAGCCACCGCACGGAACAGACAGCGGCCAATCTGGAAGAAGCGGCTTCCTCGATGGAACTGCTCACCGGCACCATCCAGCAAAGTGCCCAGTCCTCGCGCCAGGCCAGTGACTTTGCGGCTTCGGCGGCCGAGGTCGCCGCCCGAGGGGGGGCTGTGGTGTCGCAAGTGGTGACCACCATGGACCAGATCACCACCAGTTCGCGCAAGATCGCCGATATCACCGGCGTGATCGACTCCATTGCCTTCCAGACCAACATCCTGGCGCTGAATGCTGCGGTGGAAGCCGCCCGCGCAGGCGAGCAGGGCCGGGGCTTTGCGGTGGTGGCCAGCGAGGTGCGCAGCCTGGCCCAACGCAGCGCCGAGGCCGCTAAGGAGATCAAGGGCCTGATCGGTTCGTCGGTGGAGCGGGTCGAAGACGGTTCGCGTCTGGTGACCCAGGCCGGACAGACCATGACCGAGATCGTGGGCAGCGTGCACCGCGTGTCCAGCATCATTGGAGAGATCACGGCATCGTCTTCCGAGCAGAGCGACAACGTGGCCCAGATCAGCCAGTCGGTGAGCCAACTCGACAACATGACCCAGCAGAATGCGGCGCTGGTCGAGGAGTCCACGGCCGCGTCCGAATCGTTGCGCGAACAGGCGGTGCAACTGACCCGGGCCGTGGCCCAGTTCAAATTGCCCGCAGGGGGCATGCGTTCGGCCTCCGTTGTCGGGGCTGCGATGGGCTATGGGGGCAATGCCCTGCCTGGGCATTCGGTGGTGCCCCAGTTGGCTTGACCGACTGGTGCGGGGGCGGATCAGCTCCGGGCCTTGGTTACGGTTTGCCCGTTGGCTGGTTGACGGTGACCATCCCCGTTGGGCCAAAATGGTGCATAGACGATACCTTTGCCCCATGAAACACCTTGCACCCCGCCGGAGAGTCTGGGCCCCGTGGGCCCTGTGGATCAGCTTGGCTGGTAGCGTGCCGTGGGCTGCGCAGGCCGAGTCTTTGCAATGCCAGTCGGGCAGCGTGGGGGTGGGCGACACCATGGCCACCGTGGCCCTGCGGTGTGGCCAGCCCACGGCCACGGGGGCCTATTGCGTACCCGTAGAAATCCAATGGATAGACCGCCCGCACAACGCACCCTATGGCCGTTGGCTGGCCCCCTGTCAGCCCGTGGATGAGTGGATTTACGACCGGGGTGTGGGCTACCTGCCGGCCAGGCTGCAGTTTCGCGGGGGGCGGCTGTGGTCGCTGGTGTACGGGCAGTCAGTGCCTTAACAAGGCGCTGAGGACTGTAGCCCGCCTCTCAATGCCGGGTGATTGGCACTCGCTCAGTCGCGCGTCACCCGCAGCACTTCTTCGCGGCTGGTCACTCCTGCCGCAATCAGTCGCTCGCCGTCTTCACGCATCAGCGTCATGCCTGCAGCCAGGGCGGCCGTGCGGATCTCGGCTTCTGAGGCCTGGGCGTGGATTTGTGCGCGGATGGCGTCGTCCGTCACCAGCAGCTCGAACACCCCGGTGCGCCCGGCATAGCCCGTGTGCCCGCAGGCCTCACAGCCCTTGCCATGGCAGGTGCCGCAGTATTTGCGCACCAGCCGCTGGGCCAGCACGCCCAGCAGCGAGGAAGACAGCAGGAAGGGCTCCACCCCCATGTCGATCAACCGCGTCACGGCGCTGGCCGCATCGTTGGTGTGCAGCGTGGCCAGCACCAAGTGACCGGTCAGCGAGGCCTGGATGGCGATCTGTGCGGTTTCGAAGTCGCGGATTTCACCGATCATGATGATGTCCGGGTCCTGGCGCAGGATGGCGCGCAGGGCCTTGGCAAACGTCAGGTCGATCTTGCTGTTCACCTGCGTCTGGCCCACGCCGGGCAACTCGTACTCAATCGGGTCTTCCACCGTCATGATGTTGTTGCGCGTGGCGTCCAGGCGGCCCAGGCCTGCGTACAGCGTGGTGGTTTTGCCCGAGCCCGTGGGCCCGGTCACCAGGATGATGCCGTGCGGCTGGCTGATCAGCCCCTCAAAGCGGCGCAGGGTCTCGCCCTGCATGCCCACGGCTTCCAGGCTGATCTTGTTCTCGCTCTTGTCCAACAGGCGCAGCACGGCGCGCTCGCCATGGGCGCTGGGCAGGGTAGACACGCGCACGTCAATGGCGCGGGTGCCCAGGCGCAGGCTGATGCGCCCGTCCTGCGGCAAGCGCTTTTCCGAAATGTCCAGGTCGGCCATGATCTTCAGGCGCGAGATCAGTGCGGCGTGCAGCGCGCGGTTGGGCTGCACCACCTCGCGCAGCGTGCCGTCCACCCGAAAGCGCACGCTGGAGTGGCGCTCGTACGGCTCGATGTGGATGTCACTGGCCCCGTCGCGTGCGGCCTGCGTGAGCAGGGCGTTGAGCATGCGGATGATGGGGGCGTCGTCTGCGGTTTCCAGCAAGTCTTCCACGGCGGGAAGCTCCTGCATCATGCGCGAGAGGTCGGCATCGGACTCGACCTCGCTCACCACCGTGGCCGCGCTGGATTCGCCTTGGGCATAGGCCGCGCTGATGCGCTGGGCCAGGCTGGGCGCATCCAGCGACAGCAGGTGCCGCACCTTGTGCTTGCGCAGCACTTCGGACAGCGCCGTGACGTCGGGCGCAGGGCCGTGCCACAGCACGAGCTGCTGGCCATCGTCCTCGAGCAGCAGCTGCGATGAGCGGGCAAAGGCGTAGGGCAGGGGGTGGCGCATGGCGGTTCGGTGGGTAACGGGGCTTGGGGGCTTAGGGGGCGGAGGGTGGCTCACGGAGGCGAGAAGGCCAGGGGCTGCTCAGAAATTCAGGCGTAGTGCATGCGGTGTGTGCAGGCAAAGATGCTGCCTGCCAAACACCGACCCCGCCGTGGCGCTTGCGCTGCCGGGCGGGGCCCTCTTGCGTCCAGGGCGCAGCACGCTAGCGCACCGCTCACTGCCGAATCACGTCGGCTTCCAGTGCCAAGGCGCGCACCGACACAGCCGCCTTGTCTGCCGCCTGCTGCGTGTTGAACGGGCCCACCTGCACGCGGGTGCGGTTGCCCCGGTTGGTGTTCACGGTCTGCACATTCATCGGCAGTGCCGCTTTGCGCAGCTTGTTCATCGCGTCGGTGGCGGTTTTGTCATTGGCAAAAATGCCCACGTTCACAAAATACGTGGGTGGCAGTGCCTGCTCGGCCTGGGCTGCGGGCTCCGTGGCTTGCGGCATGGGTGCTGCTGACACAGGGGCTGCGGCAGGAGCGGGCGTGACCACAGGCGGCGGCACCACCTGCTGCGGCATCAGCGGTGCGGGCACCTCCACGGGGGTTGCGGGGGCGGGCGCTGGGGCCTCGGCGCGGGGGCGGGGCTCCAGTGGCGGTAGGATGGGCGCGCCAGACACGGAGCGCATCACCGGGTTGGAGGCGGGCTGCACCACTTGCTGCAGCGCGCGGATGGACTCGTACCGGTCGGCCATGAGGGCGTCGCTGGTGACGGTGTCGCGCACCACGACGGGGCGCAGGAACACCATCAGGTTGGTCTTCTTGCGCGAGCGGTTTTCGCTGCGGAACAGGGCGCCCACCACGGGGATGTCGCCCATCACTGGCACCTTGTCTTCGGCCTGCGAGTAGCTGTCTTCCAGCAGGCCACCAATCACGATGATGTTGCCGTCGTCCACCACCACGTTCGACTCGATGGAGCGCTTGCTGGTGGTGGGCCCGTTGGTGTCCTTGAGCGTGGAGGCGTCGATCTTCGAGACCTCCTGGTAAATCGCCATCTTCACCGTGCCGTTTTCGCTGATCTGCGGGCGCACGCGCAGCATCAGGCCCACGTCCTTGCGCTCTACCGTGTTGAACGGGTTCACGGTGCTGCTGCCGGTGGTGTTGGCGTAAGAGCCCGTCACAAACGGCACGTTGTTGCCGATGACGATCTTGGCTTCCTCGTTGTCCAGCGTCATCAGGTTGGGCGTGGACAGCACGTTGGCGTCGCCGCTGTTTTGCAGGAAGTTGGCCAACGCGCCCAGGTAGTATTGGCCGTTGATGCGCGGTGCCAGTGCCATGTTCAAGCCGCCGCCCAGTGAGCCGACGGCGGTGGCAATGCTGGACGTGGAGCCCGTGGCCAGCGCCGCTGTGGCGCTCAGAATGTTGGTGCCTGCCGTGCCGGAGTTGGTGCCGATCACCCCCACGGTGCCACTGCCGCTGCTGCCCACGGTGCCCTGCCACTGGATGCCGAACTGTGCGAGCTTGCTGGCAGAGACTTCCACGATCAGGCTTTCGACCAGCACCTGCGCGCGGCGGCCGTCGAGCTTGTCGATCACGGCGCGCAGCTGGCGGTACTGGGGTTCGGGGGCGCTGATGATGAGCGAGTTGGTGGTCGGGTCGGCCTGGATTTGTCCGCCGGTCGAAGGTTGGTTGCTGGTGGCGCCACCGCTGCTGCCGCCTGTGCTGGCCCCCAGGCCACCGCTGGAGCCCAGGCCGCCGCCATTGCTGCTGCTCGTGCTGTTGCCCAGCGACGATGCGCTGGTGCTGCCCGTGCTGGTGCTGCTGGCAGACACGCCGCCGCCACTGGAGCTGCCATTACCATTGGCGCTGGCCATGGCCGCACGCAAGGTGGTGGCCAGCTTGGTGGCGTCGGCGTTCTTCAGGTACACCACGTGGATGTTGCCGGTGGACGCGGCGCTGCCGGGCACGGGCGGCTGGTCCAGCTTTTCGACCAGCATGCGCACCAGTGCCACGCGTGCCGGGTTGGCGGCACGCAGAATCAGCGAATTGCTGCGGGGCTCAGCCAGCAGCGTGGTCTTGAAGGAGTTGTCGGACTGGCCCTGCGCTGCACCGGCGGCCGCGCCGCTGCTGCTGCCGTCGATCAGCCGTGACACCAGCGGAGCCATGTCGGCCGCCACCGCATTGCGCAGCGGGATCACCTCCACATCGGTGGCGTTGGAGACGTCCATGGCCGCGATGATGCGGGCCAGGCGCTGCAGGTTGTCGGCGTAGTCGGTGATCACCAGCGAGTTGTTGCCGGGGTTCACGTTGATGGTGTTGTTGGGGCTGATCAGCGGACGCAGCACCGGCACCAGGTTGGCCGCGTTCTCAAAGTTGAGCTTGAAGATCTGCGTGACGATCTGCCCGCCGCTGGGGCCGCTGGAGCTGCCGCCTTGCGACACACTCACGCCACCGCTTTGCAGCTTGGCATCCGCCTCGGGCACCACCTTGTACAGGCCCGCAGATTCGACCACCGTGAAGCCCTGCAGGCGCAGTGCGGCCAGAAACTGCTGGAACGCGGCGGCCGGGGGCACGGCCCGCTCGGTGATCAGGGTGAGCTGTCCCTTCACGCGGGGGTCCACCACCACGTTGCGCCCGGTGATGGTGGCCATGGTGCGGGCCACGGCTTCTATCTCGGCGTTGGCAAAGTTGAGGGTGACCGGCTCGCCCGAGCGCACGCTGCTGGTGCCCGTGTCCACCGCAGTTTGTGCATGAATTTGGCCGCTAAGGCACGCCAAGAAAGCGCTAAAAGCTATGCTATTCATAGCAAAACGCAGGCGTGGCGAAAAGATGGAAGTCGTCATAGGGTCAACCCACGGTAATGAGGGAGCGTGCGCCGCTGCGCCGCCCGATGATATTCAGAAGATTGGCCAGTGCCGCTTCGCGGTCCGGGGCCGCTGTGGCTTCGCCGGTAAAGCGCAGGCGTTGTCCCACCCACTGGCCACTGCCGCTGAGTTGCAGGTGGCCTTGCAGGGTGCTGAGGGTGAGGGTGGGCACTTCGCCCCCCGCCAGGTTCAACCGGTAGCTGCCCATGGGGCGCAGGGTGGACAGGCGCGAGGACATGGACATGGCATCAAGTTGCGCCGTGCCTGCCAGCACCATGCGCCCGGCAGACCACACCGCCTCCAACCCCCGGGTTTGCAGCATCAATTGCCCTTGCGGCTGCAGCGTGTTCCAGGGCGTGCCCAGGCCGGCCAGCACGGCGGCAGGCCATTGGCTGCTGTTGTCTTGCAGCGCCAGGCGCACGCGCCCCAGCTGCAGCTGGATGCTGGCCTGAATGGGTTGCTGGGTGCAGCAGCTGGCATGCACCTGCAGTCGCAGCCCGCTCCAGGAGGGGCGCAGCTGCCACTCCAGCCGGCCGGGCAGGGCTGCACGGTCTTGGCTGGCGCCGCCACCGGTCAACACCAGTTGGGCAGAGCCTGTCCACACAGTGCCACGCGCTTGCGTCAATTGCACTTGGCCCCCGGTGGCGGCACTCAGCCGCTGGGTCAGCCACTGTGCGGGGGCAAAGACCACGATGGCGGGCAGCAGCCCTGCCAGGGCTCCGGCAATGGCCCAGCCCCAAGGGGCGCGGGGCGGCTTGGAGGCGCTGCGCGAACGTGAGCGGCCCTTGTTGCTGGCGTGGCCTGCGCTGTTGGAGCGACTGGTGCTGGATCGGGTTCGGGTAGACACGGCGTGTGGTGCGTTGATGGGCACAGTCGGTGTCAACGGGCGGGCAGGGCCAGCACCACGGTGCCATCCCAGCGGGGCACCGGCGCGGCGCCGGTATTGCCCAGCGTGGCAGGGCCGGCATTGGCCGGGGTGGCTGCGGTGCTGCGGGTCAGGCGCGATTCGACCGGCACGGCGCGCGCATTGGTGCGCGCCAGGGCCAGCCACTGGGCCACGGCATCGGCCGGTGCGCCTTTGAGGGTGACGGTGACGCGGTCGCCCAGCACATTCATCTGGGCGGCAGTGCCCAGGCGCTGGGTGAGTGCTGCGCGCAGCGCACCCACAGCGTCGGTGGGCGAGGTCTGGGGCTGGGCTTGCAGTTGCTGGGCTTCGGCCTGCAGGCGCTGCATGTGCTGCAGTTGCAAGTCCAGCTTGCCATGCAGCTCGGGCGCCTGGTGCAAGGTGCCTAGGGCCGGGGCCAGGGCCACCCACCACAACAGGGCCAGCAGCACCACGCCAGTGGCTGCCAGCACCAGGCTTTGTTCGCGCGGGGCCAAGGCCTTCCAGCGCGCTTGCAGAGCGGCGGCGCGGCTCATGGCGTCCCCTCGGCACGCACCAGCAAGGTGCCATCTTCGGTGCGCGCGCTGTAGCCAGCGGCCTGCAATCGGGTGTTGAACACAGATTCCTCGTCGGGGGCCAGGGTGACGCCGCGCAGGCGCAGCTCGCCGGGGGCAAATTCAAGGGTGGTGGGCACGCGGTCGTCCGGCAGGCTGGCGCCCACGGCCGCCATCAGGGGTTCCAGGTCACGCGGCGATACGCTGCCTGCCTTTTGGCGCAGCAGGCCCAGTTCGCGCTCCATCTGCACGGGCGCATCCACCACCACTTTGACCTGGGGGAAGGTGGTGGTCAGCGCGTTGCGCACGGCCACCTGCTTGGCGGCCAGTGCCTGCTTTTCTTGCCAGGCCCACAGGTTCAAGCCCACCAGATGCACGCCCACCAGCAAGGCTGCAGCCCAGCGTGCGGCGCGCCACTGGGGGGCATACAGCAGCGCGCTGGCGGCCGTGCCTGCCTTGCGCATGGCGCGGATGCGGCTGGTGCTGGCCAGTTCAAATTGGGCTAGGTCCCAGTCGCCCCGGGCGGCATCCAGCGCGCGCTGGGTAGCGGTGTGCAGTGTGACCTGGCGGCCCAGGGTGCGCTCGGCCACCTCGGCCACGGCCGGGTCGGCGCGCACCACGGGGGCGGGGGCGTCGTCGTCGGTGGTGGATGTGAGCCCTGCCAGTGCCAGCACGGCGGCCGACAGGGGCAGCATGGTCACGCTCTGGTCGGGGCCCTGGCCGCACAGGATCATTTGCGGTTCGCTCGGGCTGCCCAGGGCGCAGATTTCGGTGGTGCCGCTGGCCGTGGGGCCGGGGGCAAACTCGGGCACCACGCGCGATACAGCACGGCCTGCGGCTTCCAGCGCCTGCAGGTTGTCGCGCAGCCAGCTGCGGTCGCACACCGCAACCCACACGGGGCTGCCAGCCTCGGCGCCGGGCTGCAGCGCAAAGTGCAGTTGGGCGGGGTCGTCCAGCAGGCGGTCTTCCAGCAGGCCTTCCAGAATGGAGCGCAGGCGCGGCGTCTGGTGGTTGGGCCCCAGCGGAATGCCGGGGGGCAGTTGCACCCGCTGCCATGACAGAGCCGAGATCGGCACCATGGCCACCACTTCGCCGCCGGGGCGTGAGGGCTCGGGCAGCAAGGCAGCAGCCGCACGCGCATGGTCGGTGGCGGTGTGGCCGTCCGACGTCAGCGTGTAGCTGTATTTGGTGGCGATGCCCGGTGGCGTCAGGGGCAGGGTAAGGATCAGGGAGCTCATGGGCAGGTATTGCAGGCCATTTTAGGGGGCTGACATGTCGGTTGGGGGCATGTTCTGCCCTGTCAGCGGGGTGCCTGTGCGGCTGCAGTGGCGGGGTCGCGGTCAAAAACGCCGCGCTCGCGCCATAGCGTTACAACGAAGTTGGACGCGTCTTTTCGCACCAGGGAGCGCTCATCTACGATGGAGTCGCCTAGCCGAAGGCGCCCACGCACCTCGAAAAAGCGCGACGCCACACTAACCTGGGTGTCGTCCAGCACAGTGTTTGATCCAAGCAACGACGTAGCGTCCGAGATCAGTTTGAAGTGGCGCGATTCGCGGCTGGCGATCAGCTTTTGGGCGCTGGCCAGGTCGATCCCATCGATAGCGGCCCACAGCACATCCAGCTGCGCGGTGTTCAGGTTCACCGGAGTGCGCACGGGCAAGATGGTGATGTGGGGGCTCAGGATGGCGATGGTGCTGGCGGGCACCCCCAGCCAGCCCAGTTGCGACACGGTCTGGGGCATGAGGGGGGCGTTGGCGTCGTCCGTACCTGCTGCCGACTGGGCTTTGCGCAAGGCTTCGACCAGGGATGTGAGCTGCTGCTGGGGCAGGCCCAGCCGTTCAAACAGCCGGGTGAATTGCTTGAGCCCCCCCGCTTGCACCTGCCCGCCATCGACCAGGCTGGTGATGTTCAGGCGGCTTTGCATGTCGGTGATCTGGCCCGACAGGAAGGCGTCGGTGGTGTCTGTGCTGGCATCGTCCACCTGCGAGACGTTGCCCTCGGCCGCCAAAAAGGTGGACAAACGCGCTTCTTGCAGTGGGATGGCCCAGGGCTCTGCCAAGTGGTCTACGCTGCTTGAGTTGGCATCTGACTTGAGGATCAGGCGCGACCAGTCCAGTGCGCCCACCAAGATCCACGCGGCTTGTACCCGGCCGCGCTCGGCGGTTTCCACCTCCACCGCACGCCACTGCTGCCACATCGCGGCAGCGGCCAGGGTGGCCACCAGCGTCACGGTGAGCATGGCTGCCAACAGGGCGGCCCCGGTTTGGCGTGGGGCGCTCAGTGGCTGGGGCTTGGCGGGCGGGTGCAGCGTCATGTGCGGCTGCCTCCCAGTGCGGGGCTGATCCAGTCGCGCACCAGCAGGCCGCTGAGCGCACCGCCAGGGCTGAGGGTGATTTGCAGGCGTATGCCTTCAGGCAGGGTGCTGCTGCCGTCGGTGCCGGGCACCGTGCCCACGCTGGACAATGCGTTGGACCAGGCACCGCCCCGGTAATAGAACAATTGCCAGCCGTCGATGGGGATGAGCGCGACCTCGCTGCGGCGCTCTGCATCGCCCGGGGTGCGGGCCCATTGTGCGGCCCGTGCCCAGGCCTCTTGCCATTGGGTGCGGGTACGCACGGTGGGGGACTGCCAGCGCAGCCACTGCGCCCCGGCATTGGTTTCGCGGCGCGTCCAGGCCACCACCACGGGGCCTTCGTCGGGCACGGCGGTGTTGCGGCGCGTCAGGCGCAGCACCTGGCCGTCCCAGTCCAGTGGCGTGGTGTGGGCCAGCGGGGACACCAGTGCGTCCAGGTCGGCACCCCACTGGGCCAGAGAGGCTTGCAGCACCAGCATGTCGTCGGCGCGCTGGCGTGTGGCTTCTTGCGTGCGCACCATGCCGTCGATGCCGCGCCAGCTCAAGATGGCGATGAGCGCCATCACGGTGATGGCGACCAGCAGTTCGATGAGTGTGAAGCCGCGCAGGGCTGGCTTTGCCACGCCGCTCGGTTGGGTCAACGGGCGCATTCAGTTTCTCCCGATGATGGTGGAGATGCGCAGGATGGACATGTCTGCGTCAAACACCTGCGCATCCATGCGCCGGAACTGGGGGTTGGGCGTGGGCCGCACGATCACGTTCACCGTGAACTGCCGACCCGCTTGCTCGCAGGGCTCGGTGCTGTCGCCCACGCTGGGCATTTGGCGCGACAGGCGGGCTTTGATCAATTCGTTTTCGGCGCACAACTGGGCCAGCACGATGTCGGACTGGCGCTGGGCATTGCGGGTGAGCGTGCTGGCGGCCTGCGTGCCTGCCAGCAGCGCAATGGCCACAATGGCCAGGGCGACCAGCACTTCCACCAGGGTGAAGCCACGGGCCGGGCGACGCGCTGGGCGAGTGGCTGTGCGCTGCGGTGTCATGGCAGGGACTCCACCGTGAAGGGGCGCAGCCCGTCGGTGACCACGCGCAGGGCGCGGTCGGGGTAGTTCTGGTGGGTGATGACCACTTGCTGTGGCCCGATGAGGGGCTCTGGCCCCAGCAGCAACACGGCGGTGCCGCGCACCGTCACGCCTGGGTCCAGCCATTGGCTGGGCAGGGCGCTGGCGGGCAGGCCCTCAAACTTGAAGCCTTGCTCCGTCGCTCGCCAGCGCACGGGGCCCCCGGTGGAGCGCGACTGTGCCCGGCCTGATTCCAGCAGCGCGGCCAGCCGCGCGGCCTCGCGCTCCAGCACGGTCTGGCCGTTGTCGCGGATGGCCATGGACACCCCGGCCGTGGCCAGCGCCATGATGCTGATGACGACCAGCAGCTCTAGAAGAGTGAACCCCCCCTGAGCCGCCACCCGCTCGGTGCCGCCGCCAGAGGCGGCCGCTCTTCGATGCCGTCCGAGCCTGCGCAGGCAGGCTTGGAGCCGCGGCATCTCAGCCCCCGAGGGGACGACGCCAGTGGCCTGGCGAAGCCAGCTCCACGGCATCCCTCGCTTGGGGCGTGCCAGTTTCATGAGGTGGTAGAGCGTGGCAAAGAATGGGGCATCACTGCCAGCTGCCAATGTCCGCATCCTTGCCTTCGCCGCCCGACTGCCCGTCTGCGCCGAACGACATCACGTCGATTTCACCCTTGATGCCGGGGCTCAGGTACTGATAAGGGCGGCCCCAGGGGTCGTTGGGCAGCTTGTCCAGGTAGGGCTTCCAGTTGTTGGGGATGGGGCCGGAGGTCGGCTTGGCAATCAGGGCCTGCAGGCCTTGCTCGGCCGAGGGGTAGCGCTGGTTGTCCAGGCGGTACATCTTGAGCTGCTGCACGATGTTGGCGATGTCGGTCTTGGCGGCCGTCACGCGGGCGTCGTCGGCACGTTCGAGCACATTGGGCACGATCAGCGCGGCCAGCACGCCAATGATGACCATCACCACCATCAATTCAATGAGGGTGAAGCCCCGGGCCAGGCGTTGGCGGGCGGAGCGCACAAAGGAAGAGGGAGAGGTGTTCACTGCAGGCGTTCTCGGGTGATCTCGGATCGCGTGAATCATAATCTGCGCATGGTGACAAACACACACTCTCAATGGGGCATGCGATTGGGGACTCTGGTCTTGTGGGCTGCGGCGGGCGCCAGCGTGGTCTATTGGGGTCTGCGCTTGTCCTCCCGGCCTTCGGGTGTGGCCGTGCCGGTAGCGGCAGCGGCCCCTGCCGCGCCTGATGCGGGCGCGCTGGCGCGCTTGCTGGGCGCATCGCCCGCTACGGCGGTGGTCAAGGCCCCGGTGGCCGCGCCTTCCAGCCGGTTTGCGCTGCAGGGCGTGCTGTCGGGCCGCACCAGCGGCGGCGGTGCGGCACTGATCGCCATGGACGGCAAGCCTGCGCGGCCCTACCGCATTGGGGCGCAGGTGGATGCCGGGCTGGTGCTGCAGTCGCTGGGCCCGCGCCAGGCGGCGCTGGGGGCCACGGTGGATGGACCCACCACGGTGCGCCTGGAGATGCCGCCCAAGGGCTGATCTTTTTGGGGGCCCTGCGCGACCGGTTTCAGTGTTGCGGAAAGACCGCTGCAGTTACGGCTGTTACCCCTGCTGCGCCTGTTGTAGCGCAGCCAGCACTCCGTGCGGGGCTATGGCATAGGTTTGCCATTCTCCAAACCCGGGTGCGTGCAGCGGCCATTGCTCTGCCGTGACTTGCAACGCCGCAGCCAGGCTGCCTTGCCTCACCAGCCAATCCACACACCGGGCGACCCCGGCATGCGTGATCCAGACCACATGGGTGCCGCGCTGCAGGTGTTGTTGCGCCTCGCCCAAGGCAGCGCTTACCCGGGTCAGCATGCTGGCCAGGTCTTCGCCTTGGCCGGGGCGGTAGCGGGTGAAGTCCTGCGTCCAGGCATCCAGCTCATGGCGGGCGATGTCGGCCCACAGGCGGCCTTCCCACTGGCCGAAGTCCATTTCGCGCAGGCGCCCGTCTGCATTGCTAGTTAAATTGGCCTGTAGGGCGCACAGAGAAAGCGCTAGATGCTCACATCTTTGTAGCGGTGAGTGGCATAAGAGCAGGGGATTTGGCAGCGAGATTGCCAGCCGCTGTGCGGCCATCTGGGTGGCTTCAGGGTCGGCGGGCACGTCCAGCAGGCCGTAGCAGGTGCCGGGCGCGATGCAAGGCGCCGCGTGCCGCATTACCCACAGGGTCGCAGGGCTCACCGTGCGGCGCCCAGGGCCAGCGCGGCGCCCAGGTAAAAGCCGATTTCGCCCACTTGCTGGGTGGCGCCCAGGCAGTCGCCGGTAAAGCCCTGCAGGCGCCGGGCAAACCAGCGCCCCATCCAGGCTGCCGCCGCCATGCTGAGAGCGATAGATGCTATTAAAAATATAGCTGCTTGCGCTTGATAGACCAGCGCTAGCGGCACAAAACACCACAAGGCGGCGGCTGCCAGCGCGCGGCGCGAGATCTGATCGGCCAGTGGCTTGCTTTTGGAGCGGGCTGTGTCGCCCACATGCGGCAGCCAGCGCACGATGAACAGCGGCCACAGGCGCGAGAGCACATGCCCCCCCGCCAGCGCGGCCAGCACGGCCCCCAGGCTGTGTGCGCCCAGCAGCGCCAGCAGGCTCACCTTGGCCAGCAGGGTTAGCACCAGCGCCATGGCCCCAAAAGCACCGACGCGCGAGTCTTTCATGATGTCCAGCGCGCGCTCTCGGTCGTAGCTGCCGCCCAGGCCGTCGGCCACGTCGGCCAGGCCGTCTTCATGGAAGCCGCCGGTCATCACCACCGTGGCCACAGTGCTGAGCACAGCCGCCACCAGCGGGGCCATAGGCTGCGCGCCCAGCCCCCAGTGCAGCAGCGCCACCACGGCGCACGACAAGCCCGCCGCCAGCCAGCCGATGCCCGGAAAGTGCGCCGCACTGGCGCGCAGCATGGCCGGGCTGTACCCCACCCAGTCGGCCAGCCGCCCTGTGACGGGAATGCGGGTGAAGAACTGCACGGCCAGCAGGTAGTGGCGCAGGGCTTGCATGGCAGTGTGTGTCAGTTTTACTATTGATTTAATAGCTACCAGCGCTTTGTTAATGGGCGCTAGCGGCTATTTTGATCAAGATGCGGAGCGGAGAAACAGCCGGTACGCCGGGTTGTTCGTCTCGTCCACATACGGGTAACCCAGGGTGGCCAGGAAGGCATCGAACGTGGCGGTGTCTTCGGCAGGCACCTGCATGCCCACCAGGATGCGCCCATAGTCGGCGCCCTGGTTGCGGTAGTGAAAGAGGCTGATGTTCCAGGTCGGCTGCATTAGGCTCAGGAACTTGAGCAGTGCGCCGGGCCGCTCGGGGAAGACAAAGCGCAGCAGCCGCTCGTCTTGTGCCAGGGCCGAGTGGCCGCCCACCAGGTGGCGCAAATGCTCCTTGGCCAGTTCGTCGTGGGTCAGGTCCAGCGCCTCAAAGCCTTGCTGGTTGAAGTGCTGTGCAATCGTGGCCGACTCACCTTTGCCGCGCGTGGTCAGGCCCACAAACACATGGGCGCGGGCGGCATCGCTGATGCGGTAGTTGAACTCTGTGACGTTGCGCGGACCGCCGGGCAGGGCGCCCACGGCTTCGCAAAAACGACGGAAGCTGCCGCGCTCTTCAGGGATGGTGATGGCGAACAGGGCTTCGCGCTCTTCGCCCACCTCGGCACGCTCGGCCACAAAGCGCAGGCGGTCGAAGTTCATGTTGGCGCCGCACAAAATGGCGGCGTAGGTCTCGCCTTCGGTGTGGTGCGTGTCCACATACTGCTTGATGGCGGCCACAGCCAGGGCCCCGGCGGGCTCCACAATGCTGCGCGTGTCCACAAACACATCCTTGATGGCGGCGCACACGGCGTCGG
Organism: Acidovorax sp. 56; assembly: GCF_002749705.1. Classification (NCBI taxonomy): domain Bacteria; kingdom Pseudomonadati; phylum Pseudomonadota; class Betaproteobacteria; order Burkholderiales; family Comamonadaceae; genus Acidovorax; species Acidovorax sp. 56. The sequence continues at coordinate 4,277,237 of NZ_PEEV01000001.1, forward strand.
TGTCTACGGTGATGAATTCGTCCACCAGCCCGGCCGCGACGCGGAAGGTCTCCTCGCCCACCAGCTTGACGGCGGTGCCGTCCGAAAACAGGCCCACATCGGCCAGGGTCACGCGCTCGTGCGCCTTGACGGACTGGATCATCGCGTCCGAGTCATTCATCTGCACGCCGATGATCTTGACCTCAGGCCGCACGGCCTTGATGTAGTTGGCCACGCCGCTGACCAGCCCACCGCCGCCAATCGCCACGAACACCGCATTGAGCTGGTTGCTGCCCAGGCTTTGCAGTTGCCGCAGGATCTCCATCGCAATCGTCCCTTGCCCGGCAATCACATCGGGGTCGTCGAACGGATGCACAAAAGTCAGGCCCTGTTCTTTCTCCAGCTTCAGAGAGTGGCCGTAGGCGTCGGAGTAGCTGTCGCCAAACAGCACGACTTCGCCGCCGAGTGTCTTGACGGCATCCACCTTGAGCTGCGGTGTGGTGGTGGGCATGACGACGACGGCCCGCACGCCCAGGCGCTTGGCGCTCATGGCCACGCCCTGGGCGTGGTTGCCAGCCGATGCGCAGATCACGCCGCGCTCCAGCTGTGCGGGCGTCAGGTGCGCCATCTTGTTGTAGGCGCCGCGCAGCTTGAAGCTGAAGACGGGTTGCTGATCCTCGCGCTTGAGCAACACCCGGTTTTTCAGGCGGTGGCTCAGGTTCTTGGCGGGCTCCAGGGGGGACTCCACGGCCACGTCATAGACGCGGGCGGTGAGGATCTTTTTCAGGTAATCGGCGGGGGTGAGTGGCTGTGTCATGGGGCGATTGGGTCACCCGCACTGCGGGGCAGGCAGGGGCACACATCATAGTGGTGCAGGCAGCCGGGGGCTGAACCTTGTTGGGGCACGGCGCGGCAGGGGCGCCATTTGGGCAAAAAAAAGCCCCAGGCCGTGAGGCTTGGGGCTGAATCCATCCTTTGAGGAGATGGAGGAGACAATTGGTGCGTGGCACATCAGTGTTTGTACTGGTTGCCATTGGTCATTTTTGTTCAAAGTGACCGCGCTTGGTTGAATTCTAGCCGGATGCTTGTTGCGATGCAGCAAAATTCACAGCGAATTTTCAGGCGCATGCCGAATTCGTGCGAAAAAAACCACGCATTGGACGGGTTCTAATGCGCACCACAGGAGAGAAATCTATGGAATGCACCGTCAGTTGGACAGGGGCCTCGGGCACGCGCTCAGGCATGGGGTTTGTTGCAGAAACCGGCAGCGGCCATGTTTTGACCATGGATGGCGCCCCGGATGCCGCCAATCCCGCCAATGGCGGCCAGAACCTGGCCCCGCGGCCCATGGAGACCGTGTTGGCCGGCACTGGAGGCTGCACCGCCTATGACGTGGTGCTGATCCTCAAGCGCGGCCGCCACGATGTTCGCGGCTGCAGCGTCAAACTCACCTCCGAGCGCGCAGAGGTGGACCCCAAGGTCTTCACCAAAATCCACATGCAGTTCACGGTGACCGGGCGGGGCATTCCAGCCGTGGCCGTGGAGCGCGCCATTGCCATGAGCCACGATAAATACTGCTCGGCCAGCATCATGCTGGGCAAGACGGCCGAAATCACGACCGGCTTTGATATCGTGGAAGCCTGATTGGCCTGGGTGCAGGCTTAAATGCGGTGCGCGGTGGTCGTCATCACCTTAGCGGCCACTTTCATCATGCCTTTGGCAATAGGGGGGAGGGGGAATGCGCCCCGTAAGCGGGCCTGCTCTGCATGGCGTTCCTCGTCGTCCTTCATGCGGGCCACGACAGCCCGTGATGCCAGATCGGCCACTGGCAGGCGCGAGAGATGGCTTTGCAGGTGGGCCGCCACCTGGTTTTCGGTCTCGACCACAAAACCCAGGCTGACCCTGTCGCTCACCTTAGCGGCCACCCAGCCCAGGGCGAAAGCGCCCGTGAACCACAGGGGGTTGAGCAAGCTGGGGCGATCGCTTAGCGCTTGCAGTCGTTGGTGTGTCCAGGCAAGGTGGTCTGTTTCTTCTCTGGCGGCTTCCAGCAGGTGCGTGCGCAGTGCTTCGTCTTTGGTGGCCAAGGCTTGTGCGCTGTACAGCGCCTGGGCGCACACTTCTCCGACGTGGTTGACCCGCATCAATGCGCCGGCAAGCTTCTTTTCTTCCGCATTCAGGTCTGCTTCTTGCATGTGCGCTGCAGGGGTTGATTCACTGGCACGCGGCTGGGCAAACAGCGTTCGCAGCGCGTTGTCGAGACTGGAAAGTAGGCGGTCCATGGGCAGAATGTGTTTTGACTTGGAAATTTCAATCAGATACAAATAAATCGCTTGCAATAACGCTCGTTGCAAGGGAGAAGTTTGTTAACTTTTTGCTTCAAGGGTTGTTGCACCACTGCAACGATTTTCCGCGTTCCGGGCAATTGTGGGTGAATTCCTTTGCGAAACCGGACGCGCTCTGGTGCAATAGGTGCAACTTCCCCACCAGGAGGTTGGCCCGGGGAACCGGCGGGACTATGCTGGTGCCTGGCACCCAAGACCCCTCGTACCGGCGCCCTATGTTTAACCTTGGAGTAACTCGCAATGAAAAAATCCCTGATTGCCCTGGCTGTGCTGGCTGCTTCCGGCGCTGCAATGGCTCAGTCTTCCGTGACCCTGTTCGGTATCGTTGACGCTGGCGTTGGCCGCGTTTCTTCCGGTGGCACTTCCGTGACTGGCGTGACCAACAGCGGTCTGGCTACCAGCCGTCTGGGTTTCCGCGGTGAAGAAGACCTGGGTGGCGGTCTGAAGGCTGGTTTCTGGCTGGAAGGTGCTATCCAGAACGATACAGGCACTGGCCAAGGCGGCGGCGCTGCAGGCCCTGGTTTTGAATTCAAGCGTCGCTCGACTCTGAGCTTGGCTGGCGGCTTCGGTGAAGTCCGTCTGGGTCGCGAACTGACAGTTGGCTATGTCAACTCCACAGCAGCTGACGTGTTCGGCGATAACGGCGTTGGCGCTTCGATCGGTAAGAACCACTTCGCTGGCGTGATCGAAACCCGTAAGGGCAACGGCATCAGCTACATTCTGCCTTCCAACCTGGGCGGCATCTACGGTCAAGTGCAGTACGTGTTCGGCGAATCCCTGTCGAACGCTGCTTACGACAAGGCTGGTGACTACCTCGGCGCCCGTATCGGCTACCGTAACGGTCCTCTGGACACGGCCATTGCTTTCGCCAAGGGCCGCGGTGCTTCCGCAGCTGCTGACGCTGACCAGTTCAACATTTTCGCCAGCTATGACCTGGGTGTTGTGAAGCCATTCATCGGCTTCAACCAAGAAAAGAACAAGGCTGCTGTTGAAGTCAAGTACCAAAGCTACCTGCTGGGTCTGACTGCTCCTGTGGGCCCAGGCACCATCCGCGTTTCGTACAACGATGTGGACCTGAAGAACAGCTCCAACGACGCACAGAAGTTCGCCATTGGTTACGTGTATGACCTGTCCAAGCGTACAGCTCTGTACGGTACTCTGGCTCACGTGAAGAACAAGGGCGCAGCTAGCTTCGGTGCTACTCCTGGCGGCCTGTCCTTCACTCAAGTCGCTGGCAAGAACGCCAACGGTTACGAGTTCGGCATTCGTCACTCCTTCTAATGGCACGCGGGCGTGAGCCCGCTGACATTGAGATGAGTAAAAGCCCTCCCGCGAAAGCGGGAGGGCTTTTTTCATGTTTGTGTCGATTCGGTTGGTGGCGGCAGTTTCTCTGTTTCTTCGCTTGTTAGGGTTGTGTTTTGGTGATTTCGCTTACGCCTGGATGCGCTGATTGGTTGCGGCGGGTGTGCGAGATGCCTCTTCTTTGGAAAATAGAACGACCGTTCTATTAGGGAAAGCCTGTGTGTGGAACATGCAACAAAAAGTTCCACGTTGGAGTGCAATTACTAAACTGGCTGGGTAGCACATCAACCACAGAAAGAGACGGGATCCATGAAAAAAGTAGACGCCAAGAGACTGTTCGCCTTGGGAGCTGTTGCTCTCGTTTCCGGTTCTGCCTTTGCCCAAGCTGCGGCTGGTGCTGGCACCAGTTCCGTGCAGCTTTACGGGATTGTGGATGTGGCTTACCGTCACACGAACAACGAAGGCCCCGCCACCAATGTGGGTCAGTCACTGAATCAACTTGTTGGTGGTGGCATGTCGCAAAGCCGTTGGGGTATCAACGTCTCGGAAGATCTGGGTGGCGGCACTAAAGCACTCGTCAACATGGAGAACCGTTTTGGCGCTGACACAGGATCACCAAACTCCGGCGCCACGGGTCCTTACTTCCAGCAATCCTGGGTCGGTCTGCAAGGCGGTTACGGCCGTGTAACGTTGGGTCGTCAGTACAACGTGCTGTTTGATCTGGTCACCAGCACCTACGCTTCGTACCCCTATTCGCCTTACATGGATGTCTACAAGCCAGAAATTGGCTTCTCGCTGGGTGCGCGTGCTGACAACATGGTCAAGTACATGGCTGAGATTGGCCCTGTGCGTGGTGCCCTGCAGTACTCTTTCGACGAAAAGAGCCCTACAGGTGGTAAGACCGTGGGTGGCTACCTGCGCTATGCCACAGGTGGTGTGGCTGCTGGTCTGGGCTACGAGAGCTACAAGTTCGCCTCGGGTAAAGAAGTTGAGGCTTGGACTCTGGGCGGCTCTTACCGCACTGGCGACTGGTACTTCAATGCTGGCTATGGTGAGAACAAGGTCGATCCGCTGACCAGCGCGACCGACCTCGCTGTGCTGGGTGCCATGTGGCAAGGCACCATCAATGGCGGCTTTGGTGGCTCTGCCTTCCTGCAGGCCAACAAGCGCACGATTTATAAGCTGGGTGTGGGCTACCAGCTGACTCCGCAAATCAACCTGGGTGCGCACTACTTCCATGCCAAGCAATCTGGCACGGTGGCTACTGCGGATGCTACGGCCAACTTCTTCACCATGGCGCTGGACTACGCGTTCTCCAAGCGCACAGATGCCTACGTTGAAGTCGACAACACGCGCCTGAAGGGCAATGTGTCTTTGAGCAGCAGCGCTGCAGGTGTGGGTGTGAATGGTGCCAAGAGCCGCACAGGTTTCACAGTAGGGCTGCGCCACCGTTTCTGATGACGGCGATGGTTGGTGCTTGGCTGTTGTTTGAGAGCCGGCAGGCACTGACGCGATAGCCGAGACCAGTCCGCGTGGTGGGGTTTGCGGACTGGGTTGTCGGTTGAAAACACTGGGTGATTTTGTGGGTTGCTCCGGAAGAGTGATTTGCAAAGTGCCCAGTGTCTTTTTTTGGGGGCGATTTATGCAATTTGGCACCAATTTTGCGTAGATGCCAGTGTGTCCGAATAGGTCAATAAATGGCATCGAGGCATGCGGGAATTCAGGGATACCCCATTGGATTTACCTTATCTTTACTGCATAGTAAAAATTTTAAAGAGAATGTTCCATGAAGTTTAAGCACGTTCTTTTGTCCGCCGCCGTGGCGCTGTCTTTTGTGCCAGCAGTACAGGCCAAGCCTTTCAAGTGGACGAGCCAGGGTGAAATTTCCACGTGGGATATCCACTCGCAAAACAATGCGCTGCAAAGCGGCTTGCATGCCAATGTGTATGAAAGCCTGGTGTACTACAACAGCCGTACTTTCCAGGTCGAGCCCGTGCTCGCCACCGCGTGGCGCGAGGTCAGCCCCACGCAAATGCGCTTTACCCTGCGCGAGGGCGTCAAGTTCCATGACGGCTCGGTTATGACGGCGGATGACGTGGTGTATTCCCTCAACCGCGCCATGGCCAAGACCTCCAACTTCACTCCATTCACCCAGGGCATCTCCAAAGTGGTGAAGGTGGATGCCAAGAACATCGACATCCTGCTGACGTCGCCCAACCCCGTGCTGCTGCGCCAACTGACCGAGCTGCGCGTCATGAGCAAGGCCTGGGCAGAAAAGAACAAGTCGGTGGAGCCCAAAGACATCAAGGGCACCGAAGAAACATACGCCCACCGCAATGCGATGGGCACGGGCCCCTACACCCTGGAGTCCTGGCAGCCCGATGTGAAGATGGTCTTCAAGCGCAACCCCAACTGGTGGGGCAAGATGGAAGGCAACGCCACCGAGATCGTCTACACCCCGATCAAGTCTGCTGCCACGCGCATCGCTGCGCTGTTGTCCGGTGAAGTGGACTTCGTGATTGATCCAACGCCTCAAGATTTGGCCCGCCTGCGTGCCAACCCCGACCTCAAGGTGGTCGACGGTCTTGAGAACCGCACCATTTTCCTGGGCATGGACCAGTACCGCGATGAACTGCCGGGCTCCAACATCAAGGGCAAGAACCCCTTGAAGGACATGCGTGTGCGCAAGGCCCTGTACCAGGCCATTGATGCAGACACGATCTCGCGCAGCATCATGCGGGGCCTGGGCAAACCCACGGGCACGTTGGTGGCCCCGCAGGTGGCGGGCTGGACGGAAGCCGTGGGCAAGCGCATGCCTTACAGCGTGGACGCCGCCAAGAAACTGCTGGCTGAAGCGGGCTACCCCGATGGTTTCGAGGTGGACTTCGCCTGCCCCAACAACCGCTACATCAACGACGAGGCCATTTGCCAAGCCGTGACAGCCATGTGGTCGCGCGTGGGGGTCAAGGCCAAGCTGCGCACGCTGCCCCTGGTCAACTACTTCCCGATGATCCAGCGCAATGAAGCCAGCATCTACATGCTGGGCTGGGGCGTTCCCACCTTCGACGCGCTGTACAGCCTGCAATCGCTGGTGCGCACCGTGGGCGCGGGCGGCGACGGCAACTACAACGTGGGCCGCTACAGCAACCAGCGCATGGACTACCTGGTAGACCGCATCAAGGTGGAAACCGACGCTCCCGTGCGTGCCCGCATGTTGACGGAAGCACTTCAGTTGTCCAACGACACCGTGTCGCACATCCCGTTGCATGACCAAGTGATTCCTTGGGCGATGAAGAAGAATGTGGAAATGGTGCACCGAGCAGACAACCGTGTGGACATGCGCATGGTCAAGGTGAACTGATGCGGCGAGTGTTCGCAGACTGACAGTGTGTATGCGAAAACCGAGGGCCACGGCCCTCGGTTTTCTTGCTAAGGTGCCATGGGGTGCCGCAGAGTCTGCGGCCATAGGGATTTAGCGGTGGCGCGGCATTGTCCGCGCGACAATGCCGCCAAGCGGGTGCGCTTGATCCCAGGCGGTTAGCTGCACTGGGTGGCACCAACCAGTGTCTTCGTTGCCAAAAGCAGCGCTGGCACGCTTTCGAAAACAAACTCGACTCTCCGATGCTTGCTTTTATTTTGCGCCGCCTGATTCAGGCAGTGATTGTGATGGTCACGGTGGCCTTCATCGCTTTCATGCTGTTCCAGTATGTGGGCGACCCTGTGGTGTTCTTGTTGGGGCAAGATGCCACCCCCGAGCAAATTCGTGAGCTGCGCGCTGCGTTGGGGCTGGACCAGCCCTTTATCGTGCAGTTCTGGCACTTTTTGGTGAATGCAGCCCAGGGCGAGTTTGGCCTGAGCCTGCGCCAGGGTGCCAAGGTGTCGCGCCTGATTGCCGAGCGCTTCCCTGCCACCCTGGAGCTGGCGCTGGTGGCGGCCTTCCTAGCTTTGCTGGTGGGCGTGCCTATGGGGGTGTATGCCGCCCTCAAGCGGGGAAGCTTCAGCAGCCAGTTGTTCATGACGCTCTCACTGTTGGGCGTGTCGTTGCCCACCTTCCTGATCGGTATCCTGCTGATCCTGGTGTTCTCGGTCACGCTGGGCTGGTTCCCCAGCTTTGGGCGCGGTGAAGTGGTGCAGATGGGCTGGTGGAGTACCGGGCTGCTCAAGGCCAAGGGCTGGCACCACATCACGCTGCCGGCCATCACGCTGGCGATCTTCCAGCTCACGTTGATCATGCGCTTGGTGCGCGCCGAGATGCTGGAGGTGCTGCGCACCGACTACATCAAGTTTGCGCGTGCGCGCGGCCTGTCCAACCGGGCCATCCACTTTGGCCATGCCCTCAAGAACACGCTGGTGCCGGTGCTCACCATCACCGGTTTGCAGTTGGGCGGCTTGATCGCGTTCGCCATCATCACCGAGACCGTGTTCCAGTGGCCTGGTATGGGCCTGCTGTTCATCCAGGCCGTGACGTTTGCCGACATCCCAGTGATGGCGGCTTACCTGTGCCTGATCGCGCTGATCTTCGTGGTCATCAACCTAGTGGTGGACCTGCTGTACTTCGTGGTCGATCCACGCCTTCGCGTGGGCAAGGCCGGGGGGCACTAGAGATGAAGCACCCCCTGAGTCGCTTCGCGCCTTCCCCCTCTCTCGCATTGCATTGCAATGCGGGATGGGAACGCCCCCAGCGCACGCCAGCAACGCGCCGCCTTTGCGGCTTGGCGGCCCTTGCGCGGGGGCGGCACTGGCCTGGGCCGTGCCAGTTTCAAGCATTGCGGGTTGCGTGCAGCGCTCTGGACTACTGAGATGCAATCGCTTCGATACAAGGCCGGAGGCCGGGCGTTTTCGCACATCGCCCAGTTTCACCCCGATCTAACCGCCCTGCGGCGCGATCTGCATGCGCACCCAGAGCTGGGCTTTGAAGAGGTCTACACCGGCAAGCGCGTGGTCGAAGCCCTCAAGGTGTGCGGTGTGGATGAGATCCATGAAGGCATTGGCCGCACCGGCATCGTGGCCGTGGTGCGTGGGCGCAGCGTGGCCAGTGGCGCCATGGTGGGCCTGCGGGCCGACATGGATGCGCTGCCCCTGGCTGAGCACAACGACTTTGCCTGGAAGTCGTGCAAGCCCGGGCTGATGCACGGCTGCGGGCACGATGGGCACACCGCCATGCTGGTGGGCGCAGCCCGTTATTTGGCCGCTACGCGAGAGTTTGACGGCACGGCCGTGCTGGTCTTTCAACCTGGCGAAGAAGGCTTTGCGGGCGCGCGCGTGATGATGGAAGACGGGTTGTTTGACCGCTTCCCCGTGCAGTCCATCTACGCCATGCACAACTGGCCCGCCATGAAGCCGGGCACCGTGGGCATCAACCCCGGCCCGATGATGGCTGCGGCCGATCGCATCACCATCGAGATCACGGGCCGTGGCGGCCATGGGGCGCACGCCTACCAAACCGTGGATGTGATGCTGGTGGCCGCCCACATCATCACGGCGGCGCAAAGTATCGTCTCGCGCAACGTGCGCCCGCTGGAAAGCGCCGTGGTCAGCCTGTGCGCCATCAAGGCGGGCGAGTTGGGGGCCTTCAGCGTGCTGCCGGGCTCTGCCACGCTGGTGGGCACCGTGCGCACCTTCAACCCCGTGGTGCAAGAGCAGGTCGAAAAGCGCCTGCAGGAGCTGTGCGGCGCCATTGCCCTGGGCTTTGGTGCCACCGCCACCGTCCACTACGAGCGCATTTACCCCGCCACCATCAACACCGAGAGCGAAGCCATTTTTGCGGGCGACGTGGCCGAATCCTTGGTAGGTGCCGACCATGTGGTGCGCGACCTGGAGCCCAGCATGGGCGCTGAAGACTTCTCCTTCATGCTGCAGACCAAGCCCGGCGCCTACCTGCGCATCGGTCAGGGCACCGGCTCCAGTGGCAGTGCACTGCACAACAGCCGTTACGACTTCAACGACGACATTTTGCCGCTGGGCTCTGCGCTGCATGCCAGCCTGATCGAGCAGGCCATGCCCTTGCCCACCCCCTGACGCCGGCTGGGCACAGACCACCGGCTTCCGCCATTCCCCCACCCTCCCAGGAGAACCGCATGAGCATCCAACGGAAAATCACCGCGACAGCATTGTTTGTCGCCTTGTCTGCTGCAGGCCTCGTGGTCAGTGCGCAGACCGTGCGCATCGCCAACCAGGGGGACTCCCTGTCGATGGACCCCCACTCGCTCAACGAAACCCTGCAATTGAGCGTGACGGGCAACGTGTACGAACCCCTGGTGGGCCGCAACAAAGACCTGAGCCTGGCCCCCGCATTGGCCACCAGTTGGAAGCAGACCGCCCCCACCGTGTGGCGGTTTGAACTGCGCAAGGGCGTGCAGTTTCACGACGGCAGCCCCTTCACGGCCGACGACGTGTTGTTCAGCCTGGCCCGCACCCAGGTTGAAGGCTCTGACATGAAGAGCTACACCAACGACTTCAAGGAAGTGCGCAAGATCGACAGCCACACGGTCGAGATCGAGACCAAGACGCCGTTCCCCATCCTGCCCGACGTGCTCTCGCTCGTGTACATCATGAGCAAAAAATGGTGCGAGACCAACCAGGCCACCGTGCCCGTGGACCGCCGCAAGGGCATTGAGAATGCGGCCTCGTTCCGCGCCAACGGCACCGGCCCCTTCCGCGTGCGCGAGCGCCAGCCCAACGTGCGCACCGTGTTCACGCGCAATGGCTCCTACTGGGGCAAGATTGAAGGCAACGTGACCGAGGTGGTGTTCACCCCCATCGGCAACGACGCCACCCGCGTGGCCGCCTTGCTCTCGGGCGAAGTGGACGTGATGGAACCCGTGCCCGTGCAGGACATCGACCGCGTCAACAGCAGCGCCAACACCCGCGCCATCACGGGCCCAGAGCTGCGCACCATCTTCCTGGGCATGGACCAAAAGCGCGACGAGCTGCTGTACTCCAACGTCAAGGGCAAGAACCCCTTCAAGGACAAGCGCGTGCGCCAGGCCTTCTACCAGGCCATCGACATCGAGGGCATCAAGAAGACCGTGATGCGCGGTGCGTCCAACCCCTCGGCGCAGATGATTGGGCCCGGCGTCAACGGCTTTCAACCCGACATGAAGCGCCTGCCTTACGACGTCGAAGCCGCCAAGAAGCTCATGGCCGAGGCTGGCTACCCCAACGGTTTTGAGGTGGGCATGAACTGTCCCAACGACCGCTATGTGAACGATGGCCGCATCTGCCAGACCGTGGCCGCCAACCTCTCTCGCATCAACGTCAAGGTCAATCTGCAGGCCGAAACCAAGGGCACGTATTTCCCCAAGGTGCTGCGCCGCGACACCAGCTTCTATATGCTGGGCTGGACCCCCGCCACCTACGACGCGCACAACGCCCTGAATGCCATCATGGCCTGCGTGGACGACAAGGGCGCTGGACAGTTCAACCTGGGCGCCTACTGCAACCCCGCAGTGGACGAGCTGACCAAGAAAGTCCAGGCCGAGACCGACAAGACCAAGCGCAACGCCTACATCAAGGAAGCGTTTGATCTGCACGCCGCCGACATCGGCCACATTCCGCTGCACCAGCAGGCCCTGGCCTGGGGCGTGAGCAAGAAGGTCAAGATCGTGCAGTTGGCTGACAACTTCATGCACTTCAAGTGGATCAGCATCCCTTGATGGTTTCGCGTTTTCTTTGAGGTCTCTTTTGCTGGCTTGCGCTCAGTGGCGCTGGACTTAGCTTGTTTTACTGACCGCCATGCACCCAGGCCACAAGCCCGGTGCGTGTGCGGATGTCTCTGGTTTCTACGATGAAAAAAACACTTGCCCGCTGGCTCGACAGCGACGTTGGCTACAGCTTCCGCACATCGCCCATGGCGATGGTGGCCGCCTTCATTGCCCTGGTGTGCGTGGTCTGCTCCGTCTTTGCGGGCTGGGTGGCGCCGCACAACCCGTTTGACCTGGCCACGCTGGAGCTGGGCGATGCCCGCCTGCCTCCGGCCTGGAGCGAACACGGCACCGCCAAGTACCTGCTGGGCACCGACGACCAGGGCCGTGACATCCTCTCTGCGCTGATCTACGGCGCCCGCATCTCGCTGGTGGTGGGCCTGGCCTCGGTGCTGCTGTCAGTGGTGGTGGGCGTGGCTTTGGGCTTGCTGGCGGGCTTTCGGGGCGGCTGGATCGATGCTGTGCTCATGCGCCTGTGCGATGTGATGCTGTCCTTCCCCGCCATCCTGGTGGCCTTGCTGATTGCCGGTGTGGGCCGGGCGCTGTTCCCCAATGCGCACGAGTCCTTGGCCTTTGGCGTGCTGATCTTGTCCATCTCGCTCACCGGCTGGGTGCAATACGCGCGCACGGTGCGCGGCTCCACGCTGGTCGAGCGCAACAAGGAATACGTGCAGGCCGCCCGCGTCACCGGCGTGTCTTCGCTGCGCATCATGCGCAAGCACGTGCTGCCCAACGTGCTGGGCCCGGTCATGGTGCTGGCCACCATCCAGGTGGCCACGGCGATCATCACCGAGGCCACGCTGTCCTTCTTGGGCGTGGGCGCACCGCCCACATCCCCTTCGTTGGGCACGCTCATCCGCATCGGCAACGACTACCTGTTCTCTGGCGAGTGGTGGATCACCGTGTTCCCCGGTGCCATGCTGGTGCTGATTGCGCTGTCGGTGAACCTGCTGGGCGACTGGTTGCGTGACGCCTTGAACCCCCGCCTGCGTTGAACAAGAAGAAGTGACCACCCCATGAGTCTCCTAGAAGTCAAAAACCTCGTTGTCGAATTCCCGAGCCGTCGCGGCACCCTGCGCGCTCTGGACGACATTTCCTTCTCCATCGCACCCGGCGAGATCCTGGGCGTGGTGGGTGAATCGGGCGCGGGCAAGTCGCTCACCGGTGCGGCCATCATCGGCCTGCTCGAGCCTCCAGGCCGCGTGGCCTCGGGCCAGATCCTGCTGGAAGGCCAGCGCATCGACAACCTCAGCAACGATGAAATGCGCCATATCCGTGGTCGGCGCATCGGGGCCATTTTTCAAGACCCGCTCACCTCGCTGAACCCGCTGTACACCGTGGGTCGCCAGTTGACGGAAACCATCCTGGCCCACCTGCCCGTGAATGCGGCAGAAGCTCGCCAGCGCGCCATCCAGCTGCTCAAGGACACCGGCATTCCGGCGGCCGAGGCGCGCATTGACCACTACCCGCACCAGTTCTCGGGCGGCATGCGCCAGCGCGTGGTGATTGCCCTGGCCCTGGCTGCCGAGCCCAAGCTCATCGTGGCCGACGAGCCCACCACGGCGCTGGATGTGTCCATCCAGGCGCAGATCATCACGCTGCTGAAAAACATCTGCAAATCGCGTGGTGCAGCCGTCATGCTCATCACGCACGACATGGGCGTGATCGCCGAGACCTGCGACCGCGTGGCCGTGCTGTACGCCGGGCGCGTGGCCGAGATTGGCCCGGTGCATGACGTGATCAACAAGCCATCGCACCCCTACACCAGCGGCCTCATGGCCTCCATCCCCGACATGGAGCAAGACCGCGAGCGCCTGAACCAGATCGACGGTGCCATGCCGCGCCTGAACGCCATTCCCAAGGGCTGCGCCTACAACCCGCGCTGTCCCCAAACCTTTGACCGCTGCATGACCGAACGCCCCGACCTGATGAGTGCCGGAAACACCCGCGCTGCCTGCTGGCTGCACGCTGCTGACAACACCAAGGTGGCCGCATGAGCAGCGCCGTGAACCCCACGCCCCACGCCAGTCAAAAGCCCCTGGTGCAGGCGCACGACCTGGCCAAGACCTTCGACGTCTCGGCCCCCTGGCTCAACCGCGTGCTGGAGGGCAAGCCCCGCACGCTGCTGCACGCCGTGGACGGCGTGAGCTTCGAGATCGAAAAGGGCAAGACGCTGGCCCTGGTGGGCGAATCTGGCTGCGGCAAGAGCACCGTGGCCCGCCTGCTGGTGGGCCTGTACGACCCCACGCGCGGCGGCCTCACGTTTGATGGGCAAGACGCCCATGCCGCTTTCAAGGGCAGCGATGCCAAGGCCATGCGCCGCCGCATCCAGATGATTTTTCAAGACCCCTACGCCAGCCTGAACCCCCGCTGGCTGGTGGAGGACATCATTGGCGAGCCGCTGAAGGAGCATGGCCTCATCACCGACAAGGCCGAGCTCAAGCAACGCGTGGGCGAGCTGCTGCAGTCGGTGGGCCTGTCGCCGCTGGACATGGTCAAGTACCCGCACCAGTTCTCGGGCGGGCAGCGCCAGCGCATCTCCATCGCGCGGGCCCTGGCCACCGAGCCTGAGTTTTTGGTGTGCGACGAGCCCACCAGCGCGCTGGATGTGTCGGTGCAGGCCCAGGTGCTCAACATCATGAAGGACCTGCAGCGCCAGCGGCAACTCACCTACCTGTTCATCAGCCACAACCTGGCCGTGGTACGCCATGTGAGCGATCAGGTCGGCGTGATGTACCTGGGCCGACTGGTGGAGCTGGCCGACAAGCACACGCTGTTCGATACGCCCCGCCACCCGTACACGCGCATGCTGCTCGATGCCATCCCCAAGATGCACGACACCGGCAAGGCCCGCACCCCCGTGCAGGGCGAGGTGCCCAACCCCTTGAACCCGCCCCCCGGCTGCGCCTTCAATCCCCGCTGCCCGCATGTCAACGACCGCTGCCGCGCCGAGCGGCCCCAGCTGCTGAGCATTGGCGGCATCCGCATTGCGTGCCATGCGGTGGAAGAGGGGCGTATTTGAAGTGATTGCTATCAAATGCGTAGCTGCTAGCGATTATTTATAAAGCGCTAGAGGCCGATTTCTTTACAACAGGCTCCCTCGGGAGCTTGTTTGTTTTGGGGCCCGCACCGGCCCGGGGTTTCATCGCCCTGTCATGCACACCTCCCACCATCGCCGTTTGGTTGAACCGATACAGAGGGATTTGCGATGACAACGATGTGGGCAAAGCAGTGGAGCGCAGGACGTGGGTTGCGCATGGGCGCGCTGGCACTGGCCGTGGCCGGGGCCTTGGTGGCGTGCGGTGGCTCGGGCAGCGACGATGCGGGCCAGCCGCTGGAGCTGACCATCCTGCACATCAACGACCACCACTCCACGCTGGAGAGCAAGTCCAAAACCCTCAAGCTCTCGGCCGGTGGCGCCAGCGCGGTGGACGTGGCGGTGGACGCTGCGGGCTTTCCCCGCGTCACGGCCGCCATCGGCGAACTGGCGGCGCAGAGCACCAACGTGCTCAAGCTGCACGCGGGCGATGCGCTGACGGGCACGCTGTACTTCAACCGCGCAGGCAGCAACGGCGAGGCCGACGCGGCCATGATGAACACCGTGTGCTTTGACGCCTTCACGCTGGGCAACCACGAGTTTGACAAGGGCGACAGCGGCCTCAAGGGCTTTATCGACCTGCTGCGCAAAGGCACTTGCAAGACGCCCGTGCTCAGCGCCAATGTGCAGTTCGGTGCCAACTCGGCCCTCAACGCCAGCCGCGCGCCGGGCTACGTCAGCCCCTCCACCGTGGTGGAGCGTGGCGGGCAAAAGATCGGCATCGTGGGCCTGACCATTGCGCAAAAGACCAAGGCCTCGTCCAGCCCCGATGCGGACACCACTTTTGAAGACGAAACCACCGCCGCCCAGCGCGAGATCGACCGCCTGCGCAACCAGGGCATCAACAAGATCATCGTGATGAGCCACGTGGGCTACGAGTACGACCTGCAGATTGCGCCCAAGCTCAGCGGCGTGGACGTGGTGGTGGGCGCGGATTCGCACACCCTGCTCGGCCCCGTGGGCCTGACGACCACGGGCGTGGGCACGCCCGGTGGCGCCTACCCCACCCAGCTCACCGACAAGGACGGCAAGCCCGTGTGCGTGGTGCAGGCGTGGGAATACGCCCAGGTGGTGGGCGAGCTGAAGGTGAGCTTTGATGCGCAGGGCAACGTCAGCCAATGCAAGGGCACGCCGCATGTGCTGATTGGCGACAACTTCACCATCGGCGGCAAGGCCGCGACCGACGCGGAGAAAACCGCCCTCAAGGCCAGCGCAGCCGCCACGGGCTTCTTGCGCATCACCCAGCCTGCAGCCAGCGCCACGGCCGCGCTGCAGCCGTTCAAGGACCGTGTGGCCGTGTTCAACCAGACCCAGGCCGCCGTGGTGCCGCAAGAGCTGTGCTCGCGCCGCGTGCCGGGCGGGGTGGGCTCGGTGGACTACAGCCGCTCCAGCGCCGCCTGCACGGCCGAAGGCAGCGTGAGCCTGCGCGGTGGCGACATCCAGCAACTGGTGGCCCAGGCCTACCTGGAGGTGGCCAACGCCCAGTACGGCGGGGCCGACATCAGCCTGCAAAGCGGCGGCGGTGTGCGCATCCCGCTGCAAGGCACGGTGACTGCAGCGCAGATCATCCAGGTGCTGCCGTTTGGCAACATGTTGTTCCGCCTGGATGTGACGGGGCAAGAAGTGAAGGGCATGCTCGAAGATGGACTGGAGGCCACCTTTGGCACGGGCGGCTCCACCGGCCCGTACCCCTACACCGGCGGCCTGCGCTTTGACGTGAACGCCAAGGCCACCAAGGGCGCGCGTGCCAGCAACATCGAAGTGCGCAACCCCACCACCGGCGTGTGGGCGGCGATCGACCTGGCCAAGACCTACAAGCTGTTTGTGCTGAGCTTCAACGCCACCGGCGGCGACGGCTACAAGACCTTGGCCGCCGTGCCCGCCGCGCGCCGCCTGGACATTGGCGTGCTCGATGCCGATGTGTTCTTCAGCTACATCGACAAGCAGGCCAAGGATGCCGTCACCGGCCTGCCCACCCTCAAGCGCCTGCCCGTGGAGCTGTACAGCACCAAGAGCTTTGCCAATTGAGTGGGTTGGCGTTGGGTTTGGGTTTGGGTTTTTGAAGTGAAATGGCCTGCTAGCGCTTATTAAATAAGCGCTAGCAGCTATTAAAAACGTAGCGTCTTCAGTTCACGCGGCTAGGCTGCATCACGCTGTAGCGGCCTGCGCCCAGCAGGGCCACGGCCAGTGCGCCGAACAGGTACAGGCCCTGCAGCTCCAGCGCCCAGCCGCCTTGTTTGGTGATGACGAACAGGTCGCCCATGTGCACCAGACCCAGGGCCACCAGCATGTTGGCCACCACAATGGCCGCCCCGGCGCGGGCGCCCACGCCCAGCAGCATCATCAGGGGCGCCACCACTTCACCGATGTACACGCCATAGGCCAGGAAGCCGGGCAGGCCCGCTTTGTCGAGCATGCCGCCGATGAAGCCCACGCCGTGCGTGATTTTGAAGATGCCGTGCAGCAGCACGAGCAGGCCGATGGCGACACGCAGCACGAGCTTGCCGACGTCGTCGGTGTTCGGGGTGGCGGGTGGCATGGCGATGTGTTTGGTGTTCATGGTGCGTCCCTTGCGCTGAATGTGTTGGAAGACTTGTAGTTTCGCTGGATGTGGTCTTGGGGGGATGTGCGTTTGCGCACAGGTTTTGGAAGGTGAGGGGCGGGGCTTTGATGGAAATGTTGGCTGGTGCCCGCTGGATGAGCGCTGGCAGCTATGGAATTTGTAGTGATTGCCTTGGCTTCCTCCCCCGTTCGGGCTGAGCTTGTCGAAGCCTTGGCTTGATCGTTGATCTGGTTGCATGCCTGTGCTGAGGGCGGGAGCCGGGGAGTGCGCCCGGCGGCGCAGTAACTTTCTTTCGCTTCGCCGAAAGAAAGTCACCAAAGAAAGGGCGACCCCAAGTCTGCGACCCCTTCGCTGCGCTTCGGGGCAAACCTGCGTCGTGGCGGTTGCGGGGTGCGCTGCGGAACTCACTGCGCGCCTGGGGCGCTCCGTTCAAACAGCCGCAGCGAGTCAGATGACGAAGCATGGGCGCTTCGACGCCCATGCCACCCCGCAACCGCCCCGACGCAGGCGCAGCCACAGGGGGTGGATAGCCAAACAGCCGAACATCCAAACAGCCGTTCGGGTCGTCGCTGCGCTCGACCTGATTGGCCCAGCGCGGAGCGCATGCGCCCGCGAAGTGGGGCCGAGCGCAGCGATGGCCCGAATGGATGTTGGCTGCCCAGCCCCTCTGTATGCGCCGAGGAGCGCAGCGGCCAGCGGATCAGGGCTCGCGACTGTTTGAGCGCAGCGAGTTTGAGCGAGACCCCGCTGGACGCGAGCACCGCAGGTTGCCCCAGTGCGTAGCGCTGGGGACGCAGACAGTGGGGTCGCCTTCTTTTGCCTTCTTTTCTTGGCGACGCAAGAAAAGAAGGTGCCCCGCCGGGGGCACATCCCGGCACCCGCCCTCAGCACAGGCATGCCGCAAGATCAACACACAAGCCCCGGCTTCGACGGGCTCAGCCCGAACGGGCGGAAACGATCAATGCAATCACTATCAATTCAATAGCTGCCAGCGCTTTCTAAATAAGGGTCTTCGACCTAAAGGCATCACTTCCCTTTGGCTTTGCTTCGGGCGCTGCCGTGGGTAGCCACACCACTGCGGCTTTTTCGGGTTTTGGGTGCTGGGGCTTCGGTGGGCGGAGTCAGGTGCTCGCGCAGGGTGGCCAGGATGTTGTCGGAAAGCGCGGGGTTGGCGGCCACGGTGGCGCGGGCCAGTACCAGGCCGCCGACCATGGTGGCCAGCATGTGCATCGCCTGGGTGCGGCTTTCGGGGCTCGGGTTGCCTTGTTCCAGACCTTCCACCAGCCGGGCAAAGCGTTCGATGTTGCGCTCGATGCCTTGGGTAAGCACCTCTGACAGCCCACCACCAGCGCGCGCGGCGTCCACCGCCAGGGCGGCCACGGCGCAGCCTTCGCCGGGGTGGTCGCGGTGTTGGGGTGACAGATAGTTGTTCACCTTGGCGACCAGCCCGGTGGCCGCTGGATCGCCGGGGTCACACATTCCGTCCAGTGACGCGATGGACCATTCCAGTGCACGCGCGCAGGCCTCCCGCACCAGGGCGTCCTTGTTCTCAAAGTGGCGGTACAGGCCACCGTGGGTCAGCCCAGCATCGCGGGTGATGTCGGCCACCCCCACGCCCGTCAAGCCACGCTCGCGGTACAGGCGGGCTGCGGCGTCCACGATGCCTTGGCGGTTTTCTGCAGACTGCGATTTCGTGACTTTCATGGAATCTTCTTTTGATGATGGATTTGCGCAAAAGACGCTGATCCACTTATGATGACGGACGCAATCATAAAAGCATGGCTTCGCGCTGTGTTGAAAACCAAGGACTGGCAATGGCGAATGTGGATGGCAAAGTGCAACGCGTGGTGATCACCGGAATGGGGTTGGTATCGCCGCTGGGCTGCGGCGTGGAATTGGCCTGGCGGCGCCTGCTGCAGGGCGTATCGGGCCTGCGCCGCTTGCCGGATGCAGTGGTGGACGGCATGGCCGCCAAAGTGGCGGGCACCGTGCCCACGCTGGCCGAGGACCCCGAGGGTGGGTGGGACCCGGACACCGCAGCCACCCCCAAGGACCAGCGCAAGATGGACCGCTTCATTCCCTTTGCCCTGGGCGCTGCGCAGCAGGCCTTGGCCCAGGCGGGCTGGGCACCCGCGGATGCGCGGTCGCAGGCGCGCACCGCCACCGTGATTGCCTCGGGCATCGGCGGCTTTGGCGCCATTGCCGAGGCCGTGCGCACCACCGATACCCGTGGGCCGCAGCGCCTGTCGCCGTTCACCGTGCCGTCGTTTTTGGTCAACCTGGCGGCGGGCCATGTGTCCATCCGCCACAGCCTCAAGGGGCCGATGGGCGCGCCGGTGACGGCTTGCGCCGCCAGCGTGCAGGCCATTGGCGATGCGGCGCGGATGATCCGTTGCGGCGAGGCCGATGTGGCAGTGTGCGGCGGCACCGAGGCCGCCATCGACCGCGTGAGCCTGGGTGGCTTTGCCGCAGCCAAGGCCTTGTCCACAGGCTTCGCAGACCACCCCGAGCAGGCTTCGCGCCCCTTTGATGCCGCGCGCGATGGCTTTGTGATGGGGGAGGGCGCCGGCATGCTGGTGCTTGAATCGCTGGAGCATGCCCTGGCACGCGGTGCCACGCCCCTGGCGGAGGTGGTGGGCTACGGCACCTCCGCCGATGCGTACCACATCACCTCCGGCCCGGAAGATGGCGACGGTGCCCGGCGCAGTATGGAAGTTGCCCTGGCCCAGGCGGGCCTGGAGGCCAGCGAAGTGCAGCATTTGAACGCGCACGCCACCTCCACCTACGTGGGCGACCGGGGCGAGCTGGCCGCCATTCGGCGCGTGTTTGGCACGGGCAAGTCGGTGGCTATCGCCTCCACCAAATCTGCCACCGGGCACTTGCTGGGCGCTGCAGGCGCTGTGGCCGCCATCTTCACCACCCTGGCCCTGCGCGACCAGGTGGTGCCGGGCACGCTGAACCTGCAGCAACCCGACGACCTGGCCGAGGGGCTGGACATGGTGGCCCTGCACCCCCGAAAAATGGCGCTGCAGCACGCCATGCTCAATGGCTTTGGGTTTGGCGGGGTGAATGCGACGCTGGTGCTCAAGCGTTGGGCCTGAGGCGGCTTAGGGCAACGCTGAACAAGTCCCTCGCGCGCTGCGCATCTCTCCCTGAGGCGGTCTGCGGCGTTGCAAATCCTCGCAATAGCTGTAGCTATTGCTGTGGTTTGCGCCTTGCTGCCCATCCCCAGGCAGAGCGCGCCGCATCGCGGGGACTTGTTCAGCGTCGCCTTAGGTTGGGTGGCCCCACCGCACAGGTGGGGCGCGCTTTTCTGCGGCGGGCCGTGCCATGCCTTGCAGGCATTTGGGCGAGTTAAAGATGTGTTGATGGTTGCCCGCATCTGCGGGCTGCGCGCTTGCGCATTGAAGGTTTTGCAAAGCCCGCAGCTGTTTGTATGATGCGCCGCCGTCCGCGATGCGTGCGTCGGGGCGGACCTTGGAGTCAGGTGCTTTTGGGCATCGGCTCAATCTTCCTTTTGCCCCTCCATGCCTCTTTCCATGTTTGCTGCAGCCGCTGCTTTGAGTCGCCCGTTTCGCTCTGTCTGGGTGTTGTTTCTGGTGTTGTGTTTGGGGTTGGGGGCGGCGCATGCACAAACGGTGATGGAGTTGCGCACGCTGATCGACAGCGACAACAACCCGGCCACGGGCTGCACGGTGACGACCGCCGCAGGGGTGTTCACGGGGGCCGACATGGCATCGGTGACGCGAGTGGACCTGAGTGCCACCGACCCCGTGGGGGACGTATCGCGCGAAATCTGCCAGGGGGGCGTGCTGGTGGCGGACGCCAGCTTTGTGCCTGCATCACCGCTGCGGTGGTCGTTGGGTGTGGCCGCCGCAGGGGCGCAGGTGGATGTGGTTGAAAGCTACGCCCAGTTGCTGGCGCCAGCGTCGTCGTTGCGCATGGGCTTTGCGGCCAGCACCAACGACGGCAGCATGGCGCCAACCGCCTTGCTGTCGGCCAGTGGGGGTGGCACGGGCGGTGTGCTGTTGCTGGCCGCACCAGGGGCCGTGGCCGTGCCTGCGCTGGGGCTTGGTGGGGTGGTGGCTCTGGCGGCTTTGCTGGGCTGGGCCACGCAACGGTCGGCGCGGCTGCGACGGTGGACGGCGTCTGGGGCCGGGCTGTGCCTGCTGCTCGTGGTGGGGGTGGCATGGTCTGCCATCGTGCGGGACGGCGCCCCGGCCGACTGGGGCAGCACGCCTGCGGTGGCTAGCAGCGCAGCGTCTGGGCCATTGCAGTTGTCAGCGGTGTACGTGCAACTGGACGGCACGACGCTGCACCTGCGCTATGACGTGGACCTGGGCATCCGTGATGGCGTGACGCAAGACGATGGGCCTTTCAGCGCGACCGTGGGGACTCCCCTGTCGGTCGCGGCCCCCGGACTGCTGGCCAACGATAGCCTGGGAACCCCTGCTATGCAGGTGCGTGAGATTCGCGTGGCGGGCTCCACGACCACGGTGGCTGTAGGCGGGTCGGTGCCTTTGGCGGGTACGTCGCTGACCGTGCAGTCCGACGGCAGCTTCGCTTTGGGCGCGCCCACGACACCCGGAAACTTTCAGTGGGAATACCGCGCAAGCAATCGCTACAAGCCGGGCAGCTGGAGCATTGCAAGGCTTGCTGTGGCCCCTTTGGTTTCGGCCTCTTGCGGCAATGGCATCTTGGAGGCTGGCGAGGCTTGTGACGACGGGAATACCGTCACGGAAACCACGTGCCCTGGCGGCGCGACGAACTGCACCATCTGCAGCGCTACCTGCACGCTGGTGCCCATTGGCCCGGCGGTCACGCCGCCCGTGTGCGGCAACGGCATTGTGGAGAGTGGTGAAGCCTGCGACGACGGCAATACCGTTACTGAAACCAGTTGCTCTGGTGGCGCCACCTCGTGCAATGTGTGCAGCGCCTCCTGCACTTGGGTGCCCATCATCCCGGTGGTGGTGCCTGCAGTGTGCGGCAACGGCATTGTGGAGAGTGGCGAAGCCTGCGATGACGGCAACACATTCACCGAAACCAGTTGCCCCGGCGGCGCCACCTCCTGCAATGTGTGCAGCTCGTCCTGCACTTGGGTGCCCATCACGCCGGTGGTCGTGCCTGCCATGTGCGGCAACGGCATTGTG
Source organism: Acidovorax sp. 56 (assembly GCF_002749705.1). Taxonomy (NCBI): domain Bacteria; kingdom Pseudomonadati; phylum Pseudomonadota; class Betaproteobacteria; order Burkholderiales; family Comamonadaceae; genus Acidovorax; species Acidovorax sp. 56. The sequence continues at coordinate 4,299,373 of NZ_PEEV01000001.1, forward strand.
GAAGCCGGCGAGGTTTGCGACGATGGCAACAACGCCAACGAGACCAGCTGCCCTGGCGGTGCTGCGCATTGCAGCATGTGCAACTCCACATGCTCCGCCACCATCACCTTCTGATTGGGCGGAGTTGGCCGCGTCACCGATGCCTGGGCTGTGTGTGCCAGGGCCGCCGGGTCAGGCGTAGCGCTTGGCCCGCAGGTTTTCCTTCATCTGCTGCAGGATGGGCTGCAGCGATCCGCCAATGCGCAGCGCTACGCAGGTGGCCAGTACGTCGATGATGAGCAGGTGCATCAGGCGCGAAACCATGGGGCTGTAGCGGTCGTAGCCTTCGGGGTGGTCGGCGGCCAGGTGGATGTGGCAGGTGCTGGCCAGGGGCGAGCCACTGGCGGTGATGGCTATTGTTGTGGCGCCGTTTTTGCGGGCGATGTCGGCTGCGTCCATCAGGTCGCGGGTGCGGCCCGAGTTGGAGATGATCACTGCGCAGTCGCCCGGGCCCAGCAGCGTGGCGCTCATCACCTGCATGTGGCCGTCGCTGGTGGCAATCGATGTGACGCCCAGGCGAAAGAACTTGTGTTGCGCGTCTTGCGCCACGATGCCCGAGTTGCCCACGCCGTAGAACTCGATGCGCTTGCCTTTTTTCCAGGTGTTGGCAATGGCCTCGGCCGCGCGCTCCAGCGCCACGGTGCTGGCGGCATTGCGGTATTGCAAAAAGGCGGCCACGGCGTTGTCCACCACCTTCACCAGCACGTCGCCCGTCTTGTCGTCCACGTCCACGCTGCGGTGGATGAAGGGCACGCCTTCGCTCACGCTGCCTGCCAGCTTGAGCTTGAAGTCCGCCAGCCCGTCGTAGCCCATGCTGCGGCAAAAGCGCACCACGGTGGGCTTGCTCACATGGGCGCGTTCGGCCAGCTCGCGCACGGGCAGGCGGGCAAAGGCACGGGGGTCGGTCAGCACCAGCTTGGCCACCCGCTGCTCGGCTGGGGCCAGGGAACTCAGGGATGCGGTGATGCGTTCGAGCATGTCAGTTCCACAGAAAAAACGAAAACGAGGTAACCGCAATGTAACTCGGTTTCACCTTCGGGACCATGGCAGTAACAAGCCGTCTACACTTGCGGGTTGCGGTGGCCGCGCCAGCCAGGCGATCTGGCGGCGGGGCCTGCTTGTCCACTGTTCTCCCATGAGACTTACGCCATGAATCAGCTCGACGCCCTCAAACAGTTCACCACCGTGGTTGCCGATACCGGCGACTTCAAGCAGCTGGCGCAGTTCCGCCCGCAAGACGCCACCACCAACCCGTCGCTGATCTTGAAGGCCGTGCAAAAGCCCGAGTACGCCCCGCTGCTGCAAGACACGGTGGCGAAGTTCAAGGGCCGCCCGATGGACGAAATCATCGACCGCCTGCTGGTGCGCTTTGGCTGCGAAATCCTGGCCACGGTGCCCGGCCGTGTGTCGACCGAAGTGGATGCGCGCCTGAGCTTTGACACCAGCGCCACCGTGACCCGCGCCGAGCGCATCATCGAGCTGTACCAGGCCGAAGGCATCCACATCGACCGCGTGCTCATCAAGATCGCCGCGACCTGGGAAGGTATCCAGGCGGCCGAGCAACTGGAGCGCAAGGGCATCCACACCAACCTCACGCTGCTGTTCTCGTTTGCCCAGGCGGTGGCTTGCGGCCAGGCCAAGGTGCAGCTGATCTCGCCCTTCGTGGGCCGCATTTACGACTGGTACAAAAAGCAGGCGGGCGCGAGTTGGGACGAGGCCGCGCGCGCTGGTGCCAACGACCCCGGCGTGCAGTCGGTCACGCAGATCTACAACCACTACAAGCGCTTTGGCATTGCCACCGAGGTGATGGGTGCGAGCTTCCGCAACGTGGGACAGATCACGGCCCTTGCAGGCTGCGATCTGCTGACCATTGCGCCCGAGCTGCTGGCCCAGCTGGCCGCGAGCGATGCCCCGCTGCAGCGCGCCCTGAACGCCGACCAAGCCCGGGCGATGGACCTGCCTGCGGTGAACTACGACGAAGCCGGTTTCCGCTACGCGCTGAACGAAGACGCCATGGCCACCGAGAAGCTGGCCGAGGGCATTCGTGCGTTTGCGGTGGATGCCGTCAAGCTGGAAAAGCTGATCCTGGCGCTGTGAGGGCCAGGGCCACCAGCCCCTTGCGCAGGGGCTGGTGGGTTTGCTTTGGGCATTGTTTTGTGCGCTAGCGCAATAGATACAAGCGCTGGAAGCTATTGAATTGATAGCGTTTTGGCTTGGCAGCGGGGGCGCTGCTTGGCTGGCGCTCACGCCAGTGGCAGACGCAGCCCGACCCGTAGCCCGTGGGGGCCTGCCGTTTCCGCCACCGTCTCGCCGCCGTGGCGCAGCGCAATTTCTTCCACAATCGACAGGCCCAGCCCGCAGCCGCCGGGCTTGTCTGAGCCGCGCCAAAAGCGTGCGAACAGATCCCCCAGGTGGGCCGCTGGCACGCCCGGCCCATCGTCCTCCACCACCAGCGCGGCCATGCCCGGCGCGGTGATGTACACCCGCACCGTGACGGTGGCGCCATGCCCGGCGTAGTGCAGGGCGTTGTCGATCAGGTTGTTCAGCGCCTCGCGCAGCAGCAAGGGGTGGCCCAGCACGCTCAGGTGTTCCTCGCCTTCGTAGCCCAGGTCAATGCCCGCCGCCAGGGCCTTGGCCGTCCAGTCGCGGGCCACCTCGCAGGCCAGTTGCGGCAGGTTCAGGGGCTCCATGACCACACTGCTTTCAGAGCGGGCCAGCTGCAGCAGCTGGTGCACCAGGTGGGCGCTGCGCTCTGCGGCCGACAGCACCTTCTGCAGCCGCTCGCGCACTTCTGGCTCGTGGCTTTCGTGCAGGGCCAGCTCGGTCTGGCCGATGAGGCCCGCCAGGGGGGTGCGCAGCTGGTGCGCGGCATCGTTCAAAAAGCGCTTTTCCTTTTGCTGGCCGCGCGCCACTGCTTCGAGCAGGCCGTTGATGGTGCTGGCCAGCGAATAGACCTCTTGCGGGGCCGATGTGAGTTCGATGGGTGGCAAGGGGTTGGCCGGGTTGTGGTTGCGCTTGCCCGCGCGTTTGATCTGCGCCTCCAGCCGCTTGAGGGGCTGCAGCCCGCGCAGCACCCCGGCGTACACCAGCGCGCTCAGCACCAGGCCCATCATGCCCATGGGCAGCAGCAGTTGCTCCAGCAGCTCGTGTGCGATGCGCTCGCGCACCGTCAGGCTCTGCGCCACCTGCACGCGCAGGCTTTGGCGCGTGGGGCCCGTGCCGTAGTTCACGTCCAGCAGGGCCACGCGCACCGGGCGGTCGTCTACCCGGGCGTGGTAGAGAAACGGCTCGTCCACCAACACGTTCACCGGCGGTGGCGGGGGCAGCTGTGCATTGCCCAACAAAAACCGCCCGGGCGGCGACGACACCATGTAGGTGATGCGGTCGGCCGGGTCTTGCTCCAGGATGTCCTGCGCGGCCTTCGGAAAGTCCACCAGCAGCCCATCCCCAATGGGTTTGATCTGCCGCGCCAGCGCCCGCACCGACTGCGTCAGCGTCTGGTCGATGCCCTTCTCGCCGTTCTGCAGCGCAATCCGCCACGCCAAAAAACCACCCGACAACCACAGCACCAACTGCGGCAGCAGCAGCCACAGCAGCAGCTTGCGTTGAAGCGAAACACCGGGGACTTGGCGCATTGTTTTGGCTACCTGGGGTGCTGCGCAGCAGCCACTGCCGATGCCACTGGCGCGGCGCCATTGCGAGGATGGCCAGCAAGGGCCGCCCCGCAGCACAGGCCATCGTCCCCCTTCAAGGGGGAAGGCGCGCAGCGACTCAGGGGGTACTTCACGGTTTATTCAGCATGTACCCCAACCCCCGAATGTTGCGGATGTTGAGGCTGGATTGGTCGAGCTTTTTGCGCAGGCGGTGCACGTACACCTCCAGCGCGTTGGAGTTGAGCGGGGCGGCGGTTTGCCCCGGCTCGGGCGGGCTGGCGCGCCACACGGCGAGCACGTCTTCGCGGGTCACCACTTCGCCGCAGCGGTGCACCAGCAGCTCCAGCAGCTCCCATTCGCGCTGGGTCAGCTCCAGTGCCACGCCGTCGAGTGCGGCCATGCGGCTGTTGTGGTCCAGATGCAGGCTGCCAATGGTGGTGCTGGGGCCGCCCTGGGCGTTGCTCGCCTGGGTGAAGGCGGGCTGGCGCGCGCGGCGCAGCATGGCCTGCAGGCGGGCCTGCAGCTCCTGCATGTTGAAGGGCTTGGTGAGGTAGTCGTCGGCCCCGGCGTTCAGGCCGCGCACGCGGTCGTCCACCCCGTCGCGGGCGGTGAGGATGAGCACGGGCAACCCCTCGATGTGGGTGCGTGCCCAGGTGAGCAAGTCCAGCCCGTCGGCGTCGGGCAGGCCCAGGTCCAGGATGATTCCATCCACAGCCTGCTCCTGCAAAAACGCTGTGCCTTGCGCCACACTGGTCGCGGTACAGACGCTGTAATTAAGTTGCTTGAGTTGTCCGCTCAACGCGTCCAGCAGCAGGGCGTCGTCTTCGACGATCAGTATCGTGGCCATGGGTTTGAGCATAGCAAAGCCCTCGCGAGTGCCCGTGTGTCAGCTGTGTGTCACACCTCAGGGAAAGCCCTGAGAATTTCTTTAATTATTGTAATTAAAGTACGAACTGCGCTGAACGCACCAGCCCGGTCGATCAGCCCAGATGCAAACAACGAGGAGACAAGGGTTATGTGGAAGTTGACAAAAGTCGCCGCAGTCGCGGTCACCCTGGCTGCAGCCGTGGCTGCCCATGCGGGAGAGGTGGAGGTGTTGCATTACTGGACTTCGGGCGGCGAAGCCAAGTCGGCGGCCGAGCTCAAGAAGATCATGCAGGCCAAGGGCCACACATGGCGTGACTTTGCCGTGGCCGGCGGCGGCGGCGACAGCGCCATGACGGTGCTCAAGAGCCGTGTCATCTCTGGCAACCCTCCCTCTGCGGCGCAGACCAAGGGCCCCGCCATTCAGGAGTGGGCCTCTGAAGGCGTGCTGGCCAACATGGACTCGCTGGCCAAGGCCGAGAAGTGGGATGACCTGCTGCCCAAGGTCGTCGCCGACATCATGAAGTACAAGGGCGCCTATGTGGCGGCCCCGGTCAACGTGCACCGCGTCAACTGGATGTGGGGCAGCTCCGAAGCCCTGAAAAAGGCTGGCGTGGCCGCCATGCCCAAGACCTGGGACGAGTTCTTCGCTGCGGCAGACAAGCTCAAGGCCGCTGGGCTGATCCCTGTGGCACACGGCGGCCAGAACTGGCAAGACTTCACCACATTTGAATCCGTGGTGCTGGGTGTGGGTGGCGCCAAGTTCTACCAGGACGCGCTGATCAAGCTCGACGACAAGGCCCTGAACAGCGACACCATGAAGAAGTCGCTGGAGACCTTCCGCCGCATCAAGAGCTACACCGACCCTGCTGCCCCTGGCCGCGACTGGAACCTGGCCACGGCCATGCTCATCCAGGGCAAGGCGGGCTTTCAGCTGATGGGCGACTGGGCCAAGGGTGAGTTCCTGGCCGCCAACAAGCAGCCCGGCAAGGACTTCATGTGCGCGGCAGCCCCTGGCTCGGCCAATGCCTACACCTTCAATGTGGACTCGTTCATCCTGTTCAAGCTCAAGGACGCCGCCGCGCAAAAGGCGCAGAGCGATCTGGCCAGCTCCATCATGAGCCCAGAGTTCCAGGAAGTGTTCAACCTGAACAAGGGCTCCATCCCGGTGCGTGCAGGCCAGAAGATGGACAAGTTTGACGACTGCGCCAAGGCCTCGGCCAAGGACTTCACCGACACCGCTAAGTCCGGTGGTCTCGTCCCCAGCGTAGCCCACGGCATGGCCATCGCGCCCGCCACCGAAGGCGCCATCAAGGACGCTGTCAGCCAGTTCTGGAACGACGACAAGATCAGCGTCGCCGATGCCATGAAGAAGATCGCGACCGCCGCGAAAAACAAGTAAACAGGAGAACCCCAAATGAAGACAAGAAACCGCCTCACGGCGGTGGCTTTGGCCGCCGCATGCGCGAATGGTGCCTTTGCTATGGACGTAGCAGGCTTTGAGTTCACCGGTTATTCACGGGGTGGCCCCGTGTTCAACCACACCGATGGTGTCAAGGGCAACCTGGCGCTCGGTGGTGAGCTGCAAAAGTACCGTCTGGGTAACGAGGGAGACAACGGTATTGAAATCGACCTGATCAAGCGGTTCGAGGCTGCAGGCATCAAGTGGAAGGTCCACTACATGCCCGTCAAGTGGGGCAGCGGCGATGTCGGCACCGACCAGGCCTATGTGGAAATGAGCGGCTTCGACTTTGCACCAGAGGCCAAGTTCTGGGCTGGTCAGCGCCGCCTGCGTATCCAGGACGTCCACATCGTGGACAACTTCTTGATGAACTACGGCGACAACCAGGGCGCTGGCGTGACCGATATTTCGCTGGGCGGCGCCAAGCTGGGCCTGGGCGTGTTCACCGGTGACAAGTTTGACAACAACCTGCCCACCGGCGTGAAGGCCCGCCGCCTGAACGCTGACATCTCCGAAATCAACACCAACCCTGGCGGTCAGCTGCGGGTGTTGCTGACTTCGGTGAGCGGCACGGGCCAGGTCAACGGGGGTTCGGGCTCCGGTATTTCGGTGTCGCACAACCAGAAGGACTTCCTGGCGAAGGGCATGAGCAACGCCCTGTTCCTGCAAGCCTCGCGTGGCCATGCCCGCATCGATGGCGAGTTTGAATCGATCGACGGCAAATCGGCTGGCAAGCGCGTGACCCGCATCGCTGACTCCATTGGCTGGCAGTTTGGCCGCTTTGGGGGGCAGGCATTGATTGGCTACCAGACCAACAAGGCCGACATCACCGGCGTGGAGACCAAGGACTTCTCCTTGGGTGGCCGTGGTTCGTACGCGTTCACCAAGAACTTCAAGGGCTTGGCTGAGCTGTCCACCACCACACGCAAGGGCACAGGCCCTGACCAGCGCCTGAGCAAGGTCACGCTGGCCGGTGCCCTGGCACTGAATGAAGACTTCTGGTCGCGCCCTGAGCTGCGCCTGTACGTAACCAAGGCCAATTGGAACCAAGCTGCTGCGGTGGCAAACGCCTCGACGTTTGGTGCCGGTGGCAAGACTTCGCGCACTCTGGTGGGGGTGCAGTACGAGGTCTGGTGGTAAGAACCTGCTCAAGATCTTTTCGGGGGCGCACAAGTACCTTGCCGGGATGGGATGCAAGGCGCGGTGTGCAGCCAATAGCCCGGCTATTGGCAAGCGCCGCAACGCCGCAGACCGCACGGCAAGGCACTTGCCCGCAGGGTTGGAGTGAAATCGGGCGATTGAACGCCTCGGCTGCTTGCATGGGCACGAGCCCATGCGGCGCACCCGAAGCATCCACTCATCCCGATTGCACTCCAATGCGATCCCCGAACAGATTTTGAACAGGTTCTAAGTGAGAGAGTGAGAGCGAGTTAGTCTGAGGTAAACACTTTGTTCATTGGGGGGTGCTCTGTGCGCACCCCCCTTTTTTATGCGGAGCTAAGAGCATCGTGTGGGATGAATGGATCGGGTCTTTGGCCTGATCGCGTTGGACGTTGGTGTATGCAACAGAGACATGGCTCTCGCAAAACAGGGCTCAAGCAAGCCGTTCGCTGCAAGGTGGGGCTGATGTGGCATCCCGATTTGCGTAAGTCTTTAGAGATTCGGTAGGCAATGAAGAATTCCTTTGAAACCTGGCTGCCCAAGCTGGTGGTAGCGCCAGCCTTTGTGCTGGGATTCGCGTTTATTTACGGGCTCATGGTGTGGAACGGGGTGCTCAGCTTCTCGGCCTCGCGCATGCTGCCCAATTACGAATGGGTGGGCCTGGCGCAGTACGACAAGCTGTGGGCCATGGACCGTTGGTGGGTCGCGCTCAAGAACCTGGGTATTTTTGGCGTGGGCTATGTGGGGGGCTCGCTGCTCATTGGCGTGCTGCTGGCCGTGCTGCTCGATCAGAAGATCCGCGCTGAAGGCGCACTGCGCACCATCTACCTGTACCCCATGGCCCTGTCGTTTGTGGTGACGGGCACGGCCTGGAAGTGGCTGCTCAACCCCGGCATGGGCTTGGAAAAGCTGATGCGTGACTGGGGCTTCACGAACTTTGAATTTGGCTGGCTGGTCGATACCGACATGGCCATCTACTGCGTGGTGATTGCGGGCATCTGGCAAAGCGCCGGGTTTGCCATGGCGCTGTTCCTGGCCGGGCTGCGCGGCATTGACGACAGCATCATCAAGGCCGCGCAGGTCGATGGCGCCTCACTGCCGCGCATTTACTGGCGCATCGTGCTGCCCGCGCTCAGGCCCGTGTTTTTCTCCACGCTCATGGTGCTGTCGCACTTGGCGATCAAGAGCTTTGACCTGGTGATGGCGCTGACGGCGGGCGGCCCTGGCTTTGCCACCGATGTGCCTGCCACCTTCATGTACACCATGTCGTTCTCGCGCGGGCAAATTGGCCTGGGCGCGGCCAGCGCCACCATGATGCTGGCCACCGTCGCGGCCTTGGTCATTCCTTACCTGTACAGCGAACTGCGGAGCAAACCCCATGACCGCTAATCCCTCAGTGCCTTCATCTGTTTTTCCGTCCGTGGGGCGCATGCTGGTCTATGGCGTCTTGGCCGTAGCGGTGGCGTTCTTCCTGCTGCCGATGTACGCCATGCTGGTCACGTCGTTCAAGGATGCTGAAGAAATTCGATCGACCTCGCTGCTGGCCCTGCCGGGTGGCTTGAACTGGTCAGCATGGTTCACCGCCTGGTCCAGTGCCTGCACGGGAGTGGACTGCAATGGCCTGCGGCCGTTCTTTTGGAACTCGGTGTCCATGGCCGTGCCAGCGGTGATGATCTCCACCGTGTGGGGCGCGCTCAATGGCTATGTGCTGAGCCTGTGGAAGTTTCGCGGCAGCGACACGCTGTTTGGCCTGCTGCTGTTTGGCGTGTTCATGCCCTTCCAGGTGGTGCTGTTGCCCATGAGCCAGGTGCTGGGCTGGCTGGGGTTGTCCAGCTCCATCACCGGGCTGGTGCTGGTGCATTGCTTGGCGGGCCTGGCAGGCACCACGCTGTTCTTTCGCAACTACTACGCGGCCATCCCCAAGGAACTGGTGAACGCGGCGCGCATGGATGGGGCCAGCTTTTTCCAGATCTTCTGGCGCATCGTGCTGCCGCTGTCCACGCCCATCGTCATGGTCACGCTGATCTGGCAGTTCACCAACATCTGGAACGATTTCCTGTTCGGTGTGGTGTTCTCGGGCACCGACTCCAAGCCCATCACCGTGGGCCTGAACAACTTGGCCAACACCAGCAGCAGTGTGAAGGCCTACAACGTGGACATGGCCGCTGCCATCATTGCGGGCCTGCCCACGATGGTGATCTATGTGCTGGCCGGTAAGTTTTTTGTGCGCGGCCTGACGGCTGGCGCCGTCAAAGGTTAAGAGAGTAAGAAATCATGGCGTCATCCCTCGACATTGCAGGCATCAACAAGCGCTTTGGCAAAGGCGAAAAAAGCGTGGAGGTGCTGCGCAAGGTGGACATCCACGTCGCGCCTGGCGAGTTCCTCATCCTGGTCGGCCCCTCGGGCTGCGGCAAGTCCACGCTGCTCAACATCATTGCGGGGCTTGATGAGCCCACAGAGGGTGAGATCCGCATCGGTGGCAAGAACGTGGTGGGCATGCCCCCGCGCGACCGCGACATCGCCATGGTGTTCCAGAGCTATGCGCTGTACCCCACCTTGAGCGTGGCCGACAACATCGGCTTTGCGCTGGAGATGCGCAAGATGCCCAAGGCCGAGCGCCAAAAGCGCATCGACGAAGTGGCGGCCATGCTGCAGATCAGCCACCTGCTGGACCGCAGGCCCAGCCAGCTTTCGGGCGGCCAGCGCCAGCGTGTGGCCATGGGTCGGGCGCTCGCGCGCCAGCCGCAGCTGTTCCTGTTTGACGAGCCGCTGTCCAACCTCGACGCCAAGCTGCGTGTGGAGATGCGCGCCGAGATCAAGCGCCTGCACCAGGCCAGCGGTATCACCAGCGTGTACGTGACACACGACCAGGTTGAGGCCATGACCCTGGGCTCGCGCATCGCGGTGATGAAGGGCGGCGTGGTGCAGCAACTGGGTACGCCCGACGAAATCTACAACCGCCCGGCCAACACCTATGTGGCCACCTTCATCGGCTCGCCCACCATGAACCTGCTGCGCGGTGCGGCCACGGGCGGGCAGTTTGGCATCCAGGGTGCGGCATTGAACCTGGCGCCGCCAGCATCGAGCGCCAACGAAGTGCTGCTGGGCGTGCGCCCTGAGCACTTGGTGATGCAAGACAGCGCCCCCTGGCGTGGCAAGGTCAGCGTGGTCGAGCCCACCGGCCCCGACACCTACGTGATGGTGGACACCGCTGCAGGCAGCGTCACGCTGCGCACCGACGCCCAAACCCGTGTGCAGCCCGGCGACGCTGTCGGCCTGGCGGTAGAGCCCGCCAACGCCCACTGGTTTGATGCCAGCAGCGAAAATCGCCTGGCGTGACAGGCAGGGCATGTCGGTCGGCATGTCCTCTGTCTTCGCAATCTCGGCTCAATTGCTATGAAAATAATAGCTTCTAGCGCTTATTGAGTAAGCGCTAGAGACCGTTTTTACTTAAATTACCGCATGACTCCCCTGCGCCTGCTGGCCGACATCGGCGGCACCAACATCCGCCTGGCCTGGCAAGACCAGCCCGATGGCCCCCTGCACGACACCCGCGTGCTGCCCTGCGCCCAGTTCCCCACGGTGGATGCTGCCATTGCCGCCTATCTGGCCGAGGTGAACATCCGCCCCCCGCGCGAGGCCGCCTTTGGCATTGCCAACCCGGTCACGGGCGACGAGGTGCGCATGACCAACCACAGCTGGTGCTTCTCGCAAAGCGCGTTGAAGGCGTCGCTGGGCCTGCAGCGCCTGGTGGTCATCAACGACTTCACCGCGCTGGCGTTGGCCCTGCCCACGCTGGCCCCCGCACAACTGCGCCAGGTGGGCGGCGGTGCGGCCGTGGCAGGCAGCGCCATTGCGCTGGTGGGCCCGGGCACGGGGCTCGGGGTCTCGGGCCTGGTGTTCCCGCCGGGGGCCAATCACGGTGTGCCGCTGTCGGGCGAGGGCGGGCATGTCACGCTGGCCGCGCAAACGCAGCGCGAGTTCGATGTGTTGGCCATCCTGCAAGAGCGCTACGGCCATGTGTCTGCCGAGCGCGCCGTGTGCGGCGCCGGGCTGGTAGACCTGTACCACGCGCTGCGCAGGCTGGCACAGCGCGGCGGCAAAGAGATCAGCTCGGCCGCCCAGGTGACCGATTTGGCCCTGCAATCTAACGACGCCCTGGCGTTGGAGGCGCTGGACTTGTTCTGCGGCTTTCTGGGCAGCGTGGCGGGCAACCTGGCCCTCACGCTGGGGGCGCGGGGCGGTGTGTACCTGGGCGGCGGCATGGTGCCGCGCCTGGGCACCTGGTTCGACCAATCCTCGTTCCGCGCGCGGTTCGAATCCAAGGGGCGCTTTCAGTCGTACCTGGCCGGCATTCCGTGCTGGATCATCGACCCCACGGCCACCCCCGCATTGCACGGCGCCGCGCGCGCGCTGGACATCGCAGGCACAGAGTGAGCGCCATGGCGGGTTCATCACCCCGGTCGTTGCAGATCGCGGGCATCCACCACGTAGCGATCATTGCCTCGGACTACGCCCGCTCCAAGCACTTCTACACGCAGGTGCTGGGCCTGCCTGTGGTGCACGAAACGTACCGTGCCGAGCGCCAGTCGCACAAGCTCGATTTGCAGCTGCCCGACGGGACGCAGCTGGAGCTTTTCTCCTTCCCCGCGCCGCCGCCGCGCCCCTCCTACCCCGAGGCCTGCGGCCTGCGCCACCTGGCCTTGCGCGTGGCCGACATGCAGGCCTGTGTGGCGCAGCTGGCCCAGCATGGTGTGGCGGTGGAGCCCGTGCGGGTAGACCCGTTCACTGGCGCGCTGTTCACGTTTTTGGCAGACCCGGATGGGTTGCCGATTGAGTTGGTGGGGCCTCAGTCGATATAGGTGTGGGCCGCTCCACCTCGCCAAGTGATGACGTTCGGGGGGCATTGGTGTGGGCATTGCACTGCATGTGAATACGGCGCGGGTAGTGCCAGCGGCAGCCGTGCAAGGGCCGCCCCGCCGCACTGGCTGCGTCCCCCTTCCCGAATTGCACGGCAATTCGAGAGAAGGGGGAAGGCGCGAAGCGCCTCAGGGGGATGTCCTACATCTCCTCGCTCCAGCAATTGCCATCGCGCGCAATCATGGCGCTGGCGGCGCGGGGGCCCCAGCTACCTGCGGCGTAGGGGCGGGGGCCTGCGGGGTCGTTCTTCCAGTACTGCAGGATGGGCTCCACCCAGCGCCAGGCTTCTTCCTGCTCGTCGCTGCGCACAAACAGGTTCAGGCGCCCGGCGATCACGTCCAGCAGCAGGCGCTCGTAGGCGCCCACGCGCTCTGCGCCAAAGCGCTGGTCAAAGTCCAGGTTCAGATGCACTTGCGAGAGGGCAGGCTCGGTCTGGTGTTGGGCCGCGCCTTGGGCCATCAGGTGCAGCTCCAGCCCGTCCTTGGGTTGCAGGTTGATCACCAGCCGGTTGGCTGCGCCCACGGGCGTTTTGAAGATGGGGTGCGGCACCGGGCGGAAGTTGATGACGATGTGCGCGTCGCGCCCCGCCAGCCGCTTGCCGGTGCGGATGTAGAACGGCACACCGGCCCAGCGCCAGTTCAGGATTTCGGTGCGCAGCGCCACAAAGGTTTCGGTGCTGCTGCTGGCGGGCACGCCTTTTTCTTGCGCGTAGCCCGGCACGCTCTGGCCCTGGTGCATGCCTGCGGCGTACTGCCCACGGATCACATGCTGCCCAATGGTCTCCAGCGTCCAGGGCTTGAGGGCTTGCAGCACCTTGAGCTTTTCGTCACGGATGGCTGTCGCGCCCGAGTTGATGGGCGGCTCCATGCCAATGGCGCACAGCAGTTGCAGTGCGTGGTTTTGCACCATGTCGCGCAGCGCGCCGGTCTGGTCGTAAAAGGCCCCGCGCGATTCCACGCCCAGTTCTTCGGCAATGGTGATCTGGATGTTGGCAATCGTCTCGCGCCGCCACAGGGGCTCGAACAGCGCGTTGCCAAAGCGCAGCGCAAACAGGTTCTGCACCGAGGGCTTGCCCAGGTAGTGGTCGATGCGAAAGACCTGTTCTTCTTTCAGCACGCGGCGCAGCGTGTCGTTGATGGCTTGGTTGGAGGCCAGGTCGTGGCCCAGCGGCTTTTCCAGCACCACGCGGGTGGTGGGACCGTTCAGGCCAACGGCGGCGATTTGCTCGCACACGTTGGTGAAGAGGCTGGGGGCGGTGGCCACATACATCACCACGGATTCCGCACCGCGTGCCTTCAGCACCTCGGCCAGGCGCTCGTAGTCCTGGGTTTTGGACAGGTCCATGCGCAGGTAATGCAGCAGCGCGGCAAAGCGGGCAAACTCGTCCGGTGTGGGGCGCTTGGCCAGTTCCACCGCGTCAAAGCGTGACTGGATCAGGCTGCGGTATTGTTCGTCGCTCAGATCGTCTCGCGCCACGGCAATAATGCGCCCGCCCTCGGGCAGCGTGCCATGCCGAAATGCCTGAAACAATGCGGGCATGAGCTTGCGCCAGGCGAGGTCGCCAGTGCCGCCAAACAGGACGAGGTCAAAACTCATGGTGTCTCCGTGATGGGTGGATCGTTTTGTTGCTCGGAATTGTAATCACGTTACATCGTTTTGCACCCTCTATCTCTGGATTGCAGTCTTTTGTAACCAGAAAGAATCTCGAAAATCAGCGCTTTTTTGTGTAATCAAGTTACTATCGCGGCGCTTTTCAATCTTCAGCCGACATGACGTTCATGCCCACCCGTTGCGATCAGACTGCACCTTGGCCCCTGCTGGAGGCCCACTTCACCGCCCAGGGCCGTGCCCTGGACATGCGCCAGGCCTTTGCGGCCGATGCAGGCCGCTTTGCCCACTTCAGCCAGTCTGCGCCGCATGTGTTTGCCGATCTGTCCAAAAACCTGTGGGACCAGGGCACCGAGGCGCTTTTGCTGGATTTGGCCCGCGCCACGGGGCTGGAAGCCCACCGCGACGCCATGTTTGCTGGCCAGCCCATCAACACCACCGAACACCGCGCCGTGCTGCACACGCTGCTGCGCCGCCCAGCGGGTGTGGTGCTGCCCGGTGATGTGCCAGAAACCCCCGAGCGCCTGGCAGATGTGCATCGCACGCTGGACGCCATGCTCGCGTTTGCCGAGCAGGTGCGCAGCGACGCATCGATCACCGATGTGGTGAACATCGGCATCGGCGGATCGGACCTGGGCCCGCACATGGCGGTGCGTGCGCTGGACGAGTTCCGCACGCCGGGCAAGCGCTTTCACTTTGTCTCAAATGTGGACGGGCACGAGCTGCACCATGTGCTGCAGGGCCTGCGTCCTGAGAGCACGCTGTTCCTGGTGGCTTCCAAAACCTTCACCACGGCCGAGACCATGATGAATGCGCACTCGGCGTTGGCGTGGTTTGCCGCCCAGGGCGGGCGCGATGTGGCGCGGCATTTTGTGGCGCTGTCGACCAACCTGGAAGCCACCCGCGCGCTGGGCATCACCACCACCTTTGGTTTTTGGGACTGGGTGGGCGGCCGCTACTCGCTATGGTCGGCCATTGGCTTGCCGCTGGCCATTGCGGTGGGCGCACAAGGCTTTCGCGATTTCCTGGCGGGCGGGCATGCCATGGACGAGCACTTTCGTACCGCACCGCTGGCGCGCAACCTGCCCGTGCGACTGGGGCTGCTGGACCTGTGGTACCGCAACTTCCACGGCTTTACCAGCCGCTGCGTGGCGCCGTACCACGCATCTATGGGGCGGTATGCGGCCTACCTGCAGCAGTTGGAGATGGAGAGCAACGGCAAGCGCGTGGCGCAAGATGGCAGCACACTGGCTTGCGCGACATCGCCCGCCATCTGGGGCGAGCCTGGCACCAATGGCCAGCATGCGTTCTTCCAGATGTTGCACCAAGGCACCGATGTGCTGCCCCTGGAAATCGTGGCTGTGCGCAAAGCCTCGCACCCGTTGCCCGGCCACCAGAAAAAGGTGCTGGCCAATGCCCTGGCCCAAACGCAGGCGCTGATGGTGGGCAAGGCCAGCGACGATGGCCAGCGCCACTTTCCGGGCAATCGGCCTAGCACGCTGATGCTGCTCGAATCGCTCAACCCCGCCTCGCTGGGCGCGCTGATCGCTTTGCAAGAGCACCGCGTGTTTGTGAGCGGCAGCCTGTGGGGCATCAACAGCTTTGACCAGTGGGGCGTAGAGCTGGGCAAGGTGCTGGCCAAAGACCTGGAAACGCGCCTGGACAGCGGCGATGCGACGGGGCTCGACAGCTCCACCGCTGGCTGGCTGGGCCTGCTGCGCAGCGTGGATTGATGCGCTATGCGTCCATCCCGTCCGTTCGGGCTGAGCCTGTCGAAGCCCAGCGCTGCGCATCTGCCTGCAAGCATCATCTATCAATAAACATCCGTTCACGCTGAGCTTGTCGAAGCGCTGCGCGAGGCTTCGACAAGCTCAGCCCGAACGGATCAGGAGACTCCCGCCATGACCGCGACCGCACCGGACTTCCGCTCCCCCGCTTTCCTGCGCCAGCACCTGCAGGACACCATGGCGTTCTACAACCCCGTGGCCACCGACCCCACGGGCGGCCAGTTTCATTTCTTCCTGGACGACGGCACGGTCTACAACCCCCGCACGCGCCACCTCGTCAGCGCCACCCGCTTTGTGGTCACACACGCCATGCTCTACCGCACCACGGGCGAGGCGCGCTACCAGGCGGGCATGCGGCATGCACTGCAGTTTCTGCGCAATGCATTTCTCGACCCCGCCACGGGCGGCTACGCATGGCTGATCGATTGGCAGGGCGGTCGCGCCACCGTGCAAGACGCCACGCGCCACTGCTACGGCATGGCCTTTGTCATGCTGGCCTACGCCCGCGCCTTTGAGGTCGGAGTGCCCGAAGCCCGCGAATGGCTCGCCCAGGCCTTTGACACTGCCGAACAACATTTCTGGCAACCCGCCGCAGGCCTGTATGCCGACGAGGCCAGCCCCGATTGGCAACTGACCAGCTACCGGGGCCAGAACGCCAACATGCACGCCTGCGAGGCCATGATCTCCGCCTTCCGCGCCACGGGCGAGCGCCGCTACATCGAGCGTGCCGAGCAGCTCGCACAAGGCATCTGCCAGCGGCAGGCCGCGTTGTCCACAGCCGCCAGCGCCCCCGCTGCCGAAGGCTGGGTGTGGGAACATTTCCATGCCGACTGGTCGGTGGACTGGGACTACAACCGCCACGACCGCAGCAACATCTTCCGCCCCTGGGGCTACCAGATCGGCCACCAGACCGAATGGGCCAAGCTGCTACTCCAACTCGATGCGCTGCAGCCTGCCGACTGGCACCTGCCTTGCGCGCAGCGCCTGTTCGATGCCGCTGTGGAGCGCGGCTGGGATACCGAGCACGGCGGCCTGTACTACGGCATGGCGCCCGACGGCAGCATCTGCGACGACGGCAAGTACCACTGGGTGCAAGCCGAAAGCATGGCTGCCGCTGCCGTGCTGGCAGTGCGCACGGGCGACGAGCGCTACTGGCAGTGGTACGACCGCATCTGGGCCTACTGCTGGGCCCACTTTGTGGACCACGAGCACGGCGCGTGGTTTCGCATCCTGCACCGCGACAACCTCAACACCACCCACGAGAAGAGCAATGCGGGGAAGGTGGACTATCACAACATGGGGGCGTGTTATGACGTTCTGGGTGTGGCAAAGCACGAGTAAGAATGCTGCTATCCACATGGACGTCTCAACCATATGACCAAACTCGAAAAGCTGTGCGCCGCTTATGAAGCGTTTGGAAGAGCCATCTCGGATGTGCCGGACACGTCCGCCAATAGACTTGCTCAATTAAGCTCCGGCGTTCGCGAGCTTGTCTCGGACGCATTTAAGCGAGTTCCCAAGCCCACACCATCACAAATTGCGGCTGGACTCGAGCAGAGTTGGCGTGAGACACCAATGTTGATTCAAGACATTCAGCCTGAATGGCGCGCCAAGGTTGCTGAGGCATGGCACACCGCTGCTGCTGGGTATTACCCTGAATTTCTTGTGAAGGAGGAGGATCGACTTAGAAAGATCTTCACGCGAGGCAAAATTAGAACCGAGGCAGAGTTCCATCTTGTCCGGCATGAAATTGACATTTTGGAAGGGGCGCCGGGCGACGCGACAAAGCTGCAGACGTTGTACCGATTGGTAGATTCTTTCGAAAGTCGGTAGTGACAATCAAGCTCACCTATGTCGGAGCATGTTCTTGAAATTGGTTCACTGAAAGGCCTGTCGTCTCGACTTGTAGCTTGAATAGCGACCCAGCTGGCACCGCTGCCTCCTGCTCCTCCACCGGTCTCCCCGCCCGTGCCGACGTGATGTACAGCGTCCGCAAATCCTCCCCCCAAAACACACCATGGTCGGGCACTGCACTGGCACTGCAATGCGCTGCAGCACCTCACCCGATGGCGAGAGTTGCAACACACAAGCGCCTTCGTACATCGCCACCCAGTAGTTGCCTTCCACATCCACCGCCGCGCCATCGGGCCTGCCGCCGTAAGGCTGGCCGTCCACCTTGCGGTCAAACTGCACCCAGGGGCGGCGGTGGGTGATTGCGCCCGTGGTCACATCAAAGTCAAACCGGTCGATGCGATGCTCCGGCGTGTTGGACCAGTACATCGTGCGGTTGTCGGGGCTGAAAGCCAGACCGTTGGCCGTGAAGTTGTCGCCCGCCATGTGGCGCACGCTGTAGCCCGTGGTGCTGCTGGCATCGGCTTGCAGGCACCACAGCGCGGCATGGGGTGCCGTGCGGGGCGTGATGACCGAGCCCGCCCAGAACCGGCCTGCGGTGTCGCAGCGGCCGTCGTTCAGGCGCAGCACAGCGGTGTCGTGCTGCTCGGGCGGCAGCAGGGCCAGGCAGGTGAGGGCGGTGGGATCTGCGCTGTCCTTCGCGGTATCCAGAAGATAGAAACCGTTTCGTAACCCGATTACCAGTCGCCCATCCGCCGCTGGCGCGCAGCAGCCGGGCTCGCTGGGCAAACCCCATTGCCGGTGTTGGCCGGTGCGGGGGCTCCACGCATGCACTGCAAAGCCCTGGATATCGCACCAGTAGAGCTGCTGTTCCTCGGGGTACCAGAAGGGGGACTCGCCCAGTTCGGACGGCGGCAGGGGCAGGATTTGCAGGGGCATGGGTTGAAGCGGGGTGGTTATCGAGTTACATTCTAGGGCCTCAGACAACGGGCTCCGGCACCATGCACGGGGCCTTGCCACCCACCGATGGAGACTTCCATGCACCCAGTTGTAGCGCGCGTGACCGAGCGCATTGTCCAGCGCAGCGCAGACACCCGCGGCGCCTACCTCGCAGGCATCGACGCCATGATCGCCCGCAAGCCCGCGCAAGACCGCATGGGCTGCGCCAACCTGGCCCATGCCTACGCGGCGCTGCCGGGCTCCGACAAGTTCAAGGTCACCGTCGAGAAGGCCCCCAACATCGGTGTTGTGACGGCCTACAACGACATGCTCTCGGCCCACCAGCCGTACCAGAGTTACCCCGCCGTTTTGCGCGACGAGGCTGCCCAGCATGGCGCCACAGTGCAAGTGGCCGGTGGCGTGCCCGCCATGTGCGACGGCGTCACGCAGGGCACGCCCGGCATGGAGTTGTCGCTGTTCTCCCGCGATGCCATTGCCATGGCCACTGCGGTAGCGCTGTCCCACGATGTGTTCGATGGCGCGCTGCTGCTGGGCGTGTGCGACAAGATCGTGCCCGGCCTGCTGATCGGTGCGCTGCACTACGGCCACCTGCCCTGCGTGTTTGTGCCTGCAGGCCCCATGGGCACAGGCCTGTCGAACAAGGACAAGTCGAAGGTGCGCGAGCAGTACGCGCAAGGCCTGGTGGGCCGCGATGAGCTGCTCAAGGCCGAGTCCGCCGCGTACCACAGCCCTGGCACCTGCACGTTCTACGGCACGGCCAACAGCAACCAGATGCTGCTCGAAGCCATGGGCCTGCATGTGCCCGGTGCGGCGTTTGAAGCGCCCGGCACCGAGGCGCGCGAGGCCTTCACGCGCCAGGCGCTGCGCACGGTGCTCGACATTGGCAAGCGGGGCAACCGCTTCACGCCTATCGGCAAGCTGGTGGACGAGCGCTGCATCGTCAACGCCATGGTGGCCTTGTTGGCCACGGGCGGCTCCACCAACCACTTGATCCATTGGGTGGCGATTGCGCGCAGTGCGGGCATCCTGATCGACTGGACGGACTTTGACGAACTCTCGTCCGCCGTGCCGCTGCTGGCCCGTGTGTACCCCAATGGCGATGCCGATGTGAACCAGTTCCAGGCAGCAGGCGGCCCGGCGTGGATCCTGCGCGAGCTGCTGGCGGGCGGCTACATGCACGCCGATGTGATGAGTGTGAACGCCGGTGGGATTGCCGCAGGCGGGCAGGGCGCACCAGTGGTGTCGGGCGACGAAACCGTGTTGCGCCCTGCGTCCAAGCCGTTCTCTGCAACAGGCGGCCTGCGTCTGCTGCAAGGCCGTCTGGGTCGCGCGGTGATCAAGGTGTCGGCCGTGCCGGAAGACCGCCACATCATCGAAGCGCCTGCGCGCGTGTTCGATTCGCAAGAGGCCTTGCTGGCCGCCTTCAGTGCGGGCGAAGTGCAGCAGGACATGGTGGCGGTGGTGCGCTTTCAGGGCCCGCAGGCCAACGGTATGCCCGAGTTGCACAAGCTCACGCCCCCGTTGGCCGTGCTGCAAAACCACGGTTTCAAGGTGGCGCTGGTGACCGATGGCCGCATGAGCGGCGCATCGGGCAAGGTGCCTGCAGCCATCCACGTCACACCCGAGGCGCTGGCCGGTGGCCCGCTGGCGAAGGTGCGCGATGGCGACATCGTGCGGGTCGATGCGGTGGCGGGTACTCTCGATGTGCTGGTCGATGACGCCACCTGGACGGAACGCACCCCCGCGCCCTACAACGCCCCGTCGCAAACCGGCTTTGGCCGCGAACTCTTCACCAACTTTCGCCGCCATGCTGGCGGCGCCGAACAAGGAGCCTGCACATGGCTGTAGCAGGACGCACCCGGTGGCCTGGCGAAGCCAGTTCCACGGGGGCACTGGTATCGCGTCACGCCAGTTTTGTAGGCCGCTTGCGGCATCCGACACCGAAAACACCAAGGAGCACAAACTCATGAACCCTCTTGAAATCGCCAGCCATGGCCCCGTCATTCCGGTCATCGTGATCGACCGCGTGGAAGACGCGTTGCCCCTGGCCGAGGCCCTGCTGGCCGGTGGCGTGAAGGTGCTGGAAGTGACGCTGCGTACCGCCGCCGCGCTGCCCTCTATTGAGGCGATTGCCCGCAACCTGCCGGAGGCGGTGGTGGGTGTAGGCACGGTGCTCAATGCCGACGATGCCCGCCGTGCGAGCGAGGCGGGTGCGCGTTTTGCGGTGAGCCCTGGCTACACATCTGAAGTGGGCAGCGCTTGCAAGGGCCTGAACCTGCCGCTGCTGCCCGGTGTGGCCACGTCGAGCGAGATCATGGCGGCGCTGGCCGATGGGTTCTCTTTCCTCAAGCTTTTCCCGGCGGAGGCGGTGGGCGGTATCCCGCTGCTCAAGTCCTGGGCCAGCCCGTTTGGCCAAGTCAGTTTCTGCCCGACAGGCGGCATCAGCCAGGCCACGGCGCCCAACTACCTGGCGCTGCCCAATGTGCGTTGCGTTGGGGGCTCGTGGTTGACGCCCTCCGATGCCGTGCGCGCGGGCGACTGGGCCCGCATCACCCAGCTGGCGCGGGATACCCACGCGCTGCGCTCGGGCCACTGACCTGTGGTTCAGCCAACGCCCTGGCATCGCGATTGCCACGGCGTTGGCGTATCGCCTACCACCCGACCTCCACGCGCAGGCCGCCCAGCGTGGGGCTGGTGCCGGTGTTCACGCTCAGGTGGTGCAGGCGCGCAATGCGCTGCACGATGGACCATCCCAGGCCACTGCCGCTTTGGCCCGTGCCCAGCACGCGGAAGAACCTTTCGCCCAGGCGCGCCTGTTCTTGCGGCGTCAGCCCAGGGCCGCTGTCTTCCACCACCAAGCACCCATGCCCACCCCCCATTGCCCGGTGAGGTGATGTGGAGGTGCACCTCGGCCCCTGATGGGCTGTAGCGCAAAGCGTTGTCCAGCAAGTTGCGCAGCAGCACGCGCGCCAGCGCCTCGGGCAGTGGGATAAGCAATCCGGGCGCCAGGGGCTCGTGCAGCACGATGCGTTGCTGCCGGCGGTTGGCGGTGGTTTGCAGATCGGCGGCCACCTGGCGTGCTGCATCGGTCAGTGGGGTGCTGTGGCCGGTGTCTCCGTCGCCGGTGCTGGTCGAGGTGGATTCGGCATCCAGCCGGGCCAATTGCAGCAGTTGCTCCACCAGCCGGGTGGCGCGGTCGCAGCCTTGCACGGTGGCTTCCAGGGCCTGCGTGCGCTCTTGGGCGTCGGTGGCACCCTGGGCCACTTGCGCCTGCATGCGAATCCCGGCAATGGGCGTGCGCAGCTCGTGGGCAGCATCGGCGGTGAATTGCTGCTCGGTGGCCAGCAGCCGGGCCGTGCGTTCAAACAGATCGTTCAGTGCCGTCACCAGCGGCAGCACCTCGGGCGGCACGCCTTGCGTGGGCAGCGGCGCCAGCGATTGCGGGCGCCGCGCCGCCACGGCCTGCCCCAGGCGCCCCAGAGGCCGCACCGATCCACGCACCACCCACCAGATGCCCAGGGCCAGCAAGGGCAGGGCCCAGGCCAGGGGCTTGAGGATGCTGGTCAGGCTGGCGAGCACGATCTCGTCGCGCACCGATTGCCTTTCGCCCACCAGGATGCGCACATCGCGCTCGCGCCCCGGGGTGACGAATACGCGCCAGGCTTTGCCCTCGACCTCGCTGTCGGCAAAGCCGCGCTTGCGCCGCTGTGCCAGTGGTTGCTGCGGCGCGCTGGCGGAGCGGGCCAGCAACTGGTCCTCGTGCCATAGCTGGAACACCACATGCGGCTGGTGCCGGTCCAGGTCGGGGGCCTCGTTCAGTTGTTTTTCATCGAGTTCGTCCAGCGGCTGCAGGCGCAGCAGGGCGGCGGTTTGCGCCAGGTGGGCGTCGAGCAGCTCGTTCACTTCATGGCGGGTTTCGCGCCACGCCAGGGCGGCCGCCAGGCTCCAGACCATCAGCACCAAGGCCAGCACGGTCGTCAGCAAGCGCGTTTGCAGCGAGCGCGGGGCCCGGGGCGGGGTGGCGTGGTTCACGTGGGCTCTCGCTGGATGCAGTAGCCCACGCCGCGCACGGTCTCGATCAGCGCGGCACCCAGCTTGCGCCGCAGGTGGTAGATGTGCACTTCCACCGCGTTGCTGTTGATCTCGCTGCCCCATTGGTACAGGCGCTGCTCCAGTTGGTCGCGGCTGAGCACGCGGCCCGCGTTCAGCAGCAGCGCGTGCAGCAGGTCGTACTCGCGGCCCGACAGTTCCACGGGCTGCCCGTGGGCCAGCACCCGGTGGGCGGCGGGGTCCAGCACCACATGGCCTGCTGTCAGGCAGGCATCGGTTTGGCCATGGGCGCGCCGCACCAGGGCGCGCAGGCGTGCGGCCAGCTCGTGCAGGTCAATGGGTTTGATGAGGTAGTCGTCGGCCCCGGCATCCAGCCCGGCAATGCGGGCGGGCACGGCATCGCGCGCTGTGAGCACCAGCACAGGGGTGGCGTTGCGGCGCGCGCGCACCTGGCGCAGCACCTCCATGCCGTCTTGCCGGGGCAGGCCCAGGTCCAGCACGGCGGCCTGGTAGGCACCGGTGGCCAGCTCGCGCTCGGCCGCTATGCCATCGCGCACCCAGTCCACCTGAAACCCGTGCTGCGCTAGGCCCGCGCGGATGCCCGAGCCCAGCAGTTCATCGTCTTCCGCCAGCAGGATGCGCATGGGGCGTTCTCTCCTTCAGTCGTCGTGCTTTTTGTCGTGCCTGATGCCGTACCTGTTGGGTGCATTCTCGCTCTGGTGGGCGTTTGTCCCCGCTGGGGCGGGTGGTGCGGCATTCCATTGCCATGCCCAGAAGGCGATCACACAGGCCGGTACCAGGGCCGCCAGAGCAGCGTGGTTGCGCGGCGCCAGATCAGGCCCCGGGCCCGGCACACGGCCTGTCAGCATGGGCAGGGCCTGGTTTTTGCGGCGCAACACGCTCAGCAAGGCCAGCAGGCTGATGTGGGCCAGCACCACGCACAGCAAGGTGTTGCCGAAGAACTCGTGCACCTCTTCCAGCCATTCGCCACCCCAGTCGTGCCACACCGCGTAGCCGCTGAGGGTGAGCGGCACCACCAGCGCCAGGATGAGCGCCATGGCCAGCGCCATCAGCAGGTTTTGGCCGGGCCGCCAAGTGGCGTGCAGGGCCGTTGGCGAGCGCACGGCGGCCAAGGTCTTGCCCCAGGCGGGCAGCCCCTGCAGCTTGCGCCACAGCACAGACAAGCGCACCGGGCGCGGCCCGAACACGCCCCACAGCAGGCGCGCCACCACCAAGCCTGCCAGGGTGTAGCCCAGGGTGACGTGCACCAGCCGCCAGCGCTCGCCGTCGGCCGTGAGGTAGGCCCCGGTGAAGCACAGGGCCATCAGCCAGTGCAGCATGCGTGTGGTGGCATCGACCACCCGGCGCGTGGGGGTGGTGGTGCGTGTGTTTGGCGACGCGGAGGGGCTCGAAGCAGGAGGTGCGGTGCGAGAGGTCATGGCAAGGCTCACTGGGGGATGCGAACACGGTCGTCGTCAAAGTCGCCCTGGTCGGCGCGGGTGTGGCAGGCCATGCAGTTGGCGCGGCTGCCCACGGCGGCGCGCTGCCAGGTGGCGGGCGCCACGGCGCGGTGCTTGCGTTCGAACCAGGCGGATTGGGTGATGCGGTCTTGCGGGGGCTCCTCGCGCACGCGCTTGTAGGTGCCTGCATGGGCCTCTAGCCACACGCCGATCTGGCGCACCAGAGCGGGGTCAAGCGATGCATCGGTGCCGTAGTGCTGCGGCAGCCCTTTCATCATGCGGGCCCAAGAGGCGGCAGGCAGCATGCCCGGTGGGTAGGCCGTGTGGCAGGCAGCGCACTCTTGCTGGTAGGCGGGCAGCATGGCCGTGGCGGGCATCTCGCGGCGGTCGGCCCAGGCGGCGGGAAGGGCGCATGCCAGGGCCAGCAGCGCGGCCCGTTGGCACACACGGCGCGCCCAGGCGGACGGCATTCTTTGGAATGGGTGAAGGTGCTGGATCATGGCTGGCTCTGGACGGGGCGGGTGGGAGTGCGCGCGTCCAGCTGCAGCAGCCAGGCCAGCAGGTCGGCCTTTTCGGTGGCGGTGCATTCGCGGCTGAGCACGTCGTTGCAGTTGCGCTTGAACCATTTGTCCACCTTAGCGGTGTTGGTGAAGCGCTCGGGGTTGAACGCGGGGGCCAGTGGTGCAATGGCCTTGCCCGTGCTGGCGTGGCGTGCAGGCGCCGTGGGCGGGTTGCCGTGGCACGACGCGCAAGACCATTCGCCGCCCTGGCGGTTGACGAACAGCTGGCGCCCGCGCTCGGCATTCACCGGCTGGCCGGAGGCATCGCTCCACCGCTGCATTTGCAGCGCTGCTGTGGTGTCGCCCGCATGGGCTGGCGCCAGCACCAAGGCCAGCGCCAGCCAAGCTGCTGACCGAAAAGCGTGGGGTGTAAGTGGGGTGTTCATGCCCACGATGGTGCTCACCGGGCATGAAGGATGGCTTAACGAGGGCGGTGCTTGCCACTGCTGCCTTCGGTGCTGTGGGTCTAGGGTATTTAATGAAAATGCCCGCTAGCGCTTTCAGAATAAGCGCTGGCAGCTATGGAAATGATAGTAAATGGTGCGTATTCCCAGTCAGTCATAGACCCGTGTGCGGGACGCGGGGGCTTCAGAAACGCAAAAGCCCGCAGGCCTTGCGGGCTGCGGGCGTGGGACCGTGCCGATGGGGCCGCGGGGCTCTAGACCCTGAGCGATCGCTCAATGTCTGTGAGCTTGTAGCGCGCCAGGGCGAGGTTGCCCTTGGCCTTGTCCAGAACCAGGTACAGGAACAGCCCCTCGCTGTTCGGGATCAGGCGGATCAAGTGGTATTGGTCGCCCAGGGTGATGAGGATGTCTTCAATGCCACGGCGCAGGCCCAGCATCTCCATGGTCTTGAGCTTGGCCTTGACCACTTCGGTGTTGCCTGCGGCGGCCAGATCCAGGTTCATGCCACTGCCTGCCTGGGCCAGGCACATGCCGCTGCGGTAGTCCACCACGGCGGCGGCCAAGGCGCCGTCAATGGTCATGGTGGTGTCCATGCACTGCTTTAGGTTGGAACTCATATCGTTGGTTTGTGAAAGGTTGTGGGCGTGTTGAAGGGCCAGTTCGTCCATGACGCTGAGCTTGCCCAGTTGCTCCATCAAGATGAACCACAAAGTTTGAGGGCTGCTGTCGGGCAGCTGGTACGCCTGGAGGTTTGCCAGGTGCTGTGCCGGTGCAGACCGAAGGACAGACTCCTCCATGAGCGCGTTGGGCATCAGGAGCGCCCAGACAGCGGGCGGACGAAACGCTGCCAGCCATTCCAGGGTGGCGCGCAGCAGATTCACCGAGCCTGGGCCGATCAGCAAGATGACCGCTGCGCTGGCCGGGGAGGGCAAGCTCAGTTCTTTGGCGCTGGCGGGGCGAAGCCAGTCAATTCTTGGGGCTACGGTGGCGTCTGCCAGGGGAATTTGCAGCCAGGGGCCTGGCCCCGAAACGTTGGCCACCCCCAGTGCGCCAGCGAATACAGACCCAGGCGCGCGGTGAGGTCAAGGACAGTGACGGTAGGGGAGGTGAAGGCCATGGCGTGAGGAAGAATGCGATGCCAAGGCGGTGTGCTGCACGAGTGCTCGCCTGGAATACCACCGGCAGTGGCCGGGTGAAGGCGAGTGTATCCAGGCGTTGCAAAATCATTTTTTCCAAGAAAAATGACGGACCAACCCATGCGGGTTGCCAATTGTGGATAAGCGTTAACTGCCGATATCGCTTAGACGCGAGGGGTGCATGCAATGGGGCGGGTGCGGTCGGGGCTTGCTCGCGCACCACAAGCCTTTCATACTGCTATGGGGCATTGATCCACCACATCCCTTTGAACGCCATCAGCCGTGCGCTCCAAGGATCCATGCAGGGCACACCAGGAGGCGGCGCTGCCCCATGAAAAAAGCCCGCAGGCCAGAAGGCCTGCGGGCTTTGTGTAGGGCTCTCGGGTCAGAGCGCCTGGGCCATTACATGCCCATACCGCCCATACCACCCATGCCGCCCATGTCAGGCATGCCGCCGCCAGCACCAGCTTCTTCCTTCGGAGCCTCTGCCACCATGGCTTCGGTCGTCAGCAGCAGCGATGCCACGGAGGCAGCGTTCTGCAGGGCCGTGCGGGTGACCTTTGTGGGGTCCAGAATGCCCAGCTCGAGCATGTCGCCGTACGTGTCGTTGGAGGCGTTGAAACCGTAGTTGCCCTTGCCGGCCAACACAGCGTTCACCACGACGGAGGCTTCGCCACCAGCGTTGTTCACGATTTCGCGCAGAGGCGCTTCGATGGCCTTGAGCACCAGCTTGATACCGGCTTCCTGGTCGGCGTTGTCGCCCTT
Organism: Acidovorax sp. 56; assembly: GCF_002749705.1. NCBI lineage: Bacteria > Pseudomonadati > Pseudomonadota > Betaproteobacteria > Burkholderiales > Comamonadaceae > Acidovorax > Acidovorax sp. 56. The sequence goes on from NZ_PEEV01000001.1 coordinate 4,326,053, forward strand.
GACCGAGTCACCGACGGCTTGCTTGGCACGCAGCAGAGCCACGCCGCCGCCAGCCACAACGCCTTCTTCCACAGCTGCACGGGTAGCGTGCAGTGCGTCTTCCACGCGGGCCTTCTTTTCCTTCATTTCGACTTCGGTGGCAGCGCCGACCTTGATCACGGCCACACCGCCAGCCAGCTTGGCCACGCGCTCTTGCAGCTTTTCGCGGTCGTAGTCGGACGTGGCTTCTTCGATCTGCACGCGCACTTGCTTGACGCGGGCTTCGATGTCAGCGGCAGCGCCAGCACCGTCGATGATGATGGTGTTTTCCTTGCCCACTTCGATGCGCTTGGCTTGGCCCAGATCGGCCAGGGTGACCTTTTCCAGGGTCAGGCCCACTTCTTCAGCGATGACCTTGCCGCCCGTCAGGATGGCGATGTCTTCCAGCATGGCCTTGCGGCGGTCGCCGAAGCCAGGAGCCTTCACAGCCACGACCTTCAGGATGCCGCGGATCGTGTTGACCACCAGCGTAGCCAGGGCTTCGCCGTCAACTTCTTCGGCAATGATCAGCAGGGGACGGCCAGCCTTGGCAACTTGCTCCAGCGTGGGCAGCAGGTCGCGGATGTTGCTGATCTTCTTGTCGAACAGCAGCACGAAGGGGTTGTCCAGAATGGCGGATTGCTTTTCTGGGTTGTTGATGAAGTAGGGCGACAGGTAGCCGCGGTCAAACTGCATGCCTTCCACGACGTCCAGTTCGCTTTCCAGCGACTTGCCGTCTTCCACGGTGATCACGCCTTCCTTGCCAACCTTGTCCATGGCGTCAGCGATCAGCTTGCCGATGGTTTCGTCGGAGTTGGCGGAGATCGAACCCACTTGGGCGATTTCCTTGGAGGTGGTGGTGGGCTTGGAAGCCTTCTTCAGCTCGATCACCAGGGCTGCAACAGCCTTGTCGATACCGCGCTTCAGGTCCATTGGGTTGATGCCAGCGGCCACGTACTTGAAGCCTTCGCGAACGATGGCTTGTGCCAGCACGGTGGCGGTGGTGGTGCCGTCACCAGCGTTGTCGCTGGTCTTGGAAGCCACTTCCTTCACGAGCTGGGCGCCCATGTTCTGCAGCTTGTCCTTGAGTTCGATTTCCTTGGCCACGGACACACCGTCCTTGGTCACGGTCGGGGCGCCGAACGAGCGCTCCAGCACCACATTGCGGCCCTTGGGGCCCAGCGTGACCTTGACCGCGTTGGCCAGGATGTTCACGCCTTCAACCATGCGAGCGCGGGCTTCGCCGCCGAAAACTACGTCTTTTGCTGCCATTTGGAGCTCCTAAATTGGGTTCAAACTGGCTGCCGGCGCTTGTCTGGAAAGCGCGAGCAGCTATGAAAAAATGAGTAAATCAGCAGGGAGAGAGAATTACTTCTCGACCACTGCGAACAAATCGTCTTCTTTCATGACCAGCAGCTCGTTGCCATCGACCTTGACGGTCTGGCCCGAGTACTTGCCGAACAGAACGCGGTCGCCGACCTTCACGTTCAGGGCGATCACGTCACCCTTGTCGTTCTTCTTGCCAGGGCCCACGGCCAGCACTTCACCTTGGTCAGGCTTTTCTGCAGCGTTGTCAGGGATCACGATGCCAGAGGCAGTCGTTGTTTCGCTTTCGATGCGCTTGACAATCACGCGGTCGTGCAGAGGGCGAAGGTTCATTGGATCTCTCCTGTGATGAAAGTTACGTGGCGCGCCAGAGGCCATCCCCAGCGCTTTGCAATTAATGGCACGGCATTGTTAGCACTCTGCCTGTGTGAGTGCTAATGATAGGGGCATTTGATGGCATTTCAAGGGCTGATCCTCTGGTGCACCCCACAACTTTTACCTGGGGCCAACTCGGGACGCTTTACCCGCTATATACAATCTGACAACACACTGAACGCTGTGGAGAGGGGAGTCCGCCCATCTTCGACTTTCCCAGGCGTTTCCTACTCCGCGCCTCTTGCCCTGTAAACACTCTTGCGATGCAGAGTGAGGCGCTCACTCTCCTCAAAACCGAATGGCGTCCTTGCAATTGACCACCACGCTAATGGGCATTGGCCTTGCGGCGCTGATCCTCCATCTCATTCGCAGAGACCATCTCTATGTGATGCATGGTCTTTTCTGGGTGCTGGTGGCGGGAGCCGCTGCATTGTTGGGTGCATGGCCAGGGCTGATTGACAAGCTGGCGGCATTGCTCGGGATCAGCTACCCACCCGCCTTGCTGCTCTTGCTCGCATGTATGGTGCTTTTAGTGAAATCACTGCACTCCGACATGGTGAATACGCGCATAGAGCGCGATGTGCGTCGGCTCAACCAGCGCTTGGCTTTGCTTCAGGCAGATTTGGAAGCTCGCACAGATGACCATGGGCAGCAGTCGCCTGGCAACTCCTCTGGCATATGACCTGTCCACTGCTTCCTGTCATCCTGTGCGGCGGGTCTGGCACTCGCCTTTTTCCTTTGTCTCGGGAGAGTTACCCCAAACAGTTTCTTGCACTTGCGGGTGAGCAAACCATGCTTCAGCAGACTGCAATGAGGTTGCATGGCTTTGAGGGCGATATAGCTGTGGCCTTTTCGCCGCTGCTGGTTTGCAATGAGGATCATCGGTTTTTGGCCGCCAACCAGTTGCTGGAAATCGGTATTAGTCATGCCGATCTCATCCTCGAGCCAGTGGCTCGAAACACCGCCCCTGCACTTGCTCTGGCCGCGCTGCACGCACGTGCTGGCAACGAAGATCCGGTGATGCTTGTCATGCCTGCAGACCATGTGATCAGGGACATAGACGCCTTTCAACATGCCGTGCGGCTGGGGTATGGGCTGGCGTCTGAGGGAGGGGTTGTCACCTTTGGTGTGGTGCCGCAGCATCCTGAAACAGGCTATGGCTACATCCAATACCGGCGGGAACAAGGCAATCAAGCGTTTCCTGTGGAGGGTTTTACGGAAAAGCCGAGCTTGGCGCTGGCGGAGCAATACCTGGCCCAGGGTAACTATCTGTGGAACAGCGGCATTTTCATGATGCGGCCAAGTACCTGGTTGAGGGCGCTGGCTGCAGGCCGACCTGACATCTTGAGCAGCTGTGAGGGGGCAATGCAGGCAGCGCGGTGCGATATGGATTTCATCCGCCCCAGTGCCGCCGCATTTGAGTCGTGTCCTTCGGATTCCATTGACTATGCCGTGATGGAGAAGCTGCCTGCCCATCCTGAATGGGGGATCCCAATCAGTGTGGTTCCGTTGCAGGCTGGTTGGTCAGATGTTGGCTCTTGGGATGCGCTGTGGAGCGTGTTAGACCGCGACAATGAAGGAAATGCCGTGGTGGGTGATGCTGTCCAACACCACGGTTGCAGCGGCTCCCTGTTTTTGTCCTCAAGCCGTTTGGTAGCGGGTATCGGTCTTAAAGACGTGGTGGTTGTCGAGACCCCAGACGCCGTTTTGATAGCCGACAAACGGTGTACCCAAGAGGTTAAGGCTGTAGTGGCCCAGCTAAACCAAAGGGGTAACAAACTTGCCAGCCAGCATCGAAAGGTTCATCGCCCCTGGGGTTGGTATGACCTGATCGATAGCGGTGAGCGGTTCCAAGTCAAACGCATTGTGGTTAATCCGGGGGCCAGCCTGAGCTTGCAAATGCACAAGTACCGCGCTGAGCATTGGGTCGTGGTCAAAGGCATTGCAGAAGTCACCCATGGCGATCGCTGTTTTCAGTTGCAGGAAGACGAATCCACCTACATTCCGTTGGGGCAAACGCACCGCTTGAGTAATCCTGGGACGCAGCCGCTGGAAATCATTGAGATCCAGTCTGGATCTTATCTAGGAGAGGACGATATCGTCCGCTTGGATGACGTTTACGGTCGAGTGCCACCAGTGAGCAAAGCTGCATGACTGAGCTGCGCAATACAAATCCAACAATGGACGTTGTAGAGGCCTTGTGTCTGGCTGTGGCAGAGGGCTCAGGGCAGGGGGTAGGTGTGCTCGTGATCAACTACAACACAGCCCTGCAAACGCTGCGCTGTCTGGAATCCATCCAGCAATCGACCCTGCTGCCGGATTGGGTGCTTGTGCTCGACAACGCCTCTGCAGCCGCCGATTACCACCATCTGTTGGAAGGCGCGCGTGCGCCGCAGGTCGGGTCCTTGCGTATTTATCGGTCTGAGCAAAACCTCGGGTTTGCCGAGGGAAGCAATGTGCTGATTGACCTGCTATTGAAGCAGGCCACTTGCAACTACATCATGCTGCTTAACAATGATGCTGTTGCGCAAAAAGACATGCTTGCATTGCTGCGTGATGCATTGCAGGCCGCCGGCGAAGGGGCTGGCCTTGCCGGGGGGCGTATGCACAAACTGGCCAATCCGGCTGAGGTTGATACGCTTGGCATCGCTTTGTATTCCAGTCTGATGCCCGCAGACCGCAAAACACTAGACGACCTGTACGTCGGCCCTACCGGGGGGTGCTGCATGCTCAGTCGGGCATTGGTAGAGCAACTGAAAGCCGCCTCGGGTTATTGCTTTGATCCCCGCTTTTTCTGTTATTGCGAAGACACTGACCTTGTCATGCGCGCCGTGCTGATGGGTTACCGCCCGGTGTATCTGGACCAGCTGCTGGCGTTGCACGAAGGCCAGGCCAGTAGTGGGGGGGGCTATAACCCTTTCATTGCGTACCATGGGCTGCGCAATGCCCTGTGGATGCATATCAAGTTGGTACCTTCCCATCTCTGGTGGCGGTATGGGGTGTTTTGGGTGTTAGCGCACATCTTGATGATGGGCCGACACACTTTGTCCGGGCGGTTTTTGCTGATGTTACGGGTGTACCGCGATGCGTTGCGCAGGGCACCAGAATTCTGGGCAGAGCGCAAACAACTCCAGGTGAACTTTCAGCCGCACAGCCATGCGCTGAATAATTGCGTCACCAAGCGCTTCTACCGCGCGGGCTATCTGCGGCTGGTGCTGCAGGGGCATGCTGTTTTCAAACACTTTTTCTTTGGGTCAAAAATATGACCATATTAGTAACTGGCGGCGCCGGCTTCATTGGCGCCAACTTCGTGCTCGACTGGATTGCCAACGGCGACGAGCCCGTGGTCAACCTCGACAAACTCACCTACGCAGGCAACCTGCACAACCTCGCTAGCGTGCAGGGCAACCCCCGCCACATCTTTGTGCAGGGCGACATTGGCGACACCGCCTTGCTCGCGCGCCTGCTGGCCGAGCACCAGCCCCGTGCCATCGTCAACTTCGCGGCCGAATCGCATGTGGACCGCTCCATCCACGGCCCCGAAGACTTCATCCAGACCAACGTTGTCGGCACCTTCAGGCTTTTGGAGGCTGCAAGGCAATACTGGCAAGCGCTGCCAGCTATCAAAAAAGAAGCGTTCCGCTTCCTGCACGTCTCTACCGACGAGGTCTACGGCACCCTCTCGGCCACCGACCCGGCCTTCACCGAAGACAACACCTACGAGCCCAACAGCCCGTACTCGGCCAGCAAGGCCGCCAGCGACCACCTGGTGCGCGCCTGGCACCACACCTACGGCCTGCCGGTGCTCACCACCAACTGCAGCAACAACTACGGCCCGCTGCACTTCCCGGAAAAACTCATCCCCCTCATGATCGTCAACGCCCTGGCAGGCAAAAACCTGCCCGTGTACGGCGACGGCATGCAGGTGCGCGACTGGCTGTACGTGCGTGACCACTGCAGCGCCATCCGCCGCGTGCTCGAAGCCGGCCGCCTGGGCGAGACCTACAACGTGGGCGGCTGGAACGAAAAGCCCAACATCGACATCGTCAACACCGTGTGCGCCCTGCTCGACGAGCTGCGTCCCCGCGCCGACGGCCAGAGCTACAAAACCCAGATCACCTACGTCACCGACCGCCCCGGCCACGACCGCCGCTACGCCATCGACGCCCGCAAGATCGAGCGCGAGCTGGGCTGGAAGCCTGCCGAGACGTTTGACACCGGCATCCGCAAGACCGTGCAGTGGTACCTGGGCAACCCTGGGTGGGTGGCGCAGGTGCAATCGGGCGCCTACCGCGAGTGGGTGCAAAAGCAATATGACAACTCAACAAATAAGTAAATCACATGAATAAGCGCAAAGGCATCATCCTGGCCGGCGGCTCCGGCACGCGCCTGCACCCGGCCACGCTGGCCATCAGCAAGCAACTGCTGCCGGTGTACGACAAGCCCATGATCTACTACCCGCTGAGCACCCTCATGTTGGCGGGCATCCGCGACATCCTGGTCATCAGCACCCCGCAAGACACGCCACGCTTTGAGCAACTGCTGGGCGACGGCAGCCAATGGGGCCTGAACCTGCAATACGCCGTGCAAGCCAGCCCCGACGGCCTGGCGCAAGCCTTTGTGATTGGCGAGCAATTCGTCGGCAACGCCCCCTCGGCTTTGGTGTTGGGCGATAACATCTTCCACGGCCACGACTTCCATGAACTGCTGGGCAGCGCCAGCGCCCGCACCGAGGGCGCCAGCGTCTTCGCCTACCACGTGCACGACCCCGAGCGCTATGGCGTGGCCGAATTCGACGCTCAAGGCCGAGTCCTGTCCCTGGAAGAAAAGCCCAAGGCCCCCAAGTCCAACTACGCCGTCACGGGCCTGTACTTCTACGACAACCAGGTCGTCGACCTGGCCAAGGGCCTCAAGCCCTCCGCTCGGGGCGAATACGAAATCACCGACCTGAACCGCCTGTACCTGGAGCAAGGCCAGCTCAACGTCGAAATCATGGGCCGAGGCTACGCCTGGCTGGACACCGGCACCCACGAAAGCCTGCTCGAAGCCGGCCAATTCATCGCCACCCTGGAACACCGCCAGGGCCTCAAAATCGCCTGCCTGGAAGAAATCGCCTGGCGCCAACGCTGGATCGACGACGCCCAGCTAGAACGCCTGGCCCAGCCGCTCACCAAGAACGGGTATGGGCAGTACCTGATGCGGGTGCTCAAAGAGAAGATTTACTAAACCGCCGCTGCCGCTGCCTACCGTTATTTGCATCCAACGCCATTGCCTATGAAAGCCACCCGCCTCGCCATTCCCGACGTTGTGTTGATCGAACCCAAAGTGTTCGGAGACGCCCGAGGTTTTTTCTTTGAAAGCTTCAACCAAAAAGCCTTCAACGAAGCCACGGGAACCCAGCACGAATTTGTGCAAGACAACCACAGCCGCAGCGCCAAGGGGGTGCTGCGCGGCTTGCACTACCAGATCCAGCAACCCCAAGGCAAGCTGGTGCGCGTGGTGCGCGGGGCCGTGTTGGATGTGGCGGTGGACATCCGCAAAAGCTCGCCCAGCTTTGGCCAATGGGTGGCAGAGGAGCTGAGCGAAGACAACCACCGCCAACTGTGGGTGCCACCGGGCTTTGCGCACGGGTTTGTGGTGCTCAGCGAGATGGCGGAGTTTCTGTACAAGACCACGGACTACTACGCGCCGCAGTATGAGCGCAGCATCGCTTGGAATGATCCCACCTTGGCCATTGACTGGCGCCTGCAGGGTGCGCAGCCGCTGCTATCGGCCAAGGATGCGCAGGGGCTGGCTTTGAGCCTGGCGGAGGTGTTCTTCTAATGCGTCAGTTCTCTGCAAGCCCATTTGAAATGTTCGCCAGTCTTTGGCGTAACCGCGAACTTATTCAAGTCTCTACGAAGCGTCAGGTAATAGGGCGCTATCGTGGCTCTGTACTCGGTATTATGTGGTCGTTTTTTAATCCGCTATTTATGTTGGTAGTCTATACCTTTGTATTTAGCGAAGTATTTAAAGCGCGCTGGAACCCGGGGAGCGATTCGAAAACAGAATTTGCTTTGGCTTTGTTTGCTGGTTTAATAATTTTTAATTTATTTGCGGAATGTATTAATGCTGCGCCAAGCATTATCTTGTCAAATCCAAATTATGTTAAGAAAGTGGTATTCCCACTGGAAATACTACCGTTTGTGGTTTTTCTCTCCGCACTTTATCATGCGCTCATAAGCCTGGCTGTATGGTTTGTAGCGTATTTTTTATTTTTTGGAATTCCTCATTTAACTGTATTTTATTTGCCTCTCATCATAATTCCATTGGGCTTTTTTACAATGGGTTTGAGCTGGGCTTTGGCGTCGTTGGGTGTGTTTTTGCGTGATGTGTCACAGTTTATCGGCGTCTTGACGGCAGTGCTGATGTTTATGAGTCCTATTTTTTATCCTTTGGCTTCATTGCCTGAGCGATATCGCCACATTCTTTATATAAATCCATTAACTGCAGCAATTGAGCAAGTGCGAGATATTTTATTTTGGGGAAAGACACCTGATTTTGCAGTGTTGAGCATTGGATGGATTTTTGCATCGGCAATTGCCTTCTTAGGTTTTTTCTGGTTTCAAAAGACTAGAAATGGATTTTCTGATGTCCTCTGAAGTTGCAATTAGAGTTGAAGGTCTCAGTAAGTGCTTTGAGATTTATGAACAACCACGCGATCGGCTGAAGCAATTTGTCCTGCCGCATTTGTATAGATCGCTTGGAAAGCCTGCTAAGAAATATTTTCGTGAGTTTTGGGCGTTGCGTGATATAGGCTTTGAGATTAAAAAAGGCGAGACGGTCGGAATTGTTGGTCGGAACGGCAGTGGTAAATCTACCTTACTGCAAATAATTTGCGGGACTTTATCCCCGTCCACTGGAGTCATTTCTACCAATGGTCGCATTGCTGCCTTGCTGGAATTGGGATCTGGTTTCAATCCCGAGTTTACCGGGCGTGAAAATGTATATCTTAACGGCGCAGTATTGGGGCTAAGCCGTAGCGAAATTGACAGTCGCTTTGATGCAATTACAGAATTTGCCGATATTGGCTCGTTCATCGATCAGCCAGTCAAGGCATATTCCAGCGGCATGGTCGTGCGTCTGGCATTTGCGGTTGCAATCAACGTAGATCCGCAAATTTTGGTAGTTGATGAAGCGCTGTCGGTGGGAGATGAGCTTTTTCAGAGAAAGTGCTTCTCCAAGATTGAAGCGATTCGCTCTGCTGGGGCCACCATCCTGTTTGTGTCGCATTCCGGTGGCACTGTTGTCGAGTTGTGCGACCGTGCCATCCTACTTGATGCGGGGGAGCGTCTTGCCATTGGCTCGCCTAAGAAAATTGTTGGACGTTATCAAAAATTACTTTATGCACCTAACGATAAACGCGATGCCATCCGCGCTGAAATTCGGTTAGAAGATGCCAATCAGCAGGTTGACTCAGCCAGTCTAGCGAAGGCTGGACCCATCGTGTTTCCCTCTATTTCTAGGACAGAGCCTGCTGATGAGCTATCCGATAGCTACGATCCTTCTCTCAAACCTGTTAGTACCATCGCGTATGAGTCTTATGGCGCAATCATTGAAGATCCGGCAATCTATACGAGCATGGGAGAGCGTGTTAACAACCTGACACGGGGCAATACTTATTACTATCGTTACCGTGTGCGATTTGAACGCCCGGCCAGCAATGTCAGGTTTGGGATGATGATCAAGACGACAACCGGTATTGAAATGGGAGGAGCGGTATCGGCTGCATCCAATCGCACCAGCCTTCCTTATGTGACTTCCGGTTCTGTATTTTCGGTAAGTTTCGAGTTTTCTTGCCGGATTAATAAAGGAATTTATTTTCTTAATGCTGGTGTAGTTGGGGATGTGAATGGAAGTGAAACTTACTTACATCGGCTGATTGATGTCGCAATGTTTCGCGTACTTTCTGAATCGGATGATTTGGCAACTGGAATCATTGATTTCTCTTGTTCACCGAGTATCATGATTGAAGAAAATTGAATATGCAAAATCCAGTGAATATGCAAAAAGAAAAGTCACAGTTGGTTATCGTACTTGGAATGCACCGCAGTGGAACCAGTGCAATTGCCAGAGGCTTACAGACCATGGACGTTGCCTTGGGTGAACATTTGATGCCTCCTGCCAAGGGTAACAATGAAAAAGGATTCTGGGAGGATCTTGATTTTGTTGCTCTGAATGCTGAAATGCTCGAAATCATTGGTCGTAGTTGGCATAGTCTTGATCCAATTCAAACGTTTGATATTGAGAATTTGTGTGATCGTGGCTACTTATCCAGGGCCACCGATCTACTGCATTCAAAAATCCATGGATTCGAATACTTTGGTTTAAAGGACCCACGTACCGCTGTGTTACTTCCTTTTTGGGAGAGGGTTTTTGTCAAAGGTGATTTTGATGTGCGGTATATTTTCGCCATTCGGAACCCTCTCAGTGTAGTGAATTCATTAACACGCCGAGATGGTTTTGATCCAGAAAAATCTTTTTTTCTGTGGGCGGAGCACATGGTTTCAGGTCTTGCAAATATAGGAAGCCGACCATTTATTTTGCTCGACTATGATCAATTAATTATCGATCCCGAAGGACAGCTTAACCGATTGGCAAATTGGCTCGGCTCTCCTCTAGATACTGAAAAATTAGCGGTTTATCGTAGCGATTTTTTAGATGAAAAATTGCGGCACTCGAAATTTTCTAGCGCCGATGTCGAGATCAATGAGGCTGCCTCGCCATTGGTTCGCGAGATTTATTCCGTGCTTTTGAATGCATCAATTGATCTTGTATCGATTGAAGAGCTGCAAAATTCCAGTTACGTTCAAAAATGGAAAGAAGAGATCGAACGGATTCGACCTATTTTAAAGTTGTGCGATAAGCTGAGCGATCGGATAATCAAGGGAAAAACAGAGTTATCTGCACAAGAAATATTGCTTCAGAAATGTGATGAGCTCATTGAAAATAATAAAGCTCAAATCTCTATATGTAATAAATCTTTGATTGAGCGGGATCAAAAAATCTCTACGCTGAATCAGGCTGCTATTGAGCAGGATCGGAAAATCTCTACGCTGAATCAGGCTGCTATTGAGCGGGATCAAAAAATCTCTACGCTGAATCAGGCTGTTATTGAACGGGATCAGAAAATCTCTACGCTGAATCAATCCGCGATTGAACGAGAGAGGGAACTTTCTGCTTTAAGAGTTTTGCCGGAGAGTCTGAGCGCTGAAATCAGTGCTCTGCAGAAGACAATTTCCGCCCTATATGCCAGTAAAAGTTGGCAAGTGACGGCCCCTCTTAGATATGTTCTCGGTTTATCTCAAAAAATTAGGCATGCCGTAACATTGGTTTCTGATATTATTAAGAGAAATGGTGGTGTTGGCGCCACTATTCGACTCAGTATCAGGGTTATAAGCAATGAGGGTGTTGTGGCGTTTTTCCGTCAAGCACTGAAGGCATTCAAGCCGCTACGTTCAGGTGCTTTGTCTGTTGGAAATATTGGCGGGCAAAATGGTTCTATAAGCATAGAGCCGTTTTATATTGATCCAGGATTGGATAGAAAACCTCCTGTATCCCTTGAAAATCCAAGAATTGGTATTCATCTGCATATTTTTTATGTGGATTTATTGGATGAAATGATTTCATATTTGTCCAATGTGAAATTCCGTTGCGATTTATTTGTTTCTGTTCGAGAAGGTATTGATCTTCATGATGTTAAATCAATTTTAAAAGAAAAATTGCCTTTGGTCTGTGAGGTTTTTGTTGAATCTACGCCAAATAGAGGTCGTGATATTGCGCCATTTATTATTCAGTTTGGCGATCGATTGAGTAAATATGATGTTGTAGGTCATTTTCATACTAAAAAGAGCATTCATAATAATAATTTGTCGTCTTGGCGAACGAAGCTGTTTGATAATTTGTTTGGCGCTCCGGGCAGTAGTGGGGGGCGTGTTGCCAAAATTTTTGAAAAACTATTGACTTCGGCAAAAATCGTCTTTCCAGAAGGTGATTTTGGGATATTGAGGGATGGCACAGGCTGGGCTGATAATTTTGGTGTTGCAAAAGAATTTTTGCAAAAATACACCGCATTGCGGATTGAGGACTATCCTGTAATTGATTTTCCTGAGGGCTTTATGTTCTGGGCCCGTGGAGCATGTGTCAAAGATTTTCTTCATTTGCCCTTGGATTGGAATGATTTCCCTCCTGAACCGATAAAGCCTGATGGCACCTTAGCGCATGCATTGGAGCGGTTGCTGTTTGTTTTCGCGCATGCGCACCCAGGAAAGTTCATGAGACTACACCAGGGTGATTCGATTCATGATTTTCTGCATTACGAGGATCAGCGCGACTATTCTTTTGTAAAGAAAAGCAGTGATATTAAAATACTTTCCTATTATTTGCCGCAGTTTCATCCGACCCCAGAAAATGATTTGTGGCATGGGGAAGGTTTTACGGAGTGGACCAAGGTGCGGGCGTCAAATCCGTTGTTTCCTGGGCATTATCAGCAGCATATACCTCATCCGGATTTAGGCTACTACCTCATCGATGGTCCAGATATTCTGAAAAAGCAAGCTGAAATGATGCATAAAGCCGGCGTTGCTGGCCAGATTTTTTATCATTATTGGTTCTCTGGAAAGCTAATTCTAGAAAAGCCTGCTCAGATACTTTTGGCAAATCCAGATATTGATATGCCGTTTTGTTTTTGTTGGGCAAATGAAAACTGGACGCGGCGCTGGGATGGTAATGAGAGCGAAGTTTTGCTTCAACAGAATTATTCGAGCGAGGACGCCAAGGATTTCATCCAATATTTGTTGCCATTTTTCAGTGATCCAAGATATATTAAAATAGATGACAGGCCAGTTTTGTTTATTTACAGGCCTTCTTCTATCGTGGATTCACAAATGTATCAAAGCATTTGGGAGGCAGAATGTCAGACGGCTGGTGTAAATAAACCCTACATTGTGGCTGTGCTAACCAGAGGTGCGACAAATCCCTGCGATTTCTCAATGGATGCGGGCGCGGAGCGGGTTTTGCACGATTGGACGAATGGTGCAGTTTCAGATATCAAGAATCAGCTTAATCAGTATGAGCCTATAAATGGGAGCGTGCTTCCATATCATGATGTGGCTAATTTTTATAGCCAACAAATGGAAGAGAAGCCTTTCACCTATTTCCGCTCAGTGGTGCCAATGTGGGATAACACTGCTAGATATGGCCGGGATGCCTTTCTACTTCACGGTAGTACGCCCGCTTGTTTCTCAGATTGGTTGAATCGTGTGATTGATTATTCGAGAAGCACCCTGCCTGAAGACAAAAGGTTTATTATTGTAAATGCTTGGAATGAGTGGGCGGAGGGCGCGCATTTGGAGCCAGACTCGCGATACGGATTTTCGTATCTTAATTCTGTGGGGCGTGCGATTTCGGGGATTTCACTTTCTCAGGAGTTGAATGTTGATGCGGAGATACCCCAAAATATTATCGTACATATCACGATTCCAGAATCCATCGCATCGCAGTTTAAAATTGACAAGCAGTTGAGGTCACGTTTTTTTAGGTGCCTTGCTGCTTCAACGATTTTTAAAATTTGCAAAATCTCTTTTGATAATGGAGATTTTATTGATGACTGCCCTTTTGCATATATCGGAGATTCTGACGGCGCGGATTTTATTGTTGAGTTTAGGCGTGCGGTGTTTTTTGGTGCAGATGTGCTTGAAAAAATGCTCAAAACAGCATTGTCTTGCCCTAGCTCTGTAGTCCTTGCTAATACCTATGACAGTCGAACTGAGTTACCTAATTTAACTGAAAATGGTTCTACGTCTTCAGAGTATGCTTATTATTCTGCTATTGGTTTGTTATCAAAAAAATGTAAGTTAATTGGGTATAAAAATTTTCGCGTCCGAACCGATGCCCATTGCTTTGTGACCAATGTATCTTCCTTGAAAGATAGGCCCATAGAAGAAGTGACAACGGTAATTCGATTTCACAAGTCTGGAGACATTCAGCTATTGAGCAACGCTCTATATTGTCTTGCGGCAATGCAGGGCTGCAGAGTTACCCCACTTGTGGTGACGCAAGATCTGAGCGAGTTTCAGTCTATCCAGTTAGAAGAACTTCTCACTTGCATACCCTGGGCAAATAATGTAAAGCCGACCGTCTTGCCATTCTTCTCTGAAAATGGAAGCGATGATTTGCGCTCCAAGCTCCTCAATGAGGGGCTTAAGGCAGTTAAGACCCGTTACGCGGCATTTCTGGATTACGACGACTTACTTTTTTCAACAGCCTATCAATGGCTGTTATCAAGACTGACCGAAACAGGAAAGGCAGTATCTTTTGGGCGTGTATATGCCACAAGCTATAAATATGTAGAAGGTGTTATTGTAAAACGAGAGCGCACATATGAATACGGCTACTCATATGATGAATTTGTGAAATTAAACCATGCGCCACTCCATAGCTTTATGCTTGATTTGTCAAAAATTGATCGCCAAAAAATTAATTATCATGAAAATCAAAAATTTATGGAGGATTATTATCTGACGCTTCAAATTTTTACGAAGGAGAATTCTGATTGGGAGGGTCTTGAGGTGAATAAATATATCGGAGATTACATGCACAGCGTTGATAGAGGTCACACGCTCGCCTTTGTGGATAATTCGGACAGGATGGAGTTGCTCAACTCGGAAGAATACAAGTGTTGCGAGCAATGGATATGTGAGATGCGGACGAAATTAAAATCATTGAGGGATTGAAGGAGCGCTGTTGCACAAGTTCCTCCTTGAACTGTTGGTGGATCAGGAGCATGAGCGGCTTTGTTGGACAAACACAGGCCTTACGCTGGTGGTCTTGGGGGATGAGAAAATCCCAGTAGCCTAAGTCCCGCTACAAGGCCACTGAGTGGGTCAGACACAATGCAGCGCTCAAGGCCAGATGCGACGATCTGGCTGGACGAAGACATGCAGTGGTACGCATCTGCCGGTGGCATGCGGGGTCGCCAGCAGACGCATCATGGATGCTGCCATCGTCAAGTGACTGTTTGGTTTGGCCCTGCGCCAGAGCCTGGGGCTGATTCAGAGCTTGCTACATCCAGCAGGTCTGGATCGGCTGGTTCCCGGCTTCAGCGCTGTGCTTCGCCGCCACAAGACAGTGCTGGTACGACAGCCTTACCAATGCAGCGCCATCGCGCGGTATTTGCTGGTGGACAGCACAGGCATCAAGTTCCTGAGCGAAGGGGAGTGGAAACGAAAGAAGCATGGTGCTGAATACCGACGGCAGTGGCGCAAGGTGCACCTGGGCATTGATGCCTACACGCGGGAGATACGGGCCATTGAGGAGGTCACAGGCAACAGCGTTGGCGACGCGCCCATGCTTCCCGCACTGCTGGCGCAGCTATCGCCTGAAGAATCGATAGCCAGTGTGCGTACCGACGGTGCTTATTACATCAAGGACTGTCATGCGGCGCTGCGGGCTTTGGGCGCGAGATTTGGAAGATATGGAGCGGTTATCACCGGGGCAGTTTGGTGGAGGCAAAGATGCACCGCCTCAAACGCCTGGGTGAGCGAGTGATGGCGCGCACGTTCGAGCGCTAGGTCACATAACTTCAGGTGCGGGTGGCTTTGTTCAACCGCTTTACCCAACTTGGGCACCCGACAACGATGTCTGTGTCTGTGTCGGTGCTCGCTATGTGTCGCATCCCGGACGATTGCATAGACTCTAAACGCTATCCGCTCTTTATGGCCCGAGCTGTTTTGAAGAAGTTGATAGAGTCCCTGCAATCCACCCCAGGAGTGACTCCATGCTGATAGCCCTGCACAAGAACGCCCGTACCACACCTGCCGTGCGTGCCGAGATCGCAGCGAGCAATGAACCAGCCAGCGTCCTGGCCCAACGCTTTGGGATCACTGAGCAGACGGTCTACAAGTGGAAGAAGCGTTCCGTCTTTGCAGACCGCTCGCACACGGCCCATTACCTGCAAACTGTGCTCACGCCTGCGCAAGAAACCGTGGTGGTTCACTTGCGACGTACCTTGCTGCTGCCTTTGGATGACCTGCTGGCCGTGACACGGGAGTTCATCTGCGCCCATGTCTCGCGCTCCGGGCTGGACAGGTGCCTTCGCCGCCATGGAGCGGGCAACCTCAATGCCCTCAAACCCCAGCAGCCTGTGCTGGCCTACAAGGCCTTCAAGAGCTACGAGCCAGGCTACTTGCACATGGATGTGAAGTACTTGCCCCAGATGCAGGATGAGAGCAGCCGACGCTACCTGTTCGTGGCCATCGACAGGGCCACGCGATGGGTGTTCGTGCAGTTCAAAACCAACAAGACTGCAGCAAGTGCACAGGCCTTCCTCAAGGCATTGCACAAGGCCTGTCCGATCAGGATCAACAGGCTGCTGACCGACAACGGCAAAGAGTTCACGGACCGTCTGTTTGCCAGCAAGGAACGCGAACCCAGCGGCAACCATGAGTTCGACCAACTGTGCCAGGAGCTGGGCATAGAGCACCGCTTGACCAAGCCGAGGACGCCCAGAACCAACGGCATGGTGGAGCGGTTTAACGGCCGCATTGCGGACGTTCTGAAGACCCATAGGTTCAACAGCCGCGAGGATATGGAGCAGACCCTGCTGCGCTATGTGGCCCTGTACAACCACCAGTTGCCGCAGTCAGCGCTCAAGAGCAGTACACCGATGCAGGCTATGAAAGAGTGGTACCAGACGCATCAGCATCTGTTTCGCAAGCGACCATATGATCGTCCGGGATGCGACAGCTATGGCGTAGCTGCGTCTGGGGGTTGGGTTATCTCCGCCTGAATTAGGTTTGCGCAGCAAGGCCAGCCAGAACGTTCAAGCTTCAGGTGACTGCGGCCGTGGCACAACCCCATCTGGGGTTCGTGTAATGCCGAGCCAAACAGGGGTTGTGCAACACGGCTCTCAGAAGTTGATGAGTGTTATAGAGCATGTTCCATCAGGTCTTAAATCGTAATCTATCCGCTTGGCGGGCTTTCCAGACGAGTAGGCTGCTAGAGCTGTGGCAAAAAACAACTTGGGTATAGGATCAGTCGCGTTATATATGTACATGACTCCGTATAGGCAGTTAGTCGATACAGCGGGGGTGACTGTCAGATATCCAACGGTTGAAGGGCCGCCGGTCTGGATGCCGAAGCTGGTAATTTGTCTTTCTCCCGTGTCACTTACTGCGAAAGTGATTGATGAAAAAGTCAGGAGAACTGCTGCTAGTGATGATTTTTTCATATTTCGTCTTAGGTAATTGTTTGTTGTTAAAAATTATGAATTAACTAGTTTATAAGTAGATTTATAATAATTGAGGGGTCGAAAATAACGGTTTGATAACTGGCGGATAACGTCAATCCACTAAATGATTGAAAGCCTGTGATGGATATGTAGTAAATGCCCGCATTGGGTGTTTGAAAATTACAGCTTTCGTTGTTGCCTGATAGATATGGGCGGCAATCATAATTTGTTGAATTGGGCTGTTGGCCGTATCTAACATAAAGATCTGCATCCCCATTCCCTCCGCTCATTTGTATAACTAAATTTCTGGCTCCCGCTGGAACTGCCACAGAATAGTATTGCGATGAGTCGCTAACTCCAGAAAGGTTCGACAGGA
Organism: Acidovorax sp. 56; assembly: GCF_002749705.1. NCBI lineage: Bacteria > Pseudomonadati > Pseudomonadota > Betaproteobacteria > Burkholderiales > Comamonadaceae > Acidovorax > Acidovorax sp. 56. Next base: position 4,343,416 of record NZ_PEEV01000001.1, read on the forward strand.
GCAAAGGCGTAAGTGTTTTACCTCCAGCAATCAGATTAAATTGTGCATTGACGGTGGTATTTGCATTTACGCTGAAGGAACAGGTGCCAGTGCCTGTGCACGCTCCGCCGCTCCAGCCCGCAAATGCGCTGCCCGTTGCCGGTGAGGCATTAATGGTTGCAATAGCGCCCGGTGCTACAGATTCTGAGCAGGTTGTGCCACAGTTGATGGCCCCGTTAGTTCGATAGACTGTGCCTGATCCTGTGCCGACTTTCGCAATGGAGAGATTGGCTTGCGGCGTAGAGGTGAATGTAGCCGTTACGCTTTTGGCCGCGTTCATATTGACAACGCACGATGAGCTGCTTCCCGCACAAGCTCCGCTCCAGTTGCCAAAGACATAACCCGAGTTAGCGGTGGCTGTCAGGGTGACATTGGTACCACTGGCATAATTTTCTGAGCAGTCTCCGCCACAATTGATGCCGCTAGGGTTACTGGTTACTGTGCCTGAGCCTGCTACCGCAACGTTCAGTGCATATGTACCGGGTGTAGGAGTGTTCACCCCCCACCCAATATCCTTGAATAATTGAAGTTCTAAAGATGGGGTGTGAATTGGAACCGTGTAACTGGGCTCCATCATTTGATTGGGTGACAGTACCGTGTCCCAATGCGATACGGAAGAACCAGGCACTACAGGGTTGGGCGCATACATGCGCACGTGATCCCCCACGGTGCCGACGAACAGGGTGCCATTCGCTGCGCGCACATTGGCCCCAGTCCAATGTAGATTTCCTGTGTCAATGCTTGCGGCCAATCTTTGGGCGTCCGTCATACTGGGAAAACTAGGTGGTGTTGACCCATGACGCTCAAGGTGGCGCATGTAGGCGTCATCGAATCCAAGCGCTTTGGCACCAGTTTGACGGTCAACGTAAGTGAGAAAGCCCAGTCCATGCCCGAGCTCATGCAAAAGCACGCTGACAAAGTCAATTTTTCCCGGGGGGGGGATGCATCTAACCCGTAATACCACCCAGAGGATTCCAAGCAGCCTGTTGAGCCGATCGTGCTGCTGAATGTTGCGCTGATGTGATTGTCGTTTGGAAGGAAATCGATCCCCGCTATGGCGTTTGCCAGCGCAATAGGGTACCAAGTGCCGGCGACTGGTGCGCCGGCGAAATCGCGGTTGGCAGATTTGGGGCCGGCGCTGCCCAGGGTGCCGCTGGATGCCGTACAAGGCAGTGGGTCAAATTGACCGCCAACCCTTATGGGAACGGCACTTTGCAAGTGACTGCCCCAAATATTTGCAGCATGCTGAAACGCTATTGTGCGCTGCTGACCAATCGTGGTGCCGCTGTTGCCACCAACTGGACTGGCAGGTGTTGTGTCATTGAAACCTTCACCTTGGCTATCCAAATTCACCACGGTGACGGTCGCTGCATTGACGCTGGCTGGTAATAAAGAACCGAGTAAACCAATGGAACCAACTAATAGTGATAGCAGAAAATTGGCTTTATTTTTGCTCATGGCCTGAACCTTCTGTATTTTTATTTGTCGGGTGCTGCGGCGCATACAGGGGAAGATCGTTCAGATGGCGAGTTTTTTGCTTGCCTGAAGGGTCTTGTGTAATGATTAGTGGGCTCTGAAATCTTCCCTTTAAATCAATCATCACGCCGCCACCGGGAACGGGACTTATTTCTTCAACAAGCCCTTCGCTCGACGTGCTTGTTGCATTTTGCATTTCTGGAGTTATTTTTAGTGCTTCTTGCCCTTGTCTGGGTTCTTGGATAAATTCGCCCGTCTGAGGGTCAATGTAAACATTTAAACCCCCTCTCATTGCTGGGAGAACTTTTTTGTCAGTGTTTTGCGGGGTGGTTGATTTACTGTATCCCTGCTGCAAGTTCTGTGATGGTGCGGATCCCTCCATAGAGCTGCAGCCAGTTAAAGCTAAAAAAACCAAAAAACAGTTCGCCATTGATCTCGGTTTGAGATATGTGTTTTTTATGCCGGAGGCGGTTGTGAGTGATAGTGCCATGGCTGGATGTTTTTGCTTTTGTTTGGGTTGGCTTAATAATTGCATTTAATATTAATACTGGTGATTTTTAATTGCGGGGCTGGATTTTTTAAATGGTGAATTTTTCGATTGATTGAATCACTAGCCCCATAGTTTTATTTCCAGTCAGGTGATGAAGTGTAAAAATAAATTTACAATTAGCAAATTTGTTGTCTGGTGTGTTGTAAAAATTCAAAAGTCATGTGACTTCTGTTGACTTGCATTGGAAAGTTGTTTAGTGGGCTGCTAGGGATGTCCTGCATAACCCTCGCGAGTCGGTGATAGTGCGGATCGGGACAGGCCGCAAGGCGTCTTTGGGCGGCCAATGCCACAGCTATTGACTGGAAAAGCAACGCCTCGGACTGCCCGAGGCCGCACCCTGGCAGACCGCAAGGGGTTGTTGGGACATGGCCGCTTGCTGCGCCAAGCCTCATGGCTGACTCACGCGCAATGGGTGAGGAGCCGTTTCACGGCCTCCGATACAGGGATATCTGCAGTATTGATTGTCATGTCGGGCCGGTCCGGCGGCTCATAGGGGCTAGTCAGCCCAGTCATGTTGGGTAGTAACCCGCTTCGCGCCTTTTTATAAAGTCCCTTGGGGTCGCGCTGCTCACACACTGCTAGTGGAGTCGCCACGTAGACCTCTACGAAGTTCTCACTGCCAATCAGACTGCGTGCAAGCTCGCGTTCTTGACGAAAGGGCGATATGAATGCAGTCATCACGATCAGGCCCGCATCCATCATGAGTTTTGCTACTTCCGCCACTCGTCTGATGTTCTCCACGCGGTCGGCATCAGTAAACCCTAAGTCACGGTTTAGTCCCTGGCGTATGTTGTCGCCGTCCAGAATGTAGGTGCGCCTGCCTTGGGCGTGCAATTCTTTTTCCAGTGCGTTTGAGATGGCTGATTTTCCGGAGCCGGACAAGCCGGTGAACCAGACCACTTTCCCTTTGTGGCCGTTCAGCAGCTCACGGTCTTGCCGCGTAATGCTTAAAGCTTGCCGGTGCACGTTATCGGCACGGCGCAGGTTGTGGGTAATCAGGCCTGCGGCTACGGTGGCCCGGCTGAACCGGTCTACCAAGATGAAGCCGCCAATTGTGTGAGATTTGGCATAGGCATCAAACACCACCGGTCGGCTAAGAGCCAGATTGCATAAGGCGATGTCGTTCAGGCTCAGTTCTCTGCACGCTTCGTGCGCGCCGGTGTTGACGTCGATGCGATGCTTGATGCTGGTGAGCGATGCGCCTGCCCATTGGTTTGCCAGTTTCAGTTCGTAGCTACGGCCAACCATTCCCTGGTCTGCATGCATCCATATCACGGTGGCGGCGAACTGGTCGGTCATCTCAAGCGGGGTATCTGCGCGAGCCAAAATGTCGCCGCGCGATGCATCCAATTCTTTGTCCAGCACTACGGTGATGGCGCTTCCTGGCAAGGCTTCTGAGGCGTCTCCGGCCGGGGTAATGATGCGTTTGATTTGTGCAGTTTGGCCCGATGCCGTGACACGTACCGGGGTGCCCACCGCGATTCGTCCACTGGCAACGGTGCCACTTAAGCCCCTGAAATCGGCCTGGGGCCGGTTGACGTATTGCACGGGGAATACCAATCGCTGGTCGGTGGCTGGATGGATTTGCACCGTTTCCAGATATCCCAAGAGTGTGGGGCCGCTGTACCAGGGCGTTCGGGCAGAGCGGGTAGTGATGTTGTCGCCCTGCAATGCAGAGATTGGGATAGCTGTCACGGTGTCAAGCTGCAGGCTTTTGGCCAGCGTGCCAAAGTCATGTTCGATCCGTTCAAACGCTTTGGCGTCAAACCCAACCAAATCCATCTTGTTGATAGCCAACGCTACGTGACGAATACCCATCAGTGAAACTAGGCGGGCGTGCCGTCGTGTTTGCGTCAGCAAACCCTTTCTGGTGTCGATCAGGATAACCGCCAAGTCTGCGGTAGACGCGCCAGTCACCATGTTCCGGGTGTATTGCTCATGCCCTGGGGTGTCCGCCACGATGAACTTGCGCCGTGCTGTATCAAAAAACCGGTAGGCCACGTCGATGGTGATGCCTTGTTCCCGCTCGGCAGACAGGCCGTCTAGCAATAGCGCCAAGTCAATGTTGTCGCCTTGTGTTCCATGCCGTTTAGAAGCGGCAGTTACAGCAGCCAGTTGGTCGTCAAAAATATGGTGAGATTCCCACAAAAGACGCCCTATCAGGGTACTTTTGCCGTCGTCTACGCTGCCGCAAGTGATAAAACGTAGCGTGTCTTGTTCTGCCTGCCGTGCGAGCCAGTCGCCTAGGTGGGTTGTGTCGCTATTGCGTGCCAGGTATGGGGCTGTTTGCGATTGGGTGGTGTGTGCCATCAGAAATAACCCTCCTGCTTCTTCTTTTCCATTGATCCCGCGCTGTCGGTGTCAATCTTGCGGCCCTGTCGTTCGGACTGGCGGGTGTTGATAAGTTCCAACAGGACGTCTTCCAGTGTGTCTGCTTCAGACTCGATGGCGCCCGTCAGTGGGTAGCACCCCAGCGTGCGAAAGCGCACCTTACGTATTTGAATTTCCTCCCCAGGCAGTAGCTGGCAGCGATCATCGTCCACCAGCATGATCATTCCTGGGCGCACCACGACAGGGCGTGGCTTGGCAAAGTAAAGCGGCACAACCGGGATCCCCTCGTGGAGGATGTATTGCCAGACGTCCAGTTCGGTCCAATTCGACAGTGGAAACACCCGTATGCCTTCCCCGGAGGTTTTGCGCGTGTTGTACAAGTTCCAGAGCTCGGGGCGTTGGTTCTTAGGGTCCCATTGATGATTGGCGGTGCGAAACGAGAACGCACGTTCTTTGGCCCGAGATTGCTCTTCGTCTCGTCGCGCCCCGCCAAACACCACGTCAAACTGGTGCTGGTTGAGTGCCTGCCTCAATGCCTCGGTCTTGGTAATGTTGGTGTGAAGGGCCGAGCCATGGTCAAAAGGATTGATGTTTTTCTCAATGGCATCCGGGTTGATGTGTGTCAGCAGCTGCATCCCACTTTCGCGGGCCATCCAGTCCCGGAAGTCGTACATCTCCTGAAACTTCCACCGGGTGTCTACATGTAGCAGTGGGAACGGGGGCACCCCGGGGTAAAACGCCTTGCGCGCCAGGTGCAGCATCACGCTGCTGTCTTTTCCAATGGAATACAACATTGCAGGGTTTTGGGACTCGGCCACTGCTTCTCGGAGGATGTAAATGCTTTCCGCCTCGAGTTGTCTGAGATGTGGCGAGAGGGGCATCGACGACAAATTGCCCTTTTGTGGATGCCTGCCGTTGGGCATTGCGGATCGGTACGCCTGTAAGTGAACGTTGATGCTTGGTGCGTTTGGTGCTGTTCGCAGGGCTTCGACCAGCGCACCATGCGGAAACAACGCGACGGGCTTGCTGATGTGTTTTTGCAGCGCCAGCAGGGCTTGCCAAATGGTTTCTTTTTGCGAGTCTGGCAGTGGTGCCCAGATGCGGGCGCCGCGCGCGTCGTTCGCATGCAGGCAGGGTGCACCATTCGGTAGCGGCCTTAGCTGGGCAAAAAGAACACGGTCGCGTCGTTTGCGTGCTTGCTCCATCGCCCAGTTCAGCACCAAGCGTTTGGGGGGGAGGCCTTGCTCGTCTCGCAAATCACCGTCGTTCAGTCCCTGTGGGAGTAGTCCTAGCGCGTTGAGTCTGCGCTCGGCGGTTCGTTTGGTGTCGGCTTCGCCACATTTCTTCAGGTGCGAGTATGCAAGCTCCGTATCCCAAACCTGCTTGGCATCAAGGCCTAACAACGCTTGAGTGAGGTTTGTCGCAATTTGATTATTTTTCAATTTATTTATGAAAAATTGAATGATAGGATGCACATCTTCGACAAATTTTTGTAATTTTGCAATATGCGACATGCTGAGATCACTAAATTGCTCGAAAAGCTGCTGCCTATTGCACGCCTTGCTGGCAGCGCAGTGATGGCTGTGTACGCCACAGAGCAATTCGCGGCAACGTTGAAGAAAGACACTTCTCCATTGACGCAAGCGGATTTGTCTGCCCATCAGGTGTTAGTTCATCACTTACAACAATTGCTGCCGGACTGCCCCGTAGTGTCTGAGGAGTCTGAGAGTTCGCATGCCGGCCGCTGCCAAAGTAGGCGGTTTTGGTTAATCGATCCGTTGGACGGAACCAAGGAGTTCATCGCCGGCAACGGCGAGTTCACCGTAAATATTGCTCTGGTCGAGGAGGGGCGAAGCATCTTGGGGGTGGTGTATGCACCTGCGATCGATACTCTCTATTGGGGAGGTGCTGGTTTGGGGGCGTGGCGATGCATTGGCAATGTGCCCATTGCCATTCGGGTGGCTGAGCCTGCAGATGTTTCAGTGTGCCGAGTCATTGCCAGCAGAAGTCACTTGGATGTCGATACAAAGGTAATGATCGACCGGCTGGGACCCGTGCAGTTGATGCAAGCGGGCAGTTCATTGAAGTTTTGCCGGATCGCGGAAGGTGAGGCTGACATGTATCCACGCTTGGCTCCCACTTGTGAGTGGGATACGGCAGCTGCACAAGCTGTATTAGAGGGCGCAGGGGGCTTGGTGCTGGACCTGCAAGGCCGCCCCCTGCGTTATGGCAAACCTGAGGTATTCAATCCCTCGTTCGTTGCTGCTGGTTGCATGGCCTGGATGCCCGAGTGATTGATTCGTCTTATGCGCTAGCCGGTGCGTTGACCGGTTTGGTCGTGGGCATCACGGGTGTGGGTGGCGGCGCACTAATGACGCCCATTTTGCTCATTGTCTTTGGCGTGTCTCCAATCACTGCCATCGCTACTGACTTGTGGTTTGCGGCCATCACCAAACTTGTTGGCGCACGTGCACACCATGCCAGTGGTCATGTGGACTGGCGGGTAGCTAAACGCTTGTGGATGGGGAGCTTGCCGGTAGCATTGGTCATCGTTGTGATAGTCAGCTTCGGTGTTCGGATGGCGCAGGTGGAGTGGCTAACCAAAACGATTGGCATTGTTGTGCTCATCACTGCCGCAGGCTTGCTGGCTGCGCCATATCTAAGGGCTCTTGCGCGCCAGCAGCGTATCGAAGAACCGGTGCGTTTTAAGGCCATTCAGCCGTTGCTGACGGTGGTTGCTGGCGCAGTTTTGGGGTTGTGTGTAGCCCTTACCTCGGTAGGAGCGGGAGCGCTGGGTACTGTAATGTTGCTATATCTCTATCCACTCCGGATGACCCCTCATCGCCTAGTCGCCACCGATATCGTGCACGCGGTTCCATTGGCGGCCGTTGCTGGAATTGGTTATCTGTTTGCCGGAATGGTGGACCTATGGATGCTTGGCAGCTTGTTGGTGGGTTCTGTTCCTGCGGTGCTTTTGGGGAGCCTGCTCGCTGGAAAAATTGCGGGCCGATGGATTCAGTTGGCTCTCGCGATGGTATTAATGGCGGCGGGGATCAAGGTGATGGTATGACGCAAACTTGGGGGCGCTATCGAGGCCAATTGACAAACGCTATGCGGTTTGCGAAATTTTTCTGGTCTTGTTTGCACGCCTCCCATGCGCAATGCCAACAAGTGTTGATACAACCATGTATCGCACTGCATAGGCCCAGGATCTGAAAATTTTGGAGCGATCTATCTTGGAGGTGTGCATTGCAAGCGGCACCTCGGCAATTCGCTTACCTTCGCGTCTCATCAGCAACAACGTTCCGATGTCCTGGTAGTCCAGCAGCGTGGCCTCGGCAGATGCCGCCACTTGCATGGCTGCGCGGTTATACAGCCGAAATCCCGACACAAAATCACGCAATCCCAAGCCTGTCAACCACCGAAACCACTGCCAGGCTGCACGGCGCGGCAGGCTGTTGCTGCTTGCGAAATAGGCTACTGCCATGTCAGCTTCATTGCCCGCAGCAAGTAGCGCCGGTAGTTCCTCTACTTCATAGCGGCCCTCTGCGTCGATGGTGATGGCGCAAGAGTAGCCTTGCACAAGCGCATGACGGATGCCGGTCTGCAAGCTGCCCCAGGTCGTCATTTTCAGAAGAGGGCGCAGCACCCGTGCCCCGTGCTGCTCAGCCAAGTGGCAGGTTGCGTCAGTGCTGCGGTTATCAACCACAAGCACTGGAGCGTTGACCAAGGCGCGCACGCGTTGAAGCAGAGGGGCGATGTCTGCGGCATTGTTATGGGTGGCAATCACCACCATCAAGCCGCGTGTGGAGGACTCTGTATTTCTGCCCGGTGCCATGCTTCTGTAATGGCGGGCAGTGGCGCGCTCGCAAGGGCCAATCCCAAAGTGCTCTTGCAGTGCTTTATTGCCTGCTTTGCCCAAACGTTGACGCAAGTCGGGATCATGTTGCAGGCGGGCTATGGTGCTGCGCCAGGCTTCCACATCTTCAAAAGGCACATGCAGCCCGCAATGGGCGTGGGACACCACCCAAGGCATTCCAGAGCCTGGCAAATCCGTCACGAGACAGGGGCGTGAGTGCTGCATGGCCTCCAGCAGCACCACCCCAAACGCCTCCGTGCGCTCTCGCGATGCCAGGCAAAAAAGGTCGCACTGGGCCAGCAGAGCATGCTTTTGGGCATCATCCACAGCACCTAAGAGCCGGGTGGCGGGCGCAGTACCAGCAGGGGTTGTGCTGCGCACCAGCTCTTCAAGAGAGTCGTGAAGCTCGCCACTTCCGACAATCAGCAGTTCCACACCGGGCAGTGTGGAGACCGCTTTAATCAGGATTTCAAAGCCCTTGTAGTAGGTGAGCCGGCCGATCGATAGGAGTCTGAATTGGGTCTCTGCCCGCCAAAGTGATGTTGCTTGTGCTCTGGCCTCCGCTCCAGGGGCACTGTCTTGCAGATTGATACCCAGCGGCACCACGTCACATTTATCGAGCCAAGGTCGCAGTGCTGCGCTGGCCTGCAAGTAGGGCGGTGATGTTGCGAAGATCTGTTGTGCACGTTCCAGAAGAGCTTGCTCAAAAGGCCGGTACAGCATGTAGGCCAAAGCCACAGACCACTTGATATTCGACACCACCACGTCCGAATGCCAGTGCACCACCCAAGGCACTTTACGTGCACTAGGGAGCGTTAGTGCCCAGAGCGCCGAGTTGTTGGGCATGTGCAAGTGCAGCACATCCGGCTTGATGCGGTCGATGGCTTGTCCGAGCGCGCGCCGAAAGCCAACGGCCATGGGCGCGTACACCAAATTGAACTGCACTGGAACCCTGTGCACCCAAGGGGGGTCATCAGGCAAGGAGGTTCCATGCACCATGGCATGAGCGTCGATGCCCTGGCGTCGCTGCTCTTGAATCAGGTCTGCCAAAAAGACTTCCATCCCGCCCATGTATGGTGGAAAGAACTTGCCGACATGGAGGATTCGCAACGTCATGGTCGAGCTGCTTGTCTGCGTCAGGGCTTGGACTTGTTGGATGGTTTGGTGGATGCGGCCAGTTGCTCGCGCACTTGCCGATACTGCGCATTGCGTGGCTCCAGCTTGATCGCCTCATCGATATCTTTCAGGCCATCATTCAGTTTGCCCGCACGGTACAACGCAACGCCTCTTCCGTAGTAAGCAGGGGCACTGGGTGCAGATGCGATTAAATCGTCAAACAGGGGGATCGCCTTTTGCGTATCGCCCTTGCCAACCATTGCCATGCCCATACCCAGCAAGAGCCGGGGGTGTTTGGGGCTCATTTGCAGCAGGGTTTCAAAGTCGCTGATGGCTGCGTCATATTGCTGGGCGGCAATGCCTGCATCAGCATGCCGTTGCAGCAGCAATACTTGCATTTTCTTATCGGTGTTGTTTCCTTGGGGCGCGTCTTTCAGGGCTGTGCCAAAGCTCTCGAACGCCAATGGGAATTGGCCCAGAGCGAAGGCCGACTCGCCCCGGTGGTAGTGCAGCGATTGCCCGCTGAAGCCCTTGGCCTGCGCAGCAGCAAACGCCTGTAGCGCTTCTGCATGCTTCTTTTGCTGTTGCAGCGTGACCCCAATATTGAAGCGAGCATTCCCGCCCAAGTCCCCCAGAGCATCGGCCGTCAGAAAGGCACGCTCTGCCAATGCGAGGGATCCTTTTTCAAGGTGATAGGCGCCCAGGTTCAAGAATGGGCGGCTGCGTCCAACGGCATTGGCCGGAGCTTTGGTGTCGATCTTCTCGGCTGCGTCAGCCCAGGCAGTGCCTTCATCCCTGAGGGAGAGGTTGCGCTCCAATGCCAATCCGCCAAAGATCAATGCAATCAAGACACCCACGGTGTAAATCGTCTTGGGCTTAAAGCCGGTCAGAACAATGGCAACAAGGCCAGGCACGGCCACAGCCCACAAATAGCTGCGGTACAGCACAAACGGGTCTTGCACCCAGACCGTGGCAAATTCGGTTGCAAACCAAAGCAGCGGGAACAGCAGGATCAGACCGGCCAAACCCAGGGCATCTTTGCGGCGTACCACCATCCAAATCGCTATCCCAAGCAAGCAGACGTATCCCAAAGCACCAGCCAAATGCCCCCACGAAGCAAACCCCAGCGGAAACGCCGGACGCAGATCGACCGACATCCACTGCACGTTGGGGACAAACCACAGCAGGCCATATGCAAAAAACAGCGCCGCTTCGTTCAGCAGGCTCAAAGGGTAAATCTGGGCCGTAACCCCGGGGCGCATGGCCTCCAGCTGTTGCACCAAGGCTGCAGAGCGTGGGTCAAACACCTTGCCCAGCACTGCCCCATAAATGCCAAAAAACGCGGCGGCGGCGAGTGCCAACACCAGTAACGCGCCGCCAGCGACAACACCAATAGCTTTCCAGCCGGGGCGGCGGATGTAGATGTACAGCGGGACGGCCATGGCGGCTGTCATGACGGCATACTCTTTGGACAGCACGGCCAGCACATAGCTACCCAAAGCCCCTGCGTACCAGCCAGCGCGCCCCGTTTGCAGGCCGCGAACGAAGAGCCAGCAGGCCAGCACCGCAAACAATGTCGCCATAACGATAGAGCGCTGAACCAAGTACCCCACCGCGTAGACGGCGACCGGGTTCAGTGCGAACAGTGCGACTCCCACCTGCAATGCGGCGGTGCGGGAGGCCTCAAAGTGCGTTTGATCCTCAAACTCTTGGGGAAATTTGGCTTGGGTCAACAGCGCTTTCAGTAGCGCATAAATGCAAGCGACCGTGCCCAGGTGCAACGCGATATTCAGAAATCGCTGTTTCCACCACCCTTCGCCGAACAAACTTTGTAGCCAAACGAAGCTTCCATAAGACAGCATCCGCTGTTTGAATTGGAGCAGGCTGCCGTATTCGCCAAAGATGGTGCCATCGTTCAATCGCAGGTCATCAAACAGCAAATCATTGCGAATGCCAGGCAGGTAAATGCCCAGCACTGCCAAAACAAGGGCAATGGCAAATAGATAGGTTGCTTTGCGCGATGTAGCCATAAGAATTTTTGAGGAGGAATGCCAGGGTTTGCCGACTGTGCGATACAGGCAGTCACAGGCAGGCAAACGGGTCGGAGCGAGTCTAAGCCATGCGGGGCTTTGGTTAACAGTTCCCAAGTCACCGCTGCTCAGGCGTGCGCGCCTGAGCAGGAGGCCGCGCTCATGTGCTGGGTCGGGTCTGGAGGCCTAATCCTGACAAGACCAATTGGCAGATCAACGCTTCCGCCTTCTCATAGTCCTTCTCCGTCAGCGCAGGCTTGCCCAGCAGCAGTGCAAACTGAGCCTCCTGGTCGGCGTAGGCCTGGGTGACCGACCAGATGATGAACATCAAGTGGGTGAAGTTGACCTTGGCGATGCGACCTTCCTTGGCCCAGCGCTCGAAGGTGCGCACTTCGGCTTTGAGGCGAGGCCCAACGCGCTCGGCGATGGCTTTGCCGTAACGTGGTGCACCGGCAATCACCTCTTTGGTGAACACCTTGGCGCCATCGGGGTACTCGCGGGAGTAGCGCAGTTTGGCCTGGATGTATTTGCGCAGGGCGGCCTCTGGCTCGTTGCTGTGCGACAGGTCGTCCATGCCTGCCAGCCATTGGTTCAGCACGTCGTCCAGCACGCGTTGGTACAGCGCCTCCTTGCTGGGAAAGTAGTACAGCAGGTTGTGTCGGCTCAAGCCCGCTGCCGCGGCAATGTTCTCAAGGGATGCGCCTTCAAACCCAAACTGGGCGAAATGGCTCTGGGCTTCCTGGAGGATGCCGCGCTCTTTCAGTAAGCGTGATGGCTTGGGGGCTCGTGCGGTGGGCTCTGTGGTAGACGGGTTGGCAGGAGGCCGGGCTGCGGCGCTGCGTTGGCGGGCCGGGGATGGGGTTGGAGATGTATGGAGTGGGCGTGCGGCTGTCATCGCACCATTGTGGAACAAGCGCGGTCGCCAGAAGCTGGCACAGGCTTTGCTCTAGGGATTTTACCAATTGGTAAATTTTTACCATTGAGTAAATTGAACCACTGGCCGAGCACCGAGCGATTCAAACGCCGGGCATCGGCCGCCCTACCGAGGACCACGATGAAACCTCCGGAAATTGCAAGCGCTGGCACGCCTGGGCTCCAGGCTGTGGTGCCGCGACGGCGCCGTGCGGCAGCTTTGCCCGCCCCCCACCCCTCACCCACTCTCCATCTTCCGGAGGCTTTCTGATGGACACACCCGCAAGCCGTGCCTGCGGCATTCATGCCGCACGCCTGAACCTAGCCGACTATGCCGCCAACTTCAGCGACGCACACCCGCCGCTGACCAAGCCCCAGGCCCTGATCGAGGCCGAGCGTTGCTACTACTGCCACGATGCGCCTTGTGCCACGGCGTGCCCTACGGGCATTGATATCCCGTCGTTCATCCACCGCATCGCGCAGGACAACAACCGGGGTGCCGCTCGCGCCATCCTGGAGGCGAACCCGCTGGGCGGCATGTGCGCGCGGGTGTGCCCCACCGAGGTGCTCTGCGAGCAGGCCTGCGTGCGCAACACCAACGAGGACAAGCCGGTAGAAATAGGCTCGCTGCAGCGCTACGCCACCGATGCCTTCTTTGCCCAGCCTAGCGCGCCCCTGTTCCAGCGCGCGGCCGCCACCGGCAAGCGTGTGGCCGTGGTGGGCGCCGGGCCTGCAGGCCTGGCCTGCGCGCATGGCCTGGCCGTGCGCGGCCATGATGTGGTGCTGTTCGAGGCGCGCCCCAAGCTGGGCGGCCTCAATGAATATGGCCTGGCCAGCTACAAGACGACGAACAATTTTGCGCAGAAGGAAGTGGAGTGGCTGCTGTCCATCGGCGGCATCGAGGTGCGCACCGGCCAGCAGCTGGGCCGCGACATCACGCTCGACAGCCTGCTGGGCGCCTACGACGCCGTGTTTTTGGGGTTGGGCCTGCAGGGTGTGAATGCGTTGGGCGTGTCAGAGCCTCTGGTGACCAGCTTGCGCAATGCGGTGGACTTCATCGCAGAGCTGCGCCAGAGCACTGACCTCTCCACCCTGCCTGTGGGCCGCCGCGTGGTGGTGATTGGTGGCGGCATGACGGCGGTGGACGCCGCCGTGCAGTCGCGCAAGCTGGGCGCCGAAGATGTGACCATCGTCTACCGCCGGGGCGCTGACGCCATGTCCGCATCGGCGGTAGAGCAGCAGTGGGCGCAGACCAATGGGGTGACCATCCGCCACTGGGCGGCACCGAAAGAAGTGCTGAGCGAAGGCGGTGCGGTGAAGGGCGTTCGCTTTGCTGCCACGGCCCTGAGCGGCGGCAAGCTGGTGGAAACCGGCGAGACCTTCACGCTCGAAGCCGACATGGTGCTCAAGGCCATTGGGCAGACCTATGTAGCCGGGTCTGCGGGCAAGACCATAGCCTTGGAGGCGGGCCGCATTGCCACGGACGCTGAGGGCCAGACCAGCCTGCCACGCGTGTGGGCGGGTGGTGACTGCCGCGCTGGTGGGCGCGACCTCACGGTAGAGGCTGTGGAGCACGGCAAGGTGGCCGCAGGGTCCATCCATACCGCACTGACGGCCCCCGTTGCCCAGGCTGCCTGACGCGCAGCGGCATCCCCCACACAGCACAACACACGGGAGCACCCCATGGCAGACATTCGCAGCAATTTCCTGGGCATCCAAAGCCCCAACCCCTTCTGGCTGGCCTCCGCACCGCCCACCGACAAAGAGATCAACGTCACCCGCGCCTTTGAAGCGGGCTGGGGCGGCGTGGTGTGGAAGACGCTGGGCGAAGACCCGGCCGTGGTCAACGTCAACGGCCCGCGCTACTCCACACTCATGTCGCAAGACCGCCGCGTGATCGGCCTGAACAACATCGAGCTGATCACCGACCGGCCGCTGCAGACCAACCTCGAAGAGATCAAACGCGTCAAACGCAACTGGCCGGACCGCGCCATGATCGTCTCGCTCATGGTGCCTTGCGAGGAGCAGAGCTGGAAGGCCATCCTGCCCCTCGTGGAAGATACGGGCGCCGATGGCATTGAACTCAACTTCGGCTGCCCCCACGGCATGAGCGAGCGCGGCATGGGCGCGGCCGTCGGCCAGGTGCCTGAATACATCCAGATGGTTACGGCCTGGTGCAAGCACTACAGCAAGCTGCCCGTGATCGTGAAGCTCACGCCCAACATCACCGACGTGCGCCAGCCCGCACGCGCCGCCAAGGCGGGCGGAGCGGATGCGGTGTCGCTCATCAACACCATCAACTCCATCATGGGCGTGGACCTGGAACGCATGGTGATGAGCCCGAGCACGGACGGCTGGGGATCGCATGGCGGCTACTGCGGCCCGGCCGTCAAGCCCATCGCGCTGAACATGGTGGCCGAGATCGCGCGCGACGCGCAGACGGCTGGCCTGCCCATCAGCGGCATCGGCGGCATCACCACCTGGCGCGACGCGGCCGAATACATCGCGCTGGGCTGCGGCACGGTGCAGGTGTGCACGGCCGCCATGGTCTACGGCTTCAAGATCGTGCAAGACATGTGCGACGGCCTGTCCAACTTCATGGACGACCACGGCTACGCCACGCTCGACGACTTCAAGGGACAGGCCGTGCCCACGGTCAAGGACTGGAAGAACCTCAACCTCAACCACATCGAAAAAGCGGTCATCAACCAGGATGCCTGCATCCAGTGCGGCCGCTGCCATGTGGTGTGCGAAGACACTTCGCACCAGGCCATCACCTTCACCAAAGACGGCGGCGTGCGCAAGTTCGAGATCAACGAGGCCGAGTGCGTGGGCTGTAACCTGTGTGTGTCGATCTGCCCCGTGCCCGAGTGCATCACCATGCGCGCGCTGGAGCCGGGCGAAGTTGATGTGCGAACGGGCAAGAAAGTGACGGGCGAATACGCCAACTGGACCACGCACCCGAACAATCCGATGCGCGTGGCGGCGTAAGCGCGGCCTGCGCGCATGCAGCGGCGCAGCCTGGCTGCCGGGTTGTGCACCACGCCCGTCGCGTTGCTGGCGCAGGGTGCTCTGGTGTAGTTCTTGCGTGCGGCACTGCGGTATCGGCTTCGTTTTTCTCCCGTGGGCTGCCGGTGTGCAGCGCGGGTTTTGTGCAAACCCTCTGAGGTCTTTGACAGGAGTTTCGGCATGACAAACAGTTCAGGCATCGCGGCCCCCGTGGCAGGGCATGCGCCCGGTGCGGCGGGCAATCCGCTGGCCAACGAAGATTTGCTACCCACCACCCCCGCGCAGCGCCACTGGGGCTGGAAAGACTTTGCCGCACTCTGGGTGGGCATGGTCGTGTGTGTACCCACCTACACCATGGCCAGCTCCATGCTGGACCAGGGTTTCACGTGGCAGATGGCCGTGTGGCTGGTGTTCCTGGCCAACTGCATCGTGCTGGTGCCCATGGTGCTCATCGGGCGCGTGGGGCCCAAGTACGGCGTTCCCTTCCCGGTGCTGGCGCGTGCATCGTTTGGCGTCAAAGGCGCCAACCTGCCCGCCGTGTTGCGTGGCCTGGTGGCGTGTGGCTGGTTCTCCATCAACTGCTACTTTGGCGCGCTGGCGTTGCATGGCTTCTTGAACATCCTGGGCATGGGGCTCGCAGGCCCGGCAGATGGCGAGACCATCAGCACCTCGCAGTTCATGTGCTTCCTCGCGTTCTGGGCCGTGCACATCTACTTCATCTGGAAGGGGCCGGAATCCATCCGCCTTCTGGAGGTCATCGCCGCGCCGCTGATGATCGGCGCTTCGGTGCTGTTCGTTGTGGTGCTGATGATGAAGGTGCCATCGGGCCAGCTCTTCAACCTGCCTGCCAAGGTGGTGGAAGGTGGGCCCAAGACCTGGGCGGCGCTCAC
Source organism: Acidovorax sp. 56 (assembly GCF_002749705.1). Classification (NCBI taxonomy): domain Bacteria; kingdom Pseudomonadati; phylum Pseudomonadota; class Betaproteobacteria; order Burkholderiales; family Comamonadaceae; genus Acidovorax; species Acidovorax sp. 56. The sequence goes on from NZ_PEEV01000001.1 coordinate 4,359,628, forward strand.
GGGGCTGGTGGGCTTCTGGGCAACGCTGGCGCTCAACATCCCGGACTTCACGCGCTTCGCCAAGTCGCAAAAGGACCAGGTCGTGGGCCAGGCCATTGGTCTGCCGCTTCCCATGGCGCTGTTTTCCATGGTGGGCGTCATCGGCTTTTCGGCCTCGGCCATCCTGTATGGCAAGGCGCAACTGTTCCCTGATGGCCTGCTCACCCAGATGGGCAGTGTGGCTGCAGGCCTGGGACTGCTGGTGATCCTGCTGGCCAACCTGACGACCAACGTGGCGGCCAATCTGGTGTCGCCTTCGTATGACTTCAGCCAGTGTGCGCCTTCCAAGATCAGCTTTCGGATGGGCGGCGTGATTGCTGCGCTGATTGGCCTCGTGTTCATGCCCTGGAAGATCCTGGCCACCTCGGGCGGCTACCTCTTCACCTGGCTGGGCGGCTACGGCACGCTGCTGGGCGCGATTGCGGGCATTTTGCTGGTGGACTACTACCTGGTGCGCAAGAGCGAACTGAAGGTGGACGACCTGTACCGCCGTGGCGGCGAATACGAGTACAGCAACGGCTGGAACCTGCAAGCCCTGATCGCCTTTGCGCTGGGCGTGCTGCCCTGCCTGCCGGGTTACTTGGCGGTATCGGGCGTGGTGGACAAGGCAGGCATGCCCGCCATTTGGTTGTCGCTGTTCGATGCGGGCTGGTTCTTTAGCCTGGCGGTGGCCGGCACCTACTACTACGTGACCGCCAAGAAGAAGTGACGCCCTGGACCCTGCCTGGGCCTGGTGCCAGCGCAGGGTCCCTTTTTTGAATTGATCCGTATCCCTGAAGGAGACCCCCATGAGCCAAGCCCTTGTGATCCGCGGTGGCACCGTGGTCAACGCCGACCGTGAACAGCGCGCCGATGTGTTGTGCGTGGATGGCCGCATCGTGGCCGTGGGGGAGGGCGCCGCAGCGCAGGCCCCTGCGGGCGCGCAGACGCTAGACGCCAGCGGCCAGTACGTGCTGCCCGGCGGCATCGACCCGCACACCCACATGCAGCTCCCGTTCATGGGCACGGTCACCATGGACGATTTCTTCACCGGCACGGCGGCAGCCCTGGCGGGCGGCACCACGAGCATCATCGACTTCGTGATCCCCGACCCACAGGAACCCATCCTGGACGCCTACCGCAAGTGGCGCGGCTGGGCCGAAAAGTCGGCGGCCGACTATTCCTTCCACGTCGCCATCACCTGGTGGAGCGAGCAGGTGCGCGCCGACATGGGCACGCTGGTGCAGCAGGAAGGCGTGAACAGCTTCAAGCATTTCATGGCCTACAAGAACGCCATCATGTGCGACGACGAAACCCTGGTGAACAGCTTCAAGCGCGCGCTGGAGCTCGGCGCCATGCCCACGGTGCACGCCGAAAATGGCGAGTTGGTGTACCTGCTGCAGCAGGAGGTCGCCAAGATGGGCATCACCGGCCCCGAGGGCCACCCACTGTCGCGCCCGCCCATGGTCGAGGCCGAGGCCGCCAACCGCGCCATCGCGATTGCCGACGTGCTGGGTGTGCCCATCTACGTGGTGCACGTGAGCTGCATGGAATCGGCCGATGCGATTGCCCGCGCCCGGGCGCGCGGCCAGCGCGTGTACGGCGAGGTGCTGGCAGGCCACCTGCTGGTGGACGACAGCGTGTACCGCGACCCCGACTTTGCCAAGGCGGCCGCGTATGTGATGAGCCCGCCCTTCCGCCCCAAGGGCCACCAGGAGGCGCTGTGGCGCGGCCTGCAGTCGGGCCAGCTGCACACCACGGCGACAGACCACTGCACCTTCTGCGCCGCGCAGAAGGCCATGGGCAAAGAGAACTTTGCCAAGATCCCCAACGGCACGGGCGGCGTGGAAGAGCGCATGGCCGCGCTGTGGGATGGCGGCGTGAACACCGGGCGCCTCACGCCCAGCGAGTTTGTGGCCATTACCTCGGCCAACGCGGCCAAGCTGTTCAACATCTATCCGCGCAAGGGCTACGTCGGCGAAGGCGCCGATGCCGACCTGGTGCTGTGGGACCCGCAAGGCACCAAGACCTTCTCCGCCAAGACCCAGTTCAGCAAGGGCGACTTCAACATCTTTGAAGGCCGTACCGTGCGCGGCATCCCCAGCCACACCGTGAGCCAGGGCCGCGTGGTGTACGCCAACGGCGACCTGCGCGCCGAGCAAGGCAAGGGCCGCTACATCAAGCGCCCCGCATTTGGCGCCAACTTCCAGGCCGTGCAAAAACGTGCGCAGGACCTGGCACCCACGGCGGTGGCGCGCGGCTGACGGCGCGAACCGCAGGCGAACGGAGATGGGGATTTCCACAGTTTCGCAACTCCCCCAGACCGTTCTGCCTGAGCTTGTCGAAGGCGGCCTTCGTGCCCCGGCTTCGACGGGCTCAGCCCGAACGGTGGTGGAAGCATTCAACATCCCAGACATCCCCCGGAGAACACCATGGACACCCAAGTCAAACCCAACATCGAAAACCTGCGCATCAACGGCGACCGCCTGTGGTCCTCTCTCATGGAGCTGGCCCAAATTGGCGGCACGCCCAAAGGCGGTGTGTGCCGCCTGACGCTGACCGACCTGGACAAGCAGGGCCGTGACCTGGTGCTGGGCTGGGCCCGCGAAGCGGGCATGAGCGTCACCATCGACAAGATCGGCAACGCCTTCATGCGCCGCCCCGGGCGCAACAACAGCCTGCCGCCCATCATGACCGGCAGCCACATCGACACCCAGCCCACGGGCGGCAAGTTCGACGGCAACTACGGCGTGCTGGCGGGCATCGAGGTGGTGCGCACGCTCAATGACCATGGCATCGAAACCGAAGCGCCGATCGAGGTGGCGTTCTGGACCAACGAAGAAGGCAGCCGCTTTGTGCCCGTGATGATGGGCTCGGGCGTGTTCGCCAAGGCCTTCACGCTGGAGCATGCCTACGCCGCGACCGACACCGAGGGTAAAACGGTGAAGGGCGAGCTCGAACGCATTGGCTACATCGGCGAGCAGGAGCCGGGCGACCACCCCATCGGCGCCTACTTTGAAACCCACATCGAACAAGGACCCGTGCTGGAAGACCACGACAAGACCATCGGCGTGGTCGAAGGCGTGCTCGGCATCCGCTGGTTTGACTGCACGGTGACGGGCATGGAGGCCCACGCAGGCCCTACACCCATGGCGCTGCGCAAGGACGCAATGCTGGCCGCCACGCGCATCATGCAAGACGTGGTGGCCGCTGCCCACCGCCACCCGCCGCACGGGCGCGGCACCGTGGGCATGGTGCAGGTGTTCCCCAACAGCCGCAACGTGATTCCGGGCCGGGTCAAGTTCAGCATCGACCTGCGCAACAGCACCGATGCGCTGGTCGATGCCATGGTGGCCGAGGTCAAGGCCTTTGCCGACCAGGTGGCCAAAGAGCATGGTGTGCAGGTGCAGATCGACCTCGTCTCCAGCTACCCGGCCCAGCAGTTCCACGCCGAATGCGTGCAGGCCGTGGGTCGCGCCGCCGCCAAGCTGGGCTACAGCCACATGCCTGCGGTGTCCGGCGCGGGGCACGACGCGGTGTACATGGCCAAGCTGGCTCCGGCGGGGATGATCTTCATCCCCTGCAAGGACGGCATCAGCCACAACGAGATCGAAGACGCCCAGCCCGCACACATCACGGCCGGGTGCAACGTGCTGCTGCACGCCATGCTGGAGCGTGCTTTGGCCTGATTTGCTATTAAAAACATAGCTTCTGGCGCTTTTAAATAAAGCGCTAGAGCCTGTTTTTATTGAAATTTCTGCACAAGCCTGCAAGGCCTATGGGGTGGGAGAAGAGAGTGGGCGTTTGCGCTGCGCCGCCCGGGGGCGCTGGGCCTGCGTAAGCAGTCCCCCTCTGCCTTGGGTCAAAAAGTGCGTGGAAAAATGCGCGGGTTATGAGAGTATGTAAAAGCCTGTAACGGCTTTTGGAACAGGTTCTCAGAGCAGGCCTTTGGCCTCAGGTGTTCTCCTCGCCCTTTTTGCGTACCGACTGCGCTGCCTCCCCATGCTTGTCCCCGCTCCTTTGCCCACTTGGTGGGATGCCCTTGTCTGTGTCCGGCCCTTGGGCTGGCGGGCGTGAGGCTGGGCACCGTGGTTTCCCCCGTCCTTCCCAGAAATCCCCCTGCGGCTTTGGCCATCCCCCTGAGCGCGCCAGACGCCTTGGCGCTGGCTGAACGGGCCCAGCGCTACGCTGCGCTGGAGTGGCTGTCGCGCCCCGTGTGGGTGTTCGACATCGACCACAAGCGGGTGCATTGGGCCAACACGGCGGCGCTGTCGGTGTGGCAGGCCGAATCGCTGCAGGCGCTGTGCGCGCGGGACATGGGGCGCGACATGTCGGGCTCTGTGGCCCAGCGGCTGGCCCAGTACCAGAGCGACTTTGCCGCCTCGGATGCGCGCTTTAACGAGCAGTGGACGGTGTACCCGGACGGGGTGCCGGTGTCGCTCAATGTCCGTTTCAGCGGCCACCGGCTGCCCGATGGGCGCATGTGCATGTTGTGCGAGGCCGAGCCCGTGGGCAGCGTGGCGCCCGAATCCCTGCGCTCGGTCGAGGCACTGCTGCACACCGCGGTGATGATCACGCTGTACGGGCAAGACGGCCATGCGCTGTACCGCAACCCGGCGGCGCGCGCCGCCGTGTTCCAGCCCGACGAACGCCTGGAAGACCGCGTGGGCGACGCGGCTGCCTATGCCGCGCTGGCCGCCAGCCTGACCAGCCAAGGCGTGGGCACCTTGACCTTGTCGGTGCCCACGCCCACAGGGCAGCGCTGGCACGAGCTATCGGCCCGCCAGTGCCGCGACGCGGTGACGGGGCAACATGCCGTGCTGGTGAGCGAGGCGGACATCAGCGCCATCAAGCGCACCGAAGAGCGGGCCAACTTCCAGGCCCTGCACGATGCCCTCACCGGGCTGCCCAACCGCACGCACTTCATGCAGCGCTTTGCCTGGGCGGTGTCCGAGGCCCAGGCGCAGGGGCAGGAGGTGGCGCTGCTCTTCATCGACCTGGACCACTTCAAGGACGTGAACGACACCCTGGGGCACGCGGCCGGCGACCAGTTGCTGGTGACCATGGCCCAGCGCCTGCGCCACGCCAAGCGCAGCACCGACATGGTGGCGCGCTGGGGTGGCGATGAGTTTTTGGTGCTGGTGATGTCGGCCGACATCCGCAAAGACCTGGCGGCGCTGCACGATCGCATCTCGGCCGCTGTGGCCACCCCGGTGCGCATTGGCGATGTGGACGCCCGCGTGACCCCCAGCGTGGGCGTGGCGCTGTACCCGCGCGATGGCGACACCATCGAGATCCTGCTGCGCAACGCCGACCTGGCCATGTACGCCGCCAAGGACCAGGGGCGCGACACCATGGCGTTCTATGACGAGCACATGGCGCAAACCGTGCGCAGCCGCACCGAGCTGGAGGCCGAGCTGCGCCACGCCCTGGCGCGCCAGGAGTTCGAGGTGTACTACCAGCCGCGCGTGGCGGCGGGCAGCAACGCCATCATGGGGGTGGAGGCGCTGGTGCGCTGGAACCATCCGCGTCTGGGGCTGGTGTCGCCCGATCAGTTCATCCCTCTGTGCGAAACCACCGGGCTCATCCGGCAACTGGGGCTGTGGGTGTTTGCCCGCGCTGCGCAGCAGCAGGTGGCGTGGGCGGCGCAGGGGTTTGACATGGTGGTGTCGGTCAACCTGTCGGCCCGCCAGTTCATGCACCCCGAGCTGCTGGCCGACCTGACCCGGGCACTGCAGCAAGCGGGGGCCGACCCCGCGCGCCTGGAGGTGGAGATCACCGAGTCCATGCTGCTGGGGCACGACCCCCGGCAGCTGGCGGTGCTGCAGTCCATTGCAGCGCTGGGGCTGTCGATTGCGCTCGATGACTTTGGCACGGGCTACTCCAACCTTGCCTACCTGCAGCGCTTTCCCATCCACACCCTCAAGATCGACAAGACCTTCATCCAGGGCTCGGACGCCAACCGTTCGCTGGCCGAGCTGATCGTGTCGCTGTGCCAGTTGATGAAGCTCACGGCCGTGGCCGAAGGGGTGGAGACGCAGGAGCAGCTGGACTGGGTGGTGGCGCAGGGCATCGCGCAGTACCAGGGCTACCTGTATGCCCGGCCTTTGCCGGTAGGGCAGTTCACCGCATTGCTGAAAAACCGCGCCCTTGGGGACGCGTAGGCGCTCACCCACTTCGGTTGTTAGGCGCTGTATTTACGCCACAAAGCCAAGGCTCAAATGCATTGGGTTACCACGTTGCTGTGACATCTCGGTGTATCGTCTGGTTACTTTTTCACCTCTTTTGAGATCACGCAAGCATGAAGCTGAAAACCCGAATCCTGTGGCTGTGCGCCGCCACCCTGCTGGGCCTGGTCGTGTTGTCGGCCGTGGCGCTCACCACGCTGTACCAGTCGATGATGAAAGAGCGCACTGCGCAGCTGTCCAACCTGGTGGTGCTGGCCCATGCAGCCGCGCAAAAGGCGCACGACAAGGAAAAGAGCGGTGCCCTCTCGCGCGAGGATGCGATCAAAGAAGCCACCCGCACCATCGGCAGCTTTGTGGACAAGGACAAATACTTCTTTGTGCGCGGTTTCAGCAACGATGTGAACTACGTGCACCCCAACCCCAAGCGCATCGGCATCGTCGATGAAAAGGGCGGTAAGGAAGCCGGTGTGCGCTACCGCGCGGCACTGCAAGGCGTCACCATCGGCACCGTCACGGCGCCGGGCACCCGCCCTGGCGCCAAGGAGCCGGTGGACAAGCTCTACGCCATCATCAAGTTCGAGCCCTGGGACTGGATCATCGGCTTTGGCGACTATGTGGACGACATTGAAAACGCCTTCTGGCGCAACACCGCCATCCTGCTGTCGATTGGCGCGGTGCTGATGCTGGTGATCGCCCTGATGGCCTGGCAAATGCTGCGCACCCTGGTGCACCAATTGGGTGGCGAGCCGCAGTACGCCGCCGATGTGGTCACGCAGATCGCCGAAGGCAACCTGGCGGTGGATGTGAAGACCCTGCCGGGCGACACCACCAGCATCCTGCACGCCATTCGCGCCATGCGCGACAACCTGGCCCACCTGGTGCGCCAGGTGCGCGACAGCACCGACTCCATCACCACGGCATCGTCCGAGATCGCGGCAGGCAACGGCGACCTGTCGGCCCGCACCGAGTCGCAGGCCAGCGCGCTGCAAGAGACGGCCGCCTCCATGGAGCAACTGACCTCCACCGTGCAGCAAAACGCCGCCAATGCGCGCCGCGCCGACGAGCTGGCGCGCGCCGCCTCTGAGATGGCGGTGCGCGGGGGTGAGGTGGTGCACGAAGTGGTCGGCACCATGAGTTCCATCAACCAGTCCTCGCGCAAGATCGTGGACATCATCAGCGTGATCGACGGCATTGCGTTCCAGACCAACATCCTGGCGCTGAATGCGGCGGTGGAAGCCGCCCGTGCAGGCGAGCAAGGCCGTGGCTTTGCCGTGGTGGCCAGCGAAGTGCGCGGGCTGGCCCAGCGCAGCGCCGCAGCCGCCAAGGAGATCAAGGCCTTGATTGACGACTCCGTCGCCAAGGTGGGCGTGGGCGCCGAGCTGGTCGAACGCGCGGGCAGCACCATGAGCGAGGTGGTGACGGGTGTGCAGAGTGTGACGGCGATGGTGGGCCAGATCAGCGCCGCCAGCAGCGAGCAAAGCGCGGGCATTGCCCAGGTCAACCAGGCCATCACGCAGATGGACCAGGGCACGCAGCAAAACGCAGCCTTGGTCGAAGAAGCCCTGGCCGCCGCGCAGTCGCTCAGCCACCAGGCCGTGGCCCTGTCGCAAACGGTGGGCAAGTTCCGCGTGGGTTGAGTGAGCACCCCCTGAGTCGCTTCGCGCCTTCCCCCTCTCTGGCATTGCTGCGCAATGCGTAGGGGGACGCCCCCGGTGCGGCGGGGCGGCCCTTGCATGGGGGCTCTGGTTTGGGGCCGCGTCCGCTTTAGCCGCTAAGCCCGTTTCGTACTGCTGAGCTGTTCGCTGGACATCAATGAGCCTGTCAGTCCCAAAAAGTGGTCCAGCATGTGGAAGTGGTCTTCAAAGAATTCCTCCTCCAGGCCTGCCAACTGGTCGAGGCGTGTCCACTGCACCAGCGCCGCATCGTCGTCGGCCTGCACCACCGGAAACGGCGCATCCCCCAGGTCAAAGTAATGCGCGTGCGTCAGCGTGCGCCCGCGCTGGCTGCGGTCGGGGTGGTCGAACACGGCCACCGATTGCAAGGCGGCCTGCATGGTGGCCTCGGGCAGGTGGCAGTGGGTTTCTTCCACCAGCTCGCGCAGGCACGACTGCCACACGGTTTCGCGCTGCTCGATGAAGCCGCCGGGCACCGCAAGCTGGCCCTTGCCGGGGGCGTGGGCACGGCGGATCAGCAGCACATGGTTTTGGCAACGCAGCACGGCGTCCACGGTGACGAACACGGGCGGGTAGGGGGCCTTGGCCCAGGCTTCGCGGTAGCCGCGCAGCATGCGCCACTCTTGCTGCAGCGCCATGTAGTGCGGGGTCTGGGCCAGGGCCTGCAACTGCGCCCGTGTGCTGGCCGGGATGTCTGCCGCCAGTGGCGCCAGTGCTTCGCCCACGGTGTCTGCGGTGGCGCCAAAGTAGGCGTCGCGGACGGCGGTGGCGTCCATGCTGCCCTGGCGCGGCAGGTCGATGAGGGACCAGCCGGGGAAGGCGCGCAGGTAGCTGCTGGTCGCGTCCTTGAAGTGGCCCACCAGCGCGATGCGTGCACCAGGCTGCGTGCGCTCGGCCACGCCGGCGCGCACGGCCTGCACCCACACGGCTTCGTTGTAGTAGTCGCGCACCGGCAGCACTTGCACGCGGGCGCGGTCGGCTTCGGGCAAGGCTTGCAGCAGCATGGCCTGGCGTTCTTGCCAGGTGAAGGGGTTCTTGGGCGAGCGGGCCTGCCAGGCCGATCCCACCACCACGATGACCTGGGGCGCCTGCCGCAGGGCCTCTTGCAGCAGAGCCAGGTGGCCGCTGTGCACGGGTTCAAAGCGGCCGATGAGGAGGGCGGTGTCGTGCATGGGTCTCCAGTGCTTTTGAGAGAAATAGCGCTCTTGCGCTTGATAGATCAGCGCAAGCAGCTATTGTTTTTGTAGTGATTTTACGCGGCGGGCTATGGCGTGCATGGTGGAGGACTCCGTCAAACATACCTGGCAGCAATCGGCATCTGCCGCCCGCTGCCAAAGGCCCGGGCGCGCACGCGCACGATGGGCGGGGCCTGGCGGCGCTTGTACTCGTTGCGCGCCACCATCTGGCGCACGCGCTGCACCAGGGCGCGGCCCGCGTCGTCGGTTTGCAGCTGGGCCACGAAGTTTTGAGCCGCCGCGTGCTCCGCAGCAGAAAGGCGGTCGCCTTCGATGAGCAGCTTGAGCACTTCGTCCAGCACCGGGTAGGGCGGCAGGCTGTCCACATCGCGCTGGCCGGGGGCCAGTTCGGCAGAGGGTTCTTTGTCGATGATGGCCTGCGGTATCAGCGCGCGCCCGGCGTGTTCGTTGACGTGGCGCGAGAGGGCAAACACTTCGGTCTTGTAGAGGTCGCCAATCAGGCCCAGGCCGCCGTTGGTGTCGCCGTACAGCGTGCAGTAGCCCACCGAGATTTCGCTCTTGTTGCCCGTGGTGAGCAGCAGGTGGCCGAAGGCGTTGGAGTATTCCATCAGCACCGTGCCGCGAATGCGTGCCTGCAAATTCTCCAGCGGAAGGCCCGCCAACGGCTGGCCAAAGCTGGCCTCGAACTGCTGCGCGTAGCCTGCTACCAAGTCGGCAATCGGGTGGGTGAAGAGCCGCACGCCCAGGTTCTGGCACAGCGCGGCTGAATCATCGACCGAGCCGCTGCTGGAGTAGCGCGAGGGCATGGTGATACCCACCACGTTGTCGGCACCCAGCGCCTCTGCGGCCAGCGCCAGGGTGAGCGCGCTGTCGATGCCGCCCGAGCTGCCCACCACCACTTGCTGGAAGCCGCAGCGCCGGGCGTAGTCGCGCAGGCCCAGCACGATCTGCTGGCGGTAGAAGTCCATGGTGGGCAGGCCCTCGGCGGGCACGCTTGCGGGGGTTGCGCCATCGGCGGTGCGGAAGTGGCCGTTGTCAAACTGCAGGGTGCGTACATCCTCTACAAAGCGCGCGGCCTCAAACACCACGCCCGCATCGGGCTCGGCGGCAAATGAAGCGCCGTCGTACACCAGCTGGTCGTGTCCGCCGACCTGGTTCACGTACAGGATGGGCAGGCCATGGCGGCGTGCCGCGTCGCCAAAGATCTGGTGGCGCTGTTCGCGTTTGCCGATGTGGCTGGGGCTGGCGTTGATGCTCACCACCAGGTCGGGGGCCGCGTCGCGCAGGCGCTCGAAGGGGTTGGTGGCGTAGTCGGCGCCGTGGTCGTTCCAGCCGTCTTCGCAGATCAGCAGGCCTACCTGGGCGCTACCGATGCGCAGCACCTTGGCCACGTCGGGGCCTGGCTCGAAGTGGCGGCGCTCGTCAAAGATGTTGTAGGTGGGCAGCAGCTGCTTGGCGTATTGCAGGCGCACGGCGCCGCCTTGCAGCACCAGCAGGCTGTTGTGCAGCTTTTTGCCGGGGCCTTGCGCGGGTGTGGGGGCGCCCACCACCCAGTGCAATTGCGGCAGGGCGGCAGAGGCCTGCTGCAGCGCGGCCAGGCCAGCCGCGATGCGTTGCTGGAAGGCGCTTTCCTCCAGCAGGTCGCCGGGGTAGTAGCCGCACAGCGACAGCTCGCTGAACACGACGAGGTCGGCCTGCTCGCGGGCCGCTTGCTGCGCGGCGGCCACCATGCGGGCCACGTTGCTTTCGATGTCACCCACGGTGACGTTGAGTTGGGCGAGGGTGATGCGGAGCATGGTCAATCCTTCACATGGAAGACCTGACGCAGATAGGCCAGGTAGGTTTCATCGTCGCACAGCGTCTTGCCAGGCGTGTCCGACAGCTTGGCCACGGGTTGCCCGTTGGCGCGCACGAGTTTCATCACGATGTTCAGGGGCTTGTGGTCTGCACCCATGTCGTTGGTGAGGTTCGTGCCAATGCCAAACCCGAGCTGCGTGCGGTCGCCAAAGTGGCGGTACAGCATGAGGGCGCGTTCCAGGTCGAGCCCGTCGGAGAACACCAGCCGCTTGGTGTGGGCGTCGATGCGCAGGCGGGCGTAGTGCGCGAGGGCCTTCTCGCCCCAGGCCACCGGGTCGCCCGAGTCGTGGCGCAGGCCATCAAACAGCTTGGCGAAGTACAGGTCAAAGTCGGCCAAAAAGGCGTCCATGCCCACGGTGTCGGTCAGCGCAATGCCGAGGTCGCCCCGGTACTCCTGCACCCAGTCTTCGAGCGCGGCCTTTTGAAAGTCGCGCAGCCGCACGCCCAGGGCCTGGTAGGTTTGCAGGTATTCGTGCGCCATGGTGCCGATGGGCACCAGGCCCAGATCGCGCGCCAGCAGCACGTTGCTGGTGCCCTTGAACCACTGCGGCGCTTCCCGCGCAAAGGTCTGCACCACCTCGCGCTGCCAGGCCCCGCTGTAGCGGCGGCGCAGGCCAAAGTCGAACAGCTCGAACGGGTGGCGCAGCGTGGCTTTTTGCGCCAGGGCCTGCAGCTGCTGCACCTTGGCGGCCAGGCGCTCGCGGCCGCTGGCGAGGGCTGCAGTGGCGTCGAAGCGGCGGAAGTACAGCTCGTTGACGATGGCCAGCACAAAAATCTCAAACCCCATCACATGCACCTGCGGCCCCTGCGCCACGATGTGCAGTTGCTCGCCTTCGGCCCAGGCGCTGATGAAACTGCGCTGGAACTGGAAGATGCGCAGAAAGTCCACAAAGTCGCTTTGGATGTAGCGCAGCCCGGCCACGTAGGCCAGTTCATCGGGCGTGAAGCGCAGGGTGCACAGGTGGTCCAGCGCGGCGTTCACCTCGGGCAGCAGCTCGGCCAGCGGGTAGGCGGGCGTGTTGCGGCACACAAAGCGGTACTCGCTTTGCGTTTGCGGGTGGCGGTGCAGCAGCGCCTGCCACATGGTGAACTTGTAGAGGTCGGTGTCGAGCAGGCTGGTGATGACGGGTTGCATGGTGATGCTCACTTATTAATAGCTGCTTGCGCTTTATGGATAAGCGCTAGAGGCTGATTTTATCCATGGTGGCGAGCTGTGCGCCCGCAGCGCGCATGCCCTCCAGAAACGCCTGGTGCTGCGACTCGAACCCGCCCACGGGGCTCATGCCATCGGTCAGCAGCACGATGCGGCTGGCTTGCCAGAGTGGCTGCAGGCGGGGCAGGTGCTGCACGATGTGTTCGGTGGTCGATCGCACACAGTGGCTGCTGGCCTCGCCCGCAATCAGCAGCACATCGGCTTGGCCCAACTGGCGTAGCAGGGCGGTGTTGAGGGCGGTGCGTTCGTCCGCAGCATCGGGCACCTCGGCCTCGATGGCGCTGTAGTGCTCGGTCCAGGGGTTGGTGCCCTTGAACACGTTGCGCACCGCACGCTGGCGCTGCAGTTGCCATGCGCCGCAGGCGGCCAGCACGTCGGCATGCACGCCGTGGCCCCAGCTGCCCACCTCGCAGTGCACGGGCCACACCATCAGGGTGTAGCGGCCTTGGGCTTCTAATGCGTCCAGGTACTGCAAGGTGCGGGGCAGGGCGGCGGGGTTGCGCGGTGTGAACTCAGCCGCACGCACCTGGGCGGCGGTGATGGGGGTAAAGGGCGCCACATCGGCCCCCGCACCGGTCTGCCAGAAGCCGGGGTGGGCGATGTCAAAACGCTGGTGCGAGTCGAGCGTGACGGTGATGTCGTCAAAGTGGCTGCCTTGCTGGCGGATGAACTGCGCCAGGCGCTGCATATCTGCATGGGCGCCCGGCACGGGCAGGGCGGGCGCGGTGCGCTGGCCGGTGAGGGCATCCACGGGCTGCCATGCGGCAGGCAGGTCGCAAAAGTCGTTTTGCGGGTCGATCACCAGCAGCTGGATGTTGCGGGCCATGGGCTTCTCCTTGGTGTGTGGGTGCAGTGTAATCTTGTTAGTACAAAAAATAAACTAAGTAAGTTGAAAAGACTTGTTTCATGGAAAGTGCGAGGAACTCGCCCTAGAAGGTTCCGTGCCTGAGGCCGGTCTTGGTTTGTTCATGTTTGTGACAAACTCGGAGCATGACCGAACCCACCATGCCCGCTGTGATCTGTACCGTCGATGTGGTGCTGCTGACCCTGCAGCAAGGCGCGTTGCAAGTGGCCCTGTTGCGCCGCGAGCGCGCGCCGTTTGCCGGGGCCCTGGCGCTGCCGGGGGGCTACATCCATGCGCAAGAGGATGCCGATGCCCAGGCCAGCGCGGCCCGGGTGCTGCGCGACAAGGCGGGGCTGCAGAGCCCGTACCTGGAGCAACTGGCCACCTTCTCCGGCCCGGTGCGCGACCCTCGGGGCTGGTCGCTGGCCGTGGCGTATTGCGCCCTGGTGCCGCCCGAGGTGCTGGCGGGCACGCCGTTCACATTGGTGCCAGTGGCCGGGCTGCCCGCGCTGCCGTTTGACCACCGTGCCATGGTCGATGCTGCCGTGGCCCGCGTGCGCAGCAAAAGCCAGTATTCGTCCATGCCCGTGCACCTGTGTGCCGAGCCGTTCACGCTGCCGCAGCTGCAGGCCGTGTACGAGGCGGTGCTGGGCGAGCCCGTCAACAAGGTGAGCTTTCGCCGCAAGATGGACGAGCTGGCCATGCTGGAGCCCGTGCCGGGGGCGCTGCAGACTGGGGCGGCGCACCGGCCTGCGCAGCTGTACTGCATCAAGCCGGGGTTTCGGGGCAGCTTGTCAACCAGCAGCCGTGGTTTGTAGGCCATTGCGGCGGTTTGGCAGAAATTTGTTGGACGGGTGGTGCTGAATCTGGCACAACCGCAGCCACGGTGGCCTGTCACACAGGGCGGGTAAGGTCACTGCACCCAACGCGCGGGGCTGCTGCTGAGCGGCGCGCACTATTTTTCTCATGATGCATGTGTCGGCTCCGGTGCCGAGACGCGGGAGTGTGGATGTCGATACGACTCAAATTCAATCTGGTGCTGGCGGTGGTGCTGCTGCTGGCGGCGGCGGGCGCGGGCTTTTATGTGCATGGCTTTTTGCAAAAGGCCGCCATTGATGAGGTGCGCCACAACTCGCAGCTGATGATGCATTCGGCCATGGCGATCCGCGACTACACGACCGAGCTGGTCAAGCCGCACTTGGACGAGAAGCTGGAAGAGAAATTCCTGCCCCAGACGGTGCCCGCCTATGCGGCCACCGAAACTCTCAAGCGCCTGCAAAACCGTTTCCCGGGCTACGAGTACAAAGAAGCCGTGCTCAACCCCACCAACGCGCGCGACCGCGCCAATGAGTGGGAGGAGCGCGTGATCCAGGACTTTCGCGATGGCAAGGTGGACCTGAAGCAGGAAGTCAGCGGCGAGGTGGGCGAGGGCATGCACCGCGCGCTGTACGTGGCCCGCCCCATCACCATCAAGCAGCCGCAGTGCATGGCCTGCCACAGCAGCCCGGCCGTGGCACCGCCCACCATGCTCAAAATTTATGGCGAGAAGAACGGCTTTGGCTGGGCCATGAACGAGACGGTGGGCGTGCAGGTGGTGAAGGTGCCCATGTTCTACCCGCTGGAGAAGGCGCGGCAAACGTTCTACACCGTGATGGGGGCGCTGGTGGGCAGCTTTGTGCTGTTGTTCGTGGGGCTCAACCTGTCGCTGTCGTCGCTGGTGATTGAGCCCATGGCGCGGCTGAACCTCAAGCTCGAAGACCTGGCCACCAAGGATTTCCTGACCGACTTGGTCAACCGCCGCCGCTTCTTTGAGCGGCTGGAGACCGAGATGTCGGCCATCCGCGTCAAGAACAGCAGCCTGTCGGTGGTGATGTTCGACATCGACTTCTTCAAACGCATCAACGACACCTTCGGGCATGACTCGGGCGACGTGGTGCTCAAGAGCACGGCGCTGCGTGTGCGCGAGCTGCTGCGCTCGTCCGACTGCGCGGCCCGCTTCGGGGGGGAGGAGTTCATCATCTTGCTCAAGGAAACCCCGCTGGACGCCGCCATGGCCATCGCCGAGGCGGTGCGCGCGCGCATTGCAGGCACGCCGTTTGACGCGGTGGGCCATGTGAGCGCCAGCTTTGGCGTGGCCACCTGGGACCACAAGGAAGACAGCCATGCCCTCATCAAGCGCGCAGACGAGGCCCTGTACGTGGCCAAGTCGCAGGGCCGTAACTGCGTGGTGCAGGCGAAGGAGCCTGGCGCGGCCGCGTGATGAGCGCAGCGGCTGGGGCGGTCACGCCGCGGCCGAAGAGGCCAGGCTTGCCTTGGCCGCCGCGTACTCGCTGACGTAGCCCCCGGCCAGCGTGGATTTTTGCGCGTCGGTCAGCAGCTTGCCGGCCATCTGAAAGAAGCGCTGCTCCTCTTCGTGCAGGTGGTGTGTCACCTTGTCTGCCAGCTTGCGCGCCAGGGGCAGCCAGCCGGGGCTGGAGGCATCGGTGGCTTGCAGCGCCTCGACCAGTTCGTCGATCGCGTGGTGCTCGGCAATCGCGTGGCGCGACAGGTCCACGCCCGGGTCGAGTTGCATGAGCGGAATGTAGAAGTGCCGCTCTTCGGCCAGCGCATGCACGGCCAATTCGTCTTTCAGCGTGGCAAAGAGGCTGTGGCGGTCGGGGGTGTCGCCGCTGGTTTGCAGCATCTTGGCTGCCAACGTGCGTTGCAGTTCATGGCTTTGGCGCAAGGCTTCAAAAATGGTCATCGCGCGCCCTCACTTCAGCGCACTGCGCACAGCACTGGCGCCCTTGATGGCGAGCACCACAAACACCACCGCGAGCACCAGGAACAGCACAAACAGGATTTTGGCAATGCCTGCGGCCCCGGCCGCTACGCCCGTAAAACCCAGCGCCCCGGCCACCAGGGAAATCAGGGCAAAGATGATCGCGTACTTGAGCATGGGAACGTCCTCCGTGGGTGGTGTAGAGGGCAACCTGCGGGTTGCCAAGAGCCTTCACGATAGGCGTGAGCTCGTGGTGGCGCTGTAGGCCTGCCGAGCTGCGGCGTGTAGGAGGTGCACGCAAGAGGGGCCCACGCGCAAGGCGCCTGTGGGGCGATGGCCCTGCCCTTGGAGTCGGGCATGAAAAAGGGCCCCGAAGGGCCCTGGAGGAAGAGGCGATGTTTACCGCCTTGTCCGTACCTTGGTCTGCGTTCACATCGCCGACGCGATATGAACTTCGCCCGAAGACCGATACCGCGCTGTCAGCGCGGCGGGCTTACAGCCCGGCTGCTGCGCGCAGCGCAGCAGCTTTATCGGTCTTCTCCCAAGTGAATTCGGGTTCTTCGCGGCCGAAGTGGCCGTAGGCGGCGGTCTTGCTGTAGATGGGGCGCAGCAGGTCCAGCATCTGGATGATGCCCTTGGGGCGCAGGTCGAAGTGGGCCTCCACCAGCTTGGCGATCTCGTGGTCAGGGATCACGCCGGTGCCTTCGGTGTACACGGTGATGTTCATCGGGCGGGCCACGCCAATCGCGTAGGCCACCTGGATCTGGCACTGGCGCGCCAGGCCTGCGGCCACGATGTTCTTGGCCACGTAGCGGGCGGCGTAGGCGGCCGAGCGGTCCACCTTGCTGGGGTCCTTGCCGCTGAACGCACCGCCGCCGTGGGGGCAGGCGCCGCCGTAGGTGTCCACGATGATCTTGCGGCCTGTGAGGCCACAGTCGCCTTGCGGGCCACCGATGACGAAGCGGCCGGTGGGGTTGATCAGGTACTTGGTGTCCTGCAGCCATTCTTTGGGCAGCACGGGCTTGATGATTTCTTCGATGCAGGCCTCGTAGAAGCTGGCCTTCATCTTGGTGGCGGTCTCCGACTGGTCGGGGCTGTGCTGGGTGGAGAGCACCACGGTGTCGATGCTGTGGGGCTTGCCGTCCACGTAGCGCATCGTGATCTGGCTCTTGGCGTCGGGGCGCAGGAAGGGCAGGCGGCCGTCCTTGCGCAACTGGGCCTGGCGTTCGACCACGCGGTGGGCGTAGTAGATGGGGGCGGGCATCAGCTCGGGCGTTTCGTCGCAGGCGTAGCCAAACATCAGGCCCTGGTCGCCCGCGCCAATGTTCAGGTGGTCGTCAGACGCATGGTCCACGCCCTGGGCAATGTCGTTGGATTGCTTGTCGTAGGCCACCAGCACGGCGCAGCCCTTGTAGTCGATGCCGTACTCGGTGTTGTCGTAGCCGATGCGCTTGATGGTGTCGCGTGCGACCTGGATGTAGTCGACGTGGGCGTTGGTGGTGATCTCACCGGCCAGCACGACGAGGCCGGTGTTGGTCAGCGTCTCAGCGGCCACACGGCTCTTGGGGTCTTGTTCGAAGATTGCGTCCAGGATCGCGTCAGAGATCTGGTCTGCCACCTTGTCGGGGTGGCCTTCAGAGACGGATTCCGAGGTAAAAAGAAAGTCGTTCGCCATTTGAATAAACTCCTGTGTTCCGGCATTTTGGGCGTCGCCCGCAGCCTAGGGAGCTTTGGCGAACGCTTTAGCAGATTTTTTTTACGTCGCCCTGCAAGTTGCTCATTTAACTCAGCGACCCACATATTTTAATGCCAGTCGTCTTTCGTTTCTTTTCCGCGTTCCCGCTGTGGTTGCTCCACAGCATCGGGTGCGTGCTGGGCTGGGTGGCTTTTGCTGCCTCTGGGGTGTACCGCAAGCGTTTCTTGGCCAATGCAGCGTTGGCTGGGTATTCGTTTGCACAAGTGCGCGCCGCCGTGGGGCACGCCGGGCGCATGGTGGCCGAGCTGCCCCGGCTGTGGCTGGGCGCGCCC
The DNA here is from genome assembly GCF_002749705.1 of Acidovorax sp. 56. Taxonomy (NCBI): domain Bacteria; kingdom Pseudomonadati; phylum Pseudomonadota; class Betaproteobacteria; order Burkholderiales; family Comamonadaceae; genus Acidovorax; species Acidovorax sp. 56. The sequence continues at coordinate 4,377,406 of NZ_PEEV01000001.1, forward strand.
GTGCCTGTGCGCATTGAGGGCGAGCCCTGTGTGGAGCAGGCGTGGGCCGCCGGGCGTGGCGTGATTTTTCTCACCCCCCACCTGGGGTGTTTTGAGATGTCGGCCCAGGCCATTGCCACGCGCTGGAGCGCGCAGCAGGGCCCCATCACCGTGCTGTACCGCCCTGCGCGCCAGGCCTGGCTGGCCAAGGTGCAGGAGACCGCCCGCAACCGCCCTGGCATGCAGGCCGTGCCGACCACGTTGTCGGGGGTGCGGCAGATGATCAAGGCCCTGCGCCGTGGCGAGGCCGTGGGCCTGCTTCCCGACCAGGTGCCGCCCGAGGGGCTGGGCGTGTGGTCGCCCGTGTTTGGCAAAGAGGCCTACACCATGACCCTGGCCGCCCGCCTGGCACTGCAGACCGGGGCCACCGTGCTGCTGGTGCGCTGCGAGCGTGAGAGCGCCGGGCGTGGCTTTGTGATGTATGCCGAGCCATTGCCCCAGCCGCTCGATAGTGACCTCAACACCGCCGTAGGGCAGATCAACAGCGCCATGGAACATGTGATTCGCCAATGCCCCGGCCAGTACCTGTGGGGCTATGGCCGCTACAAGCAACCCCGCGCTGATGCGCCGCAGCCCGAGGTGTCCGCATGATGAGTCGGCTGGGTGTGTGGTTCATGGGCGTGCTGGCCCATCTGCCGCTGCCGCTGCTGCGCGGCATAGGCGCGCTGCTGGGGCGGGTGTTGTTTGTGCTGGCGGCGCCCCGGCGCAAGATCACCCTGCGCAACCTGGAGCTGTGCTTTCCTGAAGCGTCCGCAGCCCAGCGCACACAGTGGGCGCGCGAGAGCTTCATCGTGTTTTGCCAGACCTGGCTGGACCGCAGCTGGCTGTGGTCGGCCCCGCAGTCGGTGGTGGAGCGGCGCGTCAAGCTCAAAGGCGCCGTGCACGAGCTGGAAGGGGACGTGCCCACCATCATCTTCGCCCCCCATTTTTACGGCATGGACGCGGGCGGTTTGGTGCTGCCGCTGCGCACGCAGCGCGCATTCACCTCCATCTTCTCCACCCACCCGGACCCGGCCATTGACAAGTGGTTCATGCAGGGGCGCCAGCGCTTTGGCGATGTGCGCATGCTCAACCGGGCCGATGGCGTCAAGCCCATCATCGGCAACCTGCGCAAGGGCGGCCTGCTGTACCTGCTGCCTGACATGGACTTCGGCGCGGGCGAGTCGATCTTTGTGCCCTTTTACGGTGTGCAGACGGCCACCGTGCCGTCGCTCTCGCGCTTTGCGCGCCTGGGCCGCGCCAAGGTGATCGGCATGTACACGCGCCTGACCCCCGAGGGCTATGTGGCCGAGCTGACCTCTGCCTGGGACCATTACCCCACCGACGATGTGGAAGCCGACACCGCCCGCATGAACCGCGAGTTGGAGACCTACATCAACACCATGCCCGGCCAGTACTACTGGGTGCACAAGCGCTTCAAGACGCGGCCTGAGGCGCAGGCGTCGGTGTACGAGTGAGGGGGCGCCACGCAGTGGCTGCAGCGGCGGTCAGTGGCTATTGAGCGTGGAAGTAGATGCAAAAATGGCTGCTAGCGCTTGCAGAATAAGCGCTAGCAGCTATTGATTTTATAGCTTACCAGTTCAGCTGCAAGAAGTGCCCCAGCTCCTGGGCGATGCGCTCGGGGTGCTCGTGCACCACCCAGTGCGATGCCTGCTCGATCTGGCGCAGCTGCAGCCGGTGCACCCAGTCGGGCAGGCCATGCAGCAGGCCTGGCAGCAAGGCCGGGTCGTCCATAGCCCACAGCACCAGTGTGGGCACGTCCACGCGCAGCATCGACTCGGGCAGTTCCACGTCCAGCGCGGCGCGGTCGCCCTCGCGCGGCGGGCGCAGGGGGCTGGCGCGGTAGTAGTTGCAGGCGCCCGTCAGGCCCTGGCGCCACAGGGTGCGGTACTGCTCGCGCACGGGGGCGGTCAGCCAAGTGGGCGCCTGGCCCTCGGGCGTGTTGAAAAAAGCGAAGAGGCGCTCAAAGTCGTTTTCTGCCAGCAGCGCTTCAGCGTCGGGCCTGCACAAAAAGTGCATGTATTGGCTGGCGGCCTGTTGCGCCGGGTTGCTTTGCAGCTCGCGCAAAAAGGCCCCGGGGTGGGGCGAGTTGATGATGGCCAGGCGCTTGAGCCACTGGGGCTGCTGGTTGGCCAGGTTCCAGGCAACGGCGCCGCCCCAGTCGTGGGCCACCAGGCATTCCACCGCACCAGTGGGGCAGGTGGTGGAAATCAGGGCGATCAGGTCTTGCACCAAGTGCTTGGCACGGTAGGCCTCGGTGGCCGGGGGGCTGCTGGATTCACCAAAGCCCCGCAGGTAGGGGGCGATGCAGTGGTAGCCGCCGTTCTCGGGCCGGGCAAAGTGCAGCAGCAACTCGTCCCAGATGAACGCCCCCTCAGGGAAACCATGCAAAAACACCAGCACCGGCCTGCCAGGCATGCCGCTTTCGCGGCACTGCAATGAAACGCCGTGGGGCAGGAGGGCGGTGCGGGTTTGGATCATGGCGAGTTGCTATGGGTTTGATAGCTTCTCGCGCTTGCTTGTCAAGCGCTGGAGGCTATTCTTGCTGTGATTCCTCGTCGTCGCTGGCGGGGTCGGCGGATGCAGCACCCGGGGCGCCATCGGCGGCGGCTGGCGTGCCTTCTGCGCGCACCGGGTGCGCCCATTGCCACAGCAGCCGCGCCACATCGTCCACGCCTTGCTTCTTGAGGGCCGAGAACATCTTCACCTCGCCGCCGCCCGCTTGCAGTCGCGTAATGGACAGCACCTTGGCTTGCTCAGACCGGGTGAGCTTGTCGGCCTTGGTCAGCACGATGAGGAACTTCAGGCCCTCTTCCACGCGGGGGCGCACCACTTCGAGCAGGGCTTCGTCCAGCTCGGTCATGCCCAGGCGGGGGTCGCACAGCAGCACGATGCCGGTCAGGCCAGGGCGGCTGACCAGGTAATTGACCATCACCTGCTGCCAGCGCACCTTGTCCGAGCGTGACACGGCGGCATAGCCGTAGCCAGGCAGGTCGGCCAGCACGGCGTCGGTCACGCCCTGCTTGCCCAGCGAGAACAGGTTGATGTGCTGGGTGCGGCCAGGCTTCTTGGAGGCAAAAGCCAGCTGCTTTTGCTGGGTGAGGGTGTTGATGCACGTGGATTTGCCCGCGTTGGAGCGGCCAACGAAGGCGATTTCGGGCACATCGATGGGCGGCAGGTGGTGCAATTGGGCCGCGGTGGTCAAAAAACGTGCGGTGTGCATCCAGCCCATGGCCGTTTTAGCGTCTGGCACAAGCACAGGGGCGCCGTCAACTGGCGTGGAAGGTGGGGTAGTCATGGAAAGTTGGGATGCTCTGGAGCCTCATTGTAGAATCGTGACGCTTTTGCGCACACAAACAACACACCCTCGATATGAAGTTGCTCGCCTCCTTGCTGACGGCTGCCGTACTCGCAGCACCTGTTTTCACGGCCTTTGCAGCGGGTGATGCACCCAAAGCGGCCAAGCCGGATCTCGTCAAGGGCGAGGCCAGCTTCACTGCGGTGTGCGCGGCATGCCACGGTGCTGACGGTAACTCGGCCATTGCTGCCAACCCCAAGTTGTCGCAGCAGCACCCTGAGTACCTGGTCAAGCAGCTGCAGGAATTCAAGTCCGGCAAGCGCAACAACGCGGTCATGAAGGGCTTTGCCTCCATGCTGTCGGACGAGGACATGAAGAACGTTGCCTACTGGGTGGCCTCCAAGCCCGCCAAGGCCGGTTTCGCCAAGGACAAAGACCTGGTGGCACTGGGTGAGCGCATCTACCGCGGTGGCATTGCAGACCGCAACATCGCCGCCTGCGCAGGCTGCCACAGCCCCAACGGTGCAGGCATTCCTGCCCAGTACCCCCGCCTGTCGGGCCAGCACGCTGACTACACCGTGGCCCAGCTGAACACCTTCCGCGACGGCACCCGCGCTAACAGCACCCAGATGACCCAGGTGGCCGCCAAGCTCAACGACAAGGAAATCAAGGCCGTGGCGGATTACATCGCTGGCCTGCGCTGATTGATCTTGGTCAACAAACCGTGGCCTGTTTGACCGGGCAGCACGGAACCTACCGCCAATAACAACCCCAAAAAGGGCGGGTCCATCACACTGATGGCCCCGCCCTTTTTCTTTCGCCTCACCCCCTCCGCTTCTCGCTCCTTTATCTCCATGTCTGAAACCACCCAAGGCGTTCGCGTCCAGTCTGGCTCACGGGCCCTGCGCGCAGGGGTTGAGCTGCTGTCTTCCATGCGGTTTGCCATTGCGCTGTTGACGGTGATCTGCATCGCCTCGGTTATTGGCACCGTGCTCAAGCAGCACGAGCCTGCGGTGAACTACGTCAACCAGTTCGGGCCGTTCTGGGCCGAATTGTTTGGCGCCGTGCAGCTCAATGCGGTGTACAGCGCGTGGTGGTTTTTGCTGATCCTGGCCTTTTTGGTGGTCAGCACCTCGCTGTGCATCGCCCGAAACACCCCCAAGTTTTTGAGCGACATCAAAGCCTATAAAGAAAATATCCGCGAGCAGAGCCTGCGCGCCTTCCACCACAAGGCCGAAAGCCCCCTCGCGCAGACCACCGAAGCCGAAGCGCGGCGCATTGGCGGCATGCTGGCCAGCGGCGGCTGGAAGGTGCGACTGCAGCAGCGCGACACCGCTGCCGGCCCTGGCACGGGCTGGATGGTGGCGGCCAAGGCGGGGGCTGCCAACAAGATCGGCTACATCGCGGCGCACAGCGCCATCGTGCTGGTGTGCGTGGGCGGCTTGCTCGACGGTGACCTGATCGTGCGCGCCCAGATGCTGCTGGGCGGCAAAACGCCTTACGCAGGCGGTGGCTTGATTGCCGAGGTGAAGCCAGAACACCGCTTGTCTGAGCGCAACCCCACCTTCCGGGGCAACCTGCTGGTGGCCGAGGGCACGCAATCGAGCACCGCCATCCTGAACCAGTCGGACGGCGTGCTGCTGCAAGAGCTGCCTTTTGCGGTGGAGCTCAAGAAGTTCATCGTCGAGCACTATTCCACCGGCATGCCCAAGCTGTTTGCCAGCGAAATCATCATCCACGACAAGGCCACGGGCGAGAAGATTCCGGCCCGGGTGGAGGTGAACCACCCTGCCAGCTACAAAGGCATCGAGATCTACCAGTCGAGCTTTGACGACGGCGGCTCGCGCCTGAAGCTGCGCGCCGTGCCCATGGTGGCGGGAGCCAAGGCGTTTGATGTGGAAGGCGTGGTGGGCAGCTCCACCCAGCTCACCAACAACGGCGGCGGCCCGGGCAGCGACACCCTGACGCTGGAGTTCACGGCGCTGCGCACCATCAACGTCGAGAACTTTGCCGGTGGGGCAGAGAACCTCTCGGGCGCCGATGTGCGCAAGGTGGATTTGCGCGAATCGGTCGAATCGCGCCTGGGCGCGGCCAACAAGACCGTGACCAAGAAAGAGCTGCGCAATGTAGGCCCCAGCGTGAGCTACAAGCTGCGCGATGCCGCGGGCCAGGCCCGTGAATTCCACAACTACATGTTGCCCGTGGACACGGGCGATGGCACGCCGGTCTTCTTGCTGGGCGTGCGTGAAACACCGTCCGAGCCCTTCCGCTACCTGCGTGTGCCCGCAGACGACCAGGGCGGCATGGACGGCTTTGTGCGCATGCGGGCGGCGCTGGCCGACCCGGCGGCGCGTGAAAAAGCCGTGCGCCGCTACGTGGCCCAGGCCATCGAGCCCTCGCGCCGCGAGTTGGCAGAGCAACTGTCTCAATCCGCATCGCGCGCCCTGGCCGTGTTTGCTGGGGCGTTGCCAGCGGCGCAGGGCAAGCCTGCCGGTGGGTTGCAGGCCATTTCCGACTTCATGGAAGCCAACGTGCCCGAGGCCGAACGCTCGCGTGCGGGCGAGGTGCTGATCCGCATCCTCAACGGTTCATTGTTTGAGCTAGCGCAACTGACCCGCGAAAACGCCGGGCTGAAACCGTTGGAACAAGACGACCGCACACGGGGCTTCATGACGCAGGCGGTGCTGTCGCTCAGCGATGCGGTGATGTACCCCGCGCCGATCGCGTTTGAACTCAAAGACTTCACCCAGGTGCAGGCCAGCGTGTTCCAGGTGGCGCGTGCCCCCGGCAAGAACATTGTCTATCTGGGCTGCGCCTTGCTGATCCTGGGCGTTTTTGCCATGCTCTACATCCGTGAACGCCGCGTCTGGGTGTGGTTATCCCCCCAAGGCCAGGGCTCGCATGCTTTGATGGCGCTCTCCACCAACCGCAAAACGATGGACGGGGACAAGGAATTTGTCCAGCTCGCTCAAAAACTGATCGGGGCCCAGCCGCAGCCCCAGACCCCAGCAGGCCACGCATGAACACCGCTACGACCACCACCATCACCCTGAACGAGGGCTTTTTCACCCGCCGAAACTGGCTTGACTGGCTGTTTGCCGCCGTGGTCGCCATCGGGGGGCTGTATGCGTTTCAGCGCTACAGCGCCTACATGGACGTGTATGAAAAAGGCATCTTGATTGGCGCCGTGCCGTGCACCGTGTGGCTGGGCTGGTTCTGGCGGCCCCTGCGGGTGCTGATGCTGGCCGTGGCGGCAGTGGCCCTCATGGCGATTGGGCTGTACCAGCAGGACGGCGTGGGCAGCCTGGCGCGGGCGGATGCGGTGTTCGGGCTCAAGTACTTCCTCTCCAGCCAGTCTGCCATCTTGTGGATGAGCATGCTGTTCTTCATGAGCACGGCGTTTTACTGGGTGGGCATGTTCTCGCGGGGCGAGGGGCACACCATGGGCATGATCGGCTCGCGCATCGCGTGGGTGGCGGTGGCCATGGCCCTCATCGGCACGCTGGTGCGCTGGTACGAGAGCTACCTCATCGGCCCCGACATCGGCCACATCCCGGTCAGCAACCTCTACGAAGTGTTCGTGATGTTCTGCTGGATGACGGCGGCGTTTTACCTGTACTACGAAGAGCAGTACGAAACCCGCTCGCTGGGCGCCTTCGTCATGCTGGTGGTGAGCGCGGCGGTAGGCTTTTTGCTCTGGTACACCGTGGTGCGCGAGGCGCATGAAATCCAGCCCCTGGTGCCCGCCCTCAAAAGCTGGTGGATGAAGCTGCATGTGCCCGCCAACTTCATTGGCTACGGCACGTTTGCGTTGGCCGCCATGGTGGCCTTTGCCTACCTGATCAAACTGCAAGCCAGCGAGACCCGCTGGTATAAGCTGGCGCCGCTGTGGCTGCTGGGCGTGGTGCTGTGCTTTGAGCCTATCGTGTTTCGCCAGAACGCCACCGAAGGCGGCAGCAGCTACTGGATGGTGTATTTCGGCGTGTCTGCTCTGATCGTGGCGAGCATCTTGTTTGGCCGCAAACGCATTGCGGAGCGCCTGCCTACCTTTGAGGTGCTGGACGATGTCATGTACAAGTCCATCGCGGTGGGCTTTGCCTTCTTCACCATCGCCACCGTGCTGGGCGCCCTGTGGGCGGCCGAGGCCTGGGGCGGTTACTGGAGCTGGGACCCTAAGGAAACCTGGGCGCTGATCGTGTGGCTGAACTACGCGGCCTGGCTGCACATGCGCCTGATGAAGGGCCTGCGCGGCGCCATCTCTGCCTGGTGGGCGCTGGTGGGGCTGGTGGTCACTACCTTCGCCTTCCTGGGCGTGAACATGTTCTTGAGTGGGCTGCACAGCTACGGCACGTTGTAAGCCTTTGGGGTGGGGGCGCTGCCGATCCATTCCCACTCCCAAACCGTTCGGGCTGAGCCCGTCGAAGCCTCACACGGCGCTTCGATGGTCTCAGCCCGAATGCATTTTTGACGACCTCGTGGTGGGATGCAGGGCGTGAAAAGCGGGGCTTTCCCCTCCATCTGCAACTATTGCGTCCCCGGTGTAACCTGATTGGTCTGTAGTGCGAACTAACAGTCGCCAGTGTGCTCCTATGCACACCAGCCCTCAGTGCCCAATTACCGGAGACTTCCCATGCGGACACCGCCTCGCAACACGGGTTTTCAGTACCCGATTCCCAGCGAAATCACCCCCAAGGCCATCTATGAAGACCGCCGCCAGATGCTCAAGCTGATGGCGGGGGGCGCTGCCGGTGCCGCCATGGCAGCCTGGGCCAGTCGCGAGGCCATGGCCCAGCAGGTGCCACGCCCTGGCAAGCTGGCAGCGTTGCCCGGCGCCAAGTCGGCCGTCGCTGGGGCTGTGTCGATGGAGAAGCTCACCGACTACAAGGACGCGAGCACCTACAACAACTTCTACGAATTTGGCACCGACAAGGCCGACCCTGCGCGCAATGCGCACACCCTCAAAACTGCGCCGTGGACGGTGGAGGTGGAGGGGCTGGTCAAGAAGCCCGGCAAGTACGGCATTGAGGACCTGATCAAGCTCAGCGCGCAGGAAGAGCGCATCTACCGCCTGCGCTGTGTGGAGGGCTGGTCCATGGTGATCCCATGGGTGGGCTACTCGCTGGCCGAGCTGATCAAGCGCGTGGAGCCCATGGGCAACGCCAAGTACGTCGAGTTTGTGACCCTGGCCGACAAGGCCACCATGCCCTACGTAGGCTCGCGCGTGCTCGACTGGCCCTATGTGGAAGGCCTGCGCATGGACGAAGCCATGCACCCGCTGACCCTGCTGGCGTTTGGCATGTATGGCGAAGTGTTGCCCAACCAGAACGGCGCTCCGGTGCGTTTGGTGGTGCCATGGAAGTACGGCTTCAAGAGCGCCAAGAGCATCGTCAAGATCCGCTTTGTCGAGAAAGAGCCCGGCACCGCCTGGAACAAGGCGGCGCAGCAGGAATACGGCTTCTATTCCAACGTGAATCCCAATGTGGACCACCCCCGCTGGAGCCAGGCCACCGAGCGCCGCATTGGCGAGGACGGCCTGTTTGCCAAGAAACGCAAGACGCTGATGTTCAACGGCTACGAAGCCCAGGTCGGCCAGCTGTATGCGGGCATGGACCTCAAGAAGTTCTACTGACGTGCGGGCAGATACAAGCCGCCCTGCCAGCGCTACCAGCCTTGTGCGCGCGCAGGGCGACTGGCGCAAGGCTTTGCTGCACCCCGCCGCCAAGCCGCTGTTGTTCTGCGTAGCGCTGCTGCCTGCGGTGTGGCTTGTGGTGGCCGCAGCCACCAACCAGCTGGGTGCCAACCCGGCCGAAGCGCTGATCCGCTCTACCGGCGACTGGGCTCTGCGGGCGCTGTGCCTGGTGCTGGCCTTGACCCCGCTGCGCGTGGCGTTTGCCATGCCCGCGCTGGCGCGGTGGCGGCGCATGCTCGGCCTGTTTGCGTTCTTCTACGTCTGCTTGCATGTGCTCAGCTACAGCTGGCTCGATATGGGGCTGGACGTGCCAGACATCCTGGCCGATATCGCCAAGCGGCCCTTCATCCTGGTCGGCACGCTGGCATTTTTGGTGCTGTTGGCGCTGGCGGTCACCTCGTTTCAGCGGGCCATTCGGGCGCTGGGGGGCAAGCGTTGGCAGGCGCTGCACCGCTCGGTGTACGCAGCCGCATTGCTGGCGGTGCTGCATTTCTTTTGGATGCGCGCTGGCAAAAACAACTTTGCCGAAGTGGCTGTGTACGCCGCCATCATCGCGGCGCTGTTGGGCTGGCGGCTGTGGCGCAGGCTGAAGGGCTGACTCTGGTGGAGTCCCGTTACCCACTCCGCTGGTTTTGCTATATTTTTAGTAGCTTCTTGCGCTTATTGATAGTGCGCTAGAGGCCAATTTCTCCTCAATTTTCAGGGGTTGACGGCACCCCTCCCTTACGGCGAGTGCGCTGAGACAGGTGGCTACACGAACTTCGTGGTCCACGAAGTTCGTGTAAACTGGCCTCCATGAAAAACGTCACCATCACGATGGACGACACCGTGGCCGAGTGGGTGCGGGTAGAGGCGGCCAAGCGCGGCAGCAGCGTCTCTCGCCTCATGGGTGAATGGCTGGCCGAGAAGATGCGCCAGGAAGACGCTTACGCCCAGGCCATGCGCGAGGCCCTGGCGTTTGAGACCTGGGGCACCTCATCAGGCCCCTATGTGCCACGCGAAACCTTGTTTCAGCGATGAGCACCCCCCTCATTTTTGTCGACACCGAAGTGCTGCTCGCCAGCGTGGACGAGCGCGACCCCGAGCGCCAGGCGCGTGCGCGCGAATGGCTCACTTTTTGCTGGCAAACGCGCAGCGGGCGCATCAGCTCGCAGGTGCTCAACGAGTTGTACAACCAAGCCATCCAGCGTTTTTCCGGTCCCCACGTGCTGCAGCAGGTGCGTGCTCAGGTGCGCCGCCTGCGCGTGTGGCTGCCGCCGCACCTGGACGCCTACACCGTCGATGGCGCGTGGGACCTGCAAGACCGTTATGGCTTGGGCTACTGGGATGCCCTCATCGTCTCGTCAGCCCACCAGCAGGGCTGCCGCTACTTGCTGACCGAAGCATTGCCGCACGACCAGGTGCTGGACGCCGTGCGCGCCATCAACCCCTTTGTTTTGGCCCCCAACGAACTGGACACTGCCGAATGACCTCTGCTACCTCCATGCCCACTGACAGCACCGATACGCTCGCCAACGCCCTGAGCCGCATCCGCCCCGATGTGCGCGCCATGCACTCGTACGTGGTGCAGCCGTCCACCGGCATGCTCAAAATGGATGCGATGGAGAACCCCTTTGCCTTGCCCGAGGCCCTGCAGGCCGCGCTGGGCCAGCGGCTGGGCGCACTGGCGCTCAACCGTTACCCCGGTGCACGGCAGAACGACCTGAAAGCCGCGCTGGCTGCCTACGCAGGGGCTCCCACGGGATACGACGTGGTGCTGGGCAATGGCTCGGATGAGCTCATCACGCTGCTGGCCCTGGCCTGCGCGCAGCCCGGCACTGGCCACCGCGCCACCCTGCTGGCCCCCATGCCGGGGTTTGTGATGTACCCCATGAGTGCACAACTGCAGGGGCTCGACTTTGTGGGCGTGCCTTTGACGCCCGACTTTGAGCTCGACGAGCCCGCCATGCTGGCCGCCATTGCGCAGCACAAGCCCGCCATCACCTACATCGCCTACCCCAACAACCCCACCGCCACGCTGTGGGATGAGGGCGCGGTGCAACGCATCATCGACGCCGTGGGCGCACAAGGCGGCATCGTGGCGGTGGACGAGGCCTACCAGCCCTTTGCCAGCCGCACCTGGCTCACCCGCATGCAGGCAGAGCCCGCGCGCAATGCCCATGTGCTGCTGATGCGCACACTCAGCAAGTTTGGCCTGGCCGGGGTGCGCCTGGGCTACATGCTGGGGCAGCCCGCGCTGGTGGCCGAGATCGACAAGGTGCGCCCGCCCTACAACGTGAGCGTGCTCAATTGCGAAGCCGCCCTGTTTGCGCTGGAGCATGCCGATGTGTTTGCCGCCCAGGCGGCCGAGCTGCGTGCGCAGCGCACCGTGCTCATCGCGGCCTTGCGTGCCATGCCGGGCATCGAAAAGGTGTGGAACAGCGAGGCCAACATGGTGCTGGTGCGCGTGGCCGACGCGGGCAAGACCTACGAGGGCATGAAAACCCGTAAGGTCCTCATCAAGAACGTTTCTACAATGCACCCATTGCTGCACAACTGTTTGCGCCTGACCGTGGGCAACGCCCAGGACAACGCCACCATGCTGGCCGCACTCCAAGCCTCCTTATGACCTCCTCCGCACTCGTCACTTCCACCGCCACCGATTCCGCAGCCGACCGCATTGCCGAAGTCAGCCGCAACACCGCCGAGACGCGCATCACCGTGCGCATCAACCTCGACGGCACGGGCCAGTCCAAGCTGCACACGGGCATCGGGTTCTTTGACCACATGCTCGAGCAGATTGCTCGCCACGGCCTGATCGACCTAGACATCGACTGCGCGGGCGACTTGCACATCGACGGCCACCACACGGTGGAAGACGTGGGCATCACCCTGGGCCAGGCGTTTGCGCGGGCCGTGGGCGACAAGAAGGGCATCTCGCGCTATGGACATGCCTACGTGCCGCTGGACGAGGCATTGAGCCGCGTGGTGGTCGACTTCTCGGGCCGCCCCGGTTTGCACCTGCACATCCCCTTCACGGCGGGCAGCATTGGCGGCTTTGACACCCAGCTCACCTACGAATTCTTCCAGGGCTTCGTGAACCACGCGGGCGTGACGCTGCACATCGACAACCTCAAGGGCATCAACGCCCACCACCAGTGCGAGACGGTGTTCAAGGCTTTTGCCCGTGCGCTGCGCTCCGCGCTCACGCGCGATCCGCGCGCTGCAGGCACCATCCCGTCCACCAAGGGCAGTCTCTGATTTTTAAGCCAAAAAGGCCTCTAGCGCCCATCCAATAAGCGCTAACAGCTATGAATACAGAAGCAAAAACAGTCGCCGTGGTGGACTACGGCATGGGCAATCTGCGGTCGGTCTCGCAGGCCGTGCAGGCTGCGGCGCAAGGCACTGGCTGGACGGTGGTCGTCACCTCCAGCCCCGACGCCGTGCGCGCTGCCCAGCGCGTGGTGTTGCCAGGGCAGGGTGCCATGCCCGACTGCATGCGCGAGCTGCGCGAGTCGGGCCTGCAGGAATCCGTGCTGGAAGCCGCCGCGTCCAAGCCCTTGTTTGGCGTGTGCGTGGGCATGCAAATGCTGCTCAACCACAGTGCCGAGGGCGACACACCGGGCCTGGGCTTGATCCCTGGCGAAGTCATCAAGTTTGACCTGGCCGGCCGCACCCAGCCCGATGGCAGCCGCTTCAAGGTGCCGCAAATGGGCTGGAACCAGGTGCGCCAAGTGCCCCATGGTGGTGCTGTGCACCCGGTGTGGGCAGGTATTCCTGACAACAGCTACTTTTACTTTGTGCACAGCTTCTATGCGCGCCCGCACAGCGCGGCGCACTGTGCCGGAGAAGCAGACTACGGCGGAGTATTCGCCGCAGCCATTGCGCGCGATAATATTTTTGCCGCGCAATTTCACCCCGAGAAAAGCGCGGAACACGGCCTGGCCCTGTACCGCAACTTTTTGCACTGGAATCCCTGAATCCCTCAACCCGTTCGGGCCGAGTTTCACCTCGCCCTTTTCCTCCCGAACCCATCATGCTGCTCATCCCCGCCATCGATCTCAAAGACGGCCACTGCGTTCGCCTCAAGCAAGGCGATATGGATCAATCCACCACCTTTGGTGAAGACCCTGCGGCCATGGCCCGCAAGTGGGTGGATGCGGGCGCGCGCCGCCTGCACCTGGTGGACTTGAACGGCGCCTTTGCGGGTGTTCCGAAAAATTACAGCGCCATCAAGTCCATCCTCAAAGAGGTGGGCAGCGACATTCCCGTGCAGCTGGGTGGCGGTATCCGCGATCTGGACACCATTGAAAAGTACATCGATGGCGGCCTGCGTTACGTCATCATCGGCACCGCTGCGGTGAAGAACCCTGGTTTTTTGAAGGACGCTTGCAGCGCCTTTGGCGGCCACATCATCGTGGGCCTGGATGCCAAGGACGGCAAGGTGGCCACCGACGGTTGGAGCAAGCTCACCGGCCACGAAGTGGTGGACCTGGCCAAGAAGTTCGAAGACTGGGGCGTTGAGTCCATCATCTACACCGACATTGGCCGCGACGGCATGCTCTCGGGCATCAACGTCGACGCCACCGTCAAGCTGGCCCAATCGCTGAGCATCCCCGTGATCGCCTCAGGTGGCCTCTCCAACATGGCCGATATCGAGCAACTGTGCGCCGTCGAATCCGAAGGGGTGGAAGGCGTCATTTGCGGCCGTGCCATCTACAGCGGCGACCTGGACTTTGCCGCTGCGCAGGCGCGTGCGGACGAGCTGGGCGAGGGCTGATCTTCGGCAAGCTGCGGGTCTGCAGGGCCCGTGATGCCAGGCCATCAGGGCTTGGCCACTTCTGAATGCCCAAGGGCCTGAAGCGGGTGCGATACCGGTTCAGGCCCTTGGTGCGTTTGGGGGCTACTGTGACTTTCCGCTGCCGTGGGGCTCAGCAGCTGGGCAGTACCGTCCCGGCATTGACCGCTTGCACGGTGCCCACCAGTGCCCCCCAATAGCTGGGCAGGCTGGCCCAGGGGTTGCCTACCTGGGTGGTGGGGTTGTACTGCAGGTCGGTGGCATACACCAGACCATGGTTGTAGCGAGCCGTGGCTGCGGTTTGCACGGCGGTCTGCATGGCAGCGCAGGTGTCGGCGTTGTGCACCAGCGCTGCGTTGCGCGTGTTGGCCAAGGTGTACATCCACGGTGCGCTGGTGCGCGGGTCAAAGCCCTGGAAGGTGGTGGCCGTGCCCTCAAAGCTCACCAGCGCATCGGCCACCCCGGTGTAGGCAGAGGCAGCCGGAATGGCTCCAGGGTTGCCAATCACCCGCAGGTTGGCGTTGCGGGCTTTGATGTATTGGTAGATCTCGCGGTAGAACTCAACCTGGCCTGCTGTCGAGGCCATTTCATCCAGAAAAATGCCACTGACCACGGTGCTGCCGTACAGGTCAAAGTACCGGTCGATGTTGGTCTTGATGTCGGCCAGGCTGCGTGTGCCCGTGCCATAGCGGGTGTACACGTAGCCCACCACCTTGCCCCCGGCGTTGACCAGGTTGCGGGCGGCTTGCAGGGTTTGGCTGTCTGCCGCAGTGAACATGCCGTTGGATGGGTTCAGGATGGCGGTGATGGACACCGATGGCGCAGCGCTGGCCGAGGTCGCCAGTTGCGACCAGCCGGTGTTGGTGGAGGGGTGGAAGTAGGCGGGTACCAGCAGCTCCAGCGCGGCAGGTACGGGCCGCAGGTAAATCGTCTGGGTGCCTGTGCCAGTGGTGCCGTTCACTGTGGCGCTGGCTGTCAGGGCCTGGGGCCCTGGGGTGGTGCCTGTCAGGGTGCTGGACGCCGTGCCAGCGCGCGTTTGTGGGGCTACTGGTGCAAAGCTGCCACCCGGCAGGGACAAGGCAACCGCCGTGCCATCGCTGGCCGCTGTACTGTTGACCGTGACCTGTGCCTGCACCGCGATGGGCGCCTGTACCGAAAACACGCCACCGCTGGTGGTGGGGGTGGACACAGTGACCTGCACATTGCTGGCCACCGGGGTGTCACTGCCACCGCCTCCACCGCCGCAGGCGGTGGCCAGGGCTGCCGCAGACAACAGGGATGCAGTGCGAAAGAGTGCGTTCAGTGGGGCGTGCATGGCGGCTGTAGACGGTGTGTGACGTGAAAAAAAATGGTACTGCAATCGGGTCGCATCGCCGCGCGTATTTTTGTAAAGCACTTGTGGGCGAGATGCTGGGCTGGGAGTTGCACAGCTTCTGCTCGGGCTGTCACTGCAGCATGAAGGTCTCGTATTCCAGGCGGTTGAGTTGGCGCGTGAGCAGCACAATGCCCGTGCACAGCGTGATGAGCATGGACCCCGCAAACCCATAGCCATAGAACGCGGCGCCCAGGTTCAGCGTGACGGCGGTAAGACCGATGTTCAGCACCACCATCTCGGCACACAGCAGCAGCACAATGCGGCGCTGGTCCAGGTAGAAGAAGACATTCAAAATCGCCATCAAGCCCACCTGCAGCCCTGCGCCGATGACCTGCACGTGCAGTAGTGGCAAGTACAGACTGGAAATGCCCAGGGCATCCAGCACGGCGGGGCCGGCCACAAAGGTCACCAGCACGGCCAGGGTCTGGATTTTGGCAATCTCGCCCAGCCCCTGTTGTATGGCGTAGACCATTTCATCACGCATGGACTCGATGTATTCCAGCGATCCGCCGCTGCGCACCGCGTCATAGAACTTGTCGTAGAACTCGACGAAGTCGGTCTCGATGCGCACCAAGAACACCGCCATGCCAGGGATGATGGAGAGGTACGACAGGAACACCGGCAGGTCATAGATGAGCGAGGCGCGCAGCCCGCCGATGATGGGCTCCGATGTGGGCGTGAAGTACCAGAACATGAACTTGTCTGCCCAGATCGCCATGTTGTAGAGCAAGCCCACCAGCACCAGGGATGGGTACAGCAGTTTGCGTTCGGCAAAGTCAAACGCAATGAGCCGGCCTTTGGGACTGAACTCGCGCACCACCAGTACCCACATTCCTGCCAGCAGCACAAAGTTGCCCAGAACGAAGCCGCCGAGCAAGCCCTCCAGTCCCCAGGGGCGCATCAACAGCGCCGAGATGACGATGAGGGCATAGGCCCCGCCAAACAAGATGGTGATGGCCCGGTAGCGCTTCATGCCAGACAGCAAAATCGCCAGCACCCACACGCCGCACATGATGCAAAAGCCCGCCAACATGAGCATGCGGTACAGCAGCCGCTCGCCCGGAAACACGACAAACAAAGACAGGCTGCCCAGCACGGCGGCCACCCCTATCACCCCCAGCAGCAATCCGTGCAGGTTGGGCAGGATCGACTCGCGGTGTTTTTCAAAAAGCCGGTCCGACACAAAGCGGGTGAAGGCCAGTTGCACGAAGCCCGTCAAAATCAAACTGCAGGCCACCAGGTAGGTGACTGAGGTCTGGAATTGGGTCACCAGGTAGTTGGGTACCACCACGCTGGCGCTGAAGATACCCACCAGCAAGATGCCAATGATGGAAAACACCCACGGCCCGGAGCCAATCACCCCTGCATAGGCATAGGCTTGCAGCAGCCCCGTCAGGGTGTTTTTGCGCAGCATGCGGCGCAGTTCAAATCCAATGCCAGCCATGTCAGCAGGCCTCCTCGTTGTGGGGCGCGTTCAGTGCGGTCTCGCCCAGTGCCTTCTGGTAGACGTTGCGGTAGCTGCCAAACATCATGCTGTCGGTGTAATAGCGCTCTACGCGGACAATGGCGGCTTGGCTGGCTCTGTTCCATTCCGCCGGGTCCCGCAACAGCGCGATAGCGGCGTCTGCCAAAGCTTGGGGGTCGGCAATGCCGACAACGCTGCCGCTGGCGCCCAGGGCGCGGTCGGGTTCGTCCAGCCCCTCGATGAGTTGGCGGCACGAGCCCACATCGGTGGACACGGTAGGCACGCCGGCGGCATAGCCTTCCAGAATGACCAATGGAAGCGCTTCGCTGATGGAGGAGAGCACCACCAGCCCGATTTTGGGCATGAGGTCTTCGACCTTTTGAAAGCCCAGAAACTTCACGTGCTCTTCCAGCCCTAGGCTGCGCACCAGGTTTTGGCACTCCTGGGCATAGGCTTGGTCCTCGTCGGTGGGGCCTGCAATCCAGCCCTCTGCGTTGGGGAGCTGGTTCACCACACGGCGCATGGCACGGATAAAGGTTTTGACGTCCTTGATGGGCACCACCCGGCCAATGAGACACAGCACAGGTGGTACGTCTGCCGGGCGCTTGTCGCGCATGGGGGCAAAGCGCGCAAGTTGGATGCCATTGGGGATGTTGAAGGTGCGAGCCGCATCGGCCCCGTCTTGCACCTGGCGCAGTCGGTTGGTTTCGTACAGGGCAATGATGGGGTCGGCCGCTGCGTAGCAGTAGCGGCCCATCCATTCAAACAGCCGGATCCACATCTGGCGAAAGTACGAGAGTTCGGTGGGGTCGCGCTGAAAGACGTTGCGGTTGTCGCGAATCCACTCGCTTTTGAGCAAGTCAATCTGCCGCTCTTTGGTGTAGATGCCGTGCTCGGACAGCGCCAGTGGAATGCTGCGGGAGTCGTGCAGCAGCGCGCCCAAAAAGCCCGCGTAGCCGGTGGAGGCGCTGTGCAGCATCCGCACGGGGATGAGTTGCTCTGCCACGCGGGCCAGCGTCCACAGCGGCTGGAACATGATGCGCACCGTCCAGAAGTAGTCCACGAACGATGGGTCGGTGCAGTATTCGCGGTAGGTGTCTCGGATCAACTCCCAAGATCGTTCGCTGTACAGAAAATCGTCCAGCGGAAATTTGCCCCCTGGCGCCATCTCACGGGTCACGGCACGCAGCATGTGCAGCGTCTGCTCGGTGCCTGCCTGGCCCTCGCGCAGGGTGGTCACAATGCCCCGCAGCACCTCAAAGGTGGCGGGGTCTCCTTCACGTGCGCGCGGCAGGTGCTGGGCCGAGAGGTTGTCGTAGAGAAAGTGCTCCTCAAAGTGCACTACGTTGGCGGGCAGCTCGTATTTGAACTTGCTGTAGTCCGAGCGCTGGCTGCCCAGGAAAACGATGGCAAACCGGTACTCTGGAAACGCCCGGATGATCTGGTTGATCCAGCTGGAGACGCCTCCGCTCACGTACGGAAAGGTGCCTTCCAGCAGCAGTGCAATGTCCGCTTCCGTGGCCTTGGGGGGGTCATCGCGCACTCCAGTAGTCGATGACCGGGCGCAGGCGGGGCAGGGCGCTCCATTCGTCCAGTTGCTGCATCAGTTGCCGTGTCTTTTCAAAGTCGCGCTGCGCAAAGCTCAGTTCTGCCAGGTACGGCAGCACACGGGTGGCGGGCAGGCCCAATTGCTGGGCTTGGACATAGGCCTTTTCGGCATCATCCAATTGGCCCAGCGCATGCAGCAGCAATCCGCGCCGCAAGTGGTGTTGTGCTTGGTGGGGTTGCTGCGCCAGCACCTGTTCGCCATAGCGCAATGATTCGCGGATTGCGTATTCGCGCATGTCGCCTTGCGCCAGGTTTTGATAGACCAGTTCCCAGTACAGCGCAGAGAGTTTTTCTGCCGCTTGCAACCCTGTAGGCCCCAGCGGATTGGCGCCCTCTTCGGCTTGGGCTGTGCGCAAGGTGCTCAGCTCCTGGTCGATGGAGCGGCTGATGTTGCGCTCCAGTGCGTCGAGCATGCCGTAGGCCAGCAGCCGCAGGTCTTCGCTGGAGTCGTTGAGCACATTGCGCAGCAGCGGCGATGAAATGCGCCCGGACATGTGCTGCAGCGCGACCATGGCGCGCATGCGCGAGCGCACAGGCACCTCGCTGTTGCCCAGAACGGCCCGCAGACCTGTTTGGCGAAACCCGCTCTTCATGCGCTGGTGCAGGTCGAACTCCGGCAGATGGATGGATTCAAAATCCTCCTGCGGGCGGGCGGCCCGGTAAAACCGCAAGACCAGCGTGCCAATCAAAACACCCGCAAAGCCTGCAATGGGTACGGCGTAGCTGCACACGGCCATCAGCGCCAGCATGGGCAATCGGGGGCGCGACTGCTCAGCGGTGAGCAGTGGCAGGGTGAACAGCGCCAGCAGCACACAGGCCCCGGCATGGGCCAATAGGTAGCTGAGTAACGCCGCGTCGGAGTGGCCGTCGAGCAGCGTGGGGCCTGCCCAGGCGGTCAGCTCCATCAAGACGGCCCACAGCCCCCATTTGGTATTAAGCATGGGCCAACTGCTGGAGTTTGTTCAGCAAGGCTGAGGGCCCGCCGGAGTCGGCCAGCGGCAATTGGTGGGGGTAGATGCCCGCTTGCGCCAGTGTGGTGCCTTCCTTGCGGTCGATCCATTCCTCTAGCCGTGCAATGAACCCTTCGGCGGTGGATGCCTCGCCCAGCGGCATCAGAACCGCGAGGATGTGCCGCGTCTCCCCGGCAATCGCCCAGCTCTCGTCCATCAGGCGTTTGAGGCGCGAGAACTGCTGGGGTAAGTCTTTTGCCATGGCCGCCTGGTTGAACTCCAAGGCGACGACCATGCTGGGGACTTGGGTGCTTTGGTGCATGCGCCAAAGGCGTTGCAGCTCAAACGCAAACTCTGGCGGGCACTGGGGCACCTCCTGGATCAGCGGGGCTGCCAGGGCCTGGGTGGAGAGACCATCGGTGTAGTAACCCAGCAGAAGGTTGATGGTTTGCAGGCTTTCGTCTTGCAGCGAGAAAAAGGGCAAGTCATCGATCAGCAGTATGGCGTGCACATCGCCACCAATGTCCAGCAGCGGTGCTGCCACCAGATAGCGTGTGGACTCTTGGCGAACGGTGGCTTGCACCACATGGCACAGGGTTCGGGTTTCCAGGGCTTGGAGCAAGAGTGGGTCTTTGGCATCCAGCGCCACGGGCGAGCCAATGCTGGCAACGGCGGTGGTCTCCAGCGTATCGGCGCGCACCTGGTGCAGCGCGGCAGAGCTGATCTGGCAGTACTGCGCCAGCAGGCGCAACAGCGTTTGTGCGTCCTCGTGGGCATCGCCCAGCCCGCGCAGCGTCTTGAGGGCATCGCGCATGGACATGGGGCGGCCAATCAACTCCTGCTCCAGCCGGTCGTGTGACAGGCGCAGAAGGTAGTACTGGCGAATCAAATGCTCCAGTCGCTGGTCCAGGTAATGCTGCACCACCTCCGCACGGCGGGTGCGGGCCCGCCACAGGCTGGAGAACTCGCCCACCAGCATCACGGTGATGAGCCCACCCAGGAAAAAGATTTGGGGAAACTGCTCCATCTGCCCAAGGTTGAGAGCCATCCACGCCAACAGCAACACGGCTGCCGCCCCCAGGCCCGCCAGTGGCCCATAGCGCAACGCCACAATGATCGGCGCCAGCCACGACCAGTGGAAGTCGGCTTGCACCCCCAAGGGGTCTTGTGGGCTCACCACCCAGCCCAGTGCCACGGCAATGCAGGGCACGGCCAGGGACTCCAACGCCACCAGCAGCGGGCGGTCTCCCACGGCCGTCAATTTGCCCAAGGGGGCGCCTGCAAAGCCGGGCTTGCGCGCGGGCGATGGTGCGGTGTCTTCGGTGGCGGGCGCTTCGGGGGCGCGGGCGTTGGGTGGCATGCGGGCTCTGCGGTGTTGCTATGGCGATTTAACGTGCGCCGGACAAACCGGCATTCAGCAGTTCACGGATCAGTTTTTGTGCGACGGCCGACAGCGCTTCTCGGCTCCAGCCCGACTTGCCGCCTGCGCCACTCCACAGGATCTCTCCGCTTTGCACATCGATGATGTGCAAGGTGAGACCTGCCGCAGGCTCACCGTCTACGCCCACCTTGTAGCGCCACTCGTCCACCGCGCCGCCCAAGGCGTAGCGCACCCCTTGCTCTTTGGCCCAGGCCAGCGCTTGTTCCTGGCGCTTGGTGTCCGCTGCGTCAAACAATGCCTCGGCCTGGGCGCTGTTGGTGTAGCGCTTGACGCGCCCCACGCCACGGGCGTGCAGCAAGGCTTCGGCAACGCTTTCAGCGCGGCTGCCGGCCATGGGGGTTTCAGTGTGGTTGGCAAAAGGCAGTACGGTCCAGTCGGCATTGGCCTGCAGGGCCGGTGCCTTGCCGCGGTCTACCGTGGAGCAGGCGACCAGGGCGGTCAACAGCAGCCCAAAGGCCATGACTTTCATTGGGCGAAGAACGTGGCGAGGGCGGGATGGGCGTGTCATGGGGTTTGCCTTTCGGTGAAGTCTTCAATGCTCAGAAATGTTTGCGGTAGCGCAGCTGGATTTCTCGGGTCAGGCCTTGGGTGAGGGTGCCCCCTTTGCCCAGGCTCCAGCCCAGGTTGAGGTGATCGGCCCCCCAGACACTGCCAGACAGCCCCAGGCGCAAGTTGTAGCCGGGGCCTTGGCGACTGTGCCAAGTCCTGGCCACGCTGCCATAGGGCTGCAGTGCGCGGGTGTAATCGCGCTCAAAGCGCGTGTTGGTCGAGATCTGCAGGCCGTAGTAGCTGAAGTTCTCCGGCAGGAAGTAGGTGTCGCTCACGCGGCGCACTTCGGGCGGAAGGTACTGCAAAAAGGCCAGGTCCTGGCCCGCCAGCTCGCCGGGGTCACGCCGGTCATACGAATGCTGGGACCAGAACGCGCCCACCTCCAGGCTGGGGGCTTCGACCCGGTATGAGTGCATGTACGTTAGGGCCGAGTGGCTGCCAGAGCCCAGCGCTCCCCCGGTCTGTAGCTTGTAGCGCTCGCGCCAGTGCTCCATGGTGAACTGGTCGATGCGCGATGCCTGGTAGCGCAGGCTGATGCCCGCACGGTCTTTCATCCCGGCCATGCGCATGACGGTGCTTTCTTGCGTGGGCAGTTGCAAGCCCAGGTCCATGCGCAGGGTCAGGCGGTTGTCTATGCGCCATTCCTGCTCAATCTGCACGGGCGTGTAGCTGGCCAGGCTTTCGCGCCGCGCCAGGTGCAAGGTGGTGGTCGAGTCGTGGTCCTGCCAGCGCAGGTCGATCTTCACTCCGCGCTCTTGCGAGGGATGGCTGAGCTGCGTCGAAAGTCCCACGGTGCGCTCGATGCGGGTGAGGCTCAGGTCCATGGACAGGCGGGGGCTCAGGGCCATGTGCCACTGCGCGGTGGCTTCTGTTTCGTCCAGATCACCCAGCTTGCGCAACTCCAGCTGCGGCCCTGCATGGTCGCTGAAAGCCAGCAGGTTCTCTGTCAGCTGCAGGTGCAGGGGGTTGTCATCGGGCTGGTCTTGCTGTGTTTCAAAGGCCACGGTTTGGGCTTGGCGCAAGTCCTGGATGGCCACTGCGGCGTTGATGCGGTCGTAGCGAGGCAGGCGTTCGCCAAAGGTCTCCAGCAAAGCCCCTGTCGCTGCCTTGTCTTGTTCTGCCAGGGCGACCGTGATGTCGGCCCATAGCGGTCGGTTGGCGCGCAGGCTCTGGCTGCGTGCGTACTGCTGCCACAGCAGCCCGCGCTCTGCCGCGTACTGGCCTGCATCTTGCAGCCAGCCTATGGCAGTCTCTGCCGCCGCGTTGGACAGGTTGCCCTGGGCATCGCGGTCCAGCCGCAGCAATTCGCGCAGCGTATCGAATGCCGGGTCGCCGGGCTTTTGCTGTAGCAGCAGCCGTGCACGGGCGAGGCGGCGAGTGGCCTCCAGCCCCTCTTCGGTCAGCCAGCGCTCACGCGCTTGCGCCCGGGTCATCGACTGGCCTTGGTGGGCCTGCGCCCACTCGGCCGACAGCAAGTGTTTGCGCATGCGCCATGACTTGTCTGTCTCCTGGTTCTGGTCCAGCGCATCGGCGTAATTCATCAGCCACAGGAAGTCGCCTTGGCGCTCTGCTAGCTGTGGCTTGAAATAGCGTGCCAGGGCCACGGCAGGCAAGGACAGTGCTTGGTAGGCCGAACCCAGGGCATCGTGCATCTCTTTGTCCTGGCTCCAATCGGGTTCATGGGTGGCCAGCAGCTTGCGCAAGGACACGTTGTCGTTGCTGTCGATGAGCAGCCACACAATGGCCTGGCGCATTTCGGCCGAATCTGGGGCGAGTCGCAGGCCGGCCTCCAGCATCTGTCCCGCACGAGGGATGTTGCCCGTGTTTTGGTAGTAAATCCCCGCCAGGCGAAGGAATTGGGGCTCGCGCCACAGGGGGGCGCTGGCGTGGTGGCTGGCCTCTTTGGCGGGGTCCAGTTTGTCCAGAAGGCGTTTCACATCGCGCCACTGGCTGCGCCCCACATAGGTGGTCATGGCCAGGATCAGGTGGCGTGCTTTGTCAAAACGGTCCCAGGCCTGTATCGCCACTTCGGCGGCTTGCAGGGGGTGGTCGGTTTGCAGCAGCCGGATGGCTGAGTCGTAGTCCGCAATGGCCGCATCTGGCCTGGCCAGCAGTTGGCGGTAGGCATCCAAGGCCACGGCGTCGCGCTGTTGCCGTTCTGCAAGCAGCCCTGTCATTCGCCAAAAGTCTGTGGCTTCAGGGGTGTCTGGCTTCAGGGTGGCGCGCGCGTTTTCCAGCCACTCCATGGCCAGGCTGGGCTTTCCGCGCACCACGGCCAGGGTCGCGGCGCGCAAGGCGCGCTCAGGGGTCAGTTGGGCGGGGTCGCGCAGCAGCTGCGCCCAGGTGTTCAGCGCCAAATCCATTTGCCCCGATCGCGTGGCGAGGTCTGCCAGCAATTCCAGGTTGGCAGGTGTGGGCGGTTGGTGTGCCAAAAAGTCAATGGCTGGCTGGGGCGTGCCCACCCGCTCATAGGCCATGACCAGTTCCTGGGTCAGTTTGGTGTTGTGTGGCGCACGGCGTAATTCATAGCGCAGCCCCTCGATCAAAGCGGAGTCGTCAAATAGGCCCGGTGCGAGCCGCAAGACGGCTTGCCACGCGGCATCTTTTTGCGTTGTTCGGGCAATGACCAGCCAGTTCTCCAGTGCCACGTCACTGCGCTGTGTCCACTCTGCTACCTGCGCAAGCCTTTCACGCCACTGTAAATCTGAAGGCGACTGCTGCACGGCAGACCGGGCGACCAACCAAGCGTCTTCGAGGTTGCGGTTTTCCAGAAACACCTGGTAGCCCAGGCTGTAGATCTGGTTGTCAAAGGGCAGGCCAGGTCCTGCCTTGGCTGCTGTCTGTCCTTGGCCTTGGGCGGTGCTCCATCGTTGCATGCCCATGTGGGTGGGGCGGCTGAGCAGGCGAGTGTCCAGCAAATAGGCGCGATCTTCGTAGCGGGGCTGCAGGTCGCTTTGTCGGTCCATGGGGAAGCCCTCGGCATGGGACGCTGGCACAAGCGCTGGGCTCGCGGGATGCGTCGTCGAAGGGGCGTCGGCCAGCACCGCGCTACCTGCTCGCCACTGCAACAGTAAAGCCAGGTGGAGCAGTCGCTTGACGTATTGCTCTGCCACAGCGGGTTTGCCTGCCGCGCGAGCCAATTCGACCAAGGTCCGCAGGACCACAGGATCGGAGTCCAGACCTGCCACTTCTTGCTGTGCCAAGGCCAGAGCCTCCGCAGGCTTGCCAGAGGCCTGCATGGCCGCCACCGCACTCAGGTACAGCGCCTTGGCCTGTTCTGGGTTGGTCGTTGCATGCCTGGCCTTCATGTAAAGACTGGCGGCCTGTGGGTGTGCGGATACCGCCAGGGCTTCGCGGGCTGCTCGCACGTAAAGTGGCACGGCTTTTTCTGCGGAGTCTGCCGCGTCCCCCAGCCTGCGATAGAGCTGAATGCCCAGCAGCCGGTCGCCCAGTTGGAAGGCGTTTTCCGCCAGCGCTGGGAGTACATCTGGCGGGACCTCATCGGCCGTCAGTTCATGCAATTGCGCTACCAGTTCGGTGCGCCGTTCGTTGCGTGCCTCGGCGTCTGCCTCGGGTAGGGCGTGGAAGCCGTCCATGGCATCGCTCCAGCGGGTCCAGGCGGTGGGCTTGCGATTGGCGAGAGCTTCTTCTCGTTTCTTGCGCTCTTCTTCCACGGCAACGCGCTGGGCCATCAGTTGCTGCAACTGCACGTTGGTGGGGTCGCTGCGCAGCAGGTTCTTCAGGTACGCCAGAGACAGGCTGGAGTCGCGGCTGGACGACACCAAGCGCCTTTCCAGGTCTTGGCGGGGGTACATCAGCCACAGTGCGCCACTGACCAGCACCGCCAGCAAGGCGGTGATCCAGTAGCTGGCCAGGACGGGGCGCTCAGCGACCGGCGCAGAGGATTTGGATTTGCGCGGCAGCATCAGGAAGGCGGTAAGTGCGAAGGTCGGGGCGCTCTTTTTCAGAGGATTTAGTCGCAGCCAAGGTTTGGCCGTTGGCACTCACCCTGCAAGTGGGCACCATGCCCGAAAGGGTGAATTGAAGCGGCACATGGCCTTGCAGGCTGAAGTCGGTACGCAGGCCCTGCTGTTTGCGTTCCCATTGGGTCACGCGTGCATTTGCATCGTGCAGCCAAATGGGGGCTTCTGCGGTGGATCCGCTCGGCCCCAAGGCTGAGGCGGGGTTGGCGACCCAGGCCTGTGCTCCGGTCAAATGCACATAGCTGCCTTCCACGCCTTCACTCACGCCGGCAACGCCTTCGCTGGCTGACAGGGGCGCCACCATGGCTGCCGCTGTGATGGGAAACCGCAAGGTGCGCAGATGGCCTGCACCGCGCACGCGCCAGCCTTCGCCCTCTGTTGCAATGGCGTAGGTGTGAAAGTCTTGAACCTTGCGGATGAACTCGGACGTGAATACCGGGTGCAGAGGCTGGTTCAGTGCCCAGTTGTAGACCTTGCGCAAGGCCTGCAGTCCAGCCACTTTGGAGGCTGAATACGTGTGGTAATAAATGCCCACAGGCTTGATACGCCTGGGGGTATCCGTCAGTTCAAACGTCTCCAAAACCCGTTCATATCCATAAAAGGGCCCTCTCCACAGATTGGTGAAGATGTTCTCGTTGGCGATGGGGGCATACACCTGAAGGTAGTTGCCCTTGGTGATTCCGTGGGGCCGCACGGCGGTCAGCGAGGGGTTGCTGCGAGAGATGAAGGTGTCTCCCCCGTTGATGTTGAGCAGCCCTGCGTCGTAGGTGGCTTTCAACGCGGCTTCGTTGGGCGCGGTATCTCCCGTCCATTGAAAAACGCGCACGGGCTTGCCTGCGGGGGCAAGGTTTTTGCGGATGTAGTCTGCAGAGCCTGCGGTTTCTCGGGTCAAGTCCACTTGGTAGTTGGGGATGTTCAGGTGGTACTCGACTTCGTTGCTGTCGGAAAAAATGCCGTGCTTGACATCGGTGTCCCAAAGGTATGGGTGCGAAAAACTGTGGCTGGCAATCTCCACATGCGGCAGCTTGAACATCTTGCGAGCAATGTCCTCTAGTTGCCCGCTTAGCTCAGGGTGCAATCCATGAGATGCGATCTCGCCTTCGATCACAGACACGGTTTGCGGAATGCGGTATTTCTCCAGTATTTCCTTGAGCAGCACTAGCGCGGCCACTGGCGCTCCGGGCATCTCTGCGCGTGAAGGAAATCCATCGCCGTCAATATGGGCCAAGAGCAGCCTGCGTCCGCTTTCGGTGGTGATGTCGGGCACAGGCATAAAGGGCAGCCTCAGTGCTTTCTGCAGAAATTCAAAAGGGTCCACGACCCAGCGGGTTTGCTCGGTGCCAGGCAATTCGTTGTACACGTAAGGGTCCAGCACAAAGCCACCCCAAGGCATGAGCGCGGCGGCGACGAAACGCTGGCCCTTTTGGTCCTTCATTTCAACCAGTGGGATGGCCTGGGCGGCTTGGGGGCCTACCAGGCGGGCTGGAGCGGAGTCCTTTTCCACAGGGGGGGAGGCCGCCTCTAGCCCCATCATGGGGTGCTGCTTTTGTGCTTGCAAAGGAGGATAGATGCTGAGGCTGGTGCCCTGTATGCCAAACGTGTCTGCCCAAGACTTGTCAGGGGCGAGACCAAAGTCACCGACCATGGCCAATGGCATACCCTGGTTTTTGAGCGTTTGAAGCCATGTGCTGAATTCGCGCCGCAGTGCGCTGGGCATGTATCCGTTGAATGCGGTGACGACACCCGCGTAGCGGTCTCGGTAAATGTCCTTCGGAAGTGGCTGTCGCACATCCGCATAGTCCACCACATACCCCATATGGTTCAGTGGCATCTGCAGGAACCGATGGGCGCTGGTGTAGTTGACGGCAGGGGCTTCGGCCCCGTTGTAGAGGATCAGGATGCGCCGAGGTACCAGCTCGACGGCGCCGATACCCACTGTGTCCAAGCGACTGTCACTGACCCACGGTGTGAACCCATCCGCCTGAATGCGTTCGGCGGTTTCGCGTGCCAACGCTCTATCGTTTGGTGGAACGTAATCGATCGCCAGCACGGGAATGCCGTCACGGGTCTGGATCGTGCGCAGTTGCGTCAGCAGCCACTGCCTGTCAGCGTCAGGTACCTCTTCATATCGGTTGGCTCCTGCGTTCCATCTGCGGTAGAGGGACTCCGCAGCCACCATTTCGATCTTGTCTTTGACCCGGGGCACGATGTCAAAGCCCCGGTTCATGATGAGTCGGATGCCAGGAAAGCGTTCGTGCAGCGTCTGGATGACGCGGACCAGGCCCGCTTGCTGTGCGGCTTCATCAAAATGGCTGGCAAGACGGTAAGAGTCCATCGTGTCCAGAAAGAAGCCGCGGTATCCGCGCTGCCACAGCGGCGCAATCACGCGGTCCGCAAAGAAGGAGGGCCATGGCGCGGGCGTCTGGTCCAGGACGACAGAGTTCCAATGGCCATTGCGTGCCAGTTGCCAAACGGCCGGGATGTCTTTGAAATAACTGCGGCTGGGTTGAACCTCGGCCACCGAGGTGTAGGCGTAAAGCTCGCTTCCCTTGGCGCGCTGGGCGATGGGGTCATAGCCGTGGTCTGGCTCCACCACGACGATGTCAAACACCTTCAAGTCTTCCAGGGGTGCATTGTGGCCATAGTGCAGTGCAATGGCGGGCCGGGTCTTGGCCGAAGCCTCGTCAGCCACCCACAGGGAGGTCAGACTCAGCGTCAATATAAGGAAGCCGCGCAGTGACCAGATCATGGTGTGTGGTGGTAGCGGAGTGCTGTACATGGTGCAGGACCGACCATCACTTGGCAATGCCCGACAGCATTCGCATGCCCATGCTGCTCAATGGGTGTAACAAAAGGTTTTGATTTTAGGGCGCTAGATGCATATCAAGAAAATCCTCAATAAATCAAGGGGCATGGTGGATGTGTGTACACACTAATGTGGCTGTCTCGGTGCACCCGAGATCGTTGTGGAGACGCGCTGGAGCTTTGGGAAAGTTACCCGGTCAGCGCGGCCTTTGTTCTTGAGGTGTTGACCATTGTTCGCAATCCGTGCATGGCTGGTGTGGGTGTGCAGCCACACACCGGTGCAAGGGGCTTTCGGTTCTTGCTTCACCTTCACTCGCCCAGGCGAATGAAGTGCGCGTGCGATAGCGAGATTTGCTGAACCGGGACTAGACGCGGATGCTTCTTTGGGCTGTTACCACCATCCGCCCCAAACCCAGTCGAACCGCACATCCAATGGCAGGTAGTGAATGCGGTAGCCGGGTGGCAGATCGGCCTGCGGTTTGAGGCGCACCACGATCGACGGCATGCGGGGTGTGAGGGGCGAGACGCGCTCAGCAGGCGTACGTTCTGCCTCTGCAACCACGTCCAGTACCTCGGCGCGCAGGCTGCGGCCATCCATGAAGTGCAGGGTGGCTAGCCTGCCCGGTTGGGCATAGCGTGCTTGTCCGGGGGGCAGGTAGGCGTGTACCAGGGGGGATTTGGTTGTGCCCTGCACCACGGCCACATCGGCACCTGCTTCTACGTGTTCCCCGGAACGAACCAGCTGTCGCACTACGATTGCGTCAAAGGGTGCCTTCAATGTCGGCGTTCTGGTGGGTTGGGTCTTGTCGGATCTGGAGGGCGTGGCGGTGGTTGGCGCAGGGAGGAGTGTGGCCGCACCTGCCTGCGCGAGCAGGCTTCGAGACTCACTGGCCGCAGCGCGGGCCCTGCTGGCTTCTGCTTGTGTTTGCAGCACCACGGCCTGGGCATTGTCGACTTCATTGCGCGTCGCAGCACCCTCTGTACGAAGGGCTTGCAAGGCTTTCAGTTTTTCCTGTTGAAGCGCCAGTTGCTGCAGCGTGAGACGTTGGGTCTCCTCCTGCATGGCCAAACGGATGGCCAGGGGTTGGTTGGGCGCGAATGGCTCCGCGATGGGCTGCACAGGGGGTTGGCGGTTGGCGGGTGTTGCCACGTCTGGTAATGCCGATGGTTCCTGCTCCAAGTCCATCAAAGCCTGGCCAGCGCGCAGCCGTTCGCCAACGTCAGCAATGCGTGCAACTTGACCGGCCACAGGCGCCCGAACGACCACTTGTTCGGTCACAACCAATCCGGGCGTTGTTTCCCACCAGTACGACACGGCAAACCGTCCCATAAGGTAGGCGGGAGGTGTGAGCACCATGGCCAGCAGAAGGTACCAGCGCCAACGCGGCACCTGGCGTTTGGAGGCAGCGTAGCGCACGGACAGGCCATTGCTCTCCTGTGGAGAGCTGGGGGAACATCAAACTGTATTTTCAAGGGCGTGCCTCTTTAAACTCTTCCCACGACTGCACGACGATGCCGCCAAAGCCTGGCTCTTGAGACAAGGCCTGTGCCAGTTCCTTCCAGCGTTGCAAGGCGGTGGCTTTGCCCGCTGGATAGCTGCTCTCTTGTGGTGACAAAGTGCGCTCCACGCTTTGGGCGATGGACCAGCGCAGCCCGTCAGGGCTTTGCAGGCTTTGAAGCGGCAGCAGGCCCTTCACAATTTCAACCACTCGGGCCGGGTTGCTGACGTAGACCATGGCGGTCAGTTCGGTCGCACCTGCGGCGTGCACCTTTTGTGCGAAGTCTGGAGCTTCCAGCTCACGGTAGTGGGTTGTGAGTCCCAGGGGCCAGGGCGCCACGGCGTGCGCAGCGCGCAGGGTTTCCACCACCAGGTCACCCCATTGCGGTTGATCGGCCTCGGGCAGTTGGCTGCGCTCCAGGTCCAATTGCAGGGCATGGAAAGGCAGGTCGCGAATGCGCGCCAGCTGGTCCAGAAGATTTTGCCTGTGTGAAGGAAGCACCCAGAGGGGCTCGCCCAGCAGCAACTCAACGGTCAGCCCCCTGTGCTGGGCTTGCGTGATGAATTGGCTAAGTTGCCTGCGGCCCGCAGGCTGCTCCAGCCCTGCGAGCTGTTTGGCGGTGAAGGACAGCAGAACGCGGCGGCTTTCGGGCGGTAGTGTTCGCAGTTGCTCTGGACGTTGGAGCATGGCCTGCCCATCCCACACGTACCAGCCTAGGCTTGCATCGGCGGTGCCTTCGGTGCTTCGCAGCGTGCGTTGTGGGGCTGTTGTTGCCGTGTCTGTTGGGGCATTGGCGACCTGGGGTGATAGCGCAAGCAAGGTAGGCGCTAGCGCTGCCGCCAACTTGTCTTGGGGGTTGACGCCAGGATGGCTGCACCCGTTGCTAGACCACGCGGCCAGCGCTAACTCGGCCACCTCGCGGCGCTCCTGTGCGTCGACCACTTGCAGGGCGACCTGCATGAGCGCGTAGCGGGCAGTGAGCAGGCGCGCGTAGCCGTCACCATCGTCCAAGCGCTCATGCCGCAGCATGGCCACACGCAAGGTTTCGTTGGCGGCGCTCAGCTGTTTCATCGGTGCAGCCGCTTCGGCTTGACTCAGGTGCCACTGGCCCAGGGCTTGTTCCAGGCCCTCCAGAAATTCGCCTCGTCGCAGTTCCAACAGGCTTTCTGCGCGGTGGCGCTCGCTTTGTATTTGTCCTAGTGTGGCGTCACGTTGCCCGCGCCAGTCCAGTGGTATGGAGATGTCGATACCCACGGTGGTGTTGTGTCCTGGGGGGCCACCCAGGTCCTTGCTAATGCCTTGGGCCACAGACACACCCGCCGCAATGCCTTCTTTGCGCAAGTGGCCTGCAATTTGGTCTGCGGCCTCAAGCTCGAGGCGTGCCAGCAGCACGGTTGGGTGTTCATCGGCTTGGGCCCGCAGTGTCTCAGGGTGGTGGCACACGTCGGGCCACGTCAGGGGGGCCGCTTGAACGGCTTGAACCATGCGCCCGGTCAGCCGCGACAGTTCACGCAGCGTTGCCTCTTGTGCTGCGCGTTGGGCCCGGAGCGTGGCCTCCGCTGCGTCAAAGGTGGCCATCAGCCCCAAGCGTTCCGCCTCCAGCATCCAACCGGCTTGAGTGCGGCGTTGTAGCAGGCCCTGTGTGGTGGAGCGTCCTGCCATAAAGGCCTCGACAAGCGCAATGCGCTGCCCGCTGCGCAGGTGGCGCACATAGGCGCGGCGTACCGCTTGCACGGCTTCGTTTTGGGTTTGCTGCAGGCGCACCTGCCTTGCCGTGGTCGCTTGTTCCGCTTCGCTTACGTTGCGCAGTTGGGCTTCACGGCTGCCCAGCAGGGGCCACCGCACGCCGAGCTGCATCTGTGCCCGCTGGTAGCTGCGGCTGGTGGTGTCGGTCACGGCCTCGCGTGCAGTGCCCAGGTTGGCACCACCAAACAGGCGACCGCCTTGGCCGGCTTTGGCCGCTTCTGTGCGATGTGCAGCCAAGTCTTTTTCTGCCAGCGCAACGCGCACAGCGGGGGCTGCGGATTGGGCCCAGGTTTCAAGATCTGACAACGGTACTGCGTTGGCCCATGCCGTGGAGGCTTGCAGCCCCAGCCAAAAGGCCACGACAAAGGGTGTGCGGGCCCAAAAATCCTTGCGTTTCAACATGTCAGAACTTGGTTTTGCGCAGCACCCACCATGGTGCCATCGAGGAGTCGAGGTGCGAATTCAGGAAAAGCTCCTGCAGGATGGAGAAGGCGCAGTGGATGCGGTTGGCAAAAGCGAACAACGGCACCAAAGGCAGAAAGCGCAGGTAGTCCAGATCCTCTACAGGTCGTTCAGAGACGGCAATCACGTAGAGCATGAAATAAAAAAGAATGGCGCACAGATAGACCAAGTAGATAAATGCCAGAACGCCCAGCACCGCCCCGATGGGCAGGGTGAAGAGCATCACCCCGGTGTAGGCAACGATCAGAAAAGGCATCAGCACTTGCATGACCAGCCCGTTGATGGCCACAAACAAAAAATTGCGCCAACCCAGCAGCCTGGGCCTGAGGTTGAAGCGGAACTTGCGGATGAACAGGTAGAACATGTCCCCGTCCCAACGCAAGCGCTGGCGAAAAAAAATGCGCCAGGTGTCGGGTGCATCGGTGTGCCCTACGGCATGTGGGTCAAACACGATGCGCAGCCCGGGGTGTCTGCCAAAGTACTGTTTGATCCGCGTGGTCATGTCCAGGTCTTCGGCCGACCCCGCATCCCAACCGCCCAGGTTGCGGATGAACCCGGTGCGGAATACGCCAAAGGCGCCCGAGATGTTGTTGACGATGTTGAACTCGGACAGGCCGGTTTTGCCAGCACCGATCGACAGGATGTATTCCAGCGCCTGCAGCCGGGTCACCAGCGTTTTCTTGGCGTTGCGCACTCGCAGGTTGCCTGCCACGCCCACCACCCCGGGGTCGTCAAAGTGGCGCGTTGCGTTGCGTACCATGTCGTTGTCGAATGACGTGTCGCCATCCAGCGCCATGACGATTTCGCCCGTGGCGATGGAAAGCCCTGCATTGAGGGATGAAACCCGTCCCCCGCGTTGCCACTTGGGCAGCACCACCAGCGCCCGCTTGGCTTGCCCTGCCAAAAGTCCGCGGGCATTGCGGGCGGCCAGCAAGGTGGGGCGGTTTTGAATGGCGCCGTCAATGACGGCAATGATCTCGATGTGTCCCGGGTACAGCTGCTGCGCCAGCGACTGAATGGTCTTGCGCACATCATCGCCTTCCGAATAGCAGGTCACTACGCACGACACCCGTGGGTAGCGTTCTCGTTGCCGTTCGGGGCGGTGCCTGCGCAGGCCGTAGCGCACCATGCCGGCGGTCACCAGCAAAAAGAAGGGTGCCTCCAGGAGGACGACGAAGGGAAAGAACTTCCAGGCCAGTTCCAGCCAGTTTTGCTGGGTGGAGCTGGCAAACAGCGTGACGAAGGCAAAAACTACCTGATCCCACATGGGTCAATCCGCGTTCTGAAGGCGCCCCATGAGTTGCACCGCGGTATCGTGGTTTTGCAGGTCGTGAGGGATCTGCAGGTGGCGAATGCGCACGCGCAAAGCCGCTTCCCCATGCTGGCTGGACTGCTCTTGCAGCACCTTCTGCAGCCGCGCTGTCAGGCCTTCGGGGTGAGAGAACGGCAGCATCAACCACAAGCGTTCTTCTTGGGTGCGCGTGGTCAGGTCCGAGGTACGCAGCAACTCGTGCAGACGGCGTGCAAACTCGTCCAGCATGAGGAAGACGCGCGCAGCCCCTTGCTTTTCGATCACTTCAGCCGCGTTCTGGAATTCCACGAGCATGAGCGCGAAGTGCATTTCCTTGTGGCGGGCGTGGGTGGCCAAAGCCCAGTCCAGCAGACGGCGGAAGTACGCAGGCTCCACATAGTTGGCGGTGTCCAGGGCTGCGAACGACTCACGGATTTGCCCCGCCCTGAGGGCGGCGCGCCCGTGGGCGCTGAGCCTGAGCGAGGCGATCTCGCGCACGTCCAGCGCATTGGGTTCGGTGGTGTTGCGGCAGTCCAGGCACCGTGCCACCACGCTGGTCTCGACAAACACATGGTGGCAGCTGCCGCAGGCATATTGGGTGAGTGGTCGGTCGTAGTCCACGCCAATGTGACGCAATGCTGTGCTGCATTTGGGGCAGGTCAAGCCACCGTCGTCGTGAAAATCATTTTCTGGCGCCACATGGCCGCAGGTAAAGCAGTGCAGCGAAGGGGCTTTGTTGATTTGGATGCTGGAGCAATGGGGGCACACGTCCAGGTAGTGGATGTGGGCGCTGCCGCAGGCTCTGCAGTGGCGTGTGCGGTCGATCAACTCTGCCGGCTCCAGCAGGCGCCGCCGCGACAGCGTGGCCAAACAGGCCGCCACGTCGTCTCCATCGTGGGCCAATGCCTCCACCAAGGGGTAGCGATACAACTGTGCGCTGTTGCGGTCACACAAGGGGGTCAGCTCTGCGCCGTCGCGCAGGTACATGAAGTACAGCACCCGCTCGTCAAAATGCAGACCAGAGGGGTCCAGCTTGAGGCTTCTGCGCGCTGCAAGGGCCCGCTCTCCTGCCGCAATGGCCTCGCTCAGTGAGCCTGTAGCATCTGCCCACGTCGGCTGGGGCTCAGTGCTTTCCGATACCCAGATCGGGCGATCCCACCAGGGGCTGTGCCGTATGGATTCACACAGGGTGGCCACGTCCGGCCCGGTCCAGCCGTCAAGGTAAAAGCCCAACGGGGCAAAGCCCGAAGCTACAAACGCGGGCCACGACGTAAAGGCCATCGCATCACGCTCGCGAGGAAGCAGGCTGCCGGAAGGGCGCAGCACTACGGTGCTTTCAAGTGCAGAAGGGGGTGGGTTTTGCAAGGAAGAGATGCCCGTGGATGGGTTCATGTTCATGGGGTACGCACCATTGTGTAGTGCTGGACATGGGCAATTGTTAACAATGGTGATCGAGCGCGCACAAGGTGGCAGTGCCTTGGCCCCTGCGGCGTCTATGGCGCGGCCAGTATAGTGGCGGGCCTGGAGCGGAGTCGTCCGTTCTATCCACATCCTTAGGAGCGCAACAGCGTGATTCTTGTAACTGGCGGGGCAGGCTTTATTGGCTCTCACACCTGCGTCGCCTTGGCGAATGCCGGTATTCCTTTTGTGGTGCTCGACAACCTATGCAACAGCCGCCGCTCGGTGTTGGAGCGTGTCGAGCGCATCACCGGCGTGCCTGTGCCTTTCATTGAGGGTGACATCCGCGATGCCGCTCTGCTGCAGCGCGTGTTTGCCGAGCATGCGGTGGATGCGGTCATCCACTTTGCGGCGCTCAAGTCTGTGGGGGAGTCCGTGCGCGAGCCGCTGCGCTACTACGACAACAATGTAGCGGGCACCGTGGCCTTGCTCGGCGCCATGCGGGCGGCGAATGTGCGCACGCTGGTGTTCTCCTCGTCGGCCACGGTGTATGGCGACCCGGCTTCTGTGCCCATCCGCGAGGGCTTTCCGCTGTCTGCCACCAACCCCTACGGCTGGAGCAAGCTGATGATGGAGCAGGTGCTTGCCGATGTGGATGCCGCCGAGCCGGGGCAATGGCGCATTGCGCGCCTGCGGTATTTCAACCCGGTGGGCGCCCATGCCAGCGGGTTGATCGGAGAGGACCCGCAAGACATTCCCAACAACCTGCTGCCCTATGTGGCCCAGGTGGCCGTGGGTTTGCGCGAGGCGCTGAGTGTGTATGGCAGCGACTACCCCACGCCCGATGGCACCGGGGTGCGTGACTACATCCATGTGTGCGATCTGGCCGATGGGCATGTGGCGGCGTTGCGCTACTTGCGCGAACATCCAGGCTTGCTCACCGTGAACCTGGGCACGGGCCGGCCTGTGTCGGTGCTGGACATGGTGCAG
This sequence comes from Acidovorax sp. 56, assembly GCF_002749705.1. NCBI lineage: Bacteria > Pseudomonadati > Pseudomonadota > Betaproteobacteria > Burkholderiales > Comamonadaceae > Acidovorax > Acidovorax sp. 56. The sequence continues at coordinate 4,412,771 of NZ_PEEV01000001.1, forward strand.
GCATTTGAGCGGGCCAGTGGCCGCCCCGTGCCCTACCGCATCGTGGACCGCCGCCCTGGCGATGTGGCGCAGTGCTGGGCCGACCCGGCCCTGGCCCAGCAGCTGCTGGGCTGGTCTGCACAACTGGGCTTGGACCAGATGTGCGAAGACGCGTGGCGCTGGCAAAGTGGCGTGGCCGCGAGTTTGCAGCGCTGAAGCGGCTGTGCGCCGTGGTATCTTGCGCGACTGCGCAGGGGCTGGCGCCTTCGCCCAATGGGGCGCCCCCCAGGTAGCTCATTTTTTTGATTCTCTTTTTAATCTTCCCGCGCCATGCTTGCCAAACGCATCATTCCCTGCCTTGACGTGACCGGAGGCCGTGTGGTCAAAGGTGTCAATTTTGTTGAACTGCGCGATGCAGGCGACCCGGTGGAGATTGCCGCGCGCTACAACGCCCAGGGCGCTGATGAGCTGACCTTTCTGGACATCACCGCCACCAGCGATGGCCGTGACTTGATCCTGCACATCATCGAAGCGGTGGCCAGCCAGGTGTTCATCCCGCTCACGGTGGGTGGCGGTGTGCGCACGGTGGAAGATGTGCGCCGCCTGCTCAATGCGGGCGCGGACAAGACCAGCTTCAACTCTGCCGCCATCGCCAACCCCGAGGTCATCAACGCCGTGTCGGCCAAATACGGTGCGCAATGCATTGTGGTTGCCATTGATGCCAAACGCCGGTCTGAGGAAGATGCCTTGCGCCTGGGGGCCAACGGCCAGCCGGTGGGCCCAGGCTGGGATGTGTACAGCCATGGCGGCCGCAAGAACACTGGGCTGGATGCCTTGGCCTGGGCCAAGGAAATGGCCCAGCGTGGCGCCGGAGAAATCTTGCTGACCAGCATGGACCGCGATGGCACCAAGTCGGGCTTTGACCTGGCCCTGACCCGCGCGGTGAGCGACGCAGTGACCGTGCCCGTGATCGCCTCGGGCGGCGTAGGCAACCTGGACCATCTGGCCGACGGGGTACAGCAAGGTGGTGCTGATGCGGTGCTGGCCGCCAGCATCTTCCACTACGGTGAGTACACCGTGGGCCAAGCCAAGCAGCGCATGGCCGAGCGGGGCATCCCCGTGCGGTTGTGAGTCGATTGTTTGCTATTAAATGGATAGCTTCTTGCGCTTGATTGATAAGCGCTGGCAGCCTAAATGACTGAAATTTTGGGTGTGCAGTCAGGCGTGCAATCCAAATCACCGACAATCCGCCCATGAACTGGCTCAATGAAGTGAAATGGGATGCGCAGGGCCTGGTGCCCGTGATTGCGCAAGAGCAGGGTACGGGCGACGTGCTGATGTTTGCCTGGATGAACCGCGAAGCGCTGGCCAAAACGGCCGAGCTGGGCCGGGCCGTGTACTTCAGCCGCTCGCGCAAAAAGCTGTGGTTCAAGGGCGAAGAGTCTGGCCACGTGCAAACGGTGCACGAAATTCGCCTCGACTGCGACAACGACGTGGTGCTGCTCAAAGTCACCCAGCAGGGGCACGAACCTGGCATTGCCTGCCACACAGGCCGCCACAGCTGTTTCTTCAGCGTGCTCAAGGACGGGGCCTGGAAACCGGTCGATCCGGTCTTGAAAGATCCCGAATCCATCTACAAATAAGCCCATGAGTTCCAACGATTTCCCAGCCCTGTCTTCGCAAGACGCCCTGGCACGCCTTGCCGCCGTGATCGAAAGCCGCAAGCCTGCCCTCGGTGGCGACCCGGAAAAGAGCTACGTCTCGCGCCTGCTGCACAAGGGGCCTGATGCGTTCCTCAAGAAAATTGGCGAAGAGGCCACCGAAGTGGTGATGGCCGCCAAGGATGTGGACCATGGCGCTGACAAGTCCAAGATCGTTTACGAAGTGGCCGACCTTTGGTTTCACTCCATGATTGCGCTGGCCCACTATGGCCTGACACCGGCCGACGTGATCACCGAGCTGGTCCGCCGTGAAGGCACCAGCGGCATCGAAGAAAAAGCCCTGCGCAAAGTGGCGGCCAGGGCGGCAGACGAGAAAGGTTGAATCCCATGGCCGATGACTTCACCGACGTGCAACCCAAGGACCAGCAAGCCGAAGACCTCAAAGCCATTGGCTGGGTCAGTTACCTGCTGCACCTGATTGTGGCGGTGGGTGCGGTCATGCCGGGGGCTCAGCCCGGCGCTGTGCTGCTGGTGGTGGCATTGGTGATTGATCTGGTCAAAAAGAGCGATGCCGAAGGCACTTGGCAGGCCAGCCATTTCTCCTGGCGCATTCGCACGGTGGTGTGGGCTGGGGTGTTGTATGTGCTGACGGCACCGCTGTGGATTTTGGTGATTCCGGGCTGGATTGCCTGGGGGCTCATTTCCCTGTGGTTCCTGTACCGCATCGTGCGTGGCATGGTGGCGATGAACAAGAGCCAGGCCCTGGATGCCTGAGGGCGGCAAACCCCTGGTGCGGCTCAACCTCGCCTTGCAAGGCGGTGGTTCGCACGGCGCATTGACCTGGGGCGTGCTTGACGCCCTGCTGGAGGATGGTCGGTGGGCGTTGGAGGGCATCAGCGGCACCAGCGCCGGGGCCATGAATGCCGTAGCCGTGGCCCATGGGTTTGCGCAGGCGGCCCACCAGCACAAGGACCCTGTGGAGGCCCATGCCGCCGGTTGCACCCTGGCGCGCGAGACGTTGACCCGCCTGTGGGAAGGCGTGGGCACCCTGGGCAGCCTGATGTGGGGTGCGCCCCTGGCGGCCGCCAACCCCTTGCTGGGCATGATGACGCAATGGCTTTCGCCCTACCAGACCAACCCGCTCGACATCAACCCGCTGCGCTTGCTGCTGGAGCGCGAGGTGGACTTTGACTTGTTGTGCAAAGCGCGGGGCGCTGCGGCCCTCGCCACACCCAAGGTGTTTGTGTGTGCCACCAATGTGCGCACCGGGCGCGGCGAGATCTTCTCTGGCCCACGGCTCAGTGCCGATGCGGTCATGGCGTCGGCTTGTCTGCCCTTGCTTTTCAAGGCCGTGGAGATCGACGGGGAGCGCTATTGGGACGGGGGCTATTCAGGCAACCCTGCGCTGCACCCCTTGATCTACCAGACCGAGACCTCCGACATCCTGCTGGTGCAGATCAACCCCATTGAGCACCGTGCGCTGCCCGATACGGTGCCCGAGATCATGGAGCGCATGAACGAAGTCACCTTCAATGCCAGCCTGCTGGCCGAGCTGCGGGCCATCGAGTTTGTGCGCCGTCTGCTGGCCGAGGGCAAACTGGACGCTCGCCGCTACAAGAGCGTGCGCATGCACCGCATTGATGGCGGTGCCGTGCTGGAGCCCTACGGGGCTGACAGCAAAACCCGTGCGGACCTGCCCTTTGTGCGCAAGCTGTTTGCCCTGGGGCGCGAGCAGGGGCAGCAGTGGCTGGCCGACCATCGCCAGTCCGTGGGCCTGCGCCCGACCATCCAGATCGCAGACAATGCCTGACGGCGCTGCACAGCCCGCTGCAAAGCGGCGCCCCGCGCAGGCACTGACTCCCATTTTTCACCGCCCACCATGCACGATTCCAACTGCCTTTTTTGCAAAATCATTGCAGGCCAGATTCCTTCCCGCAAAGTCTATGAAGACGAAGAAATCTTCGCCTTTCACGACATCCACCCCTGGGCTCCGGTGCACTTTTTGATGGTGCCCAAGGCGCATATCCCTTCGATGGCGCAGGTTACCGCCGAGCACGCAGGCCTGCTGGGGCGCATGATGGCTCTGGCACCCCAATTGGCCCAGGAGCAGGGCTGCAACCCTTATCCAGAGGGCGGCTTTCGCATCGTGACCAACACGGGGGTTGAAGGTGGGCAGGAAATCCACCATCTGCACATCCATGTGATGGGTGGTCCGCGCCCTTGGCTCAAGGGCTGAAGTGTTTTGGCGCGACCCCTTCACGCTGGGGCCACATCGCGCGTCTAAAATGATTGCAATTCGTTAGGAGAAATTCCATGGGTTCCTTTTCCATCTGGCACTGGCTGATCGTGCTGCTGATCGTCGTCATGGTCTTCGGCACCAAGAAACTCAAGAACATGGGCTCCGATCTGGGCGGTGCCGTCAAGGGCTTCAAGGACGGCATGAAGGACGGCGCGGGCGACAGCTCCGCAGCGTCTGCAGCGCCTGCCCCGGGCCAGGTGGCCAACAGCCAGGCCGCCGACAAGACCACCATCGACGTAGAAGCCAAGCAAAAGAGCTGATCGCCTGAGCGAACGCTGACTCCATGATCGATATTGGCCTGTCCAAAATGGCGCTGATCGGCGCGGTGGCGTTGATCGTCATCGGCCCCGAAAAGCTGCCCCGTGTCGCCCGCACCGTGGGCACTTTGCTGGGCAAGGCGCAGCGCTATGTGGCCGATGTGAAGTCGGAGGTCAATCGCTCCATGGAGCTTGATGAGCTGCGCAAGATGAAGGACACGGTGGAGGGCGCTGCGCGCGACGTGCAGCAGTCCATCCAGACCAGTGCCAGCGAGTTCGAGAAGGACTGGGCGCAAGCCACCAGCTTGGCGGGCGAGGGGTATGACACCGCTTCTGCTGTGGTGCCGGCCTACAAGCACCCGGGCAAGAACTGGCGCGTCAAAAAAGGCGCCACACCGCAGTGGTACAAAGCCCGCAGTGGTGTGCGCACCAAAGCCTTGTCGGGTGCCGCACGCGTGGCGCGCTACCGTCCCAAAAAGATCCATTGACGCTGCGCTTTCGCGCGCGTTTCGGGCTGCCTTGACGCCCCAGAAAACCCAACATGTCAGACACCCCATCCCAAGAAGACGAGCTTGCTGGCACCGAGCAGCCTTTTGTGCAGCACCTCATGGAGCTGCGCGATCGCCTGGTCAAAGCCATTATTGCGATCGCCGTGGCCGCGGCTTTCCTGTTCTTCTTCCCGGGACCCGGGCCGCTGTATGACTTCCTGGCAGCGCCTTTGGTGGCGCATTTGCCCAAGGGTGCGACGCTGATTGCGACCTCTGTGATCTCCCCCTTCATGGTGCCGCTCAAGATTTTGCTGATGGCGGCTTTCCTGCTCGCCTTGCCTTTTGTGCTGTGGCAGGTGTGGGCGTTTGTGGCGCCGGGCCTGTATTCGCACGAGAAGAAGCTGGTGCTGCCGCTGGTGGTTTCCAGCACGCTGCTGTTTTTCATTGGCGTCGCGTTTTGCTACTTCTTCGTGTTTGGGCAGGTGTTTGCATTCATCCAGAGCTTTGCGCCCAAGAGCATCACGGCCGCACCAGACATTGAGGCCTACCTGAGCTTTGTGCTGTCGATGTTTCTGGCCTTCGGACTCGCGTTTGAGGTGCCCATTGCCGTGGTGGTGCTGGCCCGCATGGGTGTGGTGAGCGTGGAAAAGCTCAAGAGCTTTCGCGGCTATTTCGTCGTGGGGGCGTTCGTTGTAGCTGCGGTGGTCACCCCGCCCGATGTGGTGTCGCAACTGGCACTGGCGGTGCCTATGTGCATTCTTTACGAGATCGGCATCTGGGCTGCGCAGGTGTTCATCAAGCACACCAAGGCGCCCGAGAGTGCGGACGATCAGGCTGCATCCTCTTCTTCGTCCTCTTGAGAAGCGTAAGAAACCCACGCTCCGCCTTGTAGCGTGGGGTGACCAGGGGGCGGCACTTGCCCCCTTGGCATTTTTCTTGAAGTGATTTGGATATAAAAATAGCTGCTAGCGCTTTATCTGTAAGCGCTAGCAGCTATTTATTTGATAGCGATGCGGTGATCGCTACTGTGCGTAGTCAGCGCCGCACGTTGCGCTGTGGACGGGGGCGCACCCCGGGGTTGATGCTCAGCTCCAGCTTTCGGTCGGTGCGCTGCACCTGGAAGGTGGAGGCGGTGCCTGGCTTGAGTGCAGCCACTGCCGTCAGCAGTTCAGAGACATTGCCCACGGCCTTGTCGTCCACTTTCACGATCACATCGCCAGGGCGCATGCCAGCTTGCGCGGCGGGGCCGTCTTGCAGCACGCCCGTGATGATCACGCCCTCGGTGGCTTTCACGCCAAAGGTCTCGGCCAGCTCGGGCGAGAGTTCGTTGGGCTCCACGCCAATCCAGCCCCGGGTCACTTGCCCGTCTTTCACGATGCCGTCCAGCACCAGCCGCGCAGTGGACACGGGAATGGCAAACCCGATGCCCATGCTGCCGCCGGAGCGGGAATAAATGGCGGTGTTGATGCCCAGTAGGTTGCCGTTCACATCCACCAGCGCGCCGCCCGAGTTGCCGGGGTTGATGGCGGCATCGGTCTGGATGAAATTCTCAAACGTATTGATACCCAACTGGCTGCGGCCCAAGGCGCTGACGATGCCGCTGGTCACGGTTTGCCCCACGCCAAAGGGGTTGCCAATGGCCAGCACCTGGTCGCCCACGGCCAGACCATCGGAGTTGCCCAGGGTGATCACGGGCAGCTTGTCGAGCTCGATCTTCAGGATCGCGAGGTCGGTGTCGGGATCGGTCCCGATCACGCTGGCGCGAGAGCGGCGGCTGTCTGTCAGGGTCACTTCAATTTCATCGGCGCCCTCGACCACATGGTTGTTGGTCAGGATATAGCCCTCGGGGCTGATGATGACGCCGCTGCCCAGGCCCGTTTGCGCCTGCTGGCCCTGGTCGCCAAAGAAGAACTGGAACCAGGGGTCGTTGCTGCGTGGATGGCGCACTGCCTTGCTGGTGTTGATGCTCACCACGGCCGGTGAGGCCTTGCGTGCCGCGCCGCTGAAGCTGCCCGGGGCGGGCTGGCCGGCGGGGGCTGAGGGGGCCTCCAGCAGCGCAATGCCCGCGCCAGATCGCTTGGCGCCTTGGCGGATCCAGTCGGGTTGGAGGGTGGCAACAACAAAGTACGCCGCAGCAAAAACTGTCACGGCCTGAGAAAACAGCAGCCAGATGCGTTTCATGGTCTTGGGTGTGAGTGGCAAAAAAGCGCGGGCAGAAAAAGTGCCATGTGGACGATGCTGTCCCTGCGCAGTCGCCATTGTCCGTCAACCCAGTCCGCAAAGCCTGAGGGCCCCTGCAGCCGGTGCCAGCGCCGCGCGACAATACCGGGCATGAGCATATCCAGGCAACAACTCTTGCAGGCGTTTGACGGCCTGCTGCAACCCGAGCGCTTCAAGGACTACGGCCCCAACGGCCTGCAGGTCGAAGGGCGGGCCGAGATCTCGCGCGTGGTCAGCGGCGTGACGGCCAGCCTGGCGCTGATCGACGCCGCCATTGAAGCCCGTGCCGACGCCATCTTTGTGCACCACGGCCTGTTCTGGCGGGGGCAAGATGGCCGAGTGACTGGCTGGATGAAGCAGCGCCTGCAGCGGCTGCTGGCGCACGACATCAACCTGTTTGCCTACCACCTGCCGCTGGACGCGCACCCTCTGTGGGGCAACAACGCCCAGCTGGGGCGGGTGCTGGGGTGGACGAGCGAATCGCAGTTTGGTGAGCAAGCGCTGGGCTGTCTGGCCAGCGCCAGTTACCCCAGTGCCCAGGCTGTGGCCGACCATGTGGCGCAGGCGTTGGGGCGCTCCGTCACGCTGGTGGCGCCCGGTGGTGCCATGGGGGCGCAGCGTCCCATCGCCAAGGTGGCGTGGTGCACGGGCGGTGCGCAGAGCTACTTCGAGGCAGCCATTGCCGCGGGGGCGGACGTTTTTGTGACGGGTGAAATTTCAGAGCCGCAGGCGCACTTGGCCCGCGAGACCGGGGTGGCGTTTGTGGCCGCAGGCCACCATGCCACCGAGCGCTATGGCGCCCCTGCCCTGGCCGCTGAAGTGGCGCGAAGCCTGGGGCTCGCGCACCAGTTCATCGAGATTGACAACCCCGCCTAAGAGCGGGGCTAACACAACCCCCCCTGGCGTCGCGTCGTTGTCCCGTCTTGTCGTACCTGCCGTAGTGCCTGCGACGGAACGCCTAGCCAGGGCCGCTTCGCTGGGTTGTGTGAGCCGCTCCAAATGTTTGCTATATAAATAATAGCTGCCAGCGCTTATTTAATAAGCGCTGGAGATAGATTTTGATAAGGATCTGCATGAAACCCATCGCCATCACCCAAGGAGACCCGGCAGGCATCGGCCCTGAGATCGTGGCCAAGGCCTTTCGTGACGCGCCTGACCTGCTGCGGGGCTGTTTTGTGGTGGGCGACGTCGCCACCTTGCGCCGGGCTGCTGCGTGCATTGCACGCCCCGGCATCCCCAGCGTGCCTGTAGCGGTGTTGGACGGCATTCAAGATGCCTGGGATGCCCCGACGCGTTGCGTGCCCGTCTTGCCACTGCCAGGGTTGGCCAGCACGGTGCCTTGGGGGCGCATCAGTGCCGAGGCGGGGCGCGCTGCGGCTGATTGTGTGGAGTGGGCGGCCCGTGCGGCGCTGCGTGGGGGTGTGGCCGCGTTGGTCACCGCCCCCCTGCACAAAGAAGCACTGTCGGCTGCGGGCGTGGCGTACCCTGGCCACACCGAGCTGCTGCAGGCCGAAGCCGCCGCCCACCGGGGCGTGGCCCTGGCGGACATGCCGGTGCGCATGATGTTGGCCAGTGACGAACTGCGCACGGTGCTGGTCAGCATCCATGTCTCACTGCGCGACGCGATTGCTGCAGTGACTTATGACAATGTGGTGCAGACCGTGCAGATTGCGCACCACGCGCTGCAGCGCACCTTGGGGCGCAGCCCTCGGATCGCGGTGGCGGGGCTTAATCCGCATGCAGGGGAGGGCGGTTTGTTTGGCCGCGAGGAGTGCGACACCATTGCCCCGGCGGTGGCCTGGCTGCAGGCCCAGGGTTTGGATGTGCAGGGCCCCTTGCCGCCAGACACGGTGTTCATGCGCGCCCGCAACGCGCCAGGGCATCCGGGTGCGTTTGATGTGGTGGTGGCGATGTACCACGATCAGGGTTTGATTCCCGTCAAGTACCTGGGCGTGGACAAGGGCGTGAACGTGACCTTGGGCTTGCCGCTGGTGCGCACCAGCCCGGACCACGGCACAGCCTTCGACATTGCGGGCCAGGGTGTGGCCGATGCGTCCAGCCTCATCGAGGCGGTTCGCATGGCGCGGCAGTTGGCTTGACTGCAGGCGCAGCCCCCGCTCGGGCGGTTGGCGCAACGTAAAACGCCCTGCTGGGCTGGGCAGGGCGTTGGCGGCAGAGTCTGGGGCGCAAAAACGCGAGCCTTGGCTGGCTCAGCGCTGCTTGAGGCTGTCGCGAATTTCGCGCAGCAGCACGATGTCTTCTGGCTCGGGGGCTGGGGCCGCAGGTGCGGCGGCGGGGGCTTCGCGCTTGAGTCGGTTGATTTGTTTGATCATCATGAAAATGATGAAGGCCAGAATAATGAAATTCACCGCCACGGTCAGAAAATTGCCATAAGCAAACACAGGAACGCCCGCTTTGCGAAGCGCGTCCAGCGTCATGGCCGTACCTGCGGGCACATTACCCAGCACCAGGAACAAATTGGAAAAATCCAGTTTGCCAAATACCAGCCCCACCACCGGCATGATCAGGTCGGCCACCACCGAATCCACGATTTTCCCGAAGGCCCCCCCAATGATCACGCCCACGGCGAGATCGACCACATTACCCTTGATTGCGAATTCTTTGAACTCTTTGATGATGGTCATGTTTCTTCCATTTTCATAAATTGGTTGACAAACGTACCCAGAGACGGTTTGAACCCCGCATTATCTAGGTGGCAGGGGCGCAGTATTACCCAGCGCATGGGGCTGTCAAGGCTGATTTCAAGAGGTTTGCCTGTTGTTACGAGTTTTCACTCCGCTACAATCCGCCGCTGACCCCAACATAGCGATGTATACCGAGGATCCCCATGAGTGACACACCAGTCGACACCAGTAAGCGGACGTGGCTGATTGCGTCCGGATGCGCTGGTGCTGCGGGAGGAGTGGCTGTAGCCGTGCCCTTCGTCAGCAGTTTTCAGCCTTCGGAAAGAGCCAAAGCAGCCGGCGCAGCTGTAGAGGTGGACATTTCAGCCCTGCAGCCGGGCGAAAAGTTGACCGTAGAGTGGCGCGGCAAGCCCGTGTGGATTCTCAAGCGCACCCCTGAGCAAGTCGCCTCGCTGGCCAAGACCGAGCCCCAGGTGGCCGATCCCAAGTCAGATCGCAAGACGTACCCCACCCCCGAGTACGCCAAAAACCAACACCGCTCTATCAAGCCCGAGATCTTCGTCGGGGTCGGCATTTGCACCCACCTGGGCTGCTCGCCAGGTGACAAGTTTCAAACGGGCCCACAGCCTTCGCTGCCAGACGACTGGAATGGCGGCTTTCTGTGTGCTTGCCACGGCTCGACGTTTGACGTGGCCGGCCGCGTGTTCAAGAACAAGCCAGCGCCTGACAACCTGGAAATTCCGCCACACATGTTCCTGTCCGATTCGCGCCTGCTGATCGGTGAAGACAAGAAGGCTTGAGGTAGCACAACATGGCTGAATTCAAGGAAATTTCCCCCAACGCATCGGCAACGGCCAAGGTGACGAACTGGTTTGAGAACCGGTTTCCCACGGCGTTTGATGCGTACCGCGTGCACATGTCGGAGTACTACGCTCCGAAGAACTTCAACTTCTGGTACATCTTTGGTTCGCTGGCATTGCTGGTGCTGGTCATCCAGATCGTCACCGGCATCTTCCTCGTGATGCACTACAAGCCTGATGCCAATCTGGCTTTCGCATCGGTGGAATACATCATGCGCGACGTGCCTTGGGGCTGGTTGATCCGCTACATGCACTCCACTGGCGCTTCGGCCTTCTTTGTCGTGGTGTACCTGCACATGTTCCGTGGGCTGCTCTATGGCTCTTACCGCAAGCCACGCGAATTGGTCTGGATCTTTGGCTGCGCCATCTTCCTGTGCCTGATGGCCGAAGCCTTCATGGGCTACCTGCTGCCTTGGGGTCAGATGTCGTACTGGGGTGCTCAGGTGATCGTGAACCTGTTTGCCGCCATTCCGTTCATTGGTCCTGATCTGGCTTTGCTCATCCGTGGTGATTTTGTGGTGGGCGATGCGACCCTGAACCGCTTCTTCAGCTTCCATGTGATTGCGGTGCCTTTGGTGCTGCTGGGCTTGGTGGTGGCGCACTTGTTGGCGCTGCACGATGTGGGCTCCAACAACCCCGACGGCGTCGAAATCAAGGGCCCCAATGCGCCCCGCGATGCCAAGGGCAAGCCACTGGACGGCGTGCCGTTCCACCCTTACTACACCGTTCACGATATCTTTGGTGTTGCGGTTTTCTTGCTGGTGTTCTCGGCGGTGATCTTCTTCGCCCCTGAGTTCGGTGGCTACTTCTTGGAGTACAACAATTTCATCCCGGCCGACCCGTTGGTGACGCCGTTGCACATTGCGCCAGTCTGGTACTTCACGCCGTTCTACTCGATGCTGCGTGCCATCACCAGCGAGATGATGTACGCCCTGATCGCCTGCGTGGCCCTGGGTGCGCTTTTTGGTGCGGTGAAGGCTCAATTGCCTGGCATCTTCAAGGCCGCGATTGCAGGTGCTGGAGCGGTGGTCATCCTTCTCATGCTGGCCATTGATGCCAAGTTCTGGGGTGTGGTGGTCATGGGCGGTGCCGTGATCATTCTGTTCTTCTTGCCATGGCTGGATTGCAGCCCAGTGAAGTCCATTCGCTACCGTCCCGATTGGCACAAGTATTTCTACGGTGTCTTTGTGATCAACTTCCTGATCCTGGGTTACTTGGGTGTACAGCCTCCTTCTCCTGTGGGTGAGCGGGTTTCTCAAGTGGGCACGCTGTTCTACTTCGGCTTCTTCATGTTGATGCCCTGGTGGAGTCGCATTGGCAAGACCAAGCCCGTGCCCGATCGCGTTACCTACGTTGCGCACTGAGAGCAGGAGCAAATAACAATGAAGAAACTCATTCTCACGATGGTGGCAGCGCTGGGTCTGGTGGCAGGCTCTGCAATGGCTTCCGGTGGCGGGGTTGCGCTGGACAGGGCGCCCGCCAAGACCAACGACCTGGCATCTCTGCAAAATGGTGCCAAGCTGTTCGTCAATTACTGCCTGAATTGCCACTCTGCGGCGTACATGCGCTTCAATCGTCTGAAGGACATTGGCCTTTCAGATCAGCAGGTGAAGGACAATCTGTTGTTCACCACCGACAAGGTGGGTGAGACAATGAAGTCTGCGATTGATCCAAAACAAGCCAAGGCTTGGTTTGGTGCCAATCCTCCTGACCTCACCGTGATTGCGCGTTCGCGTGCCAGCTCGGCGGGGTCTGGTGCAGATTACCTCTACACCTACTTGCGTACCTATTACCGAGACGACGCCAAGCTGACCGGCTGGAACAACCTGGTGTTTCCCAATGTAGGCATGCCCCATGCCTTGTGGGAGTTGCAGGGCGAGCGTCGTCCCGTGTTTGAAGAGCAAGAGAGTCACGGCAAAAAGACCCATGTTTTCAAGGGTTGGGAGCAAGTGACTCCGGGCAAGCTGACTCCGGTTCAGTACGACGAGGCGGTGGGTGATCTGGTGAACTACATGCAGTGGATGGCCGAGCCTGCGCAAAACACGCGCATCCGTGTTGGGGTCTGGGTTCTGATTTTCCTGGGCTTCTTCACCATCATTGCATGGCGACTGAACGCGTCTTTCTGGAAAGACGTCAAATAATTCGCTGATCTTCCGGCGACACCCGCATGCGGGTTCGCCGGAATTTTTTACAGAGTGGGCGCTTTGGTGCTTCCCACTCTTTTGATTTTTAGGAGCCTCCCACCATGATGGTGCTTTACTCGGGAACCACTTGCCCTTTTTCCCACCGCTGCCGCTTTGTCTTGTTTGAAAAAGGCATGGATTTCGAAATCCGCGATGTAGACCTGTACAACAAGCCAGAAGACATCAGCGTGATGAACCCTTATGGGCAAGTGCCTATTTTGGTGGAGCGCGACCTGATTCTGTATGAGTCGAACATCATCAATGAGTACATTGACGAGCGTTTTCCGCATCCGCAATTGATGCCTGGTGACCCGGTCGATCGCGCCCGTGTCCGCTTGTTCTTGCTGAACTTTGAAAAAGAGTTGTTCGTGCATGTGAACACGCTGGAATCGCGTGCCACCAAGGGCAACGAAAAGGCGTTGGAAAAGGCGCGTGCCCATATCCGTGACCGACTGACCCAACTGGCGCCGGTGTTCCTCAAGAACAAGTACATGCTGGGCGACAACTTCTCGATGCTGGATGTCGCTATTGCGCCTTTGCTCTGGCGCCTGGATTACTACGGCATTGAGCTGAGCAAAAATGCCGCCCCGTTGCTCAAGTATGCAGAGCGCATCTTCTCTCGCCCTGCCTACATTGAAGCGCTGACACCTTCTGAAAAGGTCATGCGCAAGTAAGCGCGGCAGTCCCTTCTTTTCACCGACCGAACCGTTTCATTGCCCATGAATGCTCAGGAATCGACTTCTACGCGCCCGTACCTGATTCGTGCCTTGTACGAATGGTGCACCGACAATGGGTTGACCCCTTACGTGGCGGTGCGCGTGGACGAGTCGGTGCAGGTGCCGCGGGAGTTTGTGCACGAGGGTGAGATCGTGCTGAACATCAGCTACGACGCGACCAGCGCGTTGCAGCTGGGCAATGATTTCATTGAGTTCAAGGCCCGCTTCGGCGGCAAGCCGCGCGACATCCTTGTGCCGGTCGGGCGTGTCATTGCCATTTACGCCCGTGAAAATGGGCAAGGCATGGCATTTCCAGCGCCGGTAGATGGGTTGGTGGCGCCATCTTCGCCTGTGTCGCTTGCGCCAGCGTCGAGCACGGTGGTGTTGGAGGAGGAGGCGCCCGCGGTGGCGGCAGATGAGCGTGTTGTTCAACTGGTGCCCGCAGCCGATGCTGAATCCGGTGCGGGGGATGCGCCCCGCCCAACGCCTGGTCCTGCAGGTGGTCGCCCCTCGCTCAAACGCGTGAAATAGCGGTTTTTTTGTTTTGGGCCTGTTTTTCGATATAGAATGCGGGCTTCGCCGGTTTAGCTCAGTTGGTAGAGCACCCGCCTTGTAAGCGGTAGGTCGTCAGTTCGATTCCGACAACCGGCACCATTTTTCTTATGGATGCCTCAGCATCCTTTCATTCGCCAGTTCAACGCACGCCAGTTTGAACTTTCAGGCGAATGGAGTTAACCTCCCATCCCCGGACCCGCAAATGTGCCTGCAATGCAGGCAGGATCTGGCGCAGCTTGGCCGCAGCCGAGTTGCTACTGACCAGAAGGCACCAGCTTGTTCCGTCAATCGGGCCAGCCTGTAGCGTGCCTCGCAGTCCTGGGGGAATCAATGGTTCTATGGCCTTCAGCCGGTCGCTGGAGTCTCTGGTGAGCGCGGTCAGCATGGCCAGCGTGGGGGACTCGGCGCTGGCTTGCTGCAACGTAACGGCGTGATGGCGGCGGTTCATGGGTGGGCCTCTATGGCATGGAGATAACTTTGTGCATTTGATTATCACGGACGCTCGTTCGGCCCGTACCCGGTCTATTCATCTGTCGGGTGTGCGCCTTGTGTTGGCTGGGTTGCTGCTTTCGATGGGGCTGATGCTGGTGGCTGCGCTGTTGTACCACTGGGTTTTTCTGAAGGGCGCTCGCGAGGGGTGGCCCGTGTTTGGCTCATTGGTCAAGCTGGTGGTCAAAGACGAGTTTGAAGAGCGTGACAAGTTCATGCGGGCCAATCTGGATGCGATGGCCCGTCGCGTGGGAGATATGCAGGCGCGCATGGTGCAGCTGGAATCTCTTGGGGACCGTGTCATGGGGCTGTCCGGGATGTCTCCCGCCGACATCCCCAAAAATGATGGCCGTGGCGGTGCCCTGGTGGGTGCCCGCAACCTGTCGATGGAAGAGTTGCAGGCCACGCTGGATGATCTGGAAAAGCTGACCAACCAGCGGGTCGATTGGATGACTGTGATGGAGTCAAGGCTCTTTGACCAGCACATCCGTAAAAAAATGGTACCCACCCACGCCCCGGTCAGTGGGCGTGCGGCGGGCTCTGCGTTCGGCTGGCGGCTGGACCCCTTTACGGGTCAATCGGCGTTGCACACGGGGCTGGACTTTCAGGCCGATACCGGCACCCCCATTTTGGCTGCAGCGGGAGGGGTGGTCATTGCCCAAGAATTTCATCCTGCCTACGGCAACATGATCGAGGTGGACCACGGGAACCAGTTGGTGACGCGTTATGCGCACGCCTCTCGCACGTTGGTCAAGCAGGGTGATCTGGTCAAACGGGGGCAGAAAATTGCGGAGGTCGGAACCACCGGCCGATCAACGGGGCCGCATCTGCATTTTGAAGTGCTGGTGCAAGGCGTCTTTCAGGACCCGCAAAAATTCCTGAATGCCGGAACGGGCAAGGCGGATCTCGCGCTGGCGGCTGCATCCAAGGGGGCTGTGGTAGCGCAGCAAAACCTTACACCTGCGGGCAGGTAAAATCACCAGTCCTGTGTTCGGCCTCGGGGTGCTTGCATTCTTGAGCGACGGACCCAACTGAACTCAATTCTTATTAGGGATTTCGGTCGTTCAACGGCACCGCATTGGTGTGTTGAACGGTCCTGTTCGCATGGCCACCAACTTCCTCACCAAAATATTCGGCAGCCGCAATGACCGGCTTCTCAAGCAATACCGCAAAGTGGTCGCTCGCATCAACGAGATGGAGCCTGAGTATGAGAAGCTGTCTGACGACGCATTGCGCGCCAAGACCCAGGAGTTCAAGGACCGGGTAGCCAAAGGCGAATCGCTGGATGCCATATTGCCTGAGGCCTTTGCCGTAGTGCGCGAAGGCTCCAAGCGCGCGATGAAGATGCGCCACTTTGACGTGCAGATGCTGGGAGGGATGGCCCTGCACCACGGCAAGATCTCTGAAATGCGCACGGGCGAGGGCAAGACCCTGACCGCTACGCTGCCGGTGTACCTCAATGCCTTGTCTGGCAAGGGGGTTCATGTGGTCACCGTGAACGACTACCTGGCCAATCGCGATGCCCAGTGGATGGGCCGCCTCTACAACTTCCTGGGCTTGACGGTGGGCATTAACCTGCCCAACATGCCGCGCGAGGAAAAGCAGGCCGCGTACCGTGCAGACATCACCTACGGCACCAACAACGAGTACGGGTTTGACTACCTGCGCGACAACATGGTGTACGAAGCCCATGACCGTGTGCAGCAGGGCTTGAACTATGCCATCGTGGACGAGGTGGACTCCATCTTGATTGACGAAGCGCGCACGCCGCTCATCATCAGTGGGCAAGCCGAAGACCACACGGCGATGTACATCGCGATGAACAAGGTAGTGCCGCTGCTGGTGCGCCAAGAAGGAGAAGCCGATCCGCGCACAGGCGAGGGTGTGACCAAGCCCGGCGACTTCACGCTGGATGAGAAAACCCACCAGGTGTTCTTGACGGAGCAGGGCCACGAGTCGGCCGAACGCATTTTGGCCAGCCAGGGGCTGATTGCCGAAGGCGCCTCGGTGTACGACCCCGCCAACATCACGCTGATGCACCACCTGTATGCGGCGTTGCGTGCCAATCACCTCTATCACCGCGACCAGCACTACGTGGTGCAAAACGGTGAAATCGTCATCGTGGACGAGTTCACTGGCCGTTTGATGTCGGGCCGCCGCTGGAGCGATGGCCTGCACCAGGCTGTGGAGGCCAAGGAAGGCGTCAACATCCAGGCTGAAAACCAGACCCTGGCGTCGATCACCTTCCAGAACTACTTCCGCCTGTACAACAAGCTCTCGGGCATGACCGGCACGGCCGATACCGAGGCGTACGAGTTCCAGGAAATCTACGGCCTGGAAACCGTGGTGATTCCCCCGAATCGGCAGAGTCTGCGTGATGATCAGCTCGACCGTGTGTACAAGACCACCCGCGAGAAGTACGAAGCGGCCATCAAAGACATTCGCGAGTGCCATGAGCGAGGCCAGCCGGTGCTGGTGGGCACCACATCGATTGAAAATTCAGAAATCATTGACGAGCTCTTGAACAAAGAGGGCTTACCTCACCAGGTGCTCAACGCCAAGCAGCATGCCCGTGAGGCCGACATCGTGGCCCAGGCCGGGCGCGAGGGCATGATCACCATCGCCACCAACATGGCGGGCCGTGGTACCGACATCGTGCTGGGCGGCAACATTGAAAAGCTCATCTCTGCGATTGAGGCGGACGAGTCTTTGGACGAAGCCGCCCGCCATGCGCAGATCGAGAAAGTGCGCGCCGACTGGAAGGTGGACCACGAAAAAATCAAGGCGCTGGGCGGCTTGCGCATCATTGCCACCGAGCGCCACGAATCGCGCCGTATCGACAACCAACTGCGTGGCCGCTCTGGCCGCCAAGGTGACCCTGGCTCGTCGCGCTTTTACCTGAGCCTGGACGATTCGCTGATGCGCATCTTCGCGGGTGACCGCGTCAAGTCCATCATGGATCGCCTGAAGATGCCCGACGGTGAGGCCATCGAGGCAGGCATCGTGACCCGCAGCATTGAGTCGGCCCAGCGCAAGGTGGAAGCCCGCAACTTTGATATTCGCAAGCAACTGCTGGAATACGACGATGTGGCCAATGACCAGCGCAAGGTGATCTACCAGCAGCGCAACGACATTCTGGACGCATCGGACCTGGCGGACGTGATTGCTGCCATGCGTGAAGACTCCATGACCGACTTGGTGCGCTTGTACGTGCCTGTTGAGTCGGTCGAAGAACAGTGGGACCTGCCGGCACTGGAGAAGGCGCTCAATGAAGAGTGGCAAATCGCCGTGTCGTTGCAAGACATGGTTGCCCAATCAGAGTCCATCACCGACGAAGAAATCCTGGAACGCGTGGTCAAGCTGGCCCATGCCGCCTTCGATGCCAAGGTGGAGTTGGTGGGGCGTGAGAACTTCACCCAGTTTGAGCGTGCGGTCTTGCTGCAGAGCTTTGACTCCAACTGGCGTGACCACTTGAGCTCTTTGGACTACCTGCGCCAAGGCATCCATTTGCGTGGCTATGCCCAAAAGCAACCCAAGCAAGAGTACAAGCGCGAAGCCTTCGAGCTGTTCCGCCAGTTGATCGACAGCGTCAAGAACGAAGTCACCAAGATTTTGATGACGGTGCAGGTGCAGTCGCCCGCGCAACTCGACGAAGCCGCTCAGCAGCTGGAAGCCCGTGCCGAGCACATCTCCAATGTGACCTATACCGCCCCCACTGAAACTGGGGAAGCCCAGACCGTCCCTGAAGGACAAGCGCTGGGTGGTGATGAAGGGGCTTTTGAAGGCCTGCGTGTGGGCCGCAACGACCCATGCCCCTGCGGTAGCGGCAAGAAATACAAGCAGTGCCACGGCAAGCTGGCCTGATCGCTGATAGGACGGAAACACGGGCTGCGGCCCGTGTTTTCATTTGGATGCCATGCCTTTGCGCATAATCTTCCGCAGTTTTTCTGAAAGAGCACTCTATGCCCGTAAATCTTCTGGCCCCTGTGGCTGCTGACCTGCATCCGATTGCAGGCGTTCGTATCGGCGTGACTGAAGCGGGCGTCCGCAAGGCCAACCGCAAGGACCTGACGGTGTTTTTGCTGGACGAGGGGGCCAGCGTGGCAGGGGTCTTCACGCAAAACCGTTTTTGTGCGGCGCCCGTGCAGGTCAGCCGTGAACATTTGGCCGCTGGCAAAGGGATCCGTGCCATGGTCATCAACACGGGCAACGCCAATGCTGGTACGGGGGCAGATGGCTTGGCCCGTGCCCGCTCTACCTGCAAGGCACTGGCAGGTTTGTTGAACGTGGCCCCCGAGCAAGTGCTGCCTTTCTCCACTGGTGTGATCATGGAGTCACTGCCCACCGATCGCATTGAGGCAGGGCTGCCTGCAGCACTGGCCGATGCGCAGACAGGCCACTGGGCCCGCGCGGCAGAAGGCATCATGACCACCGACACCTTGCCCAAGGCCTTCAGTGCACAGGCCTCGGTGGGGGGGGCCACCGTGTCGATCACCGGCATCAGCAAAGGCGCGGGCATGATCCGTCCCAACATGGCGACCATGCTGGGCTTTTTGGCCACGGATGCATGCGTGGATGCGTCGGTGGTGCAGCAACTGGCCCGCCATCTGGCAGACCGCTCGTTCAACCGGGTGACCATTGACGGCGATACCTCGACCAACGATTCCTTTGTGGTGGTGGCCACCAACAAGGCCGCCCATGCACCGATCACGTCGCTGGACAGCGCTGACGGGCAAGCCCTGTTGGCCGCCATGTTGGGCGTGGCCCAAAAGCTGGCCCAGGCCATCGTGCGCGACGGTGAGGGGGCGACCAAGTTCATCACCGTGCGGGTAGACGGCGGAAAGACCGGCGAGGAATGCCGCCAGGTGGCCTATGCCATTGCCCATTCGCCACTGGTAAAAACCGCTTTTTACGCCAGCGACCCAAACCTGGGCCGAATCTTGGCGGCTGTGGGCTATGCGGGCATTGCAGACCTGGACCAGACCTGCATCGACCTGTACCTGGACGATGTGCACGTGGCTGTGAGCGGTGGGCGCAACCCCGCTTATCGCGAAGAAGATGGCCAGCGCGTGATGAAGCAAAGCGAGATCACGGTGCGGGTGGTTCTGGGGCGCGGTGAGGCATCAGACACCGTGTGGACCTGCGACTTCAGCCACGACTACGTGACGATCAACGCCGACTACCGTTCTTGATTTGAGACTGATTTGCTATTGATTTGATAGCTTTCTGCGCTGATCTATCAGGCGCTAGGTGCCCATATGAATGAAAAATTTGAACGGTTGATGGAGCGGGCCGAGCAGCTCATCGGCCGCATCGAATCGGTGCTGCCGCAGCCGCTGTCGGCGCCAGACTGGGCGCAGGCCATTGCCTGGCGTTACCGCAAGCGCAGCAGCGGGCATGGCACGCTGGAGCTTGTGCGGCATGTGGGGGCCATGCAGTTGGCGGACCTGAAGGAAATCGACGGGCAAAAAGAAAAGATCGAGCGCAATACGCTGCAGTTTGTGCAGGGCAAAACGGCCAACAACGTCTTGCTGACTGGAGCCCGTGGCACGGGCAAGTCCTCGCTCATCAAGGCTTGCCTGAATGCCTTTGCCAGCCAGGGGCTGCGTCTGATCGAGGTGGACAAAGCCGATCTGGTGGATTTGCCGGACATCGTGGATGTGGTCTCTGAGCGGCCCGAGAAATTCATCGTGTTCTGCGACGACCTGAGCTTTGAAGATGGCGAGCCGGGCTACAAGGCACTCAAGTCGATTCTGGACGGTTCGGTGGCGGCGGCCACGCCCAATGTGCTGATCTATGCCACCAGCAACCGCCGCCACCTATTGCCCGAATACATGGCGGACAACCTGACCTACACCCACACCGAAGACGGTGAGGTGCACCCCGGTGAGGTGGTGGAAGAGAAGATCTCGCTGTCGGAGCGCTTTGGTCTGTGGGTGAGCTTCTACCCGTTCAGCCAGGAAGAGTACCTGACCATCGTTGCCCAGTGGCTGGCATCGCTGGGCGTGTCTGCCGCGGCCATTGCTGCAGCGCGCCCCGAGGCGCTGGTGTGGGCGCTGGAGCG
The DNA here is from genome assembly GCF_002749705.1 of Acidovorax sp. 56. Lineage (NCBI taxonomy): Bacteria > Pseudomonadati > Pseudomonadota > Betaproteobacteria > Burkholderiales > Comamonadaceae > Acidovorax > Acidovorax sp. 56. The sequence goes on from NZ_PEEV01000001.1 coordinate 4,433,187, forward strand.
TGGCTCGCGCAGCGGGCGCGTGGCCTACCAGTTTGCGCGCGACTATGCGGGGCGGGCATGAGGTGCATTCTTCTGGGCCGCTTCGCAGTGCCTGCCAGTCGGCGTGGTGCCATGTTCCCAACGAACGTCGAGGCGAGCCAAGATGAGTGAGACACGCAAACACACCGAAGTGGCGGTTGGCATCTTGCTGCGCAGCGATGGCGCCATGCTGCTATCGACCCGCCCACCGGGCAAGCCTTATGCGGGGTACTGGGAGTTTCCGGGGGGCAAGCTGGAGGCCGGCGAGACCGTGGAACAGGCCCTGCGCCGCGAGCTGGAAGAAGAGTTGGGCATCACCATCGGCCCAGCCCAGGTCTGGAAGGTGACCGAGCACGACTACCCGCACGCTTTGGTGCGCCTGCACTGGTGCAAGGTGCGCGAATGGACGGGCGCCTTTGAGATGCGCGAGGGCCAGGCCATGGCTTGGCAGCAATTTCCACTGACCGTGGACCCTGTGCTGCCGGGTGCGTACCCGGTGTTGGACTGGCTGGAGCAGGAGCAACTCGGTTAATTTGCTCCTGAATTGATAGCTTCTTGCGCTTTGTTGATGGGCGCTAGAGGCTATTTGGTATGAAATTCAGTGCTCTACCCGAGGATCGCCGTATTGCGCATCCGGCGGTGGGGCTTCGGTGGGCATGCGGAAGTCTTCACTGGCCCAAGCGCCCAGGTCAATCTGTTTGCAGCGCTCGCCACAGAAGGGGCGGTACCGATTGGCGGGGCTGTAGAGGCTGTCTCCGCCGCAGGTCGGGCACACCACGGTGCGTGTGGCAGAGGGCTGAGGGGCGGTGTTTGGCGGGGTGTTGGCAGCCATGTCGTGCGTTTCCAATAGGGGCGGCTTGGCGCTCACGCGCACAGCGTCAATTCGAACGCCGCATCGTCGGTGCACGCATGCAGGCGTTCGTCGGCACCTTGCTTCATCAGCCGCACTGACACGATCAAACGGTTCCCGCTGATTTCAGGGATCAGCTCCAAAGCTGGGTCGATGCGAAGCCGCAGCAGCTGGAAGGTGCGGCCCGCTGGGAGGTTTTGCTGAAATTGGCCGCGCTCAGCGGCCACTTTTTGCGGTACGCCAGAGTCGCGCAACAGCTTGAGCAACACGTAGATGGACTCGGCCAGCGGCGCCAGGGTAGAGGCCCAGTTTTGCAGCGCCTCTTGGCGAACGGTTGCATCTTTGTGTTGCCAGGCGTAGTACGCCGGAAGGTCAAATCCGCAGGTGCCACCGGGGATGCCTACGCGACTGCGAATGCTCATCAGCCAGTCGTTTTCCGTCAGCGCATGCCCTGCCTTGCCCGATTGCGTGTTGAGTGCGGTGAAGCAGCGGTCCAGCTGTGCGATCACTGCATCCAGGGCCGCTTCCGAGATGGAGGGGTTGCCCCGGTAGCCGTCGAGCTGGTGCTTGTGCTTTTCAATGTCCTTGAGAACATCCGATTTGAGATCGGCGCGGGCCGCCACGTCCATGATTTCAAAGACGGTGACCAGCGCAAAATGGTGATCCAGCGGGTGTGCTCTGGGGATCAACTCCCCCAGCCGACGGAACAACTGCTCCAGTCGGAGGTAGGTTCTGAGTCGTTCGTTGAAAGGGTATTCGTAGAGGATCACGCTGGCAGGTTCCTGGGCGCAGTGAAATGGGCCTGGCGCTGATGTCGGGGAAGAACGGGCTGGCCAGTGCTTCTAGGGATTGAGGCGCATCATAGCCCGAACAGTGCGGCTGTTTCTGTGGCCAACTGTTGCAAGTCGGCAAGCGCGCAATTATCGCCATTGTCGATCACGATATCGGCCGAAGCCCGTCGAATGCGCCGAGGGGCCTGGGCTGCCAGGATCGACTCTACCGTGGCGCGCTCCAGCCCGTTTCGTGCCATCACGCGCTGTATCTGCAGGTGCTCTGGGCAATCCACCACAACGATCGCATCCAGTCTTTGGGCCCATCGGCCAGACTCCACCAGCAGAGGGACATCAAACACGATGACGCGAGCCCCTGAGGCCTCTGCGGCTTGCGCTTGCTGGCTGCTGTGCAGACTGACAAGAGGGTGAACGATGGCTTCCAGTGCAGACTTGGCTTGGGGTGTGCTGTAGGCCAGTTGGCGCATGCGTGCGCGGTCCAGCGCTCCCGTCTCGTCCAGATACTCCCGCCCAAAGGTTTGGGCTATGGCATCCATCGCATCGCCACGGGGGCCTGTGACTTGTCTGGCGATCTGATCAGAGTCAATGATGGCCGCGCCATGGATCTGGAGCAGCAGGCCGAACGTGGTCTTGCCGCTGCCAATGCCACCTGTCAGTCCGATATGGCGAGCGGATCGCCCCATCTTCAGAGCCCAAATCCACGCAACACGGTGTCCAGTATGGCTTTGGGCCCAGCGATCATCGCGGTGAGGCCAGCCCCCACCAGAAAGGGCCCGAAGGGCACATACCCACCTTCGCGCAGGCTGCTGAAGACCTTCATGCCAATGCCCACGATGGCACCGATGACCGACGACATCAAAATGATGGGCACTAGGCCCTCCCACCCAAACCATGCGCCGAGGGCGGCGAACAGTTTGAAATCCCCGTACCCCATGCCTTCTTTGCCCGTTGCCAGCTTGAATGCCCAATACACCAGCCACAGCGAGAGATAGCCTGCCGCAGCGCCCATCACCGAGGACGCCAGTGGCACTTGGGTCCACTGCAATACCGACACCAGCAGCCCCGCCCAAAGCAATGGCAAAGTCAAGTCATCCGGCAACAGCGTCGTATCCCAATCGATAAAAGCCAGTGCGACCAAAACAGCGGAGAAACCGCACCAAGCCAAACCGGTAGGCGTCGGTCCCCAGTGCTGCACGCACCAAAAGAACAGCCCGCCTGTGAGCAGTTCCACCAGCGGATACCGGGGGCTGATGTGGGTGCTGCATTCAGAGCACTTGCCGCGCAAAAAGAGGTAGCTGACAACGGGAATGTTCTCGTACCACGCCACGAGATGACCACAGGAGGGGCACCGTGACCGGGGAACCATCAAGTTGAAGGGCTCCTGTGGCGATGGTTCCGCGTCACTGCCAGCCTGCTCGGCCTGAAAGGCTGCTGACTCTGCAGCCCATTGCCGCTCCATCATTTTGGGCAGTCGATAAATGACAACGTTCAAGAAGCTGCCAATGAGAAGCCCAAACAGCGCAGCCAGCCCTGAGGCTGGCAAAGATTCCAGCGCCATCAAACGACCTGACCCAGTTTGAAAATGGGCAGGTACATCGATATCACGATGCCGCCAATCAGGCCGCCCAGGAATACGATGATGATGGGTTCCATCAGGCTAGAGAGGCCTGCCACCATTTCGTCCACTTCGGCCTCGTAGAAGTCTGCGGCTTTGCCGAGCATGTGGTCAATGGAGCCAGATTCCTCACCAATGGCGCACATCTGGATCACCATGGAGGGAAATACCTTGGCGTTGTCCATGGCGACGGTGAGGCTGGTGCCGGTGGAGACTTCTTGCTGAATTTTCTCGGTCGCTGTGGAGTACACCGAGTTGCCAGAGGCGCCGCCGACGGAATCAAGCGCTTCCACCAGTGGAACACCCGCTGCAAACATGGTGGCCAAGGTCCGCGTCCAGCGGGCCACGCAGGACTTGTCAATCAATGCGCCAAAAATAGGTATCTTGAGCAGAAAACGGTCCATGAATTTCTGCATTTTTTCACTGCGCTTCCAAGCCTGCATGAAAAAATAGAACCCGCCGCCGATGATGGTGAAAATCAACCACCACCATTTGACAAACACCTCGCTGATCGCCATTACAAACAGTGTGGGTGCGGGTAAATCGGCGCCAAAAGATGAAAAAACCTCTTTGAATGCGGGGATCACGAAAATCATGATCACAGTCACCACCACAAAGGCAACAATGACCACCGAGATCGGATACATCAAGGCTGATTTGATCTTGGATTTGATGGCCTCTGTCTTTTCCATATAAGTCGCAAGCCGGTCCAGCAGCGCTTCAAGAATACCTGCCGCTTCCCCGGCTTCCACCAAGTTGCAATACAGGCTGTCGAAGTACATGGGGTGCTTGCGAAACGCGGCGTTCAATGAGGTGCCGGTCTCAACATCGGTACGAATGTCATTCAACAGTTTGGTCACGCTGGCGTTGGTGTTGCCACGCCCGACAATGTCAAAAGACTGCAGTAGTGGAACACCGGCCTTCATCATGGTGGCCAATTGCCGGGTGAAGAGTGCAATGTCTTTGGGCTTGATTTTCTTGCCGGAACGGGTACGCCTCTTCTTGATTTTGGTCGGAAAAACGCCTTGTCGGCGCAGCGTGGCCTGAACTTGGTTTTCGCCGACAGCCCGAATCTCCCCGCGCACCACCTTGCCTGCGCGATCCTTGCCTTCCCATTCAAAGACAAACTCTTTGATGTCCCTCGATGCTGCGGTTGCCATGCTGTTCCCTGTCTATCTGTCTGTTATTCATTGGTCACGGCGAGCACTTCTTCCAGCGAAGTGAGGCCGAGTTTGGCCTTGTAGAGGCCTGATGCGCGCAAGGATCGAACGCCCTCGTTGCGTGCTTGTTCTGCAATTTCGAGGGCGCTTCCATCGCGCAAGATAATGCGCTGAATTTCTTCAGAGATGGGCATGACTTGGTAAATGCCTACGCGCCCTTTGTATCCGTTATTGCACGCGGAGCAGCCCACGGGTTTGTAGGTGATCCAGGATCCATCGAGCTCTTCCTCCGTGTATCCGGCCTCCACCAAGGCTTCATGGGGTACATCCGCAGGGGCCTTGCAGACGTTGCACAAACGTCTAGCCAGACGTTGTGCAGTAATCAAAATCACGCTCGATGCAATATTGAAGGGTGCAATGCCCATATTGCGCATCCGCGTCAATGTCGTGGGGGCATCGTTGGTGTGCAGTGTGGATAAAACCAAGTGACCTGTTTGGGCTGCTTTGATGGAAATATCAGCGGTTTCCAGGTCTCGAATTTCACCCACCATGATGATGTCCGGATCTTGACGCAGGAAAGATTTCAAGGCCACCGCAAAAGTGAGGCCTGCCTTGTCGTTCACATTGACCTGATTGACCCCTGGAAGATTGATTTCAGAAGGGTCTTCCGCCGTTGCAATGTTGACGCCCGGTTTGTTGAGCAGGTTCAGGCAGGTATACAGAGACACCGTTTTTCCAGAGCCTGTGGGGCCTGTCACCAAAATCATTCCATAAGGGCGACCAATTGCAGACAGGAGACGCTCTTTTTCCTCTGGCTCATAGCCCAGCGCATCAATGCCCAGCTTGGCACTGCTGGGGTCCAGGATACGGATCACGATTTTCTCGCCAAACAAAGTGGGCAAGGTGCTGACCCGGAAGTCAATCACACGGTCCGGCCCCACCTTGAGCTTCATTTTCCCGTCTTGAGGTACTCGCTTTTCGGAGATATCCATGCGAGATATCACTTTGATACGGGAAGCGAGTTTATCTTTGATCGCAATGGGGGGCGACGAAATTTCCTTGAGCTCCCCGTCAACACGGAAGCGTACGCGGTACTGGTGCTCGTAGGGTTCAAAGTGCAAATCGGATGCCCGCATATTGAATGCATCGAGCAGCATTTTGTGCAAGAACTTAACGACAGGAGCGTCTTCGACCTCATTGGCGCCTGCATCGATTGATTCCGGAACCTCTTCCGTAACCGATTCGTCAAAATCGAATTCACCGCTGGTCAGGCTCTCCATCGACTCCGTCGTGGACTTTGTGCTCGTTTCGACCAAGCGATTGAGCTTGTCGTATTCGGCAATGATCCAGTCCACTCCCATTTGGGTTGTGAACTTGATTTTTTCTGCAGCCTCCTGATCAGTGGGGTCCGCGGTAGCGACAATCAGTCGATTGTTTCTCTTGCTGAGAACCACGACCTTGTAAGACTGGCAGATTTTTGCATCTAGCAGGTCTTTAGGCAGTCGTTGGGGGTCAATAGCCTCCAAGTCCAGCAGAGGAGCACCAAAAACTGCAGAAACCGTGTGCGCCAGATCTGACGCAGAAACGACACCGGAGCCGGTCAGTTCGGCAATAAAGCTGGTGCGATTATTTTGTGACTTTTGGTAAATTTCCTCTGCGGCTTTTTGTGCCAACTTGCCCGCAGACATGAGTGCCCGTCCCAACCCGGGAAGAGCAATTGCAGAAGCGTCTTTAGGAGCGGTGTCAACAGCAGCCATGTAACCAATAGACCATTAATGTGAGCAGCAGCTCATCCTATCATCGCCCACCGGTTTTGGGCTGTATGGGGGGCTGTGTTGGTGGCTCTACCGCAACGGTGGTGTGTCGCCTGGCTGGAGTGAGTTGTGCCGTTGAAATGTGAGAACTCAGTTTAGGCCTTGTCGGCAATTTGCGCATCCCTCTCTTGTGATGGGACGGGCAGATCCGCGCGCTGGCGACTGCGTGCTTTGAGGGGATGCGGAGGCCGTGGGTTGTCCTCGTGCGCGCCCTTCTTTATTAAGCCCGGCGCTCGGTCAGTTGATTTGCTAGGGCGCGCATACCGTCGGAGTGCGGTGTTGGTGGCAATGTGGCAATTGCCGCAATGGCGCGGTGGGCTTCATCGGAGGCTGCTTGGCGTGCGACCTGTAGAGCACCTGTTTGTTTGACGATGTCGATGATGGCGGCCAGTTGCTCTGTTGAGCCTTGTTCAATGGCGTGGCGGATGGTTTGGGCTTGTTCTTGCGTGCCGCGTGCCATGGCTGCAATCAACGGAAGGGTGGCTTTGCCCTCGCGCAGATCATCGCCCAAATTTTTACCCATCTCTGAGGCATTGCCGTCGTAGTCGAGGACGTCATCAATAATTTGGAACGCGGTGCCTAGCGCTTGTCCATAAGTGGCGCAGGCCTCCTCAATCTGTGTCGTGCTTTCGGCCAGAACCGCACCCAGGCGTGCGCTGGCCTCGAACAGCTTGGCTGTCTTGGAGCGGATGACTTTTAGGTAGTCGGTTTCAGTCAGTGATGCGTCGTGCATGTTCATCAATTGCAGGACTTCGCCCTCCGCAATGATGTTGGTCGCCTCGGAGAGAATCTCCATCACCCGCATGCTGCCTGTTTCAACCATCATCTGGAATGACCGGGTGTGCAGGAAGTCACCGACCAGCACACTGGCAGGGTTGCCGAAGGTTTCGTTGGCGGTGGCGCGTCCTCTGCGCAGGGTGGATGCATCCACCACGTCGTCATGCAATAGAGTGGCGGTATGGATGAGCTCCACCACGGCTGCCAAAGTGTGGCTGTGTCGACCTTGGTAGTTCAGTGCCCTGCACACCATCAGCAACAACGCTGGCCGCAGGCGCTTGCCGCCTGCAGCAATGATGTACTGTGAGATTTGTCCCACCAGAGGCACCGTGGACGTCAATCGCTGTCCAATAACTCGATCAACTTCTCGCATGTCCTCTGCAACCAGTGAGAGGGGGGCGCTTGTGGTGGTGGGGGTGTTATCAGTCAAGATGGCGGCTACCGAGAGTGCCCTGAATTATAGGAATGGCTGGACTCGCGCGCGGCGGCTTTGTGGCGAGGGTGATACTTTTTGTGGTCTATGGCATAATCTAGGGCTCTGCAGAAATAGGTCTGCAGAACTCAATTCAAAGAGGCTCACATGTACGCGGTCATAAAAACCGGCGGCAAGCAGTATCGCGTTGCTTCCGGCGAAAAAATTAAAGTAGAACAGATTGCTGCGGACGTAGGCCAGGAAATTGTGATCGATCAAGTTCTGGCCGTCGGCAACGGCGCAGAATTGAAGATCGGCACACCCCTGGTGTCCGGCGCAACCGTGAAAGCCACTGTTGTGGCGCACGGCAAGCACGACAAAGTGCACATCTTCAAGATGCGCCGTCGCAAGCACTATCAAAAACGCCAAGGCCATCGCCAGCAGTTCACTGAGCTGCAAATCGGTGCGATTGCTGCTTAATCAGGAGTCAATGTCATGGCACAGAAAAAAGGCGGCGGCTCTACGCGAAACGGTCGTGATTCCAAGCCAAAGATGCTGGGTGTCAAGGCCTTCGGCGGTGAATTAATCAGCGCTGGTTCCATCATCGTGCGTCAGCGCGGTACCCGTTTCCACCCCGGCAGCAACGTCGGTGTGGGCAAGGACCACACTCTGTTTGCATTGGTTGACGGGCATGTCTCGTTCGGCACCAAGGGTGCACTGTCCAAGCACACAGTCAATGTGACCCCAGCCTGAGCTTAGCTTCTGGTTGAAGACAAAGCCCCGCACTGTCGGGGCTTTGTCGTTTTTTGTTTTCGCATTTGGCTGTTCTGGCAAGATGCGCGATTCGCTGATGCGGTCGGCCCCTTGGGGGTTGGATGTTGCGCATCTTTTGGCTGTTGGTATGTCTCTGGCCTTGCCCTTTCTGTGGTGATGGGGTGGGGCCTGGATCTTCTTTGTGTAGGAAGGTCAATCGCACCTAGCCTCTTTTGTAAACTGGATATCCCATGAAGTTCGTCGATGAAGCCTATATTGACATTGCCGCAGGCGATGGTGGCAATGGCTGTGTGTCATTTCGCCACGAAAAATACAAGGAATTCGGCGGGCCCAATGGAGGCGATGGTGGGCGCGGTGGGCATGTTTTCGCTGTGGCGGATCCCAACCTGAATACGTTGGTGGATTTCCGTTACTCACGCCGGCATGATGCCAAGCGGGGCGAGCATGGTATGGGCTCGGACATGTTTGGCGCGGCGGGGGATGACATCACCCTGAAGATGCCTGTCGGGACCATCATCACGGATGCGGAAACGGGCGAAGTGCTTTATGAATTGCTCAATCCGGGTGAAGTGATCACCATCGCCAAAGGCGGGGATGGCGGTTTTGGGAATATGCGTTTCAAAAGCGCCATCAACCGTGCGCCACGCCAGAAAACGCCAGGCTGGCCCGGCGAAAAGAAAAATCTCAAGCTGGAGTTGAAGGTTCTGGCAGATGTGGGGCTGTTGGGGATGCCTAACGCTGGCAAGTCGACCTTCATCACTGCAGTCTCCAACGCACGCCCCAAGATTGCGGATTACCCCTTCACGACCTTGCACCCGAACCTGGGTGTCGTCCGCGTGGGGCCTGAGCAGAGTTTTGTGGTTGCTGACATCCCCGGCTTGATCGAGGGGGCCTCGGAGGGGGCGGGGCTGGGGCATCAGTTCTTGCGCCACTTGCAGCGCACCCGTTTGTTGCTGCACGTTGTGGATCTGGCGCCGTTCGATGATGCGGTGGATCCCGTGGCCCAGGCCAAGGCCATTGTGGGTGAACTCAAGAAATACGATGCGCAGCTCTACGACAAGCCCCGTTGGCTCGTATTGAACAAGCTCGACATGGTGCCGACGGAGGAGCGCAAGGCGCGAGTCAAGGACTTTGTGAAGCGCTTCAAATGGAAGGGCCCGGTGTTCGAGATTTCTGCGCTGACGCGAGAGGGTTGCGAGCCTTTGATCCATGCGATCTATCGCCACGTCAAGGCGGAGCAGATGGTCGAAAACACCCCGGTGGAAGTCGATCCTCGTTTTGCGGATGATGCGTCGTCCTGATTTGCTATAAATTTTGTAGCTTGCTGCGCTTATAGATTAAGCGCTTACGGATAAAAAGACCTTCAACATGGTTTCTAGCGTATTGCGTGATGCTCGCCGCATCGTGGTCAAGGTAGGCTCCAGCTTGGTGACGAACGAGGGGCGGGGCCTGGATGAAGCGGCCATTGGCGAATGGAGTCGCCAGCTTGCGGCTTTGGTGCGTGGCGAGGGGGGCGCGCCGCGCGAGGTGGTGATGGTGTCGAGTGGGGCTATTGCCGAGGGAATGAAGCGTCTGGGCTGGGCGTCGCGCCCGCAAGAGATCCACGAGTTACAGGCTGCCGCGGCCGTTGGGCAAATGGGTCTGGCCCAGATGTACGAGACCAAATTGCGTGAGCAAGGCATGGGCAGCGCCCAGGTGCTGCTCACGCATGCCGACCTGGCTGACCGTGAGCGGTATTTGAATGCCCGGTCCACCCTACTGACGCTGCTGCGACTGGGGGTGGTTCCTGTGATCAATGAAAACGACACGGTGGTCACCGATGAAATCAAGTTTGGTGACAATGACACGCTGGGTGCGCTGGTGGCCAATCTGGTGGAGGCCGATGCCCTGGTCATCTTGACCGATCAAAAGGGTTTGTACACCGCAGACCCGCGCCGTGATCCCGCCGCACAGTTTGTGCACGAAGCCAAAGCCGGTGACCTTGCGCTCGAAGCGATGGCGGGCGGGGCCGGGTCGAGCATTGGCAAGGGGGGCATGATTACCAAGATTCTGGCGGCCAAGCGCGCCGCAGGGTCGGGGGCCTCGACCGTGATTGCCTGGGGGAGGGAGCCGGACGTCTTGCTGAGGCTCGCGGGTGGCGATGCTCTGGGCACTTTGTTGGTAGCCCAAACCCAAAAGACGCAGGCGCGCAAGCAGTGGATGGCCGATCACCTGCAATTGCGTGGGGCGGTGTTGGTGGATGCAGGCGCCGCTTCCAAGTTGCGGGAGGAGGGGAAAAGTCTGCTGCCCATTGGCATGACCAGTGTGGAGGGTGATTTTTCCCGGGGTGATGTGATCGCTGTGCGAGACCCTGCGGGCATGGAGATTGCCAGGGGTCTGGCCAACTATGCGGCGGCGGAGGCCCGATTGCTGTGTCGCAAGCCGTCCACCGAATTTGAGCGGTTGCTAGGTTACACCGCGGAGGCGGAGATGGTGCATCGCGATAACTTGGTTTTGTCCGCAGTCTGAATTTCGCAAGGGTTCAAGCGAATTGTGGGTTACATGCAAAAGGCCGCCCCCGAAGAATCTCCGGGGGCGGCCTTTTGTCTGTCTGGCGTCTGTTTGGCTCTTGGTCGGTGAAGGTGTGCTTCCCGCTCTCAACTGGGCTGAGACTTTGATGGTGCCACGGCCATTGCCAAGGGCGGAATGGCCTCCAGCTCTGCTGGCATGCTGTTTTGCGGATCGGGATCGAAGCTCGCGCCGGGCGGCAATTCCATGCCAGGGTGCAGCAACAGTGAGCCCGTTCTGAACATCGTTGGCGCGGCCTGTTCCGGATCCCGTGCCCGCATTCCGCTGCGCAGGTAGCGATTGCGTTGGTCGTGCCGGGGCAGGAAGCGGGCCAACTCGGTCAGCGCCATTTCATAGACGCCCCGCTTGAACTCCACCACGACATCCAGTGGCACCCAGTAGTCGTTCCAACGCCATGCGTCAAACTCCGGGTGGTTGGTGGCGCGCAGGTTCAAGTCCCAGTCGTGTCCCACGAGTTGTAGCAAATACCAGATTTGTTTCTGGCCCTTGTAGTGTCCGCGCGCATCGCGGCGGATGTACCGGTCAGGCACCTCATAGCGCAACCAATCCCTTGTGCGGGCAACCAAGCGCACATGGTTGGGCAATAATCCCACCTCTTCGTGCAATTCCCGAAACATGGCTTGCTCAGGGGTTTCGCCCCGGTCAATGCCGCCTTGTGGAAACTGCCAGCTGTGGGTGCGGATCCGCTTGCCCCAGAACACTTGGTTCTTTTGGTTGAGCAGGATGATGCCGACGTTCGGCCGAAAGCCGTCCCGGTCAAGCATAATCGAACCCCAATTTTTTAAACTGTGTCCATTATGCACGGCGCTATGCGGCCGACAAGAGGACCGGTCTGAATAGACTGAAATCGCTCCGATGAAAGCCTCTCAATTCTTTATCTCCACCCTCAAGGAAGCTCCGGCCGACGCCGAAGTGGTCAGTCACAAACTCATGATGCGGGCGGGGCTGATCAAGAAGCTGGGCGCAGGCATCTACAACTACATGCCTATGGGTCTGCGGGTGATCCGCAAGGTTGAAGCGATTGTGCGCGAGGAGATGAACCGGGCAGGGGCGGTGGAGTGCGCTATGCCGGTGATCCAGCCGGCTGAGCTTTGGCAGGAAACGGGGCGTTTTGAAAAGATGGGTCCCGAGCTGTTGCGCATCCGCGACCGCCATGGTCGTGACTTTGTGGTGCAGCCCACCAGTGAAGAGGTGGTGACGGACATTGCGCGGCAGGAACTGCGCAGCTACAAGCAACTGCCGAAGAATTTTTACCAGATTCAAACCAAATTCCGCGATGAACGCCGCCCCCGCTTTGGCTTGATGCGTGGCCGCGAGTTCATCATGAAGGACGCGTACTCGTTCGACCGCGACCAGGTGTCCGCCAAAGCCAGCTACCAAGTGATGGCTGCCGCGTACCGCCGTATTTTTGACCGTTTTGGTTTGACCTACCGCGCTGTGGCGGCCGATAGCGGCGCCATTGGTGGGGACCTGAGCGAAGAATTCCAGGTGATTGCCGCCACAGGCGAAGATGCCATCGTGTACTGCCCTGGCAGCGACTACGCCGCCAACATGGAAAAGGCCGAGGCCTTGGCCCCACAAGGCCCGCGCGCAGCGGCCGCCCAGGCGCTCGCCAAGACACCAACGCCCGGCAAGAGCACCTGCGCCGACGTGGCCGACCTGCTGGGCTTGCCCCTGCAGCGTACCGTGAAGTCGCTGGTCCTGGCCACCGACACCACCAACGAGCAAGGCGAGATCGTCAAAACCCAGGTGTGGCTGCTCCTGCTGCGCGGCGATCATGACATGAACGAAATCAAGGTCAACAAAGTGCCGGGGCTGGAAAACTTCCGCTTTGCTACCGTGGCCGAGATCGAAGACCACTTTGGCTGCAAGCCCGGCTACCTGGGCCCCATTGGCCTCAAAAAGCCCCTGAAGCTGGTGGTTGACCGCGAAGTCGCCGCCATGGCCGACTGGGTGTGCGGCGCCAACGAGGTGGATTTCCACATCACCGGCGTGAACTGGGGGCGTGATTTGCCTGAGCCTGACGTGGTGGCCGATTTGCGTAACGTGGTGGCTGGCGACCTGTCGCCGGATGGCAAGGGCGAGCTGGCGATTGAGCGCGGTATCGAAGTGGGCCATGTGTTCTATCTGGGCACCAAGTACAGCCGTGCGATGAATGCGACTTTCCTGGACGAAAACGGCAAGCCGCAGCCACTGGAAATGGGTTGCTATGGCATCGGTATTACCCGTTTGCCAGCGGCCGCCATTGAGCAAAATCACGATGAGCGGGGCATCATTTGGCCCGACGCGATTGCGCCTTTCACCGTGGTCATTTGCCCCATTGGCATGGACCGCAGCGAAGAGGTGAAGGCCGCCGCTGAAAAGCTGTATGCCGAGATGCTGGCCCAAGGCGTGGATGTTTTGCTGGACGACCGGGGTGAGCGCCCTGGCGCCATGTTTGCCGATTGGGAACTGATTGGTGTTCCACACCGCGTGACCATTGGCGACAAGAGCCTCAAGGACGGTGTGGTCGAATACCAGCACCGCCGCGATGCGGCCGCCACCAAAGTGGCCGTGGCAGACGTGTGGGCCCATGTGAAGGGCCGCATGGCGGTATGACGATGGAGGGTGACGGTGTGCGTGGGGATGTGAGTTTGCAGAAGGAATGGCCGCTGGGCGTGTCGCGCCGGGCCTGTTTGATGGCGGCTGTCGCCCCTGTGGGGTGGCTGGCTGCGCCAGGCCTGGCCCATGCGGGCGGGCAGCTTGAAGAGCCTTTGATGGATTCTGTGCGCACTGCCTTGAGTTCTGCCATTGCCAACCAGGCTCCCCCGGAGCCAGAGTTTTTCTCTACCGAATCGCGCCTGGGCTACCTGCGCTGGCTGGGCACGATGAGTGACCGCCTGCGCAAGCGCAAGCCCGAGTGGGAGGTGCGCCGCGACTTCCTGCAAACCGTGTGGTACGAGTCCAAACGGGCTGGTCTGGACGTATCGCTGGTCATGGGCCTGATCCAGGTCGAGAGCGCGTTCCGCAAGTTCGCAGTTTCTAGCGTGGGGGCCCGGGGCTACATGCAGGTCATGCCGTTCTGGACGCGGGTGATCGGTGATGGGGATGCAGGCAAGCTGTTCCACATGCAGACCAACCTGCGTTTTGGCTGCGTCATCCTGCGCCACTACATTGACCGGGAGCAGGGCGATTTGTTCATGGCCTTGGGGCGTTACAACGGCAGCCGTGGCAAGCCGCCTTACCCCAACGCTGTTTTCTCGGCCCAGCGCAATTGGGTCATGGACGCCAAGACCGCTCTTGGTTGATGGGCAGGCAGGATCAGACCGCGATGGTCTGATCTTCAGCCGTTGCTGTGTGCGCTGCCCGCTTCCGTGCTGGGCTGGCGCGACACCATGACTTGGTCGATGCGGTAACTGTCCACGTCCAGCACCTCAAACTTGAAGCCCCCCCAGGTCACGCTGTCCGTGCGCCGGGGCACACGCCGCAGCATCACCATCAAAAAGCCCGCCAGGGTTTCATACTCGCCCGCATGGGGCGGCTCGTCCAGGGCCAGCACGCGCAGTACATCGCTGATGGGGGTCACTCCGTCAATCAGCCACGAGTTGTCGTCACGCTGAACAATCTGCTCTTCGTCGGCAGGGCCCACCACCAGGTCGCCCATCACCGTGCTCATTACATCGTTCAGCGTCACCACACCAACGACCAGGCTGTACTCGTTCACGATCACCGCAAAGTCTTCGTGCACCTGCCGGAACTGCTCCAGCACTTCAGACAGCGTGAGCCGGTCTGGCACGATGAGCACCTTGCGCACCAGGCTGTCATCGGCCAGCGAAATCGGCTGGTTGTTCAGCACCCGCTGGAACAAATCCTTGGCGTCCACATAGCCGACCACATGGTCGATATCGCCTTCGCACACGGGGTACGTCGAAAACGGCTCCGCAGCAATGCGTAGGCGGATGACGGAGTCGGGCTCGTCGCGCAGGAAGAACGCGACCCTATCGCGCGGTGACATGGCGCTGGACACCGTGCGCGTGTCCAGCTCGAACACATTGGTGATGACCTGCTGCTCGCGTGCGGCCAGCACGCCAGCCCGGGCACCTGCTTCCATCATGGCCAGGATGTCATCGGAGGTGATGCGTTCATCGCGCAGCGACGACAGGCCCAGCAGCCTGAACAAGGCATCGGCCCCCCGGCTGTAAAACCACACCAGTGGGCGCAGCAGCGTCATGCACCATGCCATGGGCTGTGCCAGCCGCACGGCCAGGCGCTCGGGCTCGGCCATGCCCAGGCGCTTGGGGAACAGGTCGGCAAACAGAATGAACAGCGAGGTGATGATCAGGAACGAGACCATGAAGCCCGCAGTCTGCGCGGTGGACTCAGCCATCCAGACTTCAAACAGTGCGCTGAAGTGGGGGCTCAAGGCCCCTTCGCCCACGATACCGCCCAGAATGGCCACGGCGTTTTGCCCCACCTGCACCACGGTGAAATAGTCGCCGGGTTGCTCTTGCATGCGCAGCACCCGCTCCGCACGGGGGTCACCCTCATCGGCCATCTGGCGCAGGCGCAGGCGCCGCGCTGCGGCCAGCGAGATCTCGGCCATGGAGAAGAAAGCACTGGCTGCGATCAGCAGCACGATGACGAGAAGGCTTTGGGTCATGAATGGTGACAGAGCGTGGCGCTATGGCACACCGGCCCTTGGAGTGTATCTGCCCGTACATGGCCTCCAGTCCGTGGCCAGAGTGCCTCGGACTGGAGGATCTTGCGCGGCGCAGCAATCACCCGCGCGCGGGCTGCTCCTGGCGCGTTGCCCAGGGGCGCTTACTGCACAAAGCCCATGCGCCCCCGTGCTGTGGCGGCCTTGGGCAGGTCGTCCACTTCCACGGCCGATCGCCGGTCCAGTCGGGCGTTGCCAAAGCCTGTCATCCATGCCCGGCGCATTTCGCGCGGGGGCATGCGGGCCAGGCAGTCCAGCACATCGTCCAGTGGTTCGGGGTCCAGCAGGCGGCCCCAGTCGTGGCTGTGGCGAATGCTCTGGTATAGGTTCAGGGCAATGGTGCGTGCTTGCTCCAGCGACGGGGCCTCCACCTCAAACACGTTCATGCGGTTGAGGATGGGGTCGGGAATGCCGCGCGTGTCATTGGCCGTGGTGATCCAGATGACCTGGCTCGCATCAATGGCCACTTCGGCAAACTCGTCGGTAAAGCTCTGCGCCGTGTCGTGCTCCAGCAGGCTGTAGAGCGCACCCAGTGGGTCGTACTGCGCATCGCTGCTGGCCTTGTCGATCTCGTCCACTACGATCACGGGGTTAGCGTATTCGCCCTCGATGAGGGCTTCAAACACCTTGCCGGGGCGGGCGCCCTTCCATTGTGCGGACGAGCCCGACAGCAGCCAGCCTGCCGTCATGGAGCTCATGGGCAGCAGGTTCATGCCGGTGCCCAGCAGGTCGGCCAGGTGCTTTGCAAAGTGGGTTTTGCCAATGCCGGGGGGGCCTAGCAGCAGCATCGGGGTCACTTCCAGGCCATCGCTGCTGTCCTGTGCCAGCGCAACGTGGCGTTTGATGTCGTCCAGCACCTCGGTGAAGTTGGGCAGCAGCTCGTACAGGCCACTCATGTCGGGCACGCCCGAGGGCTTGACGTGAAAGCGCTCGGGGCCGCGCTCCAGCATGCGTTCGTAGACGGTGCGCAGGTTTTCGTATTCGCGCTGGCTGCCAGCATCCTGCAGCCGTGCGAGCTTGCGCTCGACATCGCCAGGGTGGAACACATTGCGCATCTGGGCCACCGGCAGGTGCAGTGCGGGGCTTTGGGGAACAAGGCTATGGCTGGTCATTGCATGCTCCTGTGATGTGGGTCACGCACCCATTCAAGCACACAACATGCCGCCCCTCAACGTGGGATAAGCCCTGTGTTAGTGCCACTGTTGCAGGCATGCTGCACGGGGCTCTGCGCTGGCTGCCGCTGTCATGGGGCGCGCCAAAAACAAAGGCCGCCCCAAAGGGCGGCCTGTCTGGCGGCAAAGAGGCGCTGCGGCCTCGGAGGCATCAGCCCTCGGTGCCCAGCACTTGCTTGAGTTCGCCCGATTCGTACATCTCCATCATGATGTCCGAGCCGCCGATGAACTCGCCCTTGACGTACAGCTGCGGGATGGTGGGCCAGTTGCTGTAATCCTTGATGCCTTGGCGGATGGCGTCGTCTTCGAGCACGTTCACGGTGACCACGGCCTTGGGGTCCACGCCGCAGGCCTTCAGGATCTGGATCGCACGGCCGGAGAAGCCGCACATCGGGAAGCTGGCGCTGCCCTTCATGAACAGCAGGATGTCGCTGGATTTGACGAGGGCGTCAATGCGTTGTTGGGTGTCGCTCATGGTGTCGGTTCCATTGGGTTCAAAGCGCAAAAGCGCGATAGCCCACATTATCGTTGTTCGCAACCCAGGCTGCCTGCAGGGCTTTGGGGCCTGCTGCCGTGCCTCCTGGCAAAGCCCTCGGGCTTTACAGTTTGCGCAGCTCGGACTCCAGCTTGTTCAACGCTTCCACCTCTTTAACCATCTTGGCGGAAATGGCATTGACCTGGTTGAGCAGGCGCTGGCTGGAGACCTGCGTCATGCCGCCCACCGTGGTGATTTCTTTCGGGTGCTGGTCTGCCAGGGCCAGCAGCTCCAACGACGCCGTGAAGATGTTCTGCAGCGCAGGCAGTATGCCCAGCATCAGCTCGCTGTGGCGGGTGACGTACTTTGCGTACACCTTGTCGTACACCGGTTTCAGGTCCTCGGGCTGCTTCAATTCAGCCTTGGCTTTGTCGGCTGTAGCGACCAGCGCCCGGATGTCTTGCAGCGCCTGTGGTATGCCGTTGCTGATGGCCGTGATCTGCTCGCGGCGTGCCTTGAGCTGCGCGAGTGACGTGGTCATGCCCACGTCCTGGATCTGTTTGGCCAGGGGCAGGGCTTCCATTTTTTCGATGAACTGGACCACCACGTCATAGTGCTTGGCATAGTCACCAAACGTTTGGCGCTTGCCTTCGTTGGGCACGGGGTAGGACATGCCACGCGCAGAGAGCACTTCTTTGTCCAGAAACTCAATGAACGCCTTGCGTTCCTTGGGTTCGGAGAAGCAGCCCGTCAGCAGCAGGGTGGGCGCTGCGCACAGGGCGCCAAAGCCGAGCAAGGCGCGACGCCGTGAGGGGTGAAGGAGGGCGGTATGGGCCATGGTGTGGTGCCTTGATGTGAAGAAATCGGGGCTTTGCCGAAGGCGTGCACGGCACGTGCAGCGGGGGGGGCAAAGCGATGGCGTCACTGTATGAAAAAAAGCGCACCAGACCCGCGCAGCTCGCTCTTTCAAGGCGCAGGGATCGGCATTTTTTGGCAAATGTGGCCACCTCGATGCCCCGTGTGTGGGGCGCTGCCGACACTGGCAGCCCGCAGAACCCGGGGGCAAGCGGTTGTGGACAGAGGAGACGGTGGCGCGGTAGCGCTAAGCCATCCAGCAGCCGCCTGTGCAGCGGTCCACGCCCGCCAAGTCTGTGCGGCTTTGGACTTGGCGAAACCCCTGCGCCAACAGCAGCGCCTGCACGGCCTGGGCCTGGTCGTAGCCATGCTCCAGCAGCAGCCAGCCCCCAGGCCGCAGGTGGGCGGGGGCCTGGGCGACGATGGTGCGGATGTCATCGAGCCCATCGGTGCCGCTGGCCAGGGCTTGCAGGGGCTCGTGCGTCAGCGCGGCCAGGTGGGGGTCGGCGTTGGCGATGTAGGGAGGGTTGGAGACGATGGCATCGAACACGCCCTGCACGCCCTCCAGCCAGTTGGCTGGCTGAAACTGCACGGGCAAGCCCAGCCGCTTGCCATTGGCCTGCGCCACGGCCAAGGCATCGGCGCTGGCATCCACCGCCAGCACCTGGGCGTCGGCGCGTTGGCTTTGTAGCGCCAGGGCGATGGCACCGCTGCCGGTGCCCAGGTCCACCACGCGCGGCGATGTCAGCGGGGCAAGCACCTCCAGCGCCCAGTCCACCAGCGTTTCGGTGTCGGGGCGCGGGTCCAGCACGCGCGTATCCACCTGCAGCGGCAGGCCGTAGAACTCCTTGCGGCCGGTGAGGTAGGCCACCGGCTCGCCCGCCGCGCGGCGCTGGCACAGAGCGATGAACTGGGCGTGCACGGCCTCGTCCATCGCGTCCGTGTCGTGCGCCAGCAGCCAGGCGCGGCCTGCGTCGGGGCGGCCCACGGCGTGCAGCAGCAGCAATTGCGCGTCAATGCGCGCCAGGCCCAGGGTGTGGGCTTGGCCCAAGGCCTGGGCCAAAGTGGGGGCTGTGTTGTTCACTATGGTTTTGATAGCTGCTTGCGCTTGCCTATCAAGCGCTAGAAGGCAATTTGATTCAAATCTGGTTGGGAGTTAGCCCGTGGTGCCCATCTCCAGCTCTTCCAGCTGCTCGGCTTCGCGTGCGTGGGCCAGGGCTTGCAGCACATCGCCCAGGTCGCCTTCCATCACGTACAGCAGTTTGTACAGCGTGAGGTTGATGCGGTGGTCGGTCAGCCGCCCCTGCGGGAAGTTGTAGGTGCGAATGCGGTCGCTGCGGTCGCCGCTGCCGATCAAGCCTTTGCGCAGCGCGGCCTCCTTGGCTGCGCGCTCGCTGCGCTCTTTCTCCTGGATGCGCGCCTGCAGCACCTGCAGCGCCTTGGCCTTGTTGGCGTGCTGGCTGCGGCCGTCTTGGCATTCGGCCACGATGCCGGTGGGCAAGTGCACCACGCGCACGGCCGAATCCGTTTTGTTGATGTGCTGACCGCCCGCGCCGCTGGCGCGGAAGGTGTCGATGCGCAGGTCGGCCGGGTTGAGCTTGATGGCCTCGTGCTCGTCGGGCTCGGGCATCACGGCCACGGTGCAGGCGCTGGTGTGGATGCGGCCCTGCGTTTCGGTGGCGGGCACGCGCTGCACGCGGTGGCCGCCAGACTCGAACTTGAGGGCGCCGTACACGCCGCTACCGGAGGGGCCGGACCCTGGCGCGCCTTCAAAGCGCAACACGATTTCCTTGTAGCCGCCCAGCTCGGCCGCGTTCTCACTCACCACCTCCACCTTCCAGCCCACGGTGGCTGCGTAGCGGGTGTACATGCGGGTCAAGTCGCCTGCGAACAGGGCCGATTCGTCGCCACCCGTACCCGCGCGGATTTCGACGAACGCGTTGCGCGCGTCATCGGGGTCTTTGGGCAGCAGCAGGCGCTGCAGTTCGTCTTCCAGTTGCAGCAGCTCGGCCTCGGCGCCGGTGATTTCCTCTTGCGCCATCTCGGCCATGTCAGGGTCGGCCAGCATTTCGCAGGCACCGGCCAGGTCGGCTTCGCGCTGCTGGTAGCGGGCATAGCGGCCTGCAATCTGCGTGACTTCTGCGTGCTCGACGGAAATGCGCCGGTACTGCGCCATGTCGCTCATGATGTCTTCGCGCGAGAGCAAAAAATCCAGCTCGCCCAAGCGCTGTGCATAGCGCTCCAATTGACTTCGGAGAAAGGGTTTCATGGCAATTCGGAAAATAGGTTTGCTACGAAATTTGTAGCTGCCAGCGCTTGTTAATCAGGCGCTAGAGGCCGATTTTGTTTGAAATCGGAGTGGCGAGTGAGCGGGCGGGCGCCGCTACTGGCCGTTTTTGCTTTGCGAGCGCAGGAACAGGCGCGAGACGGTCTGGGCCGTCTGGGCGCGCATTTCGGCATCGCCTGCGCGCAGCTCGGCCAGGGTGCCGTGCAGCATCTTTTGTGTCAGGCCGCGCGAGAGCGCTTCGAGCACGGCATCCACGTTCTCGCCCTTGGCCAGCAGCTTCTTGGCGCGTGCGATCTCGGCGGCGCGCCACTCGTCGGTTTGTGCATTGAGCTGCTGGATCAGCGGCACCACACCACCGGCCTGGCCGACGGGGCTGCGCAGCTCCATCCAGTGCATGAAGCTTTGCACACCGGCGTCGATGATGGCCTCGGCCTGGGCCACGGCGGCTTGGCGGTTGGCCTGCGCGGTTTGCACCACGGTGGCCAGATCGTCCACGGTGTACAAGTACACGTCGCCCAGGGCCTTGACCTCAGGCTCGATGTCGCGCGGCACAGCCAAGTCCACCATGAACATGGGGCGGTGGCGGCGCTTCTTCAAAGCGCGTTCCACAGCACCCAGGCCGATGATGGGCAGGCTGCTGGCGGTGCAGCTGATGACGGCATCGAACTCGTGCAGGCGCTCGGGCAGGTCGGCCAGGCGCATCACCTCGCCGCCAAAGCGGGTGGCGAGTTTTTCGCCACGCTCCAGCGTGCGGTTTGCAATGGCAATGGCCTTGGGGTTCTTGGCGGCGAAGTGCGTGGCGCACAGCTCAATCATCTCGCCCGCGCCGACGAACAAAATCTTGGTCTCGGAGATGTCTTCAAACAGCTGGCCTGCCAGACGCACGGCCGCTGCTGCCATGCTGATGCTGTGCGCGCCGATCTCGGTGCTGGTGCGCACCTCTTTGGCCACGGCAAAGCTGCGCTGAAAGAGCTGGTTGAGCGTGGTGCCCAGGGCGCCAGCCGTTTCGGCGGCGCGCACGGCGTCCTTCATCTGGCCCAGGATCTGCGCCTCGCCCAGCACCATCGAATCAAGCCCGCTGGCCACACGGAAGGCGTGGCGCGCGACGAGGCTGTCTTCCAGGGTGTAGGAGTGCGAGCGCAGCAACGCGGGGCTCACGCCGCCGCTGTGGGCCAGCCAGCCCAGCGTGTGGTCCAGCGCAGGCTGCTGGCCAGCGCAGTAAATTTCGGTGCGATTGCAGGTGGAGATAATGGCGGTCTCCACCCCCGGGTGGCTGCCGGTGGTGCCCAAAGACTGGCGCAACCCGTGCAGCGTGGGGGCGATCTGATCGAGCGCGAACGCAAACCTGCCGCGCAGATCGAGCGGCGCGGTGGTGTGGTTGATGCCGAGGGCCCAGACTGCCATGGTGGCGGATTATAAAATCCTTACCTAAACTGCGGCGCCCAGCCTGGGTAAGCCTTGATCTGGGTCAACTGCACACATGGGTCCGCTCGACAGCCTCAACCATCTCCTCAATTTTCTGGCCCCCGCCTTCTGGATGGCCGTGGCCATGGCCGTGCTGGGGCGGCTGGTGCTGCGTGGGCGCGCTACGGGCCTGGGGCGGGGCATGCAATGGCTGTTGGATTTTGGTGTGTGCGCGCTGGTGTTGCTGGCGGGCCTGTGGTTGACGGGGCGCGACGGGAAGATGGCTACCTACGCGGCCCTGGTGCTGGCCTGCGCGACATCGCATGGACTGGGCCAACGCATCTGGCGTGCCTGAGCGCTTGAGCGCCTAAGCCTTCGGCGCAGTTGCCCCGCCGGGCAGGGTGTTAGTCTTTTGGTTCACCCCACCATAACAACCGGAGACACCCCATGAAGCCCCTTGCCGTCCTGCTGACCGTCGCAGCCCTGGCCTGCGCCACGGCTGCCACAGCCCAGACCTTTCCGACCAAGCCCATCCGCATCGTGGTGGGCTTCCCGGCCGGTGGCCCTCTGGACCAGCATGCGCGCCTGCTGTCTGACAAGCTGCAAACCGTGCTGGGCCAGCCCGTGGTGATGGACTACAAATCGGGCGCTGGGGGCACGGTGGGTGCACAAGAGGTGATGAAGTCACCGGCCGACGGGCACACCATCATGCTGGCCAACACGGGGGTGATGGTCATCAACCCTGCGCTGTACAGCAAGCTGTCTTAGAACCTGTTCAAAGTCTTTTTGGATATTGCATTGGAGTGCAATCGGGATGAGTGGATGCTTCGGATGCGCCGCATGGGCTCATGCCCATGCAAGCAGCCGGGGCGTCCAATCGCCCGATTTCACTCCAACCCTTCGGGCAAGTGTCTTGCCGGGCGGTCTGCGTTGTTGCACCGCTTGCCAATAGCACGAGCTATTGGCCGCGCGCTGCGCCTAGCAGCCCATCCCGGCAAGACACTTGTGCAACTCCAAAAAGACTTTGAACAGGTTCTTACGCCACGCTCAAAGACTTTGTGCCCGTGGCCCGCACGGCCATGCAGCCGCTGGCCTTGCTGGTCAACCCCAACGTGCCCGCCAAGAACCTGCAGGAGTTCATGGCCTACGCCAAGACACGCCCAGGCCAGGTCAACTTTGGCTCCGCAGGCAACGGCGGCATCAGCCATTTGGTGCCCGAGATGTTCAAGTCCGTCACGGGCCTGTTCATGGTGCACATCCCCTACCGTGGCAGCGCCCCCGCGTTCACCGACCTGATGGCCGGGCAGGTGCAGTTCATGGCCGAGAGCATTCCGCAGGCCGCCTCGTACCACAAGCAGGGCAAGGTGCGCGCCCTGGCCGTGACGAGCCGCGAGCGCAACCCAGCGTTGCCCGATGTGCCCACCGTGATCGAGAGCGGCATCAAGGGCTTTGAGGTGGTGGGGTTCTATGGCTGTTTGGCCCCTGCGGGCACGCCCAAGGAGGCGGTGAACAAGCTCAGCGATGCGTTCAAGCAGGTGCTGCAGATGCCCGACGTGAGGAACCGCATGGTCAGCCAGGGGGCCGATCCGGCCTTCATGGGCGCCGAGGATTTTGCGGCCTTCCTGGCCGCTGAGATGCCGCGCTGGGCCGAGGTGGTGAAGAAGTCAGGCGCGAAGCTCGATTGACCCCCTGAGGCGCTGCGCGCCTTCCCCCTTGAAGGGGGACGCCGCCGGTGGCCCGGCAAAGCCGGTTCCACGGTGGCGCTGGTTTGGAGTGGGGGCGTTCAGAGTGCCGCAGGCGAAAACAGGTCTACGCGGTCGGTGATGATGCCGTCGGTGCCGAGGTCGATCAGGCGCTGCGCGGCCCATTCGTCGTTGACGGTGTAGCTCAGGGTGCGCATGCCCAGGGCCTTGACCTGGGCGACCAGCGCTGCGTCCCACAGCGCGTGGTTGCACACGATGGCCACGCAGCCCAGGCGGCGGGCTTCGTCCAGGCAGCCGTCCCACAGTGCATCGATCAGCAGGGCGCGTGGAATGTGCGGGGCTGTGGCTTGCGCACCGGCCAGCGCCTCGGGCTTGAAGGACGAGAACAGCGGCGGCACGGCCTGGCCTTGCCACAGGCGCGCGACCGTCTCGCCCACCACGCGGCCGGTGCGTTCTTCATGGCCCGGTGTGGGCTTGATTTCGATGTTCAGAAAGTAGCCGTTGGCGATGCAAAAGCGGGCCAGCGCTTCCAGCGTAGGCACCGCCTCGCCCGCATAGGCGCGTGAGTGCCAGCGGCCTGCATCGAGCTGCGCCAGTGCGCCCAGGCTCAGGTCGCTGCCCGTGCCTTGGCCATTGGTGGTGCGCTCCAGCGTGGCGTCGTGCAGCAAGAAGGGCACGCCGTCGCTGCTCAACTTGGCGTCGCACTCGAACATGCGATAGCCGTGCTGCGCGCCCAGGCGGAAGGCGGCCATGGTGTTTTCAGGGGCCAGCTTGCCTGCGCCACGGTGGGCAATCCAGCGGGGGTAGGGCCAGGAGGGGGCGGTGATCGCTGTCATGGGCAAAGGGTGAAGCGTGGGGCTCAGGCGGGTTCGCCAAACTTGAGCAGGTTGCCGTGGGGGTCGATGACGTAGAACTCGCGCATGCCCCAGTCGCGCAGCTGCGGTGGCGCTACCCGCAGGCCACGCTGCGCAAAGTCGGCGTGCAGCGCGGCGGTGTCGCCCCGCACGTAGCACGAGGTGTTCTCAGCGATGTGGCGCTCGGTGCAGTGCCACAGGTGCAGCTCGCAGCCGTCGCGCGCCAGCATCAGGTAGTCGGCAGAGGCATGCAGGCAGTCAAAGCCCAGCCGTTCGGTGTAGAACAGCCGGGACTCTGCCAAGTCCAGCGATGCCAGCACCGGCACGGTGGCGTGGATGCCTGCCATGGGGGCTTTGGGCTCCGTGTGGGGGCTCAGAGCCGCTTGCCGGTTTCGGCGTTGAACCAGTGCAGGCGGTCTTCACGCGGGGCCACGCGGATGGTGTCGCCGGGCTTGGGCGAGGGGCGGCCCTCGTCAATGCGCACGATCATGTTGTCTTCACCCATGGAGGCGTACACCAGGCGCTCGGCACCCAGCAGCTCGATGGTGTCCACGCGCACTTCCCAGCCGTCGTTGCCAATGTCCATGTGCTCGGGGCGGATGCCCAGGATGGTGCCGGGCTTGCTGTTCGGTGCGTGCTTGAGCAGGTTCATCGGTGGCGAGCCGATGAAGCTGGCCACGAAGGTGGAGGCGGGCGTGTGGTAGACCTCTTCGGGCGTGCCGAACTGTTCCATGTTGCCTGCGTTCATCACGATCATGCGCTGGGCGAGCGTCATGGCTTCGACCTGGTCGTGCGTGACGAACAGGCTGGTGATGCCCAGCTCGCGGTGCAGCTTCTGGATCTCCAGGCGGGTTTGCGCGCGCAGCTTGGCGTCCAGATTGGACAGCGGCTCGTCAAACAGAAACACCTGGGGCTGGCGCACGATGGCGCGGCCCATGGCCACGCGCTGGCGCTGGCCGCCCGATAGCTCGCGCGGCTTGCGCTCGAGCAGGTGCGACAGCTCCAGGATCTTGGCGGCCTTGTCCACGCGGGCCTTGATTTCGTCCTTGGGCACCTTGGCGATCTTCAGGCCGTAGGCCATGTTCTCGTAGTTCGTCATGTGCGGGTACAGCGCGTAGTTCTGGAACACCATGGCGATGTCGCGCTGGGCGGGTTCCAGGTCGTTCACCACGCGGTTGCCAATGTGCAGCTCGCCGCCGGAGATTTCTTCCAGCCCGGCCACCATGCGCAGTAGCGTGGATTTGCCGCAGCCCGAGGGGCCGACGATGACGACGAATTCGCCGTCCTTGATTTCAGCGTTCACGCCATGGATGACCTGGTTGGCCTTGGGGCCGTGGCCATAGCGCTTGATGATGTTGCGAAGAGAGATGGATGCCATTTTGCTCTTAAATTAATAGCTGCTAGCGCTTGATTGGTAAGCGCTAGCGGCAGATTTTGTTTATTTTTCCGTGTCCACCAGGCCCTTGACGAACCAGCGCTGCATGAAGACCACCACCAGGGCGGGGGGCAGCATGGCCAAGAGGGCCGTGGCCATCACCACGTTCCATTCGTTGCCGGTGTCTCCGCCTGCAATCATGCGTTTGATGCCGATCACCACGGGGTACATGTCTTCCGAGGTGGTCACGAGCAGTGGCCACAGGTACTGGTTCCAGCCATAGATGAACTGGATCACGAACAGCGCCGCGATGGACGTGCGCGACAGCGGCACCAGGATGTCTTTGAAGAAACGCAGCGGGCCCGCACCGTCGATGCGCGCGGCTTCCACCAGCTCGTCCGGCACCGTCAGGAAGAACTGGCGGAACAGGAAGGTGGCCGTGGCCGAGGCAATCAGCGGCACCGTCAGGCCCGCATAGGTGTTGAGCATGCCCAGGTTGGACACCACCTGGTATGTGGGGCCAATGCGCACTTCCACGGGCAGCATCAGGGTGACGAAGATCAGCCAGAAGCAGATGCCCTTGAAGGGGAAGCGGAAGTACACGATGGCGAAGGCCGACAGCAGCGAGATGGCGATCTTGCCCACGGTGATGACCATGGCCGTCACGAAGCTCACCCACATCATGTGCGCCACCGGGGCGCTGGATCCGGGGCCCGTACCACCGCCGAACAGGGCGGTTTTGTAGGTCTCCCAGAAATTGCCGCCGGGCAGCATGGGCATGGGCACCTGCACGATGTCTTGCGCCGTGTGGGTGGATGCCACAAACGCCAGGTACAGCGGAAAGCCCACGATGATGACGCCCAGCACCATGATCAGGTGCGAGAACGCCTTTAAGAAAGGACTGCGTTCAACCATTTCAATACTGCACTTTCTTTTCAACGTAGCGGAACTGGATCACGGTGAGCACCACCACGATGGCCATCAGCACCACCGATTGCGCAGCCGATCCGCCCATGTCCATGGCCTTGAAGCCATCGTGATAGACCTTGTAGACCAGGATCGAGGTGTCCTGTCCAGGGCCGCCCTGCGTGGTGGAGTCCACGATGGCGAAGGTGTCGAAGAAGGCGTACACCACGTTGATCACCAGCAGGAAGAACGTGGTGGGCGACAGCAGCGGGAACTGGATGCTCCAGAACCGGCGCCAAGGGCCTGCACCGTCAATGGCAGCGGCCTCGATCAGCGATTTGGGGATGGATTGCAGGCCCGCCAGGAAGAACAGGAAGTTGTAGGAGATCTGCTTCCACACCGCCGCAATCACGATCAGCGTCATGGCGTGGTCGGAGTTCAGCAAGTGGTTCCAGTCCATCCCTGACTTGCGCAGCAAATACGCCACCACCCCCAGCGAGGGCGAGAACATGAACATCCACAGCACGCCCGCCACGGCAGGGGCCACGGCGTAGGGCAGCAGCAGCGCGGTTTTGTACACCAGCGCGCCGCGCACGATGCGGTCGGCAAAGATCGCCAGCACCAGCGAGATGCTGATGCCTGACACCGCCACCGCGATGGAGAAGAAGGCCGTTGTCTTGAACGAGGCGAGGTAGCCCGGGTCTTCAAACAGGGTGCGGAAGTTGTCGAAGCCCACCCATTCGGTGGACATGCCAAAGGCATCCTGCATCTGGAACGACTGCACCAGGGCCTGGCCCGCCGGCCAGAAGAAAAAGATGCTGATCACGGCCAGCTGGGGGAGCAAAAGCACCCACGGCAGCCATGCAGAGCGAAATAGAACGCGTTTTTCCATAGGGTATCCGTCTGAACAAAACAGCCCGCAGCCCTTGCAAACCGGGGTTTGCGGGGGTGCGGGCCAACGATGAAGGCAAGGGATTCAGGCGCGGGCCTGGCTCCTTCGCCCCATCAAGGGGGTAGCGCTAACGCTTAGCGGTTGGCGCGGGCAAAGCGCGCCAGTTGCTCGTTGCCACGGGTCACGGCGTTGTCCAGAGCTTCCTTGGAAGTCTTCTTGCCGGACCAGATTTGCTCGGTTTCCTCGTCGATGATGGTGCGGATCTGGGCAAAGTTGCCCAGGCGAATGCCGCGCGACTTGTCGGTGGCCTTGCGGATCATCTGCGTCACGGCCACGTCGGTGCCGGGGTTCTTTTCATAGAAGCCCGAGGCCTCGGTCAGCTTGTAGGCCGCCGTGGTCACAGGCAGGTAGCCCGTGCGCTGGTGGCTGGCGGCTTGCACCTTGGTGTCGTTCAGGAAGTTCAGGAAGTCGGCCACGCCCTTGTACTCTTCAGACTTCTTGCCGGCCATGATCCACAGGCTGGCGCCACCAATGGCGGTGTTCTGCGGGGCACCCTTCACATCGGCGTAGTAGGGCAGGGCCGAGATGCCGTAGGCAAACTTGGCTTCCTTGGCCACGCGGGCGTACAGGCCCGACGAGCCGGTGATCATGGCGCACTCGCCCGATGGGAACGAGGCGTCGGCGGTGTTGCCACGGCCCTTGTACACAAAGCTGCCTTCCTTGGAGGCCTTGGCCAGGTTCTCAAAGTGGCGCACGTGCAGCGGGGTGTTGATTTGCAGCTGCGCGTCGGTGCCGTCAAAGCCGTTGTTCTTGCTGGCGAACAGCGTGTTGTGCCACAGCGAGAAGCTTTCGAGCTGCGTCCAGCTGATCCAGCTGGTGGTGAACGGGCAGCTGTGGCCGCTGGCCTTGAGCTTGGAGGCGGCTTCAAACACTTCAGGCCAGGTCTTGGGTGGCTTGTTGGCGTCCAGGCCGGCCTTCTTGAAGGCGTCCTTGTTGTAATAGAAGATGGTGGTGGAGCTGTTGAGCGGGTAGCTCAGCATCTGGCCATTGGGGGCGGTGTAGTAACCGGCCACGGCAGACACGTACTGGGTGGGGTCGAACTTGAAGCCACCGTCGGTCAGCACCTTGCCTGCCGGCACGATGGCGCCCTTGCTGGCCATCATGGTGGCGGTGCCCACTTCAAACACCTGGATGATGTGCGGTGCATTGCCTGCGCGGAAGGCGGCAATACCGGCTGTCATCGATTCGTCATACGTGCCTTTGTAGGTGGGCACGATCTTGTACTTGGTCTGGCTGGCGTTGTATTGCTTGGCCAGGTCGTTTACCCAGTCGCCCAACGCGGCGCTCATCGAATGCCACCACTGGATCTCGGTCTGGGCGTGCGCAGGAACGCAGGCGCCCAGGGCGATGGCGGCAGTCAGGGCCAGTTTCTTCAGTTGCATAAATGTTTCTCCAAGGATGGCGTTGGGCACAAAGCGGCCGATGCTAGGCGCGCTGTGTGTCAAACATGTGTCGTTGTCCCATGGTTGCCTGGGCACTCACAACGGTGAAAACCCGTTGCGGCCCTGGCGGTGTGTCCAATTGTGACGCTTGTGTGACTGTCTTGAGATGGATTTGCCCAGACTTGCAAGGTTTTGTGCATTGCACCATGCTTGTCGACCAGCCAGTGCGCGCTGCCCCAGCCACCCCAATTCACTCCACAGGGATTTTCATGACCACCAATTCGCTGGACAAAAGCAAGATCAAATTTTTGTTGCTCGAGGGCATCCACAGCTCTGCCGTAGAGATCCTTCGCGCCGCTGGCTACACCCAGATCGAAACCGTGTCTGGCGCGCTGCCGGACGATGAACTCCAGCGCAAGATCGCTGACGTGCACTTCCTCGGCATCCGTTCGCGCACGCAGCTCACCGAAGCCGTGTTTGCGCAGGCGCACAAGCTGGTGGCCGTGGGCTGCTTTTGCATTGGCACCAACCAGGTCGACCTGAATGCCGCGCGCGAGCGCGGCATCGCGGTGTTCAACGCGCCGTACTCCAACACCCGCTCCGTGGCCGAGCTGGTGCTGGCCGAAGCCATCTTGCTGCTGCGCGGCGTGCCCGAGAAAAGCGCCGTGGCCCACCGGGGCGGCTGGCTCAAGTCGGCCGACAACGCGTACGAGATCCGGGGCAAGACGCTGGGCATCGTGGGCTATGGCTCCATCGGCACGCAGCTGTCGGTGCTGGCCGAGGCCTTGGGCATGCAGGTGGCCTTCTTTGACGTGGTGAGCAAGCTGCCCTTGGGCAATGCGCGCCAGGTGCACAAGCTGCACGACCTGCTGGCGCAAAGCGACATCGTCAGCCTGCATGTGCCCGAGCTGCCCTCGACCGAAGGCATGATCGGCGCGGCTGAAATCGCCGCCATGAAGCCCGGTGGCATCCTCATCAACGCCGCGCGCGGCACGGTGGTCGATATTGACGCCCTGGCTGCAGCGCTGAAAGCCAAGAAGCTGCTGGGTGCAGCCATCGACGTGTTTCCTGTGGAGCCGCGCACCAACAAGGACGAGTTCCAGTCGCCCCTGCGCGGGCTGGACAACGTCATCCTTACACCCCACATCGGCGGCTCCACCATGGAGGCGCAGGCCAACATCGGCACCGAGGTGGCAGAAAAGCTGGTCAAGTACAGTGACAACGGCACCAGCACCTCGTCGGTCAACTTCCCGGAAGTGGCGCTGCCCGCCCACCCTGGCAAGCACCGCCTGCTGCACATCCACCGCAACGTGCCGGGCGTGCTGTCCGAGATCAACCGCATCTTCTCGGACAACCACATCAACATCGCAGCCCAGTACCTGCAGACCAACGAAAAGATTGGCTATGTGGTGATCGACATCGACGCGGCCTCGTCTCCGCTGGCGCTGGACAAGCTGGCGGGCGTGGCGGGCACCTTGCGCAGCCGGGTGCTGTTCTGAGCGTGCCCTGGGCGGGGGCAACGGTGGCCCAAGGTTAAAATCCGCGCCACCCCCAAGGCGCCGTCGCCGCAAACCGCTGGATTCGTCCGGTTTTGCGTGGCGGTGTCTTTCTCCCAGCCCCTTCAAGGCCGCCGCCCCGTCTGGCGTTGGCCTGCATGTGCAGCCCGGCCTCCGTGAGGGCCGTGGCGCGCACAAGCGCACAAAGGGGGCGATACACAAGGAATTTCCATGAGCCTCAAATGCGGCATCGTGGGCCTGCCCAATGTGGGCAAGTCCACCCTCTTCAACGCGCTGACCAAGGCGGGCATCGCCGCCGAGAACTACCCGTTCTGCACCATCGAGCCCAACACCGGCGTGGTGGAAGTGCCCGACCCGCGCCTGCAGCAACTGGCCCAGATCATCACTCCCGAGCGCATCGTGCCTGCCATCGTGGAGTTTGTGGACATTGCCGGCCTGGTGGCGGGCGCCAGCAAGGGCGAAGGCCTGGGCAACCAGTTCCTGGCCCACATCCGCGAGACCGACGCCATCGTCAACGTGGTGCGCTGCTTTGAAGACGACAACGTGATCCACGTCGCAGGCCGCGTGGACCCGATCGCCGACATCGAAGTCATCCAGACCGAGCTGTGCCTGGCCGACCTGTCCACCGTGGAAAAGGCGCTGAACCGCTACAGCAAGGCGGCCAAGTCGGGCAACGACAAGGAAGCCGCCAAGATCGTTGCGCTGCTCACGCCCATCCAGGCCGCGCTGGACCAAGGCAAGCCCGCCCGCACCGTGCCCGTGAGCAAGGAAGACGCACCGCTGCTCAAGCCGTTCTGCCTCATCACCGCCAAGCCCGCCATGTTTGTGGGCAACGTGAGTGAAGACGGCTTTGAGAACAACGCGCTGCTTGACCGCCTCAAGGAATACGCCGCGGCTCAGAACGCCCCCGTGGTCGCCATCTGCGCCAAGATGGAATCCGAAATGTCGGAAATGAGCGACGAAGACCGCGACATGTTCCTGGCCGAGATGGGCCAGGACGAACCCGGCCTGAACCGCCTGATCCGCGCGGGCTTCAAGCTGCTGGGCCTGCAAACCTACTTCACCGCTGGTGTGAAGGAAGTGCGCGCCTGGACCATCCGCGTGGGCGACACCGCTCCGCAAGCGGCTGGCGTGATCCACGGTGACTTTGAGCGCGGCTTCATCCGCGCCCAGACCATCGCGTTTGAAGACTTCATCCAATACAAGGGCGAGCAAGGCGCCAAGGATGCGGGCAAGATGCGCGCCGAAGGCAAGGAATACGTGGTCAAGGACGGCGATGTGTTGAACTTCTTGTTCAACGTCTAAGCGCTGCAAGGGGCGTTAAGCGTCTCTGCTGGCAGGCGTTTGAATCCCGCCAAGTACAAAGCCCCGCCGATGCGGGGCTTTGTACTTGTGGTGGCCGGCTTGGGTGTATCCAGGCGCGTTTCACACCATCCTGGCCTGATGGCGCCCGCAGGGACGTGTCGTCTTTTCTGGCGATAGCAGGGCAGGGTTTGAGATAAAAATGGGCTCTTCTAGCGAATGCTAGTGACGCTTTAGTTTCCCATGGCCGCCGCCAGCACCAGCGCGGGCTGCAGCCCCTTGGGGCCTGATCGGTCCAACAGCCTGAACCACCCCAAATACGAATCAAGGTACTTCGTCGCAATACCCTTGAATCGTTGCAGCCACCCTCGCAGCCTGCTGACATAGGCATTGACGTTCTGCACATGCCAGGGCCCCTTTACCCGTTGGCCTTTGCTCACGTTCACCGCTTGGTGCTGCACTCCCAGAGCCCGCGCAGCGCTGGCCAGCGTGACGCTGCCATCGGTGCACAGGATGGCGTCTGGCGCCAGCAAGGGCTTGAGCGCCGCTTGCACACTCACCGCTTGGTTTGTTTGCAAGATGAAGTTTGCCGTTGCTCCAGCTCGGTCTCGCGCCATCAGCACCGGGGTGTACTCCGAGCCCTTGCAGCCCGCCAGCGCCTTTCCACCACGTCTGCGAGGACGGCGCAGTAACCCCCTGTGTCCCTTGCAGGAGACCAGGAAGTAGGACTCATCTGCCTCGGCAATGCCCAGAAGTTGGCGTGCCTGCAGATTCTTGGGGCAGACCAGGAAGCGGTGGCGCCAGCGAAAGGCGGTGCTTTGCGCCACACCCAATCGCTGGGCTGTTTGGTTCAGTGAGAGCCCTTCGCCCAGGGCCTGTGCCTGGCCCATCCATTTATCCCGCAGATGCAGCCGCGCAAGCGGCGTACCCGTCAGGGCGTTGAAGGTGCGCTTGCACTGTCGGCACTTGAAGCGTTGCAGCCCATTGGCCGAGCCGTTCTTGACGAGCCGGGAGCTGGCGCAGTGTGGGCAAGCTCGGCCATCGCTGGCGTGCGCCTCAATGATGGCACTGGTTTGGCTGCGATCCATCAGCGCCTGCAGGCGGCTAGCCAGTTGCTGGCGCTGGTGGTGCGTCAGCTGGGGCAGGCTGTGGATCAAGCGCGTCATCTGTTGCTGTCGCATGGCCTTCTCCTGGGGCAGACGCTGGTGCGTCATGCTCAGGAGATGGGGGCGCAGCGCGCCTGTTAAAGATTCATCACTAGCATTCGCTAGAAGAGCCTAAAAATGGCCGCTAG
Organism: Acidovorax sp. 56; assembly: GCF_002749705.1. Lineage (NCBI taxonomy): Bacteria > Pseudomonadati > Pseudomonadota > Betaproteobacteria > Burkholderiales > Comamonadaceae > Acidovorax > Acidovorax sp. 56. The sequence continues at coordinate 4,466,140 of NZ_PEEV01000001.1, forward strand.
CGCTTGCGGAATAAGCGCTGGCAGCTATTGAATAGATAGCGATTTGGCGATGCTGCGCGCCCAGGCCAGCCTTCCCAGCCCCTACAGCCCCTACAGCCCCACCTGCCCCGGCATAAAGTACAGCAGCACGCTGGTCATCACCAGATAGCGCAGGAACTTGCCCACCGCCATGTACGCCAGGCAGGGCCAAAAGGGCAGTTTGAGCCAGCCTGCCACGGCGCACAGCGGGTCGCCCACGCCGGGCAGCCAGCTCAGCAGGCAGGCGGGGGGGCCAAAGCGGCGCAGCCAGTTCAGGGCGCGCACCTCGGTGGCGCTGCCTCGGGCCCGGTCTACCGCCTTGTGGGCGCCCAGGCCCATCCACCAGCTTACGGCGCCGCCCAGTGTGTTGCCTATGGTGGCCACGGCAATGGCGGGCCAGAACAGGTCGGGGTTGAGCTTGATGAGCCCGAACACCGCAGGCTCTGACACCAGCGGCAGCAGCGTGGCCGAGAGGAACGTGACCACGAACACCGTGCTCAGCCCAAACTGCGGCAGGGCCAGCCATTGCAGCAACTGGTGCATCCATATTTCCATAGGCTGGGAGTGTAGGGGGCTGCTGCGGCGGCAACGTCCAGGGGCATCGGTGACCCTTGGGGCCTTCTGAAATATTCCGTTGCGTTTTTCATTTGCTGAAATTTTGAGCAGGTACAATCCTGCCTCCTTTTTCAGCATTCGCTGCCCAACCCCTCCCGCACACCCTATGCACATCGGCCAGTTTTCTTTGGCGAATCGCCTGTTCGTCGCCCCCATGGCGGGCGTGACGGACCGGCCTTTTCGCCAGCTGTGCAAGGCGCTGGGGGCGGGCTATGCGGTGAGTGAGATGGTGACCTCGCGCAAGGACTTGTGGAACAGCCTCAAGACCTCGCGCCGGGCCAACCACGAAGGGGAGCCGGGCCCCATTGCCGTGCAGATTGCCGGCACCGAGGCGCAGATGATGGCCGAGGCGGCGGTCTACAACGTAGAGCGCGGCGCGCAAATCATCGACATCAACATGGGCTGCCCGGCCAAGAAGGTGTGCAACAAGTGGGCGGGCTCCGCCCTGATGCAGGACGAGGCGCTGGCCGTGTCCATCGCCCAGGCGGTGGTCGAGGCGTGTGCGCCGTTCAACGTGCCCGTCACGCTGAAGATGCGCACCGGCTGGTGCCAGCAGCACAAGAACGCTGTATCCCTGGCGCGTCAGTTTGAATCCATCGGCATCCAGATGCTGACGGTGCACGGCCGCACGCGCGAGCAGGGCTACAAAGGCCAGGCCGAGTACGACACCATCGCTGCCGTGAAAGCTGCGGTGAAGGTGCCCGTGGTGGCCAACGGCGACATCACCTCGCCCGAAAAGGCACGCGATGTGCTGGCCGCTACGGGTGCCGACGCCATCATGATCGGCCGCGCGGCCCAGGGGCGGCCGTGGATCTTCCGCGAGATCGCCCACTTTCTGGACACAGGCGAGCACCTGGCCCCACCCCTGGTGGCCGAGGTGCGCCGCCTTCTGCTGGACCATTTGCACGACCATTACAGCCTGTATGGCGAGCTGACCGGCGTGCGCAGCGCCCGCAAGCACATTGCGTGGTACCTGCGCGCTCTGCCGGGTGGCGAGGCCTTCAGGCAGCACATCAATACGATAGAAGACAGCGCCACGCAGTGGCAGGCGGTGGCCGATTTTCTGGAAGCCCTGGGCACCCAGATGGACCGCATGCCCGCCGCCACGGCGGCGCTGGTTGAAGCAGAAGAACAAGAGGGATTGCCTGCATGAGCAAACAACACATAGAAGAGTGCGTCCGTGAAAGCCTTCAGGGCTACTTTCGCGACCTGGGCGGTGAAACGCCCGACGGCATGTACGACATGCTGGTGCGCGTGGTCGAAAAGCCGCTGCTGGAGGTGGTGATGAGCCACGCCGAGAACAACCAGTCCCGCGCGGCCGAATGGCTGGGCCTGAACCGCAACACCTTGCGCAAGAAGCTGGTGGAGCACAAACTGCTCTGAGCCGTACCCCAGGTGCCCTCAGGGTTGATTGCTATAAAAAATATAGCTTCTAGCGCTTATTGGATGAGCGCTAGAGCCCGATTTAACTTCAAACTTTACCTCCACCATGGCCATGAACGCACTCCTCTCCGTATCCGACAAGACCGGCATTGTTGACTTTGCCAAAGCCCTGCACGCGCTGGGCATCAAGCTGCTGTCCACCGGCGGCACCGCGCAGCTGCTGGCCAAAGAAGGCCTGCCCGTGACCGAGGTGGCCGAAGTCACCCAGTTCCCCGAAATGCTGGACGGCCGCGTGAAGACCCTGCACCCCAAGGTGCACGGTGGCCTGCTGGCCCGCCGCGAGCTGCCTGCCCACATGGCGGCCCTGAAGGAACACGGCATCGACACCATCGACCTGCTGGTGGTCAACCTCTACCCCTTTGAAGCCACCGTGGCCAAGGCCGGTTGCACGCTGGCCGACGCCATCGAGAACATCGACATCGGCGGCCCCGCCATGGTGCGCAGCGCTGCCAAGAACTGGGCCGACGTGGGCGTGATCACCGCCGCCGACCAATACGACGCCGTGCTGGCCGAGCTGAAGGCGAACGGCAAGCTGAGTGACAAACTGCGCTTCGCCCTGTCGGTGGCCGCGTTCAACCGCATCGCCCAGTACGACGGCGCCATCAGCGACTACCTCTCCTCCGTCACCTTCGACGAAGCCAAGCTGTCGGAAACCTACGTGCCCGAGCGCACGCAGTTCCCTGGCCAAAGCAACGGCGCCTTCATCAAGGTGCAAGACCTGCGCTATGGCGAAAACAGCCACCAACAAGCCGCGCTGTACCGCGACCTGCACCCCGCGCCCGGCTCGCTGGTCACTGGCGTGCAACTGCAAGGCAAAGAACTCTCCTACAACAACATCGCCGACGCCGATGCCGCGTGGGAATGCGTCAAGAGCTTTGACGCCGCTGCCTGCGTCATCGTCAAGCACGCCAACCCCTGCGGCGTGGCCGTGGGCCTGGACGCCCTGGACGCCTACAGCAAGGCCTTCCAGACCGACCCCACCAGCGCCTTCGGCGGCATCATCGCCTTTAACCGCGCGGTGGACGGCGCCGCCGCCGCCCAGGTCAGCAAGCAGTTTGTGGAAGTGCTGATGGCCCCCGACTTCACTGCCGAGGCACTGGAAATCTTCAAAGCCAAGGCCAATGTGCGCCTGCTCAAGATCGCGCTGCCCGCCCACGGCGGCACCACGCACTGGAGCCGTGGCCGCAACGCCATGGACGCCAAGCGCATCGGCTCGGGCCTGCTGCTGCAGTCGGCCGACAACCACGAGCTGTCGCTCATCGACCTGAAGGTGGTGACGCACAAGCAGCCGTCGCTGGAAGAAATGTCCGACCTGCTGTTTGCCTGGAAGGTGGCCAAGTACGTCAAGAGCAACGCCATCGTCTTCTGCAAGGGCGGCATGACCATGGGCGTGGGCGCAGGCCAGATGAGCCGCCTCGACTCGGCCCGCATCGCCAGCATCAAGGCCAGCCATGCCAACCTGTCGCTGCAAGGCACCGTGGTAGCCAGCGACGCCTTCTTCCCCTTCCGTGACGGCCTCGATGTGGTGGTGGATGCAGGCGCCACCTGCGTCATCCAGCCCGGCGGCTCCATGCGCGACCAGGAAGTGATTGACGCCGCCAACGAACGCGGTGTGGCCATGGTGTTCAGCGGCGTGCGCCACTTCCGCCATTGATCTGCGCACCGCAAAGCATCCCTGGATTGCGCCATGCATCCAGACGATGACACCCCACCGCCCCGGCCGCGCTGGCTGGGGTGGGCGCTGATGGTCTTCGGGTTGCTGATCACCTTGGGCATGCTCAACCTGGGCGTGCGCATGGTGTTCACAGCCAAACCGCCGCAGGTCGAAATACCGGGGGCCGTAGTACCGCAGCCACCGGCCTCTGCAAACCCTACAGCTCCTGCCGCCGGGGCTTCAGACGCCGCAGCAGCCCCCAAAACCACCTCACTGGCCGGGCAAGCCTTGGTGGAATCCAGTGATTGTTTGCGCTGCCACGGCATGGATCGGCGCTACGTCGGCCCATCCTTCCGCCAGATTGCAGCCCGCTACCAAGACCGCCCCGACGCCGCCGCCTACCTGGCCCGCAAGATCCGCGAAGGCAGTGTGGGTGAATGGGGGCGCACTGTGATGCCTCGTCACCCTCAGGTCACTGAAGTGCAGGCGCAGGCGATGGCTCTGTGGGTGTTGAGCTTGCCGATTGCGGAGGGTGGGAAGTCGGCGTCTGCGCAGTAGTTAGTCGGCATCCTTTTGGGGCTTCCGTTTGTGAGGAGTTCAGGAAAAGCGGAAACCCAAGTGGGTGTGGATTTGGGCATTTCCCGAGATCACCGATCGCATTCGTGCCGCGAAGCGGTATCGGAGTCCATAAAAATTTTAGACCTTAACCTGTTGAACTATTTCGGGCCCAATAATCAATGCGCCGGGCGATGCTCCTCTAAGATATACCTTAGCTGCGGTCTCGGCTCCTTTCTGCGCGAGCTTCACGAGCTCTGCAACCATCTCTTTATCTACCTGTTTAATTTCCTCGCTGTGTTCGACCACGATATGGGGCTGGAAGGCGGGAATGCCGTTAACGAGGAGCTGGTACTGATAACCGGTATGGCTTTTGTGGTTGTCCCAAATTACCCCTATGTCCTTTTCGATCTTTACGTAAGGTCTGATCTCGACTCCGAATGCCTTGACCTGGGCTTCGTGTTCTAGTTTGGCTATAGCACGGCCGCGCTTTTCAGCCTCAGCCTCGCGCTGTGCGAGCTCTTCCCGGTGAGCCGCTCGAAGATTTGTGATTTCAATAAGATGGTCTTTCTGACTTGATGTCACACCGTGCTGAAATCCCTCGTTGTAGTGCTCCTCTCGTGCGCGTTTGGCAAAACTGTGGTGTTCTAGTTCCAAATCGTTCTTAGCCTTCAAATGTGCCGCCTCGAGCTTGTGGAGCTGCTTTTGGTGCTCGTTTGCATCTGCTTCAAGTGCGGCGATTCGCATTGCAGTAGCTCTGGTCTTCTTTATGTGAATGAGGCTTACGATGGTTGCTACAAGGACAGCCGACCCTACGCTCATCCCCGTCAGTGTCGCGATTGATTCCACAAGATCCCCTTGATATTGGAAATAACATCTGACGTAATGTATCCCGCAGAACCTACGGAACAGGCATGGAGCAACCGGGATATTCCAGACACAGCTTCCGTGTGAAAGGGACCTTGGTGCAACGTTCGGCCCGACGGACACCATGGGTTTCCGGGCATGGCAGACCGCTTAGACGTTGCGTGATCAATGTCTCTTGCCAGCTTACTCCGGACCGAAGCTCTCGTCTCGGCGGTTGTTGCGGTGCTACGGCTGAACACCGTTTGGCTCACCACCCGCTTCTTTGATAAAGCAGGTCTTGCAATAAAAATAGCCTCCAGCGCTTATAAATAAAGCGCCGGAAGCTATGGTTTTAGTAGTGGTATGAGGACGCTGAATCAAGCACCAAAATTCATCGGCAGCCCCACATAGTTCTCCGCCAGCGAGCGGGATGCAGCCTCCGAATTCACCAGGTAATCCAGCTCCGCCTCCTGCATCTTCTGGCCAAAGGCGCCGGTTTCTGGGAAGTGGTGCATCAGCGAGGTGAACCACCACGAGAAGCGCTCGGCGCGCCACACGCGGCGCAGGCAGCGGTCAGAGTAGGTGTCGATGCCTGCGCGGGACTTGTCGTTGTAGAAGTCGGCCAGCGCATTCCACAGGTAGCCCACGTCGCTCGCGGCCAGGTTCAGGCCCTTGGCGCCGGTGGGGGGCACGATGTGGGCGGCGTCGCCCGCCAGGAACAGGCTGCCAAAGCGCATGGGCTCGGCCACAAAGCTGCGCAGCGGGGCGATGCTCTTTTCGAGCGAAGGGCCAGTGGTCAGGTGCTCGCGGGCTTCGGGGTCCAGTCGGTTGCGCATCTCGGCCCAGAAGGCGTCGTCGCTCCAGTTCTCCACCTTGTCGGTCAGCGGCACTTGCAGGTAGTAGCGGCTGCGGGTGGCGCTGCGCATGCTGCACAGTGCAAAGCCCCGGTCGGTGTGGGCATAGATCAACTCGTGCGCCACGGGCTTCACATCGGCCAGCAGGCCCAGCCAGCCAAAGGGGTAGACGCGCTCGTAGGTGCGGATGGCGTCTTCAGGCACGCTGGCGCGGCACACGCCGTGGAAGCCGTCGCAGCCTGCGATGAAGTCGCAGGTGAGGGTGTGCGTCTGGCCGTCTTTCTCGTACGTGACGCGCGGCGTGGCGCCGTCAAAGTCGTGCACTTTTACGTTGGCGGCTTCGTACACGGTGGTGAGGCCTGCGGCGGTGCGGGCGTCCATCAGGTCTTGCGTCACTTCGGTCTGGCCGTAGACCATGACGCGGCTGCCGCCGGTCAGCCGGTGCATGTCGATGCGGTGGCGCTGGCCCTTGAACAGCAGCTCAAAGCCGTCGTGCGGCAGGCCTTCGGCATGGGCGCGGGCGCTCACGCCAGCCTGGTCCAGCAGGTCCATGGCCACTTGTTCCAGCACCCCGGCGCGGATGCGGCTGAGCACGTAGGCGGGGCTGCGCTGCTCGATGATGATGGCGTCGATGCCGGACTTGTGCAGCAACTGGCCGAGCAGCAAGCCGGCAGGGCCTGCACCGATGATGGCAACTTGGGTTCGCATGTCTCTGTACCTCGTTATGGATCGTTGTGGATCTTGGAAATCAACGGGGTTGAGCGTAGGTTCCCAGGCGTTCTGCGGCCAGTGGCTGGGCTCGATAGCGTGCGATGATCGGTTGCGTTGTGCGATCATCGCGCAGTAATTGACATGTGTCATGAAGCCTGGAGCGGGCTGGTCCCGTTGAAGTGGCGGGTGGTCGCGCAGCCGTATGTGGCGTTTTATGGCGCAGGCATCTTTGAACTTCAACGATTCGTTCGGGCTGAGCTTGTCCAAGCCCTGCGCCGCGCTTCGACAAGCTCAGCTTGAACGGTTCAAGGGGGGTCATGCTGTATCCATAGCGCCTCCGTGGGGGACTGCGCAAGGCATCAAGTCACCCCAGCAACTGCAGGAATTCATCCATGGCCACTTTTCCTATCGCCAAGTCCGACCTCATCGAAGGCATGGCCAAAGGCATGGCGGTGCTGGAGAGCTTTGACACCGAGCGCCAGCGGCTCAACGCCACGCTGGCCGCGCAGCGCACGGGCCTGACGCGGGCGGCGGCGCGCAGGCATTTGCTCACGCTGGCGCACCTGGGCTATCTGGAGACGGATGGCAGCTACTTTTGGCTGGCGCCCAAGGTGCTGCGGTTTTCGGGCAGCTACCTGGCATCGGCCCGGCTACCGCGCGTGCTGCAGCCCACGCTGAACCGGCTGGCGGCGCAGACGCAGCAGTCGTTCTCTGCCGTGGTGCTGGACGGGGACGAGGTGGTGATCGTGGCGCGCAGCGGGGTGTATGGCGCGCCATCGCGCACCATGGCCTATGGCCTGCACCTGGGGGCGCGGCTGCCTGCGCACCCCACATCGACGGGGCGGGTGCTGCTGGCCGCGCTGCCGGTGGCAGAGCTCACGCAGTGGCTCAAGGGCTGCACGCTGCAGCGGCTCACGCCCCACACCCTCACGCAAGTGGGCGCCTTGCGCAAGGTGGTGGCCGAGGCGCGGCGCGACGATTTTTGCCTGGCGGTGGAAGAGCACGAGCTGGGCGTGCACGCCCTGGCCGTGCCGCTGCGCAACCTGCAGGGGCAGACGGTGGCGGCGCTCAATGTGGTGGCATCACCCCAGCAAATGCAGGCGCAGACACTGCAGCGCGACATGCTGCCGCTGCTGCAGGAGGCAGCGCGCGAGTTGCGGGGGCTGCTGTAGCGGCGGGGTGTAGCCTGGCATCGTGTTTGCGATCCATCCAACCGCCATCAGAGCCCTGGCCAGAACCCCCAGCCGTTCGGGCTGTCGAAGCCGGGGCTCAGGCTGTGCTTGCCCTTCGACAAGCTCAGGGTGAACGGGGCGGGAGTGTGTGGGCCAGTTGCCTGTGCCCGCACTTTCCGCGAGCCCACCCCCCACCGTTCGGGCTGAGCCTGTCGAAGCCAGGGTGCAGTCCTGTGCAGCGCTTCGACAGGCTCAGCGTGAACGGAGGTGGGGGATACGAGGCTGGGTCGATGGATTGATGGACTGGTGGGTTGCTGCGCGGCTGGCCCTCAGGCCGCGACGATGCGGCCCACGCCTGCTGCGCCTGCCACCACCTTGAGGGACTTGTCCGTGCTGGCGGTGTAGCTGCGGCTGGTGATGGTGCTCACGTACACCCAGTCGGCTCGGCATTCGGTGGCCGTGGCGGTGACCACCATGTAGCCGCGGCGTGAGGTGTCGCAGTATTGCAGCGGGCCAATCAGCTGCTCCAGCGCGCCTGCCAGTGTGGCGGGCTTTTCATTGGGCAGGTATTCCTCAAACCCGGGCGAAGTGACGGACGAGGTGGCGAACTCCACGCCCACGGCCTTGCCGTTCATGTCCAGCAGCTCGTTGGCCCAGGCGTTGTGCGTGTCGCCCGCCAGCACCACCAGGTTTTTGCCCAGGCTGCGCGAGGTGGCCAGCACCGTTTCGCGTGCGGCCTGGTAGCCGTCCCAGGCGTCCAGGTTGTAGGGGATGGAGGGCTGCGCCAGGATGGCCTGCTCTGCGGGCGTGAGGCTGCTGGGGTTGCTTTGCGCACGGGCCACCAGGGCCGCGTACTGGCTGACGCTGACGCCTGCGCCGGGCTGCAGGGTTTCCATGAGGATGGGCGCAGGGATGTTCATGCGCCCCATCAGCACCTGCTGGCCCAGCACCTGCCAAGTGGCGCTGGATGCGGCCATTTGCTGCTGCAGCCATTGCGTTTGCGTGGTGCCCATCAGCTGGCGGGTGGTGCTGCCCACTGCCGCCGTAAAGCCTGCCGCATCGAAGCCGCTGGCGGTGAAGAACTTGCTGTAGCTCAGTTGCTCGTCGCGGGCGATGACGCGGGTGTCGAGCATGTGCAGGGCCACCAGGTTGCCAAAGGCAAAGCTGCGGTAGATCAGCTCAGGCTGCGCGTTGCGGGTGGGCATCCACTCGTGGTAGGCCTGCATGGCAGCGGCCTTGCGGGCGCTGAAGCTGCCTTCGGTGGCGCTTTGGTGGTTTTCTGCGCCGTCGCGCCAGGTGTCGTTGGCGATCTCGTGGTCGTCCCAAATGGCGATCATGGGGGCGGCGGCGTGCAGGGCCTGCAGGTCGGCATCGGTCTTGTACTGGGCGTGGCGCTGGCGGTAGTCGGCCAGGCTCAGGATTTCGTTGGCAGGGGCGGACAGGCGGCCCATGGCGCCCGCGTTGGCCGATGCGTAGCCGCCCTGGCCGTATTCGTAGATGTAGTCGCCCAGGTGCACGGTGGCGTCCAGGTCGTTGCGCTTGGCGGCGTCGGCGTACACGTTGAAGTAGCCCGCAGGGTAGTTGGCGCACGAGAACACCGCCAGCTTGACCTGCGCCACGCTGCCCGTGGGCAGGGTGCGGGTGCGCCCCGTGGTGGATGTGGCCGCATAGGCCTTGAAGCGGAAGTGGTACGCAGTGGCTGCCTTCAGCCCGGTTGCATCCACCTTGACGGTGAAGTCCTTGCTGGCGAGCGCGGTGGCCTGCCCCTGCGCCACGAGGGTGGTGAAGGTGCTGTCAGTGGCGACTTCCCAATCGACGGGGATGTCGCTGGTGTGGCCTGCGGGTGGCGTCACCCGCGTCCACAGCATCACGCGGTCGGCCAGCGGGTCGCCACTGGCAATGCCGTGGGCAAACTGCACGGCGGGCACATCGTCGCTGCCGCCGCAGGCGGCCAGGGGCAGGGTGCCCAGGGCGGCGGCGGCCAAGCCCATCTGGCGCACAAAGCGACGGCGGCTGGGGTGGGCTTCAGCGGCGTCGCGGATCGGGTGGGGGGAGGTGAGGAGTTTGTCGGTCATGGCGCAGGCCGGTGGGGTAAAGCCCCCGAGACTGCCTGCGCAGCATGACGATGGTGTGAACTGGGCAGAGGGGCTGTCGCCTCTGCTGCAGGTTGAAGGGAAATAGGGCTCTAGCGCTTATCCAATAAGCGCTAGCAGCTATTCTTTTTATAGTGTTTTGAACACTTCGCGCGCAGCGGCCACGGTGGCGGCAATGTCGTCGGCCGTGTGGGCGCCGCTGACAAAGCCGGCCTCGTACAGCGCAGGGGCGATGTACACGCCGCGGTCGAGCAGGCCGTGGAACAGCTGGTTGAAGCGGGCGCTGTCGGTCTTGAGCACGGCGGGGTAGTTCTGGGGCAGCTCGGGCAGCAGGAAGAAGCCGAACATGCCGCCCTCGCAGTCGGCGCTGAAGGGCACGCCTTCTTCCTTGGCAGCTTGCGCAAGACCATCGACCAGCGAGCGGGTGGATGCTGACAGCGCATCGAAGAAGCCGGGCTTCTTGATTTCGCGCAGCGTGGTCAAGCCGCAGGCGGTGGCCACCGGGTTGCCCGACAAGGTGCCTGCCTGGTACACGCCGCCCAGTGGGGCCAAGTGTTCCATGATGGCGCGTGGGCCACCAAAGGCTGCCAGCGGCATGCCGCCGCCAATCACCTTGCCCAGCACGGTGATGTCGGGCTTGAAGCCGGGGATGCTCTTGGCGTACACGCTTTGCGCGCTGCCCAGGGCCACGCGGAAACCCGTCATCACTTCATCGAGCACCAGCAGCGCGCCGTATTCGGTGCACAGCTCGCGGCAACGCTTCATGAAGGGCACGCTGGCGCGCACAAAGTTCATGTTGCCCGCGATGGGCTCGATCATCACGCAGGCCAGTTCCTTGCCGTGCAGGGCAAAGGCTTCTTCGAGCTGGGCGACGTTGTTGTATTCCAGCACCAGGGTGTGCTGCACCACTTCGGGCGGCACGCCCGCGCTGGTGGCATTGCCAAAGGTGGCCAGGCCCGAGCCGGCCTTGACCAGCAGCGAATCGGCATGGCCGTGGTAGCAGCCCTCGAACTTGATGAACTTGCTGCGGCCGGTGGCGCCACGGGCCAGGCGAATGGCGCTCATGCCCGCTTCGGTGCCCGAGCTGACCAGGCGGATCATCTCCATCGATGGCACCAGGCTCAGGATTTCTTCGGCCAGCTCCACCTCGCGCTCGGTGGGGGCGCCGAAGCTGAAGCCTTCGAGCGCTGCCTTTTGCACGGCCTCGAGCACCGCAGGGTGGCCGTGGCCCAGGATCATGGGGCCCCAGGAGCCGATGTAGTCAATGAAACGCTGGTCGTTGGCGTCCCAGAAGTAGGCGCCTTGTGCGCGCTTGACGAAGCGGGGCGTGCCGCCCACGGCCTTGAAGGCCCGCACCGGCGAGTTCACGCCGCCGGGGATCAGCGCCTTAGCGCGTTCAAACAGGGGAATATTGAGATCAGTGCTTGGTGTCATGGGGGGGCATTACAAAGCCTTCGATGGCCTGTGTTTCGTCAAGGGAATCTGCTTCGCTGTCTTCTGACTCGTCGTCATCGGGCTGGGCCCAGAACATGCGGTCGGGAATGATGTGGCCCATGCCGGGACGAAAGCCTGCGTCCAGGCAGCGGTCCAGGTAGTTCAGGGCTTCGCTGGTGGCCTCGCCCAGGTCGTTGCCGCTGCCCACCAGGGCCGTGAGCGCGGCCGACAGGGTGTCACCCGCGCCGGAGAAGGTGGCGTCAAACAGCTCGAACTTGCCGCTGCCCAGGATGGTTTGGGGCGAGGCGAGCACGTTTTCGACAAACTGCTCGGGCAGCGGAATGCCGGTGACCAAGGTGTAGGGCACTCCCATCTCGGAGGCCGCACGGGCAATGTCGCGGGCGGTGGGGCTGCGGTCGCTGCTCCAGTCGGGCAGCAGCCAGCGCCACAGCGTGCTGTGGTTTCCAACCAACACTGAAGTCTGCGGCAGCAGCAGCTCGCGAAAGGCGTCCAGGTACTCGTCAATCAGCTCTTCGCGCCACCAGGACAGGTTGGGCATGTAGGCAATGACGGGCACCTCGTCGTAGTCGGTGGTGATCTCGGCAATGGCGCTGATGTTCTCGGGGCTGCCCACAAAGCCGACCTTGATGGCCTGCACGGGCATGTCCTCCAGCACGGCGCGGGCCTGCTCGGCCACGGCCTCGTCGTCCAGGCAGAAGTGATCGAAGATCTGCGCGGTGTCACGTGCGTAAGCGCCCGTGACCACGGCGATGGCGTGGCCACCCACGGAAGAAATGGTGGCAATGTCGCCTGTCAGGCCGCCTGCGCCGCTAGGGTCGCTGGCATTGAAGACCAGAATGCACGCCGGGCTGGATTCATCCGATGCATCGCTGTCCAGGTCATCGGGCGCGGGGGGGAGGGGGGTGTGAGTTGTCATGATCCAGTTCCTGCATCAATGGTGGCATAGAAGCAGCAGCCCGCAGAGATGACTAGATACAATCGTTGCATTCTATGTGAAGGCCCATTAAGCTGTGATCGACTCTAAGACGTGGATGTGTTTGATCTGTGGTTGGATCTATGACGAGGCGGCTGGTTCGCCCGAACATGGCATCGCACCCAACACGCCTTGGGACCAGGTCCCCATGAACTGGACTTGTCCAGAATGCGGAGCCCGCAAAGAAGATTTTGAGATGGTGCAGATTTGAAGCGCGGCTCCTGCTGCGGTGTTTATTTTTTCCATCGGGAGCAGTAACAATTGACTACAACAGGCGCATCTTTCAAGGTGCTCGTGGTGGATGACAGCAACACCATCCGTCGAAGCGCCGAGATTTTTCTCAAGCAGGGGGGGCACGAAGTCTTGTTGGCTGACGACGGCTTCGATGCTTTGGCCAAGGTGAACGACTATCAGCCTCAGCTGATTTTCTGTGACATCCTCATGCCGAAGTTAGACGGGTATCAAACCTGCGCGATCATCAAGCGCAACGCCCGTTTTGCAGATACCCCGGTGGTGATGCTTTCTTCCAAAGACGGTGTGTTCGACAAGGCCCGTGGCCGCATGGTCGGCTGCCAGGAATACCTCACCAAACCCTTTACCAAAGACCAGTTGCTGCAGGCTGTGCAGCAATTTGGCAATTCCCAACTAGGAGCGATGTAATGCCCATCCAGAAAGTGCTGGTCGTCGACGACTCGAAGACCGAGTTGATGTTTTTGACAGACCTGCTGCAGAAAAAAGGCATGCAAGTGCGCACGGCAGAAAACGCCGAAGAAGCTTTCCGTCGTCTGGCTGAAGAGAAACCAGACCTGATCTTGATGGACGTTGTCATGCCTGGCCAAAACGGCTTTCAACTGACCCGTGCCATCAGCCGCGACCCGCTGTATGCCGATGTGCCCATCATCATGTGCACCAGCAAAAACCAGGAAACAGACCGCGTCTGGGGGATGCGCCAAGGTGCCCGTGGCTACATCACCAAGCCGGTGGACCCGGCTGAGCTGCAGTCCAAAATTGACGCGCTGAACTGAGGCAGCGGCGCGTTCATGGCCAATCGCGAAGCCCTCCGGGAGCTCCAGGTACGTCTTGCCGGCCGTTTGCAGGCCGCGAGGGTTGAGGGCTTGTCCGTGTCATCCTGGCTGGCAGTCGAATCTGCTGGCCAGTCTTATTTGTTGCCTCTGGCGCAGTCGGGCGAAATTTTCCCCTGGGTTGCTGTGCAGCCTGTGCCCTACACCCAGGCGTGGTTCCTGGGAGTTGCCAATTTGCGCGGTGGCTTGGTGGGGGTGGTCGATCTGGCTGGCCTGCTGGGCTCGTCCGTGCAGCGGACCGAGCAAATGCTGTCGGAGTCCAGTTTGCTGGCGTTCAACGCCGTATTGGATGTCAATGCGGCGCTGCTGGTGGACCGCCTGGCTGGCTTGCGCGGCACGGACGCCTTTGTTTCGTCCGAGGCCCCTCCTGAAGATGCTCCTGCCTTTTTCGGCACTGTCTATGTCGACGCGGGTGGCGTTCGCTGGCAAGAGCTGAATCTCCAAATCCTGTCCCAACATCCCGCATTCCTAAGCATCAGTGCTTGAGTTTTTCTGTAAGGCTGCACCATGTCCGTCGTCAATCAATTTGGAAAACTGTTCAACCGCAAGCCTGCACCGCAAGATGCAGAGCCGGGTGCTGACGGCAACAACGATTTGCTGTCTGCTGGCACCTCCGATGGGGGCACGTCGCGTGACCCCTATCAGGTGGATGCCATGAATAGTGTTCAAGGCGAGGGTGACTCTTACTCTCCTGAGGCCGATTCGGCCGACGCCCTCGGCGTTGAAGCAGAACAGATTGTTTTGCCTGTGCTGGGCAGTGCGACAGCGGCTGCGCACCAGCGACGTTTGCTGGCATTGCTGGCCGTGGGCGTGGTGACCCTTGGTGTGATTGCCGCATGGGTGCTGCGCCAAGCCGACCAGTCTGCGCAGCAACTGGCTGCGACCGGGCAGTCCTTGATGCAGTCGCAGCGTCTGGCCAAATCGGTTTCGCAGGCGCTGGTGGGTAGCCCCCAGGCGTTTCCGGACGTGGTGGAAAGCTCGGGCGTGTTGGCCCGTAACATCCGCGCTTTGACCGGTGGTGATGGCGAGTTGGGCGTGCCTGCGCTGGGCGAGCCTTACAAGCCTGAACTGGACGCTGTGAACCCCATGATGGAGCGCGCTGAGCGCAACGCTGGCGTGGTGATGGGCCAGCAAAAGATCCTGACCCAGGTGGGTGACGCTCTGCGCACCATCAACCGCCAGTCGTCTGACCTGCTGGAAATCGCTGAAACAGTGTCTTCCCTGAAGCTGCAGCAAAACGCTCCAGCCTCTGAAATCTCTGCAGCGGGCCAGCTGGTGATGTTGACCCAGCGTATCGGTAAGTCTGCCAACGAATTTCAGACCATGGAAGGCGTGAGCCCTGAGGCCGTGTTCTTGCTGGGCAAGGACTTGAACTCGTTCAAGGAAATCGCACAAGGCATGTTGGACGGTAGCCCTGAACTGCGTTTGGCTGCCACCAAGGACGCTCAGACCCGCGAGCAATTGGACGGGCTGGTGAAACTGTACGAACAGACGCGCACACAAGCCAGCGCGATTCTGGGCAACCTGCAAGGTCTGGTGTCTGCGCGTGAAGCCCAGTCCGCCATCATTGCAGACAGCGAACCACTGCGTCGCCAACTGGAAACGCTGCAAAGCAAGTTGTCTGCCCAAACCGGTGTGGGCGCCGGCCAATTGGCTGCCCTGGTGCTGGCCAGCGCGTTCTTGCTGGTTTGCGGTTTCTTGCTCTCGCGTGTTCAGCTGCTGGACAGCCGTAACCGCCAACGCACTGCGGAAGTTCAACAAAAGGACGCCAAGCGCCAAGAACAGGAAGCCAAGCGCGTCAATGACGCCAACCAGGCCGCCATTTTGCGTTTGATGAACGAACTGCAATCGGTGGCTGAAGGTGACTTGACCCAGGAAGCCACGGTGACGGAAGACATCACCGGCGCTATTGCCGACTCGGTGAACTACACGGTGGAAGAATTGCGCCAGCTGGTGGGTAGCGTGCAGAACACAGCGACCCGAGTGGCCCAAACAACAGCCCAAGTGGACAGCACTTCGACTGAACTGCTGGCGGCTTCGACCGAGCAGCTGCGCGAAATTCGTGAAACCGGCCGCTCGGTTCTGGACATGGCGACCCGTATTAACGAAGTGTCCACCCAAGCCCAAGAGTCTGCTACGGTGGCCCGCCAATCGCTGCAAGCCGCTGACTCCGGTCTGCAGGCCGTGCAAAACGCCATCGGTGGTATGAACTCCATCCGTGACCAGATCCAGGACACTTCCAAGCGTATCAAGCGCCTGGGTGAGTCCTCGCAAGAGATTGGTGAAATTACGGAGCTGATTTCTGACATTACCGAACAGACCAACGTGCTGGCGCTGAACGCAGCTATTCAGGCCGCATCTGCCGGTGAAGCCGGTCGTGGCTTCTCTGTGGTGGCGGAAGAAGTGCAGCGTCTGGCGGAACGTTCCGCTGATGCGACGCGCCAGATTTCTGCGCTGGTGAAGGCCATTCAGACCGATACCCAAGACGCCGTGGCCGCTATGGAGCGCTCCACGCAGGGTGTGGTGGAAGGTGCGCGTCTGTCTGACTCTGCCGGTACCGCGCTGTCTGAAATTGACCGCGTGTCGCGCCGTCTGGCTGAACTGATTGAGCTGATCTCGTCTTCGACATCCCGTGAAGCCGTTTTGGCCAACGAAGTGGCCGACAACATCCAGCACATTTTTGCGGTGACCGAGCAAACGGGTGAAGGTACCCGCACCACGGCACAACAGGTTCGTGAGCTCTCGCATATGGCCGAAGAACTGCGCCAATCGGTGGCACGTTTCAAGATCGCCTGACGCTAGTCATCAACCAGCTGGCTCTTTGCAGCCGGGGACGAATCCATGTCATCTATTGATGTCAATAATGCACCGGCCGCAGAGTGGACCCACGGAGATCAAGATCTCGGGCCACTGGCTTGGGTGCTTGACGAACTGCGTAAATCCCTCGGCGGGGCCGTCAAATCGATGCGCCGCTTTGTGCGCGATGCTGAACAAGCCCATGAATCGGATCTGGCTTCTCTGGACGCAGGTTCTTTGCGCATTGCAAGGCAGCAACTGCACCAAGCCAGTGGCGCCTTGGAAATGGTGGGCATGGGCCCTACGGCCTTGGTTTTGCGTGCCATGGAATCCGCTGTCCAGAAGTTTGTACAGCGCCCTGAACTCTGCACTGACGATGCTGCTGCCACTATTGAGCGGGCCAGCTTTGCGCTGATCGAGTACCTGGAAAGCGTTCTTGCGGGCAAGCCTGCTTCACCTGTCGCGCTGTTTCCGCAGTACCGCGATGTCCAGGCTCTGGCTGGCGCGGACCGTGTGCATCCGGCCGATCTGTGGCCGGTGGAGCGACGCTTCAGGGAGCCCGACCTGACGGTCACGGCCACCCCCTTGCTCTACGGCGCAGATGCGCGTGCGCGTCTGGATGCAGCGGTTCTGAAAATTGTGAAAACGGGCGACCTCAAGGCCGCTCGCAGCATGCGTGATACCTGCCTGGGGTTCGTGGCAGCACAGCAGGATCGCCAAGCCCGCGCTTTCTGGAAGATCTGTGCAGGCTTCTTCGAAGCCTTCACGGAAGGCCTGTTGCCGCCCGATGTGTACGTGAAGCGTGTCGCGTCGCGCGTGCTCATGCAGTACGCCACGTTGGCCAAGGGTGACACCACCATTGCAGACCGTTTGGTCCAGGACTTGCTGTTCTTTTGCTCGCAAGCCAAGCAATCTGAAAGCGCACAAACGCCTGCACTGCAAGCGGTTCGGCACGCGTTCGCGCTCGACCGCTTCAAGCCCGTTGACTATGAAACTGTGCGGTTTGGTCGTTTTGACCCCGCCTTGCTGGCCCAGGCGCGCAAGCGCATTGCGGCCGCTACGGAGACATGGTCTGCCTTGGCTGGAGGGGACCGTAACAAGGTCAAGCCCGCAGCAGACCAGTTCAGTTTGGTCTGTGATTCGTTGCGCAAACTCAACCCCGGCAGCGAAAGCCTGGCAGTTGCCTTGACGCAAACGATGGAGTCCGTCACCCGCACGGGTGAGCCTCCTTCTGCGGCCCTGGCGATGGAGGTGGCCACCTCGGTGTTGTACCTGCAGGCCGCTTTTGAAGAACTGGACGCAGCCGACGAACAGATGGTGCAGCGCGCCGATCGCCTGGCTGAACGTTTGGCCGCAGTGGGCGCCGGCGCAGAGCCAGAACCTCTGGAACTCTGGATGGAAGAGCTGTACCGCCGTGTCAGCGACAACCAGACCATGGGCAGTGTGGTGGACGAGTTGCGTGCCACCTTGGCCGAGGCCGAGAAGGCCATGGACCTCTTTTTCCGCAGCCCACAAGATACTTCTTTGCTGGCTGCCGTGCCGGGCTTCATGGCGCAGATGCGCGGTGTGCTCTCGGTGCTGGGCCTGGACCAGGCTTCGTTGGCGGTGGTGCGCATGCGCGACACCGTTGAACGTTTGCTGATCAACGAAGTGCCCGAAGACGAAAAGCCCGGCGCCTTTGAAAAGCTGGGCAGTAGCCTGGGGGCCCTGGGCTTCCTGATCGACATGCTCAGCTACCAGCGCGCCATGGCGCGCAAGCTGTTCGTTTACGACGAGGAGTTGGGCGAGCTGCGCATTCTCACGGGCAAGGTACGTGGTCGCGCCTCGGATGCGCGTGAAGAAACACCTGCCAAGCTGGAAGAACGCGCACCGCTGCCGTTGCCAGACGTCATTCCGCGTTTCCAGGTGGAAGAGCCCGATGGCGTGCCGACCGATTTCTCGCCTTTCCCTGGCGCGATGGACGAGGCACCGGTGCTGGAATCCCCGGTGGAGGCACCGCTGGCCCCCGAGATTTCTTTCGACACAGCCCCCGCGCCTGTGGCCGCTCCGGTTGCACAGCCTGCGCCTGTGGTTCTGGCAGTCAAAGAGCCCTTGGCTGTTGAGGATGAACTGCTGGAAGTCTTCCTGGAGGAAGCCCGTGAAGTCGTGGTCAACGGAACGACGGCGATTGCGGCATTGAACGGCGAACCAGGCAACCTCAGCGAACAAACCACGTTGCGTCGCGCGTTCCACACCCTCAAGGGCAGCTCGCGCATGGTGGGGTTGAATGATTTCGGTGAAGCTGCCTGGTCGATGGAGCAATTGCTCAACGCCTGGCTGGCCGAGCAAAAGCCGATGCAACCTGCCTTGTTGCAGCTGTCATCCGATGCACTGCAGGCCTTTGATCGATGGGCCAGCGACATTGCGACAGGTGCGACAACGCCGTGGCAGTCGGATGCGTTCCGCCGCTCTGCCGATGCCATGCGTCTCGAAGGCGCAGTGGTGCCGTTGGCCCTGCCTGGAGCGGCCGTTGCTGCGGAGCAAGCGTTGCCAGATGCTGTTGCGGCAGCGCCCATTCAGGCTATCGTGCCTGAAGTGCCTGAAGTGCCTGAAGTGCCTGAAGTGCCTGAAGTGCCTGAAGTGCCTGAAGTGCCTGAAGTGCCTGAAGTGCCTGAAGTGGTGGAGGCGGTACTGCCACTCCAGGACTTCCAGTCCACCGAAATTGCCGCAGATGGTTTGCTGCTGAGCGAAAGCGACGAAGTCTTGTTGCCAGAGCCTGTGACGGCCACCGAGGCGGAAGAAATCGACTTCTCTGCGTTCACCTCGGCACTGTCTGAATCTGAACAGCCAGCCTCGACACCTCCAGCCGAGATTGTCTCGGCCCCTGCGGCGGCCGCAGAAGCTGCCAACGATGGTCTTCTGGATTTGTCATTGCCAGACCTTGGCTTCATGGACGCCTCGGCGGCCCCTGCGGTGGCAGAGGAGCCAGCGCTTCCAGAGTTGGAGGCAGTGGCTGCTGAAACCTTGCCTGTGGTCGAGGAAACGCTCCCGGCGCTGGACATTGAGTTGGTCGAAGCTGCGGCTGAACCCGCAGTGGATGTGCTGTCTGTCGAAGAGACACCGCTGGATCTCACGGTTCCAGACATCGCGGAAGAACCTTTGGTGGTGCAGGACCTGCCTGTTGCCGAAGTGGCAGAGCCTGCCGCCGTGGTGGTGCCGGACGAGGCCAGTGATGCAGATCTGGCCATGGAAGATGTGGCCCGTGAAGAAGCGGTCAAAGTCATTGAGACCCTGCGCATCGGCTTGCCGCTGTACAACGTGTACCTCAACGAGGCCGATGAATGGTCGCGCCGTCTGGTCACCAGCCTGCAGGAATGGGCACTCGAACTCCACGAGCCTGTGCCTGACACCGCTGTAGCCTTGGCGCACTCGCTGGCTGGCAGTTCGGCCACGGTGGGCTTTACGGCGTTGTCCGACATGGCGCGGGTGCTGGAACATGCGCTGCAGCATGTGCAGCTGCAATCCCGTGGCACCCAAGAGCAAGCCGCTGTGTTCATGGCGGCCGCCGAAGACATTCGCCGCTTGCTGCACCAGTTTGCTGCGGGCTTCCTCAAAGAGCCCAGTGCCGAGGTGGTCGAGGCCTTGCGCCAGATTCTGCAGACGGAGATCAACAACACATTGTCACCCCCTGACGATGATCTGGAAGACATGCACACACAGTTGCATGCCGAGCCAGAGTCTGCAGAGGCCGAGGCTGTGTTGGACATGGTGGAAGAGCCGGTCGCCGAAGTGCCGGTCGTCCAAGAGCCGGTGGCGCCCGTGGTGGTGCCTCGCCCGGTGGCGCCCGCACTGTCGGTCGTCAAGCGTGATGCCACGCCTGTGGTGATCAGTACCGATGTGGACGACGACATTGATGTGGTCGACGTCATTGATCCTGACCTGTTCCCGATCTTCGAGGAAGAAGCTGCCGAACTGCTGCCCCAATTGGGTGGTGCCCTTCGTCAGTGGGCTGCCCGGCCCGACAATCTCAGCGCGCGCAGTGAAGTTTTGCGTGCCTTGCACACCCTCAAGGGCAGCTCCCGCTTGGCCGGGGCAATGCGTCTGGGTGAAATGGCCCACCGCCTGGAGTCGGCGATTGAGCAGATCGACGTGGAAACGGTCACTGCCGACCAGGTCGAGCCGCTGCAAGCCAGCTTTGACGGACTGGAAGCCAACTTCAACGCCTTGAGTGCCAATGGCGGTCAAGTGCCAGAAACTGAGGCAGAGCAACCGGTATCGGACACAGCCGCAGCCCACGCAGCACAGTTGGCTGCGGTGCCTACTACCGCGAGTGAAGCGATGCCTTCCACGCCTGCGGTGCGCCTGCCTGGCCCGTCGCAGTTGGCGCCCTTGCGTGTGGCGGCCAACCAGTCGGTGCGCGTGCGTGCCCAGCTGCTGGACCGCTTGGTCAACCAAGCGGGTGAAGTGATGATCAGCCGCTCGCGCCTGGATGTGCGCTTGGGCCAGTTCCGCAGTTCGCTCACCGATCTGTCAGGCAACCTGGACCGCTTGCGCCAACAACTGCGCGACATCGAGGTGCAGGCCGAGTCGCAGATGCAGTCTCGCATGGCGCTGGCCAAAGACTCTGCCGCAGGGTTTGACCCGCTGGAGTTCGACCGTTTCACGCGGGTGCAGGAATTGACGCGCATGATGGCCGAGTCGGTGAACGACGTGGCTACGGTGCAGCGCAATTTGCAACGCGCCATGGAAGGTGCTGAAGACGACCTGATCGCTCAGGGCCGCCAAGCGCGTGAGTTGCAGCGTGACCTGCTGCGTACCCGCATGGTGGAGTTTGAAGGCATCGCCGAGCGTCTGTACGCTGTGGTTCGCCAGGCCTCCAAGGAGACCAGCAAGCAGATCAAGCTGGACATCACCGGCGGCTCCATTGAAATGGACCGTGGCGTGCTGGACCGCATGACTCCGGCCTTCGAGCACTTGTTGCGCAACTGCGTGGCCCACGGGATTGAAGAGCCCGAAGCCCGCTTGGCTGCGGGCAAGCCGGCCACCGGGACGATCACGGTGGATCTGCGCCACGAAGGCAACGACGTGTCGGTGGAGTTCCGCGATGATGGTGCCGGCCTGAACTTGCCTCGTATCCGTGAGAAGGCTTTGGCCCAAGGGCTGATGGAGTCCGGGGATGAACTGAGCGACGAAGTCGCCGCCAACCTGATTTTCATGCCGGGCTTCAGTACGGCCACCGAAGTGACGGGCTTGTCCGGTCGCGGGATTGGCATGGACGTGGTGCGTGCAGAAATCAACGCTCTGGGCGGTCGTATCGAAACATCCACCCAGGCTGGCCAAGGTGCGGCGTTCCGGATGGTTCTGCCCCTGACCACGGCGGTGACGCAGGTGGTGATGCTGCGCGCGGGTGACCTCGCTGTGGGCGTGCCTGCCAATCTGGTGGAGATCGTGCGCCGCACCTCCGCGCAGGATCTGGAAGAGGCCTATCGCACGGGCTACTTTGACGATGGCCTGGAGCGTGTGCCGTTCTTCTGGTCGGGTGCATTGCTGCAATCGTCCGCCCGCAGTAACGAGCCCGCAGGCAAGACCCGCCCTGTGGTTGTCTTCCGAAGCGCTTCGCAACGCATCGCCATGCACGTGGACGAAGTGCTGGGCAACCAGGAAGTGGTGGTGAAGAACCTGGGGCCACAGCTGTCGCGTCTGCCAGGCTTGGCGGGTATGTCGGTGCTGGCGTCGGGTGCGGTGGTCTTGATCTACAACCCAGTGGCGTTGTCCACGGTGTATGGCGATCAGGTGCGTGCGGCCAGTGCAGGGGTGTCCATGCTGGTGGAGACCGACAGCCCCGGTGCACCGAAGGCGCCCACCTCGTCGATGATGGCCGGGCCGAGCCAGGTGCCGTTGATTCTGGTGGTGGACGATTCCATCACGGTGCGGCGTGTGACGCAGCGTTTGCTGCAGCGCGAAGGTTACCGTGTGTCGTTGGCCGCCGATGGTTTGCAGGCGCTGGAACGCTTGCAGGAAGAACGCCCTACCGTGGTGCTCTCCGACATCGAAATGCCCCGCATGGATGGCTTCGACTTGGCCCGCAACATCCGCGCCGACAGCGCACTGCGTGACCTGCCCATCATCATGATCACCTCGCGGATCGCTGAAAAGCACCGCGAGCATGCGATGGAACTGGGTGTGAACCACTACCTGGGCAAGCCATACTCGGACGAGGAACTGCTGAGCTTGATTCAGCACTACGCGCGCCTTGCGGCTGCGACTGCCGAGGTGTGAAACCAAGGCCGCCAGTGGCGGCCTTGATGCACCACGCACAAAGGGCGCCCTGCGGGGCGCCTTTTTCATGGGCGGGATGCGGCTGGTGTGGGGCTTTGCCCCACCTTGTTGCCTTCGCGGACTCTAGGAGGTCGCTGCTTTCACTACTGCGTAGCGCTCCAGGGTCCGCTGGCGCGCCTCGTCGTGCTGCACGATGGGGTGGGGGTAGGTGTAGCCCAGGCTCACCCCGGCTTCTTGCAACTCCAGCGGGTTGGCCTCCCAGGGGGCGTGCAGCGCGGCGTTGCGCAGGTGGGCCAGCTGCGGCAGATAGCGGCGTATGAACTTGCCGTCCGGGTCAAATTTCTCACTCTGGCTGACGGGGTTAAAGATGCGAAAGTAAGGCTGCGCATCACACCCACTCGAGCTGGCCCACTGCCAGCCGCCGTTGTTGGCGGCCAGATCAAAGTCATTGAGTTGCTGTGCGAAATACTGCTCGCCCCAGCGCCAGTCAATGCCCAGGTCCTTCACCAAAAAGCTGGCCACCACCATGCGCAGGCGGTTGTGCATGTAGCCGGTCTGGTTGAGCTGCGCCATGGCCGCATCGACCAGGGGGTAGCCTGTTTGCCCATCGCACCAGGCTTTGAACAGCATCTGGGCTGCTTCGCCTTGCTCCCACGCAATGGCGTCGTAGGCGGGCTTGAAGCTGTGCTCCACCACATGCGGGTGGTGGTACAGGATTTGGAAGTAAAAGTCACGCCAGATCAGCTCGCTCAGCCACGTGGTGGCGCCTGGATTGCCCTGCAGTGCCAAGGCGTGTGCGGTGCGGGCTAGCAAGCGGGGCGAGATGGTGCCAAAGCGCAGGTGCACGCTCAGGTAGCTTGGTCCCTTCACGGCCGGAAAGTTGCGCGTGTCCTCGTAGCGCTCTATGCGCTGCAGAAAATCGTCAAACAATTGCTGCGCCCCCCGGCTGCCGGTGGGCAGCTTCAGCTGCGCCAGCGCCGTGGGCTCAAAGCCGATATCGTCCAGCGTGGGCACGGGCTGTGCATGGGCCGCAGGCCGGGGTGCCAGGCGGTGCGCGTGGCGCTCCACCGGGTAGCTTTTCAGGTAAAACGCGTTCACCTTGCGCAGCCAGGCATTTTTGTAGGGGGTGAACACGCTGTATGGCGTGCCGGATTGGGTGAGCACCTCACCGCGCTCCAGCACCATGTGGTCTTTGTAGGTGTGCAGGGCCATGCCGTTGCGCGCCAACTGGGTGCGTACTGCGCTGTCACGCTGCAGGGCCTGGGGCTCGTCGTCGTGGTTGGTGAAGACGGCTTGGGCGCCCACGGCTTGGGCCAGCTGCGGCACCGCATCGGCTGCTGCCGCGTGCAGCACGATGAGGCCTCCCTGGCCATGGCCACTCAGCTCACGCAGGTGTGCGTCCAGCTCCACCAGCGATTCACGGATGAACTCCACGCGCCGGTCGGCACGGGGCAGGGGGGCAAGAATGTCGGTATCGAAGACAAACACGCAATGCACTTGCTGGCATTGGATCAGTGCGTGGTACAGGGCGGCATGGTCCAGTGCGCGCAGGTCGCGTCTGAACCAGACAAGGCCGGTGGCGTAAGAAGGCTCCATGTTCACCGTTAAAATTAGGCAATGTCTTCCGATTCTGCGCCCATCAACCTGACGCATCATTTTTTGATCGCCATGCCCGGTCTTGAAGATGAGTCTTTCGCGCGCAGTGTGGTGTACCTGTGCGAGCACAGCGAACGCGGTGCGCTCGGGCTCATCATCAACAAACCCTCCGATATCACCCTCAAAGGCCTGTTTGACAAGGTCGATCTGTCCTTGCGCCGCGATGACCTGACCCAGACGCCCGTGTTCCAGGGCGGCCCGGTGCAGACCGAGCGCGGTTTTGTGCTGCACGAGCCCATGCTCGCGGGCAGCGAGGCAAACGATGAGTCGGCCTACGCGTCCAGCATGGCCATCCCAGGCGGCTTGGCAATGACCACGTCCAAAGATGTGCTCGAGGCCTTGTCCACCGGCGCGGGGCCGCGCCGCGTGCTGGTCACGCTGGGCTATTCGTCCTGGGGGGAGGGCCAGCTGGAGTCTGAACTGGCCGAAAACGCCTGGCTCACCGTCGGCGCGGATTTGTCCGTGATTTTTGACACCCCCGTGCCCGAGCGCTATGACCGGGCCCTGGGTTTGCTGGGCCTGCAGGCCTGGATGCTCTCTCCTGAGGCGGGGCACGCATGACCGGGCTTCCCGTTCAGCCCGCCGTTCCCGCGCAGTTTCAGATTTTTCTTGCTTTTGATTTTGGGCTCAAGCGCACGGGGGTGGCCTCGGGCAACCGCCTGCTGCGCACCGCCAGCCCGCAAGAGACCATCAAGGCCGAGGGCGATGCCCGCTTTGCCCAGGTGGCCCTGCGCATCAAAGAGTGGCAGCCTGACGCGCTGGTGATTGGCGTGCCCTACCACCCCGACGGCGCCAGCCACGAGAACACGCAGCGTGCCCTGAAGTTCGGCCGCCAACTGCGCGGGCGCTTTGGCCTGCAGGTGTTTGAGGTGGATGAGCGCTACAGCACCACCGAAGCCATCGCCAGCGGCGCCAAGGACGCCGACGCCGCCTCGGCCTGCATCATCCTGGAACAGTTTTTGAGGAACCTCCCATGACGACTTCTCCTGCCGGCCAGGCCGGCAGCCTCGTGCTCGACGCCGAGGCCCTGTACCGCGAGCTGCTGCGCGGCGTGCGCAGCATGCTGACCCCCACCACGCGCCTGGCGGGCATTGCCTCGGGCGGCGCCTGGCTGGCCGAACGCCTGCAAAAAGACCTGGGCCTGGAAGGGCCCGCCGGGGTGTTGTCTTCGGTCATGCACCGCGATGACTTTGCCCAGCGAGGGCTGGCCGCCGGTGCGCAAACGGCGCTGCCCTTCGACGTGAACGGTGCCGATGTGCTGGTGCTCGACGATGTGCTCTACACCGGCCGCACCATCCGCGCCGTGCTCAACGAGCTGTTCGACTACGGCCGCCCCGCCAGCGTGCGCCTGGCCGTGCTGGTGGACCGGGGCGGGCGCGAGCTGCCCGTGCAGGCCGACTATGCCGCCGCCCGCGTGGCGCTGCCGGGCAGCCAGTCGCTGGCCCTGGCGCGCAATGACCAGGGCACTTTCCAGTTCCAAGTCCAGGAGGCGTGACCGTGCTGCACAAGCGCAACCCCCAACTCAACAAGAACGGCGAGCTGATCCATCTGCTCTCCATCGAAGGCCTGCCGCGCGACATCGTCACGCACATCCTCGACACCGCCGCCAACTTCGTGAGCGTGAACGACCGTGAGGTCAAGAAGGTGCCCCTCTTGCGTGGCAAAAGCGTGTTCAACCTGTTCTTTGAGAACAGCACCCGCACGCGCACCACGTTCGAGATCGCAGCCAAGCGCCTGTCGGCCGACGTGCTCAACCTCGACATCGCGCGCAGCTCGGCCAGCAAGGGCGAGTCGCTGCTCGACACCATCGCCAACCTGTCGGCCATGGCGGCTGACCTGTTCGTGGTGCGGCACAGCGAGTCGGGGGCCCCGTACCTGATTGCCCAGCATGTGGCGCCCCATGTGCATGTGATCAACGCGGGCGATGGCCGCCATGCCCACCCCACGCAGGGGCTGCTGGACATGTACACCATCCGCCACTACAAAAAGGACTTTTCAAACCTCACGGTGGCCATCGTGGGCGACGTGCTGCACTCGCGCGTGGCGCGCTCCGACATCCACGGCCTCACCACCCTGGGCTGTGCCGAAGTGCGCGTGGTGGGCCCGCGCACGCTGGTGCCCAGCGACATGGCGCAGATGGGCGTGCGCGTGTGCCACACGCTCGAAGAAGGCATCAAGGACGCGGATGTGATCATCACCCTGCGTCTGCAAAACGAGCGCATGAGTGGTGCGCTGCTGCCCTCCAGCCAGGAGTACTTCAAGAGCTTTGGCCTCACGCAGGAGAAGCTGCAGCTGGCCAAGCCCGACGCCATCGTGATGCACCCTGGCCCCATCAACCGCGGGGTCGAGATCGACTCCGCCGTGGTGGACGGCAAGCAGAGCGTGATCCTGCCGCAGGTGACGTTCGGTATCGCTGTGCGCATGGCGGTCATGTCCATCGTTGCCGGGAATGAAGCCTAACCCCCTGAGCCGCTTCGCGTCTTCCCCCAAGGGGGACGCCCCCAGTGGCCCGGCGAAGCCGGTTCCACGGTGGCACTGGCATTCGGTCGGCTGTGGTGCGAATAGCCGGGCAAAATGTTGAGCGGTGTGAATGCTATGTATTTAATAGCTGCTAGCGCTTATCCATCAGGCGCTAGCGGCCAATTTGGCTTGAAATCATGAAAATCCTGATCCAGAACGGCCGTGTGATCGACCCCGCCTCGGGCCTTGACCAGATTGGCGACGTCGCCGTGGCGGCGGGCCGCATCGTGGGCCTGAACCGCACCCCGGCCGATTTCGCCCCCACCCGCACCATCGACGCGTCGGGCTGCATCGTCCTGCCCGGTTTGGTGGACTTGGCTGCGCGCCTGCGCGAGCCCGGCCATGAGCACGAAGGCATGCTCGAATCCGAAATGGCCGCCGCCGTGGCCGGGGGCGTGACCAGCCTGGTCTGCCCGCCCGATACCGACCCCGTGCTCGATGAGCCCGGCCTGGTCGAGATGCTGAAATTCCGCGCCGAGAAGCTGCACCAGTCGCGCCTGTTCCCACTGGGTGCCCTCACGCGCAGCTTGGCAGGCGAGGTGCTGACCGAGATGGCCGAGCTGACCGAGTCCGGTTGCGTGGGCTTCGGCCAGGCCGAAGTGCCCTTGGCCAGCACCCAGGTGCTGCAGCGTGCCTTGCAGTACGCCGCCACTTTTGGCTACACCGTCTGGCTGCGCCCGCAAGAGATGCACCTGGGCAAGGGCGTGGCCGCCAGTGGCCCACTGGCCACGCGCCTGGGCCTGTCGGGCGTGCCTGTGGCGGCCGAGACCATTGCGCTGCACACCATTTTTGAACTGCTCAAGACCACCGGCGCCCGCGTGCACCTGTGCCGCATCAGCAGCGCTGCCGGTGTGGAGCTGGTGCGCCGCGCCAAGGCCGATGGCCTCAAGGTCACGGCCGATGTGAGCATCAACTCGCTGCACCTCACCGACGTGGACATCGGCTTCTTTGACAGCCGCGCCCGCCTGTCGCCCCCGCTGCGCCAGCAGCGCGACCGCGATGCGCTCAGCGCTGCGCTGGCCGACGGCACCATCGACGCCCTGGTGTCCGACCACAACCCCGTGGACGAAGACGCCAAGACCTTGCCTTTTGCCGAGGCCGAGCCCGGCGCCACTGGGCTGGAGCTGCTGCTGTCGCTGGCGCTCAAGTGGTCGCAAGACCAGGGCGTGCCGCTGCCGCGCGCGCTGGCCGCCATCACCGCCGAGCCCGCCCGCGTGCTGGGCACGGCCCTGGGCACCCTGCAAGCCAGCGTGGGCCAGCTCGTGGAAGGCGGTGTGGCCGACATGTGCGTGTTCGACCCCCAGGCCGCATGGACGGTGCAGGCCGATGCCCTGCGCAGCCAGGGCAAGCACACGCCCTTCTCGGGCTACGAGCTGCCCGGCAGCGTGCGCGCCACGGTGGTCGGCGGGCAAGTGGCTTTTGAGCGTGAGCCAGGCTGAGTTGGGAGTGCGGCGGTGTAGGCAACCCGCAGGCAGGCCCGCACCATGAAGGCCTTGCGTGCCATCTGGCGCATGCTGCGCCTGCTGGGCCATTTACTCAAGGGGCTGTGGGTGGTCACCCTGCAATTCCCCCGGCTGACGCCCGAGCAGCAATACATCCGTGTGCAGGCCTGGTCGCAGCAGATGCTGGCCTGCGTGGGCATCTCGCTGCGGGTGCAGGGCCAGCCGCCGGTCGGTGGGCCCGTCATGCTGGTGGCCAACCACATCTCGTGGCTGGATATTCCGGTCATGCACGCTGCGCGCCATTGCTGTTTCATCTCCAAGTCGGACGTGCAAGGCTGGCCACTGATTGGTACCCTGGCCACGGCGGCGGGCACGCTGTACATTGAGCGCAGCTCGCGCCGCGACGCCATGCGCATGGTGCGCACCATGCAAGAGGCCCTGGAGCGGCACGAGGTGCTGGCGGTGTTCCCTGAAGGCACAACGGGCGACGGCCGCACCATGCTGCCGTTCCATGCCAATTTGCTGCAGGCTGCCGTGGTGGCCAATGCGCCGGTGCAGCCTGTGGGGCTCCGGTTTGTGGACCTTGCCAGCGGCACCACGAGTTTTGCGCCCAGCTACATCGGCGACGAAACCCTGCTCGGCTCCATCTGGCGCACGCTCAGCGCCCCCGCCATCGAGGCCGTGGTGACTTACGGCGAGCCCGAAACCCCTCAGGGCCGTGACCGCCGCGCATGGGCGCTCCACCTGCAGGCTGTGGTGGACGGGCTGCGCCAGCAGGGTTGACGCACCCCTTCCTGCGCACTTTTACACGGTTTTGCCAACGCACTGCGGCAACCCGTGCGCTTTTGCGGCCAACGTCCGCTATCGTCCGCGCTTCCTGTCGCCAGCTTGCGGCGCAGGTCCATCGCACCCGTTCAGCCCTTGTCCCGCGCGCCCCGCGCAAAGACCAGGCGTCCGTGGCATGGGTCTGTGGCGCTTTGCGGTGTGTTTCTTCTTTCGCCTGAGGCCCTGTGGTGCCTCCTCGCGAGCCAACCCAGGGCCTGCACATGCCATCCATCATTGACCGCGCCAAGCACCTTCTGCTCCAGCCCCAGCAAGCCTGGGGCACCATCGAGGCGGAGCCCACCGATACGCTCAGCCTGTTCAAGAGCTATGTGATGCCACTGGCGCTCATCCCCGCACTGTGTGGCTTTGTGGGGATGTCGTTGATTGGTTTCAGCGTGTTTGGGGTGTCCGTGCGCGTGCCCCTGGTCTCAGGCCTGGTCAACATGGTGCTGTCGTATGCGCTGAGCCTGGTGGGTGTCTTTGTCCTTGGGCTGATCATTGATGCACTGGCACCGACTTTCGGCGGGCAAAAGAGCCAGATCCAAGGCCTCAAGCTGGCGGCCTACTCCATGACCGCCGCCTTTGTGGGCGGTGTTTTCACCCTGCTGCCTGCGCTGTCCATGCTCGGCCTGCTGGCGGCCTTGTATTCGTTTTACCTGCTCTACACCGGCTTGCCGGTGCTGATGAAAAGTGCCCCGGACAAATCACTGGCCTACACGGCCGTGGTGGTGGTGGCCGCCATCGTGATGGGGCTGTTGATGATGGGGGTCAGCTCCCTTTTCACGCGCTCGCACGGCCCCTCGGTGGCGCTTGGCGGGGCCGGGGGCATGACGGTGAGCACCCCTTCCGGCAAAGTCTCGGTGGATGTCGCAGGCCTGGAGGCAGCCAGCCAGAAGATGCAGGAGGCGGCACGCCAGATGGAGAAAGCGCAAAACAGTGAAGCGCTGCCCGCACAGAGCCTGAAAGCGGCCTTGCCACAGCAATTGGGTGGCATGCCGCGCACCGCACTGGAAGTGCAAGACGGCGCGGCATTGGGCCTGCCCACAAGCCACGCCAGCGCCACCTACACCCAGGGTGACCGGCAAGTGAAGGTGGAGATCACCGATGCAGGCGCACTGGGCCAGATGGCCGCGATGGCTGCAGGCATGGGCCAGTCAGAAAAAGAAGACGAAGTGCGTGTGGAAAAGACCTGGCAAGAGGGCGGTCGCACCTTGCGTCAGCGCTATCACAAGGACAACAGCCACGCAGAGTTCGATGTGGTTCTGAAGAACGGCGTTGTGCTCAGTGCGCGTGCCGACTACATGGATGTGCAGGCGCTGCAAGCCTTGCTGGCGCAGGTGAGCTGGTCCGGCATTGAGGCCCTGGAGCGCAAGGCAAAGTCCTGAACAGCGTGCTGGGTCCTGCGAACTCACATGCGGATTGGCCCACGCATCCGTGGACGGAGCGTGGGTTTGCAGTGGGTCCTGCGCATGGGGCGTGTGCTGGACGTGCCCGCTGGGCCGTCCGCGTTCAAGGCCTTGGCAGTGCGGGCAGCCCGTTACGTACCTGATTGCGCAACGGATCGCGCACCTGAAGCGGCTCGGCCCGCTCCGCAGGCAATACAAACTGGCTGATCAGGTGCGTCAGGTCATTGGCCTGGTGGCGCAGCCCTTCCGATGCGGCAGCAGACTCTTCCACCAGGGCCGAGTTTTGCTGCGTCATCTCGTCCAGCCGCGCCACGGCGGTGTTGATGTCGTGGATGTCGCGGGTTTGCGAATGGGTGGCGGCGCTGATGTCGCTGATCATGCCCGCCACGTTGCGGATCGACTCCACGATATGCCCCATGGTGTGGCCCGCGCCGTTGACCAGGGTGGTGCCGGCTTCCACGCTGTGGGCTGATGAGGCGATCAGCCCTTTGATCTCGCGGGCGGCAGCGCCCGCACGCATGGCCAGCTGGCGCACCTCGGCCGCCACCACGGCAAAGCCACGGCCTGCCTCGCCAGCGCGGGCGGCTTCCACGGCGGCGTTCAGCGCCAGGATGTTGGTCTGGAAGGCAATACCGTCGATCACCCCCGTGACCTCTTCCACCTTGCGCGATGACCGCTGGATGCCCTGCATGGTCTCGATGATTTGGGCCATCGCAGCGCCGCCTTCCTGGGCCACGGCCGATGCCTGGCTGGCCATCTGCTCTGCGCGCTGGGCGGTTTCGGTGGATTGCTGCAGGCGCTGTGTCACCTGCTCCAGCGCGGCCGCTGTCTCTTGCAGGCTCGATGCCGTGCCCTCGGTGCGCTCCGACAGGTCGGCATTGCCCTGCGCCATTTCGTGGGCTGCCAGGCGCACGTTGTGGGCCGAGTGGCGCACCTGCGTCACCAGCGTGCGCAGGGCTTCTTGCATGGTGTTGAGCGCCAGCAGCAGCTGGCCTGCTTCGTCCCGTTCGTGGCCCGCAATGTCCTGGCGCAGGTCCAGGCTGGAGACCCGCTGCGCCGTAGCGCTGGCCACGCCGATGGGGCGCGAGATGCTGCGCACCAGCCACCAGGTCAGCACGCTGCCCAGCAACAGCGCCGCCGTGCAAAACAGGGCCAGCGCCCACTGGGCGTTGTGGCTGCGCTGGGCGATGTGGGCGCCTGCGGCGTCAATGGCGTTGCGCTGCGATTGGGCCAGTTGCTGCAAGGCGCCCAGCAGGGCAGCGGCGCTGGGCTCAAAGCGCTCGGCAAACACCTTGCGGATGCGCTCGGTCAGGCCAAAGTCGCGGGCGGTCACCAGCTCCTTCACGGCGACCTGAAAATCCTGCGCTTTGGTCTGGGTGTCGGTCAGCAAGGCCTGCTCAGCAGGGGCCTGCAGGCGGCTGGCCAGTTGGGCAATCAGGTCGCTGTACTGGGCCTGGGTGCGGCCAATGTCGGCCGCCAGAATCTCGCCCACTTCAGGCTCGGAACTCAAGGCCATGGCCTTGTAGCGCTCGGCATTGATGGACTGCAGTCGGTAGGCGTCGGCCACCAGGCGCTCGGTCACCACGTTGTCTTCGATGGCGTGGCGGGTGGCCGCATCGACCGTGCGCAGCGACCAGATGCCTATGGCCGAGCCCGCCAGCGTGAGCAGCAGAACAGCAATGAAAGTGGCCAGCAGGCGGCGGCCCAGGATGTTGGTGGTGCGTGGGCTGGAATCTACAGAAGCGGTCATGGCAGGTGTTTTTGCCCCCGCTGTGGCGCGCTCGCTCAGCCGCTGGTGGCGGCCGTTTGCGTGCTGGCACGGTGCTGTGCGGGTAGGGGGGCTCAACGGGCAACATCGCCCAGAGGTATTGGGCCTGCCATTTGTGACAATTTGTTTGCTTTTGGCTGGGTCAAACCCGTTGGCACCCCAATGCGCAACGGTTGGATCAGGACCGGGTGAAACTTGGAGTGGCGAGTGGCGCTGGACGTCGGGGTTTCTTGCCCTTCAGAAGGACTTTGGCGGTGCCCTCAGGAATCGGTTTGATCAGCGCCGATCCGTCGCTTTGGAAGCGGTAGTAAAAGTGGATACCGTGCAAGTTTTTCAGCACGCGTATGCACTGGTATTGCAGGACAAAGTGCGCGTCAAACGTGAACGATTCCCGCGTGCGCAGCACTTGCACCTCTCTCCCCATGAGTGCGTAGCCAGGCAGATTGGAAGGCACTGACAAGGCTTTGAGGTGCTGTGAGCCTTGTTTGCGTAACTTTCTTTTTGCAGGCCCGCAAAACAGCCATGCATACAGTGGGCCACCTGCTGCACGCAGCATATGCACGGCAAGCCACAAAAGAAGTTCTGCCATTCGGGTGTCCAAGACCTGGGTCGTTGCAAGGGGCTTGGCCGAAGTCTATACGTAGCTGGTGGGCCGTCGCACGACGGTCAGTCCGGGGCAAATGCGGGGGGCTGACATCCGCAGCGCGCTGCCTACCCGCGCGCAAACGTCACCACATGGTCCACCTGCGCCTTGATGCCGATCCACTCGCCCACGGCGTGGTCGTGGTGGCTGGGCACATGGGCCATCACCTGCAGGCCGCTGCCCAGTTGCAGGGTGTACAAAAACTCCGAGCCGCGGAACGCCTTGCGCACGATTTGCGCCTGCACGGGGGCCTGGTCGTCGTGCACGATGTCGTCGGCGCGCAGCAGCACGTCGCACTCGCCGCCGGGGTAGCTGCTGGGCAAGGGGCATTCGGCCAGGTCGGTCAAATCACCCAGGGGGGTTTGGGCCACTACGTTGCTGCCGCGCTGCACCAGCGTGGCCGGGGCAAACACGCCGTGGCCGATGAAGTCGGCCACAAAGCGGGTGGCCGGGCGGTGGTACAGGGTGTAGGCGTCGTCCCACTGGTGCAGGTGGCCTTCGTGCATCACGCCAATCACGTCGCCAATGGCAAAGGCTTCGAACTGGTCGTGGGTGACGAACAGCGCTGTGGCCCCGGCCGCCTTGAGGATGCCGCGCACCTCGTGTGCCAAGCGCTCGCGCAGGTCTACGTCGAGGTTGGAGAAAGGCTCGTCCAGCAGCATGAGCTGGGGGCGGGGCGCCAGCGCCCGGGCCAGGGCCACACGCTGCTGCTGGCCGCCCGATAGCTCGTGGGGATAGCGGTTTTCGCTGCCTGCCAGGCCCACCAGCTCCAGCACCTCGGCCACGCGCGCCGCTTGCTGGGCACGCGGCAATTGGTGGATGCCAAAGGCCACATTGCGGCCCACCGAGAGGTGAGGGAACAGTGCGTAGTCCTGGAACACCATGCCAATGCGGCGCTGTTCGGGCGGCACGCTGCGCGTGGCGCTGCCCACCACTTCCTTGGTCAGCCGGATCTCGCCGCCCGAGACGGGTTCCAGCCCGGCCACAGCGCGCAGCAGCGTGGTTTTTCCGCAGCCGGAGGGGCCAATCAGCACGCCAATATCGCCCGCATGCAGGCCCAGCGAGACGCCTTGGACAGCCGCCTGTGCGCGGCCCGCATAGCGCACATCGAGTTGGGAGACCTCTAAAAACATGCCGCCATTCTAGGTGGCTGGGGGCGAATGCTTAAAATTCGCATTTGCATCCTTGCCATTGCGGTGCTCACACGGGCTTTGCCGCGCAAGCGGGCGGCTATGGCCGCTGCCTTCTCACCTCGTTTCCACAGATTGTTTGCTTTGCGCCGCAGCCCCTTTGCTTTAAGTTCCCTGGCTTTGATCCTGCTCGCTGGCGTGCTCGCCTTGCCGGTGCTGGCTGTTTTGGCATCCTGGTTGCCTTGGGGGCAAGGCGATGCCCAGGCGGGCAGCATCCTGCGCGAAATGGCCGCCACCGTGTTGCCGGGCTATGTGGTCACCACGCTGTGGCTGAGTGTGATGGTCGCCTTGGGCGCGGCCGTGGTGGGCACGGGCGCCGCAGCGGCGGTGACGCTGTTTGATTTTCCGGGGCGCCGCACGTTTGAATGGCTGCTGCTGCTGCCCTTGGCCATGCCGGCCTATGTCACGGCCTATGCGTACACCGACTTTCTGCAGTTCAGCGGCCCGCTGCAGGTGGGCCTGCGCAACGCCTTTGGGCTGGAGGGGCGCCTGCTGCCCGAGGTGCGCAGCCTGGGCGGCGCGGTGTGGGTGTTCATCTTTGCGTTGTACCCCTATGTGTACTTGCTGGCGCGCACGGCGTTGGGTGAGCGTGCTGCACAGCTCATGGAGGCCGCCCGCCTGCTGGGCGCGCCGCTGCCGCGCCGCATCCGTGCTGTGGCCCTGCCCCTGGCCCGTCCGGCGGTGGCGGCGGGGGTGGCGCTGGTGCTGATGGAAACCCTGGCCGACTTTGGCGTGGCCAGCTACTTCGGCATCCAAACCTTCACCACCGGCATCTACAAAGCCTGGCTGTCGATGGACAACCGCCTGGCGGCAGCGCAGCTGGCTACCATGCTGCTGGTGGTGGTGCTGGCCCTGCTGCACCTGGAGCACCGGGCTCAAAAACGCATGCGCTTTGCCGCCGGGGGAGTGGGGCGTGCGGGCTCGTCCGAGGCGCAGCCGCTGGTGCTACGCGGCGGCGCGCGCGTGCTGGCCTGGGTGGTGTGCGTGGTGCCTGTGCTCATGGGTTTTGTGGCACCCATCGTGTTCATGCTGCGCCCGCTGGCGGCCGATTGGTCGGTGCTGCCGTGGGACCGGTTTGTGGAGTGGGCCTGGCACAGCGTGCGCCTGGGGGGCATCACGTCCGCCATCGCCGTGGCCCTGGCCCTGGTGCTGGCCTTTGCCGTGCGCCGCCGCCCGGATGGGGTGACGCGTGGCGTGGTGCAGCTGGCCAGCCTGGGTTATGCCGTGCCGGGCGCCGTGATTGTGGTGGGTTTGCTGCTGCCCGTGGGCTGGCTGCAGGCGGCGGCGCCGCAGTGGGGCATTGGTGCCCTGGTCACGGCCACAGCGGTGGGCATTGTGTGGGCGTACCTGGTGCGCTTTTGTGCGGTGGCGCTGCAGTCGGTGCAAAGCGGCTATGCGCGCATACCAGCCAGCCTGGACGACTCTGCCCGCATGCTGGGCATGGGGAGTGTGGGGCTCATGGCGCGGGTGCACTGGCCCTTGCTGCGCCGCTCTACCGCTGCCGCCGCGCTGCTGGTGTTTGTGGACGTGATGAAAGAGCTGCCTGCCACCATGGTGCTGCGCCCCTTCAACAGCGACACCCTGGCCGTGGTGGCCTACCAGCTGGCGCGCGACGAGCGCCTGGGTGAGGCCGCATTGCCCTCATTGGCGCTGGTGGCCGTGGGGCTGGTGCCGGTGATCTTGCTGAGCCGTACGTTGCGCAGCAAGGGGTAAATGGGCGGCCTGGAGCCGGTGCGACTTGGCTTTAAGTTGGTGCCTCAGCCGCCGCCAGCCCACCACCATGCCAGTCAGGCTCAGGGCTGCGCCGCCCAGGCACAGCACGATCATCACAGCATCCCACAGGGGGCGGCGCTCCAGCAGGGGCAGCCAGTCCCAACTGTGCAGCATGCCAAACAGCCAGCGGCTGGTGCGCCGGTGGCTGTCGGTGCGGCCCAGCACGGCGCCGGTGTGGGGGTCCATGTGCACCCAGGTGGCATGCGCATCGGCAAACACCACGCGCAGCACCGGCAGGGGCTTGTCGGTGCCGCCGGTCATGGTGTGGGTGGCGCGGTCGTAGTAATGCAGGTCGTAGTCGGTCAGGGTTTCGATGCGTTGTATCGGTGCATCCAGCAGGCGCGTTGCGGCGGCGGCCAGGGCTTCGGGCTCCAGGGTGTAGCGCTGTGCGGTGGCGGCATCCAGCACAGTGGCTGCACTGGTGGGGCCCCAGGCCTGCACCAGGGTGTGGTCTGCGGTGCGCACCCAGCGCAGTTCACGGGTATTCGGGGTGGCGCTGGCCAGCAGGGCCTGCACCGAAGCCAGCGGCGTGTTTGCCGCAGTGCTGATCTGCAGCGCTCCACCGTGCATCGCCGCAGTGCGCAAGGCGGGGGCGCCGCTGTCAAACATCTTCCAGGGGTTCATGGACATGAGGCCGCTGAAGATCCAGGTGATGGTGACCAGCGCAAACAGCAGACCCACCGTATGGTGCCAGCGCAGCATGGCCCCGGGGTAGGGCGAGCGGGCGCCGCTTTTGTAGCGTGGCCCCGCAAAGCGCCAGCGCAGCACGCCAACCACCGTACCCGACAGCGCCAGTACCGTGCCTGCGATGGACAGCCAGTTCACGATGTCGGCCCAGTAGGCGTTGAAGGCGTTGCCGCGCAGGGGGTAGAGCCAATGGATCCAAGCACCCACGTAGTTCCACAGCCGCTCGGTGCGCGGTGCATCGCGCACCACTTCGCCCGTGGTGCCCGAAACGTAGAGCCAAGTGTCTGCCTGATCGGCCAAGGTCAGCACATGCAGGGGGCGGTGTATGTCCAGCGCCCGAGAATGGGTAAACGCGTCTTCGTCAACCCGTCCCAAATAGCGTGGCGCGACCCCCTCTGCGCTGGCAGCAGAAAAAGCGTGGGCCGAAGCCATGGCGTACTCGGCCGTCACCTCACGCAGCGCAGCGCCGGTGTTGGCGTCGATGACCAACGGGGCTGCGTTGCGAAGGCGCTTGCCAAGTATGCCCTCGTCGGGCGCAGCAGGCGTAGCAAGGTACACGGCACGCCCGCCGCTGGCCACCGCCAGGCGCAGCTCTTGCAGTGGGCCTGACACGCCAGCCGCTTGCAGGGCCTGCGCGGGCTCCAGCGCTATGGGGACATCCCGCAGGGGGCGCAGGTGCTCCAGACGCTCGGTGTGCGTGAGCTTGGGGTAGCCCACATACATCATCACCAAGCCAGAGATGAACCACATGGCGAAGAAGCTGCACAACAGCACCCCCAGCCAGCGATGAGCCAGATAGAGCCAGCGTTTGGCGTGCCGCATGGTGACCCCTTGTCCTTAAAACGCGGTGTGCAGTGCCACGTCCAGCGTGCGTGGCGCGCCCAGGTAGACCTGGTCCCGTGTCTCTTCTGCGTAGAGGCGGTCGGTGGCATTGCGCACGCGGCCCGTGAGCGTGGTGGTCTTGTTGATCTTCCAGGCCAGCCCCAGGTCCAGCAGCGTGTAGGAGGGCCAGAACTTGGTGTTGGCGGCGTTGCCATACACCTTGCCTACATGGCGCAGCCCCGCGCTGGCAGTCACTGTGGGGGTGATGGCATACGACGCCCACAGATTGGCCACTTGCTGTGGCACCAGCTGCGGCACGTTGCCCGCGCGCGATACCCCGCCCTGTACAAAGTTCTCATACCGCGCGCGGATCAGCGACAGGTTGCCCTGCAGTTGCCATTGCGGAGTGGGGCGAATGCCTGCTGCCAGTTCGATGCCTTTGGACGACTGCTCGCCCACCAGCACCGTGAGGTTCGGGTTGGATGGGTCTTGCGATGCGATGTTCTTGCGGCGGATGTCAAACACCGCCACCGTGGCGCTGCCCTTGCCACCCCAGAAGTCGAACTTGCTGCCCACCTCGACCTGGCGGCCTGTGGTCAGTTCGCTGTTGTTGCGCACATCGGCAAACGAAGCCGAAGCCAGCGAGCCCGAGGGTGGATCGGCGGCGTTGGAGGCTTGCGCATACAGGTTGGCACCGGGAGCAATGTCCCACACCGCCGCCAGACGGCCCGTGGTGGGGCTGTAGCTGCGGCTGAAAGTGGCGGGCGCAGTGGCTGTGATGGCGCGACGGTTCACCAGGTCCAGTGCAATGCGTTCATGCCGCAGTGCGGTGACCAAATTGACCCCCGACGCAACCAGCGTGCGGTTTTCCAGATACAGCGCGGTGTTGGTGATCTTGTTGTCTTTGTCAGGGGTCAGGGTGGGCGACATGCCAGGAATGTCGAAGAAGTTCTCGGTGGTGAAGTTGTACGGATTGACTGTGCTCACGGTGACCGAGGGGCCGAACGGAAAACGCGTCTGCTTGTTCACGCTCACGTCCATGCCAAAAGCCCAGTCGCTTTTCTTGCCTGCCAGCTGGCTTTGGAACGTGCCTTCCAGTCGGTCACCCACCAGCGTCTGGTCGTGCCGCTGCAGGTAAGACGAGGTGCGGGTGACGGCGGTGTTGGCGGCGTTGAAGGTGTAGATCTCGACATTGCGGTAGTCGCGCAGCGCGTCGTACACATAGAACGTGTTCTTGAGCTGCAGTGCATCGGACATGCGCCACTGCGCGACAGAGCGCAGCCACTGCACGCGATGCTCATACATGCCGTCAGCGCTGTTGTAGTTCTGAAAACGCGTTCCAGGGTCTATGGCCAGGGCGTCCACAGCGGGGTTCAGCACCGGTGTGCCCCAGTAGGGGCGATCCACATGGTCCTTCTGGTACTCGTAGGCCAGCGTGTGGGTGAGGCCACCGCCCAGGTCGGACAGAAGGGAGGTCGCCAGTTGTGTGGCCTGGGTTTGGGTGCCGTGGGTCCAGCTGCCTGCGTCGCGGTGGTTGATGTCGATGCGCACATAGTGTGCGGGGCTCGCGCCTTGCTCGCCGCCAGCAATGCGGCGGTTCAGCCCTACGGACACCTCTTTGAGTCCGTACGAGCCCAGGCGCAACTGTCCTTCGGCAAAGTCGCTGCGCTCGGCCGTCTTGGTGATGTAGTTGATGGAGCCGCCCACGCCGCCCGAGCCGTACAGGAAGCTGGAGGCGCCGCCGATGGCCTCCACGCGGTCGTAGATCCAGCTATCGACCGCACGGGTGGCGCTGCCGTACTGCGGGTTGATGCCGTTGTAGAGCTGAGCCACCGAGTTGGCCGTGAAGCCCCGGTAGTGCGCGGCCATAGAGCCGGGCGCGTTGTGCGCCACCACGCCAGGGATGGCCCGCAGGATCTCTTGCGTGTTCTGCGCGCCGCGTGCATCGATGGTGGATCGGTCCACTACGGTGACAGATGCTGGGTTTTCACGCGCTGTCAGGCCCAGGCGGCTGCCGGTGTCTACGGGGATGTCCAGGCTGAGCTTGCCGTTGGAGGAGGTGGCGGGTTCCACCACCTCCACCGTCTTCAGCATGGGGGCATCAGGAGTTTGTGCTTGGGCTGGCACTGCGGCCAACGCGCAGGTGGCGAGCACCCCCAGGCAAAGAGGTGAAAGGGGCAGGCACGGGAAAGCCGCAGCGCGGCGCGAAGTAAGGGAAGGCATGAAGAGGCACTCTGAAAACGGCAGTGCAGCCACCAGCGGCGCCCAGAATGGCTACCGGGTTTGTTGTAGGGAGCTGCCGTGCAAACGAACGAAGACCTGCGTACCCCCACGGCAATGCCGTCAGGCGCACGCAGAAAGCGAACGGATCAGAGGAGAGAGGGTGGGCCGCGCGCTGGCAGCGGCGCCGCTGTGGCTGCGGCGATGCGCGCTGCGGGCACCGGTTGCACCGCGTGGGCCAGCGGGCTGGTGGGCGGTGGGGGTTGGGCGGGGGACGGTGGCGGGGCCCCGTTGGCCTGCGCACACAAAGGGCAGTCCATGCCTGTCGCGCCCATCTCGACCGCTCCGTCGTCGGTTTGCACCAGCCACTTGATGGCGCCCGAGCCCGAGCAAATGACCTCTAGCGACTGTGGGTGCACCAGTGGCGATGCCACGGACACTCCGATGGAGCCGACAAACCACGCCAGCACCCACAGGCGCACAAGGCGCCAGATGGATAAGGTGCGTGGCATGGACATGGCGGGGGATTATGCCGGGCGACAGGTGCGCCATCTTGCGTTGGCGCAGCGATGTGGCGGTTTGCGGTGCCTATCGGGCGAGTTCTTCGCGCACGGCAGCCACTTGCCTGCGCGACACCGAAAGCACCTCGGTAGAGCCCTGCAATCGCACAGCCCAACCCTCGCCTTCTTCGGGGTCGTAGTGCTTCTCCAGCGCGCGCAATGCGCGGCGGGCCACCAACGCGTTGCGGTGAATGCGCATGAAGCGTGTGCCGTAGCGCGTCTCCAACTCGCTCAGCGAACCATCCATGATGAAGCTGCGGGTGGCTGTGCGCACGGTGACGTACTTTTGTTCGGCTTTGAAGTACAGCACCTCAGACAGAGCCAGCCGCTCGGTACGGCCCCGGTCCTGGATGACCAGGGTCTCGCCCTCGGGCACGGTGGCGATGGCGGCTGGGGTGGCAGGCCGCTGCAGGCGCTGCACTTTGGCCAGCGCTTGCTGCAGGCGTTCGCGGCGCACGGGCTTGGTGAGGTAGTCCACTGCGTCCAGCTCAAAGGCGCTCACTGCATGGTCGGCGTGGGCGGTGACGAACACCACGGCAGGCGGCTGCGGCAGGGCCTGTATGGCGTGGGCCAGGCAAAGGCCGTCTTGCCCCGGCATGTGGATGTCCAGCAGCACCACGTCAAACCCGCGCCCCCCTGTCGGGCTGAGCAGGCCCAGGGCTTCGCCCGTGTTGCTGGCCTCGGCCACGGTGGTGCGCAGGGTGTCGGCGCAGTCGCTCAGCAGCGTGCGCAAGCGGCTTCGGGCCAGGGCTTCGTCGTCAACGATCAGTATGTTCATGGCGCAGGGCTTTTGGAGGTGGGCCTGGGGGCGGGGCGGCGCGGCTTGCGCTGCGCCTTGCGTGCGGCCAGGGTTTGCTCGGCTTTCAGGGCACGGCGCATGGTGCCTTCTACGGGCAGAGTGATGCGCACTTGGTAGAGGCCATCTTGCACCCCGGCGGTGAACTCGCCCTGCACATCGTGCAGCAGCGCCAGGCGGGCGCGCACATTGGCCAGCGCAATGCCGTGGCCGCGCGACATTCCTTCTGTCTTGATGTGTGACGGCGGCAAAGTGTTGGTGATGCGAACCACCACCCGGCTGCCGCGCAGCTCGGTCAGCACCCGCAGCTTGCCGCCGCGCGGGCTCAGCTCGACCCCGTGCTTGACCGCATTTTCCACCAGCGGCTGCAGCAGCAGTGGCGGCAGTCGAGCGGCATCGGTGCGTGGGTCCAGGTTCCATTGCACTTGCAGGCGGTGGCCAAAGCGCACTTCTTCAATGGCCAGGTAGCGCTTGGCCAGGGTGATTTCTTCGGCCAGCGTGACCGATTCGCCCTGCTCGACAAGGGCGTGCCGGAACAGGTCGCTCAGATCTTCCAGCAGCGACTCGGCCTTGG
This sequence comes from Acidovorax sp. 56, assembly GCF_002749705.1. Taxonomy (NCBI): domain Bacteria; kingdom Pseudomonadati; phylum Pseudomonadota; class Betaproteobacteria; order Burkholderiales; family Comamonadaceae; genus Acidovorax; species Acidovorax sp. 56. Next base: position 4,507,547 of record NZ_PEEV01000001.1, read on the forward strand.
CGGGCTCTTCGCGCACCAGGGCAATGGCGCTGTTGAGGGTGTTGAACAAAAAATGCGGGCGAATGCGCGACTGCAGCTCCGTGAGGCGCGCTGTGGTGGCTGCGGGTGTGCGGCCCCGTGCGCGCAGCACCAGCGCTGCCACCAGCATGGCCGCCAGCAGTGCCCCAGAGGCCGCGCTCGCCAGCCAGGGTGAGGTGCCTGGGGCCACACCAGCCAGCTTGAGCATGGCGCAGGCATAGGCCCCTGCCAGCGCCCCCAGCAACACCCCCGCGGTGTACTGGTGGGCGGTGCCCAGGCGCTGCAGCATCGTTTTCATGCTGCAGGCCGTGCCCAGCCAGGCCAGCGTGGCGGGCAGGGCCCCGCCAGTGATCAGGGCCACATTGGCCAGCCACTGGTAAAAGGTCTCGGCCCCGAACATGGTGCCCACACCCACTACGGCCTCCACAAACAGCACGGCGCGCAGGACCACGCCCAGTTGGCAGGCGTCAAACACCAAAGCCCGTCCTGCAGGTGCTTTGCCCCCTTGCGCAGACGGCTGCGCAGGCCCAAAAGAGGGCGCTTGTGCCGGAGCGGGGGGCGGGGTCGATAAAATTTGGGTGTTTTGCATTGCGGCATCCGGGCAGTCCGGGTGTCTGAACCATCCAATTATTGCCCTCCCATGTCCTCCAGCCAAGCCAACAACGCCGCGTCTGCGCCATCCCACAACCAGCTTGACACCAAGGCCCAGGCCTGGTCTGCGTTGTTTTCCGAGCCCATGAGCGACCTGGTCAAGCGCTACACCTCCAGCGTTTTCTTTGACAAGCGCCTGTGGCAGGCCGACATTGCAGGCAGCCTGGCGCATGCCGAAATGCTGGCAGCGCAGGGCATCATCTCTGCCTCCGACCACGCCTCCATCCAGCGCGGCATGGCCCAGATCACGTCGGAAATCGAGTCCGGCGCCTTCGAGTGGAAGCTGGACCTGGAGGACGTGCACCTGAACATCGAAGCCCGCCTGACCCAGCTGGTGGGTGACGCTGGCAAGCGCCTGCACACGGGCCGCAGCCGCAACGACCAGGTGGCCACCGACGTGCGCCTGTGGCTGCGCGGTGAGATTGATTTGATTGGCGACCTGCTCAAAGAGCTGCAGGTGTCGCTGGTCGACGTGGCTGAACAAAACGTCGAGGTGATCCTGCCCGGCTTCACCCACCTGCAGGTGGCCCAACCCGTGAGCTTTGGCCACCACATGCTCGCCTATGTGGAGATGTTCAAGCGCGACGCCGAGCGCATGGCCGACGTGCGCCGCCGCACCAATGTGCTGCCGCTGGGCAGCGCAGCGCTGGCTGGCACCACCTACCCGCTGGACCGCGAGCGCGTGGCCAAGACGCTGGGCATGGTGGATGCGAACGGCTCCCCCATGGTCTGCCAGAACAGCCTGGACGCCGTGAGCGACCGCGACTTCGCCATTGAGTTCACCGCCGCCGCCAGCCTGTGCATGGTGCACGTGAGCCGTCTGTCCGAAGAACTCATCATCTGGATGAGCCAGAACTTCGGCTTCATCAAGATCGCCGACCGCTTCACCACCGGCTCGTCGATCATGCCCCAGAAGAAGAACCCCGATGTGCCCGAACTCGCACGCGGCAAGACCGGTCGCGTGGTCGGTCACCTGATGGGCCTGATCACGCTGATGAAGGGCCAGCCCCTGGCCTACAACAAGGACAACCAGGAAGACAAGGAGCCGCTGTTCGACACCGTGGACACGCTCAAAGACACGCTGCGCATCTTTGCCGAAATGGTGGGCGGCCAGCTGAACCCTGCCACGGGCAAGAAGGAAGGCGGCATCACCGTGAATGCGCCCGCGATGGAGCAGGCCGCGCTCAAGGGCTACGCCACGGCGACCGACCTGGCCGACTACCTGGTCAAAAAGGGACTGCCCTTCCGCGATGCGCACGAAACCGTGGCCCACGCCGTGAAGGCCGCCACGGCGCACAACTGCGATTTGTCCGAACTGCCCCTGAACGTGCTGCAGGGCTTTCACCCGCAGATCGAAAAGGACGTGTATGAGTGCCTGAGCCTGCGCGGCTCGCTCAACGCCCGCAACACGTTGGGCGGCACCGCCCCGGCCCAGGTGCGTGCCCAGCTGGTCCGCCACCGCGCCCGTTTGGCTTGATTTTTGCAAAGCCGCACCACCACTTCGGGAGCCCTCGCATGACAACGTTCTTCTCGCGCCGCAGCGGCTTGCTGCGTGCGGCCCGCGCCACCCTGGCGCTGGGCGCTGCCCTCACCATGGGGCTGGCCATGGCCCAGTCGGCCAAGCCGGTGCGCATTCTGGTGGGCTTTCCGCCCGGCGGCGGTACCGATGCCATTGCCCGCCTGCTGGCTGAAAAGCTCAAGGACGAACTGGGCATGCCCGTGGTGGTGGACAACCGCCCCGGAGCGGGTGGCCAGATTGCGGCGCAGGCGCTCAAGGCATCGCCAGCCGACGGCCACACGCTGTTTCTGTCGCACGACCACACCATCTCCATCCTGCCCCAGGTGGTGAAGAACCCGGGCTACGACCCGGTGCATGATTTTGTCTCGGTGGGCGGCTTTGCCACGTTTGTGAACGCGTTCGCGGTCTCGGGCGGCACCCCGGCCAAGTCGTTCAACGACTACGTGGCCTGGGTCAAGGCGCAGGGCAAGGGCAAAGGCGCGGTGGGCATCCCGGCCCCCGCCTCCACACCCGAGTTCCTGGTCAAGCTGGTGGGCGAGAAGTACCAGATCGACCTGGTCTCTGCCCCCTACCGGGGCAGCGCCCCCATGATGGCCGACATGCTGGGCAACCAGATCAGCGCGGGTGTGGCCTCGGTGCAGGACTTCATCGAGAACCACAAGGCGGGCAAGGTGCATGTGGTGGCCGTGCTGGGCACCAAGCGCCAGGCCGCCATGCCCGATGTGCCCACGTTTGACGAGCTGGGCCTCAAGGGTTTTGAAGACCTCCCGTACTACGGCATCTACGCCCCTGCAGGCACGCCGCAGAAGTTTGTGGTTGATTTCTCTAACGCGCTGGCCAAGGTGGTGGCCATGCCCGAGGTGAACAGCCAGCTCACCACCATGGGCCTGACGGTGGGCTACATGACGCCCCAGCAGCTGACCACGCGCCAGAACGCCTACACCCAGGCCTGGTCGCGCATCATCAAGAACAGCGGGTTTGTGGCGCAGTGAGGGCGGCGCCCGCTGATCTTGTCGCGTCTTTGTCATGTCTGCAGTGTGTGTCCTCTGCAACAGGCCAGCGGGGCAGAGGTGCTCCGTCCGCTGAGGTCTGCGGCAGAGGTGTCCGCTTTGGTGATTGGTGTGGTCAGACGCGCACTGTGCGCAGTGCGGCTGCCCAGCGGTATCCATGTTTGAATGCGGGGCCGGGGTGCGTGAAGAGGCTTGCGGCGCCCCGGACTTTTAGTCGGTCTTTGTCACCATAGAAAGCTTGCATGCCCACCCACCGCTTGCCTGCCAACTGGATTCAGCACCGCTTCCTGCCTTTGGTGGTGGGCCTGTGCAGCGCCGCGCTGGCCGCTGCGCTGGCGTGGCTGGTCATTGATATATCGCACACCAAGGCGCGCACCGAGATCATGGCGCAGGCCCAAAGCCAGCTGCTGCAAATTCGCGATCGGCTGGACCGCCAGTTGCAGAGCACCCTTTCAGTGCCAGAGACAGTGTCGGCCTTCATTGCTGCGCAGGGGGGCATGTCGCCAGAAATCTTTGCCACCGTGGTGGGGCGACTGCTGGAGCACCAACGCAACATCCGCAACCTGGCTCTGGCGCCTGACAACGTCATCAGCGACATCTACCCCCGTCTGGGCAATGAGCGGGCGCTGGGCTTGCGCTACATGGACAACCCCCAGCAGCGTGGTGCTGTGGAGCGTGCCATCCAGACCCGTCGCACCGTGGTGGCCGGGCCTATCACCTTGGTGCAGGGCGGGCTCGGCATTGTCAGTCGCACGCCCGTGTTTCTCGCATCCAATCCACAGCCCGCTGTGGTGGCCGAGCCTCGCTTTTGGGGCATCGTCTCCCTGACGGTGAATGCCGACGCCTTGTTTGCCGATGCCGGGCTGAACACCGAGCAGATGGGTTTTCAGATCGCTGCGCGCGGGCTCGATGCCATGGGTGCCCAGGGGGCCGTATTCATGGGCCGCCCGCAAATTTTTGACGAAGCGCCCGCCACCCTGGATGTGCCCTTGCCAGGGGGCGGCAACTGGATTTTGGCCGCAGTGCCTGCGGGTGGCTGGCATGCTGCTGGGCGGGTTCCCGCCCTGGTGGTCATGCTGTCGTATGCGTTTGCGCTGTTGCTGGGCTTGCTCAGCGCACGGCTGGTGCGCGCTCACCAGCAGGTGCTGGCCCTTGCCAGCCACGACCGGCTCACCGGCCTGCCCAATCGCCGCCTGTTTGACGACCGCCTTTCGCAGGCCGTGCTCACGGCACACCGCGACCAACGGGCGGGGGCGCTGCTGCTGGTGGACCTGGACGGCTTCAAAGGCATTAACGACAGCCTGGGGCACCGCGCAGGGGACCAGGTGCTCGAACGCGTGGCCCAGCGGCTGGCCGGGCTCGCCCGCGCCAACGACACAGCCGCTCGGCTGGGCGGGGATGAGTTTGCCATGGTGTTGAATGCCGTCACGACCCCAGAGATCGCCATGGATGTCGCTGACAAGGTGCTGCTGTCGCTGGTGGCCCCCATTGGTCTGGACGATGGCCAGTACGTGCTTGCCAGCGCCAGCATTGGTGTGGCCTTGTTCCAAGGCGACCCCACGGAGCCGCTCACAGCACTCATTGACCGCGCCGATCGCGCCCTGTACGCCAGCAAACGCAACGGTAAAGGCGTGGCCTCTTTGGCCGAGGCGTTTGGCACAACACACCCGGCGCCTTAGACCGCGCATTCAACGGCTTTGCATCGGCTGCGCAAAATGCCCGCAAAATCGCCCGATGTTTTACGCCATACCCCTGGAACACCGCCCCACCTGGCGCAACCCGCCGTGGATGACCGTGCTGCTGATCTTGGTCAACATGATCGTGTTCTGGGGCCCTCAGCGCAGCGAAGAAAATGCCCGCGACCGCGCTGCCACCTATTACGTGTCCAGCCCCTTGCCCGCCATCGAGGTGCCCCGCTTTGTGGCCTGGCTGGAGGAAACCCGCGACAAGCACCTCAAGGAGGCCCGTGCGCTGCAAAAGGCGGGCAACTACCGCATGCTGTTGCGCTGGATGGAGCAGGAGGACGGCTTTCAGCAGCGCCTGAAAAGCCCGGGCTTTGTGCCCCTGCAGGACGCGCACTACATGGACTGGAAGTCCGCCCGCACGCAGTACGAAGGCCGGCTGCCCGCTCCCTTCACCCGCAAGTGGGCGCAAAGCTATGCCAAAGATGCTGAGCTGCGCCCGGTCACCTGGCTCACGGCCACGTTCTTGCACGGCAGCAATGGGCACCTCATCGGCAACATGGTGTTTTTGTTTCTGTTCGGCTTCTCCGTCGAGCTGGCGTTGGGGCGCGGCCTGTACCTGGCGTTTTACCTGCTGGGCGGCCTGGGGGGCTCGCTGCTAGCGGGCTGGGCCTATGCGGGCATGGGCAGTTATGGCTTGGGCGCCTCGGGGGCGGTATCGGCCCTGATGGGCATGTATGCCGTGCTGTACCGCTTGCGTCGGGTGCGGTTTTTCTACCAGCTGTTTTTCTACTTCAACTACGTCACGGCCCCTGCGTTGTTGCTGCTGCCCGCGTGGATTGCGAACGAGTTGCTGCAGCACTGGCTCAGCGGCAAGGGCGTGGCCTACATGGCCCACTTGGGCGGCTTGCTCGCCGGGGCCTCGCTCATGGCGCTGGTCATGCTGGTGCGCCGCAAGCCGCTGGAGGTGCCGGTGACGCAGGAGGAGGCCGATGCCGCAGCCGACGATGGTTTTGACGCCCACGTAGCCAGCGCCCAGCGCCTGGCCCAGGGCATGAAGTTTGAACAGGCGCTGGGCCAGTGGCGCGCAGCGGCCAAGCTGCGCCCGCAAGACCAGAAGGTGCTGAGCGCCTGGTTCAAGACGGCGTCGCTGTGGCCCGACAGCGAAGACTTTCACCGCGCGGCGCGGCGCATCTTCCGTCTGCAGGCGCATGACGAGCAGACGCTGCAGTTTCAGCACGCGAGCTATCGCACCTATTTTGAGAAAGCCAAGCCCGGTGCCCGTTTGCAGCCGGAAGACATGGCCCGCTTGTCCCGCCGCTTTGCCCGTGCGCACCAGTGGGGCGATGCGGAGAAGCTGTTCAACGCTTTGCACAAGACGGCGCCTACGCATCCGGAGTTGGGTGAGACGCTGGGCATGTTGGTGTCGGCCCTGTGCCATGCGGGGCGGCGGGAGCAGGCGGCTTTGTTAGGGCCGCAGTTGCAGCAGCTGGCACCTGGGAGTCCGGCGTTGCAGGTGTTGGGTGGGGTGTAGGAGGTGGTTTGCGTTGAATTTGGCTCTAGCGCATGTGGGGTAAGCGCTGGTAGCTATTAATTTGATAGTTGGTTATCACTTCCCCGTCCGTTCGGGCTGAGCTTGTCGAAGCCTGGGCTTGCTTGCTGATCTGGTGGCATGCCTGTGCTGAGTGCGGGAGCCGGGGAGTGCGCCCGGCGGCGCAGTAACTTTCTTTTGCTTCGCCAAAAGAAAGTCACCAAAGAAAAAGCGACCCCAAGTCTGCGACCCCTGCGCTTTGCTTCGGGGCAAACCTGCGTCGGAGCGGTTGCGGGGTGCGCCGCGAAACTCACTGCGCGCTGAAGCGCTCCGTTCGGACAGCCGCGGCGAGTCAGTTCACGAAGCACGCGCGCTCCGACGCGCGTGCCACCCCGCAACCGCCCCGCCGCAGGCGCAGCCACAGGGGGTGGATAGCCAAACAGCCGAACATCCAAACATCCACACGGGTCGTCGCTGCGCTCGACCTCACCTCGCGGGCGCAAGCGCTACGCGCTGCGCAGGCAAGGCCGAGCGAAGCGATGGCCCGAGTGGATGTTGGCTGTCCCGCCCCTCTGTATGCGCCGAGGAGCGTAGCGGCCAGCGGATTAGGGCTCGCGACTGTTTGAGCGCAACGCAGTGAAGCGAGTTTGAGCGAGACCCCGCTGGACGCGAGCACCGCAGGTTGCCCCAGTGCGCAGCGCTGGGGACGCAGACAGTGGGGTCGCCTTCTTTTGCCTTCTTTTCTTGGCGACGCAAGAAAAGAAGGTGCCCCGCCGGGGGCACATCCCGGCACCCGCCTTCAGCACAGGCATGCCGTCCGATCAGCGCGCAAGCCCAGGCTTCGACGGGCTCAGCCCGAACGGGCCGGGGCGTCCAGCAGGGCAATCGCATCTAAACCCTGATGCCCAGGACATGTGCCAGATAGCCCACATCCCAGCCAGCGCGCTTGCGCTTTGCCTGCACACCCACCTTCACCGACGTGTCACTCTTGAGCAACTGCAGCGCCATGCGCCGCAGCAGCGTCTGGTTGTGCGGTCCCTGGTCTTTATAGGACTGCGCCGCATCCTCGCGCATCGCCACATCCAGACTCCAGTGCAACTGGTTCTCCACCGCCCAGTGCGAACGGATACTGTGCGCCAGCACCCGTGCAGGCGTGTGCACTGGCAAGCTGCTCAGGTAGTAGCTGACTTCTTCGCTAGCCTCGCCTCCCGTTTGTTGGCGCTGGCGCGTGACTTGCACCACGCTGGCCAGCCCCGGCCAGTGCACTGCCGCTCGCTGCAATGCCTCGGGCACGGGGCTGAGCCGGTAGCTGCGCAGCTCCTGGCGCCCATGGCCGCTTGAGCGCTCGGTGTAGGTGTTCTCATCGGGCGGCTCTTGGCTCGCCTGCACTTCAAAGTGCTTTTGAACCACTGCGTGCATGTGCCGCTGGTTGCCTTTGAGGGACAGAACATAAGCCGCACCATGCTCGTGAAGCTGCTGGGCGATGCTCTTTTGGCAGCCGATGGCATCGATGGTGACGATGCAGCCTTTGAGGTGCAGCAGCCTGAGCAACTCGGGGATGGCGGTGATCTCGTTGCTCTTGCCATCAACCTTGCACTGGCCCAGTAGCAATCCCATGTCTGCAGCCCAGGCGCTGACCATGTGCAGTGGCCTGCGAGCCTCCCCTTTGCTGCTGCCGCGCACGCTTTTGCCGTCAATCGCCACTGTGCCGTATACCCGGCCCGCCACTTGGGCCAGCCACTGTTGGCAGGCCAGCTCTAGTTGCTTGGCGTCAAGCAGGCGAAACACTCGCGCGAAGGTGTCGTGCGAGGCAATGCCTGAGGGCAGCGGAACGAAACGAATGAACCAGTCGTGGTGCAACTCGCCGAACTCGGCTACTTCCACCCAGTTGTCTGCGCCTGCGATGGTTGCGCACAGCGCTATGGCCAGGATGGATTGGAGTTCATGGCGACGCGTGCGCTCTAGGCGCGGGTCGGGGATGACTTGCAGGTGCTGCAGCAGGGTCACGGGAGCGTTGGTTGGGTGATCACACGCTGCAGTTTCGCCGCAAATAGCTGCATCTATTTAGATGCGATTGCCCTGGGGCGTCCAGGCAATCACTATCAATTCAATAGCTGCTAGCGCTTATTCCATAAGCACTAGCGCCTAATTCCACTATCAACCCCCCGCAGCCCCCTGCGGCAAATGGTTGCGCAGCAGCCAGCGCGTCTCCCGTGTCGCTTCCGCATCCGGGTGGCGGGACTCCAGTGTGGCCAGCACGCGCAGGGCCATGTCGGTGCGGTTCAAGCCCTGCAGCAGCACACGGGCGACCAGCTCGTAGGCGGCGGGCACGCTGTCGTGGTCCTTGAAGCGGCGGTCAAAACCCTGCAGCACCGCCAAGGCCAGCGAAGCGTCGCCCGCATTCCAGGCGGCCTTGGCCAGGTTCAGGGTGGCGGCGGCGTCTTGCAATACAAAATCGGCATCCTTGCTGCGGCAGGTCTGGAAGGCCTTGATGGCGTCGCTGCTCTGGCCCGAGCGCAGCAGCAGCGGGATGTAGCGCTGCGCGTGGTCCAGCAGCGTGGCGGTTTTGCCTTCGGCCAGCGCCAGCACGCGGTGGTAACGGCGCTGCGCGGGCACCTCTTCGCCCCGGGTGCGCTGCTCTTCGTAGGCCATGGCCACGGCGGCGGTCACATTGCCTGCGGTGACCAACTCGGCCACCTGGGCGTCGATGGCGTCTTGCTCAATCTGGCGGGGGGTGCGGCGGTCCACCGGGGTTTCGTCGTCGTCCAGGCCTGCGCCGGGCAGCAGGTCAATGCCAAATGCCTCGTGGTTTTGGTACATGGCATAGCCCAGCAGGCTGGCCATGACCCAGCTGAAGTAGATGAGCACCCAGTTGACGATGGGCAGCAGGATCCAGCCCTTGAAGAGCGGCAGCAGCATGCCCAGCGCAATGAAGGTGCCCTGGCTCAGCAAAAACAGGAACAGGCACAGCAGCAGGTACGGCCAGCCAATGGTGCGCACGGCGTTCCAGGCGTTGGCGGGGTTCAGGGTTTCCGTAAAGCTGCAGGTTTGCACCAGCACGATTTGCGTGGCAGGCAGCAAGAAGCACACGGCCAGCCAGGCCAGGGTGCCCAGGGTGGGGCTCAGGCGCTGCAGCCAACCTACGACGAAGCCTTGAACCATCAGGATGGCGAACAGCTTCCAGGGCAGGTTTTTCCAGTCGGGGTCCAGCTCGGAGGGGTAGTCCTCGGCCTTGTAGATGCCGCGTGAGCCCAAGGCAGTCACCTTGAAGCTGTAGCGGGAGGCAGCCAGAAGGATACCGATCTCCACGATCAGGATGCCCAGGGCGTCGGGCAGGAAAAAAATCACCTTGAACAGCATGCTGGACAGCGCCAGCAGCAGGCTGTACATCAGCGGCTTGGATTGCAGCGGAAAGGTGAAGAAGGTGTTGAGCCGCTGCCAGAACGGCGCGGGCCGTTTGGCGGGCTGGGCAGATGGGTCGATGCCCGTTGCATGTATGGCCATGGTGGTGCTCCCGCCTCCCTGCGCGGGGTGCGCTGCCTTTGTGGTGCCTCTGTGTGCCTGGGCAGCGCCAATTGTTGCGCAGGAGTATAGGGCGCACACATGTGCTCGCATCTGCAGCACTTTCTCACATATTCACACTCTGGACAGGCGGCGCAGGGTGGCGCCTGAGCGGGTGTATCGGCTACGCTCAGAGCCCTTGCAGGCAAGAGCAAAAAGCACAAATGAAGACACTTTGGAGGAAAGCCCCGGTCAGCGCACTGCTGCTGGGCGGGTTGTTGTGGGCCGCCCAGGCGCAGGCGTTGCAGATCGTCAGCTTCAGCCCGCAGGGCGAGGTGGCGCGGGTGCGCCAGGCGGTGGCCAAGTTCGACGCGGCGGCGGTGAATTTTGGCGACCCCAAGGCGCCAGCGCCCCTGGCCATCAGCTGCAACGACGCCGCAGCCTCCAAGGGCACGGGCCGCTGGACCAGCGAGCGCGAGTGGGTGTTTGACTTTGAGGCCGACCTGCCCCCCGGCATGCGCTGCACGGCCACTGTCAAGCCTGACTTCAAACCAGCCTCTGGCGCCGCATTGACGGGCGCTAAAAGCTATCAATTCAATAGCGGCGGGCCGTTCGTGCAAAGCGTGCGTCCCAACACCTACGAGCAGATCGACGAAGAGCAGTTCTTCGTGCTGCAGCTCAATGGCCCCGCCACCACCGAGAGCGTGCAGGCCAACGTGTGGTGCGTGCTGGACGGGGTGGGCGAGCGCGTGCCCGTGCGCATGATCGAAGGCGCCCAACGCAGCGACATTCTCAAATCGCTGGGTCTGGACAAACGGGCGGCCAAAGACCCGCTGCAGTTTCCAGCACTGGCGTGCAACCGGAGGCTCACCTCGGGCTCGCAACTGCAACTGGTGTTTGGCAAGGGCGTGGCCACACCCAGTGGCGTGGCGAATGCGGTCGAAAAGCGCTTCACCTACAAAGTGCGCGAGCCGTTCTCGGCCGAGTTCAATTGCGAGCGTGAAAACGCCCAGGCTGCCTGCCTGCCGCTGCGGCCCATGGTGTTGTCCTTCAACGCCCCGGTGCCGCGCAAGTTGGCGATGGCGATTCGCCTCAAGTCCGCCAAGGAAACGCTCAAGGCGGTTGCGTATGGGCGCGAAGATGGTGGTGACAAGGATGCCGACGCCTTGGTCAACGGCATTCAGTTCGATGCGCCCCTGCCCGAGCAGACCTCGTTCACTGTGGAATTGCCCAAGGACTTCAAGGACGCCGCAGGGCGGCCGCTGCGCAATGCCGCCAGCTTTCCGCTGAAGGTGGCCACGGCGGGCATGCCGCCGCTGGCCAAGTTTGCGGCTGCGTCCTTTGGCGTGGTCGAGCGCTTTGCCGAAGGGGCCGATGGCCCGGCCTTGCTGCCCGTGACCCTGCGCAACGTGGAGGCGGGCCTGAAAGTGCAAGGCCTGCAGCCAGGCGGCATGGTGGCGCCGACATCGCTCACACCTCCTACGGGCAAGGTGAGCACGCTCAAGCCGTCCACCGATGCAGACATCATTGCCTGGTTCCGCAAGGTGGCCCGCTACGACAGCTACAACGTCCAGCGCCGCGTGGCCGCGCGGGATGTGAAGGGCTCGCTGCCCAAGGTGGTGGACGACGACCGTGACTACGTGCAAACGCGCATGCTCTCGCTGCTGGCGGGGCAGGGCGGTGTCAAGACGCTGGACTTGCCCCAAGTCACCGGCAAAGAGCTGCGCCCGTTCGAGGTGGTGGGCATTCCGCTGCCACCGGGCTTCCATGTGGTGGAGATCGCCTCGCAAAAGCTGGGCGCCTCGCTGCTGGACGAGCGCCATGGCGATGGCCGCACCATGTACGTGCGCACCTCTGCCTTGGTCACCAACCTGGGCGTGCACTTCAAGCTGGGGCGTGAAAACGCCGTGGTCTGGGTCACGTCGCTGGACAAGGGCAAGCCCATGCAGGGTGCCAAGGTGCGGGTGTCGGACTGCAACGGGCGCGAGCTGGCCCAGGCCATCACCAACGAGCAGGGCGTGGCCAATATCGAAGGCTTGTCGCCCGTGCCGCCCTCGTGCAACACCAATGAAGACTACGCCCAGGGCTCGTCGGCCTATTTCGTGAGCGCTCGCCACACCGAGGGCGGTGTGGAAGACATGGCCTTCACCTGGAGCGACTGGCAAAAGGGCATTGAGCCCTGGCGCTTCAATGTGCCCACCAGCAGCCAGGCCCAGCCCGACCAGCGCGCCCACACCCTGCTCGACCGCGCCCTGTTCCGTGCGGGTGAGACGGTGTCGATGAAGCACTTCTATCGCCACGAGTCGCGCAAGGGCCTGGAGACTCCCAAGTCCGGCCCTGGCACCCTGCTCATCACCCATGTGGGCAGTGGCCAGCAGTTTGAGCAAGCCGTGCAGTGGCGCCGCACGCCCACGGGCGGCTTGAGCGCGATGAACAGTTTTGCCATTCCGCCTGCGGCCAAGCTGGGCCAGTACACCATTGAGCTGCGTGACAACGATAGCGACCGGGGCACCATCGCCACCGGCCAATTCCGGGTGGAGGAGTTCCGCCTGCCCGTGCTGGAAGGGCGCATCGCCCCGTCCGACAGCAAGCCGCTGGTGCGGGCCCGTGCGGTGCCCACCGATGTGCAGATCAACTACGTGGCCGGTGGTGGCGCGGCCAACCTGCCGGTGCGCGTGTCGGCCCTGGTGCGTGACAAGGTGCTGCAGTACCCCGACTACGACATGTTCAGCTTCAACCCCCCGCGCCAGAAGGGCGCTGCAGGCGCATCGGCCGGGGCGGGTGATGACGAAGAAGCCGCCGCCAGCCAGGACGCCCGCGTGGTGGCCGACAAGCTGCCGCTGACGCTGGACAAGAACGGCACAGGCAAGGTGAGCATCGACAACCTGCCCCAGGCCCGCCGCCCGCAAGACCTGCTGCTGGAGGCCACCTACGCCGACCCCAATGGCGAAGTGCAAACCCTGCGCAGCACCCACACCCTGTGGCCAGCGGGCGTGGTGGCGGGGGTCAAGACCGAGGGTTGGGCATCGGCCAGCCAGAAGATCCGCTTCCAGGCCCTGGCCCTGCAGCACAACGGCCAGGCTGCGCCGGGCACGGCGCTGCAGGTGCAGGCCGTGGCGCGCATCACCACCACCACGCGCAAGCGCATGGTGGGCGGCTTCTACAGCTACGACAACCAGACGTCGACCAAAGACCTGGGCACAGTGTGCACGGGCAAGAGCGACAGCCGGGGCTTGCTGCTGTGCGAAGCCAAGCTGGACGAGGCGGGCGAAGTGGAACTGGTGGTGACTGCCACCGACCGCGATGGCAACACCAGCGAGGCCGCTTCGTCCGTGTGGGTCACCCGCCAGGGCGAGCTGTGGTTTGGTGGCGAGGACCATGACCGCATTGACCTGCTGCCCGAAAAGAAGAGCTACCAGGTGGGCGAAACCGCCAAGTTCCAGGTGCGCATGCCGTTTCGCTTTGCCACGGCCCTGGTGGCGGTGGAGCGTGAGGGCGTGATCGAAACCCATGTGGTGCAGCTCAATGGGCAAGACCCCACCGTGAGCCTCAAGGTGCAGTCGGACTGGGGGCCCAACGTGTATGTGAGCGTGCTGGCACTGCGCGGGCGCCTGCGCGAGGTGCCTTGGTACAGCTTCTTTACCTGGGGCTTCAAGGCGCCCACCGAGTGGTGGAGTGCCTTCTGGTACGAAGGCAAGGAATACCAGGCGCCCACGGCGCTGGTCGATTTGTCCAAACCCGCCTTCCGCCTGGGCTTGGCCGAGATCCGCGTGGGCACCCAGGCCCACCAGATCGATGTGAAGGTGACGGCTGACAAGGAGAGCTACCCCGTGCGCGGCAAGGCGCAAATCACCATCACCGCCACGTTGCCCGGCGGCAAGCCTGCGGCCAATGCCGAGGTAGCGCTGGCCGCCGTAGACCAGGCCCTGCTGGAGCTGATGCCCAACACCAGCTGGAACCTGCTGGAAGCCATGCTGCAGCGCCGCAGCTGGGGCGTGCAGACAGCGACCGCGCAGTCTGAAATCATTGGCCGGCGCCACTACGGCAAAAAGGCCGTGCCCGCAGGCGGTGGCGGTGGCCGCTCACCCACGCGTGAGCTGCTCGACACGCTGCTGCTGTGGAACCCCAATGTGCAGCTCGATGCCAACGGCCAGGCCAAGGTGACGGTGCCGCTCAACGATGCCCTGACCACCTTCAAGATCGTGGCGGTGGCTGATGCGTCTGCGGGGCTGTTTGGCACCGGCAGCACCAGCATCCGCGCGACGCAAGATTTGCAGATCATCAGCGGCCTGCCGCCACTGGTGCGCGAGGGCGATAACTTCCGTGCGCAGATCACGCTGCGCAACACCACCAAGGCGGCCATGAAGGTCGAAGTGGCACCGCGCGCCACGCTGCTGGAGCTCAAGCCCCAGACCATCGACATCCCTGCCGGTGAAGCCCGCGAGGTGGCTTGGGATGTGACCGCACCCGCGCAGCTGGCGCAGACCCGCGCCGAAGCCATCCTGTGGGAAATCCAGGCGCGCGACACCACGGCGGGCGCTACCGATGCCTTGAAGGCCCGCCAGCGCATCGTGCCTGCAGTGCCGCTCACGGTGCAGCAGGCCACGCTGGTGCAGGTGGATGGCAAGTTCGCACTGGACGCAGCCCCGCCCGCCGACGCCATCCCCGGCCGGGGCGGGCTGAAGATGTCGCTGCAACCCAAGCTGGCCGAAGGCCTGCCCGGTGTGCGCGACTGGTGGGCTGCCTACCCATTTGCCTGCCTGGAGCAAAAGACCAGCAAGGCCGTGGGCCTGCGCGATGGCAAGCTCTGGCAAACCGTGGTGGCGCAGCTGCCCACGTACCTGGACAGCGACGGCCTGGCCAACTACTTCCCGCCACGCAGCGGCGATGCCAACACCGGCAGTGACACGCTCACCGCCTACGTGCTGGCCGCCACGCACGAGGCCGCAGCCATCGACCCCGCCTTTGCGCTGCCCGACGAAGCCCGCGCGCCGATGGAGCGTGGCCTGATCGCCTTCATCGAGGGCCGCATCCAGCGCAACCTCTGGAGCCCACGCAAAGACCTGGACATGCGCAAGCTCGCTGCCATCGAAGCACTGTCGCGCTATGGCAAGGCCCAGGGCCGCATGGTCAGCAGCATCACCATTGCGCCCAACCAGTGGCCCACGCACTCGGTGATCGATTGGGTGAATGTTTTGAAGCGCGTGGCCGATGTGCCCGAGCGCGACAAGCGCCTGGCCGAGGCCATGCAGATCCTGCGTGCGCGCCTGTCGTTCCAGGGCACCAAGCTCATCTTCAGCACCGAGCAGGACGACTACTGGTGGTGGCTGATGCAAAACGGTGACGTGAACACTGCACGCCTGATGCTGGCCGTGATGGACGACCCCACCTGGAAGGACGACATGGGCCGCCTGGCCAACGGCTTCATCAGCCGCCAGCAGGCTGGTGCCTGGCACACCACCACCGCCAACCTGTGGGGCGGCCTGGCGTTGGAGAAGTTCAGCGCCAAGTTTGAAGCCACCCCCGTGGCGGGCGCCACCAAGGCGACCATGGGCGGCAACAACGCCAGCGTGGACTGGAGCAAGGTCGAACGCATCAAGGCCACCGACGCCAGCGGCGCCACCCACCAGACCACCTGGTTTGGCGCGCCCGCAGCACCGGGTAACCTGAAGAACAACAGCATGTTCTTGCCCTGGGGCAAGGCGGGTGGCAAAGAGGCGCTGGAGGTGACCCACCAGGGCACAGGCAAGCCCTGGCTCACCCTGCAATCGGTGGCGGCGGTGGAGTTGAAGGCGCCGTTCGCGGCGGGCTACTCCATCAAGAAGACCGTGACCCCCGTCGAGCAGGCCAACAAGTCGTTGCCTGCAGGCCAGTACACCCGTGGCGACGTGCTGCGCGTGAAGCTGGAAGTGAACGCCAGCGCCGACATGACCTGGGTGGCCATCACCGACCCGATCCCGGGCGGCGCCACCATCCTGGGCAGCGGCCTGGGCCGCGACTCGGAAATCGCCACGCAGGGCGAAAAGCAAAGCGGCAGCGGCTGGGCTGCGTTTGAAGAGCGCAGCTTTGAGTCCTTCCGCAGCTACTACCAGTACCTGCCCAAGGGCACCGTCACCATGGAATACACCGTGCGCCTGAACAACGTGGGTGACTTTGCCCTGCCCCCCAGCCGGGTGGAGGCCATGTATGCGCCCGAGATGTTTGGCGAATACCCGAATGCACGGGTGAAGGTGGGGGCAGCGAAGTGATAGCCCGCGCGCCCATGTCCAGCAGTTTGCAGCGGCTTGAACAGGCCACTACGGAGACCGTATCGCCATGATCGATCACATCGGTATCACCGCCACGGACTTTGCCAAAAGCCGCGCGTTCTATCAGCAAGCGCTGGCGCCCCTCGGTTATGCGCTGGTGATGGAGGTTTCTGCGGCCCAGACGGGCACCACAGACCACGCGGGTTTTGGTGTTCCGCCCAAGCCGGATTTTTGGATCATCGACAGCGCCGTGCCGCCCACCCGTGTCCATGTGGCATTCCGTGTGGACAGCCGGTTGCAAGTGGACCAGTTTTACGCGGCCGCCCTGGCGGCAGGCGGTCGGGACAACGGTGCGCCCGGTATCCGGGCGCATTACCACCCCCATTACTACGGCGCTTTCGTGCTGGACCCGGACGGGCACAACATCGAAGCGGTGTGCCACGCTCCCGTGTGAAGCCAGAACACGCTGCCCAGGCGTTGCACAGGCAGGCCGTGGCGCCAGTGTCTGCCCGCCGTGCCTGCGCCACATGGCCGCGATCTGGTGTGCGGCTGGTTGTGCTGCTCGCCAGCCTGGTTGTGGCCCCTGTGGCCTGGGCGCTGCCTACTTATGACGAGGTGCGCGCCGACTTCCGTCCCTCCGACACCGTCATCCTCTCGGCCGAAGGCGAGGTGCTGCAGCGCCTGCGCACCGATGCCACGGTGCGCCGGGGCCAGTGGGTGCCGCTGGCCGATGTGTCGCCCGCGCTGCGCACGGCGCTGGTGCTGAGCGAAGACAAGCGGTTTTTTGAGCATAGCGGGGTGGACTGGCGCGCGGCATCGGCCGCCGCCTGGGGCAACTTGTGGAACCAGCGCACGCGGGGGGCCAGCACCCTCACCATGCAACTGGCCGGGCTGCTCGATGGGGACTGGCGCCAGGGGCCGGGCGGGCGCTCGGTGGTGCAAAAGATCGGGCAGACGGTGGCGGCGCAGGTGCTGGACCGGCGCTGGCG
Organism: Acidovorax sp. 56; assembly: GCF_002749705.1. Classification (NCBI taxonomy): domain Bacteria; kingdom Pseudomonadati; phylum Pseudomonadota; class Betaproteobacteria; order Burkholderiales; family Comamonadaceae; genus Acidovorax; species Acidovorax sp. 56. Next base: position 4,524,696 of record NZ_PEEV01000001.1, read on the forward strand.
CAAGGACCAGATTCTGGAGGCCTACCTGAACCTGGTGCCGTTTCGTGGCGAGGTGGTGGGCATTGATGCGCTGAGCCGCACCCTGTTTGGCAAAGCCGCCCATGGCCTGGACGACCGCGAGGCTGCGGTGGCTGCGGCCCTGGTGCGTGCCCCCAATGCCAAGCCCGCCCTGGTGGCGCAGCGGGCCTGCGGTGTGCTGCGTGCCATGCAGCCTGCCACAAAGACTGCCATAACCCAGCCGCGTGCTGCGCAGACCGACTGCGATGCGTTGGAGCTGTTCACCACCGCCGCCGTGCAGCGCCGTGCCTTTGATGCGACCGAGGGCATCGCACCGCACTTTGCGCGCTACGCGTTGCGCCAGCAGGCTGCGAAGGCAACCCAGGCCGCCAGTGCCGGGAACGCTGCTGCCGTGGGTGCCCCCGCCCAGCAGGCGCTGCGCACCACAGTGCGCGCGCCCTTGCAGCGGTTTGCGGTGCAAAGCCTGCAGCAGCAACTGCGCGAGTTGCATGGCCGCAATGTGGAAGATGGCGCCGTGCTGGTGCTGGACAACGCCGCTGGCGCGGTGCTGGCGTGGGTGGGCTCATCAGGCACCTTGAGCCAGGCCAGCGAGGTCGATGGCGTGCTGGCTTTGCGCCAGCCGGGCTCCACGCTCAAGCCGTTTTTGTATGCGCAGGCGATTGCAGAGCGGCGGCTCACAGCGGCGTCGCTGGTGGACGATTCATCGGCGCAGATTGCGACCTCTGGCGGGTTGTACATCCCGCAGAACTACGACCGCCAGTTCAAGGGCTGGGTGTCGGCGCGCACGGCGCTGGCGGCTTCGCTCAATGTGCCTGCGGTGCGCACGCTGGTCATGGTCACGCCCGATGCATTCCACCGCCAGCTGGGGGCACTGGGGTTGCCGCTGCGCGAAAGCGGCGACTACTTTGGCTACAGCCTGGCGCTGGGCAGCCCCGAGGTGCCTCTGCTGCAGCTCACCAACGCGTTCCGTTCACTGGCCAACGGGGGGCGATTCAGCCCCACCACGGCCTTGCCGCCCAGCGCCCGCCCGGTGTTCACGCCAGCGCTCGATCCGCGTGCCGCCTTCATCGTGGGCGACATCTTGTCGGACGGCAACGCCCGCGCCCGCACCTTTGGCACCGACAGCGTGCTGGCCACCCGCTTTTGGACGGCGGTGAAAACCGGCACCAGCAAAGACATGCGCGACAACTGGGCGGTGGGCTGGTCAGAGCGCTACACCGTGGGCGTGTGGGTGGGCAATGCCAGCGGTGCGGCCATGCACGACGTGAGCGGTACCAGCGGCGCGGCCCCGGTGTGGGCGGCGGTGATGGGCTTTTTGCACGCCCGCCAGCCCAGCCGCGCGCCCCGGGCTCCCCAGGGGCTGGTGCAGCAGGCGGTGCGCTTTGGCGCGTCGGGCCCTGCAGAGCCAGGCCGCCGCACGCCCCCCATGCCGCTGGAGGCTGCGCGCCAGGAGTGGTTTGTGCAGGGCACGCAGCAAGCGTTATTTGCTATAAATTATGTAGCTGCTAGCGCTTATTCCATAAGCGATAGTGGCAAAAATAGTCTTAAATCTGCGGAGGCGGCGCCCGAGGCTGCCCGTATCGCGATGCCGGTCCAGGGCACGATCATTGCGCTGGACCCGGACATCCCTCCCCAGGCCCAGCGCCTGCGCCTGAAGGCGAGCGACGACGCGGGCGCCCGCGTGGCATGGCGCATGGATGGCAAAGCGCTGGGCCGGGGGCCGCTGCTGGAATGGCTGCCCTGGCCGGGCCGCCACACGCTGGAGCTGACCGATGCGCAGGGGCGGGTGCTGGACACCGTGCGCTTTGAAGTGCGGGGCGCTGGCGTGGCGCCGGGCGCAACCCAGGCTGCGGCACAGCGCGCGCGCTGACCGTTTGCGCGGCGGGCAAAAAACCGACAAAGCCCGAAAGCCCCCGAAAGAGTCTGCTGATGGCCTCGCAGGGGAATTCGCTCCAACCCTTCGGGCACGGGTCTTTGCGGGCGGTCTGCTGCGCTGCGGTGCTTGCCGGTGGCTGAGCTGAGGGCGGCACTCCGGGCCTCGCATGCCATTGCGCAAAGACCGGTGCGCGACCGCTGGAAGATCGTCCGCAGGCTCTAGGACCCCTCTTGTGCACAGGCGCTTGAACCGGTGCGCCAAGCCGGTGTTTGCCTGCCAATTTGCACCGATGTGGCGTGGCCTGCTCACTACAATGGGGCATCTCTTCTGTGCGCGGCACCGCCTCTCCATGCCTTTCAATCAGCGTCATTCTTGCCAAGGCTGCACTGGCGTTTTGTGCAGCACCCTGCAGGTGCTGCGGGGCACGGCTGCAAGTTAGTCAGGCATGCCGCAGTCTCGCAAGTCCCTCTCTCACCGCCTGCTCTGGCTGGCCTTGTTGCTGTCCCTGGGGATTGGCGCCCTGACGGTGCGTACCCTCTGGACGCTGCGCAACGACGAGTGGAACTACGCCCTGCAGGCCAATGCCAACCTGGTGGGCACCCTGTCGCGCTCGCTGGAGTGGACGCTGGACGCTGTGGACCAATCTTTGCTGAGCGTGGCTTCGGAGCTGGAGCGCGTGAAGGACCTGTCTGCGACCGCGCAGTTGCGCCAGCAAGTGCGTTTTGAAGGCCTGATGCGCCTGCAGGGGCTGGGGGATGTGCTGGTGCTCAACGCCCAGGGTGACATCATTCTGGACTCGGGCTTCAGCGAGCCGCGCAAGGCCAATTTTGCAGACCGCGATTACTTCCGCGCCTTCAAGGACGGGCGGCATGAAGGCCTGTTCATTGGCAAGCCGGTGCCCTCCAGGGTGTCGCAGCTGAACTCGCTGCCCATGGCGCGGGCCTATCACACGCCGGACGGTGCCTTCGCTGGCATTGTGCTGAGCGCGGTGCGCTTGAGTTACTTCAACGAGCTTTTCGCTTCGGTGAACCTGGGCGACAACAGCGGCGTCAACCTGTTCCGGGCCGACGGCATCATCGTGTCGCGCTTTCCCTATGGTGATCTGGACGTGGGCAAGAGCATTGCCGGTTCGGCCAACATGCTGCGCTTCCAAAAAGAAAACCAGGGCTCGTTTGTCGGCCTGGCCGAGCTGGACGGCGTGGAGCGCTCGTACTCCTTCACCCGTGTGGGCCGCTTTCCCCTGATTTTGAATGTGGCGCAGGCCCGCTCCACCATCGAGAGCAAATGGACCCGTTCTGCCTGGGGCCTGGGCATGTTCACGCTGCTGCTGATGCTGTCGTGCATGGCGCTGGCCGTGCTGTTCAGCCGCGAGTTGCAGCGCCGCCAGGCGATCAGTGCCCGGCTGCACCGGGCCGAGCGGGACATGAGCACCATCTTGCACAGCATTCCGTCGGTGGTGGGGTCGTGGGATTCCAACCTGTACAACCGCTTTGGCAACCAGGCGCATGAGATATGGTTTGGCGTGCCGCTGGAGAAGCTGCGCGGCATGCACATGAGCGAGATGCTGGGTTCCAAGCGCTTTGGCTACACCGAACCCCTGCTGCGCAAGGCGCTGGAGGGTGAACCCCAGGTGTTTGAAACCACGTTGACCGACAAGCAGGGCATGGCGCGCCACGTCATCGTTTCCTACACCCCCGAGCGCGATGGCGAGCAGGTGCTTGGCCTGTTCATCCAGCTCACCGACATCACCGACCGCAAGCACATGGAAGACCAGCTGTTCGAGGAAAAGGAGCTGATGCGCCTGACCTTGCAGTCGATTGGCGATGCCGTGGTGTGCTGCAACGCCGCAGGCCACGTGACCTACCTGAACCCCGTGGCACAGCGGTTGACCGGCTGGCAAGGCTTTGATGCGGCGGGCCGTGATGTGGACGATGTCATTCGCCTGCTGCCCACCGATGCGGGGGTGGAGCTGGACAGCCCCCTGCGCACCGCCATGCAGAACGACCGGCCCATGGCGGCCACCCGTGGCGTGGTCGAGCACCGCGCCACCCACCAGCGCTTTGATGTAGAGCTTTCGGCCAGCCCGATTGCCGACCGCCATGGCCACGTGACGGGGGCCGTGGCCGTGTTGCGCGACGTGACGCAGGCCGTGGCCATGGCCGCACGCATGGCGCGGCTGGCGCACTATGACGCGCTGACGGACTTGCCCAACCGGGTGCTGCTGCAAGACCGTGCCCAGCAAGCCATTGCCCAGGCACAGCGCGATGGCAAGCATGTGGGGGTGCTGTACCTGGACCTGGACGGCTTCAAACAAGTCAACGACGCCATGGGCCACGATGTGGGTGACCAACTGCTGGTGCAGTGGGCGCAGCGCCTGCAGGCTGCCGTGCGCCAGACAGACACCGTCTGCCGCCAGGGGGGTGATGAGTTTGTGCTGCTGCTGCCCGGCATTGGCAACGCGCAACAGGCCACAGTGGTGGCCCGCAAAATCATGGCGCAATGCGAGGCACCGTTCATGCTGCAAGGTGTGGCTGTGCCCATGGGCCTGAGCGGCGGGATCAGCCTGTACCCCGAGCATGGGCGCGACCTGGACGAGCTGACCCGCCACGCTGATGCGGCCATGTACGCAGCCAAACAGGCTGGCCGCAACCAGGTGCGCTTGTACGAAGGCACAGGCCAGCCGCCCAGGCTGGTGGTGCAGCAGGCGGCCTTGGCCTGAGATCTTGTTGATGTGACTGCGTACCCGCCGCACGGGTCTGCAGGTGCGTCCTCGGCTTTGGAAATTTGTTGCAAGGCCACGCAAATAATTTTGATGGCCTGGTGCGGTGGCTGCGTCTACCATGCTGCGCTGTCCCCTTACACGGAGTGAGAGCGTGCCTGACCTGTCCAAAATCACCTGTATCGAAGACCTGCGGGTCGTTGCCCAGCGCCGTGTGCCGCGCATGTTCTACGACTATGCGGACTCGGGCTCGTACACCGAAGGCACTTACCGCTCCAATGAGGCCGACTTTCAGGGCATCAAGCTGCGCCAGCGCGTGGCCGTCAACATGGAAGGCCGCAGCACCCGCACCACCATGGTGGGGCAGGACGTGGCCATGCCCGTGGCCATTGCGCCCACGGGCCTCACCGGCATGCAGCACGCTGATGGCGAAATCCTCGGCGCCAAGGCAGCCAAGGCGTTCGGCATCCCGTTCACGCTGTCCACCATGAGCATTTGTTCCATCGAGGACATTGCCGAGCACACGGGCCGCCACCCGTTCTGGTTCCAGGTGTATGTGATGCGCGACCGCGATTTCATCAACCGCCTGATCGACCGCGCCAAGGCCGCCAACTGCTCGGCCCTGCAGCTCACGCTGGACCTGCAGATATTGGGCCAGCGCCACAAGGACATCAAGAACGGCCTCTCGGCCCCGCCCAGGCCCACCCTTGCCAACCTCATCAACCTGGCCACCAAGCCGCGCTGGTGCCTGGGCATGCTGGGTACCAAGCGCCGCAGCTTCGGCAACATCGTGGGCCACGCCAGGGGTGTGGGCGATTTGTCTTCGCTGTCGTCATGGACGGCCGAGCAGTTTGACCCGCAGCTCAACTGGGGCGATGTGGAGTGGATCAAGAAGCGCTGGGGCGGCAAGCTGATCTTGAAGGGCATCATGGATGCCGAAGACGCGCGCCTGGCTGTCAACAGCGGCGCCGATGCGCTCATCGTCAGCAACCACGGTGGCCGCCAGCTCGACGGTGCACCATCGTCCATCGCCGCGCTGCCTCACATTGCAGAAGCCGCAGGCAAAGACATCGAGGTGTGGATGGACGGCGGCATTCGCAGCGGGCAAGACGTGCTCAAGGCCCGCGCGCTGGGCGCGCAGGGCACGCTGATCGGCCGCAGTTTTCTGTATGGCCTGGGCGCGTATGGTGAGGCAGGTGTGACGCGCGCGCTGCAGATCATCCAGAAAGAGCTGGACATCACCATGGCGTTTTGCGGTCACACCAATATCAACAACGTCGACAGTAGCGTGCTGTTGCCGGGCACCATTCCTCGCCTTTGACTTGATTGAGAAGGCGATGGCGCCGTTGACAAGCCGACCTGCTGCCAGCCCCGCTTAAAGCGGGGCTTGTGCTTTCAGGCACCGGTCAGGGCGATGCGGCCCGCAGGGCTTGTCAAGACGCGGCCTTCCAGAGGATGTAGTCGGCCTGGTACTTCACCACTTGCTTTTGCCCCACGTTGCCAGCAGCGCAAGCCATGGCGGGTGCCACGCCGCCCTGGGTGGCCACGCGCTGGATGTAGGTCACGCCCTGCATTGCGCCCATGCCCATGGCGGGGTTGGCCTTGACCAGTTGGAGCGGGATGTTGCCCGCACCTGCGGGGGCCACTGCCACCTGCGTGGCCGTGACCTTGGAGCCGTCGTTGCTCTCCCAGGTGGCCGGTGGGCCAAAGTAGCGGCCTATGGCTTTGCCTGCGCGGTCCATCAGCTGGGCATCGGGCCCCACAAACACCCACTCAAAGTCGCTGGGCATGTCTTTCTTGGCCCGGCACTCGTAGGTGATGCTGCCCGTGCCCACGGTTTCCAGGGCAACGCGTTGGCCTGCCGGCACTTGCACTGCAGCGGGCAAGGTGCTCTGGTTGAACGCAGGCATCGGGGTGGCGGGGGCCATGGAGCCACAGGCCGTCAGGGCGGCGGCGGCCAGCAGGGTCGTGGCGATCAAAGGGGTGCGTGCTTGCATGGTGGCTTCCTTGGGACGGGTTGGGATAGGGCGCACCGAAATCGCGCTGCAGGCTGGGTGGTCCATACGCTCAAGGCGGGCTCTGCAGCATTTTTTCCAGTGACGAAGGGCTATACGCAGGCCGATGGAGAGTGGATTCAAAAAATGCTCTTTTTGAACATTCTTTTGAAAAGCGGTGTGGGTGAGACCCTTGCGTTGAATCCAAAGGGGTGCTGTGCCCGTATCCGTTGTGCAGGCATTGGCCGGTTCGGGTGAGGTAGCCATGCGCCTTAACTTGGCAATGGACGACCGTGGTGTCTGCAAGGGCGCTTATCCAAGACAATGGGCGCATGAGCACCCTCCACCCCGATCGCGAACTCATGGAACTCATCGACCGCGTGGCAGCGCAAGACGACTCGGCCCTCAAGGCCTTGTATGAGCGCACTTCGTCCAAACTGTTTGGTTTGGCGCTGCGCATCGTGCGCCAGCGCGATGCCGCAGAAGACGTGCTGCAGGACGCCTTTGTGGCCATCTGGCGCGGGGCGGGCAGCTACCGCGCGTCGCTCAGTCCGCCCATGGCCTGGATGGGGCTCATCGTGCGCAGCCGGGCACTGGATGCCCTGCGCAAGCGCACAACCGACCGCAGCGATGTGACCGATGAACTGGACGACCTGTTGTCGGACACGCTGGAGGGCGACGGCGCCAACCCCATGGACGTGACCGAGGCCAGCGAGCAGGCTTTCGCGCTGCACCAATGCCTTGCCAAGCTCGATGGCAAGCAGCGCGAAGTCGTCAGCCTGGCGTATCTGCGCGACCAAAGCCATGGCGAGCTGGCCGAGCAGCTCAAGCTGCCGCTGGGCACCGTCAAGACCTGGATACGGCGTGGGCTGGACCAGTTGCGCAACTGCATGGCGCGTTACGTGTGAGAGGCCCTCTGCTGTGAACATCACCCAACACCCTGAACTGCTGCAGCGCCTGGCGGCCAGCTACGCCCTGGGCACGCTGCGCGGCGGCGCGCGCCGCCGTTTTGAATCCCTGGCCCGCGAACACGCCAGCGTGCGCGCTGCAGCGCTGGTGTGGCAAACCCACTGGTCCGGCCTGGCCGAGCTGCAGCCGGGCAGCACGCCAGACCCGGCGGTGTGGGTGCGCATCCATAACCTGGTGCAGGCCGACAAAGCCCAGCACGCCATGGTGGCAGCACGCATGGAACGCACGGCAGGCCCTGAGCCCATGGGCTGGTGGCGTGCCCTGTGGGTGTGGCGCGGCGCGGCTTTGGCAGGGGCCGTGGCCACCCTGGCGGCGGTGGTGGTTGGCCTGCAAGCCCATGGCGGCCTGCAGGCCACCACCAGCGCACAGATTGCCGCATTGCAGCAACAGCTGCAAGCCACGCCGCAGATTCAGTACGTGGCGGTGCTGGCCGACGACAAGGCCGATGCCTCCATGTTGGTGACCTTCGACCCGACAAACCACAAGCTGGTGTTGCAGAGGGTGGGGGGCTTTCAGGAAGGAGCGAACCAATCTTTGCAACTGTGGGCGCTGCCCCCAGCGGGCGGCCCCCGCTCGCTGGGTGTGCTGGGGCATGAAAAGTTGCTCACCCTCACGGCGGGAGAGAGGGACGTTCAGCAGGTTCCCACCCTGGCCATCAGCCTGGAGCCCAAAGGAGGCGTACCCAGCGAGACAGGCCCCACTGGGCCGGTGCTGTTCAAGGGCGCGCTCATTCAGCGTGTGCTGTAGCGCGGCCTGAGGGCAAGGTACTTGCCCGAACCGGCAAAGACTGCCGGCAGGTGCTTAGAGCGGCTAAAAAACTCAGCGAAGCGGCCGTGGCTAGGCGTTTCGCCGCAGGCAGTACAAGCAGTACGACGAGGCGGGACAACGACGCCAGGGGAGTTTTTTGAGTCGCTCTTACCGCAAGAGCGGCAGCGACGGCGGCATGTCCGACACCTTGAAAACCGCCACCACCCGCACCAGGTCTGATGCCCGCTGACGCAGGCCATCGGCGCTGGCAGACGACTCCTCCACCAGGGCTGCGTTTTGTTGGGTGGAATGGTCGATGCTCTCCAGCGCCTGGCTCAAGGCCTGCACGCCACTGGCCTGGCGGGTGCTGGCGTCGTTGATCTCCGCCATGATCTGGTCCACGCGCTGCACCGCGTCCACGATGTGCGTCATGGTGTTGCCTGCCTGGGTGACCAGCGACGAGCCCAGTTGCACATGGGCCGAGCTGGCCTGGATCAGCGCACCAATCTCCTTGGCCGCCTGGGCACTGCGCTGTGCCAGGGCGCGCACCTCGCTGGCCACCACCGCAAAGCCCCTGCCTTGTTCGCCTGCGCGGGCGGCTTCCACCGCAGCGTTCAGCGCCAAGATGTTGGTCTGGAAGGCAATGCTGTCGATGACCGCAATGATGTCGGTGATCTTGGCCGAAGCGCTAGCGATGTCCGACATGGTGGTCACCACCCGCTTGACCACATCGCCCCCTTCTTGCGCTACGCCGGATGCCCGGCCAGCCAGCTGCTTGGCCTCGTTGGCGCTTTCCGCATTGCGTTGCACCGTGGTGTTGATGTCTTCCATGGTGCCCACGGTTTGCTGGATGGAGGTGGCTTGTTGTTCCGTGCGTACGGACAAATCCTGGTTGCCGGCAGCAATCTCGTGGCTGGCGTTGGAAACCCCTTCCGCCGCCATCCGTACCTTGGAGACCACGTCCGTCAATGAGCTTCCCATTTCTTGCAGGGAGAGCAGCAGTGGGGTGAATTCGTCATTGCCGGTATCGCTGGCGTGGGTGGTCAAGTCCCCACTGGCAGCCCGCTGTGCAATCGTGCTGGCTGCACCAATGCGCTTGCGAAGTAACTTGCGCAGCCACCAAGCAAAGCCACTGAGCAAGACCACAATGGCGCTGAGCGCGCACAACTGCAGTACCAGTGTCAGGTTGACCGCATCACGGATGCTTTGGATGTCTTCTGTCAGTGCTTCAGTCTGGTACTCCACCGCGCTTTCCAGCCCACTGAGCAAGGCATTGCGCGCCGGAATCGTCTCTTTCACCAGGAAATCAAACGCCTGGTCCTTTTGCCCTTGGGTAATGAGCTGCACATTCTTCTCGCCCACGGCCCAGAACGCATCGTTCAGTTGGGGGATGGCCTTGAACACTGCACGCCCCTTGTCTGAGAACAGGCGGCGTTCGTAGTCGCGCAGCAACTCGTTCACCATCGTCCGTTTTGCGGCCACGTCGTCCAAGGCTGTTTGCTGTTCTGCAGGGGTGCGCGCCAGCATGGCATGGCGCAACTGCAAGGATGCGCGCGTGATGTTCAGCTCAATCGCACCGGCCACACGCAGTTGCTGTACGCGGCTGTCTTTGGTGTGCTGCGCGGTCTCTTCCACGGCCGTGAGCTTGGCGTAGCTGAAACCGCCAAAGGCGATCACGGTGCTGGCAAGCCCCGCAATCATCCAGCCAAGTCGTTTTGTGATTCCCATGGAGGCTCCGTACTGCAATCTGTGGAATGATGGCAAATGATAGATGTATTAGGTTTAAAATGCAATCATTGTTATAAATATGATAATTTTGAAATGTGTTGCCTTGGGCTAGCGATCCATAGCAAGCCGCTGAAAGTGCTTTGGGCGAACCGAGCGGGACGCGTTTTCGGGGCGAAATCTGTGGCCCCAGCCTGGGCCAGGCACGACTGACTGGATGTGTGTAGGGACGTATGACTATGATGTGGACACCGTTACAAACGGTAGTGAATGGGGCGATCTGACATGGTGCTGCCTGTAACTCCTGCTTTCTCCTGCCAGAGGGACGTTTGTGCGGCGTGGGGGCTGTTACCCACGCCCCATCGGCGTCTGTCCTTGCCGCCGAGGTGTGCTGCATGAGCCAGAGCATTCTGATCGTGGACGACAACACCGGCATGGTCCAGCTGATGGCGCGCATGCTCAAAGGGGTTGCCCGTCTGCGTTTTGCCACCCGGGGGGATGAGGCGCTGAAATTGATGCTGGAGTCCGCCCCCGATTTGGTGTTGCTGGACGCAGAGATGCCGGGCATGAGCGGCTATGAAGTGTGTGAGGCCATCCGCGCTGACGCCACGCTGGCCGATATCCCGGTCATTTTTGTGACGGGCCATGGCGAGACCGATGCCGAAGTGCGAGGGCTGGAGGCGGGGGCGGTGGATTTCATCACCAAACCGGTGAATGAAGCGCTGCTGCTGGCCCGTGTGCGCACGCAACTGCGTCTGAAGTCCATGGCCGACGAGTTGCGCAGCATGGCCACCACCGATGGCCTGACCGGGTTGGCCAACAGGCGCCATTTTGATGAGTTGATGCGACGCGAGTGGCAGCGCTGTGCCCGTACCGGCAGTTCGATTGCGCTGTTGATGGCGGACATCGACCATTTCAAACGCTACAACGACAGCTATGGGCACCCTGGCGGGGATGCCTGCCTGCAGGCGGTGGCCAAGGCCTTGACTTTGGTGGCCCGGCGCCCTGCCGACCGGGTGGGGCGTTTGGGGGGCGAGGAGTTTGTGGTGCTGTTGCCTGACACCGATGTGGCCGGAGGGCAGGAGGTGGCCGAGCATGCCGTCAAACTGATACAGGCGTTGGCGTTGCCGCATGTGGCCTCGCTCACGGCGGAGCACGTCACCATCAGTGTGGGCGTGGCGGTGTGCACCGGACAGGACATGGCCCGGCATGACCCGCAGTCGCTCTATAGCGCGGCCGACCATGCCTTGTACGCCGCGAAGGCGCAAGGGCGCAACCGCTGGGCCGCTGAGGTCATGGGCTGAACCATGATCCGCTACCGGCGCGACACCGTCGCCATGCCCATGGGGTCTGTGGACCGGACGATTCTGATGTCCACGATGGTGCTGTGCCTGACCCTTGCCGTGGCGGCTTTCGCCTACATCCACCAGCAACAGCAAAACATCCAGGAGGTGGGTGAACGGTTTGACCGCCTCAAGAACCGTGTGCTGGGGGAGGTGGGTTTGCGCATGCGGCTGTATGAATATGGCCTGCAGGGCACGCGCGGCATGATGGCTGCGGTAGGGGAAGACCTGAGCTGGTCCTCTTTTGCCCGCTACAGCGCAAGCCGTGATTTTGAGAGCGAGTTTCCCGGAGCCCGCGGCTTTGGCTTTATCCGCAAGGTGACGGCGGACGACCGGGCGCACTTTATGCGCCGGGCCCAAGACGAAATGGGGCCTGACTTTGAGGTACGGCAGTTGCAACCGCATGTGGGTGACAGCTACATCATCCAGTACATCGAGCCCATGGAGCGCAACCTGCGGGTGTTGGGCCTGGACATTGCTTCCGAACCCGTGCGCAGGGCCACCGCCGTGGCGGCCATGCGGTCGGGTAAGACCACGCTCAGCGCGCCTGTCAACCTGATGCAGGACACGCAGGCGGGCTCTTCGGGGCTGTTGCTGGTGTTGCCGATGTACCGCTATGGCATGCCCACCAACACCGAGGCTGGCCGCGAACTGGCCTTGCTGGGCTGGGTGTATGCGCCCTTGCAAATGGATGAAGTGCTGCGCAACCTGGATGCCGAAGAGGCCTTTTTTTCCATGTCGCTGCGCGATCGCCTGGCCTCATCGGATGCGTGGCTTTACGGCGGAGAGCTGGCACCCGTGGCAGGCTTCCCCAAGCAGCCGCTGGCGTTGTTGGAGCTGTTTGGCCGGGAGTGGGAAGTCAACCTGCAGCCCACCCAGGAGTTTGTGGACTCTTTGCATTTGCAAGAGCCACAGCGCAAGGCAACGGAGGCCGGCCTGTTTGCCCTGTTGGCCTCGGCCCTGGTGGTCTCGATGGTGTACCTCGGGCAACGCAACCGGGTGCAGCGGCTGGAGCAGGCGCGTCGCGCAGCGATTGTGGAGGGGTCAGACGACGCCATCATTGTGCAAACCCTGCAAGGCGTGATCACCGACTGGAACGACGGTGCCCGCAGGTTGTTTGGCTACGCTGCAGCCGATGTGCTGGGGCACACGGCGCAAGAGCTGCTGGTGCCTGTGCATCTCAAGGCCGAGGACGAATCCATGCTGGCACGGGTGGCCCAAGGCGAGCATGTCAAAGCCTACGAAACCGTGCGCAGCCACCGCGACGGCAGCTTGGTCGAGGTCTCGATTTCGGCCGGGCCCATTGTGGATGCCGATGGCCGCGTGGTGGGCCTTGCCAAGACCTTGCGCGATGTGCGCGAATCGCGGGCCGCGGCGCGGCGCGTGGCCGAACTCAATGCCACCCTGGAAGACCAGGTGCGCGAACGCACGGGCGACCTGGAGACGGCGCGGCACGCGTTGCAGACGGTGCTGGACGCCATGCCCTCGCAGATCGGGTACTGGGGCCGCGACCTGCGCAATCAGGTGGCCAACCGCGCTTACGGCGACTGGTTTCACATTGACCCTGCCACGGTACGTGGCATGCACCTGAGCGAGCTGATTGGGCAGGACATGTTTGCCATTTCGCTGGCCCACGCCGAAGCCGCCCTGAGCGGCGAAGCCCGCAGCTTTGAGCAAACCCGCCCAGCCACTGCCACCGAGCCCGCCCGCCACATGCTGGTGCACTACCTGCCTGACACGCAGGACGGTGCCGTCAAAGGTTTTTATGCCTTTGTGCATGACGTGACCGAGCTGACTGAAAGCCGCATGCAGTTGGCAGCCGCCCAGCGCGATAACGTTGCGCTGCTGCAAACACTGAACCAGCACGCGATTGTGTCGGTGGCCGACCGCACGGGCCGCATCATCGAAGTGAACGATGCTTTCTGCCACATCTCGGGTTTCCACCGGCAAGAGCTTCTGGGGCAGAACCACCGCATCGTGAACTCGGGCGAGCACGACCGCGCCTTCTGGGTCAGCATGTGGCGCACCATCAGCAGTGGCCAAAGCTGGCGCGAAGAGGTTTGCAACCGTGCCAAGGACGGCACGCTGTACTGGGTAGACAGCGTGGTGGCGCCGTTCATGGATGCGTACGGGCGGGTCGAGAAGTACGTCTCCATCCGCACTGACATCACCAACCGCAAACGCACCGAGCTGGAGCTGCAGCGCACTTTGGCCCTGTTGCGCGCGGTGCTGGAGGCTTCGACCCAGGTGGCCATTGTGGCCACAGACCCCCGGGGCGTGGTGTCGCTGCTCAACCGAGGGGCAGAGCTTTTGCTGGACACGCACGCCGACAAAGTGGTCGGGCAAACGAATGCGCTGGCCTTCTTTGAAGCCGATGTCCCTGCGAAAGATGCCCAGCCCATGGGCGACGAAACGGATGGCGCAGGCGAGTTTGGAGCGCTGCGCCGTGTGGCCCAGTTCCACCAGGCCACGCAGGACCCGCAGACGCAGTGGTTCATGCGGCGGGCCGATGGCGTGCGGGTGCCCGTGTCGCTGGCGGTGACGCGCATGCAGGACGCCAACGGCCAGTTCACCGGCTACCTGGGCATTGCCTCAGACATCCGTTTGCGGCTGGAGCAAGAGCAGTCGCTGCGCGTGGCCATGCAGCAGGCCAACGCGGCCAACGAAGCGAAGAGCCGTTTCCTGGCCAACATGAGCCATGAAATCCGCACCCCCATGAATGCGGTGCTGGGCCTGTCGTACCTGCTGGCGCGCACCGCGCTGGACGAGGAGCAGCAGGGCATGCTTCGGCGTGTGCAGGTGGCCAGCAAGGCCCTGCTGGCGGTCATCAACGACATCCTGGACCTCTCCAAAATCGAGGCCGGTGAGATGGCCCTGGAGCGGGTGCCTGTGGACGTGAACCAGGTTGTGCGCGATGTGGCCGCCCTGATTGACATGCAGGCCCGCGAAAAGGGCGTGGCCTTTGTGGTGGACGTGAACGAACCCGTGCCCCAGCCGCTGGAGGGAGACAGCACCCGCTTGCAGCAGATCCTGATCAACCTGCTGAGCAACGCCATGAAGTTCACCGAGCGTGGCGAAGTGCGCCTGACGGTGCGCCACGAAGCGTTGGGCAGCGGCACCTTCCGGGTGCAAATGAGCGTGAGCGACACCGGCATTGGCATTGCCGAAGACGCTTGCAAGCGCCTGTTTGCCCCGTTTGTGCAGGCCGATTTGTCGACCACCCGCCGCTATGGCGGCACTGGGCTGGGGCTGTCCATCGTCAAGCAACTGGTCGAGATGATGCATGGCACGGTGGAAGTGCACAGCAAGGTAGGCCAGGGAAGCCGCTTTGTCGTCACGTTGCCCATGCACCGGAGCATGGGGCTGCTGCTGCACCGCGAAGCAGCGCCCTCTCTGCCCATGGGGCAGGGGCTGCCGGGCGTGCGCTTGCTGGTGGTGGACGACAACGAAACCAACCAGGAAATTGCGGCCCGCATCCTGCAGGCAGAAGGTGCCGAGGTGGGTGTGGCAGGGCATGGCCAGGCCGCGCTGGATTTGCTGCTGGCCCGCCCGCAGGGCTTTGATGCCGTGCTGATGGACGTGCACATGCCCGTGCTCAATGGGCTGGATGCCACCCGGCAGATTCGCTCCACCCCGAGCCTGGCGGGCTTGCCCGTCATCGGGCTCACGGCTGGGGTGTCTTTGTCGGAGCAGACCGAGGCCATCGGTGCGGGCATGAACGCGGTGGTGGGCAAACCGTTTGACCCGCCCGTGCTGGTGCGAACCCTGTGGCGCTGTCTGCCCGGGCTGGCGCAGCGCGCGGGCGTGGCGGCCGATGCCAATCCGCCCGCCAGCCCGCAGCCCGTGCCCCCTGACTGGCCCACGCTGCCCGGCGTATCGGCTGCACAGTCGCATGCGCGGCTCAAGGGGCATGCGCCGCTGCTGTGGCAATTGGCCCGGCGCATCGTGGCCTGCGTGGGCGGCCTGCCCGCGTTGTCCGCAGCGCCCACCCCGCAGGAGATAGACGCCTTGAAGCTGCCCTTGCACGATCTCAAGGGCATGGCAGGCTCGGTGGGCGCACAGGCGCTGCACGCCCTGGCATCGCAAGCCGAAGACGCCGCGCGCCAGCAGCAGCCCGAGGTGCTTGCCAAGGTGCTTGCGCAGGTGCAGCCCGCATTGCAGGGCTGGGAGGCGGCGTTGGCGCAGTCCCAGCCCGAGGTGGCCCATGCGCCTGCCCGCCAGAGCGCAGACACGCCTGCCCTTGACCCTGCCACGCTGGCGCGCATCGGCCCGCTGCGCGCTGCCTTGCAGCACCGCGACCTGGCCGCGCTGGACGAGTGGGACGCTCTGGCCCCCGCCTTGGCCCATGTGCTGGGCCCCGAGCGGCAGGCCGCACTGCAGCAGCACCTGGATGCCCTGGCATTTGATGAAGCCCTGGCCCTGCTGGACAGCGCCTTGCCTACCGAAGACCTATCGGCTTTCTGAGGCGCTGGCGTTTTTTTGCGCCCCGTTGAATCCATGCCGCAATGGCTTGCGTATTCAAGAGGTGTGCCTAGTGTCCTGCGTTGGAAGTTCGTTGATGAAATAAAGAGGTCGAAATCGTCGTCAGGCAAGGCGCAAACCGCAGCGATAGCCGTAGCGATCGCGAGGATTTGCAACGCAGCATGGCGGCGATGCTCGGCATCTTTATGAAACGAATCTCCAACTCGGGGCACTCGCATGTGCAGTGCCTCTTTCCTGCTTTGGTTCAACCTGTCTGCCCTTGCTTCAGGAGCTTTTCGATGAAAAAACACCTTCTCCCCCTGCTCCTCACTGCCGGTGCACTGGCCGCGGGCGCCGCCCAGGCCGACACGGGCAAGCTGCTGCTCACCGGGGGCGTCAGCTCCATCACCGGCAGTGCTGGCGGCGGCATCACGCCCTGGGCGGTGATTGGCACCAACGCCACCGAGGGGGAGCTGGGCGTGAGCAGCTACGCCATGCGTGCAGGCACGCAGGACTACGCTCTCACCAGCTACGGCGTGGCGCTAGGCTACAAAGACCGGGTGGAGCTGTCGCTGGCACGGCAAGACTTTGACGCCGCACCCGCCTTTGCCTTGAACGGCATTGCCCCCTTTGGCGTGGTGCCGGGCCAGCACATCCAGATGGACGTGCTGGGCCTGAAGGTGAGGCTGGCGGGCGACGCTATTTTGGATGCCGACACCTGGATGCCGCAGATCGCCGTGGGGCTGGAGCACAAACAGGTGCGCCCGGGTTCGCTGCAATCGGTGCTCGACTTTTTGGGCACCCAAACCAGCGGCACCGATGTGTATGTGAGCGCCACCAAGCTGCTGCTGGGCCAGGGCCTGCTGCTCAATGGCACGCTGCGCTACACCAATGCCAACCAAAACGGCCTGCTGGGCTTTGGCTCGGCAGCGCCTGGCAAAAACCGCCGCAGCCTGCAGCCCGAGTTCTCCATCGCCTACCTGCTGCGGCCCAACCTGGCCGTGGGGGCCGAATACCGCTTCAAGCCCAACAACCTGCAGGCGCTGGGCGCTGCGGCAGGCCTGGGTGCTGCGCTGCGCGAGGACGACTGGAAGGACCTCTTCATCGCCTGGGCGCCCAGCAAGAACGTGTCACTCACGCTGGCCTACGTCGATCTGGGCCGCATCGTGCCCGGCGTCACCCGTGACCGGCGCCAGACGGGTTACTACCTCTCGGCCCAGGTGGCGTTCTAGTCCTCTTCTCTAGCCGCTTTTGCTCGCTTTGCCATCCACGCGACCCGACCTTTGGAGCACACCATGAACACCCACCATTCCCCCTGGGTTTTGGCCGCAGCCCTGCTGCTGGCCTTGCCCGCCACCGCACAACAATCGCCCGCCGCACCAGCCATGGCACGCGCCGCTGCGCCTGCCCCCGCCGGGCTGTACCAGGCGCTGGGCGAAAAGCCTGGCATTGCCCGGCTGATGGACGACTTTGTGGACCGCGCCGTCCAGGACCCGCGCATTGGCGCGCACTTCAAGGACACCAAGCCCGCAGCCCTCAAAGAGAGCCTCACAGACCAGATCTGCCAGATCAGCGGGGGGCCTTGCCAATATGAAGGCGCTGACATGAAATCAGCCCATGCCGACATGGACATCACCAAGGGCCACTTCAATGCCTTGGTGGAAGTGCTGCAAGCCGCCATGCACGCCCAGGGCATACCGTTCGCTCAGCAAAACCGCCTGTTGGCGCTGCTGGCGCCCATGCACCGCGACATCATTACCCAGCGGTGACACCATGAAATCATTGTCTGTTGCTATGCTTTTTGTAGCTTCTAGCGCTTGTGTATCAAGCGCTAGCGCCGGAAATGTTCAAATCCAGGTGCTGGACAGGGATGGCAAGCCCGTGCCCGATGCCGTGGTGGTGCTGTACCCCGCTGCGGGCGGCAGCGCGCCCAGCCTGTTGCAGGCCAGCCCCACCATCGAACAAGAGCGCATGCGCTTTGTGCCCGCCCTCACGGTGGTGGCGCCGGGCACCACCATCCGTTTCACCAACCAGGACCGGTGGGACCACCATGTCCGCGGCAATGCCGCCGGGCCTGTGCCCACCGGGGCTGCGGCCAATGAAGGGTTTGAACTGCGGCTGGCGGGCAAGCAAGACGGCCAGCCTGCCCAGTCAGCAGATGTTGCGCTGCGCAGCCCCGGCGTGTTCTTGCTGGGCTGCCACCTGCACGGCTCTATGCGTGGGCATGTGTTTGTGACCGACTCGGCCTGGACGCTGAAGACCGATGCCGACGGCATTGCCCGCTTTGCCAGCGTGCCCGACGGGGCCGCCCAGCTGCGTGTGTGGCATGCCGAGCAGCTGGTGGACTTGCCCCGCAAGGGCCTGCAGGTGCAGGCCACCCCGGTGCTTGAAACGATGCAGCTGAGCGTGGTGCCGCGCCCACGCCGCCCCGCGCCAGCCCCGGCTGCGGCGGTGCCGAGTGGCAGCGGCACGGCGCCGCATGCGCATTACTGAAAGGGATTGCTCGCCACCGTACGCCACCCGGTGGCCCTTGCAGGGCCGGTGATGGCGATGCTGATGGCGCTTAGCGGCCGTCGGCGGGTCAGCGCTCGATGGTCTTGTTCCAGCGCGCGTTCCAGGCGGGGCGGTTGGCGTTGATGCTGTCCCAGTCCAGCGTCACGGCGTTCTTCATCCACTGGTTGATCTTGCCCACCTGTTCGGCGCCATCACCCACCACGGGCGCTTGCGGGTTGGTGGGGATTTGCGCGCCAAACTGCAGCACGTTGGCCTGGGCCAGGGGGCTCAGCAAAAATTCCGCCAGCTTCTGGGCCAGTTCGGGCTCGCTGTTCTTGGCGATGACGCACTGGGCGGTGAGCAGCACCACCGAGCCCTCTTTGGGCTGGGCGTACTCCACCGGAATGCCCTTGATCTTGAGCGCCGCCACGCCGGTGGGGGTGAGTGGGAAGAGGGCCGCTTCACCCGTCTGCACCATCTCCGAAATCTTGGCCGAGCTGGGGATGTACTCCAGCACATTGGGGCCAATCGTCTTGGCCCAGTTGGTAAAGCCTGGCTCCACGTTCTTGTCATTGCCGCCCTGGATACGGTTGAACATCAAAAAGCCGTGCAGCCCGAACGACGACGACGGCATGGACTGGAACACCACCTTGCCCTTGTACTTGGGGTCGGCAAAGTCCATCCACGACGTAGGCGCGGCCCAGCCCTTTTCGGCAAACATCTTGGTGTTGTAGGCGATGCCGGTCATGCCCAGGCTCACGCCGCTGGCCAGGTCGTCCTTGAAGCGGGCGGCGGGGTAGATGTCGTTCAGGTGCGGGTTGGGCTTTTGCTTTTCGCACAGGCCCATTCCCATGGCGCGCACCATGATGCCGTCGTCCAGAAACATCACGTGCATCTGCGGCTTGTCCTTGTTGGCCTGGGCCTTCGCCAGGATGTCCGAGGACGTGCCAGGCACCACCACCACCTTCACGCCATGCAGCTTCTCGAACGCCGGGAACACGTACTGCGTGTACGCCTTCTCCATGGTGCCGCCATTCATGCCGATGTACAGCGTTTTGGTCTGCGCGGTGGCGGTGCCTGCGGCGGCCACGGCGGTCAGTGCAGCGGCCGTCACAAGGGCGCGGCGGGTGCGGCTGGCAATGCGGGGGGAGAAGGTCATGGTGGTTTCCTTTCTGGTGGGGAGGGGAGTTTTGTCGGTGGCAAACGGGGTCAGTGGGCAGCGGCAGTGCTGGCCACGTCAGCCACCGTCGTTGGGAGAAATCGCTCAATCGCAAAGGCATCAATCGGCGTGGTGCTGCGGCCATCGCGTGCCAGCTCGGCCAGCACCTCGCCCACGCCGGGGCCAATCTGAAAGCCCGCACCGGCAAAGCCAAAGCCATGGATCAGGCCGGGCGTGGTGTGGCTCTTGCCCAGCACCGGCTGGCGGTCAGGCAGATAGCCTTCGGTGCCGCTCCAGGTGCGAATGAAGTGCGCGTTCTTGAGGGCGGGCAGCAGCTCCACCGCCTGCACTGCCAGGGTCGAGATGGCGCTGCGCTCGGAGCGGGCGCGGTCGGCATCCAGCGCCACACCTGCGCCGCCGCCCAGCACCAGATTGCCGCGCGCCACCTGTCGGCAGTAGATGCCGCCGCCTTCCACACCCAGGCTCCAGTGCATGAAAAAGGGCAGGGGCTCGGTCACGGCCATGGCCGGATGGCCGGAGTGAATGGGCACGGCCTCGCCAAACTGCGCGGCCAGCGCACCGGCCCAGGCACCAGCGCAGTTGATGAGCACGGGCGCACGCACCGCCACGGTGGTGCCGGAGCGCACGGTAAACAGCTGCCCGTCGTGCTCCACCGAGGTCATTGGTGTGCGCTCCAGAATCTGCGCGCCCGCGCGCTTGGCCGCCAGCGCAAACGCGGGCGACACCAGGCGTGGGTTGGCCTGACCGTCGTCGGGGCACAGCGAGCCACCCACGGCGCGCCCGCCCAGCCAAGGGCAGCGCTCGCGCAGCGTGGAGCCGGAGATCAGTTGAATGCCCAGGTCGAAGTCGCGGCTCAGGTTGGCATAGGCCTCCAGCGCGGCCATGTCCGCCTCGCTGCGCCCGATCTTGAAGTGCCCGCTGCGTTGGTACTCGCCATCGGTGCCAACCAGCGCGGGCAGGTCGGCCCACACCTGGTGGGCGCGCTGCGCCAGCGGCAGCTGGCTCACAGGGCGGCCCTGGCGGCGCACGCCGCCGTAGTTCACGCCGCTGGAGCGCGAGCCGCACAGGTCGCGCTCCAGCAGCACCACGGCCACACCTTTGCGGCGCAGTGCCAGTGCGGCCGATGCACCCATGATGCCGCCGCCCACAATGGCAACGTCGGTGTCGATGGTTCGGGTGGCGGTCATGCGCTGGCCTCCGCCTGGGCTTGCAGGTGGATGGGAATGGGCTTGATCGGCGCCTGTCCGCGCAGCCGCCCCACCTGATCGATAGGCTTGCCTGTGGCTTGGGCCAGGATTTCTGCAGCGGCCACACCGCACATACGGCCCTGGCAGCGGCCCATGCCCACGCGGGTCAGGGCCTTGAGTCGGTTCAGTTCGTCGGCCCCAGCATCGTGGGCACAGGCGCGCAGCTCACCGGCTGTGATGTTCTCGCAGCGGCACACCAGCAGCGCGTCGGGCGCGTGGGCCGCCCAGTTGGTGGGGAAGGGGAAGGCGCGCTCCAGCCCTTGGCGGAATGGCATCAGCTTGGTCAGCTTGCGTTCCAGCTCCGCCGCGCGTGCAGTGTCCACCTTCACGCCGTGGTCAGCCAGCAGCGCCAGCGCAGCGCGCTCGCCCGCCCATTCGGCCGCATCGGCGCCCATGATGCCCGCGCCATCCCCCGCCAGGTACACACCGGCCACGCTGGTGCGGCCTGCCCCGTCGCGCTCGGGCAGGTGGGCTCGGTGCATGGGTGCCCAGGCAAAGCGGCAGCCCAGCAGGTCGGCCAGTTGGGTTTCGGACCGCAGGGCATAGCCAAAGCCCACGGCATCGCACTGCACGGTGTGCTCGGCCTGGCCGTCGCTCCACACCACGGCGTTGACCCGTGTGTCGCCCTCCACGCGAACAGGCCGCACGCCGGTGTGCACCGCCACGCCGTGCGCGCGCAGCCAGCCCACGTAGTACACCCCTTTAGCCAGCACGGCGGGCTGCGTCAGCATGCCGGGCAGGGCGGCCAGCTGGTCGGCAAATCGGGCGGTGTCTAGCACTGCAGCCACCTTCACGCCCGCCTTGGCGCCTGCCTTGGCATATTGGTACGCCACCAGGTACAGCAGCGGCCCGGTGCCCATCAGCACCACGTTGCGGCCGATGGTGCAGCCCTGGAACTTGAGCGCCACCTGCGCGCCCCCCAGCGTGTACACGCCAGGCAGCGTCCAGCCCGGCACGGGCAGCACGCGGTCGGTGGCGCCGCTGGCCACGATGAGCTGGCCGTAGGACACCGTGCGCGTGGTCTGTGCGGGGCCATGCAGCACATCGAGCTGGCCACCCTGGGCGTTCCACACCAGGCTGTTGGGTTGGTAGTCGATGTGGGCGGCCAGGCCATCCAGCGTGCTGTGCAATGCCGTGGCGCGTGATGCTTCGGTGCCGTACAGCGTTTGCGGGCTGCGGGCAAAGTGGGCAGGCGGGCGACGGTAGATCTGCCCGCCGCCGCGCGCGGCCTCGTCGATCACCATGGGCCGCACGCCATGCGCCACCAGGGTTTGCGCCGCGCGAATGCCCGCAGGGCCTGCGCCCACGATCACGGGTTGCAAGGTGGGGGCGGTCATGCGGCCCCTCCGGTAGTCAGTTGCATGCCCGTCTGGATGAAGGTGGCGCAAGACCGTAGGCGTTCGCCGGTAGCCGTCATCACCCAGCAGTCCTGGCACGCGCCCATCAGGCAAAAGCCTGCGCGCGGCTCGTGGCTGAACTCGTTGCGGCGCAATTGGGCGCGGTGGGTGAGGATGGCCGTGAGCACCGTGTCGCCTTCGAGCGCAGCGGCGGGTTCGCCATCGAGTAAGAAGGGCACGGGGGCACGGTCTTTTTCGGCCACGCGGTGGAGCAGGGCTGTGTTCACAGTCATGGAAGTCGTGCCCATTTATTTGCGCCCTACGAGCACGCGGTCCAAGCCGTACACCCGGTCGAGAATCACCATCGCGCAGGCCGTCAGGGCCACCATCAGTGCCGACACCGCAGCCATCAGCGGGTCAATCGATTCGGTGGCGTACATGTACATGCGCACCGGCAGCGTCACCGTGCTGGGCGAGGTGACAAAGATCGACATGGTCACTTCGTCAAAGCTGTTGATGAAAGCCAGCATCCACCCGCCCGTCACGCCGGGCAGGATCATCGGCAACGTGATGCGCGTGAACACCGTGGCCTGGCTGGCGCCTAGCGACAGGGCTGCATGCTCGGCACTGCGGTCAAACCCCACCAGTGCAGCCACCACCAGCCGCAGGGTGTAAGGCGTGACGATGAGCGCATGCGCAAACACCAGCCAGCCAAAGCTGCCCGTGCCGCCCAGCAGCGCAAACAGCCGCAGCAGGGCCACACCCAGCACCAGGTGCGGAATGATCAGTGGCGAGAGGAACAAGCCATTCAAAAAGCCGCGCCCCGCAAATTCGTAGCGCGTGATGGCAATGCCCGCAGGCACGGCCAGCACCGTGGCCAGCGTGGCCGAGGCCAGCGCCAGCCACAGGCTGTTCCAGAACGACTGCACAAAGTCCGAATGCTCGAACACCGCCTTGAACCAGCGCAGCGAGAACTCGGTGGTGGGCAGCGTAAGCGTGTTGTGCGGCGTGAACGCCACGATGCACACCACCAGCAAGGGGGCGAGCATGAAGGTGATGACCAGCGCGTTGAATGCGAGGGCGAGAGGGCCGTTCTTTTGCATCGTGCTCACCCGAGAGATTTTTTGTAGCGGCCTTCAACCAATCGGTTGTAGCTCAGCATGACCACCAGGTTGGCCACCAGCAGCGTCAGCGCAATGGCGGCGCCCAGGGGCCAGTTCAGCTCGTGCAGGTACTCGTCGTACACCACCGTGGCCACCATCTTCAGCCGTCGCCCGCCCAGCAGGCCTGGAATGGCGAACGAGCTGGCCGCGAGGCCGAATACGATGAGGCTGCCGGACAGGATGCCGGGCAGCACCTGCGGCAACACAATGCGCCGCAGCGTGGTGAAGGGCGAGGCCTGCAGCGATAGCGCCGCGTTTTCCACACCCGGGTCCAGCTTCTGCAGCGAGGTCCACACGGGGATCACCATGAAGGGCAGCATCACATGCACCAGGGCGATGACCACCGCGATCTCGGTGTAGAGCATCTTCACCGGGCCAAATCCCAGCAGCCCGAATAGCCCGTTCACCAGCCCCTCCGGCCCCAGCAGCATGCTCCAGCCAAAGGCCCGCACCACCACCGACACCAGCAGCGGCGCGAGCACCACCAGCAGCAGGATGGAACGCCACGGGCTGCCCATGCGGCTCAGGATGTAGGCCTCGGGTGCGCCAATGGCCACGCAGATCAGCGTGACCAGCCCCGCAATCCAGAACGTGCGCCAGAAGATCGTGTGGTAATACGAATCGGTGAACACATGGGCGTAATGCTCCAGCGTGAACTTACCCGCCTTCACCCCGGTCGCCGGGTCGAACGCGTTGAACGACAGCACGGCCGTGAGCGCCAGCGGCACCAGCAGCAGCACCGTGAACAGCACCAGCGCCGGGCCTGACAGCCACCAGGGCGCAGCCTTTTTGTGCAGCAAGGTGGTGGCCAGGCTCATGGCGCCACCTCGGCGGCGGTGTCTTCGGCCTCCAGCTCGGCCAGGGCGGTTTCATCGGCGGGCAGCAGGCGCATGCAGTGGTCGGGCCAGTCCACGCCCGTGCGCTCACCCTCGGCCAGCGCGGCGCGGCCGTCGTTGGGTGCCAGCACCATCAGGTCGCCCACGGGCGTGCCCACGCGGTACAGCCACTGGCTTCCCAAAAAGAAGCGCTCGCACACCTCACCATCAAGCCGGCCTTGCACGGCGGGTACCAGTTGCACCTTTTCAGGCCGCACGCTCAGCAGCACGGCGGCGCCGGGGCGGTAGCGGGCGCCGTTGATTTCCACCGTCAGCCCACCCACGGCCACATGCGTGTGGGTGCCATTGGCATGCGTTACCTTGCCCGGCAACAGGTTGGCCTTGCCCACAAAGGTGGAGATAAAGCGGGTGCGCGGGTGCTCGTACACGCGGTGCGGGTGGTCGATCTGCGTGGCGCGGCCTGCCTCCATCACCACCACACGGTCGCTGATGGACATGGCCTCGCTCTGGTCGTGCGTGACCATGATGGTGGTGGTGCCCACCTTGCGCTGGATCTGCCGCAGCTCAAACTGCATCTCCTCACGCAGCTTGGCGTCGAGGTTGGACAGGGGCTCGTCCAGCAGCAGCACGGGCGGCTCGATCACCAGCGCACGGGCCAGGGCCACCCGCTGGCGCTGGCCGCCCGACAACTCGCGCGGGTAGCGCGCGGCGTGCTTTTCCAGGTGCACCAGGGCCAGGGCCTGGGCCACGCGCTCGGCGCGCTCGGCCTTGGGCACCTTGCGCATTTCCAGCCCAAAGCTCACGTTGGCCGCCACCGTCATGTGGGGGAACAGCGCATAGCTCTGGAACACGATGCCCAGCCCGCGCGTGTTGGCCTTGGCGTGGGTGATGTCCTTGCCATCGAGCTCAATGCGCCCGCTGGTCACCGCTTCAAACCCCGCCACCATCTGCAGCGTGGTCGTCTTGCCGCAGCCCGAAGGCCCCAGCAGCGACACAAATTCACCCTTTTGCACCGTGAGGTTCATGGCCTGCACCGCGCAGGTGCTGCCATAGAACTTGGTCACATCCGTGAGCTTGAGAAACGACATGGCGAAAGCCTTTCCGGTGGTGGCATCGCACGGGTTGCCTGGGGGCGGTGCGTGCCACCTGCTGTGGAGTTGCATGGAGGGGCTGCGGGCCTTTGGTGTGCTTGCACCGGGGTGGTGCAAGTGCCATACAAAAGCTGGAACAGCCGCTCGATTCAATTGAATCTATTGCAATAAACAAACCAGAATGCTTCGGGTATTCCATTAAACAGAATTTTTATTAAATTTATTCCGTTCAATGAAATATGATGCCTTCAGTTTGATCAACGAATTCCACAGGAGCGAGGTATGGAAGCCGCATCCACCGCCACCGGCGGCGTACCCCGGGTGTTTGCCGTCATCCGGGCCCTGTCGGCCGTGCAGGCCGAGGGCGGGCGAGTCACCCAATTGGCGCGTGCCGTGGGCCTCACGCAAGGCACCACGCACCGTTTGCTGCAATCGCTGGTGGCAGAGGGCATGGTCGAGCAGGACGAGCGCAGCAAGCTCTACCGCCTGAGCATGGATTTCTTCGCCCTGGCTGCCAAAGCGGGCAACCCCGGCGACCTGCGCAGCCTGTGCCGCCCCGCGCTGCTGCGCCTGTGCGCCAGCCTGGGTGACAGCATCTTTCTCTTGGTGCGCAGCGGGTTCGATGCCGTGTGCCTGGACCGCAGCGAAGGCCCGTTCCCCATCCGCTCGTTCACCGGCGACATCGGTGGCCGCGTGGCCCTGGGCGTGGGGCAGGGCGCGCTGGCCATCCTGGCCTTCTTGCCCGAGGCCGAGCGCGAAGAGGTCATCCGCTTCAACCTGTCCCGCGTGCGCGAGTACGGTGTGTTTGACGAGGTGTACCTGCGCACCGAAATCGAGCGCGTGCGCCAACTGGGCTACGCGGGCCGCAACACCGGCTTGCTCGAAGGCATGGCCGGTGTGGCCGTGCCCATCCTGGACCGCGAAGGCCGCGCGGTGGCGGCGCTGAGCGTGGGCACCATCTCAGCGCGATTGAACGACGACCGCCTGCCCACGGTGGTGGAGTTGCTCAAGCGCGAAGCGGCGGCGATTGGGCCGAAGATCAATCCGTTTGATGTGACGTTGAGGCGGCCTGCGCAGAGTTTGTCGGGTGGGGCGACGCTGGGTCAGGTGATTGGGTCGGCGGGGTAGGCGGGAGACGGTTGTGGGCCCTGAACAGTCCGTCTCAAAACAGTGGCAAGGCGGACAGTTGATGAGTCCGACCCTTCACTTACGGGCCTGCTTGTCGCGCAGGCTATATTGGTCGCACAACTGCAATTGATCGAAAAGCTAGCTCTATGCGTGTAACGCTTGTCGTCAAAAATTTCGCATTCTCCGCATTCATAGCGTCACCGTTGGCGCTTTCTATTGGGTCGGTGTGCTCCGCTTTGATTGCCCCTAATGACATTCGAGAGCCTGCAACAGCTTGGGTGCTCATCGCACTGGCATCAATGGCGATGGCAATGAATCTTCACCTTTCGTTTTTACGTCCTGCGCTGTACGCCATGCTCCATGGCAAATCAATGAAAGGCTACAAGCATGCTTCTGGGATTCCCCTGGTTGGTTCAATCCTTGTATCGATTGCAGTGTTAGTCGCCTGGGGAAAGCTGTCGGTAGCTGCCACGAGTTTGCTGATACTTTTCGCCGACACCGGGAGCGTTGTTTGGTTGTTTGCAGCCCTTGCTCGTGACAGATCATTTTGGAGCGAATCGTAAGGCTCTTGACTCGTTACGCGAACTCCTGGCTTGCTGCCGCCGTGAAGAAATCAGTCAGAAGGATGTGGCGCTTGCGTGCTGGCAGGGTCAACGCATTCAGGCCGAAGGCCCAAGGTGTGTTCTTTGCGCGCCTGTTCAAGGGATGGGACCCAACCGCCATCGGCTTCAATCTCGCCGACGCAACCCCAGCAGTCACCGCCGCAATCTTGAGACAACAGGTCGCCGCGCCTGTCTAGCTCGCGCCCACAAATTTGACACTTTGCCATTGGTCTTGAGTATTCAGTATGAACGGCCGGTTGTGGCCGATAGCGGCATATGGGTCTGATGTTGTGCCCAACGCCCAACCGTTCTGAGTCCGCCACGGTCTATGCAGGCTGCCTTGATGCCGTTCCGTTTGGCTTTTATGGCAGCTTTTCCGCTTCCCCATTGTCTCGAAAAGCCTGGACTATCTCAACACTCTTCCCGTGGATCAAAGTCTTGGGCGGAGCAAATTGCTTCTGTTTTTATAGCTGCCAACGCTTTATATATGGTCGCTAGAGGTGCTTTTATCTGCATCTCGTCCTAAGCCTCCACAAGGCGATCTACCGCCAGTTCATTCCGATGAGAAAACGTGAAAGCGGTGCGGCCCCCAGGTGGGACACGGCGGCTTGAGTGATCATGGCGAAATTTGCGGACTGGGGCCGCGCAGGCCCTGCAACGACAGCTGCGGCGGCCCACTCGCTGCTTTCAAGAAAAAAGAACCAACCTCATGGATTTCCCGCAAGCCACTCCCGAATACCTCGACGAATGCCGCACAGCGGGCTGAGCAGGAGCAATCACTGGCTGGCACCAACCCCTGGGCGCATGTTGACAAGGCCCAGGCACATGCCGACTTCGATACGTTCTATAAAGAGCTGGCCCCGCTGATCGATGCGAACGAGCCTGCGTCCGCCACCATTCAGGCCCTGATGGCAAAACACCTTGCCATCGTCTCGCGTTTTTACCTGCCGTCGCGCGAAGCCTATGTGGGCACTGCGCTGTTCTACGCAGACAACGCCGACATGAAGGCATTTCACACGACATACCATCCCCAGTTGGCGGAGTTTTTGGCCGAGGCGGTGTATGTCTATGCCCAGCAGAATCTGGTCTGAGTTCCCGGTCTGGGCTGCCCGCCAGCCAGCCAAGCTGACCAGGCATTCTGGATGCCCGTGAATTCCATCTCTGCACCACCCGCACCGCCTCCACCACATCAGCCGTGGGGCGTGCGCCCGGTAGCCTGTGGCCAGCCTCGCTCAACGGCTGGTTCTGCAGACCTTGGTCCGCGCAGATTGGGTGGGGGCCGCCTGAGATCTGGAAGCCTTCAACCTGCTCAGCCTTTTGTTCTGTCAGCGCCAGGGATTTACCGGTGAGACGGAGTGTGTTGCGCCCGTCTTGGGCTGCACGCACTGGCTGATGGTGTGCGTGATGCAAGGCCTCCATCCTGAAGGCGGCGGTGGTGGCCAGCGCGCCTGCTCGCACGCCAGACCTGCATTGGGTTGCCGTGGGTCATGGTTTGGTTGGCAAAGCAGATGATCTGCCCGCACCTCTCCGGTGCAGGGGGCATTGATCACTTAGTATTGTTGGCTAACAGGGAGAAGCCAGTTACGCCGCGTTGGCGAATCCTGTGCGATCCCTTGACCGCTCGGTAGGGACTGGCACGGGAATTGGTGTGCGAGAGGGTAATAAACAATGAAGCGTGATGTTCGCTGGGCTGCGCTGCTGCTGGTGGTGGCGTATTTGTCGGTGTCTGCCACCACCGCCTGGCAAATATGGTCGGCCCGAGAGCATTCACTGGCCGAAATCGATACCCAGAACCTCAATCTGGCACAGGCCCTGAACACCTACACGGAAGGCGTCATTACCCAAAGTGCCATGCTGCTTCTGGGCATCGTCGAGCGCCTTGAAGAAGAGGGTACGGAGCCCAGGCATCTGCAGCGCCTGCAACGGCTGATTGCCCGGCAAGAGCACTTGCTCAACCAGCTCAATGGCATTGCCATCTACGACGATGCAGGCAACAGGGTGATGTCCTCCATCGGCCCCGCACCAGCCCATGGGAGTGGGGCAGACAGGGCCTTCTTTGCGCACCACCGGGACAATCCGTCCTCTGAGCCTTTCATCGGACCGGCCATCCAAAGCCGATCCACAGGCGATTGGGTCATTACCGTCAGTCGGCGCTTTGACGGCAAGGACAAACGGTTTGCCGGTGTTGTGGTCGTGAGCCTGGGCATCAAGGATTTCCTGGAGCTGTTTGGCAAGATCGATGTGGGCACGCAGGGTGCCATTGGCTTATCAACCACCGTCGGGCAGATGTTGGTGCGCTACCCCTACCGTGAGCAGGACATGGGCCGCGACTTCTCCAAGTCTCCCAACTTCCAGCGCTTTTATTCGGGCGCAGTGTCCGGCACTGCCGCGTTCAAATCCGGCATTGACGGAATGCAGCGCCTGTATGCCTACCGCAAGAATGACCGCTATCCCGTGATCACCACCGTGGCCCTGGGCAAGGAGGAAGCCTTGAGCCGCTGGCGCCGCGAGGCATTGCTCACCACAGGTGTCGTGGGGGCCTTGCTGCTGGGCATCACGGCCATTGGGTGGCATCTGCTGATAGACATTCGCCGCCGCACCCGTGCCGAGGCCTCACTGGTGGCAGCGCGAGAAGACCTGATGGCTGTGAACCAGAAGCTGGAAGCGCTGGCTGCGCAAGACCAGCTTACAGGCCTCGCCAATCGCCGCTGCTTTGATGAAACCTTGAATGTGGAGTGCCGCCGTGCCGCCCGAGAGGGGACTTCGCTGTCCCTGCTGCTCATCGATGTTGACCACTTCAAAAGCTTCAACGACACCTACGGGCATGTGGAGGGCGATGCCTGTCTGCAGGCGGTGTCGAAATGTCTGGTGCAGTACGCAAAGCGCCCTGGGGATCTGGTGGCGCGTTATGGGGGCGAGGAACTGGCCATCATCCTGCCCAACACTGCCCTGTCAGGCGCGCAGGTCGTGGCTGAGGTGGTGCGTGAGCGAATTGAGGCCCTGGCCATCCGCCACGGCGCCAGCGCCTTCGGGCATGTCACGGTCAGTGTGGGCGCCGCATGCATGGCTGGTGCCTACGGGGAAGGCAGCGAGCGGCAGCTGATTGAGGCGGCGGACCGTATGCTGTACCAGGCGAAGGCCTCAGGCCGCAATCGGGTGGAGGCCTGAGCGGACAGCGAATGATGGCACCGTGCTCCGGAGATGTGGAGCGCCCTGAGGTTCCTGTGTGGAAGACGTTCCATATCCCGGCGCACCCACCCTGTGGTCGGGCTGAATTGTCTGCAGTGGCAGGCTGTATCTCTCTCTACCGGCTCACCTTGCAGCGGCAGGCAATGTGTGGCACTCCTTCACCACCCAATCCCTGAACGCCTTCACCAGCGGCGTCTGCGCCCGCGCCTCTGGGTAGACCAGGTAATACGCATCGGTGCTGGTCAGCACCTGGTCTGACAGCTCCACCAGGCTCCCTGCCGCCAGCTCCTGCTCGATCAAGAAGCGCGGCAGCAGCGCTGCCCCCAGGTGCGACACGGCAGCCTGCGCAATCATGGCGAAGTGTTCGGACTGGGGGCCGCGCAGGGCCAGGGCTGTGGGGGCGCCCACCAGCTCAAACCATTCGGCCCATTGGGTGGGGCGGGTGCTTTGCTGCAGCAGCACCACGCGCGTGAGGTCTTGCGGTGTGTGAATGCCGTGGCGATCGCGGTAAGTGGGGCTGCACACGGGCACGGTTTCTTCGTGCATCAGGTATTCGCACACGGCGCCTGCCCAGTGCGGGGTGCCGAAGTGGATGGCAGCGTCGAACGGTGTGCCCGCAAAGTCAAACGGCTCGGTGCGGGCCGAGAAGTTGACCAGCGCCTCAGGGTGCAGCGCCATGAAGCCGCCCAGTCGCGGGATGAGCCAGCGCGTGCCCAGGGTGGGCAACACGGCCAGGTTGAGCAGGCCGTCGGTGCTGGAGAACGCCATGGCCTTTTGTGTGCTGGCCGACAGTTGCTGCAGCACGTTTTGCACGTCGGCCGCGTAGACGCGGCCCGCGTCGGTCAGCACCACACGCTGGCGTACGCGGTGAAAGAGTGCGGTGCCGATCTGCTCTTCCAGCTGGCGGATCTGGCGCGACACGGCACTTTGGGTGAGGTGCAGCTCTTCGGCCGCGCGCGACACGCTCTGGTGGCGGGCGGCGGCCTCAAAGGCCAGCAGGTCGGCGGTGGAGGGTAGGAAGGTGCGGCGCAGCAGGGTCATGTGGGGTGATGGCGTGGATCATGCGCAGGGGGAATGAGCGGCGTGTGCGGCCTGTGCACTGTTTTGGGTCTTAGCGCTCATGTATCAAGCGCTGGCAGCTCTGCAATTTTCAGGCACTTCATTCTGAATTGTGATCAAGTAGTTCCATTTTTTTGCTATCCAGCCCCCTGGGATTGGCGGATATTGGCGCATTCTTTGCGTAGGTTCTCTTGCGCAGATCTGTTTTTCTGCACCCCCTTCACCTTTGCGAGTCGCCATGTCTGCCACCCCTGCCACCCCTGCCATCACCCCTCTTGTGCCTGAAGTCGATCAACTGCTGCAACGCCTGGGCGTGCCCCGCGCCGCTTACACCGGCGGCACGCTGGCGGCGCGTTCGCCCATCACGGGCGAGGTGCTGGCCCAGGTGCCACAGCAAAGCCCGGCCGATGCCACGGCTGCCGTCGGCCGCGCGCATGCGGCCTTTTTGGCGTGGCGCAATGTGCCGGCACCGCGCAGGGGTGAGCTGGTGCGCCTGCTGGGCGAAGAGCTGCGCGCCGCGAAGGCGGACCTCGGCCTGCTGGTGACCATCGAGGCGGGCAAGATCCCGTCCGAAGGCCTGGGCGAGGTGCAGGAGATGATCGACATCTGCGACTTTGCCGTGGGCCTGTCGCGCCAGCTGTACGGCCTGACGATTGCCACCGAGCGCCCCGGCCACCGCATGATGGAAACCTGGCACCCGCTGGGCGTGTGTGGCGTGATCTCGGCCTTCAACTTCCCTGTGGCCGTGTGGTCGTGGAACGCCGCGCTGGCACTGGTGTGCGGTGATTCGGTGGTGTGGAAACCTTCGGAAAAGACCCCGCTCACCGCCCTGGCCACGCATGCGATTGCACAGCGCGCTATTGCACGCTTTGGCACCGACGCACCCGAAGGCCTGCTGGAGCTGATCGTGGGCCAGCGCGACATTGGCGAGGTGCTGGTGGATGACGCCCGCGTGCCCGTGCTGTCCGCCACAGGCTCCACCGCCATGGGCCGCGCCGTGGGCCCGCGCCTGGCAGCGCGGTTTGCGCGCGGCATCCTGGAGCTGGGCGGCAACAACGCGGCCATCGTTGCGCCCACGGCCGACCTGGATTTGGCACTGCGCGGCATTGCGTTTGCCGCCATGGGCACGGCGGGCCAGCGCTGCACCACACTGCGCCGCCTGTTTGTGCACGAAAGCATTTACGACCAACTGGTGCCCCAACTCGCCAAGGTCTACGCCAACGTGCAGGTGGGCGACCCGCGCACGCCCGGCACGCTGGTGGGCCCGCTGATCGACCGCATGGCCTTTGACGGCATGCAAAAGGCGCTGGAGCAAAGCCGCGCGCTGGGTGCCACGGTGCACGGCGGAGGCCGCGTGGAAGGCATCGGTGGTGGCGAAGCGTATTACGTGCGCCCCGCACTGGTGGAGCTGCAAAAGCACGAAGGGCCCGCGCTGCACGAAACCTTTGCGCCCATCCTGTACGTGGTGAGCTACAGCACCATTGACGAAGCCATTGCCATGAACAACGCCGTGGGCGCGGGCCTTTCGTCGTCCATCTTCACGCTCAATGTGCGCGAGGCCGAGTTGTTCATGTCGGCCGTGGGTTCGGACTGCGGCATTGCCAATGTGAACATTGGCCCGAGCGGCGCAGAGATCGGCGGCGCATTCGGCGGCGAGAAGGAGACCGGCGGCGGGCGCGAGGCGGGGTCGGACAGCTGGAAGGCCTACATGCGCCGCGCGACCAACACCATCAATTACTCGACCGCACTGCCGCTGGCGCAGGGCGTGACTTTCGACGTGTGACGAGCCGCTGGCGCAGTGGTCGGCAGGCTCTGACTGCCTCGCAAGGGCCTGCCGGGCATGCGCTGCTCCGCGATTCCACAACACCGGTTTCACTGTGTTTTTCAACGGCATTCATAACGATCAGGAGACAAACCATGGCCCATTCCGTCAAAAAAATCGCTGCAGTCACCGCTGCGGCACTGGCACTGTGGTGCGCCACGCTGCCTGTGGCCTACGCGCAGGCGCCGGCTGCGGCGCCGACGACCTCGACGCTCGACAAGATCAAGGCCAGCGGCAAGGCCGTGCTGGGCGTGCGCGAGACCTCGCCGCCCATGGCCTATGCGCTGGGCGCGAATGAAAAGTACGTGGGCTACCACGTGGAGCTGTGCGAGCGGGTGCTGAAAGAAATCGTGCCCGACGCCAAGCTCGAATACATGGCCGTGACGGCGCAAAACACGCTGCCGCTGGTGCAGAACGGCACGCTCGACATCGGCTGCGGCCCCACCACCAACAACACCGCGCGCCAGCAGCAGGTGGCGTTTGCGGTGACCACCTACGTGAGCGAGGTGCGCATGGCGGTGCGCAAGGATTCCGATCTCAAATCCCTCAACCAACTGGCAGGCCGCACCATTGCAGCCTCCACCGGCACCACGGCCGTGCAGCTGCTGCGCAAGCAAGAGCGCACGCTGGGCGGCGCGCCCATCAAGACCGTGCTGGGCAAGGACCACCACGAGAGTTTTCTGCTACTCGAGTCAGGCCGCGCCGATGCATTTGTACTCGATGACAACCTGCTGGCCGGGATGATTGCCAACTCCAAAGACCCATCGTCCTACCGCATCGTGGGCGAGCCGCTGGGCGCAGAGCCGATTGCGTTGCTTTTCCGCAAGGACGACCCGACCTTCAAGGCGGCGGTGGATGGTGTGCTGACCCGGCTGATGCAAAGCGGCGAGATGGAAAAGATCTATACCAAGTGGTTCGTGAACCCCATCCCGCCCAAGAACATGAGCCTGAACCTGCCGCTGGGCGCCACGCTGCGCCAGCTGTTTGCCACCCCCAACGACAAGCCTCTGGAAACCTACCAGCAATGAACGCCGCCATCCCCGCCGCGGCCTTCCGTGCGGCCGATCGCATCAGCGCCATCGGCGTGTCGGACATCGTGCGCATCACCCAGGCCGCCAACGAACTCAAGCGCCAGGGCCAGCCCGTGATCGTGCTGGGCCTGGGCGAGCCGGACTTCGACACGCCTGTGCACATCCAGGAGGCTGCGCAGCGGGCCATGGCGCAGGGCGATACGCACTACACCGTGCTCGATGGCACGCCCGCGCTCAAGGCCGCCATCCAGCTCAAGTTCCGCCGCGACAACGCTCTGGAGTTCGCCACCAACGAGATCACGGTGGGCGCCGGGGCCAAGCAGGTCATCTACAACGCGTTGATGGCCAGCCTGAACCCTGGCGACGAGGTGATCCTGCCCGCGCCGTACTGGACGTCGTACGCCGACATGGTGCTGATTGCGGGTGGTGTGCCGGTGGTGGTGCCGTGCAGCGAGGCCAACGGCTTTCGCATCACGGCCGAACAGCTGGACGCCGCGATCACGCCGCGCACGCGCTGGGTGTTCATCAATTCGCCGTCCAACCCCAGCGGCACGGCGTACAGCGCCGAGCAACTGCGGCCCATTCTGGAGGTGGTGCTGCACCACCCGCAGGTGTGGGTGCTGGCGGACGACATCTACGAGCACATCCTGTACGACGGCCATGCGTTTGCGACC
Organism: Acidovorax sp. 56; assembly: GCF_002749705.1. Lineage (NCBI taxonomy): Bacteria > Pseudomonadati > Pseudomonadota > Betaproteobacteria > Burkholderiales > Comamonadaceae > Acidovorax > Acidovorax sp. 56. The sequence goes on from NZ_PEEV01000001.1 coordinate 4,559,400, forward strand.
CCCGTGGCGGTGCTGCCCGCGCTGCGCGAGCGCACGCTCACCGTGAACGGCGTGTCCAAGTCGTACGCCATGACGGGCTGGCGCATCGGCTACGGCGCCGGCCCGCGCGCGCTGATCGCAGCCATGGCCGTGGTGCAGAGCCAGGCCACGTCGTGTGCGTCGTCCATCAGCCAGGCGGCTGCCGTGGCGGCGCTCACCGGCCCGCAGGACATCGTGGTGGAGCGCTGCCGCGAGTTCCAGGCGCGGCGCGACCTGGTGGTGGCATCGCTCAACGCGGCACCGGGGCTGCGCTGCCGCACGCCTGAGGGCGCGTTCTACACCTTTGCCAGCTGCGAAGGCGTGCTGGGCCGCACCACGCCGGGCGGTGCCACGCTGCGCACCGACGCGGATTTTTGCGACTACCTGCTGCGCGAGTTCCATGTGGCTGTGGTGCCTGGCAGCGTGCTGGGGCTGGCGCCGTACTTCCGTATCTCGTACGCTGCCAGCATGACCGACCTGCAAGAGGCCTGCGCGCGCATCCAGCGCGCATGCACGGCACTATTCTGAGTTCTTGTTTTTGTGAAATGACCGTCTGACATGACTACCGCACCCACCACCTCCCGCACCGGCGGCCAGATTCTGGTCAGCCAGCTCATCACCCATGGCGTGAAGCAACTGTTCTGCGTGCCGGGCGAGAGCTATCTGGCCGTGCTGGACGCCTTGCACGATGCGGATATCGGCGTGACGGTGTGCCGCCAGGAAGGCGGCGCGGCCATGATGGCCGAGGCGCAGGGCAAGCTCACCGGCCAGCCGGGGATCTGCTTCGTGACGCGCGGGCCGGGTGCCACCAATGCATCGGCAGGCGTGCACATCGCCCACCAGGACTCGACGCCCATGATCCTGTTCGTAGGCCAGGTGGCGCGCGGTGCCATGGGGCGCGAGGCGTTTCAGGAGCTGGACTACAGCGCTGTCTTCGGCACCATGGCCAAGTGGGTGGTGCAGATTGACGACCCGGCCCGGGTGCCCGAGCTGATCTCGCGCGCCTTCCATGTGGCCACCTCGGGCCGCCCCGGCCCCGTGGTGGTGGCGCTGCCCGAAGACATGCTGACCGAAGCGGCCACCGTGGCCGACGCGCTGCCCTACCAGGTGACGGAGACGCACCCCGGCGCCGCGCAAATGGCCGAGCTGGCACAGCGCCTGCAAGCCGCCAAAAGCCCCGTAGCGATTCTGGGCGGCAGCCGCTGGTCTGTGCAGGCGGTGCGCGAGTTCACGGCGTTTGCCGAGGCCTGGTCTATCCCGGTGTACTGCTCGTTCCGCCGCCAGATGCTGTTCCCGGCCACACACGCCTGCTACGGCGGCGACCTGGGCCTGGGCGTCAACCCCAAGCTGCTGGCGCGCGTCAAGGCATCGGACCTGGTGGTGGTGGTGGGTGGGCGGCTGTCTGAAGTGCCGTCGCAAGGCTATGAACTGTTTGACATTCCCACGCCTGCACAGCCCTTGGTGCATGTGCATGCCGATGCGGACGAGCTGGGCAAGCTGTATCGCCCCACCCAGGCCATCCACGCCACGCCACAGGCGTTCGCTGCGGCTTTGAATGCTGTGCGCCCCACGGCCCCCGTGCCCTGGAAGGCGCACGCTGAAGCTGCCCATGCCGAGTACCTGGCCTGGAGCGACCCGGCGCCCATCGGCATTCCTGGCGACCTGCAGATGGGCCAGGTGATGCAGCACCTCAAAGACGTGCTGCCCGCCGACACCATCTTCTGCAACGGCGCGGGCAACTTTGCCACCTGGATTCACCGCTTCTGGCCCTTCACCACCTACGCGAGCCAGCTGGCGCCCACCAGCGGGTCGATGGGCTACGGCCTGCCCGCGGGTGTGGGCGGCAAGCGCCTGTGGCCCCAGCGCGAGGTGGTGATCTTCGCGGGTGACGGCGACTTCCTCATGCACGGGCAAGAGTTCGCGACGGCCGTGCAGTATGGCCTGCCCATCATCGTGGTGCTGCTGGACAACGCCATGTACGGCACCATCCGCATGCACCAGGAGCGTGAGTACCCCGGCCGCATCAGCGCCACGCAGCTCAAGAACCCCGACTTCAAGGCCTACGCCCAGGCCTTTGGGGGCCACGGCGAGCGGGTGAAGCGCACCGAAGACTTCGCCCCTGCACTCGCCCGCGCCCGTGCCAGCGGTCTGCCCAGCGTGCTGCACTGCCTGATCGATCCCGAGGCGATCACGCCCACCGGCACGCTGCAGGGCATTCGCAGCGCGGCGCTGGCCAAGCGATAAATTGATTTATAGAAGTTTGAAAATTACTGATTAATCAACTTCTATGAATAATTTGCTGATGCTAAATTTTGGCTTGTTGGGTGTCTTGATTGGAAATATTCATAGATTTTCTTTAAAAGTGAATTTGGCTACCATCTATGAATGCCAAAGCAAAACATCAGCCCTGCCGAGTACCCGCAGGCCGTCCTGCAGCAGATTGAACGGCTAGGCCAGCACATCGCCATCGCCCGCAAGCGGCGGGGCGAGACGCAGGCCCAATGGGCGCGGCGGCTGGGAGTCTCTCAGCCCACCATGGCACGCATCGAGCGGGGCGACCCGTCCGTGGCCATGGCCAGCTATGTGATGTGCATGTGGCTGGTGAACCCCGCGGTGGCGGTGGCCGATGTGATTGCGCCGCAGAACGACCATGCCGCGCTGGAGCGGGAGGTCACGCGCGTTCGTAGTCCGCGCAAAACCGCCAAAGACGCGGTGCGCCCCGGCGCCAGCACAGCGGCCACGCCTGTGCCATCTCGCCCCGTCCCGGCTGCGGCAGTTGGGCTGGCTGCGCTCATGCAACCTCGCCCTGCCAAGGCACCGCGATGAAGCCGGGCGTGGGGGTGAATGCCCGCAGTTATGTGCCGCAAGACCAGCTCTATCTGTGGGCGTTGGTGAACCCCGCGCAGCCCACCCTGGTGGGCGAATTGCGCTTGTCCCAGCTCGTGGCCGACTGCGCCACCTTTCGCTATGCCGAAGGCTGGTGGCACTTTCCGCTGAGTGAAGACTTGCCCTTGGTGTCAGGACAGGAGTTCACCGCAGGTGAGCGAACCAGTGCGCCCGGCGCCATCGACGATGCCCGGCCCGACCGTTGGGGCGAGCGCATCATTCGCCATGTGGACCGGCCCGCGCGCTTGTCCATTCTGGAGATGCTGCTGTTTGCGGGCGATGACCGGTTTGGTGCACTGGGTGTTTCCGTCTCTGCGGATCGGTACGTGCCTCGCGCCTTGGGCCCCTATCCCCAACTGCGGGACCTGGCGCAGTTGAGCGCCGCCATGGAAGACCTGCAAACCCAGGCCCCGGTGACTGCTGCGATGCAGCGTCTCATCCAGCCCGGCGTGACGCTGGGCGGCGCACGCCCCAAGGCCCTGCTGCAAATCGATGCGGGGCCTTGTGTCATCAAGTTCAGTGAGTTGGACGATGCGGTGGACACGCCGCTGGTCGAACACGCCACCATGACGCTGGCTGCGCAGGCAGGCATCCGCGTGGCGGCTACCGGCGTGCTGCCTATCCCAGCCCGGCATGGCAAGGCGCGCCATGCGTTGACCATTGAGCGCTTTGACCGTGTGGGTGGATATCGCCTGCATTGCCTGTCGGCCCGCACGGCGCTGCGAGCTGCGCGGCTGCCCGAGAGCTACAGCGCATTGGCCACGGTGCTGCTGCGCCTGGCCCACCCCGATACGCAAGTGGCGCAGCGCGAGGAGCTGTTCAAGCGCATGGTGTTCAACATCCTCATGGACAACACCGACGACCATGAGCGCAACCACAGCCTGCGCCTGGGGCTGGATGGCTACTATGAACTGACCCCTGCCTACGACGTAGTGCCCACGATGCAAAACCTCGGCTACCAGGCAATGTCTGTGGGCTTGGCTGGCGCGGAGTCCAGCCTTGAAAATGCGTTGACTGAGCTGAGTGAATTCGGCCTCAAGCGCGCGCGGGCTGTTGAACTCATCCGGCAGGTGGTGCGTGTGGTCGATGGTTGGCTAGCCCACTTTGCACGGCAAGGCGTGGGCCGCACCGACATGGAGCTGCTGCATGCCAGCATTGACCGAGAGGCACTGCGAGCCCAACGCCGGGCCTTTGCCTGAGAGCCTGTTTGCGGTTTGTGGTTTGCAAGGGGCGTGCGCCGGGTGGTTCGAGCCGGTGCAAGTTGGGTGGGCTAAGCGGGCAAGATGCCCGATGGCCGCAGCGTCTGCACCAGCAACGCCTGCAGCCGGTCTACGGCTTTGGCTCCGCGCGAGGCGCGGCTGCGGTACACGGCGACCTCCATGGGGGCCAGTGGCCCCAGGCCATGTTCGGTGCCCAGCACCTGCAACTGCGGCGGCACGCTGCAGTGGGTGAGGGCGGCCACCGCCAGGCCGCTCTCCACCGCTGCAATCTGCCCGGCCAGGCTGGAGCTGTGATAGACCACCTTGTAACGCCGCCCTTGCTGTGCCAGCGCCTGGATGGCCCCGCGCCGCGCCAGGCTGGCGGATTCGTACACGGCAATGGGCAGCGGGTCGCGCGCCCACACATCGAACTGAGCTGAGCTCACCCACACCATGGGCTCGTGGAACAGCAGCATGCCCCGGCGTGCATGGTCGCGCGAGATGAGGGCCAGGTCCAGATCGCCGTTGGCCACGCGTGGGATCAGCGCGGTGGACTGCTCGCAGTCCAGCTCAATCTCCACCCCGCTGTGGCGCGGTGCAAAGCGCTGCAGCACGGGCGTGAGGTAGCGGGCAGCGTAGTCATCGGGTACGCCCAGCCGCACGCGGCCGGTGAGGGGCGCGCCGTGCATGGCGTCCTGTGCTTCGGCGTGCAGTGCCAGAATGCGGCGCGCGTAACCCAGCAGGGTTTCGCCCTGTGGCGTGAGGTGCTGTTTGCGTGCGTCACGCTCCAGCAGGCGGTGGCCTACAGCGTCTTCCAGCTTCTTGAGTTGCATGCTGACGGCGGATTGCGAGCGGTGCACCTCTGCGGCTGCGCCCGACAAAGAGCCCGCGTCCACCACCGCCACCAGGCATTGCAGCCAATCGAATTGCAGGTCTCGGTACGTCATGGGATGTATTCGATATTCGAACGGATGGGTTTTGAATAATGCGCTTTGCTGGCGATGATAGGCGGCCCACACTGCCGCCATGCGTTCATTGGCCTCTCGTCTCTTGGCTGTGTCTGACCGCCCTGGCTCCTTTGGGTTGCCTTCGGTGGTGTCGGGCACCTTGTGGTTCCTGCTGGGCAATGCGTTGCTGGGCAGCATTGGTGTGTTTGTGCACGAGGCGCAGGCTGCGCCACTCACCACCACCTGGTTTCGGTGTGCCTTTGGCCTGATCGGGCTCACGCTGTGGATGCTTTGGCGTGGGGCATGGCGCGGCCTGTGGGTGGGTTGGCGTGCATTGCCCTGGGTGTTGCTGCTCAGTACCGGCATGTTGGCCAGCTGGTGGCTGTTCTTTACGGCCATGCGCCATGTGCCTACGGGCATGGCGGTGGTGCTGTTCCATGTGCAGCCCTTGTGGCTGCTGTTGCTGGGGGCCTGGTGGCTCAAAGAGTCGGTATCGCGCCAGCGCTTGGCTTCTGTGCTGTGCGCCATGGTGGGGCTGGTGCTGGCCACGGGCGTGCTGCAGGGCAAGGCCGCTGCCAGCCCGGGCAGCTATGGGCTGGGTGTGGGGTTGTGCCTGCTGGGGGCGCTTTTCACCGCAGGCGTGACCTTGGTGGCCAAGCGCTTGCAGGCCCTGCCCGTGGGGGTGTTGGCCTGGTGGCAATGCGCGCTGGGCACTGCGGTGCTGTGGCTAGAGCCCTGGCAGCAGGGCTGGCCCGCCTGGGGGGCGGCCTGGGGGTGGTTGGCTGGGCTGGGTTTGGTCCACACGGCGTTAGCCTATACGTTGATGTATGTCGGCATGGCCCGCCTGCCCACAGCGCGTGTAGCGGTGCTGCAGTTTGCCTACCCTGTGGTCGCCATTGGCATGGATGCGGTGTATTTTGATGAGCCACTGCGTGCGCTGCAGGTGCTGGGGGTGGCACTGATGCTGGGTGCCATGGCCCTGGGAGAGCGGCGCAACGCAGCGCGTTGACCGTTGCAGGCCCATGCGTTGGGATGTCAGCAGCCTGTCTTGCCTCCGCGCAAAATAGATGGCGTGACCGCTGAACCCTCCGCAAAGCCCACTGCCGATACCGCTCCTACTGACGCCCCTGCGCCTGTCGGGCGCCGCCGCATTGCGCACCTGGACATGGATGCGTTCTATGCCTCGGTAGAGTTGTTGCGTTACCCGCAACTCAAGGGGTTGCCTGTGGTGATCGGGGGCGGGCGGCGCAAGGTGGATGACTTGCTGTTGCAGAACCCCGATGGCTCGGGGCCCAGGGAGCCATGTTTCATTCCTGTGGAGGACTTCCCGCTGCTCAAGGACTATGTGGGCCGGGGTGTGATCACCACGGCCACGTACGCGGCGCGGCAGTTTGGTGTGGGCTCGGCCATGGGCATGATGAAGGCGGCCAAGCTGTGCCCGCAGGCGATTGTGCTGCCGGTGGATTTTGAAGAGGTGCGCAAGTATTCGCGCACCTTCAAGAGCGCCATCACCGAGATCGCCCCGGTGATGCAGGACCGGGGCGTGGACGAGGTGTACATCGACTTCACCGATGTACCCGGTGGCCAGCGCGAAGGCGGGCGGGTGCTGGCGCGGCTCATCCAGAAAAGCATTTTTGAAAAGACGGGGCTGACCTGCTCTATTGGCGTGGCGCCCAACCGGCTGCTGGCCAAGATGGCCAGCGAGTTCAACAAGCCCAACGGCATTTCCATCGTTTACGAGGAAGACCTGCAAAGCAAGGTCTGGCCGCTCAATGTGCGCAAGATCAACGGCATTGGCCCCAAGGCGGGCGAAAAGCTGGCGCGGCTGGGCATAGAGACCATTGGGCAACTGGCGGCGCAGGATGGGCAATGGCTGATGGGGCATTTTGGCCAGTCCACCGGGGCCTGGATGCACCGCGTGGCCTGGGGCCGCGACGACAGCCCGGTGGTGACCGAAAGCGAGCCCGTGAGCATGAGCCGCGAAACCACCTTCGACCGCGATCTGCATGCCGTGCGCGATCGGGCCGAGTTGTCGCGCATCTTTACCGACCTGTGCCAGCGCGTGGCGCAGGACCTGCAGCGCAAAGGCTATGTGGGCAAGACGATTGGCATCAAGCTGCGCTATGAAGACTTCAAGACCGCCACGCGAGACCATACGCTGCCCGTGGCCACCAGCGATGCGGCCCTGATCCGGCGCACGGCGGGGCAGTGCCTCAAGCGCGTGCCGCTGGATAAACGCTTGCGCTTGCTGGGGGTGCGGGTGGGCACTTTGCAGCCTGCCGATGCCGAGGTGGCGGAGTCCAAAGTGGGGGCGGCCCTTACCGTGCCAGCGCCCAAACCACGCCAGCGAGATGTGCACACGGCCCCTCTTTTTTGAATTGTCACTACAAAGTCAAATTCGTGTAACAAGTGGTTAAACTTGACGGGTATCAACCTGCGGCGCTGTGAATGAAGTGGTTGCGGCACAGGGCGCATGGAGCGGGTGCCTTGGGCCAGGAGGCGTTGGCGGTACAGACAAGAGAAGGAGACCGCATGCGCATCAACTTGCCCGTCACGCAGCAGCCATACGATTTTTCGGGCGATGAGTTGCTGGTGTCATGCACCAACACCAAGGGCGAGATCACGCATTGCAACTCGGCTTTTGTGCGGGTCAGCGGCTACCGCTACGAGGAGCTGATGGGGCAGCCCCACAACATCATCCGCCACCCCGACATGCCCGCCGCCGCCTACAAGGACCTGTGGCGCACCGTGGGCCGGGGGGAGCCCTGGACCGGCTTGGTCAAAAACCGCCGCAAAAATGGCGACCACTATTGGGTGCGGGCGAACGTCACGCCCATCATGGACGCCGGACGTCCCCGTGGCTACATGTCGGTGCGCACCAAGCCCACAGCGCAAGAGGCCGCTGCGGCTGAAGCCTTGTATGCGCAAATGCGGGCCGATTCCGCATCGGGCCAGGAGCACTTTCGCCTGGAGGCCGGAGAGTTGCATGGCGTGGGCGTGCGTGGTGTGGCGCAGCGGTTGGGGCGCTTGTCCCTTACCCAGCGCATGGCGCTGATGTTGCTGTGGATGGCACTGCTGGTCTTGGTGCCCGATGCGCTGGGCTGGCAAGGCGTGGAGGCGGTGGCGGCAAGGGGCGTGATTTTGCTGCTGGCTGCGGGTGCTGTTTTGCGGTGGTTTCAGGTGGCCGTGGTGCAGGGCCTTGAAGAGGCCAGCCGTTTTGCGGCGGACATCTCGGGTTGCAATCTCACGTCCACCGTGCGGGCCGATTACCCGCAGCCGCTGCAGGGCCTGGTGCACCGCCTGCAGCAAACCCAGGTGAACTTGCGCGCCGTGGTGGGCGATGTGCGCACGGAGGTGCGCCACTTCACCGAAGCTGCGGCAGAGATTGCGCAAGGCAGCCACGATCTGTCGGCACGTACCGAATCGCAAGCGAGCAGTTTGCAAGAGACTGCAGCGTCCATGGAAGAGCTGGCCAGCACCGTGCGCCAAACAGCCGACACGGCGGCCAAGGTTTCGCAAGAAAGTGCGCAAAGCAGCCAGATTGCTGCAGACGGTGGGCATGCGGTGCACGAGCTGGGGGAGGCCATGCGGCAAATGCAGCAGTCGTCGGCCAAGATCAATGAGATCGTGGGGTTGATTGAGGGCATTGCGTTTCAGACCAATTTGCTGGCGCTCAACGCCGCCGTGGAGGCGGCGCGCGCAGGTGAGCAGGGCCGTGGCTTTGCGGTGGTGGCGGGCGAGGTGCGGGCCCTGGCGCAGCGCAGCGCTGGTGCGGCCAAAGAGATCAGCGGCCTCATCCATGTCACTGTCAACCAGATTGCCAGCGGAGCGCAGCAGATGGACCATGCGGGCGCCACCATTGGCGGGGTGGTGGACGCGGTGCAGCGCGTCAGCACGCTGGTACAGCAAATCACTGCTGCCACCAAGGAGCAGGCCATTGGCATTGCGCAGGTGAATGAGGCCGTCACGCAGCTCGACACCGTGACGCAGCAAAACGCCGCGTTGGTGGAAGAGTCCACCGCGTCTGCCCAAAACCTCAAATCCAGCGCGCACGCGCTGGGGTTGTCAGTCGATGTTTTTAAGATGAATTGAGCTTGAATCTTTTCCGAATTGTTTCTTGCTAAACTATGGCCCTGCAAAGCACAAGGCCTTGTGGTTGAAAAGCGTCCGATTGGCACAACGGGCGCGATGTGAGCGATTGCTTTAGGTCAATGGCGGGCGGTTGCGCTGCATTTGGCATGCCCGCGAAAGGGCGTTCTCTGGCACCTTGGAGGGCTGTTGCATCTACTAACAACTGCCGGATGCACAGATCCTCCAGCCTTCGCCGACCATGCGTACCAACCTCCCTGTCTCCCACAAAGAGTATTTCTTCCCTGAGTCTCAACTGCTGGTGTCCACCACCGATGCCAAGGGCTGCATCACCCACTGCAACACGGCGTTTGCCGAGGTCAGCGGCTACAGCTACGACGAACTCATGGGCCAGCCCCACAACCTGATTCGCCACCCCGACATGCCGCCGGAGGCCTTCAAGGACATGTGGGCCACGGTAGGGCGAGGGCGCCCGTGGTCGGGCATCGTCAAAAACCGCCGGGCCAATGGCGACTATTACTGGGTGGAGGCCAACGTCACGCCCATCCTCGATCACGGCAAGCCTGTGGGCTACATGTCGGTGCGCTTTCGGCCCACGCGCGAGCAGGTGGCGGCGGCCGAGGCGCTGTATGCCAAGGTGGCGCAGCAGCGTGAGAGCGGGCGCCACGCCTTCAAGCTGCATGCCGGGCGCGTGCGGCCCCTGGGATGGCGTGATCTGCTGGGGCCGCTGCACCGCATCACCCTCACGCAGCGGCTGGCGCTGGGTGTGGCCGCAGTGCTGGGTGTGGGGGCTTTGCCTGCGGCGCTGGGCATGACCGGGGGGGCTGCCCTGGCGGCGCATTAGGGGCTCTCTGGCGCGGCGGCGGCAGGCCTGTTGTGGTGGTTTCACTGGGGTGTGGCCAGTGTGCTCGATGAGCTGGATGACTTTGCAGGGGCTTTGGCGGCCTGCAACCTCAAGTCCAGCATGATCAAGCCGCACCCGCATGTGCTGGGTTCGCTGATCCGCAAGGTGTGGCAGGTGCAAGTCAATCTGCGCGCCGTGATTGGCGATGTGCGTGCCGAGGTCCAAGTGTTCACGCAGGCCACGACGCACATCTCGTCCAGCGCACAAGACCTGGCGGCCCGCACCGAAGACCAGGCCAGCAGCCTGCAGGAGACGGCGGCATCCATGGAGCAGCTGGCCAGCACGGTGCGCCAGACGGCCGATGCGGCCCGCCAGATTGCCGTGCAGAGCCAGCAAAGCAGCGACATCGCCCAGCAGGGCAGTGCAGCCGTCAGCAGTGCCAATGCCTCCATGCAAGCCATTGAAACGTCTTCGCGCCGCATGGAGGACATCATCGGCATCATCGAAGGCATTGCCTTCCAGACCAACATCCTGGCGCTCAATGCCGCAGTGGAGGCGGCCCGCGCCGGGGAGCAGGGGCGGGGCTTTGCGGTGGTGGCGTCAGAGGTGCGCGAGCTGGCCCAGCGCAGCGCGCAGGCCGCGCGCGAGATTCACCAGCTCATCAGCGCATCGACCGGGCAGGTCAGCAGCGGCGCTGACTATGCGGCGCAGGCGCAGGCCACCATTGCCAGCGTGGAGCGATCGGTGCGGCAGGTGAGCCACCTGATGACGCAGATCACCAGCGCCACAGGGGAGCAGTCCATCGGCATTGCCCAGGTGAACGATGCCGTGAACCGGCTCGACAGCGTGACCCAGCAAAATGCCAACATGGTGGACCAGACGGCCGCCGCTGTGGGCGTGCTGAGCGACCGCACCAAGACGCTGTCGCGTGCGGTGCAGGTCTTTCACATGGATGTCTGATGGATGTGTGAGGGCAGGCCAGGCCGTGCGATGGGCTGGCTGCGGGCATCGCTTGGGGCGCGGGCAGTAGCAGGCCGGGTGCCCCTGCGTTTTACTGCCGCGCCGTGCGCACGTTGGCCGGCAGTGCCTGGGGGTGGCTGGTGCGCAGGGGGTTGATGTCCAGCCCGCCCCGGCGCGTGTAGCGGGCGTACACCATCAGCTTGATGGGTTTGCAGCGCGTCCACACGTCCATGAAGATGCGCTCTACGCACTGCTCGTGGAACTCGTTGTGGTTGCGAAAGCTCACGAGGTACTGCAGCAGCCCCTCCTGGTCGATCTGCGCTCCGGTGTAGCGGATCTGCACGCTGCCCCAGTCGGGTTGGCCGGTGACCAGGCAGTTGCTCTTGAGCAGGTTGCTGGTCAGCACCTCGGTCACCGGGGCTTCGTCAAACTGGGCTTTGAGCAGTTCGGGCGCGGGCTGGTAGTGGGTGCATTCCACGTCCAGGCGGTCCAGGCTCAGGCCGTCCAGCTCGTGCACGGGTTCCTGGTCAAACAGCTCGGGCGCAATCAGCTTGACCCCCACAGTGGCGGGGTGCGGTGCGCCGCGCCACACGGCCTCGCTGATGTCGGCGCGCAGGCGGGCCTGTACCTCACTGGCTTCGGCAAAGCGGGTGTTGTTGAAGCTGTTGAGGTAGAGCTTGAAGGACTTGCTCTCGACGATGTTGGGCGACTCGCACGGGATGGTGAAGTGCACCAGCGCCACCTGGGGCTTGCCGCGCAGGTTGAGCCAAGACACCTCAAACGCCGTCCACAGGTCGGCCCCGAAAAACGGTGGCGCATCGGCAATGCCGATCTCGGCCCGCTTGCCCGCGCGTGGGATGGGGAACAGCAGCGTCGGGTCGTACTGGTCGGTGTAGGCCGAGGCCTTGCCCAGTTGGGATTGTTCAGGGGTGTTGGTCATTTGCTATAAAAATAGTAGCTGCTTGCGCTTGTTAATCAAGCGCTAGAGAATGATTTGATGCTTATTTGAACTCGCGCTCGCGCAGCCACTTGGTGGCAATCCACTTCTCACCCGCAATCACCGGCGCGCCGCCGTGCAGCGTTTGGGTAGAGGGGTGGGGCCGCTCGTAGCTGAAGAACACGGCATTGCCGCGCTGAGGGGCCACTTCCAGGAACACATCGGGGAAGGTGGTGCCGCCGCCTTTTTCAGGCGTGTTGAGGTACATGACCAGCGTGCCCACGCGTTGCCCACCGCGTTTGACGATGGTGGGCGTGCCGGGCTCGCTGGGGTCAAAGTAATCGTAGTGGGGCTTGTATTCGGCCCCGGGGCGGTAGTGCAGCACCTGCACGCCTTCACCGTTTTCGATGGGCCATTGCAGCAGCTTGGCAATGCGCTCTTCAATGGTCTGCACCAGGGTGCTTTCACCGCGCTGGAAGAACATGCCGTCGCTGGTGCGGTCGTCGTTCACCTCTTCGCCACCCGTCTTGGTGGCCACGGTGAGCGAGCGTGCCATGCGTGGGCTGGCGGCGGCAATCAGGGCATCGCATTCCTCTGGAGAGAGGAGGTTGCCAAACACCACCACGCGGGGCTTGGCCAGTTGCAGCAGCACCTGCACCTGGCGGTCGCCTGCGTCCAGCAGGGCAGGGGAGTCGCCCAGCAAGGGCTCGGGCACCGGCACGGCGCTGGGTTGGCCCTGTTGCACGGCCAGCTCGTTCAGGTGCTCTTGCAGCGTGGTTTCCATGGCGTCTGCGGCCACGTCCTCGTCCCAGCCTGCATCGCGCATGGACTGCAGCACCACAGGGGCCGCAAAACCCGCCTGGGCCTGCTCGATGATCCAGCGGCGCAGCTCGGGGGTGATGGACTGGGCCGAGGGCTTGCGGGTGGTTGCGGTGCTGTGCTGGGCGGGGGATGGGGCCATGGTCGGGACCTCAAACGTGGACAAAACTAAACAGAGGGGCGGGTCAATCGGGCTTGCGCCGGAACACCAGGCGCTCAGGTTCGGATGCTAGCGCGTCAAAGGCGTAGCCCTCCAGGTCAAAGCCTTCGAGTTGGTGCGGTGTGCTCAGCCGTTGGGTGATGGCATAGCGTGCCATCAACCCGCGTGCGCGCTTGGCGTAAAAGCTGATGATTTTGTAGGCGCCGCCTTTCCAGTCCTCAAACACGCATTCGATCACGCGGGCCTTGAGGGCCTTGCGGTCTACCGCCTTGAAGTATTCCTGCGAGGCGAGGTTGACGACCACGGGCGTGGTGTCTGAGCGCAACTGGGTGTTCAGGTGCTCGGCAATCTGGCGGCCCCAGTATTGGTACAGGGTGTTGCCCGCCTCGGTGGCCAGGCGCGTGCCCATCTCCAGCCGGTAAGGCTGCATGCGGTCCAGCGGGCGCAGCACGCCGTACAGGCCGCTCAGGATCGCGACGTGGCGCTGCGCCCAGTCCAGGTCGTCATGGCCCAGGCTGCGGGCTTGCAAACCCTCGTACACATCACCGTTGAAGGCCAGCACGGCTTGGCGCGAGTTGTGGGCCGTGAACTGGGGCTTCCAGGCCTGGTAGCGGGCCACATTCAGCGCCGCCAAGGGGTCGCTCAGGTCCATGAGTGAGGCAATGTCTTGCACAGACTTTTCGCGCAGCACTTCAATCAACGCGGTGGACTGGGGCACGAACTGTGGGCGTGTGTGCGGCAGGCTCTCTGGGACGGGGGTGTCGTAATCCAGTGATTTGGCGGGGGACAGCAAAAACAGCATGGTGCGATGAGGGGCAGGGTGGCTGATGGGTGAAGCAGAGCGAAGCTGTGCAGGGCTTTGAACAGGTTCTTAGAGAGGCTAACAAAACTCTTCTGGCGTTGTTGCCGCGTCTTGTCGTACTGCTCGTGCTGTTCGTACTGTCTGCGACGCAGCGCCTGGCCAGAACCGCTTCGCTGAGTTTTGTTAGCCGCGCTGAGTGATCCTGCGCCATGCGCTCAACGTCTTATTTTGAGGGATGTGGGCATGGCGTGGGTACCCCTTTGGGCTGCAGCGCTTCATGCCCCGTGTTGGCGCGTTGCCCCCAAAAACAAAGGCGACCAAGGCCGCCTTTGAGTGGGGACAGCCGCGCTAGACGGCGCGGGCTGTGTGCGCCATGTGTTACGCCGCAGGAGGCTGCTCAAATGGCAGGGTCATGGCGGCCAGGTCGCGGCGGGTTTCCACCAGCACCAGCGGGCCTTCGTCCAACACCACAGCCGGTGGGCGTGCGCGGGGAACGTGCACCGGCTTGGGTTCTGCCGCAATGGCGGCTTGCACGGCAGCGACCTTGTCGCTGTCCGAGTTCACCCACTGCAGCCCTGAGGCGGTGGCCACTTGGTGCAGCGAATCCATCGGCAGCGTGTAGGACTGCACGCGGGGCATGCCCGCAGGCGCCACCGGGGCTGGTGCTGCCGAGGGCACTGTTGCCGGTTTGGCCGCAGGGGTTGCCGCTACAGGCGTTGCCACGGGGGCGGGGGCCACTTGCGCAGGGGCGGCCACTGCTGGCTCTGTCGCCGCGGGTGCCTCTGCCGCCGGGCTGCTGAAGTAGCTGCGGCGTGGTGCATCTTCGGACACGGCCGGGGCAGCGTCTGCTGCTGGGGCTGCGCTCAGTGGCTGTGCCTCTGCGGCGTTGTCACTGCCTTCACGGGGTGCACGTTCGCCACGCTCGCGGCGGTCGCGGCCGTAGCGGTCGCGGGAGCGGCGCTCACGCCGTTCTTCCGTCGCGGGCGCTGCCGGTGGGGTGGCAACCTCGTTGCCCGTCAGGTCCAGATCGGGCAGCGATGCCATGGGCGATGTGTCCACAAAGTCCATCGCTGGCGTGCTGCGCTCCTGGCCTTCGGCATTGCGCGGGCCGCGTTCACCGCGCTCGCGGCGGCCGCCCTCACCACGGTCACCGCGTTCACGGCGTGGGCCGCGTTCGCCACGTGCTGGTGCTGTGCCGGCATCAGCGCCATTGGCGTTGACGTTGGCCAGGGCTTCTGCGGGGGCCGCATTTTGCTCACCGCTCAGGGCGGCGTTGGTGCTGCGGCCTTCGGCATCGCGGCGGCCACGGCCATCGCGACCATTGCGGCCCTCACGCGCCTCGGTGTTGCGGCCTTCGGCATTGCGGTTTTCGCCTTCTGGGCGGCGGTCTCCATCGCGCGGGGCACGGCCTTCGGCGCCGCGGTCGTTGCGGCGTCCACGGCCTTCGCTCACATTGCCGGCGGTATCGCGGTTGGCATCGCGGCCACCGTCACGGTTGCCATCGCGGGCGCCGTCACGGCTACCACGGCGGCCCCGGCCTTCGCTGCGGCCATCACGGCGCGATTCGCCGCGTCCGCTGCCGTCGCTAGGTGCTGCAGGCGCAGGCGCGGCCACCGGGGCGGTCGCAGGCGCGGCACCAAAGCCAAACAGGCTCTTGAGCCAGGCAAAGAAGCCCTTTTCTTGTGGCACAGCTGCGGCGGGGGCAGGTGCTGGCGCGGCTTGTGCAGCAGTGCCGTTGCGGGGGGCGTGGCCATTGCCATTGCGGGCAGGGCGCGCAGCGCCTTCGGGGCGGGGCTCGGCCACTGGCGCGGGCGCATCGGGCAGCACACCCTTGATGACCGGGGTTTGCTTGTTGGTCGGCTCTTGCGAGCGGCGTGTCACGGCGGTGGGGTCTTCCACGTCTTCGGCCAGCTTGTAGCTTGCGTCGATGTGGTCCAGGCGTGGGTCGTCGTGCTTGAGGCGCTCCAGGCGGTAGTTGGGGGTTTCCAGCGTCTTGTTGGGCACCATCAGCACGCTCACGCGCTGCTTGAGTTCGATCTTGGCGATCTCGGTGCGCTTTTCGTTGAGCAGGAACGAGGCCACTTCCACTGGCACCTGGCAGTGCACGGCGGCCGTGTTGTCCTTCATCGACTCTTCCTGAATGATCCGCAGGATCTGCAGGGCCGACGATTCGGTGTCACGGATGTGGCCTGCGCCGCCGCAGCGTGGGCAGGGAATGGAGGAGCCTTCGCTCAATGCGGGCTTCAGGCGCTGACGGCTCATTTCCATCAGGCCGAACTTGCTGATGGTGCCGAACTGCACGCGGGCACGGTCCTGGCGCAGCGCGTCGCGCAGGCGGTTTTCCACTTCGCGGCGGTTCTTCGACTCTTCCATGTCGATGAAGTCGATCACGATCAGGCCGCCCAGGTCGCGCAGGCGCATCTGGCGGGCCACTTCGTCGGCGGCTTCCAGGTTGGTGCGGGTGGCGGTTTCCTCGATGTCGCCGCCCTTGATGGCGCGGGCCGAGTTCACGTCCACGGACACCAGCGCTTCGGTGTGGTCGATCACGATGGCGCCGCCCGAGGGCAGCTGCACGGTGCGGGCGTAGGCCGATTCGATCTGGTGCTCGATCTGGAAGCGGCTGAACAGGGCGGCGTCGTCGCGGTAGCGCTTCACGCGGGCGGCATGCTCGGGCATGACGTGCGCCATGAACTGCTGCGCCTGTTCGTAGATGTCGTCGGTATCGATGAGGATGTCACCGATGTCGTTGTTGAAGTAGTCGCGGATCGCGCGGATCACCAGGCTCGATTCCTGGTAGATCAGGAAGGCACCCTTGCCACCCTTGGCTGCGCCGTCGATGGCGTTCCACAGCTTGAGTAGGTAGTTCAGGTCCCACTGCAGCTCGGGCGCGGTGCGGCCAATGCCAGCGGTGCGCGCGATGATGGACATGCCGTTGGGGTATTCCAACTGGTCCATCGCCTCCTTGAGCTCGGCGCGGTCCTCGCCCTCGATGCGGCGCGAAACGCCACCGCCACGGGGGTTGTTGGGCATCAGCACCACGTAGCGGCCGGCCAACGAGACGAAGGTGGTCAGGGCTGCGCCCTTGTTGCCGCGTTCTTCTTTTTCGACCTGGACCAGCAGCTCCTGGCCTTCCTTGATCACTTCATTGATGCGCGCCTGGCTGGGCGAGACACCGGGGGTGAAGTAGCTGCGCGAGATTTCCTTGAAGGGCAGGAAGCCGTGGCGGTCTTCGCCGTAGTCCACAAAACAGGCTTCCAGCGAAGGCTCGACGCGTGTGACGACGGCCTTGTAGATGTTGCCTTTGCGCTGTTCGCGCCCTTCGATTTCGATTTCGTAGTCGAGGAGCTTTTGTCCGTCGACGATGGCCAGGCGGCGTTCTTCGGGCTGCGTGGCGTTGATGAGCATCCGCTTCATGATGCGATTCCTTCTCGTTGTTTCGCGGACAGCAGCGGCACAGCTCAGTTGCTGTAGCGGGCTGCCGCCCACAGTTCCAAACCAATGACAAGCTCTATAGGAGCCGTAAATGCCTGGACTGACGGATCGAAACGAAGGGAATTGCCGGGGATGACTCAGGCTGCCGAGGGTGAACTCAGCACGGGAGGCAAGGGCGCTTGGATGGGGGCGAGTGAGAATGGCGCAGATTTGCTACAAATTTAATAGCTTCTTGCGCTTGCTGGCGGGGCGCTGCGGGCAATTGGACGTGCAGGGCCAGGGGCAAGTGCCGCCGCCACAAAGTCATCATCCATGCCATCAACAACCACATGCTCGCTTCGATCCACCGGCAGACCTGTCCCTGGTAGGGTGCATCTGCCGGCTTGGGGGATTCCGTATCAGTGTTTCAATTTGTCAGCCCGCCGACTGCCGCCCAGGCCATTGCAGGCATCTGGCCCGCAATCTGCGTGTGCGACACCCGCTGGCATCGACCTGCCTGCGCTAGTAGCATGGCTGAGTGGACTAAACTCCAGACAAATCAACCACTTACAAAACAACGCGCAGGTGAAACACATTATAGGGGGCAAACCACCGCTGGACCGGGCCCCGGCTTCCAACCCTCCTGCAGTCCGTCTGGTCGAAGTCGATGAGGATTCGGCGGGGCAGCGGCTTGATAACTTTTTGATACGCCACCTCAAAGGGGTACCGAAAACCCACGTCTATCGCATCATCCGCAGCGGCGAGGTGCGCATCAACAAAGGCCGCGCCAGTGCCGACACCCGGGTGGAGTCTGGTGATGTGGTGCGCCTGCCGCCGGTGCGGGTGTCGGACAAAGTGGCCGAGAAGGCCGAGCGGCCCGCGCCCGCGCGTGAATTCCCCATTCTTCTGGAAGATGAGCATGTACTCGCTATCGACAAGCCCGCCGGTGTGGCGGTGCATGGCGGCAGCGGTGTGAGCTTTGGCGTCATCGAGCAACTGCGCCAGGCACGCCCCCAGGCCAAATTGCTGGAGCTGGTGCACCGGCTGGACCGCGAAACCTCCGGCATCCTGCTGGTGGCCAAGAAGAGGTCTGCACTCACTCACTTGCAAGACCAGTTCAGGGAGCGGGAAACTGGCAAAACCTACCTGGCGCTGGTCACGGGTCCATGGACGGCCAGCAACAAGGTGATCGACTTGCCACTGCACAAATACCTGCAGGCCGATGGTGAGCGCCGGGTGCGTGTCACCACGGTCGATGACCCGGAGGGGATGCGTTCCATTACCCTGGTCAAGGTGCGCCAAGCGGTGCCTGCGCGGCCCTTGCAAGGCTTGCCTGCGATGACGTTGCTGGAGGTCACCATCAAGACCGGTCGCACGCACCAGATCCGGGTCCACTTGGCCAGCCAGGGCCATCCCATAGTGGGTGACGACAAATATGGCGACTTTGACCTGAACAAGCGGTTGCACAGACTGGGGCTCAAGCGCATGTTTTTGCATGCGTGGCGGTTACAGTTCAGCCACCCTGCCAGCGCGGAGCGTGTGACATTGAACGCCCCTCTGCCCCCTGAACTGGCAGACTTCATTCCCTCTGCTTGATTGCCTCGCCATGCCGTCCCACGTCCGTTCGCGCCGCTTTGACCTGATCGCTTTTGATTGGGATGGCACCTTGTACGACTCCACCGCCATCATCGTGCGCTCCATCCAGGAGGCTGTGCGCGATGTGGGCGGCACGGTGCCATCGGACAAGGAAGCGGCCTATGTGATCGGCATGGCCCTGATGCCCGCCTTGGCGTATGCCGCTCCGGATGTGCCGCCTGAAAAATACACCGAGCTGGGCAACCGCTACCGGTTTCACTACCTGCAGCACCAGGATGATTTGAGCTTGTTCGATGGCGTGTTGCCCATGTTGTCGGCCCTGCGCGAGCGTGGGCACCTGCTGGCCGTCGCCACCGGAAAAAGCCGCCGTGGCCTTGATGAGGTTTTGCAGGCGGTGGATTTGCGCGGGGTGTTTGATGGCTCGCGCACTGCTGACCAGACGGCGGGCAAGCCCCATCCTTTGATGCTGCAGGAGTTGATGGCAGAGTTTGATGTGCCCCCTGAGCGCTTGCTGATGATTGGCGATACCACCCACGACCTGCAGATGGCCCAGAACGCAGGCTGCGCCAGCGTCGGGGTCAGCTATGGCGCCCACGAGCCCGATGCGTTCCATGCGCTGCAACCGCTGTATGTGGCGCATTCGGTGGCGCAGTTGCACGAGTGGCTGCAGCAGGAGGCTTGAGGCGTGCTGCAGTCTTGCTTTCATCTCTCGCCACTGCCCAGGAGCGCCGCCTTTGTCTGAGCAGGCTGTTTTGTTGTGTGGCAGCGCAGAGCTGTGCGATGGGGGTATGGCCGTGCCGTTTGATGTGCAGTATGCGGGCCAGGTTTGCCGCGCATTTGCCATTCGGTACCAGGGTGTGGTGCATGCCTACCTGAACCGCTGCACCCATGTGCCCATGGAAATGGACTACCAGCCCAACCGTTTGTTTGATGACACAGGTCAATGGTTGTTGTGTGCCACGCACGGCGCTGCTTATTTGCCCAGCACTGGCCAGTGTGCTGGCGGGCCTTGTAGGGGCGGGCTGGTGAAAATTGCCTTGTCCGAGGCCGGTGGCCAGGTGCACTGGCATACTGCGCACAACCTGCAGCCGGTGGCGTTTTAGGGGTTGCTCCCAGGTGCCTTGTTCTGTTCTATTTCCCTGTTTTGTTGCTTGTTTTCTCTGTCCGCAGCGCTATGCCGGGCCTGTTCCTGGGCCCGGGGTGTCTGCGGGAGGCTTTGAATGACTGACCCACAAAATCCCTCTTCCAATCATCCTGGCAGTGCTCAGGATTCTTTGCCCGCTTCTGATCTGTGGGCTACCCAGGCTGCCGCAGCTGCGCCATCCTCAAGCCCCGGTGCTGCCCCCCGTGCCACGCCGCCTGCCGAGCCTGGCTGGGAGCGTGCGGTGCTGGAAAAGCTCGCGTTGGCCGCGTTGACAGAGCAGCGTGCCGCCCGGCGCTGGAAGATTTTCTTTCGCTTTGCCTGGCTGCTCCTGGTGCTTGCCATTTTTGGCGGCGCGATGATGCAGGCTGCCCCGAGTGCCAACAAGAGCGCCCCTCATACGGCGGTGGTGGACATCAAGGGCGAAATCGCTTCAGGCGCCGAGGCCAGTGCCGAGTTCGTGGTGGCTGCCATGCGCAGCGCCTTTGAGGATGAGGGCTCCAAGGCCGTGGTGTTGTTGATCAACTCTCCGGGTGGCAGCCCGGTGCAGGCGGGCATCATCAATGACGAAATCCTTCGCCTCAAGGCCAAATACAACAAGCCTGTGTATGCCGTGGTTGAGGAGACCTGTGCCTCGGCGGCGTATTACATCGCTGCGGCAGCGGACGAAATCTTTGTGGACAAGGCCAGCATCGTGGGCAGCATTGGCGTGCTGATGGATGGTTTTGGTTTCACCGGCACGATGGAAAAACTGGGGGTGGAGCGCCGATTGCTCACGGCGGGTGAAAACAAGGGCTTTTTGGACCCTTTCAGCCCCCAGACCGAGCAACAGCGTGCGTACGCACAGGCCATGCTCAACCAGATCCATCAGCAGTTCATCGCCGTGGTGAAGTCGGGGCGCGGTGATCGGCTCAAGCCCACGCCCGAGACCTTCAGTGGCTTGTTCTGGACGGGCCAGCAGGCTGTGGAGATGGGCTTGGCGGACAAGCTGGGCAACCTCGACTATGTGGCCCGTGAAATCGTCAAGGCGGAAGACATCATCGACTACACCCGCCGTGACAATGTGGCTGAGCGTTTGGTGAAGCGCTTTGGCGCGGCGATGGGGTATGGCGCGGCCAAGGCGGCCACTGCCATTGCGGCGCCGCAGCTGCGATAGCTGGGTGCTGTCGCCTCGCTAGCGACGCTACCAGTGGTGGTTTTCGAATCTGAACCCCCGGTTGCCTGTGTGGTAGCCGGGGGTTTTGCTTTGGCGTATCGGTTGGGGCGGCGTGGTGGCTGGCCTGTGCTTATCTACCGATCAAGAACACGGTGGGCGTGCGGTTGTCCACCGGCGCTGCTTTTTGGCGCCATTGCTTGACCGGCTGGCTGTGTATTTGGGATGTTTCCAGCGTCAGCCCGGCGGCCATGGCCAATCGGGTATTGGTTTGCAGGGTCTGGGTCAGTGCTTGCCACAGGGCGGCATTGCGGTAGGGGGTTTCAATGAACACCTGCGTTTGCCCTGTTTTCAGCGCGATGGATTCGAGCTCCTTCATGCGCTGCGCGCGCTCCGGCCCGCTTTGGGGTAAGTAGCCCACGAAAGCAAAGTTTTGCCCGTTCATGCCGCTGGCAGCGAGGGCCAGCAGCAAGGAGACGGGGCCTACCAGTGGCACCACGGCAATGCCCAGATCGTGTGCGGCACGCACAATGGACGAGCCTGGGTCTGCCACAGCAGGCATCCCCGCTTCGCTGACCAGGCCGATGTCGTGCCCTTGCAGTGCGGCCGACAGGAGAGGGCGGGCGTCAAATACGGGGGCGCCTTTGTCGCCATGGTCTCCCTTTTTGTGCACTTCGCGCGGTAACTCTGTAATTTGCTGGGCTTGCACCGGGACTGCGAGGGTTTCCAGCGCATCAACGCGCTTGAGGTATGCCCGGGTACTTTTGGCGTTCTCGCAAATCCAGTGGTTGAGCCGGGCGGCTTGCAGGATGGTGGATTGCGGCAGCACCTCTTGCAGGGGGGCTTGCACGTCGCAGCCAAAGTCGAGTGGCGCCGGGACCAGATAAAGCCGCCCCAGCGCGGCGTTGGTCGATGGTGTGCTGGCGACGGGTGCTGGCGACTGGCTCATGGCAGCACCAACCCTGCAGCGCGCAGCATGCGGCAGGTTCGAATCAGCGGCAGCCCGATCAAGGCGGTGGGATCGTCGCTCACGATGGCATCGAGCAGGCTGATGCCCAGGCCTTCGCTTTTGGCGCTGCCAGCGCAGTCGTAAGGCTTTTCGGCCTGCAGGTAACGTTCGATTTCGTCTGGGTCGAGGGTTCTGAATTTGACTTCAACTGCAGCCAGGTCTACTTGTTGAAACCCGCTGCTGGCGCACACCACGGCCACCGCGGTTTGGAACACCACCGTCTGGCCGCTCATGGCTTGCAGTTGCAGGGTGGCTTTTTCATGGGTGCCGGGCTTGCCCAGGGGTTCTCCCGCCAGATCGGCCACTTGGTCCGATCCAATGACGATGGCTTGCGGGTGCAGCAGTGCCACGGCCTGCGCTTTGGCCAGTGCCAGCCGCAAAGCCAGTGCGCGGGGGGCTTCGTTGGCTTGTGGGGTTTCATCGACATGGGGGGCGGCCACGTTAAAGGCGATGTTCAGGCGCGAGAGCAGCTCGCGCCGGTAGGGCGAGGTGGAGCCCAATACCAGAGGGCGTGGCAGGGTGGGGGATTGATGCATGCGCTGATTCTCTTACACTGCCGCCATGACCAAGGAATTCTCTCCCGACCGGCTTGACATCAAGGCTTTCGCGCAGGCGGGGGGGCAGCTGTCAGGTCACGACTCGCTTCTGAAATACGAGCGCTTGGCGCAAGAGGCCAAAGGCTTGCACCCGGATTTGCTCGTGGACTGGAAGGTGGCTGGTGAAGTGCGTACCGAGCTGGGGGGCTCGGGCCAAGTCTGGTTGCATCTGGCGGTGCACGCCAGCTTCCCGATGGAATGCCAGCGGTGCATGACACCTGTGGATGTGCCTCTGGATGTGGAGCGCTCGTTCCGATTTGTGGCCGATGAGGCCACCGCCGAAGCCCTGGATGACGATTGCGATGAGGACTTGCTGGCACTGAGCCGGGAGTTTGACTTGCGTGAGCTGATTGAAGATGAGTTGCTGATGGCCTTGCCTGTGGTGCCAAAGCATGATGAGTGCCCAAGCTCGGTCCCTCTGG
Organism: Acidovorax sp. 56; assembly: GCF_002749705.1. Taxonomy (NCBI): domain Bacteria; kingdom Pseudomonadati; phylum Pseudomonadota; class Betaproteobacteria; order Burkholderiales; family Comamonadaceae; genus Acidovorax; species Acidovorax sp. 56. The sequence goes on from NZ_PEEV01000001.1 coordinate 4,582,389, forward strand.
CATCGTCGGACGAGGACTTTGAGGCTGCGAACTCTGAAAAGCCCAACCCCTTTGCAGCGCTCGCTTCGCTGCGAAAAGACGAAAAAGGGACATGAATTATTGTTTGGGTTATAATCGAGGGCTTCTCGCGAATCCCCCTCGTGTCTTATTGGGCTGATCGCGTTTTTACCAACCCTATTCAAGACCAGGAGCCATCATGGCAGTTCAGCAAAACAAAAAATCCCCTTCCAAGCGCGGTATGCACCGCTCGCACAATGCACTGAATGTGCCAGGCATTGCTGTGGAACCTACCACTGGTGAAACCCACCTGCGTCACCACATCAGCCCTAACGGTTTCTACCGTGGCCGCCAAGTGCTGAAGAACAAGTCTGAAGCCTAATTTCAGCACCCATCAAGGCCCGCAACTACTTTGTGTAGTGCGGGCCTTTGTTTTGATCGTCGTATTTTTCTTTCAGCCAAAGCCGTTGGCTGGACAAGTCGCCCATGATCACACTGGCTGTTGACTGCATGGGGGGCGACCATGGCCCCCGCGTCACGCTCGCGGCGTGTCGCCAGTTTCTAGATTCCCACCCCCAAGCCCGTTTGCTGCTGGTCGGCTTGCAGGAGAGTCTCCAATCGTTCTCGCACGAGCGGGCCAGTGTTGTGCTGGCCTCTGAAGTGGTCGCCATGGATGACCCTGTGGAGGTGGCTTTGCGCAAGAAGAAAGATTCTTCCATGCGCGTGGCCATTCAGCAGGTCAAGGATGGAGCGGCGGCTGCGGCTGTGTCCGCAGGCAACACGGGTGCCTTGATGGCGATCGCTCGCTACATCTTGAAAACCCTGGATGGCATTGACCGCCCTGCGATTGCGACCCAGCTGCCCAACGCACAAGGTGGTGCCACCACGGTGCTGGATTTGGGGGCCAATGTGGATTGCTCGGCCGAGCACCTGCTGCAATTCGCCGTCATGGGGTCTGCGCTGGTGTCAGCCCTCCAAGACGGAGGGGAGCCCACTGTAGGCTTGCTCAATATTGGTGAGGAAATCATCAAAGGCAGCGAAGTCATCAAAAAAGCAGGTGAATTGCTGCGATCTGCGGCCAGTTTGGGTGATCTGAACTTCTACGGCAACGTGGAAGGCAATGACATCTTCAAGGGCACCGTTGACATCGTGGTGTGTGACGGCTTTGTAGGCAATGTTGCATTGAAGGCCAGTGAAGGCGTAGCTTCCATGGTGGTGGGCGGGCTCAAAAATGAGTTTTCTCGCAATATTTTTACCAAAGCTGCAGCCATCGTTGCTTATCCTGTTTTAAAAGCTTTGATGAAGCGCATTGACTACCGCCGCTACAACGGCGCAGCCCTTTTGGGGTTGCGCGGTTTGGTGTTCAAGAGCCATGGATCGGCGGACGTGCTGGCTTTCGAGCAGGCTTTGAACCGGGCGTATGATGCAGCCCGCAACAACCTGCTCGACCGTGTCCGGACCCGGATTGCGCATGCGGCGCCCCTCCTGGCCCCCGCTGATGTACAAGCCAAGGCCGGTGTTTCGGCGACGACACATTGATGAGACGTTATTCCCGCATCACCGGCACAGGCAGCTATTTGCCTCCACGCCGATTGACCAACGCTGATCTGGTGGCTGAATTGGGCCAGCGTGGTATTGAAACCTCTGATGAATGGATTGTGGAGCGCACGGGCATCCGGGCGCGGCACTTTGCTGCGCCGGACGTCACCAGCAGCGACCTGGGGCTTGAGGCTGCACGCCAAGCCCTGGAGGCTGCGGGTGTGCAGCCCCAAGACATTGACTTGATCATCGTGGCGACCTCCACGCCAGACATGGTGTTCCCGTCCACGGCTTGCATCTTGCAGAACAAGTTGGGTGCCAATGGTTGCCCCGCGTTTGATGTGCAAGCGGTTTGCAGCGGCTTCGTGTACGCGCTGTCGGTGGCTGACGCGATGATCCAGTCGGGCGCAGCCAGCCGTGCGCTGGTGGTGGGTGCCGAGGTTTTCAGCCGCATTCTCGACTTCAATGACCGCACCACTTGTGTCTTGTTTGGTGATGGTGCTGGGGCGGTGGTGCTGGAGGCTTCTGACAAGCCTGGCATTCTGGCCAGCGACTTGCACGCCGATGGCAAGCATGTGGGCATTCTTTGCGTTCCTGGCAATGTGTCTGGCGGACACATATTGGGTGACCCTGTCTTGAAGATGGATGGTCAAGCCGTGTTCAAGCTGGCGGTGGGCGTGCTGGAGAAGGCAGCCCATGCGGTGCTACAAAAAGCCGGTCTGACTGAGGCCGACATCGACTGGTTGATTCCCCATCAGGCCAACATCCGCATCATGCAGGGCACGGCCCGCAAGCTGAAGCTGTCCATGGACAAGGTGGTGGTGACGGTGGATCAGCATGGCAACACCTCGGCCGCTTCTATTCCCTTGGCGCTCGATCATGCGGTGCGCAATGGCCAGGTGACCGCCGGGCAGACGGTGCTGCTTGAAGGGGTGGGCGGCGGATTTACCTGGGGTGCAGTGCTATTAAAAATGTAGCTGCTAGCGCTTTATTGATGCGCGCTAGAGGCTATTTTTATCTGAATATTGCAGAGCTATGAAATCATTCGCATTTGTTTTTCCTGGACAAGGCTCGCAGTCAGTGGGCATGCTGGATGCCTGGGGCGACCACCAGGCGGTGCAGCAAACGCTGCGCGAGGCCTCTGATGCCTTGGGTGAAGATGTGGGGCGTCTTATTCATGAAGGCCCCAAGGAATCCTTGGCATTGACCACCAACACGCAGCCTGTGATGCTCGTGGCGGGTGTGGCCGCTTGGCGTGTGTGGTGCGCAGCGGGTGGGGCCAAGCCATCGGCGCTGGCGGGCCATTCGTTGGGCGAGTATTCGGCTTTGGTGGCGGCAGGTGTGTTGACTTTGGCGCAAGCAGCGCCGCTGGTGCGGCTGCGTGCGGCGGCGATGCAAGAGGCTGTGCCTGTTGGGGTGGGGGCCATGGCGGCCATTTTGGGGCTGGAAGCCTCCAAGGTCATTGCAGGCTGCGCTGAGGCTGTGGTGGCGTTGGGTAGTGGCGAGGTGGTGGAGGCTGTCAATTTCAATGACCCTGCCCAGACCGTGATTGCTGGCACCAAGGTGGGCGTGGACAAGGCCTGTGAGCTTCTCAAGGCAGCTGGCGCCAAGCGCGCCTTGCCATTGCCGGTGTCTGCCCCTTTCCATTCCAGCCTGATGAAGCCTGCTGCGCAGAAGCTGCGCCTGGCTTTGGACGGCTTGGCATTGGCTGAGCCGCAGATTCCAGTGGTCAACAACATTGATGTGGCCGTCTGCACTGATGCAGGACAGATCCGTGATGCCCTCTATCGCCAGGCCTTTGGTCCTGTGCGCTGGGTGGAATGTGTGCAGGCGTTGAAAGCGCGCGGCGTCACGCATGTCGTGGAAGCGGGCCCTGGCAAGGTGCTGGCCGGTTTGACCAAGCGCATCGATGCCGAGTTGACGGGCGTGCCCCTGTATGACCCAGCCACCCTGGCTGAAGCGATGGAGATTGTGAAATGACGGATTCGGTAAAAGCAGTGCAGGTGGCCTTGGTGACGGGTGCCTCTCGCGGCATTGGCGCAGCCATTGCCCTGGAATTGGCCGTGCGTGGCTATCAAGTGGTGGGAACCGCTACGACCGATGAAGGCGCTGCCCGCATTGGCCAGGCGCTGGCGGCTTACCCCGGTTGCCGTGGTGCCAACTTGAATGTCAATGACGTGGCCGCTGTCGAGGCGCTCATGGATGGCATCGTCAAGCAGCAAGGCGGCTTGCATGTACTAGTGAACAACGCGGGTATTACCCGCGACACGCTGGCCATGCGCATGAAGGACGAGGACTGGGATGCTGTGCTCGACACCAATTTGAAGGCAGTCTTTCGTGTGAGCCGGGCGGCCATTCGTCCGATGATGAAGCAGCGTTTTGGCCGCATCATCAGCATCACCAGTGTGGTTGGCGCTTCGGGCAATCCAGGGCAGGCCAACTATGCTGCCGCCAAGGCCGGTGTGGCTGGCATGACGCGTGCACTGGCCCGTGAACTGGGCAGCCGCAACATCACTGTCAACTGCGTGGCACCCGGTTTCATCGAGACCGACATGACCTCCGTGTTGCCCGAAGAGCAGCAAAAAGCCCTCAATGCCCAGATCCCGTTGGGCCACATGGGCAAGCCGCAAGACATCGCGCACGCAGTGGCCTACCTGGCCTCGAATGAAGCTGGCTATGTGACGGGGCAGGAGTTGCACGTCAATGGCGGCATGTACATGTAATTGAGACAAGTTAACGCCGCTTTATCCCGACGGCGGGCTGATGAGGAGGGAATCTCCTTACCAGCTAGAATCGCGGATTCATTCACAACCCCCAGAGGGAAACCATGAGCGATATCGAAGCACGCGTCAAAAAAATCATTGCCGAACAACTCGGAGTGGAAGAGTCCCAAGTCACCAACGAAAAGTCTTTCGTGGCTGACCTCGGCGCAGACTCCCTCGACACCGTGGAACTGGTGATGGCACTGGAAGACGAGTTCGGCATCGAGATCCCCGACGAAGACGCGGAAAAGATCACCACGGTGCAAAACGCCATCGACTACGCCAACAATCACCAGAAGGCCTGAGCGGCGCCCTGCGCCTGACTCAAGCGATCAGTAGAAGGTTTTCACGCATGAGCCGTCGTCGCGTTGTCGTGACCGGCCTGGGTTGCGTCAGCCCCGTGGGTAACACGGTGGCCGATGCCTGGGCCAACATCCTTGCCGGCAAGTCCGGCATTGACCTCATCACCAAGTTCGATGCGTCGAATTTTTCCTGCCAGATTGCAGGCGAGGTCAAGGGATTGGACCTGGAGTCCTACATCAGCGCCAAAGATGCGCGTGCGATGGACTCCTTCATTCATTTTGGTATCGCAGCAGCAGCGCAGGCTGTGCAGGATGCGGGTTTGCCTACGGGCGAGGCGCTCGATGAAGAGTTTGCCACCCGCATTGCCTGTGTGATTGGTTCTGGCATCGGCGGTTTGCCGCTGATAGAAAACACACACGTCGAGTACGCCAGCCGGGGTCCTCGCCGTATCACGCCATTCTTTGTGCCTGCCTCCATCATCAATATGGTGGCTGGGCATGTGTCGATGCGTTTTGGTTTCAAGGGCCCTAACCTGGCTGTGGTGACCGCATGTACGACGGGCTTGCACTGTATTGGAGAAGCCGGTCGCATGATCGAATACGGCGACGCTGATGTGGTGGTGGCCGGTGGCACAGAGTCCACGGTGTCTCCGCTGGGCATTGGCGGCTTTGCTGCCATGCGCGCCTTGTCTACCCGCAACGATGACCCCAAGACGGCCTCGCGCCCCTGGGACAAAGACCGCGATGGTTTTGTGTTGGGTGAAGGCGCTGGGGTGATGGTGCTGGAAGAGTACGAACACGCCAAGGCACGTGGAGCAAAAATCTACGCGGAATTGACAGGCTTTGGCATGAGTGCTGATGCAGGGCACATGACTGCTCCCAGCATGGATGGGCCACGCCGCGCCATGCTCAATGCGTTGCGCAATGCGGGCATCAATGCCGACCAGGTGGATTACCTCAACGCCCACGGCACCTCAACCCCGCTGGGTGATTTGAACGAAACGAATGCCATCAAGGCTGCTTTGGGTGACCATGCGCGCCACACGGTGGTCAGCTCGACCAAGTCGATGACCGGGCACTTGCTCGGCGGAGCGGGTGGCATCGAAAGTGTTTTCACGGTGCTTGCGCTGTACCATCAAAAGGCGCCACCGACGATCAACATCTTTAACCAGGATCCTGAGTGTGATCTGGACTACTGTGCCAATACGGCGCGTGACATGAAGATCGACATTGCTCTTAAGAACAACTTTGGTTTTGGGGGCACCAACGGCTCGCTGGTTTTCAAGCGGGTTTGATGCACGGATGCAAGCTACGTTGCGCTGAGCGCTTGGTGGCCTTAGGGTGGATGTCCCATGTTTTTGATGTGGGATGTCTGCCCTTTTGTCTTTTGGGGGTGCAGTTGCGAAAGCTTCAGCGGCCTTTGCAGGGGTGGTTGAGCCTGGGTTCGTTGGGTTGGCCCTGTGGCTGCTTCTGCATTGGCCTGCTGCGACTGCCTTTTTTGCGCCCAAACAACAGCCGTCCCGGGATGCCATGATGGCCTCTGTCAAATATACGGCTCCAGCTGTGCGCTACCCTTTTGCAAGGAGTGCCGCATTGGGCTGGCTTTGCGTGTGGCTGGCTGTGTTTTCCGGTGGTGGTGTTGCTTGGTATGCAGCGAGTGTGTGGACTGCAGGGGGTCGAGGTGTCTTTGCCTTGGTAGCGATTGTGGGCTGGGTGATCGCGGCTTTGGGTGCTTTGGAGTACTGGCGCCGGTCTCCGCATGGCTTGTTGGCCTGGAACGGGCAAGTTTGGGCCTTACAAGTTGCCGATTCGGAGCAAGTGGGGGTGTCTGAGGAAGGCGCAGCCTTGCGGCAGGCGCCCGCCGTTATTCTGGATTTGCAGTACACGCTGTGGATCCTGGCGTACAGGGATGGCCATGCCCCGCTTTGGTTGTGGCTCGAACGCTCGCAGCGCCCTGAACGCTGGGGTGATTTGCGCCGTGCGGTATATTCGCCCGCCATGCAGGCAGCCCCCACGGCTGTCCAATCTACCGAGGCGCCAAGCCGAGAGCCCTAAGGCGTGATTTCTGAGTGCCCATGAATGTAACCCCGCCTTCCCTTCCTGCAGACAGCGATCTCCAACTGGTGGAGCGCACGGTTGCAGGTGACCAGCGAGCCTACGAGCTGCTGGTCATCAAATACCAAAGGCGCATCGAGCGCCTGATCGGCCGGATGGTGCGCGACACAGATCTGGTGCAGGACATCGCACAGGAGACCTTCATCCGGGCTTATCGGGCGCTGCACCAGTTTCGGGGGGATGCCCAGTTTTATACATGGCTCTACCGCATTGCTGTGAACACCGCCAAAAAGGCGTTGATGGACATGAAGCGCAATCCGGTCATCTCCGAGAACGCCCTCAGAGGCGGAGACGATGAGGATGAAACTTCCCGCGTTGACAATGAACTAACCACCGAAGAAACGCCAGAAACCGTTTTGGCTGCACAGGAAATTGCACGGGTGGTGAATGCCGCTATGGAGGCTTTGCCTGAGGATTTGCGGCAGGCTGTGACGTTGCGCGAGATTGAGGGGCTGAGCTATGAAGAAATTTCGCTGGCGATGAATTGCCCTATTGGCACGGTTCGGTCCCGGATTTTTCGGGCCCGTGAGGCTATTTCTGCGAAAGTGCGCCCGCTGTTGGACAAACAGTCTGGCAAGCGGTGGTGATTGAGGCGTGGCTGCGCCTCTCTCCCTTGTTCCGCGAGATCGCTGGGTGCGGTGTTGTGGAGTTGGCCGGGTGCGGAAGAATGCGATACCGAAGTGTGCAGATCTGTATGTGTGGGGGCTGGTTAGACAGGTGACATCATGGACAAAGATTTGAATCAGTGCGAGCAGTTGTCGGCGTTAATGGATGGTGAGCTCGAAGGCGAGGCCTTGGCTGAGGCCTTGCGCTTGGCCCACGGTGAAGGGAGCCAAGCCACGTGGGAGCTCTACCATCTGGTGGGCGATGTGTTGCGCTCGCCTGAATTGGCTGCACACGCATCGAGCCCCTTGCTGGGGCGCTTGCGGGAGCAACTGGCCCAGGAGCCTGCCGCCGCACGTGTGCCTTTGGTACTGCAATCTGAATCACCGGTGGTGTCTGTCCATGTGCCGCAGCCAGCGGCCAATGCGTCGGTGTTTCGCTGGAAGATGGTGGCCGGTATTGCGTCGATGGCTGCAGTGGCTGCCATCGGTTGGAATTCTGTTGAAGCCTTGAGGGGCGGCGGCGCGCAATTGGCTTCTGCTCCAGTTGTGTCACCGGCTTCGGTGGTGGCCGTTTCGGAGGGGGCAGGGCAGCCCGTGATGTTGCGCGACCCGCGCCTGGACGAACTGTTGCAAGCCCACAAACAATTCGGTAGCACTTCGGCTCTTCAGATGCCTGCGGGCTTTTTGCGCAATGCCACTTTTGAAGAGCCTTCTCGGTAACTCGCCTTGGCTGGCGCAGGGGAGGTCTCTCTTCTGTGTTACGCAAGCATCCGTGGATCGAATGGCTGGCCTTTGGGGGCGTGTCGCAGTTCTTGCGCTTACCTTGGGGTGGGGTGTGCCCATGGCAGTGGCTGCGGAGTCTTCTGCATCTGCTGCTCCCTTGCCCTCGGCGCAAGCCGTATCGGTGGACCTTGATGTCACGCAATGGATGGCTCACATGCGAGGGGCTGCGTGTCGGCGCTCGTATGTGGGTACTTTTGTTGTGATCTCGGCCACCGGGGCCATGTCCAGCTCCCGCATTGCCCACGCTTGTGATGGGAGTTTGCAAGTGGAGCGTGTGGAAACCTTGTCGGGTGTGCCGCGCACCGTATTTCGGCGCAACGGTGAGGTCAGGACCTTCTTTGCATCGTCGCGCACCGTGCGCACGGATCGCAGTGACACCCCAGCCTTGTTTCCACAGCCTTCCGTAGTGGCGGGCACCAAGCTCTCACAGTTCTACGCTGTGCAGCGTTTGGGACTGGAGCGTGTGGCTGGACGGAGTGCGGACGTGCTGTGGCTCAAGCCTCAAGACGATCTGCGGCTGGGCTACCGCATTTGGGCGGACCAGGAAACAGGACTGGTCATGAAGCTGCAAACCTTGTCGCCCAACGCCAAGGTGATGGAGCAGGCTGCATTCTCGGAAATTGACTGGAATGCCAGTGTGAAAGCGGAAGACCTGTCACGCGCGATGGACGCAGTGGACGGATTCCAGCGCGTGTCACCTGAGGTGCGCAAGACCTCTGCCCAGGAAGAGGGGTGGGTATTGCGCCAGCCGATTGAGGGCTTTGTTCCTGTCCAATGCTACCGGCGCACACTGTCTGTAGAGGCCGGTGCACGCAGTGTCTTGCAGTGCCTGTACTCTGACGGCCTAGCGTCTGTGTCGCTGTTCATGGAGCCCATGGACGCTACGCGCCACGGTGGTGTGGAGGTGCAGGAGGTCAGCATGGGGGCAACCCAGATGCTGGCGCGCAGAGCAGGTGAAGACACCTGGCTGACCATCGTGGGAGAAGTCCCGCGCAAGACGCTGCACCTTTTCTCCAAGCATTGGGAGCGGTCGCGCTGAGCCGTTTCGGTGAACGTGTCTGCCGGTGCATTCACTCGTCTGCCGAGTGTGCTGCCTGTATTGGTCTTCTGTTTTAAAAAAATCGGCTCCCAAATCAGCCCGTGTTTGGGAACCTATTCGCTTGGGTGCTCTTCAGAGATGCATTCGTGATTGGTAATTGTTACCTCGATTTGAAAGGCCCATGATGTCTACTCTGGATTGGAAGTTGCTGCGTTCCGTTGCCTTGGCTGGTGTGTTCACTGGCCTGTCTGGGCTGACGGCGTTGATGCCTGTCTCCGCTGCTGCGCAATCAGCGGTGGTGCGTGGCCTGCCAGACTTTACGGAACTTGTAGAGCTGGCGGGTCCCTCGGTGGTCAATATTCGCACCACCGAGAAAGCCTCAGCCCGCTCTGGGGCTGGTGCGATGGATGAAGAGATGGCGGAATTCTTCAAGCGCTTCGGTGTGCCTATTCCCAACGCGCCGCGCCAGCAGCGCCCCCAGCAGGATGAGCAGCCACGCGGTGTGGGCTCGGGGTTCATTCTCACGGCCGACGGCGTTGTGATGACCAATGCGCATGTGGTCGAAGGGGCCGATGAAGTGATCGTGACCCTCGCAGACAAACGGGAGTTCAAGGCGAGGATCGTGGGCGCCGACAAGCGCACGGACGTGGCTGTGGTCAAAATTGAGGCCAGTGGTTTGCCTGCGGTGAAGGTGGGTGATGTCAGCCGCCTGAAGGTCGGCGAGTGGGTGATGGCGATTGGCTCTCCGTTTGGTCTGGAGAACACGGTCACGGCAGGCATCGTGAGTGCCAAACAGCGTGACACGGGTGACTACCTGCCATTCATTCAGACCGATGTGGCGATCAATCCTGGCAATTCTGGCGGGCCGCTGATCAACATGCGCGGAGAGGTGGTGGGCATCAACAGCCAGATTTATTCGCGCTCTGGGGGGTTTATGGGGATTTCATTTGCGATCCCCATGGATGAGGCGATGCGAGTGAGCGAGCAACTGCGTGCCTCCGGCCGCGTGACGCGTGGGCGTATTGGCGTGCAGATTGGCCCCGTGACCAAGGACGTGGCTGAGTCTCTGGGCCTGGGCAAGGCGCAAGGTGCGTTGGTGACGGGGGTGGAGTCGGGCTCGCCAGCGGAAAAGGCCGGTGTCGAGGCGGGAGACATCATCATCCGCTTTGAAGGCAAGGCGATTGAAAAAGTGGCTGATTTGCCTCGTTTGGTGGGCAACACCAAACCGGGCAGCAAGAGCAGCTTGACGGTGTTTCGGCGCGGGCAAAGCCGTGACCTTGCTGTCACCATTGCCGAGATTGAGCCAGACAAAGTGGCAGTGAAAACGACGGACCGTGAGGAGCGCGCCAAGGCTTCTTCGGCTGGGCAGCAGGTGGGGTTGACGGTGACGGAGTTGCCGGACGCTCAAAAGAAGGAACTCAAGCTCAAGGGCGGTGTTTTGGTTTCGGCCGCTGTCGATGGTGCTGCCAGGGCTGGCTTGCGTGAGGGTGACATCATCCTGGCCATCGCCAATACCGAGGTGTCTGGCGTGAAGGACTTTGATGCCATCTTGGGCAAGGTCGACAAGAGCAAAACCTTGAGTGTGTTGTACCGCCGCGGGGAGTGGGCGCAATACGCGCTGATTCGCCCTGCGCCAGCCCGTTGAATTGGATGATGGCTGTGCGCCTGCGGAGATACGCCGCGGCAAGTCAAGCCATTGCACGTTCTCAAAATGGTCTGAAAGTTAGTTGTCACCAACTTAAAATTTGTGCAATTACCGATTTCGATAGAATAGAGCCCGCTCTCAGCGCTTGAATGCATATCGGCGAGGTCTTCCTCCACGATACGGTATGCATGAAAGCCATTCACAGCTGTTCCACAGCTCGCCCACATGTTGTGCACCAATTAAGTGGCGATGTTGTGGATAAACTGTGTGTAAATATTTTGTTGCAACGTGGCAACGACCCCCGCATGCGGTGGAGCGGGCTGTTTGGCATGGCCTTTTTGCCTACAATGAAGCTCCAACCATCGCAGTTGCCAATGATTGTTGGTTCAGGGCGCGTCGCCATTCGACGCGCCCTTTTTTCTTGTGCGCGCCTTTCTCATCCCATTATTTGACGCTTTTCGTTGATGAATCACATCAGAAATTTCTCCATCATTGCGCACATCGACCATGGTAAGTCGACGCTGGCAGACCGCTTGATCCAGCGTTGCGGCGGGCTTGCTGAGCGCGACATGGAGGCCCAGGTCCTGGACTCCATGGACATTGAAAAGGAACGCGGGATCACGATCAAGGCACAGACTGCGGCGCTGCAATACAAGGCCAAGGATGGACAGGTCTATAACCTTAACCTGATCGACACGCCCGGGCATGTGGACTTCTCGTACGAAGTGAGTCGCTCCCTGTCTGCGTGCGAGGGCGCGTTGCTGGTGGTCGATGCATCGCAGGGGGTTGAAGCCCAGACGGTGGCCAACTGCTACACCGCGCTGGAACTGGGTGTAGAGGTGCTTCCTGTTCTGAATAAGATGGATCTGCCCAACGCCGATCCTGACAACGCCAAGGCAGAAATCGAGGATGTCATCGGCATTGATGCTGCGGACGCTATCCCTTGTTCCGCGAAAACGGGTTTGGGTATTGAAGAAATCCTGGAGCTGATCGTCGCCAAGGTGCCTGCCCCCAAGGGCAACCCCACGGGCCCTTTGCGCGCCATGATCATTGACAGCTGGTTCGACCCCTATGTAGGGGTGGTGATGCTGGTGCGTGTCGTGGACGGCCGCTTGGCCAAGGGTGAGCGCTTCAAGATGATGGCCACGGGGGCTGTGTACAACGCGGACAATCTGGGTGTATTCACACCGGCCAACCTGGCCTTGGAAGCGCTGGAGGCCGGGCAGGTGGGTTACATCATTGCGGGCATCAAAGAACTGCAGGCCGCCAAGGTGGGGGACACCATCACCCTGGAAAAAAAGCTGCCCAACAACGCCGGACCTGCGGTAGAAGCCCTGCCGGGTTTCAAGGAAATCCAGCCCCAGGTGTTTGCTGGCCTGTACCCCACCGAAGCGAGCGAGTACGACTCCTTGCGCGATGCGCTGGAAAAACTCAAGCTCAACGATGCCTCGCTGCACTATGAGCCCGAAGTCAGCCAGGCTTTGGGTTTTGGCTTCCGATGCGGCTTCCTGGGCCTGTTGCATATGGAAATCGTGCAGGAGCGTCTGGAGCGCGAGTTTGATCAGGACCTGATCACCACGGCCCCCAGCGTGGTCTACCAAGTGGTCAAGGCCGATGGTGAAGTCATCATGGTCGAGAACCCCTCCAAGATGCCTGACCAGGGACGTCTGGAGGAAATCCGCGAGCCCATCGTCACTGTGCACCTGTACATGCCGCAGGACTACGTGGGGCCCGTTATGACGCTGGCCAATCAAAAGCGCGGCGTGCAAATGAACATGGCCTACCACGGGCGGCAGGTGATGTTGACGTACGAAATGCCTTTGGGCGAAATCGTGCTCGACTTCTTCGACAAGCTCAAATCGGTGTCGCGCGGTTATGCGTCCATGGACTACGAGTTCAAGGAGTACCGCGCCTCGGATGTGGTGAAGGTGGACATCCTGCTCAATGGCGAGAAGGTGGACGCTTTGTCCATCATCGTGCACCGCTCACAGTCGCAATACCGCGGCCGTGCGGTGGTGGCCAAGATGCGCGAAATCATCAGTCGCCAGATGTACGACGTGGCCATTCAGGCGGCCATCGGTGCCAACATCATTGCGCGCGAGACCATCAAGGCCCTGCGCAAGAACGTGCTGGCCAAATGCTACGGTGGCGACATCAGCCGCAAGCGCAAGCTGCTCGAAAAGCAGAAGGCCGGTAAGAAGCGGATGAAACAGATTGGCTCGGTGGAGGTGCCCCAAGAGGCGTTTCTGGCCATTTTGCAGGTGGAAGATTAATGCGGTTCATGCAAACTCTCACGTCGCTGATTTTGGCGGCTTTTGCCGGGTACATAGGTGCTTGGTATTTTGGTGCGCTGGAAGGCAACTTTGCCTTGCTGCTGTTTTTGGCCACCGTTGTGACGGGGGCCTATTGGCTGGGCGAACGCTTTTACTTTTTGCCCCAGCGCCGCAAGGCTGCGCAAGCCATCGAAGATGCCGCTGTGCAGCGCCGGGCCGAGCTGGACCGCATGGGCATCCAGAAGGTGGATGTGGACGCCGAAGAAGCCAAGGGCCGCATCCTTATGCAGCCCTGGTGGCTGGACTGGACCGCAGGCCTGTTCCCCGTCATCGTGGCCGTGTTTGTGTTGCGCTCCTTTCTGTTTGAGCCGTTCAAGATTCCTTCGGGCTCCATGATTCCGACCTTGCGGGTGGGCGACCTGATCCTTGTGAACAAGTTCACCTACGGCGTGCGTTTGCCGGTCATTCACACCAAGATCACCGAGGGCAACAAGCCCGCACGCGGTGATGTGCTGGTGTTCCGTTACCCTCCACAGCCTACGCTTGACTACATCAAGCGTGTGGTGGGCGTGCCGGGGGACGAGGTGGCCTATCTGAACAAGCGCTTGACTATCAACGGCAAGCCCGTGCAGACGGCTGCCCAGCCTGACTTTCTGGAAGAAGAAAGCATGCGCTACTTCAAGCAGTTTGAAGAGCAACTGGGCGCGCAACCGCATCGACTCATCAACAACCCTGAAGCTCCTGCGTTTGTGCAAGGTGCCAGCAACTTTGCCTACCGCGAAAACTGCCGCTACAGTGTGGAGGGCGTGGTTTGCAAGGTGCCTGAAGGCCACTATTTCATGATGGGCGACAACCGCGATAACTCCCTGGACTCCCGCTATTGGGGGTTTGTGCCTGAAGGCAATATCGTGGGCAAGGCGTTTTTCGTCTGGATGAACTTTGGCGACTTCAAGCGCATTGGGCCGTTTCACTGAGCAGGCCAGTGGCCGTATACAACAGGAGGGTGTTTGGTATGAATTTGCGTTACACAACAGCGCGTGCGCGTCAACGTGGCCTGTCTTTTATCGGTGTCATTTTCATTGGCGTTTTGGCCGTGGCTGCCTTTGCGATTGGCGGACAGTCGATACCGATTTTTCTGGAGTACCAGGCGATCCGCAAGGCCACTCTCAAGGCCGCTAAAGAGGGTTCTACGGTGGCAGACATCCGTGCTTCGTTTGATCGCGCCGGGGCCATTGACAACATCAGCTCCGTTTCTGGTAAGGATTTGGAGATCACCAAGCGCGGTGACAAGACTGTTGTCGGCTTCAAGTACTCCCGCGAGATTGCGTTGGCTGGCCCAGCCTTCCTTGTCTACCGTTTGCAATACCAGACCGAATAATTAGTGCATCCCAGTCTCTCTTCGCTGCAGGCCCGTCTGCAGCATGTTTTTTCCGATCCCTCGCTATTGCAGCGGGCCGTCACCCACCGCAGCTTCTCGGCCGACCACAACGAACGGCTGGAGTTCTTGGGGGACTCTGTCTTGAACCTGGCAGTGGCCAGCTTGCTGTACCAGCGGCTGGCGCAGTTGCCTGAAGGGGATCTTTCGCGTGTGCGGGCCAATCTGGTCAAGCAAGACACTCTGCACCAGCTCGCGCTGCGCTTGAAGGTGTCCGAGGTGCTTCGTTTGGGCGAGGGCGAGTCCAAGTCCGGTGGGCAGCAGCGCCCCTCCATCTTGGCCGATGCCCTGGAGGCCTTGATTGGTGCGGTCTATCTGGATGCGGGCTATGGCGGTGCCGAGGCGTTGGTGCACCGCTTGTTCGAGGGGGTGGAGATCAACCCTCAGATGCAGGCCGTGGCCAAAGACCCCAAGACCGCATTGCAGGAGTGGCTGCAGGGCCGCAAAATGAAACTGCCGCAATACCGCGTGGTCGGCACCGTGGGCGAGGCCCACCGCCAGACCTTCGATGTGGAATGCGACATCACCGAACTGGGGCTGACCGAACGTGGCATCGGCGGCTCCCGCAGGGCGGGGGAACAAGCCGCCGCTGGCGCCATGCTGGCCACATTGAAAGCGAAGAAATTATGAACGATGCTACTAAAAATGTAGCTGCCAGCGCAGAATCTGCGAGCGCGCAAGGCCCGGATGACTTGAATGCCATGCTGGCGGCAGCCCGTGCGGCGGGTGCTGTCAAGGCGGCGGGTGTGCCTGCTGCGCCGGTCGATGGCCAACGCTGCGGCCTGATCGCCATCGTGGGCAAGCCCAACGTGGGCAAGTCCACGCTGCTCAATGCACTGGTGGGGCAGAAGATCAGCATCACCTCACGCAAGGCGCAGACCACGCGCCACCGCATCACCGGCATCCGCACGCTGGGGGCCACGCAGTTTGTGTTTGTCGACACGCCAGGCTTCCAGACCCGGCACAGCACTGCGCTGAACAAATCCCTCAACAAGACCGTGATGGGCGCCATCGGTGATGTGGACCTGATTCTGTTTGTGGTCGAGGCAGGCAACTTCACCTTGGCCGATGCCAAAGTGCTGTCCTTGTTCAAGCCCGGCATCCCGACGCTGCTGGTGGCCAACAAGCTCGACACCGTGAACCGCCGCGCAGAGCTGGCCCCCTGGCTTAAAAGCATGCAAGAGCGCCACCCGTTTGCCGAGTTTGTGCCCATGTCGGCCAAGAACAAGGGCGACGTGGAGCGGCTCTTTGGTATTTGCGAAAAGTACCTGCCAGAGCAAGGCTGGTGGTACGCCGAGGACGAGTTGACCGACCGCAGCGAGAAATTCCTGGTCAGCGAAACCGTTCGCGAAAAGCTCTTTCGCTTCACTGGCGATGAACTGCCCTACACCTCCACGGTGGTCATCGACAAGTTCGACGAAGAACCCAGCAAGGCGCACAAGCGCTTTGTGCGCGTGGCTGCGACCATCGTGGTCGAGCGCGATGGCCACAAAGCCATGGTGATTGGCGAAAAGGGCGAGCGCCTCAAGCGCATCAGCACCGAAGCCCGGCAAGAGCTGGAAAAGTTGCTTGAAGCCAAGGTGTTCCTGGAAGTGTGGGTCAAGGTGCGTTCCGGCTGGGCTGACGACGAAGCCCGCGTGCGCTCCTTCGGCTACGAGTAAGCGCATTCCATCGGCGCCTGCCGTCCTTTCTTTGGGCGGTGGTGCTGGGTCGAATGCCTTTATTGCCACCATCGCCTTTCCTCAAGCCCACCGATACGCCCTCCCGTGGCCGCCGCCAAGCGCATCACCGACGAACCCGCCTACGTGCTGCACAGCTACGACTGGAGCGAGTCCAGTCTGATCCTGGAGGTGTTTTGCCGCCGCCAGGGGCGCGTGGCGCTGGTGGCCAAGGGGGCCAAAAAGCCCACCTCCAACTTCCGACCCGTGCTGCTGCCGCTGCAGCCACTGTTGCTCACCTACACCCTGGCCGGTGACGGGGTGGGCGACATCCACACCCTCAAAGGCGCCGAGTGGGTGGGCGGGCATGTGATGCCCACGGGCGATGCCCTGCTGTCGGGCCTGTACCTCAACGAATTGCTGCTGCGCCTGCTGGCCCGTGCCGATGCGCATGCGGGCCTGTTTGACGTGTATGCGGGCGTGGTGCGCGTGCTGGCCAGCGAGCATGGCGATGCCCTGGAGCCCGTGCTGCGCAGCTTTGAACTGCTGCTGCTGCGTGAGTTGGGCCTGCTGCCCACGCTCGATGCCGAGACCGCTACCTTCGCCACCCTGCGGCCTGAGGGCCGTTACACCCTGGTGGCCGAAGGCGGCTTGCGGGCGGCTTCTGGCACCGACCGCGCCAGCCTCTGTGGCAACCAATGGCGCGCGCTGCAAACGGCGCTGGACCAAGCCGCCAGCTACACCGCCACGCTGCGCGCCTGCGCCCCTGTGGCGGCCGAACTCAAACCCCAGCTGCGTGCCGTGCTGCAATACCATTGCGGCAGCCCGGTGCTGCGCACCCGCCAGCTCATGATGGATTTGCAAAGCTTATGACCACCCACCCACATTCCCGCACCGCACTGTCCGTCAACGTCAACAAGGTGGCCCTGGTGCGCAACACGCGCCACCTGGGCATTCCCAGCGTGACCCGTGCGGCCACGCTGTGCCTGCAGGCTGGGGCGCAGGGCATTACCGTGCACCCTCGGCCCGATGAGCGCCACATTCGTGGCGACGATGTGTACGCCCTGGCCGAGTTGATGAAGGCCTGGCCCGACCGCGAATACAACATCGAAGGCAATCCGTCGCAGAACCTGATGGACTTCATCCGCGCCATGAAACCGCACCAGGCCACCTTTGTGCCCGACAGCGAAGACCAGTTCACCAGCGACCACGGCTGGAGCTTTCCGCAAGACGCCGAGCGTCTGGCCCCGCTGATTGCCGAATGCAAGGCGCTGGGTGTGCGCGTGAGCCTGTTCATGGACCCAGTGCCCGAGCAAATGGCCGCCGCCCGTGCCGTGGGCGCTGACCGAGTGGAGCTGTACACCGAACCCTATGCCGCAGCCTGGGGTACCCCCCAGCAGGCCGAGCAACTGGCCCGCTACGCCGCAGCAGCCCAGGCTGCGCTGGATGCCGGCCTGGGCGTGAACGCCGGGCATGACCTCAACCGCGACAACCTGGCCGCCTTTGTGTGCGAGGTGCCCGGTGTGCTCGAAGTCTCCATCGGCCACGCCCTGATTGCTGACGCGCTGGAGCTGGGCTACGCTGCCACCGTGCAGGCCTACCAGGCGTGCATCGATGCGGGCTTTGCGTCTGCTGGAAACTCCTGATTTGATAGCTGCTTGCGCATATCTATCAAGCGCTAGAGGCATATTTCATTCAAAATCATGATCTACGGCATTGGCACCGACATCTGCGATGTGCGCCGCATCCGCGAGAGCCTGGAGCGCCACGGCGACCGCTTTGCCGAAAAGGTGCTGGCGGCGGGCGAGCTGGCCGTGTGGCGCGAACGCACCGAGCGCTGGCCCGACCGCGGCCTGCGCTACCTGGCCACGCGCTTCTCTGCCAAAGAGGCCTTCAGCAAGGCCGTGGGGCTGGGCATGCGCATGCCCATGACGTGGCGGCACTGCGAAGTGGCCAAGCTGCCCAGCGGCCAGCCCGTCATCGTGCTGCACGGGGCCCTGAAAACCTGGTTTGAAGAACGCGGCCTGCATGCCCACCTGAGCGTGACGGACGAGACCGATTACGCCGCCAGCTTCTGCGTGGTGGAGCGTTTGGAGGGGAATAGCCCTCCAGCGCTTTCCCTATAAGCGCAAGCAGCTCTTGATTTGATAGCAATTCATCACCCATCCGATCTTCCATGACCGAACACGCCCCCCTCATCATTGACGTAGCCGGCACCGAGCTCACCGCCACCGACCGCCGTCGCCTGGCCCATCCGCTGGTGGGCGGCGTCATTCTGTTTGCCCGCAACTGGGTGGACCGTGCCCAGCTGCTGCAGCTCACCAGCAGCATCAAGGCGGTGCGCGACGACCTGTTGGTCTGCGTGGACCACGAAGGCGGGCGCGTGCAGCGCTTTCGCACCGATGGCTTCACCCACCTGCCGCCCATGCGCGCGCTGGGCGAGATGTGGATGGATGACGGCAAGGGCGCCAAGGCGGTGCCCGGCAGCGGCGCGCTGCGGGCCACCAATGCGGCCACGGCGGCGGGCTACGTGCTGGGCACCGAGTTGCGGGCCTGTGGTGTGGATTTTTCGTTCACCCCGGTTCTCGATCTCGACTGGGGCGAGAGCGGCGTGATTGGCGACCGAGCCTTCCACCGCGACCCGCGTGTGGTGGCCTTGCTGGCCAAGAGCCTGATGCACGGCCTGCTGCAGGCGGGCATGGCCAACTGCGGCAAGCACTTTCCTGGCCACGGCTTCGTCAAAGCCGATTCGCACACCGAAGTGCCGGTGGACAAGCGCAGCCTCAAGGCCATCCTGGCCGACGACGCTGCGCCCTACCCCTGGCTCAGCACCACGCTCACCAGCGTGATGCCTGCGCATGTCATTTACCCCAAGGTGGACAGCCGCCCCGCAGGCTTCTCGCAGCGCTGGCTGCAAGAGATTTTGCGCCGCCAGATGCGCTTTGACGGCGCCATCTTCAGCGACGACCTGAGCATGGAAGGCGCCCGCCGCCTGGACGGCCAGGTGGTGAGCTACACCGCTGCTGCCGTGGCGGCGCTGGAGGCGGGCTGCGACCTGGTGCTGCTGTGCAACCAGAGCTTGGGCGAGGGCCAAGCGGTGGACGAACTGATCGACGGCCTGGCAAAGGCCCAAGCCCAGGGCCTGTGGCAGCCTAGTGTGGACAGCGAATCGCGCCGCCTGGCACTGCTGCCCGAGACACTGCCCCAGCCCTGGGATGAGCTGATGCTGCAGCCTGCGTACATGCAGGCGCTGGACCTGTTGATGTGAGGGAATGACAACGGTAACGCCACCCGGAGGGGTGGGTAGCGTTGCCAGGGGCAGGTTAAGGCGCGGGGGAGGTTGCCTGGGTTGCCTGAGCTTCAGGGCTAGCGGCTTGGGGCTCTGCGCCCGTGGCAGGCATGGCGGGAGCCAAGGCGGCCGGTGAGGGCGGCTCCCCGTGCCAGCGCCGCACCACGCGCTGGAAGATCAGCGCATTCGGTATCTGCACCCAGGCGCTGCCCGGCGGGGTGTTGAATTCTTCCAGCGTGGTGTAGAGCAGGTTCACGTCCACCACGCGGCCCTTGGCACCGGGCTTTTCGGCGGTGTCCAGCACCTCCACATGGTCGCCAATGCGAAATGGCCGCACGGTGAAGATGAGCAGCGCGCAGAACAGGTTGGACAGCACGCTCCACGCCGCAAAAAACGCCACGGCGCCCACGGTGGCAAAGCCGGTGAAGGCCGTCCACAGCACGGTGGCCGAGACGCCCAGGCGCTCCAGCACCAGCAGCACGGCGCTGGCCATGATGGTCCAGCGGATGAGTCCGTTGATAGGCACCACCAGCTCGCCGGGCAACTGGTAATGCCGTGCCGCCTTGCGCACCAGCCGCCGCAGCAGCCCTTGCAGCAAGAAGGCGACCAGCATGATGCCCAGGATCTGGCCGCCGGGCACGATCACCTCCAGCCAGTCTTGCACCCACTCCGGCAGGCGGTGTTTGGGAATCGCCATGGATATCCGAGGTAACGCGGTCTGTGGATCAGCCTTCGCGGCGCAGGGCCGGGAACAGGATCACGTCGCGGATGCTGGGGCTGTCGGTCAGCAGCATCATCAGGCGGTCAATGCCAATGCCGCAGCCGCCGGTGGGGGGCATGCCGTATTCCAGCGCGCGCACAAAATCGTGGTCGTAGAACATGGCTTCGTCGTCGCCGCTGTCCTTGGCGGCCACCTGGGCGTGGAAGCGCGCGGCCTGGTCTTCGGCGTCGTTCAGTTCGCTGAAGCCGTTGCCAAATTCGCGGCCGGTGATGTACAGCTCAAAGCGCTCGGTCACCTCGGGGCGGGTGTCGTTGGCGCGGGCCAGCGGGCTGATTTCGGTGGGGTGCTCCATGATGAAGGTGGGCTGCCACAGCTTGTCTTCCACGGTTTCTTCAAAGTAGAACACCTGCAGGCTGGCCAGCGAGCGGGTGGAGAGCTTGTCCTTCTCTTCCGACATGCCCAGCTTCTTGAGGGCGCTGATGAGCCAGGCGGCGTCGTCCACATGGGCACCGGCTTCGGTGTACTGGAAGATGGCTTCGCGGATCGTCAGGCGGGCAAATGGCTGGCTCAGGTCCACCTCGCGGCCGCCGTAGCTCAGCTGCAGCGAGCCGGTGGCCTTCAGCGCCACTTCGCGGATCAGCTTTTCGGTGAATTCCATCAGGTCCTGGTAGTTCCAGTACGCGGCGTAGAACTCCATCATCGTGAACTCGGGGTTGTGGCGCACCGAGATACCTTCGTTTCGGTAGCTGCGGTTGATTTCAAACACGCGCTCAAAACCGCCCACGATCAGGCGCTTGAGGTACAGCTCGGGCGCGATGCGCAGGAACATTTCTTGTTCCAGCGCGTTGTGGTGCGTCACAAATGGCTTGGCATTGGCGCCGCCCGGGATGGGGTGCAGCATGGGCGTCTCGACCTCCAAGAAGTCGTTTTGCACCATGAATTCGCGCAGCCCTGCCACGGCCTTGCTGCGGGCCACAAAGCGCTTGCGGGCCTGCTCGTCGGTGATCAGGTCCACATAGCGCTGGCGGTACTTTTGTTCCTGGTCGCTCATGCCGTGGAACTTGTCGGGCAGTGGGCGCAGGCTCTTGGTGAGCAGGCGCAGGCTGGTGACCTTGATCGACAGCTCGCCGGTCTTGGTCTTCATCAGTGTGCCTTCGGCACCCACGATGTCACCCAGGTCCCAGTGCTTGAAGGCGGCGTACAGCTCTTCGCCCACGGCATCGCGGGTGATGTAAAGCTGGATGCGGCCACCGGTGTCGCCCAGCGAGCCGTCTTGCACGGTGGCAAAGCTGGCCTTGCCCATCACGCGCTTGAGCATCATGCGGCCGCCCACGCTCACGGTGACGGGGTTGGCTTCCAGCGCCTCGGCGTCTGCACCACTGTGCGCGGCTTGCAACGCCGCGGCCTTGTGGGCGGGCTTGAAGTTGTTGGGGAACGCCACGGCGCCGCCCTGAGCCTGGGCTTCACGCAGGGCGCGGAGCTTTTCGCGGCGCTCGGCGATGAGCTGGTTCTCGTCTTGGGGGGCGGGGGCGTGGTTCTGTTCAGACATAGGGGCTGGGTGCAGTGGCTGCAGGGCTTTTGGAAGGGGCCACGGCGCGCAAAGGGGCGGCAGTGGGGTGGCAGTGGGGTGGCTTCGGCGCTGTAGGGGGCGAAATCAGCAGGCTGAGAAGGATGTCCTTGCACAGCCGAACCGGTGATTTTAAGGTTTCTGTGGGCCCGCTGGCGCACGGAACACGGCGGCAGCGGTGCGGGCAATGATGCGCAGGTCCAGCCACAGGCTGCGCTGCTGCACATATTGGCAGGCGTATTGCAGCTTGGCGGGCAAAATTTCTTGCACATAGGACCGCTCGGGGTCGCTGCTGCGCGCCAGCACTTCGCTCTCATCGCGGTACGCCAGCGAGGCCAGGTCGGTGATGCCGGGGCGCACGCTCAGCACCTGCGCAGCGACCTCGGCGGGGTACAGCGCCACGTACCTGGGCACCTCAGGCCTGGGGCCCACCACACTCATGTCGCCGCACAGCACATTGGCAAACTGGGGCAGCTCGTCGAGCTTGGTGCGGCGCAAAAATCGGCCCGCGCGGGTGATGCGCGCATCGGCCCCGACGGTGATCTGCGGCCCTGCAGCCTCTGCGCCAGCGCGCATGGTGCGGAACTTGTAGATGCGAAACAGCTGCCCATGCCGCCCCACGCGCTCTTGCTGGTAGATGACCGGGCCGGGCGAGTCGCGGCGCACCCACAGCGCAATCACGGCCAGCAGCGGTGCCAACAGCAGCAGCACGGTGGCCGAGAAGGCCATGTCAAAAGCGCGCTTGATCCACATGGTTGATAGAGGTTGGCGGGCAGAGTTCTTCAGCCCAGCAGCTCATGCAGCGCGGCAATCACCCGTTCCTGGTCCGCATCGCCCATGGCGGTGAACAGCGGCAGGCTCACCATGGCCTGGTAGGCGGCATCGGCTTGCGGAAACTGCTCGGGCGTGAGCTGGTAGCGATCGCGCCAGTAGGGGTGGCGGTGCAGCGGCACATAGTGCACGCTGGTGCCAATGCCTCGGTCCGACAGGCCCTGGATCAGTGCATCGCGGTCCATGCGTGCCTGCGGCGCGAGGCGCACCACGTACAGGTGCCAGGCATGCACGTCGCCAGATGGGGCCGTGGCGGGCAGCACCAGGGGCAGGCTGGCCAGCGCAGCGTGGTAGCGCTGGGCCAGTTGCTCGCGCCGCTGCACAAACTGCGGCAGACGCGCCAGCTGCTGCACACCCATGGCGGCGGCCACATCGGTCATGTTGTATTTGAAGCCAGGGGCCACCACTTCGTAGTACCAGGCCGGGGTCTTGGAGGTGAAGCGGTCAAACGCATCGCGGTTCATGCCGTGCAGGCGCATCACCCGCATGCGCTGGGCCAGGGCGGCATCGCGCGTCACGGCCATGCCGCCTTCGCCGGTGGTGATGGTCTTGTTGGCGTAGAAGCTGAACACCGTCACATCGGACTGCAACTGCCCCACCAGTGCGCCGCGCCAGGTGGTGGGCAGCGCATGGGCTGCGTCTTCCACCACCTTCAGGCCGTGCTCTTTGGCAATCGCCAGGATTGCGTCCATGTCGCACGCCAGGCCGCCGTAGTGCACGGGCATGATGGCCTTGGTGCGGGGCGTGATGGCAGCGCGGATCTTTTCCGGGTCGATGTTCAGCGTGACCGGGTCCACATCCACCAGCACCGCGTCGGCCCCCAGATAGCGCACCACCTCGACGGTGGCAGTGAAGGTGAGCGTGGGGGCGATTACCTCGTCCCCCGGGCCAATGCCCAGGGCCTCCAGCGCCAGGTGCAGCCCGGCCGTGGCCGAATTCACGGCCACGCCCTGCAGCCCGCCACCCAGGTAGTCCACAAAGTTCTGCTCAAACTGGCGCGTGACGGGGCCGGTGGTGACCCAGCCGGAGCGCATGGCCTCGGTCACGGCGGCGATTTCGGCATCGCCAATGTCGGGGCGGGCGAAGGGGAGGAAAGGGAGGACCGGTGTGGTGGAAACGGCAGACATGGCGATCAGGAATGTTGAGGGGTGACGGACGACACCGCAGCCCGTCCAATAGGGTAGTACTCCAGCCCAGTGCTGCGCATCGTATCGGGCTCAAACAGATTGCGCCCGTCAAACACCACCGGGTGTTTCAGCGTGGCGGCCAGGTGGGCAAAGTCGGGGCTGCGGAATTCCTTCCACTCGGTGACGATGACCAGCGCATCCGCGCCTGCCAGGGCCGCATCGGCCTGGGGTGCGTAGTACAGGTGGGGCCGTGGGCCCAGCACGGCTTGCGCTTGCAGCATGGCCTGGGGGTCATAGGCCACCACTTCAGCGCCTCGGGCCAGCAGTTGCTCGATCACCGTCAGGCTGGGCGCTTCGCGCATGTCGTCCGTGCCGGGCTTGAAGGCCAGGCCCCACAGCGCAAAGCGGCGGCCTTGCAGGTCGGGGCCAAAGCGGGCCACGATCTTGTCGACGAGCACCTGCTTTTGCCGCTGGTTCACCGCCTGCACGGCTTGCAGAATCTGCAGCGGCTGGCCCGCGCTTTCGCCCGTCTGGATTAGGGCGCGCACATCTTTGGGAAAGCACGAGCCGCCGTAGCCTGTGCCCGCATACAAAAAGTGCGTGCCAATGCGCGGGTCGGTGCCGATGCCGGTGCGCACCTGCTCAATGTCCGCCCCCAGCTTTTCGGCCAGCAGGGCCAGCTCGTTCATGAAGCTGATGCGCGTGGCCAGCATGGCGTTGGCGGCGTACTTGGTGAACTCGGCACTGCGCACGTCCATCTCAATCAACCGCTCGCGGTTGCGCATGAAGGGGGCGTACAGGGTGCGCATCAGGGCAGTGGCGTGCTCGTTGTCGCTGCCCACGATCACCCGGTCGGGCCGCATGAAGTCCTGCACTGCAGAGCCTTCCTTGAGGAACTCGGGGTTGGACACGACGGAAAAGTCGGGCGACAGCCCGCGTGCGGCCAGCACCTGCGCTACCTCCTTCGCCACGGCGTCGGCCGTGCCCACGGGCACCGTGCTTTTGTTGATGATGAGCTTGTAGCCCTGCATCCGTTCGGCCACGGCCCGTGCGGCGGCCAGCACATGCTGCAGGTCGGCCGAGCCGTCCTCGCTGGGCGGTGTGCCCACGGCAATGAACTGCAGCAGGCCGTGCGCCACGGCGGTGTCGATGTTGGTGGTGAAGCGCAGGCGCCCGGCTTGGGCGTTGCGCGCCACCACGTCGCCCAGGCCGGGCTCGTGGATGGGCATCTCGCCCCAGTTCAGTGCGGCGATGCGCTGAGCGTCCAGATCCAGGCAGACCACCTGGTTGCCCATTTCTGCGAGGCAAGCGCCAGTGACCAGGCCCACATAGCCGGTGCCGATGACGGTGATTTTCATGACGGTAAAGCTTCTGGCCCTGCGCTGAGGGCCGGTTTCACCGCCCAGGTCAGGCGGTGGGTGCGCAAGAAGGGTAGCAGCGTGGCGCAGGGCGCAATCAGGCCTCCAGGCAGGCGGCGTGCCACGGGCGGTGCCAGCGTGATGCGTTGTGAATGCAATTGTGCTTGCGGGAACAGCCGCCGCACTTCGGTCAGCGGCACGCCCTGCACATCGGGGTTGCGCGGGTTGTTGACGACAAAGTCGTACACCAGCACGCCACCACCGGGGGCCACCCATTGCCACATCTGCTGCGCAAGCGCAGTGCGAAATTCGGCGTCGAGCAGTGAGCTGAACAGGGTGAACGCGAGCACGGCCTGCTGGCTGCCGGGGGCGATGGTGGCGCTTGCGGCATCGCCTGCATGGATGGCCAGCGCGGCGGGCAAGGTGGCACGGGCCTGGGCGGCGCGCTCTGGCAGCAATTCCAGCCCTTGCAGGCGCTGGGGCTGGGCGCCCAGGCGCACCAGGTCATGCAGGTTGCCGCCGCTGCCACAGCCCACTTCGGTGATCTGCAGGCCCGCCAGGCTTTGCCAGCCGTGCGTGCGCCACAGCTGCACCATGGCGCGCAGCCGCTCTTGCTGGGCTTGCAGTGCCGATGCGCTGGCGTACAGGCTGTAGTGCTGCGCGTCGGCCATGGTATTGCGCCGGGCGTATCGGGCCTGCACGGCTGCGGGTTCGTGGGAGGGGTCGAGGCTCATGGTGAAGCGGTGTGCTCAGCGTGTGATGCGCGCAAACTGGGCCGAGGGCTGGCGGCCACGCAGCACGTCCCACAGGCCGCGCCAGGTGCCCAGGCCGTAGGCGACGTGGTAGGCCGCAATCACCACCGGCAGGCGGGGCAGGGTTTGCCACTGGCCTGCTGCACGGGCGGCCAGTACCGAGGCCGCGCCCACATAGCCGCCGTACGCTGCAAGCAGGGCCACCAGCGGCCAGGCACTCCAGGGGCTGATGGCGAGCAGGCCCACCAAAGCCGCCACAAAGGCCGCAGGCACCAGTTGCCGCACAGAGCCCGGCTGACCATGCTTGCGCATGACAAAGGGGCGCCAGTAGCCGTACTGCCGCTGCTGCGCAAACAAGTGGCGCAGCGAATCGCGCGGCCGGTAGCTCGATTGGATGCGCCCACTTTGCCAGATGCGCGCACCGCCCAGGCGCAGCCGCAGGTTGTGCTCGTCGTCCTGGTTGCGCACCAGGGTTTCGTCAAAGCCGCCAAAGCGCTCCAGCGTGGCGCGGGGCCAGCAGCCCAGGTACACGGTGTCTACAGGGCCTTCGTAGGCTTTGTTGCGCGACAGGGCCCCGCCCACCACCCAGCGGCTCTGGAAGGCTGTGGCGATCGCACTGCCCATGGGGCCTCGCCCCTCGGCCACCCAGGGGCCGCCCACGTTGTCGGCCCCGGTGCGCTCCAGCGTGGCCAGGCACTGGGCGAGGTAATCGGGCGCAAACTGGGTGTGCACATCCAGCCGTGCCACCACGCTGCCGCGCGCCAGGTGCAGGCAGGCGTTGAGCCCGGTGGAGACGATGCGGCCAGGGTTGTCCACCCAGCGCAGGCGCGGGTCGGCCGCGCAGCGCTGCTGCAGCCGCTCGCGCGTGCCGTCGTCGCTGCAGCCATCGGCCACCAGCACCTCCATCTGCCAGCCGGGGGGCAACTGCTGCTGCAAGGCGCTGTCGCAAAAGGCGTCGATGTGCGCAGCCTCGTTGCGGCAGGGCACGATGACGCTGAGCAGCTGGGGCTGGACGGGTTGGGTGAACATGGTTGCTATATTTTATGTAGCTGCTAGCGCTTTATCTGATTGCCCTAGCGGCCAATTTTCTTGTTATTTGGTGCTGACGATGCCGGTTACAGGACGCTGCAGCAGCCCGCGGTACAGCGCATCCATGCGGTCCATTTGCACAGCGCGGTCGCCCTCTTGCTGAATGCGCTGGGCATTGCGCTGGCCTGCCGCATGGGCTGCGGCATTGTCTTGTGCCAGGGTGGCGAGCTTGTGTGCCAGTGCTTTGCTGTCCTGTGCGGGCACCAGCCATTCGGCTGGCAGCCAATGGGCGTTGGCTTGCAATGGGGTGGCCACCACGGGCAGGCCGCAGGCCATGCTTTCTAGCACCGAGACCGAGGTGGCATCTTGCGTGGGCACCGACACCGACACCTTGCACCGCGCCAGCACGCGGGCCATGCCTGTGTCGTCCAGCCGCCCGTGAAAGGTCACTGCCTCGCCCAAGCCCAGCCGGGCGACTTGCTCGCGCAGGGCCGCCTCCAGGCTGCCGCCGCCCAGCAGGTGCAGGTGCACTGGCACGGCGGGTTGCTTGGCCCGCAGGTGCGCCACGGCGTCGATGATGGTGGCGATGTTGTAGTTGGGCTCCCACGAGCGCAGGCTCACGATCTCAAAGCCAGGTTTGGCTTGCCACGGCGCAGGCGCAAAGCGCGCCAGGTCCACGCCCCAGTGGATGCAGTGCACTGCAGCGCGCGGGCGGTAGCTGTGCGCGGCATCGACCAGGCTTTGCGAATCGCCTGTGATGAGGTCAGCGCGGCGCAGCGTCCAGCCGGTGAGCCAGCGCATCCAGGGGCTGGTGTGGGGCGTCACCAGCAAGTCGCTGCCCCAGGCGGTCATCACCAGCGGGTGGCGGCCGCAGCGTGCGCCCAGGTAGCCGTACGACGTGGTGTAGTGCGCGTGCACGATGTCGGGGGCCAGGGCCTGCACGGCGCGGCGCGCCTCGCCCGCGCGCAGCAGCCACTGGGCCGAGCGGTGCACCGGGCGCAGCACATGCTGCTCCACGCCCTCGATGGGCGCGGGCCGCGCAGTGACCAGCGACACACGGTAGCCGCGCCCCTGCATCTCGCGCGCCCAGCGCTGGATGTGGGGGCTGGTGGCATCGCCCAGCAGACACAGGTGGATGGGGGGCATGTCAGGCGGGATCGGAAGGTGGCGTGGGTGTGGATGCAGGGACGGGCGAGGCGGGCTGCGTGCCAGCCCAGGCCGCGTAGTGCGCCTGCATGTCAGGGTATTGCGCCAGCAAGGCGGCATCGCGTGTGCGCACATCGCCCACCACGCGGGCGGGCTGCCCGGCGACGATGGCAAAGTCTGGCACCTCGCCGCGCACTTGGGCATAGGCGCACACCACGGCCCCCTTGCCGATGCGGCTGCCTGCCTCGATCAGGCTGTGCGGGCCCACAAAGGCGTAGGCACCGATGTGAACGGCCCCCTGCAGGTAGCCGGGGCGTGCAGCCGCAGTCCCTGCATGGGTCGCATAGCTGCGCCCCATGAGGCGCACGGCCCGGTGCGAGCTGTGGGTGACGATGCTCACAAAGTTGGTGATCTGCACGCCCTCGTCGATGCGCAGGCCGCCTGCGGCGTCCAGAAAGTTGAAGTGGCCGATGAACACATGGTCTGCTAGCTGCAGGCCCTCTTCGCCCTCAATGCAGGTGCTGGGCGCGATGCGGGTGTGGGGCAGGGGCGTGCCTTGCGCGGTGCGCTCGCCAAACACCATGCGGTAGAACAGCGCCTGCCACAGGCGGCGGCGCCAGCGGTTAAGCCAGGCTTTCATCGCGTCCTTCATGGGGGATGTCCTTCCAGGTGGCCAGGGCCCAAAAATAGTAGCCAAAGTACAGCAGCATGGAGGCTGAAATGCCCCAGGCCGCGCCAGTGAGCCCACCCAGCGCCAGGCCTGTCAGCAGCCCTGCAAAAAACGCCACCTGGCCCACCAACGCCAGGCGCAGTGCCCAGGCCTGGGACTTCCAGGCCAGCGTGGTGACGGCCAGGGGCGATGCAATGAAGTGCAGCGCAATGTAGGGGGCCAGGGCCCGGGCCAGCTCGCCCGCCCCCGCCCAGCGCGCGCCAAAAAAGGCGGTGAACAAGGCCGGCCCCCACAGCAGCAGCACGGCGGCCATGGGCAGTGCGATGGCGGCCAACAGCCGCATGCTGTGGTGCACGGCCTGGCGCGCCGCCTGGGCGTTGGGGGCCTGCACCAGTCGGGGGTACAGCGCTTGCGACAAAGCCCCGCCCAGCAGGCTGGCGGGGGCCTTCAGGTAGCGCAGCGACATGGCCCACAGGCCTGCGGCCGCGTCACCCGACCAGGCGGTGACGGCCAGCAGGGTGAGCGTGTCTTGCAGTGCGCCCACAAACGCATGGGGCGTGTTGAGCAGGGGGAAGTCGCGGTGGCGCAGCGCCATGGCGCGCAACGCGGGCCATGGGGCGCGCAGGCAGGCCGCCCAGCCGCCCAGCGGGGCCGGCCGCGCCAGCAGCCAGGCGGCCAGTAGTGCTGTGGCGATGGCGCCTGCACACAACCCCCACAGCCCAGCGCCATCGGTTGATGCGGTGTGCTCCGTCGGCCCAAAAGCCCACCAGCCCAGCGCCAGTTGCAGCACCGCACCCCCACCGTACTGCACCAGCCGGGCGCTAGACAGCAGGCCAAAGCGCTCTGAGCGCGTGGCCCACATCGTGAGCCACTGGGTGGCCCCCAAGGCCAGCACCGCCAGTGGCAGCAGCCAGTAGGCGGTCATGCCGCTGCGCCAAGCCAGCACGCCAGCAGCGCACAGCGTGGCCAGGCCCACGGCAGCCAGCACATGGCCGCACAACGCCATCAGCTGCGCGGCCTCGGGCTCGGCGCGCTCCAGAGGCAGGGCGTATTCATAGCGTGCACAGGCCACCACGGCCACATTGGTGGCCAGGGCCCACAGCAGGGCAAATTGGCCGAAGGCCTCGGGCGAATAGGTGCGGGTGAGCGCGGGCCCCAGCAGCAGGGGCAGGGCGTGGGCGGCCACGCTGCCGGTGAGCAGCGTGGCGGTGGCTTTGAATAGCCCTTGGGTCATGCTACCTGTTCAGTCATGCCGCCTGCGCAGCCACTTCGGGTGGGTCGGGCTGATCGGGTTGGTAGCCCGGCACCAGGGTGTGCAGCAGCGCCCGCATGCCGTCATGGTCGTTGGCCAGCGCAGCCGCCTGCAGGCGGGTCAGCAGGGCGCTCAACGTGGCCCAGTCAAAGCGCTCCTCTTGCGCCCGCAAGATGCGCGGGTGCGCTGTGGGCAGGGGGTTGTCGCCAATCAGCAGCTCTTCGTAGAGCTTCTCGCCCGGGCGCAGGCCGGTGAAGGTGATGGCGATGTCGCCGCTGGGGTGCTGCGCGTCACGCACCGTCAGGCCCGCCAGGGTCACCATGCGCTCGGCCAGTTCGCGGATGCGGATGGGTTCGCCCATGTCGAGCACAAACACATCTCCCCCTTCGGCCATGGCGCCTGCTTGCAGCACCAACTGAGCGGCTTCGGGGATGGTCATGAAGTAGCGGGTGACCTCGGGGTGCGTCACGGTGATGGGGCCGCCGTGCGCGATTTGCTGGCGAAACAGCGGGATCACGCTGCCGCTGGAGCCCAGCACGTTGCCAAAGCGCACCATCGAAAAACGGGTGGGGCTGCGCCAGTGCGTGTTGGTGGTGCTGGCTTGTGGGCCTGCAGGTGGGCCTGAAAAGGGGGGCTGCGTTGCGTGGGCCATGGCTTGCAGCACCAGCTCGGCCACGCGCTTGCTGGCGCCCATCACATTGGTGGGGCGCACGGCCTTGTCGGTGGAGACGAGCACAAAGTGCCCCACGCCTTGTTCCAGCGCCACGCGCACCATGTTCAGGGTGCCAAACACGTTGTTCTGGATGCCTTCGGCCGCGTTGGCCTCGACCATGGGCACATGCTTGTACGCAGCTGCGTGGTAAATGCAGACGGGGCGGTGCAGGCGGCACAGCTCGGCCATGCGCTGCGGGTTGTTTACGCTGGCCAGCAGGGGCGTGAGCTGGGTCTGGACCACGCCTTGGTGTGCAAGGGTCTGCAGCTCCTGGTGGATGCTGTAGAGCGCAAATTCACTGTGATCGACCAGCAGCAACTGCGCAGCACCCAGCTGCGCCAGTTGGCGGCACAGCTCGCTGCCAATGCTGCCGCCAGCGCCGGTGACCAACACCACCTGGCCCGCGATGTGTTGCTGCATCAGGGGCAGGTCGGGGGCCACGGGCGCACGCCCCAGCAGGTCTTCAATGTCCAGGTCCTGGAAGTCGGTCACCGTCACCTTGCCGCTGGCCAGGTCGGTCAGGCCAGGCAGGGTGCGGATGCGCACCGGCAGCGGGCGCAGGCTTTCGATGATTTGCTGGCGCCGCTGGCGGGGCACGCTGGGCAGTGCCAGCAGCACGTCGGTAATGCCCAGGCGCTGCACCGTGGCGGGCAGGGCCTCGGGCGCATACACGCGCACACCGTTGATGCTGCGGCCCGCTTTGCTGGTGTCGTCGTCGGCAAAGGCCAGCAGGTGGTAGCTGCGCGCGCTGACCAGCCCCGCTGCGGTTTGCGCCCCGGCTGTGCCCGCGCCGTAAATCAGCAGCCGGTGGGGAGCTGCCGCGGTGCGCCCCGCCAGCCACAGCCAGCCCAGCGAGCGGCTGGCGCCCACCAGCAGCAGAAAAATCACCGGCTGCAAAATGCCCACGCTGCGCGGAATCCCCTCCCACTTGCCAATGAGCAGCGTGAGCAGCAGCACCGCGCCGTAGATGGCCACGGCCTTGCCGGTGGTGAGCAGGGCCTGGATGCCGGTGTAGCGGAAGATGGCGCGGTACAGCCCCAGGTTCATCAGGATGGGAAACGCCAACGCTGGTGCCAGGGCGTAGGCAATCCACTGTTTGCCCTCAGGCCAGTGCAGGGTGTCCAGCCGCAGGGTAAAGGCCACCCACATGGCAAACAGGCCCATGCCCGCGTCCAGCGCGGCCACAAACAGGCGCTTGGTGCTGCGGGGCCAAGAAAGGATGTGCTGCAGCACCGCGCGGTCGTCCAGGCCCTGCATGCTCACTGCGCAATGCCCGTGCGTTCCAGTACGTCGCCGACCAGCTCCAGCCGCACCAGCGGGTTGTCCAGCTCCATCAGGCGCTGCTTGAGCTCCATGGGCACGGGCAGCAGCTCGCACCAGCGGTTGGCCACCCAGCCGCAGTCGTCCAGCTGCTGCGGGGTGGGCAATATGGCGGTGGGGTTGAGGGCATCGCGCGCGTGCAAGGTGTGCAGCACCTGCATCAGGGCGGTGGCGGTTTTCTTCAGGTCGTCGGGGATGGGGATGCTCAGGTCCCGGTCCAGCTGGCCCACGTTGGCAATCCACAGGCCGTGCACCAGGTGGTTGCGCTGGGTGATGCGAAACCGCTCCGTGCCCCGGCACAGCAGGGTGATCAGCCCGGGCTGGGGCATTTCCAGCTGGTCAATGATGGCGAGGGTGCCCACGTCGTGAAACTGCTCATCGGGGGCGCCGGCCTGGCGCACCTCGTTGCCTTGGGTGAGTGACACCACGCCGAAGGGGGCTCCGGTCTGGTGGCATTTGCGCACCATGTCGAGGTAGCGCACTTCGAACACGCGCAAGGCCAGCAGGCCGTCGGGGAACAACACCGAAGCCAGCGGGAAAAGGGGCAGGGAAGAGAGGGTCAGCGTTTGGGTCATGGGCAGGGCCTTGGAAGCTGCTCAAAGTGGTCTGCGTTGGGTGGCGGCATCGGGCGCGCACACCAAGCGGGCAGGGGTTGCATCCTGGCCAGCGGGTGCGCCCCGCAGGCCGGGGCTGGGCGTGCATCGCACCCCCTGTGGAGTGGCGTGATGCCCGGGCGGCTGCCGCAATCCCCCAGACAGCGAGGAACAGTTTCTCAGGTCGCTATCATCCCACGGCGCTGCCCACTTTCGCTGGGTGCGCCTTTTCATTCCCTCACGCCCATGCTCTACCAGATCGCTACGTTGTTGCTTGATGTCATTGGTGGCCTGCTGACCGGGGCCTGCCTGCTGCGTCTTTACATGCAGTGGCAGCGTGTGCCGTTCTCCAACCCCGTGGGAGCCCTGGTGTTTGCGTTGACGGACTGGTTCATCCTGCCGCTGCGGCGGCTGATTCCGCCCACTGGGCGCTGGGATGTGTCGAGCCTGGTGGGTGCTCTGCTGGTGCAGCAGGTGCAATACGGTCTGCTGTGGCTGATTGCGGGTGGTGCGATCTCCGGCACGGTGGTGCCACTCATGGCGGCATTTGGTCTGATGCGTGTGGCCATTTCTGGCCTGATCGGCCTGTTGATCGTGCATGCCATCTTGTCGTGGGTGCAGACCCGTTCGCCCATGGCCGATGTGATCGGGCGCCTGTGCGCCCCCTTGCTGCGGCCCGTGCAGCGGGTGATTCCGCTGATCGGGGGGCTCGATCTGTCACCCCTGGTGCTGCTGGTGCTGCTGCAGATCGCGATGATCGTGCTGGGGCATTTGCAGGCAGCGGCGTTGACGGGGGTCTTGCGGTTTTGAGGACGCAGCGCGGCTTCGGCCGACATAACCAACCTCTGCAAACCTGAGGGTTTAAATAAAAATAGCTGCTAGCGCTTATGGGTTAAGCGCTGGCAGCTATTGAATTAATAGCAATTTCATTGCATGCCCCTTTGGCAAGGGGCAGCAGATTCACATCACGGCGTCGGCTGGCAGGCGCTGCAGCATGGCCAGGCTGCTGGCCACGGTGTTGCGCAGTTCGCGGCGGTCGCAGATGAAGTCCACGGCGCCCTTTGTCTGCAGGAACTCGGCACGCTGGAAGCCTTCGGGCAGCGTCACGCGCACGGTGGATTCGATCACGCGGGGGCCGGCAAAACCGATCAGGGCCTTGGGCTCGGCAATCACGATGTCGCCCACAAAGGCAAAACCAGCGCTCACGCCGCCCATGGTGGGGTCGGTCAGCACGCTGATGTAGGGCAGGCCCTTCTTGGCCAGGCGGGTCAGCGCCGCATTGGTCTTGGCCATTTGCATGAGCGACAGCAGGCCTTCTTGCATGCGGGCGCCGCCGGTGGCGGTGAAGCAGATAAAGGGCACCTTCTGCTCAATGGCGGTTTCCACGCCACGCACAAAGCGCTCGCCGACCACGGAGCCCATGGAGCCACCCATAAAGTCGAACTCGAAGCACGCGGCGACCACATTGATGCTCTTGACCGCGCCGCCCATGACGATGAGCGCGTCGGTCTCGCCCGTGTTCTCCAGGGCTTCCTTCAGGCGCTCGGGGTACTTGCGGCTGTCCTTGAACTTGAGGGCGTCCACGGGCAGCACTTCCTGGCCGATTTCATAGCGGCCTTCGGCGTCCAGAAACGCATCCAGCCGCGCGCGGGCGCCGATGCGGTGGTGGTGGCTGCAATGGGGGCAGACGTTCTGGTTCTGTTCCAGATCGGCCTTGTAGAGCACCGTTTCGCAGCTCGGGCACTTGATCCACAGCCCCTCGGGCACCTGGCGGCGCTCGGTGGGGTCGGTTTGCTGGATCTTGGAAGGCAGAAGTTTTTCGAGCCAGGACATGGTGTTCTCCTCTTCAGTGGCTCGGCTCGCCGGGGCGCGGTGCGCGCCTGGGGCAGGCCGGGTGGAATCTGTGGCGCGCCGCATCCGGTGAGGCGGGCGCGCCGGGCTGCATTATGCGACTAGGCGTCCAGCGCCTTACGGATGCCGCGCAGGAAGTCGATGGTCAGTGGCACGACCTTGGCATGCTCCTGATCCTCGATCAGTTGGATGATGCGGCTGCCGATGACCACGGCGTCGGCCACCTTGCCAATCGCCTGGGCCGTGGCCGCATCGCGGATGCCAAAGCCGACGCCGACGGGAATCTGCACGTGCTGGCGGATGCGGGGCAGCATTTGTTCCACCGCTGCCGTGTCCAGCGCGCCCGAGCCCGTCACGCCCTTGAGCGACACGTAGTACACGTAACCACTGGCCACGCGGGCCACCTGGGCCATGCGCTCATCGGTGCTGGTGGGGGCCAGCAGGAAGATCAGGTCCATGCCGTGGGCGCGCAGATCGGCCGCAAAGGCCTCGCACTCTTCGGGCGGGTAGTCCACGATGAGCACGCCGTCCACCCCAGCCTCAGCGGCATCGCGCACGAACGCACTACCTGTGGCAGTGCCAGTTTCAGCCTTGCCGTGCTTTTGGTCGTAGCGCTCCACCGGGTTGGCGTAGCCCATCAACACGACGGGGGTAGTGGTGTTGCGCTTGCGGAATTCGCGCACGTGATCGAGCACCTGCACCATGCCGATGCCCATGCTCAGGGCCTTTTCGCCTGCTTTCTGGATGACCGGGCCATCGGCCATGGGGTCTGAGAAAGGCACGCCCAGTTCGATCACGTCGGCACCGGCCTCGACCATGCCGTGCATGAGCGAGGGGGTGATGTCCGCAAACGGGAACCCGGCCGTGACGTAGGGGATCAGCGCCTTGCGGCCCTGTGCTTGCAGTTGGTTGAAAGTGGTCTGGATGCGGCTCATGGCTTGGCTTCTCCCACAGCGCCCTTGACGGACAGGCCGCGCATGGAGGGGCGGTCGTAAAAATCTTCGCCGGACAGGTCGGCCACCGTGCCGATGTCTTTGTCCCCCCGGCCCGACAGGTTCACGAGGATGGACTGGTCAGGGCGCATGGTTTTGGCCAGCTTCAGGGCATAGGCCACGGCGTGGCTGGATTCGAGTGCAGGGATGATGCCCTCGGTGCGGCACAGGTAGTGAAACGCTTCCAGTGCTTCCTTGTCGGTGATGCCGACATATTCGGCCCGGCCGATTTCCTGCAACCACGCGTGCTCGGGGCCCACGCCTGGGTAGTCCAGCCCTGCGCTGATGCTGTGGGTTTCGGTGATCTGGCCGTTGTCATCCTGCAGGATGAAGGTGCGGTTGCCATGCAGTACCCCGGCGCTGCCTTTTTGCAGCGAGGCCGAGTGCTTGCCGGACTCCAGCCCTTCGCCAGCAGCCTCCACGCCAATCAGGCGGGTTTTCTCAAACGGAATGTAGGGGTGGAAGATGCCCATGGCGTTGCTGCCGCCGCCCACGCAGGCAATTACCGCGTCGGGTTGCTGGGCGGGCAGCTTTTGCTCGGCCAGCATGGGGGGCATCTGCTCGATGGATTCCTTGCCGATCACGCTCTGGAAGTCGCGCACCATCATCGGGTAGGGGTGGGGGCCTGCCACCGTGCCGATGATGTAGAAGGTGTTGTCCACGTTGGCGACCCAGTCGCGCATGGCCTCGTTGAGCGCATCTTTCAGCGTCTTGCTGCCCGATTCGACCGGCACCACGGTGGCGCCCAGCAGCTTCATGCGGAACACATTGGGGCTTTGGCGCTTGACGTCTTCGCTGCCCATGTAGACCACGCATTCGAGCCCATAGCGCGCGCAGATGGTGGCGGTGGCCACGCCATGCTGGCCGGCGCCTGTCTCGGCAATCACGCGGGGCTTGCCCATGCGCTTGGCCAGCATGGCCTGGCCGATCACGTTGTTGATTTTGTGCGCGCCCGTGTGGTTCAGGTCTTCGCGTTTGAGGTAAATCTGCGCGCCGCCCATTTCGCGGCTGGTGCGTGCGGCGTGGTAGACCGGCGAGGGGCGGCCCACGAAGTGCTTGAGTTCGTATTCGAACTCGGCCAGAAACTCAGGGTCGTGCTGGTAGCGGGCGTAGGCGTCGCGCAGTTCCTGGATGGCGTGGGTCAGGGTTTCACTGACAAAACTGCCGCCGTAGGGGCCAAAGTGGCCGGAAGCATCAGGTTGCTGATAGGAGCTCATGGGGGTTCTTTGCAAGTTGGGCATCGGCCGCACGCACGGCGGCAACGAAGCGTTGGATTTTTTCGGCGTCCTTGATGCCTTTGATGGGCTTGCCATCGGGGCCATCGGCTTCGACGCCGGAACTGACATCAACCGCCAGCGAGAGGCCTCGCGGGCGGACTTGCAAAATGCCATCGGTCACGTTTGCAGGCGTGAGTCCACCAGACAAAACGAGGTGAGAGCTGACGCTTGGTGGAAGGAGTGACCAATTGAATGCCTTGCCGCCGCCGCCATAGCCGTCGACATGGGCGTCGAGCAGGATGGCTTGGGCGTGTGAAAAATCCTGGGCGTATTTTACGAGGTCAAAGCGTTCAGCTCCATCGCCTAGGGGTATGCGTGCAGCGCGCAAAAACGGACGTAGGCCGTGGCCGGTGGCCTGCAGACAATCGGCCGGGGTCTCATCACCATGAAACTGCACGATAGCGCCCGTCACCATTGCGCTAGCAGCTTCTATTTTTGTAGCAGTCTCGTTGACGAAAAGCAGCACGGGTGTCACGAACGGGGGCAAACGTCGGGCCAGTTGTGCCGCCCGCTCGGCCGACACCGCCCGTGGGCTGGGGGCGTACAGCACAAAACCCACCGCGTCGGCACCGGCCGCCACAGCGGCATCCACGTCTTGCTCTCGAGTCAGGCCACAGATCTTGATGCGCGTGCGGGCTGCGGGTGGCGAAGGAGGGCGTGTGTCTGTCACCAAGGCGCGGTTCGTCATGGCAGCCAATCAAAAGGAGGGGTGCGGTCGGGCAGATTCCAGCTGGCATCGTAGACGGGCCCGAGAAAGTACAGCCCGTCTGGCGAAAAGGTGGGGGCCGCTGCATCGCGCGAGCGGGCCTGCAGCACCTGCTGCATCCAGTCTGCAGGCTGCTTGCCCATGCCAATGGCCACCAGGCACCCCATGATGTTGCGGATCATGTGGTGCAGGAACGCATTGGCTTCGAATTCAAACCGCCAGTAGCAACTGCCCCAGCCCAGCTCCGGGTGTGGGGCGGCCTGCCGGTTGCAAGAGATGTCGATGCGCTGCAGCGTTTTGACCGGTGACTTGGCCTGGCAGGCCGATGCCCTGAACGATGTGAAATCGTGCTCGCCCAGCAGCGCACTGGCGGCCTGGCGCATGGCATCGCCATCGAGCGGGTGGTACACCCAGCCCACGCGGCCCGCATCCACGCTGGGGCGCACTGGCGATTGAAGCAGCACGTAAGCGTAGCGCCGCGCCGTAGCGCTGCCGCGCGCATGAAAGCCCGGCGGCACATGCCGGGCCCACTGCACCGCGATGTCTGGTGGCAAAAAGGTGTTGGTACCGCGCACCCACGAGGCATCGGGGCGGCGCAGGGGGGTGTCAAAGTGCACCACCTGCATCAGCCCGTGCACGCCGCTGTCTGTGCGGCCAGCACACAAAGTGCCTACCGCATGCGTAGCAAAGCGGCCCAGGGCCGCTTCTAGCTTGTCTTGAATGGTGTTGCCAGACAACTGGCTTTGCCAGCCGTTGTAGGCATGGCCGTTGTAACTGACCCCCAACGCCACCCTCACAGTGGGGTTGGGGGGCTGTGCTGGGTGGCTCAGGTGCTCGGGCGGGGCGTCTGCCTGCATTAGCCCAATTCAGCGAGCAAACGCTGGGCACGGGTTTTGAGCGCGCCCGTGGCTTCCGC
Source organism: Acidovorax sp. 56 (assembly GCF_002749705.1). Taxonomy (NCBI): domain Bacteria; kingdom Pseudomonadati; phylum Pseudomonadota; class Betaproteobacteria; order Burkholderiales; family Comamonadaceae; genus Acidovorax; species Acidovorax sp. 56. The sequence continues at coordinate 4,620,651 of NZ_PEEV01000001.1, forward strand.
CACGACTTCCTCAATCAGTGTGCGGGCACCGTCGGTGTCGCCGATGGCGTTGAACTCTTCTGCCAAGGCCAGTTTGGTGGCCAGCGGATCGTCGTGGGCAGCAGCTTCGCCATCATCGTCGTCGTCCATAGGGGCCGACGCAGTGATGATTTCTTCGCTGACCACAGGAGCGGCGGGCTGTGCTGGGGCCGTGAGGTCCAGAGACAGGTCACCCAGATCGAACTCTAGAGCGTTGGCATCAGGTGCACTGGCGGACAGCGGGGTCAGCGCCGACGGCAGCATGGTCAAGTCGTCCACCGAGTTCAACGTGTGGGCCGCTTCGGCCATGGGGGCACGGGCGGTCTCGGGTTCGTCGTCCAAGTTGGGCAGGGCCAAATCAGGCGCCAGGCCCGAGGCTGCCGCGGCAGCCGCAAAGCCTCCGGCTGCAGGCGCATCGGTCAGTGCGTCATCGGGCAGGTCCAGGTCCAGGTCCAAGTCCAGGTCAGAAGGCAAGGCAGCACCCGCTGCGCCCACGGCACCAGGCATGGTCGAGGCAAAGACGCCCGCAGGAGCCTGGTCTGCGCTACCGCCTGGGCGGCCGCCGGGTTGGTACAACGGGTTTTCAGGGTCCAGCGTGCGGCCCAGGTCGGCAATGCGTGCCCAGTCAGGGCCTTCGCCTTGGGTGAGTTTGAACACATCACCCGCCACAGCTTCCAGGGCCTTGCGGTCTTGGCGCTTGGCGTAGATTTCGCCCAGCTTCACGTGCACCGAGACGCGGGCGGGGTTGTGGCGAACGGCTTCTTTCAGGATTTCTTCGGCCTGCAGGTCGCGGCCATAGGCCAGGTACACGTCGGCTTCGGCCACGGGGTCGACATCGCCACCCGCATCCAGCTGGCTGGGCGAATAGGCCATGGACGAACCACCCGTGGTCATCTCGCTGTTGGCCGTGTCAATGCGCTGGCCACCGCTGGCGCCGAAGAACGAATCGGGCTGGATGCGGCTTTCGAGGAAGGAGCTGTCCACCCCGTCGGCATTGCGGCGGCGCTGCACGACCCGGTACACCCCAAAGCCAGCCAGCAAGGCCAGCAGGCCGCCACCGGCCAATGGGATCATGGGGTCGTCGAACAGGCCCGAGAAGAAGCTGGGTTCTTCAACGGGTGGTGGTGGAACCGGTACGGGCTTGGGTGCCACGGGGGCAGAGGCTTCCGCGACTGGTGCCGATGCGGCATCCGACGCAGCAGAGGCTGCTTCAGCAGGCACGCTGGCGGCTTCCGCAGGCACTGCGGGCGCCGATGCTGGGGCTTCGGGTGCGGTGGGCGTGGCTGGAACGCTGGGCGCCTCAACCTTGATGGCGGCGGGGGCACTGGCAGGCGCAGCCGCTGCGGGGGCTGCTCCGGCCGCCGACGCTGCACTGACCTTGTTCAGGTCGCTGATGTTCTTGGACAGCTCGGCCATGCGGGCGTTGGCCTCGCTGGCTTGCTTGTCCTTGGCCAATTGGTCTTCTGCTGCCTTCTGGCCTTTGAGCGAGCCCTTGGAGATGGTCAGCTTGTCTGGGGCGGCGGTGGCGGGCTTGCGGTCTTCGACCTGTGCCTGCACCTTGCCGCTGGCAGAGCGTTCTGCCGAGGCCACGGTGGTGCTCGGTGCGGAGTCTGCCAGCTTGCGGCGGAAGGTGTTGAAGTCGCGGCTTTGGGCCGACAGAATTTGGCGTGCTTCGCTGGTGGGCACCGATTTGACGGTGGCCTCATCAGGCATTTGCAGCACGGCACCGGCGCGCACGCGGTTCACGTTGCCTTGGATGAAGGCATCGGGGTTGGTGCGCATCATGGCCACCAGCATCTGGTCGAGAGACACATCTGCGGGGCGGTGGGCGTTGGCGATGCGGCCAGCGGTGTCGCCGGCCTTGACGGTAACGCCATCGCCAGAGGCGGGCGCCGCTGCAGGGCGGGGTGCCGGTGCTGCACGGGGTGTGGCAGGCGCAGCCGCAGCCGCAGGTGTAGCGCGAGAGGCTGGTGCAGGGCTTGCGGCCTGTGCAGCCACTTGGGGCGATGCCGTCACGGTGGGCGCAGCGCGGCGCAGCGCTGGCGGGTCAAACAGCATGGTGTAGCTGCGAACAATCTTGCCTGTGCCCCAGGTGGTGTCCAGCACCAAATCGACAAAGGGCTCGTTGACGGGGCGATCGCTGGTGACGCGCAGCACGGCGCTGCCATCGGCGCGGCGTTGCAGCTGCACCTGCAAGGCGTTCATCAGGGGGGTGAACTCCATGCCCTGTGAGCGAAACACTTCAGGCGATGCCGTGGAAGTGCGCAGGGTTTCGGCTTCGGCCGGGGTGATTTGCGGCACGTCAATTTCTGCACGCAGGGGCTCGCCCAGCGCAGATTGGACTGTGATGCGGCCCAAAGCCAGAGCAGATGCTTCGCTGGTGTAAAAACCGGCAGAGACCACGGCCGCGGCCGCTAAAGCTGAAAATTTCCAACGATGCATGTTTGCCATCAACTGATTAGGTTTTGCGGCTCGGTCGAGCGGTGCTGTTTTTCTCATGATCTGGTTCCCGCCCCGGCGCGTGAAAATATGTAAAAAGCACCATAGCAGCAATGTTTTGCACTGACAAGCTGAGGTGGTGCCGAAGCTTTGGTCCGCCGCATTGCGCCCCAAATTGGTGCAAAAACATGTTGCCAAACGGCAACGTGGCGTAACTGGTTGTTTCCCGCCCATTTATGAAAAAAGCGCGCAAAACCGAAGTTTTGCGCGCCTTCGGTGCGGCAGCCGGATCAGGCGGCCAGCAAAATGCGCAGCATGCGGCGCAGTGGCTCGGCAGCGCCCCACAGCAATTGGTCGCCAATGGTGAAGGCGCCCACATATTCAGGGCCCATCGCCAGCTTGCGGATGCGGCCTACCGGGATGGTCATGGTGCCCGTCACGGCCACGGGGGTCAGGTCCTTGATAGTGGCTTCGCGGGTGTTAGGCACCACCTTCACCCACTCGTTGTCGGCGGCGATCATGGCTTCGAGGTCGGCCACGGGCACGTCCTTCTTGAGCTTGAAGGTCAGGGCCTGGCTGTGGCAGCGCATGGCGCCCACGCGCACGCAGAAGCCGTCTACGGGAATAGCCGCAGAGCTGAAGCCCTCGCCCAACCCGAGGATCTTGTTGGTCTCGGCCATGCCCTTCCACTCTTCCTTGGACATGCCGTTACCCAGGTCCTTGTCGATCCAGGGGATCAGCGAGCCGCCCAGGGGCACGCCAAAGTTGGCGGTTTCAGCGCCGGTCAGTGCGCGCTGCTTGGCGATGACCTTGCGGTCGATTTCCAGGATGGCGCTCTTGGGGTCGTCGAGCAGGGATTTCACTTCGGCATTCAGCGTGCCGTATTGGGTGAGCAATTCGCGCATGTGCTGCGCGCCGCCGCCCGATGCCGCCTGGTAGGTCTGGGTGCTCATCCACTCGACCAGCCCGGCCTTGTACAGCGCGCCCACGCCCATCAGCATGCAGCTCACGGTGCAGTTGCCGCCCACCCAGTTCTTGCCGCCGTGGGCCAGCGCGTCCTTGATGACGGGCATGTTGACGGGGTCCAGGATGATGACCGCGTCTTTTTCCATGCGCAGGGTCGAAGCAGCATCGATCCAATGGCCGTTCCAGCCCGCAGCGCGCAGCTTGGGGAAGACTTCCGTGGTGTAGTCGCCACCTTGCGCGGTGATGATGATGTCGCAGCGCTTCAAGGCGTCGATGTTGAACGCGTCTTGCAGTGTGGTCTCGTTCTTGGCCTGCGCGGGGGCTTTGCCGCCTGCGTTGGACGTGGAGAAGAACAATGGCTCGATCAGATCGAAGTCTTTTTCTTCGATCATGCGGTCCATCAACACCGAGCCGACCATGCCGCGCCAGCCGACCAAACCTACCAACTTGCTCATTTCAACGCCCTTTCAGATTAAGAAACAGTGCCAGACCAGACTGTTTGCCCCGGCTCGTCTGGCCAGGGAGGGCGCACGACGGTACCGGAGCTGGATCAGCCCTTAATAATGGTCGTGGTTTTGGTGGTGATTGCGCGCACAGCCACGCCTGCCAGGGCGGCAGTAGCGGTGTTCAGGACGAACGGGCGGGCGGCAAACATGGGTGTGGATTCTAGCTGAATGTGCCAGCTGGCCAATGGGGAGATTGCGTACAGAGGTGCCTGGCAGAAAAAAGGGCGGCCATGGCCGCCCTTTAAGTGGGTCGTGCTGGCGTCGTTCAGCCCAGCGCCTTCACCACCGCATCCCCCATTTGCGCCGTGCCCACCTTGGTGGTGCCTTCGCTGTAGATGTCGGGCGTGCGCAGACCCTGGGCCAGCACCTTTTGCACGGCGCCTTCGATGCGCTGGGCAGCGGCTTCCTGGTTCAGGCTGAAGCGCAGCATCATCGCGGCCGAGAGGATGGTGGCCAGCGGGTTGGCCACGCCCTTGCCAGCGATGTCGGGGGCGCTGCCGTGGCTGGGTTCGTACAGGCCCTGGTTGCTGCTGTTCAGGCTGGCCGAAGGCAGCATGCCGATGGAGCCGGTGAGCATGGAGGCTTCGTCCGACAGGATGTCGCCAAACATGTTGCCCGTCACGACCACGTCAAACGCCTTGGGCGCCTTGACCAGTTGCATGGCCGCGTTGTCCACGTACATGTGCTGCAGTTCGACGTCGGGGTATTCCTTGTGCACGTCGGTGACCACGTCCTTCCAGAACTGGAAGGTTTCGAGCACGTTGGCCTTGTCCACGCTGGTGACCTTCTTGTTGCGCTTGCGGGCTGCCTGGAAGGCGACGTGGGCGATGCGCTCAATCTCGGGGCGGCTGTAGCGCATGGTGTCGAAGGCTTCTTCGGCACCGGGGAAGTGGCCGTCGGTGGCCACGCGGCGGCCACGGGGCTGGCCGAAGTAGATGTCGCCGGTCAGCTCGCGAATGATGAGGATGTCCAGGCCCGCGATCAGCTCGGGCTTGAGGCTCGATGCGCCCACCAGTTGCTCGTAGCAGATGGCAGGGCGGAAGTTGGCGAACAGGCCCAGGTTCTTGCGCAAGCCCAGGATGGCCTGCTCGGGGCGCAGGGGGCGGTCGAGCTTGTCGTATTTCCAGTCGCCCACGGCGCCGAACAGGATGGCGTTGGCTTCCTTGGCGAGTTTGAGGGTGGACTCGGGCAGCGGGTGGCCATGCGCCTCGTAGGCGGCGCCGCCGACCAGGGCGGATTCCATTTCGAACTTCAGGTCGAGTGCCTTGAGAACCTTGACGGCCTCGGCCACGATTTCGGTACCGATGCCGTCACCCGGCAGAACTGCGATTTTCATTGTCTGGTGCTTTACTTTTGATAGCTGCCAGCGCTTATTAGATAAGCGCTAGAGGCCATTTTTGCTTGATTACTTGAAATCTGAATCAGGAGACCATCGAGTGCGCAAGCCAGGGCTTGGTGGCCAGGCGCTGGGCTTCAAAGGCGCGGATCTTGTCGGACTGGCGCAGGGTGAGGCCAATGTCGTCAAAACCGTTGAGCAGGCAGTACTTGCGGAAGGCCTGCACCTCGAACGGAATCTCTTCGCCCTGGGGGCGCGCGATGACTTGGCGCTCCAGGTCGATGGTGAGTTGGTAGCCGGGGAAGGCGTGCACTTCGTCAAACAACTGGGCCACCGTGGCCTCGGGCAGCACGATGGGCAGCAGGCCGTTCTTGAAGCAGTTGTTGAAGAAGATGTCGGCAAAGCTGGGCGCAATGACGGCACGAAAGCCGTACTGGTCCAGCGCCCACGGCGCGTGCTCGCGGCTGGAGCCGCAGCCAAAGTTCTTGCGTGCCAGCAGCACCGAGGCGCCTGCGTAGCGCGGCTGGTTCAGCACAAAGTCGGGGTTGGGCTTGCGGCTGGCGGGATCTTGGCCGGGCTCGCCGTGGTCCAGGTAGCGCCACTCGTCAAACAGATTTACGCCAAAGCCGGTCTTCTTGATCGACTTGAGGAACTGCTTGGGAATGATTGCGTCGGTGTCGACGTTCTCGCGGTCCATGGGGGCCACAAGGCCCTTGAGCAAGGTGAATTTCTGCATGGGTGCCTTGTTTATTTGTTGGCGGCGCGTTCGAGTGCGCCCCCTGCCCGTTGAACGTCCTGGCCTACGCCCTTGACGGTGTTGCACCCGACCAGCAGCAAGGCGGCAGACAGTGCGATGAGGGTTGCGGCAATTTTCTTCATGGCGAGCTCCTTCAGGCGAATTGGCGAATGTCCACAAAATGACCGTGCACGGCGGCGGCGGCTGCCATGGCGGGGCTGACGAGATGGGTCCGGCCACCAGCGCCCTGGCGGCCTTCAAAGTTGCGGTTGGAGGTAGAGGCGCAGCGCTCGCCGGGCTCCAGGCGGTCGGCGTTCATGGCCAGGCACATGCTGCAGCCGGGTTCGCGCCATTCAAAGCCAGCGGCCTTGAAGATCTGGTCCAGGCCTTCGCGCTCGGCCTGCTCTTTGACCAGGCCCGAGCCGGGCACCACCATGGCCAGCTTCACATTGCTGGCCACCTTGCGGCCCAGGCTTTTCACCACGGCGGCGGCTTCGCGCATGTCTTCGATGCGGCTGTTGGTGCAGCTGCCGATGAACACCTTGTCGATGGTGATGTCGTTGATCGCCTTGCCGGGCTGCAGGCCCATGTAGGTCAGGGCGCGCTCGATGGCGCCGCGCTTGTTGGCGTCCTTTTCCTTGTCCGGGTCGGGCACGCGGGCGTCAATGCCCAGCACCATTTCGGGCGAGGTGCCCCAGGTCACTTGCGGCTGGATGTCGGCTGCGTCGAGCTTGACCACGGTGTCGAACTTCGCGTCGGCGTCGGAGTGCAGCGTCTTCCAGTACGCCACGGCCTGGTCCCATTCCACGCCCGTGGGTGACAGGGGGCGGCCCTTGACGTATTCAATGGTCTTGTCGTCCACGGCCACCAGGCCTGCGCGGGCGCCACCTTCGATGGCCATGTTGCACACGGTCATGCGGCCTTCCATGCTCATGGCGCGGAAGACGGAGCCTGCAAATTCAATGGTGTAGCCCGTGCCGCCGGCCGTGCCGATCTTGCCGATGATGGCCAGCACCACGTCCTTGGGCGTCACGCCTTTGGCCAGCGTGCCATCGACCTGCACCAGCATGTTCTTGGCCTTTTTGGCCAGCAGGGTTTGCGTGGCCATCACATGCTCGACCTCAGAGGTGCCGATGCCGTGGGCCAATGCGCCAAATGCGCCGTGCGTGCTGGTGTGGCTGTCGCCGCACACCACGGTCATGCCGGGCAGGGTTGCGCCGTTTTCAGGGCCAATCACGTGCACGATGCCTTGGCGCTTGTGCATGAAGGGGAAGAACGCAGCGGGCGTGATCTGCGCCATGTTGTCGTTCAGCGTGGTGATCTGCTCTTTGCTGATCGGATCGGTGATGCCGTCGTAGCCTTGCTCCCAGCCGGTGGTGGGCGTGTTGTGGTCGGCCGTGGCCACGATGGAGCTGGTGCGCCACACCTTGCGGCCGGCTTCGCGCAGGCCTTCAAAGGCCTGGGGGCTGGTGACTTCGTGCACCAGATGGCGGTCGATGTAGAGGATGGACGTGCCGTCTTCCTCGGTGTGGACAACGTGTTCGTCCCAGATCTTGTCGTAGAGGGTGCGTCCCATGGCTTGGTCTTCTTTCAGGTGGGTCAATGATTTTAGTGAGGACTTGCGCAACTTGGGATGCAGCAACGGCCTTTGCTGTGGGCGCGCCTCCTGCCGGGGTCCTGTTTTGCGTCAGTCATGTCAGTGCTGCGGTGCCGATTCGGGCGAGGCCTCGGCGGGCTGCGCCGGGGCTGGTGTCGTGGTGTGTCTGGGGGCTTGGTGTTGGGCTTGGTGCGGGGCCGTGAGGTGCTCGACCAGCAGTCGGGCCGTGACGGGCAGCGCGTCAAAGTCGCGGGCCACCACGCGCAGTTCGCGGTGGGCCCAGTCGTCGGTCAGCGGAATGGCTTGCAGGCGGCCCACGCCGCGCATCAGCGCAAAGGCGCGGTCGGGCAGCAGGCCCACGCCCAGGCCGTTGTCGATCATGCGGCACATGGCATCGAGCCCCGTGACCTGGATGCGCTGGCGCAGCGGGCGCGCGGCGGCAGCGGCGGCGGCGCGCATGGCCAGGCTGATGCTGCTGTTGGCGTGCAGGCCCACAATGTCCCAGTCCAGGACTGCTTCAAAATCAATAGCGCCTAGCGAAGCCAATTCGTGCCCTGTAGGCACAACCAGCACCAAACGGTCGCAGCGGTAGGGGCGGCTGGGCAGCTCTTGCGCGCCACCGCTGCCCTGGCCCACGTTGCAGATGCCCAGGTCGGCGGCGCCTTCTTGCACGGCGTGCAGCACGTCGCTGCTCAGGTGCTCTTGCAGGTCGATCTTGATCTGGCTGTGCTCGCGGGCAAAGGCGCCCAGGTCTTCGGGCAGAAACTGGAAGATGGCCGAGATGTTGGCGTGCATGCGCACATGGCCGCGCACGCCTTCGGCGTATTCGCTCAGCTCGCCCTGCATGCGCTCCAGCCCAAACAGCACGGTGCGGGCGTGGTGCAGCAGGCTTTCGCCCGCGGGGGTCAGGGTCACGCCACGGCTGTGGCGGTAGAGCAGGGCGGTGTCCACGGCGGCCTCCAGGTCGGACAGGCGCTTGCTCACGGCCGATGCGGCGATGAATTCGCGCTCGGCCGCGCGGCCGATGCTGCCCAGCTCACACACCGCCACAAACAATTGCAGCGATGTGAGGTCAATGCGGCGCGCAAAGCTGCGCTCGGAGCTTTTCATCTTGTGGGGGCGTAGAAGGCTTTAAGTCTTCTTGTTTTGCGAAGACTCTGCATTTTCTACCCATTTTTCATACCACGCCATCGTTGAATGCGATGAATTGCATCGCTTGAAGCGTCTCTCGGAGGCATGGCTTTCAAAAGCAATAGCGGCTAGCGCTTGTATTCATTGGGTTTCAATATGAAATACCTTTTAAAACCATATGAATAAAGCGCTAGCCGCTCATCTTTTTGATGTGCCGCTGTGCGCAGCGTGCACCGCGTGTTCACAGGCTTACGCTGCTGCCATGTTCCGGCACCTGGGCGGACCAGCGCAGTTCGTGCGCAATGCGCTGGCGCAGGTGGTCGGCCGCGCCCATTTCGCCGTGCACCACAAACACTTGCTCCGGGGCGTGCTCCATGCTGCGCAGCCAGGCGATGAGCTGGTTGCCATCGGCGTGCGCCGATGCCGAGCTGAGCTTGACCACCTCGGCGCGCACCGCCACGTCCTGGCCGTGGATGCGGACGGATTTTTCTCCATCTGCAAGCCGTGCACCGCGCGTGCCAGGGGCCTGGTGCCCGGTCAGGATGACCATGTTGCGGTGGTCGCCCGCGTGCAGGGCCAGGTGGTGCAGCACGCGCCCGCCCGTGGCCATGCCGCTGGCCGCCAGGATGACCCTGGGGCCGTGCAGCCGCGCCAGGCCTTTGGATTGCTCGGGTGTTTGCACCATGGTCGCGCCATGCTCCAGCGCATTCACTTCGCGGGCATTGAGGCGGTGCTCGCCCAGGTGGTGTTGGTACAGGCCCGTGGTGCTCACGGCCATGGGGCTGTCCAAAAACACCTTGAGCGAGGGGGGGATGACGCCCTGCGCTTTGAGCAAGCCAATGGCATGCAGCACCACCTGCGCCCGGCCCACGGCAAACACCGGCACCACCGCCACCCCCCCGCGTGCGGCCAGGCGCGCCAACGCAGGGCCCAGCTCGCTGAGCAGGTCTTCGGCAGGGTGCTCCCGGTCGCCGTAGGTGGATTCGATCAGCACCGTATCGGCAGCGGGCGGGGCATCGGGCGGGTTCATCAGCATGTCGTCGGGCCGGCCCAGGTCGCCCGAGAACAGAATGCGCCGCCCGCCCACCTCCAGTAGCACACTGGCCGCGCCCAGGATGTGCCCGGCGTTGGAGAAGGTGGCGTGCCAGCCTGGCAGGGGCTCAAAGCGGTGGTGCAGCGGGTGCGGCTTGAACTGCTTGAGGCTGTGCAATGCGTCGAGCCGCGTGTACAGCGGCAAGGCGGGCGCGTGGCTGCTGAGGTTGTGGCGGTTCAAAAAGGCGGCGTCTTCCTCCTGCAGGTGCCCGCTGTCGGGCAGCAGGATGGCGCACAGGTCGCGGGTGCCTGGGGTGGCGTGCACGTTGCCGCGAAAGCCATCGCGTGTGAGCAGCGGCAGGTAGCCGCTGTGGTCCAGGTGCGCGTGGGTGAGCACCACGGCGTCGATCTGCCCCGGCTCCAGCGGCAAGGGCTGCCAGTTGCGCAGCCGCAGCTGCTTGTAGCCCTGGAACAGCCCGCAATCGATCAGCAGGCTTTTGCCGTTGTGGCGCACCAGGTATTTGGAGCCGGTGACGGTGCCCGAGCCGCCCAGGAAGGTGATGTTCACGCCCATGTGTGTCCCCCATTGCTGCAGAGCCCCCATGGTAGGCCTGTCGTGGGCTGCCAGCCTGTCGTGCATGGGTTTGCTTGATGCGCATCAAGAAGACAGCGCCGTGCATGAAAAAAGCGACCGGGCACAGGGCGCGGTCGCTTCAGGGTGGGGCATGCCCAAGGGCATGCCGGTGCGGGGGTCAGCTGAAGAAATTCTTCAACCGGTCCGTCCAGCTCTCGCCGCTGGGGGAGTGGCGGCCACCGCCCTTTTTCAGCGAATCCTCCAGCTCGCGCAGCAGCTTGCGTTGGTGCTCGGTCAGCTTCACCGGTGTCTCGACGGCAATGTGGCAATACAGGTCGCCGGGGTAGCTGGAGCGCACGCCCTTGACGCCCTTGCCGCGCAGGCGGAACTGCTTGCCCGCTTGCGTGCCTTCGGGGATGTCGATGGCGGCCTTGCCTTGCAGGGTGGGCACTTCGATCTCGCCGCCCAGCGCAGCGGTGATGAAGCTCACCGGCACCTGGCAGTGCAGGTCGTCGCCGTCGCGCTCGAAGATGTCGTGCTTCTTGATGCGGATTTCGATGTACAGGTCGCCCGGTGGGCCGCCGTTGGTGCCTGGCTCGCCGTTGCCGGTGCTGCGGATGCGCATGCCGTCGTCGATGCCCGCAGGAATCTTCACTTCCAGCGTCTTTTGCTTCTTGATCTTGCCCTGGCCGTGGCAGGCCGTGCAAGGCTCAGGAATGATCTTGCCCGTGCCGCGGCAGTGCGGGCAGGTTTGCTGCACGCTGAAAAAGCCCTGGCGCATCTGCACGGTGCCAGAGCCCTGGCAGGTGCCGCAGGTCTTGGCGCTGGTGCCGGGCTTGGCGCCACTGCCGTGGCAGGTGTCGCAAGAGTCCCAGGAGGGAATGCGGATCTGCGCATCCTTGCCGCGTGCGGCTTCTTCCAGCGTGATCTCCATGGCGTAGCTGAGGTCGCCGCCACGGTACACCTGGCGCCCACCGGCTCCGCGCCCACGCCCGCCTTGCTGGCCGAACATGTCGCCAAAGATGTCGCCAAAGGCCTCGGCAAAGCCGCCAAACCCCTCAGCGCCTGCCCCGCCGGGGCCGCGCATGTTGGGGTCCACGCCTGCGTGGCCGTACTGGTCGTAGGCGGCGCGCTTTTGCGGGTCAGAGAGCATCTCGTAGGCCTCTTTGGCCTCCTTGAATTTCTCTTCGGCAGGCTTGGCGGCATCACCCTGGTTGCGGTCGGGGTGGTGCTTCATCGCCAGCTTGCGATAAGCCTTCTTGATTTCTTCGTCCGAGGCGTTTTTGGCAACGCCCAGGATTTCGTAAAAGTCTCTTTTCGACATGGTGCTCTTGGCCCGGTTGGAACAGGAACGCCGCGCAAGCCTTAGAACCTGTTTGTCAGGCTCTTCGGGCCCCGCGCGGCGGCTGGGGTCAGCGGGGAGGCGTTCAGCCCTTCTTGACTTCCTTCACCTCGGCATCGACCACGTTGTCGTCGTCTGCAGGCTTGGCCGAAGACGCGGAGGCAGATGCACCCGCACCATCAGCACCGCCTGCGGCCTGGGCCGCCTGGGCTGCCTGCGACTCGGCGTACATCTTCTCGCCCAGCTTCTGGCTGGCGGCCATCAGCGCCGTGGTCTTCTCGTCGATCGAGGCCTTGTCTTCGCCCTTCAAGACCTCTTCCAGCGCCTTCACGGCGGTGGTGATGGCCTCTTTTTCGGCGGCATCGAGCTTGTCGCCATGCTCGGCCAGGCTCTTGTTCACGCTGTGCACGGCGGCCTCGCCCTGGTTCTTGGCTTGCACCAGTTCCAGCTTCTTCTTGTCGTCGGCGGCGTTCAGCTCGGCATCCTTCACCATCTGCTGGATTTCTTCTTCCGACAGGCCGGAGTTGGCCTTGATGGTGATCTTGTTTTCCTTGCCAGTGCCCTTGTCCTTGGCGCCCACATGCAAGATGCCGTTGGCGTCGATGTCGAACGACACTTCGATCTGTGGCGTGCCGCGGGCTGCAGGTGGGATACCTTCGAGGTTGAACTCACCCAGCAGCTTGTTGCCCGAGGCCATTTCACGCTCGCCCTGGAACACCTTGATGGTCACGGCAGGCTGGTTGTCGTCGGCCGTCGAGAAGGTCTGTGCGAACTTCGTCGGAATGGTCGTGTTCTTGGTGATCATCTTGGTCATGACGCCGCCCAGGGTTTCGATGCCCAGGGACAGGGGGGTCACGTCCAGCAGCAGCACGTCCTTGCGGTCGCCCGACAGCACTTGGCCCTGGATCGCAGCGCCCACGGCCACGGCTTCGTCAGGGTTCACGTCCTTGCGTGGGTCCTTGCCGAAGAATTCCTTGACCTTATCTTGCACCTTGGGCATGCGGGTCATGCCGCCGACCAGGATCACGTCGTGGATGTCGGACACCGACACGCCAGCGTCCTTGATGGCCACGCGGCAAGGGGCGATGGTGCGCTCGATCAACTCTTCCACCAGCTGTTCCAGCTTGGCGCGGGTGAGCTTGATGTTCAAGTGCTTGGGGCCCGATGCGTCTGCCGTGATGTAGGGCAGGTTGATGTCGGTGGAGGCCGAGTTCGACAGCTCGATCTTGGCCTTTTCAGCGGCTTCCTTCAGGCGTTGCAGGGCCAGGACGTCCTTAGACAGGTCCACGCCTTGCTCTTTCTTGAACTCGCTGATGATGAAGTCGATGATGCGCTGGTCGAAGTCTTCGCCGCCCAGGAAGGTGTCGCCGTTGGTCGACAGCACTTCGAACTGCTTTTCGCCGTCCACGTCCGCGATTTCGATGATGGACACGTCGAATGTGCCGCCACCCAGGTCATACACGGCGATCTTGCGGTCACCCTTTTCGCTCTTGTCCAGGCCAAAGGCCAGGGCAGCGGCGGTGGGCTCGTTGATGATGCGCTTGACGTCCAGGCCTGCGATGCGGCCGGCGTCCTTGGTGGCTTGGCGCTGTGCGTCGTTGAAGTACGCGGGCACGGTGATGACGGCTTCCGTCACGGCTTCGCCCAGGTAGTCCTCGGCGGTCTTCTTCATCTTGCGCAGGATGTCGGCAGACACCTGTTGGGCCGACAGCTTGTTGCCGCGCACTTCGATCCAGGCGTCGCCGTTGTCGGCGGCCACGATCTTGTAGGGCATCAGGTCGATGTCCTTTTGCACTTCTTTTTCGGTGAACTTGCGGCCAATCAGGCGCTTGACGGCGTACAGCGTGTTGCGCGGGTTGGTCACGGCCTGCCGCTTGGCCGAGGCGCCGACGAGGATCTCGCCGTCTTCCTGGTACGCCACGATGGAAGGCGTGGTGCGCGCACCTTCGCTGTTCTCGATCACGCGCGTGGTGTTGCCTTCCATGATGGAAACGCAGCTGTTCGTCGTGCCCAGGTCAATACCGATGATTTTTCCCATGTTCTTCTCCGCAATGTTGGAATGATTTGGATGGCTAGTAACTTGTGGATAACTTGCGTTGCTTCAAGTCGTCCCTCTCGATTTATCTAGAAAAATTTACTTGGGCGCCGTGACCGTGACCAGGGCGGGGCGCAGCACGCGCTCGGCAATCACATAGCCCTTTTGCAGCACAGCCACCACAGTGTTGGCTTCCTGGTCGGCAGGCACCACGCTGATGGCCTGGTGCTGGTGGGGGTCGAACTTGGTGCCCGCAGCGGGGTTGATGGCCAGCACCTTGTTGCGCTCCAGGGCCGAGGTCAGCTGGCGCAGTGTGGCGTCGGCGCCTTCACGTAGCTGCTGAGGCGTGGCCTCCTTGATGGCCAGGGCGGCGTCCAGGCTGTCGGCTACCGGCAGCAGGCTTTCGGCAAAGCTTTCAATGCCGAACTTGCGGGCCTTGGCCACTTCGTCATCGGCACGGCGGCGGGCATTTTCTGCCTCGGCCTTGGCGCGCAGAAATTGGTCGGCCAGCTCGGCACTCTTGGCCTTGAGCTCGGCCAGCTCGCCTTGCAGGCGCGCCATTTCGTCAGAGGTGTTGGCCGCCATGGCTGCTTCCACTTCTTCGGGGGATGGGGCGGCTTGTGTGGTGTGGTGCTGGCTGTTGTCGGACATGTCGAAGTCTTTGTGAATAAAAACAGTACGCGCGGAAGGTTGGGCGGCTTTCGCACATTTCAAGTCGGGTACATGGATGAAACCACGTTTTGGCTGCAAATGCGTGATTTTGGGCGCGCAGTGCAGGGTGCCGAAGCCCGTGAAAAGCCTGCCAAGTGTACAAGCGCCAAAGTGCGAGTTATAATTTACGGCTTTGCCTTGCCACACCGCTTCTAGACGCAGCGGGTGGTGTCATCCAAAAGGAGTCTGCATGCGTCATTACGAAATCATTTTGTTGATCCATCCGGATCAAAGCGAACAAGTTCCAGCCATGCTGGAGCGCTACAAGGGCATGATCACCGCTGGCGGTGGCAAGGTGCACCGCGTGGAAGACTGGGGCCGCCGTCAACTGGCGTACCTGATCAACAAGCTGGCCAAGGCCCACTACCTGTGCGTGAACATCGAAGCCGACCAGGCTGTGATGGCTGAACTGGAACACGCGTTCAAGTTCAACGACGCCGTGCTGCGCCACCTGACGGTTCAGAAGAAGAAGGCCGACACGGGTCCATCTTCCATGATGAAGACCGTTGAGCGCGAAGAAGCCCGCAAAGCCAGCCAAGCTGAGTACGCAGCTGCTGGTGGCGAACGCGGCGAGCGCTGATCCATCCTCGTTGGAGTGGAGAACCGCGTTGTCTTGACCGCTTGTATCGCAGAGGCTGAGTCCCTGCGCTACACGCCCGCCGGATTGCCTGCCATCACCCTGCGGCTCGAACACGAGTCACAGCAAACCGAAGCAGGCCATCCACGCGAAGTCAAGGCGGCCATGAAAGCTGTTGCCTTTGGTGCAATGGCAGAGCGTCTGGCACGGCAGAACATCGGAAGTCTCTGGACTTTTTCTGGATTTCTCGCCACCCCACGCAATGGCAAAAACGCGGTGCTGCATATCCAGGATATTCAACAAAATTAATTTTCAAGGGGTCCGCAATGGCCACGTTCAAGAAGTTCAACAAAGACAAGCGCCCAAAGCGCAACACCCAGTCCCTGCTGTTCAAGCGCAAGCGCTTTTGCCGCTTCACGGTGACGGGCGTTGAAGAAATCGACTACAAGGATGTCGACACGCTGCGCGATTTCATCGCCGAAAACGGCAAGATCATCCCCGCACGCCTGACCGGCACGCGCGCCATTTTCCAGCGCCAGCTGAACACCGCCATCAAGCGCGCCCGCTTCCTGGCCCTGGTGCCTTACAGCGACCAGCACAAGATCTAAGGAGCACAACCCATGCAAATCATTCTGCTCGACAAGGTTGTGAACCTCGGCAACCTCGGCGAAATCGTCAAGGTGAAAGACGGCTACGCCCGTAACTTCCTGATTCCCGCTGGCCGCGCCCGCCGCGCCACGGAAGCCGCCAAGGCTGAGTTCGAAGCCAAGCGCGCTGAACTCGAAAAGGCCGCTGCTGCCAAGCTGGCAGAAGCCCAAGCCCAAGGCGAAAAGCTGGCTGGCACCACCGTCAAGCTGACGCAAAAGGCTGGCGTGGACGGCCGTCTGTTTGGTTCTGTGACCAACCACGACATCGCTGAAGAGTTGAACAAGCAAGGCTACAAGGTCGCTAAGGCCCAGATCCGCCTGCCCAACGGCCCGATCAAGGTCGTGAGCGAAAGCACCGTGAACGTTGCTCTGCACACCGATGTGGTGGTGGAAGTGACTGTTTCGGTCTACGGCGAAACTGCCTGATTCACCTCAGGTGACCCGTCAAAAAGCCGCCTTCGGGCGGCTTTTGTCATTGGGTCTGCAATAGTTGTACAGGATGGCCCACAGGTCATCCACGGATTACCCACAGGCTTATCCCTGCTGGCCTGCTTCACAGGCGCGGGGGTAGCATTCAGGCCTCGTTCGGAGAACTTTCCCATGTCCGCTGTCTTTCCCCCGCTAGATGACCAAGGCTTCGCCGCCCCCAGTGCCCAGGACGGCGAGGTGGCACGCCTGCGCATTCCGCCGCATTCGGTGGAGGCTGAATCCAGTGTGCTGGGGGGCTTGCTGCTGGACAACAATGCGTGGGACCGTGTGGGTGACTTGCTGGCGGAGAGCAATTTTTACCGCCATGAGCACCAGTTGATTTTCACGGCCATCAGCAGTCTGATCAATGGCAGCAAGCCTGCTGATGTGATCACGGTGTTTGAGCACTTGCAAAGCTTGGGCAAGGCCGACGAGGTGGGTGGGCTGGCTTACTTGAACAACCTGGCGCAGTATGTGCCCAGCGCCAGCAATATCCGCCGCTATGCGGAGATCGTGCGCGAGCGTGCCATCTTGCGCAAGCTGGTCACGGCCAGCGACGAAATCTCCACCAATGCTTTCAATCCGCAGGGCAAAACGGTCGAGCGCATCCTGGACGAGGCGGAAGCCAAGATCTTCGCCATTGGCGAAGAAGGCTCGCGTACCAAACAGGGTTTCCAATCGCTCGACACCCTGGTGATCGACCTGCTCGACCGGGTGCAGGAAATGGCAGACAACCCGGTGGACGTGACCGGTGTGCCTACGGGCTTTGCCGACCTGGACCGCATGACATCGGGCCTGCAGGCGGGTGACATGGTGGTGCTGGCAGCGCGCCCATCTATGGGCAAGACCTCGTTTGCGGTGAACATTGCCGAGCACGTGGCGCTCAACGAAGGCCTGCCTGTCGCTATCTTCTCGATGGAAATGGGTGCTGCCCAATTGGCGGTACGTATCGTGGGCTCGATTGGCCGGGTGAACCAGGGCAATTTGCGCACCGGCAAACTCACAGACGACGAATGGCCGCGCCTGACCGAGGCGATTGAAAAACTGCGCACGGTGTCACTGCACATTGACGAAACTCCCGGCCTCACGCCAGGTGAGTTGCGCGCCAACGCCCGCCGCTTGGCGCGCCAGTGCGGCAAGCTGGGCCTGATCGTGGTCGACTACCTGCAGCTCATGAGCGGCTCGGGTGCGGGCAGTGCCGACAACCGGGCTACAGAGCTGGGTGAAATCTCCCGGGGCTTGAAGATGCTGGCCAAGGAGTTGCAGTGCCCGGTGATTGCGCTGTCGCAGCTCAACCGTTCGGTGGAGCAGCGCACCGACAAGCGCCCCATGATGTCTGACTTGCGTGAATCGGGCGCCATTGAGCAGGATGCGGACATCATCATGTTCATCTACCGTGACGACTACTACAACAAGGACAGCAAGGAGCCGAACGTGGCCGAGGTCATCATTGGCAAACAGCGTAACGGCCCCACGGGGACGGTGAAGCTGTTCTTCCAGAAGAACCAGACCCGCTTCGAAAATCTGGCCATGGGTTCGGGTGACGACTACTAATAAAAATAGCCCCTAGCGCTTATGCAATAAGCGCTAGGGGCTATTGAATTTATAGCAAATGGGCGGTGGGGCTCGGGGTATGCTGTCTGGTGGTTGCTACTGTCTGAGCGCCCACACCAGCAGCCCGATGCAGGTGCATGCCAGCACGGTGACAACCAAGGTCAAGCGGCGGTTGCGTTGGCGCAAGTCCTCTACCGCCTGTATCACCTGGGCGTTTTGCTGAGCAAGGGACTGGATCAGCGCGGCCCCGTCCAATTGCT
Source organism: Acidovorax sp. 56 (assembly GCF_002749705.1). Lineage (NCBI taxonomy): Bacteria > Pseudomonadati > Pseudomonadota > Betaproteobacteria > Burkholderiales > Comamonadaceae > Acidovorax > Acidovorax sp. 56. The sequence continues at coordinate 4,638,580 of NZ_PEEV01000001.1, forward strand.
CCTGTTCCAGCTGGAGCACGCGTTCCCGCAAATGCCGCAATTGCACATCGGTGGGTAAGGTGGGCTCGGTGCCCGCGTCTGCAATGGAGCCTGTGGCCGTAGCATCCGCTTTGCCCTTGCGGGTGGCGCCCAGCAGCTTTTTGGCGGCTTGCAGGATCTGGGGCGTTGCCTCAATGACATCGCCCCAGGGCACCAGCTTGAGCGCGGTGACCCAGCCCACCATGGTCAGAGTACCTCGCTGGCAAAGTCTGCCAGGCGTGAGCGTTCACCACGCGCCAGCGTGATGTGGCCGCTGTGTGGCCAGCCCTTGAAGCGGTCCACGGCATAGGTCAGGCCCGAGGAGCCTTCGGTGAGGTACGGCGTGTCGATCTGTGCAAGGTTGCCCATGCAGATGATCTTGGTGCCGGGGCCTGCGCGGGTGATCAGCGTCTTCATCTGCTTGGGCGTCAGGTTCTGCGCCTCGTCGATGATCACGTACTTGTTCAGGAAGGTGCGCCCGCGCATGAAGTTCATGCTCTTGATCTTGATGCGGCTGCGGATCAGCTCGTTGGTGGCCGCGCGGCCCCATTCGCCCGCATTGCCGCCATCGCCCTTGGCCAAAAACTCCAGGTTGTCGTCCAGCGCGCCCATCCACGGGCCCATCTTTTCTTCTTCGGTGCCGGGCAGGAAGCCGATGTCCTCGCCCACGCTCACGGTGGCGCGGGTCATGATGATCTCGGTGTAGCGGCGGTCGTCCAGCACCTGGGTCAGGCCTGCGGCCAGGGCCAGCAGGGTCTTGCCGGTGCCAGCGGTGCCGGTCAGTGTCACGAAGTCGATCTCAGGGTCCATGAGCAGGTTCATGGCGTAGTTCTGCTCGCGGTTGCGCGTGCTCACGCCCCACACGGCATTCTTGGCAGAACCGTAGTCTTTCAGGGTCTGCAATACCGCTGTTTTCTCGCGGATTTCACTCACACGCGCAAACAGACTGGGCTCGCCGGGGGCTTCGAAGTACACGAACTGATTGATCATCAGCTGCGGCACGATGGGCCCACCAATGCGGTAGTAAGTGTGGGCACCGCTTTGCCAGCTTTCCACATTCTTGCCGCTCTTGGCCCAGAAGTCGGGCGGGAGGGCCAGCACGCCGGCGTACAGCAGGTCGCCGTCTTCCAGCGTCTTGTCGTTCTGGTAGTCCTCGGCGGTCAGGCCCAGTGCGCGGGCTTTGACGCGCATGTTGATGTCTTTGGAGACCAGTACCACCTCGCGCGGTGCATGCAGCTTGCGCAGGGCTTCCACCACGCCCAGGATCTGGTTGTCTGCCTTGCCCTGGGGCAGGCTGGTGGGCAGGCTGTAGTCCAGTGGCACGGTCTGGAAGAACAGGTGGCCGCCTGCAGCCCGTTGGCCTGTGGAGTCCAGCTTGAGGCCCTTGGCCATGTCGGCGCCTTGGGCTGCCGCCAGCGCATCGAGCGTGCGGCTGGCTTGGCGGCCATTGCGGGCCACTTCGGTCATGCCCTTCTTGTGGCCATCGAGCTCCTCCAGCACGATCATCGGCAGGAAGATGTCGTGTTCTTCGAAGCGGAACAGGCTGGTCGGGTCGTGCAGCAGCACGTTGGTGTCCAGCACGAACAGCTTGGCGGGGCCTTGGGTGCGGGCTTTTTTGCTGCGAGGCGCCGCCTCGGTTGGCGCGGGGGCCGGCGCCGCACTGGGTGTGGCCGCCTTGCTGGGGGCGCTGCGGCGGGTGGCGGGCGCGGACTTGGCGGGTGTTGCTGCGGCTATTGTTACGACCGGCGCGCTTGCGCTGGCTTTGCTGCGGGCCGTGCTTGCGCGCGCGGTGCTCGCGACGGGGGCTACGGCTGCGGTGCCTGCTTCATCGGCGTCTGGTTCGCTTGACGCAGCGCGGGTATTGGTGCGAGACGGTGTGGCTTTGTTGTCATAGGCCTCTGGTGAGAGCAGGGCGGCGCGTCGGCTGGGGGCGGGTGGCAAGGGCATGGTGTGCAAAGGCCTCAGACAAGGGGGTTCAAAAAGCAAAAAGCCGCCTGGAGGCCAAGGCGGCTTTTGAATGGGGTGGAAGTCGTTGCAAGGTGCAAGGGCATTGACCCATTATGCCCATTCCGTGTGACGGCGCGATCAAGGCGCCGGCTCGGTGTGGGGCTGTTGCAAACAGGTGCCGTGATCAGGCGGCCTTCTTGAGTGCTTTGATGGACTTCACGGCCTTCAGGACTTCGTCCACATGGCCCGGCACTTTCAGGCCACGCCATTCTTGCACCAGCAGGCCATCGGGGCCGATCAGGAAGGTGCTGCGCTCAATGCCCTTGACCTTCTTGCCGTACATGATCTTGTTTTTGACCACGCCGAACATGTGGCACATTTTTTCTTCGGTGTCAGCGATCAACTCAAAGGGAAGTTCCAGCTTTTCCTTGAAGTCGTCGTGCGACTTCATGTTGTCACGCGACACGCCAAACACGGCTGCGCCGGCCTTGGCAAAGTCTTTGTACTTGTCGCGGAACTGCATGGCCTCGGTGGTGCAGCCCGGGGTGTTGTCCTTGGGATAGAAGTACAGAATCAGAATCTGGCCCGTGTGGGAGGTGTTGGACACCTTGATCCCGCCGGTGGCGTTGGCTTCAAATTCAGGGAGGGGTTTGTTGACAACGATCGCCATATCACTTCAATCTCTCAGGATGTAGTCGTTGATAAGCCGGGGGAGCGGGTGTGTTATTGCTTTTGGTGGTGCCCCCGACCGCAACCCGCGATTTTACCCCGAAAATGATACTAGGCCAAATGCTTGGCCTGTATGTATGTACATGGCTGCATAAGCATGTATGAAATTTGCACGCTCAGGTTGCGGGCCGTTATGCGGTTTCCAGGATGAGGGCTGCCACCACGTTGCGCCCTTCGCCCGCCAGAATGTTGTAGGTGCGGCAGGCGGCGGCCGTGTCCATGGTTTCCAGGCCCAGTCTCTTGGCCATCAGGGGTTGCAGCCAAGCGGGGTTGGGAAAACGATTGCGCACGCCGCTGCCAAAGATGACCAGCTCGGTTTCCAGTGACGCCAGGTACTCAAAGTGTGCCGGGGTCAGGGCTTCAAAATGCGCGCAGTCCCAGGCTTGCAGCAGGCCGCTGGAGCCCACGATCAGGCTTTGGGTGTGTTTGGTGCCATCCACGCCAATCCATCCGGGGCCATAGCCGTGAATCGTCTGGGCACTGGATTTGTCGGGTTGGAATTTCATGGTGTGCTGAGGGCGCTGTGTGAGGGGCCGGGCCTTGGTGGGCCGTCGCTTCAGGCCAGTGTGGGTGGGCTGAACTGTGGTCAAATTATAGGTTTCGCCAAGGCACGCCGTGCCTGGGTCGGCCTTTGTCCCCACGCCATTTCCGCCCGCCATGAAAACCGTCAAGAAATCCGCCAAGCTCGCCAACGTGTGCTACGACATCCGGGGGCCCATCATGGATGCGGCCAAGCAGATGGAGGAGGATGGTCACAAGATCATCAAGCTCAACATTGGCAACCTCGCCGTTTTTGGTTTTGATGCCCCGGAAGAAATCCAGCAAGACATGATTCGCAACCTGCCCAATTCGGCAGGTTACTCGGACAGCAAAGGCATTTTTGCCGCCCGCAAGGCGGTGATGCACGAGACGCAAAAGCAGGGCATCAAGGGCGTCACGCTCGACGATATCTACCTGGGCAACGGCGCCAGCGAGCTGATCGTGATGGCCACCAACGCATTGCTGGACGACGGTGATGAGCTGTTGCTGCCCTCGCCAGACTACCCGCTGTGGACGGCTGCGGCCAGCCTGTCAGGCGGCACACCCGTGCACTACCTGTGCGATGAGGCCAATGGCTGGATGCCCAATTTGGACGACATCCGCGCCAAGGTCACGCCGCGGACCAAAGGCATTGTGGTCATCAACCCCAACAACCCTACGGGGGCCTTGTACTCCGAGGAGTTGCTCCTGGGCATCTTGGCCATTGCCCGCGAGCATGGGCTGGTGGTGTTTGCCGACGAGGTGTACGACAAGGTGCTGTACGACGGCGCCAAGCACACGGCCCTGGGCTCGCTCAGTGAGGATGTGCTCACCCTCACCTTCAACTCCTTGTCCAAAAGCTACCGCTCGTGTGGCTACCGTGCGGGCTGGCTGGTGGTGTCGGGCGACAAGAAGCCCGCCAAAGATTACATCGACGGGCTGAACATGCTCTCGAACATGCGCCTGTGTGCCAACGTGCCCGGGCAATGGGCCATCCAGACTGCGCTGGGCGGCTACCAGAGCATCAACGACCTGGTGTGCGAAGGCGGGCGCTTGCGCAAGCAGCGTGACCTGGCCTATGAACTGATCACCGCCATCCCCGGGGTCACCTGCGTGAAGCCGCGCGCTGCCCTGTACATGTTCCCGCGCCTGGATCCCGCCGTGTACCCCATCCAGGACGACCAGCAGTTCTTCCTGGAGTTGCTGCAAGAAACCAAGGTCATGCTGGTGCAGGGCACGGGCTTCAACTGGGGGGCGCCAGACCACTTCCGCATCGTGTTCCTGCCCCACGAAGACGACCTGCGCGAAGCCATTGGCCGCGTGGCGAAGTTCCTGGAGCAGTACCGCAAGCGCCAGCAGGTGGTGGCGGCCTGATTGGGCGCATCGCCCCCTGGACTCTCTCTGGAGCCGCATCGCATGGTCTCGCGTGTTGTGACTCGACCCCACCTGCCGCATATGCTGGGCGCCCTGGCTTTGGCCTCGCTGACGGCCGGGGCCCAGCCGGCCAGCCCGGGCACGGTGGGTTTTTCGTACAAAGACTGGGGCTTGCAATGCGACAACACCCGCACCTGCCGGGCTGCAGGCTACCAGTCTGAAGCGGGGGATTCGGACCCTGTCTCTTTGCTCTTGACCCGCAAGGCGGGCCCTGATGCGACGGTAGAGGTGCAACTGCAGGTCTACACCGAAAAAGCCAGTCCGGCCGCGCTGCACTTCAAGGTGGGAAAATGGTCGTTGCCCGCCTTGGATGGCAACAGCCCCTCTGTACCCGCAGCCCAGGTGCCCCGCTTGCTGCAAGAGCTGGTGCGTGCCGAAGAGGCTAGCGTGACCGCAGGCAAAGACAAGTGGGTGCTCTCACTGGCTGGGGCTACAGCGGTGCTGCTCAAGATGGACGAAGTGCAGGGTCGCATCGGCACCCCGGGGGCGCTGGTGCGCAAAGGCAGCAAGCCTGAGTCGTCCGTCTTGCCCCCTGTGCCCGCGCCGGTGCTCAAGACCGTCAAGCCGGTGCCCGCACGCAAGGGCGACGCAGCCCTGCTCAAGCCCCTGCTCGCAGCATTGGGGCCCGCAGCCTTGCAAGATCAGTGCACCGGCGGCACGCCCGAGGCCGACGTGATGAAGGTGCATCGCCTGACCGACCGCAGGGTGCTGCTGGAGGTGCCTTGCGGCATGGGCGCCTACAACTTCAGCAGCCTGCTTTTCATGGCCAATGACCGCCCGCCGTACCAGCCCAAGCCGCTGGACGACGTGGATGGCGAATTTGACGCAGAGACCGGCACGGTGCATTCGTCCATGAAAGGGCGGGGCATTGGCGACTGCTGGTGGGTGCGCGAGTGGCGCTTTGATGGCAAGGGCTTCGTGCTCAGCGGTGAGCATGGCGACGGCATGTGCCGAGGCTTCCCGGGCGGTGCCTGGCAGCTTCCGGCGTACGTGACCCAATGACGCGTCAGTTGCACCGGATGCTGCCCTGGCTTGTGCGGGGGCTGGGCCTGGGCCTGTTGCTGGCCTGCGGCCTGCCTGCCCTGGCCGGTGCTGGTGCTGGTGAAGTGCCGGCCCAGCCTGAATATGTCTACTCCACGCCTTTGCGCTCCGATGTGCTGCCCCGCGCCGTGTTGCGCGCCTATGTGCAAACGGTGGACGAGGTCCATGCGTCGCACTACGCAGCACGCGCCAGCCATTTCTGCTTTGTGCAGCAATCAGCCAGCGATCGCCCCGGCGCGGTACCTCTGGTGTGGATGGTCTGGTACGAAGATGGCCGGATTCAATCTCTGGGCGACGCCGCATCCCGCCCCAGGGTGGGCAATGAACTCACCCCCCGGGAAGAGGGCCGCATGCTGGCACTGGCAAAATCGCTCCGTTTGGCAACCGACGTGGTCCCCACCTTGGCCGACATTGCAGGCAGCAGCTACCTGGTGGAGCAAGCCTGGGTCGACCGGCTGATGGGCCACTGCCGCACCCTCGGGCGCAAAGTCACCTTGGCTGTGGCCCAGAAGCCCCGGCCTACAAAGCCCGGCCAGCCTTTGGCGCACCGCCCCGTTTTTCGCAATACACACTGATTTCAACCCTTCATCCGCAGGTAAAACCGCATGAAACCCATCCAAGTAGGCCTGCTAGGCATCGGCACCGTCGGCAGCGGCGTGTTCAACGTGTTGCAACGCAACCAAGACGAAATCAGCCGCCGCGCTGGCCGTGGCATTGAGATCGCCATGGTGGCCGATCTGGACGTCGAGCGCGCCAAGAGCGTGGTCGGCCCCAGCGTGCAGGTCGTCAACGACGCCCGCGCCATCATTGCCAACCCTGACATCGACATCGTCATTGAGCTGATCGGCGGCTACGGCGTCGCCAAGGCCCTGGTGCTCGAAGCGATTGCCGCGGGCAAGCATGTCGTCACCGCCAACAAGGCGCTGCTGGCCGTGCACGGCACCGAGATTTTTGCCGCTGCGTCCGCCAAGGGCGTGATGGTGGCCTTCGAGGCCGCCGTGGCCGGGGGCATCCCCATCATCAAGGCGCTGCGCGAAGGCCTCACGGCCAACCGCATCCAGTGGATCGCCGGCATCATCAATGGCACCACCAACTTCATCCTGAGCGAGATGCGCGACAAGGGCCTGGACTTTGACGTGGTGCTCAAGGAGGCGCAACGCCTGGGCTACGCCGAGGCCGACCCGACCTTCGACATCGAAGGCGTGGACGCCGCACACAAGGCCACGCTGATGAGCGCGATTGCGTTCGGCATCCCGGTGCAGTTCGACAAGGCCTACGTTGAGGGCATTACCAAACTCGGCGCGGCCGATATCAAGTACGCCGAGCAACTGGGCTACCGCATCAAGCTGCTGGGCATCACCAAGCGCGCTGAGAAGGGCATTGAGTTGCGCGTGCACCCCAGCCTGGTGCCCACCAAGCGCCTGATTGCCAACGTGGAAGGCGCCATGAACGCCGTGGTGGTGCAGGGCGATGCCGTGGGCACCACGCTGTACTACGGCAAGGGCGCGGGCAGCGAGCCCACCGCCAGCGCCGTGATTGCCGACCTGGTGGACATTGCCCGCCTGCACACGGCTGACCCCGAGCACCGTGTGCCGCACCTGGCCTTCCAGGCCAACACCCTGGCCGACGCCATGGGCGCCCTGCCTGTGCTGCCCATGAGCGAGGTGGTCACCAGCTACTACCTGCGCCTGCGCGTGGCCGACCAGGCCGGTGTGCTGGCCACCGTCACGGGCCTGCTGGCAGGCGCTGGCGTGAGCATCGACGCGGTGCTGCAGCGCGAAGCCGACGAAGTGGGTGGTGAAGGATCGACCCAGACCGACCTCATCATCCTGACGCACGACACCCGTGAAGGCACGATGGATGCCGTGATCGCCCAGATGCAAGCGCTGCCCACGGTGCTGGCGCCCATCACACGCATCCGCAAAGAGGAACTGAACTGATGCTGTACATCTCCACCCGCGGCCACGCAGACCGCAAACAGTTTTGCGACATCCTGCTCGAAGGCTTGGCGCCCGATGGCGGGCTGTACCTGCCCGAGAGTTATCCCAAGATCACTGGCGCCGCATTGACCAAGCTGCGCAAGGCTTACCACGAGCAAGGCTACGCCGAGCTGGCGTTCCAGATCCTGTCGCTGTACATCGACGACATCCCCGCTGCGGACCTCAAGGCCATCTGCGCCAAGACGTACACCGCTGAAGTCTTCGGCACCGGCGAGATCGTGCCCCTGCGCCACCTCGAAGACGGCCTGTGGCTCGAAGCCCTGTCCAACGGCCCTACGCTGGCCTTCAAGGACATGGCCATGCAACTGCTGGGCAACCTGTTCGAATATGAATTGGGCCGCCGTGGCGAGCAGCTCAACATCCTGGGTGCCACCAGCGGCGACACCGGCAGCGCGGCCGAATACGCCATGCGCGGCAAAGAGGGCGTGCGCGTGTTCATGACCAGCCCGCACGGCCGCATGAGCGCCTTCCAGCAGGCGCAGATGTTCAGCCTGCAGGACGCGAACATCCACAACATCGCCATCGAAGGCGTGTTTGATGACTGCCAGGACATCGTCAAGGCCGTCTCCAACGACCACGCCTTCAAGGCCAAGTACAAGATCGGCACCGTCAACTCCATCAACTGGGCGCGCCTGTTGGCGCAGGTGGTGTACTACTTTGCTGGCTACATCCAGGCCACCGAGACCAACGACCAGAAGGTCAGCTTCACGGTGCCCTCCGGCAACTTTGGCAACGTGTGCGCAGGCCATGTGGCGCGCTGCATGGGCCTGCCGATTGCCAAGCTGGTGGTGGCGACGAACGAGAACGATGTGCTCGACGAGTTCTTCCGCACTGGCGTGTACCGCGTGCGCAGCAGCGCCGACACGCACGAAACGTCCAGCCCCTCGATGGACATCAGCAAGGCCAGCAATTTCGAGCGATTCATTTTCGACCTGCTGGGACGTAACGGCCAGCGCACGAACGCGTTGTTTGCCAAAGCGCTGCCCGCCTACGGCCGTTTTGACCTGAGCGCCGAACCGCTGTTTGCCGATGCCGCCAAAAAATACGGCTTTGAAAGTGGCAAGAGCACCCATGCAGACCGCCTGGCCACCATCAAGGACAACTACGAGCGCCACGGCGTCACCATCGACACCCACACTGCCGACGGCGTGAAGGTGGCCCGCGAGCACCACAAGGATCCCAAGGTGCCCATGATCGTGCTGGAGACGGCCTTGCCCATCAAGTTTGCCGAGACCATCCAGGAAGCCCTGGGCCACGCGCCCGAGCGGCCAGCCAAGTTCGACGGCATCGAAAACCTGCCCAAGCGCGTGCAGGTCATGCCCGCCGATGTGGACCTGGTCAAAGCCTACATCGAGCGCCACTGCGCGCCCGCTGTGCTGGGCTGATGGCAATGTGCCCGTGCCGCCCCGATGCGCCTGTGTGGGCGAGCGGGTGCGGCGATGGGCCCAGTTTTTGAATAAAAAAATGCCCCTAGCGCTTGCTGGATAAGCGCTAGCAGCTATAAATAGCATAGCTAATCAAGGAGCATTGGATGAAGGTTGTAGGCTTTGCCGGGTTCTCCGGCAGCGGCAAAACCACCCTGGTCGAGCAACTCATCCCCGAGCTGCGCATGCGCGGCCTGCGGGTGTCGGTGGTCAAGCACGCCCACCACAGCTTCGACATCGATCACCCCGGCAAAGACACCTACCGCCACCGCGAGGCCGGGGCCTTTGAAGTGGTGGCTGCCTCTGACAAGCGCCTGATGCTGGTGCGCGAGTTTGAACAACCCGCCGAGCTGAGCGTGCACCACCTGCTGGCCGAGCTGTACCAGGGCGTGGACTGGGTGCTGGTGGAAGGCTTCAAGGAAAGCGACCTGCTCAAGATCGAAGTCTGGCGTGCCCCAGAGCCCGGCCAAACGGCCAAGCCCGTGCGCTACCCCGAGGACGACTTTGTGGTGGCCGTGGCCACCGACGCGCCCACCCAGTTGCCCGAGCCCACGCAACTGCCCCTGCTGGACCTGAACGCCCCCGCGCAGGTGGCCGACTGGCTGCTGCAATACGCCGAGCGTTTTGACTACGACTGGGAACTGCACGGAGACGTGTTGTGATGAACACCTTGCAAAAACCCCGCCCGCCCCTCAAGCCGCTGGACGACGCCCTGGCCGACCTGCTGGCCCAGGCGCAGCCCTTGGCCGAGACAGAGACCGTTGCCACCTTCGATGCGGACGGCCGCGTGCTGGCGCAGAACTGCACCTCGGCCCTGCATGTGCCGCCGCTGGACAACAGCTCCATGGACGGCTACGCCGTGCGCTGCGCTGACGTTGGGGCCGCTGGTGTGGTGTTGGCAGTCTCGCAGCGCATTGCGGCAGGCAGCGCAGGCGAGCCATTGGCCCCCGGCACGGCGGCTCGCATCTTCACCGGCGCGCCCGTGCCTGCCGGGGCCGATGCGGTCTTGATGCAGGAGGACTGCGAAGCGATCGCCACCGCCGAAGGTGGCGTGGCCGTGCGCATCAACGCCGTACCCCAGCCCGGCCAGTGGATTCGCCGTGCGGGGGAAGACATTGCCCGTGGCACCGTGGTGCTGGCCGCAGGCACGCGCCTGTCGCCGGCCGAGCTGGGCTTGGCGGCCAGCATTGGTCTGCACCAGTTGCAGGTGGCGCGCCGCCCGCGTGTGGCGTTGTTTTCTACGGGCGATGAGCTGGTCATGCCGGGCGATGTGCCGCCCGAGCAAATGCCCCCGGGCGCCATCTACAACAGCAACCGCTTTTTCTTGCGCGCCATGCTGCTGCGCCTGGGCTGCGAGGTGACAGACTTCGGCATCGTGCCCGACCGGCGTGACGCCACCATCGCGGCGCTGCGCGAGGCCAGCGCCGCGCACGACCTGATCCTGACCAGCGGTGGCGTGAGCGTGGGCGAAGAAGACCACATCAAGCCCGCTGTGGAATCCCTGGGCCGCCTGGACCTGTGGCAGATCGCCATGAAGCCGGGCAAGCCCTTTGCGTATGGCACCGTGGGCCAGGCCCACTTCATGGGGCTGCCGGGCAACCCGGTGTCCAGCTTCGTCACCTTCGGGCTGCTGGTGCGGCCCTTTGTGCTGCGCCTGCAGGGGGTGAGCGATGTTGCTCCTAAAAGAATAGCTGCTACCGCTCGTTTCGATTGGCCCAGGGCCGATAAACGCCGTGAATTTTTGCGCGTGCGCCACCATGCAGAAGGTGGGCTGGAGCTGTTCAACAACCAAAGCTCGGGTGTGCTCACCTCGGCCGCCTGGGGCGATGGCGTGGTGGACAACCCTGCGGGCCAGACCATTGCGGCGGGCGACACGGTGCAGTACATCGCGTTCTCGGAGCTGCTGTAATGACAGCGCGCCCGCACGCTTTCCACCTTGAAATGTTCCGACGATGAAAACGATCACAGTCCGCTACTTCGCCTCCATCCGCGAGGCCATTGGGCAAGGCAGCGAGTCGGTTCAAACCACGGCCGCCAATCTAGGCACCTTGCGCGATGAACTCATCGCCCGGGGCGGCGCCCACGCCACCAGCCTGGCCCGTGGCCGGGCGGTGCGCATGGCGCTGAACCAGAACCTCAGCGACGAGGCCGCCGTGCTGGCCGATGGCGCCGAGGTGGCTTTTTTCCCGCCCGTGACGGGCGGTTGATTGCCCTCACCGGGCACCATGCAGCCTAGTCAGAGGACTCATAAACCTCTGGCTATGCCCAGGTTCAGCGGACTTCCAGCCAGTTCTTGAGCGGCTGGCTGGCCCAGGCCTTGGCTTCTTCCCCCACAAACATCTTGGGCGCCGATGCCGCCAGGCGCTTGCGCTTTTCCTGGGCCTGGATGGACTTCTGGGCTGCGCCCATCCAGTCCGTGATCGACAGTTGCTCGGCGCCCGCCTGGTTGAACAGCGCGTCGGCAAAGAAGGTGTGCTCGCCGGGGTACTGGCATTTGAAGGATGTCTTGTGCACGTCGGTGGCCGTCAGCACCACGCGGTTGGGCGCGCGCAGGGGCTCCAGAAAGGCGCCGCTGTAGCAGGCCGACAGCACCACCAGGGTGGGCGTCTTGGCCAGGGGGGCCAGCGCATCACTCAGGGTGCGGGCGGTCAACGGGGCTGCGTTTTTGCCTGCGATGTTGATGTTCAGCGTGCCGGGGTTGGCGTGGGTGGAGATCAGCAGCATCACCCGGTCTTGCGGCCGGGCCACTTCGGCCATCTTGGTCATCACCAGTTCAAAGTTTTCCAGCGTGGCTTGGGGCCAATCACTGGCCTGGTCGCGCGCGGGGTTAGCCAGCTTCAGGATGAGTGCGTTGGGGTCGATTTGTTTGGCCAGTTTTTCGGCGGCCAGCACGTCGTTGCGGAAGGCCTTGGCCTGCGAATGCATGGCAAAGCCCGCAAAGATCAGCCGGGGTGGGGCCACGGGGGCGGGTGCTTCGGCTGCTGGGGGCGGGGGTGGTGCCACGGGTTCTGGCGCGGGCTCGGGGGCGGTGGCGCAGCCCGTGGCGAGCAGGACGGCTCCCAAGGTGGCATAGAGGGCCGTGGCAGACAGAAGACCCCGGCGGGAGGATGCGAATGCAGTGGAGGGCATGGTCGTTGTTTGGCGAAAAGTGGTGAATGGATGCGTGGCCTGCAGGCTGCAGGCGCTGCGGCCATGGGTTTGTTTGGTCGGGCAGGGCCTGGCGTCCGGCGTGGCACTGAGCCCCGCGTGGCTGGCTGCGGTGTGTCCGGTGGCGGGGCCCCGGTAGCGGCCAGCGCCGTATCGTAAGTGACGGTAAAAAGGACCTTGCGCCCTGTAACCGGGTACTTGTTACAGGTTTTTTGCGGCCTAGGGCAGACGCATTCAGCGCTACCAGCTATGAAAACGATAGCGATGTAACACAAAAGCCGGCGCATGCGCCGGCTTCAAGGATGTGTGGCATTTGTCACAAAAACCACAGATGGGAGAGACGCGGGGGCTCTGTGAACAGGTTCTTAGCCCCCCTTCATGGCCTTTGTCAGGCCATGGCCGCTGCGGGTGCCAGGGGCAAGCCCGGTTGTGCCAGCCGCTGGGCATGCCGCCACGCCCGGCGCAGCACCGGGGGCGACCAGGCCTCTTCGGGGATCAGCAAAAAGCGCTGGGCGCGCATCGTGCGGCCCAGGGCGATCTGGCTGGTGACCACCGCCATGGGGATGGCCAGGGCCAGCGGCACACCCACGGGGGCCAGCCACAGCAGTGCGCCGCTGTCGATGGCGCCAATGCCTGCGGCCAGCAGGGCGATCACAGCGGTCATGGGCGCGAGCTGGGCCATGGCGTGGCGCCAGGGAACGGCCTGGGCCTCGCGCGGGGGCGACTTCCATTCCAGCGCGATGCCCGTGAGGGCCACCAGCACGAACAGCGAGTGCGCCAGCATGCGCACGGGCGCTTGCAGGATGGCCAGGGTGCTTTCCAGCGCCGCGCTTTTGAGCAGGCTGAAAGCGCCGCCGTACTGCGCTTGTTCTTTGCGCATGAAGACCGCCAGCACGCCCAGCACGCGGGGCAGGAACAGCATGCTCAGCGTCCAGGCCCACAGCGCCAGCAGCTCGGCGGGCAGGATGTGCCAGTCGGCCAGCACGGGTGCGCCAGACACCCACAGGGCCGTGCCCAGCGTCATGAAGGCCAGCCACAGCGGGGCAGACAGGTAGGCCATGGCGCCGGTCACAAACATCGAGCGGTGCACGGCGTGCAGCCCCGGCTCGGCCATGAGGCGTGCGTTTTGCAGGTTGCCCTGGCACCAGCGGCGGTCACGCTGCAGCTCGGCCAGCAGGTCGGGCGGTTGCTGCTCGTAGCTGCCCACCAGGTCGGCCACCAGCCACACGTGGTAACCGGCGCGGCGCATCAGGGCGGCTTCGACAAAGTCGTGGCTCATGATGCCGCCCGACAACCCGCCCTTGCCCGCAATGGGCGCCAGCGCGCAGTGCTGCATGAAGGGCGCCACACGGATGATGGCGTTGTGCCCCCAGTAGTGCGATTCGCCCAGCTGCCAGAACTGCATGCCCAGCGTGAACAGCCGCCCGGTGACGCGCGATGCAAACTGCTGCGCACGCGCATGCAGCGTGACATGGCCAATGGCCTGCGTGGCCGTCTGGATGATGCCGGCCTGCGGGTGGGCTTCCATCAGCTTGGCCATGGAGACGATGCAGCTGCCGCTCATCACGCTGTCGGCATCCAGCACCACCATGTACTTGTAGTCCTCGCCCCAGCGGCGGCAAAAATCGGCCACGTTGCCTGCCTTGCGGTGGGTGCGGCGCTTGCGCAGGCGGTAGTACACCTGCACCTGGGGTTGCTGGCCGTTGGCGGCCAGTGCGGTGCGCAGGTCTTCCCAGGCAGCGCGCTCGGCACGGGCGATGTCGCTGTCGTAGCTGTCAGACAGCACGAACACGTCGAACGTGGCGCCATGGCCTGTGGCCGCCACCGATTCGCAGGTGGCGCGCAGCCCGGCAAACACCGTGGCCACGTCTTCGTTGCAGATGGGCATGATGATGGCGGTGCGGGCCTCGGGCGCCAGCGCGTGGTCCGCCACGCTCTGTGCCGACAGCGCATGCCGATCGCCCCGCAGCATGACCCAAAAGCCCATCATGCCGGTGACAAAGCCCGACACCACCCACGCCGACAGCAGTGCAAACAGCGCAATCTGGCCGTAGCCCAGCCAGGCGTTGTCGTAGTGCGGCTGCACCTGGGCAAACAGCAGGCTGGCCAGGATGGTGCTGGCCAGCACCAGCAGCGCAAAGGTCCAGCGGCGGCGCTGTGCCGCGGCTTGCCAGGGTTGGGGGGCTGGCTCGGGTTGCGGTGTGTGGGCGGCGGTGCGGCCTGTCAGCGCGCGGCCGATGCTTTTCCAGAAGCCTTGCCAGGGCACGGCAGGCATGGAGCCCCGGTGCACGGGCGGCGCCGTCACGCTGTTGGGGTGGCGTGTGGCGCGCAGCGGGCTGCGGCGGCTGGCAATCGGCGTGCTCTGCGCGGGCACCGCACTGCGTGGGTAAGACGCACCCTTGCGTGCCAGTCCCTCGGTGGCCGCGTGCAGCATGGTGGTCGAATGGGCCTGCAAACGTGTTGCGGGCCGGCCTACTCGGGAAGAATGACGTGGGTCCATGTTTCGCTCACAGCGTGTTGAAGGTGTTGAAGGAAGGCGCGCAGCTCAATGGGCTGGTTGCCCTGCAGGCGTTCGATGCGCAGCGTCATGCGCCATTGGCCGGTGGCCGGGTTGCGGTACACGCCGCTTTCGAGCACGCGGGCGTTGGCATCGCTGCTCACCACGGCCTTCACGGGGGCATCGGCGGGCAGGTCTTGCAGGGCAGGGCCCGCAAAGTCGATCACGTACTGCACCTGTTTTTGCAGGGCTTCAGGGCTTTGCTTTGTGTAGCCCACGCCCTTGCGTGACTGGGTAGCCCAGGCGCTGGGCGGGCGTTGCTGCCCGGCGCCCTGGTCGCCTTGCCAGGCGAGCTCGTAGCGCACCTCCAGCGGGGTGCCGGGGGGCGGCAGTTGCTGGGGCACCCAGTAGGCAACGACGTTGTCGTGGGTCTCGTCGGGGGTGGGCAGCTGCACCAGTTCCACGCGGCCGGGGCCCCAGGGGTGCAGGGGGCGCACCCAGGCGCTGGGGCGGCGCTCGTAGCGGGCTTCCACGTCTTCGTAGCTGCTCCACTGCCGGTCGCGCTGCATCAGGCCAAAGCCTTGGGGGTTGGTGGTGGCAAACGAGGTGACGAGGGGCTGCTTGGGGTTTTGCAGTGGGCGCCAGAGCCATTCGCCCTCGCCCGTGGCCACCATCAGGCCGTCGGAGTCGTGCACCTCGGGGCGGAAGTCGTCCTTGCGCGGCTGGTTCTCGCCAAACAGGAACATGCTGGTCAGCGGGGCAATGCCCAGCGTCTTGATGGGGCCTGCGCCACTGCCACCGCCGCGCACAAAGATGCGGGCCGTCACCGTGGTGGTGGTTTGCGCGCCGGGGCGGATGTCAAAGCGGTAGGCGCCAGTGGCGCGGGGTGAATCCAGCAGCGCATACACCGTGGCCTGGGTGTCACCGGGCTGTGGCCGCACCAGCCAGAACTCGGTAAAGCGCGGAAATTCCTCCCCCTGGCCGCCCACCGTGTCGATGGCCAGGCCCCGGGCCGACAGCCCATATTGCTGGCCCGCGCCCAGCGCACGGAAGTAGCTGGCGCCCTGGAAGACGGCCAGCTCGTCCTTGTAATCGGGTGAGTTCAAGTGGTAGTGCAGGCGAAAGCCCGCAAACCCCAGGTCGCCCCAGGTCTGGGGCTTGACGGCGTTCTTGCCGTAGTCAAAGTCTGCGGCCCGGTAAGGGATGTGGCGTGTGCCTTGTGGCGACACCTCGTTGATGAGCACCGGCTCGCGCTGGTACAGGCCCAGGTGGAAGAACATGGCCTCAAATGGCAACTGTGACGGCAACTGTGATGGCGCCTGCGACGGCTCGGTACGGGTGCGCCACAGGGCGCGCTCAGGCCGCCAGCGGATGTCGCGCACCTGGTCGTAGTCCATGGCCTCCAGCTCGGGGGGCAGGCGCACGTTCATGGCGCTGTAGGGTTGGGCGGCGCGCTGCTTGGCCAGTTGGGTGATGGCGTCGAGGTCCATCGCCTGGGCCGACGCGGCCGTGGCCAGCAGTGCTGCGCACAGCGCCAGCACGGGCCGTGCAGCCCGGGTCGAGGGGCGCACGGATGGATAAAAAGCGGCTTGCATACCAGCACTAGGGCAAACCCTGTGCCAGCTTGGAAAAGTGCTTTTAAATCAGAGGCTTAGGAGTGGATCTGCACGTAAGCAATTGTGCAGAGAGGCCCAATGGGCGCCTGGCAGGGGAAATGGCGGCCTTTTTGTCGGCATCTGGCGACAGGGATGCGGCGTGTGGGAGAAAAATCCAAGCAAATCAACGCATTACTCGTGTCGCTCTTCAGCGACATCGTCGCCCGCCACCCCGTCGGCCTTGAACTGGCCCGGCGTCAGCGCGTGCTTTTGCAGCAGCCGGTAAAACTCGGTGCGGTTGCGCTGCGCCAGGCGCGCGGCATCGGCCACGTTGCCATCGGTCATCTTCAGCAGGTCCACCAGATATTCGCGCTCAAAGCGCTGGCGGGCCTCGGCAAAGCTCAGCACCTGGGCCGATGGAATGCGCAGGGCCCGCTGCACCATCGACAGCGGCACCAGCGGTGTGGTGGACAGGGCGCACACTTGCTCGACCACGTTGTAGAGCTGGCGCACATTGCCGGGCCAGGCGGCGGCCGTGAGCGCCTTGAGCGCTTCGGGCGCAAAGCCCGACAGGCGCTTGTCGTACTTGCGGGCCAGCTTGTCCAGAAAGTGGTTGGCCAGCAGCGCAATGTCTTCGCGCCGCTCGCCCAGCGTGGGCAGCTGCAGCGTCACCACGTTCAGGCGGTAGTACAGGTCTTCGCGGAACTGGCCTGCGGCCATGGCCGCCTCCAGGTTGCGGTGCGTGGCCGAGACGATGCGCACGTTGATCTGTATGGACTGGCTCGCGCCCACGGGCCGCACGGCGCGTTCTTGCAGCACGCGCAGCAGCTTGACCTGCAGGGCGGGCGGCATGTCGCCAATCTCGTCCAGCAGCAGCGTGCCGCCCTCGGCCGCCTGGAACAGCCCCTTGTGGTTGCTCACGGCGTCGGTGAACGCGCCTTTGACGTGGCCGAACAGTTCCGATTCGAGCAGCGCCTCGGGGATGGCGCCGCAGTTCACCGCCACAAAGGGCTTGCCCGCACGGGGGCTGGCGCGGTGGATGGCCTGGGCCAGCAGCTCTTTGCCCGCGCCGCTGTCGCCCAGCAGCAGCACGCTGGCGTCCGACTGGGCCACCAGGTAGGCCTCGGCCAGCAGGTCGGTCATGCGGGCCGAGCGGCTCACGATGTCGGCCCGCCAGGCCTCGTTGGCGTGGGCCTGGTGCACGGCGGGGGCGCTGAGGGCCAGGGCCTGGGCGACTTTCTCCAGCAGCTCTTTGCCGTCGTAGGGCTTGGTCAGGTAGGTGAAGACGCCACGCGATGTGGCCTCGACCGCGTCGGGGATGGTGCCGTGGGCCGTGAGCAGAATTACCGGCAGCGAGGGGTGGCGTGCGTGCACCTCGTCAAACAGCGCCAGGCCATCCTTGCCGGGCAGGCGCACATCGCTCAGCACCAGCTGGGGGCGGGCCACGTCCAGCTGCGCCAGCGCGGCCTCGGCCGAGCCCACGGCCACTACCTCGTGCCCGGCGGCTTTGAGGCGCAGCGACAGCAGGCGCAGCATGTCGGCATCGTCGTCCACCACCAGGATGCGGTGGGCGGGGCTGTGGGCGGCGATATGGGCTGTTGCGGGGCGCGTGGATGCGGTCATGGCGTGGTGCCTCAGGGTTTGGCCGTGCCATTGCCGTTGCTGCTGCCCACGCCACTGGCGGCAGCGCCGGGGGGGCTTGTGGCCGGTGCTGTGGCGGCTGGGGCGGGGCGCGTGGTCAGGCTGCGTTCAATGGCGCGCACGGCCTCCAGGCGCTCGCTCAGCTGGTCGTTTCGGCGCTGGGCTTCGCGCAGTTGCTGGGCCTGGCGGTCCAGTTGGTCTTCCAGGCGGCGCTGCTGGGTCAGGCGCGCCTCCAGCAGGCGGGCCAGCGGGTGCAGCTCTTGGGCGGCAGGGTTGGCCAGGGTGCGCTGCACCAGGCCCAGGGCGCGGGCAGTGTCCACGGGCTGGCGGGTTTGGGCCAGCACCAGTGCCAGGCGCAGCGCACGCGAGGGCTTGCTCTCGTCCAGGTCCGACAGCCGGGCCGTCTCACGCGCCAGGTCGGTGGTGCTGGCGCCCAGGGTGCGGTCGGCATAGGCCAGGGTGTCGCGCAGCAGGTCTTTGGGCGCCGTGGTGGGCTCGTCGCTTTCGGCGGCCAGTGGCGCGGGTGGGGCCGTGGCGGGCTCTGCGGCGGCCTCTACCGCGTGGGCCGCGGTCACCGGGGCCGCATTGGGCGGGGTGGGGGCTGTGGCGCAGCCAGTCAGCCAGGCCGCGCACAGGCACGAGGCGGCAAGGCCCCAGCGGGCAGCCCAGTGCACGGGGCGGAGGGTCGGCAGGGCTTGCGGTTCAGGAAGCATCGGGCAATTCGATTCGGAAAAATGAGCGGGGGGCGTCGCTCGGCATCTGCAGCACCTGCACCCGCCCACCGTGGGCGTGGATGTATTCCTGCACGATGGACAGCCCGATGCCGGTGCCACGCACCGCGTTCTCAGGCTGGCGCTCGCCCCGGTAAAAGGGTTCAAACACATGGGCCCGGTCGGCAGGGGCCACGCCGGGGCCGTCGTCGGTCACATCCACCAGCACCTGGCCGGGCGCGCGCGACACAGCCAGGCGCACCGTGCCTTGTTCGGGCGAGAAGCGGATGGCGTTGGACAGCAGGTTGCCCATGGCCGAGGTGATTTTCTCCGCATCCAGCAGCAGCACGGTGCGCTCGCCGCTCACCTCCACCCGCAGGCTGCGGGCCTGCCATTGCAGGCGCTGGGCCTCTACCAGGTCTTCCAGCAGGGCGATCAGATCGGTCTCGCGCCGCTGCAACTGGCGGGCCTCAAAGGCGGCGGCGTTAAAGCGCAGCAGTGCCTCGATCTCGCTTTGCAGCACCAGGGTGTTCTGGTGCAGGATCTGCGTCACTTCTTTCTGGCCTTCGCTCAGTTCTCCGGTCACGCCGTCCTGCAGCAGGGCCACGCCTTCGCGCAGCGCGGCCAGCGGGGTTTTGAGTTCGTGCGAGACATGGCGCAAAAAGCGCGCCTTGTCGGCGTCCAGCTCCAGCAGCCGCAGGCGCAGCCACTCCAGCTGCTGGCCCACGCGGCGCACGTCGGCGGGGCCGGTGATGGCCACGGGTTGCTCCAGCTGGTTCTCGCCCAGGCGGCGAATGGCGCGCTCCAGCCGCTTGAAGGGGCGCGCCAGCCAGATGCCCAGCCACAGTGCCAGCACCAGTGCCAGCACAATCGCGCCCACCAGTTGGTGCATCACGGTGCGGCGGCTGGCGTCTACCCGCGCTTGCAGCTCGCTGGCCTGGCGGGCATTGAGTTCCTGCACCGATTGCGTGATGGCCGCGTGCAAGGTGTCGAGCGCCACAAACTCTTCGGCCACGCTGCGTTCGTTTTCCAGCGACTGCCAGGGCGGTGCGCGCAGCAAATTGCGCACGGTTTGCATGCTGGCCTGCCACTGCTGGGCCTGGGCGGGCGGCAGGCCCGCGTCGCTCAGTTGGCGCACGATGCCCTGGGCATCGGCCGCCATATCGTCAAAGCTTTGGCGCAGCAGGGGGTCGTTCAGCACCAGCGATTGCCGGGCCGAGCGCTCCATGGCCTGGCCGCGCTGGTTCAGCGCCTGGGCCGCCACGTTCAGCGCGGCCGCTTGGGCGGCGCTGGCCTGGCTTTGGCCCATCAGCGCTTCCAGCGTGAACACCGCCCGCAGGGCGCTGGCGCCCAGCACCCCCGCAATCAGCAAGAAGGCGAGCAGCAGCAGTTGCTGAAACGATGGGCCGTGCGGGCGAGCCAGCGGGGGGCTCGTGGGGTGTGGGGCCATGCGCTGGGGTGGGGGGTCAGGCGGTGAGGGCGGCGCCCTCGCGCACCAGCACTTCGCCCCGCAAGGTGTAGGCCTTGGCCTCGGTGATGGTCACATCCACCATTTGCCCCACCAGGCGGGGCTGGCCCACAAAGTTGACCACGCGGTTGCACTCGGTGCGGCCCATCAGCTCGGTGGCGTCGCGCTTGGAGGCGCCTTCCACCAGAATGCGCTGCACCGTGCCCACGCGGCTTTCGCTGATGGACTTGATGTTGGCGTTGATGACGCCCTGCAGGTGCTGCAGGCGGCGCAGCTTCACGTCGTGCGGCGTGTCGTCGTGCAGGCCTGCTGCGGGTGTGCCGGGGCGGGGGCTGAAGATAAAGCTGAAGCTGTTGTCGAAGTGGATATCGTCGATGAGCTTCATCATCTTGTTGAAGTCGTCTTCCGTCTCACCGGGGAAGCCCACGATGAAGTCGCTGCTCATGGCCAGGTCGGGGCGGATAGCGCGCAGCTTGCGCACCGTGCTCTTGTATTCCATGGCGGTGTAGCCGCGCTTCATGGCCATCAAAATGCGGTCGCTGCCGTGCTGCACGGGCAGATGCAAGTGGCTGGCCAGCTTGGGCAGCTTGGCGTAGGCCTCGATCAGCCGGGGCGTGAACTCGTTGGGGTGGCTGGTGGTGTAGCGGATGCGCTCAATGCCGGGAATGTCCGACACGTATTCGAGCAGCAGGGCAAAGTCGGCAATCTCGGCCGTGCCCCCCATCTTGCCCAGGTAGGCGTTCACGTTCTGGCCCAGCAGGGTGATTTCTTTCACGCCCTGGTCGGCCAGGCCCGCCACTTCCACCAGCACGTCGTCAAACGGGCGGCTCACTTCCTCGCCACGGGTGTAGGGCACCACGCAGTAGCTGCAGTATTTGCTGCAGCCTTCCATGATCGACACAAAGGCCGAGGCACCTTCGACGCGCGCGGGCGGCAGGTGGTCGAACTTCTCGATCTCGGGAAAGCTGATGTCCACCTGGGGGCGGTTCAACTGCTCACGCTGGTTCAGCATCTCGGGCAGGCGGTGCAGGGTCTGCGGGCCAAACACCACGTCCACATAGGGGGCGCGCTTGATGATCTCGGCGCCTTCCTGGCTGGCCACGCAGCCGCCCACGCCAATCTTCACGCCGCGTGCCTTCAGGTGCTTGATGCGGCCCAGGTCGCTGAAGACTTTCTCCTGCGCTTTTTCGCGCACCGAGCAGGTGTTGAAGAGGATGAGGTCGGCCTCGTCCACGTTTTGCGTGGGCTCGTAGCCTTGGGCGGCGTTGAGCACGTCGGCCATCTTGTCCGAGTCGTACTCGTTCATCTGGCAGCCGAAGGTTTTGATAAAGACTTTTTTGGCCATGGCAATTTCGCAAATAGCAAGCAAACACCGCCGCCCTGGGGCACGGTGACTGGGATGGGGAGGGGCTCTGGAGGGCGGCTCCAAGAGCCAAAGGCGCTGCCGCCGTGGCAGCGCCAGGGGCGTTATTTCAGGACGTTGCCTGTGGACACGTTGCCACTGCCCGAGTTGATGTTGGTGATGACCGTGTCGCTGCCCTTGAAGGGCTTGGCGGCTTCGGCCTCGCTCAAGATCCAGGCCGAGTGCAGCATGCCGCTGCTGGCTTCGATCACGTAGTTCACCTTGTAGGTCTGGCCGATCACGGTGTGGCGCTGCACCAGCGAGTTTTGGGGGCTGAACAGGCGCATGCCAGGGGCCATGCGGATGTCTTTGCTGTTGAGCTTGGCCTCTTGCACGCTCACGATGGTGAGCGTGCCGCGCAGGGCGGCTTCAGGGAAATTGCGCACGTTGCCCAGCGGGTTGACCACCTGGGCCTGCACGGGCTCAAGCGCCAAGGCGCCCAGCAGGCCGGTGAGGGCGGCTGCGGCAAGCAAGGGACGCCACAGGCGCGGGGTGCCAGCCTTTGGAAGGTCGGTGGTGGCAGGGTGGTGCAGGGTGCTGGGGGATGTGGTCATGGGGCGTGTCAGCAATTCGTGGTGTTCATCCAGGGGCTGGGGTGGCGATTTTACGGCGTTGGCCCTGGCGGGGGCGTTGTTTCGCGGCACGCAGGGGCTTTGTGCGCCGCTCTACACCCGCCACGCGGGCAACTGCCAATTGCGCCACAAGGCCAGGCCGCGCAGCCCGGCCGTCACCAGCACGCAGGCCAGCAGCGGGCTCACCACGGCGCCATCGGCCTGGCGCAGCGCCATGTCGGCCCAGCCCCCGGCAAAGGCGCACAGGGCATAGGGGCGGTGGTCGCTGAAGGCCTGGGGCACCTCGTTGCACAGCACATCGCGCAGTACGCCGCCAAACACGCCGGTGGTCACGCCCATCATCACGGCAATCAGCGGGGGCATGCCCACGGCGGCGGCAATGTCCACCCCCACGGCGGCAAACAGACCCAGGCCAATGGCGTCGGGCAGCAGCATGGCGCGCTCGGTGGGCTCAAAGTGGCGCTGGCGCATGAACAGCATGGCTGCCATGCTCAGCCCCAGAATGCCCCAGACAAACTCGGTGTGGCGCACCCAGAAAAAGGGGCGCTGGTCCAGCAGCAGGTCGCGCAGCGTGCCCCCGCCAAAGGCCGACACAAACGCCACCACGCACACCCCCACCGCGTCAAAGCGCTTGCGCGCCGCCATCATCACGCCCGACAGGGCAAAGGCCACGGTGGCAGCCACTTCCAGCGCCAGGCGCAACAGTTCAATCCAGGGGGCATCGGTCCATTTCATGCCCGCGATTGTCGTGCGTCGCTGTGCAGCGTGGGCCTGCCTTGCGAGTGCGTGGGTGGTTTTGCTATTCAATTTATAGCTTCTTGCGCTTTGTGGATAAGCGCTAGGGGCTGATTTGGTTTGATGTTTGCTCCGCTCCCCACTGGTAGCAGAGTGGCGCCCAGCGCCACCACGCAGCCCACCACACCTAGCCAGTCCGCCCAGCCGTTTGGCCCGCCTCGGATTTACCTCTGCCAGGTTGGCGGGCATGTGGGAACAGAGCGGACTGAAGTCGCTGGGCCTACCAGTTTCGGTAGCTGCGATATGTAAACGAACTGTTACCATTTGTAGGGCCCGTTGGCTCGGTGGAGTTGAAGCCCGGGGCGGTGGCATTTGCTCCTTGGCTATAGCCGGATGCCCCCCGATGGGAGCCAGGACAACTGTCAAACCAATCTAGAGAGGAACAGCAAATGGATGAGAAGGTCTTTTTTCAGCACGACGGCGTCAAAGTCACCAACGCCCGCTTTGTTGTGGACGCGCAAACTTTTGCCATGAGCAATGTCACGTCCATCAAGCCTGCAACAGAGGCACCTAGCCGACTGATGCTGATCGTCGTGTTGATTGTCGGTCTCATGATTGCTTTGAATTACCTCTGGTTCGGCATTGCTGTGGTCGCTGTCGCCGCGTTTCTGCTCTACAACCAAAAGACCTATTTCCACATCTTTTTGAACACCGCAGGGGGCGAAACCAAAGCGCTTTCCACCGTGGACAAGGAGTACTTCAACCAGGTGATTGCGGCACTGAACCAAGCCATCGTTCATCGGGGCTGACGCGCATGCTCAAACAGACACTGATAGCTGCGGCGGTGTTGCTCTGTAGCCAGACATGGGCAGTCAACAAATGCACTGGAGCGGATGGGCGGCAGGTCTATCAAGACGCGCCCTGTGCAGGCCAGGGCACAAAAATGGACATCCGCCCCTCCACTGGCACGCCAGACCCATCTCAACAAGCGGATGCCCAGGCCAAGCGCGCAAAGCTCAAGCTCGACAACGAGATGGCCGAGGCGATCCGCGCAAAGCGGCCGATGGTGGGGATGACGAGTGCGCAACTCCAAGAGGCCATGGGCCAGCCTACCAAGGTCAATGCCAACAACTATGGCGGCACGCAAGCGGACCAGGTGATTTACGAGCGCTCAAACGAGACTTGGCTGGTGTACACGCGCAACGGCGTCGTGGAGTCGGTGCAGCACCGGCCGGGGGCGCCTACAGGGTCGGCCCCCGCGCGCGCAAGCGGCCCTTGTCCCTCGCAACACGATATCAACAACGCTATCACGGCTGCATCCAGCATCTCGCTGTCAGAGGCGGAACGGGCCGAACGTTGGAGAAGTATCCGAGTGATGCAAACATGCGGGAAGTGATCTTCCTCAAAGTCGGGGCTCCTGGTGGCGCGAATCGGAATCGCGCCAAATAAAGTGGCGCGAAAGGAGTTTGCGCGCCACTTTAGAACCTGTTCAAGATCTTTTTGGGGTCGCACAAGTGCTTTGCCGGGATGGGCTGCTAGGCGCAGCGCTTGCCAATAGCCCGTGCTATTGGCAAGCGATGCAACAACGCAGACCGACCGGCAAGGCACTTGCCCTACGGGTTGGAGTGAAATCGGGTGATTGAATGCCCTGGCTGCTTGCATGGGCACGAGCCCATGCGGCGCATCCGAGGCATCCACTCATCCCGATTGCACTCCAATGCGATCCTCCAAAAAGATTTGGAACAGGTTCTTAGGAGCCTACTTTCTCTGTACATGCATTGGCCAGGGCACGACAGCGCGGTCTGGGGTTTTGGGTTGCTATGAAATAAATAGCTGTTTGCGCTTGTTTTACAAGGCTTTCAAGCCAATAGGTAGCAGCGCGGCGCCCAGTGCCACCACGCAGCCCGCCACCCCCAGCCAGCCTAGCCGTGGGGCCCACAGGCGGGTGGCTGCGGGCCACTGGTTCATGGCGAGCACCAGGGCGCCGCCCAGCACCATCCAGGCGGCTGCGACCAGGGCGAGTGCATCCACCCACTGCCCCGTGGCCAGGGCGGTGCCGCCTTGGAGCAGCAGGGTGGCCAGCGCCACGGTGCGGTGGCGGTTTAGGGGGCTGCGCGGGGCATCGGCAGGCTCGCCCCACGCACGGGTCGATGTGGCGTGTGCCCAGGCCGACAGCCCCAGCAGCGATGCCAGCACAGCGCTCAGGTGTGCGAAGTCGGCCAGGGTCATGCGGTGCTTTCTGTGCCGGGGCTGGCGCGAGACGCGTCCCCCAGGTGCCGTGCCGCGCCCAGGCGCGTGCGCACCGCCATGGTCTTTCCCTCCGTCCACAGTGGCTGCCACAGACACAGCGCGGTGGCCACAGCCCATTGCGGCAGGCCTGATTTGTGGGCCAGGCCCGCACAGGCAGCGCCAGCCAGCAGCCACAGCGCGGTGGCCCAGCGGGGCCACCAGTGCCGCAGCGTGGCCGCTGGCAGTGCGAGAAAAAAGGCGATGAGCAAGCCCGCCATGCCCGAAGGGCGCGCCGCCCCGGTGGCCACGATGTGCCCGAGCCTAAAGGACTCCAGCGCCAGGGCCGCCACCAACACAAAGGGCCAGTGCGGCCAGCCCGCCAGGCGCTGCCACCACGGGGCGCGGGTGGACGGACCCGCCGCCACGGCTCCGGCGGTCTTGCTTGAAGTCTTGCCAGTGGCCTTGCCTGCAGCCCGTGGCGCTTGAATGCGTGCCGGGGTGATGGTGGCTGCCAGCCCCGCGCAAGCCAGGGCACAGGCGGCTAAGCCTGCCAGCACCGACCCTGCCAGCGATGTGCCCAGCGCCCACCCGCCCAGCCCCAGGGCCAGCAACGCGGCGGCGGCCACACCCAGGGCCACGCGCCACTGCACCCGCGGGCGCAGTGTCACGGCTGCGGCAGACAGTGCCAGCCAAAGGCCAAGCAACACCCACACCGTCCAGACGGGGCGCTGTGCAAGGGCGGGCCAGTGCGCCAGGATGGGCCCCAGGTGCAGCGCCATGGCCCCCACCAATGCGGCGGCCAGGGTGGCGTGCAGTGCCAGGTAAAAGCGGGTGGGTCGGTTCATGGGGCCGTGTGCAGGGGCGATGTGTCAGGCGATGGATGGTCAGGGCGCGGCAGCGTCTGCCGTGGCACGCCCAGCGGTCCGTGCCGTGTGCGCAGGCACGGCCGTGCGGCGGCGCTGCTGGCGTGAATCCAGCCAGATCAGGGTGCCAGAGATGGACAAAAACGCGGGCGTCATGCCCAGCACAAAGTAGAGCCACTTCAGCGTGAGCCCGCCAAAGTCGCCAAAGTGCAGGGGCTCCATCAAGCCATTGAACTGCGACCAGAACCCCTGGGTGCGCGGGTCGTGCACGCGGGTGATGGCGCCGGTGGCGGCATTGGCCTCCACCCTGGCCGTGCTCAGCAAATGCCCTTGCAGGCTGCCGGTGAAGGCCACGCTGGCGCTGGCAGTGCCCCAGCGCTGCAGCGATGCATAGCGCGCTTGCAAACCCGGGGCCGCTTGCTGCGCAGCGGCGTACAGCGCATCCAGCGACACCATGGGCGCCGGGGTGGCCGCCGCCGCAGCAGCCGCTTTGCGAGAGGCCGCCGCTGCACTGTCGGCCGCTGTCTGTGGGGTGGGTGCGGTCAGGTACTTGAAGCTCTGCTCAAACAGCGGCGCCAGCCCCATCCAGGCGCCCGTGCCCGCAATCAGGATGTGAAAGCCCAGGCCCCAGATGCCCACGCATTTGTGCAGGTCCGACATCACCACGCGCAGGCTGCGGCCCCAGCGCTGGGTGAACAGCTCTGCCAGGATCTTGCGGTGGATGACGATGCCGGTGGCAATCAACACCAGCATGGCCGCCCCCAGAAACCCCACGATCCACCGGGGCCCGAAGAACAGGAACACGTGCAGCATGCGCAGGTACTGGCCGAGCTGGCTGTCCACCGGGCCCACCACCGCGCCGGTGTCAGCGCGCAGCGCGACCTTGGTGCGGGTGGTGGCCGGTGCCCCAGGCTCGCGCACAAAGGCGAAGTAGTGGGGGTTGATGGCGTCGGGCAGCGCAATCGTCTCCACCATGGCGCCGGGGTAGCGGGCCTGCAGCTGCGCCAGCACGGTGTCCAGCGGGGCGGGCGTTTCAGCACGCGGCAGCTGCGCCAGCGACGGGTTGGCCCACAGGTCGATCTCGTTCTTGAACACCACCACCGCACCCGAGAAGCACACGATGAACATCAGCAACCCCGTGACGATGCCCGCCCAGGAGTGCAGGACAAAAAGGCGGTTCAGGGTGCGCTGGCTGGTCATGGGCGGCTTGCGGGCAGGGTCGGTCGCGGGCAGGGTCAGAAGAAGTACGTCAGCCCCACGCTGAAGTTGCGCGGCAGCGAGGGCGAGACCACGTTGGCGTTGATGGCGCCGTCGTAGTACGCCTTGTCGAACAGGTTCTTCACACCGGCGGTGATGCGGTAGTTCTCGCCCACGTAGCTGACGGACAGGTCGGCCACAAAGTACGACGGCAGCGTGAAGGGGTAGGAGCCGATCTGCTCGCTCACATACCGCCCGCCCATGCCCAGCGTCACACGCGGGGCCTGCGGCAGCTTGTAGGTGGCCCAGGCGGTGAGCGTGTGGCGCGGCGTGAGGTTCAGCGGCAGGCCCACGATGGCGGCGTTGTTGTCGCGCGTGACCTTGGTCTGCGTGTAGGTGTAGGCGCTGGTGAGCTTCCAGCCATTCTTCAGGTCGGCGCCCAGTTCGGCCTCCAGGCCGCGTGCGCGCTGCTGGCCCGTGGCCACGCTGAAGCCGGTGTTCACCAGGTCGGCCGTGGTCACGTTGTTGCGCACCAGGTCAAACACGGCGAGCGCGCCGGTGAGCTGGCCACCGGGCGCCTCGTACTTCACCCCGGCCTCCCATTGCTTGCCTGTCTCTGGCACAAACGGCGTGCCGCCAAACGTGAGGCCCGACACCGGAAGGAACGATTCGCCATAGCTGCCATACGCCGACCAGCCGGGCTTGAACTCATACACCAGGCCCGCAGACAGCGTGGTGGCGCTGTCCCTTTGGCGGTTTTGTTTGGCGGCCACCCGGTCATCGATGTCGTTGGTCGACCAATCGCGGCGCAGGCCCACCAGGGCCGTCCAGCCCTGGCCAAACTTGATCTGATCTTGCGCATACAGGCCCATCACGTTGAGTTTTTCGGGCGCATCGCTGGTCAGGTTGACGGGGCAGGTGGCGGCCACGCCATAGACCGGGTTGAACAGGTTGAGCGCGCCAATGGTGCAGCGGCGCTGCCCCTGGTAAGAGTGGCCAGAGCGCACGTCCAGCCCTGTCACCAGCTGGTGTTTCACGCCCAGCGCCTCAAAGCGCGACAGCAGCGAGGTGTCGGTGGCCAGCAGGTCGTAGTCCATGTACTGGCGCGTGGCCTGGCGGTTCTGCAGCCGCTGGTTGGCTTGCAGTGCCTGGTTGGAGACGAAAT
Organism: Acidovorax sp. 56; assembly: GCF_002749705.1. Lineage (NCBI taxonomy): Bacteria > Pseudomonadati > Pseudomonadota > Betaproteobacteria > Burkholderiales > Comamonadaceae > Acidovorax > Acidovorax sp. 56. The sequence goes on from NZ_PEEV01000001.1 coordinate 4,666,913, forward strand.
TACCCGTGCCCTTCTCGCTCTCGTAGCGCACGTTCTGGCGGAAGGTCATGGTGTCCGACAGCTTGTGCTCCAGCGCATAGCCCACAGTGGTGCTCTCCACGTCATACCCCCCAAAGCTCGGGTCGCCCGTGAACAGGGTGACGGGCAGCGTGCCGTTGCGGTTGGGCAGCAGCGTGCCGTAGGGCGTGATGCCCTGCTGGCGCATCCACTGGCTTTGGCTGTAAGTGGCAAACAGCACCAGGTCGGTCTGCGCGCCCAGGTCGATGGAGAGCGACGGCGCAAACCACCGATCCTTGCGGTAGACGAACTGCGTGGGGTCGTCGGCGTTGGAGACCTGCGCGTTGATGCGCAGCGCTGTCTTGCCCGATTCAGACAGTGGCCGGTTGATGTCGGCCTGCAGCGTGCGCTGGCCAAAGCTGCCCACTTCCATGCCCACTTCGCTCAGCGCCTCCTTCTTGGGCCGCTTGCTCACCGCGTTGACGATGCCGCCCGGCTGCACCTGCCCATACAGCACCGAGGCCGAACCCTTGAGCACCTCAAACCGCTCGTACCCATAGGGCTGCAGCTTGGCCCACATGCCCGGGCTTTGCACCAGGCCGTCGACCAGGATGGATTCGGTGGAGCGAAAGCCCCGGATGTTCAGGTCATCAAACCCCCGGCGCCCAAAGTTGACCGGGCTCACGCCCGCCACCGTTTGCAGCGCCTGCTGCACGTTGGTGATCTGCCGCGACTCCATCTGCTCGCGCGTGACCACGCTGACCGACTGCGGCGTCTCCAGCCGCCGCATGGGCGCTTTGCTGGCCGTCTGCGCCTCCACCGGGGCAAAACCCATGTCTTGTTCGGTGCTGGCGTTGATGCGGACTTCTTGAAGTTGGGGGGCCGCGTCGGTGGGCGGTGTTTGTGCTGCGGCGGCTTGTGCCAGGCACAAAGCGATGGGCGTCAGCGCAAAGCGGCGCGTGATGCGGGAAGGCCGAAGGGCCAGAGGAGGCAGGGACATGAGCGGTTCCGAGGCAAGAGCAAGAGCGCGGGCTTGCGTGGTCGGAACGCTGGCTGGCGGGACAGAGCGCGAAGGGTGTAGACCCTGCGCTAGAGGGAGTGCGTGATTCTATCTTTAATTGAGAATGGTTCTTGTTGGTGGTCTTGCCGATTGCTGTGCTGTGGACTGTGCTGAGGCAGAATTCGGCCAGTAGCAGTCATTGATTAGGAGCGAGGCGATGGGAAGAGAAATTTTGAGAGTGCCGCTGGGCTTTCAGCACCCAAAAGACAATGAGGGCGAGTACATCGCAGGAGCACACCTTGAACAGCTGTGGTACACGGACGAAACGCTGAAGACGGCTTATCAAGTCTACGAAAACATCAGCGAAGGAAGTCCTGTCAGTCCAATCTTTCCGACAGTGGAAGAGTTGAGGGAGTGGCTCGTCAACCAAGGGTTTTCGTACGAGCAAGCATTGGATTTCTGCGCTGCCGGTCATATGCCTTCGTTTGTGGTTCGCACGTCCAAGTGAAGCTCGCTCATATGAGCGGCTGCTTGTAGGACGTTGCTAGTTCCGGTCAGGGCCCTGAGCCGCCAACCAGCTAGAAGCTCCAAAGCCGTCACTCAGGCAGGCCGCAGCTGCAAGGCCAAGGAGTCCAACGGGCTGGCGGTTCCTGCGGCAGCGACTTTCAGGACATGGGTATAGATCATCGTCGTACTCACATCCGAGTGCCCCAGCAACTCCTGCACCGTGCGAATGTCGGTGCCCGACTGCAACAAGTGCGTGGCGAAGCTGTGGCGCAAGGTGTGCACAGAAACGGGTTTGCAAATGCCCGCCTGTGCCACAGCCTTCTTCAGTGCGCGCTGCAATCGCTCCTCATAGACGTGATGCCGCCGCCAAACACCCGTGCGAGGGTCCACCGACAGGGACGAAGCGGGGAACACCCAGAACCATCCCCAGCGCTGCCCCACGCCGGGGTATTTGGTCTCCAATGCATGCGGAACGTCCACGCCACCGCACTGCGCTTGCCGGTCTTGCTCCCACAGCGCGCGTGCAGCCAGCACCTGTTGGCGCAGCTCGGCTGCCAGGCTGCGCGGCAGCATCACAACCCGATCCTTGTCGCCCTTGGCTTGCCGTACCACGACCACCCCACGGTCAAAATCTACGTCCTTGACCCGCAAGCGCAGGCCTTCCATCAGCCGCATGCCGGTACCGTACAGCAGTCGGGCCAGCAAGGCTATATCGGTCGGCAGCGCCAATAGCAGAGCAGCCACCTCATCTACCGTCAAAACCGAAGGAATGCGCTTGGGCGTGCGCGGGCGCTGCACGCCATCGAGCCATGGCAGGTCCATGCCCAACACCTCGCGGTAGAGGAATAGCAGTGCACTCAACGCTTGGTTGTGTGTGGCAGCCGCCACCCGCCGCTCGTTAGCCAACATGGCTAGAAAACCTTCGATTTCTAGCTGCCCCATGTCTCGTGGATGCCGCAAGCCGTGCCATTTCACGAACATGCGCACCCACTGCACGTATGCCTGTTCGGTGCGCAGGCTATAGTGCTTGTAACGAATTCGCTCACGGACCTGGTCCAGCAACCGTGTGGCGCGCAACACAGGAGGGGAGGCGGGTTTCATGGCTGAATTTAGTACTGTTTTTTTGTACAGCATACGCGCCGTCAAGCTAGGCTACAAGCCCTTTTCCGCGTTTTTTTCGCGCCAATTTAGACCGCAAGCGCCAGATATGGTCTGCGGCTTGGTGCGGTCTACATTACGTTGGGCCTAAAGAGAAATGCAGCTCTGTCATGAATATGTCTATTCTTTTTGACCCTGAGCCAATTCAATGGGGCTTAAGGGGTGACCCTTGTCTCTGGCGGGAAATGGCAGAGCAATTTCAAGGCATTCCCCTTCCTGAGTCATCCCACGAATTGTCGTCTTTGCTTGAGGAAACCTTTCTAAAGCTCACTGGCTACCCCGTGTCGCATCAGAAACACTTCAGAGTAGAACGGCACGCTCATGGCGGAATGTCCTCAGGCGGCATAGCAACAGAGTTCTGGCGTGAGCGTGGCATTCCGTTGCTACTATCAAGGTTCGCGGCCCAACAAGGCGTTCAACGCGACGGCTTCGCCGCGCGTTAACTTAGGCGTTGAGCGTCCGCTTCCATTCGCTTCCACCGGCTGCTCCTGGCCGAATTCTGCCCCACGACTTACCGAGACCAAGGTTTCCTCTGATGGCCTTGTAGGCGCAGCCAACGGGGTTTCAAGGCGCGTTGGCGCAATGTGATGGCAAGGGCTGAAGCGCCTTTTCAACGGGCCCGGTCAGATCAGCACCTTGCGTGCGTCGTTGGCCTTGGACCAGTGCAGGATCTCGTAGCTCTGGCGCAGGCCTGCCGTAAAAAATGGGTCGGTCTGGAGCAAGGCCTCGATCTGGGCTTTGGATTCGGCCTCTGCGAGCCACAGTCCGCCCTTCGGAACCGCCCCGTGCTCGGCGCGCAAAGAGCCGCCCACGGGGATGATGTCTTGGTGCGCCTCCAGCCACGCAATGTGCGCTGGGAGTTGGGCGGCGCGGATATCGCCACAGCCGGGCTTGTCGGTGAGGATCACGGCAAAGAGCATGGGGTGCGGGTGGGTTGGCGAAGCAACTGCGGCGTGGCAAGCCAGGCGGTGTTAATTTGCTATTAGAAATATAGCTGCTAGCGCTTTGTAAATGCGCCCTATAGCCTGTTTTTATCTGAATGATTGGCATGGGCAGGCTCACCGCCTTCCTCCGCCTCTTCCACCCCGCCATACCCCGGATACGCCGCGCCTGATGCATGCAGCGCCGCGCTCTCCTGCCGCTCTTTGGCCATCTGCTCGGCCAGTTGGCTGCGGCCTTCGCGGGCCACGGCGATGTATTTGGCCTGGTCTTTGTGGTGCGGGTACATGCGGTCGGCCAGGGCGATGTTGTGTTTGCGGAAGCGGTCGGTGAAGGTTGTGGCCTCGGCGGCGGAGAGGCCCATCAGCTCCAGCACGGTATGCGCGCTTTTGAGGCTGGCCTCGAACAGCTCACGCTGCACCAGCGTCACGCCCAGGTCGCGCAGCTTGTTCCAGTGGGTGATGTCGCGGGCGCGCGCCACGATCTGCAGGTGCGGAAAGTGTTCGCGCGCCAGCTTGGCGATTTTGAGGGACTGCTCGGGGTCGTCCACCGCCACGACCAGGATGCGGGCGCGCTCAGCCCCCGCGATGCGCAGCAGATCGAGCCGTGTGGCGTCGCCATAGAACACGCGGTAGCCAAAGGTGCGGGCTACCTCCAGCATGTCCACGCTGTGGTCGAGCACGGTGGTGTGGATGCCTTCGGCCAGCAGCACGCGCGAGACGATCTGCCCGTAGCGGCCGAAGCCCGCGATGATGATGGGCGCCTCTTGCGGCTCGGAGATTTCTTCGGCCTGGGGCGTGATCTTGAGGCGGGCGTAGCGGCGCAGCAGCACGCGGTCCAGCATCACCAGTAGCAGCGGGCTGATCAGCATCGACAACGCCACGGCGCCGATGAGCAGCGAGGCGGTTTCTGCCGCAAACACGTTGGCACCAGCGGCGGCTTGGAACACCACAAATGCAAACTCGCCGCCTTGGGCCAGCAGCAGGGTGAACACGGGGCGCTCTTGGTAGGGGATGTTGACCAGCTTGGCCAGCGTGTAGATGACGATGGCTTTGGCCGCGAGGAAGCCGACCAGGATGGCTGCCATGAGGGCTGGTGAGCGCAGGATGACGCCAAAGTCGATGCTCATGCCCACGGCGATGAAGAACAGCCCGAGCAGCAGGCCTTTGAAGGGCTCGATGTCGGCCTCCAGTTCGCGGCGGTATTCGCTGTCGGCCAGCAGCACGCCCGCCAGAAAGGCGCCCAGCGCCATCGACAGGCCCACCAGCACCATCAGGTAGGCGATGCCCACCACCAGCAGCAGCGCGGCGGCGGTGAAGATTTCGGGGGTTTTGCTCTTGGCGATCCAGCGCAAGAGGGGGCGCAGCAGCAAGCGCCCGCCCAGGATGATGGCGCCGATCACGCCGACGATCTTGAGGGCTTCGAGTGCCACATCGGTGGGCGTGTGGCCTGCACCTTCGCCCGCCGCTGCGCCCAGGATGGGCAGCATCGCCAGGATGGGGATGGCCGCCACATCCTGGAACAACAGGATGGAAAACCCCGCTTGCCCGCTGCTGGTGCGCATGAGGTTGCGCTCGGCCAGCACCTGCAGCGCGATGGCGGTGGACGACAGGGCCAGCCCCAGCGCGCCCACCAGGCTGATGCGCCAGGGCAGCCCCGCCAGCCAGCCCAGTGCAAACAGCGCCGCCGCGCAGCCCAGCACCTGGGCGGTGCCGGTGCCAAAAATGGGGCGGCGCAGCGCCCACAGGCGGCTCGGTTGCAGCTCCAGCCCCACCAGAAAGAGCATGAGCACCACGCCAAACTCGGCAAAGTGCAGGATGTCTTGCACATTGCTCACCAGCCCCAGCCCCCAGGGGCCGATGGCAATGCCTGCGGCCAGGTAGCCAATGATGGAGCCCAGGCCCAGCGCCTTGGCCAGGGGCACGGCAAGGACGGCGGCGCTCAGGTACAAAAAGCCGTAGGTGAGCCAGGTGGGTGCGTGTTCCATGGGGCGGGCGGTGGTGCGGTGGTGTGGGTGGAAGGGGCGGGTGCTGCAGAATTTTGGCATCTGCGCAGCATGGTGATTTTCTGCTATTTATTCAGTAGCGTTTCGCGCTTTGCTGGCTTGCTGCAAGGCGGATTTTGATCCTGGTCTGGATGCGCAAACTGGCGCTATGATGCAGCCCCTTCATCTCCCTCATTGCGGTGCACCCCATGGATTTGCAAACCTGGCTGGCTTTTTTTGCGGCGTCTTGTCTGATTGCGGTGTCGCCGGGCTCTGGCGCGGTGTTGTCGATGAGCCATGGCCTGTCGTTCGGGGTACGCAAGACCAGTGCCACCATTTTGGGCCTGCAGCTGGGCTTGCTGCTGATTTTGCTGATCGCCGGGGCGGGCGTGGGCTCGCTGCTGCTGGCGTCTGAGGTGGCCTTCAGCGTGGTGAAGGTGGGCGGCGCCTGCTACCTGATCTGGGTGGGCCTGAGCCAGTGGCGTGCGGGCGACCGCTCGCCCATCCACGGCGACGAGGCAGCGCCCGCAGGCCCCTGGACCAAGCGCTGCCTGACCGGCTTTTTGACCAACGCCACCAACCCCAAAGGCATCATCTTCATGGTGGCCGTGCTGCCCCAGTTCATGACCGACACGCGCCCGCTGTGGACGCAGCTGCTGGTGATGGCCGTGACCACCATGGCCGTGGACGTGGTGGTGATGCACGGCTACGCTGCAGGGGCCAGCGCGCTGCGCCGCCTGATGCGCAGCGCCCGCGCCGTGCGTGTGCAAAATCGGGTGTTTGGCGGCCTGCTGATGGCTGTGGGCGCAGGGCTGTTCTTCGTCAAGCGTGGCGGGCAGCACGCCTGAGGCCTGGGAGGCCCCTGCCATCAGTGGCTTGGGTCTACTTTTTGCTATTGATTTTGTAGCTGCTAGCGCTTATCCATAAAGCGCTAGCGTCGAATTTGTTTGTTATTTTTCGCATCCCGTCACAAGGAGATCGATATGCCAGTGGTTGTTGTTGCCAATCCCAAGGGCGGTGTGGGCAAGTCCACCCTCTCGACCAACGTGGCGGGTTACTACGCCAGCCGGGGGCACCCGGTCGTGCTGGGTGACATTGACCCGCAAAAATCTGGCCACCTGTGGCTGAGCCTGCGCCCCGCCAACGTGGCCGCCATTGGCCGCTGGGATACCGACGCCGACGCGCTGGCCAAGCCGCCCAAGGGCACCACCCATGCGGTGCTCGATACGCCTGCCGGCCTGCACGGCAGCGCCCTCAAGGACGTGCTGAAGATCGCTGACAAGGTCATCGTGCCGCTGCAGCCCAGCATTTTTGACATCTACGCCACCCAGGCGTTTTTGGACAAGCTGCGCGAGCACCGCCATGCAGCGGGTGTGCAGGTGGGCATTGTGGGCATGCGCATTGACGAGCGCACCCGCTCGGCCGAGCAACTGCACCATTTTGTGGAAGGCCTGGGCCTGCCGGTGTTGGGCTATGTGCGCGACACCCAAAACTATGTGCACCTGGCTGCCCAGGGGCTCACGGTGTTTGACGTGGGCAGCACCACCCGCGTGGCGCGCGACCTGGAGCAGTGGCAGGGCATTTGCAACTGGCTGGACGCCTGATAGAGTTTGGAGCGCTGAACGGGGGCAGGCCCGCCCTCTGTTCCTGTCGCGTGGCAGACAAGGGCCGTAGAAGGCCAGCGCTACATTGGGGCGATGAAAATCTTTCGCTCTTACACCGAAGTCAGCGCTTGCGTGGGCCAGGAAGTGGCCGTGACCGACTGGATCACCATCACGCAAGAGCAGGTCAACCTGTTCGCCCAGGCCACGGGCGATCACCAGTGGATCCATGTGGACCCTGAGCGCGCCAAGGCCGGCCCGTTTGGCGCACCCATTGCGCATGGCTTTCTCACGCTGTCGTTGATTCCGAAATTTTTTGAGCAGGGCCTCACCATCGAAGGCGCCCGCATGGGCGTGAACTACGGGCTCAACCGCGTGCGCTTTACGGCGCCGGTGCCGGTGGGCAGCCGCCTGCGGGCCCGCTTGGTGCTGCAGGCCGCCGAGCGCATGGAGCCGGATGGCATGCAGATGACTTGGCTGGTGACGGTGGAGCGTGAGGGCAGCGACAAGCCTGTGTGCGTGGCCGAGTCGCTGGCGCGCAACTACGGCGCAGCGCCTTGAGTCTTGGCGGCTGGGCCGCTGAGCAGTTCATCCGTTAATCCGTTGAGCGTTGGCCTGCAGGCCAAGGCCGCAGCGCTCGCTTACACAGCAAAAAAGGCCTGCCGGGCAACCCGGGCAGGCCTTTTTGACGCTGGTGCAGTGGCGTGGACCGTTTGTGGGCAGATGCTGCGCCGGTCCTCGACTGCGTTGGCGTTGTGCGGGCGCTTATTCGGCGCTGGAGGTACGGCCCGCCTTGGCTGCGGCCATGGCGTCGTTGCGTGCATCGGTGCGGGCCAATGCAGAGCCGTTGACGTTCAGCGGCGCAGGCACGTTGTACCACTCGGAGTCTTGGGGCAGGGTGCCTGCGGCGCGGGCGGCCACCAGCTCGGCCACCACGGCTTCGCGGGTCAGGGTGCTGCTGGCTTGGGTGCTCAGGGGGTAGTTGTTCCAGTTGCCATCGCTGGGCAGGACCGAGTCGGCTTGTGCTGCAAAGGCGCTCAGGGCGAGGGTGACGGCGGCGAGGGTGCGGTACGTGTTCATGAGGATTCCTTCAAAAGTTGGGCTTTTCTTCAGACCCACCCCGGTGCACAGTGCGCCGGCGGGGCCTGCCTCGGTGAGTGTCCGTAGCGGTGTCGCTCATCGATGGGGTGAACTTTATCTAGGGTTATCCCTTTGAAAAATAGCATCCTTGGCAATGAATAATTCGCAAAACAGAAATAATCCAACCTTTGGCTAAAACATAATTTCCCAAATGGATAGGCTTCTGACCATGCGTGTTTTCCAGGCCGTTGTGGACGAAGGCGGCTTTGCCGCTGCCGCACGGTGGCTTGAACTGTCGCCCCCGGTGGTGACGCGGCTGGTGGCTGACCTGGAGCAGCACCTGGGCACGCGGCTGCTGCAGCGCACCACGCGCAAGCTGGCCCTGACCGAGGCGGGCGACGCCTACCTGGCACGGGTGCGCAGCATCCTGCATGAGATTGAAGACGCCGAAGCGGCAGCGGCCGCCAGCACGCGCGACCTGCGCGGCACCATCCGCATCGTGGCGTCGCCGGTGCTGGCCACCAACTTCCTGGCACCACTGCTCAGCGAGTGGCATGCGCTGCACCCCCGGCTGATGCTGGACATTGACATCGACGCCTATGCCTCCAGCCGGGTGGACGAGTTTGATGTGACCTTCATGGTGGCGGCCGAGAACTTCGATGCCAACATCGTCGCCCGCCCCTTGATGCAGGGCGAATCCATCGTGGTGGCAGCCCCTGGCTACCTGGCGCGCAAGGGCTTACCGTTGCCTGAGCAGCCCCAAGACCTGTTGCAGCACGACTACCTGCGCGATTCGGGCATGGCAGCGCGGGCCCATCCAGGGTTGGGCCGCAAACTGCGGCTGTCGCATGTGGATGGGCTGCAGCCCCCGCAAGAGCTGGACGTGCCGTCGGTGGTGCTGCAGTCGATCAGCACCGAGGTGCTGATGCGCGCCGCGGTGGACGGCATGGGCGTGGCCGTGGCGCCGCGCCTGCTGGCGCATGAGTACCTGGCCCAGGGCGAGCTGGTGCAGTTGCTGCCGGGATGGATCTACGCACGCTACACCGTGTATGCCGCACTGCCTTCTGGCCGCATGCTGCCTGCGCGCACCAAGGTGTTTCTGGACTTTTTGAGCGAGCAGGTGCGCAAGTCAATGGCAATGCGCAAGCAGATCGAGAGCTACCCCGGGCTGCCCGCTGGCGAGTCGGCTTAACTTCCGGCGGCCACCTCTGGTGCGGGGGGCTGGGGCATCGCAAACTGGTTTTGCCGCCAGGCCTCAAACACCGTCACTGCCACTGCGTTGGAGAGGTTGAGGCTGCGCTGCCCGGCCACCATGGTCAGGCGCAAGCGCTGGCTGGGGGCAAAGGTCTCGCGCAGCTCGGGCGCGAGGCCACGGGTTTCCGAGCCAAACACCAGCCAGTCTCCGGGCTGAAAGGCCGTGTCGTGCACGCCCTGCGTGCCCCGCGTGGTGAGTGCGAACATGCGGGCCGGATCGGGCTTGGCATCGCTCAAAAACGTGGCCCAGTCGCGGTGCTTGAGCACCTGGGCGTACTCGTGATAGTCCAGCCCTGCGCGGCGCATGAGGCGGTCTTCCATGGAAAAGCCCAGCGGCTCCACCAGGTGCAGCGTGCACCCGGTGTTGGCCGCCAACCGGATCACGTTGCCGGTGTTGGGGGGGATTTCGGGCTCGACAAGAACAATGTGAAACATGCCGCTATTGTCGTTGCCTAGGAGTCTGCGCGGCAGAAGGCATCGAAGCGAAACGCGCGAAAACCGAGGATCGCGTGGTGCTACCGACAAGCCCAGGGCGGCCCCCTGGGCGCAGGAGGTAGTACCGCGCGAGACCGGTTTATCGCACGTTGCAGCCGATGCTCCTTCTGCCGCGCAGACTCCTAGCGGGCTGCCTCATCCCACGCGGCTCACTCAGGCCGTGAACTGCAGCTTGGCCAGCTGGGCATACACGCCCTGGGCGTCCAACAGGCTGGCGTGGGTGCCTTGCTCAACGATGCGGCCGTGCTCCAGCACCACGATGCGGTCGGCGTTTTGCACCGTGGCCAGCCGGTGCGCAATGACCAGGGTGGTGCGCTGCCCGGTGTGGCGCTGCATGGCGGTGTCCAGCGCGGCTTGCACCATGCGCTCGCTCTCGGCATCGAGTGCGCTGGTGGCTTCGTCCAGCAGCAGCAGGGGCGGGTTCTTCAAAATGGCACGGGCAATGGCAATGCGCTGCTTTTGCCCACCCGACAGGCGCACGCCGCGCTCCCCCAAAAAGGTGTCGTAGCCCTGGGGCAGGGCCATGATGAAGTCGTCGGCAAAGGCGGCCTGGGCGGCGGCCTTCACTTCTTCCGGGGTGGCATCTGGCTTGCCGTAGCGGATGTTCTCCAGCGCCGAGGCGCCGAAGATCACGGCGTCTTGCGGTACGGTGGCAATGTGGCTGCGCAGCGTGGTGAGTGCCAGGTCGCGGATGTTCACTCCGTTGAGGAAAATGCCCGACGGCGCAGCGTCATCGTGCGGAGCTTGCGCGTCGTAGAAACGCTGCAGCAACTGAAACACCGTGGTCTTGCCCGCGCCGCTGGCGCCTACCAGGGCCACCGTTTCACCGGGTGCCAGGGTGAGTGAAAAATCGGCCAGCGCAGGCTGGTCGGGACGCGACGGGTAGCGAAACTGCACCGAGGCAAAGTCCACCGCCAGGCCCCGGCCGGTGTGCGGCAGCGGCAGGGGCGATGCGGGCTCTGCCACAGGCGATTGGGTGGCCAGCAGCTCCATCAGCCGTTCGGTGGCTCCAGCGGCGCGCAGCAGGTCGCCATACACCTCGCCCAGCACGGCCACGGCGCCTGCCAGCAGCATCACGTACACCACGGTTTGCCCCAGGTGCCCGGCGGTCATCTGGCCCGCCAGAACGGCCTGTGTGCCACGGTATAAGCCCCACAGCAGCAGGGCCGCGTTGGCGATGATGATGAAGGCCACCAGCACGGCGCGTGCGCGGGTGCGCTGCACGGCGGTGGAGAAGGCGCTTTCGGCCGCCCCCGCAAAGCGGGCGGACTCGCGCTGCTCTGCGGTGTAGCTTTGCACCACCGGGATGGCGTTGAGCACCTCAGCCGCAATGGCGCTGGAGTCGGCCACGCGGTCCTGGCTGTCGCGCGAGAGCTTGCGCACGCGCCGCCCAATCCACATGGCGGGCAGCACCACCAGCAGCACGGCCAGCAGCACCACCGACATCACATAGGGGTTGGTCCACACCAGCATGCCCAGCGCGCCAATGCCCATCACGGCATTGCGCAGTCCCATCGACAGCGACGAGCCCACCACGGTTTGCACCAGCGTGGTGTCGGCCGTGAGGCGCGACAGCACCTCGCCGGTCTGGGTGCTTTCAAAGAACTGGGGGCTTTGGCGCAGCACGTGGCTGTACACCGCCTGGCGCAGGTCGGCCGTCACCCGCTCGCCCAGCCAGCTCACGGCATAAAACCGGGCGGCAGAAAAAACACCCAGCCCTACGGCCACCAAGAACAGCGCACCAAAGTGTCCGCGCAGTTCCATGGCCTGGCTGGCGCGGTCGCCCGCGACCAGACCTGTGTCGATCAAATCGCGCAACGCCAGCGGAAATGCCAGTGTGGCCAGCGCGGCCAGCACCAGGCACAGCAGCGACCACGCAATGCGCGCACGGTAGGGCTTGAGAAAGGGCACAAGCCCGGTGAGCGAGCGCGGTGCACCGCGTGCGTTGCCAGCGGGGGCAGTGGGTGTGGCCATGGGGTATGGGATGGACAGAGGGGCTGTGAAGGGCGGGGCTGTGTGCCCCGCGTGATGGCGCATGGTAGGGCGATCAGGTGTTGCGCGGGTGTCGCCAGATATCGGTAGATGTCAATTCATGTCGCTATGTATCGCTGCGTGTCATTGCCCATCGCTGTGGATCGGGGTGCGCTGGGCGCGAGGGTGAGGGCATAGGGTCTGTGTCTAGGCATTAATACATAGGCATTAGTACCAGTATCTGCCAACCACGGTCGGGGCATACGATGCACCACAGCAAAGCGGCTTCACGCCAGCCTTTGCGCAAGTCAGTTTTCATCCCGCACCATGGAGTGACCCAGGCGCAATGAGCGATGTGATCCTTGAAACCCAGAGCCTGACCAAAGAGTTCAAAGGCTTTACCGCCGTCAGCAATGTCAACCTTGCGGTGCGCCGGGGCTCTATCCATGCGCTCATCGGTCCCAACGGGGCGGGCAAGACGACTTGCTTCAATTTGCTCACCAAGTTTCTGGTGCCCACCTCCGGGGTGATCCGCTTCAACGGGCGCGACATCACGGCAGAGGCCCCTGCGCAAATTGCGCGCCGAGGGGTGATTCGCTCCTTTCAGATTTCGGCGGTTTTCCCTCACCTCACGCTGCTGGAGAACGTGCGCCTGGGCCTGCAGCGCAAGCTGGGCACGTCGTTCCACTTTTGGCGCAGCGAGCGCAGCCTGCAGCAGCTGGACGAGCGCGCCATGCAACTGCTGACCGAGGTAGGCCTGGATGACCTGGCCGACGAGGTGACCGTGAACCTGCCCTATGGCCGCAAGCGCGCTTTGGAGATCGCCACCACGCTGTCGATGGAGCCCGAGCTCATGCTGCTGGACGAGCCCACACAAGGCATGGGGCACGAGGATGTGGACCGGGTGACACAACTCATCAAAAAGGTCTCGGCCGGGCGCACCATCTTGATGGTGGAGCACAACATGAAGGTGGTCTCCACCATTGCCGACTGCATCACGGTGTTGCAGCGTGGCGCTGTGTTGGCAGAGGGGCCGTATGCCGAGGTCTCCAGCAACTCGCAGGTGATGGAGGCCTATATGGGCACGACAGATGGCCAACTCCAAGGGGCGCATTGACATGGGTACCCCTGCACTGGAAATCAAGAACCTCGAAGCCTGGTACGGTGAGTCACATGTGCTCCACGGCGTGGACATTGTCGTGCAGCCTGGCGAAGTGGTCACGCTGCTGGGCCGCAATGGCGCAGGGCGCACCACCACCATGCGCGCCATCATGGGTCTCACGGGGGCCCGCAAGGGCTCGGTCAAGATCAATGGGATAGAGACCGTGGGCATGCCCACGCACCGCATTGCCCACCTGGGCGTGGGCTATTGCCCGGAAGAGCGGGGCATTTTCTCCAGCCTGTCGTGCGAGGAAAACCTGCTGTTGCCACCGGCTTTGAAGACCGGCACACCAGGCATGTCGGTGCCCGAGATTTACGCCATGTTCCCCAACCTGGCGGAGCGGCGCAATAGCCAGGGCACGCGCCTGTCGGGCGGCGAGCAGCAGATGCTGGCCGTGGCCCGCATTCTGCGCACGGGCGCCAATTTGCTGTTGCTCGATGAAATCTCGGAGGGCCTGGCCCCTGTCATCGTGCAGGCCCTGGCCCGCATGATCACCACGCTGCGCCAAAAGGGCTACACGGTGGTGATGGTGGAACAGAACTTCCGCTTTGCTGCACCGCTGGCAGACCGTTTTTATGTCATGGAGCATGGGCGCATCGTGGAGCAGTTCGGGGCCGACCAGCTGCAGGCCAAGATGCCCGTGCTCAACGAGTTGCTTGGGGTTTGAATCCCCCTGCCGCCGCCTTTTGCAGAGTCAACGATCTCGTGACACCGTACCCCTCTATACCCACAGGAGACAAACCATGAAGAAGAGCAAACTGGCTACCGCACTGGCTTTGGTATTGGGCGCTGCAGGGCTGGCAGCCCCAGCGGCACAGGCGCAGGAGAAGGTGAAGATCGGCTTCATCACCGACATGTCCAGCCTGTATGCCGACGTAGAAGGCAAGAACGGAGCGCTGGCCATTCAGATGGCTATCGATGATTTTGGTGGCAAGGTGCTGGGCATGCCTATCGAGTTGATGAGTGCCGACCACCAGAACAAGGCCGACATTGCTGCATCCAAGGCCCGCGAGTGGATTGACACCCAGGGGCTGACGATGGTGTTTGGCGGCACTAACTCGGGCACGGCTTTGGCGATTGCCAAGGTGGCCGCAGAGAAGAAGCGCGTTTACATCAACAACGGCGCCGCCAGCTCGGCATTGACCAACGACCAGTGCACGCCCTATACCGTGCACTATGCGTATGACACTGTGGCCCTGGCCAAAGGCACGGGCTCTGCCATTGTGGATGGTGGTGGCAAGAGCTGGTACTTCTTGACGGCCGACTACGCCTTTGGCCATGCACTGGAGGCAGACACCAGCACTGTGGTGAAGGCCAAGGGCGGCTCGGTGGTGGGGGCTGTGCGCCACCCACTCAATGCGTCCGATTTCTCTTCGTTCCTGCTGCAGGCTCAAAACTCCAAGGCGCAGATTCTGGGCCTGGCCAACGCCGGGGGGGACACCATCAACTCCATCAAGGCGGCCAAGGAGTTTGGCATTGGCAAGACCATGAAGCTGGCGGGCTTGCTGATCTTCATCAGCGACGTGCACAGCCTGGGCTTGCGCAACACCGAGGGCCTGCAGTTCACCACCAGCTGGTACTGGGATTTGAACGAGGAAACGCGCAAGTTCTCGGCCCGCTTCTTTGAGAAAACCAAGCGCATGCCCACTGAAATCCAGGCGGCCGATTACTCGGCCACCATGAATTACCTCAAGGCCGTGGAAGCCGCCAAGAGTGCGGATGCCGACAAGGTGATGACCACCTGGCGGGGCATGAAGATGAATGACTTCTTTGGCTCTGGCCAATTGCGTGCCGATGGCCGCTATGTGCACGACATGTACCTGATGGAGGTGAAGAAGCCATCGGAGTCGACCAAGCCTTGGGATTACTACAAGCTCATCAAAAAGCTGCCAGGTGATGCCGTGTTCACCACCAAGGCCGAGAGCAAGTGCGCATTGTGGAAGTGAGGGCGTCCGTCTGGATGCCCCGCTGTTTCACGCACTGAATCCCACCCTCTTTCACCGGCGCTGCCTCCCATGGAAATTTTCGGTGTCTCCTTGCCAGGCCTGCTCAGCCAGCTCCTTCTGGGGCTGGTCAACGGGTCGTTCTATGCCATCTTGAGTCTGGGCCTGGCGGTCATCTTCGGGTTGCTCAACGTCATCAACTTTGCGCATGGTGCGCTGTTCATGATGGGGGCCTTGGCGACCTGGATGGCCATGAACTACCTGGGCATCGGCTATTGGTGGATGCTGGTGTTGGCGCCGTTGGTGGTGGGGGTGTTTGGTGTGGTGATTGAGCGGCTGTTGCTGCGCTGGATCTACAAGTTGGACCACCTGTATGGGCTGCTGTTGACCCTGGGCCTCACGCTGTTGATTGAGGGGGTGTTCCGCTCGATCTACGGGGTGTCGGGCCTGGGTTACGACACGCCGGAGCTGCTGGAGGGGGCCACCAACCTGGGCTTCATGATCATGCCCAACTACCGAGCCTGGGTGGTGGTGGCGTCGATCGTGGTGTGCCTTGCCACCTGGTATGTGATTGAAAAGACCAAGCTGGGAGCCTACCTGCGGGCAGGCACCGAGAACCCGCGTCTGGTCGAGGCCTTTGGCGTGAATGTGCCCGTCATGATCACCCTGACCTACGCCTTTGGTGCCGCACTGGCCGCGTTTGCCGGTGTGCTGGCCGCGCCGGTGTACCAGGTCACCCCGCTCATGGGACAAAACCTCATCATCGTGGTGTTTGCCGTGGTGGTGATCGGCGGTATGGGATCGATCATGGGCTCGATCCTGACGGGGCTGGGCTTGGGTGTGATTGAGGGCTTTACCAAAGTGTTCTACCCCGAGGCGTCATCCACGGTGGTGTTTGTCATCATGGTGATTGTTTTGCTGATCCGCCCTGCCGGTTTGTTCGGCAAAGAGAAATAAGGGGCCGGTCCATGAACTCGAAAAGAATCGCCAAGCTGGGATACGGGCTGCTGTTGCTGGCTTTGTTGGCGGCGCCGTTTGCAGGCGCTTACCCTGTGTTTGTGATGAAGCTCATGTGCTTCGCTCTGTTTGCCTGCGCCTTCAATTTGTTGCTGGGCTACACCGGGTTGCTGTCGTTTGGGCACGCGGCCTTTTTTGGCGGCGCTGCCTACGTGGCTGGGCATGCCGTCAAAGCCTGGGGCATGACACCCGAGGTAGGCTTGTTGCTTGGCACCGCCAGTGGTGGTTTGCTGGGGTTGCTGTTTGGCTGGCTTGCCATTCGCCGCCAGGGCATCTATTTTTCGATGATCACGCTGGCCCTGGCGCAGATGCTGTTCTTTGCTTGCCTGCAGGCGCCATTCACGGGCGGCGAGGACGGCTTGCAGGGCGTGCCCCGTGGCAAGCTGCTGGGGTTGATTGACCTGCAAAGCGATCTGGCCATGTACTACGTCACGCTGGTCATCGTGGTGGCCGCATTTTGCCTTATCGTGCGCACCGTCCATTCGCCGTTTGGGCAGGTGCTCAAGGGCATCAAGGAAAACGAGCCTCGGGCCATATCGCTGGGCTACGACACCCATCGCTACAAGCTGCTGGCATTTGTGCTGTCTGCGGCCCTGGCCGGTTTGGCGGGGTCGCTGAAAACGCTGGTGCTGGGTTTTGCGACCTTGTCAGACGTGCACTGGACGGCCTCTGGCCAGGTCATCTTGATGAACCTGGTGGGGGGGCTGGGCACTCTGTCTGGTCCGCTGGTCGGTTCGGCGGTGGTGGTGTTGCTCGAAAACAAGATTGGCGAGCTGGGCAATTTGCTGGCGGCACTCACCAGTGTGGAATGGTTCAAGACCCTGGGTGAGTCGGTCACCATGGTCACGGGGCTTATTTTTGTGGTGTGCGTGCTGGCGTTCCGCCGGGGCATCATGGGCGAGATCATTGCCCTGCAAGCGCGCTGGCGCAAAGGTACCTAGAGCGCGGCCTGACCGGGGTGGCTTGCTTGCCCTTACTCGCGCTCTGTGCGCGCCACGACCACTCCGGTGATGTGCGCTACGCCACAGGCTCTCAGCGCGCTGGCGGCGGCATCCAGTGTGGCGCCGGTGGTCATCACATCGTCCAGCAAGATCACATGGCGGCCCTGCAACGCGGCAGCGCAGCGGGGTTCCACCATGAAGGCGTTGCGCAGATTGCGCAGCCGCTGTGCCCGCGTCAGTCCGCTTTGGGCGGGTGTGTCGTGCAGGCGCAGCATGGCCTGGGTGTTTGTTTTGGTGGGGGTCAGCTTCTGGGCTATCAGTGCGGCCTGGTTGAAGCCACGCTCTTTCAACCGATGGTCAGACAACGGGATGGGGATGACCCAGTCTGCGGCTTCCAGCGCAGGTTCTATCCACGGCGTACTGCGCAACAGCGTGGCCAGTGGCTTGGCCCAGCCAGGATCGTTGTGGAACTTGAAGGCTTTGATGGCCTGCGCCCAAGGGTATGCGTAAGGCACGGCCGCAAGGCAGGTGTCGATGGCGGGCGGCTCTTTCAGGCAGGCACCGCAAATTGGCACCCCACCGGGCACCACCAAGGCGCAGCGTGTGCAGCGGTGGCTGGGCTGCGCAAACCGCGCCACGCACGCGTTGCACACCCGCTGTGCGGGCCAGGCATGGCACACGGAGCATTGGCTGGGCACGCGCTGTGCCAGTTGGGTGATGGGCCTCAAGAGGCCTGACAAGCGCCTGAAAAGCATGGAATCAATATACTCGCCTGCCGTTTGACCCAGGTA
Organism: Acidovorax sp. 56; assembly: GCF_002749705.1. Taxonomy (NCBI): domain Bacteria; kingdom Pseudomonadati; phylum Pseudomonadota; class Betaproteobacteria; order Burkholderiales; family Comamonadaceae; genus Acidovorax; species Acidovorax sp. 56. The sequence goes on from NZ_PEEV01000001.1 coordinate 4,684,753, forward strand.
CCGAGCCCCATGCCCACAGAGCGCCCTCCCACCATAGACCCCGTTGCGGCAGCGCGTTGGCACGCCAGTGCGCCCGCCCAGTCGCCCTGGCTGCATGAAGAGGTGGCACGGCGCATGGAAGACCGTTTGCAGTGGATTCGGCAGGCTCCGCAGGCGTGGTGCCACTGGGACGCCGTGCGTGGGGGGCTGCAGGGGCATGCACTCGTCAGCGCGCGCTATCCCAAGGCCGACTGCGTGGTTGCAGAGACCTCGTTTACAAGCCAGGGGGCAGCAATCCAAGCCCTGGACAAGCCTTGGTGGAGTCCCACCCGCTGGACGGGTGGCGGCACGCGTGTGGAGATGCCAGGCGACGGTAGCGTGCAGATGCTTTGGGCCAATATGGCACTGCACATGGCGGCCGATCCCCAGGCGCTCATCGCCCAATGGCACCGCGCTTTGGCTGTGGATGGTTATTTGATGTTCTCTTGCCTGGGGCCTGACACTGCGCAGGAGTTGCGCGCTGTGTATGCTGATCTGGGCTGGCCCCCGGCGGGCCACGCGTTTACCGATATGCACGATTGGGGTGACATGCTGGTGCAGGCGGGCTTTGCCGAGCCTGTGATGGACATGGAGCGCATCACCCTGACCTTTGCGACCCCCGAGCGCCTGCTGCAAGAGTTGCGTGAACTGGGCTGCAATTTGCACCCAGAGCGTTTTGGAGCGCTGCGCGGCAAGCGCTGGCGCCAGCAATTGCTCCAGGCCTTGTCAGATCGATTGGGTGATGCCGGTCATGGAGCGGACAAGCCGCTCTCGCTGACCTTTGAAATCATCTACGGCCATGCCTTCAAACCCGCGCCGCGCGTGCGTGTGAGCCCCAGCAGCTCGGTCTCTTTGAGTGACATGCGTGCCATGTTGCGTAACGGCCCAGTTAATGAGTAACTCGTAACGCCGTGTCAATGATTTAGAACAAGGCAAGCTACAATTCTTGCGAGTTGGGATGTGAAATTTCGGGCATTTTCCCGCGCAACTTTGTCTGGCGTGCTCTGCAGGAGCGAGCAGAAGCCGCAGGCAATTTTTGTGAGTATTTCCGGTGGCTGGTTTGGTTCTGCGTTTTGCCACGGTGTCCGATCAGGACATCGCCTGGTGTCTCGTCCGTCATGGCTCGGTCAGCCCGGTGTCGCTCGGTTGGGTGCCCTTTTCACTGTGTTGTGTGTTGCTCGGTGTCGCCGCAGGCTTCTGGTTCCTCGGTGCTTACCCGATGTCGACCTTCATATCCCTGGAAATTGCTGTTGTCGGAATTGCATTTGCCATGTACGTTCGTCACGCGACGGATGGCGAAAAGATTTCACTGCAAGGGTCTCGCCTTGTGGTGGAGAGGGAGACAGCGGGCAGGCGTGAGCGGGCTGAATTTGACCGACGCTGGGTTCGAGTAGAGCCCAAGACCGGTGACAGGTCGCTCATCACCTTGTCTGCACGAGGCAGGTCGGTCGAGGTGGGGCGTTTTGTGCGCCCGGAGCTTCGTGCCGCTCTGGCGTCTGAGATCCGCATGGCCTTGCGGGCCGCCTGACCCCACGCAGGCGCTGCGGGGATTGGTTAATTTGAGGCATAGAAGTAAATGAGAACTATGAAGAGCATTCCCAACAAGCTGGCTTCTCTGCTGCTGATGGCCGGTGCATGGGTGGGCAGCGCCGCCCACGCCGTTCAAGACCTGCCCGGTGGGCCCGCCGTCAATCAGTTGAACCTGGCCCCGCCAGTCACCAAAATTGCCGAAGAGCAGCATTTCTTGCACTGGATGATGCTCATCATCTGCACGGTGATCTTCATCGCCGTTTTCTCCGTGATGTTCTATTCCATCTGGAAGCATCGCAAGTCCAAAGGCGCCAAGTCTGCCAATTTCCATGAGTCGGTGACGGTGGAAATCGTGTGGACGATTGTTCCGTTCATCATCGTGATCTTGATGGCTTTGCCCGCCACCAAGGTGCTGGTCGCGCAAAAGGACACCACCAATGCCGACCTGACGATCAAGGCCACTGGCTACCAGTGGAAGTGGGGCTATGACTACATCACGGGCGAAGGTGAAGGCTTGGCGTTCATCTCCACGCTCGACAGCAGCCACCGTGTCATGTCCGACAGTGGCAATGTGTCTCAGGCACCTGCGGACTACTTGCTCAAAGTGGACAACCCGATGGTGGTGCCCGTGGGCAAGAAGGTCCGCATCATCACCACCGCCAACGATGTGATCCATGCCTTCATGGTGCCCGCCTTCGGGATCAAGCAAGACGCCATTCCCGGCTTTGTCCGCGACACATGGTTTCGGGCAGAGAAAGTGGGCGACTACTACGGACAGTGTGCTGAGTTGTGCGGCAAGGAACACGCCTACATGCCCATCCATGTGAAGGTGCTGTCTGCGGAAGATTATTCGGGCTGGGTGGCGGAGCAAAAGAAAAAGGCGGCTGCCAAGCTGGACGACCCCACCAAGGTGTGGGCGCTGGCAGACATTCTCAAGCGGGGCGAAAAGGTGTATGCCGCCAACTGCGCTGCTTGCCACCAGGCCAATGGCAAGGGCGCTGGCCCTATCAAGCCGCTGGACGGCTCGGCCATCGTGCTGGATGCCGACCATGCCAAGCAGATTCAGGTGCTGCTCAACGGCGCAGCCAACGGTGCCATGCCCTCGTGGAAGCAATTGAGCGATACCGACATTGCGGCAGTGGTGAGCTACACCAAGAACAACTGGTCCAACAAAACCGGCCAGCTGGTGCAGCCTGCAGAAATCGTGGCCCAGCGTGGCAAGTAATCATCGCCCTATTGCATTGAGGAATTCACTATGAGCGCAGTTCTCGACAACCATGGGCATGCTGGCGATCACGCACACGATGGCCATGACCACCATTCACCCTCAGGCTGGCGCCGCTGGGTGTTCGCCACCAACCACAAAGACATTGGCACGCTGTACCTGCTGTTCTCTTTCACCATGTTGATGGTGGGGGGCATCCTGGCACTGCTGATTCGCGCTGAGCTGTTCCAACCCGGCCTGCAGCTGGTGAACCCCGAGCTGTTCAACCAGCTCACCACCATGCACGGCCTGATCATGGTGTTCGGCGCCATCATGCCGGCCTTCGTGGGCTTTGCGAACTGGATGATTCCGCTGCAGATCGGCGCCTCCGACATGGCGTTCGCCCGCATGAATAACTTCAGCTTCTGGCTGATGATCCCTGCCGCGCTGATGCTGGTCAGCTCGTTCTTCATGCCCGGCGGCGCACCTGCTGCGGGCTGGACGCTGTATGCACCGCTGACGCTGCAGATGGGCCCCTCCATGGACGCTGGCATCTTCGCGATGCACATCCTGGGCGCTTCGTCCATCATGGGCTCGATCAACATCATCGTGACCATCCTGAACATGCGCGCCCCTGGCATGACGCTGATGAAGATGCCCATGTTTGCGTGGACTTGGCTCATCACCGCTTACCTGCTGATCGCCGTGATGCCCGTGCTGGCCGGTGCCATCACCATGACCTTGACCGACCGCCACTTTGGCACCAGCTTCTTCAACCCCGCTGGTGGCGGTGACCCGGTGATGTACCAGCACATCTTCTGGTTCTTCGGTCACCCCGAGGTGTACATCATGATCTTGCCAGCCTTCGGCATCATCAGCCAGATCGTGCCTGCCTTTGCACGCAAGAAGTTGTTCGGCTATGCCTCCATGGTGTATGCCACCTCGTCCATCGCCATCCTGTCGTTCATCGTGTGGGCCCACCACATGTTCACGACCGGCATGCCTGTGACGGGCCAGCTGTTCTTCATGTACGCCACGATGCTGATCTCCGTGCCCACGGCCGTGAAGATCTTCAACTGGATCGCAACCATGTGGCGCGGCTCCATGACGTTCGAAACCCCGATGCTGTTTGCTGTGGGCTTCATCTTTGTGTTCACCATGGGTGGCTTCACCGGCCTGATTTTGGCCATGGCGCCGATCGACATCCAGCTGCAAGACACGTACTACGTGGTGGCCCACTTCCACTATGTGCTGGTGGCCGGGTCGTTGTTCTCCATGTTTGCGGCGTACTACTACTGGGCCCCCAAATGGACGGGCGTGATGTACAGCGAAACCCGTGGACAGATTCACTTCTGGGGTTCGCTCATCACCTTCAACGTCACCTTCTTCCCCATGCACTTCCTGGGCTTGGCAGGCATGCCCCGTCGCTACGCTGACTACCCCATGCAGTTTGCCGACTTCAACGCGATCGCATCGGTCGGCGCGTTGGGCTTTGGTCTGATGCAGGTGTACTTCTTCCTGTTTGTGGTGCTGCCTGCCATGCGAGGCAAGGGTGCCAAGGCTCCGCAAAAGCCTTGGGAGGGTGCCGAGGGCCTGGAGTGGGAAGTGCCGTCGCCAGCGCCATTCCATACCTATGAAACTCCCCCCAAGCTGGATGCGACGGCAACGCGCGTCATTGGCTGAGGAGCGTCGTCATGACCCCCGAGCAAAAGAAAAGCAACCTGCGCATGGCGCTGGTCCTGGCGTCTGTAGCAGCCACTTTCTTTGTGGGCTTCATGGTCAAAGTCGTGCTTCTGTCACGCTGAGCCCATTGCCATGAGCCTGCACCGCGAAAACGCCAAGATGGTCGGCAAGCTGCTGGTGATTGCAGCGGGCATGTTTGCCTTTGGCTACGCGCTGATACCCATCTACAAGCACATTTGCGAGATGACGGGCATCAACATTCTGTCGCTGTCAGAGCGGCAGGTGCCCGGCAGCGGATCTGCGGGCAAAGATGCCAAACTGCCCGCCAATACCCAGGTGGACAAGAGCCGCACCATCACGGTCGAGTTCGATGCCAACGCACGCGGGCCTTGGGACTTCAAGCCCGCGCAACGCTCAGTGAAAGTGCATCCCGGTGAATTGACCACCGTGATGTACGAGTTTCAGAACGTGCAGAACCGGCGCATGGCCGCGCAGGCCATCCCCAGCTATGCCCCTCGCCAGGCTGCAGCGCACTTCACCAAGCTGGAGTGTTTTTGCTTCAACCAGTACACCCTGGAGCCCGGCGAAAAGAAAGAGTGGCCGGTGGCGTTCGTGATCGACCCACGCTTGTCCAAAGACGTGTCCACCATCACGCTGTCCTACACCTTTTTTGAGGTGGGCGGTAAGACACCTGCGGCACCTCAGTCTGCTGCTGCAGCCGTGGCTGGGCAGGATGGGACTGGCTCATGAGCGCAGCCAAGCCTTCTTCCCCCAAGGTAACGCCGGTACAGCGCAAGGGTTCATTCTTGCGCACGGTGCGTGCTGTGGCTTGGTCTTTGATCGGTCTGCGCAAAGGTTCTGAGTACGCGCAGGATGTAGAGAAGCTCAACCCCATCCACATCATCGTGGTGGGATTGGTGGCCGTTTTTTCGCTGGTGCTGGCGCTCATTGCGCTGGTGAACTGGATTGTGTGACGCAGTGGGCTCGCCCCCCGAGACAGATAACAACGATTTAGAGAGTCAGGAGCTGAAATGAGTGCATCAACACACGGCACAACACCGTACTACTACGTGCCTGCAGAGTCTCGTCACCCTGTGATGGCCGCTGCTGGGCTGTTTTTTGTGATCCTGGGCGCAGGCCAATGGATCAATGGCCATGACTGGGGCAAGTACTCCCTGGCGCTGGGCATGGTTTGGTGGCTTTTTGTCTTGTACCAGTGGTTCCGCGATGCAGCCCGCGAAAGCGAAGGCGGTCTCTACGGTCACAAGATCGACCTGTCTTACCGCTGGAGCATGAGCTGGTTCATCTTCTCAGAAGTGATGTTCTTTGGCGCCTTCTTCACGGCGCTGTGGTGGGCGCGTTCGCACTCGGTGCCCGCGTTGGGCAGTCTCGACAACGCACTGCTCTGGCCCGACTTCAAGGCGGTGTGGCCCAGCCTAGCGGCCGGGGTGACGGCGTCGCCAGCTGGCATTGTTGAGCCCTTCCAGACCGTCGGCCCATTTTGGCTGCCCACCATCAACACCGCGTTGCTGCTGACCTCGGGCGTCACGCTGACCATTGCCCACCACGCACTGCGTGAGAACCAGCGTGGCAAGACCATTGCCTTCATGTGGGCCACTGTGCTGCTGGGTATCGTCTTCTTGATCGTGCAGGGCTACGAGTATTACCACCTCTACACCGACCTGAACCTCAAGCTCTCGTCCGGCGTGTTTGGCTCCACCTTCTTCATGCTGACGGGCTTTCACGGTTTCCACGTGTTTGTGGGTATGTTGATGCTGCTGTTCATTACCCTGCGCCTGCAAAAAGGCCACTTTACGGCCGAGAAGCACTTCGGCTTTGAAGGTGCCGCTTGGTACTGGCACTTTGTGGACGTGGTCTGGCTGGGCCTATACGTGCTGGTGTACTGGATGTAAATCTGGCTGGCCCAATGAAAAAAGCGCCGTAAGGCGCTTTTTTTGTGGGTAGTGCAGTGTTGCCTCGGGGCGGCCCGAGGGGCACTTAACGGGTGGCAGGCAGTCCCGTGGGTTGGATGTAGCCCAATTGCCAGGCCACCAAAATGCAGACAAACAGGACAATGGACAGACCCACCCGCACCGCCAGTGCGCGGGCCATACGCTTGCCTTTGGCGGCATCGCTTTGGCCATTGCGCATCATGAAGAACAGCGCCGAGCCCAGGCTGGCCACAATGCCGATAAACGCCAACACGACAAGATATTTCATGGAGCCCATTATCCCGTGACACCCCGCCCGCGTGCACAGCGTGTGCTTTTTGTTCTCATTACCTTGGCCGCCTTGGTGGGCATGGGGGTCACTGCGTCGCTAGGGCGCTGGCAACTGGGGCGGGCGGCTGAGAAGGTCACCTACCAGGCCACCCTAGAGGCCCGTGCCGCCATGCCCGCGCTGGACGGCCAGGCCTTGCGTGACAAGCTGGGGGAGGGCGGGGCGATGGCTGCAGACGCAGAGGCATTGCTGCACCGCGCGGTGACGCTGCAAGGCTGGTGGCTGCCTGAGCACACGGTGTACCTGGACAACCGCCAGATGCAAGGCCGCCCAGGCTTTTATGTGGTGACGCCGTTGTTGTTGTCCGATGAAAAAACCGTGGTGCTGGTACAGCGTGGCTGGGGGCCCCGCAATTTCCAAGACCGCGCCCAGGTGCCCAGGGTGGACACCCCAACAGGGCCGGTGCAAGTGCAGGGCCGTGTGGCGGCCTTGCCTTCGCGCTTGTACGAATTCGTTGCGGGGGATAGCGCTCAGGGGTCTTCCCGCATCCGGCAAAATCTCGACTTGGCGGCCATGGGTGCAGAGGTGCAGCGGCCCATTCTCACGCTCTCGGTGGTTCAGTTGGGGGATCCCAGTGAAGGCCTGTTGCGCGACTGGCCTGTGGTCTCGTCGGGCGTCGATAAACACTATGGTTACGCATTTCAATGGTTCGGGCTTTGCGGCCTGATTGCACTCCTTTATGTCTGGTTCCAAATCGTCCGACGCTTCTTTCGCCCACGCCGCCAGCGTGCCCCCAGCGGTGGCGGCTGAGCACCCTTTGGGTCTGACCATCCACACGCTGCCCGAAGCGGGCGGGGCCATGGATGCTGCGCAGCGCACCCGCCATGGGCGCTGGAAGATGCTGGCGGTCATGCTCATTTGCGCGGCTCCGGTCATTGCGTCTTACTTCACCTACTACGTCATCCGGCCCGAGGGGCGCAAGAACTATGGTGAGCTGATCGAACCCCAGCGCCCCATGCCCGCATTGCCCACGACGGCGCTGGATGGCAGCCCAGGCACGCTGCCAGACCTCAAGGGCCAGTGGCTGCTGGTGAGCGTGGCAGGCAGTCAATGCGATGCAGACTGCCAAAAGCACCTGTACCTGCAGCGCCAGTTGCGGGAGAGCGTGGGCCGCGAAAAGGACCGGGTGGACTGGGTGTGGCTGGTCACTGATGGGCAGACCCCACCCGCAGCGCTGGCCCCGGCCCTCCAGCAGGCGCAGGTGCGCCGTGTGGACGGTGCTGCGCTCGCCCAGTGGCTGGCGCCCGCGCCCGGGCATGCACTGCCCGACCACATCTACGTGGTGGACCCACAGGGTCATTGGATGATGCGTTTCCCGGCCCCCATGGATGCCGCAGGCGCCGCCAAGGCCAAAAAAGACCTGGAGCGCTTGCTGCGTGCATCGGCCTCCTGGGACGAGCCCGGCCGCCCCGGAAAGCCCTGACATGGATGCCCAACCGCTGTACGACCTGGCTCCGCTGACAAGGCTCATGCTGCTGGGCTTGTTGATTGCCCTGGGGCCCCTGGCCTGGGTGCGCTGGCGCAACCGTGGGGCATCGCCCATGCGCCGCCTGCAAGCTTTGACGGTGCTCACCCTGTTCTTGACCTTTGACCTGGTGCTGTTTGGTGCCTTCACCCGCCTCACCGATTCGGGCCTGGGTTGCCCCGACTGGCCTGGCTGCTACGGCAGCGCCAGCCCGGTGGGGGCCCAAGCAGAAATCACCGCCGCCCAAGATGCCATGCCCACTGGCCCGGTCACCCACCGCAAGGCCTGGGTCGAGATGATCCACCGCTACCTGGCCACCGGGGTGGGCGTGCTGATCATTGCCATGACGGCTTCTGCCTGGGTGCAGCACCGGGCTTGGCGGCACGCCAAGGCATCCACGGCCCATGCGGGGCCCGCGCCGGGTGGCAGCCCATGGTGGCCTACTTTCACTTTGCTGTGGGTGTGCCTGCAAGGGGCTTTTGGTGCGCTCACCGTCACCATGAAGCTGTTTCCTGCCATCGTCACCTTGCACCTCATCGGTGGCTTGGTGCTGTTGGCCTTGCTGTGCGTGCAGGCCGTGCAGCACACGCGTGCGGCGCAGGGCGTGGCGCGCGTGGGCTTGCCGGGGCCGCTGCGCGCTGCGTTGTGGGCCACGGCCGCACTGGTGTCTGCACAGGTGGTGTTGGGCGGCTGGGTCAGCACCAACTACGCTGTGCTGGCCTGCACCACCTTCCCCACCTGCCAGGGCAGTTGGTGGCCAGCCATGGATTTTGCGCAGGGCTTTGAGGTGTGGCGCGAGTTGGGCCTGCTCAAAGACGGCTCCCACATCAGTTTTGCGGGGCTCACGGCCATTCACTACGTGCACCGCCTGATGGCCTACCTGGTGCTGGCAGCCTTGGTGTGGCTGGCCTGGCGGCTGCGCCGCGTTGCTGCGCTGCGTGCACAGGCGCAGTGGCTGGCTGGGCTGGCTGCGCTGCAGCTTGCCACGGGCCTGTCTAACGTGGTGCTGGGGTGGCCGCTGGTGGCTGCCGTGTTGCACACTGGCGGCGCTGCGGCGCTGGTGGTGGTTTTGACCTGGGCCCTTGCCGCCAGCCGTGCTGCAGTGGGCCAGCCTGAGATGTCTGCGCCATTGCGCGCACCGAGAGTGATTGCATGAGTGTTGCTGCCGTTTCCCCCCCTTCGCGATTCGCGCAGTTTTACGCGCTGACCAAGCCGCGCGTGGTGCAGTTGATTGTGTTTTGCGCCCTGATCGGCATGGTGCTGGCGGTGCCCGGCCTGCCCAGTGCAGCCCAATTGGGCACCATGGCGCTGGCCTGTGTAGGCATCTGGCTGGTGGCCGGGGCCGCTGCGGCGTTCAATTGCATCGTGGAGCAGGGCATTGATGCCAAGATGAAGCGCACCGCCTGGCGCCCCACCGCCAAGGGCGAGCTGTCCAACCAGCAAACGCTGCTGTTCTCTGCGGTGCTGTGCGCTGCTGGCTCGGTGCTGCTGTATGTGTGGATCAACCCGCTGACCATGTGGCTCACCTTTGCCACCTTTGTGGGCTATGCCGTGATCTACACCGTCATCCTCAAGCCGCTGACGCCACAAAACATCGTGATTGGAGGCGCATCGGGCGCCATGCCGCCGGTGCTGGGCTGGTCGTCCCTCACAGGGGATGTGGGGCCCGAGGCCTTGATCTTGTTCCTCATCATCTTCTTGTGGACGCCCCCGCACTTCTGGGCGCTGGCCTTGTACCGGGTGGAGGACTATCGCAAGTCTGGCCTGCCCATGCTGCCCGTCACCCATGGCAATGAGTTCACGCGGCTTCAGGTGTTTCTGTACACGCTGATCCTGTTTGCAGGCTGCCTCATGCCGTTTGTGTACGGCATGAGCTCCTGGATTTACCTGGCCTTTGCCGTGGTGCTGAGTGCCGGGTTCTGTGGCTACGGCTTTGCGCTGTGGCGCAACTACTCAGATGCCTTGGCCCGCAAGACCTTCCGCTTCTCCCTGATTCACCTGAGCGTGCTGTTTGCCGCGCTGCTGGTAGACCACTACGTGATGTGACCCCATGCAAAAACGAAATGCTATAAAAATAATAGCTGCTAGCGCTTTATTGGTAAGCGCTACGGCACTTTTTTCTGCTTGTGCTGAGAAGAAGGCCGAGTTCAAGGGGGTAGATATCACCGGCGCCGAGTACGCCCGTGACCTGCCCCTGACCGACCACAACGGCCAGCCGCGCCACCTCAAAGACTTTGCTGGCAAGGTGGTGGTGGTGTTTTTCGGGTTCACCCAGTGCCCGGACGTCTGCCCCACCTCCATGCAGGAGCTGGCCGAGGTCAAGCGCACGCTGGGTGCGGATGGTGAGCGCCTGCAAGGCATCTTCGTGACCGTAGACCCCGAGCGCGACACCGCCGAAGTGCTCAAGGCCTACATGGCCAACTTTGACCCCACCTTCCTGGCGCTGCGCGGCAATGCGCAAGAGCTGGCCGCTGTGGCCAAGGACTTCAAGATCTACTACAAGAAGGTGGATGGCAAGACGCCCACCAGCTACACCATGGACCACTCGGCTGGCAGCTACGTGTATGACACTGCAGGTCGCCTGCGCGTGTACCACCGCTACGGCAGCGGCGCAGCCGCCCTGGCGGCGGATGTGGCCACCTTGCTCAAAGAGTCAAAGTAGGGCGAAAGTAAGTTGGTACAGCGTTGGTAGCGGGGCCTGCCTATCGGCATGGCCCCACCGGACTACCGGGCTCAATCTGCCTTGATGCCCCGCTGGGCAATGATCTGCCCCAGGGTGGCCGTATCCGCCTTGATGCGATTGGCCAGGCCCTCAGGGGACGTGCCAGCCACTTGCCAGCCTTGCTGGAACAGCTTGGCCCGCACATCCGGGGTGCGTGCAATCTCTGCCAGTACGGTGGCCAGCCGCACCTGCAGGTGCTTGGGCATGGTGGCAGGGGCGGCAAAAGCATTCCAAATTTCCAGCTCAAAGCCCTGGATGCCCGCCTCACTCAGGCTGGGTACATCGGGCGCCAGCGCGCTGCGGCCTGCCGATGTCACCCCAATCGCCCGCAGCTTGCCTGCCTTGACTTGCGCCTGCGCCAGCGCCGGGGGCAGCAGCGCCATCTGCAGTTGCCCGCCCAGCATGGCGGTGGCCACCTGTGGGTAGCCTGCATAGGGCACATGCACCGGGTTGATGCCGCTGCGCGCCTTCAGCAGCTCTGTGCCAATGTGGCCCACTGTGCCCACGCCCGGCGTGCCGTAGCTCCATTTGTCGCCTGCGCTGCGTGCAGCGGCCATGAACTCGCGGGCGTCGGCGGTGGCCGACACCCCGGGCTGGCTCAGCGGGGCCGTCAGCACCAGGGGCGATGTGCCCACCAGCGTCAGCGGTGCCAAGTCCTTTTGCGGGTCATAGGGCACGGCGGCATTGATCAGCTTGGCAATCGTCATGTTGCCATTGATCATCAAGCCAATCGTATGGTCATCCCGCGCCTTGGCCACCGCATCGGCTCCAATGTTGCCGCCTGCGCCCACCTTGTTTTCCACCAGCACCGGCTGCCCCAATGCCTTGGACAAAGGCTCAGAAAAAGTGCGAGCCGTCAGGTCGGGCGAAGAGCCCGGAGGGAAGCTGACCACAATCTTCAGCGGTTTGGTAGGCCAGGGGGCCTGGGCTGCAACGGCGGGGGCCTTTTGGGCCAGAGCCCAAGACGAAGCCAATGCCGTCAACGCCAGGACAACGGCACTGCGGCGAGAGAACACGGGATGCATGGGGCTCCTTCCAAGGTGTATGAATGTGCGGCACACGGCAAAGCGCCTTTGCACCGCAAAAAGAAAAGCCCGCCAAATCTGTTGACCTGCTTGCGAAGCCACCACCCAGGGGCATCGCAATCAGCATCAACAGGTTCCTGGCGGGCCCTGTGTGGGGTATATCGGCAAGGCTTGCAAATGGTAGCGCGGCTGCATGCCCGCTGCACCCCACTCGCACCTTGCTTCAACGGCTTAGGCGGGTTCCGTCAAAGCCTTCTTCATTTTCTTCATCGCAGCCACTTCAATTTGCCGGATGCGTTCAGCGCTCACACCGTACACGGCGGCCAGCTCGTGCAGCGTCATGCCGCCAGAGCCATCGTCGTTCACCTTCAGCCAGCGCTCTTCCACAATACGGCGGCTGCGCTCGTCCAGGCTGGCCAGCGCATTGGCAATACCGTCAGACGCCAGCACATCGCGTTGGCGCGACTCGATCATGGCCGTGGGCTCGTGCGAGGCATCGGCCAAGTAAGCAATCGGGCCAAAGGCTTGCTCACTGTCATCCGAAGGGGTGGGGTCCAGCAGCACATCGCCACCCGACATGCGCGTTTCCATCTCAATGACTTCTTCGCGCTTCACGTTCAACTGCGCTGCCACTACATCGATTTCGTGGTCAGACAGCGTGTCGCGGTGCGTGGCGGCATCGGCTGCGCTGGCATCGGCCTTGAAGCCCTGCTTCATCGAGCGCAGATTGAAAAACAGCTTGCGCTGGGCCTTGGTGGTCGCCACCTTGACCATGCGCCAGTTTTTCAGAATGTATTCATGGATCTCGGCCTTGATCCAGTGCATGGCGTAGCTCACCAGCCGAACGCCCTGGTCAGGGTCAAAACGCTTGACTGCCTTCATCAGGCCGACATTGCCTTCCTGGATGAGATCGCCATGGGGCAACCCGTACCCCAGGTACTGGCGTGAAATGGAAACCACCAAGCGCAGGTGCGACATCACCAAGCGGCCCGCAGCGTCCACATCGTTGTTTTCTTTGAGTTGGCGGGCGTAAGTCTGCTCTTCTTCCTGCGTCAGCAGGGGCAGGCGATTGACCGCCGAAATGTAGGCGTCCAAGTTGCCCAGGGCCGGGACCAGCGCCCAGGGGCTGGTGGGTGTCACAGCAGTGATTGCGGTTCCAGATGAAAGTGTCATGCCGGGAATCCTTTCCTCAATGGCATCATGTTAGCACTCTCATAGATAGAGTGCTAAGGCCAAAGTTCCCACCCGCAGTTGGCATATGGGATTGCGGCGAAGGCTCTTGTTGTTGTCGATTCTCGGTGAGTTTTGTATTTTTCTCACTGAGTTTTGTATTTTTTGGTTTGCAAAAAATGTCGTAAGCTATTGATTTGTATATTTTTTATGGATTTTTTGGACGTTGCTGCTGACGAGTTTGCTTAAATTTTGTGCAATATTTCAGCAATCCTCGTATGCATCGCCTGAGATGACATGGCATGTCAAACCCCTTGGTTCAAGGCATCCACACGGCTTCCTATGAGCGCGTTTTGGGGTAATGTCTTTCCCAGCTTCTCAAAGGCGCTACAAATGCACGTCCTCGTTTGTGGTGTGTTGGCGCCGATGCAGAAGTAAGCCACTTTTGACTCATGTGCCGAAGACCCCGTGAGCCTCGCGAGTGGCTCTATACCCGCACGCCTGTAGGGCGCGGGGGCGGAACAAGTGGCGCAGTCGAAGGTCGGCGCGCTGGCACACTGCGGTCTCGGCGGCAGCACGCCTGACCGTCGGCATCAGTCTGATTCAGCCCAAGGCGCCAGCAATCAGCCTTCGCGGAAGGCAGTTGCCTCAACCCGGTGTCTGCCCCGACTTGGTAGACGCCGCGGGCCTCACCAGCCGCGTGATCTCACCACCGCACGCGCTGAAGTTGCTGGCGTATTCCTCTGGGTTATCGAACTGCACCTGGGCTTGCATCAGGCGGCTGAGCTCCTGTTTCGCGTAGACGAGGATGCCCGCGCTGTTGCCGCCCGAGGCCCAGGGATAGTCCAGCCCGCGGAACTGGCGCGCGATGTCGCGGTGAATGCGCACATGCGTCTGCTCGTGTTTCATCACGTGCGCATAGGCACAGCTGCCTGGCGGGATCTCGCTGGCCACGCGCAGCACCGGTTTGATGTAATCCAGCCGCACGACCACGCCCTGGCAACTGGTCTGCGGCATCACCGCCAGCTTGGTCTCAACAACGACGTGGCCGAGTTGCGTACCGCTGCGGCCGGCGCCCGCGCCGATCTTCGTCAGTTCGGCGGCCGGTTTGGTGCTGTCCACTTCCGGGTCGACGAACCAGGCCGCACTGAAACGCACCGCCTTGTCGCAGGGAGGCAGGTCGGCGGACTGCGCCTGGAAGCAGGCGCTGACCAGCAGCAGAGCGAGGAGGCTTTTCATCGTAACCTTCTGGTTATCGGCAAGACGCGTTCGTCCTGAAGCGGTGGCCGCAAGGTGGCTAGCCTGACGGGGGCGGACGAGCATGCCCGGCGCCGGCTGGTCGCCAGTTGGCGTTTTTTCAGCCTCCGATCGCATTGCCTGAAATCGTATTCGATCTGATTTGGTATCTGCGCAATGACTCGCATCCCGCCCAGCTTTGGTTCAGAGGGCTAATCGCAGAGTGCTCGGCATCGTTGTGACCACATACCCTGAAGCTCATGGATAGAGGAGCCGCGCTGTCGCCCAAACGCGATACGCGACGCTGTAAACCGGATGGCAAATGGAGCGAAGCCTAAGGCCCTTGACTCGTCATGCGAATTCAGGGGCTGCCGCTGCCAGTGAATGCAAACATTCGGCGAGTGCTTTTTCAAACCGCCAGCGGCAGCTCTTGCCCGATAGTGCGCCTTAGATGGCACGGTTTGGATGACAGCAATCGCTGCAGCGCTGACCTGGGCTGCTGCCGATTCCGTTGGCACCGCCCCAAGCTCATCGAGCTTCCATTAAACCTGTAGCAACTCAGTCCCCGCCTATTGATTCCCCGTAGTGCTCACTCAGTACCAAGCCTTCAAAAGCGGCTTGCGCCTGCGGGCGGCCAAAGAAGTAGCCCTGGAACGCTTTGCACCCGTGGTACAGCAGGAACTGGTGGTGTGCCTCGGTCTCCACCCCCTCTGCGATAACCGACAGGCCCAGGCTACCTGCCAGCGCGATGATGGAGCGGGCAATGGCTGCGTCGTTGGGATCCACCAGGGCGTCTCGTACAAAGCCCTGATCGATTTTGATCTGGTCCAGCGGCAGGCGCTTGAGGTAGCTGAGCGATGAATACCCGGTGCCGAAGTCGTCCAGCGAGAAGCCCAGGCCGTAGGCCCTTAAAGCGCGCATGGTGGTGATGACGCTGTCCACGTTTTTGAGCAGCAGGCTCTCGGTCAGCTCCAGCTTGATGTGGGTGGGGTCTGCGCCAGTGGTGTGCAGCAGGTTCAGCACCTGGGTCACAAAGTCGTCTTGGTGGAACTGGCGGGCGCTGACGTTGATGGCCAGGGTCAGGTGTGCAAGGGCCGGGACGTTGCGCCATTGGGCTTGCTGGCGCAGGGCGGTTTCCATCACCCACAGGCCCAAGGGCACGATGAGGCCTGTGTCTTCTGCCAGGGCAATGAACTCACTGGGCGGCACCATGCCATGCTCGGGGTGCTGCCAGCGCACCAGGGCTTCGGCGCCCTGGATGCGGCCGGTTTCATCGATCTGGGGTTGGTACAGCAGCAAAAACTGCCCTTGTTTGAGGCCGTTGTGCAGTTCGGCTTCCAGCATGGCGCGGCGGTTGACGGCCTGCTGCATGTCCGGGTCAAAAAAGCGCAGCGTGTTGCGCCCCGCGTCTTTGGCTCGGTACATCGCCATGTCGGCCTGTTTGAGGATTTCATCGACCGTGGTGCGCTGGCCGTGCAGCAGCGTGATGCCGATGCTGGCAGCGCAGTGGTACTCGTGCCCGGCCAGGTCGTAAGGCTGTGCCAGGCGGGCGCGCAGCATTTCGCCCAGCATACGGGCCTGGTCTGCAGCCTCGGTGGGGTCCGTGCCCAGGTTTTGCAGCACCACCACAAATTCATCGCCGCCCAGGCGTGCCACGGTGTCTAGCTCGCGCACATGGCTTTGCAGGCGGCGTGCCACCTCGGTCAGCAGCATGTCGCCCACCTCATGCCCGCGGGTGTCGTTCAGCGTTTTAAAGTTGTCCAGGTCCACAAACAGCACGGCCGTGGCCATGCCGCTGCGGGTGCTGCCTGCCAACACTTGCTGCAGCCGGTCTACCAGCAGTCGCCGATTGGGCAGCTCTGTCAGAGCGTCGTAAAAAGCCAGGTATCGGGCTTCGTCTTCGGCGGCTTTGCGGCCAGAGATGTCGATGTCGATGCAGAACATCTCGGGCGGCTGGCCGGGCACCTGGATGTAGGCGTGGCTGGAGAACACATCGACCAAAGTGCCGTCTTTGCGTTGCAGTTGCAACTCTCCCGCCGGGATCACCTCGCCGGTGGCAAACATTTGCTCCACATGGGTGCGCACGGTGTCGCGCATCACGGGCGGGATGATGAGGTCAAACAGGTTGCTGCCCATGGCCTCTTGTGCGGTGTAGCCGTACAGGGTTTCCGAGGCCTTGTTCCAGTAGCTGGTGGTGCCATCGGCCAGGTAGCCCTGCACCGAGATGGAGGGGATGTTGAGCAGCAGTGAGCGAAACCGCAGCTCGGACTCCCGCAGGGCAGCTTCTGCCTGCTTGCGGGCAGTGATGTCGCGCGCCAGCAGCACCACCGCCTTGTCCCCCTGCACGGGCACCCCCAGGGGTTGGGTGCGCCCCTCGAATTGGCGAAGACCGTCGAGGGTGCGAATTTCGTATTCGAGCGTTTGGGTGCGGCCCGTGCGCAGGGTTTCGTGGATCAGCCGCAGATACAACTGCGTCTGCTCTGGCGGCAGCACATCGCTCAGCTGCTTGCCAAGCAAGTCCTTGGCGCTGGCGACCAGGGCCGTCTTGTCGTTGGACAGCACCTCCAGGTAGCGCCCGTTGCGGTCCAGCACCAGCAGCACGTCGGGGATGGCCTGCGTGATGGCGCGCAGCCGGGCAGAGCTTTCGCTCAAGGCCCTTTCGGTGTTCAAGCGCTCTTCCACGTCTTTCAGCAGCATGCCCAGCAGCAAGGTGGCCACGGTGAAGATCAGCACGAAGGGCAGGGCCACGGTCTGGTTGATGCGCTGCACCGCTGGCTCTGGCAGCAGCTGAAATGCCCCCACCACGGCCAGGTGCACCAGCAACCCAAAAAGCAGCAAGGTGCGCGGCTCTACATCCAGCTTGCCGCGCTGGCGGGCCTGCCGGTACAGCAGGCCCAGCGCCACACAAATCACCACCACCAGCAGGCCCACGCCCATGCCTGCACCGCCAATCCAAAGGCGCCAGCCCATGGTCAGGGTGCCCGCAATGATGGCGACCACAGGCCCGCCAAACAGGCCCGCCATGCACAGTACGACGGAGCGCGCATCAAAGATCACGCCGGGCATCAGCACCACGGGCAGCAGCATGCCCACCACGCAAATGCCGCCAAACAGGGCGCCCGAGACGATCTGCCCGATCAGGGGCTTTTGCCGCCAGACACGGATGTTGACACCATGCAAAAAGCACAACGCCAGCAGCAGTGCAACGCCTTTGAGCAGTTCAAGGAACATGGGCCTCCGCCTGGGTGAGGGGGAAGCCCATCATCCGGGGGTTGCAGCATTTTGTAAACGGAATTTGTCCCCGCACCGTGGCGATGTGGCGGCGGGCACTTCAGGGCACCCCGTGGGCGCCCTGAATGGGGCGGTAAAAGGTCAGGACAGCAGTGCTTGCGCAAATTCGCGCGCGTTGAAGGTCTCCAGGTCTTCCAGCTTCTCGCCCACGCCGATGAAATACACGGGGATGGGGCGCTCTTGCGCAATGGCGGCCAGCACGCCGCCCTTGGCGGTTCCGTCCAGTTTGGTCACGATCAGGCCGGTCAGTTGCAGCGCATCGTCAAACGAGCGCACCTGCGCCAGCGCGTTCTGGCCCGTGTTGCCGTCGATGACCAGCAGCACCTCGTGTGGTGCGGTGCCGTCGGCCTTGGTCACTACGCGTTTGATCTTTTTGAGCTCTTCCATCAGGTGTAGCTGCGTGGGCAGGCGGCCTGCGGTGTCCACCAGCACCACATCTTTGCCCCGGGCCTTGCCTGCCGTCACGGCGTCAAAGCTCACGGCAGCGGGGTCGCCGCCTTCTTGGCTCACGATTTCCACAGTGTTTCGGTCGGCCCACACACCCAGTTGCTCGCGCGCAGCAGCGCGGAAGGTGTCGGCGGCGGCCAGCAGCACGCTGGCGCCTTCATTGGCCAGGTGCTTGGTCAGCTTGCCGATGGAGGTGGTTTTGCCCGCGCCATTGACGCCCGCCACCATGATGACGGTGGGGGTGTGCTCGCCAATCACCAAGGCCTTTTCCAGAGGGCGCAGTAGCTCCGCCAGGGCATCGGCCAGCAGACCTTTGACGGCGGCGGGGTCGGTGGTCTTGGTCTCCTTCACGCGGCGCTTGAGGTCGTCCAGCAAGTGCTGGGTGGCCTTGACGCCGGTGTCGGCCATCAGCAGGGCCTCTTCCAGCTCTTCGTACAGGGCATCGTCGATTTGCGTGCCGGTGAACACGGTGGCGATGCTGGAGCCCGTTTTGCGCAGGCCGGCCTTGAGGCGATCGAGCCAGCCCTTGCGTTCTGCCGCGACGGGGGTTGGCGCGGGAGCGGAGGTTACAGCTGGCGCCGCAGCGGGTGGGCTGCGCACCACGGGGACCTGCGGGGCTTTTGCCGCTGGCGCAAGGGGCGCTGCCACGGGCGCTGCCTGCGTTGCGTGTGCTGCATGCGTTACGGGGGGTTGTGCCTTCAGCGCCGGGGCAGGGGATGCTGGCGGGGCGGCTTGTACAGGCGCTGCCGGGGCATGGGCCGCCACAGGCTCAGCGGGGGCGGCATCAGGGGCTGCGGCCACTGGCGCAGCCGTCACTGGTGCAACAGTCTCCGGTGCCGCAGCCGGTGGCTGTGCGGCTACAGGGGGGCTGGCAGGCGCTGGTGTAGGGGCTGGTGCTGCTGGTGTTGGCGCCGCTGCGGTGGCTGGCCCGGGCGTTGGCATCGGCGGCTTGGCCGCAAACGGGTTGCGTAGCCAGCCAAAGCCAGGGGTTGCAGCGGGGGCGGGCGCCGTTGGCGCGGGCGTATCGGGGGCATGGGGCGCCGAAGGCGCGGGGCTGGCCGCAGCTTCAGGCGTGGCGACGGGCGCGGGGGCTGGTGCCGGGGCATCAGTCGTCGCGGGCGAGGGGGTGGGCTTTTTCTTGAAAAAACTGAACATTGGCGGGTTCTTAGAATCACTGCATTCTATGAAACGCGCTTTCACCCTACTGGGCCTTCTGGCCTGCCTCAGTACCACAGCCGTCACCCACGTGATGGCTGCGGGTTTGGATTCCTCTGCAGCCCCTGTGGCTGCGCCCTCTGCGGGGCGAGCGGCAGGGGCCTCTGGCCCACATGCCAAGGTCGCCCAGGCCGCCAACGCGGCCGGGGCCCAGCTGTTCACGCTGGCCAATGGCATGCAGCTCATCGTGCAGCCCGACCACCGCGCGCCCACGGCCGTGCACATGGTGTGGGTGCGTGTGGGCTCGATGGACGAGGTGGACGGCACTTCGGGCGTGGCCCATGTGCTGGAGCACATGATGTTCAAGGGCTCCAAAACCGTGCCGCCGGGCGACTTTTCGCGCCGCGTGGCTGCTTTGGGCGGGCGTGAGAACGCCTTCACCAGCCGCGATTACACCGGCTACTACCAGCAAATCCCGGCCCAGCGCCTTGAAGACGTGATGCGGCTGGAGTCTGACCGCTTTGCCAACATGCAATGGCCCGACGAAGAGTTCAAGAAAGAGCTGGAAGTCGTGAAGGAAGAGCGCCGCCTGCGCACCGAAGACCAGCCCCGCGCCATGCTGGCCGAGCAGCTCTTTGCCACCGCCTTCAACGCATCGCCCTACCGCCGCCCCATCGTGGGCTGGATGAGCGACCTGGACGCCATGACGCCGGGCGACGCGCGCGCCTTCTACCGCCAGTGGTACACGCCCGCCAACGCCGTGGTGGTGGTTGCCGGTGATGTGGACGTGGCCAAGGTGCGTGCCCTGGCCGAAAAGTACTACGGCAGCCTGCCCGCGCACGCAGTGCCCGAGCGCAAGCCCCGCACCGAACCCGTGCAGCAGGGCTTGCGCCGCGTGGCCGTGAAGGCCCCGGCAGAGCAAGCCTATGTGGCACTGGCCTACAAGGTGCCCTCGCTGTCGCGCGTGCAGGACTTGCAGGCCTCTGACCGCGATGCCCTGGCCCTGCTGGTGCTGTCGGCCGTGTTCAGCGGCTACGACGGCGCGCGGCTGGAGCGCGCCCTGAGCCAGGGCGAGCAGCCCGTGGCCGACAACGCAGGCAGCTCGGCCATGGTCACGGGCCGTGGGCCGTCGCTGTTCATGCTCACCGGCGTGCCCGCTGCGGGCAAAACCGCCCAGCAGGTCGAAGAAGCCCTGCGCGCCGAAGTGGCCCGCGTGGCCCGAGACGGCGTGAGCGAGGCCGAGCTGGCACGCGTCAAAACGCAATGGATCGCCTCCACCGTGTACGAGCGCGACTCGGTGCAAAACCAGGCGCAGGAGCTGGGCGGCAACTGGGTGCAGGGCTTCCCGCTCGATGCGGAAGAGCGGCTGCTCACACTGCTGCGCACCATCACCCCCGAGGAGGTCAAAGCCGTGGCCGCCAAGTATTTTGGCGACGACCAGCTCACCGTGGCCACCCTGCTGCCCCAGCCCCTGGAAGGCGCCCGCCCACGTCCCGCCTTGCCCGCCGGGGCGATCCTGCACTGACATCAGCTTTGGATATTTACATGATTGCTATCAAAAAAGTAGCTTCCAGCGCTTGTCTGGTATGCGCTAGCGTGGTTTTTTATGCTGCGCCCGCCTGGGCGCTGCTCCCCATCCAGCACTGGACAGAGCCCAGCGGCGCCAAGGTCTGGCTGGTCGAAAGCCCCGTCATCCCCATGGTGGACGTGCAAATCGACTTTGACGCAGGCAGCCGCCGCGACCCGGCGGAAAAGTCCGGCCTGGCCAGCGCAGTGGCGCTGATGGCGGCCAAGGGCGTAAAGGGCGACAAAGAAGGGCAGGGCGGCGAAGCCGCGCTGGACGAAAACGCGCTGGGCGAGGCCTGGGCCGACCTGGGCGCAGGCTTTGAAGCCGGGGCCGACAACGATGCCCTGCGCTACTCGCTGCGCTCCCTGACGGACGCACCGCTGCTTGACCGCGCCGCCCGCCTGGCCGCCCGCCAACTGGCCGAGCCCAGCTGGCCCGCTGACATCTGGACCCGCGACCGCGCCCGCTGGTCCGCCAGCCTGCGCGAGGCCGCCACCCGCCCCGCCAACGTGGCGGCCGAGGCCTTTGCCACCGCCGTGTACGGCAGCCACCCCTACGGCCTGCGCACCACGCCTGAAACGCTGGCCCGCATCAGCGTGCAAGACCTGCAGGCCTTCCATGCGCAAACCGTGGCGGCCTGCCGCGCCCGTGTC
This sequence comes from Acidovorax sp. 56, assembly GCF_002749705.1. NCBI lineage: Bacteria > Pseudomonadati > Pseudomonadota > Betaproteobacteria > Burkholderiales > Comamonadaceae > Acidovorax > Acidovorax sp. 56. Next base: position 4,706,199 of record NZ_PEEV01000001.1, read on the forward strand.
AGCATCGTGGGCGCCGTCAGCCGCAGCCAGGCGCAAGAGCTGGTGACCAAGCTGCTCGCCCGCCTGCCTGCCACGGGTGCCGAATGCGCGCCCCTGCCTGCGGTGCCTGAGGTCGAGCCCCTGAAGGCGGCGGCCGAGCAGGCCATCCCCTTCGCCTCGGCCCAGGCCCATGTGCTCATTGGCCAGCCCGGCTTTCCGCGCCGCGACCCGGACTTCCTGGCCCTGCTGGTGGGCAACCACATCCTGGGCGGCGGTGGCTTTGTCTCGCGCCTGACCGAAGAAGTGCGCGAAAAGCGTGGCCTGAGCTACAGCGTCTACAGCTACTTTGCGGGCGGCCTTCACGCTGGCGCCTTCACCATCGGCCTGCAAACCCGGCCCGACCAGGCGGCCCAGGCCGTGAAGGTGGCGCGTGATGTGGTGCAGCGCTTTGTGGCCGAAGGCCCCACCGAGGCCGAGCTGCGCGCCGCCAAGGACAACCTGATCGGCGGCTTTGCGCTGCGCATCGACAGCAACAAAAAGCTGTTGGGCAACGTGGCCAACATCGCCTGGAACGGCCTGCCGCTCGACTATTTGGACCACTGGACGCAAAAGGTGGAAGCCCTCACCGTGGCCGACGTGCGCACGGCCATGGCCAAAAAGCTGCAGCCTGAACGCATGGTGACTGTGGTGGTAGGGGGCAAGCCATGAGCCGCTCGACCCTGAAAACCACCGCCATCAACGCCGAAATCCGCAAGGCCCAGGCCGCTGCCGCAGCGCCCGCCGCCCCGGCAGGCAAAAAGGGTGCAGCCAAAGACAAGCCTGCCGCGGCAGCCCCCAAAGGCGCGGGCGAGGTGCGCATCATCGGCGGCGCCTGGAAGCGCACCCGTCTGCCCGTGGCCCAGCGCCCCGGCCTGCGCCCCACGCCCGACCGCGTGCGCGAAACCCTCTTCAACTGGCTGGGCCAGGACCTGAGCGGCTGGCGCTGCCTGGACGCCTTTGCAGGCACCGGCGCGCTCGGGTTTGAGGCCGCCTCGCGCGGCGCCGCCAGCGTGCAACTGGTGGAAAGCGATGCCGCCCTGGTGGCCCAGCTGCACACCCTGCAGCAGCGCCTGCAGGCTACCGCCATGCGTGTGCAGCGCGGCGACGGCGTGGCCGCGCTCAAGCAAGCCGCGCCGGGCAGCCTGGACTTGGTGCTGCTCGACCCGCCGTTTGGCAGCGACTTATTCACCCCCGCCCTGCAAGCCGCCGCCCAGGCAGTGTCTGCGCAAGGCTTTGTGTACCTGGAAGCGCCCCGCGCCTGGGCCGACGAGGAGCTGGCCGCCTGGGGGCTGGCAGTGCACCGCCACCTCAAGGCCGGGGCGGTACACGCGCACCTGCTGCGCCGCGCAGTGGCGCTGTAATTGCGCTTGATTTGCGATTAGGTTGCTATTGAGTTGATAGCTGCCAGCGCTTGTTTATCAAGCGCTGGCAGCTATTTTTATGTGAATTGCCAAGTGGCCTGGGCTGGCCGCTGCCATCCATGTTGCAGTGCACTCTGCATAATGCGCCCACGCGGCCCGGCACAGGGCCAACGACCATTCCGTCAGCACAGGAGACAGCCCGCCATGGCCCACAACGTCCTCGCCGTTTACCCCGGAACCTTCGACCCCATCACCCTGGGCCATGAAGACGTGGTGCGCAGAGCCACCCAGTTGTTCGGCCAGGTCATCGTGGCCGTGGCCGCCGGCCACCACAAAAAAACCCTGTTCAGCCTGGAAGAGCGCATCGACATGGTCCGCGAGGCCACGCGCCAATACCCGCAGGTGCAGGTCGAGAGCTTCTCGGGCCTGCTGCGCGACTTTGTGGTGGCGCGCGGCGGCAAGGCCATGGTGCGCGGCCTGCGCGCCGTGACCGACTTTGACTACGAGTTCCAGCTTGCCGGCATGAACCGCAGCCTCATGCCGCAGGTGGAAACCGTCTTCCTCACCCCCAGCGACAAGTACCAGTTCATCAGCAGCACCTTTGTGCGCGAGATCGCGGTGCTGGGTGGCGAGGTGGACAAGTTCGTCTCGCCCGCCGTGCAAGAGCGCCTGGCGGCGAAAGTGCGGGGGATGGCGGCGGGGTGATAGGGGCCCTGCTGCAACCAGGCAGCCCCCACCCTGCGATGGGCGATGGGCCGAGCGCCAAGCGGCCAAGCGTGGCGTTATAAAACTTTGAAGAATATTGTTTGGCCTTTTTATGTGTTTGGCCATATACTGGGTGCCGTTGTATTGACAGGGCGTGGCAAGTCGCGCCGTCTTTGCAACGCTAGCACGCCGGTTTTTCACCAGCGCGTGCTAGCCGCCTTTTGCGACCCTTGTCGCCCAACTGGACGGTAGAGCTACCGCCAGCTGTGTTCCCTTGAAGCTCACGCAACCCGGTCCGGGTATGCGTTTCCCCTGAATGCACCAGATTTCCAAGACAGCCATTTCCATGGGCAAGTACGTCGTTTCGCCCGCGACACACCCGACCGACTGTGGCCGCTTTCGCGCCTCCTTCTCGGTCCACCGGTCTCAAGGCAACGGCAGCTACTGCCGCGTGTTCCGCTTTGACAAAGCCTTTGCTTCGCCCGAAGCCGCCCGTCTGTTCGCGGTGACCCAGGGCTGGCTGCAAGCTTGCATGCCGCACCCGCCGGTGTGCTGATCCATCAGCCCCCTGCCGACCCACCCTTTGCCATCGCGGCGGACTTCCAAGTCCGCACACCGATTCTTCCCCGTGCGCCGTTCGCTGCGCGCCCCTCACCAGAAAGACTTCTCCATGAGCACCAAAATTTATGTGGGCAACCTGCCTTATTTCGTGACCGATGCCAGCCTGCAAAGCAACTTTGCCGAGTTCGGCGGAGTCTCTTCCGCCAAGGTCATGATGGACCGCGAAACCGGCCGTTCCAAGGGTTTTGGCTTTGTGGAAATGGCTTCGGCAGAAGTCGCTCAGGCGGCCATTTCCGCATTGCACGGCATGTCCGTGGACGGGCGCTCGATTGTCGTGAACCTGGCCCGCCCGCGTGAGGCCGGTGGTGGCGCCGGGGGGCATAACGCTGGCGAGTACACGTCGAATAAACGCTCCGACGTGGGCTATGGCTCGGGTGGCTACGGCGGCGGTCGCTACTGATTGCTGCGCGGCTTCCTGCGCTTTCAACGAAAACCGGCCCTTGAGGCCGGTTTTTTTCGTCTGTGCTTACTGCACTGGGCTACATGCATTCAGCAGCACTGTTTAACGCGACAAACGCGGTGGTCGCAGTCACTGCCGTGCCGCCTTGGGCTTCAGCGGACGCGAAGCAGGGCAATTTGCTATGAAAATTGTAGCTTCTTGCGCTTGTTTTATAGGCGCTAGACCTGTTTTTTGTTGAATGTACGTCGCCACCTCAGGATGTCTGTGGGGCCAGCAAGCGCTGTAGCGTGGCGGTGACTTCTTGGGCTTGCTCCTGCAAAGACTGCACCAGTGGCTGGGCTTCCGGCAGCGCCGGGCGGTACAGCGGCAGCAAGGCGTTGACGCTGAACGGCACGGAGAACCCCAGCCTGCGCACCACCAGCCCTGGCCCCGCCATGGCCAGGGCCGTGAGCGGGTTGACGATGGCCAGCCCCAGGCCTTGCTGCACCATCGCGCACACGGCCACGGCGCTGTGGGTTTGCAGGTGCAACTGGCGCGCCACGCCCGCTTGGGCAAAGCGTTCGTCGATCTGGCGGCGGTAAGGGTCGTCGGCAGACAGGCTCACAAACGGCTGGCCTGCAAAGTCCTGCAAACGCAGAACGGCTTGGTTCGCCAGTGCGTGCCCGGCGGGCAGCACGGCCACTTCGTCCAGCGTCAGTAACGGCACGGCTTGCACGCCGGGGGGCGTGGCGGCTTGCTCGCTCAGGCCCAGGTCAAAGCGCTGGGCGCTCATCCATTCCTCCAGCAGCGGCGATTCTTGCGGCGTGATGGACACGCGCAGGTGGGGCTGCGTTTGCAGCAGCCGGGCGATGGCACCGGGCAGCAGGGCGTGGGCGAGGGCGGGCAGGCACAGCACCGAGAGTTGGGCCTCGTGCGATTGGCCCAGGGCCACGGCCCGCTCCACCACGCGCTCCAGCCCCTGCCACGATCGCTGCACCTCATCCCACAGGGCCAGCGCACGGGCGTTGGGGCGCAGCCGGCCCTGCTGCCGCTCAAACAGCGGGTAGCCCAGCAACTGCTCCAGCCGGGCCAGCTCGCGGCTGACGGTGGGCTGCGAGCTGGCCAGCAGGGCGGCGGCATGGGTCACGCTGCTGGCCGTCATCACGGCGCGAAAGACTTCGATGTGCCGGTGGGTGATGAGGGCGCTGCGGGCGGGGCTGGTGTTTGAAGCAGGGTGGGTGGGCATGTTCAAAGCATATCTAAAATGAATTGACTATGGAAAAATTGCCATTGGACTGGATGGATGGGCCGCGGCATGATGCGCAGGCTGCTCACCTTATGGCGGGCCATGGTGTCTTTTGTTGTTCGTTTTCCTTGCCGTGGATCGGCATTCCTGGAGCCCTGCATGTCCAACCCCTTTACCCCCGCCCAGTTGTGGTCCTTGGCCGACGCGTTTGGCACCCCGCTGTGGGTGTACGACGCGGCCACCATCCGCCAGCGCATTGCGCAGGTGTCCAACTTCGATACGGTGCGCTTTGCACAAAAGGCCTGCTCCAACATCCACATCCTCAAGCTCATGCGCGAGCAGGGCGTGAAGGTGGACGCCGTCTCGCGCGGCGAGATTCTGCGGGCGCTGGCGGCGGGCTTCAAAGCGGGTGGTGAGCCGTCTGAAATTGTGTTCACTGCCGATCTGTTCGACGCGGCCACGCTCGACTGCGTGGTAGAGCATGGTGTGCCCGTTAACGCAGGCTCCATCGACATGCTGCGCCAGCTGGGCTCCCGCTCCAAGGGCCACGCCGTGTGGCTGCGCATCAACCCCGGCTTTGGCCATGGCCACAGCAACAAGACCAACACGGGCGGCGAGCACAGCAAGCACGGCATCTGGCACACCGACTTGCCGCTGGCGCTGCAGACGATCCGCGAGCAGGGCCTGACGCTGGCGGGCCTGCACATGCACATTGGCTCGGGCGTGGACTACGGCCACCTGGCCGAAGTGTGTGGCGCCATGGTGGAGTTGGTGCGCACGGCGCATGCCGCCGGGCATGACCTGCATGCCATCTCGGCCGGTGGTGGCCTGTCCATCCCCTACCGCGCGGGCGAGCCGGTCATCGACACCCAGCACTACTACGGCCTGTGGAACACCGCACGCCAGCAGGCCGAGGCCATCGTGGGCCACAAGCTGGGGCTGGAGATTGAGCCCGGCCGCTTCCTGGTGGCCGAATCGGGCGTGCTGCTGGGCGAGGTGCGTGCCACCAAGAATGCGGGCAACAACCACTTTGTGCTGGTCGATACAGGCTTCAACGAGTTGATGCGCCCCTCGATGTACGGCAGTTACCACGCCATGAGCGTGCTGCGCCGCGATGGCAGCCAGGGCGCCAGCCAGCCCACCGTGGTGGCTGGTCCGCTGTGCGAGTCGGGCGATGTGTTCACCCAGGGCGACGGTGGCGTGGTGCTGCCGCGCGACCTGCCCGCCGCGCAGGTGGGCGACCTGGTGGTGTTGCACGACACGGGGGCTTATGGCGCCTCTATGTCCTCCAACTACAACACCCGTCCGCTGATTGCCGAAGTGCTGGTGGACGGCGCTGAGCACCGCCTGATCCGCCGCCGCCAGACGGTGGACGAGTTGCTGGCGCTGGAGTTGGGGCTGTAACACCTCGGCGAAAACAAAAGGGGGCCTTGGCGGCCCCCTTTTGTTTTCGTGATTAAGCGGCGGTTCTTTTAGACCTGCTCTGAGGCCGGGCCGCGCCCCATCAGCCTTGCCACGGCCTGGGCTGGGGTCATGCCCCCGTCCAGCAGCGCCACCACGGCCTGGGTGATGGGCATGTCCACGCCCAAGCCCGCTGCGCGCTGCGCCACAGTGCGGGCGCAGTAAACGCCCTCGGCCACATGGCCCAGGGATTCGACGGCTTGCTGCAGCGTTTTGCCCTCGGCCAGCAGCAGGCCCACGCGCCGGTTGCGCGAAAGGTCGCCAGTGGCCGTCAGCACCAGGTCGCCCATGCCCGACAGGCCCATGAAGGTCTCGGGCCGCGCGCCCAGTGCCACGCCCAGCCGGGTCATCTCGGCCAGGCCGCGTGTGATGAGTGCGGCACGGGCGTTCAGCCCCAGCTGCAGCCCATCGCACAGGCCGGTGGCAATGGCCAGCACGTTTTTTACCGCGCCGCCCACCTCCACGCCAACGATGTCTTCGTTGGCATACACCCGCACACTGGGGCTGTGGAAGGCGGCCACCAGGGTGTCGCGTACGGTCGCGTGTTCGCTGGCTGCGACCAGCGCTGTGGGCTGGTTGCGGGCCACTTCCAGCGCAAAGCTGGGGCCGCTGAGCACACCCGCGCGCAGCGCGGGCGCCACCTGGGCGCACACCTCGTGCGCTAGCAGGCCTGCGGCAGAGTGCGTGCCGTGGGCTGCCTCAAACCCTTTGCACAGCCAAGCCACAGGGGCGGCACTGCCCTGCAACTGTGTGAGCATGCCGCGCAGGGCGGCCATGGGGGTGGCCACGATGATGAGGTCTGCCTGCGCGCAAGCGGCCAGTGCGTCGCCACTGGCCAGTTGCAAAGAGGGGGGCAGCGCAATGCCGGGCAGGTAGTGGCGGTTTTCATGCAGTGCCTGCATGCTGCTGGCCTGTGTTGCGCTACGGGCCCACAGCGTGACCTGGTGGCCCGCAGGGTGCTGCGCCGCGCTCAGTGCTACGGCAGTGCCCCAGGCGCCTGCGCCGAGTACTACGATTTTCATAGCTGCTTACGCCCTTGTATCAAGCAAAAGGGGCCCGAAGGCCCCTTGTTGGTCTGCAATCCAATCTGCAAAATGAATCGCAAATGGGAGCCAATGCAGCGATGCCGGTGGCTTACTGGGCCACGGCGGTGTCGGCCGCTGCGGCTTGCTGTTGCTGCTCGTACATGGCCTGGAAGTTGATTTCGGCCAGGTGCACGGGCGGGAAGCCAGCGCGGTTGATCAGATCGGCCACGTTGCCGCGCAGGTAGGGGTACACGATCTGGGGGCAAGCGATGCCCATGATGGCGCCCATTTGGTCTTCAGGGATGTTGCGCACTTCAAAGATGCCTGCTTGCTTGGCTTCGACCAGGAACACGGTCTTTTCCTTGATCTTGGTCTGCACGGTGGCCGTGACGCAGATTTCGTAGATGCCATCGGCTACGGGGGCGGCTTCCACACCCAGCTGGATGTCCACGCTGGGTTGCTCTTGTTCGAGCAGGATGGCGGGGGAGTTGGGCTGCTCGAGCGACAGGTCCTTCAGGTAAACGCGCTGGATCTGGAAAACGGGGGTGTCTTGATCGGCCATGGGTTAAGTCTCTCTACTTACGATTTACGTTTGCTCAAACTGAAGTTGCTTGCAAAACAAAACCCGCCGGGGATCAGCTCCCGCAGCGGGCACATGGGGCTGCATTATGCAGCGCCCGTAGGTGGGGTTGCCAGAATCAGGCAGCGCCCAGCAGCGGCATCAAGCCCCCACGTCCGTCCAGTGCCACCAGATCGTCGTGGCCGCCCACATGGGTGGTGCCAATGAAGATTTGCGGCACGGTGCGCCGGCCGGTGATCTCCATCATGTGGTTGCGGGCTTCGGGGTCCATGTCGATGCGGATTTCCTCAATCTGCTCCACGCCTTTGGATTTGAGAATCTGCTTGGCGCGAATGCAGTAAGGGCAGACGGCGGTGGTGTACATCTTGACGGGTTGCATGGTGCTCTCCTGCAGTAAATGGCGCGTTCAGGCTTTTTCGACGGGCATGCTGGCATCGCGCCAGGCTTTGAGGCCGCCGGCCAGGGCTTCGGCTTTTTCGTAGCCCAGTTTTTTGGCCACAGCCACCGCGCGGTTGGCTCGGGCGCCAGAGGCACACACCAGCACCACGGGCAGGCTTTTGTTCTTGACGAGGCTGGGCAGGCGCTCTTCGAGTTGGCCCAGGGGCACGTTTTTAGCGCCACCCACGTGGCCTGCGGCAAATTCCTCGGCTTCGCATACGTCGATGACGACGGCTTTTTCCCGGTTGATGAGTTGCACGGCCTGGGCCGGGGAAAGCGAGCCAGCGCTAGCGCTGCGCAGTGTGGGCCACAGCAGCATGCTGCCCGATGCGAGGGCTACGACGAGCAAATACCAGTTGTCGATGAAGAATTTCACGAAGATTCCTTGGGTTGGCAAACAGAGCAATTTTAGAATGTAAGGTTTTGACCCGCTCTTTCTAGGGAAACCATGCACAAACTCGTTCTGATCCGCCACGGCGAATCCACCTGGAACCTTGAAAACCGCTTCACCGGCTGGACCGACGTGGACCTCACCCCCACGGGCGTGGACCAGGCCAAGAACGCCGGCCGCCTGCTCAAGGCCGAGGGTTACGAGTTTGATGTGGCCTACACCAGTGTGCTCAAGCGTGCCACGCGCACCCTGTGGCATGCCCTGGACGAGATGGACCGCACCTGGTTGCCCGTGGTGCACAGCTGGCGCCTGAACGAGCGCCACTACGGCGCGCTGCAGGGCCTGAACAAGGGCGACATGGCCAAGCAATATGGCGATGAGCAGGTGCTGGTGTGGCGCCGCAGCTACGACACCCCCCCGCCAGCGCTGGAAGCCACCGACCCCCGCAGCGAGCGCAGCGACATCCGCTACAGCCAGCTCAGCCCCGAGCAAATCCCGCTGACCGAGTGCCTCAAGGACACCGTGGCCCGCGTGCTGCCGTTTTGGAACGACACCATGGCCCCGGCCATTCGCTCGGGCCAGCGCGTGGTGGTGGCTGCGCACGGCAATTCCATCCGCGCCCTGGTCAAGTACCTGGACAACATCTCCGACGGCGATATCGTGGGCCTGAACATTCCCAACGGGATTCCGCTGGTTTACGAGCTGGACGACAACCTCAAGCCCATCCGCCACTACTATCTGGGCGATGCAGAAGCTGCGGCCAAGGCCGCTGCAGCCGTGGCTTCGCAAGGCAAAGCGTAAAGACGCTGTAAATCTGCGGGAAAATCCCTCCAGATCCTGCCAAAGTGAGCGCCCGCGCGGAACTGCGACGGGCGCGGCCCTTCCAAGGTGTATATTGAAGCGGTAAAAGGTGTTGTATGGGCCAGAAACTCAAAATTGCAGGATGGGTGTCGGTAGGTGTGGTGGCCGGTGCGCTGACCACCGTGTCATTGCAGACCGTGGCACGCGGTGCCATGGTGCCGCTTCCGCTGGAAGAAATGCAGCAGCTGTCTGCCGTGTTTGGCCTTGTCAGGACCGACTATGTCGAGCCTGTGGATGACAAGAAGCTCATGACCGATGCCATCTCGGGCATGGTCTCTAGCCTGGACCCGCACTCGCAGTATTTCGACAAGAAGTCGTTCAAGGAATTCCGCGAAGGCACCACGGGCCGCTTTGTGGGCGTGGGCATCGAGATCACGCAGGAAGAGGGCCTCATCAAGGTGGTGTCCCCCATCGAGGGCTCACCTGCCTTCCGCGCTGGGCTCAAGACCAACGACCTGATCACCAAGATCGACGACACCGCCGTCAAGGGCCTGTCGCTCAGCGATTCGGTCAAGCGCATGCGGGGCGAGCCCAACACCAAGGTCACGCTCACCATCTTCCGCAAGGACGAAAACCGCTCCTTCCCGGTGACCATCATCCGTGAAGAAATCAAGACCCAGTCCGTCAAAGGCAAGGTGATGGAGCCAGGTTATGCCTGGATCCGCTTGTCTCAGTTCCAGGAACGTACGGTGGACGACTTTGTGCGCAAGGTCGAAGACGTCTACAAGCAAGACCCTAACCTGAAGGGCCTGGTGCTGGACTTGCGCAACGACCCCGGTGGTTTGCTGGATGCGGCGGTGGCGATCTCGGCAGCTTTCTTGCCTGAGAACGTGACCGTGGTCAGCACCAACGGCCAGTTGGCTGAGAGCAAAGCGACTTACAAGGCGTCGCCCGAGTTTTACCAGCGCCGCAGCGGCAGCGACCCTCTGCGCCGCCTGCCCGCAGGGATCAAATCGGTGCCCCTGGTGGTGCTGGTCAATGAGGGGTCCGCCTCTGCCAGCGAAATCGTGGCCGGTGCGTTGCAAGACCACAAGCGCGCCACCATCATGGGCAGCCAGACCTTCGGCAAGGGTTCGGTGCAAACCGTGCGGCCTTTGGGGCCGGACACGGGCATCAAGCTCACCACCGCCCGCTACTACACCCCCAGCGGCAAGTCCATCCAGGCCAAGGGCATCGTGCCTGACGTCATGATCGACGAGTCGGAAGAGGGTAACGTGTTTGCCGCCCTGCGCATGCGTGAAGCCGACCTGGACAAGCACCTGGGCAGCGGCCAAGGCGAAGAGCAAAAGGACGAGGCCCGCGAAAAGGCCCGTGAGGAAGCGCGCAAGCGTCTGGAAGAAGAAGCCAAAAAGCCAGCAGCTGAGCGCAAGCTTCCCGAGTTTGGTACCGACAAAGACTTCCAGCTCACGCAGGCGCTCAATAAGCTCAAGGGCCGTGAAGTCCTGGTGAGCAAGACGCTGACCGAGCGCAAGGAAGAAAAGAAGGAAAACTAAGCCCCGCTTGGTTTTCTGTGTGAACAAGGCCGGGCTCCCGCAAGGAGCCCGGCCTTTTTAACGTGGTGGATGACAAACAATGACCGATGAACAGCTGCTGCGCTACTCGCGCCATATCCTGCTCGATGAGGTAGGGATTGAAGGACAGGAGCGGGTGCTGGCCGCGAATGCATTGGTCATTGGTGCCGGTGGGTTGGGCTCGCCAGCAGCCTTGTACCTGGGCTCTGCCGGGGTGGGGCGCATCACGCTGGTAGACCATGATGTGGTCGACCTGACCAACCTGCAGCGGCAGGTGGCCCACACCACCGACCGGGTGGGGCAGCCCAAGGTAGCGTCGGCTGCGCAGGCGGTGCACGCCATCAACCCCGATGTGCACATCACGACCTTGCAGCAGAAGGCCGATGAAGCGCTGCTCGACACCTGGGTGCCCCAGGCCAGCGTGGTGCTGGACTGCAGCGACAACTACACCACACGCCATGCCGTCAATGCAGCCTGCATTCGCCATGGTGTGCCTTTGGTGGCGGGGGCGGTGATCCGGTTTGATGGCCAGATCATGGTGTTCGACCCACGCGATGCGGCGTCGCCCTGCTACGCGTGCATGTTTGCGCCGGATGCAGAGTTTGAAGAGGTGCAATGCTCCACCATGGGCGTCTTTGCGCCGCTGGTGGGGGTGATAGGCGCCATGCAGGCGGCAGAGGCGCTCAAGCTGGTGTCGGGGGCTGCGCCAGCGATGACGGGGCGGCTCTTGATGCTGGACGGACGCAGCATGGAGTGGAGCACGATGAACGTTCCGCGCGACAGCGGCTGCAAGGTTTGCAGCCATCGCGGCCCGTAACGACAGGCCTGCCGATGGGGCAGGGAGTAGGAATATTCCTACGGTCTGCGCCAGTGCTGGCTGGCAAAATTGTAAAAAAGATGCACGTACAGTAAGGGCTCGGCCGCACCTCGTTTGTGGGAGGCCAGAGCATTGGGCCAGCCTGTGAAACTCCGTACCTACATTGTTGAAGACAACGCCACCATCCGCGAAAATCTCATTGGCACTCTGGAAGAGCTTGCGTCGATAGAGCCGGTAGGTTTCGCCGAAACCGAGGACGAAGGCAAGACCTGGCTCACAGAGCGCGCAGCCCAGTGGGACTTGGCGATTGTGGATCTCTTCTTGCGCCAAGGCAGCGGCCTGGGGGTGCTGGAGGCTTGCCGTGCACGCAACCCCGATCAAAAAATGGTGGTGCTGAGCAACTACGCCACCCCTGACATCCGCATGCGCTGCGCCCAACTGGGCGTGGATGCGGTGTTTGACAAGTCCAACGAAATCGATGCGCTGGTGGATTACTGCATGGAACGCAGCCGCCCTTGAGGTGCGCTTTGCAGTGATCGTGCGGTGGCACTGACTGTGTTTTTGCACTGCCGCCCACGCGGTGGGGGCCATCGTTGGGAGCCGCTTTCCTCACGCGCTGGAGACTCTGGTATGGCGGCTTGCGTGCTTGTGGCAAGGCCTAGGGCGCGGCGCAACCCCAATGGCCCATCGGGCAGGCGAAGCCTGCCCTCCCTGTCAATCAATCAGCTGGTTCTTGAGCGCGTAGTACGTCAGGTCGCTGTTGGACGAGAGTGCCATTTTCTCCATCAGCCGCGTGCGGTAGGTGCTGACGGTTTTGACGCTCAGCGACAAGTCTTTGGCAATGTCTCCGGCGGTTTCGCCTTTGGCCAGTTTCAAGAAGACCTGGAACTCGCGTTCGGACAGTTGTTCATGCGGCGGGGCATCGTCCTTGCGGTTGAGCTGCTGCGCAAGCAGGTCTGCCACGGTGGGGGTGAGGTAGCGTTTTCCCAGCGAGATGACGCGAATCGCTTCCACGATCTCGGAAGGCTCGCACTCCTTGTTCAGATAGCCGCTGGCACCCTGGCGGATGAGGTTGATGGCGTAGTGTTCTTCAGGGTAGCCGCTCAGGATGAGGATGCCCATGTCTGGCGCCTTGGCACGCAGCATGGCCAGTGCATCCAGGCCGCTTTGGCCGGGCATCGACAGGTCCATCAGCAGCACGTCGATTTCATGGTTGCGCACCAGGTCGATGGCTTCACGGCCGTTAGACGCTTCGCCTTCCACCCGCAGATCAACATGCTCCGACAGGAACTGGCGCAAGCCAGTGCGAACAATTGCGTGGTCATCCACAATGCCAATTTTGATCATTGAACGTTCTTTCAAAAGGGCGGACAAGCCGCCTGCGGTGAGATGTTGAAACCCTGCGGTGGGTGCTGTTTGGCCGGTAGCGCGCAGCACGCAGACCATGAAACTCTATCCTGATTCCAATCTATGACACTGCAAGCAACCTTTCAGCGCTGGCTTCCCAAGGTGCGGCGCATGGCGCTGAGCCTGCCCATGGCCCTACTCGCCGCTGCAGTATTGGTGGGTATCAATGAAACGGGGCACATGCGTTCGCAGGATGCCGTGCGCCAGATGAGCCAGTGGCAGGTAACGCGCGGCGCGGTCAATAGTTTGCTGCAAAGCATGCTGGACGCAGAAACGGGCCAGCGGGGTTATCTGCTCACGGGCAACGACACCTACCTCGAGCCCTACGACAAGGCCATGACGGCGGTGCAAAGCCACCTGGATACGCTGCGCAACCAGTTCGTGGATTCGAGAGAAGATTTGCAAGAGGTGGCCCACCTGTCGCGCCAGGTGTCGCGCAAGCTGGCCGAGATGGAGCTGAGCCTGCGGCTGCGCAGGCAAGGCAATGAAGATGCCTGGAAGTTCGTCTTGCACACCGACATGGGGCGCGAGAACATGGACGAAATCCGCAAACACGCGCATGCGCTGATTGAGCGCAGCTCGGCCAAGGTCCAACTGGGGCAGGAGCAGATTCTGCAATCGCTGATGCTCTCGCGCATTGGCATTGCGACGGTGACGGCGATTGGCCTGCTGGCGTTTTTCATGTACCTGCGCCAAGCCCATGCGCTGCTGTTGGTCAACCAGCGCGAGCAGGCACTGCTGGAGTACGAGCGTGACCGGCTGGAGGGCCTGGTGCGCGAGCGCACGGCCACGCTGTCCGAGCTGGCCAACCACCTGCAGCAAGTGCGCGAAGACGAGCGCGGCCACCTGGCCCGCGAGCTGCATGATGAACTGGGAGCGCTGCTCACGGCGGCCAAGCTCGATGTGGCGCGGTTGAAGTCCAAGATCGACGCCACGGTGCCCGACGTGGCCGAGCGCCTCAAACACCTGACAGACACGCTCAACAGCGGCATCGCCCTCAAGCGCCGCATCATCGAAGACCTGCGGCCTTCATCGCTCTCGCACCTGGGGCTGACGGCTGCGCTAGAAATTTTGACCCGCGAATACGCACAGCGCGCTGGCATCGAGGTGGAAACCAACCTGGAGCAGGTGGAGCTCCCTGGGGGCGCGCAGTTGACGGTGTACCGCATGGTGCAAGAAGCACTGACCAACATTGGCAAATACGCCCAGGCCACCAAAGTGCTGGTGTCGGTGCACGCCCACCCCAAGCATGTGGCGGTGCAGGTACATGACAACGGCACGGGCTTTGACCCCGCCAGCGTGCGCGTTTCCTCGCACGGGCTGGCGGGCATGCGCCACCGGGTGGAGGCTGCCGGCGGGCGCCTGAGCGTGCACTCCAGCCCAGGCAACGGCACGTTGCTGTCTGCTGTGCTGCCCCTGCAGCGTTGATCGCTGCTGCTGGCCTGCCAGAGGGCTCCTGGCATGCCCAGCAGGCCAGCGGATCGCACTTCGCGGCATCGCGGCATAAGGCCCGGCCGTTGCCCGCGATGGCCCTGGCGTGCCGTCATCGACCGCATGGCAGGCTGCACTTTCTGGGCACTTTCTGGGCACTTTCGCGCCTAGCGCAGGCCCGTGGCATCGCCCAGGCCCAGGCCGTCAGGCGCCGTCCTACACCGCCCCCGTCTGCCCACTGACATGCGGCTGCGCCAGCCACCGGCACGGGCAGGCCGCTTGAAAACCTACAGTGGAACCCAGCGAGTTGCTCCACAACTCTCTGCACATCAAACAGAACGGGCCGGGCCTACCGGAAAGTCTGGGCAGACAACAGGCATGGCCTGACACTGCCGAGCCGTGTGCAGTGACCTGTGGCCCATCACGCCAAGCGCCGAGATGGCGGCGCGCTCTTCAACCGCCGGTGATCTGCTGGCACTTTCTGGGAGAAGTTCATGTTGCATTACGCCGTTGTGTTTTTGGTGATTGCGCTGGTTGCCGCCCTGTTTGGCTTTGGTGGCATCGCAGCCGGGGCCGTGGGCATCGCAAAGATTCTGTTCTTTGTGTTTGTGATCATGGCCGTTGTGACCTTCGTGTTTGGCTTGCTCAAGCGGGGCTGAGCTTCAAGGCCCACCCGCCTGCAGTGCACCGCCACCCGTGTCCTTCACTGCCACATCCACTGTTACCACTGACAAGGAGTTACCGATGAGCATCCAAACGAGTACCGAGAAGTTGAGCCACACCGCCCGCAACCTGGCCGATGACGTGCTGCAAAGCGCAGAAGAAGCCGTCAAGGCCACCCGCACCAAGGCAGATGCCTCTTTGAGCCTGGCCGAAGGCAGGGTGCGCCAGTTGCGCGAAGACGCCAGCCCCGCGATTCAAGACCTGGCTTCCCGTGCACAAGACATCGCTGCGCGCAGCATTGAATACTGCGCTGAAACCAGTGACCGCGCCCGCCGCCAGTTGCGCCACGCCTCTGAAGCCACCTCGCGCTATGTGGCAGAGCAACCCGGCAAATCGGTTGCGATTGCTGTGGCCTCGGGGGCCGCCTTGGGGGCATTGGCCCTGTGGTTGTCGCGCCGCAACCGCATGCATTGAATTTGATTTTCTGCGGGCGCAGGGGCGGGTGCCGTGTCTGGCACGCACCTTTGCGCCAGCCTCAATCCCTTGGCCACGGAGGGTGCAACAGGCCAGTGGGTTGATTGTGTTGTCAGCACCCGCGTTCTCCAATCTCCAACGAAGGAATTCCCATGAAATACGCACGTGCCCTTGCTTTTGCTGCCGTGACCGGCATCACCGTTCTGGCCGCTACGGGTTGCTCCGTGGCCCGAGACCAGCAGACTGTGGGTGCCTACGTCGATGACGCAGGCATCACCACCGCCGTGAAGGCCAAGATGGCAGAAGACAAAACCGTTTCCGCCACCTCCATCAGCGTGGAGACCTTGAACGGCACCGTACAGCTGTCTGGCTTTGCCAAGTCGCAGGCCGAGAAGAACCAGGCCGAAAACATCGCCCGCAACACCAAGCATGTGCGCGAAGTGCGCAACAGCATCGTGGTGCGCCCTTGATGTTGTAATGCCTTGACGGATCGGGGGTCTGTGAAGGCCCCTGGACCCAACAGCGACAGGGCGCAGGTGCCCACGCAGTCCCCGTCGCTCATCGCAAGCCCACCCGTTGCCATGCAGCGGGTGGGTTTGTTTTTTTCCAGAGTCTTGCCGCATGGGCCCATGCTTGCTGCATGGGGCGTGTGCGGACGAACCTGCTCAAGGGGTAAGCTTCGGCACCATGCGCGTATTCAATTGCGACCACTGCGGTCACCTGGTTTTTTTTGACAGCGTGCAATGCCTGCACTGCGGCAGCACGTTGGCATTTGTGC
This sequence comes from Acidovorax sp. 56, assembly GCF_002749705.1. NCBI lineage: Bacteria > Pseudomonadati > Pseudomonadota > Betaproteobacteria > Burkholderiales > Comamonadaceae > Acidovorax > Acidovorax sp. 56. The sequence continues at coordinate 4,722,366 of NZ_PEEV01000001.1, forward strand.
CCGACCAGCTCAGCATGGCGGCGCTGACCCCTGCACCCCAGGATGGCCCTGACCTGTGGCGGCGCATGGGCGAGCGCGGCGGCTCGGCCCACAGCGGCAAGCTCTACCGCATGTGCCACAACCGCACGGCCCACGGTGCCTGCAACTTTGCTGTGCCTGCCAACGACTATTCGCCGCTGTGCGTCTCGTGCCGGCAGACACGCGTGCTGCCAGACCTTTCAGAGCCCGCCAACCTGGGGCGCTGGCAGCAAGTCGAGGCCGCCAAAAGGCAGCTTTTTTACACCCTGGCGCGCCTGGGGCTGGAGCCCGTGCCCGGTCGATCAGGGCCGGTGTTTGAGTTTCTGGCCGACTGGCCCGGCGGCCCAGAGGTGCTGACGGGCCACCTGGGTGGCACCATCACCCTGAATGTGGCCGAGGCCGATGACGACGAGCGCGCCCGCAGGCGCATTGCATTGGGCGAGCCCTACCGCACGCTGATCGGCCATTTGCGGCACGAGTCCGGGCATTTTTACTGGGATCAACTGGTGCGCGATGGCGGCAGGCTCGATGCCTTTCGCAGCGTGTTTGGCGACGAGCGGCAAGACTATGCCCAGGCCCTGAGCGCGCACTACGCCAAGGGCAACGACCTGGGCGACTGGGCGCAGCGCCATGTGAGCGCTTATGCGTCAGCACACCCCTGGGAAGACTGGGCCGAGACCTGGGCGCACTACCTGCACTTGGTGGACTTGCTGGAAACCGCAGCCAGCTACCAAACCACGGTGATGGTGCCCGAGCCGCATGCCTCTTGGCTGCACAGCATGCAAGACCCCTTTGGCACCCCGCCGCCGGGGTTTGACGACATGGTGCGCCAATGGGTGCCGCTCACCCTGCTGCTCAACAGCCTGAACCGCAGCCTGGGGCAAAGCGATGCCTACCCGTTTGCCTTGTCGGCTGGGGCCATGGGCAAGCTCCGGTTTGTGCACGAGCTGGTGCAGTCTGTGCGGCTGGCGGACGACGCCCGTCGCAGCGACATGCAGTGAGTTTGCTATAAAAAATATAGCTGCTAGCGCTTATTTATCAAGCGCTAGAGGTCAATTTTGTTATGAATTGGATGGTGGCGCGTGACTTCAGGCGGCCCGGACCAGTCCCCAATGGTTGTCTAGCCTGGCCTGGTGCAACGCGCCCGGGTGGGTGAGTGCCTGCGTGCTGACGGGGGCTCCAGGCACCCGCTGGTGCAACAGGCTCTGGCCCAGGCCACCGGCCCACAGCCGGGCCCCGTCGGATGCCAGCGCGCACACTTCCGCCAGCGCGATCTGCCCGGTGCGCAGCCCTTGGGCATTGAACAGCACTGCGCAGCCTGCCTTGGGGCAGCTCACGGCCCAGCCCTCGGGCGTGGCCACAATGCTGCCGCCATAGCCCTGCAAGTTGGTCGGCGCTTGCACAGCGGGCACGGAGGCCTCCGCCAGCGCACTGGCTCCAGTCTGCGCTGCATGGCCCACCTGGGGCTCTGCGTGCAACGCCTGTCCATCAAAGCGGGCGTGCACGGGGGCGGCGTGGCGCAGGGCCGGGTCATCGTGCTCAGCCTGCAGCGCAATGCCCAGCACCGTGCCCGCCGGGTTCCAGGCCAGGTGGCGCAGGCTCAGGCGCGGGTCGTCCAGCCGCCACTGGCCCAGCAACTCGCCGGTGGTGCCATCCAGCCGCACCAGCGATGAATCCATGCGGTGCATGTCGCGCTTGGCACGGCCGGTTTCGGGGGCGGTGGGCACGCCACCATTGGCCACGATGAGGGTGGGGGCGCCGGTTTTGCTGCTGGTGCTGTGGCGGTCCCAGATCAGCTCGTGCGCATCCATGCCATGGGTGGGCCATTCGGCCACTTTCTCCAGCGTGCGCGCATCGCGCACGCCCACCAGGCTGACGCCGGTTTCCACGTCGGTCTCTGTGGTGTAGAGCGTTTGGCCGTCTGGGCCCGCCAGCACATGGCCGTTGAAGGTGCGGTCTGGAAACGCAGCCTCGGCGGTCTGCCACCGCCACAGCGGTGCTGTGTGGCGGCCCGGGTGCCAGCGCACCATCCAGTCACCAGGGCGGCGGGCCACGGCCAGCACCGATCCATCGGGCAAGGCGACCACCCCGTGGGGGCGCGAGGGCACTTCCAACGCCGCTTGCACGCGCAGTTGCAGGCCCGCCACCGACAGCAGCCCGATGTGAAAGCTGCCCTGCGCCTCCCACGCTGCGGCCAAGGTGGCGCTGTTGGTGTGGGTGGCGTTGTTTGGGCGGGTGCTGGCTGCGGCAGCCTGCGCTGTGCGGGGCAGCAGCGCCCAGGTACTTAGCCCCCCCAGGCCTGCCAGCAGGGCCAGGGCGGTGCGGCGCTGCAGCGCCGCTGGCGCAGCCTGGCCCGTAGCTGATGTGGGCTCAATCCCCATCGGCATCTGAAAAACCAATGCTCACCTGAAGTGCAGGCGCCACTTCCGATTCGGCCAGGAACTTGAGCGCCGCCAGGTCGCGCGCAGCCTGCTGGATGGCGGGCTTGCCTTTGACCCCGGCCTTTTGCACCTGCGCCATCGAGGCATCCACCTTCTGCGCCGCCTGGTGGAGCTTGTCGGCCAGCGGGTTCATGCCCTTGCCACGCAGATAGGTCTCCAGCGGCACCAGCGCTTCGCCGGGGGCGGGCGTGGGCGCTTGGGCGGGTTGCTGGGTCACGGTGCTCAGCCCCTTCCAGGTGGCGGCCCAGGCGGCCAGCGTGTCCTGGCTGGCGCTGCGTGGGTACTCGGGCGGCTTGCTGCCCTGGGCTGCGCGCAGGGGCTTTTCCATGTGGGCCCAGCGCAGGCGCTCAATGCCGCCCACCCACTGGTTCACGAATTCGCTCATGGCCTGGGTGGATTGTTCTTGCTGTTCCTCGGCACCCCAGTCACTGGACGCCGTGCGGGCAAAGTCGGCGGCCACAGCGGTGGCCTCGCGGGCCACGTCCAAGGCCACTTCGTGCGCGTAGCTGCAAGCGGGCGTGCCGGGCTGTGCTGGGCGCGTCCACAGCAGCCACTCCAGCGCTGGCAGGCCCTTGGCAGGGGTGCCGATGCGTTCAAAAGCCTTGGCGCCCTGGGGTTGTGCCTGGATGGCTTTTTCAATCAGGGCCGGGCGTGTGGGGGCGAAGTCGATGGCGCGCTGCGTGCGGCGCGCAATCACCGGGCCGATGGCGATGGCCGAGAGTTCTTCCCAAGCGCGGGTGGTGCCCAGCCATGCGTTGCGGGCTGATTCCAGTGCGGCCTTGGATGCGTTGGTGTCCGCGTTGCCACTGCACATTGCCGCCATCGCGTTGGTGAGTGCCTGCGCGCTGCGGTCAAACGCCTGCGCCCGGGGCAGGGCCCAGTGGCTGTAGATGCCTTGCAGTGCGTGCACCGTGTCATAAAACGGCACGGCCTCGCGTTGCCAGGTGGGCGCTGCGTGGGGGGGCGTGTTTTTGACCTGTGCATGGGCAGCCAAGTGCAGGGTTGGCGCGACGGTCAGCAGCAGTGCGCACAGTGCCCATGCCTGGCTCAACGGTTTGCGCGTGCTTGCAGGCGTGCTTGTGCGGCTTTGGGGTGCATGGGTCATAGCGATTCCACAAATTTCACGAGCGCTTCGCGGTCAGCCTTCTTCATCTTGAGCACCTGGTCCTTGGCTGCCTCGGCCTCGCCACCGTGCCATAGCACGGCCTCCAGCACACCGCGGGCGCGGCCATCGTGCAGCAGACGGGTGTGGCCGTTCACGTCCTTGATGAGGCCGGTGCCCCACAGCGGCGGGGTCTTCCACTGGCGGCCATTGGCGCCAAAGTCAGGGCGGCCATCGGCCAGGCGCTCGCCCATGTCGTGCAGCAGCAAGTCGGTGTAGGGCCAGATGCGCTGGCCGCTCAGCGCCTTGCTCGTCAGGTGCGGGAAGGGGCCGGTTTGCGTGACGTAGCTCGGCCGGTGGCAGGTGGCGCACTGGGCCTGCGCAAACAAGGCCTGGCCGCGCAGCACCTGGGCATCGTTGATGCTGCGGCGCGCAGGCGGCGCCAGCGTGGCCTGGTAGAAGATCACGTCGGCCAGGGTCTTGTCGTCAATCTCCACGCCGGGTTGCCCTTGCACTGCAGCGCTTTGGCCGCTGGGCGCAGCCAGGCAGTCTTTTTGCGCAGGGGTGCAGGCCTCGGCGGCAAAGTGGCGCGAGGTGATGCCCATGTCGCCCACAAACGCTCCGCCCGTCTGGTGCGCAATGGTGGCCACGTTGGCCTTCCAGCCAAAGCGGCCCAGCATCATGCGGCCTGATGGCGCATCCCACACTTGGTTGGGCGTGCCCTTGATGGGGCCTGCCGCAGCAGCCTGGTCGGCCGCATTGGCCAGGATGTCGGCCTCGGCAATGGCTTCGAGCAGGCCCACGCCGATGATCTGCGGCGCAATCCGGGGGCTCAGCATCACGTCGGGGTGCATGGGGCCGTAGCCCAGGTCGGCAAAGCCGTACGCGGGCTTTTGCAGCGCGTAGGGTGTGCCGTCGGCAAACTTGCCTTTGACGGTGTCGTAGCGCAGCGTCACGCGGCCTTCGGGCTTCACGCCCTGGATGGCTGTGTTGTTGAACTGGTCGCCATAGGTGGGCTCGTGCTTGGGCCCGCCATGCGCATCGGCGCCAGGGATGGACAGGCGAATCAGCAGCGCCACCGTCGGGTCTTTGGTCTCGCCCAGGCGGTTGAAGATGGCTGGCGGCTCGCCCCGGCCGTCCTGCACATGGCAGCCACCGCACGATCGCGCAATGAAATGCGGACCCAGGCCATCCCGGGCCTTGGTCGATGCGGGGGCCTCGACCCAGTTGCGGCGAAAGAACGAGTTGCCAATGACAAAGCGCGTGCGCTCCTCGTCGCTGAGGTTGGCGGCGGGGAACGAGAACGCATTGCGCCCCGTGGCAAACACCGTGGTGTCGCCGCCCGTTTTTTCACCCAAGGGGTCGGGCTGGGGCGCGGCCGTCAAAAGGCCCACGCTCAGGCAGGCGAGGGCGGCGATACCGGTGCTGGCTGCTGCCAGGCGCGCGGCGCGCTGGCGGCGAATGGCTTGCGGACGCTGCATGCTCAAGGCTGCACCAGGGTCAATTTGGTGATGCCAATGGCATTGGCGGCGGCGACCAGGTCCTTGCTTTGCTGCGTCAGGCTGTCGATGGTCTTCTGGATGCGCTGGCGGCCTGGCGCTTCCTTGCCGCCAATGATCTCGCGGTCAAACGGCGCCTGGATGCCCTCGGCCGCTGCCACCGATGCGGCGATTTGCTGCGTGGTCTTTTCGGCCAGGGCCGCGTCCTTGGCGGCCACCAGGTCGCGCAGCGATGGGCCCATGAGCACCGTGCCATCGGCCTGCTTGTACTGGCCCAGCCACACGTTTTGGATGCCCAGCGCATTGGTCACTGCGTCGCGGTGGGTGTTGTCCGAGAAGCACGAGTGCTCGTCTTCCTGGTCCTGGCTGTTGAGGGCCACCTCCAGCCGTTCGCCCGCCAGCTCGCCGCGCGAGAGCGAGCCCAGGCCCACCAGCATCTTGCGCACCGACTCGCGGTTGCCCTTGACGAAGCGGGCGCGGTAGTTGTTCTTGGCGTCCGGGGCCCAGGCCTTCACCAGCGTGGTGAGGTCATCGATGAGCAGGTCCGTCACCACGTTCAGGTACTGGCGACGGCGGTCGGCGTTGGGGGCCTTGCCGTCCACAAAGTCTTCAAAGTTGCGATCGCCCGGGCCGGTCTCAGACAGGTCCTGGCCCCACAGGAAGAACTCGATGGCGTGCCAGCCCGTGGCAATGTTCTCCTCGCCGCCGCGCTCGTTTTGCGCCGAGAGGTTTTTCTTGTTGATGACGAACTTGCGGTTGTTCACCAGGCCCGCGTTGGGCTTGCCCTGCACGCTGTCCACAAACGACTCGTCCATGGGCCACGCGTTGATGCGGCCCTCAGGCCCGTTGTCGTTGTCGATGGGGCCGCCATAAAAGCGGAAGGCCTCGGTCTGCCCGTAGAACTCGCGCGCCGCCAGCCAGGTCTTGCGGGCCTCGGCCAGCGTGGCGGCCGAGGGCTGCGCGGTGAAGGCTGTCACCGCCGTTTGCAGAGCCTTGGCAGCGGTGAGGGTGTCGCTGTAGCTGGTGTGGACCAGGTGGGCGTAGTGCGCCACCACCTGGGGGGCTGCCACGGCGGCTGCCGCAGCCTGGGGGGCGGCCACCGCCGCTGGGCTGGAAGGAGCCTGGGCTTGGGCCACCGATGCGGCCGAGCCCAGTGCACTGATCAGGAGTGCCATGACAGGCATGGTTTTGGTGAAAGGTGTGTGCATGCTGGGCTCCTTAGAGATGGCTTGGCCTGTGCGCTGCCGCAGCAGTGCATGGCCAGGGATAGGAAGAAGGTGCGTGCGGCAGAGGTGCCAACGCTAGGGGGCTGGGCACGCAAGCTGATCGCTGGGTCGTGCCGCAGTGAATTGTAAGTTAATAAGAGTGATTTGCATTTAATGCAGTGCCTGACGCCAGGGAATACTTGACCCTGTGGAGGCACTGCGCAGCAGGCGTTGCCGTGCGGGTGCTGGTCGGGTGTCTGATCGCTCCGGTGTTGCCCAGGCCAGCAAAAAAGCCAGCCGGGCTGTATGGCCCGGCTGGCTTTTTGTAGTGCCCCTTTTGCTGGGGGCAAGGCTTGCGCTTAGCCCAGTTTCATCTGGCTGGGTGTGCCGGTGAGGTAGCCCACAGCAGCGCCCGACTTGTTTTTGTAGTTGGCGCGGATCATCGGGTCCAGCGTGTCTTTGACGACGCTGTGAATGCTGCCCCAGTCACCTGCGTGCTGGAAGTTGCTCATGATGTAGGTCCAGCCGTTGATCTCGTCCACAGCGTGCAGGCCGGTGGATTCGCCACCTGCCGGGATCGACATGAGGCGGGACAGCTGCTTGGTGTCCACGTTGTAGGCCCACAGGAAGTTGTTCACGTGCTGGCTGCTGTCTTCGCCAATGAACAGGGTGCGCAGCTTTTCAGAGAACTTCAGGTTGTCAGGGTTGGCCACCTTGTTGGGGTTGGCGGTGTTGCCCAGGGCGTCGGCGGTGATGTCTTCACCGGCCATCAGCACCTTGGTGTCTGCGGGCATCCACTCGCTGTTGATGGCGCCGCCATCGGTGTCCTTCTGGCCACCGCGCAGGTTCAGTGCCATGACAGCACCGGCCACCAGTTGCTTGGGCACAGAGATGCCGTTGCCGGGCACGTTGGCGGCGTTGCCTGCCACCATGGACGACTGGATGTTCTGCAGCGCAGAGTAGGCAATCTTGTCCTTGGCGTTGACTGTGGTGCCTTCCATCTTGGTGAAGCCCAGGCTGGCGCCGAGGTAGGCGGCATAGCGGTGGGTTTCCAGGAAGGCAGCGGCCTTTTCCATGCCGGGGTTCAGCTTGATCCACTCGGTCTTGCCGTTGGCCACGATCTTGGTGTAGCTGGCATCGGCCGGGTCGGTGGTCTTCACGGTCATGATGTCCGTGGGCTTGAGCGTGTTGGCCAGGTTCTCGATCTCGGCGCTGGTGGCAGAGCCCAGCTTGATCCAGGTGAGCGCAGCGGCGCTGTTGGCTGCGGGGTCGATGGAGAAGCCAGAGCCCACCTTGGCCACATACAGCGAGCCCGAGGACAGGTCTTTTTCCTTGTCTGCCACAAACACAAAGTAGGCGCTGTTGGTGGCGTCATCGCCCATCAATGCCGTGCGCTGGTCGGGCATGACCTGCACCAGCTCGTGCGAAATGCGGCCCATGCAGAAGTGCTTCTTGATGCTGGCGGTGCCATCGGCGTTGACGGTCACTTCGGGCATGTGGCCGTAGTGGTAGGGGTTGGCCGTGGCTTCGTTGCCATACAGGTTCTTGCTGTAGGCCTTGAACATGGTGTTGCTGGCGATGCTGAAGGCATCGGGTTCGTACTCTTCGCTGGACAGGTGCGTGCCCCAGGGCGAGAGGCTGGCGCCGCAGGTGATCCACAGGCCGTGCACCTTGGAGGTGTCCACGTTGTGGTACTTCACCAGGCTGAGCTTGCCTGTGTCCTGGTCTTGGTCCAGCGTCAGCACGGCGATGGGCGATGGCAGCTTGCCGTACATGTCGGTCTTACCGTCTTGCGCCCAAGTGGTGTATTCAAACTGCACCACGGCAAACACAGGCTTGCCCTTGACACCGTCCACCTTGGCATTGGCCACGGTCAGCAGCGAGGTGCCATCAGGCGAGTCAGAGAAGAACTGGCGCTCAGACCCTGCCACGGAGGTGTCCGTGATGGCCTTGTTGTTGATGTCGTAGTAGCCGCCAGCCAGCAGCTTGCCGCCCTTGCCATCAGACACCATGTCGCCCGTGACGAAGAAGGGCTGGTAGGCCAGTTGGAACGAGCGCACGGAGTTGTCGCTCAGGGTCACGTTCAGTGCCGAGCCCACCGTGGTGGTTGCCATGGCGGCAGGGTTGGCCAGCGTGGGTGCGGCCATCGAGGTGAAACTGGCGGAAACAAAGCTGGCACTGGTGCTGTCGCTACCACCGCCGCAGGCTGTCAAAAAGGAGGTGGCAGCCGTTGCGCCCAGGGGTAGCATGGGAACCCCCGCCAGAAATTGCAGTGCTTTGCGGCGGGTGGTCAGCGAGGATTGGGACATGTCTTGGTATTTCCAGTGGGGTATTGCGTTACTGCAGACCACACCACGTTCGACCCAGTGGGCCAGGCACTGCGGTCGGTGGTCGTGATCACCAGCCAGCGATGCTAGAAATATCCTGTGACACTTCGTTGATGCTTTTGTGTCAATTACGTGACGGACACCCACTATCCGCCGCGTTGTCTGTGCGCACGCGTGGCACCCCGACGAGTCCCTTGAGACAGGGGATGAGAGACCCACCAAACACCAAAATCAGTGGCCTGGGCGACTTGTTGCGGGGCCCTGGGCCGCTCAGTAGGGGCTGTTTTCCCCGTAAGACGGCTGCACGGTGCGCGCAGGCTTGGGTGCCGCACTGGCTGGCGCCGGGTAGTTCATCTGCCCGCTGCCATCCTTGGTGCCTTTGCGCCCGGCAATCTGCCAAGCGGTGCGCTGGCCGATCAGGCTGGCGAGGAACTCCAGCTCTTCATCGGTGTGGTTGATGGCGCCCGCAGGCGTGAGCAGCCGGCCATTGCGCGGCGCGGTCTCGGCCCAGAAGGACTGGTGGTACACCGACTGGCTGACCAGGCTTTCGCTGCCAGCGGCCAGGTCCACCGTGCCATAGCAATTGCAGAAATAGCCCCGCAGGGCCTGCTCGGGGAACACCTCGGCATACACCCCCGTGCCCCGGATGCCCGCCGTGAGGGTGGGCAGGGCCACCTGCCGGTCTGTGCCCTTGCCCCACACGCTGGCCACTGCGCCGGTCAGCAAACGCAGCACCTTGACGGTGGTGGACTCCTCGCCCTTGCCGTCGCCCTCGAGTGCGACACGCGTGTTCTGCCGCAGCATGAAGGCGCTGCTGCCCACGGCAAACACGGCGGTGGAGCCTGGGCCCGTCTCAATGCGGTCGCCCGTGGCAATGCTGTCGTGTGCCGTCAGCGCCCGGCCATTGCGCAGCACGTCCCCACGCAGCTCAACGATATTGCTGCGGGACTGGGCCTGCGCTGCCATCCAGCCACCGGTGGTGGCCCATGCGGCGGCGGCTTGCAGCAGGCCGCGACGCCGGTGCCAGCGCAGCTCGTCTTCAGTTCGGCCCAGCAGTTGGGGCGTCGGAGGGTGGTGTGTCATGGGGTGCCTCGTGCAGCAGGCTCTCGGGCGGCTCAAAGCAGTCCCTGAAGATAAACACCGCGCAAGTCAGGATCATGGTGGCCATCATCATGGCGGCGGCCATCAGCAGGCTGCCAATGCCTTCGCCACCCAGCCCCAGCAGCAGCGAGATGATGCTGATCACCAGCGCCCCCAGCACCCCAATGCCCAGCCAGGTGAAGAGGAACACCAGGCAGGCCCCGGCGTTGCGCACGCAGGCCATCATGCTGAAGAACAAGGCCTTGACGGGCGGGACGCCGTGCCAGTGCACCAGGCCCGGCGCATGCCAGAACAGCAGCGACAGAGGGAGTGACAGCAAGGTGGCCAGCCACATGGCTTTCTGAAAGCTCGGGTCTGACGTCATTTGCGCGGTGACTGGTGTGCCGTCCATGTACACCTGCACAAAGCGCCCGCCATCAACCAGCGCCGACAGGCCCATGATGCCCAGAAAGCCCAGCGCATACAGCACGCCCAGCAGCAGCATGTGGCGCAGGTGCTGGCGGCCTTTGCGGAAGGTGACCAGCAGCAGCGCCGGTGTGGGTCGGTGGCCCTGGATGGACTCGCCCGTGGCCACCATCATGGCCAGTGTGACGGAGGGCAGCAGCACCAGCGAGGCAATGCTGCCCAGCACGGGCACGCTGGCCAGCAGCTGCATCGCAACAAACGAAATAAAGAACAGCGCCGCCAGGGCCATGGGCTGGCGCCGGAACGCTTGCACGCCCAGTTTGACCCAGGTGAAGCCAGTCTTGGCGGGAACGATGTGGAGTTTCATGGAGTGGGTGGTGGTGTGGTCCGTGGCGGGCGGTGTGTGTGCCTGCTAGCTCATCGCGCGCCAGAGAGTGAATTTACCCCAGCGCGCTGCAGCCGGTCTGGGCAAAGGGCTATCGCCTGGGGTTGTGTTGGTGCGGGGCCCGAGGTTGAGGGGCGCTGCTGGCCCCGCAAACCTACCGTGTGTGCCGGTGCAGACGGCACCCGGGAGCGCTCTGGCGCTTTGGCGTTGCAGGGGCGCGATGGATGGATCGATGGGACGTCAGGCTTGCACCGGGTGCGCAATGCGCCCCTGCAGCACCCGCTCAAAGTGGGTCGGGTCGTGCGGCTTGAGCATGGACGCCTCGCGGGGCAGGTAAAAGTCCCACAGGCGCGAGATCCAAAAGCGCAGCGCCCCGGCGCGCAGCATGGCGGGCAGCAGCTCGCGCTCTGCCGCTGTCAGGGGGCGCACGGACTGGTAGGCGGTGAGCATGGCCGTGGCGCGCTCGGTGTGGTGTGTGCCGGTGGGCAGGTCAATGCACCAGTCGTTCAGGCACACCGCCAGGTCAAACAGCCAGGTGTCCACGCCCGCAAAGTAAAAGTCGAAGAAGCCCGTCAGGGTGTCCTCGGCAAACATCACGTTGTCGCGGAACAGGTCGGCATGCACCGGGCCACGGGGCAAGGCGGCGTAGGTGGACGACGCTGCCACATGGTTCTGGTAGGCCAGCTCAGACTGCAGCAGCGCGGCCTGGGCAGTGTCCAGGTGCGGCAGCACCACGGGCACGGTTTCGTTCCACCAGGGCAGGCCGCGCAGGTTGGGCTGGTGGCGGTCAAAATCGCGCCCCACCAGGTGCATGCGCGCCAGCATGGCGCCCACGGCGGCGCAGTGCACGGGCTCGGGGGCCAGTTGGCTCTTGCCGCGCAGCTTGCTCACCACCGCCGCAGGCTTGCCCGCCACGGTGTGCAGGATTTCGCCGTACTTGTCACCACGCGGCTCGGGCACGGGGATGCCGCCGTGCGCCAGGTGCTTCATCAGGTGCAGGTAAAACGGCAGTTGCACCGCCGTCAGGCGCTCGAACAGCGTGAGGACGAACTCGCCTTGCGAGCTGGTCAAAAAATAGTTGGTGTTTTCAATGCCGCCCTCAATGCCGCGCAGTTCCACCAGTTCGCCAATTTGCAATCGGCGCAGCACTTCGCGTGCATCTTTTTTGGAGACTTCGGTAAAAACAGCCATCGTTCAGCTCAGCAGGGGAGAAAGTAAGGGGCGGGGGAATCACGGGCCCAGCCCGTGCCGAGGCCATGGCCCCCATGCGGGTGCGGGGCAGGGCGTGCAGTGCGGCGGGCCCTCAAGGCAGGCCCGCGCAGGGGTTTAGAACTTCATCACGTTCCACACACGCGGGGCGGTGTTGGTCTCTGCACCGCTGTTGCTGCCAGCGCGGCTGCGGGCGCCGTCGGGCGATTTCACTTCATAGGCGGGCATCTCGCTGCCCTTGGGCTGCACGTTGATGCTTTGCGTCTGGCCACCCACACGCACCTCGTCCACTCGGCTGCCGCCGTCTTCCACCCGAATGCGCTCGGTGCGCTGGTTGGTGCGGCCTTCCAGTTGCTCTGGATTTGATAGCTGCTCGCGCTTTTCCGTTGTGCCCTGAGGGGCATTTTGGTTCGTATTTTGGGCCAGCAGGGGGCTGGACGCCAGGCCCAGCAAAAGGAAGAGGTGGAGTGCGCGCATGGGGCCGATTGTAGAGCGCCGTCCAGAGGCAGCCTGCCCGTGCACAATCCGTGCATGACTGACAAAAAGACCCTGGTGCTGGTGGACGGCTCCAGCTACCTGTACCGCGCCTTCCACGCCATGCCCGACCTGCGGGCCGTGCCGGGCGACCCCACCAGCCCTGCTACAGGCGCCATTCGCGGCATGATCAACATGATGCAGGCCCTGCGCAAAGAGGTGACTGCCGACTACGCTGTATGCGTGTTCGACGCCTCGGGCCCCACCTTCCGCGATGCGCTGTACACCGAATACAAGGCCACGCGCTCGCCCATGCCCGACGACCTGCGCAGCCAGATCGAGCCCATCCACGAGGTGGTGGACCTGCTGGGCTGGAAGGTGGTGGCCGTGCCCGGCGTGGAGGCCGACGACGTGATCGCCACCCTGGCCCACACGGCCGCAGCGCAAGGCATTGAAGTCATCGTGTCCAGCGGCGACAAAGACTTGAGCCAGCTGGTCAACGAGCACATCACCATCATCGACACTATGAGCGGCAAGCGCCGCGACGTGGCGGGCGTGACGGCCGAGTTTGGCGTGCCACCCGCGCTGATGGTGGACTACCAGGCCTTGGTAGGCGACACCGTGGACAACGTGCCCGGCGTGACCAAGGTGGGCCCCAAGACCGCCGCCAAGTGGCTGGAAGAATATGGCTCGCTCGACAACCTGATTGCCAACGCCGACGCCATCAAGGGCGTGGCGGGCAACAACCTGCGCGAAGCCATTGCCAGCGGCCAGCTGGCTTTGAGCCGCCAGCTCGTCACCATGAAGACAGACTGCGCGCTGGCCGACTACATCCCCGGCCTGCCCGCGTTTGACGACATCACGCTGGACGCGCCGGACAACGCTGGCCTGCTGCCGTTTTACGAAAAGTACGGTTTCAAGGGCTTGGCTGCCGCCATCAAGGGCGCTACTGCTTCTGCCACCACGGCCCCCACCGTTGCCATGCCCGGCCAAAGCGGTGATCTGTTTGCCGACCATTCCGCCAGCACCGTGGCCGAAGAAGCCCAGCACCGCACGGTGGTGTACGACACCATCCTTAACTGGGCCGACTTTGACCAATGGCTGGAGCGCCTGCACAAGGCCCCGCTCACGGCCATCGACACCGAGACCGACTCGCTCGACGAAATGCGCGCGCAAATCGTCGGTATCAGCTTTAGCGTGCAGCCCGGCGAAGCCGCCTACATCCCCCTGCGGCACGAAGGGCCCGATGCGCCCGCGCAGTTGCCGCTGGATGAAGTGCTCGCCCGCCTCAAACCCTGGCTGGAAGACCCCAAGCACCCCAAGCTGGGCCAGCACATCAAATACGACCGCCACGTGTTTGCCAACCATGGCATTGAGGTGCAGGGCTACGCGCACGACACCATGCTGCAAAGCTACGTGCTCGAAGTGCACAAGCCCCACAACCTGACCAGCCTGGCCGAGCGCCACACGGGCCGCAAGGGCATCACCTACGAAGACCTGTGCGGCAAAGGCGCGCACCAGATACCGTTTGCGCAGGTGCCCGTAGACAAAGCCGCCGCCTATTCGTGCGAAGACTCCGACCAGACCCTGGACGTGCACAACGCCCTGTGGCCCCTGCTGCAGGCGGACGACAAACTGCGCTTCATCTACGAGCTGGAGATTGCCAGCAGCGAAGCCCTGTACCGCATCGAACGCAACGGCGTGCTGATCGACGCGCCCACGCTGGCTGCGCAAAGCCATGAGCTGGGCCAGCGCATATTGCAGCTCGAAACCGAGGCGTATGAGATTGCAGGCCAGCCCTTCAACCTGAGCAGCCCCAAGCAGCTCGGCGAAATCTTCTTCGACAAGCTGGGCATGCCCGTGGTGAAGAAGACGGCCACTGGCGCCCGCAGCACCGACGAAGAAGTGCTGGAAAAACTGGCCGAGGACTACCCCCTGCCCGCCAAGCTGCTGGAGCACCGCAGCCTCGTCAAGCTCAAAGGCACCTACACCGACAAGCTCGCCCAACTGGCCCTGCCGCGCACAGGCCGCGTGCACACGCACTACGCGCAGGCTGTGGCTGTGACCGGGCGCTTGTCCAGCAACGACCCCAACCTGCAGAACATCCCCATCCGCACCCCCGAAGGCCGCCGCGTGCGCGAGGCCTTTGTGGCCCCTGCAGGCCGCGTGATTGCCAGCGCCGACTACAGCCAGATTGAACTGCGCATCATGGCCCACCTGAGCGGCGACCACTCGCTGCTACACGCCTTCCACGCGGGCCTGGACGTGCACCGCGCCACCGCCGCCGAAGTGTTTGGGGTGGAGGTCGATCAGGTCACCAGCGAGCAACGCCGCTACGCCAAGGTCATCAACTTCGGCCTTATCTATGGCATGAGCAGCTTTGGCCTGGCCAAGAACCTGGGCATCGAAACCAAGGCCGCTGCCGCGTACATCGACAAATACTTCCAGCGCTACCCCGGCGTGAAGCAGTACATGGATGACACCAAGGCCGCCGCCAAGTCCATGGGCTATGTCGAGACCGTGTTTGGCCGCCGCCTGTACCTGCCCGAAATCAATTCCCCCAACGGCCCCCGCCGCGCCGGGGCCGAACGCGCCGCCATCAACGCGCCCATGCAGGGCACGGCGGCGGACTTGATCAAGCTGGCCATGGTGGCCGTGCAGAAGGAACTGGATGCCCACAAGCCGGACATCCAAATGATCATGCAGGTGCACGACGAACTGGTGTTCGAACTGCCCGAGAGCGAGGTGGACTGGCTCAAGACCCACATCCCGCGCCTGATGGCGGAAGTGGCGGCGCTGAAGGTGCCGTTACTGGCGGAGGTGGGGGTGGGGGCGAATTGGGATAAGGCGCATTGAGTGACCGTGGCCGACGGACGATAACTGTCTGTCGCGCTTCATAGTATGGGAGGGAACGTATGCCGAATCAGCTCTACAAAATTCCGCGTGTGACAGACGTTCAAATCGTGCACGCGTTGACCAAACTTGGCCAAGAGTTTGGAGATTTCGATGTCTCCGCCAATGCGCTGCAGCATGGGCTGGGATCTGTGAGGTTTCCCGCCCAACCAACGCCGCCGACCTGGCAGCAAGTCATTGATCTGAATAGTGAGCTCATTGACTATTTCGCTGCAGGTATTGGCGGCATAACTGTAATTTATTACCGGGGGGGGAGTTCTGGAGACGCAGCTCAAAAGTCACCTGTGCTTGATGATCTTTTGATTGATCTCAATGGCGTCGATCCAGGACGCCTGAAGGCAGCAGCCGCAGTTCTTGCGGCTTTTCGCCCGGTATCTGTACCGAAATCAGCCAAAGCCAGCGAAGCGGTTTTGGCGCAACAAGCCATCCAAGAGTCGACTTTTGCCCGACTCCAAAAGCAACTCGAAGAGCTTTTTGCGCAGACGATTCAAGTTCGTCAGCAGCTCGATGATTCTGTGCGGCAGAAGACTGAAGAGTTGGAGGTGGCGTTTTTAGCCAAGCAGCATGCTGCTGATGAAGAGATCAAAAGACTGCAAGCCGATTTGAAAGAAAGGCAGGAGGAGCTTCAGCGTCGCGCTCAGGAGTTGGATGACAGCGATAACACCTTTGCGCGTCGAAAGATTCGCGATGGGATGCTGAATGATGTAACTGAGCGAGTCAAAAATTTTGATGTGTCCGGTGTGACCCGATATGCTCGCCACCCTGTGGCGTTAGGCATGTGGGGTCTCATCGGCTTGTTTATTTTGTTGATGGGATGGACTGCGATTGAGCTGTATATGAGCCGCGAGTCACAGTCGTCGGTCACCGCGGTGGTTTCCAATCTCCTGCAGGCCGCACCACCGACCACCTCTTCCGCATCCGCTGCATCTGCAAATTTAGGGCTTGCAACGGCAATGGTGCATGACGCTTCTACCGAACGGATTGCACTTTGGATTCGCTTTTCCTTGTTAACGATTGGTCTCGTTGGAGCAATCCTCTACTACATCCGCTGGGAGACTCGTTGGGCTGAGCAATTTGCAGCTACTGAGAATTCGCTTAAACAGTTTCACTTGGACGTAAATCGTGCGAATTGGGTAGTGGAGACGTGCTTAGAGTGGCGAAAAGAGTCCGACTCTGCTATTCCTCTTCCCCTGATTGAGAGTCTCACCAGAGGCCTATTTACGCAAAACGATCAGGGGCCTCCGGTGGTTCATCCCGCAGACGAGTTGGCCTCTGCACTAGTCGGTAGCGCATCCAAGATTTCCTTAGCTGTTGGGGACAGCAAGATTGAATACGACAAGCCTGGAAAGATACCGAAGTCAGTTCCGACCCCACAGTAGGAACCGCTGCCCACCCATTTTTCTATATTTAGCTCGGAGCGCACATGTCTACCCCCTACACCCCCCCGCCATCTGGCAATGGAACAAAGAAAACGGCGGCCAGTTCGCCAGCATCAACCGGCCCATTGCCGGGGCTACGCACGATAAAGAGCTGCCCGTGGGCAAGCACCCGCTGCAGCTGTATTCGCTGGGCACGCCCAATGGCGTGAAGGTCACGATCATGCTTGAGGAGCTGCTGGCGCTGGGCCACAGCGGGGCGGAGTACGACGCGTGGTTGATCCGCATTGGCGATGGCGACCAGTTTGGCAGCGGGTTTGTGGGCATCAACCCCAACTCCAAGATTCCGGCGCTGCAAGACCGCACCGACCCTGCCAACCCCGTGCGGGTGTTTGAGTCTGGGGCCATCCTGATGTACCTGGCCGAGAAGTTTGGTGCCTTTTTGCCCAAGGACGGCGCGGCGCGGGCCGAGTGCCTGTCGTGGTTATTCTGGCAAATGGGCAGTGCGCCGTTTGTGGGCGGCGGGTTTGGGCACTTTTATGCCTACGCGCCAGTCAAGATCGAGTACGCGATTGACCGCTATGCGATGGAAACCAAGCGCCAGCTGGATGTGCTGAACCAGCGCCTGGCCGTGACGGAGTACGTGGCGGGCAATAAGTACACCGTGGCCGACATGGCGATCTGGCCCTGGTATGGGCTGATGGTGAAGGGCGAGGCCTACGACGCGGGCGAGTTTTTGCAGGTGCATGAATACACCCATGTGCTGCGCTGGGCCGAGCAGGTGGGCCAGCGCCGCGCGGTGCAGCGCGGCCGCATGGTGAACCGGGTGCGTGGCGACCTGGCGAGCCAGTTGCATGAGCGGCACGACGCCAGCGACTTTGAGACGAAGACGCAGGACAAGCTGGCTACGGCCCCCAAGGTTTGATGGTATTGAAGTAAAAATGGCCGCTAGCGCTTGATAAATAAGCGCGAGCAGCTATATTTTTGATAGTGAAATGCACGCAAGGCGCCCTGAATTCCGGGGCGCTTTGTCGTTTATGCCGACCCTTCCAGCCGCGTTTTGTAGAGCTGCAGCACGGTCTGCGCAAAGTTGTCGAGCAGGGCCTGGGCCCACCAGTTGGCGTAGGTGTTGAAGTCGGTGGACACGCGGTAGCTGACGCGCAGGTGCAGCCGGGTGCCGCCTGCCTCTGGGGTCAGGGTGTAGGCGGTGTCGTTCAGATCAAAGTAGGCGCCGCCAATGGCAACGTGGTCGTCCAGCGCGCCTGCGGGGATGGAGTCCGGCCCGAAGCGGTAGGTCCAGCGCAGGTGGCGGCCGGGTTCCCATTCCTGGATGATTTCGTCAAAGTGCACGCCCTTGGCCCAGCGGCTTTTGCGCACGCGCTCGGTGCCTTCTTGCACCGTCACGGCCTCCACGGGTGGGGGCACGCCGATGCGGTAGGTCCACGAGGTTTCCACTTCGTGCGGCTGGATGTTGCGGATGTGGGTGATGCCCTCCCACACCACCGAGGCGGGGGCGTTGATCCACAGGCTGCGCTCTACCTGTCCCATCTGGGCAGGTGCGCCCTGCGGCATGACCAGTGCGGCAACCAGGGGCAGCACAGCAAAGCCATAGGCGGCGTGGCGGGGCCAGCGGGTGAGGCGGCACACCAGCCCCATGCACAGCCCGCCCGCCATGCCCATGAAGGTGAACAGCGGCACGATGACGATGGCGCAGATCAACCCTTCGATCAGCACCAGCATGGAGCCGATGACGACCAGGCAGGTGGCCAGCGCCGGGGCCCAGGCGTAATAAGACCAGCTGCGCCGCTGCTGCCGCTCGGCCAGGTACACCGTGATGGCTCCGGTGGCCAGGGGCGCCAGCCAGATGAAGGCGCCCACCATGGCCGACCAGCGGCTGCTGGGTGCGCCGCTGAACGCCAGGCGCAGCAGCACGCCAAACACCATGCCGCAGACGATGGGGGCGAACTTGCCAAAGGGCAGGCGTGAGGGGTTGTCGGCAGCGTCCCACGGCGACGGGTCTACAGGCTCGATGGGCTCTGCGGGGGGCTTGGTGGGGCTGTCAGACATGGTTCCTCCCGGGATGTGTTGTGGTGTGTCGTTTGTCTGGATGAGAAAGATCCGTTCGGGCTGAGGTTCTATGGTTCCCGTCAAGCTCTGCCAGCGACCAGCGCGGGATCGAACAGAGCTTGCTGCTTGAACAGTGAGAAAGCCACACGCAAGAGCTTACGGGCAAGCACGACAAGTGCAGCGGTCGTGCTCAAGCCTTTGTCACGCTGAGCACAGTAATAGCCGTTCCACGTCTTCGTGCGCGCCGCCGACATGGCTGCTGCGTACATCAAGCGCCTGATCTCTGGCCAGCCCCTCTTGGACAAGCGCCTTTGCCCCGTTTTCTTGCCAGAGTCGTTGGGGCGAGGGTCCAGCCCGGTAAATGCGATGACCGCATCAGCACTGCCGCCTTGCATCCGCCCAAACAGCATCACCAGCAAAGCGCCACAAACCAGCCCCAGGCCGGGCACGGAGGTGATGTGTTCAAACGCTTGGTGGCTGCTGAGATCAGCCCGCAGGGTAGTTTCTATTTGCCCATCGACATGTTTGATGGCTTGTTGCAAGGCCGCCAGCACTGGCTCGTCCAGGCGTGCAAGCGTCTTGCTGTGGCAGCCGGCTTGAGCCAGTGCGCTGCGCTGACGCACCAGAGTTGCCCGGTGTGCGAGGAGCTCGCGCAACACGGCTTGGCAAGCGGTGGGTGGCTGCCACTGCTGCAAATGCGCATGTTCGTGGCAGATATAGCGTGCCAGCACGAGCGCATCCATCCGATCGGTCTTGCCGCGCTGACCCACCGACTGGGCGTAGCGGCGTGCATCCAGCGGATTGAGGACATAGACACGCAGGCCTGCGGCGTGCGCTGCCAGCGCAAGCGGCACGTGGTAGCGGCCGGTGGACTCCAGCGCCAGTACGCTTGCGGGGCGCAACGTGCGCAGCAGCAGGGCAATGCCCTGGGGTGTATTGGCAAACCGGCGCACGCTGGCCTGGCCCTGCGCGGCCACGTCCAGATGGGCGCTGGCGACATCCACGCCGACAAACTCAGTAGCTTGTTGAGGGTTCATCGCTCAAAATACGAGCGCCGGGATGTGTCCTGCTGTCGGCGTGAGCTTGCAAGAATTGACGATCGGTGCTGCCAAGCGCAGCTTGCCCTCGTCAGGTTCCTTATCGACGCTCGGCGCAGGGATGGGGTAATGACTCAGTAGGTCGGTCAGTTGGATCTGAAGCAACTGCCGATGCTTGTCGATGTCCCTGCATCCCGGCTCCTCGCCCTTTCTTACAGGTTGGTTGATGGGAGCTAAACCATACAAGCTTGTCGAAGCCTTGCGCTGCGCTTCGACAGGCTCAGCGTGAACGGTGTGGGGTGATTGGATGCCGTGCCTTGTGTCTGTGGCCAGCGGCATTGGGCTCACCCACCCCACAGCGCGGGCTTGTTCACCATCAGCGCAAAGACCACGGCCATGGCGATGAAGGCGGGGTAGCCCAGGCCTTCCCACCAGCGCTGCAGGCGCATGTATTGCGCGGGCAGCGGGGTGCCTGCGGCGTGGGCGGCCTGCGCCATGCGGGCCATGCGGATCTGGATGGCCACCACGGGCAGCCAGCAGGCACCGGCCAGCAGGTACAGCGCAATCGACAAGGCCAGCCATGGGGTGGTGATGGGCCAGCCTGCCATGTGGGCCATGGCAATGCCCGTGAGCGGCTGCACGATCACGGCGGGGGTAGTAAACCACCAGTCGGCCCGCACCACCAGACGGCCCACCACGGCCTGCGCGGCCACGCTGCCGCTGCGGTTGGCAAAGAACAGGTAGAACGCAGAGCCCAGGCCCGTGCCCACCAGCAGAACGCTGGAGATGATGTGGAGGGTCTTGAGGATGAGGTAGGTGTTCATGGTGCGGTTTCCTCGGTGCGGGCGGAGCTGGTTCCTAAAACCACCAGGATGGCGGCGATGGGCAGGTTCTTGAGCAGGGAGCCGAGTGGATCGAGCCACAGGTGGGGCAGCAGCACGGTGGCGGTGAGGGTCATCACCCCCATCAGGCCTAGGGCGGCCCATGCGCTGTAGCGGCCGGGCCAGCGCCACAGCGCTATGCCCATCAGCAGGTCGGCCGCTGCACCGCCCCAGATGAGGGCTTGTATCCATGCGTTGTCTGTCAGCCCGGCCTGGCGCAGCAGGGCATCGCCTTGCGTGCGGTGGGTGATGGCGCTGACCACGGCGGTGCCCAGCCACACAGCCACCAGGCTGGCGCGCAGAAGTCGGACAAAGGAGGCGGTGGGGCCGGTGGGGGCGGGCAGTGGGGCTGGGCGGTGTACGGATTGGGTCATGAGGGGGCTCCGGGGTGGAGGGCGTCAGGCGCTGCGGCGGTGGGGGATGGGGCCCAGGCGCGCTCTACCAGCTGGCTGTAGTGCGTGGCGGGGTGGCCCAGCAGGGCTTGCAGCGGCGTTGGGTCGGCCACGTTGTCGGTGGCCAGCATGGCCAGCGTTTCGCTGCACCAGGGGGACACCGGCAACCAGTCGCCCAGCCGGGCCGACAGGCGGGTGAGCGGCGTGGGCAGCCGCAGCGCATGGGCGGGCGGGTGGCCGCGTTGCGCCCGCAGGCTGGCTATCAGCGCGGCCATGGGCAGGGCCTCTGGGCCCACGCAGGGCACCACGCCGCGCACGTGGCTGTGGCTGCCCAGCAGCGCCACCACGGCATCGGCCAGGTCGTGCACGGCCACGGGCTGGACGCGTGCGGTGAGCACCGGCCCAGGCAGCGCCAGCACGGGCAGGCGGGCCAGCCGCATGAACAGGGTGGCACTGGCGCCACCGTGGCCAAACACCACGCTGGGGCGTAGCACCACGCCGCGCAGGGGAATGGTGGAATCGTTGGTTGCCGCTGCCAGACCCAGCAGGTGCTCGTCTGCAGCGCGCTTGGTGCGGGCGTAGCGGGTGCTGCCGGTCTGCACGCCCAGGGCCGATATTTGCACCACATGCCGCACGCCCGCTTGTCGGCAGGCCTCAAACAGCGCCACGGGGGTGTGGTGGTGCACGGCATCGATGGGGCGGGCGTTGGTGGTGCGCAGCACGCCCACGGCGTTGACCACCGCGTCGATGCCCTGCAGGCGCGGCAGCCAGGTGGCGGGGTCAGTGTCGCGGGCAAAGTCCATGGGCACGCCGCCAGCGTGTGGCTGCCGTGGTGAGTTGGGCGAGTGGCCCGTGTGCACCGTGTGCCCGGCCCGGCGCAGCGCGGCGGCAATGGCCCGGCCGATGAAGCCGGTGGCCCCGGTCAGGAGCACCTGCAGGGGGACTGTGTGTGTGAGGGGCGTGGTCATGGCGGGCCTTCTAGGCTTTGGGGCTTAACGCATGCATTGGTCCGTGCATTGCTGGGCCGCTGCCCGCTCTGCGGCACGGCGCAGGGCCTTGCCAAAAAACGTTCGTATCACCCACCCTGGCACGCGGTAGCGGTTGCGCGCCACCACGGGGTACAGCGCGTTCATGCCCGCACGCAGCAGGGGGATGCGGGCGGGGGCCATCACCCAGGCGAGGCCCACGGCGGCGTAGGCCACTTCAAAGGCGGCCACGCCGCTCAGCCATTGCCCGCCTGCGGTGCGGGCGTGCATCAGCTTCAGCAGCGCCTCGCGTGTCACGCCCTCGGGGCAGGCAAAGCCGCTGGCCTGCACATCTTCAAACCGCAACTGCCCGGCCTGATTGCGCAGCATGAGGTTGTGCATCTCGGTGTCGCACAGCGGGCAGGCGCTGTCGTAGTACAGCGTGAGGGGATAGAGGGCTGTGGTCATGGTCTCGATCCTTTCTGAAATTTCTGTCAAAAGAGAAATGTGAAGGCAAAAAAATTTCACCAAAAAATTACGAGGCAGGGGGCGTGCGGTCCGTGCTGCTGGGGGCTGCTGGCGCTGCAGGCGCATCGCCACCGCGCACAAATTTCTGCACCGTGGCGCCCATGCGCAGCACCTTCTCCAGCGTGTTGGGGGACAGGCGCAGCATCTCGTCCGCCCAGGTGCCCAGCGACTCCATCAGGTGCAGGGTTTCGCGCACGCGGTCCTGGGCGTCGGGGCTCTCTTGGGCAAAGTCGGGCTTGCGCACCAGCTCGCGCAGCATGCGGGTGGTGGGGTCAAACTCGCGCGTCTTGCGCTCGCGCACCACGGTGCGGAACAGCTCCCACACATCGCTGCTGGTCTCGTAATAGTCGCGCCGGTCGCCCAGCACGTGGGTCACGCGGATCAGCTGCCAGTTCAGCAGCTCTTTGAGGCTGTTGCTGACGTTGGAGCGCGCCACCACCAGGGTGTCGGCGATCTCTTCGGCGTTGAGCGGGCGGCCATGGAAGAACAGCAGGGCATGCAACTGGGCCACCGTGCGGTTCACGCCCCAGGCGCTGCCCATTTCACCCCAGTGGACGACGAATTGCTTGGCGATCGGTGTGAGTTCCATGGGGGGCAGTCTCATGGTTTCTGTAATTTCTGTCAAGAAAGAAATTGAAGGATGTGAAGTAGCCGTTCAATCCTTGGTGCGGTCCGCATGGATACGGGGGCGCAGCCAGCGCGTTGAAGCACAAATGGCTAATATGGGCCGCCGACGCTGGCTGCCCACCTGTAAGCCATGGCGCTGTGCAGGGCCTGGGCTGAGCCACGCGCTGGTGCGGCGATGCCTGCGCCCATTCCCATGGGCCCTGGGGCGGCCCAGCCGCTCTGTGGGTTTCCCTTGCAAGGGCTTGCGCCTTTGTTTCCTTTGTTCTGATTGCACTCTGGAGGTATCTGATGCTCAACCGTGACCACCAACTGGACACCGAAGCCCTGCTGCCCGGGCGTTCTACCGAGGCGGGCGCCACCCGGCGCACGGCCCTGCAAGCTGCGCTGGGCCTGGGCTACGCTGCCGCTGCGGCCCCTGTGATGGCGCAAACCGCCATTGCCACGTCTGCCGAGGGGCTGGTGGCGGGCCAGGTGAGCTATGAGGTGGACGGCTTCAAGGTGCCCGCCTACCGCGCCGCGCCTGCGGGCAAGACCGGGCTGCCTGTGGTGCTGGTGATCCAGGAAATCTTTGGCGTGCACGAATACATTGCCGATGTGTGCCGCCGCTTTGCCAAGGCGGGCTACCTGGCCATCGCCCCCGATCTGTATGCGCGCCAAGGCAATGCGGCCAGCTACACCGAGGTGTCCAAGCTCATGGCCGAGCTGGTGTCCAAGGTGCCCGATGGGCAGGTGATGGGCGACCTGGACGGCGCCGTGAAGTGGGCCGCCGCCAACGGTGGCGATGCCGCCCGTGTGGGCGTGACGGGCTTTTGCTGGGGCGGCCGCATCACCTGGCTGTATGCAGCCCACGGCCCGGTGAAGGCGGGCGTGGCCTGGTACGGGCGCCTGGTGGGCCAGCCCACCGACCTCACGCCCAAGCACCCGGTGGAGATTGCGCCCATCCTCAAGGCGCCCGTGTTGGGCCTCTATGGTGAAAAAGACACCGGCATCCCTCTTGACACGGTTGATAAGATGAAATCAGCCCTAGCCAGCGGTTCTGCTGCAGCCAAGGTTTCCGAGTTTGTGGTGTACCCCGATGCCCCGCACGCTTTCCATGCCGACTACCGCCCCAGCTACCGTAAGGAAGCGGCGGAAGACGGCTACAAGCGTGCCCTGGCCTGGTTCAAGACCCACGGAGTGGTTTAAGCCGCTCCCTGGTCCGCAACCCGCAGCCGCCCTGATGTTTCGGGGCGGCTTTTTTTCGGGTGTACCACAAGCGTTTGATAAGAAAAATGCCTCTAAGGCACTATTAATAAGCGCTAACAGCTATGACTTTGATAGCAATCTTGATCGCCACCCTGGCTGCGGGGATTGGCAGCGTGTGGGCGGCAGCCCTTTTGATGCGCATGGGCCTGGGTGGGCGCCACGACGGCGTGGGGCCCCAGCACCTGCTGAGCCTGGCGGCCGGCGCGCTGTTGGCCACGGCTTTCATGCACCTCTTGCCCGAGGCGTTTGAAAGCCAGGCGGGCGCACACGACCTGTTTGCCACGCTGCTGGTGGGCGTGGTGTTCTTCTTTTTGCTCGACAAGGCTGAGCTGTGGCACCACGGGCATGAGCACAGCCACCACGGTCACGGCGATAGTCACGCGCATGCCCACGCACACCCCCCTGCGCATGCCCATGAACACCATGAGGGGCACGACCATGGCCACGCCCACCACCACGGCCCGCGCGCGGGCGGCTGGGCGGTGCTGACGGGCGACAGCGTGCATTGCTTTGGCGACGGCATCCTGATTGCCTCGGCCTTCATGGCCGACCTGCGCCTGGGCGTGATCGCCGCCGTGTCGGTGCTGGCGCACGAGGTGCCGCACCACATGGGCGACCTGGTGGTGCTGCGCCAAACCAGCCCCAACCGCCGCATGGCGCTGGTGAAGGTGTCGCTGGCAGGCGCCGTGACGGCGCTGGGCGGCGTGGTGGGCTACTTCTTGGTGGGGCAGTTGCAAGACTTCCTGCCGTACTTCCTGGCCGTGGCGTCCAGCAGCTTTGTGTATGTGGCGCTGGCCGATTTGATCCCGCAGTTGCAAAAGCGCCTGACGGCGCGCGAAACCATTGCGCAGATTGCCTGGCTGATTGCGGGCATGGTCGTGGTCACTATGGTGAGCGGGGCGGCGCACAGCCACTGAGGTTGTCGAACGGGTTGGGCAGGCACCCAGCTAAGGCGCCCAGATCAAGTCCCCGTTTCAAGCGTTGCGCAGAGCCTGGGTGAGGAACTCCAGGCAGTTTTGCACCAGGGCGATGGCTTTGATCTGCGGCGGCAAGTCCAAGGCCACGCCTAGCGCCAGGTCCACTTCACCGCGCTGCAGCGCGGCCAGCAGGTCGTCGTTGAGCGGGTCGTACAGGCGCAGGTCCACATCGGGGTGCTGCGCCAGCCATTGCTGCAAGGGCGCGGCCAGCAGGTGCATGGCCGAGGGCAGGGCGGCCACGCGCAGGACGGGCCTGTTTGCCCCCGCGCAGACGCCCCCGGCCGTGGTGGAACGCCTGAACCGCGAACTGGGCGAAGTGCTGCGCATGGACGATGTGCGCGCCAAACTGGCCGACGGCGGCGCCGTAGCGGGCAAGGGCAGTGCGGCCGAGTTTGCGCGGTTTGTGCAGACCGAAAGCGCCCGGTATGCCGCAATCGTGAAGGCCGCGAACATCAAGGAATAAGCGGCCAGCGGGTTGCTGCTTGCCGTGCGGCGCCGTGCCCCCTGGCCCTTGATGCAGGTCAGTGGGTTGGCGAGTGCTTGAGACCCGAGGGCAATTTGCGCCAGACAAAAGGCGGTGGCTGTGCCATCCTGATGGCATGAACTCTGCCGCATCTGCCCCGTCCCATTCCACTGGGGTACGTTTGGGCCTGCTCGCCCAGCCCACGCGTTTCTTGTTCTTCACCGGCAAGGGCGGGGTGGGCAAGACCTCGCTGTCCACGGCTGCGGCCATTGCCCTGGCAGATGCAGGCCGGCAGGTGCTGCTGGTCAGCACCGATGCGGCCTCCAACCTGGACGAAATGCTGGGCGTGCCGCTGTCCAACCAGCCGGTGGCTGTGCCCGGGGTGCCGGGGCTGCACATGCTCAACATCGACCCCGATACCGCCGCCGAGGCCTACCGCCAGCGTGTGCTGGCGCAGCTGGAGGCCACCGCCACCAGCGATGAACGCGCCACGGTGCGCGAACAACTCTCGGGCGCCTGCACCACCGAGATCGCTGCATTTGACGAATTTGCCGCGCTGCTGGCCAGCGAGGGCAATGACACCGGCCATGTGTTCGACCATGTGGTGTTCGACACGGCCCCCACCGGCCACACGCTGCGCCTGCTGAGCCTGCCCAAGGCCTGGACCGGATTCCTGGCCGGCAATGACCGGGGCGCCTCGTGCCTGGGGCCGCACTCGGGTCTCAAGATGCAGGAGGCTCGCTTCAACGCCGCCCTGGCCGCGCTGAGCGACCCGGCCCTGACCACCGTGGTGCTGGTCACCCGCCCCGACCCCCGACCCATGCAAGAGGCCGCGCGCACCGCGTTGGAGCTGCGCGCCTTGGGCCTGGCCAACCAGCGCTTGGCCATCAACGGCGTGTTCCATGCCAGCCGACCGGGGCAGGACGCTGTGGCCGACGCCATTGAAGCCCTGGGCCGTCAGGCCATGGACCAGATGCCCGATGCGCTGGCCCAGTTGCCGCGCGACGAGGTGCCGCTGCGCGCCTTTGACACCGTGGGCCTGCCCGCGCTGCGGGCATTGCTGGGCGGTGGCGATGTGCCATTGGGTGCGCCTGCCGCCACGGCGGGTGTGCTGTTGCAGGCAGAACCGCTGTCATCCCTGGCCGACGCGCTGGCCGCCAAGGGCCACGGCCTCATCATGGTGATGGGCAAGGGCGGCGTGGGCAAGACCACCATCGCCGCCGCGCTCGCCGTGGGCCTGGTGCAGCGCGGGCACAGCGTGCACCTCACCACCACCGACCCGGCGGCCCATGTGCAAAGCCAGCTCGATGGCAGCCTGTCGGGGCTGAAAGTGGGGCGCATCGACCCACAGGCCGAAACCCAGGCCTACATCGACAAGATCATGGCCACACGCGGCAAGGTGCTGGACGACGCGGGCCGCGCCCTGCTGCTGGAAGACTTGCAATCGCCCTGCACCGAAGAAGTGGCCGTGTTCCACGCCTTCAGCCGCGTGGTGAACGAGGCCCGCAGCGCCTTTGTGGTGCTGGACACGGCGCCCACCGGCCACAGCCTGCTGCTGATGGACGCCACCGGCGCCTACCACCGGCAGATGACGCAGCAGTACGAAGGCCGCGCGGGCGGCGCGATGGCCAAACACATCATCACGCCGCTCATGCGCCTGCAGGACGCGGATATGACCCATGTGGTCATCGTCACCCTGCCCGAGGTCACGCCCGTGAGCCAGGCCGCCGCGCTGCAGGACGACCTGCGCCGCGCCCGCATCAAGCCCTGGGCCTGGGTCATCAACAAAAGCGTGGCGGCCACCGGCACCAGCGACCCGTTGCTGCAGGCCCGCCTGGCGGGCGAGCAACAGCAGGCCGCACGCATTGCCAACGGCCTGGCGCAACGCACCTATGTGTTGCCCTGGCTGGCACAGCCGCCGGTGGGGGTTGCGGCGCTGGGGGCTTTGGTGGATGCGCCGTAATTTGCTATGAAATAAATAGCTGCTTGCGCTTGTCGATATTGCCTTGGAGCCCAAAAATACCTAAAAAACAGGCACTCAGTGGCAGGCCGTGGCGTGAAGGGCGCAAACCCTCACAGGCAACAAAAAACCCTGCTTGGCGAACCAAGCAGGGTTTTTGATTTGGTGGTGGTACCGGGACTTGAACCTGGGACATCAGCATTATGAATGCTGCGCTCTAACCAACTGAGCTATACCACCGAAGCCTCAAATTATAGACCAAAAAAATCACTGGTGCACAAAATTGGCCTTGCGCTTTGCAACGAAGGCGTCCATGCCCTCTTTTTGGTCTTGGGTGGCAAACAGCGCGTGGAACAGGCGGCGCTCAAACATGACCCCGTCGGCCAGCGTGCCTTCAAACGAGCGGTTGACCGATTCCTTGGCCGCCATGACGGCGATGCGCGAGAAGTCCGAAATGATCAGCGCGGCGCCCAGGGCTTCGTCCAGCAGCTTGTCAAAGGGCACCACACGGCTCACCAGCCCTGCGCGCTCGGCCTCGGTGGCGTCCATCATGCGGCCGGTCAGCGCCATGTCCATGGCCTTGGATTTGCCCACAGCGCGTGGCAGGCGCTGCGTGCCGCCCGCGCCGGGGATCACGCCCAGCTTGATTTCGGGCTGGCCAAACTTGGCGTTGTCTGCGGCAATGATGAAGTCGCACATCATGGCCAGCTCGCAGCCGCCACCCAGGGCAAAGCCGCTCACGGCGGCGATCACGGGCTTGCGGATGCTGCGGATGGCTTCCCAGTTGCGGGTGATGTAGTCGCCCTTGTAGGCGTCGGCAAAGCTGTACTTGGCCATGGCGCCAATGTCGGCACCGGCGGCAAACGCTTTTTCGCTGCCCGTCACGATCATGCAGCCGATTTTTTCATCGGCATCGAACGCCTTGAGGGCCTCGCCCAGCTCGTTCATGAGCTGGTCGTTCAGCGCGTTGAGTTGCTTGGGGCGGTTGAGCGTGATGATGCCGACCTTCTCGCCTTCGGTGCGCACTTCAATGGTTTCGTAAGCCATGTTGTCTCCTGGTTTGGGGTATCAGAACCGGTGGGAATCGCTTGGAACAGATTCTTGGAATCTGTGGCCCAAGCCTGTTCAAAACGGTAGCCAATGACTATACCCATGCGGCTTGCACGGGGCTGTCGCGCCACCGTCAAGCCGC
The DNA here is from genome assembly GCF_002749705.1 of Acidovorax sp. 56. Taxonomy (NCBI): domain Bacteria; kingdom Pseudomonadati; phylum Pseudomonadota; class Betaproteobacteria; order Burkholderiales; family Comamonadaceae; genus Acidovorax; species Acidovorax sp. 56. The sequence goes on from NZ_PEEV01000001.1 coordinate 4,751,155, forward strand.
CGTCAGGCGGAGCCTGCCAGCCAGCGGCTGGTGGCAGTGGCGTCCGTGCAGGTCAGGCCCACGTTGTCGGGCGTTGCCGGGCGGCTGCGGCCCTTGGCGGGGGCGGGTGGGGTGCCGGGCAACGGCAGTTGCAAGGGCAATTCCAGCAGGCGCCCGTCGCGTGCCACCACGGCGGTCAGCTGCTTTTGGCTGCCTGCGTAAAAGCCGACATCGTCGAGCTTGCTGATGCGCCAGCCCTGGCCCTTGACCTGCACGCCCAGCCATTCGTCGCCGGGGGCCAGGCCTGCCTTCTCGGCGGCGCCGCCGCGCAGCACGGTCTTGATCTGCACGCTGTGGTTTTCGGCCACGCGCAGGCCCAGGCGCTGCGCCAGCTGGGCGGGCTCGCTTTTCGCGGCCACGCCGTGGGCGGCCAGTAGCTCGGCCAGGGGCAGCTCATCGGTGCTGTGCACCCATTGCTGGAGCTCGCGGGCGTAGGAACGCCCTGCCAACTGCTCCAACACGGCCAGCACGTCGGCTTCGGCCATGGGGCCTGCCTTGCAGCGGCTCCACAGCCCGCGCATCACATCGTCCAGCGTGGTCTTGCCTTCCTGGCGCAGGCGCAGGTCCAGGCACAGGGCCACCAGCGAGCCTTTGGTGTAGTAGCTCACCGTGGCGTTGGGGGTGTTTTCGTCCTGGCGGTAGTACTTCACCCAGGCGTCAAAACTGGCCTGCGCCACCGTTTGCACCTTGCGCCCCGGGGTTTGCAGCACCTGGTTGATGGTTTTGGTGATGAGCTTGAGGTAGGTGGCGTCATCGATAAGCCCGGCGCGGCGCAGCAGCAGGTCGTCGTAGTAGCTGGTGAAGCCCTCAAAGAACCACAGCAGCTGGGTGTAGTTTTCCTGGTCGTAGTCGTACGTCGCAAACTCGGCAGGCCGCAGGCGCTTGACGTTCCAGGTGTGAAAGTACTCGTGGCTGATGAGCCCGAGCAGGGTGGTGTAGCCATCGCTTTGGCGCTTGTCGCCCACGCGGGGCAAGTCACGCCGCCCGCAGATCAGGGCGGTGGAGTTGCGGTGCTCCAGCCCACCGTAGCCGTCGTGCACCGCGTTGAGCATGAACAGGTAGCTGCCAAACGGCGCCTTGCCTTTGCCGTGCCAGAACCGAATGGCGGTTTCGCAGATTTTTTGCGTGTCGGCCAGCAGGCGCTCGCCGTCAAACGATGGAGCGGCCCCGGCCACCACAAACCGGTGGGCTACGCCACAGGCTGTGAAGTGGCCCAGCCAAAAGTCGCCCATCTCCACAGGGCAGTCCACCAGTTCGTCGTAGTGGGCTGCGCCATACAGGCCAAAGCCCTTTTTGTCGGTCTTGAGCGGCGCAAGGCCCGTGGCCACCGACCACGCTGCTGTGGCAGGCGTGGGTGCGATGTACAGGCTGTGGCGGGCGGCTTCTTGCCCGTGCACGCGCAGGCACAGGCTGGTGCCGTTGAAGAAGCCCCGGGCGCTGTCCAGCCAGGCGGTGCGTACCGAGTTGTCGTAGGCATACACCTCGTAGGTCAGCACCAGCGGCGCGTCCTCGCGGCACTGCGCGACCCAGGACTGCTTGTCGCCCTGGTGCAGCGGCACCGCGCGCTTGCCCTGGCGGGCCTGCAGGTTCTGCAGGTTCTTTGCAAACTCGCGCACCAGGTAGCTGCCCGGAATCCACACCGGCAGCGACACCATCTGCCGCGCCTGGGGCTGCGCAATGGTCAGCGTGACTTGGTACAGGTGGGCTTGCAAGTTGGCTGCAGCCACCTCGTAGTGAACCGGTGCGGGGGCGGCAGTGGTTTTGGGCATGGCGTTGCTGCGGGGTGCGCAGGGCGTGTGGGTGGGGGCGTGTGGGGTGCCGATTTGGGCTTGGTTCAAACCCTCTGGGGCGCCCGCCGGGCGGGCGCCGCTTAGTCATGATTGACGCAAAACAGGGCTCAGGCAAACGGTTCGTCCTGCGGTGGGGCAGGTGCCACGTCCCGGTTTGCGTCAGCCGTGTCAGTTCTTGCTGGTGGTGTCGCTGGCGGCTTCGGCCAGGCGCTTTTCCACCTCTTGCGCGTCCACGGCGCCGGGGACACGGGTGCCGTTGGCAAAAATCAGGGTGGGGGTGCCGGTGATCTTGTGCTTGCGGCCAAAGGCCAGATTGCGCTGGATGGCGGCCGTGTCGCAGCTGGCGTTGCTGGGTTGCTTGTCGCGCACCATCATGTCTTGCCAGGCCACCACGCGGTCTTTGGCGCACCAGACGTTGCGCGACTTTTCGGCCGAATCCGGGCTCAGGATGGGGTAGAGGAACAGGTAGATGGTGACGTTGTCCACGTTCTGCAAATCCCGCTCAAAGCGTTTGCAGTAGCCGCAGTTGGGGTCTTCAAACACGGCCACCTTGCGCTTGCCGTCGCCACGCACGATGGGGAAGGCGTCTTTCAGGGGCAGCTCCGAGAAATCGACCGCCGTGAGCTTGTTGATGCGGTCTTCGGTCAGGTTGCGCCGGGCCTTGGTGTCGATCAGCTCTCCCTGGATGACGTAATTGCCTTTGGCATCGGCGTAGAACACGTCGGTGCCAATGCGCACTTCATACAGGCCCGGCATGGCGGTGGGACGCACCTCGTCAATCTTGCCCATTTGTGGAATGCGCTCGGCCAGGGTTTTGCGGATGGCCGATTCCTGGGCCTGGGCCGACAGGCCCAGGGTGAGGGCCGCAGCAGCCAGCAGGAGGGAGATGAGTTTCATGGGCAGATCAATCAAAAAAGAGGGGGGTTGTCTGGGGGGCTCAGGTCGGTGGGAGTGTGCTCAAAGCCCGTGGGTTCCCATGGCTTGGCGGGCAATCCAGTTTTTGATCGGGCCACTGCGCTCCACGCCGCGAAGGCCCCAGTTGCGCAGGGCTTGCAGCGGGTTTTCGGGGCGTGAGAACAATTGCTGCAGGCCATCGGTGGCCAGGCTCATGGGCAGCATGGCGGCTTTGCGCTCGCGCTCGTAGCGGCGCAGCAGGCGCATGTCGGCCACGCTGCGCCAGTAGTCACGCCCATGCAGCACTGCGGCCAGCGCCTGGGCGTCGGCCAGGCCCAGGTTCAGGCCTTGGCCTGCCAGGGGGTGGATATTGTGGGCGGCATCGCCCGCCAACACCCAGCTGCGTGTGGTTTTGCCCGACTCGGCCATGGGCCCGCACCAGCGCGCCGCCTGGGCCTGTTGCAAAGGCCATGCTGCGCGGGGAGCGACCAGCTCCAATTGGCCCAGCGCGCCTTGGCTGGCGGCCTGCAGTTCTTCGGCAAAGGCCTCGGGTGCCATGTCCAGCAGTGGGGCCACTTGCTCGCGCTCGACCGACCACACCACCGCCACGGTGTGCCCATCGGCGCCATCCAGGGGCAAAAAGGCCAGGATGCCCTGCGGCAAAAACCACTGCCTTGCGATTTGGCCGTGGGGGTGTTCGCACACCAGGCGGGTGGCAATGGCGTGCTGCGTGTAGGGGGTGACGTCAAATTCCACGCCAAACTCGGCCCGCGTGCTGCTGGCGCGGCCTTCGCAGACGATGGTCAGGGCGGCGTCCACCGGCGCAGGCACCACCTCCACCTGGGGTTGGTAGCGCACGGCTTCGGCCAGACGCTGCTCCAGTGCGGGCACGTCCACAATCCAGGCCAGGGCATCGGCGCCCTGGGTGGCAGCGTCGAAGTGCACAGCGCTGCCTTGGTCTCCCTGCACCTGCATGCGGGTGACGGCTGTGGCGTGTTCAGGGTCGGGCCAGCTGCGCAGCGACTCCAGCAGCGTGCGCGAAGCGGTGTTGAGGGCATAGGCCCGCACGTCGGTGGCAGGTGGCTGGATGGCAGGGGGCGCGACCAGGGCCACACGCAAGCGTTCGCGGGCCAGCAGCAAAGCCAGGGTGCGGCCGACAATGCCAGCCCCACGGATACAGATATCAAAGGTGTGCGCCATGGCAGGGATTGTAGGAGCGGCCCGGCAGCCTGCTGGTGCAGTGCAGAATCGCCGCATGGGCGCCCGTGCTCGGGCTTTTGGCTGTGCCACCGAAGCAAGCGAGCTGGTGCGCCCCTTTTGTCCCCATTTTTCAGGAGCGCTGCAGCGTGTCGTCATTTGAAGCCGAATCCGATGTGACAGGAATCATTGCCCGGTTGTTTGTTTACCCCGTGAAGTCCTGTGCGGGCATTGAAGTGCAAGAAGCCCTGTTGACCGAAACCGGCCTGGACCTGGACCGTGCCTGGATGGTGGTGGATGCCCAGGGCCAGTTTCTGACCCAGCGCAGCCTGCCGCGCATGGCACTCATCCGTCCGCAGCTCAAATTGGACGAACTGGTGCTGCGCGCCCCCGGCATGCTGGCCCTGCATGTGGCGCTGGACGTGGTGGAGGCGCCCGCCACCGTCACGGTGTGGGATGACACCGTGCCTGCCTGGGACATGGGGGCCGTGGCAGCGCAGTGGTTCAGTGACTTTCTGGGCCAGCCTTGCCGCTTGGTGCGGTTTGACCCCGACCACCGGCGCTGGTCCAGCAAGCAGTGGGCGGGTGACGTGCAGGCCCACACCCAGTTTGCCGATGGCTTTTCGCTGCTGGTGACGAGTGAGGGGTCCGTGGACGGGCTCAACGAACGGCTGGCGGCCGCAGGCCATGGGGCTGTGGGGGTGGAGCGGTTTCGACCCAACCTGGTGCTGGGCGGGGTGGATGCACATGACGAAGACCGCATTGAGGACCTGCGCATTGACGCAGGAGCGCAGAGTGTGGTGCACCTGCGCCACGTCAAGCCCTGCGCCCGCTGCCCGATCCCCAATATCGACCCCACCACGGCCGAAAGCAGCCCGGTGGTAGGCGATGCCCTGAGCGCCTACCGCAGTGACAAGCGCTTGCAGGGGGCTATCACCTTTGGCATGAACGCGGTGGTGGTCCGCGGTGCGGGCACGCTGCTGCGCGTAGGACAGCGGTTTGGCGCCAACTATTGTTTTGATTGAGGTTGGGGGCTCTTTTTCAGCAGAAAAGGGGCTCTACCTGCCGCTTTGCGCGCCGCTGGGGCCGCTGACATAAAATCACGCCCCCGAGGCTCATGGGCGCGCGGCGCCCACCCCAGGTTGATCCCCATGAATGTTCCGATTGCGTTGGCCGCCTTGCAGGCGCAGGCTGCCGAGCCTGTCCGTTTGCGTGAAATCCCGTACAACTACACCTCGTTCTCTGACCGGGAGATCGTGATCCGCTTACTGGGCTCCTCCGCCTGGGACCTGCTGGACCAACTGCGCAAAGAGCGCCGCACGGGCCGATCTGCCCGCATGCTGTACGAAGTGCTGGGCGACATCTGGGTGGTGCAACGCAACCCCTACCTGCAGGACGACCTGCTGGACAACCCCGACCGCCGCAAGCTGCTGGTCGATGCACTGAACCACCGCCTGGGCGAAATCGAAAAACGCCGCACCCCCAACGACGACGTCGAGCGCGACCGCCTGGTGGGTGAGCTGGTGGTGGCTGCGCGCCGTGCGGTGCAAGAGTTCAACGCCACGTTCGAGAACGCGGCGCAGTTGCGCCGCCAGGTGCAAAAGACGCTGGGCCGCCTGACGGCCAAGGACAACATCAAGTTCGACGGCCTCTCGCGCGTGAGCCACGTGACAGACGCCACCGACTGGCGTGTCGAATATCCCTTTGTCGTGCTCACCCCCGACACCGAGGCCGAAATGGCCGCGCTGGTCAAGGGCTGTATCGAGCTGGGCCTGACCATCATCCCGCGTGGGGGCGGCACGGGCTACACCGGCGGCGCCATTCCGCTGACCTGGAAGAGCGTGGTCATCAACACCGAAAAGCTCGAAGCCATGACCGAGGTGGAGCTGCGCCGCCTGCCGGGTCTGGACCGGGATGTGGGCACCATCTGGACCGAAGCGGGCGTGGTCACGCAGCGCGTGGCCGACGCGGCAGAGCGCGCCGGTTTTGTGTTTGCGGTGGACCCCACCAGTGCCGAGGCCTCCTGCATTGGCGGCAACATTGCCATGAACGCAGGCGGCAAAAAGGCCGTGCTGTGGGGCACGGCGCTCGATAACCTCGCCAGCTGGCGCATGGTGACGCCCGATGCCCAGTGGCTGGAGGTGACGCGCCTGGACCACAACATGGGCAAGATCCATGATGTGGAAATCGCCACCTTCGAGCTGCAGTATTTCGAGGCCGATGGCAAGACGCCTGTGCGCACCGAGCGCCTGAGCATTCCAGGCCGCACCTTCCGCAAGGAAGGCCTGGGCAAGGACGTGACGGACAAGTTCCTCGCCGGACTGCCCGGCATCCAGAAGGAAGGCTGCGACGGCCTCATCACCAGCGCGCGCTGGGTGGTGCACCGCATGCCCGAGCACACGCGCACCGTGTGCCTGGAGTTCTTTGGCAACGCCAAGGACGCCGTGCCTAGCATTGTGGACATCAAAGACTACATGTTTGCCGAGCAAAAGCGCAGTGGCGTGTTGCTAGCGGGCCTGGAGCACCTGGACGACCGGTATCTGAAGGCCGTGGGCTACGCCACCAAGAGCAAGAAGGGCAATGGCGGCCTGCCCAAGATGGTGCTGATCGGCGACATTGCCGGGGACGACGCCGACGAAGTGGCCCGCGTGACCAGCGAAGTGGTGCGCCTGGCCAACACCCGCAGCGGCGAGGGCTTTATTGCCATCAGCGCCGATGCGCGCAAGAAGTTCTGGGCCGACCGCAAGAAGACGGCCGCCATCAGCCGCCACACCAACGCCTTCAAGATCAACGAAGACGTGGTGATCCCGCTGCCGCGCATGGCCGAGTACACCGACGGCATCGAGCGCATCAATATCGAGCTGAGCCTGCGCAACAAGCTCAAGCTGTGCGATGCGCTGACCGACTTTTTCGAGCGTGGCAACCTGCCCCTGGGCAAGCAAGACGCTGCCGAGGACGTGCCCGCGGCCGAGCTGCTGGAAGACCGCGTGGCCCAGGCCATTGCCCAGGTGGCCGAAGTGCGTGCCCTGTGGCAAGGCTGGCTGAACAACGTCGAAACGCTGTTCCCGCAACTGCAAGACCACACCCTGCGGGCCAGCTGGAAGACCCAGCTGCGCACGCCGCTGCAAGGCATCTTCACCGGCGCGGCGTTCAAGCCCATCCTGGACGAGGCCGTGGCCATCCACAAGCGCGTGCTCAAGGGCCGCGTGTGGGTGGCGCTGCACATGCACGCGGGCGATGGCAACGTGCATACCAACTTGCCGGTCAACAGCGACGACTACGAAATGCTGCAGACCGCGCACGAGGCCGTGGCGCGCATCATGGTGCTGGCGCGCAGCTTGAATGGCGTGATCTCGGGCGAACACGGCATTGGCATCACCAAGCTGGAGTTCCTGACCGACGACGAGCTGCGTCCCTTTGCCGACTACAAGCGCAAGGTGGACCCCGAGGGCCGTTTCAACAAGGGTAAGCTGCTACGAAATCAGGAGCTGCCAGCGCTTGATGGGAAAGCGCTAGAGGCCAAAAATGCTTCTAATGCACCCGTGATGCATGCCGACTTGACCAATGCCTACACGCCCAGCTTCGGGTTGATGGGGCACGAGTCGCTGATCATGCAGCAAAGCGACATTGGCGCCATTGCCGAGAGCGTGAAGGACTGCCTGCGCTGCGGCAAGTGCAAGCCCGTGTGCTCCACGCACGTGCCGCGCGCCAGCCTGCTGTACAGCCCGCGCAACAAGATCCTGGCCACCTCGCTGTTGGTCGAAGCCTTCTTGTACGAAGAGCAAACGCGCCGTGGTGTGTCCATCAAGCACTGGCAAGAGTTTGAAGACGTGGCCGACCACTGTACGGTGTGCCACAAGTGCTACACGCCCTGCCCGGTCAAGATCGACTTTGGCGACGTGACCATGAACATGCGCAACCTGCTGCGCAAGATGGGCAAGAAGACCTTCCGCCCCGGCAACGCGCTGGCCATGGCCATGCTCAATGCCACCAACCCGGACACCATCAAGTTCCTGCGTACCGCTGTGGTGGACGTGGGCTACAAGGCCCAGCGCGCCGTGGTGGACATCCTGCGCACCGTGGGCCGCAAGCAGACGGCCAAGCCGCCTGCAACGGTGGGCACCGCGCCGATCAAGGAGCAGGTGATCCACTTCATCAACAAGAAGCTGCCCGGCGGCCTGCCCAAGAAGACCGCCCGCGCGCTGCTGGACATCGAAGACAAGAACTACGTGCCCATCATCCGCAACCCACAGGCCACCACGGCCGAGTCGGAGGCGGTGTTCTACTTCCCCGGCTGCGGGTCCGAGCGCTTGTTCTCGCAAGTCGGTCTGGCCACCCAGGCCATGCTGTGGCATGCGGGCGTGCAGACGGTGCTGCCACCGGGCTACCTGTGCTGTGGCTACCCGCAGCGCGGCAGCGGCCAGTTCGACAAGGCCGAGAAGATGATCACGGACAACCGTGTGCTCTTCCACCGCGTGGCCAACACGCTCAACTACCTGGACATCAAGACCGTGGTGGTGAGCTGCGGCACTTGCTACGACCAGCTGCAGGGCTACCAGTTCGACAAGATCTTCCCGGGCTGCCGCATCATCGACATCCACGAATACTTGCTGGAAAAGGGCATCACCCTGCAAGGCAAGGGCGCGTACCTGTACCACGAGCCTTGCCACAACCCCATGAAGCAGCAGGACAGCCTGAAGACCGTGAAGGCGCTGGTGGGCGAGCAGGTGCTCAAGAGCGACCGCTGCTGCGGCGAATCCGGCACGCTGGGCGTGTCGCGGCCCGATATTTCGACGCAAGTGCGCTTTCGCAAGGAAGAAGAAATCCGCAAGGGCGAAGCCGCCTTGCGCACCAGCGGTGCTGTGGGGGCACAGGACAACGTCAAGATACTGACCAGCTGCCCCAGCTGCTTGCAGGGCCTGAACCGCTACGAGGGCGATCTGCAAAACGGCCTGCTCGAAGCCGACTACATCGTCATCGAGATGGCTAGGCAGATTCTGGGTGAGAACTGGATGCCTGAGTATGTGCAGCGCGCCAACCAGGGTGGCATCGAGCGGGTGCTGGTGTAGCAATGAAGCTCCCCCTGAGTCGCTTCGCTCCTTCCCCCTCTCTCGCTGCGCGGGAGGGGGACGACGCCCTCGCCGCGGGGCGGCCCTTGCTCGGCGTCCACGGCTATAGGCTGCGCCGGTTGCGGGCTGCATTTGATATGAGAAGCTCCGTGGAGTTATCTCAATGAGCTGCCCCCTGTGCGAAGAAGACGGCGGTGCGCTGGTCTGGTGTGGCGAGAAGCTGCGCGTGATCCGCGCGCAGGAGGCGGGTTTTCCGGCCTTCTACCGCGTGGTGTGGGCAGCGCATGTGGCCGAATTTTCTGATCTGTCGGCCGCCGATCGCAGCCATTGCATGGAGGCGGTGACGGTGGTGGAGCAAGCCCTGCGCCAGCACCTGGCCCCCACCAAGGTCAACATCGCGGCGCTGGGCAACATGGTGCCGCACCTGCACTGGCACGTGATTGCACGCTTTGACTGGGACAGCCACTTCCCCGCGCCGGTCTGGGCCGCAGCGCAACGCCCTGGCCCTGCAGACCAAGAGGCTGCCGTGCATGCGCTGCTGCCCGCGCTGGAGTCTGCACTGCGGGCGCGTCTGGATGCCGTGATGCCTGTCGCTTGAGCGGTAGCTTTCCCAGTTTTTGACGGGCGCAGGCCCGCTTCCATTTTTTGACAGGTGATTGCATGGCTGGTTTGAAAACAGGCGCTCCGACGCCCACCGCGCTCACGGTCCACGAGGCCTCTCGCGTACTGGAGGTGGCATTTTCGGACGGTGCCGCGTTCCGCATCCCGTTTGAGCTGATGCGCGTGTACTCCCCCTCGGCCGAAGTGCAGGGCCACGGGCCCGGCCAGGAAGTGCTGCAAACCGGCAAGCGCGAGGTGACGCTGGTGAACCTAGAGCCGGTGGGCAACTATGCCGTCAAGCCCACGTTTTCGGACGGCCACGACAGCGGTATCTTCAGCTGGGACTATCTCTACGAGCTGGGCCAGCAGCAAGACGCCTTGTGGCAGCAATATGCTGAGCGCTTGGCCGCTGCCGGTGTGGAGCGTGATGCCCCCATGGCCGCCAAAGGTGGTGGCCATGCCTGCGGTAGCCACTGAAGTGCGGCCCGTCCGTTCGTGGGGGGGCCACGCGGTCGTGCAAAATGCTATAAAAATAGTAGCTGCTGGTGCTTGTTCTGAAAGCGCTAGCCCCCTTTTTAATATCAACCCTGCGATGGATGCCCCATATCAGTGCGGGGTTGTCGCTGTACGGCAGGCGCGCAGGCGCCTAGCATCAATGCCATGAGCAACACCCACTTTGGATTTGAGTCGGTCGACGAAACGGAAAAAGCACAGCGCGTGCGCGGTGTGTTTGATTCGGTTGCGTCCAAGTACGACGTGATGAACGACCTCATGTCGGGCGGTCTGCACCGCGCCTGGAAGGCCTACACCGTGATGGTGGCCAACCTGCGCGAAGGCAGCCAGGTGCTGGACATTGCCGGGGGCACGGGCGATCTGTCGCTGGCGTTTGCCAAAAAGGTCGGCAGCACCGGGCGCGTGGTGCACACCGACATCAACGAGGCCATGCTGCGCACGGGGCGCAACCGCCTGATCGATGCAGGCGTGGTGCTGCCCACGCTGGTGTGCGACGCCGAACAACTGCCGTTTCCTGACGCGCATTTCGACGTGGTGAGCGTGGCCTTTGGCCTGCGCAACATGACCCACAAAGACCGCGCCTTGGCAGAAATGTGCCGTGTGCTCAAGCCCGGCGGCAGGCTGCTGGTGCTGGAGTTTTCCAAGGTCGCCAAGCCGCTGGAGAAGGTGTACGACTGGTATTCCTTCAAGGTGCTGCCGCAACTGGGCAAGCTGGTGGCGGGCGACGACGCTAGCTACCGCTACCTGGCCGAGTCCATTCGCATGCATCCAAGCCAGGAAGATCTCAAATCCCTCATGCAGCAAAGCGGTTTTGGGCATGTGGACTATCACAACATGACTGGCGGAGTAGTGGCTTTGCATGTTGGAATCAAGTGCTGAACGCAATGTTTGCGCTCAATGCTGATGAATGACTCAACGGAGATGACATGATGAAACTGTGGTCTGTGGTTTTGGTGGCGCTGATGGCGGTGGTCCATGTGGACGCCGAAGCCAAGCGCATGGGGGGCGGTAAGTCCGTTGGACAGCAATCGAGCAACGTGACCCAACGCGAATCGTCTGGCGGCGCGGCACCTGCCCAGAACGCCACAAACAACGCAGCCGCTGCCAAGCCCGCCACACCGGCGGGTGCAGCGCCTGCTGCCGCAGCGCCCAAGAGGCCTTGGGGCGCCATGCTGGGTGGCTTGGCCGCAGGCTTGGGCCTGGCGTGGCTGGCCAGCTCTTTGGGCCTGGGTGCCGGGTTCGGCCAGTTCTTGATGATTGCACTGCTGGCCTTGGCGGCGGTTGCGGTGATTGGCATGGTCATGCGCGCTCGCCGCTCGGGTGCTGCCAGCCCGGCAGGTGGCGCACCGTTCGCCTTCCAAGGTGCGGGCGCTGGGGCTGCCACACCGGCAGCGGCCCAGGTTCCCAACACCTACCGTCCTGAGAACGTGGGCAACGACGCGTCGGCCCGCCCCTGGGAGCGCAGCAGCATGGCCTTTGATGCCTCGCGCCAGGCCCAAGGCTCTGGCGTGGTGATCGGCTCTGGCCTGGCAGGCTCGCAAAACTGGGGCGTTCCAGAAGGCTTTGACACCGACGGTTTCCTGTCGGCCGCCAAGCGCAACTTCGTGACGCTGCAAGCCGCTTGGGACCGCTCTGACATTTCCACGCTGCGCTCGATGATGACGGACAGCATGCTCGAAGAAATCCGCACCCAGCTGGCCGAGCGCGAGTCGCAGCGCGGTGCAGAGCCCAACCACACCGATGTGGTCATGATCGAAGCGCAGTTGCTGGGCATCGAAGAAATGGACGACCGCTACATGGCGAGCGTGGAGTTCTCCGGCATGATCCGTGAAGAACTCTCGGCGGGCCCCAGCCCCTTCCGCGAAGTCTGGAACATGACCAAGGGCAAGACTGGCAACAGCGGCTGGCTGGTGGCTGGCGTGCAAGCTCTGCAGTAAACGCGCAGGGTCATCCCAGTTCAGGGAATAATCGGGGACTATGGCAACACAGTCCCCTTTTTCATTTCTGGATGGCATTTTTGACCGCGTCACTTCTGGACCGCAGCCTCCGCAATGGCTGGTCCACGAAGTGCATCAGCGCGCCGTGCTGTTCATCAACCACGTTCTGATGCAAGAGCCCGAGGCCATGGAGCGCCTGCGCCGCCAAAAGGGCCGCGTTGCGCGCGTGCAGTGGCGCCACTATTCCATGGCGTTGCTGGTCACACCTGCCGGGTTGTTCAACCTGGCGGGCGAGGGCGATACCCCTGATCTGCGGCTGGAGGTGACCGAGCTGTCGCCGCTGGCCTTGGCCCAAGGCGCCTTGCGGGGCGACAAGCCCGCCATTCGCATTGAGGGTGATGTGCAACTGGCGGCAGAAATCAACTGGCTGGCCGACCATGTGCGCTGGGATCTGGAGGAAGACCTGGCCCGCTTGATGGGCGATGCGCCCGCCCACCAACTGTGCAACGTGGCGCGTCGCGCCGCGCAGGCACTGCGCCAGTTTGTCGGTGCCCGCGTGTCCCAGGGCGCCGTGGTGCCCGCCTCTGCACCAGACGGCGTGGACCGGGCTGCGGCATGAAGCGTTTTTTGCGCGGCTGCACCATCTTGTGGGTGGTGTTCCGGTACGGTCTGGACGGTTTGGTTCTGGACAGCTTTCAAAAGCCCGGCTTGCGCTGGTTGTCGCGCATGCTGTCGTTTGGGCGCAAGCTGGACGCACCGCGAGGCCAGCGCCTGCGCGAGGCGCTGGAGCAACTGGGCCCCATCTTCGTCAAGTTTGGCCAGGTGCTCTCCACCCGGCGCGACCTGTTGCCGCCCGACATTGCCGACGAACTGGCATTGCTGCAAGACCGGGTGCCGCCGTTTGACCCCAACGTGGCCATTGCCACCATCGAGCGGGCTTTTCGCAAGCCGGTCGATACCGTGTTCACCTCGTTCGAGCGCGTGCCCGTGGCCAGCGCATCGATTGCGCAGGTGCACTTCGCCACGCTGATTGACCGCGATGGCGTGCAGCGCGAGGTGGCCGTCAAGGTGCTGCGCCCTGGCATGCTGCCTGTGATTGAAAAAGACCTGAGCCTCATGCGGATGATGGCGGGCTGGGTCGAGAGCCTGTCGGCCGACGGCAAGCGCCTCAAGCCACGCGAGGTGGTGGCCGAGTTTGACAACTACCTGCACGATGAGCTGGACCTGGTGCGCGAGGCGGCCAACGCCGCGCAGCTGCGGCGCAACATGCTGGGGCTGGATTTGGTGCTGATCCCTGAGATTTTCTGGGACTTCTGCCACCCTGAAGTGATGGTCATGCAGCGCATGAAGGGCGTGCCCATCAGCCAGGTGGATCGCTTGCGCGACGCGGGGGTGGACATTCCCAAGCTGGCGCGCGATGGCGTCACCATCTTCTTCACCCAGGTGTTCCGCGATGGGTTCTTCCACGCCGACATGCACCCAGGCAACATCCAGGTCAGCCTGGAGCCTGAAACCTTTGGGCGTTACATCTCGCTGGACTTCGGCATCGTTGGCACGCTCACCGAGGTGGACAAGGAATACCTGGCGCAGAACTTCGTGGCGTTTTTCCGCCGCGACTACAAGCGCGTGGCCGAGCTGCACATTGAAAGCGGCTGGGTGCCGCCCGAGACGCGGGCCAATGACCTCGAATCCGCCATTCGGGCGGTGTGCGAGCCGTATTTTGACCGCCCGCTCAAAGAGATTTCGCTGGGCATGGTGCTGATGCGCCTGTTCCAGACCTCGCGCCGGTTTCATGTTGAAATCCAGCCCCAACTGGTGCTGCTGCAAAAAACCCTGCTCAACATCGAAGGCCTGGGCCGCCAGCTGGACCCTGAGCTGGACCTGTGGAGCACGGCCAAGCCCTTCCTGGAAAAGTGGATGCTGGAGCAAATGGGGCCGCAGAGGCTGTGGCGCGACATGCGTGCCGAGGCCCCGCATTACGCCAAGCTGCTGCCCGAGCTGCCCAGGCTGCTCCACGACTTTTTGCGCCGCCGCCCCTCCGAAGAGCACACAGCCCTGCGAGAGCTGGTGGAGACCCAGAAGCGGACCAACCGCTTGCTGCAACTGATCTGCAGCGTGGGCTTGGGCTTTGTGCTGGGTTTGCTGGCCATGCAGGTGCTGGTGCGCATTCGGTTGTTTTAAGTCCCGTTTGCCGTGGGCAGATTCCAGGGGCCCTGCGGGGCCCCTGGCACCACTTTCGCTTAGGTTTTTCTTTCCTCCAACGTCCGCGACATCAAGGAGCATGCCGTGCTGTTGACCCTGGTCATCGTCTATCTGCTGATCACTATCGCCATTGGCCTGCTGGCCGCCAGGCGCGTCAAGAACGCGGCCGATTTCGCCATTGCCGGGCGACATTTGCCGCTGTACATGATCATCACCACCACGTTTGCGACCTGGTTTGGGTCGGAAACCGTGCTGGGCATTCCGGCCAAGTTCATTGAAGGGGGGCTCGGCAATGTGGTCGAGGACCCTTTTGGTGCAGGCTTTTGCCTGATTTTGGTGGGGCTGTTTTTTGCGGGACGTCTGTACCGGATGACCCTGCTGACCATCAGCGACTACTACCGCGAGCGCTTTGGCCGCACGGTGGAGGTGGTGTGTTCGCTGATCATCATGCTCAGCTACCTGGGGTGGGTGTCTGCACAGGTCACGGCGCTGGGGTTGGTGTTCAACCTGCTTTCGGGCGGGGCCATTAGCATCTCGGTAGGCATGGTCATTGGGGTGGTGTCCATCTTGGCCTACACCCTGTTTGGTGGCATGTGGTCCGTGGCGGTGACCGATTTCATCCAGATGATCATCCTGGTGGTGGGCTTGGCCATCATTGCCGTGTTTGCGGGCAACATGGCTGGCGGCGCCGGCAAGGTGCTGGAGTTCGCCTCCAGCCGCGAGCTGTTCCGCTTCCTGCCCGAGCCCAAGTTCCACGACATCGTGTTTTTCGTGGCAGCTGCCATCACCATGATGTTTGGCTCCATTCCGCAGCAAGACGTGTTCCAGCGTGTCATGTCGGCCAACAACATCCAGGCCGCCACGCGCGGCCCCGTGATTGGTGGCATCTGCTACATCCTGTTTGCCTTTGTGCCCATGTTTCTGGTGGCCAGTGCGTTGATCATCATGCCGGGCGAAACCGCCGAGCTGCTCAAGGACGACCCGCAAAAAGTGCTGCCCATGCTGGTGTTGTCCAAGATGCCTTTTGTGATGCAGGTGCTGTTCTTTGGCGCCTTGCTGTCCGCCCTCAAATCCACCGCCTCGGCCACCTTGCTGGCGCCCAGCGTGACGTTTACCGAGAACATCTGGCGCCAGTTCCGCCCGCACGCGTCTGACCGCCAGCATCTGCTGACCATGCGCGTCACCACACTGGTGTTCAGTCTGTTTGTGCTGGCATATGCGATTTACATGCAGGGTACGCCCATCTATGAACTGGTCTCGGGCGCCTACCAGGTGCCTTTGGTGGGGGCGTTTGTGCCCCTGGTGTTTGGTTTGTATTGGAAGCGTGCCACTACCCAGGGGGCTATTTTTGCCATTGTGCTGGGGTTGCTGACCTGGCTGCTGTTCTTGGCAACACCCGCTGGCAAGGAGTTTCCGGCCCAGTTGGCAGGCATTCTGGCCGCCCTGGTGGGCATGCTTGCGGGCTCGTTGGGCCCCCAGGCCATTCGCAACAGCCATGCGGGGCACCACCGCGTGGTGGGGGTGGAGTGACGCCCAGAGCCTGGCGAGGGCTGTGGCGCAGAGACGCCCGCCTATAATTAAAGGTTTTGCACTTTCCCTCAACGCTCTGACATGCCTATCTACGCCTACAAATGCGGCTCCTGCGGCCATGCCAAGGATGTGCTGCAAAAAATCTCCGACGCGCCGTTGACCACTTGCCCCGCTTGCGGAGCAGAAGCCTTTTCCAAACAAGTCACTGCCGCGGGCTTTCAGCTCAAGGGATCAGGCTGGTATGTGACGGATTTTCGTGGCGGCAGCGGTGGCAGTTCTGCCCCTGCCCCTGCAACTGAATCCAAGTCCGATGCCGCAGCGCCTGCTGCCAGCGCGCCAGCGCCTGCCCCCGCAGCTGCTCCTGCCCCTTCGGCAGGCGGCGGTGGCTCCTCTTCTTCGACCTGACAGGCCGCCATGTCCGCCTTGCGCAAATGGCTGTTCACCGGATTGCTGGTCATCGTGCCCGGCGTCATCACCGCGTGGGTGCTGAACTGGATCGTCAGCACGCTGGACCAGACGCTGCAAATCCTGCCCGGTGCGTGGCAGCCAGACAAACTCCTGGGGATTCACATCCCAGGGTTTGGCGTGCTGCTGACGCTGCTGATCCTGTTGGTGGTCGGGGCTGTAGCCAGCAATTTTGCAGGACGCAAACTGGTGCAATGGGGCGATGCCCTGGTACACCGCATTCCGGTGGTGCGCTCCATTTACTCCAGCGTCAAGCAGGTTTCTGACACCCTGTTTTCAGAAAGCGGCAACGCCTTTCGCACCGCCGTGCTCGTGCAGTGGCCGCGCGAAGGGGTCTGGACGATTGCGTTCATCACTGGGGCTCCCAATGGTGAAGTCGCAGCCTATTTGCGCGACGAGTTTGTGAGCGTGTATGTGCCCACCACCCCCAATCCCACGGGCGGTTACTTCGTCATGCTGCGCAAGAGCGATTGTGTGGAGCTCGACATGAGCGTGGATGCCGCGCTCAAGTACATCGTCTCGATGGGGGTTGTCGCGCCAGCCGACCCCAATCAGTTGCCTCTCAAATAATTTTCTTTTCATTCATTGCGCCACAGCGGCGCCGGAAGTAATGCCATGGCCATGCGCTCCCACTATTGCGGTCTTGTGACCGAAGCCCTGATGGGCGAAACCGTGACCCTGTCGGGTTGGGTGAACCGCCGCCGCGACCACGGTGGTGTGATCTTCATTGACCTGCGCGACCGCGAAGGCTACGTGCAGGTGGTGTGCGACCCTGACCGTGCCGAGATGTTCAAGACCGCCGAAGGCGTGCGCAATGAGTTTTGCGTGCAGGTCAAGGGCCTGGTGCGCGCCCGCCCGGAGGGCACGACCAACGACAGTCTCAAGAGCGGCAAGATCGAAGTGCTGTGCCATGAGCTGAATGTGCTGAACCCTTCGGTCACACCTCCGTTCCAGATGGACGACGAGAACCTGTCGGAGACCACCCGCCTCACGCACCGCGTGATGGACCTGCGCCGCCCGCACATGCAGCGCAACATGATGCTGCGTTACAAGACCGCGATCCAGGTGCGCAACTTCCTGGACAAGGAAGGCTTCATCGACATCGAAACGCCCATGCTGGGCAAGAGCACGCCCGAAGGCGCACGCGACTATCTGGTGCCCAGCCGTGTGCACGATGGCCAGTTCTTCGCGCTGCCCCAGTCGCCCCAGCTGTACAAGCAGATGCTGATGGTGGCGGGCTATGACCGCTACTACCAGATCACCAAGTGCTTCCGCGACGAAGACCTGCGTGCCGATCGCCAGCCCGAGTTCACCCAGATCGACTGCGAGACCTCGTTCCTGAACGAAGAAGAAATCCGCGCCATCTTCCAGCGCATGATCACCGAGGTGTTCCAGACCCAGTTGGGTGTGGACCTGGGCGAGTTCCCGATCATGACGTACCAGGACGCGGCCTACCGCTTTGGCTCGGACAAGCCCGACCTGCGCGTGAAGCTCGAATTCACCGAGCTGACCGACGTGATGAAGGACGTGGACTTCAAGGTGTTCTCGGGGGCCGCCAACATGAAGGGCGGCCGTGTGGTGGCCCTGCGCGTGCCCGGTGGCTCGGTCGAAGGCGGCGGCATCAGCCGTGGTGAGATCGATGCCTACACCGAATTCGTCAAGATCTACGGTGCCAAGGGCTTGGCCTACATCCGCGTCAATGAGCTGGCCAAGGGGCGCGACGGCCTGCAGTCGCCCATCGTCAAGAACATCCACGACGCTGCGCTGGCCGAAGTGCTCAAGCGCTCGGGCGCACAAGACGGTGACTTGCTGTTCTTCGGTGCCGACAAGGAAAAGATCGTCAACGACGCCATTGGCGCGCTGCGCATCAAGATCGGCCACAGCGAATTCGGCAAGAAGAATGGCCTGTTCGAAAACCGCTGGGCGCCGCTGTGGGTGGTGGACTTCCCGATGTTTGAACATGACGAGGAAGAAAACCGCTGGACAGCCGTGCACCACCCCTTCACCAGCCCCAAGGATGGCCACGAGGACCTGATGGACACCGATCCAGGCAAGTGCATTGCCAAGGCCTACGACATGGTGCTCAATGGCTGGGAACTGGGCGGTGGCTCGGTGCGTATCCACCGTGCAGATGTGCAGGCCAAGGTGTTTGCGGCGCTCAACATCGGTCCCGAAGACCAGCGCGCCAAGTTTGGTTACCTGCTGGACGCGTTGCAGTACGGCGCGCCTCCACACGGTGGCCTGGCATTTGGCCTGGACCGTCTGATCACGTTGATGACCGGTGCCGAGTCCATCCGTGACGTGATTGCCTTCCCGAAGACACAGCGTGCCCAGGACCTGCTGACCCAGGCCCCTTCGCCCGTGGACGAGAAGCAACTGCGCGAGCTGCACATTCGCCTGCGCAACCTGGATGCTGCCAAAGCCAGCTGATAGGACACAAACCAAGGCCTGTTGCATGCAGTAGCAGGAACCCAAGCGGCACAGGCGTTGGTCTGGGCCGCTTTTTCGTTGGAGCCTACCTTTTCGATTCAGGGAGTAAGAGATGAAAAAAAACGTGCTGTGCCGCCGTGTGGGTGTCCGTCTGGTGGTGTTGGCCGCAGCCCTGGCTCTGGCCGGCTGTGGTGAGAAGAAAACCGAGCTGGGCGAGGGTGGCTCGGTGGTTTCAGGGTCTGCAGGCCCTGCCGGCGCCAAGGGGGCAGACAAGTCGCTCACGCAGTGCGACGCCCCGGTGGCGACGCTGGCCCTGGCAGAGAACCCGAACGGCTACACCGTCTCCAGCAGCTACCACCTGCCCGCGTCGCCCGTGCCCCTGATTCGGCTGATCGCCCAGCAAAGCGGCTGCTTTCGGGTGGTGGACCGCTCGGCGGGCCTGCGCGGCACGGTGCAGGAGCAAGAGCTGAAAGACGCGGGCATCCTGCGGCAAAAGTCCACTGTGGCCAAAGGGCGCGGTTACGAGGCCCAGTACACCCTCATCCCCAGCCTGACGTTCAGTGAGCAGGATGCGGGCCGCAGCATTGCGGGGGTGATCGCCATGATTCCGGTGCTGCGCGACATTGCCGGGCTGATCGGGCTGGCAGAGCAGGTCAAGCTCAAGGAGGCGCAGACGGCGCTGCTGCTGACCGACAACGAAACCACTGAACAAGTCGCTGCCGCCACGGGCTCGGCCCGCACCACGGACCTGGGCGCCGCCGGTGTTCTGTTTGGCCGCCTGGGCGGTGGGGCGGGTGCGGGCTGGAGCAACACCAACGAAGGCAAGGTGATTGCCGCAGCCTTCCTGGACTCGCACAACAAGCTGGTGGCCCAGGTGCGTTTGCTGCAGGCCAAGGAGTTGCCGCCCCCCGTGGCGGTGAAGAACCAGCGTTGATGCTGGCCCCAACGGTTTGCACAGAACTGCCTGCCCCCATGGCCGCCACGCCCGCTGCGCCCGCCCAGGATTTGTTCAAGATCCCTGAATCGGTCTTGGTGGTGATCTACACCCCCAGGCTGGACGTGTTGATGGTCCAGCGCACGGGCACCGAGGTGGGTGTGGAGCACTGGCAGTCGGTCACCGGCAGCAAAGACCGTTGGGACGAGCCGTGGCACGAGACGGCAGCGCGCGAGGTGCAGGAAGAAACCGGCATGGACGTCGGCGCCCCCGGCAGCAGATTGACCGACTGGCAGCTGGAAAACCACTACGACATCTGGCCCCAGTGGTTGCACCGCTATGCGCCTGGGGTGCAGCGCAACCGCGAGCGGGTGTTTGGTCTGTGTGTGCCGGTCGGAACGCCGGTGCGGCTCAACCCGCGTGAACATATGCGCTGGCAGTGGCTGCCTTGGCTGGAGGCTGCCGACTTGTGTTTTTCAGCCTCCAATGCAGAGGCTTGCCTATGGCTGCCGCGCTTCGCAGCCCAGGTGCGGTGACACGGCCTGGCTCCGCTTCAACCGGGGCGCAGCCTGAGCTTGTCCAGCGGGTCCGCCTCGCTCCACTGCGCTGCGGGGTCTTCCGCCGGGGCCGGAGTGGGGGGCGCGCTGTCCGTGCGTGGCCGCGCCGCTCCTTCGGCATCGCCCGACGATGAGCGTGTGCGGATGACCACGCCGCCTGGGTGCCGTTCGCTGTCTTGCCCCAGCACCGCACGCGTTGGGGCCGTGCCGCAGCGGGCACGCAATGCGTCAATCTCCTGCTGAAGCTCGTCGCTTTCTTCAATGCGCTCGCGGTGTCGCAGCAACACCTGCTGCGACATGTCCACCAGTTTGGAGTTGAGTGTCTCGCCTCCGTGCCGGATCAGATTGCGCACAGCGCCGGCGGCATCGCCGGACAGGCTGCGGGCCATGGCCTTTTCGGCCCTTTTGTTGATGTGCTGCAGGCACTCGCGCACGCTGTCTGCATAAGGGGGGTACAGGTTGCAGGCATTGGCCATCAACTCGCAGAGACCCCGCGTGTTGGCGTAGCGCATGCCAATGGCATTCACCCACATCGGTCCCTCGTCCAGCTCAATCGACGTGGTGGCCAGCACGGCCAGCAGGCTGCCCAGGTTACAGGCCGCTTCAAAGTCGAAACTGCTCTCCATGATTTCCAGCGCCATCTGCTTGACCGAGGCCACGGCCTGGGAGAACTGGCGTTGCTGGATGAGCTGCAGGGTGCGGGAAATTTCGACAAACCGCAGGATGCGCGGGCTGTTGGTGTTTTCGTGGCGTTCGAGCAGGCGCGCAAAGTCCGCCATGCAGCGCTCAATGCCCTTGCGGTCGTTGTCGGCAAAGTAGGCGAACGTGAGCAGCACCAGCGACTGGCAGTCAAACAGCTTGGAGTCCAGCCCCAGAATGGCCGCCCGCGACAGCACCCGGGTGGCGGTGGCCCGCTCGCCCATGTAGTACGACATCATTCCCAGCTTTTGCAGGCGCACCACCGAGTCCGGGGTCAGTTCGCTGGCAACGCGGTAGGTTTCGATGGCCTCGCTGAAGTGCCCCAGCTCCACCTGCGCGCGGCCCAGCACGTCGTAGGCGTCGGCAAACGATGCGTCTTCGCCAATCAATCCTTGCAGGGTGGTGATGGCCCGCTGGGCCTGGCCCGACTCAATCTGCGCGCGCGCCACCCCCAGCTTGGCCCAGGGCAGGGCACGCGCTGCAATCACGGCTTCGAACAGAGTACGGGCCTCGGCGTGGCGGCCCAGGCGCAGCAGCAGCTCGGTGCCGATGCGCGCGGCATACAGCCAATACGGCTGGCGCGCCTCAAAGCGCTCTGCGCACAGGCTGGCCGCCAGCTTGAAGTCGTCTTGCTCAATGGCGTCGAAGATGGGCTTGAGGTGGACTTTGCGCAGCCGCGCCAGGCTCATGCGTTCAAACAGGGCGCTGGGCGTGAAGGGCTTGAGCAGGTAGCCGTCCAGTGCGGACTCGGCCGCCTCGGCCACGGCGGCGTAGGACGCCTCGGCCGTCACCATGAAAAACACGGTGGAGAACGGCAGCAACTGCGCGCGGCGCAGATCGTCCAGCAGGGTCTGGCCCGAGTGGTTGGATTCGGTGAAGTATTGCTCGCACAGCACGTAGTCAAACACGGTGTGCTCCAGCCGGTTGCGGGCATCGCGCACACGGCTGCATTGCACGATCTTGGTCACCCCGTATTCGCGCAACTGGGCCACCAGGATGCTGCGTGACGTGGCATTGCTGTCAATCACCAGTGCCTGGCTGTCCTGAGGGTCCTGATCTTTGCCTGTGGCCATCGGGGGTGCTGTCTCGCAAATAACGGTCCGCTGAAATCGCGCGTTCACCTCTGCCACTGCGAACGGCACGAGCCAAAGGCTTTGTTTCCGCCGCTTGCTCGTGGCGCAGCCACTGGGCTGTGTTTAAGCACACGGCCTGTGGGTGAATTGCGGCTAGTGTATGCCCACTTTGGTGGCTTTGCGGATGCGGGAAAGCCCGTTGATGCGCTCTGCGCGGCGCCGTTGCGACACAATCAGCGCCATGGATCACACCGACATCTTGCGCGTAGCCACGTACAACATCCACAAAGGCGTGCAAGGCCTGGGGCCCGCGCGACGGCTGGAGATCCACAACCTTGGCCTGGCCGTGGAGCAACTGGACGCCGACCTGGTCTGCCTTCAGGAAGTGCGCAAGCTGCACCGGCGCGAGCAGGCCTACTTTCACCACTGGCCCGAGCTGCCGCAGGCCGACTTTCTGGCCCCCGAGGGCTATGAGGCCGTGTACCGCACCAATGCCGTGACCAAGCATGGCGAGCACGGCAACGCGCTGCTGACACGCTGGCCCGTGGTGGGCCACCAGCATGAAGACATCTCTGACCACCGCTTTGAGCAGCGCGGGCTGCTGCATGTGCAGGTGCAGGTGCAGGGGCGGCCACTGCACGCCATCGTGGTGCACCTGGGGCTGATTCCCGGCAGCCGCGTGCGGCAGGTCGAGCGGCTGCAGCAGTTCATCGAGCGCGAGGTTCCCCGCAGCGAACCCGTGGTGGTAGCAGGCGACTTCAACGACTGGGGCCCCCAGCTCAAGCGCATCCTGGCGGGGTACGGGCTGCACGAGTTCGATGCCCCCCGGGCCTACACCTACCCGGCGCGGTTGCCGCTGGCGCAACTGGACCATGTCTACGTGCGGGGCCTCACGCCCCTGGGCCTGCATGTGCCGCGTGGCCGCATCTGGTGGCGCATGTCAGACCACCTGCCGCTGATCGCTGAATTCAAGCTCTGACCCCGTGGCCCTGTCTTTATCTCCGCCCAGGCTATGACCCAGACGCCAGAGTTTGCGCGCGACCACGACGTGCAGCTGTACCAAGGCGCGCAGGAATTGTTTCCTGCGCTGGTGCAGGCCATGGATGCCGCGCTCAGCGACATCCAGTTTGAAACCTACATCTTCGACTTCACCGGCGCGGGCGCCAGCGTGGGTGATGCCTTGATCCGCGCAGCGCAGCGGGGCGTGCGCACCCACCTGGTGGTGGACGGCGTGGGCACCGGGCGGCTGCCCGAGCCCTGGGCGGCGCGCCTGAGTGCCGCCGGGGTGCAGTGGCGCGTGTACTCGCCGCTGGGCACCCTGGGCCTGCTGCTGCCCCACCGCTGGCGGCGCCTGCACCGCAAGCTGTGTGTGGTCGATGGGCGGGTGCTGTTTTGCGGCGGCATCAATGTGCTGGACGACTTTCACGACCCCAACCACGGCGCCCTCGACGCCCCGCGCTTTGACTTTGCCGTGCGCGCCACGGGCAGCCTGGTGGCGCAGGCCAGCGACACCATGGAGCAGCTGTGGTGGCGCATGCAGGCCGTGCGCGACGTGCGCAAACGCCGCCTGCCCGAAGCCCTGCTGGCGTTGCGCACGGCCAGTGCCCAGCACCACGCGCAGCAACCTGCCGGGCCAGGCCAGGGTTCGTCCCCCGTGCGCGCGGCCCTGGTGCTGCGCGACAACGTGCGCAACCGCAGCCGCATTGAAAAAGCCTACCTGCGTGCCATTGGTGCCGCCCGGCATGAGGTCATCATCGCCAACGCCTACTTCATGCCCGGGCGCAAGCTGCGCAAGGCCTTGCTGATGGCGGCCCGCCGGGGCGTGCGTGTGCGCCTGCTGCTGCAGGGGCGCTACGAATACTTCATGCAGTACCACGCGGCGCGCCCTGTGTACGGCACGCTGCTGGAGGCGGGCGTGGAAATCCACGAGTACGAACCCAGCTTCCTGCACGCCAAGGTGGCCGTGGTCGATGCGCAGGGCGACAAGCCCTGGGCCACGGTGGGCTCGTCCAACCTCGACCCCCTGAGCCTGCTGCTGGCCCGCGAGGCTAACGTGGTGGTGGAAGACTCCGCCTTTGCCGCCGACCTGCGCCAGCGCCTGGTACACGCCATGCAGCACGCTGGGCGGCGCATGGACCCGGCCCGCTACGCTGGGCGCCCCCTGCGCCAGCGCGTGCTGGACCGCGTGGCTTTTGGCCTGATGCGGCTGGCGCTGTGGATCACCGGCAACCGCTACTGACACCACTGCCGTGGCGCCTGGCCGCCTGGGGTGGTGCTGCATGGCCGGGCCTGGCCGGCATTGGTTGTGTGGTTTGCTATGTATTTGGTAGCTGCTAGCGCTTATCCAATAAGCGCTAGGGGCCTAAAACCTTTGCAGCACTGCGTGGTGCGATCGCTGGTAGGATGTGCCCATGTCCAGTCAACCCGCTGCCGCTATGACGCCCACCCCGCCGGATGAAGAAGGCACTCCCGTTTCCGTGAAGATCCGCGAGCGGATCAACGCCTCTCGCAAACGCTTCAACGCCAACGACAACATTGCCGAGTTCATCGAGCCCGGCGAGTTGGAAAAGCTGCTGGACGAAGTCGAAGCCAAGATGCAGGGCGTGCTCGACAGCATGGTGATCGACACGGCGGGCGACCACAACACCCACAACACCGCGCGCCGCGTGGCCAAGATGTACCTCAACGAGGTGTTCAAAGGCCGCTACGTGGCCGCGCCACCCATCACCGAATTTCCCAACGCCGAGCACCTCAACGAGCTGATGATCGTGGGCCCGCTCACCGTGCGCAGCGCCTGCAGCCACCACTTCTGCCCCGTCATCGGCAAGATCTGGATCGGCGTCATGCCCAACGAGCACACCAACGTGATCGGCCTGTCCAAGTACGCGCGCCTGGTCGACTGGATCATGGGCCGCCCTCAGATCCAGGAAGAAGCCGTGGTGCAACTGGCCGATCTGATCATGGAAAAGACCCAGCCCGACGGCCTGGCCATCGTCATGGAGGCCAGCCACTTCTGCATGTCCTGGCGCGGTGTGCGCGACATGGACAGCAAGATGATCAACTCCGTCATGCGCGGCGTGTTCCTCAAGGACAGCGCCCTGCGCCGCGAATTCCTGTCCCTCATCCCCAGAAAGAACTGACCATGTTGGTACGCCTGCTCTACGCCAGCCGCGCGGTCGACACCTCGCCCGCCGCCATCGAAGCCATCCTCACCCAGTCGCGCCAGCACAACCCGGGCTGCGGCATCACCGGCGTGCTTTGCTACGGCGGCGGTGTGTTCCTGCAAGCCATCGAAGGCGGCCGCTCGGCCGTCAGCGAGCTGTACGGCCACATCCAGCGCGATGTGCGCCACAAGGATGTGGAACTGCTGCACTACGAAGAGATTTCCGAGCGCCGCTTTGGCGGCTGGACCATGGGGCAGGTCAATCTCAACAAGATCAACCATTCCATCTTGCTCAAATACTCTGAAAAGCCCGAGCTGGACCCGTATGCCGTGTCGGGCAAGGTGTCGTTTGCGCTGCTCGAAGAGCTGATGGCCACGGCCTCCATCATCGGCAGGGCATAGAGATCACCCCCCTGAGGCGCTGCGCGCCTTCCCCCCGCTCTCGCACCGCTGCACGGTGCGGGCAGGGGGACGCCACCAGTGCGGCGGGGCGGCCCTTGCACGGTGGCCGCTGGCTTGGGTCGCGCCAGTTGCAGATGCCCTGAGCGGTATTCAACCCTGCAATAGACAGACCCTTTCGCGCCACACCAAGCCGCAGCCCCAGGCGCTGCGGCTTTTTGCATTCAAGCCGTTCTTCTTTTCAGCCGTGACCCTTAACGCCTTCGCCCTCATCATCCTCGCCGGGCTCATCCATGCCTGCTGGAACATTGCAGCCAAGAAAGCGGGGGGCGATTCGCGTTTTGCGTTTTTTACCTCGGCGCTGATGATGTTTTTCTGGGCGCCGCTGGGCTGGTGGCTGGGGCGCGATGTGGTGCCGGGCTGGGGCGCGGTGGAGTGGGGCTTTGTGGTCGCCAGCGGCTTGCTGCATGTGCTGTATTACGTGATCTTGCTGCGGGGCTACCGCGTGGCCGATCTCACGGTGGTGTACCCGCTGGCGCGGGGCTCGGGGCCGCTCTTGTCGTCACTGGTGGCCATCACGTTGCTGGGTGAGCAGATCTCGGCCCTGGGCGCGCTGGGCATTGCAGGCGTGGTGGGCGGGGTGTTTTTGATTGCCGGTGGCCCCGGCCTGCTGCGCGCCGCGCACGACCCCGCTGCACGCGAGCGCGTGCACAAAGGCATGGCCTACGGCTTGCTCACCGGGGCGTTCATTGCCAGCTACACGGTGGTGGACGGCTATGCCGTCAAGGTGCTGCTGAT
Source organism: Acidovorax sp. 56 (assembly GCF_002749705.1). Lineage (NCBI taxonomy): Bacteria > Pseudomonadati > Pseudomonadota > Betaproteobacteria > Burkholderiales > Comamonadaceae > Acidovorax > Acidovorax sp. 56. The sequence goes on from NZ_PEEV01000001.1 coordinate 4,777,444, forward strand.
GTCGCCCATCCTCATCGACTACATGGGCAACTTTGTGCGCGTGGGTTTGCTGGCCCCCGTGGTGCTGCGCGACTTGCCCACGGCCCGCACGCTGTGGCTGGCGCAATGGCGCTTTGCCCTGCTGGTGGCCGTGGTGAGCCCGGTGGCCTATGTGCTGGTGCTGTATGCCATGCAGCAGGCCCCCATGTCGCATGTGGCCCCGGCGCGCGAGGTGTCCATGCTGTTTGCCGCGCTGATTGGCGGGCATTTGCTGGGCGAGGGCGACCGGCTGGCGCGTGTGTGCGGGGCCGTGTGCATTGCGGCGGGTGTCACGGCGCTTGCCTTAGGATGAAAGATGCACCCCCTGAGTCGCTTCGCGCCTTCCCCCTCTCTCATCTTGCGGCGCGAGTTGGGTGGGGGACGCCCCCTGCGGGGCGGGGCGGCCCTTGCGCGGGGGCGCTGGCGTTTGTCGTGCCAGTAGCGTAGGTTGCGTCCCGTAGGTAGTTCAGAGTCTGAAAGGAATAGGCATGTTAGTCGGCTGCGATTTCTCCAGCAGCCCCAGTCGCCGCAAACCCATCGTGCTGGCGCTGGGTCGCAGCGACGGTGTGCGTGTGCAATTGCTGGCGCTGGAGCGCATCGAGACCTTGCCTGCCTTTGCCCAGTGGCTGGCGCAACCCCGGCCGTGGGTGGGCGGGTTTGATCTGCCCTTTGGCCTGCCGCGTGAATTGGTGGAGACGCTGCGCTGGCCCACCGATTGGCGTGCCTGCATGCAGCACTACCGCAGCCTCATGCGCGAGCAGATCCGCGAGGCATTTGCGGGCTTTTGCGATGCCCGGCCCGTGGGCGGCAAGTTTGCCCACCGCGCCACCGATGGCCCTGCAGGCTCCAGCCCCTCGATGAAGTGGGTGAACCCGCCGGTGGCCTACATGCTGCACGCCGGTGTGCCCTTGTTGCTGGAGGCCGGGGTCTGGTTGCCCGGCCTGATGCCCCCCGGCGCAGGCGATGCCCAGCGCGTGGCGCTGGAGGCCTACCCTGGCCTGCTGGCGCGCGAGGTGCTGCAGCGGCGCAGCTACAAAAGCGACGACCGTGCCAAGCAAACGCCCGAGCGCCTCATCGCCCGCAAAGACTTGGTCAACGCGCTGGAGATGGGGCAGACCCGCTTGGGCCTGCGCCTTAAGCTCAGCCACGCGCAACGCGATGCACTGGTGGCAGACGCCAGCGGCGACAGCCTGGACGCCACGCTGTGCCTGCTGCAAGCCGCCTGGGCGCAACGCGAGCATGCACAGGGCGACGCGCTGTATGGCCTGCCACCGGGGCTCGATGCGCTGGAAGGCTGGATCGTGACCGCCCCTGTTCCCTAGTGCCTCGAATCTCTGCCCACCATGAACCACCCCCAACCCCTGCACTGGTGTATCCGTCTGTCGGCCCTGGCGTTGTGCATGGGCCTGGCCGCCTCTGCATTGCAGGCCGCCCCAGCGCCCTGGTACTACTGGCGCAGCAAGGTCGATGGTGCGCGGGTATGCGCCCAGACCTCGCCCGGCCCTGGCTGGGAGCGCGACAGCCCGCCCTATGACGGCCCCGGCTGCCAGCCCCGGCGAAAGGTCATCGTGGTGCCTGTGCGATAGCGCCTGTTGCGGCGCTGTGCCTGCGCCGTAGCGGCACAATGGCAGGTTGCTGCCCGGCGTGGCGTGGCGGCCTGCTTGTTCCGTTTGCCCGTCACTTTCACCACGGGCTTTTTTGCACCTTTGCGCCATTCGCGTGGCGATGGATTCATGCCTTCTACCGATACCTTGCTGGCCTTTTTCGGCGTCTCCATTCTTCTGGGCCTGACCCCTGGGCCAGACAACCTCTTTGTGCTGCTGCAATCGGCCCAGCGCGGCTGGCGTGCGGGCATGGCCGTGGTGGTGGGGCTGTGCATGGGCCTGGTGGTGCACACGGCGGCCGTGGCGCTGGGGCTGGCGGCGGTGTTTGCGGCCTCGGCCGTGGCGTTCACGGTGCTCAAGCTGCTGGGCGCTGCCTACCTGGCGTGGCTGGCATGGCAAGCGCTGCGGGCCCCGGCTCCGTCGGGCGATGCGGGCGGCACTGCGGCCGCATCGGCGGGCGCGGTAGCCCCCAGCCTGTGGCGCATGGTGGGGCGCGGCGTGGTCATGAACCTCAGCAACCCCAAGGTGCTGGTGTTCTTCCTGGCCTTTTTGCCGCAGTTTGCCGACCCTGCCCGTGGACCCATGGGCGGGCAGCTCATGGTGCTGGGACTGGTGTTCATCGTGGCGGCGCTGCTGGTGTTTGGTGCCATTGCTTGCTTCTCAGGCGTTTTTGGCGCGCTGCTGTTGCGCTCGCCCCGGGCGCAGCAGTGGCTCAACCGCATTGCAGGCGTGGTGTTTCTGGGCCTGGCGGTGCGCCTTGCGACCTCACAGCGTTGAATCCCCTGCAGCGCAGAGGCTGTAGAGTTTGCTATGAATTGAATAGCTGCTAGCGCTTGTGGTTCAAGCGCTAGGCGCTGTTTTTGCTTGTCATTTGTGTCTGTATCTTCAAAAATGACACCATGACCGAACTCATCCTCATCCGCCATGGCGAAACCGACTGGAACCGTGAGCTGCGTTTTCAGGGCCAGGTGGACGTGCCCCTGAACGCGATGGGGCATGAGCAGGCCCGCCGCTTGGCGCAGCGGCTGGCGCAAGAGCAGTGCGTGGTCGATCACCTGGTGTGCAGCGACCTCATCCGTGCCCAGCAAACTGCGCAACCCGTGGCCCAGGCCTTGCTGCCGCATTTGGCGCTGGAGGGGCTGACCGATGCCGGGCTGCGCGAGCAGCACTTTGGCGAGGTGGATGGCATGCGGGTGAGCGACATCCAGCAGCAGCACGCCCAGGCCTGGGCCGACTGGCTGCGCTTTGATGCCGACCACGCCATGCCCGGGGGCGAAACCACACGCCAGTTCCACGCCCGTGTCATGGACGCCGTGCGCCGCCTGGCTGCGCAGCACGCGGGGCAGACGGTGATGGTCGTGACCCACGGCGGCGTGCTGGACATGGTGTGGCGCACCGCCCAGGGCCTGGGCCTGAGCGGCCCCCGGCAAAGCGACATCCCCAACGCAGGCCTGAGCCGTGTGCGCCTGCAGGGCGATGCCATTGAGGTGCTGCACTGGGCCGACACCCGCCACCTGGCAGACCTGCCCGCGCAGCCGGTGTACGACCAGAAGAAATTGCTGGTGCGCTGAGTTCTTAGAACCTGTTCAAAATCTTTTTGGGGGATCGCATTGGAGTGCAATCGGGATGAGTGGATGCCTCGGATGCGCTGCATGGGCTCGTGCCCATGCAAGCAGCCGGGGCGTCCAATCGCCCGATTTCACTCCAACCCTTCGGGCAAGTGTCTTGCCGGGCGGTCTGCGTTGTTGCAACGCTTGCCAATAGCACGGGCTATTGGCGGCGCGCTGCGCCTAGCAGCCCATCCCGGCAAGGCACTTGTGCGACCCCAAAAAGATCTTGAACAGGTTCTTAGCGTTCCGGTTGGGCGCCTTGCAGCCGCGCCTCCCAGTTCTCCGCCAGCCCCTGCTCCAGCCGCCGCGCAAACAGCTTGCGCCAGGAGTGTGGCAGGGGCAGTTCCAGCACACCGCTCAACGCTGCGGGATCGCATTCCCGGTCGCGGATCAGCGCCAGCAGGCGCTGCACCGTCCAGCCGGGGTGGGGTCGCTCCAGCAGCTTCAGCCTGTCGCCCGCCTGCACCACACCGCCTTGCAGCGTGCGGCAGTACCAGCCCGCGCGCAGGGTGTTTTGCACCCGGGCCGACATGTCGGGCACGCCAAAGCGCAGGTTGAGCTTCCAGCACGGCTGGCGGCCCTGCGTCACCTCCAGCACCGCACTGCCCGCGCGCCAGTGGTCGCCCAGGCACACACCGGCCTCGTCCAGGCCCGTCAAGGCCAGGTTTTCGCCAAACGCGCCGGGGGCTTGCAGCAGGGGCAGGTCGCCCAGCTCGCGCTGCCACTGGGCGTAGTGCTCCCAGGCATACAGGTGCACCGCCTTGTCCTGCCCGCCGTGCACGCGCAGGTCGGCCTGGGCATCGCCCGCCAGCCCCAGCGGGCCGATGGCAACCGGATGGGCCACGGGCTGCTTGGCGATGGCGCTGGTGGCACCGGCTTCGCCCAGTGGGGCCACGGCCCCGGTCAGCACTTGCAGGATGTGGGCGGTGGGTGGTGTCATGGGGTGTTTCGCGTTTCTTGGTCAAAGGTGTGGCGCGCAGGGCCCGACTTGGGCCCTGCGCGCCACGGGCGGGCGATGTGGGCTATTGCTGCGCGTGCAGATCAGGCCGCAGGGCGCAGTTTGACGGCTGGGAAATCCACCGGCACCTCAAAAGCCACGTTCACATAGTTGGTGAACAGGTTCAGCGCCACATGGGCCAGGATTTCCATCACGGCTTCGTCGCTGAAGCCCGCGGTGCGCAGGGCCTGCACATCGTCGGTGGTGATCTGGGCGCGCTGCTCCACCACCTTGAGGGCGAAGTTCAGCGCCGCCTGGGTGGCTGCATCGCCCGCTTGCCCCACCTGGGCGGCGGCCATTTCGTCGGCGGTGGCACCGGCCTTGCGGCCCAGCGCCGTGTGGGCGGCCAGGCAGTACTCGCACGCGTTGCGGTTGGCCACGGCCACGGCAATCTGCTCGCCCAGCTTGGCGCTGAGCGTGCCGCTGCCCAGCGCGCCAAAGGCGGCCCACATGCTTTGCAGCGCGGCGGGCGAATTGGCGACGGCACGGAACATGTTTGGGGTGGCCCCAAAGGCGCCGTGGATCTGGTCCAGCAGTGCCTTGCGGTCGGGGCTGGTGTGGGCGCGGTCGATGAGGGGGATGCGGTTCATAAAGACTCCTGTGGGTGGTGTGAAAGAGCCTCTAGTGTGGGGCGGATGTTTGTATGATTGGGCTCATAAAATCAATAAAACAATGCAGATCGTCCAATGAGTGCACCAACCCCTTCTTCAGAAGCCCCAGTGGCGCCCAACGCAGGGGTGGACCGCCTCTCGGCCCTGCTGGAGCGTTTTCGCGTGCGGGCGCACCTGTTCCACGCGGGGCCGCTGTGTGGCGTCACGCACTTTGCGGCGCAGCCGGGCCGGGCCTTTTTGCATGTGCTGCGGCGGGGCGACATGGTGGTCACGCACCAGCCGCGCAGCGGGGCCCCGCGCCGCCTGCAGGTGAGCGAGCCCACGCTGCTGTTCTACCCCCGGCCGCTGGACCACGACTTTCACAACGCCCCGGTCGATGGCAGCGACTTTGTGTGCGCCACGCTGGACTTTGATGGCGGCGTGCGCCACCCGCTGGTGCAGGCCTTGCCCTCGGTGCTGGCGCTGCCCGTGGCCCAGGTGCAGGGCATTGGGCAAACGCTGGACTTGCTGTTTGCCGAGACCGAGCGCGTGCGCTGCGGCCAGCGCCTGCTGGCCGACCGCTTGTTTGAGGTGCTGCTGCTGCAGATGCTGCGCTGGCTGCTGGACCAGCCCGCGCACAGCGGTATCCAGTCCGGCGTGCTGGCGGGCCTGGCCCACCCCAAGCTGGCCCGCGCGCTCACTGCCGTGCACGAGCAACCCGGCGCCGATTGGTCGCTGGACCGCATGGCCCAGGTGGCAGGCATGTCGCGCAGCGGCTTTGCCGCCGAATTCAAGGCGGCGGTGGGCACCCCGCCGGGCGACTATTTGCTGCGCTGGCGGGTTTCCATCGCCCGGGCACAGTTGCGCAGCGGGGCGGCGGTCAAGTCGGTGAGTGACGGGTTGGGCTATGCCAGCCCGGCGGCCTTCAGCCGGGCGTTCACGCAGGTGGTGGGGGCGTCGCCCCGTGCATGGCTCAAGGCAGAAACGACGGAGACCGTGGATGGGCCTTGAGCTGCCAATGCTTTGGTTGATTGTTTGCTATTGATTTGATAGCTTCTGGCGCTTGTGGATAGAGCGCTAGAGGCCTGAAAGGCTTGAAGGCTTAACGGGTTGGAGAGAGAAAGCAAGTTCTCAATCTGGCAAACCCAGCGCCGTGTTCACCGTGTGCATCTGCCGCGCCAGCCGCCGCGATTGCGGCTGCGCATTGCACTGCGGCTGCAGCAGGTTCTGGGCCGATGCCCATTGCCCGTTGCACTGCAAAGCGTGCAGGTACAGCTGGCTGAACAGGTCACGCTGTGCATGGCTGCCGCCAATCTCCACCAACTGGGGCAGGGCCTGGCCCAGGCCTGCGACCGCATCGCCCCATTGCTCCTGCGCAAAGGCGCGGATGCCGCGCGCAGCGGGCACGCACACACCTTGCCATACCGCCCGTTCTTGTGCCTCGGTGCGGCTGGCGGCATGGGCTTCGATGTGGGCCAGCAGTCGTGCGGCGGCGGCGTGTTCGCCCGCGCGGCCCAGGCCCAGCAGGTATTGCAGGTCGAGAAAGGGCAGCACCTGGTCCTGCCCACGCGCGGCCAGGTGGCGGGCCACATCGGCCCAGCGGTCGCCCACGTCCATACCCGCCAGCTCCAGCCGCACCAGCAGGGAGATGGCGTTGATCTGGTCTTGCGAATACTCCTTGACCACGCCCCAGACCTGCGTGTCGTACAGGTGCAGGGCCTCGGCGTGCAGGTCTTGCTCCAGCAAAAACAGCGCCTGGTGCCACCAGTTGTGCGTGACCATGAAGGAGTTCAGCCCCGTCCAGGTGTCGCTCACGCTGGCCATGAAGGCCGCGCCCTCGTGGATGCGGCCCTGCGTCAGCATCACATGCGCCAGGGCGTGCTGGGCCCAGGGTTCCTTGCGGCACAGGGCGATGGCGTGACGGGCCGCAGCCTCGGCCTCTTGGAGGCGGTGGCACTGCTCCCAGCCAAAGGCCAGCATGCCGTGCAGGTAGGGCACCTCAGCCGCGGCGGGCAGGGCCTGCGAGGCCAGGCGCAGCATGCCGGGCGAGTCGCCCCGGTTGAACAGGTGGTACTGGCCCAGCTTGAGGGAGGCCAGGTCACGCGGGTGCAGGCGGGCTTGCTCTTCGTGCAGGGCAATGGCGCGGGGCACATTGCCATCCACCCACGCGGCCACGGCGGCCACAAAGCGCTGCTCGCGCTCGCTGGCCTGGGGGGCGCTGGTCAGCGCCTGGGTGATGAAGGGGCGGGCGTTGCCCGGTGCCTCGGCCGATTCGGCAAACATGTGCAGCGCGGCGCAGCAGGCCTGCACCATGGCACTGGTATCGCCTGCGGCTTGCAGCACGTTCACGGCCCGGGCTTCGCAGGCGATGAAGCCTTCCACAAAGTCGTTCACCGCATCCACGCTGCCTGCGTGATGCAGCGTGAGCGGGTTGCCCAGGCTGTCGGCCAGGGAGGGTGCACGGCCTTGCATGTGAGGTGGCTGGCGACGGGCGGGGCGCCTATTCGCCCTGGATGAGCGCCAGATAGGCGCGCCGGGTGGTCTCAGAGACCGAGTCCACCAACTGCGCGTGCGGCGTCTGGTGGCGCGCCATCATGCGGGCCGAGGCGATGGTTTTGGACTTGCAGTACCAGTGGCAGGTGTGCTGCATCAAAAACAGCTCGGCCGTCATCATGAAGGCACGGTCTTTGGTGGCCAGGTGTGCGGTGTTTTGCACCACATGGGCGATGCCCTTGGCGTGGATGGCCAGGGCCTGGCGCATGTCAAAGGTGAGGGCAGGCAGCAGCTTGTCGGCAAAGGGCAGGGCGATGGGCAAGCGGCTCACGCGTGCATCCTCTTCGCTGACCTTGGCGAAATCGGCGGCAAAGCGGCTGAATTGCTCGCTGAGTTGCTGCTCTGTGGTGCTCAGCAGCGACCACACTTGGTCGCGCCGCTCGGCGCTGCTCTCGCCCAGGGCGCGCATGTAGCCTTCGGTCAGGGCTTCCATGAGCTTTTCAATCTGGTAGTGGCTCAGGTGCATGCCCAAAATGGCGATGCGCTTGCGCTGCTCTTTGGCATTGAGCATGTAGGTGCCGGAGGCGATGAGGATCGCCATGAAGAGAAGGTCCATGAAGTGCTGCGGTGAAGGCGTGAAAAAGAGAGGCGGGCTAGCCGCCAGGGCGGTCTTACCCAAAGATAGCGGATATTCCCGCCGAGTCAACGCAGCACCGCAAAAAGGCTGCGCAGTGCGGGGTGGGTCGTGCGGGAGATCAATTTGTGGGCTGCAGTGCCTACAAATGCACATCTGCTTGCATATGGAGCGTAGGGGCTTGGCCTGGGTGCTCAGAGGCGCTGGTATTCTCCCGCGCACCATCCGAGGGGGTGGGTAACCCAATTCACAGATTCAAAATGAGCAAAAAAACAGCTTTGGGCGCCGCCGTGGCGCTGGCCGTGGTGGCCTATGGTGGCGCCACTTGGTACATGGGCCAACGTGCGCAAGCCAGCTACAACGAGGCGCTGGAGGAAGTGCGCAAGGTGCTGGGCGCTGAAGCCGTGGTGTCGCAGGACTACCAAAAGGGCTTTTTCACTTCGCAGGCCAAGCTGGTGCTGCAATGGACGCCGCCTGCCGATGCCGAGACCAACAAGCCAGCCCAGCCCCTGCGCGTGGTGGTGAACAGCGCGGTGCGCCACGGCCCGCTGGCCGGTGCCCGCCTGGCCGCCGCCGTGGTGGACACACGCTTTGCCCTGGACGGCCTGGATGAAAAAGCCGCCAAGGACCTGGCCAAGGTGACAGCCCCCACGCTCACGACCGTGCACGGTCTGATGGGCGGCCACGATGCCACGCTGCTGGTGCCTGCGGGTGAGATGGGTGACGAAGAGGTGACGCTGCGCTGGCAAGAGATGAAGACCGAGTTCTCGGTCAATGGCGACCGCACACGCGTCAAGGGCAGCCTCCAGTGGCCCGAGATGTCTTTCTCGGGGGTGAACAAGTCTGCGGACGAAGACCTGGGCGGCTCGGGTGACCGCTTTGCCGTGTCGATGAAGGGTATGACGGGCGACTTCGAGAACCAGATCATCGATGGCCTGTGGATGCTGGCACCCGGCAAGGGCAACATGCGCTTTGCGCAGATTGAAGCGACCAGCACCCCCAAGGACGGCGCTGCCAAGCCGCTGATGTCGCTGAAGGACTTGGCGGGCACCACCACCATTGACCGTGCGGACAAACTGATGAGCGTCAGCACATCGATCAAGGGCAAGGGCCTGATCGGCCCGGTGGACTTTGAGTCCATCGGCTTTGAAGAGAAGCTCCAGCGCATCGACGCCGACGTGCTCAAGAGCCTGCAGGTGCTGATGGTCGAGAGCTACAGCAAGGACGGTTTCAAGGCCATGACCATGGCCAACGAAGAGCAAGGCGGCAAGCTGATGAAGCTGCTGGCCGACAACGCCCAGCGCCTCACGGCCGCGTTGCCTGCGTATTCGATGAAGTTCTTTGCCACGCTGGGCGGGCAACAAGGCGAGCTGTCGTACGGCGGCGAGGTGACCCGCGCCCCTTCTGCTGACGAAGTGACCCAGGCCGGTTGGGGCCCTGTGCTGCTCAAGAACTCGACCCTGCACGCCGATGTGCGCCTGCCCAAGGCCTGGCTGCCCCAGTTGGCCAAGGCCGCTGGCCAGCAAGAGTTCAAGAGCGAGGACATGGACGGCATGATCGGCATGGCCCAGGCGGCAGGCTATGTGCGCCAAGAGGGCGACAACCTGACCAGCTCGCTGAAGATGGAAGGCGGCCAGGCCAAGCTCAATGGCAAGGTGATGGATTTGCCTAACTTCATGCACTGACGTAGCTTCGGCTGCATTGCGTAGCTAAGACAAAGCCCCGTCGGCCTTTCTGGTCGGCGGGGCTTTTTTGGTGGGCAGGCTTTTGTGGCCGCTTTGAACTTGAAATATCCGTTCGGGTTGAGCTTGTCGAAACCGTGCGCGGCGCTTCGACAGGCTCAGCGTGAGCGGTTTGAGGCGCGGTCAATCAAGAAGTGAGGGTTGCGGCCAAGGCCGCTGCGGGTCGCGGATCAGCTCAAAGGCCCGCGCCACCTGCAGCACGCCCAGGTCATCAAACCGTGCCCCGGCAATTTGTAGCCCGATGGGCAGGCCGCTGGCGGTGTAGCCGCAGTTGATGGACGCTGCGGGCTGCTCGGACATGTTGAACGGCACCGTGAAGCCAATGTGCTCCAGCGGCCGCAGCGGGTCGTTGGTGGGCGAGGGCAGCTCGGCCGCAAAGGCGGGCATGGGGGCCACGGGCGAGAGGACATAGTCGAACGCGCTGCATGCCTTGACCGTGGCGACCCGTGTGAGGTGGAACTGTTGGCTGGCCTGGAACACCTGCGTGCCCGTGAAGCCCGCCGCACTCTCGGCCCAGGCGCGGATGTAGGGCAGCACCTTGGCGCGCTGCGCATCGGGCAGGGCTTGTAAATCCATGTGCGAGCGCATGCGCCAGAAGTGGTCCATGCCGTCGAGCATGGCCTGGGTCATGAAGGGCTGCATCAGCGTCACGCGGGCACCGGCTTGCTCGAACAGGCGGGCGGCGTGCTCTACCGCTGCGCGCACTTCGTCCTCTACCGGCAGGCCACAACCGGCATCCAGCAGCAGGCCGATGCGCAGGCCGCGCAGGCGCTGCACGCCCTGGTCGTGGTCGTCCCAGGCAATGGTCTGAGGCGGCAGGCTCATGCTGTCGCGCGCATCGGGCAGGCTCAGCACCTGCATCATCAGCGCGGCGTCCTGCACGGTGCGCGTCATGGGGCCCGCCGCACGGCCGGTGTAGGGTGGGTCGATGGGAATGCGCCCCAGGCTGGGCTTGAGGCTGAAGATGCCGCACCAACTGGCAGGCAGCCGCAGCGAGCCGCCGATGTCGGTGCCAATGTGCAGCGGCCCATAGCCCGCAGCTGCGGCAGCGCCACCCCCGGCGCTGGAGCCGCCCGGGCCCTTGCTCACATCCCACGGGTTGCGCGAGAGGGGGTGAAAGCTCGACAGCCCCGACGACAGCATGCCGTAGTCGGGCATGGTGGTCTTGGCCACCATCACGGCGCCGGCCTCGCGCAGGCGGGCGGCGGGGGGCGCATCGGCCAGCGCTGGCACCAGCGGCACGGCGGCGGTGCCCAGCGGCGTGGGGTCGCCCTGGGTGGCGATGTTTTCTTTGATGGTGACAGGCACGCCATCCAGCAGGCCTTGGGGTTCGCCACGCTGCCACCGGGCTTCGCTCTGGCGGGCCTGCGCCAGCGCGTGCTCAGGCCGCAGCAGGTAGGTGGCGCGGATGTGGGGCTCCCAGCGCTCCATGTGCGCCAGCACGGCCTGCGTGATCTCCACGGGGGACAGCGTGCGCTGGCGGTAGGCTGCAAGCAGTTCGTGGGCGGGCAGGTCGTGCAGTGCGGTCATGGCGGGGGGCTATCAATGAAAATGGCTTCTAGCGCCTATGAATAAAGCGCTGGCAGCTATCATTTAAGGAGTAATCCGCTGCCGTAGAGGCAGCATGGGCATCATGACCAAGAGAGGGCGGAGAGGTCGTTCACGAACACCGGCATGTCCTTCCACAACCCCTTGAGGTTTTTGTTCGCCACGGTGATCCACTGTGGCTGGTACAGGAAGGCGTGCACAGCGTCTTCGGCCAGCAGCTTTTGCGCGTCGCCCAGCAGGCGGGCCCGGTCTTGCGGGCGGGCTGCGTTCTTGATCTGGTTGTACAGGTCGTTGAACTTGGCCGATTGGTAGCCCCAGTAGTAGTCGGGCTTGGCGAAGTTGCCCAGGTCGAAGGGCTCGACATGCGAGATGAGGGTCAGGTCGTAGTTCTTGTTGCCATAGGTGCCGCTGAGCCACTGCGCCCATTCCACGTTTTGCGTCTTGGCCACGATGCCGACCTTGGCCAGCTGGGCCACGATGACCTCACCGCCCTGGCGTGCATAGGGCGTGGGGGGCAAGGTGAGGGTCAGCTCCAGCGGGGTCTTGACGCCTGCCTCGGCCAGCAGCTTTTTGGACTTTTCGATGTCGAACGGGTTGACGCCCGTGGTGTCCACATAGCCAAACGCGCCGGGCACATAGTGGCTGCCGATGGGGGCGCCGTAGCCGTCACCCGCGCCTTCGATCACGGCCTTGCGGTCAATGGCCGCAGCGATGGCGCGGCGCACGCGCACATCATCGAGCGGCTTCTTGGCGTTGTTGATGGCGAGGATGGTCTTGGCCCGTGAGCCACAGACCAGCAACTGAAAGCGCGGGTTGGCTTTGAACTGCGCCACGCTGCGCGGCGTGACGCGGGGGAACAGGTCCACATCGCCCGCCAGCAAGGCGGCCACCTGGGCGGCGGGGTCTGAGATGAATCGGAAGGTGGCGCGGCGGATTTTGGCGGCGCCCGGGGTGCGAAAGCCATCCCATGCCGTCAGCACCACGGACGAGCCCTTGTTCCAGGCCCCCAGCTGGTAGGGGCCAGTGCCCACGGGCTTGGTGGCGTTGGTGTCGGCGCTCTTGGGCTCCACGATGATGGAGGTGGCCTGGCCCAGCGCAAACAGCAGGTCGGGGTCGATGTCCTTGTTTAGCACCACCAGGGTGTACTCGTCCACCACCTGGGTGGTCAGGTTGGCAAAGGTGCGCTTGTCTTTGTTGGTGCTTTTTTCGCCGCCTGCGCGGTCGTACGAGAACTTCACTGCGGCTGCGTTGAAGGGCTCACCGTTTTGGAACTTCACCCCTTTGCGCAGCTTGAAGGTGTAGGTTTTGAGGTCGGGCGAGACCTCCCAGCTTTCGGCGAGCAGGGGCGTGACGCTGCCGTCGGCGTTGATCTTGGTGAGCGTCTCGAACACGTTGTATTGCACGATCTCGGCAATGGCCGACGCGGCACCGGCCGTGGGGTCCAGGCCTGGGGGCTCCAGGGTCATGGCGAGCACCACGGCGTCTTTGCGGCCCTGGGCCAGTGCGCTCACAGGGGCGGCGAGTGGGATGGCGGCCAGGGCGCCAGTGGCGAGGACGGATCGGCGGTTCAGCATGTTCGCAAACTCCAGACTAAGACCAGACAAAAACCTGCAGCCGCCCGCGCATCGGTGCGTGGCAGCGGGGCGGGAGACAGAGCGCTTTGTACACCATCGACAGCCTTTGGGACGTCACGCCGCAGGCGCGGGGGCAGGGCTGTTGGCGCGTGCGGCCGCCGCGGCCAGCCGCCTTGCACGCGCCCGCCCCGGCTGCACCTGGGGCATCGCGGCCACCAGGGCCTGGGTGTAAGGGTGCTGCGCGTGGTGGAACAGTTGCGCCGGTGCACCGCGTTCCACAATCTGCCCCTGGTAGAGCACCACGACCTCATCGCACAGGTGGTTGACCACAGCCAAATCGTGGCTGATGAGCAGGTAGCTCACGCCAAAGGTCTGCTGCAAATCCTGCAGCAGGTTGAGCACCTGGGCTTGCACCGACACATCCAGGGCGCTGACCGGCTCGTCCGCCACGATGAGCCGGGGCCGGGTGATGAGGGCCCGCGCAATGGCAATGCGCTGGCGCTGCCCGCCCGAGAATTCATGCGGGTATTTGTCCAGGTCGTTGGTGCGCAGGCCCACCTGGGCCAGCGCCTCGGCGGCTTGCTCGCGCTGCATGGCACGGGTGGTTTCGCTCTGGGCCTGCAGGGGCTCGCCCACGATGCGCTCCACGGTCTGGCGTGGGTCCAGCGAGCCGTAGGGGTCTTGGAACACCATTTGAAAATCCCGCCGGGCCTGGCGCAGCGCTGCCGGTGTCAGCTGGTGCAGGTTGCGGCCCAGCAGGTGCACGCTGCCCGAGGTGGGGGCGTCCAGCGCCATCACGGTGCGGGCGAGGGTGGATTTGCCCGACCCTGACTCGCCCACGATGCCCAGGCTGCGGCCGCTGGGCATGGAAAAGCTCACGCCTTTGAGAGCCTGCACTTTGGCCGGCGGACGCAGCAGGTGCTCGCGGGGCAGGGTGTATTCACGCACCAGGTCGGTCACTTCGAGCAGAGGCGCGTCGAGGGCTGGTGGGGCCGAAGAGGGGGTGGACTGGGTCATGCAGCTGCCTGAGTGGTCTGGGCGGTGTGGCTGGCCGCCTGCATGGCCTCGGGGCGCAGGCAGCGCACCTCGTGCACACCGTCTGCATCGTGCGCGACCACGGTGGCCTGCGGGCGGGTGCCGTGGCAGGCTTGTGCGGTGAAGGCGCAGCGGCCTGCAAAGGTGCAGCCTGTGGGCAAATCCACCAGCTCGGGCACCGTGCCTGCGATGGTGGCGAGCCGCGCTGTGGGTGTCCGCTGCGCGCCCATCTGCGGGCGTGCGGCCAGCAGGCCGCGCGTGTAGGGGTGGGCCATGGCCGCAAACACCGAGGCCGTGGGTCCGCTCTCGACCACGCTGCCGCCGTACATCACCAGCATGCGGTCCACGTTCTGCGAGATCACGCCCAGGTCGTGCGAGATGAGGATGAGCGCCATGTGGCGCTCGGCCACCAGGTCGCTGATGAGGTCCAGAATCTGCTGCTGGATGGTCACATCCAGCGCGGTGGTGGGCTCGTCGGCAATCAGCAGGTCTGGCCCGCAGGCCAATGCCATGGCGATGGTGATGCGCTGGCGCTGGCCGCCCGAGAACTGGTGTGGGTAGGCGTCAAAGCGCTGCGCCGCGCTGGGGATGCCGACGCGGTCAAGCAGAGCAATGGCTTGCTGGCGTGCGGTGCTGGCATCCAGGCCCAGGTGCCTGCGCAAGGGCTCGGCCACCTGGCGGCCTATGGTGTGGACGGGGTTGAGCGCGGTCATGGGCTCTTGGAACACCATGCCGATGCGGTGCCCGCGCAACTGGCACATCTGCGCGTCGCTGCGGCCCACCAGTTCTTGTCCGTCAAACTGGATGCTGCCCGAGACTTCTGCGCTGTCAGGCAGCAGCCCCATGAGCGCCATGGCCGTGAGCGATTTGCCGCAGCCCGACTCGCCAATCAGCCCCAGCGTCTCGCCACGCCCCAACGCAAAGTTCACGCCGCGCACCGCATCGGCTGGGCCCCGATGGGTCTGCAAGCGGATGCGGAGGTTGGAGACTTCAAGCAATGTCATCTCTTCCTCGCCAAACGGGGGTCCATCAGGTCGCGCAAACCGTCGCCCAGCAGGTTCAGCCCCAGCACGGCCAGGGCAATCGCCACGCCGGGCCAGACGGCCAGCATGGGGGCCTGGAACATGAGGGTCTGGGCCTCGCTCAGCATGCGGCCCCAGGAGGGCTCGGGCGGTTGTGTGCCCAGGCCCAGGTACGACAAGGCCGCTTCGGCCAGGATGGCCAGTGCAAACTGGATGGTGGCCTGAACAATCAAAGCGGAAAGGATGTTGGGCAGCACATGCTCCAGCGTGATGCGCCAGGGCCCCTTGCCGCAGGCGCGGGCCGCCAGGATGTACTCGCGCGACCACACGGCATTGGCCGACGCCCGGGTGACCCGCGCGAAGGTCGGGATGTAGAAGATGCCGATGGCAATGATGGAGTTGACGATGCCCGCGCCAAACACGGCCGTGAGCATGATGGCCAGGAGCAGGGCAGGGAAGGCGAAGGTGAAGTCGGCCAGGCGCATGATGGCTTCTTCTACCCAGCCGCGCCGTGCAGCGGCCAGCAGGCCCAGCGCGGTGCCGATGCCCATGCCGATGCCCACCGCAATCACGCCGACGAGGATGGAGTTGCGCGCGCCCACCATGATGAGCGAGACGATGTCGCGCCCAAAGGCATCGGTGCCCAGCCAGTGGGCACCTGAAGGGGCTTGCAGCTTGCTGGCCATGTCCACCTCGTAGGGCGACCATGGTGTCCAGACCAGGGACAGCGCGGCGGTGCCGAGCATGAACAGCGTGAGCACGGCACCCAGCACAAAGCTGCGGTGGCGCAGTGCACGCTGTGCCCAGGTGGGCGGGCGCAGGGCAGCGGGCGCGGGCTGTGGGCCTGTGGCCTGCGCCGAAGCGAGTGCGGAGGTGTCTTTGGCCATGGGGCAGGTTCAGCCTCTCAGATGTCGCTGGCCTTCACGCGGGGGTCGATCACCGCGTAAAGGATGTCCACCACAAAATTCACCACGATCACCATGGCCGCCAGCAGCATGACGCAGTTGCGCACCACGATGAGGTCGCGGTTGGCGATGGACTGGAAAATCAGCCGCCCCAGCCCCGGCAGGTAGAACACGTTTTCCACCACGATGGTGCCCGCCAGCAACGAGGCAAATTGCAGCCCCATGACGGTGACCACCGGGATCATGGCGTTGCGCAGCACATGGCCCCACAGTGCGGCCCGTTGCGACAGGCCCTTGGCGCGGGCGGTGCGCACAAAGTCTTCGCGCAGCACCTCCAGCACGGCCGATCGGGTGATGCGGGCCAGGATGGCCGCTTGCACCACGGCCAGGGCAACGGCGGGCAACAGCAGTGCCTGAAGTGCTTGCAGAAGTCCACCACCGCTGTCCTCAGTCCAGCCCGGAAAACCGCCCGCCGCAAACCATTGCAGCTTGACCGAGAACAGCAGGATCAGCAGGATGGCAAACCAGAAGTTGGGGATAGCAATGCCCACCTGGGCCAGGGCCATCACGCCCACATCGCCCCAACGGTTGTGGCGCGAGGCGGCATAGACGCCTGCCAGCAAAGCGAGCACGGTGGTGATCACCATGGCCATGAGCGCCAGCGGCACGGTGAGGGCCAGCCGCTCCAGCACCAGGTCCAGCACGGGCGAGCTGTAGGCGTAGCTTTCGCCCATGTTGCCCGCCACCAGGCCGCCGATCCATTGCCCATAACGCTGCAGCGCGGGCTGGTCCAGCCCCAATTTGCTGGCCAAGGCGGCCACGGCCTCGGGTGACGCATCCGGGCCCATCAGCATTTGCGCGGCATTGCCCGGAAGTATCTCCAGCACCAGGAACACCACCGCAGACGCGCCGAGCAAGGTGGCGAGCAGCGTGGTCAATCGTTTGAGGAGAAACAGTCCCATGGGGAGGTGTCAGTGGCGAGGCAAGAGAGGAGGTATCAATGCATGTGCGGACAAAGCATAGCGGCAAAGCGCCCCTTCTGCGGGCAGTGGGTTGTGCCCAGGCGTGCAAGCTTTGTGCCATGGTCGCGGGATAATCACGGCCATGACGTTTGCCTTGCCCTCTTCGGTGGCCCCATCCATGGCCCTGTCCCTTCGTATTCAGGCGGCCCCTGGCGCCTGTGGGAGCCTCGCATGGCGCTGATGATCACCGACGAATGCATCAACTGCGATGTGTGTGAGCCCGAATGCCCCAACGATGCGATTTACCTGGGCCAGGAGATCTATGAGATCGAGCCCAGCAAATGCACCGAGTGCGTGGGGCATTTTGATGAGCCGCAGTGCGTGCAGATTTGCCCTGTGGCCTGCATCCCGGTGAACCCGCAACATGTGGAAAGCCGCGAAACCCTGTGGCAGAAATTTCAGCGCCTGCAGGCCGCTGCATCCTGAGGCGGTGGGGTCGGTATGGCCCCGCAAGGCTTGGGGCGACGGTGTGCCGTATGTGTGGCGTGCTTGGGCTGGTCGTCCCAACGGGGCGGCTGGGGATGGGGCCCCGTTTGCTGGGGAATTTATGACCCAATTTGGCCTCTAGCGCTTATCAATCAAGCGCTAGAAGCTATCTAAAGCATAGCAAAATGTTGAAGTATCAGAGCGCTTCGGTAGGCCGAGGCGGCTTGGGGCGTGGGGGCTTGGTGGTGTGCACCAGCAAGGTGGCTTTGTCCATGTCGCCTGCCAGCAGGGCAGGGTGGGCCTTGAGCGAGTGGGCAATGCTGTCTTCAATCAGCGTGCGCTGGTCGGGGGCCGGCTTTTTGAGCACCCAGTGGGGGACTTCGGCTTTTTCGCCTGGGTGGCCGATGCCGATGCGCAAGCGCCAGTAGTCGGGCGAGCCCAGTTGGGCATGGATGTCTCTCAACCCATTGTGGCCAGCGTGGCTGCCGCCGCGCTTGAGCCTGACCTGGCCTGGTGGGAGGTCTAGCTCGTCGTGCACTACCAGAATCTCATCTGGCTGGATCTTGAAGAAGCGTGCCAGCGATGCGACCGATTTGCCGGAGAGGTTCATGAAGGTCTGCGGTTGCAGCAGCCAGACGCTTTGCCCGTGCACCGTGGCGCGGCCCGCCAGCCCGTAGTAGCTGCGCTCAGGCACCAAGTGCACTTTCAACTCGCGTGCCAGTGCATCAATCCACCAGAACCCGGCGTTGTGGCGCGTGGCCTCATAGTCTGGCCCGGGATTGCCCAGGCCCACAAACAGCTTGATCATGTCGGCGATTATCTGTGGAGCAGATCAAAAAAAACGGCCCACATGGGTGGGCCGTTTGGGCTGCCAACCCTGTATAGGGCAGCAGCAGGGGAGTCAATGCAAGCCTGAGCTTACTTCTTGCCCTTGCCCTTGCCCTTGGCGTCAGCCGCTGGAGCGGCTTCAGCTGGGGTGTCTTCCACCACCACTGGAGGCACCACCGACACGAGCACAGGGTTTTGCTTGTTGCCACGGATCACGGCGCTCACGCCCTTGGGCAGCTTGATGTCCTTGAGGTTCAGGGACACGCCCTTTTCCAGCTTGGACAGATCGACAGCGATGAACTCTGGCAGGTCCGAAGGCATGCAGGTCACATCGAGTTCGTTCACGATGGGGTTGACCATGCACTTGTCCACCTTGACGGCAGGGGACTCTTCTGCACCGCTGAAGTGCAGTGGCACCTTCAGGTGCAGCTTGGTCTTGTCGTCCACGCGCTGGAAGTCGATGTGCAGAACCAATTGCTTGTAGGGGTGGTATTGCACGTCGCGCAGCACAACCTTGGCAGTCTTGCCAGCCACTTCCATGTCCAGCACGCTGGAGTGAAAGGCTTCCTTCTTGAGGGCGTGCCACAGAGCGTTGTGGTCGATCTCGATCAGTTGGGGTTCCGCAGCACCGCCGTACACGATGCCAGGCGTCTTGCCCGAATTGCGCAGACGGCGGCTCGCACCCGTACCTTGCTTGGCGCGCTCAAAAGCGACGAAGTTCATAGTTAGCTCCTGGAAAGGGTCGACCGCGACCAGTCGTTCCCTGTTAAAAAAGATCTGCCTGCGTATCGCGTATGGCAGACCTACTGGGTTGTTCTCGAACGGACAAGCCTCCCGAAGGAGGCTTGTTCCAGCGTCGATGAAAAAGCGGCTTCCCTTGAGGGGAGCCCGCTGGTCATCAGGCGTTGTCTTGGTCCGAGAACAGGCTCATCACCGACTCGCCCTTGGCAATGCGCTGGATCGTCTCTGCAATCAGCGGTGCCACGGACAATTGGCGAATCTTGGAACATCCCTTGGCGGTTTCGCTCAATGGGATGGTGTTGGTCACCACGATCTCATCCAGGGCCGAGCCCTTGGAAATGCGTTCGATGGCAGGACCCGAGAAAATGGGGTGGGTACAGTAGGCGTACACCTTCTTGGCGCCGCGCTCCTTGAGCACTTCGGCGGCTTTGACCAGCGTGCCAGCCGTGTCGATCATGTCGTCCATGATGACGCAGTTGCGGCCTTCGATCTCACCGATCACGTGCATCACTTCCGAAACGTTTGCCTTGGGGCGACGCTTGTCGATGATGGCCAGATCGCAACCCAGTTGCTTGGCCAATGCGCGAGCGCGCACCACACCACCCACGTCGGGGGAGACCACAATCAGGTCTTCGTAGTTCTTTTGGCGCAGGTCACCCAGCAGCACAGGCGATGCGTAGATGTTGTCTACGGGAATATCGAAAAACCCTTGAATCTGGTCCGCGTGCAGATCCATCGTCAGCACACGGGCCACCCCGACGGCCTGCAGCATGTTGGCCACCACCTTGGCGGTGATGGGCACGCGTGTGGAGCGGGGGCGGCGGTCTTGGCGGGCGTAGCCGAAATAAGGAATCACGGCACTGATGCGCTCGGCCGATGCGCGCTTGAGCGCATCCACCATGATCAGCAATTCCATGAGGTTGTCGTTCGTTGGTGCGCAAGTGGACTGAACCACGAACACATCGCGTGCACGAACGTTTTGCTTGATTTCGACAGTGACTTCACCGTCAGAGAATCGGCCCACATCGGCTGCGCCCAATTGGGTGCCAAGGTGTTTTGCAATTTCAGCTGCCATGCCAGGATTGGCATTGCCGGTGAAAACCATGAAGTCGGGTTGGTTGGCTTGCATGAGCATCCCAGCAGTCTGAAAAAAAGCCTGTATGCGTAAACGAGAATTTGGCAGGGGAAGAAGGATTCGAACCTTCGCATGCCGGAATCAAAATCCGGTGCCTTAACCAGCTTGGCGACTCCCCTACACGGGTCAACTGCCGAAGGCAATCAACCTTAATTTCATTCTGAAACCCACCCTGCCAGAGGATGAATCATCAGATTGCCGCATGTTTTAATTTTCCATTCGCTGGGAGCGTCCTGAAAATTGACATCGCGCGGCATTTGTGCAAACACTGCACTACCCGAGCCCGTCATTCTAGCATGCATTCCTTTGGACTTCAGCCAATTTATGGCTTTTTTCACATCGGGGCACAAACTTTCTGCGACTGGCTGCAAGTCGTTACGACCAAAGTCGTAATGTGCTGCAGCAAAGCCTAAGATTGTAGCATGACTTGAATCACGCTTCAGGGCGGGTGAAGAAAAAATTGCTTTTGTCTCCAATCCGGCCTGAGGTTTGACCACCACAAACTGCGTTGGTGGTGGTTGTTGTCCTGGCTCAAGGGGCCGGATTGTCTCACCAATTCCTTCCACCCAGGCGTTGTGCCCGCGCAAAAAAAACGGAACGTCTGCACCCAATGCCAAGCCGATGCGCTCCAGGGCTGGGCGGGGAAGGTTCAGCTTCCAGAGGCGGTTGAGGGCGATCAGGGTGGTTGCTGCATCTGACGAGCCGCCGCCCATGCCAGCTTGCGCTGGAATGCTTTTTTGCACTCCAATGTGCGCGCCTGCGCGGCAGCCCGTGGCCTCTTGCAGTGCGTGGGCTGCTCGCAGGGTCAGGTCCATGGCGGGCAGTTCAGTGTCGAGATCCTCGCGGCTGAGTCTCCCGTCGGACCGCAGTTCAAAGTGGAGCGTGTCGCACCAGTCCAGCAGCATGAAGACTGACTGAAGCAGGTGATATCCGTCCTCTCTGCGGCCGGTGATATGCAAAAACAGATTCAGCTTTGCTGGGGCGGGAACGTCGTAAAGCGCTTGCATACGTTGGTGGTGAGCCTGGCTCATTGGGACAGCGAGATGCGCAGCGTCGCCTTGGGCTCGGGGAGGATCCGCTGCGCCGTGATGCGACCTTGGTGGGCCGCACTCAAGTCAGAAGTCCAGCCGGCTGCCTCTGCTTGGGAGCCCTTTAGCCAATGAAAAATGGCTTTGACTGGCAATGCTGCACCGGTCAGTTGGACCACCAGGGCGTCCAGCGAGTCGGAGCGCTGAATTTGTTGGCCGGTTTGCAAGGTCGCGGTGCCTGCATCCCAGCGCAATTGCCCCAGCGTAGTGCCCAGGGGGCTGAACAGCGTGAGCTGGCCTTTGCTTTCTTCGCCTTCCAGTTCAAACAAGGCGGCAAACGATTGGGGTGTGTCGCCTTCTACCTGTAGCGCAATGCGCCCCGACCAGAATGGAGTCTCTGCATTGGCGGTGCGAGGGGGGAGTGCGCAGCCCACAAGCCCTCCCAACAGGGTGCTTGAGATACTCAGAAGCATCCCTCTGCGCAGGGAGGATTGCGGTGCATCACATGTCAAATGGCGCGCACCACGCATCAAAATGAAACCCCGAGGCGCTTGAGCGTTTCTTTGAGCGTCTGGTTGTCGGGGTTCAGCCGCAAGCCCTCTTTCCAGATGGCTTTGGCTTTCTCTGTATTGCCCTGGCTCCAGAACACTTCACCCAGGTGGGCTGCTATTTCAGCGTCGGGCTTTTTGGAGAAGGCGGCTTGCAGCAGTTGCTGTGCCTGGGCCTTGTTGCCCAAACGGAATTCCGCCCACGCCAAGCTGTCTGTGATGAATGGGTCACCGGGGGCGAGGTCAAGGGCTTTTTGAATGAGCTGCTTGGCTTCGTTCAACCGCACCCCACGGTCTGCAAGCGAATAGCCCAGAGCGTTGTAGGCATGGTGGTAGTCGGGCTGCCGTGCGATGACTTGGCGCAGCAGCTTTTCCATGACATCCAGTCGCCCCGTTTTTTCTGCCAGCATGGCTTGGTCATAGGCCAAGTCGTTGTCTTCTGGTGACTCGTTCAGTGCTTTGCCCTGCAGCTGAAAAGCTTCTTCGTTTTGGTTGTGCTCTTTGAGCAATTGCACTTCGGCCAACAGTTTCATCCGTTGCTCTTCTGCGTTGCTGCCTGGCAGCTCTTTTAGCAAGGCCCTTGCTTCATTCATGCGCCCTTGCTTGGCCAGAATGGACGCGCGTTGGCGTTGCACGCTGAAAGAATCGTTGGGACTTTCGATGCGATCCAACCAGCCCTGCGCCGCCTTCAGGTCGCCTTGCTTTTCTGCAATTTGCGCGGCCAGCACATAGGCTTGGGTCATGATCCGCTGGTTGATCTCGGTATCACCCGCAGCTTGGGCTATGTCCATGAACTTGCGCAAGGATTCTGCTGCCAGTGTCAGCTTTTGATCCTGCACCTGCAGGCTGGCGAGCACAAACCATGCCTCTGCCATATCAGGCTTGTCTTGGGTGACTCGATGCAGTTGGTCTGATGCTTCTGTAAATTGGGATTGGGCAAGCAGAACCCGTGCATAGAGCATCCGGATTTCAGGGGCTGGGTGTTGTTGTAGAAAGTGTGTAACAAAAGGCTTGGCTTCGTTACGACCTTCATCCAGAAGCTCCAACGCGAGTCTGGCCAAACCTTCATAGGCGGGGTCGATCGCCTGCGCCTTCGCGAGACTCTCCAGCGATCCGGGTTGGTCGCCAGCGGCCAAACGCATGCGTCCCACGGTAATCCAGGCCGCCGCCCCGGTGGACGGGTTGGTTATTTCGGCTTTGAGTGCTTCTTGCACTGCTCTGGCTGCGGCAGCTTTATCGCTTACGCGCCCATACATCTGTGGGATGGCGCTCAAAATGCCGACTTTGCCGGGCGCAGGCGCTTGCTGGATGAGTTGCTGCAATGGCGCTGCGGTTTCACTGACTCTGTTGAGGGCAATCAGGATCTGGAGCACATAGCGATTGGCCTCCCGGGATTGGGGGTGGTCTTCTTGCCATGCCTTGGCTGCTGCCAACGCATATTCGCCGGAGCGTGATTGCAAGGCAATGTCGGCAGCCCGTTGATACAGCTGGCTGCTGTGGCTGCGCCGGGCGGCGTCCAGCATCAAGGCATAGCCTGCACCTGGGTCGCCCGTGCGTGTGGTGACTTCTCCAAGCAAAACTTCGTAGAAAAGGTTACCGTCTGCCGGCATACCTTCCTCTGCGACGTCGGTCGTGGCTGTTTTTTGTTTGGCTGTTTGTACTGGTTGAGCCCAACTGCAAGTCGCGGCAAGCGCCAAAACAGTGGTCAGGGGGATCAAGCGAAAGCGATGAATATGCTCCATCGAACCATAATAATCCACATGTACACCCCCTTGCTCGAAGAGACTGCATATGCCTGAGTTGCCAGAGGTTGAGGTCACTCGACGCAGCTTTGCGGACGCCATTGCGGGTGCTCAGGTACTCTCCATGCGAATGGGGAAGCCCTTGCGTTGGCCCTTGGGGTGTGAGCCGCACGCGGTGGTTGGTCGATTTGTGGTGCGGGTTCGGCGCCGTGGCAAGTACCTCTTGCTGGACCTAGATCGGGGGATGTTGCTGGTTCACTTGGGAATGTCGGGGAGTTTGCGATTTGCGTCGCATTTGCCCGAAGCGGACAAGCATGACCACTGGGATTTGGTGACTTCCAGCGGGACGCTGCGCTTGCATGACCCACGGCGTTTTGGCGCTGTGGTTTACGCAGTGGACGAGGGCGACCCTGTCGCGGTCAAGCTGCTCGGGGGGTTGGGCATGGAGCCTCTGGGAGGCGCCTTTGCCGTTGATACGTTTGTGCAAGGCGTGCGGTCGAGCCGTTTGCCAATCAAGCAACTGCTGCTTGCCGGGCGCTTGGTGGTGGGGGTGGGCAACATTTATGCGTCCGAAGCCCTTTTTCTGGCAGGCATACGCCCCACAGTGCGGTCTTCTGGGTTAACGATTGCCCGGATCAAGCACTTGCACCAGAGTATTTGCGAAGTGCTGGAGAGGGCTGTGCAAATGGGGGGAAGTAGCTTGAAGGACTTTTCTAGCGCAGATGGTGCCAGTGGCCATTTTCAGACGGCGGCTCAGGTGTATGGGCGTGCCCAAGCGCCCTGCCATGTGTGCGCCACGCCCATCAAAATGGTGCGCCAGGGTCAACGCAGTAGCTTTTATTGTCCTGTTTGCCAACGATAGTTGTAACAGCTTGATGGGCTGATCATGGGCTGCGTTATGTAGGCAGAGCGGTCGGTGCTATATTTTGTTCATGTCTGCTTGCAGACCGACTATCGCATTCCGGGAGCAAAGTGGGACCCTCATTCAACGAACAGTTCGACCAGCATGGTGCATGGCGACGTGCATTTGCTCAGCAGCTCAAGCAGCTCGCTGAGTGGATGTCTGGCCATGATCTTATGGATGCTGCTGTGCAGGAGCGGCTTCAGCGCTTGGAAAATCAGGTCCGGACTGACAAAGTCATGGTGGCCTTCGTGGCCGAGTTTTCGCGTGGCAAGTCGGAGCTGATCAACTCCATTTTCTTTGCCGACTATGGTCGGCGCATCATGCCTGCCAGCGCTGGGCGCACAACGATGTGCCCCACCGAGTTGGGTTACGACCCCGCATTCGCTCCAAGTTTGCGACTACTTCCCATTGAGACGCGTCTGCAGATGCAAGGCTTGGCAGAGTGGCGTCTTAAGCATGATCGTTGGGTTGAGATTCCGCTCGATGTGAATGACGCGGATCAGATTGCGAAAGCCCTCGAAAAAGTCGCAGAAATTCGGCGGGTGAGTCTCGACAATGCCAGGGCCTTGGGCTTTTGGCACGACGATCTTGCCGAAGAAAACCCTGTGCCAGACGCTGAAGGCATGGTGGAAGTGCCCATGTGGCGCCATGCGTTGATCAACATTCCGCATCCGTTACTTAAGCAAGGGCTGGTCATCCTGGACACGCCCGGACTTAATGCGGTTGGGGCCGAGCCAGAGCTGACGGTGAACCTGATTCCGCAGGCGCATGCCGTGGTGTTCATCCTCAGTGCGGATACCGGGGTGACCCGCTCTGATCTCTCTATTTGGCGAGAGCATCTGGCCACATCCACTGACAGCATGGACGCGCGGCTTGTTGTTCTGAACAAGATCGACACCTTGTGGGATGCCTTGAATTCGCCAGAGCAGGTGCAGGCGCAACTGGATCGCCAGTGCAGGACTTCTGCAGAGATGCTGGGCATTCCGTTGAATCAGGTGGTGCCTGTCTCAGCCCAAAAAGGACTGGTCGCAAAAATTGCCTGTGACGACCTTTTGCTGGAGTCCAGTGGACTTCCTGCATTGGAAGAGGCACTTGCGCAAGGCGTGATGGGGCGACGGCAAGCCATTTTGCGTGCCGCTGTGGCCACGGGCGTGGCCAATCTCCGCGCTGAAACATCGCGTGTCATCAACATCCGGCGCCGTGACCTCGATGACCAGATGGCGGAGCTGCGTAGCTTGCGCGGCAAGAATATCTCGGTCATTGAGAGCATGCGGCATCGCATCGAGCAGGAACAGCAGGAGTTTGATCTCAGCACTGCAAAGATTCAGGCTGTGCGCGCCGTGCACCTCAAACTGTTGCGCGAGGTGTTTCATCAGCTCGGCTCCAAGGCGCTGAAAACCGAGCTGACGGAGCTGTCGCAGTTGCTCCAGCAAAAGGGCTTGAAGCTCGGGGTACGTAAGATCTATCTGGAAACCTTTGACAGATTGCGCGGCACCTTGGACAAAGCCCAGGCTTCCGGTACCGAGATTCAGGCGATGCTGGGCGGCACATTCAGGCAATTGAATGCGGAGTTCGGGTTCTCTTTGCAAGTGCCACCGCCACCTCAGCTTGAGCACTTTTTGCACGACCTGGCCCAAATTGAGCAAAGCCATTTGCAGTACCTTGGCGTGAGCAATGCGCTGAAGCTGGCCCAACCAGAGTTTTCCGAGCGCTTAGTGCGCGCACTTGGAACGCGTTTGCGTACCGTGTACGAATCGGCAGCCAACGATCTGGAGTTGTGGAGCAAGTCTGCGACAGCACAGCTCGACGCTCAATTAAGGGAGCGTCGGCGCAGTTTCTCCCGCCGCATTGAGGCGGTGGATCGCATTCAGCAAGCTGCCAGCGGACTGGTTGAGCGCATTGCCGAAATTGAGGCGGGTGAGGATGAGTTGATTCAGCTTGAGCACCGCTTGCAGGAACTCACCGCCCAATTGATTTCGTTGCCAGAGGAAGAGCATCAAGACGCTTCATTGGACTTCTTGATCGCATGACCGTGGTTGCTGATTCAGTGGCCACGCGTGTTGTGCGGTGGCAGGTTGAGCACGGGCGCAGTCATTTGCCTTGGCAGCAAACCAGAGATCCTTACCGGGTTTGGCTCTCAGAGATCATGCTGCAGCAAACCCAGGTGGTGACAGTCCTCGACTATTACGCCCGATTTTTGGCGCGTTTTCCAGATGTGAGGGCCTTGGCGTCGGCTTCTCTGGATGAAGTCCTGGGTCTGTGGAGCGGCCTGGGATACTACAGCCGCGCACGCAATCTGCATCGCTGTGCGCAACGGGTGGTCGCAGAGTACGGCGGTCTCTTCCCCGGTACGGTTGCATTGCTGGCCGATCTCCCTGGGATTGGTCGGTCTACGGCCGGTGCCATCGCGGCTTTTTGTTTTTCACAGCGTGCCCCCATTCTGGATGCCAATGTCCGCAGGGTTCTCACGCGCCTGCTTGGATTCGGTGCGGATTTGTCCGTTGCCAAAAACGAGCGGGCTCTGTGGGACCATGCGGAATCTTTGCTGCCGGTGGATGAGCTTTCGGTGAGCATGCCGCGCTACACGCAGGGAATGATGGACTTGGGTGCCACCATCTGTGTGCCTAAGAATCCGCAGTGCCTGATATGCCCCTTGATGGGCCTGTGCGCCGCACAAAAATTGGGTGAGCCAGAGAAGTACCCTGTCAAGACACGCAAGCTCTCGCGCCGTTCTGAGTCTTGGTGGCTTTTGGTGGTGCTGCGGGACGATGGTGCCGTCTGGTTGGAAACACGTCCTCCCAAAGGCATCTGGGCAGGCCTGCAATGTGTGCCTGCATTTTCGGACCGTGATGCTTTGTGGGCGTTGGCTTCGTCACTGAGCTCTGTGGATCAAACTCGGGAAGTGGGTGCATTCCTGCACGTTTTGACGCACAGGGACCTGCACTTGCATCCCGTTGTGGCTCAGGTGCCCACAGGCTCTCGCCCCAATGGAGACGGGCAGTGGTTGACGAAAGAGCAGTGGTCCAAAACCGGTTTGCCTGCGCCGATTCGCAAAATGCTGGACGCTTTGGTCTAGCTGCTCTCGGCGTGCGGCATTTCAGCGTCCATCCAGCTCTCGGTGTCTCCGCAGAACCTTCCAGCGTGTTTCGAAGATCTGAGCCAGTTGCTCTACCAAGTACACCGAACGGTGCTGGCCTCCAGTGCATCCAATGGCCACAGTGACATAGCTCCTGTGGTTTTGTTCCAAGACGTCCAGCCAGTGGGTTAGAAATTGCTCGATGTGTTGGCGCATGGTGGATACGTCCGGCTGCTGCTTCAAAAAATCAGCCACAGGCGCATCCAACCCGGTGAGGTCTCGCAATGCGTTCTCGTAGTGAGGGTTCGGTAGCATGCGCACGTCAAACACATAGTCAGCGTCCACCGGAATGCCCCGTTTGAAGGCAAATGACTGGAACACCAGCGTCATGCCCCCCGGCGCTACGGACAACAGTCCCTTGACATAGCTTTGCAATTGGGATGCGCGGATGTTGCTGGTGTCGATGACATGGGCTTGTTCGCGCAGGTCGGCCAGCAGCTCCCGCTCCAACTCAATGATTTGCACCAGTGCTTGGCGTCCCTGTTGGGTTTCGTCGTGGGAGAGAGGGTGCCTTCGCCTTGTCTCTGAAAACCGGCGTACCAAAGTGCCTGTGGTTGCATCCAAGAACAGAGACTGAACGACGACCCCTTGGGACTTTAGTCGGTTGAGTTCTTTGGGGACCTGGGGCAACGAGGTGGCACTGCGCACATCCATCGCAATCGCCACTCTGTTGCCGTGGTGCTGATGCTCCAGAGCGACAAATGCGGTCAGCAGTTCGGGAGGCAAATTGTCGACGCAGTAGTAGCCAGCATCTTCCATGGCATGGAGCGCCACCGACTTTCCAGAACCCGACATTCCGGTGATCAACACGATTTCAAGCGCCATGGGTTTCCCCGCATTCGCTGTTGGCCGCTTGCAGCATTTCTGCGGCATGGGCCAGGCTGGTGGCCGTGGAGCGCTCGCCCCCGAGCATGCGCGCAATCTCGGCAGTTCGAGCTTCTTTGGTAACGTGCCTCACCGTGCTGGTGGTGCCTGTGCTGGATCGCAGCTTGGAGACCTGCAAATGCTGGTGGGCGTATGCGGCAACTTGTGGCAGATGGGTGACTGCCAAGACCTGCCTGTCTGCGCCCAGCTTTTGCATCAAGCGACCCACGGTCTCGGCAACGGCACCGCCCACTCCGGAATCCACTTCATCGAAGATCAACGTGGGTGCTTTGCCCAACTGGCTGGTGGTCACGGCAATGGCCAGCGAGATGCGCGATAGCTCCCCGCCAGACGCGACCTTTCCAATGGGTTTGGGGGCCATGCCAGGATGACCTGCGACGAGGAAGGACACTTCGTCCAAGCCATGCGATGCCGGCTCGTGCAGTTTGCGCAACTCCACCTCAAATTTGCCACCTTGCATGCCCAGCCCTTGCATGGCCTTGGTGATCGCCAAAGACAGCCTTGGTGCCGCCTTGGTTCTTTGCACTGACAAGGCCCTGGCCGCAGCGTGAAAGGCTTTGCCGCTGGCATCCGCTTTGGTCACAAGAGCGGCGAGATCACTGGAGGCGTCCAGCTGTGCCAGCGAAGTTTTCCAGTCCTTGAGCAGAGCCGGTAGGTCGCGCGGGGGGCGCTTGTGCCTGCGGGCCAGTTGGAGCCATTGCGAAATCCGTGCATCCAGCTCTGCCAATCGTGTGGGATCAATCTCAGTGCGCCGCAAATAGCTTTGCAATGAGTGTGCAACATCGCTAGCTTGGGCCAAGCTGGATGCCAGTATGTTGGCCATGCTGCTGAAATCGGCCTCGATACGCTCTTGATTTTGTAGCAGAAGATGAGACCTGGAAAGCGCTGCCAGCACACCGGAGTCTTCGTCTTCCAAGAGGTCAATGGCCGACTGCGCGGCTTCGATCAATGCATGGGCGTTGGACAGGCGTTTGTGCGTTGACTCCAGCTCATCCCATTCATCGGGCTGCGGGGCGAGCTTGTCCAGTTCTGAAATTTGCCACTGAAGACGGTCGCGCTCCTGTTGCAGCGTAGCCTGCGCTTCGTGCGCTTGTTGTGCAGCTTTTTGATCTTGCCGCCACTGTGCCCAGAGCGCTGCCGTCAAACTGGGATCTGTGTTGGCATAGGCATCCAGCAGTCCACGGACAGACTCGGGGCGGGTCAAACTCTGCCACGCGTGCTGCCCATGGATGTCCAGCAACTGCTCCCCCAAAGCCCGCAATTGGGTGGCTGTGACAGGGGTGCCGTTCATCCAAGCGCGACTTCTACCGTGGGTATCCACCGTGCGCCGCAACAAAACGGTGCTGTCGGCATCAATGCCCAAATGCTCCAGCCACGGCCGCAAATGGTCTGGTACGTCAAATTCTGCACAGATGTCCGCCTTGGTGGCGCGCTCTCTTACTACGCTGGCATCTGTCCGGGAGCCTAAGGCGATTTGCAAGGCATCCACCAAGATGGATTTGCCTGCACCGGTCTCCCCTGTCAGAACGGTAAATCCCTCTTGCAACTCCAGTTCAAGCGATTCCACGATGACAAAATCGCGCAGCACCATCCGCTTGAGTGACATGGTCAGGACCCTCCCTCATTCCAGCGGAGCTTTTTCCTCAATGTCGCAAAGTAGTTCCAGCCGACCGGGTGCAAAAAGCGCACGCAATGCTCCGACCTGCGCACAAGGATGCGATCTCCGTGCTGAAGCGAGGCCAGCGATTGCATATCAAAATTGGCGCTGACATCGCGTCCGCTCACCACTTCCACCGCCACCTCGGTCGCGTCAGATAGAACAATGGGGCGATTGGACAATGTGTGGGGGGCAATAGGAACCAGCACCCAGCCTGGAATAGAGGGGTGAAGCATGGGGCCGCCAGCAGACAAAGAGTACGCTGTGGACCCCGTAGGTGATGCAATGATCAAGCCGTCAGCACGCTGATTGGATACGAACCTGCCTCCCACTTCCACGCGTAACTCCACCATGCCAGAGGTTCCGCCTCGGTTTACCACCACATCGTTCATGGCAAAGGCTTCGAAAACCATTTCATCGTTGCGCATGACCCTGGCGTGCATCAATGGCCGGGAATCTTCTTCATATTCACCTCGCAACATGGGCCCCAGTGTGGTCTGATAGGCATCGAAAGGGATATCGGTGATAAAGCCCAATCGACCTTGGTTAATCCCAATCAGCGGCGTACCGTGCCGAGCAAGCCTTCTGGCAATCCCAAGCATGGTGCCGTCACCTCCAACGACCAGCCCGACATCACAGTTGGCAATCGCATCAACCTCTATGGACGCATATTGCCGCAGACCTGTGTTCGCAGCGGTCTCGGCCTCCAGCATGACTTCACAGCCCATATGGGTCATGAAGCTGGCAATTTCTTCCAGAGCCTGCAAGCTGCTGTCAGTCATGCCGGACGCTGCAGAGGCTTGGTATTTGCCAATCAAGGCGACGCGACGGAGTTTCGGGGTCATTTGGAAATTACATCATTAAAATCAAACAATGCTCGATGACCGTGCCAAGTTGTTGCTCAAAGCGCTTGTCGAGCGCTATATCGCTGATGGGCAGCCCGTAGGCTCGCGCACCCTTTCACGTGCGTCCGGGCTGGACCTTTCTCCTGCCACGATCCGCAATGTGATGTCGGATCTGGAGGAGTTGGGGCTGATCGCCAGCCCACACACCTCCGCCGGGCGTATTCCGACAGCCCGGGGCTACCGGCTTTTTGTGGACACGATGCTCACGGTTCAGCGCGACGGGCTGGATGCGCCGCAACTGAGGCCAGAGCAGCCGCAAAAGGTCATTGCCAATGCAGCCCATTTGCTCTCAAACTTATCTCAGTTTGTGGGCGTGGTCATGGCACCGCGCCGTACCTCGGTGTTTCGGCACATTGAGTTCTTGCGGCTCTCTGAGCGACGCTTTCTGGTCATCATCGTCTCCCCTGAAGGTGACGTTCAGAACCGCGTGATCTTTACGGACGCCGACTATTCCCAGTCACAGTTGATAGAGGCCGCCAACTTTCTCAATGCCCACTATGCGGGGCTCGCGATGGAGCAGGTGCGCGAGCGCCTCAAGTCAGAGGTGGATTTGCTGCGAGGAGAAATCGCTGCATTGATGCAAGCGGCGGTGACTGTCAGCTCTGAGGTGCTTTCACAAGCGCAAGATGAAGTCGTGATTTCTGGCGAGCGCAACCTGCTGTCCGTCAGTGACTTCTCCAGCGACATGGGCAACCTGCGCAGGGCCTTCGACCTTTTTGAGCAAAAGACGCAGATACTGCGGTTGCTCGACATCTCCAGCCAGGCAGAGGGTGTGCGTATCTACATTGGCGGTGAAAGCCAAGTGGTGCCATTTGAAGAGCTGTCTGTTGTAAGTGCGCCTTACGAAGTCGATGGCAAAGTGGTTGGCACTCTGGGGGTGATTGGGCCTACGCGCATGCCGTATGACAAGATGATTCAGATCGTGGACATCACCTCCAAGTTGGTCTCCAACGCGCTCAGCTACCGCAAATAAACACCTTACAATCCGGGGCTTCCGCGAGAGCGGGTTGGTACCGGGGCGTTAGCTCAGTTGGTTAGAGCAGAGGACTCATAATCCTTTGGTCGCGGGTTCAAGTCCCTCACGCCCTACCAAAGCCAGCGGTTGTCTGCACTCTTACTTTTTTATGAAAAATTGAGATTTTGGGGAAAACACCCATCAGAGTGCATTACAATCTGAGGCATGCGATGAAGTTGATGTCTTTGTTAAGTTGACAGAAACAAGTTGCATAAATTTTTAAAGTTATAAAAATTTATGCTATAATTCAAAGCTTAGCGGCTGTAGCTCAGCTGGATAGAGTACTTGGCTACGAACCAAGGGGTCGTGGGTTCGATTCCTGCCAGCCGCACCAATAGGTAAGCCCTGCAAGTCTTTGATTTGCAGGGCTTTTTCCTTTGTGGCGTAGGTTTCAAGCTACGCGCTCCAATGCCCGTTGGGGGACTTTTGGGGGACCATCCCCACCAGCAATACGCGCCTGGTGTTCAGCGCGCAGTGTTGCCAACGATTTATTCCATGCTCCCGAGTCGGCGGTGATCTTCTCAAGCGCCCCATGCAGCTCCACGATCTGTGCCGTGCTGTAGTGCTGGGTCATGCTCCGGGTGCTGTGCCACAGCACATCGGAAATCGTGCCTTCTGGCACGCCCGCTTCCCGCAGCCGCATCCCAACGGTGTGGCGCAGGTCGTGCACGTGCAGATCACCAAGCCCCGCTTCCGCCCGTGCGTTTTGCCAGCCCGTGTTGTTCATGGTCTGGATGCGCCGGTACTTCATCAGCGGTGCCTTCTCGGTGTTGACCTTGCGCTCGCGTCGGTACACGAACACATAGCGCGGGTGTTTCCCGCGCATGGACTCGATGACCGATTGAGCGACCGAGTTGCACACCACAAGGCGTCCGCGCCTCTTGCCCTTGACGTGCTCGCGGGGCACATCGAACACCGATATGCCCAGCTCGGGGATCTGGATCTCCCAAGCCCACTCCAGGCTGCAGACCACGTCGTCGCGCACGCCAGTGTTCAGAACGAACAGCGCCATGCGGGCTAGATGGTCGGGCAGCAGCGGCAGCAGCTTGCGCTGTTGTTGCCAGCTGATAGGGGCGGGGTCACGCTGGTGGCCGACAAGCGGAAGCAGGGTGATCTTCGGGGCGCCTTCAAGCCACGTTTTGCCATTTTCATCACGCCAGGAGGTTGCGGCCAGATTGAGAATCCGGCGCACTACGCCCAAAGCGAGATTGATGGTCTTGTGTGCGCGGCCTTCTTTCTTCCGCGCAGCGACATACGGTGCCAAGGTGGCATCGTGGATCTGCGCGAGTTCAAGTTGGCCGATGAAGGGCATGATCGATTTCAGCAAGATGGCCTCGGTTACGAGTGAGGCTTTGTCCTGGTTCGTCAGCAGGTAGTGTGCTGCCACGCCGTCGAAGATGCGCGTTTGGCGGGCTCCGTGGAGCACCACTTCACGCTTGTCGGCCAGCTGCTTGATCAGCCAGCGCTCCGCCTCTTCATAACTAACGAGGCCGCGTTGGCGAATGCGCTCACCGCGCCACCACTTGTCGACTTGCCAGGTATTGTTTTTGTCGGGGTAGATGCCCGTTTGTCTTTGGCCCATGTGTTCCTTCCTTTCTCTTCTGTGGGCCGTCCGTTCCTGGCCGCATTGTGCGCGCTATCGTTCGCCGCGTCTTGTGGTGCTGGTTGCTCGCCTTGGGCCTCGGCTTTCATCGTGTCGAACAAGCGGTCGAGGTCTTGCTTGTCGTAGATGAGGCACACGCCCTGGTGCAGGCCCGTCAGGCGGGGCGCCCAGTTCGACTCCCATGTGCGGCGCTTGACGCCGACGTAGGTCATGGCTTCTTGTTGCGTGAGGCCGCGCTTCATGAGGGGAACCCGTCCCAGGTGCGGCCGTCCAATTTGCGGCCTGCAGCCTTCTTCCCCACCTTTTCCATTAAGGTCTCGCACATCGAGTGCGTGCCTTCGCACGGTCGCTTGGCTCCATTTGGCGATATTGCGTAGGCATGGGATGGGCTGGGACCCGCTTCGGCCCACTCGCCCCACTGCTTGAACAGGAACGGCACGCCAGCGTCTGCGCACTGATCGCGCAGGCTTCGGGCCCAATCGGGGTGCATGGGCCGCGTCCCTGGGCCGCTCTCGCCGCCGACTATCACCCAGTCCAGCGCAGGGACGTCATCAGTGGGTGCGCCTTCGTCATCCACGCAGTCGGTCGTTCCTTTGAGGGGATAGATTTCAGCATCGCCGCTGAAAACCTCAATGTGCGTGAGATCCACTGGCCCCAGCAGCGGCTCCATGCTCAGAAAGTGCACGCGAGCTGGCACGTCCAGCAGCTTTGGAATATCGCGGTCGGCCTCGGCTTGGTTCACGATGGTGGCGCCGATCCAGACGTTGTCAGGCCATGCGCGAGCGGAATCCAGATAGGCCTCGCTGTAGAGGCTGCGTGCGTTGCCTATGCGCTTGGTCAGCAGTAGCCAGTCAAGGTTTGGCGTCGCGGCGATCAGGTCGAACAGGTCGCGCCGCCACTGCACCGGCACCGCGTTGTCGAACACATCAGCGAGGGATGCGCAAAACACCCGCTGGCGGTGACCATGCTGGGTCATGAAGGCGTCGGCCTGGGCATCCCACCGCTTGGGCAGTGCCCAGTTCGTGGCACTAGTGCGGCGGCGCGGCGCACCTGGTCCCCAGTTGATGGCTGTACCGCCGCCGAAGCGGGTATTGCGCGCCTCGGCATAGCAGTTGTCGCAACCTGGGCTGACTTTCTGGCACCCCTCCCATGGGTTGAAAGTGTGGTCGCACCACTCGATCTTGGTGTTTTCGCTCATGATGAAACCGCCTCTTTTGGAACATTGAAGAATCCCAAGCGCCCCTTCCAGGGAACAAAGGGAATGGGGCTGCTGTCGCGCAGCACAAAGCCTTGGGTGCCGTCCTGCTTCCAGGGCGAAGGGTGGTGCTGGCGGCAGTCTGTGACGTGCGTCCAGCCGACGAACCCACCGCGCGGCAGGTCTTCGTATGCGGGCATGCTGGCGGGCAGCAGGCCCATGCGCAGCAGCTCCTCGCAGGTCTCGTCGTAGTAGCGGCGGGCCATCGTTTGGCCTGCGTGCACCAGCAATCGGCCCCGGAAATTGGTAGGCCAGTCGCGGTTTTCGATGTCTTTGAAGCCGTTGACGATGAGCCAAGCCCAGGGCTGGCGGATACTGAGTGCGGGGATCATGCTGCTGTCTCCATGCCGATATCTGCGGGCGATACGTTCAGCAGTTGCCCGCCGCCCTGGCTTTGCATCTGTGCGATGACACGCTTGGTGGCGTTCTGCAACTCAGCAGCGGTGAGTTGGCGCAGCTGGTGGTCGTGCAGGTCCAGCGCGCTGGTGATGGCGTCGATCTCGTAGAGCTGCAACTCCGTGGGATGCCATTCGTCCAGTTCGTTGCCTCGGCTCAAGATGGCTTTGATGACGATCAGCGCGGCCTCGATGTGGCCCTTCATCCCGCGCACGTAGCCCAGCCGCTCAATCTCCAGGGCGATGAGCAGTGTGGTGCGCAGGGTTTGCACCTGCAGTTCGGTGGCAACGCCCTCGCGTGCCCGGGCTGCGCAGTGGTTGACGGCGCCCATGGTCTCGCGGATCTCGGCCTCTGTGAGGCGGGATGCGCGCACCAGGGCTTTGAACATGGTATTCACAGGCGCCGGTTGGCGGCGCTGAGGGATGCGGTAGCGTGGCAGGCCCATCACGCGCCACCTTTCGTTTCTTCGGCGGGCTGTCCTATCAGATCGCGCAAGATCTTCAGTGCATGGCGAACGCCGACAAGCAGGCAATCATTGCAAACGTGCTCCCGGTCAGCGAGCCCGCCGCCATTGCGCTGCACGCTGAAGTGCACAGACAGCTGTGGAGACTGCTCGTAAAACCGGCCTTCGCCTCGCTCCGTGAGTCGGTGGGCGCTGATTTCAACCAAGTCGGTGAGGGCGAACCGAGCTTGGCTGGCGGCAACGCCTCTGAGAGCGCCGCAGCAGTGGCAGTAGTCGAGGCGGTTCATTGCGCAGCCTCCAGTTCGGTGTAGTCCACGGTCAGTTCCATGGGCTCGGGTTTTTTCCCTGGGAAGGGCCACGGGTCGAGCAGCGTTACCACCCACTTGCGACCGCTGGAGCGCACGATGGTGGCTGTGTGGTCCTTGCACTGGATCATGCCGCCCGACGGGCCTTTGACGTTGGTCTTGAGTTTGACCGTTTGACCCTCGGTGAAGTTGTTGGGCGTTTCGGCTTGCTGCATGGCCTGGGCGATGCCCGCCAGTACCTCGGCCTTGCTGGCTTTGCCGGTGCCATCCACCGTCTTGCCTTTGCCCTTGGGTTTGAGCGTAGGCTTGGCTTTGTCTGCGGGGGCTGCAGCATCGGCGTCGGCCTCGGCCGCACGCTCGACGGCTTCGGCGTTCATTGCCTGCTGCACCTCGCGCTTTATGTCGCCGATATCGACCTTGGCGATGGGCGCAACAGACTCCAGGTGCAGCGCTTCGTCGGCTGGGCGGTTGTACAGGCGCTCCCAGTCGAACGCGGCGGCGAGCATGAGCAGCACCATGTTCTGCTGTCGGGGGGCGCCCTGGGCAGCGCTGCGCACAGCGGCTTCCAGTGCGTCATCGTCGAAGTGCGCGGGCAACTGGAAGATGGCGCGCAGGGCTGAGTCGTCTGTTTCCCGCGCCAGGGTGAGGATCACGCGATAGGCCGCCTGCTCGGGCAGATGGTCGAATGACTCGGGCTCGGCATCCACGCGCAGGCCCTCGATGGTGGCGCGCACTGCGGCGCTGCGCCAGCGTTGCTGGTATTCATCCTCCAGCTCTTCTTTGGTGCGTGTGGGTGCCTTCTTGTCGGCCTTGCCCGCCGCGCCCTTGGCCTGCAGTGCTTCGCCTGCAGCGCGCACGGGCACGGCCTCCACTACGCCGCCTGTGGGCGTTTCGATCAGCACCACCTTGCCCTGGGGCACTTCCTGGCCCAGTACCTCGCGCATGGGCTCTGTGCTGCCCTTCTTGGGCTTGTCCAGCAGGATGTAGCCCTTGGGGGTGGCGCCTTCAGTGGGCATCAGCTCGCGGGCTTCGCGGCCCGTGATGATCTTGCGGCCCTTGGCATGGGCGTCGGCCTTCAGGCGCTCGTAGTGGGCGTCCTTCTTGTCGGCAAAACAGGCGGTGTCCGTACAGACGTCTGCACCGGCCTTGTCCCACAGCTCGGAGTTGGCGCCCGTGCGCTTGGGGCACTGCATGCAAGAGCCAACGATGGGGATCAGCTTCGCATCGTCCAGGGCGAACGGGGCCTGGGTGAGGTCGGTCATGTAGTTGCGCTGCGCGAGATCCTTGGCGCTGCGGTGGCTGAGAGGCCCGCCATCGGGTCCGCCTGTGAGTACCTTCTTGGTGTACTCGGTCTGCAGAGCCGGAGTAGGGCGCTGCGCGACGAGCAGGGCCACGCTGCGCTTGAGTACGCCAGCCTTGATCGCCGCGATGGCTTCAGGGCAGAGCGTGAGCAGGCGCAGGCTTTCAAAGACGTGCGTGCGGCTCTTGCGGATCGCGTCGGCCACCGCGTCGCGCGTCAGGCTGAAGTCGTCAACCAGGTGCTGGATGCCGCGTGCCTCGTCCAGGGGGTTGAGGTCTTTGCGGTGCAGGTTCTCAATGAGCTGCATGACCACGGCTGTGGTGTTGTCGGCCTCCCGCACCAGCACGGGCACCTGGCGCAGGCCTGCGATGCGGGCCGCGACAAAGCGGCGCTCGCCCGCGATGATTTCATGCGTAGCGTGGCGGGTGGCTTCGTCCTCGAACGTGTCTTGCAGGCGCTCAGCGGGCAGGCAGCGCACGAGCAGTGGCGTGAGCACGCCGTGCAGCTTCATGGTTGCGGCCATCTCCAGCAAGTCTTCGTCTTCAGCGATGTGCCGGTTGGTCTTGCTGCGCACCAAGCATGTGAGCGGCAGCGTGTTGTTTGCTGGCTGGGCATTGGCCTTGCCCGTGTCCAGCACAGTGAAGTCGGCCATGGGCAGCGTTGCAAGTACTTCGCCGCACTGGATCTGGTACTGCCGCCCGCCTGGGGTCTTGCCGATGATCTCGCCCTCCATGCCCGCCTGGGGGTGGGGCTTGCCGCCCTTGAGGGTGGTGGCGTCGTCGTTGATGCGGGCCTTGCGGCCAATGAGTGGGTCTTTGGTGGCCATGGTCACGCCGAGGTTTTGTTGAAGGCGGTGCGGCTGGGCAGTGCGTAGGCATCTGCCGAGCCTCTGCGGTGCGGGTTGGTGCGCAGCTCGGGGCAGGTGTAGGGCGCACCGCCCACCACCGTGCTGTTGCGCACGGGCTTGTCCCAGGTGGCTACTTCCAGGCGCTCGTCCATGCGGCGCTGGGCCTCACGCACCTGGGCGCTGGTGGTCTTGTCGATGGGCTGCAGGCCGTTCGTGCGCAGCGCGGGCGGTGGCCCGTGGATGAGGTGGACGCCTGTGGTGTTGGGTTTGGTCAGGCGCAGAGTGTCTGCCGCTGGGGAGATTGGGCGCCGCTTCATGCTGGGATCTCCACTCGCACGCCTGGGATGCGCCATTGCCGTTCAGCCCAGCCACCCAGCACCAGCTGCTGCAGGTGGCGCATGTCGTGGTCGTTTTCGATGACCAGATTGGGGGCAAAGCCTTCACCGCTCACCTCGCTCACATGCGCGGCGCTGCCCACTTCACAGCCCGGGCGCTTGATTTGCCAGATCTGCCCGCCAAGGGCGCGCACGAGGCGGGCTTCGTCGTCAAAGCGCACATCCGTAATGACGATGAGCCGGGTGCCCAATGTCTCGTGCATGTAGCAGATGCGCTGAGCTGCCTTGCTGACCCAGTAGCCAGGCTGTGCGGCGCGGCGGTACTCGGTGCCCCACCATTGCATGATCTGGCGCGGGCTCCGTGGCGCGTTCAGGAACTCTGAACTCATGCTGAAAACCGGGTGCTGGTTCAGTATGAGTACGCGGCCCACGAACGCCGTATCAAGGCAGCGAGACAGCGCAAGGGCGCTCATGGGGTGCTCTTTTGTCTCGCGGCGTGTGAGGAACACCTGCTCGATGCTGAAGGCGTCAGAGATCTCGCAGCGCAGGGCGTCTGCAAATGCCAGCTTGCGGGCGTTGCAGTGCGTAGCCAGCAGGTCGGCCACAGTGTCTTTGCCGCTGCCGATGGGGCCCGTCAGGCCGATGATGGTGGTGGATTCGTTCATTCCAGGTCCTTTCGGGTGGATGGGGCTTGATAGGGCAGGCCGATGTGTGCGGCGTCGCAGTCGAGGCGGCGGGCGCGAAAGCGTGGGTTGGTTGCGTCCAGCTCGGCCACCTGGCCGCGCAGGCTGCGGGCCAGGGCGTTGGCCGCGAAGTGGCTAGCAGGGCTACCGTTGGGGTAGACGTGGCGGGCCACAACGTGCTGGCCCGATTCGGAGTCGGTCAGGTGCACGTCGAGCACAGGCAGGCCAGCCCTGGTGGTGCCGCAGATCGCCGACGTGACCGGGCCGCGTATGCGCAGCTGCAGGGCGCCGGTCATTGCTTGCCCCGTGGCCGCTTGCGGCGCTCGCGCAGGGCCATGTCCATGTGCGTGGCTGCTGAGGTGCGCACGTGGTTGCAGTCGAAGCTCCACCAGTTGCGCAGGTATGTCAGCAAGAAAACAAAGATGCGCATGGCTACACCCCCAGGGCAATGCGGGTGATGACGCCAGCGGCGGTGCCCAGCAGCGCCAGGCACAGCGCACCCAGGGATATGCGCACGGCCACGCGAAGGCCGCGTTTGTTGGCGCGGCGTGGCTTCAGGTGGATGAGCTGGATGGGGGCGCTCATGGCTTGTCCCCTGCTGCGTCGAACACCGAGTGCACAATGCGCCGCGTTTCGTGTGTGCCAAGGGCCTTGCTGAACGCCGCGCTTAGCTCCTGGGTTTGCGTAGGGGTGAGCACCTTCACGCGCAGCCCATCGTGGAATACCTGCGCGAAGATGCTGCCGCCTTCTTCCAGGTGCTTTTGCTCAAGCTCTTCGATCACCTTGCGCTGCTGTGGCGAGGTGATGATGGTGGTCGAGGACTGTTGGGGGCGCTTCATCGTTTTGGCCCCGCTGTGATGCTGCGGTTGTTGGGAAAGCGGCTGAACGCTTTGTCCATGACTGCACCGGTGCTACTGCTGAGCATCGTGTGCTCTTTGCCGTCAACCTTCACGATGAAGAAGCGTCTGTCGCCCAGATTCGGGCAGGGGTTGGCGCTGCCCGATGTGAAGTAGATGACTTGGCCGCTGGTGCTATTGCGCATGTGCAGCCTCCCCATATTGAGCGGGCGAGTACTGGTGCTTGGCTTGCACTTGCACCATCTGCTCATCCCAGCCGGGCTGGTTGAGTCGCAGCTTTACTTGAATGCCCTCTATCCCGGGCCGTCGGTTGTGTAGGTAGTGGGTCAGATCAATGATCCGATCACCGAGCATGTAGTGGGGTGGCGTGCGGCCCGCCTGCGTCATGTTGTTCTCGATCATCAGCACCGTCAGGCCCGGCCACTCCTCGGCTACGCGCTCGGGGTTGCCCCCGAAGATGCCCTCAAATTCATAGGTCTCCATGCGAGTACCCACGCCGCCCAGCTTTTGGATGGCTGCGATGCAGGCCTGGGCGTACCTTGTTTTGCCGCACGCTTGGGGGCCGATGAGGTGCCACACCACGTATGGGGCAGGGTTTCGGGCTCCGAAAACGGCAAGGCCTGAGGCTGTCGCCTTCAGCTCTTGATCGAGTAGCCCGCGTGTCTGCAGGGCTCGACGGGTAGCGGCATGTTTGAGGGGGCCACCGGTCAGGCCCTGGATGCTGGGCTGGCGGGTGATGATGTTGCGCAGCATGGCGCGCATCGCTGGCGAGAGGCGTTGGGCGGTCATGCGGCACTGCCTTCCAGCACCTTGCCGACATGAGCCTGCAGCAGCGCCAACTCCAGCCGTGCGCGCACGCGGGGCGTGCAGAAGAAGTCCACGTCGGCCAGGGCCACGTGCTTGGTGCCCTCGCAGCCCCATTCGCACTCGAACAGCGCGGTGTCATCGTCCGCGTCGCCCTGCTTGATCAGCTCGCGGGCCTCTGTGATGTTGTGAATGAAGCCGCTATCGCACCAGCTGGTGGTGTCGATGTTCCAGGCCAGGGCCAGCAGGGCCTCAAGGTGTACGTCTGGACGCTTGCCTGTAGGGCAGTCGAAGAAAACCCAGCGCTCTTGCAGCGGGCAGTCGCGCTTGCACATCGAATCGGGCAGCGAGACGATGGCTCGGTATAGGCGACCGTGCGCTTGGTAGTGGGCGGGGAAGGGTTGGCCTGCGGGTGGCCGGGGTGTGTTGGCTTGCTTTGCGAGGCTGCTGCAAGCTGTACCGATGAATGACATGAAACCTCCATCGCCCGGGGTGGGCGTGGAGGCAGTATAGCAAAGCTATCTCAATTGACAAGCATCGCTATCCTATGTGAGCGTTTAAGGTGTTGGGCAGGCGCTTCTCGCGGCTTTGTAGTTGTCGATGTGTGGTTTTGCTTCGTCAAACTTCGACGCCGCGATGACGTTGCCCAGCTTGCCTGTATTTGCCATGAAATCTAGATAGCCCTCCAGCATGAGTTCCATGCCCTTGATCAGTTCGGTCTTGCCCGCAGCCAAGCATGGCGGGACGGTGAGGGCCGTTGCGTCTCGCTTGATGGCTTGGAGATTAGCGATAGGGGTTGAGAGAGACATGCGCGATGTGCTGGTGGCAATGGTGACTGCATCGTCCCATCGAGACATCACGTCATCTGCACTCTTGAGTGCTGTAGATAGGATGTCCTTGGCCTTTGCCTCTTCTGCGGCTTTCTTGAGGGCTTCGCGCTCCTGGTCGGCGCGGTTTTGTTGAGCCTTCAAGTCGGCTTCGCGCTGTGCCTGCTGTGTGGTCGCAGCTTTGCGCGATTCGTTTTTGTACACCGTGAGCCCGATACCGAGCACTAGCAACACGGCAATGATCAACAGTGTTTTGCCTGTTTGATTTTCATGTTTCCTCTGCATTCGCCCCTCCACGGCTATGAAACTTTGGAAAAGGGATTATCTGAGCAGAAGGTCGTGTCAGGCTCCTTGAATCTTTCCCCGCTTGCTGGCTTCGATGTACATGCCCCTGACTATGGCGTCGATTTCAGCCCGTGACTCGGGGCTGATGATTGCGTATTCCGCTGGGGTTAGGCTGCTGAACGGCCATGCGCTGCGTGGCGCTGGGGCTTCTGTCGCGCGGCTGATCGGTATGGGCGCGTTGGCGTGTGAATCACCGTTTGGCTCCCGCAGATAGCTGGCGGGCAGGACGAGCGAGCTGGTCTCGCGGACGACGTCGGCCAAGCGAGGGCTGAAGGCATCGATCTTCACTTTCAGTGCCTTGGCGAGTTTGGCTGCGGCTTCAAGGTTGAGCGGACGGTGGCCGCTGACGATCTGCCAGAGGAACCCTTTGGAGCCAACCCCTGCCGCTGCGGCAAGCGTCTGCTGGCTGAACTCACTGGCGTCAATCAGTCGGCGCAGTGCTTCCCCCTCCGAAGTTCGGATGTGATCGGGGACAACTTCTTTCGTGCTCTCAGCCATGGACAGCAATGCTATTCATGCAATTGGATAGCATGGCTTGCCGTTTAACGAATAGCAACGCTATACTGCAAGCCCTATGAGCAAACTCAAAGCCTATTTCAGCGCGGAACGCGGTCGTGCTACAGCCATGGCAAGGGGCTGCGAAGCATCGGTTGCATTCTTGAGGGCGATTGCCGATGGCAAGCGTCCATGTCCCCACAAGCTGGCCGTCAAGATCGAGACGTTCACGCAAGGCGAGGTGTCTCGCCGCGACCTTTTCCCCGACGACTGGCATGAAAACTGGCCTGAGCTGGTCGAGGTCTATGCGCGAGCGGACGCCGAGGTGCTGGAGGATGCCGCCCATGCGTAGCACCACCCGCCGCCGCCTGGCGCAGTGCGCCAGTTGCACCGAGGCCGCTGTTGCGCAGCGACTGGCGGATGCTTTCGCCGGCTGGTGCGCCTCGCGGTGCCGGTACGTGGATGCCGTTATGGGGCCTTCACCGCAGCCTTGTGCAGGTCGATCAGGATGGTTTCCAGGGCTGTCTCGCCCGACTTTTCGGCAGCCTTCGCCATTGCCGCCAAGTCTTTGGCAAACGCTTGTTGCTCTTGTGGCGGCAGTCTGCGCACGGTTGCAAAGACCAGCGCGCCGAGGGCGCTGACGATGGCATTCGCTGTTTCGGCTGTCAGCGACTGGGTGTTGTCGTTCGATGCGCTCATGTGTTCCTTCAATTCCTTCAATGGTTCTTTTCGATTCAAGGGCGTAAGCGGCCCCTGGGTCATTTTCCGCCACGTGGCCGCTCTCAGCGGTAGCTGTGCTCTCCGTTCCTTCCTTCCTCCCTCCTTGGGTGGCGCGGCTGGCGGCTTTTTCTTCCTGGGGTTGGTTCGTGTGGGGCATGGCTCCATTTTTGACGCCCCCATTTGATAACCAGTGATATCGGGTGATAACAGATGAAATCAGCAGTTATCAAGCGCCTGCCAGCGGGCGCCGCCAGCAATGAG
Source organism: Acidovorax sp. 56 (assembly GCF_002749705.1). Taxonomy (NCBI): domain Bacteria; kingdom Pseudomonadati; phylum Pseudomonadota; class Betaproteobacteria; order Burkholderiales; family Comamonadaceae; genus Acidovorax; species Acidovorax sp. 56. Next base: position 4,820,684 of record NZ_PEEV01000001.1, read on the forward strand.
CAGCAGCTCACTTTGTCATTTGAGCCGGGCATCAGCGACCGCTATGGCTCGTTGCGCGAGTGCATTGCCACGGGCGTGTACCAGCGCGGGCTCAAGCGCGTGTCCATCGATCTGGACCAGGCGCCCAGCAATTTGAGCGTGCAGCTCAGCGACGATCCGTCGCGGCACTTCAGCGTGGACAACCTGGAGCGCTATGTGGCGCACACGGGCGATCTTGTACCCATCTATTACTTGGTGGAGAAGTTCATCAAGCCCCGCGACGGGCGCCAAGAGGCTGCGTTGTCACAGTTGCCTGCTGTGGCGGAGCAGCTGCAGGCCCTGCTGAAGCAAGCGGGGATGGCTTGAGCGTGGATAACGAGCAGCAGGTTCTCTTGCAGATGGCCCAGTTTGGTATCGAGCTGCGCCAGGGCCGCGATCTGCCCTTGAAGCTGAACACGAAGAAGAGCGTGACATGCGGCAAGGGTGGCAAGGATTGGTACAAGCTCTACACCTTTGAGCGCGACCGCGCCAAAGGCGGCGGGGTGTACATCGTTGGCACCTTTGGCACCTATCGGCACGGTGGGGCCTCGCAAAAGGTTGATGTCGAGTGGGCGCCCCTCTCCCCCGAGGAGCGCGCACGCCGGGCAGAGGAGCTGCGCGCGCAACGCGCTAAGGCAGCAGCCGAGCGGAAGGCAGAGGTTGCTAACGCAATGGCAGAGGCTATTGATGTGTGGCGCCGGGGTGTGAAGGATGGCCACTCGCCCTACCTGGAGCGCAAGGGCGTGAAGGGCGAGGCCTGCCGCTATCTGGCCGAGCCCTTTGTGCTGCGCTGGACGGGTGAGCCGGGCGAGGATGACACAGTGGTGTTCCTGCCCTCGGGCACGGTGTTGGTGCCGCTGCTGCGGTACGACTTGCCCCGTGAGGAGGCGCTGCGGTCGCTCCAGTTCATTCGGCCCGATGGGGCCAAGATTTATCAGCGGGGGATGGATAAGCCCGGATGCTGCCTGCGCCTGGGCGAAGTCAATGCCGATGCGACTCCGCTTCTGTTGGTGGTGGAGGGGTATGCCACCGGGCTGACGGCCCGGGCGGCTATCGACGGCAAGTACCCGGTGTTTGTGGCCCTGGACGCTGGCAACTTGGCGCACGTGGTGCCGTTGCTGCGCAAGCTGTACCCCTTCACCCGCATCCTTATCCTGGCCGACGACGACTGGATGACCCGTGACAAGGTGTCGGGCGAGTTGACGAACCCAGGCCGTTATGCCGCAAGGGCTGTGGCCCGCAAGGTTGAGGGGGCAGATTTGGTGTGGCCCATCTTCAAGCACGCGACCCGGCAGGAAAAGGACACCGACTTCAACGATCTGCAGGCGCGCGAGGGCCTTGATGCTGTGCGCAAGCAGCTGTCTGGCGTCGTCACGATGATGGCGAGGCGCTATGGCTGAGACAACGCCAGACAGCGGGCCACTGGGCGGGGCGGTAGAGCCCGCACCGACTGCAAGCGAAGCATTGCAGTCGCACGTTGCCCCCGGCGCGCAAGCGCCGCACGATAGCTCTGTCGTTCGCGTCGACTTTGGCGCAGGCAAGGGGCAGGGCGGTGAAAGCGCGTCTGCAACCGGGGCCGAAGGCCCTGTCTCGCCCGCTCCCCCCCTCCCCCAAAGTAGCGCAGCTGCGCGCATGTCGGGGGATGGGGGTGGTGACCTCGGTGGCGATTCTGAGCCGCCAGATGACGCTGGCGACGATGGCAAGCCGGTGCAGGGCCGCAAGAAGGAAAAGACCATCGACTGGGGGAAGTTCAACCACCTGGTCGAGCACTTTGTGCTGATCTACGGCACGGACACAGTGTGGGACGGGTCTGAGCGCCTGCAGATGAAGATCGCCAACATGGGCCACGCCCATGGCGCCGATATGGTTCGCATGTGGAAGACCAGCGAACGGCGGCGCACTGTGCGGCTGGATGACGTGGTGTTTGACCCCACTATGAAGTGCGACCCAGAGACAACCGTCAATCTCTACGACGGTATGGCCATGGTGCCCAAAGAAGGCAATGTGGACCCGATCCTTGACCTGGTGCGCTATCTCACCAGCCGCGCGGCAGAGTACGAGGCAGAGTGCGACGAGATCATGCATTGGCTGCTGTGCTGGCTGGCTTACCCCCTGCAGCACCCCGGCGCCAAGCTGCGCACAGCGGTGGTGATGCATGGGGATGAGGGCGCCGGTAAGAACCTCCTGTTCGACATCATGGTGGACATCTACGGGAAGTATGGCGCCCTGGTCGGCCAGGATGAGCTGGAAGACAAGTTCAACGACTGGCGCAGCTGCAAGATGTTTGTTGTGGGCGATGAGGTGTCAAGCCGCGCTGAGCTGGTGCACAACAAGAACCGGCTGAAGGCGCTGATCACTTCGCCCACGGTGCAGATCAACCCGAAGAACCTGGCTCGGCGGGAAGAGAAGAACCAGATGAATATCGTGTTCCTCTCGAATGAGCTGCAGCCGCTCGCACTGGACAACTCTGACCGGCGCTATCTGGTGGTGTACACGCCCCGGGCCAAAGACCCTGAGTACTACCGCAGCCTGGGCGAGTGGCGTGACAGCGGGGGCGCAGAGGCGTTTTATCACTTCCTGCTGACATACCCGCTGGATGGCTTCCACCCTTACTCGCCCGCCCCAATGACTGCGGCGAAGGTGGCGCTGATCGAGATCAACCGCAAGAGCCCTGAGCAGTTTTGGGCTGAATGGTCTGCTGGTGAGCTGGATCTGCCCTACCAGGCCTGTGCGGTGGATCAGGCGTATTCGGCCTACCTGAAGTGGTGCCAGCGCACGGGTGACCGCTACCCATTCAAGCGCAACCAGTTCACGCCCACGCTGACCCGGTTCTCCGAGGGGCAGGGCAAGCAAGCCCGTACCAAGGCGATGAACGTCACCAAGCCCGGCGAAGCGAAGAAGACCACCCGAATGCTGCTGGTGTCTGAGCCGGTGCTGCGCAAGCCCGATGCCGGGCCTGACGACGTAGCTATGACGGAAGGGGAGTGGGCCAGCAGCTCGGTCAGTGACTTCGCAATTGCACTGCGCAAGTACATCGGCTATGGCTCGGGCTCCCCCTCCCACGATGGCAGTGATGCAGATGGAGGTGATGCATGAGCGCCCACGGAGTTACACGGTTACGCATGCGCGTAACGCTGAAAGCTAGCACTGGCGCGGGTAGTTACGCGATTACGCAGTTACGCGACACATGCGTGTGCGTATGTGTGCAGGCATGCAGGCGGGCGCATGTGTGCGTGCATACATGTGTGTGCGTGTGCAGCGTAACCGCGTAATCGCGTAACTCGCTAGGCGTGGCGCGGGTTGTGGTGTTACGCGTGCGCATAACCGCGTAACTCGGTTTGTTCTTTTTGAAAGAAGAAAGGAAAAGGAAATGGGAATGGAATGGTTCAAGCAAGGTCGGGCTGCTGCTGGTTGGAAAGCCCAGACCACCGTGGGGCCCCACCCCCCAGTAGGTACTCCCGGAGCACTTCCCCGTGGGGGTAATTCGACCCCCGTGCGCGCGCTAGTCGTTGGCGCTGGGAAAAGTCCGGGATTTAGTCCGGTTTCGGGGGCGTAGTCCGATGGCAGTCCGGCTTTTGAGCAAGGCAGCCTATGCGCGGCATCGCGGGTGCGATGAGAAGGCGGTGCGCAAGGCTATCGCCGAGGGGCGAATCAGCACCATCGACGGGAAGATCGACCCCGATGTCGCGGACATCCAGTGGGCTAAGAACACCCGCGCCCGCGCCGATAGCAAGCGCACGGCGGGGGGCGATGCAATTGACGCCGGGTCCCCCTTGCTCGATGGCGAAACGCGCTCCAGCGGCCCGGATTCCGCGCCCGGTGCGCCAGCAAGCCCGGGATATGCCGACTACCGAGCAATGCGCGAGAAGGCCGACGCCGAAATGGCCGTGCGCGCAAACCTCAGAGACCAAGGCTTGCTGGTCGGGCGCGCTGACGTCCAGCGCGGCATCTTCGATGCGGTGCGCGCCTTCCGCGATGCCGTGATGGTCATCGGCCAGCGTGCCGCACCTCGATGCATCGGACTTGCCGACTCCCGTGAGATCGAGCACGTCATCGTTGATGAAACCCGCAAGGCGCTGGAGGGCTTCGAGGCCCGCATGGCTGCGCTTTTGCCCAACAAGGAAACTACCTGATGCAGAACCCTCAATTCATCCTGGGCCTGGACGATGAGCTGCTGGTCGATGAGTTCGCCTGCGGCGGCGGAATGTCCGAAGCCATCGAGCAGGCCACTGGTCGCCATGTCGATATCGCCGTCAACCACGATGAAGACGCCTGCAGCATGCACGCGGCCAATCATCCCCAGACCGAGCACCACTGGAAGGATGTGTTCGAGGTATGTCCGCGCCGGGCTACCAAGGGCCGCGCCGTTGGGTTGTTGCACCTCTCGCCCGATTGCACCCACCACAGTCAGGCCCGGGGCGGCCAGCCGCGCAGCAAAAAGCTGCGCGGCCTGGCCTGGATCGGGGTGCGATGGGCTGGAGTGAAGCGCCCGCGCATCATCACGCTGGAGAACGTCAAGCAGATCCTCCAGTGGGGTCCGCTGATTGCCAAGCGCTGCCCGAAGACGGGCCGGGTTGTGAAGCTCGACGGCACCGTGGCCGCCGATGGGGAGCGCGTGCCAGTACAGCAGCAGCACCTGGTGCCAGACCCTCGGCACGCGGGCCGCACCTGGCGTGCGTTTGTGCGGGCGCTGGAGCGCCTGGGCTACGCTGTCGAGGCCCGTGTGCTGTGCGCTGCCGACTACGGCGCTCCCACCACCCGCAGCCGCCTGTTCATGGTGGCCCGCTGCGACGGTGCCCCAATCGTCTGGCCCGACCCGACCCACTTCAAGAACCCAGCCAAGGGTCAGAAGCGCTGGCGCTCTGCCGCTGAGTGCATCGACTGGAGCATCCCAGGCAAAAGCATCTTTGAGCGCGACAAGCCGCTTGCCGACGCCACGCTGCGCCGGGTCGCACACGGCATGAAGCGGTACGTCCTGGACAGCGCCGACCCGTTCATCGTGCAGATCGCCAACTGGTCGCGCGATGGTGTCACCAGTGCCCGCGACCCGCTCTCAACCGTCACAGCCTGGCCGCGCGGTGGGTCGCATGCGGTGGTAGCCCCGGTGATGGTCCAAGCAGGCCACGGCCAGGGAACCCCCGATGCCCCCCGCTGGAGCCATGGCAACAAGAGTGTGCGCGACCCCGTGGGCACGGTCACTGCCAGCGGCGGCGGCCAGGCCGTGGCCCTTGGCACGCTGGTGCAGATGGGCTACGGCGAACGCGAAGGCCAGGCGCCGCGCGCCCTCGATGCGCGCCAGCCCTTGGGCACCGTGGTGGGGGCTGGAAAATTCGCCGCCGTCACTGCGTTTGTCGAGCAGGCCAATGGCGGCTTCAATGCCACCCCGGCCCGCGATGCGCGTGATCCCCTTTCCACAAGCACCGCCACGGGATCGCAGCAGCGCGTGGTGACAGCTCACCTCGCCACCCTGCGCCAGAACTGTGTTGGACAAGACGCCCGCGACCCTGTTCCAACAATGACTGCGGGCGGGGAACACCACGCGCTGATCGAGTACACGCTGTCAGCAGAGGCAGAAGAGGGCGCCCTGCGCTGCGCAGCTTTCCTGATCCGCTACTACGGTCAGGGGGGGCAACTGGGCGACATGCGCGAACCGATGGCTACCAGTACCACAAAGGATCGACTCGCCCTGGTGACAGTCTGGCTGCGGGGAACGCCCTATGTGATCGTGGATATTCAATTGCGCATGCTCACGCCCCGCGAGCTGTACAACGCCAACGGCTTTCCAAAGACATACATCATCGACCGGGGCCACGATGGGCGCGTCTTCAGCAAGTCCACCCAGGTTCGCATGTGTGGCAACGCTGTGCCACCGCCTCTGGGGCGTGCGGTGATCGAAGCGAACTGGAACAGCAAGGTTCCGATGAGGAAGGCCGCATGAACCTGGCAGACGGTCACGAACTCGTCATTCGCGCCGCCATCGAGGCAGCGCGCCCCGACCCCGAGCTGCGCGTGGACGAATGGGCCGAGAAGTTCATGGTTTTGCCCAAGAGCGGCCCCCAGCCCGGGCCGTTTCGCTTCGACCGCAGCTACCCGGCGCGGCGTGTGCATCAGGTGTTGTCCCCCAGTCATCCCTGCAAGCGGGTGGTGGCAAAGGTGGCCTCGCAAATGTTCAAGACGCAGACCGCTTTGAACTGGATCGGCGCGCTGATGCACCGTAGGCCACGCAACATCCTGGCACTGGAACCCACCGACACCCTGGTCAAGCGGTTCTCGGCCCGGGTCAGCACCATGATCCGCAACGTGCCCGAGTTGCGCGAGCGTGTGGCTGCAGCCAAAAGCCGCGACAGCCGCAACACCGTGCAGGCCAAGGACTTCCTCGGCGACGCCACCTTGTACATGAACACTTCGGGCTCTGCGGCCAATCTGGCCGAGGTCTCTGCGCCCTACATCTACGGGGACGAGATCGACAGCATGGAGCTGAATGTCGATGGCGAAGGCGATCCGGTCGATCTAGCCGAGGCGCGCGCTACGCAGTACGCCAATGACTGCAAATTTTTCTACACCAGCAGCCCCAAGACCGAAGGCTTTAGCAAGATCGACGAGTTGTTTGCCATGGGTACGCAAGAGCAGTACCACGTGCCGTGCCCGCACTGCAGCCACCTGCATGTGCTGGAACTTGCCAACTTCCATTTCCAGCGTGACCCGGATACAGGCTACATGGACCGCGCCTGGTTTGTGTGCCCCGAATGCGGTAGCGAGATTGATGAGCACCACAAGACCATGATGCTGCGCGACGTGGAGGCCGGAGGCCTAGCGCGCTGGGTGGCTACGTCGAAGGGCGATGGTACGACTATTAGCTTCACCATGTCGGCGTTCTACATGCCCGTGGGCGCCATCACTTGGCTGGACCTTGCTCGCCAATACGCTAATGCAAAAAATCGACTGGCACGCGGTGATCATGACGGCATGATGGTGTTCTACAACACCCGCCTGGGCTTGAGCTACAAGAACAGCGAATCTACAACCACCGCCAAGCAACTGCAGGACCGGGCCGAAGCCAACCCGCCCCGCGTCATCCCTGCTCAGGCCCTGGTGGTCACGATGGCAACCGACACCCAAGATACCCGACTGGAGGTGCAGCTCGAAGCCTGGGGCCCTGGCATGGAGCACTGGGTGCTCGACTACATCGTGCTGCCTGGACTGCCCTCGGATTCGCCCGAGGACCCCAATAGTGTGTGGGCGCGGCTGGACGAAATCCGGCGCACTCCATTGCTGCATGCCAGTGGACGCGCCATCAAGATCAGCGCCGACAGCATTGACGCGGGCGGTCACCACACGCAGGACGTTTACAACTACGGTGCCGCCCGCGCGCACTTGGGCTGCACGGTGATTGGCGGCTCACCACGGCCCAACAGGCCCATCATCAGCAACTCGCCCAGCAAGGTGGACATCGACTGGGGCGGCGCCAAGCGACCGGGCGGGGTAGAGCGCTGGATGGTGGGTACTGATGTGGCGAAGGACCATCTGTTCAACCGCTTTCACTTGGTCGAAGGGCCAGGGGCAATGCACTTTCACGACAAGCTGCCGACAGAGTGGTTTGAAGGCCTCGTGGTGGAGCAGCCGCGTACAAGGCACGTCAAGGGGCGGGCCGTGCGTGAGTGGATCAAACCCAACGGCGCCCGTAATGAGCCGCTCGACCTGTCCGTTTACAACCTTGCCACTGCCTACCGCCTGGGACTGCACAAGTGGAGCGCACTCGACTGGCAGAGGCTGCGCGACAAGCTCATCCCGCCCACTGGCGATCTGTTCGCGCCACCTGCTGCGCCTGCATTGCCACCCCCGGCACCCGTTGCGACCGTCGCAGCCACCGTCCAGACGTCTGTACGGTCTGCCGAAGCGCCAGCACAACCGCCGCCCACACCTGTTTCCAGCCCTGCACCAGCACCCGCGCCGATCATCAATCGCGCCCCACCAGGGGGGCGCCGTATTCTTTCAAGGGGGATTTCATGACAGACAACAACCACTACGACACCGAAGCCATGCGCCTTGCAGCCCCCGCGCCGCAGCAGCACGGCCCCGAGGCGCCGCCCGAGCTGAGCGAGGAGCAGCGCGATCTCGATGACCTGTGCGAACGGTGGGTTAACTGGAAGGCCACGCGCCGCCTGTTCGGCCCGCCACCCACGATGGGCAGTGTGCTGGGCCAGCTCAGCGGCACACGCACCCGCCCGCTCAAGCAGGGCGGGCCTGACGCCATCTGCAGTGCGGAACTTGCCGCATTGCACGTTGCCTACACCTGCCAGCCCGACGCGCTCGACAAACGGGTGTTTGACCTGTACTACATCCACCGCGTGGCCCCCATCAAGGCGGCGGCTGCAGCGCTTGGCATCGGGCGCCAGCACTTCTATGCGGTGCTGGGAGACTTCCGCAAGCGCATACACGCAGCATCGAAGCACATCCTGGCCGAAGAAGAAGGGCGGCTGTCTAACATGCAGCACGCACGGGCGGCACGTAGCGCACTGGAGGAGTGAGCGTCAAGCGCTTTTTTGTCGCCTGTGGAGGCGACACTTTAGCGCTCGACGGCACCCGACAAAATGGCCCAAAATTCACCCTAAATCAGGTAAGTCTCAAAAGTCCGTCACCTGTTACCAACACCCCACCGCAGCAAGCGCAAGTGGTATCGCCCCCGGTCTCCGCAAGGAGCCGGGGGTTTTGTTTTGGAGTTTCAGAAACCCATGTTGACCATCCGCCGCAGCGGCCCCACGCTCGCAGAAATCGCCGCCGATATGCGCAGCGTGCCTGTCCGCATGGTGCCCTATGCCGCCGCTACGGCGCTCACCCGCTGTGCCCAGTACGCGCAACGCACCGAGCTGCCCGCAGAAATGCGCCGGGTGTTCTCCAGCCCTGTGGCCTACACCCTCAACTCGCTGCGCATTGAGCCAGCGACCAAGGACGCATTGAGTGCCCGGGTGATGGTCAAGGACACAGGCACCGGCAGTGGCGTGGCGCAAGAAAAGTTCCTGCAGCCTGAAGTGGAAGGTGGCGTTCGCGGCCACAAGCGCATGGAAAACGCCATGCGTTACAGCGGTGTGCTGCGTGGCGATCAGTACGCTATGCCAGGGGCGGGTTTGTCACTGGACGCCAACGGCAACGTTAAAGGCGCAGAGGTACGAACCATCCTTAATTCCCTGAAGGGGATTCGGGGTGGCGTTGGGGCCAAGGGGCAACGTGCAGGCCGGGGTAGCAAACTCGCCAACGACCTGTTCGTCGGCAAGCCCAATGGTGGCAACCGCCCAGACGGCATTTGGCGCCGCGAGGGCAAGCGCATTCGCGCGCTGTTCGTTTTCACTTCGGACGCTCCTAACTACAGCAGCCGCTTCGACTTCTCTGGCGTGGTGCAACGTGTGGCGCTGGAGCGCTTTCGTCCTGAGTTTGAAAAAGCTGTGGCTGCAATGCAGTCGCGCGGGGGGTCTTGGGCATGAGCACACTCACCATCGAGCAGTGGCGCGAGCGCCTGGCTGGCTACATCGCTTCCGAAAAGCGCATCCTTGAATCGCAGGAATATGCAGTGGGGCAGGGCGGCACCGCCCGCCGTAACCGCCGCGCGGACCTGGATGCGGTTCAGGCAGGCATTCGCGAGTGCAACTCCGAGATCGCCAAGCTCGAAACGGCGGCCAATCCTCAAGTCCGACGCGTGTTTCGCCTGCGTCCCTTCTAAGCCATGAGAGTTCATCCAATTGACCGCGCTATTGCAGCGGTAGCGCCAGCCTGGGCGGCCAAACGCGTGCAGGCCCGCGTGCAGCTTGCTGCTGTGTCGGCGTTGCCAGATCCCACCGCTGTGCAAGCGTCCGACGACAGCACGGGCGGCAACGCTCCCGGCTTCGCGCGCCGCTTCTGGAACGCCGTGGCCCGCGATGCCCGCAGCGACACTCTGCGCAAGCTGCCCACGCAGCGCGCCCAGTCGCGCGAACTGGCGCGCACCTCGCCCATTGCAGTGGGGGCCATCAACACCAACATCGACCGCGTGGTCGGCACGGGCCTGGCGTTGAGCATGCAGCCCGCGCTGAAAGTGCTGGGATGGACGCCTGAGCAAGCCATCGAGTGGAAAGCGCTGGTACAGCGTGAGTTCAGCCTCTGGGCTGACAGCACTGACTGCGATATCGAGCAGCAACTCAATTTTTACCAGCTCCAGGCCTTGGTGTTGCGCGCTACGCTGGAAAGCGGCGATTGCTTCACCCTGCTGCCCGATGGCGACCGCACTGCCACCCAGCCCTATGCCCTTCGCTTGCAGGTGCTGGAGGCCGAGCGCGTGGGCAACCCGCTGGGTCAGATGGACACAGCAACCATGGCGGGCGGCGTCAAGCTCACCCCCAGCGGCGCACCGCTGGCGTACCACCTCTACGACCAGCACCCCGGCAGCTACCTGCCCGCAGCGGGCAGCAGCATTTTTGCCGGGCAGTGGGTAGAGCGCCTGGGCCGCAGTGGCCGCCGCCGCATGCTGCACCACTTCCGCAAGTTGCGGCCAGGCATGCCACGCGGTGTGCCGTACCTGGCCCCTATCATCGACTGCGTCAAGCAGATCTCGCGCTACACCGAAGCCGAGATCATGGCCGCAGTCATCACGGCCTACCTAACCGTATTCATCGAAACGCCCAATGGCAACGCCGCGCCCGTTTTTGACGGTCAGGCCGCTGTGGCGCAGCAACAGGACGTCGGACTGGGTATGGGAAGCGTGGTGGGCCTGGCACCGGGTGAAACGGCCAAGATGGTCAACCCCGGCCGCCCCAACCCCAACTTTGGCCCCTTCATCGACGCTGTTGTCAAGCAGATGGGCATCGCTCTGGGCCTGCCCTATGAGCTGCTGGTCAAGCAGTTCAACGCCAGCTACAGCGCCAGCAAGGCCGCGCTGCTCGATGCCTGGGTCTACTTCCGCAGCGTGCGCTACTGGCTTTCGCAGAGCTTCTGTCAGCCGGTGTTTGAGACATGGATGGCCGAGGCCGTCGCCATCGGTCGCGTGCCAGCCCTCGGCTTCTTCAGCGACCCCATCCTGCGCTGGGCATACACGCGTGCAGCCTGGCCCGGCGACAGCATGGGCAGCATCAACCCCAAGGACGAAGTGGCCGCCTACGTGGCCGCTATCGAAGCGCGCTTGCTCACCGGCGAGCGTGCCGAGTGGGAGCTGTTCGGCAGCGACTGGAATGACACCTACGCCCAAAAGCTGATGGAGCACGAGCGCCTGAACAAAGACGGCATGGCCCCAACGCCCAAGGCTGGGGCCGCTGCGCCGCAGCCCGCGCCAAAGCCCGAAGGCAAGCCTGCACCTGACGCACCACCTACCAACGAAGAAGACGCCCAATGAGCAGCAGCGATTTCACACCCCTGGTCGAAGCCCACCATCGTCGCCGCGTGGCGTTCGACCCCACCATCAACCTCGGCCACGTGCTCACTTTTGTTGGCTTCCTGATCACCGGCTTCTCTGCGTACAGCGCACTCGACAAGCGCGTAACGCTTATCGAGTCGCAGTCCGCGACAGTGGTAGAGCGCACGCGTGAGCAGGACTTGCGCCTCAAAGACACCTTGGCTGAGATCAAGGGCGACGTGAAAGAACTGCAGCGCTCGGTGAACGACGTCAACCGCAATCTCAGCAGCACGCCCACGGCGTCGCCCACACGGAAGTGACCCCATGACCTTGCGAGACCTCATCCTCGGCGCCTGGGCCATTGAGCCCGACATGCTGCGCGAGCTGCAGTCCATCTATGCCACGCACCTGCGCGGCGACAAGATCGACATCGCAGCCATCGAAGCCCGCTTGGGGCGTCCACTGGCGCATGAACAGCAGGACTACTCGCTGGAGCCCGGGGGCGTAGCCCTTTTGCGCTTGTCAGGCGTCATGTCGCCAAAGGCCAATCTCTTCATGCGCGTCAGCGGTGGCATCAGCACCCAGCTCGCCAGCCAACAGATCGAAAGCGCGGCTGTAGATCCTCGCGTACGCGGCATCGTCGTTGCGCTCGACACGCCAGGCGGCAACGTGGTGGGCGTGCCCGAGATGGGCGACGCAGTGCTCTGGGCGGCATCGCAAAAGCCGCTGGTTGTACACACCGACAACCAGCTCTGCAGCGCTGGCTACTGGGTAGGAAGTGCCGCCAACGCTATTTACATCAGCGGCCCTATGGTCACTGTGGGCAGCATTGGCGTGGTGGTTGACCGTGAATACGACCCCCAGTCTCGCTACCGCACTGAAAGCATAACGGCAGGCAAATACAAGCGCCTCGCCAATGCAGCCGAGCCGCTGTCTGCCGAAGCCCGCGCCGTGGTGCAGGCCGATGTGGACTATGTGTACACGCTGTTTGTCGACGCCGTAGCCGCCAACCGTGGCGTCTCGGCAGATCAAGTCCTGGAGCACATGGCCGATGGCCGCGTGTTCCGTGGTCAGCAGGCGCAAAACGCTGGGCTCGTGGACGGTGTTTCCACGCTCGACGACTTGCTGCAGGCGATGGCCACAGACCCCGCCCAATTTGCCGCGCGCCGCAAGGCCGTGTTCAAAGCTGCGGCGATCCTTCCGTCCCCAAGCGCCGGTGCCGCGCCCAAAGACACAACCTCAACCCGTGAAAAGGAACCCACCATGCCCGGTGAAAACCAAGCTCCCATCACGCGTGCGTCTTTCGAGCAGGACCACGCGCCACTCTTCGCGCAGTTGCGCGGTGAGTTCACCACCCTCGGCGCTACGCAAGAGCGCGACCGCATCCAGGCTGTACTGGCCGTTGGCGACGGCCTGCCCGGCCACGAGAAGCTGCTCGCCACCCTGGCCTTCGACGGCAAGACCACCGCCGCTGATGCCAGCATGTCCGTGCTCGCCGCTGAAAAGAACCAGCGCGCCGCTGCAGCCAGTGCCCATGCCAGCGATGCGCCGACTGCAGCCAAGCCCAGCGCCACGCCGCCCGATCAGGGCGAAAAGACCAAGGACCAACAGGTCGCTGAAGCCCAGGCTCACGCCAAAGCCAAGGGCATTGATCTGGTGGCCGCCCTCAAGGAACTGGGCTTCGCGCGCTAACGCGCAGGCCCGTCCGTAACCCGCAACGAACAGGAGAACACAGCCATGTCTGGCAACTTCCCCCTTCTCACACTCACCGTCGCCGCAGCTGGTCTGCTGGAGGCCAATCGCTTCATCACCCAGGCGGGGGCCTATCCGGCAGCAGGTGCCGCTGCTTTCGGCGTCACGCGCACCAGCGCTGCGGCTGCAGGCGATCTCGTGCCTGCGGATGTGCAGGGCACTACCACCGTGGAGACCGGTGCCGCCGTGACCAAAGACGCAGCCCTCATGGTCGATGCCGCTGGCCGCGTGGTGCCGCTCACCGTGGGCAGCAAGTCCCCTGTGGCCCGTGCGCTGGAGCCCGCTGGCGCAGCTGGTGCCCTCATTGAGGTGCTGCTGGTCCCCAGCGCGGGCCTCGTTTCGCCAGCGTCCTGACCGGCGCGCCCCTCCATTCTCAACTTCAGGAGCATCCTCATGCCTCAACAAACTCCAGGCCAAGCTCGGTCCGTTGACGCCATCCTCACCGCTGTTGCGCGCGGATACCGCAGTCCCAAGGCGGCCGTTGCCAACGTGCTGTTTCCGATCATCCCAGTCGGCCTGCGTGGTGGCCGCATCATCAGCTTTGGCCCTGACGATTTCAAGCTGGTGAGCACCGCTCGCGCCCCTGGCGCCAACACGAAGCGCGTGCAGTTTGGCTATGCAAGCGAACCTTATGCGCTGGTTGATCACCGCCTCGAAGGTGTTGCGCCCAACGAAATCACCGAAGAAGCGCAAAACGGTCCGGGCATTGACGCATCCAGCAATGCTGTTCGCCGCGTGCAGAACACCATGGCTCTGGAGCGCGAAAAGCTCGCCGCCGATCTGGCGCGTGATGAAGCCCGCTACAGCGCGTCGAACAAGGAAACATTGAGCGGCACAAGCCAGTGGAGCAACGCGGGCAGCGATCCGTTCACTGACATCATGGACGGCAAGGAAATCATCCGCTCCAAAACAGGTGAGCGTCCCAATGTGCTGACGTTGGGCCCAAAGGTGCTCACATCGCTCCGCACCCACCCCAAGGTGCTTGATCGCCTCTCTACTTCCACCGACCGCCCACCAGCAACCATCCAGCAGCTGCAAGCCCTTTTTGAGCTGCAGCAGATCGTGGAAGGCGAAGCCGTTTATCACGACGGCACGCAGTTCCTGGACGTGTGGGGCAAAGACGCCATCTTGGCCTTCACCACCCCCGCCAGCATGCAAGAGATGGGCTCGCCCAGCTACGGCTACACCTACCAGCTGGAAGGCCGCCCGATGGTGGAAGAAGGCTACGAAGACCGCAACGCCAACAGCTGGATCTACCCAGTGACAGACGCCTATCAGCCCGTGCTGCCTGGTGCCTCTGCAGGCTTCCTGTTCAAGAACGCGGTGGCCTGATCATGCCGAAGTACACCGTATGCACCCCCATCAAACATGATGGGAAGAAGTACGCGGTGGGCGCCTCCATCGACCTGAGCAAGGCTGAATTCGATGCGCTCCCTGACGGCACGGCAGAGCAGCCCCGTGCAGGCGACTCAGCCGCCCGCAAGGCGGCTGAAAAGGCCGAAGCTGATCCCCTGGCTGCTGAGCAGGCCGAGGCCAACCGCAAGGCCGCTGAGCAGTCTGGCGCTGGCAACGGCGGCACGCAGGGCTGCGGAGATGGAGGCGCTGCTCGGCAGCGTGTCGCCATGAGCACGCTCAAGCCCGATACCTTGCCGCAGGGCGCCCCGTTTGCCATCGGCTCGGCCATTGTCTATGCATTGCGTGCCGACCCCGCACTGTCAGGCGTCACGGTGCTGGACAACCCCAAGCGCGCCAGCGACCTGCAGACGGGTGCACGCATCGTCTTTTTCGAGGACCAGGCCGACAAGCTCATCGAGCAGCCGGGCCAGTCGGCCAAGCGCACTTACAGCTTCACGGTGGGGGTTATCAACCGCACCGAGAGCGACCGCAGTGGCGCCCATGCTGACTACCGGGCCGCAAAGCGGGCCGTGCGCAATTGCCTGCCAGCGATTAATGCGCTGGTGCGCTTGGACGCGCGTGGTCTGGTAGAGGGCGATGTGCTTTACCGCCTTGAGAACCTCGACGTGGGAGGCGGCCTTGTGCTCGGCCTGTTCACGGTCGATTACCGCGATCCGGGCTGACGCCTGTATCGAATCAACCAACCCGAAGCCCGCCTCTGTGCGGGCTTCTTCGTTTCTGAAGGAAATGACCATGACTACTACCGCACGTGCCGTCTTGGCCGCAGGCCTGGTGAAGCTGAACCTGTGGAATACCGTTACGCAGGCCTACAACGGCTTCGGCGATGAACTTGACGCCGACAAGTTCGAGATCAAACCCAACTTCGAGGAAAAGATCAGCGAGTCCCGGTCGCATAAGGACTACGGTCAAGCCCGGGCCAGTGTGGTCCTGCCCAAGCCCACAGAGCTGACCATTGAGTTGGCTGCCGCAACTGTGCAAGCCCTCGCCATGCAGTTCCAGGGCCTGGTGCAGAACCTAACGCAAGCGTCCGGCAGCTTTGCAAATCAAGACTTCACGCTCACTGCTCTGGACCAGTGGTTGCCGTTGGGCAAGCGTTCTATCAGTGATTCTGGCTTTGAATTCAAGAACGCCGCTGGAACAGTTACCTATGACCTCGGCACCCACTACGAAATGAACTGGCTGCGCGGACTGGTGCGCTTTCACTCGACTGCGGCTGGGGCGCCCGTTGCAGCGGCAGTGCTCAAGCTCTCAGGTGCATACGGGGCAGTGGATGGGAAGAAGATTCTGGGCGGGCGTGTTACCCAGGTGCGTTGCCAGGCGCAATTTGACGGCCAGAACATGGTGGACGGCTCGCCCGTAGAAGCAGACGTGCACGAGTGCGTGCTGGGCTCCAACAACGGGTTCGACTTCCTGGGCTCCGACTTCTCCAGCATCACGCTGAGCGGAAAAATCGTCACGCCCCCCGGCAAAACAGAAGGCTACGAAATCCGCCTGCCTGGCGCGTCCACCTGACGTTAGCCGCGCCGTCCAGACGTCTGTACGGCGCCCATCAGCAACAACACGGGCCATCCCACCACAACGGTGGCGATGGCCCCGCCGCCCAGCGCCATCAGGCGCTCTGAATCCACCAGCAGGCCCAGCAGGGCCAGCGGAATGCCAGCGCCCACCAGGGCGAAGCACCAAACCAAACCTTTCATTTCATCCTCCAAATGGCCGATCCCAAGATCAAATACGACATCGAAGCCGCCGTCAAGGGCGAAGCCGATGCCGAGCAGCTTGCCAAGACGCTGCGTGGGGTCGGTGACGTCCTCGAAGGCGATCTGCAAGAAGGTGCTCTTGCTGCGGCCCAGGCGCTGGAGTCGCTGGCGTCAAAGCAGCGCGCTATCGATACGTTTTCTGCGCTCAAGCGTGAAACGAAAGATCTGGAAGGCGCTCTCACCAAAGCCACCGCACAGGTGGATCGCCTGGGCACTGAGCTGCCCCAGGCGACATCCAGCACCCAGGCGCTCGTCGCGGCTGAGCGTAGTGCGGCCACCGCCCTGGAGCAAGCCCGCGCCAGCCTGCAGAGCAAGCGCGATGCCCTCAAAACCGTGCGCGAAGAGACACAGGGCGCGGCTCGCCGTAGCGACGAATACAAAACCACGGTCGCAGGCCTGAAGGATGGCATCAAAGCCGCCACCGCCGAGATCAAGGCCCAGCAAGACACGCTGCGCACCACAGGGCAAGCCACAACCCAGGCGCAGAACGCAGAGGCGGCACTGCGTAAGGAATACGAGTTGGCCATCGGCTCATCGGTGCGCTTGAGCACCGAGTTGGGCAACAAGCGCCGCGCGTTGTCTGAGACGCGCGAGATCATGCAGTCCGTGGGTGTCAGCACCAGCAACCTGGCGCAGTCTGAAGCGACCCTGAAGGCCGCAGTGGCCCAAGTGCGGCAAGAGGTCGCCACCATGGCGCCCGCCTACCAGTCCGCCGCCGCTGCATCCAGTCAGTCCACACAGGTGCAGGCACAGAATCAGCGCACGCTGCGTGAAGGTATGACCTCCATCAGCACCCAATTGCAGCGCATCCAGCAGATCGCAACGGCAGCGCTCGGGGGCAGCTACGTTGGGGGTTTGGCAAAGTCGGTGGCAGAGACCGCCGACGAGTTCCGCAACCTCGAAGCCCGCGTGAAGCTGGCGACTGGTGAAGGGCCGCAGTTCACCAAGTCCTTTGGCGAAGTGCAGCGCATTGCGCTGTCTACAAACAGTGCATTGGACGAAACCGGCACTTTGTTCGCGCGGCTCACCAAGGCATCCCAAGAGGGCGGTCTCGCGGCAGTGGCTGCTCAACAGCGCGCCCTTGGGTTGACCCAGACCATCAACCAGGCCATCCAGTTGTCCGGTGGCTCTGCTGAGTCCTCAAAAGCCGCGATCACCCAGTTGGTCCAGGGTTTGCAGGGTGGTGCCTTGCGTGGCGATGAGTTCAACAGCGTGATGGAGCAATCGCCCCGCCTGGCTCAGGCAATGGCGGATGGCCTGGGGGTAACCACAGGCGAGCTGCGTAAATTGGCAGAGCAGGGCGCCCTGACCTCCGAGACCGTCATGCGGGCCTTGGAGGGCCAGGCCGATGCAGTTGCCGGCGAGTTTGGCAAGCTGCCCGCAACTGTGGGCCGTGCGCTGCAGAATTTGAGTAGCCAGTGGACTATCTACGTCGGCAACGCCGACAAGGGCCTACTCAGCTCGGCCAATGCTGCCAAGGTCATCAATGCGCTGGCGTCGAATCTCGACACAGTCGTGAGCACGCTCACAGCCGCAGGCAAGGCCTGGGCTGCGATCAAGATTGCTGGGTTGGTCGCAGACTTTGCCAAGTGGGCCACGAGCACCATGGCTGCGACCAAGGCGGTCGAAGCCAACACTGTAGCGACGGCTTCAAACACCGCCGCCCAGCGCGTGAACGCCACGGCGCAGGCCCAGACAGCAACGGCACAGGCTGCCAACACTGCAGCCACTACCGCCAACACAGCAGCCCGCGCAGCCAATGCCAAGGCCTGGGGCGACATCGGCGCGTTTGCCCGTGCGGGTGCCGCAGCGCAGGCCACAGCCACAGCAGCCACTACCGCCAGCACAGCGGCCCTTGCGGCAAACACCGCCGCCGCAGCGCGGGGCGGCATCGTGTGGCGCAGTGCTTCGGCACTGATGGGGCCTTGGGGCATTGCAGTGGCTGCGCTCACTCCTGAGATTCTCAGCCTGACCCGCGCGCTTGGTGAGCAGACCGCCAAGGCCATGGGCTGGGGCAAGGTGATGGAAGAGGCCGAAGCCAAGCTGCGCCAAGCCGATGAAGCCGCCAAGATTCACGCAGAGACCCTGCGGCGCCAGGCACTGCTGTACGAAGAGGCCCGCAACCGCTCCTTTGATCTGACGAACCAGTCCAAAGGCCTGATCGCCGAGTTCGACAAGCTGACGAAGGCAGGCGAATCGTCCAGCGCGGCCATTGCAAAGATCGGCAAGGACTTCGACCCCAGCACGACACAGGGCATCCGCGACATGTCGGGGGCGCTCGACAAGCTGGCCGCAGACGGCAAGATCTCTGCCGACCAGGTCAAACAAGCCTGGATCACAGCCCTGGACGGTCAAGACCTCGCAAAGTTTGAAGTGCTCGCACGCAATGCGTTTGCCGCTGCGGGGCAAGAGGCCCAAAAGCTCAGCATTCAGATCCGCCAGGCCGTTGACTCTGGTGCATCGCCCGAGGTGGTAGCTGAACTGCAAAAGCGTCTACAGGCCGCCATGTCTGTAGCGGCGCGTGAGGGTGAGCGCGTGGCCCAGATGATGGACACCGTGCTGAACGCTGCAGTGGCGCGTACGGGTGTGGAGTTCTCTGCGCTTGAGGGGCGCATTAGCGCGACGTCACGCTCGGCTATCAATGACCTTGACACCATCATCGGGGGCCTTGACCGATTGAAGGCACAAGGGCTTGATGCTGGCCGCGCCCTTGAGGCCAGCTTCGTCAAAGCCCTGGACACAGCCGACAGCCAGCGTGCGGTCGATGAAGTGCGCTCGCGCATTGAAGGCCTGCGCCGCCAGCTGGGCGACAAGGTTGCAGACGGCCTGCTGGATCAAGCCAAGCAGAAGACCATTGAACTGAGCGAGGCCCTCGACAAAGCCAAGCCAGGCATCAACAGCATTGCCGAGGCCATGAAGCAGCTCGGCATCACATCAGACGCATCGCTCAAAGACACCGCCGCGCAGGCCCGCGTGTCTTACGACGCAATGGCGCAGAGTGGCAAGGCCAGCGCACGCGAGATGTCTGACGCGTTCAAGGTGGCGGCAGAGGCTGCGATCAAGGCGAACAACGGCATTCCTCCGTCTTGGGTCACCGCCCAGGCATCGACGCGCGGCTACAAACTCGAAGTCGATGATGCGGGCCGCACAACGCTCGAAGCAATGAAGCGTGCTGGCGATTCCATCGGTGGGGTCGAGAGCGCCCACCGCAGCGCTGCCGGTGCTGCCAGAGATCAGGTGGGGGCTGTGCAGTCCCTGGCATCTGCATACACCGACGCCGCAGCCAAAGCCCAGGCCGCAAACGGCCAGTTTCTAGATGCTGCTCTGACCCAAAAGAACGCGGACACCTCGGCATCGAGCATCACAAACAAGAAGGCCAGCGAGTCTCAGTTCGCATGGACACGCTCAACCATCATCGATTACCTGACCCAGGCCGGGGTCGATGACATCGTTGCCGAGCAAGCGTCCAAGCAGTTCTTGAACAGTCGCGGTGGCGTTGACTATGAAGCATCCTCCGCGCAAAAGCGCTGGGCGGGGGACTTTGGAACGCTTGCCGAGGCCCTCGGAAAAGTCGCTGAGTTCTACAAATACGACGAGAGCGGAAAGCACGAAGCTGCCTACATCATCGAGCAGGACAAGAAGAACAAGGAAGCGGCGGACAAGAACAAGTCGCCCGCCAGTCCTGCCCCATCGCCCACACCATCACCGGCGCCCACACCCTCGAATGGCTCGGGCTCCGGCAGCAATCCCATCACCCGCGTCGTCAACGTCTACATCGGCAACAGCACCCCCTACAGCGTGCCAACCAATGAAGACGGCCAAAAGAGCATCGAGGCCATAGCCCGCGAAGTGCTCCGCTTGCTGGAACTGCAGCGCAACCAACTGGGCTACTGAACATGGATATCACCCTTACCAACGGCGGCGTGACTGTTGAACTGCCGTCCGACCTGATCTGGTCTGACGAGTTGACATGGTCATCCGTCGCGCAAAGCAAAGAGCGCGCGATCTTCGGCACTTTGGTCATCGATGCCATGGCCCGCAATGGTGGCCGTCCCATCACCTTGCAAGGCGATGGCGACAGCGCATGGATTACTCGCGGCACCTTGGAGGCCCTGAACCTTTGGGCGCGCACCCCTGGACTGCGCATGACGCTCGATGTGCGAGGCGAGGCTTTCACCGTGGTGTTCGACCACGGTGAAGAAGAAGAGACCCGTGCGATGGGGATGTCCGCCGTTATCGACTACGCGGACAAAGAAAACGGTGACTATTACTGCAGCCTGGTGCTGCGCTTTATTGAAGCGAGTGAAACCCTATGAGCATTCTCGAAGGCGATATCAAACTGCTGGCCAGCCGCGTGATGGCCGATGTGCCCGAAGGCGGCGGCGGCCCCACGGGTACCGAAATCCCTTTCGGCACCAGCAACGCAATCTTTGACGACATCACCGAAGTGGGCCGCGCTGGCGGCAATGTGTCTATTCGGCAGGTGCATATGGGCGTGCTCACGCCCAACACCGATGCGTTGCTGGATGCAAATGTCGTCCTGTCGCGCCTGCCCACTGACCCCAACGTGTCGGTCAGCCTTGCCAAGTGCAGCCTGTTTGCCCGCCGCAGTGAGATTGCCCAGGCCGTTGCCAATTACCTGATCCAGTCGGTGGTATGGAATGGCGCGCTGCTCGAGGACCATGTGGCCGGGCAAAAGTCCATCCAGATCTTCCACCGCCCTGGCACCGCAGTGCCCGACATTGGCCGCACCCTGGTGCTGGCCTACCAGGCGGGCACCAGCGGCGAGCGCGTGCAATACGTGCGCGTTACCCGCACTGAGACCAACCGCCGCACCTTCACGTACCAGCTCAACGGCTCCTTTGTGGACTTTGAGGCCGATGTCAGCAAGCTGGATCTGTCCGATTCGCTGCGCTACAACTTTCCGGGCTCATCGCCCAATCGCGAGTTTGCCAACCAAGCGGGCAAAACCATCGTGCGCGACACCACGGTGGCTGATGCTGCAGAGTATTACGGCGCATCGGCCATCACTACCGCAGCGACGCTGGGTGGCAACTCGGTGCGGGTGAGCAGCATCTACACCCAGCTGGTGCCCAGCTCTCGCACAGAGACCACCGCGCTCGACCAGCGCCCGGCCTCTGTGCGCTCCATGGTGCTGGCCACCGCGCCGCGCAACGTAGAGGTGGGCGTGGCCGCACACACCCGCCGCATTCGCATCAAGCAGAGCAACCGGGGTTCTTCGTTTGTTGCCCTGCTCAAGCCGCTGCCATTTGCGGGCACGGTGGTCATCAGCTACCGGGCGCTGGGGCGGTGGTACACCCTCACCGACGATGGTGCCGGTGTGCTGTCTGGTGCGGGCTCGGGCCGCGTTATTTACACCACGGGTAGCCTGGACATGACGCTGCAGGAGCTGCCTGATGACGGCAGCAGCATCATCATTCAGTGGGGTGAGGCTGTGGGGTTCACCAACCGCAGCGCCCAAGGCGCGCAGATCCGTGCGCCGGAATATGCCTGGCGCCTTGCGCATGGCGGGGTCAAGCGCAACTCGGTGATTTGGACCTGGCTATCGGGTGGCGTGATTCGCACGGCAACCGACAACGGCGCAGGCAAGATCACTGGCGCGGGGGTGGGGGAAGTCGACTACCCCTCCGGCTCTGTCTATCTGCGCCCGTCATACATGCTGGACCCTGGTGCTGAGATCTCTGTGGCGTACGAATACAGCACGCAGCAGGAAGAGGTGCTTCCAGCGCCTGCGGTGGATGTCACGGGCAGCATCACGCTCACGCTGGCCCAACAGCCGGTGGCGGGGTCTGTCGAGGTGGTTTGGGTGACTGCGCAAGAGGTCTCCAGCACCAGCGGTGGCACGCTCACGGCGGTGGACGCCACCAAGACGGTGACAGATGGCGTGACGCGCATTTGGCGGGATGAGTTCGCTCAGGATGGGGCTGTGCTCGGGTATCCGATCACTGGCGGTGTCATGGTGAGTTTTCCTGCGACATCCACGTCTGCCCAGCACTCCCGTGTGGCGCAGCAAGATGCCTCCAACAGTCGCCGCGTGATAGCGCTTAACCGTGCCACCGATGACGGCGCAGGCAACTTCTTGGCCCCGCTGGGCACAGTCAGCTACGCCGCCAAGACGATCAATCTGCGCGTGGTGAGCCTGGATTCGTCCACCGCCAGCTACAAGTCCGACTACGAAGATGCAAAGGCGTTTGAGACAGACGGCCCGGGGGCGAGTAATTCCAGCAACAACAAGGGCGGCGAGTACGGCACCTCTGCAGTCAGCGCCCAGCAGCTGGGCGCCGTCATCGTGCGGTATGCGGTGGCACCGCTGGCGCCCACTGCGGTCACTGAGTCTTATGTGCCGCCCGCCATCACTATCGACTTGTGCCCGTACACATCCGATCGCATCGTGCCCGGCAGCCTGCGCTTTGTGTGGATGGGTCACACCTATGACGATTTTGAAGGCGTGCTGTACCGGGGGCGCACCGACATTGCGCCAGGCATCGCCAGCGGGTCGGTGGACTACGCCGCAGGCCTTGCCACGCTGACCGACTATGTGGTCGGCACAGCGCCCGGCACCGTCACGCTGCAAAGTCTGTGGACGCGCCGCGCTGCCTGGAACACCGCTAGCGTGTTTTTCCGCACCCAGGCCGCGCCGATCAAGCCTGAGGGGCTGGTGCTCACGTTGGTGGACTTGTCGGGCAATGCCCTCACCGTTACATCGGCGGCAGACGGCACGCTCAGCGGCGACCATGCACGCGGCAAGATCGACTACGAAGGCGGCGACGGTGAGTTGCAGTTTGGCGACTATGTGGACGATGCCACGCTCACCGCCGCGCAAAAGGCCGAATGGTGGTACAGCGCCGCCGATGTGGGGGCAGTGCAGGCGGGCAAGATCTGGCGCCCCTTGCCTGTGGACCCGTCCACCCTGCGCTACAACAGCGTGGCCTACTTCTACTTGCCGCTGGATGCAGACATTTTGGGCATTGACCCTGTGCGCC
Organism: Acidovorax sp. 56; assembly: GCF_002749705.1. NCBI lineage: Bacteria > Pseudomonadati > Pseudomonadota > Betaproteobacteria > Burkholderiales > Comamonadaceae > Acidovorax > Acidovorax sp. 56. Next base: position 4,843,987 of record NZ_PEEV01000001.1, read on the forward strand.
TGCCGCCTGATGGCCGCGTGCCCATCTTCCGCGTGGGCGGCTTTGTGGTGGTGGGGCACACCGGCACCGTGCCTGCAGCCACTTACAGCAATAGCCAGACTATCAACTGCGCCCGCACCCGGCTCTCTCGGGTGTACCTCATCGGTGCCGATGGAAAGCTGATCCGCACGGGCTACACCGTGGACCTGGATGCAGGGTTGATTACCGTGGTGGATGCTGCCACATGGGTGCAGCCCGTCACTGTGCGTCACCGCATCGAAGAGATGACGCGCGTGGCAGATCTGCAGATTGACGGTACGCTGAAATTCACCAGTCAGCTCTCGCACGACTTCCCTTTGGGGTCCGTGGTTTCTAGTGCGCTGGTCGCTGGCTCGCTGCGCGCCCGGGCGCTGCCGGTGTGGGATCAGCTCAACTGGGATGGCGTCACCTGGCTCGACGCGGTGGGGCCAGTGGGCCCGGCAAGCGCGTCTTACAACGATGGTGTATTTCCGGTAGTGGTCACCAACGCCGGGGCGGTCACTGAGCGCTTTGCGCTGCGCGTGCTGGCGGGCGGCACCGATGTCGAAGTCATTGGCGAGCACGTCGGCAACCTTGGCACCTTCAGCCGCAATGCAGAAATCGCCCCCATCAACCCAGTCAGCGGCGCGCCTTACTTCCGTCTGCCAGCCGCTGGCTGGGGTAGCGGCTGGGCTGCAGGCAACGTGCTTTTCCTATCCACGGTGGGGGCTTTCTATGGTTTCGCCCTCATTCGGGCCGTGCAGCCCGGCATGGCCACGGGCACCGATTACGCCTTTGAAATCACCGAGCGCGGCGACATTGATCGCGCACCCACCACCCCAGTCATCTGATCGAGGTCATCATGGTTTTTACGTTTGATTCAACCCAGCTTGGTGCCCCGGTGCTCAGCGGCCTGCAAGGCGCTTTGCGAGGTGTTATCAAGGCCTGCGCCATCGATGGGTTTGGTGCGGGCGCTGTGGCAACGCTGACCGTCTCCGGTGGCGTGGCAACGGCAACTTATTCTGGCTCGCACCCGTTCAAAGTGGGCTATGTGGCCCAGTACGCAGGGGCTACGCCTGCGGCGCTCAATGGCAACAAGGTCATCTTGTCCATCACGGCCAACGCGGTCACCTTCGCAGCGCCTGGCGTGCCAGATGGTGCTGCCACCGGCTCCATCACCAGCAAGGCTGCGCCAGCGGGTTGGCAAGAACTGTTTGCAGGCACGCTCGCCAATGTGATCGCGCTCAAGCCCGCGGCGGTAGAGGCCACGGGCTGTGTGCTGCGCATTGACGACACAACCACCAGCACCGCCCGCATGGTCGGCTACGAAAGCATGAGCGATATCAACACGGGGGCGGGGCCTTTTCCGACCACTGCCCAGGTGTCCGGTGGGCTCTATCTGCCTAAGAGTGAGTTGACCACTTCGGCGGCACGCCCCTGGCGCATGTATGTCACTTCGCGCGCGATCATTTTGGCTATCGCCCCAAACTCTGCGCAGCCAACCTCTTATGGCGTGTACGTGCTGGGTGACTTCCCTTCCAATAAGGGGGTTGATCCATATGCATGCATCGTTTCAGGTGGCGGCACGGGTGTCACAAACGGGACCGGCAGCACTGTGTGGGACGGATCTGCTGCGGTGAGTTTTCCTGCAAGCACCAACTTCGGATGCTATGCAGCACGGGGGGCGCTGGGGATTGGTGGTTCCGTGGGTGTTATGAAGTTGGGGCCATTGGCGGGGGTGACGCGGGTTTTTAGCGGTGCTGTGACGTATCCACTCGCCACGCTCACGTTCCCGAACCCATCGGACAACTCGCTGCGTCTGGGGCCGGTGGATTTGTACATCGGTGGTGATCTGCGTGGTGTGCTGCCCGGCGTGTACCACTCGCCTCAGCCGGTGGCTATGGGTGGCTACTTCGGTGTTGGGCAACGCGTTGCGGGCCAGGGTGTCTATGAAGGCCGGGTGTTTGAGGCAATTTCTGTCGGTGATCCTGGTGGCCCTTCTACCGGGGTTCTATTCGTCGATGTGACTGGCCCTTGGGGGGTGTGACGTGGCGGCCCATTTGTATTGGAGGCTCACGTTCGACAGGGGGCCTGCGTCCACGGTGGACTTGCGCGAGGTGGGGTTCTTTGATGCTGCTGGTGTGGATGTGTCGGTTGGTGGGGTGGCTGCCGCAAGTAGTGAGTACGGTGGCGCCTACCTGATTGCCAATTTGTTCGACAAGAACACATCGACGCTGTATGCCACGGCCTCCGGTGTGGCTTATCCGCAGTGGGTGCAATATCGCTTTGCATCGCCCGTTGATGTGTACCGGGTGCGCTGCTACCCCAACAGTGGCTATTACCCTACGAATCCACGGCTTTCGTTTTCAGATGACGGGGTTGCATGGTCGGCCTTGGTGCCGCTGGTTGAGTTCTCTGGAGGGTTGGTTTCTGCGCTGGACACCATGCTGGGCGTTTCCGCACCGTATGGCGGGGTGGCGCTGGGCACTTCCAGGGCCACGTGGGCGTTCAGGTCTGTGCCCGGGCCCTTGAAGCTCTCCGTTGACCCCAAGCATCGCTCGGTTGCCGATATGGAATACGGCGGGTTCGGTCGCATCGTTGGCACCACCAAAACCAAGGCAGTCCCCAGCAACCTGCCCACCAAGGCCCGCGTGGTTTTGATCCACCAGCGCAGCAAGCTGCCCGTGCGTGAGGTGTGGAGCGACCCGGCTACGGGCGATTTCGCCTTTGATGGCATCGACACCCGTCAAGAGTTTTTGGCCCTTGCTGAAGATGCGGCGGGCAACTTCCGCCCTGTGGCTGCCAGCCGTCTGGTGCCTGAGGTGGCCCCATGAGTGCCGTGTGGGAAATTGGGCCAGAGGCAGCTGCCGCGCAGCTGGCCGCCACCATCACCCGCGCTGACCTGGGCGCTGGCTTTTCCCGGGTGCGCGTCTACTCAACGCCGCAGCCTGCATCGGTCACGGTGGCGCGCACTGATGCGCCACAGGCTGAGCTGGTGCTGCTCAAGCCATGTGCGGCCATCGTGGGTGGGGTCTTGGTGTTCAAGCCGCGCGACGTGGAGGGCACGCTGGTGCTGTCCACTGGCATGCCACGCTGGGCTGATTGGGTGGCTGCAGATGGCTCCATCATCGCCACCAGCAACTGCACCGACGCTGCCAACGGCGGCGGATGGCAGCTGCAAGGGGGCGACACCCCGCCCGGTGAAACATCGCCACTGCTCTACGCGGGCGGGCTGGTGCAGCTTGGCGCCACGGCGCTGACGTGAGGGCCTGACGTGTGGCAAGCACTGACCTACTTTTTGGCGCTGCAGCCAACCCACCGGGCAGCCCTGTTGAAATCGTCTTTGGCGACGACGACGCGGGCGGCGCTGGCACTGTCGTGCTGGGTGCTGCTGGCCGCATCACTGGCATGCGCGGCAGCGTGCCTGTGCGCAAGCTGGTGCGTGCGAATGCTGCTGGCCGCATCACGGGCATGCGAGGGGTGGCAGCTGTGGCTTATGACGTTAATGTGGCCCGCCCGCTGGTCAACATCGTGCAAAGCACGGCCCAGCAGGCACTGCCCGTGCGTGCTGCTGTGCTGGTGCGCTATGAGCAGGCCCAGCCACTGCAGGCGGTGGTGGCAAACGTGTGGCAAGGCGCTGTGCAGCGCTGTGCTCTGGTGCAAGTGCGGTTTGAGTGCGCCCAGCAGCTGCAGGCCGTGGTGGCCCAGCATTACCAGCAGGCCCTGCCCGTTGCTGCGCCGCCTGTGGCCCAGCGGTTTGAGCAAGCCCGCCCGCTGCGCCGGGCTGTGCAGCAGCAGTACCAGCAGGCCGCCCGCGTTGGCCTGGTGGCCCTGCAGCGCTTTGAGCAAGCACGCAGCCTGCGCAACTCTGCCGCCCAGCAGTACCAGCAGGCGGAGCGCGTGGGCGCTGTGGTGCTGGGTGGCTTTGGGCACGCTGCGCAGCTGGGGCGTCCGATTGCCGCCCGCTACGAAGAGGCTCGCAAGCCACCGCCAGGCGTTACCCCTGGCCCGGTGTTTCCGCAACCAGATCCCTGCTACGTGCCCAGCGTGCCTGTGCACCTGGTCTTTGATGAGCCGCACGACGCCAGCCAGCCCGTGGGGTTGGTCTTTGTGTGCGAGCGCCACACCCCAGGGCCTGACCCTGAAACGCCGCAGTTCGTTATCCCACTCTTGAGGGTCTACATGACAGTTCACACCATTGATGCGGTATTGCTGCCGAGTCTTGAGCGCTTGCCGCTCAAGGGCATCACCGTGTCTTCAGACGACGACGGTTTCGGCTGGAGCTTTACCGCGAGTGGGCCTGCAAATCCACTGCTTGAGATGCTCTCGCCTGTGAATGGCGAGCCAAAGCAGATCAAGGTGACTATTGACGGCATCGACTTTTTGTTTGCGGTCGAGCAGCCAGAGCGGTCGCGGCGGTTTCTGGAGCACGTGGTCCAGGTGCGTGGCAGCAGCGTCACTGCGCTCCTCGGATCGCCTCATGTGCCCGCAAGTACCTGGAGCACGACCACAGCGCTCACTGCCCAGCAAATCATCTTGCAGGCGCTGCAGTTCACCGGCGTGGATCTCGACTGGGGTATTGATGACTGGCTTGTTCCGGCCACGGCCTGGAGCCACCAGGGCACGCCGCTTTCTGTTGCACAGCGAGTGGCTGAAGCAGCCGGAGCAGTGCTTCGCAGCCACCGCACGCTGCCGCAGCTTCAGGTAGCGCCTCGCTTCCCGCACGCCCCGTGGGAGTGGGCTGGTGCAACTCCGAACGTGCGGATGCCAGGCCAGATCATCACAAACGATGGCCTGCAGACCACGGCGGGTGTCGAGTTCAACGCTGTGTACGTCTCCGGCAATGTGCAAGGGGCAATTGTTGGGCACGTTGTTCGCACCGGAACAGTGGGGGATGTGCTGGCGCCCGAGGTGTCAGAGCGGCTGGTGACCGACGTCACCTCGGCCCGTCAGCGGGGTATCTCTGTGCTGGCATCAGCAGCACTGAAGCGGCGGCACTCGATGACCGTGCCGTTGCTGACGGGCGGCACAAACCCTGGACTCATCCTGCCCGGCTATTTGATCGAAGTGCAGGAGCCGAGCGAAGTGTGGCGGGGCCTGGTTCGCGGGCTCACCGTTACCACTGGTGTGCCGACAGTGCGCCAGCAACTTGTGGTGGAGCGTACCGAATGACCGCCGCCATCAATTTGTTCTTGCGCTTCAAGGCCCTGCAATCGGAACTGCCCGTGATGACTGGGCAGATCCTGAGCGACGTGGGCGACGGTGTTGTCCGCGTCCAGATGACCAGCGGCGGCATCTTGCAGGCCCAGAACCCGACAGGTCTTGCAGTGGGTGTTCGCGTCTACGTGAAAGGAGGTGCGATCACGGGCGAGGCGCCAGATCTGCCGGTGATCCGCATCGAGGTTTAGCGCACCAACCATCAATCCCAACAGCCCGCCCGTGGCAACACAGGCGGGCTTTTTCTTTGTCCAACCCTGAAAGGAAAACACTATGAACCCCCTCAAGCGCTGGCGTTGGTGGGCCATCCTGGCCTTGCCGATCTTGGTCATCGCCGCAAACTCAATCGGCCCGGCTGGCTGGCGTGAGCCTGTCGTGAAATTGCTTTGGCTCTCATGGACGGCCCTGTGTGTGGCCCTGGCCCATAGTGCCCGCAAGGCACTGTTTGACTATGCGAACGGGCGGCAGGCGTGGCTCAAAGCGCTGGAGCATCCCATCGGCGCCGGGCTGGCCTTCCTGGGCCTTTGTGTTGTCGCTGCGGTGCTGGTGCTGGCCTTCACGGGCTTTGCGCGTGCGCAGGGCGTGCCATTGCCCGCCCAGCAGCTGGCCCCGCTGGTCGTGCAAGAGATTGAGCAGCATTGGCCCGCGCTGCCTCGGCGCAGCTACGTGGGGGCATTGATCGAGAAGGAAACGTGCCGCTCGATCACACACCCCCAGTGCTGGAGCACGACCGCGCGCCTGAAGACCAGCCGGGAAGAGGGCGCGGGTCTCGGCCAGATCACTCGCACCTGGCGTGCTGATGGCTCGCCCCGTTTCGATGCCTTGGCTGAGACTCAGGCATTGGCGCCGGATGCCCTGCGCGAGTGGTCTTGGGACAACGTGTACACGCGGGCCGAGCTGGGCGTGCGTGGCATCTTGGTAAAGCTGCGCGACTGCCATGCGCGCATCGAGGCGCTGGGCGTGGTTGAGCCCATGGAGCGCCTGGCGATGTGTGACGCCGCCTACAACGGCGGCTGGGGTGGGCTGGCCCAAGACCGCCACCTGTGCGCATTGACTGCTGGATGTGACCCCCAACGCTGGTTTGGGCACGTGGAGCACCACAGCAACAAAAGCCGCACCCCTTGGCAGGGCTACGGCGCCAGCGCTTTCGACATCAATCGCGCCCATGTGCGCGCGACAGTGCTGCTGGAGCCCAGGCGCTGGCGGTATGCGCAGTGGTTGGGGGTTTGATCGTGCTCGACAAGATCAAAGCCTATGGCTTCCAGGCCGCAGCGCTGGTGCTTGGCGTGCTTCTGCTGGTGCAGACCGCCCGCTTTCATGTCGAGCAGCTGGAACACGAAAAGCTCAAGACCTCAATTGTCCAGGCCGTGAAGGCCCAGGCCACGGCAACGCTCAAGGGTGAGCGCTTGACCGCAGGAAAAGAGGCCGCACACGCTCAGCAAACACAGGAGAACTCCGATGAATTCACGACTTCACAGCCGGTGCGCGATGCCGTGCACCGTGTTGATCTTGCTCGCGCTGAGCGCGTGCGGATCGATGCCGAGCGCAGAGCCGCCACCTATCGAGCGCAAGCCGAGGGCAACGCCGCTGCCTGCAGCAATTTGGCAGATCGACTTGCAGCCTTCGACCGACAGCTTGTCGAGGGGGTTGCTGTGGTCGGAGCGCTCCGAGCAGACCTTACGAGGCGAGACGCTGAAGTAGTCCTGCTGCGCAAGCAGGTCGACGTCGAGCGCGCCCTGCTGGCGCCATGAGTCCGCAACTTCAAGCGCGGGGCGCTGCCCGTGGCCGCAAGTACGAGCGGCGACAACAACAGCGCTTGCGCCATGAGTTGCGCGAACGACAAAGAGACATCGAAAGCCGGGCTTCCCGGCATGTGATGCCTCTAGGCGAGGTAGCGCCACCGCTGCGCATCTACTGAAGTACTCCCTGTAGCATCTGCACTCATCCACCTCAGTGAAAGGCGCAAGATGGCAGGGCAGGCGAAAATAAAAAGTAACAAGGCGCGCGATTTAGCCTTGGCAAAGTCACCATTCTGTATATTTTGTGGAGGTAGAGTATCAGCGACCACTGTGGATCACTGCCCCCTCGCAGTGTGTTTGTTGATCGCAGTTGGCCGGAAAATTTCATTTTTCCAGCGTGCGCGATTTGTAATGGCGAATCAAGAGAGTCTGAGAACATTCTTGGATTTCTATCTCGGCTTTATTCCGCCAAGGATTCTCTGAGCGAGGAGGCGCAGCTCAACAAATACATCGATACGCTGGCTAGCAACTATCCCCAGGAGATGAGGTCAATGATGGGCCTCTCAGTTGTAGAGAAGCGGCGCGCTGCCAAAAATATAAAACTAAGGTTGCCTCCAGGCTATACCCATAGGGACTTGCCGGTGGTTCGGCTCCCAAAATCCTGGGTTAGGATGGTTGAGGATTTTGGCAAAAAGCTAACAAAAGCAATTCATTTCCACGAAACGGGAATTATTTGTTCGCATGATGGTGGTGTTTGGTCTAGTTTTATTGCTAATGCTGCAGAAATACAATCGCCCATAAATCGTGATTTTCTTGCGAAGCTTGGTAGAACTCATGAAATCCAAAGGTCAAACAAAGATTTGTCGGATCAGTTTTCATATTTAACTGAGCGAACTTCTGATGGGGCATCTGCAATTTACGTGTTTGCATTTAATAGGTCATTTAAGTTGATATGCTTTTATGACAATGATGGAGATAAGGTCGCTAAATTTGCAGAGCAATACGCGCAGGATCGGGGCCTCCAAGATGAGTGACCCCCAGCAACTTTGGGGGAGTTCTGGGGGACTGGCGGCAGAATTCCAGTACATTACAGTGCAAGATTCGTCGGAACGAACGGCGATCAATTAAGTAAAATCAAGCACTTGCAGACGGCTTGCAAACTACGAACCAAGGGGTCGTGGGTTCGATTCCTGCCAGCCGCACCAATGTTTAAAGCCTGCAACTGAAAAGTTGCAGGCTTTTTCATTTGTCTGATCGCTTGATTCTTTTTGGGGATGAGCGCGCTATGAGTAAAGCCTTTACCAAAGAGTCTGATGGGGATGAGGGTGATGAAGTCGCTCTGTCTCCCATCCCCGCAGGTGGAAAAAACTACATCACACCCGCTGGATATGCCCGTTTGCGTTCTGAGCTGCTGGACCTCATCGACAACGAGCGGCCCAAGGTGGTTGAGACGGTGCACTGGGCGGCCAGCAATGGTGACCGCTCGGAGAATGGTGACTACCTGTATGGCAAAAAGCGCCTGCGCGAGATAGATCGGCGCATTCGATTTTTGACCAAGCGGCTAGAGATTGCCGAGGTGGTCGATCCCAGTTTGCACGCGGGCAGTGACCAAGTCTTCTTTGGCGCAACGGTCACCTATGGCGACGATGAAGGCATCGACCGCACCATCACCATCATGGGGATTGACGAGGCCGATAGCCATGCGGGCCAAGTCAGTTGGATTTCTCCAGTCGCACGTGCGCTGCTCAAGGCGCGTGTGGGCGATGAGGTGCCTTTGCCTACGCCGGGCGGGGTGCGGTCGTTGGAGGTTTTGTCCGTGACTTATCCAAAGCCTGTGTTATCCGGCTATTGATCCGGCACGAACCTACTTGAACCGTTCACACTGAGCTCGCCGAAGCACCGCGCAAGGTTTTGACAAGCTCAACCCGAACGGATATTTCAAGTACAAAGAGGCTGCTCAATAAGACCCAAGCCATCCTGACTGGTGGATGGCTTGAGGTGCTTGTGGTTGTCAGGTGGCTTGCGGAGTGATCCGTGAGGCGCGAAGGACCGCCTGGGTGCGGCGGAGGTTGCGCAGTGCGGCTTCCAGGTGGGCTTGGTCTCTGACGGCGACGATGAAGCGCAGGTCGGTGGTGTCCAGGGCGACCTCATCGTCCATGTCCACATGGGTGATGTCCGCTTCGGAGTTGGCGAGTTCCTGTGCTATGCGCGCCAGCACGCCCTTGCCATTGGCAACGGTGACTACCACGCCGGTTTCAAACATGCGTATTGGCTCATCGGCCCAGTCCACTGCGATGAAGCGTTCGCTGTCTTTGTGCTGCAGCCGCTTGGCCACACTGCAGTGGGCGTTGTGTACAACCAGTCCCTCACCGCGTCCCAGGTAGCCCACGATGCGATCCCCGGGCACAGGGCGGCAGCAGGGTGCGTACTGCACGGACGCGTTTTCACTGCCATCCAGCGTGACGGCCCCCTGTGACAACGTCTCGTGAGAGGTGTAGCGTTCTCGGGTGAGCAGCAGTGCGTCAGGGCGATGCCCGGTTTCGCCCAGCAGCACCACCAGCCGTTTGGCCACGATGCCTGCGATGCGTTTGCCCAATCCCAGATCTGTCATGAGCTCACTGCGATTACGGTTACCCGTGAATCGCAGCAGTCTTTCCCATAGGACATGTGTGTCGCCCTCATCCGGCGGCAGTTGCTCCAGGCCCTCGGCCCGAATGGCTTGGGTGAGCAGCTTTTCGCCCAGGCCCTCGGACTCGGTTTGGGCCAGGGTTTTGAGGTAGTGGCGAATTTTGGAGCGTGCGCGCCCCGTGCGCACAAACCCTAGCCAAGCGGGGTTGGGTGTGGACACGGGGGCTGTGATGATTTCCACCACATCGCCGTTCTTGAGCTCGGTGCGCAGGGGAACCTGCTCATTGTTGATTTTGGCTGCGGTCGTGCGGTCGCCCACGTTGCTGTGGATGGCGTAAGCGAAGTCCACCACGGTCGCGCCACGGGGCAGGGCCATGATTTGGCTCTTGGGTGTGAAGACGTACACCGCGTCTGGGAACAGATCCACTTTGACGTGGTCCCAGAATTCGGCCGCGTCCCGGGTTTCATTCTGGATGTCCAGCAGCGATTGCAGCCATTTGGTGCCCAATCGCTCTGCCGATGTTCCGTCGGTGTCCTGCGCCTTGTAGAGCCAATGCGCAGCCACACCGGCTTCGGCGATCACGTGCATTTCGTCGGTGCGCATCTGGAACTCAATGTTCACCCCGGATGGGCCCACCAGGGTGGTGTGCAAAGACTGGTAGCCATTGAGCTTGGCAATCGCAATATGGTCCTTGAACTTGCCCGGCACGGGCTTGTACATCTGGTGCAGTACTCCCAGTGCGGTGTAGCAGTCCGTCACGGTGGGCACGATCACGCGAAAGCCGTAGATGTCTGTGACCTGCGCAAAGCTCAGGTGCTTGAGGTCCATCTTTTGGTAGATGGCATACAGCGTTTTCTCGCGGCCCGCGAGACGGACCTTCATGCCGATGCGATTGAAGGCGGCATCGACTTCTGTTTGTACCTTTTGCACCAGGTCGCGCCGCCTGTTGCGTGATTTGTTCACGGCTTTGGACAGCGTGGCGTAGCGCCAAGGGTGCAGGTGCCTGAAAGACAGGTCTTGCAACTCCCGATAAGTCTGGTTCAGCCCCAGGCGGTGCGCGATGGGGGCATAGATTTCGAGGGTCTCGGAGGAAATGCGCCCCCATTTGCTGCGCGGCATGTCCGACAGCGTGCGCATGTTGTGCGTGCGGTCGGCCAGCTTGATGAGGATAACGCGCACATCGCGCGCCATGGCCAGCAGCATTTTGCGAAACGACTCGGCCTGGTTTTCTTCGCGGGTGTTGAACTGCAGCTTGTCCAGCTTGGTCAGCCCGTCCACCAGCTCGGCCACTGGCGCACCAAAGCGGTCGATCAAATCAGCCTTGGTCACGCCGCAATCTTCCATGGCGTCGTGGAGCAGCGCTGCCATCAGGGCTTGGGCATCGAGCTTCCAGGTGGCGCATTGGGCCGCCACTGCGATGGGGTGGGTGATGTAGGGTTCGCCGCTGTTGCGCAACTGGCCCAGGTGGGCCTCGTCTGCAAAGCGATAGGCCTGGCGCACCTGCTCAATGCTGGTGGCGTCCAGGTAGTCCAGGTTTTCTGTCAGCGCAGCAAAGCTGGCTGCAGCTGCGTTGGCGGCTGCAGTGGTTTGGCTGGCAGGGGATTGGCTGTCGCCAGGTCGGGTCTGCGTTGCAGAAGTTGAATTGAGCACCGCGTTCATGCCTTAAATGTAGCGTGGGAGCGCGCGGGCCGACGGGGAAGCAAAAAAAAGCACCGCAGGGCGGTGCTTTTCGGAGGGCATTGCCTGACAAAGCTCAACCGGGAACCTTCTTGAGCATTTCCAGGCCGACTTTGCCTTCGGCGATTTCGCGCAGGGCTGTCACGGCAGGCTTGTTGCGGCTTTCGATGCGAGGGGCGTGGCCCTGGCTCAGCATGCGTGCGCGGTACGTGGCGGCCAACACAAGCTGGAAGCGGTTGGGGATCTTTTCCAGACAGTCTTCTACGGTGATGCGTGCCATCGTTTTACTCCGGGGATTCAGGTGATATTGAGCGACTTGAAGGTGTCAGCACGGGCGCGGCGCTGTGCGGCGTACTTGAGTCGCTGGGCGTGAACTACGGCTTTCAGGTCGAAAAGCGCGCGCTCAAACAACTCGTTGATTATAACGAAGTCGAATTTGTTGGCCTGTTCCATCTCGGTGGCTGCATTTTTTAGCCGCAACTCGATGGTTTCTGGAGAGTCTTCGCCGCGCCGCTCTAGGCGGGAGCGCAATTCCTCCCAGCTCGGGGGCAGGATGAACACCAGCACCGCATTGGCAAAGGCCTGTTTGACTTGGAGTGCGCCTTGGAAGTCGATTTCCAGAATCACGTCAGCCCCTTGGGCGATGCGCTCTTCAATGGCCTTTTTGGAGGTGCCATAGCGGTTGCCGTGCACCAAAGCCCATTCCACAAAGGCGTTGCCCTGCACCATGGCGTCAAACTCTGACTGCGATGCGAAGAAGTATTCGCGGCCGTGCTTTTCTTGCCCGCGGGGCGCGCGTGTGGTGTGCGAGATGGAGGGGCTCACACGCGAGTCCAACTCCAAAAGGGCTTTGACAAGGCTGGATTTGCCCGCCCCGCTGGGGGCTGCAACAACGAATAAATTTCCGGGATAGTCCATAGCTGGTAAGCGCTAAGCGCTATCAAAAAATGAGTGTTACTCGATATTTTGCACTTGTTCGCGCATCTGCTCGATCAGCACCTTCATGTCCACGCTGATGCGGGTCAGGTCCAGTGCTGCAGATTTGGAGCCCATGGTGTTGGCTTCGCGGTGCAATTCCTGGATGAGGAAGTCCAGGCGCTTGCCGACTTCTCCGCCTTTTTTCATCAGACGCTCAATTTCGTCCAGGTGCGATTCCAGTCGCGTGATTTCTTCGGCCACATCAATGCGAATGGCAAAGGCAGTGGCTTCGGTCAACGCACGGTCGCGGGCTGCTTCGGGCAGGGTGGAGCCGTCGGTCAACGCCATGGCTTCCTTCCAGCGCTCCATGAAGCGCTGGCGCTGCTGCTCCACCAGTTGGGGCACCAGCGGCACGGCCTGCTGGGCCAGCACGCGCAGTTGCTTTGCGCGGTCCAGCACCATGGCGGCCAGCCGTTTGCCTTCGCGCTCGCGGGCGGCCAGCAGGGCGGTGAGGGCTTCTTCGGCCAGGGCGGGCACAGCCTCGCTCCAGTCTTCCGATCCTGTGTTGGCGTTGGCGCACAGGCGCAGGGCATCGGCCACGCTCAGTGGTGCGGCGCCTGGCAGCCAGGCCTTGACGGAGTCTTGCAAGGTGTTGAGGCGCTGCAGCAGGCGCGCTGGCGGGTCTTGCAGGGTGTTGCTGTCTTCGTTTTCAATGGCCGCACGCACTTCGACCTTGCCGCGCTTGAGGCGGGCTGTGAGCAGACTGCGCAGCGTGGGCTCCAGCGCGCGCAGGTCGTCGGGCAGGCGAAAGGACAGGTCCAGAAAGCGGCTGTTGACCGAACGGATCTCCAGGCCCAGCCTGCGATTTTGGGGGGCGCGGCCCTCGGTTTCAGCGCCAGCGGCAGACGCGCCTTGCTGTGCACTGGCGTATCCGGTCATGCTGTAAACTGGCATTGGACTTTTTGATGGTTGCTTGCGATCCGGCGATTATCCGGGTTCCGCCTTACCCCCGAGTCATCTTCGCAAAATATGTCAAAAATCAAGCCGGCTCCATTGCCGCCAGACACCGTTCTTGGTGGGTACCGCGTGGTTCGCAGGGTCTCCTCGGGGGCTTTGGTGTGGTGTACCTCGCCATGGACCCTGAGGGCCAGCAGGTCGCCATCAAGGAATACCTGCCATCGTCTCTGGCCACGCGCGGGCCGGGCGAGTTGCTGCCCAAGGTGCCCTCCGAAAAGCTCTCGCTGTACCGATTGGGGCTCAAAAGCTTCTTTGAAGAAGGGCGCTCGCTGGCGCAGATCTCGCACGCCTCGGTGGTCAGCGTGCTCAACTTCTTTCGAGAAAACGAAACCGTCTACATGGTGATGAATTATCTGGAGGGCGCGACCCTGCAGGATTTCATCATCACCGCACGCGATTTGAAGACGCAGAAGGTCTTTCGCGAGTCCACCATCCGCTCGTTGTTTGACGAGGTGTTGCGTGGCCTGCGCATCGTGCACCAGCACAAGATGCTGCACCTCGATATCAAGCCCGCCAACATCTTCATCACCGACGACAACAAGGCCGTGTTGATTGACTTTGGTGCTGCGCGTGAAGTGCTGAGCAAAGAGGGCAACTTCATCCGCCCGATGTACACCCCCGGCTTTGCGGCTCCCGAGATGTACCGGCGCGACTCCTCCATGGGACCTTGGACGGACATTTACGCCATCGGCGCATGCATCTACGCTTGCATGCAAGGGTTCCCGCCCAACGAGGCGCCGCAGCGCATCGAAAAAGACCGCCTCTCGCTGGCGCTGACCAAGCTGCGTGGCGTGTACTCTGACAACCTGATCGAGGTGGTGGAGTGGTGCATGGCGCTGGACCCCTTGTCGCGCCCGCAGTCGGTGTTCGCCCTGCAAAAGGAACTGAGCCGTGAGGGCGAGCGCCGTTACACCAAGCTCACGGTGGCCGAAAAAATGCGCCTGCAGCTGGACACCCTGGTGTCTGACACCAAAAAGAACGTGCAAAAGGTGGGTGAAGCCACCGGCATCGGAGCCAAGCCCAAATGAAGGCGACCCACGCAAAGCGGGTTGGGGCAAGGCACATCTTCATTGACGATGCCAGCGTGCATCCTTGTTTGCGTGAGTCGCTATGAAATTTTCGGTTTTCCAGATCAGCCGCCGTGGTGGCCGCGAAAAGAACGAAGACCGCATGGGCTATTGCTACACGCGCGAATCGGGCCTGTTCGTTTTGGCCGACGGCATGGGTGGCCACCCCGAGGGGGAAGTGGCTGCGCAAATCGCGCTGCAAACCGTGTCGGCCCTGTTCCAGCGCCAAGCCAAGCCCCAGATCCAGGATGTGCAGGAATTCCTGTCGGGCGCGCTGCTGGCGGCCCACCACCAGATTCTGCGGTATGCCTCTGAGAAAGGCATGATCGATACGCCACGCACCACGCTGGTGGCGGCAGTGCTGCAGGGTGGCTCGGCCTCGTGGATCCATTGCGGCGACTCGCGCCTGTACATGGTGCGCGATGGTGAGCTGCTGACCCGCACGCGTGACCACTCGTACCTGGAGCTGCGCAACGCGCCGCCCCCTGGGCTGGACCGCATCAACCGCAACGTGCTGTTCACCTGCCTGGGCTCGCCGACCAAGCCCATCTACGACATCACCGGCCCGGTGTACCTGGAGCAGGGCGACCGCATTCTGCTGTGCTCTGATGGCCTTTGGGGAACCTTGAGCGACGAAGAAATCGCCAAGCAAATGGCCCGCCAGGCGGTATCGCATGCCGTGCCCGACCTGGTCGAAGAAGCACTGCGCAAGGCGGGCGAAAGCAGCGACAACGTGACGGTGGTGGCGCTGGAGTGGGAAACGCCCGATGCGTTCGAATCCACCCAGGGCGTGTCTACCGACAGCATCAGCGACGATGTGTTTGCCTCCACCATCCAGGCCGGGCCGCTCGATGGTTTGGTGGATGACCTGGACGACGCCGCCATCGAGCGCTCGATCGCTGAAATCAACGAAGCCATCCGCCGCTCTGCTGCCCGCAGGGGTTGAGGGGCGCTGACCCTTTTGCACCGGGGCTATTGGTGGCGACTGGTGTCTATTGGCGGCCCTGGGCCGCCCTTGGCGCTCCATTGCAGCCTTGCCTGCTCCTGTCTTTTCCTGTCTTTTCTTTTGCGATGCCATCGCTTGTGCCATGACCACCTTCCAACGCTCCGGCCAACGCGCCGCCGACCAGTTGCGCCCCGTGCGCATCATCCGCCACTACACCATGCACGCCGAGGGCTCGGTGCTGATCGAGTTTGGCAACACCAAGGTGCTGTGCACTGCCTCGGTGGAAGAGCGCGTGCCCCCACACAAGCGTGGCAGTGGCGAAGGCTGGGTGACGGCTGAATACGGCATGCTGCCCCGCGCCACCCACACCCGCAGCGACCGTGAGGCCGCGCGCGGCAAGCAAAACGGCCGCACGCAAGAGATCCAGCGCCTCATCGGCCGTTCGCTGCGCGCGGTGTTTGACTTGAAGCTGCTGGGCGAGCGCACCATCCAGCTCGACTGCGATGTGATCCAGGCCGATGGCGGCACGCGCACTGCCGCCATCACCGGCGCCTGGGTGGCCGCGCAAGACGCAGTGAACATGCTGATTGCCGCCGGCAAGATCACCCAGTCGCCCCTGCGCGAGCCCGTGGCCGCCATCTCGGTGGGCATCGTGCAAGGCACGCCGCTGCTCGATCTGGAGTATGTGGAAGACGTGGGCTGCGACACCGACATGAACGTGGTGATGACCGGTGCGGGCCACTACGTGGAAGTGCAGGGCACGGCCGAAGGCGTGGCCTTTACCCGCAAGGAAATGGACCAACTGCTGGCGCTGGCCGAAAAGGGCATTGCCGAGCTGATCCAACGGCAGCAGCAAGCACTGGCCGTTTAATCAATTGCTATTTATTTGATAGCTGCTTGCGCTTGATAAATAAGCGCTAGGGCCTGATTTGACTATGAAACTCGTGTTGGCATCCAACAACCAGGGCAAGCTCGCCGAGCTGCAGGCCATGTTCGCCCCGCTGGGCGTGGAACTGGTGCGCCAGGGCGACCTGGGGGTGGGCGAGGCCGAAGAGCCCTTTCGCACCTTTGTCGAAAACGCGCTGACCAAAGCCCGCTTCGCCTCGCAGCACACCGGCCTGCCCGCGCTGGCCGACGATGCGGGCATGTGCGTGGACGCCTTTGGCGGCCTGCCGGGCGTGGACACCGCCTACTACTGCACCCAGTTTGGCTACGAAAAAAGCGATGCCAACAACGTGCGCGCCTTGCTGGAGCAACTGCAAGGCGTGGCCCACCGCCGCGCCGCCATGGTCAGCACCCTGGTCGCCGTACGCAGCCCGCAAGACCCCGAGCCGCTGATTGCCGTGGGCCGCGTGGTGGGCGAGATCACCACCGAACCGCGTGGCAGCAATGGCTTTGGGTTTGACCCGATCATGTTCATCCCTGAATTTGGCAAGACCTTTGCCGAGCTGCCCGTGGAAGTGAAGAACGCCAACAGCCACCGGGGCCGCTCCGCCGCGCAAATGCTCGCCCTGATGCGCGAGCGCTGGTTTTGAACATTGAGTGGTGAGAAGAGCCTGCCCGTGACCCATATCCCGATTGCCCCGCACACCGACGATGCGCCCGCCGTGGTGCGCGACATCCAGCACTACATGCGCCCCGGCCTGCTGCAACTCACAGCCCTGCCGCCTTTGTCGCTGTACGTGCACCTGCCCTGGTGCCTGAAGAAGTGCCCCTACTGCGACTTCAACTCGCACGAAGCGCGCGGTGGCAATGCTGCGGGTGAGGTGCCAGAGCAGCGCTACATCGACGCGCTCATGGCCGACCTGGAGGCCGCGCTGCCGCTGATCTGGGGCCGCTCGGTGCACAGCATCTTTATCGGCGGCGGCACGCCCAGCCTGTTTGCGCCGCAGGCGATAGATCGCTTGCTCAGCGACATCCGCGCCCGCTTGCGGCTGGAGGCTGACTGCGAGATCACCATGGAGGCCAACCCCGGCACCTTTGAAAAAGACCGGTTCCGCGCCTACCGCAGTGCGGGCGTCACGCGCCTGTCCATCGGGGTGCAGAGCTTCAACGATGCGCACCTCAAGGCCCTGGGCCGCGTGCACGACCGTGCCCAGGCCCTGGCAGCGGTGCAAGAGGCTGCCAGCGCGTTCGACACCTTCAACCTCGACATCATGTACGCGCTGCCGGGCCAGACCCTGGCGCAGATGGAGCAGGACATGCAGCAGGCGCTGCAACTGGCACCGCCGCACATCTCCATCTACCACCTCACCATCGAGCCCAACACCTACTTCGCCAAGTTCCCGCCCGCCATCCCTGAGGACGACCTGGCCTACGCCATGCTCGACCGCATCACCGAGATGACGGGCGCTGCAGGGCTGGCGCGGTACGAGATTTCAGCCTACGCCCGCGAGGGCCACCAGTGCTTTCACAACACCAACTACTGGCAGTTTGGCGACTACCTGGGCATTGGTGCGGGCGCGCACAGCAAGCTCAGCTTTGCGCACCGCGTGGTGCGGCAGGTGCGTTTTCGTGACCCGGCCCGCTACATGGACAACGCCCTGGCAGGCCATGCCGTGGCGCAGGACGACGATGTGCGCCGCGCTGATTTGCCGTTTGAATACATGCTCAACGCGCTGCGCCTGCGCGGTGGGTTTGCGTTGCCCGAGTTCACCGAGCGCACGGGCCTGCCGATCAGCGCCATCGCCAAGGCGCTGGAGGCGGCGCAGAGCAAAGGCCTGATCGTGCGTGACGGCGTGCAGGTGCGCCCCACCGAGCGGGGCTTTGACTTCTTGAGCGACCTGCAGGAGTTGTTTTTGGCGGACTGAGCAGGGCTCCAGGGCGTGGACGTGCAGCGCGCGCCCGCCAAGCCAGGTGCGCCCGTCGTCAGCCTTAGCCGCAGCGCACGGCGGTGATGCGGCCGCTGTCGTCCACCAGCAGGTTCAGGCGCTGCTCGTTGTATTCCTTGGTGATCATCTGGCCGGGCCGCAGCACCCGCGCCATGTGGGCGCCGGATTGCACGCGTGCCGCTTCGACCACGCTGGCAGTGCTGTCCTTGCCCACAAACGACTGCGCGGGCGCTGCATTGCACTGCCCGCCCACGGGTGGGGCGCCGGGTGCGGTCGGGGCGGGGTTGGCGCCTGCGCCGTGGCCTGCGCAGCCTGCCATCAAACCAGCGGCCACGGTGCTGCAGGCCACCATCCAGAGGGTGTGTCTCATACCAAAACTCCTAGTGCCGAAAAATGAACCACACCATAGCGCAGTTGGGCCGGGATGCGGTGTCGGCGCGTAACGGGACTTGCGCTGGCTGGCTTGGGGGCAAGGTCCGTCACAGCGCTGTCAAACTGTCTTTACACACTCGTGGTTTTGTTTCTTCCTGGGTTCCCCATGTCGATAAAGACCTTTGTGTTCCGCTCTGCTCACCCCGCCCAGCCCGGGCACCCTGGGCACTTGTCGCGCCGCACCGCCACGCTGGGCGTGGTGGCCATGGCCGCATCCACGGCCCTGCTCACTGCCTGCGGTGGCAGCGATGGGGGCCCGTCCAACGCCGGTGCCACAGCCACCCTGGCGGTGCTGGAGACGACCGACCTGCACTTCAACGTGCGCAGCTACGACTACTTCAAGCTCGCTGAAGACAAGAGCTACGGCTTTGAGCGCACCGCCACGCTGGTGCGCGCTGCGCGCAAAGAGTTTTCCAACACCTTGCTGGTGGACAACGGCGACACCATCCAGGGCACCGCGCTGGCCGACTACGAGGCCACCATCAGCCCCATCCCCTGCACGCAGCAGCTGTCGATGTACAAGGCCATGGGCGCACTGGGCTTTGATGCGGGCACGCTGGGCAACCACGAGTTCAACTATGGCCTGCCCTTTTTGAACCAGGTGCTGGGCGGTGGGCTGGATGTGGACGGTGTGGACGCCACCAAGAAATGCGCAGGCGCGGGCTACCCCGCTGTGCTGGCCAACGTGTACAGCAGCAAGACCAAGAAGCCGCTGGTGCAGCCCTACACACTGCTGGAGCGCACGCTGGTGGCCAAGGGCACCGATGGCCAGGAGGTGAAGCTGCCCATCAAGATCGGCGTGATCGGCTTTACGACCCCCGGCATCATGAACTGGGACAAGCGCTACCTCGAAGGCAAGGTCTACACCGAAGGCGCTGTCGAGTCGGCCACCAAGTACGTGCCCGAGCTGCGCGCTAAGGGCGCCGACATCGTCGTGGCGCTGCTGCACGGCGGGCTCGATAGCGCGGCCTACTCGCCCACCATGGAGAACCCCGGCCTGCACCTGTCGAAGGTGGCGGGCATTGACGCGATGGTGATGGGCCACCAGCACGGCGTGTTCCCCGACACGGCAGCCACCCCCAGCTTCAACCTGCCCGGCGTGGACCACAAGGCGGGCACCATCAACGGCGTGCCCGCGGTGATGGCCAGCTCCTGGGGCAAGGCCCTGGGCGTGGTGCAACTGGCGCTGCAATGGGATGGCAACAAATGGGTGATCAACAAGACTGCCAGCAAGAGTGAGCTGCGCAACATCCAGAGCAAGAATGCCGCAGGCGCCACGGTCTATGTGGATGCGGATGCGACCATCGCCCCGCTGATCGAGACCCAGCACCAGGCCGCGATCAAGTACGTGAAGACACCCATCGGCCAGACCGACTTCCGCATGAGCACGCTGTTTGCCGATGTGGGCGACCCCGGCGCGATCCAGATCGTGAACCAGGCCCAGCAGGCTTACGTGGCGGCCTACATCAAGGCCAACCTGCCGCAGTACGCAGCGCTGCCCGTGCTGTCGGTCAGTGCGCCGTTCAAGAGCGGCTTCCAGGGCGGGGCGGACTACACCGACGTGGCGGTGGGCCCGCTGGCCATCAACAACGCGGCCGACCTGTACCTGTACCCCAACACCGTGTACGCGGTGAAGGTGAATGGTTCGGACATCAAGAACTGGCTCGAGGCCGCTGCCCAGCGCTTCAACCAGATTGACCCGACCAAGACCACCGAGCAGGCGCTCATCAGCACCTTCCCCGGGTACAACTTCGACATGTTCACCACGGCCGATGTGCAGTACGACATCGACGTGACACAGGCCAAGGGCAGCCGCATCAAGAACCTGACCTATCTGGGCAAGGCCATGGACCCCGCACAGGAGTTCGTGATCGCCACCAACAACTACCGCGCCACCAGCGGCAAGAGCTTCATCGACAAGCTCGACGGCTCGGGCACCATCTGGGCCTCGCCCGATGCCAACCGCGACGTGGTGATCGAGTACATCCGCAAGAACCCCGCCGTGACGCGCACCGCCAACGGCGCCGCCAAGAGCTGGCGCTTTGCCAAGGCCACCGTGGCCGGGCCGGTGGTGTTCAGCTCGGGTGCCAACGGGCTGGCCGTGGCGCAGGCTGCGGGCCTGGCCAATGTGAGCCTAGTGGCGGCGGACGATGGCAGTGGCAAGGGCACTTCCAAGTACGCCGTGGATTTGTCCAAGTAAGCCTGTGGGCCGTCTGCCTGATGGGCGGGCGGCTGCTGAGGTATCGGATTGGAGCCACCCCGTAGGCATCTACGGGGTGGTTTCTTTTTTGCTATTAAAGATATAGCTGCTAGCGCTTGTGGATAAAGCGCTAGAGCCTGTTTTACCTGATTAGCTATTTGCCTCAGATATCACTCCATCCGTTCGGGCTGAGCCCGTCGAAGCCAGGGCTTGCCGCGTGCGTGCAAGGCTTCGACGGGCTCAGCCCGAACGGGTGGGGACGAGAAGGTGTCTGCGGTAGGTCGCCAATCAGGTGTTTTTATCAAAGATTCAGGGCCTCAGGCGCTGCGCCCGCCCGCAGGCTGCAGCAGCACCAGCAGTGCCCCGGCGCCGCCGTCCATGGGGCGGGCCTGCACAAAGGCCAGCACTTCCTTCTTTTGCACCAGCCAGCCCTGCACGCGCCCTTTGAGCACCGGGCTTTTGCCGGGCGAGCCCAAGCCCTTGCCGTGCACCACGCGCACGCAGCGCACGCCCAGTTTGTGGGCGTGGCGGATGAAGTCGCCCAGGGCCTCGCGGGCCTCGTCTACGCGCAGGCCGTGCAGGTCCAGCTGGCGCTGAATGCTCCAGTGGCCCGATCGCAGGCGGCGGGTGATCTCCACCCCGATGCCCGTGCGGCGAAAACTCAGCTGGTCATCGGTGTCGAGCAGGGTGCTCACGTCAAAGTCATCGCTGATGGATTCCATCAGCACCCGCTCTTCGTCCAGCCAGTGCTGCACCGGCAGGGGCGGGGGCAGTTGCGGCTCCAGCCGCGCCAGGTTGGGCTGGGGCAGGGGCGTGATGGGCCCCACGGCTCGGCTGAACAGGGTGCGCTCGGACGCCTGCCGGGCTGCGGCTTCGCGGCGGGTCTGGGCCTCGGCTTCGGCGCGTTGCTGCTCCTCGCGCAGTTGCCGGGCCACGGTGGCCAGGTCGTGCAAATCATGCAGGCGCACGCTGGGGCGGCGTGGGGCGGCGGGCGTGCGCCGGGCCTTGGCGGGCTGTGTTGCGCCTTGCGCACCTGGGGTGTTGGGCACCGGTGCGTGCGGCGGTGTTTGGCGCCAGGCTTGCAGCGCCGCCTTGCGGGCTGCGGCCGCCGCCCGGCGCGCTGCACGCGAGGGGGGCGCAGGTGTCTTTGCGGCTGGCTCTATGGCTTTTTTGGCAGGGCCGGCGGGCTGCGCCGCGCGTGTCAAAGCAGCGGCCAGGGCGCCGCCGAGCTCTGGCGCCGTGGGGGCTGCGGGCGGCTGCTGTGGCGGAGTGGGCTGCGTCACACCAGCCCCTGTTCCGCCATCGACAAGGCCTGGCCCGGCGCCACGATGACGTGGTCCAGCACGCGCACATCGACCAGGGCCAACGTGGTCTTGAGGGTTTGCGTCAGCGCCTCGTCGGCGCGACTGGGCTGCACGCTGCCGCTGGGGTGGTTGTGGGCCAGCACCACGGCGGCGGCCTGGTGGTGCAGGGCGCGCAGCACCACTTCGCGGGGGTAGACGCTGGTCTGGGTCAGGGTGCCGCGAAACAGCTCTTCCAGCGCCAGCAGGCGGTTTTGCGCGTCCAGAAACAGCACGGCAAATACCTCGTGCCCCTTGGCGGCCAAGTGCAGTTGCAGGTAGTGCTTGACTGCGTTGGGCGAGTCGAACACTTCGCGCTCACGCAGTTGCTGGGCCAGGGCCCGGCGCGCGAGTTCGAGCACGGCGACCAGCTCGGCGCGCTTGGCGGGGCCCAGGCCTTTGATGCGCTCCAGATCGGGCGCGCTGGTGTGCAGCAACCCGGCAATGCCACCAAAGCCGCCGGTGAGGTGGCCCGTGTCCGGGTCTACGGCAGGCGGATCTAGCAGCTCTTGCGCCATTTGCAGCACGCCTTTGCCCACGATGCCGGTGCGCAGCAAGATGGCCAGCAGCTCGGCATCGGCCAGCGCGGCGGGGCCACGGGCCAGCAGTTTTTCGCGCGGCTGGGCGTCGGTGGGCAGGTCTTTGAGGGCCATGGCGCGGTTGTGTCGAAGAGGCGGGGGAGGGGCTGACGAGCGGGCGGGGCGGGTGGCAAAGTAGGGGTTTGCCCGGTTTTCTACAATCGCAGGAGTTTATCGAGACTGCCATGACCACAACCGCTGCTGCTTTGCCCACCGTCCAGCCGGGCTCCTTTCTCACTTTGCACTACCGCCTGGCTGGCCCGGCGGGCGATGTGATCAACACGTTTGCCGACAAGCCCGCCACTTTGTCGCTGGGCACGGGCGAGCTGTCGCCCGCCATGGAGCAGCGCCTGCTGGGCCTGCCGGAGGGCACGCGCACCACGTTTGAGCTGCCTGCGGGCGAGGCCTTTGGCGAGCGCAACGCCGACATGCAGCAATGGGTGGCGCGCAAGCTGCTCAATGAGCTGGGCGACCCGGACGAAAAATACAACGTGGGCGATGTGGTGCAGTTCCCCACGCCCGACGGCCTGAGCAGCTACGCCGGTGCCGTGCAGCAGGTGCGCGAAGACGGTGCCGTGCTGTTTGACTTCAACCACCCGCTGGCGGGCCAGCCGGTCACGTTTGAAGTGCAGTTGATCGGGGTTTTGTAATGATCAGCCCCCAGGAGGTATTGCTGGCCGAGCCGCGCGGCTTTTGCGCGGGCGTGGACCGGGCCATCGAGATCGTTGAGCGCGCCATCCAGAAGTTTGGCGCTCCCATCTACGTGCGCCACGAAATCGTGCACAACACCTATGTGGTCAACGACCTCAAGGCCAAGGGCGCGATCTTCATCGAAGAGCTGGCCGACGTGCCGCCCGGCTCCACGCTGGTCTTCAGCGCCCACGGCGTGAGCCGCGCGGTGCAGCAAGAGGCCGAGCAGCGCGGTTTCAGCATTTTTGACGCCACCTGCCCGCTGGTGACCAAGGTGCACGTCGAGGTGGCCAAGCTCGCCAAAGAGGGCTACGAGTTCATCATGATCGGTCACAAGGGCCACCCCGAGGTCGAAGGCACCATGGGCCAGCTGGACCACGGCATCCACCTGGTGGAAGACGTGGAAGACGTGGCCCGCGTGCAGCCTGCGCAAACCGCCAAGCTGGCGGTGGTGACGCAGACCACATTGAGCGTAGACGACGCCGCCGAGATCACGGCAGCGGTGCGCGCGCGCTTTCCGAGCGTGCGCGAGCCCAAGCAGCAAGACATCTGCTACGCCACGCAAAACCGCCAGGATGCCGTGAAGGTGCTGAGCCCGCAGGTGGATGTAGTGATTGTGGTGGGCAGCCCCACCAGCTCCAACAGCAACCGCCTGCGCGAGCTGGCGGCGCGCCTGGGCACCCAGGCCTACATGGTCGACAGCGCCGAAGAACTGCGCACCGAGTGGTTTGGAGGCGCCGCCCGCGTGGGCCTGACGGCGGGTGCCTCCGCCCCCGAAATCCTGGTGCAGCAAGTCATCGACCGCATCAAGGCACTGGGGGCGGTGTCGGTGCGCAGCATGTCGGGCATCGAAGAAACCATCAAGTTCCCGCTGCCCAAGGGCCTCAAGATCGACGCCGCCACGGGGCTGGAGATTTCCCAGCGCATGCCGGAGACGGGTCCGGCTGCGCATTGAGGGGTTTGCTATTTATTTCATAGCTGCTGGCGCTTGCTGATAAAGCGCTAGAGGCACTTTTTGCTTCAAGGTTGATGGGGCGCAGGCCCGCTCCACAAATCCAGCGGCGGGTCTGCCGCCACGGCGCGCAAGATGTCGGTGCGCGAGATGAACCCCGCCAGCACACCCGCCTCGTCGGTCACCGGCAAACCGGGCAAGCCAGTGGTCAGCAGCACGCTGGCCACGCGGCGCAGGGCGGTGTCGGCTGCCACCGTGGTCACGGGGCTGATCATCACTTCAGACACCGGGCGGCGCGCCAAGGCAATGGCCTGCTGCACTGCCCCGGGCTCGGGCAGCAAATCCAGTGGGGCCATGTCGGCACGCAGCAGCAGCCCCACCACGCGGCCCCGCTCGTCCACCACCGGGGCTTGCGCCACCTTGTGTTCGGCCAGGGTTTGCCAGGCGTCGTTCACCCGCGTGCCGGGCTCCACACTCAAGGCCCCGTGGCTCATCACATCGCGCACCAGCGTCAGGGGCTCGCGCCGGCGCTGAGGGCCCTTGCCCGTCTGGACATAGGCGGCCACCGCATCCTGCAGACGCAGGTTGACTGCGGGCGCATGCTTTGCATCCTGCGGAGCAGGGGCGGCGGCTGCGTCTGGGGGAATGTCCGTGCCCCGCGTGCGCAGCGCCTGGGGGCGCTCCACCCGCCGCACTGCGGCAATCTGGGCCAGGTTTTCAGGCCCCCCTCGGTAGATCTGGCCCGATGGGCCGAATACAAAAAACATCACCACCTCCTGTGGGGCTGCGCTGGCGCGCCGAATAGGGGCTTGTTGATAAACGAATCTCCCACTCTGTGCGCGATCGGCCTTTAGCGGATGGTATCGGCATCAGGGGCCAGGCCATTGAGTCCTGCTGCGGAGGGGTGGTAAGGCCGTTGCACCCTACACTGCAAGCCCTTTCCCATCGGAGCCCTCTGAATGATCGACCGCGCCGCCATCTCTGCCGCCCGCCAGCGCCTGGCCTTGCAGCCCCACTTCTTGCGGACCACGCCGCTGCTGCGCCTGCCCGGGCAGGCGCTGGGGGTGGACTGCGCAGAAGTCTGGCTCAAGCTGGAGCACCTGCAGGTGGGCGGCAGTTTCAAGGCCCGGGGCATGCTGTACCGCCTGCTCGCCAACCCGGTGCCCAGCAGCGGCGTAGTCATTGCCTCCGGTGGTAACGCAGGCATTGCCGTGGCGGCGGCGGCCCAGGCCCTGGGTGTGCGCTGCGAAGTGTTTGTGCCAGAGGTTTCGCCCGAAGCCAAACGCGCCCGCCTGCGCGCCCTGGGGGGCGAGGTGGTGGTCACCGGCGCAGCCTATTCCGAAGCGTATGACGCCTGCGTGGCGCGCCAGCAGGCCACCGGCGCATTGCAGGCCCATGCCTACGACCAGTCCGAGGTGGTGGCCGGTGCAGGTACCCTGGCGCTGGAGCTGGAAGAACAAGCGGGCCATCTCCCCGACACGGTGCTGGTCAGCGTGGGCGGCGGCGGCCTCATCGGCGGTGTGGCCGCATGGGTCGAGAGTCGCGCCCATGTGGTGGCCCTGGAGCCCGAGCGCGCGCCCACGCTGCACGCTGCGCGGGCGGCGGGCCAGCCGGTGGATGTGGCGGTGGGCGGCGTGGCCGCCGATTCCCTGGGGGCCAAGCGCATCGGCGCCATTGGCTGGGAAGTGAGCCAGCGCCACGTGCACGATGCCTTGCTGCTGCCCGATGACGCCATCCGCGCCGCCCAGTTGTGGCTGTGGAAAGAGCTGAAACTGGCCGTGGAACCCGCAGCCGCCCTGGGCTTGGCTGCCCTACAAACCGGCGCCTATAAGCCGCAGCCGCAGGAGACCGTGGGCCTGATCCTGTGTGGTGCCAATTTCGATCCGACAACGCTGGCCTGAGCCCAGTGCCGAGCGCCCCTTTAAAATCCTCACATGCTTGACATTCTTCTTCTCCGCAAAGACCTCGACACTGCGATCGCGCGTCTGGAAACCCGCAAAAAGCCCCAGGCCTTCCTGAACGTGGAAGCGTTCCAGGCACTGGAATCCGAGCGCAAGACGCTGCAGACCCGCACCGAAGAGTTGCAAGCCCAGCGCAACCAGCTGTCCAAGCAGGTGGGCATGCTGATGAGCCGTGGCGACAAGGACGGTGCCGAGGCCATCAAGGCCCAGGTGGCCGCAGGCAAGGTTGAGCTGGAGCAATCCGCCGCCCGCCTGGAACAGATCCAGGCCGAGCTGCTGGCCATGCTGGTGGCCGTGCCCAATTTGCCGCACGAATCCGTGCCCGTGGGCAGCGACGAGGCTGGCAATGTGGAAGTGCGCCGCTGGGGCACCCCCGCCACCTTCGCTTTTGATGTGAAGGACCACGTGGACGTGGGCACCCCGCTGGGCCTGGACTTTGACATGGGCGTCAAGCTCTCGGGCTCGCGCTTCACGGTCATGAAAGGCACCATCGCCCGCCTACACCGCGCGCTCAGCCAGTTCATGCTGGACGTGCAGACCCAGGAGCACGGCTACACCGAGTGCTACGTGCCCTATGCCGTGAATGCCGATTCGCTCAAAGGCACCGGCCAGTTGCCCAAGTTTGAAGGCGATTTGTTCGCCGCCAAAAAGGGTGGCCAAGACGGCGAGCCCGTGCCCGACAACGCGGCGCTGTACCTCATCCCCACCAGCGAAGTGCCGCTGACCAACTTTGTGCGCGACGTGGTGGTGGCTGAAGACCAGCTGCCGATCAAGCTCACAGCCCACACACCGTGCTTCCGCTCTGAAGCGGGCAGCTACGGCCGTGACACGCGCGGCATGATCCGCCAGCACCAGTTTGACAAGGTCGAGATGGTGCAGATCGTGCACCCTGAAAAGAGCTACGAAGCGCTGGAAGAAATGACCCGCCACGCCGAAGCCGTGCTGCAAAAGCTGGGCCTGCCTTACCGTGTGATGAGCCTGTGCACCGGCGACATGGGCTTTGGCGCCGCCAAGACCTACGACCTGGAAGTGTGGCTGCCCGCGCAAAACACTTACCGCGAGATCAGCTCGGTGAGCAACTGCGAAGCCTTCCAGGCCCGCCGCCTGCAAGCCCGCTTCAAGAACGCCCAAGGCAAGAACGAGCTGCTGCACACCCTGAACGGCTCGGGCCTGGCCGTGGGCCGCACCCTGGTGGCCGTGCTGGAAAACTATCAGCGTGCGGATGGAACCGTCGAGGTTCCGGCTGTTCTCCGCCCCTACATGGGCGGAGTGTCGGAGCTTGCGCCGCAGGCTTAAGTAGGAACCTCTGCGGCGCTTCTTGCGCTTCTTGCGCTCTTTGCAAACGGGCCTTCGGGCCCGTTTTTCATGCCCGGTAGGTATTAAGGTGGCGCCGCCAGCAGCATCCTGGGCGTTGTGGTGCAATCCGTTGCCGCTGCGGGCGCCACGCCACAGCGTCGCGATCACACCCACCTACCAGGACCGATTTCCATGACCTACCCCATGCACACCTCCAGCATCCCCGTGTTTCGCCAGATGCTGGGCGCCCTGAAGGACGTGCTTGCCAAGACCGAGGCCCACGCCACCGCCCGCAAGATCGAGCCCGATGCCCTGCTGCAAGCTCGGCTCTACCCCGACATGTTTCCCATGGCCCGCCAAGTGCTGATTGCCTGCGACTTCGCCAAGGGCGTCTGCGCCCGGCTCGCTGGCGTTGAGGTGCCATCGTTTCCTGACGGCGAGCGCCCCGGCTTTGCAGAGCTGAACGAACGCATTGATGCGGTGCTGGCATTCATCGAAGGCCTGCCCGCCGAGAACTTCGCCGAAGCCGCCACCCGCCAGATCACCCTGCAGCCCGGCACTCCGCGTGAAAAGCAGTTTGTGGGCCAAGCCTACTTGCTGCACTACGGCTTGCCTCAGTTCTTCTTTCATGTCACCACCGCCTATGCGCTGGCGCGCCACAACGGGGTGGAACTGGGCAAGCGCGACTACATGGGCAAGGTCTGAGCGGACAGAGCGCCACGTGCCGAGCGTGCCCCCGCGCTCGTTAAGCGGCAGCAGGTGCGTGCTGCTCAAAAAAGCTTGCTATAATCGCAGGCTTCGACGCATTGGAGAGGTGGCAGAGTGGTCGAATGTACCTGACTCGAAATCAGGCGTAGTGGCAACACTACCGTGGGTTCGAATCCCACCCTCTCCGCCATGTATTAAGGCCCGGTAGCTATCTAATCAATAGCACCGGGTCTTTTTCTTTTTGGCTTGTTCGTAGAAATTCAGCGCTCAAGAGGGGGCTGTGCACTGTCGTTCAAATTTGGGCGCTGTCTTTGTTGGCGGCGTACTTCATTGGATGCCTTTCAGAAACGCCAGAACGTCTTTTACGGCCTGCTCTCGGGCCTTCTGGTTACTTTCCACCGTGACCCAGGACGTCTGCCTGCACTTTGGTATGTAGGCATTCCATTCGGCGTTGTCCGTAAAGGTCTTTCCTGAATACTTGTCTTGAGCTGGCCCCCAGCTGCGGTCATTCGTTCCATAGGGCATTCGCACGTCCATGGAACAGAGATTGAAGTTGCCTTCGTTGTATTTCTTCCATGGCTGGTTGAGCCGGTCAAACACATGCGTGGCACCCGGATAAATCTTGTAGCTCACCGGATTGCCTGCTGCCGCGTACTCATCTGCCAACTCCATACAAGGCTTTGGCAAGGTCATGTCGTCTTTTTCACCAAGAATCATGAGCAGGGGTGCGGGTAGCTTGCTGTGGTGATCCACCCTATAGCGCATGTTGCAGCCGGGGTAGACCGCAATGCTGCCGGACCATTTCAGGTTGGCGGGAAGCACATGCTGCTGGTATGTTGGCCATGCAGCATCCAGCAAGGCTTGCCCGCCGCGCGACCAACCCATGTGGAAGATACGACTATTGTCGATCTGCGGATGGGTTGCCAGCAACTTGAGCGCATACAGGGCATCAGTGGTGTTGGCCACCGTGTTCCAAGTCAATTGCTTTGTGGGGCCGGTCACTCGGTCCTCGCCACGCGGCTTGAAACTGTCCACTACGAACACGGCATAGCCCGCGTTGTTCAGTGATTTGGCCCATACATCGAAGTACAGGCTACTTGTCGCATCCCGGACGATCATATGGTCGCTTGCGAAACAGATGCTGATGCGTCTGGTACCACTCTTTCATAGCCTGCATCGGTGTACTGCTCTTGAGCGCTGACTGCGGCAACTGGTGGTTGTACAGGGCCACATAGCGCAGCAGGGTCTGCTCCATATCCTCGCGGCTGTTGAACCTATGGGTCTTCAGAACGTCCGCAATGCGGCCGTTAAACCGCTCCACCATGCCGTTGGTTCTGGGCGTCCTCGGCTTGGTCAAGCGGTGCTCTATGCCCAGCTCCTGGCACAGTTGGTCGAACTCATGGTTGCCGCTGGGTTCGCGTTCCTTGCTGGCAAACAGACGGTCCGTGAACTCTTTGCCGTTGTCGGTCAGCAGCCTGTTGATCCTGATCGGACAGGCCTTGTGCAATGCCTTGAGGAAGGCCTGTGCACTTGCTGCAGTCTTGTTGGTTTTGAACTGCACGAACACCCATCGCGTGGCCCTGTCGATGGCCACGAACAGGTAGCGTCGGCTGCTCTCATCCTGCATCTGGGGCAAGTACTTCACATCCATGTGCAAGTAGCCTGGCTCGTAGCTCTTGAAGGCCTTGTAGGCCAGCACAGGCTGCTGGGGTTTGAGGGCATTGAGGTTGCCCGCTCCATGGCGGCGAAGGCACCTGTCCAGCCCGGAGCGCGAGACATGGGCGCAGATGAACTCCCGTGTCACGGCCAGCAGGTCATCCAAAGGCAGCAGCAAGGTACGTCGCAAGTGAACCACCACGGTTTCTTGCGCAGGCGTGAGCACAGTTTGCAGGTAATGGGCCGTGTGCGAGCGGTCTGCAAAGACGGAACGCTTCTTCCACTTGTAGACCGTCTGCTCAGTGATCCCAAAGCGTTGGGCCAGGACGCTGGCTGGTTCATTGCTCGCTGCGATCTCGGCACGCACGGCAGGTGTGGTACGGGCGTTCTTGTGCAGGGCTATCAGCATGGAGTCACTCCTGGGGTGGATTGCAGGGACTCTATCAACTTCTTCAAAACAGCTCGGGCCATAAAGAGCGGATAGCGTTTAGAGTCTATGCAATCGTCCGGGATGCGACAGCTACTCACGCCCTCACTGCCGTGCGAGAACACCACCGCTGGTACCTTTCCGCTGCTCGCTTGGGTTGGCATCAACAGATCGCCGTAAACCGTCACCTCAGGACCCAACCGGCCACGGATCAGTGCCCAGCGTTGATCGGGAGTCGAGGATGTGAACTCAATGCGGCCGGTTTGACCAGCACTGAGGTCTGATAGTGGTGCGGCCTCCACAGCAGGAGATAGGGAGGCAGCAGTCCAAATCGCCGCGATGAAAACAGCAGAGAGCTTTTGTTGATTCATTTTTGTGTAAACAAGGGTTCAACCAACTATGGTGGCGATCGCGACTATTGCGCGGACGGCAGGTGTCGCTCAATAAAAGTAAGAATGTCGCTGCGCATGATCTCGGTGTACTTGTTGTTGCGGCAGACCGGGAACTGGTTGTACTTGTTGAGCGCGTTAGAGCAACTGCCATCGACTCCTGGCCGACCAATGCCGCCACTGGGTGAATCCCACGAGTGAGTCGCGCCTTCAAAGTTGGTCCACTTCTCAACGCCCTTGAACACTTTCTCGACATTGCACTGAGACAAGGGTGTTGCCGAGTCATTCGTGCCGGTAAACGCAATCACAGGCGCCACATAGTTGCCAAGAGGCGGGGCAAACTGCTTGTCCGTGGTGCCGCTGGGGGACCTACCAAAGATCGACTCCTTGACGTAGCAGTTGGGGTACAGCGATGCACCGCCGACCAGCAAGGATTTCACCTCACTGCTGAGGTTGTGATTGCTGAAAGCTCGCAACACAGTCCAACCGCCTTGACTCCCACCGATCACGAAAGTCTTCTTCGGATCAGCGCCTTGGCTTTGCGTAAAACGCGCTGCTGCGATCAGATCAAGCACACGCATGTTGGCACCGTACTCCGTCCACGCGAGCCAGTTTTCTGTCCTGCCGCGCGACCAGTAAGAGTCCAAAATCAGGACGTTGGCCTTGAGTTCTTTGCGCAGCCACACAGCCATGTCCACGTTTGCAGGGGAAACACCATGTCCACCGTGGACGAGGATAACGGTTGGCCGGTCAAAGACTTTTCCGAGCTGTGGCGACCAACTAGAAATCAGCTTTCCTTTGCCGTCGTAGGAAGGCACGTTTGCGGAAAACAGATTCATGCCGTAAGCAGCCATGGGCCGCTCTAGCTCCCAACCGTTTGGTCGTTCTGGCGCGAACTGCACGGTGATCGCCGGCTGAAATTTTTCTACAGGGATCACATCGTCATTTGCATTGCTGCTCATCGATGCCATGCTGATAGCAATCAAGGCGGCCAAGCGTGAAAAATTCATATGAAATCGTCCAGTATGGGGAATGCTCATTTCATGAGTGTGGCGGTCCATCGGGAAGGCTGCAGAGGTCTCTGGCCCAAGTGCATGCCATAGTGCCCAATCGATCGATTGGAGCTTATCGTGGACTTTGCGTGATTAGGGCGGTACCGTCGGCCATGCCTGTCCTTCTATGGTTCTTCACGAATATCTTGATTGCATTTTCCTTGTCTTCGGCTTGAATGAATAGTTCAAGAGATGACAGTTCAACCCGTCAATCAATCAACTGCCCGTCCGGCTCATGGAAGGGGAACGGCCCTTCAAATGCCCCACTGGCTGCCAGATGAGACACCATGCGCGCCCCGCGAGGCAGGGCGTGGATGGCGAAGCCTGGGGGCTCCAGCATCCAGGTGGATGCCGCTTGCGGCGATAGGTCCAGGCTGACCTGGTGTGCGGGGGCGGGCACGGTGGAGGCGATGGTGCCGCCAAAGCGCACCTGGATGCTGCGGTGCAGGTGGCCGCAGATGACGCGTTCGACGTTGGGGTGGCGGGCTACGATGGCCTCTAGCGCCTGGGCGCCTTCGAGCAGGCCAATGTGGTCCATGTGGCCGATCAGTGTTTGAAACGGTGGGTGGTGCATGGCGATGACCACGGGGCGGTGGCTCTGGCGTTCCAGCTCGGCCTCCAGCCACGCAAGGCGTTGGGCGCACAGGCTGCCGGTGC
This sequence comes from Acidovorax sp. 56, assembly GCF_002749705.1. Lineage (NCBI taxonomy): Bacteria > Pseudomonadati > Pseudomonadota > Betaproteobacteria > Burkholderiales > Comamonadaceae > Acidovorax > Acidovorax sp. 56. The sequence goes on from NZ_PEEV01000001.1 coordinate 4,876,363, forward strand.
TGGCCCCGGGCACCACGGTGTCCAGCGCAATCAATTGCAGGTCACCCACGGGCACGCTGTATTGCACAAACCCGTCGTGACCGAGGTGGTTGCCCAGGTAATGGGCGTGTTCTGGAAAGCTGGCGCGCAGTTGGCTTCGGTCGTCGTGGTTGCCCGGCAGCAGGTAGATGGGCATGGACCCCAGCGGGGCCAGCAGGGCGCGCAGGTGGTCGTACTCGGCTGCGCGGCCAAAGTCGGTCAGGTCGCCGGTGATGACCACGGCATCGGGGCGCTGGGGCAGGCGGGTGATGCTCTGCACCGCCTGCTGCAGGTACGGTGCCGTGTTGATGCGGCCATAGGCCAGGCGGCCTGGCTCGCGGATGTGCAGGTCGGACAGTTGCAGCAGCAAGGTGGTGGTCATGGCGTGGATTCCTCGGCCAAGGGCATGAGGCGCTCTGGGTGGATGCGGATGCCGACGATGTCGCCCGTGCGTGCAGGGTGGTCGCGGGCCACATCGGCGCTCAGCAGGGCGCTTTGGTCGGCCACGCGCAGGCTGAGCTGTACGCGGTCGCCCAGAAAGCTGCGCTGAACAACCTCGGCGCGGCCCCAGGCCATGGTGAATGCGTCGCCTGTGGTGTCCAGGGTCACTTCCAGGTCTTCAGGGCGCGCCAGCAAGGTGTCCAGGCCTTGGCAGGGTATGGGGCAGGGCAGGTCGATGCCGCCCAGGGGCAGCACCTGGCGATCGCGGGCGGCGGCGTCGCGTTCAAGGCGATTGACCTTGCCCAAAAAGGCCGCCACAAACGGGTGCGCCGGGGTGCGGTACAGCGTCTCGCCATCGCCCACTTGCACGATGCGGCCCGCACGCATCACGGCCAGGCGGTCGGCAATGGCCAGGGCTTCTTGCTGGTCGTGCGTGACGTGGATGGTGGTGATGTGCAGGCGGCGCAGCAACTCGGCCAGCTCGTCGCGCAGCGATTCCTTGAGCTTGGCATCGAGCGCGGTGAGCGGTTCGTCCAGCAGCAGCACACGCGGGCGCACGGCCACGGCACGGGCCAGGGCCACGCGCTGGCGTTGGCCACCCGATAGTTCGGCAGGGCGTTTTTTCTCCAGGCCGTTCAGGCGCACCAGATCGACCAATTCACCCACCGTGCGGCGGCGCTCGTCTTCGGCCACACCGCGGATCTTGAGGCCGTAGCCAATGTTGGCCTCCACGCTCATCTGCGGAAACAGCGCGTAGTGTTGGAACACCATGCCCACGCCGCGCCGCTCAATGGGCAACTGCGTCACGTCGGTGCCGCCAAAGGCGATGCGGCTGCCTGCATCGGGGGCCTCCAGCCCCGCAATCAGGCGCAGCAGTGTGGTCTTGCCGCAGCCCGAGGGGCCGAGCAGTGCGAGCACTTCGCCGGGCTCCACGACCAGGTCGGTGGGCTGCAGGCCGCGTGTGCCGTCGGCATAGGTTTTGGCGCACTGGACGATGTCCACGCGCGTGCGTTCAAGTTCCATGGTGTTTTTCGATGAGGGCGCCGATGGCCTGAAGGCCCCAGAGCACGGGCAGGATGACGATGAGGAAGACCAGCGTGTAGGCCGATCCGATTTCGATGCGCATGGAGGCGTAGCTGTCTGCCAGGCCTACGGGTAGCGTGCGGGTGAGCGGCGTGTGCAGCATCCAGGTGAGGTTGAATTCGCCCACCGACAGCGTGAACACCATCAGGCTGCCTGCCACGATGGCGGGCAGAACGGCGGGCACCAGCACGCCCAAAAAGCGCTGTGCAAAGCTGGCCCCCAGCGAGCGTGCAGCCTCTTCAAGCGCGCGCAGCTCCCCCTTGCGAAACGCCGCACCCACGGTGCGCACCATGAAGGGCAGCGTGAACACCATGTGGCCCACCAGGATGAAGGCGAAGCTCTGGCGAAAGCCCGAAAGCTGGCCATAGGCCAGGATGAGCGCCAGCGCGCTGGCCAGGCCCGGCACCGCCACGGGCAGGGTGAGCAGCTCTTCAAACCACCGCGCCGCGCGCGATGGGCTGCGCGCCAGAGCGTAGGCACAGGGCACGCCCAGCAGCAAATTGCCTGCCACGCACAGCAGTGCAATCCACAGCGATGCACCCACCGTGCCGCCGTAAAGCTCCCAGACCTCGGCGAGCCAGCGTGTGGTGAGCCCGCTGGCGAGGCCCTTGCTGTAGTTGACCACCAGCCCCGTCATCACCGACAAGGCGATGGGCGCCAGCATGAAAATAGCCACCAGCGTGGTGAGCGCGATGAGCAGCCAGGGGGCCTGGCGGGCTTTGTAGGCGTTGGGTGGGGTAGACATCAAAACGCCTCCTTGCCGCCCACGCGGCGCGCCAGCCACAGCACCAGCCAGGTGATGAGCCCCAGCGCAATCGAAAGGCTGGCCGCCAAGGCAAAGTTGGCGTAGTTGGTGAACTCGTTGTAAATGGTGATGGGCAGCACCTCAAATTTGCTGGCCAGCGTGAAGGCTGTGCCAAACGCCCCCATGGCCGTGGCGAACACGATGGCACCGCAGGCCAGCGTGGTGGGAGCCAGCTCGGGCATCCACACGTCGCGTGCCACACGCCAGCGCGATGCGCCCAGCGAGCGCGCGGCCTCTTCCAGCTGCGCGTCCATGGCCTCGGCGGCCGCGGTGTAGGTGGTGATGGCGCGGGGCAGCGAGAAGTACAGGTACGCCAGGAACAAGCCCGTGAGCCCGTAGGCAAAGGTGATGCGATCACCCCCCAGGTGTGCAGACAGGTCTGCCACCACGCCCTGGCGCCCGCCCAGCAAGATCATGAAGAACCCCACGATCACCCCCGGGAACGACAGCGGCAGCGTGAGCAGTGACAACAGCAGCCTGCGCCCCACAAACCGCTGGCGTGCCAGCGTGATGCCCACCAGGGCCCCTAGCACCAGAGTGGCCAGGGTGACCACGATGGACAGGCCCAGCGTTTGCAGCAGGCTTTGCAGATAGCGGCCATGGCTGAGCACGGCAAAGTACGTGGCCCAGCCTTGGTGGGCGGGCAGCGCCAGCAGCCGCGCCACCGGCAGCAACCAGAACGCGGCAAAGAAAGCCGCCGCCGGTGCGGCGCAGGCCAGCAGCAGCGTGCGGGAAGGAGCAAAGCCGGAGCGCATGGCGGTGGCAGATTGCAAGAGGAAGTCGCTGAAGGCAGTGGCCGCAGCGGCTTACTGCACGTCCTTCAGATAGCGCTCAGAGAACGCCTTTTGCACGGTGGCCATTTTTTGGTAGTCCACCGTCTTGGCGCGGGCGTATTCGCTGGCGGGCAGGAAGCGGGCCTGCACCTCCTTGGGCATGGCCGCTGCACGCACCGGGCGCAGGTAGGCATTGGCCCAGATGGCCTGGCCTTCGTCCGACAGCACAAAGTCCAGCACCTTCTTGCCATCGGCCTCGTGCGGGGCGTTGGCCACCAGGCTCATCACATAGGGCACCACCACCGTGCCTTCGGCAGGGATCACAAACTGCACATTGGCCTGGTCCTTGTACTTGGCGCGGTAGGCGTTGAAGTCGTAGTCCAGCAAGATGGCGATCTCGCCCGACAGCACGCGGGCGTACGAGGTCTGCTTGGGCACGATGGGCTCGTTCTTTTGCAGCGCCTTGAAGTAGTCGATGCCCGGGGCAAAGTTGTCCAGCGTGCCGCCGCGCGCCTGGTTCACGGCCACGGCACCCACGTAGCCCACGAAGGCCGAGGCGGGGTCCAGGTAGCCGATCAGGCCCTTGTAGTCAGGCTTGAGCAAATCTGCCCACGACGTGGGCACCGGCTCGCCCTTGAGCGCATCGACATTGACCATGAAACCGAGGGTGCCCGAGTGGATGCTGAACCACTGGCCGTTGGGGTCCTTGAGACCGTCAGGGATATCGGCCCAGGCGGCGGGCTTGTAGCTGCCCACCACGCCGTCCTTTTGCGCCTGGATGGCGAAGGTGACGCCGAGGTAGGTCACGTCGGCCACAGGGCGGGCCTTCTCGGCCACCAGCTGCGCCAGCGACTGGCCCGAGTTCTTGTTGTCTGGCGGCACGGTGACGCCCGTCTTGGCCTTGATGGCCTTGAGCTGGCTGCCCCAGTCGGCCCATTCGGGCGGACAGTTGTAGCAAATGGCCGTCTGGGCCATGGCCAGGGTGGAGGCGGTGAGGCCAATGGCCAGCGCTGTGGTGCGCAAGAGGGAAGGCAGCATGGAACGCATGGAAGAAGCTCCGTGGGTTGAGTGGATGGAGGGGTTTAGGGAAAAAAGGTGAATGAGAAATCTCGGGCGTCAGGCAGAACCGCTGGGTGCCTGGCCGCACGATTCGCCCGCACGCCAGGCATGCGGCAGCGTCAGGCTGGCCTGGGCAGGCAGCAGCGCCTGGTTGGCCATGGCCTGCACCAGCAGCTCCACACTGGCGTGGCCCAGGTCGGCATTGGGTTGGGCCACGGTGCTCAGCTGCGGCGCCAGGTCTTCGCCCAGCGCAATGCCGTCGAAGCCCACCACGCTCACATCGCGCGGCACCGACAGGCCCGCCAAATGGGCGCTGCGCAGCGCGCGGATGGCCAGCAGGTCGTTGGAGCACACCAGTGCCGTGGGGCGTTCGCGGGCTTGCAGCAGGCCGCAGATGGACTGGATGGCCGTGTCCACAAAGGGCACCTCCAGCACCGGGGCACTGGTGCCATCGCCCAGCCCTGCTTGCACCATGCCGTGCTGAAAGCCCCGGCAGCGTTGCTGCGCGCGGTCTGAGGCGTGGAGTTGGCCTGTGACCATGGCGATGCGCCGGTGGCCCAGGCCTGCAAGGCGCGCCACCAGTTCGGCCACGGCCTGCTCGCCGTCCACCGACACGCAAGGGTGCTCGGCATGCCGGTTGTAGACCAGCACATAGGGCAGGCCCGTGTCTGCCAAGCGGCGCAGCGCCAGGGAGGTGCCGGGGTTGGACACGGTCAGGATCATCCCGTCCACATTGCCCGCGATGAGCAGGGACGCGGCCCGCTCTTCCTGGTCCAGCCGGTAGTCGGTGGTGAAGGGCAATATGGCGTAGCCCGCCGCAGCCGCAGCGCGGGCAATGCCTTCAAGGCATTCGGCGAAGACCGGGTTGGTGAGGGTGGGCAGAACCACGCCCACTACGCGACTGCGCTGCGTGCGCAGGGTGCGGGCGCTGGCATTGGGCTGGTAGCCCAGGGTGCGGGCCACCTGCGCCACATGCGCACGCGTGGCGGGGGTGACCTTGTCCGGCAGGTTGAAAACCCGCGAGACCGTAGCGACCGAAACGCCCGCAGCCTGGGCAACATCCTGGATATTCACGCAGCTCCTTGGCCTGATGTAATCGATTACATTGGGCCGCGCTTGTGTGACATGGGTGTGACCTGGGTTTGACATGTCTCCCGTGGCGAGCGTTTTTTGAGTGCGAACCGTTTTGTGGGAGGGACGGATCAAGTCGGCTCAGGCGGGTGGCGCCATGGGATGCACGGACTCCGTAGCGGTAGCGCCGCCGACACCCATGAACTGCGTGAAAACGCGTACCATCCGGTGCCCGGCGCACAGTCGAATCCCTCGGTGTGGCCAAGGCTTGCTGTTGGCCTTCCCATGACTCAGCCCCGACGCCGTGAGTTTCTTCCCCGCCAGATCGTGGAGGCGTCGCCCAATCGCTGGGACTGGGCCTTGTTGCCCTTGGTGCTCGCCTTCGTGGTGGTGCTGGCCTATGGTGCGGCGCAGATGGCCAAGCCCTTTCAAATGGGCGACACGCTGCCGCTGTCGCTCGATCCCTGGCAACTGCCCTACTACCTGCTGCGCACCACGCTGCGCATGTTCATCGCCATGGGGGCGGCACTGATTTTCAGCGCCGTGTTTGCTGTGCTGGCGGCCAAATACCGCTGGGCCGAGCGCGTGCTGGTGCCATTGCTGGACATATTGCAGTCCATTCCCATCCTGGGCTTCCTGTCCATTACCGTGACAGGGTTCATTGCCTTGTTTCCCGGCAGCTTGCTGGGGGTGGAGTGTGCGGCCATCTTTGCGATATTCACTTCACAGGCCTGGAACATGGCGTTCAGTCTGTACCAGTCGCTGCGCACGGTGCCTGCAGAACTGCAGGAAGCAGCGCGCGTGTTCCAGTTGTCGGGCTGGCAGCGGTTTTGGCGCCTGGAGTTGCCCTTCGCCATGCCAGGACTGCTGTGGAACATGATGATGTCCATGTCCGGGGGCTGGTTCTTTGTAGTCGCCTCCGAGGCCATTTCCGTTTCGCACCAGGACATCAAGCTGCCTGGTGTGGGCTCGTACATTGCGCTGGCCATTGAGGCCCGCGATCTGGGCGCCATCGGCTGGGCCATTGGCTGCATGCTGGTGGCCATCTTGCTGTATGACCAGTTGCTGTTCAGGCCACTGGTGGCGTGGGCCGACAAGTTTCGTTTCGAAGAAAGCGGCGCCGATGCCGCGCCGCGCTCCTGGCTGTTGAGCTGGCTGCGCCGCGCACATGCCGTGCAGAGCCTGGCGGGGGGCGGGCAACGGTTGTTGGGCCGCACCTTGGGCTGGTTTCGGCGCAGCTACGACGGCACCTCGATCCGCGCGAGACCACGCGCAGTCTCTGCCAGGGCCGAGCGGGTGTGGGATGCGTTGTTGGCGGCTTGTGTGCTGTTTGCCGTGGCGCGGTTGGTGCAGTTTGTGCACACCGAGGTGGGCTGGACTGAGGTGGCACATGTCTTCGTCCTGGGTGGCTACACGCTGGTCCGCGTGCTGGTGCTGATTGCGCTGGCGGCGCTGGTGTGGGTGCCTATTGGGGTGTGGGTGGGCATGAGCCCGCGCTGGTCTGGGCGTTTGCAGGCGGTGGCGCAGTTTCTGGCAGCGTTTCCTGCCAATCTGTTCTTTCCGATTGCCGTGATGCTGATGGTGCACTGGAAATTGGACCCCGACATATGGCTCTCGCCACTCATGATCCTGGGGACGCAGTGGTACATCCTCTTTAACGTGATTGCCGGGGCCTCCAGCATTCCGAACGAACTGCGCCTGGCCGCGCAAAACCTGGGCCTCAAGGGCTGGCTGCGCTGGAAGCGTTACCTCTTGCCCGCCGTATTTCCCAGCTTTGTGACAGGGGCCATCACCGCCAGTGGTGGCTCATGGAACGCCAGCATCGTGGCCGAATATGTGACCTGGGGTGACACCACCTTGCAGGCCCAAGGCCTGGGCAGCTACATCGCCCAGATGACGGCCAGCGGCGACTTTCCTCGCATCGCGCTGGGCATTGGCGCCATGGTGGTGTTCGTCATGGGACTGAACCACTTCCTGTGGCGAAGGCTCTATCGCTTGGCGGAAGACCGCATGCATTTCTGACGCCCCCAGGGAAAAGACCGCACAAGACCGCAACTGTTGCCACCATGACGCAATCCATCATTGAACTTCGAGGCGTTGGGAAAACCTTTCGCTCTTCAGACGGCCGAGAGCGGCCTGTATTGCATGGCGTGGATTTCACCCTGAAGGAGGGCGAAATCGTCGCGCTTCTGGGCCAGTCGGGCTCGGGCAAGAGCACCTTGCTGCGCATCATGGCTGGCCTGGTGCCCGCCGACCAGGGGGACGTGCAATACCGCGGGCAACCGTTGCATGGTCCTGCCCGCGCGATCAGCATGGTGTTTCAGTCGTTTGCTTTGTTCCCCTGGCTCACGGTGCAGCAGAACGTGGCGCTGGGGCTGGAGGCGCGCGGTGTGCCGCAGGTGGAGAGCGACGCGCGGGTGGCTGCGGCCATTGGCTTGATTGGCCTTGCGGGCTTTGAAGGGGCGCTGCCACGGGAGCTGTCGGGCGGCATGCGCCAGCGCGTGGGCATTGCCCGCGCGCTGGTGACCGAGCCGGACGTGCTGTTGATGGACGAGGCCTTCTCTGCCCTGGACGTATTGACTGGCGAACGCTTGCGTGAAGACATCTTGCAGTTGTGGCGCAGTGGCACCATGCCCACCAAAGCCATGCTGGTCGTCTCGCACAACATTGAAGAGGCCGTGATGATGGCCGACCGTGTGCTGATCTTCGCGAGCGACCCGGGCCGCATCCGCTTTCAGCTGGCGATCCAGCTGCCAAGACCCCGCAACGCAGACAGCGCCCATGTGCGTGCGCTGATCGATGAGGTCTACGCGTTCATGACCGCCGGTGCCACACGCCATGGCGCCACACCCGGTGATGCCGAGACAGAGCAGCCGGAAGAACTCGCCCTGCTGACCGACCGACTTCCCGCCGCAGACGTGGTGCGCATGGACGGGTTGTTGGAGCTCCTGGCCGAGCCGCCCTTCGATGGCCGTGCAGACCTGCCGCAGCTGGCTGAGGAAACCAGCCTGACCGATGCGGAGCTGCTCCCTCTGGCCCATGCGGTGGCACAGCTGGGGCTGGCAACGCTGGCGGGTGGCGACTTGCAGATGACCCCGCTGGGCCGTCGCTATGTGGAGGGCAGCCACAGCCTGCGGCAAGACATCTTCGGGCAGCAACTGCTGGCCCACGTTCCGTTGGTGGCCCACATTCGCCACAGCCTGGAGCAGGAGCCGACAGGTGAGCTGCGCGAAGAGCCCTTCTTGCACCTGCTGAGTGAGCAGCATGGAGACGCAGAGGCCGAACGTGTGCTGCGCACCGCCATCACCTGGGCACGTCACGGGGAGGTGTTTGAATATGACGCGCGCACAAGGGTCATGCGCTTGCCCGCAGGAGATGACGCGTCAGCCTGAGTCGAGCAGCGTCAGCCACTCCGCCAGCGGGTCTGCCCAAGGCCGCTGCGCGGCGGGATCGCAGTCGCCCCCTGGCATCCCTGCGGGTGAGGAGGATCGTCAGGTGTAGCGCTTTTCCAGCGCGTCCCACGCAGGCTTGCCGACCAGGCGCTGGCGCTCTGCAAACGGGGTGACGAGGCCACTGTCCTCGCGCACTTCCTTGGCGTTGCGCAGCGTGGTCAGCGCGTTTTGCATGCCCATCACCGCGCCCTGCAGCGCGGCGTTGGCGTACAGCACGATGCCGTAGCCCAGCTCGCCCAACTGGTCGGCGTTGAAGAGGGGCGTCTTGCCGCCAATCACCATGTTCATCAGCTGGGGCTTGTGCAACCGCTGGGGCAGGGCGCGCACTTCTTCGGCCTGCGTCACGGCCTCCACAAACAGGATGTCGGCCCCCGCTTCGGCAAACCTCTGTGCGCGCTCCACCGCCGCCTCAAAGCCGTGCGTGGCGGCAGCGTCGGTGCGCGCCATGATGAGGAAATCCGGGTCGCGCCGTGCGTCCACTGCCGCCTTGATCTTGCTGACGGCCTCTTCGGTGCTGATGACCTCTTTGCCGCTGAAGTGCCCGCAGCGCTTGGGCGCCACCTGGTCTTCGAGCTGGATGCAGTCGGCCCCGGCACGCTCCAGCGTGCGCACGGTGTGCACCACGTTCAGGGCATTGCCAAAGCCGGTGTCGGCGTCCACGATCAGTGGCACATCCACGGCGTCGCGGATGCGTGCTGTGTGGTCGGCAATCTCGTGCAGGCCCATGAAGCCCTGGTCGGGCATGCCGAACCACATGTTGGTCACGCCTGCACCCGTCACGTAGATGGCTTGAAAGCCGAGATCGGCAATCACCTTGGCGGAGAGGGCGTTGAAAGCGCCAGGCACGATCAGGCCGTTGCGGGCTTCGACGAGTTGCTTGAGTTTTTGTTTGGTGTTCATCACTGGTTTCCTTGTTGATCGAAGTACGCGCTGCCTGCACTCGGCGCGGTACCAGCGGGGGCCGTCGCGCAAGGGCCGCCCCGCCGCGCTGACGGCGTCCCCCTTCCCACGCGAAGCGTGAGAGAAGGGGGAAGCGGCGTAGCCGCTCAGGGGGTTGTCGGAATCCTCACCCAGCCCTCCATCAGAATGCGTGCGCTGCGGCTCATCAGGGCCTTGGTCACCGTCCACTGGCCGTTGACCTCCGCCGCCTCGGCCCCCACACGCAGCGTGCCGGAGGGGTGACCGAAACGCACCGACCCCGGCACGGCGTTGCGCGTGCCGCCGCCCGCTGCCAGGTGGACCAGCGTGCCGGGCACTGCGGCGGCGGTGCCAATCGCCACAGCCGCTGTGCCCATCATGGCGTGGTGCAGTTTGCCCATGGACAGAGCCCGCACCAGCAGGTCCACATCGCCTGCCTGCACGGCCTTGCCGCTGGATGCCGTGTAGGCCGCAGGCGGTGCCACCCAGGCGATCTTGGGCGTGTGCTGGCGCGTGGCGGCTTCGGCCACGTCGCGGATCAGGCCCATCTTCACGGCGCCCCAGGCGCGAATGGTTTCCAGGCGGGCGAGGGCCGCTTTGTCTTCGTTGATGTCGCCCTGCAGCTCGGTGCCGGTGTAGCCCAGGTCGCGGGCGTTGAGGAAGATGGTGGGAATGCCCGCGTTGATCAGCGTGGCCTGGAACTGGCCGACGCCGGGCACCTCCAGCGCATCGACCACGTTGCCCGTGGGGAACATCGCGCCGCCACCATCGCCCTCACTGTCGTCCGCCGGGTCCAGAAACTCAAGCGCTACCTCGGCGGCCGGGAAGGTCACGCCGTCCAGCTCAAAGTCGCCCGTCTCCTGCACCTGTCCCTCGGTGATGGGCACATGCGCCACGATGGTCTTGCCGATGTTGGCCTGCCAGATGCGCACGGTGCACACGCCGCTGTGCGGAATGCGCGCGGCATCGATCAGGCCCATGTGGATGGCGCAGGGCCCCACGGCGGCAGAGAGGTTGCCGCAGTTGCCGCTCCAGTCCACAAAAGGCTGGTCGATGGACACCTGGCCAAACAGGTAGTCCACATCGTGCCCCGGCTGCGTGGCGGGCGAGAGGATCACCACCTTGGACGTGGACGAGGTGGCGCCGCCCATGCCATCGGTCTGCTTGCCATACGGGTCGGGGCTGCCCACCACGCGCAGCAGCAGCGCGTCGCGCGCTGGGCCGGGCTGCTGTGCGGCCTGGGGCAAGTCTTGCAGGCGAAAGAAAACGCCCTTGCTGGTGCCGCCGCGCAGGTAGGTGGCGGGGATTTTGATTTGGGGTTTGCTCATTTTTTGATAGCTGCTTGCGATTTAAGAAAGCGCGCTAGCGGCTGATTTGGCATTGGATTCCAAAAAGTCCTGCGCAAAGCGCTGCAGCACGCCACCCGCTTCGTACACCGAGACTTCCTCGGCCGTATCGAGGCGGCAGGTCACGGGCACCCGCAGCACTTCGCCATTGCGCCGGTGCACCACCAGCGTGAGGGTGGCGCGCGGCGTGCGCTCGCCCAGCACATCGTAGGTCTCGGTGCCATCCAGCCCCAGTGTCAGGCGGGTCACACCGGGCGTGAACTCCAGCGGCAGCACGCCCATGCCGATCAGGTTGGTGCGGTGGATGCGTTCAAAGCCCTCGGCCACCACGGTCTCCACCCCGGCCAGGCGCACGCCCTTGGCGGCCCAGTCGCGACTCGACCCCTGGCCGTAGTCGGCCCCGGCAATGATGAGGAGCGGCTGGCGGCGGTGCAGGTAGGTCTCCATCGCCTCCCACATGCGCACCACGCGGCCCTCGGGCTCGATGCGGGCCAGTGATCCCCTCTTCACCTGGCCATCGACCACCGCCATTTCGTTGATGAGCTGCGGGTTGGCAAAGGTGGCGCGCATGGCGGTGAGGTGGTCGCCCCGGTGCGTGGCGTAGGAGTTGAAGTCCTCCTCGGGCACGCCCATCTTCGCCAGGTACTCGCCCGCCGCGCTGTCGGCCAAGATGGCGTTGGACGGCGAGAGGTGGTCGGTGGTGATGTTGTCGCCCAGCAGGGCCAGCGCTCGCATGCCCTTCAGGCTGCGCGGGCTGGCGGCCAGCGCGCCCACGCCTTCGGTGTCCCAGTAGGGCGGGCGGCGGATGTAGGTGGACTGGGGGCGCCAGTCGTACTGCGGGCTCACTGCCTCGCCATCGTCCTGGCGTATCGCAAACATGGGCCCGTACACGGCGCGGAACTGCGCGGGCTTCACCGCCTGGGCCACGATGGCGTCGATCTCTGCGTCGCTGGGCCACAGGTCTTTCAGGCGCACGGGCTGGCCATTCACCACCGCAAAGGCGTCGTTCTCAATGTCAAAGCGCACCGTGCCCGCAAGGGCGTATGCCACCACCAGCGGTGGGCTGGCCAGGAAGGCCTGCTTGGCGTACGGGTGGATGCGCCCATCGAAGTTGCGGTTGCCCGAAAGCACGGCCGTGGCGTACAGGTCGCGGTCGATGATCTCTTGCTGGATGGCGGCATCGAGCGCGCCGCTCATGCCGTTGCAGGTGGTGCAGGCAAAGGCCACGATGCCAAAGCCCAGCGCCTCCAGGTCGGCCAGCAGACCGGCTTCTTTCAAATACAGCTCCACCGCCTTGGAGCCGGGCGCGAGCGAGGTCTTGACCCACGGCTTGCGCGTGAGACCCAGGCGGCGGGCGTTGCGCGCCAGCAGGGCGGCAGCGATGACGTTGCGCGGGTTGCTGGTGTTGGTGCAGCTGGTGATGGCCGCGATGACCACGGCGCCATCGGGCATGCGGCCGGGCTCTTGCACCCAGGGGGCGGCAATGCCGCGCTCGGCCAGCGCGGTGGTGGGCAGGCGGCGGTGCGGGTTGCTGGGGCCTGCCATGTTGCGCACCACACTGCTGAGGTCAAAGCGCAGCACACGCTCGTACTGCACCTCGCGCAGCGTGTCGGCCCACAGGCCCGCGGCCTTGGCATAGGTCTCCACCAGCTGCACCTGCGCCTCCTCGCGGCCCGTCAGGCGCAGGTACTGCAGCGTCTGCGCGTCGATGGCGAAGAGCGCTGCGGTGGCGCCGTACTCGGGGCACATGTTGCTGATGGTGGCGCGGTCGCCAATCGACAGGCTCTCGGCGCCTGCACCGTAGAACTCCACGTAGGCGCCCACCACCTTCTCGTGGCGCAAAAATTCGGTGAGTGCCAGCACGATGTCGGTGGCGGTGATGCCGCTTGGGCGCTGGCCCGTCAGCTCCACACCCACGATATCGGGCAGGCGCATCCAACTGGCGCGGCCCAGCATCACGTTCTCGGCTTCGAGCCCGCCCACGCCCACGGCAATCACGCCCAACGCATCCACATGGGGCGTGTGGCTGTCGGTGCCCACGCAGGTGTCGGGGAAGGCCACGCCTTCCTGAACGTAGACCACGGGCGACATCTTCTCCAGGTTGATCTGGTGCATGATCCCGTTGCCCGCCGGGATCACCTCCACGTTGGCAAAGGCCTTCTTCGTCCACTCGATGAAGTGAAACCGGTCCTCGTTGCGGCGGTCTTCAATGGCGCGGTTCTTGGCGAAGGCATCGGGGTCAAAACCGCCGCACTCCACGGCCAGCGAATGGTCCACGATGAGCTGCACCGGCACCACCGGGTTCACCGCAGCCGGGTCGCCCCCTTCTTTCGCAATCGCATCGCGCAGGCCCGCCAGGTCCACCAGCGCCGTCTGGCCCAGGATGTCGTGGCACACCACGCGAACGGGGTACCAAGGGAAGTCGATGGTGCGCTGGCGCTCGATGAGCTGGCGCAGGTAGGCACCCAGCTGCGCGGGGTCGGCGCGCCGCACCAGGTTTTCGGCGTGCACGCGGGCGGTGTAGGGCAGGGCGGCCCAGGCGCCGGGCTGGAGTTGTTCGACAGCCTCGCGGGCGTCGAAGTACTGCAGCGTGGTGCCGGGCAGGGGTTTGCGGTGGGCGGTGTTCGTCATGGGGCGGAAATGTTCACTATTCTTTTGATAGCTGCTTGCGCTGATTACATGAGATTTTCAAGCATGAATGGTTTGAAAGTGGCGTCCAACCAGCGCTGGCTGCTATCGTTTTTCGTCAGCAGCGTTCTTCAATGGGCACGAACACCTGGTCTTCGGGCCCGGTGTAGTGGGCGCTGGGGCGGATGATCTTGTTGTCCACCCGCTGCTCGATCACATGTGCTGCCCAGCCGCTGGTGCGCGCGATGACGAACAGCGGCGTGAACATGGCGGTGGGCACCTGCATCATGTGGTAGCTCACGGCGCTGAACCAGTCGAGGTTGGGGAACATCTTCTTCACCTCCCACATCACGCTCTCCAGCCGCTCGGCAATGTCGAACATCTTGGTGCTGCCCGCCTCTTGCGACAGGCGTTGTGCCACGCCTTTGATGACGACGTTGCGTGGGTCGCTCACGGTGTAGACCGGGTGCCCAAAGCCGATCACCACCTCCTTGGCCTGCACGCGGCGGCGGATGTCGGCCTCGGCTTCGGTGGGGTTGTCGTAGCGCTTCTGGATCTCGAACGCCACCTCGTTGGCACCGCCGTGCTTGGGGCCGCGCAGCGCGCCAATCGCGCCTGCAATGCTCGAATACATGTCGCTGCCCGTGCCCGCAATCACCCGGGCGGTGAAGGTGCTGGCGTTGAACTCGTGCTCGGCATACAGGTTGAGAGAGGTGTGCATGGCGCGCACCCAACCCTCGGGCGGCGGGGTGCCGTGCAGCAGGTGCAGGAAGTGGCCGCCAATCGAGTCGTCATCCGTCTCCACCGCAATGCGGCGGCCCGAGTTGCTGAAGTGGTACCAGTACAGCAGCATGCTGCCCAGCGATGCCATCAGGCGGTCGGCAATGTCTCTGCTGCCTGGCAGGTTGTGGTCGTCCTTCTCGGGCAGGGCACAGCCCAGGGCCGAGACGCCGGTGCGCATCACGTCCATCGGGTGGCTGGCGGCGGGCAGTTGCTCCAGCGCGGCCTTTACGCTGCCGGGCAGGCCACGCAGGGCGCGCAGCTTGGCTTTGTAGGCCTTCAGCTCGGCACGCGTGGGCAGCTTGCCATGCACCAGCAGGTGGGCAATCTCTTCAAACTCGCACACCTCGGCAATGTCCAGGATGTCGTAGCCCCGGTAGTGCAGGTCGTTGCCGGTGCGGCCCACGGTGCACAGGGCGGTGTTGCCCGCCGTCACGCCCGAAAGGGCGACGGATTTTTTGGGCTTGGGGAGTGTGGCCGAGGGGGCTGAGGGGGCCGTGCCCGCGAGGGTGGTGTTCATGGTGTTGTCTCCTGGTTCAAGTGCGAAGGGTGGATGGTGACGGGGCGGCCGGTGGCATCCACCGCAACCATCTCGAACACCCCTTTGAGAACGTCTTCGCCCGGCATGTGGGGCCGCACGGCCAGGCCATGGATGCACACGGTCATTGAACTGCGCCCGACCCGGCTCACCCAGCCGCGCAGCGTGAGCTGGCAGCCCACAGGCACCGGTGCGAGGAAGTCCACGCGGGTCAAGCCCGCCATGACGACTTCGCGCTGCGCCAGGCCCCGTGCCGTCAGAAACGCAGCCTTGGCCAGCCACTGAAGCCCTTGCCCCGCAAACAGCTGGCCGTGGTGGTTGCTGTGCATGGGCAGCACCAGCTCGTGCAGTTCCATCGTTCCAAAGGGTGTTGTCATGATTCGCAATTTACGCAAAATACACGCCTTGAAGAAGGGCTAAAAGGGCGAATTTTTGCGAAAGCAAACCTTCAATTTGCAAATTTTGCGAATTGCTGTGCACGAAAAGTGCGCGGCACATGCGCGATCAAGGCGCTATCCATGCGCGCAAAAAGGGGCAGGGTTTGAAAAAGACATTCATGGGCGTCAAGCTGCGCAAGCTGCGGGCCGAGCAGGGGCTTTCCCAAATTGCGTTGGCGCAGACGCTGGGGCTGTCCCCCAGTTACCTCAACCAGCTGGAGCAAAACCAGCGGCCCTTGACGGTGTCGGTGCTGCTCAAGTTGCACCGCACTTTGGGCGTGGACATCCAGCAGTTTTCTGAAGACGAAGAGGCGCGGCTGATGGCCGGGCTCAAAGAGGCCCTGGCGGGCAGCGCTGAGCCCATCGGGCTGCCCGAGCTGCAGGAGATCGCCGCGCAGATGCCCGGGGTGGGGCGCGCCGTCATCGCCTTGCACCGCCGCAACCTGGAGGCGATGGAGCGGCTGGAGGCGCTGTCGCTGCAGCTGGGGGACGACCGCTCGGCCGCATCGGCGCCCCGGGCCATGGCGTTTGAGGTGGTTCGGGATTTCTTCTTTGCGCACCAGAATTACTTCGATGGACTGGACCGTGCGGCAGAAGCCTTGGCCGTGCAGGCCCAAGCTCACCCCGGCCCCCTGGCCGATTGGCTGACCGTGCGGCTGCAGCAACTCCATGGCGTGCGGGTGGCGCTGACGCAAGACCCAGCGGCAGGCAAGCGGCAGTTTGACCCCGACACGCGGCTGCTGCGGCTGTCGCACACGCTCGATGCCTCGCAGCGGGCCTTTCAGCTGGGCACGCAATTGGCCTTGCTGGAGTGCGAGCAGGCCATCAACGCCCTCATCCAGGTGGCGCCATTCACCGCCGACCCGGCCTCACGCAAGTTGGCCCGCGTGGGCCTGGCCAACTACTTTGCCGGGGCCCTGTTGTTGCCCTACCAGGCTTTTCTCAGCGCTGCAGAGGCGCTGCGCTACGACATCGATTTGCTCGACCAGCAATTTGGCGTGGGCTTTGAGACCGTGTGCCACCGGCTGAGCACCTTGCAGCGCCCGGGCGCGCCGGGGGTGCCGTTTTTCTTCATCCGGGTGGACCGTGCGGGCAACATCTCCAAGCGCCAGTCGGCCACGCATTTCCACTTCAGCCGCGCTGGGGGCACTTGCCCGCTGTGGAACGTGTACGAAGCCTTTGCGCGCCCTGATCGCGTGCAGGCGCAGCTGGCCAGCATGCCCGATGGGCGCCGCTACCTGTGGATTGCGCGCAGCGTATCCACCTGCGCGGGCGGGTACGGCGCACCGCAAAAAACCTTCTCCATCGGCCTGGGCTGCGATGTGCGCCATGCCACGCGCCTGGTGTACGCCAAAGGCCTGGACCTGCAAGACCCCGAGGCGGCGGTACCGATCGGCATGGGGTGCAAGGTGTGCGAACGCGAGCACTGCACGCAGCGCGCCTTCCCGTACGTGGGCCGGGCGCTGCAGGTGGATGAGAACCAGAGCCGGTTCACGCCGTATGGCTCTCCAGCGGCAGCACCAGCCTGAATTCAGCGCCCCGGCCTTCTTCGCTTTCCACTTCCAGGCTGCCGCCGTGCCGTTGCACCACGGTGTGCACCAGGGCCAGCCCCAGGCCCACGCCAGAGATGTGGGGGTGGCTTTGGTCGTGCAGGCGGGCAAAGGGGGCAAACAGGCGGTCTTGCTGGCCTGGGGCAATGCCGGGGCCTTCATCGCGCACCGCCAGCACCCAGTGCGTGCCGCGTGCTTGCAGGCTGCACTGCACCACGCCGTTTTCCGGGCTGTATTTGATGGCGTTGTTCAGCACGTTGGCCACGGCGCGGCACAGCAAGGCGCGGTCGCCCAGGCAGGGCGCGGTGTCGGGCAGTGATTGCAGGGTGACTTGCACATCGCGCTCGCTGGCCAGGGCCCAGGCGTCGTCCACGGTTTCGTTCAGCACGGCCACCAGGTCCAGGGGGACCATGCGGTATTCCTGCGTTTGCGCACTGGCCAGGCGCACAAAGTTTTCTGCCATGCCGAGGGACGCCTGCGCGTACCTCTCGATGCGCTGCATCAGCGTGTCTGCAGGCATGCGGCCAGGGTAGGCGCGCTGCATCTCCAGCAGCGTCAGGATGGAGGCGTTGGGCGCGCGGATGTCGTGCGAGATGAAGTGCAGCGCCTGGTCGCGTTGCTGCAAGGCGCGGCGGATTTCCGTCATGTCCACCAGCGTGATGAGCCAGCCCACGTTGGCAAAGTCGGTGAACGGTTTGCACAGCATGAGCAGGCTGCGGCCTTGTCCGTCTTGCCCCTCGCTTTGCGCGGGCAACTGGCCGCTGCGCAATTTGTCCTGGGTGATCAGGGGCTCTTGGGTGCGCGGGTCTTGCAGGTCGTGCAGCACCTGGGTGATGGGTTTGCCCTGCAGTGCCGATGGCGGCTCGAACGCCCCCAGGCCGGTGTGGCGCTGCGCCGCCAGATTGGCCAGCAGGATGTGCCCTTGCGCATCGCAGACAAAGTTGGGTGAGGGCAGTTGCTGCAGGCTGGTGCTCACAAACTGGTGCAGGTCGCGCAGCTGGCGCGATGCGCTCTCCACCGCGTTGATGCGCCGCTCCAGAAAATCGCCGGTGCCTGCCGTGGGGGTCTTCAGCACCAGCATGCCTTCGCGCTGCAGGTGTTCGATTTCGGTGCGCAAAAACTGGGCGGCGGCGCTGAGCCGCCGCCAGCTCCACAGCGGGTAGGCCAGCACCAGGCCCAGCAGCGCGGCGGCGGGGGCAAACTGCCATCCCGTCCAGGCAGGCAACAGCATGGACAGCAGCAGCGTGGCCAGCGCCAGCCCCGCACTGGTGAGCAAGGCCGCCAAGGGGCCCGTCACCAGCAAGGCCAGCAGGGCCGCCGCGACAGGCACCAAATTGAAGGCGATGTTGGCGGCGGTGGGGGCGGTCTGCAGCCGCACCTGGGCCAGGTGGCTGTCGAGCACATGGGCGACGACTTCCACACCCGGCATCAGCCGGGCACCGCTGCTGACCGGGGTGGCAAACATGTCGCCCAGGCCCGATGCCGCCGCGCCCACCAGCACGTATTTGCCGCGAAAGGCGCTGCTGGGCACCTGCCCGCGCAGCACATCGATGTAGGAATAGGTGGGGTAGTGGGCGGGCCCGCCGGCGTAGGCAATCAGCTCATGCTGGCCCACGGCCCAGGGGACGGGGGTGCTGTTGCCCAAGGCGCTGGCGGGTTCTGACGGAGCCTGCGGTTTGCAGCCTTGCACTGGGGGCTGTGCAATGCACTGCAGCGCCTGGCTGAGGTGGCTCCAGGGCGCATCCGCCGGGCCTTCTTGCAGGTACAGGCCGCGCACCACACCGTCGCCATCGGGGGCCACGTGCACATGGCCCAAGGCGGCTGCGGCCTGGGCGAACATGTCCAGGGGCCGCTCGGACATCCCTTCAGATCCCCCTGCAGACAGCCCCGCATAGTTGCGCTGCAGCACAGGCAGCGCCACCCGGTGGCTCGCCGCAATGGCCTGTGCCAGCAGGGCATCGTCCAGCGGGTAATCGGCGTCGGCCTCGCTGAACAGAATGTCCAGGCCGATGGCCTGGGGTTGTTGTGCGCTGATGGCCTCCAGCAACTGCGCATGCAGCGCGCGCCGCCAGGGCCAGCGGCCGATGGTGGCGATGCTGCGGTCGTCCACCGCCACCAGCACGATGTCGGGGTGGGGTGGCCGCGCCAGGGCGCGCAGCCCCAGGTCCTGGATCAGGTGGTTAGGGCCTGCCAACTGCCCCGGAGGGCTCAGCCAGGCCACCAGGGCCAGCAGCGCCAGCGCCAGCAGGGTCCATTCAAAGCGCCGCTGCTGGGCGCGCGTGCGTGCTGCTTTGGGCATGGCGGTGCGGGCGGTTGGGGTGATGCGGTGCCGGTGCTGGCGCCTCAGGGGCGCCGCACGGCCTCGCCGCTGGAGTCCGACACCGGCAGGCCGGAGCTGGTGCTGAAGCCCGTGCCCACGCGGATGGAGCGTGGTGGCGAGAAGTCGCTTTGCAGGCCTGAGGGGTCCAGCACCTGGATGCGCACAAAGTAGGTGCCCGCCGCCAGGTCGGTTGCGGTCCATTGGGGGGCGTCCAGCGTGGTGTCCAGCGTGGGCTTGTCAAAGTCTATGTCGCGTGCCAATTGCAGGCGAAAGCGTTGCCCGGCCTGGGCCTGCCAGCGCACATTCACGGTGGTGTCCCCATCGCTGGCCTGCATGGACTGGGCCGAGAGGGTTGGGGGCTGCTGCGCCAGCACGAAGCTTTGGGCCGCAGCAAACGGGCCTTGGTCGGCCTGGCCCTGGGCCAGCTCACGCACGCTGGCTGCGCGCCAGAAGTAGTTGCCCACGGGCAGCGAGGCGACCGAGAGCTTGCAGTTGTCCAGGCGGGCTTCGTCCAGCGCAGGCTGGGTGAAGGCCGCGTCTGCCGCCACCTGGATGCGGTACCAGCGCACGCCGGGAACCTGGGTGCACAGCAGCTGGCCACCGGCGTTGGACACCACGCCTGCTGCTGCGGGCTGCTGGTACAGCGGCGGCACCGGCTGGGTCTTGACGGTGAGCGGCTGGGTGCTCGGCAGGCCCGCAATGCCTGCCGCATCGACCGAGCGCACGGAGAGGTAGTACGGCCCATCTTCCAGCCCCGGCCAGCGCAAACGGCCGTTGGCAAAGGTGCCTGAGCGCAGCACCTGGGTCAGGTCTGCATCGCGCGCCACCACGGCCTGGTAGGCCGTGGCTTTGGGCTGTGGGGGCACATCCAGCGCCAGCAGGCCGGGCTCGTGCACGGCTTTGGGCAGGGTTTGCAGGTCGGGTGCGGGCAGCAGGGGGCGGGGGCTGCCCACCGTGCCGTCGGCCTGCACCGCCAGGCCTTGGCCGGGCTGCAGCAGGGCGGCAGGGGTGTTGCCGGGCACGGGGATTTCGCCTGTGCGCGACTGCACGGCCACGGCGCCTTGCAGCACTGCGGCCGTGGTTTTGCCGTCCTCGCTCAGGGCCACGCCAAAACGGGTGCCGCGCACGCTGGTCACGGCACGGGGGGTGCGCACCTCAAAGCGCCGCAGTTTGTCGTTGCTGGGGGTGACGGTGGATTCGACGCTGCCGCGCTGGACCTCCAGCACCGACTGCACGGACCCTGCGCGGCCCCGGCGGCGCAGCTGGCGCAGTTGCACGTCCGACTGGGCATTCACCCGCACGATGGAACCATCGGCCAGGCGTACGGCGACAAAGCCATCGGGCCCGACTTCCAGCTTGGTGCCTTCGGCCAAGGTGCTGCCTGCGGCCAGGGGGGCGCTGGCCGGTGCCGCGTTGCCAGCCTTTCCGTTGGGGGTGGGCGGCAGCGCTTTGACATTGCCGTGCACAAACTCCACGCTGGCCGATTCGGCCGGTTGCAGGCCCACCGGAATCCACACCACCGAGCCCGGCTGCAGGTGCTTGGGGTCTTTGACCTTGTTGCGTGCCTGCAGGCGCGGCCACAGCTGGGGGGCGGCCAGGTAGCTTTGGGCCAGCCCTTCCAGCGTGTCGCCGGGTTGAACGGTGTGGGGGATTTCGTCGCCCCGCTCGGCCGCAAGGGCCAGGGGCGCGGCAAAGGCGCTGAGCGCCAGACCGGCCACCAACAAGGCAGAAGGCAGGCGTTGGAAAGGGGCACTGAGGTGCAAAAGAGACTCCTTGGTAGGGGCGGGCGGCAAGGGCTTCTGGACTGCGGTGCAAATAGCGGGAGAGGTGGGCGCGCGGCGGGTGGACTGCACCCCCTGCGGCACCATGGCCCTACGCAGGTTGTGAAACCCGCTTCTTAGAACAGGTTCTCAGGCCCTGCGCTCTCTCTCCACCGCTTCAAACCGATAGCCCACACCGTACACCGCCGTCACCATGAACCCATTGGCAGGTCGCAAATCCAGTTGCGTGCGCAGGCGGGAGATGTGGGTGTCCAGTGAGCGGGACATCACATCGGGCACCTGGCCCCAGATGATTTCCTTGAGGTGATCGCGTGACAGCAGCCGCCCCATGTTTTGAAACAGGAACAGGGCCAGATCGTACTCGCGGTTCTTGAGCTCAACCGGCTTGCCGCTGATTTCAATCGAGCGCGATTCGGGGAAGAAGCGGTAGGGGCCGAACTCCAGCACTTCGTCCCGGGCGTCGGGGTAGGCGCGGCGCAGCAGGGCGCCCACGCGGGCACGCAGCTCGCCAATGCGCACGGGCTTGGTCATGAAGTCGTCGGCGCCGCTGCCCAGTCCTTCCACGATGTCACGCTCTTCCTGGCGGTGGGTCACGAACAGGATGGGCATTGGAGCACCCACATGTTCGCGCACCCAGCGCACCACCTCGGGGCCGGTGGTGTCGGGCAGGTGCCAGTCCACGATGAGCAGGTCAAACGTCTCGCGGCGCAGTTCGCGCAGCAGATCGGCTCCGGTCAGGTGGGTGTGACAGATGTGGCCCATGGCTTCCAGGGCCTGTTTGAAGAGATCGAGCTGAAGCGCGTCGTCATCCAGCGCGGCTATGCGCATGGGTTGCCTGTCGGATAAGTCATGGCCCATTATTTCCGAGGGCCTGCCGTTTTCTCGCCCTGCCTGTGTAACAGGCGGGGTGAGTTGACGGTTGTTTACGTTTTGCGATTCTTGAATCTTGATGCCAGGTCAGGGGCGGTCAAGGGCGGCTGGCGGCGCCAGTGGCCTCGCCCCACTCCCGCAGCAGGCGCATGCCGACCAGGGTGTAGCGGGTCTCCGGGCTGTTCCAGTTGCGGTAGCTGCAGCGCGCATAAAACGCCCAGGTGTGCCACGAGCCACCCCGGCGCACCCGCACCGAGCCCGTGGCCGGGCCCTGGGGGTCGGTGGCGGGGGATTGGGCGTAGTAGCCCTCGTCATGCCAGTCGGCCACCCATTCCCACACGTTGCCCAGCATGTCGTGCAGGCCAAAGGCATTGGGCGGGTAGCTGCCCGCCGGGGCGGTGAATGCCTGGCCATCGCTGCCGGGCAGGGCGTGCTGCTGCCAGCGCGGCCACAGGGGGGCGGCCGTCTGGTCGAACACGTTGGCGTACTGGGTGAGCTGGGCTGGGTCGTTGCCGTGGGGGTAGCGGGTGCGGGTGTTGGCGCGGCAGGCGTATTCCCACTCGGCCTCGGTGGGCAGGCGGTAGCGCACGCCTTCGCGCTCGGTCAGCCAGCGGGCCAGGGCCTGGGCGTCGTTCCAGGTGACGTTGACCACGGGGTGTTCGTCGCCTTGCGCAAAGCCAGGCTGGGCCCAGCTGTAGCGTGGGTTACGCCCCTCAAAGGCGTCGCCACGCGCCGTGCTGGCGGGGTCGTACTGTGCGTTGTAGCCGTAGCCGCCCGTGCTGTCGGCCACGGATTCGGGCTGGTAGCCAGACAGCTCCAGAAACCGGCGGAACTGCCCCACCGTGACCTCGTGCCGCCCCAGGTAAAACGGCTGGCTGATGCGCACTGGGTGCACCGGGGCTTCATCGGCCAGGGCCGTGAAGCGGGCGCTGCCCAGCAGCGGAAACGCCTGGGCCAGCTCGCCCGGGGCCTCGTCGCTGCCCATCCAGAAGCTGCCTGCGGGCACCGGCACAAACTCCATGCCGAGCGAGTTGGTCAACCGGGTGGCCGCTGGCTGGCTGGTCGCAACAGGCGTGTGGTCCGTGGTGGGTGTGGTGGTGCAAGCGGCACAGGCCCAGGCCAGCCCACCGTAAAAGCCCCATGCGATGAGGCGTTGCCAGAGGGCGTGAGGGGTGGTCATGGTGTGCCGGGGTGAGGTGGGATGGTCAGCGCGCTGGTGCCTCGTTCACGCACTGGTAGGTCATGCGGGCGCCGTCGTCGCGCAGCAGCTTGTGGTGCAGGCCTTGTCTGCGGCACTCTGCTTTGGCGGTGGCGTCTGCCCGGCCTGGTTCGTTGGCGTACACGGGCACGGTGAAGGTCCGGTCAGGCGCCAGGGGCGGGCCAGAGGAGCGGCTGGGTGCGGTGCTGCAGCCTCCCAGCAGGGCCAGTGCGGCGATCAGCGGTGCAACATGAAAGGGTGCTTGCATGGAGGGCCTCAAGACGTAAGGGCCAGTGTAAGGCAAGGCGTTTGCGGTGTGCCTGACCCTGGACCTTGCAGTTGCGCGACGAGCGTTGGTCGTGCTTGCAGATACGTTGGGGCTTGATGAAAAATAGCTTCTAGCGCTTGATTGGTAAGCGCTAGAAGCTATTGATTTGATAGCGTTTGGGATGGGCGGTGCTGTCGCCGCCACGCCTCAGGCGGCGTTGGCCTCTGCCAGGGCTTGCAGCGCGGCGCGCACGTCGGCCGGGTCCACACCGGCCACCGCAGGCAGCTTGGCGGCCAGGGTGCTCAGCGCGTCAGGCTGGCTTTGCAGCTGTGCAATCGCCTGGCCTGCTTCCTTGGGGGCATCAAAGCCCGTGCTTTGCAGCAGCAGGCGCCCGTCGGCGGCCAGCAGCTTGAAGTAGAACTTGCCATCGGCCTCGCGGTATTGCTTGAACGAGGGCAGCGCCACTTTGGCTGCCTTGGTGGCTTTGGCGGTGCTGGCTTGCGACAGGCTGCGCAGGCCCACGGCCGAGCGCAGCTCTTTGATGAAAGGCGTGGCCAGGGCGCGGGCGCGTTCGGCGCCGGCCAGCAGGGTTTGCTCAATGCGCGCGGGGTCGTTGATCAGCGCGTCGTACTGCTCGCGCATGGGGGCAATCACTTGGTCCACGCGCTCCAGCAGCAGTTGCTTGGCGTCGCCCCAGGCAATGCCGTCGGCGTAGGCGCGGCGCAGGGCCTCGGTTTCTTCGGCGCTGGCAAAGGCCTGGTAGATCTGGAACAGGGCGGAGCCTTCGGTGTCCTTGGGCTCACCGGGCGCGCGCGAGTCGGTCAGCAGGCTGCCGATGAGCTTCTTGAGCTGCTCGCGCGACGAGAACAGCGGGATGGTGTTGTTGTAGCTCTTGCTCATCTTGCGGCCGTCCAGCCCTGGCAGGGTGGCCACGTTGTCGTCGATGACGGCTTCGGGCAGCACAAAGTGCTCGCCGTACAGGTGGTTGAAGCTGCTGGCCATGTCGCGCGCCATTTCAATGTGCTGCACCTGGTCGCGCCCCACGGGCACCTTGTGGGCCTTGAACATGAGGATGTCTGCACCCATGAGCACGGGGTACATGAACAGCCCGGCGGTCACGCCGTCGTCGGCTTCACGGCCGGCTTCGGTGTTCTTGTCTTGCGAGGCCTTGTAGGCATGCGCCCGGTTGAGCAAGCCCTTGCCCGTCACGCAGCTGAGCATCCAGTTCAACTCGGGGATTTCAGGGATGTCGGACTGGCGGTAGAAGGTGACGTGTTCGGGGTTCAGGCCCGCAGCCAGCCAGCTGGCCGCAATCTCCAGCGTAGAGCGCTGGATGCGCACGGGGTCCTCGCACTTGATGAGCGCGTGGTAGTCGGCCAGAAAGTAAAAGCTCTGTACGCCGGGACGCAGGCTGGCTTGCACCGAGGGGCGGATGGAGCCCACAAAGTTGCCCAGGTGGGGCGTGCCTGTGGTGGTGATGCCGGTCAGAAAACGGGTAGTGCTCATGGAGGGAAAAACGGGGTCAAAAAGGACAATGGGGTCTGGCGGTGGGGCCCGGTGTGGTCCGCGCGCTCAGCGCAGCAACGCGTTGAGCGGCGACAGCACCAGGGCTTTGATCAGGTTCAGGCCCATGGTCATGAGGGGGGTCATCCAGAACTGCGAGACGATCTGGAAATAGACCAGGGCCATGACGATGAAAAAGCCGTAGGGCTCCACCCGCGATACCGCTTGCGCGGCCTTCCAGGGCAGCAGACCAACCAGGATGCGCCCGCCATCAAGAGGCGGCAGCGGAAACAGGTTGAAGGCCCACATCGACAGGTTGACCAGCACGCCTGCGCGGGCCATGCCGATGAAAAATTCTTCCTCAACGCCCACACCAGCCAGCACTGCCCACAGGGCCGCCCAGGCCACGGCCTGCGCAAAGTTGGACGCGGGGCCCGCCAGGGCCACCCAGATCATGTCGCGCTTGGGGTTGCGCAAGGCGCCCACATTCACCGGCACAGGCCGGGCGTAGCCAAACACAAAAGCCCCTGAGGTTGCGAAGAGCAGCAGCAGCGGCATCAGGATGGTGCCGACCGGGTCGATGTGCTTGATGGGGTTGAGGGTGATGCGCCCCAGCATGTACGCCGTGTTGTCGCCAAAGTGGCGCGCTGCGTAGCCGTGGGCCGCCTCGTGCACTGTGATGGCAAGCAGCACGGGCAGGGCGTAGATCAGGATGGTTTGGATGAGATTGGAGGTGTCCACGCGAAGATTGTCTCAGAAGGTGCCCGCGTCTCTGGCGTGCCCTGGCCTGCAGGCTTGTGTGAGCCCGGGGCTTTGCTCGCCACGGCGGCACGCTGTAGATTGTCTCGGATGTGCGACGACGGTCGGTGCTCGCCAGCGCCAGACCGCGTTCGTGGGTACGATGCCGCAACACACTGCGGTGCCACCGCTGGCGTTTGCCAGCCGCGCGCACCGCAAAAAACCAAAGGACGGAGACAAAGACATGGGATTGGATCGACTGCGGATTGGAACGCTGCTGCTGTTGGGTTTTGGAACGGTGGCTTTGCTGGTGGCGGTGTTGGTGGGCGTGGTGTGGCTGGGCATGGGGCAGGCGGAAGACGCCTACCGCACGGCGGTGGCCTCGGTGACGGGGCTGGAGCAAGCGCAAAAGCTGCCCCTGTTGCGGGCCGCTGACCAGGCCCATGGCCTGCTGCAAAACATGCGGGTGTGGCTGGTGGTGCTGGGCCTGGCAGTGTGTGTGGTGGCTGTGGTGGCGTTTGGCGTGCTGCGCAGCGCCATCGTGTCTCCGCTCAAGCAGGCCTTGCTGATTGCCGAGACCGTGGCAGCGGGGGATTTGAGCCAGGAGTTTTCGTCCGACCTGCATGGCGACTTTGGGCGTTTGCTCACGGCGCTCGGGTCCATGGAAGACACGCTGACCGAGCTGGTCACGGGCATCAAACAGTCTTCCGACTCCATCTCGGACGCCACCGGCGAAATTGACTCAGGCAACAGCGACCTGGCCCGGCGCACCCAGGACCAGGTGGCCTCCTTGGCCGATACGGCGGCCAGCATGTCGCAGTTGACGGTGACGGTGCGCGAAAACGCCGACCGCGCCCGTTCGGCCAGCACCCTGGCCGTGAACGCGTCGCACATTGCCGAGCGCGGCGGCGCCGTGGTGGGTGATGTGGTGCAGACCATGGACGCCATCAGCAGCAGCTCGCGCAAGATCGTGGACATCATCCAGGTGATCGAGGGCATCGCGTTCCAGACCAACATCCTGGCCCTGAATGCGGCGGTGGAGGCCGCGCGGGCAGGGGAGCAAGGGCGCGGCTTTGCCGTGGTGGCCAGCGAAGTGCGCAGCTTGGCCCAGCGCAGTGCTGTGGCCGCGCGCGAGATCAAGACGCTGATCAGTCAGTCGGTGGATCAGGTGGAAAACGGCTCCGGGCTGGTGGGCAAGGCGGGCGAGACCATGCAAGAGATCGTGCAGGCCGTGGGCCAGGTCACCACACTGCTGGGCGATATCTCGGGCGCGCTGCACGCGCAGACGGCGGGCATTGAGCATGTGAACCAGGCCGTGGCCCACATGGATGGCGCCACCCAGCAAAACGCGGCCTTGGTGGAGCAGGCGGCCAGCGCGGCCTCGGGCCTGGCGGGGCGGGCTCAGGAACTGCAGCGCGCGGTGGGCGCGTTCAAGCTGTAATCCGTGGGGGCGGGGCGGCAGGTGCGATGCCTGCCGCTGCCCGCGCTCTCAAAGCCCCAGGGCTTGCAGGCTGCCCCGGCCTTCGCGCACCACTTCGGGGTCGCCGCCGGTGCCCATGGGGGTCAGGTCGATCACGGTGGTGGGCTCCAGCGGGCAGGCACCTGCGTCCACGATGGCGTCCAGCACCTTTTCGTAGCGTTCGCGGATCTGCTCAGGGTCGTTCAGGGGCTCGCTCTCGCCCGCCGGGATGAAGGTGGTGGCCAGCAGCGGCGCGTCATGCAGCTCCAGCAGCAATTGCAGGCCCTTGCGGTCGGGCACGCGCAGGCCAATCGTTTTGCGTGAGGGGTGGCTCACCCGGCGGGGCACTTCCTTGGTGGCTTCCAGGATGAAGGTGTAAGGCCCCGGCGTGCCCAGCTTGAGCAGCCGGTACTGGCGGTTGTCCACCCGTGCATAGTTGGCCAGCTCAGACAGGTCGCGGCACAGCAGCGTCAGGTGGTGCTTGTCATCCACCTGGCGAATGCGGCGCAGGCGGTCCACGGCGTCCTTGTCGTCCAGGTGGCACACCAGGGCGTAGCTGGAGTCGGTGGGCACGGCCACAATGCCGCCTTTTTGCAGCAACGCGGCAGCCTGCTTGAGCAGGCGGGGCTGTGGGTTGTCGGGGTGAACTTCGAAGTATTGGGCCATGGCTTGGGTGTTCTGGGGCCCTCAGGCGGCGGGCCGCACGCGGTGGGCCAGCGTTTCCCAGACGGGCGTGAGGTGGCCCGGCAGCAGGGGCAGGGCGCCCAGGTCGGTGTGGGATTCGTCGGGGCTGTGGAAGTCGCTGCCGCGCGAGGCGGCCAGACCGAATTCCTGCGCCATGTCGGCATAGGTCAGGTATTCGGCGGCGCTGTGGCTGCCTGTGACCACCTCTACCCCCTTGCCGCCATGGGCCTTGAATTCGGAAAACAGCGCGTATTCCTCGGTGGCGGTGAACTTGTAGCGCGCGGGGTGCGCAATCACCGCCACGCCGCCAGCCTCGGTGATCCAGCGCACGGCATCGCCCAGGGTGGCCCAGCGGTGGGGCACGTAGCCGGGTTTGCCATCGATCAGGTACTTGCGAAACACCTCGGCCGTGTCGCGGCAGACCTTGGTTTCGACCAGAAAGCGTGCAAAGTGGGTGCGCGAGATGAGTTCGGGGTTGCCCACAAACTGCAGCGCGCCTTCGTAGGCGCCTGCAATGCCCACCTGGGCCAATTGCGCCGCCATCTCCTGGGCGCGCTGGCCGCGTCCACCGCGTGTGGCGGCCAGCCCCTGGGCCAGGGCGGTGTTGTCGGGGTCAAACCCCAGGCCCACGATGTGCACCGTGGTGTCCGCAAAGGTGACAGAGATTTCGGTGCCTGTCAGATACGCTAGACCTTGGCTGTGCGCTGCAGCGGCCGCGCGGTGTTGGCCGCCAATTTCGTCGTGGTCGGTCAGGGCCCACAGCTCGACGCCATTGGCTTTGGCGCGGGCTGCGAGGTCTTCGGGCGTCAAAGTCCCGTCGGACACCACGGAGTGGCAGTGCAGATCAGCGTTGAGGTAGGTAGTCACGGTTTCATTCTACGGGTTTGCCCCAGACCACGAGGGTGGGATAGCTTCTATTATTTTGAATAAAATAAAACAAATGATAAATGTGATGCATCATGCCTCACTCTCGTTGCCTGGTGCCTGTGTGCAGCCCCAAGCCGTCTCTTTTTCTCAGCCCACCCACAAAAAATCATGAAATTCAACGACCTGCGTGTAGCCCACAAGATGTGGAGCGTGATCCTCGGTCTCTTGCTGCTGATGTTGGCGGCCGCTGTGAGCATCCAGCTGTACAGCCGCAGCGTGACCGACAAGACCGAGGCCCTGGTGGAGCGGTACGAAAGCGCCATCACCACGGCGGTGAGCTGGCGTGGCTTGGCGGAGCTGGCGGTGACGATGTCGATGTCCGGCTTCGTCACCACCGACGCCAAGCTCAAAGAAGATTTTGACGCCCGGGTGCCAGCGCTCACCGCCCGCATCACGCCGGTGCAGGAAAAGATCAACAAGTCGGCCATCTCGGACGCTGACAAGGCCGCGCTGGCCGCTGTGGCGGCTGCGCGTGCCGACGTGCGCGGCCAGGGCGACAAGATCAAAGAGCTGGTCGAGGCGGGGGACCCGGCAGCCAAGCAGAAATTCCTGGAGACCGTCTACCGCCCCAAGATTGCGCTGTACCTGGAGTCCATCGACAAGTTCGTGGCGCTGCAAGAGCGCCAGCGCGACGAGGCAGTGCAAGCGGCCAAGGCTGCCAGCACGAAGATGGTGTGGGTGGCTGGCGCCGTGGTGTTGGTTTTGATTTTGCTGGGCATGGGCTTGGCGGCCTTGCTGGTGCGCTCTGTCACGGGCCCGCTGCACCGTGCGGTAGACACCGCCAACGCCATCGCCGCAGGCGACCTCACGCGCGAGCTGCAATCCACCCGCAAAGACGAACTCGGCCAGATGCTGCGTGCCCTCTCGGACATGTCTGCGCGCCTGCGCGGCGTGGTGAGCGAAGTGCGCCAGGGCGTGGACTCCGTCTCCAGCGCCTCGGTGCAGATCGCCAACGGCAACCACGACCTCTCGGCCCGCACCGAGCAAACCGCTGCCAACCTGGAAGAAACCGCATCGAGCATGGAAGAGCTCACAGCCACCGTCACCCAATCGGCCGACACCGCCCGCCAGGCCAACCAGCTCGCAGGCACCGCCGCCCAGGCGGCAGCCCGCGGCGGAGAAGTGGTGGGCCAGGTGGTCACCAGCATGCAGCAGATCACCGAAAGCAGCCGCAAGATCAGCGACATCATCGGCGTGATCGACGGCATCGCCTTCCAGACCAACATCCTGGCGCTGAACGCCGCCGTGGAAGCTGCCCGCGCAGGTGAGCAAGGCCGAGGCTTTGCCGTGGTGGCCAGCGAAGTACGCAGCCTGGCCGGGCGCAGCGCCGAAGCCGCCAAGGAAATCAAAACCCTCATCGGCAAATCGGTCGAAAACGTTGAAAGCGGCTCCGAACAAGTCACCCAGGCAGGCAAAAGCATGGACGAAATCGTCGCCAGCGTGCGCCGCGTGAGCGACCTCATTGGAGAAATCACCGCATCGTCCACCGAACAACGCGACGGCATCGGCCAAGTCAACCAGGCCGTGGCCAACCTGGACCAGATGACCCAGCAAAACGCCGCCTTGGTAGAAGAATCCACCGCAGCCGCTGCCTCCATGCGCGACCAGGCGCAGCGGCTGGCCGAAGTGGTGAGCGTCTTCAACGTGGGCGCCAGCCCCCGCGCGAGCGCGCCTGCCCCGGCCCCCCGACCCACCCCTGCCCAGCGCTTTGCCCCGGCCCCTGCCCGGGCTGCAGTGGCGGGCAGCAAGGCGGCGCCAGCGGCCAAGCTCACCAGCAGTGCCAAGGCGCCCGCCCCGGCCAAGGCCCCGGCGCCTGCGGCAGCGGCAGCGGCAGCCAAGGGCAATGACGATGAGTGGGAGAGCTTCTGAGGCAGTGCGAGGGCAAGGGGTTGCTATTGAAGTAATAGCTTCTAGCGCTTGTAAATAAAGCGCTAGAGGGTCATTTGGTTTGAGGTTTTACTTTGCTTGCCAATGAAAAAACCCTGGAAGGGCGACGCTGCCCTTCCAGGGTTTTTGTTTGATGCACTCCACAGGGGGCGCGGCCTTGCGCATTCCTTCAGAGCTGCGCTCCTTCCACTAGAAACTGCACCTTGCGCTCCCCCTTCCACTCGTTCACGTCGAGGCGGAAGGCCAGCAGCACCCGCGCAGGCAGTTGCTCGGTGTGGCCGAACCAGATGGCGTCCACCGGGTTGCCCTGGTGGATGAGCTTGAGTGAGAGATGGTTCTTGCCCTCGCCCACCAGGCGCTGGCTTAGCACCTGCACCTCTTCGCTGAAGGTGGGGGGCAAAAAGCCCTGGCCCCACACCTCGCGGTGCAGGGTGTCCACGATGTCGGCGCGGCAGTATTCGGGGGCGAGGGGTCCGTCGGTTTCGATCTTGCGGGTGAGGGTGGCGGCGTCCAGCCATTCTTGCGCCACCTGGGCCAGGCCTTGCTCAAACACCTCGAAGTGCTCTTCGGCCACCGTGCAGCCTGCGGCCATGGCGTGGCCGCCGAACTTGAGGAGGACGCCGGGGTGGCGCTTGGCCACCAGGTCCAGCGCGTCGCGCAGGTGAAAGCCGGGGATGGAGCGGCCCGAGCCCTTGAGTTCGTGCTCTTTGCCCGGCGCGCTGCTGGCAGCAAACACGAAGGTGGGGCGGTGCAGCTTGTCCTTGATGCGGCTGGCCACGATGCCCACCACGCCTTCGTGGAAGTCGGGGTCGAACACGCTGATGGCCGGGGGCGGTTCTTCGTCTTCCTGGAACAGGCTCTCGGCCATCAGCATGGCCTGGTCGCGCATGCCGCTTTCAATATCTCGGCGCTCGCGGTTGATGCCGTCCAGTGTGGCGGCCAGCTCGGCGGCGCGGCCGGTTTCGTCGGTCAGCAGGCATTCAATGCCCAGCGTCATGTCGGCCAGGCGCCCTGCGGCGTTGATGCGTGGGCCCAAGGCAAAGCCAAAGTCGAACGTGGTGGCGGCAGGCGCCTTGCGGCCTGCGGCGGTGAACAGCGCGGCCACACCGGCAGGCATCTGGCCCATGCGAATGCGTTTGAGGCCCTGGGCGACCAGGCGGCGGTTGTTGGCATCGAGCTTGACCACGTCGGCCACCGTGCCCAGTGCCACCAGCGTGAGCAGCGGGTCGAGCTTGGGTTGCGTGGCGGCGTCGAAGACTCCGCGTGCGCGCAGCTCCGCACGCAGGGCCAGCAGCACGTAAAACATCACGCCCACCCCGGCCATGGACTTGCTCTCGAACGTGCAGCCGGGCTGGTTGGGGTTGACGATGGCATCGGCCGCAGGCAGCGCGGGGCCAGGCAGGTGGTGGTCGGTCACCAGCACCTGCAGGCCCAGGGCCTTGGCCTCGGCCACGCCTTCCACGCTGGCGATGCCGTTGTCCACGGTGATGAGCACATCGGCCCCGCGCTCGGCCACGCGGCGAGCGATGGGGGGGGTGAGGCCGTAGCCGTCGGTCACACGGTCGGGCACGAGGTAGTCCACGTTTTTTGCGCCCAGCATGCGCAGGCCGCGCACGCCCACGGCGCAGGCGGTGGCGCCGTCGCAGTCGTAGTCGGCCACGATGACCAGGCGCAGGTTCTGCGCCATGGCGTCGGCCAGCAGGCGGGCGGCGGCGTCAATGCCCTTCAGGCCTTTTTCTCCGCTGGGGGGCAGCAGGCGGGCCAGGCCGTCGTCCAGCTCGTCTTTGCTGTGCACGCCGCGCGCGGCGTACAGGCGCGCCAGCAGGGGGTGCACGCCCGCTTGCTCCAGTGCCCAGGCGGCGCGGGGGGGGATGTCTCTTGCTATTATTTTCATAGCTTTTCGCGCACGTCTTTCAGGCGCTGGGGGCTTAAAAGGCTTTGAATTTTTTGCAGCAGGCTGCGGGGCGCGGTGTGAAAGCTCTGCACGCCACGGTCGCCGCACAGGGTCAGGCGCACGGGGCGGCCTTGCTCGGCCTGCTGGCGCAGTTGGGCCAGGGGGCCTGCGTCCAGCGCTTGCCAGGCTGCGGCCCAGGCGCGCCAGTCTTCGCCCAGGGCCGCGGTTTGCAGGGAGGCGTCAATGTTTGGCGCGGCCGTTGCGGCGGGGGGGCTGGGCAGCTGGCCTGCGCCGTGCACCCAGAAGGAATTGACGGTGGGCAGGCCCTGGCTGCTGCGCTCGTCGTTGAAGGAGTGGGTGTAGAGCAGCATCTGCATCTCGCTGAACAGGCGCTGCAGGGTGCGGGTGGCTTGTTTGTCGGTGCCCTGGGGCATCCAGGTGCGCACGTCGCGGCACAGCACGCGCTCCAGCGATGCGGTGGCCAGGCCCTGCAGGGGCGCGCCCTGGGCCAGCCAGCGGGTGGGCTGGTCGTAGGTGAGGGCGATGCCGTCTTCGGCAAACCAGGGCGCCACGATGCCCAGCAGCGCGCGCGAGGCGGTTTCGTCCAGCGCCAGTTGGGCGGGGTCACCCAGGGTGACATGGTTGGTGCTGACCTGCCACTGGCAGGGGGTGATGAACGCCCAGGCGGTGCTGTCGGCGCCCAGGCCCTGCTGCACCCGGTGCCAGGCGGCCCAAGGGATGCGGCCGTCTTCGGTGGGCAGGCCCAGGCTGTGGGCCAGGGCCACTTCGGCGGGGCTGGAGTAGCTGTTTTCGTCGCCCCAGTGGGCGCGGGCGGTGTCGGGGGTGAGGCGGGCGAGCAGGGCGGCCAGATGGGGCAGCGCCAGGCTGTCCAGGGTTTGCTGGGCTCCATCGGCGGTGCTGGCCGCGCAGGGGATGAGCAAATGGTGGGGGTCTGACAGGTGCATAGGTGCCGGTATTGTCCGGGATGCCACAATCCGCGTCGCCCACATCTCCCCACATTCCCCATGTCGCCCAGTTCGGGCGCCGTGGCGGGCGAAATTTCAGGTGACTATGCAACTTCCTTACGAACTGGCCTTGGGCTGGCGCTACACGCGCGCTGGCCGCGCCACGCGGCGCAATGGCTTTATCTCGTTCATCTCGGGCGTGTCCATGCTGGGCATTGCGCTGGGGGTGGCGGCGCTCATCATCGTGCTGAGCGTGATGAACGGCTTTCAAAAAGAGGTGCGCGACCGCATGCTGAGCGTGGTCTCGCACATCGAGATTTTTGCGCCCCACGGCGCAGCGCTGCCCGACCCTGCCCGCACGCTGGCCGAGGCGCAGCAAAACCCTGCCGTCATCGGCGCAGCCCCCTTTGTGGCCGCACAGGCGCTGCTGGCGCGTGGTGAGGACATGAAGGGCACGTTGGTGCGCGGCATTGACCCGGACAAGGAAGGCGCCGTGACTGACCTGGCTGCCACGAATGCCGACGTGCTCAAGCAACTGGTGCCGGGCGCGTTCCATGTGGTGCTGGGGCGTGAGCTGGCCCGTTCGCTGGGTGCGCGTGTGGGCGATGCCGTCACGCTGATCGCCCCGGCCGGGCAGGTCACGCCTGCGGGCGTGGTGCCCCGCCTCAAGCAGATGACGGTGGTGGGCACGTTCGATTCGGGCCACTACGAGTACGACTCGGCCCTGGTCATGCTGCACCACGAAGACGCCCAGCGCATCTTCCGCCTCGAAGGCCCCACGGGCGTGCGCCTGAAGCTCAAGGACCTGCACCAAGCCCGCGAGGTGGCGCAGCAGCTGGTGGGCAGCCTGAGTGGCGACCTGCTGATCCGCGACTGGACGCAGCAAAACCGCACCTGGTTTGCCGCCGTGCAGCTCGAAAAACGCATGATGTTCATCATCCTCACGCTGATCGTGGCGGTGGCCGCGTTCAACCTGGTGAGCACGCTGGTGATGACGGTGACGGACAAGCGCGCGGACATCGCCATCCTGCGCACGCTGGGTGCCAGCCCCAAAAGCATCATGGGCATCTTTGTGGTGCAGGGCGCCATGGTGGGCGTGATCGGCACCTGCGTGGGCCTGCTGCTGGGCCTGGGTATTGCCGCCAACATCGATGTGATCGTCCCGGCCATTGAGCGGGCGCTGAACGCCAGCTTCCTGCCCAAGGACATTTACCTCATCAGCAAGATGCCCAGCGAGCCGCAGGCCAGCGACATCGTGCCCATCGGCGTCATTTCTTTGGTGCTGGCCTTTGTGGCCACGCTGTACCCCAGCTGGCGCGCCAGCCGTGTCAATCCCGCAGAGGCACTCCGCTATGAATAATGTAGCTGCTCGCGCTTATTCAGAGGGCGCTACAGGCCAAAGTGGCCAAAATTCTCTGAGTGGTGAGGTGGTGCTCGAAGCCAAGGGCCTGACCAAGCGCTTCACCGAAGGCCGCCTGGATGTCACGGTGCTGCACGGTGTGGACCTGCAGATCCGTGCGGGCGAAGCGTTGGCCATCGTCGGCGCTTCGGGCTCGGGCAAGAGCACGCTGCTGCACTTGCTGGGCGGGCTGGATGCGCCCACGGCAGGCTCGGTGCGGCTCAAGGGCTCGGAGTTGTCCACCCTCTCGCCCGAGCGGCAGGGCCAGTTGCGCAACCAGCACCTGGGTTTTATCTACCAGTTCCACCACCTGCTGCCGGAGTTCAGCGCGCTCGACAACGTGGCCATGCCGCTGCGCATTCGCCGCCTGCCGCTGGCGCAGTGCCACGCCGAGGCGGCGCGCGTGCTCACCGCCGTGGGCTTGAAGGATCGCCTGCAGCACCGCCCGGCCGAGCTGTCCGGCGGCGAGCGCCAGCGCGTGGCCATCGCCCGCGCCCTGGTCACCCGCCCCGCCTGCGTGCTGGCCGATGAGCCCACCGGCAACCTGGACCGCAACACCGCCGATGGCGTGTTTGACCTGATGCTGCAACTGGCCCGCGACCAAGGCACGGCGTTTGTGATGGTGACGCACGACGAATCGCTGGCGGCGCGCTGCCACCGGGTGGTGCGCCTGGTGCAAGGGCG
The DNA here is from genome assembly GCF_002749705.1 of Acidovorax sp. 56. Classification (NCBI taxonomy): domain Bacteria; kingdom Pseudomonadati; phylum Pseudomonadota; class Betaproteobacteria; order Burkholderiales; family Comamonadaceae; genus Acidovorax; species Acidovorax sp. 56. The sequence continues at coordinate 4,911,839 of NZ_PEEV01000001.1, forward strand.
GTTGTCCGAATCCTCTGCGTAAAAGCGGTTGACGGTCCCCTGCGGGATCGTCAACAGGCTCTTGGCTATAGGCGTCCGTGATTAGGCGCCCGTGGCTTTGTGCCTACGGGCGCCTCTCATTTTGGGCTCGCGCTAGGCAGCCCGGCCGTATTTGGGTTGTTTTGTTACAGAACGTGTGCAAAATGAGGCATCTGCTGGCGCAGCCCCCCGCGCGCCAAGCCGCCGCCCAGCACCGGGCATGCAGGAGGGAAAGGGTTACCGATGGAGGGTTCCTTGCCAAGCCAGACCCAGGACCAGACCGAGAACCGGGAAGAGGCCCGGCGGCTGGCCGCATTGCGCGACCTGATGGTGTTGGACTCCCCGCCCGAACCCCTGTTTGATTCCATCACCCATATGGCCGCCGAGGTGTGCGGTGTGCCCATAGCGCTGATCAGTCTGGTGGACGAGCGCCGCCAATGGTTCAAGGCCAATGTGGGACTGCGGGGCTTGAGCGAAACGGCGCGTGAAGTCGCGTTGTGTGACCACACCATTCGCAGCGCTGAGCTGCTGGAGGTGGAAGACACCACGCAAGACCAGCGTTTTGCCCGCAACCCCCTGGTGGTGGATGGGCCCCATATCCGCTTTTACGCTGGCGCCCCGTTGCATGCCCCGGGTGGCGAGCGGGTGGGCACGCTGTGCGTGATCGACCGGCAGGTGCGCCAGCTCAGCGCCCAGCAGCGCGCCAGCCTGCAGTCGCTGTCGCAACTGGCCTCGCAGGCGCTGGCCATGCGCCGTGATCTGCTCACCCGGGCCTTCAGCGTGCGCCACGATTACGAGAAGGCCCTGTCTGAGAGCGAGGCCCGCTACCGGACCATGGTGGAGGGGCAGGGCGAGATGGTGTCCTTGTCCTGGCCCGACGGTGAAATTTTTTATGCGAACCCCGCCTACGCCAGGCTTTCAGGCCTAGAGGGCCAAAGCGTGGTCGGCCGCAATCTCTACGATTTCGTGCTGCCCGCAGACCGCGAGGTCTTGCGCCAGCGGCTGGCCGAGCTGTTTCGCACAGGCCAGTCCTGCGTTGGCGAAGACCGCATCGTGTATGCGGCCCAGGATGGGGGGGAGCGCTGGGTCTCCTGGATCAACAGCCTGCTGCACGACCCCCAGGGGCGGCCCTACCTGCATTCGGTGGGGCGAGATATCTCCGCCCAAAAAGAAGCCGCCCGTGCCTTGCGGGCCAGCGAGCAGTTGCTGGCCCGCATCGGCAACGTGGCGGGCGTGGGCGGGTGGGAGCGCGATTTGGTCACTGGCCATTCGGCCTGGACGGTGCAGATGCAGCGCATCCACGAAACCGAGCCGGGCGTGGTGCCCGCCATGCGGGATGCCCTGGATTTTTACGAGCCCCATGCCCGCCCATTGATCCACAAGGCGGTGGAGCGCGCCGTCCAGACCGGCGAGCCGTGGGACCTGGAGCTGCCCGCCGTCACCGCCAAGGGCAAGCGCCTGTGGCTGCGCTCGTTTGGCGAGGCAGAGCGGCGCGACGGCGTCACCGTGCGCCTGGTGGGGGCGGTGCAAGACATTACCCAGCGTGTGCAGGCCGAGCGTGCACGGCGCATGCTGTCCGACATCATCGAGAGCACGTCGGACTTTGTGGTGCAGGCCTCGGTGCAGGGTGAAATCACCTACCTCAACCCCGCTGCAAGGGCCCTGCTGGGGTTGGCGCCCGAGGTGCCTGCGTCCAGCGTGCAGCTCTCCCAACTGCTGCCGCCCGACATGCTGCAGCTGCATGCCGAGGTGGTGGTGCCCGAGGTGCAGCGCAACAGCCTGTGGACGGGCGAGATCACGGTGTGCGGCGCAGGCGGGCGCCTGCTGCCGGTGAGCCACATGGTGATCGGGCACCGTGACCTGCAGGGCAAGCTGGAGCACTTGTCCGGGGTGATGCGCGACATCTCGCACGCCGAGCAGGCCCGCCAGGAGCTGCTGCGCCAGACCAACACCTTGCGCTCGGTGACCGAGGTGGTGCCTGCCCAAGTGGCCGTGGTGGGCTCCGATTTGCGATACCGCTTCATCAACAGCGCCTTTGAGCGCTGGCATGGCAAGCGGCGCGACGAGGTGGTGGGCCATTTGCTGCAAGAGGTGCTGGGCGAGGCCGAGCACCAGCGCAGCCTGCCCATGGTGCAGCGCGTGTTGGCGGGAGAGACGGTCACCTTTGAAAAAGACTATGCGCACCGCGCGCCTGCGAGCCACCTGTCCATCCACTACATGCCCCTGCGCACCGAGTCGGGCGAGGTCGATGGTTTTGTGGCCATGGCCCAGGACATTACCGAGCACCGCCAAGAAGCCGGGCGGCTGCTGGCCCTGTCGCAGCGCGACCCTCTCACGGGCCTGCTCAACCGTGCCGGGCTGGACGCCTACATGCAGCGTAGCCTGGCCCAGGGCGGCGGTGCCAGCATGGCGTTGCTGTACATCGACCTGGACTGTTTTAAGCCCGTGAACGACACCTACGGCCACCCTGTGGGGGATGAGCTGCTCAAGCTGTTTGCCCAGCGCCTGCGCTCGCTGGTGCGCCCGCGCGACGCGGTGGCCCGCCTGGGCGGCGATGAGTTTGCCGTGGTGCTGGAGCAGGTGCGCGAGCTGGACCACGCCCGCACCGTGGCCGCCAAAATCGTGGAGGCGGCCCAGGCGCCTTTCGAGCTGCAGGCTGCCACCGTCTTTGTGGGCGCCAGCGTGGGGCTGGCGTTTGGTGTGGACCCCGCCAAAGGCGCCACAGACCTGATCGCCCGTGCCGACGCCAAGCTCTACCTGGCCAAGCGCAACGGGCGCGGGCGCTTCGAGGGGCCGCCCGGGGAGGCGTGAGCGCCCTTGGGGCATCATGCCGCCATGACTTTCTGGATAGACACCCACGCCCACCTGGACGCCCCCGAGCTGGCGCACGACGCAGACGCGGTGCGCCAGCACGCCGCGCAGGCCGGAGTGGCGCACTGCGTGCTGCCCGCCGTGGAGCGCAGCAACTGGGACACCGTGCGCCTGCTGGCCCACCGGCATGGTGACAGCTACGCCCTGGGCATTCACCCCCTGTACACCGGCCGCGCGCAGGACGAAGACCTGCAGCACTTGGCCGAGGCCCTGCAGCAGCACCGCAGCGACCCGCGTTTGGTGGCGGTGGGCGAGATCGGGCTCGACTTCTTTGTGCAGGGGCTGGACAACGTGCGCCAGCAGCGCTTTTACCGCGCGCAACTGGTGCTGGCGCGGCAACTGGATCTGCCGGTGATTCTGCATGTGCGCCGCTCGGCCGACTTGTTGCTCAAAGCACTGCGCGAGGTGAAGGTGCGCGGGGGCATCGCGCACGCCTTCAATGGCAGCTTGCAGCAGGCACAGACTTTCATTGATCTGGGCTTCAAGCTGGGGTTTGGCGGCGCCGTGACGTACGACCGGGCCCTGCAGCTGCGCCGCCTGGCGGCCGAGTTGCCATTGGACAGCCTGGTGATGGAGACCGATGCCCCCGACATCCCGCCCCACTGGCTGTACGCCACCGCTGCGCAGCGCGCACAGGGCCAGGCCCAAGGGCGCAACACCCCCGCCGAGCTGCCCCGCATTGCGCAGGTGGTGGCCCAGCTGCGCGGCATGGCGCTGCCAGAGCTGGCGCAGGCGACCACCGCCAACGCCTGTGCCGCCTTGCCGGGGCTGTCTTCAGTTTTTAATAAAAAATGGCCCTAGCGCTTTGCCTATAAGCGCTGGCAGCTACGGTTTTGGTAGCGTTTCAAGAGCGGACACCGGCGGGATACATTCCAGATACGTGAGCGCATCACAATGCCGGGCATGAAAAAGATGGAGGGCGGTGTGCCCGTGAAAGCCCCCAAATCCCCAGGTTTCGCCGACCTCCCCCCATCCCTCGCAGCCGCCCCCTCGTTGGCGGCCCCAGGCGCGCCCACCCGGCTGGTGGGGTTGCCGCCGGTGGTGTCGGGCCGCACGGTGGTGTTGATACTGGGCAGCTTCCCAGGGGCTGCGTCGCTCAAGGCGCAGCAGTATTACGGCCACCCGCAAAACCACTTTTGGCGCATTTTGCAAAGCCTGTGGCCCCAGCACCCGCTGCCGCCTGCGGGGCCGCAGCACTATGCACAGCGCTGTGCCTGGCTGCTGGAGCGTCGCCTGGGCGTGTGGGATGTGTACGCGAGCTGCGAGCGCGAGGGCAGCCTGGACACCAGCATCCGCCGCGCCGTGGTCAATGATTTTGCGCAGTTGCTGCGCGAATGCCCCGCGCTGCGCGCCATCGCCCACAATGGCGGGGAAAGCTTCAAGCACAGTGCGGCGGTGCGCCAGCAGTGGGCGGGTGTGCATGCCGATGCCCAGGTGCAGTCGGCCCTTCTGCCCTCTACCAGCCCGGCCAACGCCTCTTGGAGCTTTGAACGTAAACAGACCGCGTGGGCCCAGTTGATGGCCGCGCACGGATTGCTTTGAACCCATGACCCGCAAAAAAAATACCCTCCCCGAGCTGCCAGAAGTCAGCGTCTCTGACGATGGCGAAGTGCGCCACCTGCACCTGGGCACGCCCTGGATCCAGGGCTCCATGCGTGTGGACGACCCCTTTGTGCTCGAGCTGGAATATGTGCAGCGCATGATGGCTTGGTTGCTGTTTGTTGAGCCCACCTCTGTTACCAAGCGCCACGCCATGCAGCTGGGCCTGGGGGCCGGGGCCATCACCAAGTTCTGCCACAAAAAGCTGCGCCTGTGCGCCACCGCCATCGAGCTAAACCCCCAGGTGTTGGCGGTGTGCCGCCAGTGGTTCAAGCTGCCGCCCGATGGTGCCAAGCTGCGTGTGGTGCTGGCCGATGCCGCCGAGGAAATCAAGAACCCCATGTGGCTGGGCACGGTGGACGCACTGGCGGTGGACCTGTACGACCACGAGGCCGCAGCCCCGGTACTCGACAGCCCAGACTTTTACGCTGACTGCCGCGCGCTGCTGTCGGACGATGGCTGCATGACGGTGAACCTGTTCGGCCGCTCGTCGAGCTATGAGCGCAGCCTTAAAAGCATGGCCAGCGCGTTTGGCGAAGACGCGCTGTGGGCCTTCAAGCCCACCCGCGAGGGCAACACCGTGGTGCTGGCACAGCGCACCCCCTCGCGCCCCAAGCGTGCCGAGCTGATGGCGCGGGCCGAGGTGGTGCAAGAGCGCTGGGGCCTGCCTGCCACCAAGTGGGTGCGCGTGTTCAAGCCCGTTGCGGCATAGCGGGCCGGATGGGGCTGGTGGTCCCTGGGCCTTTTTGATTTCTCAGGTTTTCTCTCGGTCTCTTCTGGTCTCTTTTGGTCTTTTCTAGGTTTTTGCCATGTCCCCTCACACTGCGACCGCTGCACGTACTACTGCCACTTCTTTTTCAGGCCCGCTGGTCTGGCGCAAGGTGGTGGACTGGCTGAGCGCGGACGGTGTGATATCTGCCGAAGAAGCGCAGCGCACCATTGCCCGCTGCTCGCAGGCCGAGAGTGCGCAAAACCCGCTGGTGCGCCTGGCCAACGTGGCCATGGCCCGGGCCAGCGATGGCCGGCCACTCGATATCGAGGCCCTGACCGAATACCTGGCCAAGCGCGCGGGCCTGCCCTACCTGCGCATTGACCCGCTGAAGGTGGATGTGGGCCGCGTGGCCGACACCATGAGCGCCTCATACGCCGAGCGCCACAAGGTGCTGCCCGTGCAGGTGACGCCCAAGGAGGTGGTGGTGGCCACGGCCGAGCCCTTCATCACCGATTGGGTGGGCGAGGTCGAGCGCCAGTCGCGCCGCACGGTGCGCCGCGTGGTGGCCAACCCGCAAGACATCCACCGCTTCACGGCCGAGTTTTTTGCGCTCGCCAAGTCCGTGCGTTCTGCCCAAAAGGCGGGTGGCGCCAATGCGGGCAGCAGCTTTGAGCAACTGGTGGAGCTGGGCAAGACCAACAAGCAGCTCGATGCCAACGACCAGGGCGTGGTCAAGGTGGTGGACTGGCTGTGGCAGTACGCCTTTGACCAGCGCGCCAGCGACATCCACCTGGAGCCCCGGCGCGAGCAGGGCGTGATCCGGTTTCGCATCGACGGTGTGCTGCACCCTGTCTACCAGATGCCCATGGGTGTGCACAACGCCATGGTCTCGCGCATCAAGCTGCTGGGCCGCATCGACGTGGTGGAAAAGCGCCGCCCGCAGGACGGCCGCATCAAGACCCGCAACCCGCGCGGCGAAGAGGTGGAAATGCGCTTGTCCACGCTGCCCACGGCGTTTGGCGAGAAGATGGTGATGCGGATTTTTGACCCCGACAACGCCGTCAAAGACCTGGATGCGCTGGGCTTTTCGCTGCACGATGCGCAGCGCTGGGAAGGCTTGGTCAAGCGCCCGCACGGCATCATTTTGGTGACGGGGCCCACGGGCTCGGGCAAGACGACCACGCTGTATTCCACGCTCAAGCGTGTGGCCACCGAAGAGGTCAATGTGAGCACGGTGGAAGACCCGATCGAAATGATCGAGCCCAGCTTCAACCAGACGCAGGTGCAGCCTCAGCTCGACTTCAATTTTGCCGAGGGCCTGCGCGCCCTCATGCGGCAGGACCCCGACATCATCATGGTGGGCGAAATCCGCGATCTGGAAACCGCGGAGATGGCGATCCAGGCGGCGCTGACGGGGCACTTGGTGTTCTCGACCCTGCACACCAACGACGCTCCGAGCGCCATCACGCGGATGATGGAATTGGGTGTGCCCTCGTACCTCATCAACGCCACGCTGCTGGGCGTGCTGGCCCAGCGGCTGGTGCGCACCTTTTGCAAGCACTGCAAGCAGCCTGACGAGGCAGCCCAGCGCGAGACGCTGGCCGATGTGGTCAAGCCCTGGAAGCTCAACGGTGCCTACCAGCCTTACAAGGCCGTGGGCTGCGTGGACTGCCGCATGACGGGCTTTCAGGGGCGAATGGGGCTGTATGAGCTGCTCACGGTGACGGAGACGCTCAAGGACAAGATCAACCAGGCCCCTTCCATCGAAGCGCTGCGCCGCCAGGCAGTGCAAGACGGCATGCGCCCGCTGCGCTTGGCTGGGGCGCTGCGTGTGGCCGAGGGCGTGACTTCGCTGGACGAGGTGATCGCGGCCACACCGCCGCTTGAATAGCGCATTGCAAGGGTCGGGGTTTTCCCGGGGTGTGTCCCCTCTCCCATAGGGGCGTTACCGAATGTAGGTGGAATCCACATCGAGTCGCTGGACCCTGGCCACCACAATCGGCCGATCCGAATTTCCTGAAGGGGACACACTCGTGAATATCAAGAGTCAGAAAGACTTTTTTTCCGGCCTCATGTTTATGGGCGTCGGGACAGCGTTTGCGTGGGGAGCGACCACGTACAACATCGGCAATGGAGCCCGCATGGGCCCCGGCTATTTCCCGCTGATCCTGGGTATCTTGCTGGCCATCATCGGCTTGGTGATCACCTTCAAGGCGACCACCGTGGAGACCGCCGATGGCGACAAGATCGGTAAGTGGGCCTGGAAGCCGCTGTTCTTCATCCTGGCGGCCAACTTTGCGTTCGGCATCTTGCTCGGCGGCCTGCCCAGCATCGGTGTGCCCGCTATGGGCCTGATCGTTGGCATCTACGCCTTGACCTTCATTGCCAGCCTGGCGGGCAATGAGTTCAATGCCAAGGCCGTGTTTGTGCTGGCCACCGTGTTGGCGGCTGGCAGCTATGTGGCTTTCGTGTGGGCGCTGAAGTTGCAGTTCCCGGTGTGGCCTAGTTTCATTTCGGGTTAAGGCAGGAGCACCTCCATGGACTTGATTAACAACTTGGCGCTCGGCTTCGGCGTCGCCTTTACGTTCCAGAACCTCGTTTACTGCTTTATCGGCTGCCTGTTGGGTACGCTGATTGGTGTGTTGCCAGGCATTGGCCCTGTGGCCACCATCGCCATGCTGCTGCCCGCCACTTACGCGCTGCCCCCTGTGGCTGCGTTGATCATGCTGGCCGGTATTTACTACGGCGCGCAATACGGTGGTTCGACCACCGCCATCTTGGTGAACTTGCCTGGCGAGTCTTCGTCGGTGGTGACGGTGATCGATGGCTATCAGATGGCGCGCAAGGGCCGAGCGGGTCCTGCATTGGCGGCTGCGGGCCTGGGCTCGTTCTTCGCTGGTTGCGTGGGCACGCTGATCCTGGCGGCCTTCGCTCCTCCGCTGACCGAAGTGGCCTTCAAGTTCGGCCCTGCCGAATACTTCTCGCTGATGGTGCTGGGCCTGATTGGCGCCGTGGTGCTGGCCTCGGGCTCGCTGCTCAAGGCTGTGGCCATGATCGTGCTGGGTCTGCTGCTGGGTTTGGTGGGTACTGACGTGAACTCGGGTGTGGCCCGTTTCAGCTTCGACATCCCTGAACTGACCGACGGCATTGGCTTCGTGACCATCGCCATGGGCGTGTTTGGTTACGGCGAAATCATTGCCAACCTGTCGCGCCCTGATGAAGACCGCGAAGTGTTCACAGCTAAGGTGGAAGGCCTGTTCCCCACCAAGGAAGACTTCAAGAACATGGTGCCTGCCGTGCTGCGCGGTACGTTGCTGGGCTCTGCTCTGGGTATCTTGCCCGGCGGCGGTGCGTTGCTGGCCGCGTTTGCTGCCTACACGCTCGAAAAGAAGACCAAGCTGCGTCCTGGCGAAGTGCCTTTCGGCCAAGGCAACATCCGTGGTGTGGCCTCGCCTGAGTCTGCCAACAACGCGGGTTCGCAAACCTCGTTCATTCCACTGCTGACCCTGGGTATCCCCCCCAACGCCGTGATGGCGCTGATGGTGGGTGCGATGACCATCCACAACATCCAGCCTGGTCCCCAGGTGATGACCAGCAACCCAGAACTGTTCTGGGGCCTGATCGCTTCGATGTGGATCGGCAACGCCATGCTCGTGATCTTGAACCTGCCGCTGATCGGCATCTGGATCAAGCTGCTCACAGTGCCTTACCGCTGGTTGTTCCCCTCCATCGTGCTGTTCTGCGCGGTGGGTGTGTACTCCACCAACAACAACACGTTTGACGTGTGGATGGTGGGCGCGTTTGGCTTGATTGGCTACATCTTCCACAAGCTGGGTACCGAGCCTGCACCTTTGCTGCTGGGCTTCATTCTGGGCCCGATGATGGAAGAAAACCTGCGCCGTGCGCTGCTGCTGTCGCGTGGTGACTGGAGCGTGTTTGTCACGCGTCCGCTGTCGGCCGGTTTGTTGGCAGCTGCTCTGCTGCTGCTGATCATCGTGCTGCTGCCTGCCGTGAAGAACAAGCGCGAAGAAGCCTTCGTCGAGGAATAAGCCAGTGGGGCGGGGCAAAGGCCCGCGCCCCTTTGGACTTGCGCCCTACCAAAACAACGGCACCTTCGGGTGCCGTTGTTTTTTGTCGTTCAATCCCAGGTCGTTCAAGGGGCTCGATACACAATGGTGGCCAGCCTTCAGGGATTTCCATGCCACCCACGATCCGCCCCACGCAGCACCCGCACCGGGTTTTGCTGCACAACGAAATCCACGCCCGCCCGCCAGAGGCCATGTCTTCGCCCCTGGCCATCGCCCATGTCGTGATGCTGGCCGATGCCGCAGAACGAGAGGCCAGCCGGGCGCATGTGGCCGCGCTGCTCAGAGACCACCATCTGGCCCTGCCCGATGCAGACACCACCCACTTGCGCATGGACCTGGGGGCCTTTCGCATTCGCTGGGAACTGCACACCGAGTTTGTCTCCTGGACCTTCATGGTGCCCACGGCCATGGACGCGTTTGGAGAGCGCGAGCCCGTGAGTGCGACGACGGCGGTGCCGCGTGAGTGGCTGGCCGCTTTGCCGGGGCAGTGCCTTTGTAGTTTGAATTTGTGGGCATTACCTACGCACCAGTTTGGGTCCGGCACGCTCGTCAAGCATGTGCTGCACGAAGACACGCTAGTGGCATCGACCGTGGCCGATGGGCACGGTGAGGTGTACACCGACTTCGCCATCCATGCCGATGGTTTTTCGCGCATGGTGCTGCTGGCCGGGGGCATGACACCCCGCCGCCTGGGCCGCCTGGTTCAGCGCCTGCTGGAAATTGAAACCTACCGCATGGCCGCGCTGCTGGGCCTGCCTGCTGCGCGCGAGGCTTCTTCTGTACTGGCCTTTGCCGAGCGCGAGCTGGCCGAGCTGGCCAACGCCATCCGCACGGCCAACCGCGACGATGAGCCCGCGCTGCTGGACCGCCTGACCCGGCTGGCCGGGCAGGTGGAGAGCCAGTACGCGGCCACGCATTCCCGCTTCTCGGCCAGCAGCGCTTACTTTGAATTGGTGGACAAGCGCATCCAGGACATTGCCGAGTCGCGCCTGGCAGGCATGCAGACCATCGGCGAGTTCATGGACCGGCGCCTGACCCCTGCGCGCAGCACCTGTGAGTGGGCCGCGCGCCGCCAGGATGCGCTGTCGCAGCGGGTCTCTCGCATGAGCAATCTGCTGCGCACCCGGGTCGAGATCGAGCAGCAGCAAAGCAGCCAGGCCTTGCTGGCCACCATGAACCAGCGGCAGGATTTGCAGCTCAAGCTGCAGTCCACGGTGGAAGGCCTGTCGGTGGCTGCCATCACCTACTACATCGTGGGCTTGGTGTCTTACCTGGCCAAAGGCGGCAAGGCGCTGGGCTGGCCGCTGTCGCCAGAATCCACTGCGGCCGTCGCCATCCCTGTGGTGGCCTTGGGGGTTTGGTGGTCGCTGCGGCGCTTGCACCACCGGCTGTTCCGCAAGCACTGAGGTTTTACGGGGCTGCTTGCCCTGTGGGCTCCTGTGAGGCTGCCCGAGGTGTGCGCCTTGCAGGCATCTTGTGCGGCGTGGTCCGCCACCCTCAGTGCCGATGCCCGTCAGGCTCGGGGCCGTGCCACACTGGCACGTGCCGGTGCTGTTTGAGATGCACCCAGCGCGGGCCGATTCGTCGGCCGTTGCTTACCCCGTCGCTTGCTCCTTTGCCTGAAAGAATGCCCGTGTCCAATCCCTCCTCCGCATCGCCAGCCAAACCTCCTGCCTCTGGCTTGGCGGTGGGTCTTGCGCTGGCGTTGCTGGGCTCCATCGCCTTCAGCGCCAAGGCCATCATCGTCAAGTTGGCCTACCGGCATGGGGTGGATGCGGTCACGCTCATCATGTACCGCATGCTGTTTGCGCTGCCCATCTTTGCCACCATGGCCTGGTGGGCCAGTCGGGGCAAGCCGCCGTTGTCGCGCAAGGATGTGTGGGGTGTGCTGGGGCTGGGCGTGACGGGGTACTACCTGGCCAGCTTTCTGGATTTTGCCGGGCTGGTCTACATCACGGCCAGCCTGGAGCGGCTGATTCTCTATCTCAACCCCACCTTGGTGGTGCTGCTGGGCTGGGCGCTGTACGGCAAGCGCATCCATTGGGGGCAGGCGGTGGGCATGCTCATCAGCTACTGCGGGGTGGTGCTGGTCTTTGGGCTGGAGGCCCAATCGCAGGGCGGGCAGGCGGCGTGGGGGGCGTTGCTGGTGTTTCTCAGCGCTGTGAGCTATGCCGTTTACCTTGTGTACAGCGGAGAGATGGTCCAGCGCATCGGCGCATTGCGCCTGGTCGGGCTCGCCACCACCGTGGCGTGCATCTGCTGTCTGGTTCAGTTTGTGGTGCTGCGGCCGCTCAGTGCCGCCATCGTGGCCCCGCAGGTGCTGTGGTTGTCGGTGCTCAATGCCACGCTGTGCACGGCCGCGCCAGTGCTCATGGTGATGATGGCCATTGAGCGCATTGGGGCCGGTATGGCGGCGCAGGCGGGCATGGTGGGGCCCCTGTCCACCATCTTCATGGGCATTTGGATCTTGGGGGAGCCCTTCACGCTGTGGTTGGCAGTGGGCACCTGCCTGGTGGTGGCAGGGATCTTTGTGTTCACCCGCCTGGCGCGCAAGGCGGTGGGAGGCTAGCCAGGAGCCCGCAGCGCGGGCCCCTGCTTTTTTGGGGGGCTGCCTTACTTGTTGTTGCCCCAGCTGTTGGCACCACCATTGTTGTTGCTGTTGTTGCCCATGCCCCAGTTGTTATTGTTGCCCGACGAATAGGTCGACAGGCCCGGGGCCGCAGGGGCTTGTGGGTTGTTGCTGGGAGGGCGCTGGTAGGCCGATGCCTTGTTGCCATTGCCCGTGTTGGCGTTGCGTGCCCCTTGCTGTCCCTTGGTAGGGGCGGGGGTCTCTTCGCCCATGTCGTCATCTTCCCCGTCCTGCGACTGGTGGGCTCCGGCGGGGGCCTGTGCGCCTTTGCCATTCCCCCAGCCCCGCGTGCCGGCGGTGCTGGTGGGGGTGGTGGTGCTGGTGCCGCCCCGGCCCAGCACGCCGCCCAGGGTGCGCATGTTGCCGGTGCTGGCGTTGTTGTTGCCCGATGGGGCTGCTGAGTTGGCGGCCCCCATGTCGAAGTTGTGCACCCAGCCGCTGGCGCCCTCAGGGGTTTGCACCTTGACCCACGGGCCATTGCGCTCGGAAGTCCGCGTGACCTGCGTGTTGGCGGGGATGGAGCCCAGACTGGGGGCGTTGTCTGCGGGGGATTCGCGCAGTTCCGTCGAGCGTTTGACCACGGCAGTCTGCGCGTGCGCCGTGCCAAAGGGGATCGCAACAGTCAAAGCCAAGCCGCTGGCAAGGGCTAGGTGGTTCAGCCAGTTCATGGTGGATGCCTCAATTTATGATGCTTTGGAATCAAGCATCAACATTCAAACCGGAGATTGTTATGGATTTGGGAATTGCGGGCAAATGGGCGCTGGTGTGTGGCGCCAGCAAAGGCTTGGGGTTGGGGTGCGCGCAGGCCTTGGTGCGCGAGGGTGTGAACGTGGTGATCAACGCTCGCAACGCCGATGTGCTGGCTCAGTCTGCTACAAAATTGATAGCTGACAGCGCCATTCAGATCAGCGCTGGAGGGCTGAAACACCCGCAACCTGTGGTGCTCGCCGTCGCGGCCGACATCACCATGGCGCAGGGTCGCGAGGCGGTGTTTGCCGCAGCAGGCGGGCCGGGGCGCGACTTTGACATCGTGGTCACCAATGCGGGTGGGCCGCCTCCTGGGGACTTCCGCGACTGGGACCGGGATGCCTGGATCAAAGCGGTGGATGCCAATATGCTCACGCCCATTGAGCTGATCAAGGCCACTGTGGATGGCATGGCGGCGCGCGGTTTTGGTCGGGTGATCAACATCACCTCCAGCGCGGTGAAGGCGCCGATTGACGTGTTGGGTTTGTCCAACGGTGCGCGCAGCGGCCTCACGGGCTTTGTGGCGGGTGTGGCCCGCAGCAAGCTGGCTGCGCAGGGTGTCACCATCAACAACCTGCTGCCCGGCAAGTTCGATACCGACCGGCTCGCCGCCACCATTGGCGCGGCTGCGGCCAAGACGGGCAAGGCACTGGATGAAATCCGCGCGTCGCAGCAGGCGCAGATTCCCGCCGGGCGGTATGGCACGCCTGAGGAGTTCGGGGCCATTTGCGCTTTTTTGTGCAGCGTGCATGCTGCCTACATGACGGGCCAGAATGTGCTGGCCGATGGCGGCGCTTACCCAGGGGCTTGAGCCCGGTCAAGTCGTGCACCGCTGGTGAGCTGTGCTCGAGGTGGGCACCTGCTCTTGATTAGTGTCAATTAAATGTGTCCAAACGTGGTTATTTGGGGGACGGTGCGGGCGTAGCGTAGGCACAATGGGCGCCGCTACGCCTGTGGCCCGCAGGGTGGTGCTTTTGGGCTTTTCCGATTGGGAGAAGCAAGACTCCTCACAAACCAGGGTTGTCCGGCTGCCATGTTTCGCCTATCACGTCCGCTGCGATTGCTTCGCCACTGCGCTGCTTTGGTGTGCTGCTGCGCGGGCGGTTTGGTGGCTACGGCGGCATGGCCCCAGGCCAAGCCGCAGGCGGCGCCTTACCACCTGCGTGTCGTGGGCGGCTTGGCAGACCTGAGCCAGTACACGCGCCGCGAAGAGCCGTTTTGGAAGCATGACCTTGCCCGCCTGAGCGGTGGGCGCTACAGCGCAGAGATCGTCCCTTTTGACCGTGCTGGCGTGCCGGGCACCGAAATGCTGCGCTTGTTGCAGCTGGGGGTGGTGCCGTTTGGCACGGCGCTGATGAGCTCCTTCACGGCGCAGTACCCCGAGTACACCGCCCCCGATCTGGCGGGATTGAACCCTGACATTGCCACCCTGCGCAGCACGCTGGCGGCATTCCGCCCCTACCTGGAAAAGGCACTGCGCGAGCAGCATGGGGTGGAGCCTCTGGCCATTTACGTATACCCAGCCCAGGTGGTGTTTTGCGGCAAGCCATTGCGTGGACTGTCGGACTTGTCGGGGCGGCGGGTGCGTGTGTCCTCGTCCACCCAGGCTGATTTTGTGAGCGCCCTGGGCGCAGAGCCCGTGCTGACGGGCTTTGCGCAGATTGTTCCCAGCTTCACGGCGGGCAACACCGACTGTGCCATCACCGGCACCATGTCGGGCAACACCTTGGGTTTGCACACCCTCATGACCCATGTGCACGCCCTGCCTGTGACCTGGGGGCTGGCGGTGTTTGGGGCCAATCGCACGGCCTGGGCGGCATTGCCTGCAGACCTGCGCGAGCTGTTGCGGCGCGAGTTGCCCAAGCTGGAGTCCTCCATCTGGGCGGAGTCCGAACGGGAGACAGCCGATGGCATGGCCTGCAACCGGGGGGCGGCAGAGTGCGTTGGTGGGCGCAAGGGGCGTCTGGTGGTGGTGCCTGTGTCTGCGCAGGATGAGCGCCGCCGCAGTGAGATCCTGGCCTCGACCGTGCTCCCACGTTGGCTGCAGCGCTGTGGCGCCCGCTGTGCCCAAGTCTGGAACTCCACCATCGGGCCGGTGCGCGGCATCATGGCCCCCAAAGCCCCATGAACGTGGCGGTACCCCGGCGCATCAAACTTTTCGTGTGGGGCGGTGTCGCGTCGTTCGTGCTGGCCGTGGTGGCCGTGGCCGTTACCCTCATCTTGAACGCCCGGCAGGTGGCGCTGGCCGATAGTGCCAGCGGTGCCAATCGATTTGTGTCCAGCGCGGAGTCGGCGCTCAACCGCTCCTTGCTGGCGGTGGACGTGTTGTTGGCCAGCATGGATGAGATGCTGGAGCTGTCAGGCGCGCGCCCCGAGTGGCTGGACCCTGAGGTGGCCAGTCAACGCCTGCGCAGCTCTGCCCGCCAGAACCTGATGGTGCGCTATGTGGCGCTGTTGGACACGCAGGGGCGCGTGTTCGCTTCGTCTGACGCGGCCGGGGCCTCGCTATCGGTGTCACTGCCTGCGGGCTTTGCGGCATCGGTGTTTGAACAACCGGTCTCGATGCTGATGGTCAGCGCACCGGCCGTGAGCTTTGTCAGCGCCGAGCGTGTGCTGTACCTGGCCCGGCAGATGCGGCTGGTCGATGGCACCCAGATGTTGGCCGTGGCCGAAGTGCCGGTCAGCGCGCTGGCGGGTGTGCTGACCCAGGGCATGGACATCGCAGGGCTGCAAGTGACGCTGGAACGCGCCGCGGGCCAGGCGCTGCTCACCATGCCTCGGCAAGAAGACGCGCTGGCCCGCTCCCTGGCGCCGCCACTGGCCGATCTGGATGTGCTGGGCCCGGCATGGCAAGCGCGTGCGCGTTTGAGTGGGGCGCTGGCCCTGGTGGTGTACCGGCCTTTGATGTACCAGGACTTGCGTATCGCCGCGAGCGTGCCGCGTGACGATGCGTTGGCGGCCTGGCGTTCTACCCGCGACGGCATCCTGCTCACGACCTTGGGTTTTGTGGTGATGATGGTGTTGGTGGGCGCGGTGTCCATGCGCTACCTCGACCGCATGACGCAGGCCCGCCTGGCCATTGCCCACTCCAAGGCCACGCTGGACGAAGCCCTGGAGTCCATGGTCAGCGGCTTTGTCTTGCTCGACAGCCAGATGCGCCTGGTGCAGTGGAACCGGCGTTTTGAAGAAATTTACCCCTGGCTCAAGGGCCAATTGGCAGCGCAGGTGCCCTTTCGGGAACTGCTGATGGAAAAGGCCCGCCACCACCTGGACAACGCCAGTGCCGAGGAGCAATTGCGCTGGGTGGAGCACCGCGTGGCAGTGCAGCGCAACCCTCAGGGCCCACATGAGCAGGGCCTGCCCGATGGGCGCGTGATCCAGGTCACCGAGCGTGCCACGCCCGATGCAGGCCTGGTGATCACCTACCACGACGTGACCGAGCTGCGCCGCGCGAGCGCCGAGATCGAAAACCTGGCTTTCTACGACCCGCTCACCGGCTTGCCCAACCGCCGTTTGCTGATGGACCGCATCCAGCAGACGGTGGCCGCCAGCGCCCGCAGCGGCCTGCATGGCGCCTTGCTGTTTTTGGACCTGGACCATTTCAAAACCCTCAACGACACCCTGGGTCATGAGGTGGGGGATGTGCTGCTGCGCCAAGTGGCCCAGCGCCTGAAGGCCTGTGTGCGCACCGAAGACACCGTGGCCCGGCTGGGGGGCGACGAGTTCGTGATCATGCTCAAGAACCTTGCCACTAGCAGCGAAGAGGCCGCCTCACTGGCCCGCCGGGTGGGCGAGAAGATCTTGCGCCGCTTGAATATGCCCTATGCCTTGGGTGCACACACCTACCACAGCACCCCCAGCATTGGCGCCACGCTTATCGGGCTGGACATGCAGCCCCCCACTGATCTGCTCAAGCAGGCCGACATCGCCATGTACCAGGTCAAGTCGCAGGGGCGCAACTCGCTGTGCTTTTTCGATCCGCAGATGCAGATCGCCATCAACCAGCGGGTGCAACTGGAAAACGACCTGCAACTGGCCATCACGGGCAGCCAGTTTGAGCTGCACTACCAACCCCAGCAGCGCCTGGATGGGCGCATCGTGGGGGTCGAAGGGCTCATCCGCTGGCGCCATCCTGAGCGCGGTCTGGTGGCGCCAGGGCAGTTCATCGCCGTGGCCGAAGAGAGCGAGTTGATCGTGCCCATTGGCCACTGGGTGCTGCGCACCGCTTGCGCCCAACTTGCCGCCTGGAAGGGCGATGCCCGCTACCAGCATGTGCAGGTGTCGGTCAACGTCAGCGCGCGGCAGTTTCGCCAGCGCGACTTTGTGGCCCGGGTGGTGGAGGTGCTGCGCGAGACCGGGGCCCAGGCCCATCTGCTCAAACTGGAACTGACGGAATCACTGGTGCTGGACGATGTGGACGACACCATTGCCAAGATGGTGCAACTCAAGACCAAGGGCGTGCGGTTTTCGGTGGACGACTTTGGCACCGGCTACTCGTCTCTGGCCTACCTCACGCGCCTGCCGCTGGACCAGCTCAAGATTGACCAGTCCTTTGTGCGCAACCTGGGCGCCAAGCAGACCGACGATGTGATCGTGCAGACCATCATCGGCATGGCGCGCAACCTGGAGCTGGACGTGATTGCCGAAGGGGTGGAAACCGCCGAGCAGCGCGACACATTGGCCCGCTACGGCTGCCACTACTTCCAGGGCTATTTGCTGGGCCACCCCATGCCCGTGCAAGAGCTGGAAGCCCTGCTGGCCCGCGATCCGGCTGCCGCCGGTCTGGAGGCCTAAGGCTCTTCAAGGGACTGCGCCTCAGCGCCTGGACGACACCACAATCCCTCCCACGATCAGCGCGAATGCCACGCCGTGGAACAGGTGCGGCGTCTCACCCAGGAACGCGGCCGACAGCAGCGCGGCAAACAGCGGCGTCAGGTTGATGAAGAAACCCGCCACGGCGGGCCCCGCCCGCTGCACGCCCACGCCCCAGCAGCGGTAGGCCAGCACGGCGGGCCCCACGGCAATGAAGGCCAGCGCCGCCGCCAGGGGCCAGCTCCAGTCGATGTGTGTGCGGCCTAGGCCCCATTCCACGCCCGCAAACGCGCCCGACCAGCCCAGGCCGAACACCATCTGCGCCATCAAAAACGCCGCCCAGTCGCCGCGCAGGCTGGCGGGCTCGCTGGTGCGCACCAGCAGCCAGCTGTAAAACGACCAAGACCCCGTGGCCAGCAGCATGAAGAGGTCACCCGGCACCAGGCGCAGCGCCAGCAACTGGCCCCACTCGCCCCGGCTCAAGACGATGAGCACCCCAGCGATGGACAGCACCGCACCGGCCAGCTGCTGGCGTGTGACCTTGGCGCCAAAAAACAGCGTGCCCACCGCCAGCATCCACACCGGCATGCTGGAGCCCACCAGCGTCACATTGATGGGCGTGGAGGTTTGCAGCGCCATGTACTGCAGCGCGTTGTACAGCCCAATGCCCAGCAGTCCCAGCACGGCATAACGCCGCCAGTGCGGCCACAGCGGGCTGTCCTTGCGCAGCACCGCGTGCGCCAGGGGCAGCAGGATGGCAAAGGCCAGCAGCCAGCGAATGAAGTTCAAGGCGATGGGGGCAATCATGGTGTGCACCAGTCGGCCTACCACGGCGTTGCCGGCCCACAGCAGGGGGGCAGTCACCAGCAGCGCCGCCGTGCCGGGCGTGAGTCTTTGGGTCATGCCCAGAAATGTAACGGCCCTGGCGTACGCGCTGCAGGGAAGGGGTACTGTCCGCTGCCCACCATCCCGCCTTGGCTCCACAGAAGTCTTACCAGGCAAGTCCGGCGGATTCATGGCAGGATGACGGCCGTTTGTCCTGCACGCGCCATGGGCGCGTTCCATCTTTCACAGGAGCCTGTTGCCATGAGCCTTGCCGTCCAGATCCGCCAGCATGGTGGTCCCGAAGAACTCCAGATTGTTGATGTGCCGGTGGGTGAGCCCGGGCCCGGCGAGATCCGCATCCGCCACCGTGCCGTGGGTCTGAACTTCATTGACGTGTACCACCGCACGGGCCTGTACCCGCTGGGCATGCCCGCCACCATTGGCATGGAGGGCGCCGGGGTGGTCGAGGCCGTGGGCGAGGGTGTCACGCACCTGCAACCCGGCGACCGCGCCGCCTACGCCAGCGCGCCCCCCGGCAGCTACTGCGAGGCGCGTGTCATGCCCGCCAAGACAGTGTGCAAGCTGCCCGATGCCATCGACTTTGAGACCGGCGCTGCCATGATGCTCAAGGGCCTGACGGCGCAGTACCTGCTCAAGAAAACACTGCCGGTGGAAGGCCTGCAGCCTGGTGACTTTGTGCTGTTCCATGCCGCAGCGGGCGGGGTGGGGCTCATCGCCTGCCAGTGGGCCAAGGCCCTGGGCCTGCAGCTGATCGGCACGGCAGGGTCAGACGCCAAATGCCAGCTGGCGCTGGCCAACGGCGCGGCCCACACCATCAACTACAGCACCGAAGACTTTGCCGCCCGGGTGAAGGACATCACCGGAGGCAAGGGCGTCAAGGTGGTGTACGACTCGGTGGGCAAAGACACCTGGGACAAGTCCCTCGACTGCCTGCGCCCCTTCGGCCTAATGGCCAGCTTTGGCAACGCATCGGGCCCGGCGCCGGCCTTTGCCCCAGGCATGCTGGGCGCCAAGGGCTCGCTGTACGTCACGCGCCAAACGCTGTTCACCCACATCTCCACGCGCGAAGCCACCCAGGCCATGGCCGACGACCTGTTTGCGGTGGTCGCCAGCGGCCAAGTCAAGATCCACATCGACCAGCGTTACCCCTTGGCCGACGTGCAGCAAGCCCACCGCGACCTGGAGGCGCGTAAGACCACCGGCTGCACCATCCTCACGCTGTGACGGTGCGTGTGCCTGTGTTGAATGCGTTGAAACCCAGCCCCGTGCCACCCCATGCGGCCCTGGCCCAGTGGCTGGTGACCGCCCGACAGGCGGCCCACCAGCCCGCAGCCCAGGCCCGCATGCCGCTGGTGGCAGCAGGGCAGGTGGTGGGTTCGGTGGCCCAGGGTTTTTTGAATCAAATTGGCCTGCAGCGCTTGCTGGATAAGCGCTACCAGCTATTAATTCAGGAGTTTGGTGCAGGGCCCGCATGGCACTTGCAGGTGGCGCCCGAAGAGATCACCCCAGCGCTCAATGCGGTGGCTGCCGTCCTGCATGCCGCAGGCCGCTGCGGCCCGTGGCGCAACGAGCAACTGGCCGTGACCAACCCGCAAGGCGAGGTGGTGGGCACGGTCGAGCGGGGCGCCGTGCGGGTGCTGGGCATCACCACGCGCGCCGTGCACCTGGTGGGCCTGGCGCCCGACGGCCGCATGTGGGTGCAAAAGCGCTCGCTCACCAAGCCCAACAACCCCGGCATGTGGGACACGCTGATGGGCGGCATGGTGTCTGCCGCCGATTCATTGCCCCAGGCCTTGGCCCGCGAAACCTGGGAAGAAGCGGGGCTGGACGTGGCCCAGCTAGAGGCCGTCACCCACGGCGGCCATGTCGACTTCAGCCGCCCCAGCCGCGAGGGCGGTGGCGTGGGCTTCATGGTCGAGCGCATCGACTGGTTCCACGCCCAGGTGCCGCACGCGCTGGAGCCCAACAACCAGGACGGAGAGGTGGAGCGGTTTGAGCTGCTCGCCCCGGCGCAGGTGCACGAGCGCATGGCGCAGGGGGCTTTTACCTCGGAGGCGGCGCTGGTGTTGGCTGGCTTTTACGGCTGGTAGCGCGGCCGTCCTGCGGGATCATCCACCGCTTCTACGTTCGCGCGCTGCGCGCCGAACTGGCCCGCTGCGCCGCCACATCCCTCACTAAGTCCCACGCCGCCTGCGCCACCGGCGACAGCGCCCGGTTGCGCCGGTGCACCAGCATGATCTCGCGGTTGATGCGGGGGAGCAGGGGGCGTATGGCCAACTGGGGCAGCCCCTCGGGTGGGATGGCCAGGGTGGGGATGACCGAGATGCCCAGCCCCGCATCCAGCATGCGAAAGATGGTGGTGGGGTGGCCCACCTCTTGCGCCACTGTGCATTGCACGGCGTGCTCGGCCAGGGCGCGGTCGATCAGGCGGCGGCTGCCCGATTCGTGGTCCAGAAGCACCAGGGCCTCGCCCTGCAGGTCCGCCCAGCGCACCTGGCGTTTGCGGGCCAGCCGGTGGCCGGGTGGGCAGGCCAGGCAAAAGGGCTCGGTCAGTATGGTCTCGCAGGCCAGGGTCTCGCGTTCGCCGGGGTCAATCACCACGCCGAAATCGACTTCGCCTGAGAGCACGCTGGCCAGCACGGCGGTTTGAATGCGGTCCAGCAGCACCAGCTCCAGCCCTGGCAGGGCGCTGTGGGCCTGGGCAATGCAGTCGGGCATCAGGTTGGCCGACAGCGTGGGGCTGCTGGCCACGCGCACGCGGCCACGCCGTTCAGTCGCTAGCTCGCGCACATCCAGCAGGGTGGTTTCCAGCTCCTCCAGCACGCGGGGCAGGCGTGCCGCCAGGCGCTGGCCTGCGTCGGTCAGTGTCACCTCCCGCGTGGTGCGGTTGAGCAGCTTCAGGCCCAGCTGGGCCTCTAGTTCGGTGATGCAGCGGCTCACGGCCGGTTGGGTCAGCCCCACGGCATCGCCGGTGCGGCTGAAGTTGCGGGTGCCCGCCACCGACTGGAATACGTGCAATTGGCGCAGGGTGATATTCATGCGCTCAAATCATAAATCCATCAGAGAAATCCATTTCTCTTTGGAATGGGGCTGGGGTCCAATGCAACTCCTTGGCCCTGGTTTGCCAGTGCTCCCTATTCATGACTTTGCGTGTGTTTTGACCCATGGCCCGTTCCCGCTTTCTTCCTGACAATTTCACACTCGCCTTGCTGGGCACCGTGACGGTGGCCAGCGTGCTGCCTGCATCGGGCGTGGCCGCCCAGGCGCTGGAGGGGCTGACGGTGGCCGCTGTGGCGCTGCTGTTCTTCTTGCACGGGGCCAAGCTTTCGCGCGATGCCATCGTGGCGGGGCTGTCGCATTGGCGGCTGCACCTCGTGGTGGTGGGGGCCACGTTTGTGCTGTTTCCGTTGCTGGGCTGGGCGCTGCGGCCTGTGCTGCAGGGCTTGGTCACTCCGGGGCTTTACACCGGCATCCTGTACCTGTGCGTGTTGCCCGCCACGGTGCAGTCGGCCATTGCCTTCACTGCCATGGCGCGCGGCAACATGCCTGCGGCCATTTGCAGTGCATCGGCGTCCACGCTGCTGGGCATTGTGATCACCCCGGTGCTGGTGGGCCTGCTGTTGCCTGAGGCGCAGCACACGGCAGGCTCTGCGCAGCCCGATGCATTGGCCAACATCGGCCGCATCATGCTGCAGCTGTTGGTGCCTTTTGTGGCGGGCCACTTGTTGCGCCCTTGGATCGGTGGTTTCGTCAAGCGCCGGGCTGCCGTGCTCAAGTTTGTGGACCAGGGTTCTATCTTGCTGGTGGTGTACACCGCTTTCAGCGCGGCGGTGGTGGAAGGGCTGTGGCAGCAGTTGCCGCTGCCAGCCCTGTTGGGCCTGTTGGTGGTGTGCGCCGTGCTGCTGGCCTTGGCCTTGGCCACCACCACCTGGGCCGCGCGGCGCATGGGGTTCTCCAAAGAGGACGAAATCACCATCGTGTTCTGCGGCTCTAAAAAGAGCCTGGCCAGCGGCGTGCCCATGGCCAAGGTGCTGTTTGCATCGCACGCGGTGGGCGCCATCGTGCTGCCGCTCATGGTGTTCCACCAGATGCAGCTGATGGTGTGCGCGGTGCTGGCGCAGCGCTATGCGCGGCGCGATGGGCAAGTGCCTGCAGGCGAATGAGGCACGGGGCGGGGCCGTGCCCATTTGGGATTAAAGTCGCAGGCTTGCGATGACACCCGCCCGGCCCGCAGCGCCCGGGCCCTGCTTTTTTCAGCGAGACCTCTATGGCAAAGATTTCTGGCGGCACCGACATCTATCTGATCCCGGGGGACCCCATCACCAATGTGCGGGCACCGCGCATGTTCAACAAGGTGTTTGAGCGCTGCGGCCTGGACGCGGTGATGTTGCCGGTGCAGGTGCGTGAACGGGACTTTGCCGTGTGGCTCAAGGCGACGTTTTTGGCGCGCAACGTGAAGGGCGTGATCATCGCGCCGCCCCACAAGCCGCAGGTGGTGCATTTGCTGGACAGCTGCGGGCTGGTGGCGCGGGTGGCGCGCTCGGTCAACATCGTGCGCCGCACCAGCGAAGGCCAGCTCGAAGGTGATTTGTTTGACGGCGAAGGTATTCTGGGTGCCCTCGATTGGTTCAACATTCCCTATAGGGGCAAGCGTGTGCTGATTTTGGGCGCAGGGGTGAGTGCTGCAGCCATTGGGGTGTCTCTGGCGCAAGGCGGCACCACCCAGGGCGCCGAGTTCATCGCCTTCTACGACCCTGTGCCCGGCAAGGCGATTGGGCTGGCCACGGAGCTGGATGGATTTTTTGACGCCAATGTGGTCGCGGTGGACAGCAGTGACCCCGCTGGCTACGACCTGGTGGTCAACGCATCGGCCGTGGGGCTGGGCAACGATGACCCGCTGCCCTGCGATGTGGGCCGCATGGAGCCGCATGCCGCGCTGTTTGACATCTTGCTGCGCAACCAGCCCACCCCGCTGGTGCGCGCCGCCCGCTCGCGTGGGCTGCATGCGCAGCCGGGGTTTGAGATGCTCATCCAGCAGATGCCGTTTTACCTGGACTACTTTGGCCTGCCAGAGGCCGCGCAGATGGTGCGTGAGGACGCGAACTTTGTGCGTGAGCTGATCTACCCACCTGCGCTGGCGGCCGAGATCACCCAGCCCCTGCGCTACCCCTGCACCAGCGCGGCCAGTGTGGCCTGACCGAATGCCCGCTGACTGCTACCCGATGCAGTTGACGTTGTCGCATCGTCAGACTTGATCGGGCGTGGGCTTGAGGCGGCTGGGGGCTAGCGCGCCAGCGGACTCCAGGATGGGGTAGGCAATGGAGCACAGCAGCGAGTTGATGCGCTTGAGTTCGCTGATCAGGTCAATGTGCAGGGAGCTGGTCTCGATGCTCTGCACCGTGTTGTCTGACAGGCGCGCCAGGTGGGTGGCCGAGTAGGCACGCTCCAGGTCACGAAAGCGTGCTTTTTCTTCCAGCAGCTTTTGTGCATCGCGCACGTTGCCGTTGAGGAACACGCTCATGGCCAGGCGCAGGTTGGCCACCAGGCGGGTGTGCAGCTCGTTGATTTCTTCCATGCCAGCCTCGGAGAACTGGCGGCCCTTTTTGATCTTCTTGTCCTCAATGTCGATCAGCACGCGCTCGATGATGTCGCCAATCTGCTCCATGTTGATGGTGAAGCTGATGATGTCGGCCCAGCGCCGTCCCTCGCGCTCGTCCAGCGCCTCGCGAGAGATCTTGGTCATGTAGTACTTGATGGCCGAGTACAGGCCATCGACCTGGTCGTCGAGCTTGCGCAGGTCTTCTGCCAGCTTCTGGTCGTCGGTGCGAATCACCTGGTGCAGGCCCAACAGCATGGACTCGACCACGTCGGCCTGGTGCAGCGCCTCGCGGGCGGCGCAGGAGATGGCCAGTGAGGGGGTGGCGAGCGCGGAAGGGTCCAGGTGCTGCGGGCGGCTGCCTGCCGACGGGGCTTGCGCATCGGCCGTGGGCAGAATGCGCTGAACCAGCTTGGAAACGGGGCGGGTGAGCCCGATGCACACCAGACCCACCACCAGGTTGAACGCGAGGTGGAACAGCACCACCAGGCTCGCGGTGTCGGGAACATAGGGGCGTGCGTGGCGCAGCCACAGGCCAATCAGCGGGGTCATGATGACCACGCCGATGACTTTGAACATCAGGTTGCCCATCGGAACCTGCCGGGTCTGCACATTGGCCTTGAGTGTGGTGAGCACGGCCAGCAGGCCACTGCCCAGGTTAGCCCCCACCACCAGGCCCAGGGCCACGTCCACCGGAATACCGCCAGAGCCCGCCAGCGTGGCCGTGAGCAGCACAGTGGCCAGGCTGGAGTAAGACAGCACGGCCAGCACCGAGCCCGTGAAAATCTCCAGCAGCAAATCGCTGGTGAGTGCGCCCAGCAGGGTGCGCACGGTGGGTGACTGGGTGAGGACGGTGGTGGATTCGGTGATCAGCCGCAGCGCCAGCAGCATCAGGCCCAGGCCAATGAGCACTCGCCCCACGCGGCCCACGGCCGTGTCTTTGCGCGAGATGAACAGCACCACCCCCACAAAGATGAAGAGGGGCGACAGCCAGGACAGGTCCATGGCAAACACCACCGCCATCACGCTAGTGCCCACGTCGGCCCCCAGCATCACGGCCAGCGCCGCAGGCAGCCCCACCAGCCCCTGGCCCACGAACGATGACACGATGAGCGCCGTGGCTGTGCTGGACTGCACCAGCGCCGTGACCCCCATGCCGGACAGCACCGCCGTGAACCGCGTGCTGACGCTGCGGGCGATGAGCTGGCGCAGGTTGGCGCCAAACACACGCAGGATGCCGGTGCGCACCAGATGGGTGCCCCAGATGAGCAGGGCCACAGCGGCCAGTAGGTTCAACAGATGCTTCATGAAATACCGTCGTTGTTCTTGTTGTGGTGCGTGCGGCGGGCTTGTTCAGCACCCACCCGCAGCATGTCGCGTGGCTCTTGCCGACCTTTGGCCGAAACACTGCAGGTGCTGGCCGGGCCGTTGAGCGATCGCATAACGGGTTATGCAAAAAACGCGCTCACCCTTGTTTTTCATCAAATTGACACACAAGCATACTCCTGAATCGATAGCGTCCGCGCAGAAGCCCATGAGGCTGGCGAGGCATCGTGCATGACGCATGTGGCACATGCCATAACGCCAACGGCCCGCACAAGGCGGGCCGTTGGGTGGGGAAGGGCGCCACAGTGTGGCTGCACCGGCTCAGCGCTCGCGACGCGCTCTCAGCAGTTCATCCAGAATCAGGCAAACAGCCCCCACGGTGATGGCGGAGTCCGCCACATTGAACGCGGGGAAGTGCGTGCCCATGGCGTGGAAGTCCAGAAAATCCACCACGTAGCCGTGCATGAGGCGGTCCACCACATTGCCGATGGCGCCACCCATGACGCTGGCCAGCGCAAAGCAAAACAGCTTTTGGGTGGGGTGCTTGTACAGCTGCCACACAATGAAAATGCTGGCCACGGCCCCAATGCCCGTGAACAGCCAACGCTGCCATCCCCCTGCATTCGACAGGAAGGAAAACGCCGCACCGGTGTTGTGGGCGCGCACGATGTTGAAGAAGCCCGTGATGTGCGTGGCTTCACCCCATTGGTAGTTGCGCAGGATCAGGTCCTTGGTCCACTGGTCGGCCACCACAATGACCACGGCCCACAGCAGCCACCAGCCCATGCTGCGGGCCACAGACTGCCCGCCGAAGGTTTGCGCGCCCGCCATTTAAGCGCACACCCGGTTTTCACCGGCGCCATGGAGGTTGCTGGTGCAGCGGCCGCAAATGGTGGGGTGGGCTGCGTCTTGGCCTACATCGTCGCGGTAGTGCCAGCAGCGCTCGCATTTGGCACTGGAGCTGCTTGTAACGCTGATCTGCAAAGCGCTACCAGCTACCAATTCGATAGCGGAGATGATGAACACAAACTTCAGGTCGTCACCCAGGCTGCTCAGCAAGGCGTAGTCCTCGGGGGCTGCCGTGAGCGTCACGTTGGCTTGCAGGGGCGAGCCCACCTGGCCTGCGGCGCGCAGCGTCTCGATCTCCTTGTTCACCACGTCGCGGATCTCGCGGATGCGTGTCCACTTGGCCAGCAGGCCTTCGTCGGCGCTGGCGATGGAGCCATAGGTCTCCAGGAAGATGGAGTCGGAGCTGCCAAACACCTTCCATGCCTCTTCGGCCGTGAAGGAGAGGAATGGCGCCATCCAGCGCAGCATGGCGTGGGTGATCTGGTACAGCGCGGTCTGGGCGCTGCGGCGGGCCAGGCTCTTGGGTGCTGTGGTGTACAGGCGGTCCTTGAGCACGTCCAGGTAGAAGCCGCCCAGGTCTTCCGAGCAGTACAGCTGCAGCTTGGCCACCACGGGGTGGAATTCATACACCTTGTAGTGGGCCAGCACGGTGGCTTGGAACTCGGCTGCGCGGGTGAGGGCGTAGCGGTCGATCTCCAGCATGTCGCCAAATGGCACGGCGTCCTTCGTGGGATCAAAGTCGCTCACGTTGGCCAGCAAGAAGCGCAGGGTGTTGCGGATGCGGCGATACGCGTCCACCACCCGGGCGAGGATCTTCTCGTCGCCCGCGATGTCGCCGGAGTAGTCGCTGGCGGCCACCCACAGGCGGATGATTTCCGAGCCCAGCTTGTTGCTGATCTCCTGAGGATCGATGCCGTTCTTGAGCGATTTGCTCATCTTGATGCCCTTGGCATCCACGGTGAAGCCGTGCGTGAGCAGGCCACGGTAGGGCGCACGGCCTTCCAGCGCGCTGGCCAGCAGCAGTGAGCTGTGGAACCAGCCCCGGTGCTGGTCGTGGCCTTCCAGGTACAGGTCGGCCTCGGGGCCGGTGTCGTGGTGCACGTTGGGGTGCGTGCCACGCAGCACGTGGCTGAAGGTGGAGCCGGAGTCGAACCACACTTCCAGGATGTCGGTGCTCTTGGTGTACTGGGGGGCGTCTTCAGCGCCCAGGATTTCTTCGGTCGTCACGCGGCTCCAGGCCTCGATGCCGCCCTTTTCAACGATGGCTGCCGCCTGGTCCATGATTTCCATGGTGCGCGGGTGCAGCTCGCCCGAATCCTTGTGCAGAAAGAACGGGATGGGCACGCCCCAGCTGCGCTGGCGCGAGATGCACCAGTCGGGCCGCCCGGCGATCATGTCGTGCAGGCGGGCCTTGCCGTTCTCGGGGTAGAAGCTGGTGTGCTCGATGGCGTCCAGGGCAATCTGGCGCAGCGTCTTGGCGGGCTTCTCGCCCGCTTTTGTGAACACGCCTTCGCCTTCGTCCATGCGGATGAACCACTGGGCGGCGGCGCGGTAGATCACCGGCGTCTTGTGGCGCCAGCAGTGTGGGTAGCTGTGGGTGATGTCCTTGGTGGTCATCAGGCGGCCCGCGTTGCGCAGCGCTTCGATGATGACGGGCACGGCCTTCCAGATGTGCAGGCCGCCGAATAGCGGGAAGTCGGCCGCGTAGGTGCCGTTGCCTTGCACGGGGTTCAGGATGTCGTCCAGCGCCATACCGTGCGCGCGGCAGGAGTTAAAGTCTTCCAGACCGTAGGCGGGCGACGAGTGCACGATACCCGTGCCGTCATCGGCCGTGGCGTAGTCAGCCAGGTACACGGGGGACAG
Source organism: Acidovorax sp. 56 (assembly GCF_002749705.1). Classification (NCBI taxonomy): domain Bacteria; kingdom Pseudomonadati; phylum Pseudomonadota; class Betaproteobacteria; order Burkholderiales; family Comamonadaceae; genus Acidovorax; species Acidovorax sp. 56. The sequence continues at coordinate 4,939,795 of NZ_PEEV01000001.1, forward strand.
GCGGCGGTAGCCTGCATCGACGTCGTACAAGGGGTGCTCAAACTCCAGGCCGCCCAGGTTCTTGCCCAGGGTGGTGGCCAGCACGCTGCCCGTGAGGCCGTAGCGCTCCAGGCACGAGGCCACCAGGGGCTCGGCCACCAGCAGCAGGCGTTCGCCCGCATCGACCAGCGCGTAGGTGATTTCGGGGTTCAGGTTCAGGGCCTGGTTGGCGGGGATGGTCCACGCGGTGGTGGTCCAGATGACCACAAACGCGTCTTTGGTTAGCGCGGGCAGGCCAAAGGCTGCGGCCAGCTGGGCTGGGTCGTGTGACTTGAAGGCCACATCCAGCGTGGTGCTCTTCTTGTCTTGGTACTCGATCTCGAACTCGGCCAGCGACGAGCCGCAGTCAAAGCACCAGTACACGGGCTTGAGGCCACGGTACACAAAGCCACGCTCCATCACGCGTTTGAACGCACGGATTTCGCCCGCTTCGTTGGCGAAGTTCATGGTCTTGTAGGGGTTGTCCCATTCGCCCAAAACGCCCAGGCGCTTGAAGTCTGTCATCTGCTGCGCGATCTGCTCGGTGGCGAAGGCGCGGCTCTTGGCCTGCATTTCGTCACGCGGCAGGTTGCGGCCGTGCAGCTTTTCGATGGCGTTCTCGATGGGCAGACCGTGGCAATCCCAGCCGGGCACGTACAGCGCGTCAAAGCCTTCGAGTTGGCGCGCCTTGGTGATCATGTCCTTGAGGATCTTGTTGACCGCATGGCCCATGTGGATCTGGCCATTGGCGTAGGGCGGGCCGTCGTGCAGGATGAACTTGGGCGCGCCATGGCGGGCATCGCGCAGGCGCTTGTACATGCCCTGGTCTTCCCACTCCTTGACCCAGCCTGGTTCGCGCTTGGGCAGGTCGCCGCGCATGGGGAAGCTGGTGTCGGGCAAATTCAGCGTGGCGCGGTAGTCCACTGCAGTAGTGCCGCTGGACGGGGTGGGGCTGGCGTTATCGGACATGAAGAAGCCTTAAAACGGTGCAATCCGGGGCAGACCCGGCGCGAAAAACGAGGGAAGCAAAGACAGAGGTGGGCCTGCAATCCGCAGGCGCTGCGCGCAGGCAGCCCTCTAAATTCGGTCGCGCGTGGTCTGGCGACGGGTTTCGGTGTGCGAGGGGGCTTGGGCCGAGGCAAAGTACGCTCGCGCATCGGCGCAGTCTTTCGCAATGCCCTTCGTCAAGGCATCGAGACCGTCGTACTTGAGCTCGTCGTGCAGTTTGTGCAGAAGTTCCACCCGGATGATTTTACCGTACGCCCCCTCGGGCCCCAGGGTGGAGGGCCAGTCCAGGCAATGGGTTTCCAGCAGCACCCGGCCGCCGTTGACGTCGCTCGGGTCCAGTGAGGGGCGCACGCCCAGGTTGGCCACTCCGGGCAAGGGCGAGGCTCCCAGGCCGTGTACCAGCACGGCAAAGATGCCGCTGGCGGCAGGCTTCCAATGGGCAAAGCGCAGGTTCAGGGTGCGAAACCCGTCCTGTGCCCCCTGCGCGCTGGCACCCAGCTCACGGCCCAGCTTGCGGCCGTGCACCACATGGCCTGAGATGGTGTAGGGCCGCCCCAGCAGGGTGGCTGCGGCCTCCATGTCGCCTTGCGCCAGGGCATGGCGTACGGCAGAGCTGGAAACGCGCAGGCCGGGGCCGCCGCCGGGCCGCCCCAAGGCGGGCCCAGCCCCCTCGGGGGGCAACGACGACACGAAGTGCGGAGTGTGGGGGTAAGAAACCTCGTAGCTGTTCATGCGGGCCACGTCAAAGCCCTGGGCCTGGCCTGCCGCATCCAGCATGGCGTAGTCGCCCGCGCGCTGGGCGCCAAAGCGAAAATCGTCGCCCACCAGCGCATAGCGCACCCCCAGGCCTTGCACCAGCACCTCGTCGATGAATGCCTGTGGAGTTTGCGCGGCCAGGCGTGCGCTGAATGGCAGCACCACCACCTGCTGCACGCCACAGCGCTCCAGCTCGGTCAGCTTGTCGCGCAGGGTGCCGATGCGGGCCGGGGCCAGCTCGGGCTTGTGCAGCGCACCGGCAAAGTAATCACGGGGGTGCGGCTCAAAGGTCAGCACGCAACTCTCCACCCCTCGGTGGGCGGCTTCGTTGTTCAGCAGCGCCAGCATGGCCTGGTGGCCACGGTGCACGCCGTCGAAATTACCGATGGTCAACGCGCACGCGCGGGCGATGCCGGGGTGGTGAAATCCGCGAAAAATCTTCATCGGTTTGTTATCTTTTTGATAGCAGCTAGCGCTCACAGATCAAGCGCAAGACGCCAATTTGTCATGAAAACGGAGTATATTGTGACCGAGGCTTCTTCTTGTGACACTTTGCCCCACGCACGAGCGTAACTGGGCGGGGCTGGCGTGCAAGAGGGCCTGAATGGCGCCGACCCAGGGCCATCCCGAGACATCCGAGTTCCGAATCCTTGTGTACCCAGAGTTCCAGGAGGCGTGTTTTGAAGGTCTTGAAGCTGTCAGCCCAAGGGCTGCCCCAATCGTGGATTACGCTGGAGCAAGCGGTCATTCATTACGCTGCGGGTGAAGTGCGCTGGGAGTCCGGCGCGCAGATCGCGCGTTTTCGAGGTGGGCACAACGCTGTAACGGGCGAGCAGTCGGTGATTGCTGTGAACAGCATCATCGGCACTAAGGGCGTGCCACGCATCAATCCGTTTGACCTCAAACCAGGCCTGACCAACAGCAAGCTGTTTGCGCGCGATCGGAATGTCTGTGCCTATTGCGGCGGGCATTTTCATGAGGAAGAACTCACCCGCGAGCACATCGTACCCTTTGCCCACCATGGGCAGGACCACTGGATGAATGTGGTCACGGCCTGCCGCGCCTGCAACCACCGCAAAGGCCCACGCACCCCCGAGCAGGCCCACATGCCTTTGCTTTACACCCCCTACGTGCCTAGCCTGTGGGAGGATTTCATCCTGCGTAACCGCCGTATCTTGGTGGACCAGATGGAGTTTTTGATGGCGCATGTGCCCAAGTCGTCGCGGTTGTCGGCTTAGCGCGCTCGGCACAGCGCCTGGGCGGTGTTGCAGTCTGGTCGGGTAATGGGTTTGTGAAAAAATAAGGGTTTTCCCTTGATTTGATCCCATGATTGTTCGCGATCGGCCTTCCGGGCTGCGGTTGTTTCTGCTGCTGCGGGGCTCGATCCTTCAGCGCATTCGCTGGACGCTGCTGTTCAACACCCTGTTGGCCACCGTGGTCACCTTGGCCCACGGTAGCCTTTTCACGTTCAAGATCACCCTGACGCCGATTCCCTTCACGCTGATGGGTTTGCCGCTGGCCATCTTTTTGGGCTTCAGAAACACCACGGCCTACGACCGCTACTGGGAAGGGCGCAAGCTGTGGGGGGACCTGGTGCTGCGCACGCGCAACCTGTCCCGACAGTGCCTGAGCCTGATTGAACTGAATCAGCCCGTGGACCCATTGGATCGCGCGGGCGATGTGCGCGTGCGCATGGTGCACCGCGCCATTGCCTTTGTGCATGCGTTGCGTCTGCATTTGCGTGCGCAAAGCGATGACGCGCTGCTGCAGCGCTGGTTGCCTGCCGAAGACTGGCCGCGTGTGGCGCAGTCGTCGCAGCGCCCTGATGCCATCATGCAGGGCATGGGGCAGGACTTGGCGCTGTGCCTGCGTGAGCGGCGCATCGACCCCTGCCTTGCCGCAGGCATTGACGCCACCCTGTCGGCCATGACGGCTTCGGCAGCCTCTTGCGAACGCATTCGCAATACCCCGGTCCCTTTCTCGTACACGTTGCTGCTGCACCGCACGGCTTATCTGTATTGCTTCTTGCTGCCCTTTGGCTTGGTGGACACCACAGGCTTCATGACGCCGTTTGTGGTGGCCATCGTGGCTTACACCTTCTTTGGGCTGGATGCACTGGGCGATGAGATCGAAGAGCCCTTTGGCCTGGAGAGCAACGACTTGCCTTTGGACACGCTGTGTCGGGCCATTGAAATCAACCTGCGCGAAGCGCTGGGCGAGCGCGACTTGCCCGCGCCTTTGCTGCCGGTGGATTACCTGCTGACTTGAGTGGGGCACGCACAGGCCTGTCTTTGCCCGTTGCTGCGTAAAAAGCAAAAAGGCCAACCGCATGCGGTTGGCCTTTTGTTTCGAGAAGATCCCTGCTGGAGCGCAGGGTCAGGGCATCAGGCTGCCGCGGGCTTGTGTGCCGTCACGACAAAACCTTGCACGGGCGTGCCGCCTTCCGTGCGCAGGGTGGTGTCTTCCACGCCCACCTCGTCAAAGCCCGCCGCACGGCACAGCGCCTCTACATGGCTGCGCTTGTGGGTGTAGCGGCCATTGGCCTGCAGCACCAGATCGGGGCCGTTTTCATCGGCGGCTTCGCACGAGAAGATCAGTTGGCCATCGGCGGCCAGCACCCGCAGCGCGTTCGGGATGGCCGTGGTCAGATCGCCCGCGTAGATGAAGACATCCAGCGCCGTGATGACTTGGTACAAACCATCGGGGGTATCGCGCAGTGCATCGTGCAGGTTCACGGTGTGGAAGCGGTCGTACACCTTGTGACGCGCCGCTTGTTCCACCATCTTGGTGGACAGGTCCACCCCGATCATGTATCCGCCATTCAATGGGCCCAGGCACACCCCCAGCAGCCCGGTGCCGCAGCCCAGGTCCAGCAAGTTCAGGTGCTTGTCGGGGTAGCGCGCCACAATCTTTTCTGCCACTTGCTTGGGCAGTTGGTACTTGAGGCCACGCACCATGTGCCCGTCGTACACGTCGGCCATGCCATCAAACAGGTGGCGCATCAGTGCAGGAGGTTGCTGGCTGGGCACCTGGCCCTGGGCCAGTTGGGCGTAATACTGGTACACCTCGTCTTGCGGCGCCAGCGCCAGCAGGGCTTGGGTATCTGGCAGAGCGTCTGCCGCCTTGCCGCAGGCCAGCAGCGTCTGCACGCGGCCCACCAGGGATTCATGGTCGCTGGGGTTTTCGGCAATCAGGCCCGCCCACAGGGCCAGCGCTTCTTCAAATTGGCTTTGCTCGGTCAAATCGCGTGCGAGCAGGCGGCGCAGCATCACATCGTTGGGCACCAACTCCAGACCACGGCGCAGGTGGCGAATGGCCATGTCGGTGTGGCCCGCACGATGGGCGATGTCCACCACACCGGCCAGTACTTGCAGGTTCTTGGGCTCCAGGGCCACCACTTTTTCCGCCGTTTCCACGGCATCCTTGAACTGGTTCTGGCGGGCATGCAGCAGTGCCAGTTCCAACAGGCCTGGTGCCCAGTCTGGCGAGAGCGAAACGGATTTGCGCAGGGCCTCAAATGCCCCCTTGATATTGCCGGATTTCTCTGCCATCAGGCCGCCCAGCATGAAGACCCGAGGGTCTTGGGGCCATTGCTTGTTGGCCTTGTTCAGGGTCAGTGCCGCATTCTTGAGATCGCCCTTGGCGATTTGCTCGCGGGCTTTTTGCAGGTGCTTGAGATTGGGGTCGGTCGCGTTAACGCTCATGGGTGCATGGATCGCTGCAAACAGACCGATAGCGGCCTGCCAGGCTTTGCTGCGCCTGTGGATTGGCTGTGAAACCCAGATTATCCAGGATTCATCATGCCGTCACTTGGCAAGGCGCTGTGCGGCAATCGTCAGCCGAAAGCAGGTGCCGTGGCCCAGCCGCGATTCCACATCAATCTCTCCTCCGTGCAGCAGTGCCACGCGGCGTGCTACCCACAACCCCAGGCCAAATCCACGGCTTTGGTCTGTGCGGTCTCCGCGCTCAAACTGGGCAAATATCTTGTTCATGACTTCCAGTGACATGCCCGAACCTTCGTCGGCCACGGAAAACTCCAACAGCCCCGCTTCGTTCTTCCTGGCTGCAATAAAGATTTCTCCAGCCTTGGCGAACTTGACAGCGTTGTCCACCAGATTGGACAGGGCAATGCGCACCAGTGTGCCGTCGCAAATCCACTCGTGGGGAGCGGCATGGGTGAACAGCCTCAGATGGTGTTTGGAAGACCAGCGCACCAGTTGGGCCGCGTGCTCCATGAGGTCTGTGATGTGTACGGGGGAGGGGTGCAGCGTAAAACCTGCCGTGTCCATGCGTTCATTGATCAGGCAGCTGTCGACCAATGAAGTCAGCCGCCTGCAGGCCCGCCGGATCTGCGCTGCCCGCTCAGTCTGGTCTTCCATCGCGGTTGAGGGAAATGCCTGTTGCTCTGCCGCCGCGCTGTCGATGACCGCCAACGGGGTGCGGAACTCATGGCTGATCATGTGGAAAAACTGGCGCTGCTCATGGCGCAAGGTGCGCTCGCTTTGCAGCGCTTCGCTCAGGGCACTCTGCGCGATGGAGAGTTCAGCGGTTCTCACCGCCACCTTGTCCTCCAGCCGGTGCTCAGATTCCGCCAAGCGATCAATCGCGTGGTCTTTGGCTTGGATGCGGTAACGCCACGGGCAGCGGTGCACTCAGTGGTGAATTGGTCGACTTGCCTGTGGGCGCCAGTGTGACTTACACCGTCAACGCGACGGCCGCTGCATCAGGCACAACGTCCACGGTGTTTTCAGTAGCCGCCCCTGCGGGCGTGACGGAGAACTCGTCGGCCAACAATGCGGCAGGCGACACCAACTCCATCGGGGTTTTGCGCCAGTTGACTGTGACCAAAGCGGGCACGGGCACCGGCACGGTTTCCAGCGTTCCTGCGGGCCTGAATTGTGGCGCTTCTTGCGACATGTCGGTGGCCAACGGTGGGCAGGTGATCCTGACGGCCTCGGCCCCCGCTGGCAGCATATTCACGGGCTGGACGGGCGCGTGCACTGGCACCGGCAATCCTTGCACGATCAGCAACATGACCAGCGACCAGTCTGTCCTGGCAACCTTTGCCCTCACTGCCACTGTGACATCGTCTGTTGGCGCCAATGGCACGGCTACGCCGACTGCCCCCCAAGTGGTAGGTCAGGGCGGTACCGTGGTTTACAGCCTGACCCCTTCCGCGGGCTACTACCCAGCCGTGTCGGGCACTTGTCCTGGCAATCTGGTGGGCAATATCTACACAGTGGGCCCCGTGACAGGTGATTGCACCGTGCGGTTTGACTTTTCTGATATCACCGTGACGGCGACATCGGGTGCCAATGGCTCCATGTCCCCCACTGGCGTGACGGGCGTGGTTGCGGGCAATCGCGCGGTGTACACGCTGGCTCCTGCTGCTGGTTTCATTGCCAGGATTGCCACGGGTGGTACAGCTTGCGGCGGCACGTTGTCGGGTAACACCTTCACGACCAACACCGTCAACGCCAATTGCACGGTGGACGTGACCTTTGTGGCCGCCACGGCCAACAGCATTCCGACCCTGTCCGAGTGGGGGCTCATTCTCATGTCGGCATTGCTGGGCCTGATGGCCTTCATGCACCGCCGTCAACTGGGCGTGCGCTGAACCGTGTGAGCGCTTGCGGCCCTGAGATTGGGTTTGTGCTGTTGCACAGCCCAGCGCCAAGGCCGTGACAAGGCGCTGACAACGGTTTTGTTTGGAACGAACCTTGCAACCCAGGCTTTGCTTGTGCAGAGCATGGGTTTGTCTATTTATGGAGTTGCTCAATGGGTGTGCGATTTTTACGGCCTGACGAGAGCACGAATCCGTCTGGTCATCGGGCTTTGGGGCTTGCACTGGTATTGCTGATGGGCGCAGCCGGGGCCTATGCCGATGCGTTGCCAGTGCGAAAGCCCGGGCTTTGGGAGGTGACCTTGCGCTCAGGTACCCAGTCGGTCATGCGCCAGCAGCAGGTGCAGCAATGTACCGATCGGGCGACCGACCAGGTGAGTTTGATGTCTATCGTTCCGGGGCAAGAGCATTGCCACCAGACACGAGTGAAGAAAACGCGCAATGGCCTGGAAGTCAACACCACCTGCTGGGTGCACGACAACAGGGTAGAGGCCCAAATACGCCTTCTGGGCGATTTCCAAAAGACTTACGAGGGGCAGTTTGAAGTGAAGTACTCCAAACCAGTGCGCTTCAACCCGGGGCTGACGCACTTCACTGCGCGTTGGCTGGGTGAGTGCAAGCCTGGACAACGTCCTGCCGACATGGTGCTGCCCAATGGCGTCACGGTGAACGTGGTTGACGACCTGAAAGCCCACCAGGGGCACGATGGCCACAACCATTGACGTTGCGTTTTTTGGAGAGGGGCTTCCGTGCATTTCCTCCCGCCATGGGCACCGAAATCACTCTGTGAATGCCCATGCAAAAAGCCCGCAGGCTTTGGGCCTGCGGGCTTTTTGATTGAAGCCACAAAAATGCAACTCAGGCAAACACCCCCGCCGTGTCCTGCATGCGGGCCGAGACCTCGCCCAGGTGGTGCAGCGTGTCGCCGAACGTCATCTCCAGCTGCGTGAGCTTCTTGAAGTAGTGGCTGCCGATGTACTCATCCGTCACGCCGATCCCGCCGTGCAGTTGCACCGACTGCTGCCCCACGAAGCGCATCGACTGGCCCAGTTGCACTTTGGCGCGCGCCATGGCGGCGCGGCGTTCGGCCGCAGGGGCGCCGAGCTTTAGGCTGGCGTAGTAGCTCATCGAGCGGGCCAGCTCCAGCTGCATCTTCATGTCGGCCACGCGGTGCCGCAGCGCCTGGAAGCTGGAAATGAACACGCCGAACTGCTTGCGCTGGTTCATGTATTCGACGGTGATGGCCACGGTCTTGTCCATCACACCCACGGCTTCGGCGCAGGCGGCGGCGATGCCGGTGTCCACGGCCAGTTCCAGCGCAGCCAGGCCGTCGGTGGTGATGAGCGTGGCGGGGGCGTTGGCCAGGTGCACCTCGGCGGCGCGGCTGCCGTCTTGCGTGACGTAACCCTGCGTGGTCACGCCGCTCGCAGTGCGTTCGACCAGGAAGAGGGCGATCTTTCCGTCCAACTGCGCAGGCACGATGAAGGCGTCCGCCTTGTCACCCGCAGGCACTACGCTTTTGATAGCTGTTACCGCATATCCTGATTGCGCTTTTGCTGCTTTTGCTTCACAAACATCCAGGCGGTAGCGCGCCTTGCGCTCCTGTTGGGCCAGCACCACCAGGGCTTCGCCACTGGCCACGCGGGGCAGCCAGGCTCCTTGCACGTCGGCGGGAGCGTAGTGCGACAGCACGCTGCTGGCGATGAAGGCCTGGGCGATGGGCTCCAGCACGATGCCACGGCCCAGTTCTTCGGCCACTACCATCGCGTCGATGGCGCCCTGGCCCATGCCGTCGTGCGCTTCGGGCACGGTGAGGGCCGTGAGGCCCAGCTCGGCCAGTTCGTTCCAGGCGGTGCGGTCAAAACCGCCGGCGGCCACGGCAGCGCGACGGCGCTCAAAGGTGTAGCCCTTGTCCACCCACTTGCGCACGGCGTCGCGCAGTTGTTCCTGGTCGTCAGAAAAATCGAAATCCATGTTCTTGTCTCCTGGAACTTGGGATCAGCCGAGGACGGTCTGAGCCACGATGTTGCGCTGCACTTCGTTGGAGCCACCATAGATGGTGGTCTTGCGCAGGTTGAAGTAGGTGGATGCCAGCGGCGCGTTGGCGGTGACGCCGCCGGGGAAGTTGCCCTGCCAGCCGGCTTCCATGGCCTCTTCGATGAAGGGCATGGCAAAGGGGCCTGCGGCCAGCATCATGAGCTCGGCGTAGCGCTGCTGGATCTCGCTGCCCTTGATCTTGAGCAGGCCCGCGATGTCGAGCGAGTTCTTGCCGGACTTCTCGGCCGACAGTACGCGCAGCACCAGCATTTCCAGTGCAACGATGTCGACTTCGAGCAGGGCGATCTGGTCGCGGAAGCGCAGGTCGTCCCACACGCCTTCGGTCTTGGCGATGCGCTTGAGGCGCTCCAGCTCGCGCTTGCTGCGGTTCACGTCGGCGATGTTGGTGCGCTCGTGGCTCAGCAGGTGCTTGGCGTAGGTCCAGCCCTTGTTCTCCTCGCCGATCAGGTTCTCGGCGGGCACTTCGACGTTGTCGAAGAACACTTCGTTCACTTCGCACTCGCCGTCCAGCAGCTTGATGGGGCGCACGGTAACGCCCTTGGACTTCATGTCCAGCAGCAGGAAGGAGATGCCGGTCTGGGGCTTGCCCTCGGTGCTGGTGCGCACCAGGTTGAACATCCAGTCGCCGTGCTGGCCCAGCGTGGTCCAGGTCTTCTGGCCGTTGACGATGTATTTGTCGCCCACACGCTCGGCGCGGGTCTTGACGCTGGCCAGGTCCGAGCCCGAGCCAGGTTCGCTATAGCCCTGGCTCCACCACACTTCGCCGCTGGCGATGCCGGGCAAAAAGCGCTTTTGCTGCTCGGCATTGCCAAACGCCATGATCACCGGGGCCACCATCACGGGGCCGAAGGGGATGATGCGGGGCGCACCGGCCAGCGCACATTCTTCTTCAAACAGGTGTTTTTGCACGGCCGTCCAGCCCGGGCCGCCAAACTCTTTGGGCCAGCCAAAACCGAGCCAGCCTTTTTTGCCCAGGATCTTGGCCCAACCCTGCATGTCTGCACGGGTCAGGCGCAGGGCGTTGTGCACCTTGTGGGAAATTTCCTGGGGTAGGTTGGCGTGAACCCATGCGCGAACTTCATCGCGGAAGGCCTGTTCTTCGGGGGTGAATGCGAGATCCATGCGGCTTGTCTCCTGAGAAGTTTTGTTTTTAGCATGGGCGTTCGTTTTATTCCTGTCCGGGTGGCGACATGGGCGGTGTTATGGGGCTAAGTCGCGCAGGCCAAGTTCGTCGCACAGCCGGCGCACGGTGGCCTGCAGGCCTGCCACTTCCGCTTCCAGAGCCTGCACGCGGGCTTGCAGTGCGGGGGCAGGGGTGTCCAGTGGGGGCATAGGGTGGCCGCTGTAGGGCTGCTGGCTGGTGTCCACCGGCCCGCACAGCAGGTGCGCCCAGCGCGGTTCGCGGGCGCCAGGGGCGCGGGGCAGCAGCACGACCAGCGGGCCGCCTTTTTCTTCGCTGCGGTTTTGCAATTCGTCCAAAAACGCTTCCACCGAGGAGATGTCGGCAAACCGGTGCCAGCGCTCGGCGTTGATGCGCAGTTCGCCTGCCGTCTGGGGGCCGCGCAGCATCAGCAGGCCGAGCAACGCGGCCGACTGGTCGGGCACGCCCACGCCGCGCTGAAAGTTGTGCTCCCAGCGCGTGGTGCGGTTGCCGCTGGTCTCAAACACCAGTGTGAGCAGCTTCAGCGCATCCAGTGCCTCTTGCGCCTGGGCGTCGGTGAGTTGCATCACCGGGTCGCGGCTGGATTTTTGGTTGCAGCCGGTGACCAGGCCGTTGAGTGACATGGGGTAGCTGTCCGGCACCGTGCGGGCCTTCTCCATCAAGGTGGCGAGCACGCGGGCCTCGTTGGGGGTGAGGGGGCGGGCGGCGGGGCTGTAGGCAGTGGGTGTGTGCATGGCAGGGATAATCAGGGGCAAATGAAGAACATTGTGATTTTGATCTCCGGCGGTGGCTCCAACATGGCGGCCATCGTCAAAACCGCACAACAAGAACAGTGGGCGCAGCGCTATGGTGCGCGCGTGGCAGCGGTGGTGAGCAACAAGGCCGACGCCCAGGGTTTGGTGTTTGCCCGCGAGCAGGGCATTGCCACTGCCGTGCTGGACCACAAGGGCTTTGCCAGCCGCGAGGCGTTTGATGCCGAGCTGGCCGCTGTGATCGATACGCACCAGCCCGCGCTGGTGGTGCTGGCGGGCTTTATGCGGATTTTGACGCCCGGCTTTGTCGCGCATTACGCGGGGCGTCTGGTCAATATCCATCCTTCGCTGTTGCCCGCCTTCACGGGCTTGCACACCCACCAGCGCGCCATCGATGCAGGCTGCAGGTTTGCAGGGGTGACGGTGCACCAGGTGACGGCCGAGCTGGACGTGGGCCCCATCCTGGACCAGGCGGTGGTGCCGGTGCTGCCGGGCGACACCGCCGAGACGCTGGCGGCCCGGGTGCTGACGCAGGAACATGTGATCTACCCCCGCGCCGTGCGAGCACTGGTGCAGAAGCTGTCTGCGGCTTGATTTGCTATTAAAATGATAGCTGCTAGCGCTTTTGGATAGTGCGCTAGCGGCTGTTTTGATAGGAAGGCTCCGACGCGCGCGGCTCGTCAACTGACGGGCGGCACTCGCACCGCACGGCCAGAACCTGGGTGGGCCAACCGCCCCCTGCGTCAGGGCTGCGGTGGCGTCAACTTGGGCGGGAGTGGCTTGCGACGGCCTCAGGCCACGGCGCTCAAGGCCTCGGTGCTGTTGCGGTTGCCAAAGTCATTGGCAGCTTGCTCATAGCGGCGCCGGGCCAGGTCGGCCAGCCGCGCCAGGTCGCCGCGCTGGCTGCTGTCCTTGCTGGCCGAGGATTGCGAGTCGCTGCTGCTGCTTGTGCTGCTGGTCAGGCTGCTACTGGCTGCAGCGGCCGACGCAAACTGGCTGCTCAACTGATCGATGAAGGTTTTGGATTCGCTCTCGCTGATGGTCTTGTCGCCGTCGGTGTCTATCGCGCTGAACAAGGCCGTGACGGCATCTTGCTCGGTCGTCGATGTGGCCCCGGCCAGGCGTTCGGTGAGCGACACCACACCATCTTCGTTGGTGTCCAGCGGGTCGTAGGTGGTGGTTTCGCTGGTGCTGCCTGCGCCACCCGCTCCACCTGGGCCTCCCGGGCCACCAGCTCCGCGCGGGCCACTGGCGCCACCAGCACCGCCAGGTGGCATGCCACTGGCCTGCGCCCCGTCGCCCGAGGGCCGCCCGGCATCAAACTCCGCCTGCGTCAGGCTGCCGTCGCTGTCCGTGTCCAGCGCGGCAAAGGCATCGTCGCTGCTCACGCCCGTCTGGCTGGCGGTGCCGCCCGACATGGCTTCCAGCAACGCCTGCAGCTCGGTCTTGCTCACGGCACCGTCGCCATCGCTGTCCACCTTGCCAAACAGGTCGTCGCCCGCTTCGCCGGTGGCTGCCGATGTGCTGTCGGTGCCATCAGCGATGTTGCGCGACTGGGCAAAGTCCATGGTGGACCGGGCGGGCATGATGCTTTCCATCGTCTTGCCCAGCTCGTCGGCATTGAGGTTGCCGTCGCCGTTGGCGTCGTACTGGGTGAGCAGGTCTGCGGCACTGGTGTCGCTGGTGGTGCCGGTCTTCTTGGCCACCTTGTCCAGCAAGCCTTGCAGCTCGGTGCTGTCCACGCCGCCACTGCCGTCGGCATCTATTTTTGACAGCAGCCGCTCCGGCGAGGGCCCGGGGCGGCTGGCCCGCTGGGCACTGGCACTGGACCAGGCACTGCTGACGCTACTGATGGTCGTCATCGTCGTTCCTTTCGTTCCAAGGGTGGTGGCAACGCTGGGCCTGTCTGTGGCGCGCGTTGGGGCCAACACGCGCGGGGGATCGATTCATCGTTGCCTTCTGGGCCCTCTCCCTCTGCCCACACCCCGTGGGGCAGCGCAGAAGGTCCTCGGGGCCGCAGAACCTGTGGTGGCCGGTGAGGGCGCTGGCAGGTCGATACAGCCTGAATCCATTGTTGGTGGGGCGTGTCAATGGTGTTTGTCCGGTTTGTACCAAGGTCGATACAAAGCGCGGTTTCATGCGCTGAATTGGGGGGTAAAACCCCGCCAGTTCTGCGCAAGCCCGTGGCTGGGGGGTGCCTAAACTTGGCGGGTCTTTTAGCCCTGCCCCTGCCCATGCAAACCATTTTGGTGGTGGACGACGATGTCGAGATCACCACCCTGCTGACCGAGTACCTGGCCCGCTTTGGCTACACCACGCTGGCGGCGGGCGATGCAGCGGCCATGCGGGCGCAGCTGGCCGCCCACTCGGTCGATCTGGTGGTGCTGGACGTGATGCTGCCCGGCACCGACGGCATCACCCTGGCGCGCGAGCTGCGCCAGCGCTCACGCGTGCCCATCATCATGCTCACTGCCCGGGCAGACCCCTACGACCGCGTGCTGGGCCTGGAGATGGGGGCTGACGACTACATGGCCAAGCCGTTTGAGCCGCGCGAGCTGGTGGCCCGCATCCAGACCGTGATGCGCCGGCTGGCCCACGAGGGCCAGCTGGCCAGCCAAGGGCCCGACGAAGTAGTGCGCTTTGACGGCTGGGAGTTGCACTGCGTGGAGCGCCACCTGCGCTCGCCGCAGGGCGTGGTGGTGCCGCTGTCCAACGCCGAATTCCGCCTGCTGTGCACCTTCTTGCGCATGCCACGGCGCATCTTCAGCCGCGACCAGCTCATGGAGCAGGCCCGGGGCCGCGCCATGGATGCGTTTGAGCGCAGCATCGATCTGCTGGTCTCGCGCCTGCGCACCAAGCTGGCGGACGACCCGCGCTCGCCCTCCATGATCCGCACCGTGCGGGGCGCGGGCTACCTCTTTCATGTGCACACCCTGCAAGGGCAGGTGGGATGGCTGCGCTGACACTGCCCGGCGGCCGCGCGTGGGCGCGCTCTGCGGTGGCCTGGTGGTTGCCCTCCACGCTGTTTGGGCGCCTGGCGGTTCTGCTCATCGTGGCCGTGTTGGCCAGCCATGTGCTGGCGCTGTCTTTGATGTGGGAGTTGCGGCCCGCGCCGCCGCACCACGGTGGGCCAGGGGGTGAAGGCCCACCGCGTGCCTGGGCTGACCGCAGTGCCCCGGCAGCGGCAGGGGCGGTGCCTGCGCCCGCCCCGCCAATGCCCCCAGCCGCTGAGCCGAGCGGCCGTGGCGGGCCAGGCCCGCGCCCCGGCCCCCCCAGCTTGAGGCAGGTGCTCGATGCACCCTTGTCGCTGCAATTGGGATTGCTGCTGGATATTTGTGTGCGCCTGGCCGTGCTGATCGCTGCGGCCTGGTGGGCCGCCCGCTGGCTGGCCCAGCCCATCCACCGCCTGGCCAGCGCCGCGCAAGAGCTGGGCCGCAACCTGGACCGCCCCCCGCTGCCCGAAGACGGGCCTGCCGAGTGCCGCGACGCCAGCCGCGTCTTCAACCAGATGCAAGAGCGCCTGCGCCAGCAACTGGCCGACCGCGACGGCTTTGTGGCTGCCGTATCGCACGACCTGCGCACGCCGCTCACCCGCCTGCGCCTGCGCGCCGAAAACCTGGCCGACCCGCAAGACCAGCAGCGCTTTGGCCGCGATATTGCCGAGATGGACGCCATGATCACCGCCACGCTCGACTACCTGCGCGGCGTGGCCCATGCCGAGCCCGTGGCGCTGGTGGATGTGGCGGCGCTGGTGCACAGCCTGGCCGATGACCACCAGGACATGGGCCACGACGTGACGGTGCAGGGCCATGCCGCCCCTTTGCCCGTGCAGGCCGGTGCGCTGCGCCGGTGTCTGGACAACCTGGTGGGCAATGCCGTGCGCTACGGTGGCGCTGCGGAGTTGGCATTGCATGACGGACCCGAGCAACTGCGCATCACCGTGCGCGACCATGGCCCCGGCCTGCCCGAGGCCGAGCTGGCCCGCGTGATGGCTCCGTTTTACCGGGTCGAGGCCTCACGCAACCGCGACAGCGGCGGGGTGGGGCTGGGCCTCACCATTGCGCAAGACATTGCACGCCGCCACGGCGGGCAACTGCGCTTGAGCAATGCGCCAGAGGGCGGCTTGCTGGCCGAGGTGCTGCTGCCGCGTTCACCCGGTGCGGCCCCCGGCGGGTAGGGCAGGGGCTGCGCTGGTCGCCTGTGTTTTGGCGTGGTTTGAAGTAAAAATAGCTGCTAGCGCTTATTGGATAAGCGCTAGCAGCTATATATTTAATAGCAATCTAGTCCGCAACCTCTTCGCCCTTGGCCGGGTCTTGGCATTTCTCAAACCGCTGGCGCAGCACCCCGTCAATCTCCACCTGCTCGGCAAACATGGCGGCCGGGCGCACCCACAGCCCGTGTTCCCCATACAGCGCGCGGTACACCGTCATGGGCTCTAGCGTCTCGCTGTGGCGGGCGGTGCCCACCACCTCGTACATCAGGCCCTTGTAGTGGCGGTACAGGCCGACGGGCGTGGGGGTGAGTGCAGGGAGTTTTTCGTTCATGGTTACTATGGCGGGTTGTACCGGGCTGCTGGGCCGTCATGGCCGCGCCGCACGGTACATCCAAAAAACAAAATGGGAGGGGTTGACCTGTGGAATGGGCAGACTTTGTGCACCTGGTGCGCACCAGCGAGCAAGACAGCGCTGAAAACAGCGGCGCTTACCGGCGCAGCGTAGCCGCTTTTGCCGCCTTGGGCTACGCCTGGGTTCTGGGCTGCTTTGCCCTGGCCTTGGTCTTGGTGGCCTGGGTGGTTCAGCAACTGTTGTTTGGACGCTTTCGCCTGGGGCTGGTGTTGCTGCTGCTGGCGGCGGGCAGCCTGTTGTGGTTCAGCCTGCGTGCGCTGTGGCTGCGCATCACCCCGCCCGAGGGTGAGGAAATCACGGCCACCGATGCGCCGGAGCTGTTCGATGCGCTGGAGCGCATCCGCCGCAAGATCAAGGGCCCACCCATCCACCATGTGCTGCTGAGCGACGACTTCAACGCCAGCATCCAGCAGATACCGCGCTACGGCCTGTTTGGCGGTGGGGTCAACTACCTGGTCATCGGGCTGCCTCTGCTGATGGCGCTGGACCGCACCCGCTTTTTGGCGGTGCTGGGCCACGAATATGGCCACCTGCGTGGCGACCACGGCCAGTTTGGCGCCTGGATTTACCGCACCCGCTGGTCATGGATGCAGCTCAACAAAAGCCTGGGTGACGACGAGGGCCTGGCCGGAGCGGCCACACAGGCCTTCTTGCGCTGGTACTTCCCGCGCTTTGCCGCCAAAACCTTTGCCCTGGCGCGCCAGGATGAATACGAAGCCGACAACGTGGCCGGGCGCCTGTCGGGCCGCGAGACCATGGCGGCTGCGCTGATCGAGGTGGAAATCCGGGGCCATTGGCTGCAGACCGAGTTTTGGCGCGACCACTGGTGCACCGCTGCGGCCAACCCGCTGCCCGTGGGGCCTTTCCGTGGGCTGCGCCGCCTGATGGCCGACGCGCCCGAGGCGGCCTTCGCCAACGATGCGCTGCGCCAGGCGCTCAAGCGCATCAGCAACCTGGACGACACCCACCCAGGCTTGCGCGACCGACTGGAGGCCCTGGACGTGGCGGGCACCTTGCCCGACTGGTCGCGCGGCAGCGCCCTGGCCCTGCTGGGCAAGGACGAAGCCAAGCGCTGGATTGCCCACTTCGACAAACAATGGTGCGCCGCCAACGCATCGGACTGGAAGCAGCACCACGCCTGGTTGCAGCGCGTGCGCGCCAGGGCCGAGGCCTTGCAGGCCGGTATGGCCCAGGCCAGCGCCGCCGATTTGGTGGAGCTGGCCCGCCTGCGCAAGCACCTGGACCCTCGCGCCGAAGTGCGCCCCTTGTACGAACTGGCACTGGAGCGCAGCGCCGAGCACCCCGGCGCCCTGCGTGGCCTGGCCCAGTGCCTGCCCGATGGCGACCGCGCCGCCAAGCTGGCCTGCCTGCATCGCCTGTGGGACGCGGGCAGTAACGACCGCTGGTGGGCTGCCCGCACGGCGTTGGCCGAGCTGGAAACCCCCCGCATCGGCTACGACCATGACGCCGCCGCCTTCAAGCAGTGGCGCAAGCGACTGGAGCGTGCCCAGGAGTCTGAAGAACGTGCCTGGGAGGAGTTGAGCAACGCCTCGTACTTCAGCCACATTGCCCGCAACGATCTCAGCGAGTTCGAGCTGGGCGAATTCCAGGCCGAACTGGCCCGCTGCGCGCCCGTGGCCTGCGCCTGGCTGGTGCGCAAGAACCTGCGCGAGCACCCACAGCGCCGGGCCTATCTGCTGTTTGTGGAGCTGCCCGGCATGGACGACGAAGACCGCTACGACCTGTGCCGCTGGCTGGAGCGCACCCTGAGCTTGCCCGGCCCCTTGCTGGTGCTGTGGGCGGGCGAGTCACCCACGCTCAAGGAGATCAAGCGCTCGGCGTTTGACCCGGTGTTTTCGCGCTGAGGGCGCGGGCGGCGCTGTGCAGCTTGCCCGCAGAGGTCATTGCGCAGGGGCAAGCCACGCCCATAGTGGGACAATCGGGGGATGCATCCCAAAGTCCTTCTCGACGCCTGTGCCGAATTGGTTCGGCTCACCCTCACTTTTGAACACCCGGCTGACGCCGTGGTGTCCCGCTACTTTCGTGACAACCGCGGGCTGGGCCCGCGCGAGCGCGCCACGCTGGCCGAAACGGTTTACAACGTGCTGCGCAAAAAGCTCTTGTTCGACCACCTGGCCCCCTCGGGCTCGGGTTCCAAAGAGCGCCGGCTGGCCATCCTGGGCTTTCACGGCCCGCGCGATTTTCTGAAAAGCGCGCTCACCGACCAGGAAAAGAACTGGCTGGAGCAGTGCGACACCGTCAGCCCTGACGACCTGATGGAGCGCCACCGCCACAACCTGCCTGAGTGGCTGGTGCAGCCCCTCAAAGACCAGTTGGGCAACGATTTTTGGCCCCTGGCCGAAAGCATGGCCCAGAACGCGCCGCTGGACTTGCGCGTCAACGTTTTGAAAGAAAAACGGGCCGATTTGCAGAAGGAACTTGCGCAAGCAGCTATTAAATCTGTAGCAACACCTTACTCCCCCTGGGGCTTGCGCATCGAGGGCAAGCCCGCGTTGACCAAGCTGGACGCCTTCACCCGGGGTGCCATTGAGGTGCAGGACGAAGGCTCGCAGCTGCTGGCGCTGCTGCTGGACGCCAAGCGTGGCGAGATGGTGGTGGACTTCTGCGCCGGTGCCGGTGGCAAGACCCTGGCGATTGGCGCCACCATGCGCAGTACCGGCCGGTTGTACGCGTTTGATGTGTCGGCCCACCGGCTTGATGCCCTCAAGCCCCGCATGGCCCGCAGTGGCCTGTCCAACGTCCACCCCGCAGCCATCGCGCACGAGCGTGACGAGCGCGTGAAGCGCCTGGCCGGCAAGATCGACCGGGTGCTGGTGGATGCTCCCTGCTCGGGCCTGGGCACCTTGCGCCGCAACCCTGACCTCAAGTGGCGCCAGTCTGCCAAGGCCGTGCAAGAGTTGGTGGCAAAGCAAACCGCCATCCTGGACAGCGCCGCCCGCCTGCTCAAGCCCGGTGGCCGCTTGGTGTACGCCACCTGCAGCATCCTGCCGCAAGAGAACGAAGCCATTGCCGAGGCCTTCAGCGCGGCGCACCCCGATTTCATCCCGCTGGATGTGGGTGAAACCCTGGCCCAGCTCAAGGTGGCGCAGGCTGCCAGCCTGTGCAGCGGTGGCGAAACGGGCAGCGCCTATCTGCGCCTGTGGCCCCACCGCCACCAGACCGACGGGTTCTTTGCCGCTGTGTGGACGCGCAAAGACTGAGCTTGGCGCCACCTCGGGCTGCCCGCTTTGCGCGGCCCGGGCGTCAACCTGTGGTGAACCCTGAACCACAAAAAGTAACGCGGTTCTAAAATGAAATCGGCCCTTCGCCTGTCGGCGGGGCCGCGTCTGCGTGTGAAAAGGCTGGAAAAGATATGTTGTTACCCGACTGGGCTGTACTGAACGCCGCCATCGACTGGCTGGGCCACGGCCTGTGGGACTTGGCCTGGTGGCAAATCGTGCTCTACACCTTGCTCACCACCCACATCACGATTGCGGCGGTGACCATCTTCTTGCACCGTGCTCAGGCCCATCGGGCGCTGGACCTGCATGCTATCCCCTCGCACTTTTTCCGCTTCTGGCTGTGGGTGGGCACGGGCATGCAGACCAAGGAATGGGTGGCCATCCACCGCAAGCACCACGCCAAGTGCGAAACGCCGGACGACCCGCACAGCCCGCAGACGCGGGGGCTGGACACCGTGATGTGGCGCGGTGCCGAGCTGTACCGCGCTGAGGCCAATAACCCCGAGACCCTGCAGAAGTTTGGCCACGGCACACCCAACGACTGGGTGGAGCGCAACGTGTACAGCCGCTTTGGCTGGCAGGGCGTGGGCCTCATGCTGATTCTGAACCTGGCCTTGTTTGGTGCTGCAGGTGCTGCGGTGTGGGCGGTGCAGATGGTCTGGATTCCGTTCTGGGCGGCAGGTGTCGTCAATGGTGTGGGGCACTTCTGGGGCTACCGCAACTTTGAGGCGCAAGACGCCAGCACCAACCTCTCGCCCTGGGGCATCCTGATTGGCGGGGAAGAGCTGCACAACAACCACCACACCTACCCCACGGCGGCCAAGTTCTCGGTCAAGCCGTTCGAGTTCGACATTGGCTGGCTGTACATCAGCCTCATGCAAAAGGTGGGTTGGGCCACCGTGAAGAAGGTGCCACCCAAGCTGCAGCTGGGCGCCATCAAACCCGTGGCCGATGAGAAGACGCTGGAAGCCTTGATTGCCAACCGCTACGAAGTGATGGCTGGCTATGCGCGTGGCGTGCGCCAGGCCTGCAAGGAGGAAATGGTCGCGCTCAAGGCGCGCCATGGGGATGTGTCGGTGCTCAAGGCCGCCAAGCGCTGGCTGCACCGTGATGCCGAGAAGGTGCCCGCCCTGGCCTTGCCGCAACTGGCCCAGGTGCGCGCAGCCTACCCGGCGCTCGACAAGATGGTCACCATGCGGGAGGAGCTGCGCCAGCTGTGGCTTAACACCACCCAGTCGCGCGAGCAGCTCACGGCTGATTTGCAGGCCTGGTGCCGCCGTGCAGAGGAAAGCGGCATCGCCGCGCTGCGCGACTTTTCGCTACGCCTGCGTTCTGCCCAGGCTTGATCCAGCGGTGCGCCGGGGCCGTGCGTTGCCCCAGTGTTGAATGCGCTGCCCAACCTGTTGCAGCCATGCGGCCACGCCTGGGGTTGCAGGGGGCTCTGTCCACAGCACCCTTGCAGGAGTGGTGCCTGCGTTGCGCAGGTGCACCCAGGTGGGCATGTCCACCGCGTTGGATGGCAGCATCTCACCTGCTTGCAGAACTTGCCGCCGGGTAGACAGCACTTGGCCGTATACCAGGGGCCCCGTAGCGACTTCTACCGATCCTTGCAGCACCTGCAAGGTGGCGCCGGGTGGCAGACAAGTCAGCTGGTGTTGCCCAGCGCGCAGCGGCAGGATGCAAGAGGGTGACGATGCGCTGAAATCGGCGCGTCTTTGGGGTGGCTGCATGGGGTTCTCTCGATGGCTGGATGAGGGCCTTCAGCGTAAGAAAAACGGTGCAGCGCTGGTAGACACACTACCGGCTTTCATGGAGCAGAACAGTTGCGATAAGCAAGGCGCTGTTATGGTGCTGTTGCTGTGGTTCTGTATCTGTTGTGTCTTCTGGCTTGTGGGCATGATGGGCGGACCCGTTCAGTTCTTTCTCTTTGAACCGGCTCTCACGTTCGCCATGACCCGCTCCGAAAACCGCTCAGATACCCCGCGTTACCGCCAGTTGGCGGCCTTGTACGAGCAGGCGATCGCCTCTGGCAGCTTGCAGCCGGGCATGCGCATGCCCTCGGTGCGTGAGCTGTGTCAGCGCCACCAGGTCAGCTTGACCACGGCGCTGCAGGGGTTGCGCCACCTGGAGGCCCAAGGCTGTGTCGAGGCGCGCGAGCGCGTGGGCTACTTTGTGCGAGCGCCGGGCAGCGCCAGCCTGCCCCGTGCGCGTGAGCCTGAGGTGTGCGAGCCGTTGCCCAGCGACCCCCGCGTGTTTGCGGGCATCAATGAGCGCATCTCCCTGTTTTTGGAAAAAGCCCGGTTGGCCGGGCCGTTGCCCCTGGACCTGGGCAGCGCCATGCCGGCCCCGAGTTTGTTTGACGCTTCGGCGCTGAACCGGTTGGCGCACAGCCTGCTGCGCGAGCAGCCTGACATCCTGGTCTATGGCCCTTCCGCGCCGACCACCCACCCGGAGTTTCAACAGGCCATGGCCCGCCACGCCCTGGGGTTTGGGCTGAGCGTGGCGCCCAGTGACATCAGTGCGACCCTGGGCAATTCAGAGGGGGTGAACCTGGCCTTGGATGCCGTGGCTGAGCCCGGCGATGTGATCGCAGTCGAGTCGCCTACCTTCTTTGGCATCTTGCAGGCCATTGAGGTGCGCGGGCTGCGGGCGCTGGAGATTCCCAGCAGCCCGCACACCGGCATGTCGCTGGAGGCGCTGGAACTGGCCGCGCGCAACGAGCCGCGCCTCAAGGGGGTGGTGGTGGTGCCGCACCTGCAAATGCCCCAAGGCAGCGTGATGCCCGATGCCCACAAGCAGCGCCTGGTGGCGCTGTGCGTGGAGTATGGGCTGGCGTTGGTGGAGGACGACATCTACCGGGAGTTTGTTGAAACCTCGCACCCACTGCGTCCCGTCAAGGCGTGGGACCGGCCTGGGGATGCGGGCCAGGTGATTTACTGCGCGTCGCTCAGCAAGAGCTTTGCCCCCGGGCTGCGCCAGGGCTGGATGAGTGCGGGCCGGTGGCAGGCCCGGGTACAAATGCTCAAGTTTGCCAGCACGCGCAACATGCAGACTTGGTCGCAACTGCTGGCGGCGCGCAGCGTGAATTCGCCCGGCTACGAGCGCCATTTGCGCCGCCTGCGTGCGCAGCTGCGCTTGCAGCGTGAGCAGTCCGCACGGGCCGTGGCGCGCTATTTTCCGCAGGGCACGCGGCTGAGTTTGCCGCCGGGCGGGCTCAGCCTGTGGCTGGAGCTGCCCGTCGGCATTTCGTCTACGCGCCTGTACGACCAGGCTCTGCAGTGCGGCATCCGCATTGCGCCGGGGCCCATGTTCTCCAATACCGGGCGGTATGAGCATTTTTTGCGATTGAGCTGCGGCATGCCTTTCACACCACAGGTGGAAGAGGGCTACCGCACGCTGGGCGAGTTGATGGCACAGCAACTGGGGCAGGGCAGGGGCGTAGACGCGCTGCCTGTGCCCAGAGCTGCCTGAATGTGTGGGTGAGCGGTTGGGCTGTGGGTTATCACGGGCCCACAAGCCATCGACGTAAAAAAACCGCCGAACATTGCTGTTGGGCGGTTTTTGGGAATTTGGCGAAATGCCGCTGAATTACTTCAGCTTCATTTCCTTGTATTCCACATGCTTGCGAGCTTTGGGATCAAATTTCATAATCAGCATTTTCTCGGGCATGGTCTTCTTGTTCTTGGTCGTGGTGTAGAAGTGGCCAGTACCCGCAGTGGATTCCAGCTTGATCTTGTCGCGTCCGCCTTTGCTTGCCATGGTGCTTCTCCTTAAGCCTGACCACGTGCACGCAGGTCTGCGAGCACCGAGTCGATACCGTTCTTGTCGATCAAACGCAGGGCAGCGCTCGAAACGCGCAGGCGAACCCAGCGGTTTTCGCTCTCAACCCAGAAACGGCGGTATTGCAGGTTCGGCAGGAACCGGCGCTTGGTTTTGTTGTTGGCGTGGGAAACGTTGTTCCCGACCATGGGCTTCTTGCCCGTTACGTCGCAGACGCGTGCCATGAGGACACTCCGATAACTTATTAACGGCCATTTGCGGGCGCCCCGGCACAGTGCGCGGGGCTCGCTAGCGGCCTCACCTCGCCAGAAAGGGTGGCGGTAACCCGATTGCAGAATCTGAAGATCCACCGAGTTGGCGGGCAGGATTCAGCAAAGCCGCAGATTATAGCCTGCGGCCTTCTTTTTGATCAAGCCCCTTGTTCCAGGAAGCGCTGCGCGTCCAGTGCGGCCATGCAACCCGTGCCAGCGCTGGTGATGGCCTGGCGATACACGTGGTCTTGCACGTCGCCTGCGGCAAACACGCCGGGCACGCTGGTCTGCGTGGCAAAGCCCTTGAGGCCGCCTTGCGTGACGATGTAGCCGTTGTCCATTTCCAGCTGGCCCTGGAAGATTTCTGTGTTGGGGGCATGGCCAATGGCGATGAAGCAGCCCTTGAGTTCGATGTCCTGGGTGCTGCCGTCTTGCGTGCTCTTGATGCGGATGCCGGTCACGCCGGTGTTGTCGCCGAGCACTTCGTCCAAGGTGTGGAACACCTTCAGCTCGATCTTGCCGGCCGCCACTTTCTCATTGAGCTTGTCCACCAGGATGGGCTCGGCCTTGAATTTGTCGCGGCGGTGCACCAGGGTGACCTTGCGGGCGATGTTCGACAGGTACAGCGCCTCTTCCACGGCCGTGTTGCCGCCACCCACCACGCAAACGTCTTGCTCGCGGTAGAAGAAACCGTCGCAGGTGGCACAGCCCGAGACGCCCCGGCCCATGAAGGCTTCTTCAGACGGCAGGCCCAGGTACTTGGCCGATGCACCGGTGGCCAGGATCAGCGCGTCACAGGTGTAGGTGCCGCTGTCGCCTGTCAGTGTGAAGGGGCGCTTGCTGAAATCGACCTTGTTGATGTGGTCGAAAATGATCTGGGTCTTGAAGCGCTCCGCGTGCTCCAGAAAGCGCTGCATCAGGTCGGGGCCTTGCACGCCGTGCACATCGGCGGGCCAGTTGTCCACTTCGGTGGTCGTCATCAGCTGCCCGCCTTGGGCCATGCCGGTGATGAGCACGGGGTTCAGGTTGGCACGTGCCGCATAGACGGCAGCGGTGTAGCCTGCAGGGCCAGAGCCAAGGATCAGAACTTTCGCGTGTTGGGTGGTGGACATGGTACAAGCCTGTGTTTTGCGCGCCGACCGGTAGAGTGGCGCTGTTGGAGAATGGGGTAGGGTTGCCAAGTATCCGCTGGGCGGAGGCTTTCAAGGGCAGCCCGTTTTCAATCACGGCGATTGTAAGAACCCATCAAAAACCTGTAGAACTTACGCAAATCTGGCGGTAGCCCCCTGCAGTGCCTGTGGGCCTGGGCCGCGTTGTTTTGTGTAAGCCATGACCTGTTGCGGCGCCAGTGGAGCCGCGTCCTTTGTTGAGGAGAAGTCTTTCCATGTCGACGATGTTGTCCAATCTGGACCTGCTGCGCCGGGTACCTTTGTTTTCGCTGTTGACGGTGGCCCAAGCCGAGGTCATCAGCGGAGCTGTGACCAAGCGCCGATTCAAGCGAGGCGAGGCGCTGGTGGAGCAGGGGCAAAAGTCCAATGCCCTGTCCATCTTGCTCACAGGGCGCGCGCGCGTGGTGTCGGCAGACAGCCGGGGCCGCGAGGTGATTCTGGCCACGCTGGGCCCGGGGGACTACATCGGCGAGATGAGCATCATCGACAACGAACCCCACTCGGCCACGGTGCGCGCCGAGGTGCAAACCGACGTGCTGCTGCTGGGCCGCGCAGACTTTGCCCGCTGCCTGTCAGAGAACGCGTCCATGTCTTTGGTCGTGATGCGCGGTCTGGTCAAGCGCTTGCGCCATGCCGATCGAAAAATTGAGTCACTAGCGTTACTGGATGTGTATGGCCGCGTGGCCCATGCGCTGCTGGATTTTGCGGTGGAGGATGCGCAGGGGCAGTGGGTGATCCGCGAGAAGATCTCTCGCCAGGATTTGGCCAAGATGGTGGGGGCTTCGCGCGAGATGGTGAGCCGTGTGATGAAGGACCTGGAAGAGCGCGCCTTCATCCAGACCCAACCCAACGGGTCGACCTTGCTCAAGGAGCGTCTCAACGCCCTGAGTTGAGGGGCCGGGCCCGCTGGCGCGGGCCTCGACCCCAGCTGCCCATGGGGTAAGCTTGCCCGGCACGTTTATGACTTATTCCCTCAATACCCTGAATGCATCTGCGGCGGCCAAGTCGCCCCCCCGAACGGGCGCCGCCCGGTTCGGTCATGAGGTCAGTTTGCTGGTGGGCCTGCTGGCCCTGATTTTCTGGTTGCTGGCGCTGGTCAGCTACTCTTCACAAGACCCGTCCTGGTCCTCCTCGGGCGTGGGGGCGTCGCGCATGGTGTCCAACTGGGCGGGGCGCCTGGGGGCGTGGCTGGCCGATGGCAGCTACTTCGCGTTTGGTTTTTCGGTGTGGTGGTGCGTGGCGGCGGCCGTTTGTGCCTGGTTTTCATCACTCGCCCGCTGGATGCGGGGGGGCGAAATGCCCGAGGGCTCGCCTTCGCCAGCCGTGCGCCGCGTGGTGTTCTGGGTAGGGCTGGTGCTGCTCGTCAGTGCCAGCGCGGCCTTGGAGTGGTCGCGTCTGTACCGGTTTGAGCCCTACCTGCCTGGGGGGCACGGGGGCGGTGTGCTGGGCTACACCGTGGGGCTTGGGGGCATGAAGTGGCTGGGTTTCATGGGCTCTGGGCTGGCTTGCATCGTCCTGCTGGTGCTGGGGGCCTCCATGGTGTTCCGGTTCTCCTGGGGGCATGTGGCCGAGTGGCTGGGTGCGCGCATGGACGCGCTGGTGCAGTCGAGCCTGGCGAGCCGCGAAGTGGCCAAGGACGTGGCCGTGGGCCGCAAGGCCGCCCGTGAGCGTGCGGTGGTGGTACGCGAAGAGCGCACCGAGAGCGAGGAGCACCACCCCGAGCCTGTGCAGATCATCGAGCCTGTGCTGGTGGATGCCCCGCAGAGCGCACGTGTCGTCAAAGAACGGCAAAAGCCCCTGTTCACCGAGATGCCCGACAGCAAGCTGCCGCTGGTGGACTTGCTCGACGGCCCGCTGCAGCGCCAGGAAACCGTGGCGCCCGAGACGCTGGAGATGACCAGCCGCCTCATCGAGAAAAAGCTCAAGGACTTTGGCGTGGAAGTGCGCGTGGTGGCAGCCATGCCCGGCCCGGTGATCACCCGCTACGAGATCGAGCCCGCCACGGGCGTGAAGGGCTCGCAGATCGTGGGCCTGGCCAAGGACTTGGCTCGCTCGCTCAGCCTCGTATCGATCCGCGTGGTGGAGACCATCCCGGGCAAGAATTTCATGGCGCTGGAGCTGCCCAACGCCAAGCGCCAGTCCATCCGCCTGTCCGAGATTTTGGGCTCGCAGATTTACCATGAGGCCAAGAGCATGCTCACCATGGGCCTGGGCAAGGACATCGTGGGCAACCCGGTGGTGGCCGACCTGGCCAAGATGCCCCACGTGCTGGTGGCCGGTACCACGGGCTCGGGCAAGTCGGTGGGGATCAACGCCATGATCCTTTCGCTGCTCTACAAGGCCGAGGCGCGCGACGTGCGCCTGTTGATGATCGACCCCAAGATGCTGGAAATGTCGGTCTACGAAGGCATCCCGCACCTGCTGGCGCCGGTCGTGACGGACATGAAGCAGGCCGCGCACGGCCTGAACTGGTGCGTGGCTGAGATGGAGCGCCGTTACAAGCTCATGAGCAAGCTGGGTGTGCGCAACCTGTCGGGCTACAACGCCAAGATCGACGAAGCCAAGGCTCGCGAGGAGTTCATCTACAACCCCTTCAGCCTCACGCCTGAAGAGCCCGAGCCGCTGCAGCGCCTGCCGCACATCGTGGTCATCATCGATGAGCTGGCCGATTTGATGATGGTGGTGGGCAAGAAGATCGAAGAGTTGATTGCCCGCCTCGCTCAAAAGGCGCGGGCTGCGGGGATTCACCTGATCTTGGCCACCCAGCGCCCCAGCGTGGATGTGATCACGGGCCTGATCAAGGCCAATATTCCGACCCGCATCGCGTTCTCGGTGGGCTCCAAAATCGACAGCCGCACCATTTTGGACCAGATGGGCGCGGAGGCGCTGCTGGGCATGGGCGACATGCTCTACATGGCCAGCGGCACGGGCCTGCCGATTCGGGTGCATGGCGCTTTTGTCAGCGATGAAGAGGTGCACCGCGTGGTCAGCTACCTCAAGACCCAGGGCGAGCCCGACTACATCGAAGGCGTGCTGGAGGGCGGAACTGTCGAAGGTGACGGCGATCTGTCTGCTGACGGTGGGGGTGAAGGCGGTGAAAAAGACCCCATGTACGACCAAGCCGTGGAAGTGGTGCTCAAGGACCGCAAGGCCAGCATCTCTTACGTCCAGCGCAAGCTGCGCATTGGCTACAACCGGTCGGCGCGCTTGCTGGAAGACATGGAGAAAGCTGGGCTGGTCAGTGGCCTGACCACCAGCGGCCAGCGCGAAGTGCTGGTGCCCGCGCGCGAGTCTTAGACATCTATGCGGGCCGCTGTGCGGCATTTTTGCGGTGTTGGCTGACTTGGGTAAACCGGTTTGGGGCCTAAGGTGTCTGCCGCTGTCGCGTTTGAGGAATTCGTTTTGAAAAAAATCGTCACTACTATTTTGATAGCTGCCAGCGCTGGTCTGGCAAGCGCTGACGGGCTTAAAAGCCTGGAAGGCTTCATGAAGGGCACGCACACCGGGCGTGCGGACTTCACGCAGGTGGTCACCGCGCCGCCCAAGGACGGGCAGGCCGCCCGCAGCAAAACCTCCAGCGGCACGTTTGAGTTCCAGCGCCCGGGGCGTTTCAAGTTTGTGTACCAAAAGCCGTTTGAGCAAACCATCGTGGCCGATGGGCAAACCCTGTGGCTGCTGGATGTGGACCTGAACCAGGTCACCCAGCGCTCGCAGGCGCAGGCTCTGGGCTCCACGCCCGCCGCGCTGATTGCCTCGGCGGCAGACTTGTCGGCCTTGCGCGCTGATTTCACCCTGGAGTCGGCCCCTGACCAGGACGGCCTGCAATGGGTGCAGGCCACGCCCAAAGCCAAGGACGGGCAGCTGCAAAGCGTGCGCGTGGGTTTTGCGGGCGAGCAACTGACGGCGCTCGATATTGTGGACAGCTTTGGTCAGCGCTCGGCCATTCGGTTCAAGGGCATGCAGGTCAACCCCGCGCTGCCAGCGGGCACCTTCCAGTTCAAGCCGCCTGCAGGTGCGGACGTGGTCAAGCAATAAGCCCCCGCAAGGCACCAAGCCACGGCGGTCAGCTGAGGGGAGGCTGAAAATGCTATGGTTTGCATAGCTGCTGGCGCTTATTGATAAAGCGCTGCAGGCCATTTTTACCCTTGATGCCGTGTGCCTGTGGCAAAGCCTCCTGACCAAACCGCGTTGTGCCTAGTGTCCTGAGTTGGAGATTCGTTTCATAAAGATGCCGAGAATCGCCGCCATGCTGCGTTGCAAATCCTCGCGATAGCTACGGCTATCGCTGCGGTTTGCGCCTTGCCTGACGACGATTTCGACCTCTTTAATTCATCAACGAACTTCCAACTCAGGGCACTAGGTGCCATACCCCATGAGCCGAAAACCCTCTGACTCCACCCCAAGCCCGTTGGGCTTGCACCAGCCTCTGGCCGAAATTTTGCGCCCGCGCACCCTGGCCGAGGTGGTGGGCCAGCAGCATGTGCTGGGGCCGGGCATGCCGCTGCGGCTGGCGTTCGAGTCGGGCCGCCCGCACAGCTGCATTCTGTGGGGCCCGCCGGGCGTGGGCAAAACCACCATTGCCCGGCTGATGGCCGATGCGTTTGACGCGCAGTTCATCAGCATCAGCGCAGTGTTGGGGGGGGTGAAGGACATTCGCGAGGCGGTGGAGCGCGCCCAGGCGGCCCGCGACGGGCTGATGCAGCAGCGCACCCTGGTGTTTGTGGACGAGGTGCACCGCTTCAACAAGAGCCAGCAGGACGCCTTTTTGCCGCATGTGGAAAGCGGCCTGTTCACCTTCATCGGTGCGACCACCGAGAACCCCTCGTTCGAGGTGAACTCCGCGCTGCTGTCGCGGGCGGCGGTGTATGTGCTGCAGCCGTTGTCGGCTGACGACTTAAAGCAAATTGTGGCCCTGGCGCAATCCCATCAAGCGGTACCAGCTATGGAAAGCATAGCAATAGACCGCCTGGTGGCCTATGCCGACGGCGATGCCCGCAAGCTGCTCAACACGCTCGAAACCCTGGCCATGGCGGCCACGCAGGAGAAGCTGCCAGAGATCACCGATGTCTGGCTGCTCAAGGTGCTGGGCGAGCGCATGCGCCGCTACGACAAGGGCGGCGAGCAGTTCTACGACACCATCAGCGCGCTGCACAAATCGGTGCGCGGCTCTGACCCCGATGCGGCGCTGTACTGGCTGGTGCGCATGCTCGACGGCGGTGCCGACCCGCGCTACATGGCCCGCCGCCTGGTGCGCATGGCCAGTGAGGACATCGGCCTGGCCGACCCGCGTGCCCTGCGGCTGGCGCTGGATGCCGCCGAGGTGTACGAGCGCCTGGGCTCGCCCGAGGGCGAGCTGGCCCTGGCAGAGTGTGTGGTCTATCTGGCCGTGGCCCCCAAGTCCAACGCGGTCTACAAGGCCTACAACGCCGCCAAAGCCTGGGTGAAGCAGGACGGCACCCGGCCTGTGCCCATGCACTTGCGCAATGCGCCCACGCAGCTGATGAAGCAGCTGGACTACGGCAAGGGCTACCGCTACGCCCATGACGAGGTGGACGGCTTTGCTGCGGGCGAGCGGTATTTGCCCGACGACATGCCTGAGCCTGGCTTTTATGAGCCCGTGGAGCGGGGGCTGGAGATCAAAATTGCGCAAAAACTGCGCGATTTGCGCGAGCGCAATGCGACGGCCTCGGCCACTGCTTCGGATGCGCCGGGCAGTGCCGAAAACGGCTGAAAACTCTGACCGGGGTCAACAATTTGCCTCTTTATGCCGACCTTGCATGAGGTCGGTAATAAGTTTGCACATCATTTGCAGTAGGTCTATCAAAATTCCTTATGCGTGGCGTTTGCACCTGATGGAGCGCAAATCCACGGGAAAACCCCGCCAATACTGGCGTGGGAGCGAATCGACTACTGGCTACAATCCCGACCACAAACCCGCGCAGCAGCATTTCTGGCGGGTTTTTTGCTAGATGGCAGTCGGGCCCAAAAGGCTGCACCGATTTCGGTGCCTGCAAGATGGGCACGTCACAAACGAAGGACTTTTTTTATGGACATTTTGCTGCAGCAGATCATCAACGGTCTGGTATTGGGCAGCATGTACGCCTTGATAGCCTTGGGCTACACGATGGTGTACGGCATTATTCAACTGATCAATTTCGCCCACGGCGAGGTATTGATGATCGGTGCACTCACCAGTTGGAGCTGTATCGGCCTGATGCAAGAGGCCATGCCCGGCGCGCCTGGGTGGCTCGTTTTGCTTTTGGCCACGCTGATCGCCTGTATCGTTGCCGCCAGCCTCAATTTCGTCATTGAAAAAGTGGCCTACCGCCCCCTGCGCAGCAGCCCCCGGCTGGCTCCGCTGATCACGGCGATCGGGATGTCCATCTTGCTGCAAACGCTGGCAATGATCATCTGGAAGCCCAACTACAAGCCCTATCCCACCCTGCTGTCCAGCACTCCTTTCGAAGTGGGCGGTGCTTTCATCACCCCCACGCAGATTCTGATTCTGGGCGTGACGGCCGTGGCACTGGCTTCGCTGGTCTATCTGGTCAACCACACCAACCTGGGCCGCGCCATGCGCGCCACGGCGGAGAACCCCCGCGTGGCCTCTTTGATGGGTGTGAAGCCTGACATGGTGATTTCTGCCACCTTCATCATTGGCGCCATCTTGGCGGCCATCGCCGGCATCATGTATGCCTCCAACTACGGCACTGCGCAGCACACCATGGGCTTTTTGCCCGGTTTGAAGGCTTTCACGGCTGCGGTGTTTGGCGGTATCGGCAATTTGGCCGGTGCGGTGGTGGGCGGTATTTTGCTGGGCTTGATCGAAGCCATCGGCTCGGGCTACATCGGCACCTTGACGGGCGGCGTGCTGGGCAGCCACTACACAGACATCTTTGCGTTCATTGTGCTCATCATCATCCTGACGCTGCGCCCCTCGGGCCTGCTGGGTGAGCGTGTGGCGGATCGCGCCTGAGGAGCCTCACACCATGAAGAACACCAAAATCAACTGGATCCTGGGCGGCATTGCGCTGCTCGTCCTGCCGCTGATCCTGCAATTCTTTGGCAACGCCTGGGTGCGTATCGCCGATCTGGCCTTGCTGTACGTGATGCTGGCCCTGGGCCTGAACATCGTGGTGGGCTACGCAGGCCTGCTCGACTTGGGCTACGTGGCGTTTTACGCCGTGGGTGCCTACCTGTTTGGCCTGATGGCCTCGCCGCATCTGGCGGACAACTTTGCGGCCTTTGCCGCGATGTTCCCCAACGGCTTGCACACCTCGCTGTGGCTGGTGATTCCGCTGGCGGCTTTGCTGGCGGCCCTGTTTGGGGCTTTGCTGGGTGCGCCTACGCTCAAGCTGCGCGGTGACTACCTGGCCATCGTGACGCTGGGCTTTGGCGAAATCATCCGCATCTTCCTGAACAACCTGGACCACCCCGTCAACCTGACCAACGGCCCCAAGGGCATTGGCCAGATCGACTCGGTCAAGATCTTTGGCCTGGACCTGGGCAAGCGCCTGGAGTTGTTCGGCTTTGATATCAACTCCGTCACGCTGTATTACTACCTGTTCATGATCCTCGTGGTCATCAGCGTGGTGATTTGCTATCGCTTGCAGGACTCGCGCGTGGGCCGCGCCTGGATGGCCATCCGCGAAGACGAAATTGCCGCCAAGGCCATGGGCATCAACACCCGCAACCTCAAGCTGCTGGCCTTTGGCATGGGCGCCTCGTTTGGCGGCGTGTCGGGCGCCATGTTCGGTGCGTTCCAGGGCTTCGTCTCGCCCGAGTCGTTCAGCCTGATGGAATCCGTGATGATCATCGCCATGGTGGTGCTGGGCGGCATTGGCCACATTCCTGGCGTCATTCTGGGCGCCATCTTGCTGGCCGCATTGCCTGAAGTGCTGCGCTATGTGGCCGGCCCGCTGCAGGCCATGACCGACGGCCGCCTGGACTCGGCCATCCTGCGCCAACTGCTGATTGCCTTGGCCATGATCATCATCATGCTGCTGCGCCCCCGCGGTTTGTGGCCTGCGCCCGAGCACGGCAAGAGCCTGACCCAGAAGACTTGAACCCATCGCAGAAAGTTAGAACATGGCAGAAAAATCCAACGATGTGGTGCTCAAGGTTGCAGGCATTTCCAAGCGCTTCGGCGGCCTGCAAGCCCTCTCTGATGTGGGCATCACGATTGAACGCGGTCAGGTCTACGGCCTGATCGGCCCCAACGGCGCTGGCAAGACCACGTTTTTCAACGTGATCACCGGTCTCTACACCCCCGACAGCGGCACCTTTGAGCTGGCAGGCAAGCCCTATGAGCCCACCGCCGTACACGAAGTGGCCAAGGCAGGCATTGCCCGCACGTTCCAGAACATCCGCCTGTTTGCGGAAATGACGGCGCTGGAAAATGTGATGGTGGGCCGCCACATCCGTACCAAATCGGGCCTGCTGGGCGCCGTGCTGCGGACCAAGGCCTTCAAGGACGAGGAAGCCGCGATTGCCAAGCGCGCGCAAGAGCTGCTGGACTATGTGGGCATCGGCAAGTTTGCCGACTACAAGGCCCGCACCCTGAGCTACGGTGACCAGCGCCGCCTGGAGATCGCCCGCGCCCTGGCGACCGACCCCCAGCTGATCGCACTGGACGAACCCGCCGCTGGCATGAACGCCACCGAGAAGGTGCAACTGCGCGAGCTGATCGATCAGATCCGCAAGGACAACCGCACCATCTTGCTCATCGAGCACGATGTGAAGCTGGTGATGGGCCTGTGCGACCGCGTGACGGTGCTGGACTACGGCAAGCAGATCGCCGAAGGCACGCCTGCCACCGTGCAGAAGAACGAAAAAGTGATTGAGGCCTATCTGGGCACCGGAGGACATTGAGAATGGCCGAAAAATCCAACAAGGTACTGCTGCAGGTCAAGGGCCTGAAAGTGGCCTACGGCGGTATCCAGGCCGTCAAGGGCGTGGACTTTGAAGTGCGTGAAGGCGAGCTGGTGTCGCTGATCGGCTCCAACGGTGCGGGCAAGACCACCACCATGAAGGCCATCACCGGCACGCTGCCGATCAACGATGGCGACATCGAGTACCTGGGCGAAAGCATCAAGGGCAAGGGCGCGTGGGACCTGGTGAAAAAGGGCCTGGTGATGGTGCCGGAAGGCCGTGGCGTGTTTGCGCGCATGACCATCACCGAAAACCTGCAGATGGGTGCCTACATCCGCCGCGACAAAGCGGGCATCCTGGCCGACATCGAGAAGATGTTCACCATCTTCCCGCGCCTGCGCGAGCGCAAGGACCAGCTGGCCGGCACCATGTCGGGCGGCGAGCAGCAAATGCTGGCCATGGGCCGTGCGCTGATGAGCCAGCCCAAGGTGTTGCTGCTGGACGAGCCCTCCATGGGCCTGTCGCCCATCATGGTCGACAAGATCTTTGAAGTGGTGCGCGATGTGTACGCCCTGGGCGTGACCATCGTGCTGGTCGAGCAAAACGCCAGCCGTGCGCTGGCCTTGGCTGACCGTGGCTACGTGATGGAGTCGGGCTTGATCACCATGACCGGCCCTGGCCAGGAACTGCTGAACGACCCCAAGGTGCGCGCAGCCTACCTGGGCGAGTGAAGCCATGGCCCCTGGCGCTGTGCGCGGGGTGGCCGAGACAGATGGAAGGCACGGTGGCAACACCGTGCCTTTTTTGTTGCCTGCTCCATTCTTGGCGCTGTGTTCTGGTTTGCTATGTTTTTGATAGCTGCTTGCGCTTATCCGTCAAGCGCGAGGGTAGAATTTTGTTCATAATTTACGGATCTGCATTCACCTTTGCGCCGGGCTAGCCTGTGCGCCTTCGCCATGACTGCCCTGCAATCTCTGCCGATTTCGCTACAGACCGTCTTGCTGCTGCTGGCCAGCAATGTCTTCATGACCTTTGCCTGGTACGGGCACCTCAAGAATCTGGCCACGTCGCCGTGGTACATCGCCGCACTGGTCAGCTGGGGCATTGCGCTGTTTGAGTACCTGCTGCAGGTGCCAGCCAACCGCATTGGCTTCACCCAGTTCAATGTGGGGCAGCTCAAGATCATGCAAGAGGTCATCACCTTGGCGGTGTTTGTGCCGTTTGCGGTGTTCTACCTCGATCAGCCCCTCAAGCTGGACTACCTGTGGGCTGGCCTGTGCCTGGTGGGGGCGGTGTATTTCATCTTTCGCAGTGCCTGAGCTGCAGGCTGCAACGGCGCACAAAGGCGCTTAGAGCGTGTTATGAACTTCCCGCTGCAGCCAGCACCCGTGCGGCAGCGGGCAGCATGAGCACCGCAAACACCAGGAAATGCAGTCCGCCGAGTACTTCCGGTAGTCGCTCGTAGTCCCGGGAGAGCCTGCGGAACCTCGCCAGCCAGCCGAAGCTTCTCTCCACCACCCAGCGACGCGGCAACAGTACAAAGCCTTTCTTTGCCTCGGGCAGCTTCACGATGTGCAGGTCGATGCCGTTGTCCTGCGCCGCTTTGGATGCCGCTTCACCCGTGTAGCCTTGGTCTGCCCAGGCCAGTTGTACCGTGTGGCCCGTGGCCTGCTGTACGTCTTCGCACAGGCGCTGCACCTGCGCACGTTCCTGTTCGTGTGCAGGCGTGACATGCACTGCCAGCAAGTGGCCCAGCGTGTCCACGGCCATGTGCACCTTGCTGCCGCGCTTGCGTTTGTAGCCGTCGTAGCCTGCACGTGGACCGCTCTCGCAACTCGATTGCAGCGTGCGCCCATCCATCACTACTGCGCTGGGCTGGCCCTGGCGACCCTGTGCCACGCGGATGATGGAGCGCAGATCCGACACCATCGCCTCGAAGCAGCCCGCGTCAAGCCAACGCCTGCTTTGCTGGTAGACCGCCTCCCACGGCGGCAGATCGTTGGGCAGCATCCGCCAGGGCGCTCCTGCGCGCACCAGCCAGCGCAGCGAGTTGAAGACTTCGCGCAGATCATGCTCGCGCTGGGGCGCGTGCTGATTCATCAAGGTCAGGTAGGGCGCAGCGAAGCTCCATTCTTCATCGCTAACGTCTGTCGGGTAAGGCTTGCGGGGCATCTGCAAACTCTACCCTTGGCTCCGTGCTCACGCAGCAAAGTTCATAACACGCTCTAACGTCGCTCAAAGGCCTGCCTGGTTGGGGTTGGTGCTTGTCGTGCGGCCGGCGCGGGGTGTGTTTTCGCCTGCCATCGCTTGGAAGTGAGTGGTTGCCGCCACCGATGGGCAGACACGCACGGTTAAAATCCGCCGTCACAAAACCGTCACGGTACCCCGTGGCGTTCGTTCTTTTGTATCTTTGAATTCCCACCAGGAGCTTCCATGCTGTTTGCCAAGCTGTTGCCACGCGAAGGCAATTTTTTTGAAATGTTCAACCAGCATGCTGATCGCATCGTGGAAGCGGCTCGCGCCTTTTCGCAACTGGTGGCCAACTACAACGACCCCCATCTGCGGGACAAATACAACCAGGATGTGGACAACGCCGAGCGCGCGGCCGACCGTGTTACGCACGACGTGAACAAGGCCATCCACAAGACCTTTATCACCCCCATTGACCGCGAGCAGATCCACACGCTGATCAACACGATGGACGACGTGGCCGACCTGATCCAGGACTCGGCAGAAACCATGGCGCTGTACGACGTGCGCCACATGACCGAAGAAATCACCCGCCTCACGGACCTGAGCCTCAAGTGCTGCGAGCGCCTGCGCGATGCCGTGAAGCTGCTCGACAAGATTGCCGACCCCGCTGTGGCCGAGGCCGCTCTCAAGACCTGCGAAGAGATCGACCGGCTCGAATCCGACGCCGACCGCGTGATGCGCAGCGCCATGAGCAAGCTGTTCCGCGAGGAGCCCGATGTGCGTGAAGTCATCAAGCTCAAGGCCATCTACGAGCTGCTGGAAACCATCACCGACAAGTGTGAGGACGTCGCCAACTGCATCGAGGGCATCGTCCTCGAGAACTCCTGATCCACCGGGCGGACCAACATGGAAACCGTACAAACAGCCCTGTGGGTTGTGATGCTGCTCGTCGCGCTGGCGATTTTGTTCGACTTCATGAACGGGTTTCATGATGCGGCCAACTCGATTGCGACCGTGGTGTCTACCGGGGTGCTCAAGCCTGCGCAGGCAGTGCTTTTTGCCGCCTTTTTCAATTGCGTGGCGATTTTTGTCTTCCACAACCTGACCGTGGCGGCCACGGTGGGCAAGGGCATCGTGCAGCCTGGCATCGTGGATGTGCACGTGGTGTTTGGTGCCCTGGTGGGTGCCATCACCTGGAATGTGATCACCTGGTACTACGGCATTCCCAGCAGCTCTTCGCATGCGCTCATCGGGGGCATTGTGGGCTCGGTGATTGCCAAGGCGGGGGCCGGTGCGCTGGTGGCAGCGGGCATTCTGAAGGCGGTGGCGTTCATCTTCATCTCGCCATTGCTGGGCTTCTTGCTGGGCTCGCTGATGATGGTGGCAGTGGCCTGGATATTCCGCCGGGTGCGCCCGAGCAAGGTGGACAAATGGTTCCGCCGTCTGCAGCTCGTGTCTGCTGGCGCCTACAGCCTGGGGCATGGGGGTAACGACGCGCAAAAGACCATCGGCATCATCTGGCTGCTGCTCATCTCTACCGGCTACGCTTCGGCCACCGATGCGGCGCCACCGACCTGGACCATCGTGAGCTGCTACGTGGCCATTGGCCTGGGCACGATGTTTGGCGGCTGGCGCATCGTCAAAACCATGGGCCAGAAGATCACCAAGCTCAAGCCGGTGGGCGGCTTTTGCGCCGAGACGGGCGGGGCGCTCACGCTGTTCCTGGCCACCACGCTTGGCATCCCAGTGTCCACCACGCACACCATCACCGGTGCCATCGTGGGTGTTGGCTCCACCCAGCGTGCCAGTGCTGTGCGCTGGGGCGTGGCGGGCAACATCATCTGGGCCTGGATTTTGACGATACCGGCCAGCGCGTTCGTGGCGGCCATTGCGTACTGGATTAGCTTGCAGTTGTTCTGATTGCTATTGAAATAATAGCTTCTTGCGCTTATAAATAAAGCGCTAGCGCCCTGTTTGGCTGATGGCCAAACAGGGCGTTTTGTTTGGGGCTCCAGCGTCTGGGCCGCCGCTGGGGTTACTGCGATATCTTTCGCGCTTCCTCGATCTGGTATTCAAAGTAGCGCTGAAAGCTGAATGCCAAACTGGCCATCAGCACTGTGGTGCCCACCAGCAGCGAAACCACAATGGCGCCAATGGTGAGCCAGCGGGTTTGGCCGGGGGCGGCCTCTGCGGGGGCGGCGGGGTTGTAGCGGGCGTTCCACTTCTCGGGTGTTTGCAAGCCATACCAAATGGCCTGCAGCGCGCAGCCCGCAATGGTGAATCCGAGCAGCGGGATCAGCACCCAGCTGTACTGGTCGTCCTGGCCAAACTGCTGCACCCGCTGAATACCGTACAGCCCCAGCGCCGTGGGGATGGGCAGCATCCAGCCCAGCGTATCCGACAGACCGCGCAAGTAAAAACGGTGCAGGCCCAGCGGCCCACCCAGGAAGGCCAGCCAGGCGGCCAGGGTTTTGTTTTTCATGCGGACTTCACTCGGGTGAAGTCGTGTCGCCAGCGCCCAGCACCTTTTCCATGAGCACGATGTCGCGCCAGGCGCCAAACTTCCAGCCCACCGATCGCATGATGCCCACGTCCGTGAAACCCAGTGAGCGGTGCACGCCGATGGAGCCCGCGTTGGCCGAGTCGCCAATCACTGCCAGCAGTTTGCGCACACCGGCCGCCTCTGCCTGCACGGCCAGCTCTGCCAGCAATTTGCGGCCTACGCCCATGCCGCGAGCGGTTTCGGCCACGTAAATCGAGTCTTCGGCCGAAAAGCGGTACGCCGGGCGGGGCTTGAACCAGTTGGCGTAGGCAAAGCCCAGAACTTCGCCGTTCTTTTCCGCCACGATCCAGGGCAGTTGGCGCGCCAGCACGTCGGCTCGGCGCGTCGCCATGTCGGATTCGGAGGGGGGATCGATCTCGAAGGTGCCTGTCCCGTGCAGGACGTGGTGGGTGTAAATGGCGGTGATGGCGGCGATATCGGCGTCAGTGCTGGGGCGGATGGTGGGCATACGGAGAGGGTTGTGGATATAATTGCAGGCTTTGCAGCGTGTCGCTGGCCGGGTGGTCATGTCGCGTGTCTCAAACGTTGCGAAATTTCCGTGGCCTGCGCATTTTGACGCTGGCTCACCACCCGAAGGATAAATCATGGTCGTCATTCGACTCTCCCGCGGCGGCTCCAAGGGCCGTCCTTTCTTCAACATCGTTGTGGCTGACAAGCGCGTTCGTCGCGATGGTCGCTTCATCGAGCGCATTGGCTTCTACAACCCTACAGCCAAGGAAACCGAAGAAGGCCTGCGCATCGTGCAAGACCGCCTGACGTACTGGCAGAGCGTGGGCGCCCAGTCCTCGCCTACCGTGGACCGTCTGATCAAGCAAGCCGCCAAGAAGGCTGCTTAAAGTCCCCTGAAGAGGGCGGGCTCCGTGGGTTTTCCCGGCGGATCCCGCCCTTTTCTTTTTGTCTGATCCCAACATGGCCACCTCCCTCACGCTCGAACCGATTGACCTGCCCGAAGATGCCGTCGAGGTTGCGCGCATTGCCGACGCCTGGGGGGTCAAGGGCTGGTTCAAGGTTTTGCCCCACAGCACCAGCCCTGAGGCCCTGTTTTCGGCCAAACGCTGGTTTCTGCAGCCCTCTGAGCGCGGAGCCAAAACATTCTCTGGCACGTTACTGCTCAAAATCCGCCAGGCCAAGGACCATTCCGACACGGTGGTGGCCTGGGCGGAAGGTGTGGATGACCGCGACGCCGCAGAGGCATTGCGCGGCGCGCGCGTGTTTGTGCCGCGTTCCAGTTTTCCGTCTACCGGCAGTGATGAGTATTACTGGGTGGATTTGATTGGCCTGCAGGTCATCAACCGCGAGGGTATTGCCCTGGGTGAAGTGCGTGAGCTACTCTCCACGGGCCCGCAAACCGTGCTGGTGCTGGCTTATGAGCAAGACGGCAAGGCGCAGGAGCGCATGATTCCCTTTGTATCGGCCTTTGTGGACAAGGTGGAGCTGCCCGAGAAGCGCATCACCGTGGACTGGCAGCCGGACTACTGAAGCGACCGCTTTGCCTTGTCTCTCTGAGGTGGTCTTTCATGCGCTTTGATGTCATCACCCTGTTCCCGGAGCTGTTTGCGCCTTTCCTTGCGGCTGGTGTGACGCGCCGTGCCTACAGCACTGGCCAAGTGGATGTGCGCTTGTGGAACCCGCGTGACTACGCGCAGGGCAATTACCGCCGGGTGGACGACCGCCCCTTTGGCGGTGGCCCCGGCATGGTGATGATGGCCGAGCCCTTGGAGCGCTGCCTGGCAGACATTCGCGTACAGCGCAACGAGGCGCCAGAAGCCCAGGTGCCCTTGGTGCTGTTTTCTCCCATTGGGCGCAGGCTCAACCATGCCGAAGTAGAGGGCTGGTCTGCCAGCGCCGGGGCTGTTTTGCTGTGCGGTCGCTATGAAGGCATTGACCAGCGCTTCATCGATGCCCATGTGGGGGTGCAGCTGAGCCTGGGCGATTTCGTGTTGTCTGGGGGGGAGATTGCTGCCCTGGCCCTGCTGGATGCCGTCACCCGACTGCAGCCCGGTGTGCTCAATGACGAAGGCAGCCACCAGCTCGACAGCTTCAATCCTGCGTTGGATGGTTTGCTGGATTGCCCGCACTACACCCGCCCCGAGGAGTGGGCGGGCAGGGCGGTGCCGGCGCCTTTGATGTCAGGCCACCACGTCCAGATCGAGCGCTGGCGTCGTGACCAGCGGCTGCTGACCACCGCCCAGCATCGCCCGGACCTGATTGACGCGGCACGCGCCGCGGGCTCGCTCAAGCCTGCAGACGAAGCGGTATTGGCCAAATTGCGCTGACTGGCTATAATGGAGGGCTTTTCGATCCTCTGGCCGGCCGTTTTGTGCAAGATGCAAACCTTGGCAAAACCCTGAACGTCAATCCCGACGCAGCCATTTTTGGCGCGGACAAGATCGTTGGATATCAACATGAACCTGATCCAGACCCTGGAAGCGGAAGAAATCGCCCGCTTGAACAAGACCATCCCCGAATTCGCACCTGGTGACACCGTCATCGTGAGCGTGAACGTGGTGGAAGGTACCCGCAAGCGCGTGCAGGCTTACGAAGGCGTGGTGATTGCCAAGCGCAATCGCGGCCTGAACAGCGGCTTCACCGTGCGCAAGATCTCCAGCGGCGAAGGCGTGGAACGTACGTTCCAAACCTACAGCCCGCTGATCGCCAGCATCGAAGTCAAGCGCCGTGGTGACGTGCGCCGTGCCAAGCTGTACTACCTGCGTGACCGCAGCGGTAAGTCGGCACGTATCAAGGAAAAGCTGCCTTCGCGCAAGGCTGCAGCTGTCGCCGCATAAGGCGCCAGGCATTCTCGGATGCTGCAAACCGCTACAGTGCCTTGGCCTGTAGCGGTTTTTTCATTTCTGACTCCGAATCAATGTGCGGCGGCGCGGCCCCCGGATTTTTTCGCGCCGACTGGGGTTGCGCCGCATCCGCTTTCCTGCGCCCTCTCTGTCTTGGCTTTTGCTTGCTGTGAACCCACCCCATCGCTCTGAACCCCCTGCTGCTGTTGCGCTGAGTGCGATCCCTGGCTTTGATCCGCGCAAAGTGCCTGTCACCCAGGTGGATGCCCATTTGCCCTCTGTCAAAGCGGCCGCGTTGACGGCAACCGCCTTGCGCCAGCGCTTTGCAAACCCGCCCGTTTGGGCGCCCGAAGTGGTGCTGGAGAAGCCCTATGCCAATCGCGCGCCAGCGCAGGCGGCTGTGTTGGTGGGCATCGTGCAGCGTGAGCAGCCCATGGTGTTGCTGACGGAGCGCACAGCGCACCTGTCCACGCATTCCGGGCAGGTGGCATTTCCGGGAGGGCGGACCGATCCTGAAGACGCCAGCCCCTCTCACACGGCCCTGAGGGAGGCGCATGAGGAGGTTGGGTTGGCCGCTGCCTATGCCGAAGTGCTTGGCGTGCTGCCCACCTACGTCACGGGCTCCTCTTTCATCATCTCGCCGGTGGTGGCGCTGGTGGCGCCAGATTTTGAGTTGCAGCCCAATCCCCACGAAGTGGCCGATGTGTTTGAGGTGCCCTTGGCGTTTTTGATGAACCCGGCCCACCACCGCCACCATGTCTTTGAGGCTGGCGGTATTCATCGGCAGTGGTTCTCCATGCCGTATGACGATGGGGAGCAGCACCGCTTCATCTGGGGCGCGACAGCGGGCATGCTGCGCAATCTGTACCGATTCTTGAGTGCCTGACCATGGTGGATGGCGTGGCTGGCGGCCCGTTATCATTGGTCCCATGAGTTTCTTTGCCATCCTGTTCGCTCTGCTGATCGAGCAGGCACGCCCCCTGTCCAGAAGCAATCCCATCCACGCCGGGCTGCGCGCGTGGGCACTGTCTGTGAGTCGCAACTTCGATGCGGGCAAGACCCACCACGGCTGGGTGGCCTGGAGCCTGGCCGTGGTTTTACCTGCGCTGATTACCCTGGCCATCCATTGGGCGCTGCTGTGGGGGCTGGGCTGGCCTTTCGCCGTGCTCTGGAGCGTGGCGGTGCTCTACATCACGCTGGGGTTTCGCCAGTTCAGCCACCACTTCACGGGCATTCGTGATGCCTTGGAGGAAGGGCAGGAAGACGCTGCTCGGGAGCGTTTGGCGCATTGGCAGCAGGTGGATGTCGGCATGCTGCCGCGCAGCGAGATCGTGCGCCATGTGATCGAGTATTCGGTCATTGCGGCCCACCGGCACGTGTTTGGCGTTCTGGCCTGGTTCTCGATTCTGGCGGCTGTGGGGCTTGGCCCTACTGGCGCGGTGTTGTACCGCATGGCGGAGTTTGTCTCTCGGTACTGGCACCCGCGCCACCATGCGGCCGGCCAGTCGGCCAGCGAGGCGCTGCAACAGGCTTCGGCCAAAGCCTGGTGGGCCATGGACTGGTTGCCATCGCGGCTGACGGCGCTGAGCTTCGCGGTGGTCGGCAGTTTTGAGGAGGCGATTGAGGGCTGGCGCTTCCATGCCCAGCGCTTCCCCAACGACAACGATGGGGTGGTGCTGGCTGCCACGGCGGGGGCCATCAATGTCCGCCTGGGCGGCGAGGCTTTGAAGGCCCGCGTGGATGCGATGGCTGCACAGCAGGGGCTGGAGATGGATGCCGACCTGGGCGACAGCGACTCCACCCCGGGCGTTGCGCCCGAAGTGGGCCATCTGCGCAGCGTCGTGGGCTTGGTGTGGCGCTCGGTGGTGGTGTGGATGCTGCTGCTGGCCCTGTTGACCTTGGCCCGCCTGCTGGGCTGAAGGTCGCTGCCAGCGCTTGCCCAGACCAGGGCGGGCGTTGTGCTCTGGGTATCAGTACCGTGGCTGGCTCAGCTCTGCAAATAAATCGCTATATATTTTGTAGCGTGTTGCGCTGATTCCGCCTTGCTCAGTGGGCTTTTTCAACGCGTCCAAAACACCGCAACCCGGTTCGTGCAAATGGGTGCAGTTGTAGAACCGGCAGTCTGTGGCATGGGCTGCAATATCGGGCATGCAACTGGCGAGTTGCATGGGTGCGATGTGGTGCAACCCAAACTCTTGAAACCCTGGTGAATCGATCAGTGCGGTGGTGCGCTCTGCATCCACCCAGTACCAGTGGGTGCTGGTGGTGGTGTGCTTGCCAGAGTTCAGCGCCTGGGAGATTTCCCCCGTCAGCACCGTGGCGCCGGGCACCAGCAGGTTGATCAAGGTGCTTTTGCCGGAGCCAGAGGGGCCGAGCACCAAGGTGGTCTTGCCCTTCAGGTGTTCCATGAGGGCATTGCGGTCCACGTCGCTGGATTGCGTCAGCGACAGAGGGAGCACCCCGTAGTGCTTGCCCTCTGCACCCATGTGGCGATAGGGCTGCAGCCGCGCCCAGGCGCGTGCAAAGGGCTCCACCAGATCGCTTTTGTTCAGTGCAATCAGCGGTGTGATGTGGGTGGCTTCTGCGGTGATCAGTGCGCGGGCCAACTGGCTTTCTGAAAACACGGGCTCTGCAGCGATCAGGATCAGCACCTGGTCGATGTTGGCGGCGAAAGACTTGGTGCGGATCTCATCTTGGCGATAGAACAGGTTGCGCCGCTCCTGTACTTTCTCGATGGTCCCTTCGTCTCCCTGCCCGGCTGGGGCGGCCTGCCACAGCACGTGGTCGCCCACCACTGCTTGGCTTTTCTTGCCCCGAGGGTGGCAAATGCGGCGCTGGCCGTCGGGTGTTTCCACCACACAGTGGCGACCATGGCTGGCTACCACGGTGCCTTGCATCAGGGCGCTGCGCTCAGCCATGGTTCAAGCCGGTGCGGGTCATGCCAGCACCAGCAGGCCGTCAAACTGCGCTGCGCATTCGATATCGGTGATCGAAATGCCCTGCACATCATGGGTGTTGAGACGCACCACGCAGCGGTTGTAGTGCACCGACAGGTCGGGGTGGTGGTCTTGCGCGTTGGCGATAAAGGCAACCGCGTTCACGAACGCGATGGTTTCGTAATAGTTGGCAAAGCGGTAGGTCTTTTCGATGGCCACATCGGCGCCATCGCCACTCAGGCTCCAGCCTTCGAGTTGGGCCAGTTTTGCTACAACTTCAGGAGCTTTCAGCGCCCGACGGGTCTGCGTTGACCAGTCTTTTTTCTTCAGCATGGAGGTCATGGTGTGGTGGTGAGAGGGAGTCGGGCCAGCCGCTCGGAAGCGGGTGGGTGGGAGTAGTAGAACTTCACGTAGATGGGGTCGGGCGTCAGTGTGGACGCATTGTCCTCATACAGCTTGAGCAAAGCCGATGACAGGTCTGCCGCCTGTGTTTGCGATGCGGCATAGGCATCGGCCTGGAACTCGTGCTTGCGCGAGAGCTGTGAAAACAGGGGAGAGATGAACTGGGTGAACACCGGTGTTGCCAGCATGAACAACAGCAGTGCCAACGCGTCGTTGGGCGCCGCTGTGCCATCGGCCTGCAGCCCCATGGATGGCAGCACCCCCAGCCCGGTGTAGAACCAGGCTTGGGTGGACAGCCAGCCCAACAGCGCAAAACCCACCAGGCTGAAGGCGAACAGGCTCACGATGCGCTGCACGATGTGGCGGTGCTTGAAGTGGCCCAGCTCGTGCGCGAGTACGGCCTCCACTTCACCGGGGGTGAGCTGTCGCAGCAGGGTGTCGTAAAACACCACCCGCTTGGCCGCGCCAAAGCCCGTGAAGTACGCATTGGCGTGGGCACTGCGGCGGCTGCCATCCATGACA
Source organism: Acidovorax sp. 56 (assembly GCF_002749705.1). Taxonomy (NCBI): domain Bacteria; kingdom Pseudomonadati; phylum Pseudomonadota; class Betaproteobacteria; order Burkholderiales; family Comamonadaceae; genus Acidovorax; species Acidovorax sp. 56. The sequence continues at coordinate 4,984,518 of NZ_PEEV01000001.1, forward strand.
AAAAGGCCCTTGGCTGCAAAGCCGCAGCGCCGCATCAGCTCAGATACGCGCTGCTTCAGGGCGTCGTCTTCCAGGGGCTTGAACTGGTTGAACAGCGGCGCAATGAAGGTGGGGAAAATCACCATGAGCAGCAGATTGAAACCTATCCACACCCCCCAGGCCCAAGCCCACCAGTAGGCGCCTGCCTGGCCCATCAGCCACAAAATGGCTGCGGCAATCGGCAGGCCAATGGCGGCGCCCAGCAGTGTGGATTTGCACAGGTCGATCAGCCAAAGTTTGGGGGTCATGTGGTTGAACCCAAACCGCTTTTCTTGCACGAAGGTTTTGTACAGCGATAGCGGCAGATCGATGAGCCCGCTGATGAGCACAAAGGCCGCCAGCAGCGCCAGTTGTTGCAACATGCCGCTCCCCAGCCACTGCAGCAGGGCTTGGTTGAGCAGGCTCAGTCCGCCCAGCAAGGTCCATCCCAACAGCACGGCCGTGCCCAAGGCCAGCTCCAGCAACTCCAGGCGTGTTTTGGACAACGTGTAGTCAGCGGCTTTCTGGTGGGCCGCCAGGCCAATGCGTGCGGCGAAGGCCTGTGGCACGGCGCTGCGGTGTCGTGCCACGTGGCGGATTTGCCTGGACGCAAGCCACAGCTTGAGGAGCATGCCGGCACTGATGGCCAGGGCAAACAGCAGGGTCAGAAGCAGGGAGGGGGAGGGGGTGTCAAGGGCTGCCATGTGCGGCGAGTTTAGGCCATCGGCGACAATGCGCCCTATGTCAGAAGCTAACACCCCTATCCCCGCCGCGCTCTCCAAATCAGACCAAAATCTGGTCTGGCTGGACTGTGAGATGACCGGCCTGGACCCTGAAAACGACCGATTGCTGGAAATTGCCGTGGTGGTCACTGGTCCCAATTTGGAGCCGCGCATTGAAGGCCCGGTGATTGTGATTCACCAGTCTGATGAGCAACTGGGCAAGATGGATGCTTGGAACCGTGGCACGCATGGCCGCAGTGGCCTGACCGACAAAGTCAAGGCGTCCCAGGTGACGGAGGCCCAGGCGGAGCAGGAGATTCTTGCGTTTTTGAGCAAATACGTGCCCAAGGGCGTGGCCCCGATGTGTGGCAACAGCATTGGGCAAGACCGCCGTTTTCTCGTTCGCTACATGCCCAAGCTGGAGCGATTTTTTCACTACCGCAATGTGGATGTGAGCACCCTCAAGGAACTGGCCAAGCGCTGGAAGCCCGAGGCCTACAGCAGCTTCAAGAAAGCGCAAAAGCATACGGCACTGGCGGACGTGCATGAATCGATCGAAGAGCTGGCCCACTACCGCACCCATTTGCTTTCGGTGTGATGGCAAGCCTGCCGGGCGAATGGCGAGGCCCCGCGATTCGCTTGGACTCCTGGGGCGATTGCAGGTAATTTGCCTTTCCCCTATTGCGGGAAAACCCTCAACCATGCAATAATCGACGGCTGCGCAGTTTTCTGACGCAGATTGTGCATCTCCCCTCACACACTGGGCTTGCAAGCCCGTTGCAAATTGCAACGCGAGCTTTGCGATCTTTGCCCACCCGCCTCGGGTATAGCCAAGGCAGGTTTCGTTTGATGGTTGATGTTTTTTAACCATTGACGGAACCACCGCTGGCGCCTGCCAGCGGCAGGCTTCGTGTGAGAAAAATATGACCGACACTTTGCAAGTGCAGGGCGAATTCGCGCCTGCTGAATCTTCTTTTGCCGCTGAAATTTCGGCTGTTGCTGCCGTGGCCGATGCGTCTGTGGATGCCGTCACTGCCGAGCCCAATGGCTTCGTCGAACTGGGCCTGGCGCCTGAGCTCGTGCAAGCCGTGGCTGACCTGGGCTACACCCAGCCCACCAGCGTGCAGCGCAAGGCCATCCCTCTGGCCATGGGCAGCGATGCCTCCAAGTTCATCGACCTGATGGTCTCCAGCCAGACCGGTAGCGGCAAGACCGCAGCTTTCCTGCTGCCTGTGCTGCACACGCTGATCAACCAGCAAGCCGCTGCCGAAGCCGAAGAGCGCGCTGCTTTCGAGCGCGCCGTGGCCGAAGCTGCTGAGCGCGGCGAGCCTGCTCCTAAGCGCGCCAAGCGCAAGGACCCCACCAGCTCGCGCAATTTCAAGGCCGCCACCCCTGGCGCCCTGATCCTGTGCCCCACGCGTGAACTGGCCCAGCAGGTGGCACACGATGCCATCGACTTGGTCAAGCACTGCCGTGGCCTGCGCGTGGCCAACGTGGTGGGTGGCATGCCCTACCAGTTGCAGATCGCCAAGCTGCAGAACGCCGACCTCGTGGTCGCCACCCCTGGCCGTCTGCTGGACCTGCAGCGCTCGATGCAAATCAAGCTCGACAAGGTGCAGTTTCTGGTGGTGGATGAGGCTGACCGCATGTTGGACCTGGGCTTCTCGGACGATCTGGCCGAGTTGAACCAGCTCACAGCCCAGCGCAAGCAGACCATGATGTTCAGCGCCACCTTCGCGCCGCGCATTCAGCAACTGGCCATGCGCGTGATGCACGACGGTGGTTCGTCGGTGCAAAAGGTGACCATTGATTCGCCGCAAGAGAAGCACACCAACATCAAGCAGATGCTGTACTGGGCTGACAACGCACAGCACAAGCGCAAGCTGCTGGATCACTGGCTGCGCGACACATCGATCAACCAGGCCATCGTTTTTGCGAGCACCCAGGTGGAATGTGACGGCTTGGCCAACGACCTGCAGCAAGACGGCTTCTCGGCCGTGGCCCTGCACGGTGCCCTGAGCCAAGGTTTGCGCAACCGCCGCCTGATGGCGCTGCGCAGTGGTCAAGTGCAGATCCTGGTGGCCACCGATGTGGCGGCGCGTGGTATTGATGTGCCTACCATCACCCACGTGTTCAACTTTGGCCTGCCCATGAAGGCTGAGGATTACACCCACCGCATTGGCCGTACGGGCCGTGCGGGGCGTGATGGTCTGGCTGTCACGTTTGCTGAGTTCCGTGACCGCCGCAAGATTTTTGACATTGAAGGCTACAGCCGTCAGCAATTCAAGTCGGAAGTGATTCCTGGTCTGGAGCCTGCGCAGCGCGCTCCTCAAGCACCCCGTGGCGACTTCGGTGGCCGTGGCCGTTCGGGCGGTTTTGAAGGCCGCGATAACCAGTCCCGTGACCGCCGTTTTGGTGGTCCAGCACGCGGCGGCAATGATCGTGGTGGAAACGACCGTGGTGGTTTCGGCGGCGGCTTTGGTGGCGGTTTTGCTGGTCGTGGTGCTCCCGCGCCCCGCGGTGGCGATGGTTATGCCCCTCGCGAAGACCGTGGCTTCGCTCCGCGCCGTGATGGTGAGGGCTATGGCCGCAAGCCTGGCTTTGGTGACAATGCCCCGCGTGGTGGTGGCTTTGCCCCCCGAGGCGACATGGGTGCCCCCCGTGGTGGTGACCGTGGTGATTTCGCTCCACGCAAGCCCGCTTTCGCTAAGCCTGCTGGTGGCAAGCCGTTTGCGCCCCACGATGCACGCAAGCGTCCTGCACGCCCTGCACGTTGATTTTTTGTAGCCCAGGCATTGGTCCTGGGTTGCTTTGGGTCAAAGGCCGCCTCTCGCAAGAGAGGCGGCCTTTTTTCATGGCCCTACCATCCACTAGATGCACCAGCCTGTGCCCGCATGATGGGTGTGGACCCTCGCATAATGGGTGCAGAAAGGAATCCTTGTGCTCCCTACCGACTCTTCTGATGCTGCTTTCGAGCACATGTTCAATCTGGCGCCAGTCTCGCTGTGGTTGGAGGATTACAGTGCCTTGAAGGCTCTGTTTGAGCGCTGGCGTGCCCAGGGGGTGGAGGACTTGCAGGCCCACTTGCAGTGTGATCCATTGCTGCTCTCGCAGTGCAGCGCGTCTCTCAAGGTGCTGCGTGTGAACCAGCGCACGCTGGACTTGTTCTCGGCTGCCAGCCAGTCGGAGTTGCTGGGCCAGCTTGCCCAGGTGTTCCGGGGCGATATGCACACGGCCATGGTGCGCGAAATGGTCCAGCTGTGGGAGGGGCGGCTGGAGTTCACCAATGAGACTGTGAATTACGCCCTGGACGGTCGGCGGCTTGATGTGCGCATCAGCATCCGTGTCTTGCCGGGCCATGAGGCGGATTGGGGGCGGGTCTTGGTCTCCCTGGAGGACATCACGCAGCAGGTGCAGGGGGCTGCACGCTTGCGGCGCAGTGAGCACTACGCCCGCGATTTGTTCGAATACTCACCCGTCTCTTTGTGGGTGGAGGACTTCAGCGCCATCAAGTTGTTGCTGGAGGGGGTGCGTGCGCAGGGTATTGTCGATTTCAAAACCTTCTTGAAGGTGCACCCGGAGTTTGTTTCGCGGTGCATGCAAGAAATCCGCGTGATCGATGTGAACCAGCAGACGCTGCAGATGTTTGGTGCTACCTCCAAAGAGCATTTGCTCAACAACATCGGCCGCGTTTTTCGGGGGGAGATGCAAGAGTCTTTTGCGGAGCAGTTGCAGGACCTGTGGGATGGCAAGACGGTGCAGCAGCGCGAGGTCACGAACTATTCCCTGTCGGGGGATGTGGTGCACATCCACATGCAGTTCTCGGTCCTGGGTAGCCACCTGGATGATTGGAGTCTGGTGTTGCTGTCGTTGGTGGACATTACCGCGCGCAAGAAGGCGGAGGCCTACCTGGAGTATCTGGGCAAGCACGATGTCCTCACCCAGCTGCGCAACCGTGCGTTTTATGCGGAGGAGCTCAACCGCCTGACCCGCAAAGGGCCATGGCCCTTTGCGGTGATCGCCATTGATTTGAATGGTCTCAAGGCCATCAACGATGAGCAGGGGCATGCCGCGGGCGATGCCATGCTGCGCCGTGCGGGCGAGGTGCTGGCCAAAGCGGTGGATGCACCCGCCTGTGCTGCCAGGGTGGGGGGAGATGAGTTTGCGGTGTTGCTGCCCGGCCTGGACGAGCGCGCGGCCCAGGTCGTGCGCGAGCGCATCCAGTCGTTGATTGAGTTGAACAACCAGTTTTACTCAGGCCAGCCTTTGGGCTTTGCCATAGGCATTGCCTGTTGCCAGTCGGGAGAGGGGGTTGAGGCTGCCTTGCACAAGGCCGACCAGGCCATGTACGAGGAAAAGAGGCGCTACTACCAGCACATTGGTGCAGAGCGCAGGCGCTAGGATTTTTCTGCTGGGGTTGGTGCGAGGGTTGGCGGATGGCTGGCTTGGGCTCCAATCTCAGGCCAGCGGTGGTGCAAATAAAGCCAAGCCACGAGCCCGATGCCTAGCATCGACAAGGATGCCAGTGCCAAGCCTTGCGTGGAATGCATGACCATCGGAGAAATCACCCCCGCGACAATGCCGTTGGCGGTGGAGCCGACGAAGGCCTGCAAGGACGACGCCATGCCTCTGCGTTCGGGCACCAGGTCCAGCACCAGCAGGGTGACCACAGGCACCATGAGGGCCCAGCCGAAGGCAAAAATGGCGATGGGAAGCAGTGCCCAGGCAGGGTGGGGTGGGATCAGAAAATTCAGCGCAACGTTCACGATGCCCACGCTGAACATGATGACGAACCCATGCCTGATTTGGCGCTTGGGGGCAATGCGCCCGGCCAGTCGTCCGCTCAGCCATGCGCCGCCCATGATGCCGGAGATGGTCAGCACAAAGAACCAGAAAAACTGCGTGGGCGCGAGTTGCAGGTGCTCTCCCAAAAAGGCGGGGGCAGAGAGCACGTACAAAAACATGCCGTTGAACGGAATGCCGCTGGCAAAGGCCAGCAGCACAAACTTGGGGCTGGCGCCCAATGCCCAATACCCGCGCATCAGGTGCTGAACATTGAACGGCTGACGGTGTTGGTGGGCCAGCGTTTCGGGCAGCAGCCTGAAGTTGGTGATCCACAGGGTGGCCCCCACCAGGGTCAGGAACCAGAAAATGCTCTGCCAACCCGTGTGAACAAACAGCCAGCCGCCCACAATGGGCGCGATGGCGGGGGCCACCCCAAAGTAGATGGTGACTTGGCTCATCACCTGCTGGGCTTGTGCGGGTGGGAACATGTCGCGGATGACGGCACGTGACACCACGATGCCTGCCCCTGTGGACAGTCCTTGCACTGCGCGGAAAAAAACCAGCTGTCCAATGTTTTGCGACAGAGCGCACCCGGCGGACGCCAGGGTGAACAGCGCAATGCCCCATAGCACCACCGGCCTGCGTCCGAAACTGTCTGCCAGCGCGCCATGGAACAGATTCATGAAGGCGAAGCCGAACAGATAGGCTGACAGCGTTTGCTGCATCTGGATGGGGGTGGCCCCCAGCGCCGTAGCAATGCCTGAAAACGCAGGAATGTAGGTGTCAATGGAGAAGGGCCCCAGCATGCCCAGAATGGCGAGGAGAACGGCCAGTGCCCATTTGGGGCCAGTCCAGAGCGTGTCGGCTTGTGGGTTCATTGCCAGGGTGGATGTTGGGGGCGCAGAAAGGGATTTTGCGTGCGCCAAAGCAAAAAGCCGAAACTACGATGTAGCTTCGGCTTTTTCTGCCTTGCGGCTTTGTTTGGTGGGTCCTGAGTGACTCGAACACTCGACCTACGGATTAAGAGTCCGCTGCTCTACCAACTGAGCTAAGAACCCAAACTTTTTATTTGTCTGCATCGCTGCAGAGACTCGTATTATGCACTACTTTTTAGGCACTTTGCAAATCAGGTCAAAAATTATTGCATCGCGTTGCGGCTGGCCAGCTCTACAAACAGTCCGCTGTGGTCCAGCTCGCCCAGGCCGTGCTCCACGCCGTCGGCGTAGAGGGCTTCAAACAACGCGGTGACGGGAGCGTCGAATCCAATCTCTTGCGCGGTGGCAAGCGCGTTGCGCATGTCCTTGAGTTGCACGGCCATGCGGCCCTTGGGAGCGAAGTCGCGCTCGACCATGCGCTGCCCATGCAACTGCAGGATGCGGCTGTCGGCAAACCCGCCTTGGATGGCTTCGCGCACCTTGGCCATGTCGGCGCCGCCTTTGGCGGCAAACAGCAGAGCTTCGGCCACGGCGCCAATGGTGATGCCCACGATCATCTGGTTGGCCAGCTTGGCCAATTGCCCGCTGCCGTGAGGGCCCACATGGGTTGCGCGGCCCAGTGCGGCAAACACAGGCTGTGCGCGCGCAAAGTCCTCTGGCCGCCCGCCTGCCATGATGGCCAGCGTGCCGTTTTCTGCACCTACGGTGCCTCCAGAGACTGGCGCGTCCACATGGGATAGCCCCATTTCATCGAGCCGGGCGGCATGGTCGCGGGCCTCGCGGGGCTGGATGGACGCCATGTCGATCAACAGTGCGCCAGGGCGCATGGCCTGTGCTGCACCCCGCTCGAACAGCACTTGCTCGACCACCGTGCCGTTTTCCAGCAGGCTCACGACCCGGTCTGCGCCTTGCACGGCCTCTGCCGCCGTGGTGTGCACGGCAATGCCCAGGGCTGCCAGCGGCTCTGCCTTCGCGCGGGTGCGGTTCCAGACGTGCACCTGGTGCCCTGCCTGGTGCAGGCGGCGGGCGATGGGGTCACCCATGTTGCCAATGCCCAAAACGGCGATGCGGAGCGAAGGAGGGGTCATGGTTGTGATCTCGCGCGGAGTTGTCTCTGCACACATGATGTTCCGTTTTGGTGCGTTCAGCCTGTCACGTAGCTTGCAGCTTTGGGGCGTTGGCAAGATGATGGGAGCCTGTTTTGAAGGAGCCACACGCCATGTCCCTCCCGCTGCACGACCCCGCCTGGCTAGAGCGCATGTACAACAACCGCGCTTTGGTGCCTGACCACATGGATTACCTGCAGCGCTGGGCGCAGGATTCTGCCCAAGTGCGTGCCAACATGCCTTGTGTGCTGGACGTGGCCTATGGCGCAGAGCCTGGCGAGACGCTGGATGTGTTCCCGCCGCTGCAGTCCAGCCCCGCAGGGGCGCCCGTGCTGGTGTTTATCCATGGTGGTTACTGGCGCTCGCTCGACAAGTCTGAGCACTCCTTCATTGCACCGCCGTTCACCCAGGCGGGTTGCTGTGTGGTGGTGGTCAATTACGCCTTGTGCCCTGGCACGCCAGAGTTTCCCATCACCGTTCCCCACATCGGCAGACAGATCGAGACAGCCCTGGCCTGGGTGTGGCGCAATATCGCCCAGCATGGCGGTGATCCGCAGCGGATCACCGTGGCGGGGCACACCGCAGGTGGGCAACTGGCGGCCCTGTTGCTCACCAGCGTGTGGCCACTCATTGGCAATGGCTTGCCAGATAGCCTGGTGCGCAAGGTGCTGTCCATCTCGGGGGTGCACGATCTGGAGCCCGTGATGTACGCCCCGTTTCTGCAGCAAACCTTGCACTTGACCGAGCAGCATGTGCTGCTGGCAAGCCCGGCGCGGCTGCAAGCCCCGGCGCAGGGCTTGCTTTACAGCGTGGCGGGTGGTGACGAGAGCGAGGAGTTTGCCCGTCAAGCCCGCTTGATCCAGGATGCCTGGGGCACGCACATCGTGCCGCGTTGCCAGATCCTGCCGGGGCTGCACCACTTCAGCATTGTGGACGCGTTGGCCAAGCCGGGGCATGACCTGCACCACATGGCGCTGAACCTGCTGCGCGCGTGAAGCAGGGGCCACCTCCTGCGGCGTTGCACGCCTTTTCCTTTTTAGTGCGCTGAGCCCGGATAGGAGATGCCGCCAGCGCGGCGGCCCTTGTGCAGCCGCTTGGCACGGGACCGCCACACGCGCCCTGGCGTAGCACAGGCCCCGGCACCCGTGGGCGCTACATCAGCAAATGCTCGCCCGCGTTGTCTCCGCCCAGAATCACGTAGTTCACCTTGCGCACGTCCATGAGCTTGGTGCCACCCGAGTAGCTGATGGAGCTTTGCACGTCCTGCTCCATCTCAATCAGCGTGTCGGCCAGCTTGCCCTTGACGGGCTCCAGAATGCGCTTGCCTTCCACGTGCTTGTACTCGCCCTTGTTGAAGTCTGAGGCCGAGCCGTAGTACTCCTTGAACAGCGCGCCATCCACCTCCACCGTCTTGCCGGGCGATTCTTCATGGCCTGCGAACAGCGAGCCGATCATCACCATGCTGGCGCCAAAGCGGATGCTCTTGGCAATGTCGCCGTGGCTGCGGATGCCGCCATCGGCAATGATGGGCTTGGTGGCCACGCGGGCGCACCACTTGAGCGCGCTGAGCTGCCAGCCACCCGTGCCAAACCCCGTCTTGAGCTTGGTGATGCACACCTTGCCTGGGCCCACGCCCACCTTGGTCGCGTCCGCACCCCAGTTTTCCAGGTCGATGATGGCCTCGGGGGTCGCCACATTGCCTGCGATCACGAAGGACTTGGGCAGCTTTTCCTTGAGATAGCCAATCATGTTCTTCAGGCTGTCGGCATGCCCGTGGGCAATGTCGATGGTGATGTACTCGGGCGTGATGCCTTGGGCCACCAACTGGTCCACCGTGTCGTAGTCGGGCTTCTTCACACCCAGCGAAATGGACGCGTAGCAGCCCTTGGCGTGCATGTCTTTGACGAATTGCAGGTTGTCTAAGTCAAAGCGGTGCATCACGTAGAAGTAGCCGTTTTGCGCCATCCAGGTGCAGATGGTTTCGTCCACCACCGTCTTCATGTTGGCAGGCACGACCGGCAGGCGAAAGTGGCGCCCGCCCAGCTCCACGCTGGCGTCGCACTCCGAGCGGCTTTCCACGCGGCACTTGCGGGGCAGCAGCAAAACGTTGTCGTAGTCGAAGATTTCCATGAGATTCCAAGCTCCATCAAAGGACGCAGCAAAAGGATTTTTGCCACGGTGGGCGCTTGGCTTGGGACCGGCTTTGTGGGTGTCAGCGTGAAAGCTGCCACCGAACCCTGGTTGCACAGGCACAAAAAAACCGGGCGTCAAGAAACTTGGGCCCGGTGCTTGATTCTAGGCGCCTATGGCGTGCTTGTCATAACGTCGGCCGTATTACCTGCATACAGACTGCGCTGCCGCCAGAACGCGGCCCTGGGCATCCTGCACCCAGCCCACCATGTGCAGCCGCTGTGGCTGCGCACCGGGGGGAATGCGCATGGGGCGGTTGTCCATCCACCGGAATAGCTCATTTTTTGATAGCTGCTCGCGCTTATTCCATGTGTCTGAGAGCATGTTTCTGACCAAATTGCGAGCCACCAACGTGCCCTCGCTGCCTGCGGGCACGGCTTCTGCCAGCACCAGGTGGTACTGCCAGCCCTGCGGGGGCGGTGTCACACCATCTGTGCGGGCCAGCGCAATGCCCGTGCCCAGGTAGTCATTGATCGGCAGGCCATGGGCCACCCGCAAGCGCAGGGGGCGGGCAGGGGGCTCTACGGTAGACAGTGCCACATCGGTGCCCGCAGGGGCTTGGCGGCCCAGTGCCTGCAGGCGCTGGGCGGCGTCGTTGGTCGCTGCCGCAGACAACGGCGCCTCATCCCCTTGCGCGCTGGGCACGATCCAGTCCAGCACCACGGTGGACGGTGCGGAGGGTGCTGGCGTGGCCGGGTCGGCCCAGCATGCCTCACAGTCAGCGCTGATGAAGCGCTCGAACAGTGCAGTAGGGCGCGCTGTGCCATCGCTGCTGCAGCTGGCCTGTGCCGCTGCGTGGGGGGCGTGGCATACCAATGCGGCTGCGGCAAACGTGCTGGTAACAAAGGCAAGGGGCTTCATGTGGGCCATGGTGCGAGTGGCTTTCTACAATGGGCACATGTTCCCACAAGATATGTTCTCGGACGCGCCCGATAGCGGCGCGCCCGCTGCCCCGGCCGCTGCGGCTGGCGTCTCGCCCCTGTTGCACAACCTCAACCCCGAACAGCTCGCTGCCGTCACGCTGCCCGCAGGCCACGCGCTGATCCTGGCGGGCGCGGGGTCTGGCAAGACGCGCGTGCTCACCACCCGCATCGCCTGGCTGCTGCAAAACGGGCACGCCACCCCTGGCGGCATCCTGGCCGTCACCTTCACCAACAAGGCGGCCAAGGAGATGGTGGCCCGCCTGTCGGCCATGCTGCCGGTCAACGTACGCGGCATGTGGATTGGCACCTTCCACGGCCTGTGTAACCGCCTGCTGCGCGCCCACCACAAGGCAGCGGGGCTGGCGCAGACCTTTCAGATCCTCGACACCCAAGACCAGCTCTCGGCCATCAAGCGCCTGTGCAAGCAGCACAACGTGGACGATGAGCGCTTCCCGCCCAAGCAGCTCGCGTACTTCATCGCCAACTGCAAGGAAGAAGGCCTGCGCCCCGCCAACGTAGAAGCCCACGACAGCGATGCGCGCAAGAAGGTTGAGATCTACCAGCTGTACGAAGAACAATGCCAGCGCGAAGGCGTGGTGGACTTTGGCGAGCTGATGCTGCGCAGCTACGAGCTGCTGCGCGACAACGACCCCATCCGCGAGCACTACCAGCGCCGGTTCCAGCACATCCTGGTCGATGAGTTTCAGGACACTAACAAGCTGCAGTACGCCTGGCTCAAGCAACTTGCGGGCAATGAAGTGGGCGGGCGCTTTGAAGCCCGTGGCAGCGTGATTGCCGTGGGCGACGACGACCAGAGCATCTACGCCTTCCGTGGTGCGCGCGTGGGCAACATGACCGACTTTGTGCGCGAGTTTGACGTGCAGCGCCAGATCAAGCTCGAGCAAAACTACCGCAGCTACAGCAACATTCTCGATTCGGCCAATGCCCTCATCAGCCACAACAGCCGCCGCCTGGGCAAGAACCTGCGCACCACGCAGGGCGCAGGCGAGCCCGTGCGCGTGTACGAGGCCAGCTCCGACCTGGCCGAGGCGCAGTGGATGGTCGACGAGATCAAGCAACTGGTGCGCAGCGACGGGTTTGATCGCAAGGAAATCGCCGTGCTCTACCGCAGCAATGCGCAAAGCCGGGTGATCGAATCTGCGCTGTTCAATGCCAGCGTGCCCTACCGCGTGTACGGCGGCCTGCGGTTTTTTGAGCGCGCTGAAATCAAGCACGCACTGGCCTACCTGCGCCTTTTGGAGAACCCGCACGACGACACCAGCTTCACCCGCGTCGTCAACTTTCCGCCGCGCGGCATCGGTGCGCGCAGCATCGAGGTGCTGCAAGACGCTGCCCGCAGCGCAGGCTGCTCGCTGCACGATGCCGTGAGCGCCGTGCCCGGCAAGGCCGGTACCAACTTCAAGGCCTTCGTTGCCATGGTCGATGTGCTGCGTGAGCAGACCGAAGGGCAGAACCTGCGCAGCATCATCGAACAGGTGCTCGAAACCACCGGGTTGGTCGAGCACTTTCGCACCGAAAAAGAAGGCGCCGACCGCATCGAGAACTTGCAGGAACTCGTTAACGCCGCCGAGAGCTTTGTCACCCAGGAAGGCTTTGGCCGCGACGCGGTGGCACTGCCGCTGGATGAGCATGGCACGCCGCTCACCCAAAGCGCGCCCACACAAAGCCCGGTCAGCCAAGGGATCAACCCCAACGCCCCCATGCTCGACGAGCCTTTGAAGCCCGCCGTAGCGGGCATCGTCGACGCCGACACGGGCGAAACCCTCTCGCCCCTGGCCGCCTTCCTCACCCACGCTGCGCTTGAGGCTGGCGACAACCAGGCCCAGGCCGGGCAAGACGCCGTGCAGCTCATGACCGTGCATGCCAGCAAGGGCCTGGAGTTCGACGGTGTGTTCATCGGCGGCATGGAAGAGGGCCTGTTCCCGCACGACAACGCCTCCAGCGACCGCGATGGCCTGGAAGAAGAGCGCCGCCTGATGTATGTGGCCATCACCCGTGCGCGCAAGCGCCTGTACTTGAGTCACTCGCAAACGCGCATGCTGCACGGCCAGACGCGCTACAACGTCAAGAGCCGCTTCTTTGACGAACTGCCCGAAGAGTGCCTCAAGTGGATCACGCCTAAGCAGCAAGGTTTTGGTGCCTATGCTCCTAATTCGGGAGCTGGTAGCGCTTATGGATCAAGCGCTAGAGGCAATTTTGGCTTCAAGTCTGAAACCTTTGCCAGCCCCCCGGTGCCCCCGCAAAAGGCCGCCCCCTCGCACGGCCTGCGCGCAGGCATTGCTGTGTTCCACACCAAGTTTGGGGAAGGCAAGGTGCTGGCCATCGAAGGCACGGGCGACGACGCGCGTGCCCAGGTCAACTTCCCGCGCCACGGCACCAAGTGGCTGGCGCTGAGCGTGGCGAAGTTGACGGTGGTGGACTGACGCCCGCAGAAGGCACCCGACAGGCATGGCATCTCCGCCCGATCTGCAATGGCGCACGCAGTGGCGTGAATGCCTGCGGCCATGGAAACTGGCCACGCTGGCGTTGGGCATTGGCCTGCTGCTGCTGGGGGCAGAGCTGACGCCCGCGCCGGACTGGGACATTCCCATCAGCTTCATCATGGGCCTGCTGGCTTACGCCACCGCGCCCTGGAGCTTGCGGGTGCTGGTGCGGCGCCATTGGCGCGCTGTGCCACTGGCGCTGTTTCTGGCTTGGTTGACCGTGGACGGCTGCTACGCCCTCTACTGGTCTTTGAAGGACCCCGCCGTTTTGGCGTTGATGCGGGATGTGAACTTTCCCGCATCGCTGTCGCTGTACGGCATGTGTGGGCTGGGGTGGCTGTACCAGGGCTCTTTGCGCCAAGCCTGGCAGGCAATCAGTCGCTCCGTTGGGTAGCTGCTGCCTGCAGACCGCCCCTGCCTCGTCGTCAAAACTCCAGGTTGTCAATCAGCCGCGTGCTGCCCAGCCGTGCGGCGCCTAGGGCCACCAGGGTGCCTGCGCCGTCGTGGGCGGTGGCGGGTTGCAGGTCGGTGCGGCGGCGCACCGTGAGGTAGTCGGGCTGCCAGCCACGGGCACGCAGCACGTCCATGGCCTGCTGCTCCAGCGCGTGGGCTGGGGCGGTGAGCGGAGTGGCGCTGTGGGCGGCTAGCCAGCGCTCGCTCAGTTGCTGCAGGGCTTGGGCCAGGGCTACGGCTTCTTGCCGCTCGTGCAGGCTCAGATACCCATTGCGCGAGCTCAGGGCCAAGCCATCGGGCGCGCGGGCGGTGTCGCCCGCCACGATGGTGATGGGCAGCGCAAACTGCTGCACCATCTGGCGGATCACCATGAGCTGCTGGTAGTCCTTCTTACCAAACACGGCCACGCCGCCGGTTTGGCCCAGCACGCAGGCAAACAGCTTCATCACCACGGTGGCCACGCCGGTAAAAAAACCGGGCCGAAAGTGGCCTTCCAGCAGATCGGCCAGGGCGGGGTCGGGGTATACCTTGAAGGTTTGCGGCTGGGGGTACAGGTCAGCCTCGCGCGGGGCAAAAAGCACGTCGCAGCCTGCGCTTTGCAGTGCGGCGCAGTCGGCTTCCCAGGTGCGGGGGTAGCTGTCAAAGTCTTCGTGCGGCAAGAACTGCAGGCGGTTCACAAAGATGCTGGCCACCGTCACGTCGCCCAGCGGCTTGGCCTGGCGCACCAGGCTGATGTGGCCTTCGTGCAGGTTGCCCATGGTGGGCACAAAGGCGGGGCGGCGGTAGGGGGCCAGGGCCTGGCGCAGTTCGTCGATGGTGTGGGTGATGAGCATGGGGCGGGGCTTTGTATTTGTATTCAAAAGGGCTTACCAGGCGTGCAGTGCGTTGTCGGGGAAGCGGCCTTGCTTGACGGCCTGCACGTAGGCCTCCATGGCACCGCGCACGCTGCCCGCGTCCTGCATGAAGTTGTGGACGAATTTGGGCATCTTGCCCAGGTTCATGCCCAGCATGTCGTGCAACACCAGCACCTGGCCAGCGGTGCCGTTGCCCGCGCCAATGCCGATGGTGTGGCAGTGGGGCAGCTCGGCCGTCAGCTCGGTGGCCAGCGCGGTGGGCACCATTTCCAGCACCAGCATGGCGGCACCGGCGTTTTGCAGGTCGTGCGCGTCCTGGCGCAGGGCGCGGGCGGCTTCGTCGGTTTTTCCTTGCACGCGGTAGCCGCCCAGGGCGTGCACGGTTTGGGGCGTCAGGCCCAGGTGGGCGCACACGGGTACGCCGCGCTGCACCAAAAATTCCACCGTCGGTGCGGTCCACCCGCCGCCTTCGAGCTTGACCATGTGCGCACCCGCCTGCATCAGCACGCAGGCGCTGCGCAGGGCCTGTTCGCGGCTTTCGGCGTAGGTGCCGTAGGGCAGGTCGGCCACCAGCCAGGCGGTGCCCTGCACGCGCTGCAGGCCGCGCGCCACGCTGGCCGTGTGGTAGGCCATGGTGTCCAGCAGCACGCCCACAGTGCTGGGCAGGCCCTGGCACACCATGCCGAGCGAATCGCCCACCAGGATGCAGTCCACGCCCGCCGCATCGGCCACGGCGGCAAAGGTGGCGTCGTAGGCGGTGAGCATGGTGATTTTTTCACCAGCCTCGCGCATCTGCGCCAGGCGCGGCAGGCTCACGGGGCGGCGCTGGGGTAGGGGCGATGCAGGCGGCAGGGTGCCGTAGGGGGTGGTGCTGGGTTGGCTCATGCAGGCTCGCCCTTGTGGGGCGTTGTCTCTAAAAAATTGCCGCGAGTCTATGTCAGACAGGAGGATTTATTTCAAACAGGCCTTGGCCTCCAAAGGGAAGCTGTCCCGAACGCGAAGCAAGCCCGTGGGGGCAAGTGCCAGAGCCTCACATTTTTGGACGCACAATGGCCCACAGAGATGCAGCCGCCAGTGGAGGGGCTGCCAACGAATGCACAGAGACATGCAGGTGCGCAGGCCCACGAGCGCAACCTGCAGGAAAGGCGTCCGATGACAATTCTTCAAAACACCGACTTGCGGATTTTGGTGGTGGATGACCAGGACTCGGTGCGCCAGCACCTGTGCCAGGAGCTGCTGCGCATGGGGGCCGAGCAGGTGATCGAGGCCGCTTCGGCCGACGAGGCGCTGGCGGCCTTTGGGCAGCACCGGCCCGACCTGGTGCTGCTGGACATCATGATGCCCGGCCACAATGGCTATTGGATTGCCGAGCGCATCCGCGACCTGGACGACGGCCGCTGGACGCCCATCATCTTCCTGACCGGGATGGACCGCGACGAAGACCTGTGGGAGGGCATTCGGGCCGGGGGTGATGACTACCTGGTCAAGCCCGTGCGCGCCACGGTGCTGGCCGCCAAGATCCGCGCCATGCAGCGCCTGTTGACCATGCAGCGGCGTCTGGTGACGGTGACGGAGGAGTTGTACGAAGCCAATCGCCAACTCAATTCGCTCATCGAGCGCGATGCACTGACCGGACTGGTGAACCGCCGGGGTTTTGACCGGGTGCTGCACGAGCAGATCCGTATGGCCCGGCGCGAGGGCAAGCCCCTCACGCTGATGATGTGCGACATCGACTTTTTCAAGCAGTACAACGATGCGCTTGGGCACCCCGAAGGGGACAAGTGCCTGCAGACCGTGGCGCGTCTGCTGGCCAGCATTTGCCAGCGCCCGGGAGACGTGGCCTGCCGCGTGGGCGGCGAAGAGTTTGGCTTGATCTTGCCCAACACCCCGCGCTCTGGCGCCATGATGTTTGCGCGGGCGCTGACGGAGGTGCTGGCAGGGCGCAAGCTGGTGCACCCGGCGTCTTCGGTGTCCGAGTTCGTTACGGTGTCTGGGGGCATCTCCACCTGTGTGCCCGACGAGGCCACCACGTACCTGGGCGTGATCACCCGGGCGGATGAAGCGCTTTACGCCGCCAAGGCGCTGGGGCGCAACCACTTCTTCAGCTACGAGTTGCAGGTGACGGCCAAGGAGCACCTGGCGCAGCGCTGATTGCAGGAGCCTGCCTGATCCCTGTTGTGCCCCGCCGTGCGGCTTTTCAGGCTGGCGCTGTGCAGCCCGTTGCCGCTGAAATGCACCACCGGACAACTTGTCCAGTGCACAACGCAATGCTCTGGCTAACATCCACCGCAACCGGCCGCTGTGGCGACTGGGTGGTGAGTGGGCCCTGGAACAACCCCGCTGCATTGCTCGCCCCCTGTGCTCCATCGCAGTGCCTGCTGGGCCCGCTGAGGGCCAAGTAACCATTTCAAACCTAACCCAGCTAAGACGAGAGCGCTAAACCATGCAAACCAACGCATTTGTCAGTGAACCCGGAGCCTTCCGAATCCGCGAGGCCGACCATGCTGCCGCTTTGAAGAGCCTGCAGCGCGGGTGCCCCAAACACATGGTGATCGCGGACTACCTGAAGAACCCCGAGGAGTTCGCCAGCACGCGCTATCTTGCGCGTGCGTTCGAACTGCTGGGCATGCAGTGCGATGTGGATGGCGGCGATCTGGTGCTGGTGCCTTTCGAGGGCGGCGAGAGCGTGGACCTCTCGGCCTACTACTGGGACTTCATCGAAACGTTGGCGCACGAAGAGAGCCCGGGTTCGCTGTCGGAGGGGAGCAAGCTGGCGATGATTGAAGCCGGGATGGACGTAGATGACGAGCAGGACGCCCGCCATCACGCCAGCGAAGCAGCCGATGACTTCATCAGCGAGATGGGAGATCGCAAGATCACCTTGGCTGAACTCGATGCCGTGATCGCCAGCGAAGGCAGCGTGGACTTTCGCAACTACGAAGGCAAGACGCCCTTGCTGGCCGCCTGTGCAGGCTACCGCTGGGCCATCAGCCAGTACGCCGATGCGCAGTTGGAAGACGACGACGAGGACGGCTGCGAAGCGAAGGCTGACGCAGCAGCGGTGTTGGAAGCCCGGGCGCACAACCTGCAAACCGTGCTGCAGCGCAAGCCTGACGTGGCCGCGCGCACCAACGACGGCTCCGACGCGCTGGGCTTTGCAGCCGAGTCGGGCAGCGTGGAGTTTGTGGAGCAGCTGCTTGCCCACGGGGCACCAATCAACGAGGGGGCGCTGCTGGGGGCCGTGGAAAGCCTGTCGCTGGACATGGTGCGCAAGCTCACCCAGCACCACGCGCACCTGGCGGGGCCTGATCTGCTGGTTCGCGCTTGCTCTGCCCATAGCATCCTGCCCGGCAAGCTGGAGATGGTGCGCTATCTGGTCGAGGAACTGGGCTGCGACGTGAATGCCCGTGCGACAAGGATTGCCTACGAGGGCAAGGGGCGCGTGGGCCGCCTTGGCACGGCCTTGATGGCGGCAGCGCTGGCGGACGATCTGGCGGTGATCCAGTACCTGCTGTCCGCCGGGGCCGACCTGCATGCGGTGGACGCGTATGGCAATACGGCCCTGCACTACTGCAGCGGCCAAACCTGGGTGTCTGATGGCGGCCCGCTCTGGTTTGCGCTGGATGACAACCCGAAGGTCATCGACTTGCTGCGCAGCCACGGTGCAGACGATGGTGCCCGCAATGTGGCCGGTAGAACGCCTGCCGACCTGCTTGCCAGCCGCCGCCCGCACGGCCCCGCTGACGAGGCGGACTGACGGCCTTGCCGTCGTCCACCGGTCGGGCACCCCTGGCTGCACTGGGCCGCTGCTTGTGGCCCATGGTGCACCCCGCTTGGCATCGCGTCCTGCCAACGCCGCTGCGAGATCGCAAACAGGCGCCACGGTATCCGTCAAAAAGTGCCGCGCGTCTGTGCGATGCCGCTATGCTTGCCCTCCATGAAAAATCGAGACGATGAAACCGCTGCGGCCCTGGCCGCACTGGCCCAGGCCGACGTAGCCCGCGCCCTGGCCGAAGATGTGGGCACTGGCGACCTCACGGCCGGCCTGATTGACCCCGCCCGCCGTGCCCGTGCGCGCATCCTGGCGCGCGAAGACGCCGTGATCTGTGGCGCCCCCTGGGCCGAAGCCGCCCTGCGCGCGTTGGACCCTACGGTGCAGATCACCTGGCATGTGCAAGAGGGCCAGCGCTGCACGCCAGATCAGGTGGTGCTGGAGCTGGAAGGCAATGCCCGTGCTCTGCTGAGCGCCGAGCGCACCGCGCTGAATTTTCTGCAACTGCTGTCGGCTGTGGCCACCAAAACGCGCACCTATGTGGACGTGGTGGCAGGCACCCGCGCCCACATTGTGGACACGCGCAAGACCATCCCCGGCCTGCGCCTGGCGCAAAAGTACGCCGTGCGCGTGGGCGGCGGCACCAACCACCGCATTGGCCTGCACGACGCCGTGCTCATCAAAGAGAACCACATTGCCGCCGCTGGTGGCGTGACGGCGGTGCTGAAAGCTGCGCAGGCTGTGGCCGCGCAGGCCAGCTTCATCGAGATCGAAGTGGAAACGTTGGAGCAACTGGCCGAAGCGCTGGATGCGGGCGCCAAGATGGTGCTGCTGGACAACATGCCGCTGCCCATGCTGCGCGAGGCGGTGCGCATCAACGCTGCGCACGCGGGCGGTGGTGCCATCCTTGAAATCTCCGGTGGCGTGACGCTGGCGGGTCTGCGCGAGCTGGCCGAAACCGGCGTGGACCGTATTTCCATCGGCACGCTGACCAAAGACGTAAAGGCCACCGACTTTTCGATGCGCCTACAGGAGCTGGCATGAGCACCGCAGCCCTGAACCGTATTGACGTCGAGTACGAGCAGCCCGACGAAGCCGCTGCAGGCGCCGTCTGCTCCACCAAACACGCCTGGGCGCGCGTGCCGCCCGAGCCATCGCAGGCCGAGCGTGCCGCGCTGAAAGACGAGATCCGCCGCCTGCTCAAGGAAAAGAACGCGGTCATGGTGTCGCACTACTACGTGCACCCTGACTTGCAGGACCTGGCTGAGGAAACCGGCGGCCTGGTCAGCGATTCGCTGGAGATGGCCCGCTTTGGCCGCGACCACGCCGCACAGACGCTGGTGGTGAGCGGTGTGCGCTTCATGGGCGAGACGGCCAAGATTTTGAGCCCGGAAAAGACCGTGCTCATGCCCGATCTGGACGCCACCTGCTCGCTCGATTTGGGTTGCCCCATCGACGAGTTCAGCGCGTTTTGCGACCAGCACCCCGACCGCACCGTGGTGGTGTACGCCAATACCAGCGCAGCCGTGAAGGCACGGGCCGACTGGCTGGTGACATCGAGCTGCGCGCTGGAGATCGTGAGCGCCCTCAAGGCCGCAGGCCAGAAGATTTTGTGGGCGCCAGACCGCCACCTGGGCGCCTACATCCAGCGCGAAACGGGCGCGGACATGGTGTTCTGGAACGGTGCCTGCATCGTGCACGACGAGTTCAAGGCACTGGAGCTGGAGCTGCTCAAAAAAGAGCACCCACATGCCAAGGTGCTGGTGCACCCCGAAAGCCCCGCCGACGTGGTGGCCCTGGCCGATGCCGTGGGCTCCACCAGCGCGATCCTCAAGGCCGCGCGCGAGATGGAAGCCACCGAGTTCATCGTGGCCACTGACAACGGCATGATGCACAAGCTGCGCACGCTCAACCCCGGCAAGACCTTTTACGAAGCGCCCACGGCGGGCAACAGCGCCACCTGCAAGAGCTGCGCGCATTGCCCGTGGATGGCGATGAACGGCCTGGCCGACGTGGCCCGCGTGCTGGAGACCGGGGTCAACGCCGTGCACGTAGAGCCCGCGCTCATCCCCCGCGCACGCCAGCCGATTGACCGCATGCTGGCCTTCACCGCTGCGCTTAAAAATGGGCAGCCCACGGCGGGCCTGGTGCCGCACCTGGGCGCTGCTTAATATTTGCTATTAAAAATGTAGCTGCTAGCGCTTGTGAATCAAGCGCTGGCAGTGCTTTTTATTCAAAGAATTGGCTCAGGCCACCGCTGGAGGTGCTTGGGCCTCCATCCGGTAGCCCAGCCCGCGCACGGTGTGGATCAGCGCGGTGGCGTGGCCGTCGTCGATCTTGCTGCGCAGGCGGCGGATGTACACGTCCACCACGTTGGTCAGCGGGTCTTCGCTGTGGCCCCACACGCTGGCCAGGATGCGTTCGCGGCTGAACAGGCGGCCTGGGGCGCTCATCAGCAGCTCCAGCAGCGCCAGCTCGCGGGCCGTCAGCGTCAGGGCTTGGCTGGCGCGCGTGGCCTTCATGCTCTCGCGGTCCAGCACCAGGTCGTCCACCTGCAGGCGGCTGGCGCGGCCCGGCTGCAAGGGGCGGGCGCGGCGGGCCAGGGCCTCTAGGCGGGCCAGCAGTTCTTCAAATTCAAAGGGCTTGCACAGGTAGTCGTCCGCACCCATGCGCAGCCCGGCCACGCGGTCTTCCAGCGTGCTCAGCGCCGTCAGCATCAGGATGGGCAGCGCCACACCTGCGGCGCGCAGGGTTTGGCAAATCTCCATGCCGTTCATGCCGGGCAGCATCAAGTCCAGCACCAGCACGGTGGGCGCGTCGCTGGGCTGGGCGGTGCGGGCGGCCTCTTGCGCCAGCGCCAACCCCTCCACGCCGTGGGCCGCGCGCTGCACGCTGTGCCCTTCGGCCCGCAGGCCGCGCATCAAAAAGTCTGCGATCCGGGGATCGTCTTCCACCAAAAGGATGTTCATGCCATGTCTGGGGTGGTGCCCGCGTTCCGTGGCGTGTCTGTCTCGGCGCCATGCCACAGCGGCAGCCGCAGCACGGCGCAGGTGCCGCCATCGGTGCTGCTTTCGGTGCTTGGGGGCCAGGGGCTGTGCAACTCCAGCGCGCCGCCATGGGCCTGTGCCAGGGCGCGGGCAATGGGCAGGCCCAGGCCGCTGCCGCTGGCACGGTGCTGGCGCGCCGAGCTGCCCCGGAAATGCCGCTCAAACACCTGGGGCAGCTCGGCCGCCGGGATGCCAATGCCCTCGTCACGCACCTGCAACTCGGCCCAGCCGTCTTTTGCCAGCAGACGCCAGGATACGGTGCCCCCCGGGTGCGAGTAGCGGATGGCGTTGTCCAGCAACAGCAGCACCAACTGCGTCAGGCGCTGGGCATCGCCAAACACGGTGATGGTGTCGGGCAGGGCGTCCTCTGCCTGCAGGCGCACGCCCTGCTCGGCCGCCAGGGCCGTGGCCAGCCCCAGGGCGTCCAGCACCGGCTGCTGCAACGCCACGGGCTCGCGGGCCACGCTGAAGGTCTCCATGTCGGTGCGGGCCATGGCCAGCAGGTCGTCAATCACTTTGCCCTGCTGGCGTGAGATGTCGACGATGCGGGCCAATGCCTCGCGGTATTCGGTGGCGGGGCGCTCGCCGCCGCGCAGGGTCACTTCGGCCTCGCCACGGATCGCGGTGGTGGGCGTGCGCAGTTCGTGGCTGATGTCGGCCAGCAGCTGGCGCCGCCGCACGTCGGTGCGCTGCAGCGATTCGTTGGCCTGGTGCAGGTCGGCGGTGCGCTCACGCACGGTGGCTTCCAGCACCTGGCGCTGCTGCTGCTCGCGCTGGCGGTGGCGTTCCAGCTCATCGGCCATGGCGTTCATGCTGCGCGCGGCATCGGCAAACTCGTTGCGGCCCGGCAGGTTGATGCGGTGGTGCAGCTGCCCTTGCTGCAGTGCCCGTGCGCCGTCTGCCAGCGCATGCAGGGGGCGGCGCAAGGCGCGCCCAAAGTACAGCGTGGCCGCCAAGGCACCCAGCGCCAGGGCCAGGGCGGTGCCAATCCACAGCGCCCGCATGCGGGCCAAAGAGGCATCGGCAGCGGCGCGCTCTCGCTGCATGGCGGCCTGTTCGCGTGCAATGCTCTGGGCCACCAATTCGCGCAGGTCGCGCCCTTCGGACTGCTCGAACACCGCCGTCAGCGCGTTCCACACGGCGCTGGCCTGCACCTCGGGCGAGAGGGGCTGCATCTCGCGCACGGCTGCGCCCAGCTGGGCCACGCTGTGGGTCAGCACGCGCAGGGCATCCAGGCGGGCAGCGTGTTCTTCGGGCGCCTCCTCGGCAAGGCCCATGGTTTCGGCATCGCGCGCCAGCGCCACCAGTGACTGCAGTTGCGCCTGCATGCGCTCGACCAGGGTGTCGCGCTCGGAAGTGGCACCGCCTGCGCCAATCTGGTGCTGCGTGGCCCAGGCACGCAGGCGTTGCTTGGTAGAGGACAGCTCGACAAAGCGCTGCAGGGTGTCGCTGGCCACGCGGCCCCGCACCACCTGCCGCTCGGCCTCGCGCACGGCCACCACGGCCGCCAGGCCCTGCAGTGTGACGGCGGCGGCCAGCAGGACGAGGACGAGGCTGAGTCGGCGGCGGAACATGGCCGGAATTGTCGCTGCAAAGCCTGCGGCCATGCCCGTGTTCATCTGGCGTTAATGTGGGCATCAGGCGCCGTTCATGTGGCGTCCATCGGTGTTTCATGCCAGCCTTTTCCAATGCAGAGCTGTGGTTGCACATCCCGTGCCTCCACAGCCAAACCACCCTCCGCTTGTGAAGGAAATCCTGAAATGAACGCACGCCACCTCGCACCCCTTGTTTCCCTCGTTCTTGCCGGGCTCAGCACCCTGGGCCATGCCACCGTGGTGAACCGGGCCATCACCGAATCCGAAGTCACTGCCGCACAGGCGGCCTGGTGCCAGGCGCTGGTGGACATCAGCGCTGCTAACGACAAGGGCGGGCAGCCCGCAGCCAAGGCCTTGGCCGAGAAAGTCATCGACGCCGCCTACGGTTACCAGCTGGGGGCCGTGCTGTTCAAGCCCACCCTGGCGGCCGCGCCGCAAACCTTCCGCACCACCCGTGCGGGCGCGCTGGCCTACTTTGTGGGGGGCGACAGCAACTTCCCCAAGGACACGGGCTTTGCCCTCAAGGGCTGGACGCGCTGCGAAGCCACGAATGCCGCCGTGTTTGTCGCGGGTGACTCGGCCTCCAGCATGGGCAACGTGGTGATGACCGGCAAGGACGGCAAGGTGACGACCGTGGACAAAACCTGGTCGTATGTGAAGGACGATGCGGGCAAGCTGCGCATCGTGGTCCACCACTCCTCCTTGCCCTACAGCGGCCAATGAGGGCTTGAGGGCGTGAAGCCCCTTGCCGGGCCGAGATGAAGGCAATGTCGCAAGGCGGGTGGTCAAGGGGTTGCGCTGCAGGGGTGGGCGCAATGTGGCTATCCTTGCCACCTTTGCCTTGGCGCAGGTAGCTGGCAACGTGGGGCCGCAAGGCTTGGCATGCTGGCTGGTTTGCTATGAAAATAATAGCTATTTGCGCTTGATTGGATTGCCCTAGGGGCCAGTTTGACTCTTTATGTCCTGCATCGACTTCACCCAGCCCCTGCTGCCTGACGCGCCGCGCCTGCGCTGCCAGTTTGGCGTGCCACGCCAGGTGCTGCGCGCCGATGCGCCCACCCAGGTGCGTGCGGTGCTGGACGCTGTGTACGCCGCCGCACGGCAGGGATCATGGTGCGTGGGCTATGTGCGCTACGAAGCGGCTGCCGCGTTCGATGCCGCCTTGCAGACCCATGCGGCCGATGGCCCCCTGGCCTGGTTCGCCGTGTACGACCACGCCGAGCCCTGGGCTGCGGACGCGCCGCCCCCCGGCGCAACCGGCGATGCCCCCAGCGTGGATTGGCAGGCAGGCATGGCGCGCCAGGATTTTGATGCCGCCATTGCCCGCATCCAGCAGGCCATTGGCAACGGCGAGCTGTACCAGGTGAACTACACCGCGCCGCTGCAGGGCACGCTGCAGGGGCATGCGGCAGACCTGTTTGCCGCCTTGCACCGCGCCCAGCCACAGGGTTATGCGGCCTGCATAGACGCGGGGCCTGAGCAGGTGCTGTCCGTGTCGCCTGAGCTTTTTTTTGACTGGCAGGAAGGGCTGGACAGCCCGGAAGGCGAGGGGCCCTTGCTCGCCCGCCCCATGAAGGGCACCGCCCCGCGCGGCGCGACCCCTGAGCAAGACGCTGCCCATGCCGCATACCTGCGCACAGCCCCCAAGGAGCGTGCCGAGAACGTGATGATCGTGGACCTGCTGCGCAACGATGTATCGCGTGTGGCCTTGCCCCACAGCGTGCGGGTGCCTGCGCTGTTTGCCACCCAGGCGTTGCCTACGGTGTGGCAGATGACCTCGGACGTGGTGGCCCGCACGCGCCCCGGCACCACGCTGGCCGATGTGTTTGCGGCTTTGTTCCCCTGCGGCTCCGTCACCGGTGCGCCCAAGGTGCGGGCCATGCAGATGATCCGCGCGCTGGAGGCCGGGCCGCGTGGCGTGTATTGCGGCGCGGTGGGCGTGGTGCGGCCTGCGGGCCCGGCCACTGACCGCGCAGCGGGCCCAGGCCTTGTCCAAGGCGTGCACCCGGTGGCGGCCACCTTCAATGTGCCCATCCGCACCGTGGTGCTGCGCACGCAGGGGCCGGGCAGCGCACCGCAGGCGGTGTGCGGCATTGGCAGCGGCATCACCTCGGGGGCCGAGGCGGAGGCCGAGTGGAACGAGTGGCGCCATAAGCGCGCCTTTGTGGAAAGGGCGAGCATGCCGTTTGAGATTCTGGAAACCCTGGCGCTGGACGCTGGGCAATTGCGCCACGTGGGCGAGCACCTGGCCCGCATGGCCGGGGCGGCGCAGCATTTTGGCTTTGCCTGGGATGCTGTCCGTGTGCAGCAATGCCTGCAGGCCCTGGCCGCGCAGCACCCCGAGGGGCTGTGGCGCGTGCGCTTGCTGCTCAACGCCACGGGCCAGCCGCGTGCCGAGGCCTTCGCCACGCAGCCCACCGCCGTGCCCGTGCTGCTGCAACTGGCGGGGCAGCCGTTGGCCGAGGCGCACAGCGAGTTCACCCGCTTCAAAACCACGCGCCGCGCCCACTACGACGCCTTTACGCCCGACGCGGCGGCGCAGCCCGGGGTGTTTGACACTTTGCTCTACAACGGGGCGGGCGAGATCACCGAATGCACACGCGGCAACATCGCCGCGCTGCTGCCCGATGGCCGCTGGGTGACCCCGCCCCTGGCCAGCGGCCTGCTGCCCGGCGTGGGCCGCGCCGTGGCCCTGCGCGAAGTCCGCGTGGTCGAGGCCGTGCTGCGCGTGAGCGATGTGCCGCAGGTGCGCGAATGGGCCTTTGTAAACAGCTTGCGGGGCTGGTTGGCAGCGCGTGTTTTACCGTCGGACCTGCCCGTGGTGTAAGCGCCGCTCTGCGGTCGGCACCCCTGCGATCTTTTTTTGGGGGTGGGTGGGCGTTCATGCGTGTTAGCTCTTGCTCTGTACACGCTGTTGCGATCATCATGTGCACCGGCGAGGCCATCGCGCCTTGCTGCAGCAGCACAAAGCTCCACGGTTTGTTGTTTCAGCCCTTCCTTGTTTGATCTTTCCAATGGTCGTGGGGTGAACGCGTGCGCTGCTTGAGGAGGGGCATGTCCTTTGTCTGATCATCACCAAAAACCATGACACACCATCATTGGATTCGACAAATCGCCCTGGCTTCGGTGGCGCTGTGCGCCTCGCTGGCTTTCGCACAACATGCCCCACACTGGGAGTACAAGGGCAAACACGGCGCAGCCCACTGGGGCGAGTTGGAAGCGGGCTTTGAGGCTTGCGCCCGGGGCGCATCGCAAAGCCCCATTGACATCCGCAACGCCGTGAAGGCGGACCTGCCTGTGCTGGACTTTCAGTACACGGCATCAGCCCCCACGCTGGTCAACAACGGCCACACCGTGCAGGTAAACCTGCCAGCGGGCAACAGCTTGGTGGTCGATGGCAAGAGGCTGGAGCTGCTGCAGTTCCACTTCCATACCCCCAGCGAAGAAGCCGTGGCGGGCAAGCACACTGCCATGGTGGCGCACTTTGTGCATAAGGGCGAAGACGGCAAATTGGGCGTGGTGGCGGTGCTGATTCAGCCGGGCAAGGCCAACGCCGCATGGGCACCTATCTTTGCCCACCTGCCACGCGTGGGCGAGCAGGTGACGGTCGATGGCCTGACGCTGGACCTGGGCGCCTTGCTGCCTGCCAAGAAGGGTTACTACAGCTTTGAAGGCTCTCTGACCACGCCACCATGCTCCGAAGGGGTGCAGTGGATGGTGCTCAAAGACCCCGTGAAGCTGAGCCCGCAGCAAATCAAGTCGTTCCGCAAGGTCTACAACGCCAATGCGCGGCCCGTGCAGCCCCTGAACGGCCGGGTAGTCAAAGAAAGCACCTGAGCGGCCTGCGTCACGATGCACCTGTGGCCAAGGGCTTGAGGTGCTGCCGCGCCATGGCCAGGAATGCCATGGCCGCTGGGCTCAGCGGCTGTTTGGCCAGGCGGATGGCGACCACCGGAAACTCCAGCACCGGCCGCACGATGGGCACGGCGCGCAGGTCGGGCGGCATGAGGCGCGCCACATAGCGCGGCAGCAGCGCCACCCCGGCGCCCGCCTGGATCATGCCAAAGGCCGTGGTCAGCATCGAGACATGGTGCACCACCTGCGGGTACACATTGGCCACGGCGCTCAGCTCGCGGCTGATGGCGCGCCACACCACGGCATCGGGGTTCACATGCACCAGGGGCAGGCCATCCAGGTCGCGCCCCTGCACGCTGGCGCGCTGGGCCAGAGGGTGGTCGTGCCGCAAAAACAGCGCCATGCGCTCGCTGAACAGGCGCTCGGTGGCCAGCTCGGAATGCGTCTGCCCGATGTCTGAGCCCAGTGCCAAGTCCGCCTCGCGTGAGAGCACCTGCGCCACCATCTGCGCAGCATTGCTGTCGTGCAGCGTGGCCACCAGTTGGGGGTGTGCCTTCGAAAAGCGCGCCAGCAGCGCGGGCAGCAGCGCCCCGGCCGTGAGGTGCCCCACGGCCACCACCACCCGGCCCTCCTGCAGCTGCGCCTGCGAGCGACAGGCGTGCACCGACTCGTCGATCATGCGCAGCGCGCGCTGGGCGGTGTCGGCCATCATCTGCCCGGCATCGGTGAGCCGAATGCGCCGCCCGCGCACCACCAGCGGCTGGCCCAGCTGCTGCTCCATGCGCTTGATGAGGTGGCTGACGGCGGGCTGCGTCAACTGCAACGCGTCGGCCGCCAGCGTGAAGCTGCCCGTCTGCGCAATGGCGGCCAGGGCGCGGAACTGCTGCAAAGAGACTTCATCGGCAGGGGCGGCAGAGGGTTTCATGGCGTTATGTATGACATGACGTCATAGCGAAATAACTTTGATTATCTGTTTTGATGGATGGCCAGCGCCTACATTGGGGGCGTTGAAGGCGCCTTCTTTTCGTTGTTTCCGCTCCCCCCTCTTGCAAGGAATCGATCCATGATCCGTCGCCACCACTTTCTGCGCGGCCTGGCCGCCGCCCTGGCGCTGGGCGCCACCGTGCCTGCAGCGCTGGCCCAGGCCAGCAAACCCATCCGCCTGATCGTGCCCTTCCCAGCGGGCGGTGCCACCGACCTGTTTGCGCGCACCCTGTCACAGAAGATGGGCGAAAAGCTGGGCACCTCCATCGTGGTGGACAACAAGCCCGGTGCGGGCGGAAGCCTCGGGTCAGACCTGGCGGCCAAGGCCCCGGCCGATGGCCTCACGCTGCTGTTGGCCACCACCAGCACGCATTCGATTGGCCCCGCCATGGGCGGCAAGCTGCCTTACGACACCGTGCGCGACTTCACACCGATTGCCCATGTGGGCAACGCGCCCAGCATCATGCTGGTGCCCAACAGTTCGCCCGCCAAGACGGTCAAAGAGTGGATCGAGTACGCCAAAAAGAACCCCGGTAAGCTCAACTACGCCTCCAGCGGCAACGGCACCATCGTGCAATTGACGGCCGAGCTCTTCAAGGCGCAGGCGGGCCTGTATGTGACGCACATCCCCTACAAGGGCACGGCGCTGGCGATTCCAGACCTGGTGAGCGGCCAGCTTGATGTGCTGTTTGATTCATTGCCCACCGGCATGCCCCACGTGCGCGATGGCCGCCTGCGTGCACTGGGCGTCACCACGCTCAAGCGCAGCCCGCTGGCGCCCGACTTGCCGCCCATTGCCGACACGCTGCCCGGCTACGAGTCGAACACCTGGTTTGGCCTGTACGGCCCCAAGGGCTTGGGTGCTGACATCGTGACCCGGGTGAACACCGCTGCCAACCAGGCGCTGAACGACCCTGAGGTGCGCAACAAGCTCACCACGCTGGGCATTGAGCCCGTGACGAGCACGCCCACCCAGTTCAGCAAGATGGTGGCGGACGACCTTGCCAAGTGGAAGAAGATCATCAGCGAACGCAAGATCGTCAACGAATAAGAATCCTGTTCAAGCACCTTATCCATTTCAAAAAATCGCCAGGAGACCGCATGCAGTTCAACTACCACAACCCTTACCTCTCCACCCGCATCCCGGTGTTTGCGCGCAATGTGGTGTCCACCTCGCACCCGCTGGCAGCGCAAGCCGGTTTGCGCATCCTGCAGCAGGGCGGCAATGCGGTGGACGCCGCTGTGGCCACCGCCGCCGTGATGACGCTGGTGGAGCCGGTGAGCAATGGCCTGGGCAGCGATGCGTTCTGCATCTTGTGGGATGGGCAGCAACTGCACGGCCTCAATGCCTCGGGCCGCGCGCCGCAGGCCTGGACGCCCGAATATTTCAAGGCCAAGTACGGCGCAGATGCCACCACGCCGCCCATGCGCGGCATCGATTCGGTGACCATCCCCGGCGCGGTGCGTGGCTGGGTGGCTTTGAGCCAGCGCTTTGGCAAGCTGCCGTTTGCCGATCTGATGGCGCCTGCGATTGAAGTGGCTGAGCGCGGCTACCTGGTGCCGCCCGTGGTGCAACAAAAGTGGGCGGCTGCCACCCCCGTGCTGCAGGGCATGGCGGGCTTTGCCGACACCTTCTTGCCCTGGGGCCGCGCGCCTGAGGTGGGGGAGCTGTTCCGCTTCCCCGCCGCAGCGCGTGCACTCAAGGCCATAGCCGCCACCAACGGCGATGCGTTGTATGAGGGCGAAATCGCCGAGGCCCTGGCGGCCTTTGCCAAAGAGCAGGGCGGTGCCCTGACGGTGAAAGACCTCGCCAGCTACCAGCCCGAGTGGGTCAAGCCCCTGGCCCGCGACTACCGGGGCTACACGCTGCACGAGATTCCACCCAACGGCCAAGGCATTGCTGCGCTGATTGCGCTGGGCATTCTGGAGAAGTTCGACATGGCCAGCCTGCCGGTGGATTCGGTGGCCTCGCAGCATCTGCAGATCGAGGCCATGAAGCTCGCGTTTGCCGACGTGTACCGCTATGTGTCCGAGCCATCGACCATGGAGGTGACGCCCGAGCAGATGCTCGATGACGCCTACCTGGCATCGCGCGCCCGCATGATCGACCTGGGCCGTGCACAGGACTTCAAGGCGGGCAACCCGGTCAAGGGCGGCACCATCTACCTCACGGCGGCCGACGAGAACGGCATGATGGTCAGCTTCATCCAGAGCAACTACATGGGCTTTGGCTCGGGCTGCGTGGTGCCCACCTACGGCATCAGCCTGCAAAACCGGGGCCACGGCTTCAGCCTGGACGCTGCCAGCCCGAACGTGGTGGCGCCCGGCAAGCGGCCCTTCCACACCATCATCCCGGCCTTCCTGACCAAGGATGGCCAGCCCGTGATGAGCTACGGCGTGATGGGCGGCAACATGCAGCCGCAAGGCCACATGCAAACGCTGGTGCGCATGCTGGACTACCGCCAGAACCTGCAGGCCGCCTGCGATGCGCCGCGCTGGCGCTTCAACAAGGGCCTGAACATCAATGTGGAAGCGGCCATGAACGCGGCCGCCGTGCAGGGCCTGCAAGACCTGGGGCACGAGATCGATGTGATCAACGACTCGTACCAGGACTTTGGCGCGGGCCAGTTCATCTGGCGTGCGGGCAACCCGGCTGTAGAAGGCTACGTGGCTGCGAGCGATCCGCGCCGCGACGGGTTGGCAGCGGGGTATTGAGGGGCAGGGCGGGCTCTTTGCCCGTTTCATCCGCTTCGCCCGCTGGACTGCTGGCGTGGGGCAGGGCAGCCCCAGCAGTGGCTTTTATTCGAGCCGTGCCTTGGCGTAGGTGGCGCGGTCCATGTCGCGCACTTCCACGCTCAGCTGTACCGACATGCCTTCGGGGCGTGGCGTGTTGCGCTGCAGTACTTCCAACACGCGCCCGGCTAGCTCGGTCTTGGCCTCGGGCGTGCGCCCTGTCATCAGCCGGAGTTCGGCATGCACGAAGCCGCGCAGCTCAGGGGCCGTCCCCATCACAAAGTCGCTCACATCCACAAAGCGGATCTTGAGATCGGCCTCTACTGGAATCTGCGGATGCGCGGTGAGCGACGCGGCCAGCTCCTTGAGAACCTGGGCCTTGGGGTAGGTGCCGAGGTTTGCGGTGGTTTCGATAACCAGATGGGGCATGTGTGTCTCGCTTTCGGTATGGAACAGAATCTAGGATGCTGGGGCAAGAAGAGAGTCCGCGTGCTCGGCCAGGGCTTGCACCAGCCGGTCGATGTCAAACGGTGTGTGGGCCGCCGACAGCGCGATGCGCAGGCGGGCGGTGCCCTCTGGCACGGTGGGCGGGCGAATGGCGGGCACCCACAGGCCGCGTGATCGCAGCGCTTCCATGGTGGCCAGGGCGGCTGCGTTGCTGCCAATCACCAGTGGCTGGATGGGTGTGTGCGATGGCATGAGCTGCCACGGCGTGCGCGCCAGCAGCGGGGCCAGCCCCGCACGCAGTCGGGTGATGAGCTGCTGCAGGTGCGTGTAGCGCCAGGTCTCGGTCTGCATCACCTGCACGCTGGCCTGCAGCGCCTTGGCCAGCAGGGCGGGGGCGGCGGTGGCAAAGATGTAGCTGCGGGTTTTTTGCAGCAGCCACTCCACCAGCACCTCACTGCCCGCCACAAACGCACCGGCCACGCCTGCGGCCTTGCCCAGGGTGGCCATGTACAGGATGCGGGGCGAGGCGTTCTCGCCGGTCAGCCCAAAGTGCGCCAGCGTGCCGCGCCCTTCCTGGCCGGGTGCCCCCAGCACACCAAAGCCATGGGCGTCGTCGATGAGCAGCAGCGCGTCGTAGCGCTCACACAGCGCCAGCAGGGCCGGAATGTCGGCCACGTCGCCGTCCATGCTGAAGACGGCATCGGTCACCACCAACTTGCGCTGCGCGGGGCTGCTGGCAAGGGCGGCTTCCAGTGCGGTCAGGTCGGCATGTGGGTAGCGGTGGATGGTGGCCCGCGACAGGCGTGCGCCGTCGATCAGGCAGGCGTGGTTGAGTGCATCCGAGAACAAGGCATCGCCCGCACCCACCAGCGCGGGGATGATGCCCACGTTGGTGGCATAGCCCGCGTAAAAGTACAGCGCACGCGGCAGGCCCACAAAGCGGGCCAGGTCATGCTCGAGCAGCGCATTGGCCGTGCTGTGCCCGCTGACCAGGGGCGAGCCGCCCGAGCCCAGGCCGTAGGCATGGGCGGCCTCGCACGCGGCGGTCGCCAGCGCGGGGTGGCTGGCCAGGCCCAGGTAATCGTTGCTGCAAAAGGCCAGCATGGGCTGGCCGTCGATTTGCAGCATGGCGCCGCCCGCCGGGGCCACGGTGCGGCGCACGCGCAGCAGGTGCCCGTCCTTCAGGTCCGCGATGCGGCCGGGCAGCTCGTCCAGCCAGGATGCCGTCGGTGAAGTGGCTGGCAGGGCAGGGGTGGTGGCAGAGGTGTTCATCGGGTCCAATCTGCGGGCAGTTGAAAGTGGGCTGCCAGGCTGTGGGCGGTGTGTTCGCCCCAGGGGATGTTGGCCAGCGGCGGGGCGCCCAGGCGCTGCTGCAGCCAGGCAATGTTCTCCTCGGGCGCCAGCATGTCTGGGTCCACCCGGTTGGCCACCCAGCCTGCCAGCGTCAGCCCGCGTGCGGCAATGGCCTCGGCCGTCAGCAGGGCGTGGTTGAGGCAGCCCAGTCGCAGGCCTACGACAAGCACCATGGGCAGATTCAGCGCCACCGCCAGGTCGGCCCCGGTCTCGGTTGGCGACAGCGGCACATGAAAGCCACCGGCCCCTTCGACCACCACGGCATCGGCTTGCAGGGACAGTGCCTGGTAGGCCTGCACGATGGTGGCGATGTCGATCTGCACCCGTGCGCGTGCGGCGGCAATGTGGGGTGACAGGGGATCGGGCAGCAGCACCGGTGTGTCCAGCTCAGGGGGCACGGCGATGGTGGACGCCGCCCGCAGGGCGATGCTGTCCTCGCTGGCCCAGCCCTCGCCCCAGGGCACTACGCCCGCAGCCACGGGCTTCATGCCCACCACGCGACTGTGGTGCTGTGCCAGGGCCTGCAGCAGCGCGCAGGAGACATGGGTTTTGCCCACGCCCGTGTCGGTGCCCACCACAAAGCAGGCGGTCATGCGGGCTCCTCTGCCAGGGTGGCTTGCAGGGCATGGAGCGCACCTGTGGCCAGGCACTGCACGGCTTCGTCGTCCAGTACATAGGGCGGCATGGCATACAAGGTGTGGCCTGCGCCGTTGGAGATGGGCCGCAGCAGCAGCCCCTGCGCCAGTGCGTGCTGGTGGTAGCGGCGGGCAAAGTCGGGCAGCGTGGTGTCTACATCCCAGGCCCAGACCATGCCCAGGCGGCGCGCGTGGCGCACGCGGGGGTGGTGGGTGAGGGGCGCGCAGGCCGCGTCGATGCGCTGGGCCAGGGCGGCGTTGGTGGTCAGCGTGTCCAGTTGCTCAAACAACTCCAGCGTGGCCACCGCGGCGCGGCAGGCCAACGGGTTGCCGGTGTACGAGTGCGAATGCAAAAAGCCACCGGCCACGCTGTCGTCGTAGAACGCTGCGTACACCGCATCGGTGGTGAGCACGGCCGACAGTGGCAGCGTGCCGCCGGTGATGCCTTTGGACAGGCAGATGAAATCAGGCTGGATGCCCGCCTGCTGGTGGGCGAACATCGTGCCGGTGCGGCCAAAGCCCACCGCGATTTCGTCCACCACCAGGTGCACCTCGTAGCGGCTGCACAGGGCGCGGGCCAGGCGCAGGTACTCGGCATCGTGCATCGCCATGCCTGCGGCGCATTGCACCAGGGGCTCGACGATCAGGGCGGCAGTGTCGGCATGGTGCTCTTGCAGCCATTGCTCCAGCGCGGCGGCGGCGCGGCGGGCCATGTCGGCGGCGGTCTCGCCCGGTTGGGCCTGGCGGGCGTCGGGGCTGGGCACGGTGGCGGCCAAGCGCACCAGCGGGGCGTAGGCCTCGCGAAACAGCGGGATGTCCGTGACGGCCAGGGCGCCCACGGTTTCGCCGTGGTAGCCCCCTGCCAAGCCGATGAAGCGGCTCTTGCCGGGGCGGCCGCAGTTGCGCCAGTAGTGCGCACTCATCTTTAGCGCGATCTCGGTGGCCGATGCGCCGTCGCTGCCATAAAACGCATGGCCCAGGCCGGTGAGGGCGCCCAGGCGCTCGGACAGCTCCACCACCGGCGCATGCGTGAAGCCCGCCAGCATGACGTGGTCGAGCTTGTCGAGCTGATCGGCCAGCGCGGCCTTGATGTGAGGATGGCTGTGCCCGAACAGGTTCACCCACCACGAGCTGATGCCGTCCAGATAACGTTGGCCGTCTTCTGCATGCAGCCAGGGCCCTTGGGCCCGGGCGATGGCAATGGGGGGCTGCGCCTCATGGCGCTTCATTTGCGTGCAGGGGTGCCACACGTGGGCCAGGCTGCGTT
Organism: Acidovorax sp. 56; assembly: GCF_002749705.1. Lineage (NCBI taxonomy): Bacteria > Pseudomonadati > Pseudomonadota > Betaproteobacteria > Burkholderiales > Comamonadaceae > Acidovorax > Acidovorax sp. 56. The sequence continues at coordinate 5,018,696 of NZ_PEEV01000001.1, forward strand.
CGGCGAGGGAGGCAAGGGGCATGGTCATGGCGTGCAGGCTGGGTCAGGCGCTGGGTGCCTGGGGCAGGTCCAGCGTGCACGCGTCGCCCACGGCATCGCGCCACACGCGCACCTGGCTGGGGTGCAGGTCGGCCACGGCACGGGCGATGAAAAGGCACAGGTGCTCCAGCGTGGGCACGCCCAGGCCAGGCACTTCGTCGAGAAAGTGGTGGTCGAGCTGCTCACGCACTTGGGCCAGGCGTGCGCGCAAATGGCCCAGGTCTTGCACCATGCCGGTGGCAGGGTCGAGTGGGCCGGTCAGGGCCACTTCGGCGTGGTAGGTGTGGCCGTGGATGCGGCGGCTGCCCTCGGCCTCGATCTCACGGCGCAGGGTGTGCGCGGCATCGAAAAAAAAGCGTTGGCGAATGGTCAGTTGCATGGCAAAAAAGGGGCAGAGGCCGGTTCAACGGGAGCAGGAAGGTGGGAGTCCGCAATGGCGTCGGATCAACGAATCCCGGTCAGTTTGTGGGTTTGCAGGCTCAGGCGCCAGGCGGGGTGGCGCATGCAGGTGTCTATGCACAGGGCGGTGTTTTGGCGTTGCAGGGGCCCGTCCATGGGCTGCAGGTAGCGGTGGGCAAAGTCGGTGTTTTGCTCCAGCGTAGGCAGGTCGAACCCGGGTTGCGGCCAAACCAGTTTCAGCTCTTGCCCGCTGCGCTGCACAAAGGGGGCGCCCGCCTTGGGGCTGATGCACAGCCAGTCAATGCCCTCGGGCGCCTTCACGGTGCCGTTGCTTTCGACGGCGATGCGGAACTGCTGCGCGTGCAGCGCGTCGATGAGTGCTGCATCCACCTGCAGCAGGGGCTCGCCACCGGTCAACACCACCAGGCGGTGGCCTGCGCCCACGGGCCATTGCGCGGCGATGGTTTGCGCCAACAGTGCAGCCGTCTCGAATTTGCCGCCCAGCGTGCCGTCGGTGCCCACAAAGTCGGTGTCGCAGAACTGGCAGACGGCCTGCGCGCGGTCCTGCTCACGGCCCGTCCAGAGGTTGCAGCCCGCAAAGCGGCAGAACACGGCGGGCGCGCCCGCCTGGCCGCCTTCGCCTTGCAGGGTGTAGAAGATTTCTTTGACGCTGTAGGTCATCGGGGTACCGGAGGGACTAAGAGGGTTGGGGCAGCGGGGGCCGCCATGTCGGGGTAGTCGCGGCTGTAGTGCAGGCCCCGGCTTTCGCGGCGCAGCTGGGCGCTTTTCACGATCAGGTCGGCCACCTGCACCAGGTTGCGCAGCTCCAGCAAATCGCGTGTGATGTGGAAGTGCGCGTAGAACTCCTGGATCTCGCCCTGCAACATGGCAATGCGGTGGGCGGCGCGCTCCAGCCGCTTGTTGGTGCGCACGATGCCCACGTAGTCCCACATGAAGCGGCGCAGCTCGTCCCAGTTGTGGGAGATGACGACGGACTCATCCGCATCGGTCACGCGGCTGTCGTCCCAGGCGGGCACGGCAGGCAGCGTGGAGGTGGGGGCGGCGGCAATGGCCTGGGCGGCCGCACGCGCAAACACCATGCATTCGAGCAGCGAGTTGCTGGCCAGGCGGTTGGCGCCGTGCAGGCCGGTGCAGGCCACTTCGCCCACGGCGTACAGGCCCGGCAGGTCGGTGCGACCGGCCAGGTCGGTCAGCACGCCGCCGCAGGTGAAGTGGGCGGTGGGCACCACGGGGATGGGTTCCTTGGTGATGTCGATGCCCAGCGACGCGCAGTGCGCGAGGATGTTCGGAAAGTGCTCCTGCAAAAACGCAGGGCTCTGGTGCGAGATGTCGAGGTGCACGCAGTCCAGCCCGTGCTTTTTCATCTCAAAGTCGATGGCGCGGGCCACCACATCGCGCGGGGCCAGTTCGGCGCGCGGGTCGTGGTCGAGCATGAAGCGCGTACCGCCCGCCGATGGGGGCAGCAGCAGTTTGCCGCCTTCGCCGCGCACGGCCTCGCTGATGAGGAAGGACTTTTCGTGCGGGTGGTACAGCCCTGTGGGGTGGAATTGGATGAACTCCATGTTGGCCACGCGGCAGCCCGCACGCCAGGCGGCTGCAATGCCGTCGCCCGTGGCGGTGTCGGGGTTGGTGGTGTAGAGGTACACCTTGCCCGCGCCGCCCGTGGCCAGGATGGTTTGCGGCGCGCGGAAGGTGACGACCTCGTCGGTGTCGCTGTCGAGCGCGTACAGGCCCAGACAGCGATTGCCCGGCAAGCCCAGCTTGCGCGTGGTGATCAGGTCCACCAGTGTGTGCTGCTCGAACAGCGTGATGCCGGGTGTGCTGCGCACCACGTCCATCAGCGTGCGCTGCACGGCTGCGCCGGTGGCGTCGGTCACATGGGCAATGCGGCGCGCGCTGTGGCCGCCTTCACGGGTCAGGTGCAACTGGTCGCCTTCGAGCGTGAAGGGCACGCCCAGCTGGCGCAGCCAGGCGATCGATGCGGGCGCGTTCTCCACCACAAACCGCGTGGTGGCCAGGTCGCACAGGCCCGCACCCGCCACCAGTGTGTCTTCAATGTGGGCGGCAAAGCTGTCGTCATCGGCCAGCACGGCGGCAATACCGCCCTGGGCCCAGCCGCTCGATCCATCCTGCAGCGTGCGCTTGGTGATCACGGCCACGCGGTGCGTGGGCGCCAGGTGCAGGGCGGCCGAGAGACCGGCGAGGCCGCTGCCTACGATGAGAACGTCGAAGTCGTGGGATGCCAAAGGGTGTCCTTGTTAGCTTTGGAAGGGGCGCCGCTTTGGGCACGTGGCACTGGAGGATTCAACTGGTCAAATGCCACTCACTGGGACGCGTGTCACAAGACAAGTGGTGTGAGAAGTCAATATTTGCCATCTGCTAGCCGTGTCAAATGGTGTGCCGGAGTGAGATCGCCGGGAGAATGTGATGCTCATCAACAAGAATCGGAACATTGCTACCGCCCTGCACATGAGTCCAGCGGATGTCTGCGCAGGTGGGAAGCGCTGAGTTCTCCAAGTGCCCTGAACATGAGCAAGACGCGAAGCAGTAGCTGGAGTGGCGCTGCGATTCTATTTGCAGAATCTCCTCTGCGCATGGGCGTTTCAGCCATCAGCACGGTCTGCTGCGCAAGCAGGAGGCAGCGCGGCCCGCGCCCGAATTGGTATCCACGAGGTGGAGAAAAGGGTGATCGTTTCTGTCTCGTTGTGTGATGCACCCAAATGTAGGTGTTGTTCTCGCTTGATAAAGCGTTGGTTTGTTACCTCGGAGACGACGTTTTTGGTTACAGAGTGATACGCTGCTGTGATCTTTTATTAAAGTGCGACTGATCCTATGGCCTTCGATTGCTCAATTGCTTTAATACCTAGCAAAACGACTTCGTCTTTCACCCACGCATTGAAGACATCCTTGGCCTGTGCGGCTCTGTGCCTTAGGGCCTTGCAGCTGCGCGCTGCAGCAGTGTGGTTTGCAGCGCTTGTGGCGTCTGCATTAGCTCCGGCGGCGTCGCACGCCGCGGTGTCGACAGGCTCACTGCCGACGGCTACTAGTTCTCTTCAGTTGGCACAACCAGCAATAGCGCCCAATGGGGATACTTATATAGCTTTGAAGCGTGACGCAGGCATTTTCATTTATCGATTGCTCAGTGGAGATACCACCTGGCAATCGGTTACTACCCTGCCGACGCCCAGCACCGCGATTGCTTCGGAGAACTATGAGGCGTTTGGCCTCGCTGTCGATGCGAGCGGCGCTATCCATGTCGCTGTTGTTGGGATGTCATTAGCGCCTGACGCAACCAACAACAAGTATGCAGTCCACACCGGTATCTACTATCTCCAATACAGTTCCAACGCGTGGTCGACGGCCAAGACGCTCGATACCCAAGCGCTGCCAACCCCCTGGACCCAACAACCGATCACATGGGTGGATCCCAGTTTGCAGATCGATCAAACGGGCAGGGTAACCATCGCCTATTCGCGCAACGACAACCCTGCCAAGACCGAAACCATTCACATTGCCAGGGACAACGGCGCTGGCGGGTTTACCGATACGGTGGCGGCCAGCGGCAACTCGAGCGTTAGCAGCAATAAGCTAACGCTCAACGCCTTTGTGGCTGGGCTGGATGGCCGCCTTGCATTGGCTTACACCGGCAACGATCAACAAACCATCTGGTACGCCGATTCCAACAATTGGACCAGTTCTACCAAAGCGCTCGATCCTGTCCCTGGAGACAATTTTCGTGTTGCCGGACTGGCGGTCGGTGCCAATGGAGTAGCCCATCTGCTCATTGAGGATCAGTCTTTTACGACGTTCCGTATTGGCATGCTCACCAACGCTGGTGGCACCTGGACCACCATTAACAGTGCCAATGCATTGATCGTCGATGACGGGCTAGCCTGGAAGGATGCTCTTTTCTCTAGTTCCCGCAACAGTCTTGCGCAAAATCTGCAGGGTGACCTCTTTTTCTTGGTCATGCATGCCGACGACATATTTACGGACGCAGGATCTTCCTTCGCCTTCAACGTCTATGGCAGGCCGTCGGGTCAGTCCACGTGGGTCAAGGGGTTTACATCGTCGGCTTCGGTGAACCCAGAACTGACCAACGGGCTGGCAAACGATGACGTATTCTCTGAAACCGTCTACTTGGTCGCGCCCGCCAACACCAGTCTGTCGGTCATCCACAGCAATCCCGGTGCGTCGCCTCGTACGACCAAGTACTCGGTAGGCTTGCGCACCGACTACGTCACTTTTCCACCCAGCTCCATCACCTACAACAGCAATGTCAACACCAGCGGATCGGCCCCGACGGACCCCGCCAGCCCGTATGTGGACGGATCAACCGTGGTGGTGCTTGGCAACACTGGAGCGCTGAGCAAGACTGGGGCGGCCTTCGCGGGCTGGAACACCGCTGCGGACGGGAGCGGCACGACCTACCTGCCGGGCGATACGTTCAACATCTCCCAAAATCTCACCCTTTATGCGCGCTGGTTGCACTACGACCCCGCGTCACCCAGTGCTGCCACCGTGGGCGTTGCCTACAGCCAGTCCCTCGCAGGCGCGTCTGGTGCCAGCGGCCCGTACACCTACACCGTGACCTCGGGTGGCCTCCCTGCAGGCATCACGTTGTCGAGCTCCGGCACGCTCAGCGGCACGCCGTCCGCAGGGGGTACGTTCACTTTCCAAGTCACCGCCGCAGACACTGGCGCGGGTCAGTACAGCACGGCGAGCCAAACCCTGTCTCTGGCGGTCTCGGCGCCTTCGCAGACCTACGCCCCCACCAACCCGGCCAGCGGGTTCGTCGGATCCGCGTACAGCCAGTCGCTGGCGGGCGCCTCGGGCGGCACCGCTCCTTACGCCTACACCGTGGCCAGTGGGGCTTTGCCTCCGGGGTTGACGCTGAGCACCAATGGCGTGATCTCGGGCACTCCGACGACCCCAGGCAGTTTCAACTTCACCATCCAGGCGACGGACAGCAGTACGGGCTCTGGGCCGTACGTGCAAAACAGCGGTTCGTTGACCATGAGCATCAGTGCGCCGACGATCACGGTGGCACCCGCGACGGTCCCGGCGGCCGCAGTCGGTACGGCTTATAGCCAGACCTTCACTGCGTCGGGTGGAACGGCGCCCTACACCTATTCGGCTGCGGGCAGTCTGCCACCCGGCCTGTCTATTGCTCCGGCCGGTCAATTCTCTGGTACGCCGACCGCAGGCGGCAGCTACACCTTCACGGTCACGGCAACCGATGCCAACCAGTACACGGGTGCCAGAAACTACACCGTGACGGTGGCCACACCGGCCATAGTGGTTTCTCCTACCACCATCAGCTCCATTTCGGCGGGTACGCAAGCCAGCACGGCACTCACTGCCAGCGGCGGCACTGTGCCCTACAGCTACGCAATTACGGTGGGTTCCTTGCCAGCAGGCGTCAGTCTCAACACGGCAACGGGAGCCCTCAGTGGAAATCCTACGGTAGCGGGAACATTCAACTTCACCGTAACCGCGACAGACTCATCGACCGGCACAGGGCCTTACTCTGGGAGTCGGGCCTTCACTTGGTCGATCACCGCGCCCACGCTGTCGCTGGCTCCGGCATCTGGCGCGCTCTCCGGGTTAGTTGGGGCTGCCTTCAGCCAGACGTTCACCGCCTCCGGCGGAAATGCCCCCTACACGTACGGCCTGAACGTGACAGCGGGTTCCATGCCTACTGGCCTGAGCTTCGCGACAAACACAGGCATCCTCTCTGGCACGCCGACTTCGGCAGGGACGGTGACGTTCGACCTCGTTGCGACTGACAGCACCACGGGGTCTGGAGCACCGTACTCCGTTATTAAGTCCTATACGTTGACCGTGGCCGCACCGACCATAGCGATTTCTCCTTCCACCATCAGCCCCATCTCGGTGGGAATGCAAGCCAGCACGGCGTTCATTGCCAGCGGTGGCACTGCGCCCTACAGCTACGCAATTACGGCGGGTTCTTTGCCAGCAGGCGTCATCCTCAACACGGCAACCGGAGTCCTCAGCGGAAATCCTACGGCAGTGGGAACACTCAACTTCACCGTGACAGCGACAGACTCATCGGTCGGCACAGGGCCTTACTCTGGAAGTCGGTCCTTCATTTGGTCGATCACCGCACCCACGGTGACCGTGTCACCGTCCACCCTTCCCGCTCCCGTAGTCGGTTTGGCTTACAGCCAGAATCTTTCCGCTGCGGGCGGGGCTGCGCCGTACTCGTTCGCGATCACTGCGGGCGCGCTGCCTCCCGGCCTTACGTTGTCTTCTGCGGGCGTTATCGCTGGCACAGTCACTGCCGCAGGTTCCTTCAACTTCACAGTGCAGACAACGGATGGAAATGGTTCCACCGGGAGCGCCTCGTACAGCTTCAGCGTAGGGTTTCCTACGCTGTCGCTAAACCCCTCCACACTGCCCAACACGGAGACGGGCTCGAACTACAACCAGACCATCACGGCGTCCGGAGGCACGGCGTCCTACTCCTACGTCGTGTCTTCGGGGTCTCTGCCCAACGGCTTGGTGCTGAGCAGCACGGGCGTTGTCAGCGGCATTGCGACCACGGCTGGCACATTCAACGCCACCATCCGGGCAACTGACAGCTCTACGGGGACCGGCGCGCCCTTCATGATCAGCCAGCCCTACACCATCGTCGTGGCCAAAAAGACCTACAGCGCACCGACCAGTACGGGCTCGGGCAGCGCGACGGCGTCTTTCACCGGCGGCGGCGACAGCTGCACCTTTACGCACTCCCAGTTTGTGGGCACCAGCGCAGCCTCTACTGCCCCGCCCAACGGGTACACCTTCCCTGAGGGCATGTTTGAATTTACGGCTAGCAGTTGTGATGTGCACAGCACGCTGACTGTGACCCTGACTTACGCGGACCCGGTGCCCCCCAATGCCATCCTGTTGAAACATAGCCCGAGTGCTGTGAACAAGTGGTTCACTGTGCCGGCAACGATCAGCGGCAATCGGGTGACGTATTCGGTGCAGGACGGCGAGACAGGCGACGACGACCAGAACCAAAATGGTCAGATCGTTGATCCCGTGGCCCTCGCGGTGCCGTTGGCAGCAGCGCCGGGCAACGCCTCCGCTATCCCCACTTTGGCTCAATGGGGGATTGCGTTGATGGCGTTGCTGCTCTCCGGCTCGGGCATGCTCATCCTGCGGCGCAGGCTGCCTTCATAACGACGATGTGACGCGTTTGCACTTTGTGTGCAGATCCACGCCAAAGGCCTGCTGAGTCAGGCCTTTGCTTTTTCTGATCACATTTCGGATGGCCTCATTGGCGAGGAAACCTCAGGCGTTGCTTCGCAGGTCTTTTTGGATGTTGGCAGAGCGGTGCCCCCTCTGTCCCCATACCGGGGGGCCTTGTGGAGCAGAATTTTCCTGCAGGTTACCGGCGGCCTCACTCGCGTGCGCAGCGAGAGAGGGGGACGCGGCGTAGCCGCTCAGGGGGTGTCATACGGGGGTGTAAGCAAGGCGCACGTAAATGGGCGCAAACGCTTCGGCCTGCGTGATCTCGATCAGCGTCTCTTTGGCCAGCTCCAGCAGCGCAATGAACGTGACCACCAGCACGGTGCTGCCTTTTGCGGGCTCGAAGAGCTCTTCAAACTCCACAAAGCGACGGCCTTGCAGGGTCTTGAGCACCATGCTCATGTATTCGCGCACGCTCAGTTCTTCGCGGGTGATCTTGTGGTGCTGCACGAGCTTGGCGCGTTTCAGAATGTCGCGCCAGGCGTCTTGCAGCTCCACCACGTGCACATCGGGAAAGCGCGGTTGCAGGCTTTGCTCGATGTAGACCTGGGCCTTGAGGAAGTCGCGGCCGTACTGCGGCAGCTGCCCCAGGCGGGCAGCGGCCATCTTCATTTGCTCGTATTCGAGCAGGCGGCGCACCAGCTCGGCGCGCGGGTCTTCGGGCTCCTCGCCCTCGGCCTGCTTCTTGGGCGGCAGCAGCATGCGCGACTTGATCTCGATGAGCATCGCCGCCATCAGCAAATACTCGGCCGCCAACTCCAGGTTGCGGCTGCGGATCTCGTCCACGTACACCAAATACTGCTTGGTGACCCCCACCATGGGGATGTCGAGGATGTTGAAGTTCTGCTTGCGGATCAGGTACAGCAGCAAATCCAGCGGGCCTTCAAAGGCTTCGAGGAAGACTTCGAGCGCGTCGGGCGGGATGTACAGGTCGGTGGGCAGCGCAAACAGCGGCTCGCCATACAGGCGCGCCAGCGCCACCTGGTCGATCACATTGGGCATGCCGCTGGCCGCCGTGGCTGCCAGGGCATCTGCCACGTCGGCGGCGGGCTGGGGGCTGGCGTTGCTCATGATTTGCTATGAAATGTGTAGCTTCTAGCGCTTTTTGTACAAGCGCTAGGTGCCAATTTCGTTGCAACTGCCAGCCGCAAGACGTCAGTCCGCGTTGGTCTGGTAGACGTAGGGCTTTTGGGCAACCTGGCCTTGGCGGTAGTCGCCCCACAGGGTGCGGTCGACCTGCTTGTCCCACAGCAGGGCGCGGCCTGTCTGCTGTTGCTGGTCCAGCTCGGGCTTGGTGGCCTTGAGCTGGTTGATGAACTGGGTAGCGTCGGATTGGTAATCGGGGCGGCGGAAAATGGACATGGACTGTTAACCTCTTTTGCTGGATTTTACCGGGACGACGCCATGCCATTTTTTCGACGCGCCCAAAGCGCTGTCACCGCCGCAGTCTCCGCCGCATTGACCCCCGTCTTCGCGGCCCTGGTTTTGCTGACTGCCAGCGGCTGCGATCCGCAGCGCATCAGCGAGCTGCAACCGGGCCAATCGACCGAGGCCGATGTGCGCGACCGCTTTGGCGCGCCTGAAAACGTGTGGAACGAGGCCGATGGGGGCCGCACGCTGGAGTACAACCGCCAGCCTGCAGGCCAGGTCAACTACATGATCACCCTGGGGCCCGATGGCAAGGTGGCCGCTGTGCGCCAAGTGCTGACCCCCGACAACTTTGCCCGGGTGCAGCCCGGCATGCCCATGGCCGAGGTGCGCCGCCTGCTGGGCAAGCCTGCCAAGACGGCGCACTACGCCCTCAAAAATGAAACGGCAGTGGACTGGCGCTTTGCCGATGGCAGCCCTTCGCCCAAAGTGTTCACCGTGGTGCACGGCCCGGACTTGCGCGTGGTCCGCACCCAGACCGGTGACGACCTGGATGCGCCTGAGTTCAAGGGCGGTGGCAAATAGGGCCCGGTGCGCTGTTGGATTTTGAAAATAGAAGAAAATAGGCTCTAGCGCTTTAACCATAAGCGCTAGAAGCTATTTATTTGATAGCAATTGCGGCGCTGGGCGCTGCATGCCACTGGGCAAGCTGGCATTTGGCGCGCTGCTTGCTTGTGTTCTCGTGCTCCCGTGACAGGGGCCAATGGCGTTGGGGCTCACAAGGTCCTGGCCCTCCATTTTCAAAATCAAGAGTTTTTTTCCATGTCTCCTGCTGAATCCGGCATTCCGCCCGCCCCGGGCCCCGTGGTGTCTTTGCGCCACGGCACTTACGAAGATGCGCAAGCCCTGTTCTCGGGCACCCTGTTTGTGGCCATGGCGCTCATGCTGTTCAACCAGGCGGGGTTGCTCATCGGCAGCACGGCGGGCATTGCGTTTTTGCTGCACTACGTCACCGACATCTCGTTCGGCAAGCTGTTCTTTGTGGTGAACCTGCCGTTTTACTGGTTCGCCTGGACGCGCATGGGCCGCGAGTTCACGCTCAAGACCTTCCTTTGCGTGGCGCTGCTGTCGCTGTTGACCGAGCTGTTCCCGCATGTGATGCAGGTCAGCTACATCAATCCGCTGTTTGCCTCGCTGCTGGGCGGGCTGCTGCTGGGCACGGGCTGTCTGTTCCTGGCGCGGCACCGCTCCAGCCTGGGGGGCGCCACCATCGTGTCGCTGTACATGCAAAACCGCTACGGCGTGCGCGCGGGCAAGGTGCAGTTGGTGATTGACTGCGTGGTGCTGCTGCTGGCCCTGTTTGTGGTGCCGCTGGAGCGGGTGTTCTATTCGGTGCTGGCCGCCGTGGTGATGGGCGTGTTTTTGTGGATCAGCCACCGCCCGGGGCGGTACGCGGGCGGTTGATGGTGCGCGGTCCCCAGGGGCCGTGGAGCTTGGATTGCACATCGCACGCAATCCCTCCAAAGAAAAGGCCCTCTGAGTGAGGGCCTTGTCGTTGGTGCCAATCGTGGCGTTCAGCGCACGCGCATGCCGGGCGTGGCGCCAGGCCAGGGGTTGAGCACGTAGATGCCGGGGTTGGCTTTTTCGTCGCCATGGCTGGCGGCCAGCACCATGCCTTCGCTCACGCCAAACTTCATCTTGCGCGGGGCCAGGTTGGCCACCATCACGGTGTGCTTGCCCACCAAGTCTTCGGGCTTGTAGGCGCTGGCGATGCCGCTGAACACGTTGCGCGTGCGGCCTTCGCCCACGTCCAGTGTCAGGCGCAGCAGCTTGGTCGATCCCTCCACGGCTTCGCAGTTCACGATCAGCGCAATGCGCAGGTCGATCTTGGTGAAGTCGTCGATGGTGATGGTGGGGGCGAGTTCTTCGCCGCCGGGGTTGGCACTGGCTGCTACGGTTTCTGTAGCTGCTGGCGCTTGTTCTGCTTGCGCTGGAGCCTCAAACAAGGCCTCAAGCTGCTCAGGGGTCACGCGCTGCATCAGGTGTTGGTAGGGCTGGATGGCTTGCACATTGCCCGCCACATTCCATTGCTGCATGTCCACCCCCACAAACGACTGCACTGCCTGGGCCAGGCCGGGCAGCACGGGCGAGAGGTAGCGGGTGAGTGTGGCAAAGGTGTTGATCAGCACCGAGCAGACCTGGTGCAGTGCCTCGTTGTTGGCGGCGTCCTTGGCCAGGTCCCAGGGTTTGTTCTGGTCCACGTAGGCGTTGACCTTGTCGGCCAGTTGCATGATCTCGCGCGTAGCCTTGCTGTACTCGCGCGTTTCGTACATCTGTGCGATGGCATCGCCCGCACCGCGCACCTCGGCCAGCAGGGCGGCTCCGGTGGTTCCGAAATCGCTGGTCAGCTTGCCGTCAAAGCGCTTGGTCAAAAAGCCTGCCGCACGGCTGGCAATGTTCACGTACTTGCCGATCAAATCGCTGTTCACCCGCAGCATGAAGTCTTCGGCATTGAAGTCGATGTCTTCGTTGCGTGCCGACAGCTTGGCGGCCAGGTAGTAGCGCAGCCACTCGGCGTTCATGCCCAGGCTCAGGTACTTGAGCGGGTCCAGGCCGGTGCCGCGGCTCTTGCTCATCTTCTCGCCGTTGTTCACCGTGAGGAAGCCGTGCACAAAGACGTTGTTGGGTGTCTTGCGGCCGCTGAAGTGCAGCATGGCGGGCCAGAACAGCGTGTGGAAGGTGACGATGTCCTTGCCGATGAAGTGATACTGCTCCATGGCCGGGTCGGCCATGTAGGCGTCGTAGCTTTCGCCGCGCTTTTCCAGCAGGTTCTTCAGCGACGCCAGGTAGCCCACGGGCGCGTCCAGCCACACGTAGAAGTATTTGCCGGGTGCATCAGGGATCTCGATACCGAAGTAGGGCGCGTCGCGGCTGATGTCCCAGTCGCCCAGGCCTTCGCTGGTGGTGCCGTCGGGGTTGGTGCGGACGGTGAACCATTCCTTGATCTTGTTGGCCACCTCGGGCTGCAGCTTGCCGTCCTGCGTCCACTTTTCCAGGAACTCGACGCAGCGTGGGTCAGAGAGCTTGAAGAAGAAGTGCTCGGAGTGCTTGAGCTCGGGCTTGGCGCCCGACAGGGCCGAGAACGGGTTGATGAGGTCGGTGGGTGCATAGACCGAGCCGCAGACCTCGCAGTTGTCGCCGTACTGGTCCTTGGCGTGGCACTTGGGGCATTCGCCCTTGATGTAGCGGTCGGGCAGGAACATGTTCTTCTCGGGGTCGAAGAACTGCTCGATGGTGCGCACCTCGATCAGACCACCGTCGGCGCGGTCGCGCAGGTCGCGGTAGATCTGGCGGGCCAGCTCGTGGTTTTCGGGTGCATCGGTGCTGTGCCAGTTGTCAAAGCTGATGTGAAAACCGTCCAGGTACTGCTTGCGGCCCGCGGCGATGTCGGCCACGAACTGCTGGGGTGTCTTGCCCGCTTTTTCGGCGGCAATCATGATGGGTGCGCCGTGGGTGTCGTCCGCGCCCACGAAATTCACCGCGTTGCCCTGCATTCGCTGATACCGCACCCAGATGTCGGCCTGGATGTATTCCATGATGTGGCCGATGTGGAAGTTGCCGTTGGCATACGGCAGGGCGGTGGTAACGAAGAGTTTGCGTGCGGGTGACGACATGGGGGGAACACTTTCTCAGGCGGAACCGGCGATTTTAGGCGAGTGCCAGAGCGGCTGCCGCCGATGGGGGCGCAGGACGTGGGACGTGAGGCGCGGGATGTGGGCCCGCGTTACTGGTGCAGCCGCGTCTTGATTTCTGCGCCTGTGTCGTTCCAGCCAAAAAACCGGCACACCTCGGCGCGCATGGCCAGGGTGTCCGCACGGCCCAGGGCCATCAGCTCCTGGGTGTAGCCCGCTTCAAACAGCAGGTAGCTGGCCAGCGCCGCGCCGCGCACATCGGCCATGTTGGAGGTGACGCCCAAGGCGCCCAGCATGGTGCGCACCGGGGTGGGCAGGTCGCCCACGTGGCGCGCTGCCACGGCGTCCAGCCGCTGCGAGGGGGCAATCACCAGCAGCTCGATGGGGCGCAGGGAGCTGTGGGTGCGTTTTTCCTCGGGGATGAGGGACAGCGTCTGGTTGATGCGCTGCACCCGCTCCACGTCCACCGACAGTGCGTCCAGAAAGATGTTGGACAGCGCGTGCCCCGCAATTTGCGCCAGCGTGGGGTAGTTGGTCGTGGGGTTGGCGGCGGTGTCGCCCTTGGGCTCGTGCATGCGCCCGGCGCCAATGACGAGGATGCGCTCTGCCCCCAGATGGATGGCGGGCGCGATGGGCGCGGACTGGCGCATGGAGCCGTCGCCAAAGTATTCGACGTGGTCGTCCACCTCGATGCCCTTGGCCGGGAAGATGAACGGAATGGCCGAGGAGGCGAGCAGGTGCTCGTGCGTGATGCGGTCACGCGCGGCCTTGCGCTGCGAGCGCACCCAGGGCTGCACCGCCTCGGCCGACTCAAAAAACGTGACGTGCTCGCCCGAGCTGTAGCTGGACGCCGTGACGGCCAGCGCCTTGAGGTGCCCCCTGCGGATGAGGCGCGGCAGGCGCACCAGGGGCACCATCTTGACCAGCAGCTTCTCGAGCGGTGCGTTGTCCAGCAGCGATTTGGGCCGCATGCGCCGCCAGCGGGCCAGGGCCCAGCCCAGAGAGACCAGCGTGAGCCAGCGCGCGCCGCTGCGCATCACGCTCAGCGAATCGGCGCCGTACACCTGGCTGGCGTGGAACTGCCGCCACACGCGGGCAATGCGGCGCACGGCGCGGTCAAAGTTGTCGGCCCCGCAGGCCAGCGCCGCTGCGTTGATGGCCCCGGCCGAGGTGCCGGTGATGATGGGAAACGGGTTGGGCTGCTGCCCCGCGCCGCAGGCCAGGCGCAGGTCGGCGATGGCTTCGAGCACGCCCACCTGGTAGGCAGCGCGGGCGCCGCCGCCGGTCAGCAGCAGGCCGGTGGACGGGGTTTGGGGGGGCTCAGGCGGGTCGCGGTGGGGCATGTCGAAAACCGTGGGTGTGCAAGCGGGTCTGCCCGTGGGTTGTTAGAACCTGTTCAAGATCTTTTTGGGGTCGCACAAGTGCCTTGCGGGGATGGACTGCTAGGCGCGGTGGGCAGCCAATAGCTCGGCTATTGGCAAGCACCGCAACAACGCAGACCACCCGGCAAGGCACTTGCCCGAAGGGTTGGAGTGAAATCGGGCCGACGAACTTGGAGTTTTGACGCCCCGGCTGCTTGCATGGGCATGAGCCCATGCGGCGCATCCGAAGCATCCACTCATCCCGATTGCACTCCAATGCGATCCTCCAAAAAGATTTTGAACAGGTTCTTACAGCGGACAGGATGCCCAAAGTGTGCTGCGCAGGGCCCCGCTTTGGTTTGTGAAAACCCGTAGATGCCGTGGCGCTGCGGGCCCTTGTCTCAGCCGAGCAACAGCGCCGCCAGGGCGGGGCCTTGCACTAGGGTGATGCCGTGGTCGCGGGCAAACAGGGCGGCGCTTTCGCTCACGCTGCCTTGGCCTGCCACATAGAGGGCGCCCTGGGCGTTTTGGGCCTGCATGGCGTTGTATAGCTCGCGCAGGGGCTCGATGCCGTGCGTGGCGGCCTTCCAGCGCTTGGCGCTGACCAAAATGGTCTGTTCGCCCTTGGTCAGGCGCAGGTCCACCGGCCCTTTGGACGCCACATTCACGTCAAACCCCTGGCCCACCCAGGCGTGGGTGAGTGCCTGGGAGAAGGCGCTCCAGGGCATGGACTGGGTGCTGTCCAGCATTTGCTGCACCTTGGCTGCGCTGGGGGCGCGCAGCTGCCGCCAGGCCGCGATGCAGCCCACCACAAACAGCGGAAAACCGCTGAGAGCCCCGAGCACAAAGTATTCCGCAGGCAGCAAGGCCCGGGACACCAGCGCAAGGGCCGCCACCAGCACAAAGCTGATCCACCACGGCGAGCGCAGCAGCAGGGCAAACAGGGAGTTTTCGGACATCTTGAGTTTCACGGTGGCGTCTCGCTCTGGCGTTGGGGGCGGTAGGGTCAATGGGTGCGCATTGTCGTGCAGGTGCAGGGGTTGGCGGACACGTTGGTGTGGTTGCAACGGTGTTTCGGCCACCGCAGAAGGTGGCTTGCCCCCAGTAAAAACCAGTGAAAGCCTCTTGGATAGACTACTGGCCCCCACAGGAGTTATTTGAATGGCAGTCACCGAACAGGGCCTTTTGGCCGCACTCTCCAGCGTGCTGGACCCCCACACGGGCAAGGATTTTGTGAGCACGCGCGCCCTGCGCAATGTGCAGATCACCGGTGGCGATGTGGCCTTTGACGTGGAACTGGGCTACCCCGCCAAGAGCCTGGTGCCCGAGCTGCGCCGCAGCCTGGTGGCCGCCGCCAAGGGCGTGGCGGGGGTGGACAACGTGTCGGTCAACATCACCACCAAGGTGATTGCCCATGCCGTGCAGCGCGGCGTGCAGCTGCTGCCCCAGGTCAAGAACATCATCGCCGTGGCCTCGGGCAAAGGCGGCGTGGGCAAAAGCACCACGGCTGCCAACCTGGCCCTGGCCCTGGCCGCCGAGGGCGCCAGCGTAGGCGTGCTGGACGCCGACATCTACGGCCCCAGCCAGCCCATGATGCTGGGCATCAACCGCCGCCCTGAAAGCGAAGACGGCAAGACCATGGAGCCGCTGGAGAACTACGGCGTGCAGGTCATGTCCATCGGCTTTTTGGTGGACCAGGACGAAGCCATGATCTGGCGCGGCCCCATGGCCACGCAGGCGCTGGAGCAGCTGCTGCGCCAGACCAACTGGAAAGACCTGGACTACCTCATCATCGACATGCCCCCCGGCACCGGCGACATCCAGCTCACCCTGAGCCAGCGCGTGCCCATGACCGGCGCCGTCATCGTGACCACCCCGCAGGACATCGCCCTGCTGGACGCCAAGAAGGGCATCAAGATGTTCGAGAAGGTGGGCGTGCCCATCCTGGGCATCGTCGAGAACATGGCCGCTCACGTGTGCAGCAACTGCGGCCATGTGGAGCACATCTTTGGCGCTGATGGTGGCAAGAAGATGGCGGCAGACTACGGCATGGACTACCTGGGCGCGCTGCCGCTGGACATGAGCATCCGCCTGCAGGCCGACAGCGGCAAGCCCACCGTGGTGGCCGATCCCGATGGCGAAGTCGCCCAGATCTACAAGAAGGTGGCCCGCGACGTGGCGGTGAAGATCGCCCAGCAGGCCAAGGATTTTTCCAACAAATTCCCGACCATCTCGATCAGCAAGAACACCTGAGTGTTTTGCTATTGAATCGATAGCTGCTTGCGCTGATTGGTAGAGCGCTAGCGGCCTAAAATTCTTTAATTTTATGAGCGGATCGCCCTTGCAAGAGGTACCTGCGGTGCTGGTGGTGCCGACCCCGCAGCTTGGGTGGGCAAGCCGCGCCCCCTCTTTGTGCGCAGGCAAGGCGTAACTCCATGAACCTGCTCGCGTCCCTGCGCTACCTGGTGGCGCTGCACGAGCACCGGCACTTTGGCCGGGCGGCGCAGGCCTGCCACATCACGCAGCCTGCGCTCTCCAACGCCCTGCGGTCGCTGGAGGAGGAGTTTGGCGTGGTCATCGTGCAGCGGGGGCGCGCGTATGTGGGGCTCACGCATGAAGGCCAGGCGGTGCTCACCACCGCGCAGCGCATGCTGCGCGAGAGCGAGGTGCTGCGCCAGGAGCTGAGCAGCTTGCAGGACATGCCGCGTGGCTGTTTGCGCATGGCATCGACCCCCACGGCGGTGCCAGTGCTGGCCAGGTTTGCGGCGCTGCTGCAGGCACGCCACCCGGGCATTGCCTCGGTGGTGCTGTCGATGAGTTCGCTGGAGCTGGAGCAGGGCCTGGAAGACCTCTCCATCGACCTGGCCGTGGGCTACAGCGAGCGCATGCAGGCGCAGCGCGCTAACTTGCGGTCGTGGCCGCAGTGCACCGAGCGCTATTACCTGCTGCGCCGCGCCGCAGAGCCTGCCCTCGACCACCTGCGCATTGGACCGCCCATGGCATGGCGCGAGGCAGGGCAGTTGCCGCTGTGCCTGCTGACGGCTGAGATGCACAACCGCTTCATCATCGACCAGGCCCTGGGCGAGGCAGGGGCGCCCGTGGTGCCTGCCATTGAGACGAATTCGGTGCTGACCCTGGTGCTGAGCGTGGCGGCAGGCCAGGTGTGCAGCATCTTGCCCAGCGCCATGGTGGCCGCGGTGCGCAGCGAGCGTGGCCTGGAGGCGCTGCCCCTGGTGGAGCCCGATGTGCGCACCCCCATTGGCTTCATGACCCAGCGCGGCCCCCGCACGTCGCGGGCGCTGGAGGCCGCGCTGGCGCTGCTGGAGTCCCCTGAGTGGCAAGCGCAGTTGAGCGACCACTGTGGAGACCTGGCGCACTAGCCCATGCTTGGGCGGTGACTGAGGGCTTGGTTATGCACTGTGCTGCATACATTCGCTGCATGAATCAAGCGATGCTTTGATTTAATTTGACGCCCGGTTGCCGCTTTACTGAAACTCCGCTCCTGATTTTGATTTGCATCAAGAAACAACGCCGTGACGGCGCGAAAGGGAGAGGAAATACATGACAGCTTCCACTGCAAGCTTGCCTTTGGTTCAAGAGGATTCGGCCGCACCGGGTTTTCTGAGCAAGGAGCGCATCATTGCCGGCCCAGGCTTTAACCGCTGGCTGGTGCCACCGGCAGCCTTGGCCATCCACCTGTGCATTGGCATGGCCTACGGCTTTTCCGTGTTCTGGCTGCCGCTGTCCAAGGCGCTGCAAACGGCGGGTGCCGGTGCAGCCTGCGGCAAGGATGTGGGCTTTTTCACCCAGTTGTTCACCACGCAGTGCGATTGGACCGTGGCCACGCTGGGCTGGATGTACACGCTGTTCTTTGTGTTCCTGGGCTGCTCTGCGGCCATCTGGGGCGGCTGGCTGGAGCGGGCGGGCCCCCGCAAGGCCGGGGTGGTGTCGGCCGTGTGCTGGTGCGGCGGCATGCTGCTGTCGGCCCTGGGCATCCACACCCACCAGTTCTGGATGATGATTTTGGGCTCGGGTGTCATCGGCGGCATTGGGCTGGGGCTGGGCTACATCTCGCCCGTGTCCACACTGATCAAGTGGTTCCCCGACCGCCGTGGCATGGCCACCGGCATGGCCATCATGGGCTTTGGCGGCGGCGCGATGATTGGCTCGCCCCTGGCGGTGGAGTTGATGAAGTTCTTCGCCACGCCCACCGATGCCGGTGTGATGCAGACCTTTGTGGTCATGGCGCTGGTGTACTTTGCGTTCATGATGGCCGGGGCACTGGGCTACCGCGTGCCACCCAGCGGCTGGAAGCCCGCAGGCTGGACGCCGCCGGCCACGCTCACGGCCAACGCCATGATCACGCAGCGCCATGTGCACGTGAAGAAGGTCTGGGGCATTCCTCAGTTCTGGCTGGTGTGGGTGGTGCTGTGCATGAACGTGTCGGCCGGCATTGGCGTGATCGGCATGGCCAGCCCCATGTTGCAGGAAGTGTTTGGCGGTGGCTTGGTGGGCATCGGCAAGAAGTTCTCCGAGCTGAGCAAGGAAGAGCTGTCCGCCATTGCGGCCGTGGCCGGTGGCTTCACGGCGCTGCTGTCGCTGTTCAACATCGGCGGCCGCTTCTTCTGGGCCAGCCTGTCAGACAAGCTGGGCCGCAAGCTCACTTACACCGTGTTCTTTGTGCTGGGCGGCCTGCTGTACTTCAGCATCCCTTCGTCGGCCGGTGCGGGCAGCAAGCTGCTGTTTGTGGGCGCGTTCTGCGTCATCCTGTCGATGTACGGTGGTGGTTTTGCCACCGTGCCTGCCTACCTGGCCGACCTGTTCGGCACGCAAATGGTGGGAGCCATCCATGGCCGCTTGCTCACTGCGTGGGCCACGGCGGGCATCTTGGGCCCGGTGGTGGTCAACTACATGCGTGAATACCAGCTGGGCCTGGGCATTCCGCGCGAGCAGGTCTATAACCAGACCATGTACATCCTGGTGGGCATGCTGGTGGTGGGCTTGATTGCCAACCTGCTGGTGCGCCCCGTGGCCGACAAGCATTTCATGACCGACGCCGAGCTGGCCCACGAGAAGAAACTGGCCCACGACAAGGCCGTGGCCGCAGAAGTGGGGGCGGGTGGCAACAGCACAGAGCGCACCAGCACCGCTGTGGTGGTGCTGGCCTGGCTGGCCGTGGGCTTGCCACTGGCCTGGGGCACTTACAAGACGCTGTTGAGCGCCGCCAAGTTCTTTCAGTGAATGACCTTGCGTGAGCCGTGGGCGCTGGGTGCAGGCGCCCGCAATCGCGCTGGGGTGGCAGTACAAGCAGTGATGTGGGCGCACAGCAGGTTCCTCGTCTTGGGCGGGGCCTGCTGCAGCGCCTTTGGGTTTTCGTTCAGTCCGGGAGACGGCGATGAAACAAGAAAAAATTGAGTTTTACAAAGGCCCGGCCGGTGGCTGGGGCGCTTTGAACAGCGTGAAGAACACGCTGCTGCGCCAGGACATCCCCCTCAAGGGCGCGAAGACCTTGCTGTCGGCCAACCAGCCCGATGGGTTTGATTGCCCCGGCTGTGCCTGGCCCGATCGCAACCACGCATCGACCTTCGAGTTTTGTGAGAACGGCGCCAAGGCCGTGGCGGCCGAAGCCACGGAGCGCCGCGCAGGTGCGGAGTTTTTCGCCCAGCACACCGTGGCCGATCTGCAAACGCAAAGCGATTTTTGGCTGGAAGACCAGGGGCGGCTGACGCAGCCCATGGTGTACGACGCGCCCTCAGACCGCTACCAGCCCATTGCCTGGGACGACGCGTTTGCGCTCATCGCACGCCATCTCAACGCGCTGCCGGACCCTAACCAGGCGATTTTTTACACCTCGGGCCGGGCCAGCAACGAGGCTGCGTTTTTGTACCAGTTGTTCGTGCGCCAGTACGGCACCAACAATTTCCCGGATTGCTCGAACATGTGCCACGAGCCCAGCGGCAGTGGCATGCGCCCGCAAATTGGCGTGGGCAAGGGCACCGTCACGCTGCACGACTTTGAGTGTGCCGACGCGATTTTCATTTTTGGCCAGAACCCCGGCACCAACCACCCCCGCATGCTGGCCGAGCTGCGCGACGCCCACAAGCGTGGCGCGCGCATCGTGAGCTTTAACCCCCTGCGCGAGCGGGGCCTTGAGCGCTTTGCCGACCCGCAAAACAAGATGGAGATGGCCACCTTGGGCTCGTCGCCCATCAGCACGCACTACTTCCAGTTGCGCGTGGGCGGTGATTTTGCGGCCGTCAAAGGCATGATGAAACATGTGCTGGAGCAAGAAGACCAGCGCGGCGGGGTGCTGGACCACGCTTTCATTGCCGAACACACCACGGGCTTTGAGGCATTGGCCGCCGACCTGCGGGCCGAGTCGTGGGCGCTGCTGGAGCAGGAGTCGGGCCTGACCGAGGCACAGATCCGTGCGGCGGGTGACATCTACATCGGTGCCAAGAACGTGATCGCTTGCTGGGGCATGGGCATCACGCAGCACAAGTACTCCGTGGCCACCATCCAGGCCATCGTGGGCTGGCTGATGATGCGCGGCAATGTGGGGCGCGAGGGGGCGGGGCCTTGCCCGGTGCGCGGCCACAGCAATGTGCAGGGTGACCGCACCATGGGTATCTGGGAGAAGCCGCCTGCCGCCTTGCTGGACAAGCTGCGCGATGTGTTTGGCTTCGAGCCGCCGCGCAAACCCGGTGTGGACACGGTGGAGGCCATTGGCCAGATGCTGGCGGGGCAGGGCAAGGTGTTTTTTGCGCTGGGCGGCAACTTTGCCGCCGCCACGCCAGACACTTACGAAACCTGGAAAGCCCTGCAGCGCTGCGACCTCACGGTCCATGTCACCACCAAGCTCAACCGCAGCCATCTGGTGCATGGGCGCGAGGCGCTGATCCTGCCGTGCCTGGGTCGTACCGAAATCGACATGCAGGCCAGTGGCGCGCAGGGCGTGACGGTGGAAGACTCGATGAGCATGGTGCACCTGTCCATGGGCATCAACCCTCCGGCGTCCGAGCAGCTGCTGTCCGAGCCCGCCATCGTGGCCTGGCTGGCTGCGGCCACGCTGGGTGGGCGCAGCAACACGCCCTGGCTGTGGCTGGTGGAGGACTACCGCCGCATCCGCGATCTGATCGAGCAGGTGTTTCCCGATTTCAAAGACTTCAACACCCGTGTGGCGGCGCCAGGCGGATTCAGGCTGCGCAACACGGCCAGCGAGCGAGTGTGGACCACGGCGTCGGGCAAGGCCAGCTTCTACACGCACCCCGTGCCCCGCGATACGCCTTCGCACCTGGCGCGCGAGCGGGTGCGCGACACGGTGGTGTTCACCTTGCTCACCACCCGTTCGCACGACCAGTACAACACCACCATTTATGGCATGGACGACCGCTACCGGGGGGTCTACGGCCAGCGCCGAGTGGTGTTCATCCATGCCGAGGACATTCGCGAACTGGGCATGAGGGACGGCGACTGGGTGGACATCCAGACCCTGTGGAGCGATGGGCAAGAACGCCGTGCCGACCGGTTCAAGCTGGTGGCGTATGACATCCCCCGGGGCAATTTGGCCGCCTATTACCCTGAGACCAACCCATTGGTGCCCCTGACGGCCGTGGCCGATGTGGCCGGTACGCCCACGTCCAAGTCCATTCCGGTGGTGCTGGTGCGGCATGTGGCCACCACCGGGGCAGAGGCTGGGGCAGAGAGTGGTGCAACGGGCGCTGCGGCAGGGGCATTGGCTTGACGCACATCCCTACCGATCCTTTGGCCTGCGAGATTTTGCAGATGCTGGCAGCCGAGCATGCCCCGGTGTCTTTGCCCCGCCTGGGCAAGCGGTTGGGGCAGAGCGGGAGCGTGCTCATGCGCCAGCTGGCTGTTATGGGCACAGCCTCCATTGCCGGGCAGGCGGGGCCTGGATGGGTGGACCTGCGCCAAGAGGACGGGCGCTGGGTGGCGCGAATCACCCCGCAAGGCCTGGAGGCGGTGGCCCTGGTGACTGACGCACCGGGCGCATCGCCCACACAGGAGCTGGCATGAGCGCGCAGATGGAGTTTGGGGTGGACGCCGGGCTGGTGTGCAGTCCCCAAGATGCTGAGGCCGCATTGACCCTGCCCGTGGTGCATGAGCGCCCGGTGCGCGTGTTTGGCGAGGCGGGCTTGCCCGCTGACGGTGCACAGCGCCCGGACTGGCTGGCGGCAGAAGTGCCGGTTGCCATGGTGTTCAACGGGGTGTCGCACGCCGTGATGATGGCCACACCGGACCAGCTGGAAGCCTTTGCCTTGGGCTTTGCCTTGAGCGAGGGCATTTTGGATCGCCCGGAGGACTGTCGTGGCATGGAGCTGCATACCGTGGACAGCGGGACGGCCGTGTTGCCCCCCGGTGTTTCGGCGGTCGAGGTGCGCATGGACATTTCGGTGCGCTGCTTTGAGCGCCTGAAGCAGCGCCGCCGCAGCCTGTCGGGCCGCACGGGCTGCGGTGTGTGCGGCGTGGAAAGCCTGGCCGCGCTGGACATGACCCCGGAGCGTTTGCCCGCCAAGCCTTGGGTTCCGCAAGTGGATGTTGCCACGGTGCTGCGCGCCTTCGATGTGCTGCGAGCCCGGCAGTGGGTCAACGCCCAGGCGGGGTCCTTGCACGCCGCAGGTTGGGCCCGCCTGGACGGGCAGTTGATGCTGGTGTGCGAAGACGTGGGGCGGCACAACGCGCTCGACAAACTCATCGGCGCCCTGGCCCGTGAGGGGCGTCTGTCGGAGCCCGGCTTCGTCGTGCTCACCAGCCGCGGCAGCCACGAGCTGGTGCGCAAATGCGCCCGCGTGGGCATCAGTGCCCTGGCCACCATCTCTGCCCCGACCGCCACGGGGGTGCAATTGGCCGAGCTGGCCGGAGTTCGCCTGTGGGGGCTGTGCCGCTCACCACGGGCCATTCTGTATGCGGCAGGAGCTTAGAACAGGGTGCTTAGACAAGGCCGTTAGGCCATCTGCGACCATGGGGCATTGGCCCGGCGTTACAGTTCGGCCATGCAAACACGCCCCGTTTTTCAAGTTGCGGTCATCATGCGCCGCGAGCAACTGGACAACCGCTGGCAGCCCTGGCGGTGGGTGCTGGAAGACGTCGTCCCCCATGAGGCCGCGTTTGGCACAGCCCCGCGCCTGCTGCGGCAAACCGATGGGGCGGCGCAGTGGCTCTTTCCTGGCTTTTCCGTGGAGTTGTTCCGCGATGATGCCGAGGGCTACCACCTCAATGCCACGTCCCCTGCGCCTTGCTGGTTTGTGCTGTGGCGGCTGGATGAAGAGACGGCAGAGGGCGCAGACAGTGCAGAGCGTCTGGCGCGCCCGGTAGAAGTCAGCCTCAGCTACCACGACGCCGGGCGCTGGCTGGATGCGCAAGAGACCGCTGAGCAAGTGCCCGTGCCCCCGGAGGTGTTGGCCGCCTTGCAGGCTTTTGTGGCCGAGCACTACCAACCCGAGCCCAAGCGCCGCAAGCGGCCCGACAGTTTTCAGTCGCTGCAGGACCGGTTTGGCAATCCGGCATCGGTCAGCACTGAAAAGCACCGTGGGGGTGGCGGCCGTGGCTGATGGTTTTTTGGGCCGCTGGTCGCGGCGCAAGCAGGACGTGCGCGAGGGCAAGCCGCTCCAAGAGCCTGAACCACCACGCCCTGCGCCGCCCGTGCTGGCCCAGCAGACCGTGGTTATGCCCCAAGCGGCGGACCTGCCTGCCAACGCCCCTGAGCCTGCCCCGCTGCCCACACTGCAGGACGCGCAGGCCCTGTCCATCGACTCCGACTTCAAGCCCTTTGTGGGCCGCGCTGTGGCGCCGGAAGTGCGCAACACCGCGATGAAAAAACTGTTTACCGACCCGCACTTCAATGTGATGGACGGGCTGGACACGTACATCGACGACTACACGCAACCTGACCCGCTGCCTGCGGCGATGCTGCGCCAGATGGCCAGCGCGCAATTCATGGGCCTGGTTGAACCTGAGCCTGAACACCCTCAGGCGCTCGCGCAGCAGCCTGCCGATGATGCGGCTGGTGCCCCGAAAGACCCCGCGCCCGCGCCGCAGACCGGGGTCGAACTGGCGGAATCGGCGCAAGACGTGGCACAGTCTGGGGTATGCACAGCCATTCCTAGCCCGCTTGGGGCGGCACCCATGGGCTCAGAACCGGAGCCTGGGGTGCCCGCACCAGCCAGCCACCCAGAACATGACCACGCTCATCTGCGATTGCAACCAGACGATGCCGTTGAACGCCCAGGCCCTGGGCACAGCGCTTCGTGAAGACCTGACCCTCCACTCCACCCTCTGCCGCCGCGAGGCGGGCGCTTTCACCCAAGCCATCCGTTCGGGCGAAGACGTGGTGGTCGCCTGCACCCAGGAGCAGCGCCTGTTTGCCGAACTGGGCCAGCAGACCGAAGGGGCGCTGTCGCCCATCCGCTTCGTCAATATCCGCGAAACCGGCGGCTGGAGCCGCGATGCGGCCAAGGCCGGCCCCAAGCTGGCGGCCTTGCTGGCCGCCGCCCATTTGCCAGAGCCTGCGCCCGTGCCTGTGGTCACCTACAAGAGTGCAGGGCGCCTGCTCATCATTGGCCCGCTGGATGCTGCCGAGCAAGTGGCAGCCCTGGTGTCCGATGTGTTGAATGTGACCTTGTTTGCGCAAGGGCCTGGCCAAGCTGGTGGCGCGCAAGAGCGGCGTTACCCCGTGCTGGGTGGCCGCATTGAAGCCCTCACGGGCTGGCTGGGCGCCTTTGAGCTGCGTTGGCGCGATGACAACCCCATCCAGCTGGACCTGTGCACCCGCTGCAACGCTTGCGTGGCGGCCTGTCCTGAGAACGCCATCGGGTTTGACTACCAGGTGGACCTGTCTGCCTGCCAGTCGCACCGCGACTGCGTGAAGGTCTGCCAGGTGGCGGGGGCCATCGATTTTCAGCGCGCTGCCTCGCCTGAGACGGCCCAGTTTGATCTGGTGCTGGACATGCGCCGCGCCGATGCCACGCCCACCTTTTTGCAGCATGCACTGCCGCAGGGCTACCTGCGCAGCGACGGGCATGATGTGGCCACAGTGCTCAAGTTGCGCGAGCTGGTGGGCGAATTTGAAAAGCCCAAGTTCTTTGAATACAAGCAAAAGCTCTGCGCCCACAGCCGCAATGCCACCGTGGGTTGCAACGCCTGCGTGGACATTTGCTCGGCCGAGGCCATCAGTAGCGACAAGGCCCGCCAGCGCGTGGTCGTCAACCCCAACCTGTGCGTGGGCTGCGGTGCCTGCACCACCGTGTGCCCCACCGGGGCGATGACCTATGCCTACCCGCCTGCGGCGGAGCAGGGCCAGCGCTTCAAGACCTTGCTCTCCACCTACGCGGCGGCCGGCGGCAAGGATGCCGTGCTGTTGCTGCACAGCCAGGAGCGTGGACAAGCATTGGTGAACGAGCTGGGCCGCGCCGCGCAGCTCAAGGTGGCCCATGGCGTGCCCGCCCATGTGATCCCTGTGGCGCTGTGGCACACGGCCAGCACAGGGGTAGACCTGTGGCTGAGTGCTGTGGCATACGGTGCTTCGCAGATCGTGCTGTTGGTCACCCATGAAGAAGCCCCTCAGTACCTGGACGGACTGCGCGCCCAGATGGACGTGGCGCAGCGCCTGCTCAACGGCCTGGGCTACACCGGCACCCACCTGCGCCTGCTGGAGGCCAAGCACCCCACGGAGCTGGACGCCGCACTGCAAACGCTAGGCCAGACCCGCCAGAAAACCCCTGCGGTGGCGGCACGCTTTGCCGTGGCGCAGGAAAAGCGCAGCACGCTGGAGATGGCGCTGGACCATCTGATCGAGCAGGCCCCGTTGGGCGCTGCTGCCTTGCCTGCCGCCATTGCGTTGCCTGCCCAGGGCTCGCCGTTGGGTGCCATCACCGTCAACAAAGACCGCTGCACCCTGTGCCTGAGCTGCGTGAGCGCCTGCCCGGCCAGTGCCCTGCAAGACAACCCCCAAATGCCGCAGCTGCGCTTTCTGGAAAAGAACTGCGTGCAATGCGGCCTGTGTGAAACCACCTGCCCAGAGAATGCCATCACCCTGCAGCCGCGACTGCTGCTGGCGCCTGAGCGCGCGCAGTTGCAGGTGCTCAACGAAGCCAAGCCTTGGTCTTGTGTGCGCTGCAGCAAACCCTTTGGCACCGTCAAGGCCATTGAAGCCATGCTCGGCAAACTGGCCGGGCATGCCATGTTCCAGGGTGAGGCGCTGGAGCGCCTGAAGATGTGCAGCGACTGCCGCGTGATCGACCTGTATTCCGCCCAAAATGAATCGAAAGTGACCGACCTGTGAGCGCTACCGCCTCTTTGACCTTGCCCGGCAGCTCCGCGCTGGACGAAGAAACCGCCCGTGCCGAGCTGTACGGCGTGCTGGCGCAGCTGTACTACGCACCTCCCACGCCAGAGCTGCTGGCCGCACTGCGCGTGGCCGTGACGCAAGCGCCCCTGGAAGGCGGCTTTTTGCAAGAGCCGTGGCAACAACTGGTGAGCGCGGCACGGGCGCAGGACGATGCAGCCATTGCCGCCGAATACGAGCGCCTGTTTGGCGGCGTGGGCAAGCCCGAGGTGTTTGTGTACGCCTCGCATTACCTTGCAGGCTTTTTGAACGAAAAGCCCCTGGCCCGCCTGCGCAGTGACCTGGACCGCCTGGGCCTGGCGCGGGGCGACACCATGCCCGAGACCGAAGACCATGTGGCCTATCTGTGCGAGGTGATGCGTTACCTGATTGCGGGTGACGACATGGCTGTCTGCAACCTGACGCAGCAACAGGGCTTTTTTGCAACGCATGTGCAGTCCTGGTGGCCAGCCATGTGCGATGCCCTGGAGGCGCACCCTGCCGCCCAGTTCTATGGCGCGGTGGCCCGGCTCACACGGGCCTTCGTGGCGGTGGAGTCGCAGGGCTTTGACATGCTGACCTGACGCAGTGTCGGCGACCCCCGTGTCTTGACATGGGGCAAAGCTCAAGTGCCGCGCTGGGGTTAGGGCCTGCCTCGTTGCGAAGCGGCCTTGGCTCGCTTAGACTCCCTATGCAATTCGTTTCATAACTGCCAGCCCTCCTGGAGACAAGCATGCAGGACCGCCAGCCTTCTGACCGTGTGGCCAACGCCACCACGGCTTCTTCCTCTTCTTCCCGCCGCAGCTTTTTTGCAGGTGCCGCCGCCGTCAGCGCGGGCGCTGCGGCTGTGGCCGTTCTGCCCCGTGTCACTCCGTCCGAGGTCGTGGCCGCAGAACCCGCCCGCGTTGCGCCTGAAAAGGGGGGTGGCTACCACCTCTCTGCGCACGTCAAGCAGTACTACAAAACCACCCAACTTTGATTTCGGGGCGCACCATGTTGCTCACTAAAAAGTCTGCACATGCACCCCAGGGTGCATCGGCATCGTCTCCTTTTGTTCACAGCCTGCGCCGGGGCCTTGCCCAGGCGCTGCCCACCATGGACCGCCGCTCGTTCCTGCGCCGCTCTGGCTTGGGCGTGGGGGTGGGCATTGCTGCATCGCAGCTCACGTTGGTCAAAAAGTCCCAGGCAGCCGAAGGCGCCAAGGTGGGGCTGGGTGACAGCAAGATCGAAGTGCGCCGCACCGTGTGCTCGCACTGCTCGGTGGGCTGCGCGGTCGATGCGGTGGTGGAAAACGGCGTGTGGGTGCGCCAAGAGCCCGTGTTCGATTCGCCCATCAACCTGGGTGCGCACTGCGCCAAGGGTGCGGCGCTGCGTGAGCACGGCCACGGCGAATACCGCCTGCGCTACCCCATGAAGCTCGTCAACGGCAAGTACGAGCGCATCAGCTGGGACACCGCGCTGACCGAAATCACCGACAAGATGAAGGAGCTGCGCCAGGCCAGTGGGCCCGACAGCGTGTACTTCATCGGCTCGTCCAAGCACAACAACGAACAGGCCTATTTGCTGCGCAAGTTCGTGAGCTTCTGGGGCACCAACAACTGCGACCACCAGGCCCGCATCTGCCACTCCACCACCGTGGCGGGCGTTGCCAACACCTGGGGTTATGGCGCCATGACCAATTCGTACAACGACATGCAAAACAGCAAGGTCGCTTTGTACATTGGCTCCAACGCTGCCGAAGCCCACCCCGTGAGCATGCTGCACATGCTGCACGCCAAGGAAACCGGCTGCAAGATGATCGTGGTGGACCCCCGCTTTACCCGCACGGCTGCCAAGGCCGACGAGTACGTGCGCATCCGCTCGGGCACTGACATTCCTTTCCTGTTTGGCTTGCTGTACCACATCTTCAAGAATGGCTGGGAAGACAAGAAGTACCTCCACGACCGTGTCTATGGCATGGACAAGGTGCGCGAGGACGTGCTGGCGAAGTGGGCCCCCGACAAGGTGGAAGAGGCCTGCGGCGTCAAGGAAGAGCAGGTCTTCAAGGTCGCCAAGATGCTGCACGAGAACAACCCCGGCACCATCGTGTGGTGCATGGGCCAGACGCAGCACACCATTGGCAATGCCATCGTGCGCGCTTCGTGCATCTTGCAGCTGGCATTGGGCAACGTGGGCAAGTCGGGTGGCGGCACCAACATCTTCCGTGGCCACGACAATGTGCAAGGCGCCACCGATGTGGGCCCCAACCCTGATTCGCTGCCTGGCTACTACGGCCTGGCCGAAGGCGCCTGGAAGCACTTTGCCGCGACCTGGGGCGTGGACTTTGAGTGGATCAAAAAGCAGTACGCATCGCCTGCGATGATGACCAAGAACGGCATCACCGTCTCGCGCTGGATCGACGGTGTGCTGGAGAAGAACGAGTTGATCGACCAGGACAGCAACCTGCGCGGCGTGTTCTATTGGGGCCATGCGCCCAACTCGCAAACCCGTGGCCTTGAAATGAAGCGCGCCATGGACAAGCTGGACCTGCTGGTGGTGGTGGACCCTTACCCATCGGCCACAGCTGCGATGGCGGCCATGCCTGGCAAGCCCGAAGACCTGAACCCCAATCGCGCGGTGTACCTGCTGCCTGCGGCCACGCAGTTTGAAACCAGCGGCTCGTGCACGGCCTCCAACCGCTCTATTCAGTGGCGTGAGAAGGTCATCGAGCCGCTGTGGGAGAGCCGCTCCGACCACATGATCATGTACCAGTTTGCGCAAAAGCTGGGCTTCGACAAAGAGCTGGTCAAGAATTACAAGATGCAGAAGGTCAAGGGCATGGACGAGCCCATGGTCGAAGACATCCTGCGTGAAATCAACAAGAGCGTCTGGACCATTGGCTACACCGGCCAAAGCCCCGAGCGCCTGAAGGCCCACATGAAGAACATGCACGTGTTCGATGTGAAGACCCTCAAGGCCAAGGGCGGCAAAGACAAGGAAACCGGCTACGACTTCGCGGGTGACTACTTTGGTCTGCCATGGCCTTGCTTTGGTACGCCCGAGCTCAAGCACCCCGGCTCGCCCAACCTGTACGACACCTCCAAGCACGTCATGGACGGCGGCGGCAACTTCCGCGCCAACTTTGGTGTGGAGCGCAACGGCGAGAACCTGCTGGCAGAAGACGGCTCCCACTCGGTGGGCGCGGACATCACCACGGGCTACCCAGAGTTTGACCATGTGCTGCTGAAAAAGCTGGGCTGGTGGGACGATCTGACCGACGCGGAGAAGAAGGCCGCCGAGGGCAAGAACTGGAAGACCGATCCTTCGGGCGGCATCATCCGTGTGGCGATGAAGGTCCACGGCTGCCACCCGTTTGGCAACGCCAAGGCGCGTGCCGTGGTCTGGAACTTCCCGGACCCCATTCCGCAGCACCGCGAGCCGTTGTATGGCACACGCCCCGACATGGCGGCCAAGTACCCCACCCACGACGACAAGAAGGCCTTCTGGCGCCTGCCCACCTTGTACAAGACCGTGCAAGAGAAGAACGTGGCCGACAAGGTGTACGAAAAATTCCCGCTCATCCTGACGTCGGGCCGCCTGGTCGAGTACGAAGGCGGCGGTGAGGAAACCCGCTCCAACCCCTGGCTGGCCGAGCTGCAACAGGAAGCCTTCGTGGAAATCAACCCCAAGACGGCTGCCGACCGTGGCATTCGCAACGGGGGCCGCGTGTGGCTCAGCTCGCCCACCGGCGCGCGCCTGAATGTGCAGGCCCTGGTAACCGAGCGCGTCGCGCCCGACACGGTGTGGATGCCGTTCCACTTCTCGGGCCGCTGGCAGGGGGCCGACATGCTGGCGCACTACCCCAAGGGCGCAGCGCCCGTGGTGCGCGGCGAGGCGGTGAACACCGCCACTACCTATGGCTACGACAGCGTGACCATGATGCAGGAAACCAAGACCACGGTGTGCAACGTGGAGAGCGCGTGAGCGCCCGCCACTGAGCAGGAGACACAACAATGGCACGAATGAAATTCATCTGCGACGCTGAGCGTTGCATCGAGTGCAACGGCTGCGTGACCGCTTGCAAGAACGAACACGAAGTCCCGTGGGGCGTGAACCGCCGCCGCGTGGTCACCCTCAATGACGGGGTCCCTGGCGAGAAGTCCATCTCGGTGGCCTGCATGCATTGCAGCGATGCGCCTTGCATGGCCGTGTGCCCTGTGAACTGCTTCTACCGCACCGAAGAGGGCGTGGTGCTGCACGACAAGGACGTGTGCATTGGCTGCGGCTACTGCAGCTACGCCTGCCCTTTTGGTGCGCCCCAGTTCCCGTCGCAAGGCACGTTTGGCGTGCGCGGCAAGATGGACAAGTGCACCTTCTGCGCGGGTGGGCCTGAAACCCACGGCAGCCAGGCCGAGTTCGAAAAGTACGGACGCAACCGCTTGGCCGAAGGCAAGCTGCCTGCCTGCGCCGAAATGTGCTCGACCAAGGCGCTGCTGGCTGGCGACGGCGATGTTGTGGCGGACATCTTCCGCAACCGCGTGGTGCAACGCGGCAAGGGCGCCGAAGTGTGGGGCTGGGGTACGGCCTACGGTTCCAAGCAGGCAGGCCAACCCCCCGCAGGAGCCAAGTCATGAAGCGCATTGTCTCCACCCTCTCCATGGCCCTTGTCTTGGGCGCAGCCCTGTCGGCCTGCTCCGAAAAGCCGCAGACCGGCGGTGGCGTCAAGCACGACGCCGCACCCTACGCTGGCACCGGCAGCAACTTCACGCAGCCCGGCTGGACTACGGGGGACAAGACCAGCTGGGAGCAGCAGTTGCGCACACGCCAGCAGTACGGGCAAAACGAGTACTCCCGCAACCAGAAGCCCTGAGCGAGGTCTGCCATGAAACACAGTCTCTGTGCCTTGCTGCTGACCTTAGGGGCCTTCGTTGCGCACGCCCAGGCGCCTGCCGGGCCGACCGCCTCAGGCACCGTGGGCGAGGTGCCTGCTGCCGCTGCGGTGGCAGGCGTGCAAGGCCAAAACATTTTTGAAGTGAAGCCCGACGCCAGCGCCGAGCCCGGCTACGCCGAGCAAACCAACGGCGAGCGCATGAAGGTGCAGCCCGGCAACAACGCGCCCGTGTGGCGCCAGGTGGGGCAGGGCGTGACGGGCTACAGCAGCCTGCCCAAGACCCAGGCTCCCGAGGCGGGCAACCTGATCCAGCCCTTTGTGCAGTACCCCGGCTCGCGCTTTACCAACGCAGGCCAGGCCTGGCGTGAGGTGCGCAACCAATGGATCATTCCGTACGGTGCTGCGCTGTTCGCCATCGTGCTGCTGGCCCTGGGCATCTTCTACTTTGTCAAAGGCCCCATGGGCTACGACCATCCCGACACGGGCAGCAAGGGCATCGAGCGCTTCACCCCGTTTGAACGTGCAGCCCACTGGGCCAATGCGTTTGCCTTCATTGCACTGGCCGCTTCCGGCATCGTCATGGCGTTTGGCAAGTTCTTCTTGCTGCCTGTGCTGGGCAGCACGCTGTTTGGCTGGCTGACCTACGCGCTCAAGAACGTGCACAACTTCATGGGCCCGCTGTTTGCGGTGTCGCTGGCGGTCATTGTGCTCACGTTCATCAAGGACAACATTGCCAACCGCGCCGACTTTGTGTGGCTGTCCAAGGGCGGTGGCATGCTGGGCGGTGACGGGCATGAAGTGCCCTCGCACCGCTTCAACGCGGGTGAGAAGGGGCTGTTCTGGTGGGGCATCACCATCCCGGGCATCTTTGTGGTGGCCACGGGTTTGGTGCTCGACAAGCTCATCCCCGGCTTTGGCGATGTGCGCGGCGACATGCAGATCGCCCACATGATCCACGCCACCCTGGCGATCTGGATGATGGCGCTGATTTGCGGCCACATCTACATGGGCACGGTGGGCATGAAGGGCGCCTACAAGGCCATGAAGACGGGCTATGTGAGCGACGCCTGGGCCAAGGAACACCACGAGCTGTGGTACGACGATGTTCAGGCGGGCAAGATCCCACGGCAACGCAGCGCAGCCCCCCAGGCGGGCGCTGCAGCAACGCCATCTGCGGGCCAGCCCGCACAGGTATGAGGCAACGCACCATGACGCATTTTTTCCGACCCTCCCTGCTCGCAACCTTGGCATTGGGCCTGAGCGCACTGTGTTCTGTGGCCTCGGCCAAGCTGCCAGCCCCCAGCCCTGAAGCCGCAGAAAAAGCCGCCGAAGCCGCCGCCAAGGCCGCTTGGGCAGGCAAGGTAGACAACTACAAGCTGTGCCAATCGCAAGACCGCGTGGCCGCGCACTACCGCAAGACCAACAAAGACGCCAAACCGGCCGCGGCGGCGCCCGCCACCTGTGCCGACCCCGGGCCCTTTGCTTACACCCCGCCAGCGGCCAAGCCGCAAGAGGCGGCCGGTGCCCATTCGCCACCAGGCACGGCCAGCAGCCCGCCGAGCACGAATACGCCAGCGGCCTCGGCGCCAAAGTCTTAACTCTGAAGGGGTCTGTTCCCCTGACTTCCTCAAGCCGCAAGCGCACTTCGCTTGCGGCTTTTTTGCGTGTACCCTGCCGCCATGACCGCTGCCATGCCTCACCCCGTTCCCGCCTCCACCCTGGCCTTGCCACGCCTGACCCAGGCGCATGCGTCGCTGACGCATGCGGTGGACGTGATCAATGAACGGGGCGAGACCGAGGCGGTGCACATTCCTGCCGAGCGGCCCCTCACCGTGTATGTGGACCGGCGCGAACTGGTCACCCTGATGACGCTGGGCGCCCACCCTGAGTTGCTGGTGCTGGGCTATCTGCGCAACCAGCGGTTGGTGGAGTCGGTGTTTGACATCGAGTCCATCACCGTGGATTGGGACGTGCATGCCGCCGCCGTGCGCACGCGCCACGGCATTGCCCGCATTGAAGAGCGCACCGCCAGCAAGGTGGTGACCACCGGCTGCGGCCAGGGCAGTGTGTTTGGTGGCTTGATGGACGAGGTGGACCGCATCGAACTGCCCGAAGCCCAGTTGACCCAAGCGCAGCTGTACGGCCTGGTCAACGCCATCCGCCTGAAAGAGACCACCTACAAGTCTGCGGGCTCGGTGCATGGCTGCGCGCTGTTTCGGGGCGATGAGATGCTGACCTTTGTAGAGGACGTGGGCCGCCACAACGCGATTGACACCATTGCAGGCTGGATGTGGATGAACCCCGAGCCGGCGCCTCTGGAAGGCACCGATGCCGCAGCAGCGCAGAAGGGGCAGGGCAGTGCAACCCCCTTCCAGCCCATGGCCGGGGCCGACAAAGTGTTCTACACCACCGGGCGGCTGACCAGCGAGATGGTCATCAAGTCTGCCCAGATGGGGGTGCCCATCGTCGTCTCGCGCAGCGGCATGACGCAAATGGGCCACGCCGTTGCGCAGCAGCTGGGCCTGTGCGCCATTGGCCGTGCGACCAACCGGCGTTTTGTTTGCTACACGGGCGTACACCGCCTGGTGCTGCAGCCCGAGTTGGCCTGAGCGTGGCGCTGGCCTCTTGGTTGAATGCATGTTTGCTATCAAAAGCGTAGCTGCTAGCGCTTGTTGAATAAGCGCTAGGTGCCATTTTTATCTAATGGCATGATTGGGACATGACCGTCGAGCCTCAATCCGCAGAAGTCCCCGCGCCTTCCCCTGTTCCTGCTGCTTCTACCGCCCCAGTCGCCTCCGTTGCCCCAGCGGCATCAGCAGGGGCTGAGGGCGATGCACCGCCATCCCATCCCCCCGCCGCGCCTACTGTGCCTACCGCACCCACGGCGCCCGGGCCTGCTGTGCCCACGCACCTGCCCTGGTACCGCTGGGTGCTAGAGAGCCTGCGCGCCGCTGTCTTCATGGCCCCGCGCACGGGGGCGGCAGCGCCGACCCCGGCGCAGTTGATCAGTGCCATGGTGGTGAGCTGGGGCTTGGTGGTGCTGGGCGAATGGTGGGCTGCCATGGCCGTGGGGCCGGTGGAATTCAATGCCCAGG
Organism: Acidovorax sp. 56; assembly: GCF_002749705.1. Lineage (NCBI taxonomy): Bacteria > Pseudomonadati > Pseudomonadota > Betaproteobacteria > Burkholderiales > Comamonadaceae > Acidovorax > Acidovorax sp. 56. The sequence goes on from NZ_PEEV01000001.1 coordinate 5,053,144, forward strand.
CTTGGCTGGGCCAGCACTGGTTGTCGCTGGCATTGCTGGGCGCGGCCTGGTGGGCCATGTGGCCAGTGCAGAAACAGGCGCCTGGACCGGCTGGGGCGCTGGCGGGTGGTGTGCCAGCCTGGCTGCTGTTGAGTAGCCTGGCCGTGCTGCCGTGGGTGATTCCTTTGCTCCTGATTCCTGCGAGCGACGAGGCCAGTGCCGGCATGCCTGCATGGCAAGACCGTTTGGACTGGACGCTGCCCGAGCTGTTGCTGGGGCTGTCGGCCATTGCCGTCATCTTGTGTTCGTATGCCGTCATGGTGCAGCTCACGGCGCGTTTCGTGCGGTCGCGCTGGCGCACAGCGGTGTTTGCGCTGTGCCTGGTGGCGGGCACGGCTGTGCAATTGGGTGTGGGGGTGGAGCCCACCTGGAAGCCGGTGGTGGATGTGCAGGCAGCGACCGATGCCGCCGCTGCCGAAGGGGCAGATGCGCAACCCGCAGGCGTGCCCCTGTCCCAAGCCGTCTTTGAAGGCCAGCAACTCATGCTGGAGGCCTACACCCAAGACCTGACCCCCGAGCGCCCCGGCGTGGTGGATGTGTACGGCCTGGTGTTTGCCCCCTATGCGGGCGAAGAAGTGTTCCGCCGCGAAAGCACCATGGTGAGCGATCTGCTGCAAGACCGCTTCGATGCCGAAGGGCGCGTGCTGCACTTGCTCAACCATGCCGAGACGGCCGACACCCACCTGTGGGCCACGCCAGAGAACCTGCGCAGCGCCGTGGACGCCCTGGCCGCCACCATGGACCGCGAGCAGGACGTGCTGGTGGTCTACATGACCTCTCACGGTGCCCGCAACCACCAACTGGCTGCCGCCCATCCGCCCTTGCAGGTGGACCCCATGACGCCCGAGCTGCTGCGCCACATGCTGGACGATGCGGGCATTCGCCACCGCGTGATCGCCATCTCGGCTTGTTACTCGGGCGGCTGGCTCGATACGCTGGCCACCCCGTCCACCCTCATCATGACGGCAGCGGACGCCACGCACACCTCCTACGGCTGCGGCATGCGCTCTGAGCTGACCTTCTTTGGCCGCGCCGTATTTAACGAGCAACTGCGCAGCACCTACTCCTTCACCGATGCGTTCAACAAAGCCGTGCCCATCATCGCCCAGCGCGAGGTCGAGGCGGGCAAGGCCGATGGCTTCTCTAACCCGCAGATGCGTGTGGGGGCCGAGATTGACCCGGTGCTCAAGGCCCTGGCCCAGCGTCTGTCGGCAGAGGCTGCAACGCCTTCCTCTGCGCCACGGCCCGGTGGCAAAGGCCTGGTGGCGCAAACCCCTATGGCGCACCGCGCCGTGCAATTGCGCTAAGGTTTGCGCCCATGAATCTGTCCTTCTTGCGCCTGGGGTGGCGCACCTTGCTGCGCGACCTGCGCGCTGGCGAGCTGCGTTTGTTGATGGTGGCCGTCACGCTGGCGGTGGCCGCGCTCACCTCGGTGGGCTTTTTTGCCGACCGCCTGCAAGGCGGCCTGCAGCGCGATGCACTGCAGCTGCTGGGGGGCGATGCGGTGGTGGCCAGCGATAACCCCACGCCAGCGGCCTTTGTGGACAAAGCCCGAGCGCTGGGCTTGCAAACCGTGGGCACCATGGGCTTTCCCACCATGGGCCGCGCCAGCGATGCGCAAGGCGGTGCCAGCAAGCTGGTGGCCCTGAAAAGCGTAGAGGCGGGCTACCCGCTGCGCGGCGCCCTCAAAGTGACCGACGCGCCGGGCGGGCCAGAGCAGGCCACCCGTGACATTCCCGCCCCTGGAGACGTATGGGTGGATGCACCTTTGCTGGACGCCCTAGGCCTGGTCATGGGCGACAAGCTGCTGCTGGGCGATGCCCAGTTGCGCATTGCCCGCATCATCGTCATCGAGCCCGACCGGGGCGCGGGCTTCATGAGCTTTGCACCGCGTGTCATGCTCAACGCGGCCGATGTGCCTGCCACCGGCCTGGTGCAGCCCGCCAGCCGCATCACCTACCGATTTGCCGTGGCGGGGGCACCCGCCGCCGTCAAGGCCTTTGCCGACTGGGCCAATGCCGAGGTCAAAAAGCCTGACGTGCGCGCCGTGCGGGTCGAGTCGCTGGAGAGCGGCCGCCCCGAAATGCGCCAGACGCTGGACCGTGCCCAGAAGTTCTTGAACCTGGTGGCCTTGCTGGCCGCGCTGCTCTCGGCCGTGGCCGTGGCGCTGGCGGCACGCGGTTTTGCCACCGACCACCTCGATGCCTCGGCCATGCTGCGCGTGCTGGGGCAAAGCCAGCGCACCATTGCGGGTGCGTACACCACCGAATTCGCGTTGATTGGCCTGTTTGCCAGCGCATTGGGCGTGGCGCTGGGCTACCTGGTGCACAACGTGTTTGTGATGCTGCTGGCCGGGCTGGTGGAGTCGGCCTTGCCCGCGCCCAGCCTGTGGCCCGTGGCCTTTGGTTTGGGCATGGGGCTCACGCTGCTGTTTGCCTTTGGCCTGCCGCCCGTGTTGCAACTGGCCCAGGTGCCGCCGCTGCGCGTCATCCGCCGCGACGTGGGCGGCCTCAAGCCCGCATCGCTGGCCGTGCTGTGCGTGGGCGTGGCGGGCTTTGCGGCGTTGCTGCTGGCCGTGAGCAGCGACCTCAAGCTGGGCTTCATTGCTGTGGGCGGCTTTGCCGGGGCCGTGGCTTTGTTCGCGGGCCTGAGCTGGGTGGCCGTGAAGCTGCTGCGCAAAAGCGTGAACGAAGCCACGGCCCCGCGCTGGCTGGTGCTGGCCACGCGGCAAATCTCGGCCCGCCCGGCCTATGCCGTGGTGCAGGTCAGCAGCCTGGCCGTGGGCCTGTTGGCGCTGGTGCTGCTGGTGCTGCTGCGCACCGACCTCATCAGCAGCTGGCGCCAGGCCACCCCGCCCGATGCGCCCAACCGTTTCGTCATCAACGTGATGCCCGAGCAAGCTGACGATTTTCAGAAAACCCTGCAAACCAGCGGCGTGGCCAAGTACGACTGGTACCCCATGATCCGCGGCCGCCTGCTGGCCGTGAACGGCCAGCCCGTGGGGCCGGACACCTACACCGAAGACCGCGCCAAGCGCCTGGTGGACCGCGAGTTCAACCTCTCCACGGCCGTGCAGCAGCCCGCCCACAACCAGATCGTGGCAGGCCATTGGACCGACAACGAGGCTGGTGCCGTGAGTGTGGAAGAGGGCATTGCGCAGACCCTGGGCCTGAAGCTGGGCGACAGCCTGCTGTTTGACATTGGCGGTGTGCAGAACGAAGCCCGCATCACCAGCCTGCGCAAGGTGGACTGGGGCTCCATGCGTGCCAACTTCTTTGTGATGTACCCGGTGCAGCAGCTCGAAGGCGTGGCCGTCACCTACCTGGCGGCTTACCGCGCGCCCGAGGCCCAGGGCTTTGACAACGCGCTGGTGCGCCAATTCCCCAACATTACCAACGTGGACATGGCCAGCACCATCACCCAGGTGCAGCGTGTGCTCGACCAGGTCATCCGCGCGGTGGAGTTTTTGTTCGCGTTCACCCTGGCTGCCGGGCTGGTGGTGCTGTTTGCGGCCGTTACCGCCACACGCGAGGAGCGCGCCCGCGAATTCGCCATCATGCGCGCTGTGGGCGCCCGCGCCAGCCTGCTGCGCCAGGTGCAGCGGGCCGAGCTGATGGGCGTGGGCCTGCTGGCGGGCTTTTTGGCCAGCGCCGTGGCCGTGGCCGTGGGTTGGGCCCTGGCCCGCTACGTGTTTGACTTTGCCTGGACGGCATCGCTGTGGGTGCCGCTGGCCGGGGCCTTGGCCGGTGCCGTGCTGGCCCTGCTGGCGGGCTGGTGGGGCCTGCGTGACGTGCTGCGCCGCCCCGTGGTCGAGACACTGCGCCGCGCTGCGCAGTGACGGGACTGATCGGCCGCAGAGGCGCTGGCTGTTTTATGCAGCCAGCGCAAAGGGCGTGCGGATGTCCGACAGAAACTGCTGGGCCCGTGGGTGCTGAGGGCGGTTGAAAAAGTCGTCTGGGGTGGCACGCTCCAGCACCTGCCCTTGGTCGAGAAACAGCACCCGGTCGGCCACTTCGCGGGCAAACCCCATTTCATGTGTGACCACCACCATGGTCATGCCGTCGCGGGCCAGATCGCGCATCACCAGCAGCACCTCTCCCACCATCTCGGGGTCGAGCGCGCTGGTGGGCTCGTCAAACAGAATCACCGGGGGCTCCATGGCCAGCGCGCGGGCTATGGCAACGCGTTGCTGCTGCCCGCCGGACAGCTCGGTGGGGTACGCCTGTGCTTTGTGCGCTAGGCCGACCCGATCGAGCAAGGCCAGGGCGCGGCGCTCGGCTTCGGCCGGGGCGAGTTTGCCGAGCTGGGTGGGGGCGAGCGTGCAGTTTTGTAGCGCCGTGAGGTGCGGGAACAAATTGAACTGCTGGAACACAAAACCCACCCGTGAGCGAAACTGGTTCAGCGGGAGCCCGGGGCGGTAGATGTCTTCTCCCTGCACCAGAATGCGCCCGCCCTGAATGGGCTCCAGCCGATTGATGGTGCGTATCAGTGTGGACTTGCCAGAGCCCGATGGACCGCACACCACCACCACCTCGCCTGCGTGAATGGTCTCGTTCACATCGCGCAGCGCCTGGTAGCTGCCAAACCATTTTTGTACGTTGTCAAACCGGATCATGCGGTGGCTCCTGCCAGGGATGTGGGTGCGCGGAGGGCTGGGGTGGGCGGCTTGGCGCGCCGGGCCAGTCGCTGCTTCAGCCCATATGCCAGGCGCGTCAAGCCAAAGCACAGGATGAAATAGGTGAGGGCCAGCACGGCATAAATTTGCGCGGGCAGCACGAACACCAGGGAGTTGATTTGTGTCGCAATCATGGCGACCTCATTGAGGCCAATGATGAAGCCCAGCGATGTCTCCTTGATCGTGGACACCAGCTGGTTCAGCAGCGAGGGCAGCATGTGGCGCAGCGCCTGTGGCAGCACCACCTTCCGCATCGCCTGCAGGTAGCTCAGCCCCAGTGCGCGGGCGCACTCCATTTGCCCGCGTGGCAGGCCTTGGATGCCCGCGCGCACGATTTCGGCCAGGTAGGCACCATTGAACAAGGCCAGTGCCAGCAGCATGGTGGTGAACTGGTCGGTTTTGTGGCCTGTCACGCTGGGCAAAAAGAAGTAGGCCCAGAACACCACCATGAGCAACGGCGTGCTGCGCACCACGAACACCAGCGCAGTGACAGGCCAGCGCAGCCAGCGCCAGGGGCTGACACGGCCCAGCCCCAGCAGAAGCCCCACCGGCAGCGCCGACACCAGGCCCAGGCTGGCCAGTATCAAGGTGAGCGCCAGCCCCCCCAGTGGCCCCTGCGGGTACTGGCCCACCAGAAAGTACAGCCAGTAGGTGTCCACCATTTCCAAAAAACTCATGTGCAATGCCTTTGAGAGGAGGGCTGCGGCGCCAGCCTTTGCGGTGTGCGGGGCGCCTGTTGGCTGAGGGTTTGTGCCATGCTGCCCCTGTCACGTCCGCACGGGGTAGCGGTGCTGGTACCAGGCTGCCAGCCCGGTGATCACCAGCGACAGCGCCACGTAGCTTGCCGTCGCAAAAACAAACGCCTCGAAGCTGCGGAAAGTGGCGCTTTCCACCTTGGCGGCCTGGTACATCAGCTCGGCAGCACCAATCACGGTGGCAATGCTGGTGTTCTTCCACAGGTTCAGCGTTTGGGAGATGAGCGGTGGCACCGTGACGCGCAGTGCCTGCGGCAAGATGACCAAGCGCATGGTGGCCAGAAACCCCAGACCCAGCGCCCGCCCCGCCTCAAACTGCACGCCAGGGATGCCGCGAATACCGCTGCGAATGTCTTCCGCCATGAACGCGGCCGTGTACAGGGTGAGCGCTGCCACGGCTGCGGTAGCCTCGTAGTTGTGTCCGTACAGCCATTCCTTGGCGGCTTCGGGCAGCAACTCGGGCGCGCCAAAGTACCAAAACAGCATGTGGGCCAAAAGTGGTACGTTGCGGATGGACTCCACATACACAGCCCCCAGCCAACGCAGCGCAGCCAAGGGTGCCAGCCGCAGCAGCGCCACCACCACCGCCAGCGGCAGTGCCAGTACCAGCGTGGAGGCCAGCAGCGCCAGCGACAGGCGCAGCCCGGCCAACAGCATGCCAAGGTAGGGGCCCGAGAGCAGCAGTGAAAAATCTAAAACAGGCATGAAACAAAGGTGGTCAGACCACACAGAAAAGCCCGCCGTAGCGGGCTGTCGGCCGCATGTCCGGTATTTAGCTGTCTACCTTGTCGATCTCGATTTTGAACTCGCGCTTGGGGAACTTGAGCTTGCTGTCGGGGCCGTACCACTTGATGAAGAGCTTCTCGGCTTCGCCGGACTTTTCGAGCTCGCGCAGTGTTTCGTCCACCACGGTCTTGATGGCCACTTCCCCCTTCTTGATGCCAAAAGCCAGAGGTTCCACGCTCAGGTTTTGCGGCAGGATCACGTAGTCCTTGGCCTTGGAGCCCAGCTTGGCGTAGTCGGCCAGCAGGCTGGCTTCATCGTTCACGTAGGCCACGCCCTTGCCCTGCTGCAGGGCCTGAAACGCCTGCTGTGTGGATTCAAAGGTCACGACATCGGCGGTGGGGGCGGCTTTCAGCAGGTTGGGGCCTTGCGTGCCACCCTTCACGGTCAATGCTTTTTTGCCAGCGAGGTCTGCCACACTCTTGATGCCGCTGCTGGTTTTGACCAGCACCTTTTGGCCGGTGACCAAGTGCGTCAAGCCAAAGTCCACCTGCGACTCACGCTCCTTGTTGTGTGTCAGCGAGGCGGCCAGCACGTCCACATGGCCTTGCTGCAGCTCAGGGATGCGCGCAGCCACTGCCACTTGTTTGAACACGGGTTTCACGCCGATTTTCTGGGCCACAGCGCGTGCCAGGTCCACTTCGTAGCCAATGAATTCGCGGGTCTTGGCGTCAATGAAGCTGTTGGGCTCATCAATGCCCAGCACGCCGAACACGATCTCGCCGCGCTTCTTGATGTCGGCCAGTTGGTCTGCATGGGCGGCCGCTGCAAACAATGCCAGGGTGGCGGCGGTGATCACCGGGAAAATCGAGCGTCTGCGCATAAAGGTGGGTCCCTCAAGTGGTTTGGAACAATGGATGGTTGTTAAGGGGAACCAGGGAAGGCACAGCCCCCCAACCTGCAGCACAGGCCTTTGCCAACGCCTTCCCGGTTCCTTGGGTCATGAGCGTAGGTGGGCGGTGCTTGCCTGTGAAATAAGGAATGCAAATATCATTAGTCGCCGCATGCTGTGCGGCCCCACCTTTGCACGCACCGCTACGCCGCAGTGCAACGCCCTGCGTATCCCCAGCGAAACACCGTTTTTTCTCAGGCACCTAGCCACGCTTTTTTCACGCATGACCGACAACGCTACCGACGCAGCCAGCGACACTTCAGCCTCCCCTGCAACCCCCTTTGAGTGGATCGGGGGCGAGGCCCGCGTACAGGCCTTGACCGACCGCTTCTACGACCTGATGGACTTGGAGCCTGCCTACACAGAGCTGCGTGCGGCCCACGGCCCAGAGCTGGACAGCGCCCGGCAAAAGCTGTTCTGGTTCTTGTGCGGCTGGCTCGGCGGCCCCTCGTACTACACCGACCAGTTCGGCCACCCGCGCCTGCGTGCGCGGCACATGCCGTTTGCCATCGGCATCAAAGAGCGTGACCAGTGGGTAGCCTGCATGGACCAGGCCATGGGCGAGACCGGCGTGCCAGACGACCTGCGCGCCCGCCTGCGCGAGAGCTTCATGGGCACGGCCGACTGGATGCGCAACAAGGGGGTTTAGGGATGGGCCCATCGCGGGTCGTGCTGCGCTACGCCAGCGCTGCGCCAAACACCTACCGCCCATAGGCCCATGCGGGTGTTTTGATGGCCCTTCTTTGCACAATGGCCCGGTCATTGTTGACAGAGACAAACCACCACCCATGAAGATATCGACCCGTTCCTCTGCCGCCGTTGCAGCCTTGGCCATGGCTGCTTTGCTGGCGCCGCACCTTGCCCACGCCAAGCGGCTGGGTGGTGGCAAATCCGTACAGCCCACCCGCAGCGCACCGGCGCCAGCGGCCCCCGCAGCGACCAAGGCCACGAGCCCGGCCGCACCAGCGGCCGCCACCCCGGCCACGGCCGCCCCTGCCGCAACATCGGCTGCACCCGCTGCAGCCCCGGCAGCAGCGCCCAGCATGATGGGCACCGTGGGGGCGGTCGCCGTAGGCGCTGTGGCAGGCAGCATGGCTGGCAATGCGCTGGCCAATGCCAACGCACCATCCGACAAGGAAAAGAAAGCCAAGGAAGCTGAAGCAGCAGACAAAGAGGCGGCGGAGCTGCAGCGCAAAACCGACGAAGCCAAAACCCGCGCCGAGGCCGCACGCAAAGCCCACAAGCCCAAGGACGCAGAGGCTGCAGACAAGGAAGCGGCCGAACTGCAGCGCAAGGCCACAGAGGCCAAAGCCAAGGCAGACGCTGCCAGGGCTGCCACCAAGTAGTCCCGAAGGGCAGGGCGCTTCCTGTGCCGACCCCTATGCAGGGTTGGACGGCAGATAAAAAACGGGCCGCGAGGGCCCGTTTTGCTAGGGATGACCTGCATCACCCTCGCGAGGCGGTGGTAGCGCGGATCGGGATGGGACGCAAGGCGTCTTTTGGCAGCCAATAGCCCGGCTATTGGCAAGAAAAGCAACGCAGCGGACCGCCCGAGGCCGCGCTGCCACAGACCGCAGGGAGTTATGCAGGTCATCCCTAGGTGTTCTGACTGAGGTTCAGTGTTGTCGGTGGGCGTGGATCAGGCGGCGGGCCATGATCTTGCGCTCACTCGCAGCAGCCCCCGCGCAGTTTGGCTGAACCGCTCACCTGCGGGGTTGCATCCCCGTCGGCGGATGGCAGCAGGCTATGAAGGGCAGGGGCGTGCGCCCAATCCAACCTTTTGTCGTTCGGCCGCATCTCGGTAGGCCAGCAAAAACCCATCAGACGCCACCTGATCGGCCAATGCCCTCAGCATGCCTGCGGATTCAGGCCCCAGCACCTCTTCTACGCGGTGGTTCACGGCAGACCACGCCTGCAATGCCTGCTTGAGGCGCGCCTTCCCGTGCTCGGTGAGTGCCGCACGCTTGGTGCGTTTGTCTTGGGCATCAGGTTGCAGGGTGATGAGCCCATCGCGCACCAAAGGCCTCAGCGCATGGGTCAGTGCCGAAATCTGGATCGCGAGCCCGGCGGCCAGCTCCAGCAGCGTTGGGCCCAGCGCCGTTTGAACATCGGTCATCTGGTCGATCGTGCCCGCCAGGGTGACTTGGGTTGCTTTCAAGTCCACACACTCTGCCGCCTCGTCGTACAGATACGCCAGCCTGCGGGCCGCCCGCCGGATCGAGATGTTCGTGCACGGCAAATCCCCCAGCGCTTCTCTTTTGTAGGCGCAAGGGTTCACAGGGTCGATGTCCGTCGTCGACTGGTTTTTCATCGTGCAGATTGTCTATCAGCCCGATGCACTGTCCAAGCACACTTTGCTATTCACTTGAGTGCTCAATGGTTTTAATAAGGGCATATAGTTGTGTACTCAACTCAGTTGCATTGGCTACCCAGCGCACTTCGCGCACAGCCCTTTTTCCACCCTGACCGCGATCCATTCCATGCTATTTAACCCCCTGCAAGCCGGCGCCCTGACACTTCCCAACCGCATCCTGATGGCCCCCCTGACGCGCGCACGCGCAGATGCGGGCCACATGCCCAACGCCATGATGGCCGAGTACTACGCCCAGCGCGCCAGCGGGGGCCTGCTGATCACCGAATGCACCATGGTGGCGCCCAACACCTCCGCATTCATCGCCGAGCCGGGCATTTACTCCGACGAGCAGGTCGCCGCCTGGAAGCAAGTGACATCGGCCGTGCACGCCAAGGGTGGCCGCATCTTCATGCAAATCTGGCACGCGGGCCGGGCTGCCCATCCCGCCATCAACGGGGGGGCGCCCACCGTGTCGTCCACTGCCACGCCGGTGGAAGGCGACATCCACACGCCCACGGGCAAGGTGCCTCACGTCGCAGCCCATGTGCTGACGGAAGCTGAAATTCCGGCCATCGTGGCTGCCTTTGTGCAGGGTGCCAAAAACGCCATTGACGCAGGCTTTGACGGCGTGGAAGTGCACGGCGCCAACGGCTACCTGATCGACCAATTTTTGCGCGATGGCGCGAACGATCGCACCGACGGCTACGGCGGCACCATGGAAAACCGCGCACGTTTCCTGTTTGAAGTGCTGACCGCCGTGACCGCTGCCATCGGCAGCGACCGCGTGGGCCTGCGCCTGTCGCCCCTGAACAGCTACAACAGCATGAAAGACAGCGACCCGCTGGCCCTGATTGGCTTCCTGGCCGAAAAGCTCAATGCCTACAAGCTGGCCTATCTGCATGTGATGCGCGCAGATTTTCTGCAGGCCCAGCACGGTGATGTGCTCTCGGTGGCGCGTGCCAAGTACCACGGGGTGCTGGTCGGCAACATGGGCTACACCGCTGAAGAAGCCACTCAGGCGATTGCCGACGGCAAGCTGGATGCGGTAGCTTTTGGCACCAGCTTCTTGGCCAACCCTGATCTGCCAGGCCGTATCAAGGCAGGTGCGGCACTGAACGCGCCCAACCCCAATACGTTCTACTCTCCTGGCCCCGTGGGCTACACCGACTACCCCACGATGGCCGGCTGAGGCGGCCATCGCCCTGCACCGCTGTATACCGCTCCCATCTGACTTGCTGGCGGCGCCGCAATGGTGCAAAGCGGCAGGGAGGTGGTCGGGGCGGCGAGGCGGTGCATGGCGAGTGTGCGGCCCGCGTTTGAACCGGTACTTGCAGGCCAGGCGCCCTGGCAGTGGGCTGCGCGTTGTGCGTCAGCCCCGCCCGACAAAAGGCATCTTGGTGGCCATCACGGTGTGAAAGAGCACGTTGGCCTCCAGAGGCAGGTTGGCCATGTAGCGGACGGACTCACCCACGATGGCCACATCGATCAGCGGCTCCACCGCGATCTCGCCATTGGCCTGCGGCACGCCCTTGCCCATGCGCGAGGCCAGGTCGGTCAAAGCGTTGCCAATATCGATCTGCCCCACGGCAATGTTGTACTTGCGGCCATCCAAGGCACCGGTTTTGGTCAATCCCATCACGGCATGCTTGGTCGCCGTGTAGGCGATGGAGTTGGGGCGCGGCGCGTGGGCAGATATAGAGCCGTTGTTGATAATCCGCCCGCCTTGCGGCGTTTGCGCACGCATCACCCGAAAGGCTTGCTGCATGCAGAAAAACATGCCGTTGAGATTGACGTCAACCACCTCGCGCCATTGCTCGGCCGTCCATTCGGTGAACTCGCCAGGCGGGTTGCCACGGCCTGCATTGTTGAACAGCACATCGACGCGCCCAAACTGCGAAACCGCTTGGGCAAACAGTGCCTCCACCGCCGCAGCATCACCCACATCCGTGGGCACACACAGAACGCGGTCTGCCGCACCGTGCAATGCGTCTGCCTGGGCTCGCACCTCCTCGAGCATGGCGGCGCGGCGCCCTGCCAGCACGGCGTGGTACCCGTCGCTGATCAGCGCCAGCGCCACAGCCTTGCCAACACCCGATCCCGCGCCGGTAATGACGGCCACCTTTTTTGTACTCGCTTGCACATCGATCTCCTGTTTCAGATGTTCATGGAGGCGGAGCGCACACGCACGCCATCGCCGGGCCGGGCAATGGGCCCGGGGGCTCTCGTTCTAGCACGGTGGCCGGTTCTGCCGGTCGCTCGTTGAAATACCCCGCAGCAGCGATTGCTTATGACGCAGGGGTGGGGGTGTATGCGGATTGCGCAAGGTGCCTTGGGCAGACGTAGCAACAAGGCGGTGCGATGTACTGCCAGCCTGGCAGCAGAAGTGAACGTCCAGCCGAATCAAACTGGCATCCCGTGCCAGCGGGGCGAGGGACGTCGCAGTGGTCACTCATGCGGTAGCAAAGACCGCCGAAGACAAAAAAGCACCTCGTGCCGGGTGCTTTTTACATACTGGCGGAGACTGTGAGATTCGAACTCACGGACGGTTGCCCGTCGGCAGTTTTCAAGACTGCTGGTTTAAACCACTCACCCAAGTCTCCGGGTTTGGAAGCCGCGTATTCTAGCTGGTTGCGCGAGCGGTTTTGGTGAGCATGCCGCGCGTCTCGATGAACTGGATGACTTCGGCCAGGCCGTCCAGGGTTTTGAGGTTGGTCATAGCAAAGGGTTTGAGGCCCTGGGCGTTGGTGCGCATGCGGGTGGTGTCGGCGCGCATCACGTCCAGGTTGGCGCCTACGTGGGGGGCCAGGTCGGTTTTGTTGATGACGAACAGGTCGCTTTTGGTGATGCCGGGGCCGCCCTTGCGGGGGATTTTTTCGCCTGCGGCCACGTCGATGACGTAGATGGTGAGGTCGCTCAGTTCGGGGCTGAAGGTGGCGGCCAGGTTGTCGCCGCCGCTTTCGACGAACACGATGTCGGCGTTGGGGAACTCGCCCAGCATGCGGTCGATGGCTTCGAGGTTGATGGAGCAGTCTTCGCGGATGGCGGTGTGGGGGCAGCCGCCGGTTTCCACGCCCAGGATGCGCTCTGCGGGCAGGGCGCCGCTCACGGTGAGCAGGCGCTGGTCTTCCTTGGTGTAGATGTCGTTGGTGATGGCGATGAGGTCGTAGTCATCGCGCATGGCCTTGCACAGCATTTCCAGCAGCGTGGTCTTGCCGGAACCTACGGGGCCGCCGATGCCTACGCGCAGGGGGGGCAGGTTTTTGGTGCGGTGGGGGATGTGGTGCAGTGCGGTGGTCATGGTGTTGGTGATGGCGTCATTTGCTATTAAATGGATAGCTGCTTGCGCTGATCCTGCTTGCGCTAGGAGCGGAAAAGTCTTGAATATTGGACTTCGTGCTGGGCGCTGAGAATGGCGAGCATGGGCGAAAACGCCTGGCGCTCGCTGTCCATCAGTTGCGCCGCGTGATCGGCGGCGGGCGGAATCGCATCGGCCAGCCGGGCCAGGATGCGCTGGCCCGCGCTTTGGCCCAGTTGCATGGATTTGAGTGCGGCCTGCACCATGTTCTCTGCCCAGCCAAAGGCGTAGGCCAGCAGCACATCGCGCACCGGGGCCTGGGTGGTGGACGCGGCCAGGGCAAAGGCCACGGGGTAGGTGGGCGGGAGTTGGGCCAGGTGGCGTACGGCGGGCATCAAAGCCTCGTCGCCTTGGTACTGGTTGCGCAGCCAATCGGCCATGGAGCGGCCCATTTGCTCGGTTTGCAGACGCAGCTCGCTGGTTTCGCGGGTGTGCAGCACCCAGTCGTTGAGTTCCCGGACGTGTTGCCAGTCTGCGCGCCGCCAGGCGCCCACGGCCTTGGCGATGAGAGCCATGTCGCCGCGCGCCTGGGTGATGTGAAGCTGGTCCAGCAGCCAGTCGCCCACGGCGGCTTCGCTGGCGAGGCCTGCGTTTTCAATGGCGCTTTCCAGCCCTTCGGAATACGAGAACCCGCCCACGGGCAGCGCGGGGGAGGCGAGCCACACCAGCTGCAAAAAGCTGGCGGCGGGCAGGGGGGCGGGGCGGTCGATGCGCATGGCGGCGATGGGTCAGCCCAGTGGCTGGGTGTGCGGGGGGCGGTGGGGCATGCTGCACGCCCGGGCTTCGACGGGCTCAGCCCGAGCGGTGAGGGGTTTGCGTTGCAGGCGGCCCATCGCCATTTCAGTGGTCGTGGTTGCAGTGAGGGCCGTGCACATGCCCTTGGGCGACCACCGGAATGGACACGGTGCGCCCACGGGCGGGGGCTGCGGTGGTTGCAGCGGGGGCGCTGGCATGGCTGCGACCGTGGCTATGCCCGTGGTCATGCGAATGGGCATCGGGGTGGTCGTGCTCATGTCCGTGCCCATGCCCATGCCCATGCCCCCCATGGTGGTGCTCACCGCCATGGCCTGCAGCGTAAGCACCGCCTTCGGGCTCAAACGGCAGGCTTTGCTCGGTCACGATGAGGTGCATGGCGCGCAGCATGTCGGCCAGCACATGGTCGGGCTCGATCTTGAGGTGGTCGGGCTGCAGCTCAATGGGCACATGGCGGTTGCCCAGGTGGTAGGCGGCGCGGGTCAGGTCAAACGCGGTGCCGTGGTGTTGGCAGTGGGTGATGACCAGCACCGGCTGCGGCGCTGCGATCACGCGGACCATGGAGCCGTCTTCGGCCACTAGCACATCGCCGCCGCGCACCAGGGTGCCACGGGGCAGGAAGATACCCAGCTCGCGCCCGGCCGAGTCGGTGGCGGCGAAGCGGCTCTTTTGGCGCACGTCCCAGTCGAGCTCGACGGTGGAGGCGCGCTTGAGCAACACGGGGGCCAGGCCGTGGCCTTGGGAGAGGATTTTGGAAACCTGGATCATGGTGACGAAGTAAGTAGAAGCCAGCCCGCACGGTGGGGCAAAGCTGCATTGTGGCGCTACAGCGCTCTTGTCATGAAGCGGCTGTGCGGGTCTGGGCGATAGCTGCCAAACGGTGCGCAGTCGGCAAAGCCATAGCGCAGGTACAGCTGCCAGGCCGGTTCAAAAAACG
>NZ_PEEV01000002.1:0-5338 GCF_002749705.1 Acidovorax sp. 56
GCCCGGTGGCGGGGGTGGGCAACGCACAGCGTTGTCCACGCTCGACGCCCAGCCCCTCCCCTCTCCCGCTGATTTCAGTTTTTCAAAAGGTGGGCCGTGCAAAGCGCGGCGGGGGGTTCCGGGGGGCGTGCCCCCCGTGTAGGGCGACGGTGGGCAACCCGGCCCAGGCGGTGGGCTGGCAGTGGGCAACGCGTAGCGTTGTCCACGCAGTCCACCGCCTGGGCGAGGTTGTCCACGGGCGACCGGGCTACAGGGCGCAGTGGTCGAATGCCCCGTTTCACTTGGGCTTTGCCATTTACAGAGGGGCTGCGCACCCTCGGTACTTGGACCAAGGCTCCTGATCAGTTTGACGACCGCGTATTGAAGCTTGGCGCAAGTTCGCATTCCTATTGAGTCAGGCTGTGACAAGTGATCGTCAATCACCTACTGAGGACATATAGGTAGAGTGAAATAAAAAGGTAGATTGATCTTAAAAAATAAAAAAAAGGTAGATTGAATGAAAAAAGGTGGATAGACGCTTCCGTCTTTCAAAATTTTGTGGCATATTGCTGACTAGGCCGACAACCTTTCGGTTGACCAACCAGCTCAGGGAAGAGCGACTGTGCACCCTCGCTAGGAGGGACGCGATGACAGAGTAGTGACTTCATCGTACTACACGCACAGCAGGGCCCGGTTCGAATCCGGGGGTTGGGGCCCCACATAAGAGAGAAGCATGAGCTATTTCAGGACATCGTACGCAACGCTGCAGGAACTTGCCAAAGCTGGGCGTTATGAAGATGTAGCTGGCTTCCTGGTCCTAGCTCGGCACGCAAGCGGATTGACTCATGGTCAATTCGCTCCTTACACGCTGAGTGGCGCTGGCATTAACAGCATCCATGAAAAAGCAGGAGTATCCGAAGAGGTCGCTCGTGGCGTGATTGAGCGCTTGAAAGAACGGGGGGCTATTCGTCCAGCTTCTGTGGAGGCAAAGACAGCGCTGCGTATTGCGCGGTGGGAAATCAATCAGGGTTCCCTTGATCTCGACCTACCGCATGCTCTTGTAGACCCCTTGAAAAATTTACAGGTCGATTCAGCACTCCACCGTGTGCGAAAACGCCGCCCTGTAGCCTCTGCTTACGCCTCAGATTTAACAGGTGTAAGCGATAAAGAACTTGCCTTGGATGCGCTGATGCTCCTGCTTGGGCTCTATAGGAACACCAAGATGTGCTCTTATGGTGGCGTCTCGCCTTTTTGCATCAGGAGAGTATGGGAGGTTCAGAGTCAGACTTCAAAACTGGGCGGAATTCGATGGGGCGCAGAGCCAAAGATTGATTCGACTTACATCAGTTTCATACGCGAGTGTCTGGGGTACACCTATACGCAAAAGCAAAAAACTAATGAGCCAAGCAAAGAACAGAAGGCTCGCTTTTGGAATGCTTGGAAGACTATGGTCGAGACCGGTCTTTTTTATGAAGCCGTGTCTCTCTATGACACGGATCCAGCCAGCAACGACCAGGCCCAGCTTGTGGCCACGCTTCGAGTCAATGATTTCCATGCTGGCGCAGCGCAAAAAGCAGCCACAGACCCCAGCTTGCTACGAACCCTCGAGCTGGGGTCTGGTTCACGATTCGCCTACTACACACCTGCGTCCAACGACAGGGATGAACCAGAGGCGATGTGGGTCATTCTTCCTGAAAAACGTGGCGCGTTAGTGGGGGTTTGGCGGCCGAGATTCCGAGCGTCAAACAAAGACACAGGCTCGTGGATTGACCAAGAAAACGAAGCAATAACCCAAATTGCTGAACGCATCGAGAGCGCAGCCCCGAGCGAGGACTAACGCATGGTCCGAGAGTTCATTGTCCAAGGTGTCGCCTACAGCTTGGCGCATTTACAAGTGCCTGTGATGCGCAAGATTCCTGTTGCTTTGCGGGGATTTGCCCAGAAGAAGTCCGTCCTGGTCGAGTTTCATTTTTCCAACCATTGCTACTCACGTGGACCCTCGGAAGGCGAAGTGATCCCAAAAGATCTACTCGTTCCCGATGGATCAAAACGCCACCCAAGAAACAGAATCTTTGACATCCGGCGCTACCAGCTCTCTCTGGGGCTTGTAGGTCATATCGACGCACTAATCGCAACAGACGGGGAAGTGCGGAATTCGAGACATGACAACTTTTTTAGCGTCCAAGGAGCGTTGGAAAAAACGGATGGTGTAAGTACCGTTGTGGACTACTTCATCTTCATGAACGCACGGAAGGTAGCAAACCCAGGGCAAGAAAAGCGGATCAAGATCTTCGTGGAAAGCGCCTATCCCGAGTCGCCAAATGTCCCTTTTCCAAACTCAATGAACACTCGCACCTTTTCGGAGCTGCTCGGGAGTGTCTGGTCGGGAAGATAAAAAGGCCTCCGAACGGAGGCCTTTTTTGAATAGACGCGAGGATCCTATTTGGAGAGTAGCTAGGCCTTAGACCTAACCTCGCTGAGCTACATCTTTCTCAGCACTTTCGTGCTGCAGTTGATGCCAAGTCCAACCACCGAAATGGTTAGCGGGCCAACACAATTGCATTGTATAGCAATTGCTAAATTGAACCCTGTGGATCATTTGTCACGCAGTTGGATTCCTAGATGGACGCACAGAATCTGTGTTTGAGCAATCCATTACTTCATTGATTTTTTATCGATGGTTGAGTGTGCTTTCGTGCAATCGTGCTTGCACGAAAGCTATTTTTTTACATATGCGTCAAATGCCTTGTAAAGCAGCTCGTTCAGCTTCATATCATGCTGTGCTGCGTAAGTCTTGAAGCGGCGGCGGAACTCTGCCGGAACCCGGAAATTTAGCGGCTCACCGCTTGTGCCGCCCTTCGCTTCGTCTGCCGCGGGCGTTGATGACCGGGTTGTCATGTCTTTGGTCGGGGCGGCTGTCCCCTTGGTGGCCACAAGCGCTGACAGGTCGGCGGCGGGTTTTTTTGTGGTGCTGGCCATCATGTAGTTTCCTTCTTATTGGCTTTTTTCTTTTCGTGCAATCGTGCTTGCACGAAATAGAGTAGTTCTCTGATTTCTGCAGCGCTGCGACCTTTGGGGTCCGTTTCGATGACGGTGCGTCCGTCAATCATGCTTGCTGCATAGTCCACGCGGTCATGAACGATGGCCGGGGCGACGACGCCATGTGCAGACAAAGCGGCTACGGCTTGCACAGTGAGGCGGGCTGTGGGCTTTGCTTGAGTGACGCAGAAAGCAAACGGCTTTTGCAGCTCTGCCGCTATATCTACGGTCTGCCCTACGGCGCGCAGGTCGTGCGGGCTTGGTCTGGTTGGTATCAATACCAGATCGGCTAGCTTCACAACGTCGCGGATTGCTGCTGTGATGGCCGGTGGGGTGTCGATGACGGCGAGCTTCACGCCTGCAGCTCGCAGCGCTTCGAGTTTGGCGGGCAGCTCTGCAAGGCTGGCTGGTGCGAGTGCCGGAGCTTGTGCTTCTCGACTGTTCCACCACGCCGACAAACTTCCCTGTGGGTCACTGTCGATCAGCACTACGGGACCAGCGCCGCCCAGCTCAGCCGCCACGGCAAGGTGTGCGGCGATGGTGGTTTTGCCTGCGCCGCCTTTCTGGCTTGCTATGACGAGTGTTTTCATGCGTGCTAGTTTGCATGGCAAAAAGCACGAAAGCAAGTTGATTTCTTTTGTTATTTGCCCCAGCTTTTCCGGGGTGAAGTGGGCATCTCCAGAACCTTTCGGCTGTTGGATGACATCGAGGAGAGAGCGCTGCCCAACCTTCATCGCTACGGACCTATGCCTGGTTGCGTTCGCGTTCTGCTTCGAGGGCTAGAAATTCCTGCTCGCCAATGAGCCCGTTCTCCAGATCTTCAACGTTCTTGAAGAACGGCTGTGCTGGCTTGTCCCTATCCAATTGGATGCCGGCAAGAGCTGGGCTTGACGCCCATTGGCCCTTTCTGAGGATTCGCTCCGTTTCGATCAGGCGGAATGTGTCGTTGCTTATCCGATTGGCCCGCAGCATGCCAAAGATCTTCATGAATGCTGGGGTCGGCTTAAATCCTTCAATCTTTGCGCTGGCTAGCGATTGGTCGCATGCCCATTCGTGACTGTGTTTCATTAACTTCACCTCCATCAAATTTGCGTAATCAACGGTGAATAAGTAGCGAATCAACGGTGAATCAACAGTGTTCTTGTTGTTCAACATGTTCAATAGCGAATCACGCGTGATCAACAAGAGAACATGCCGCGAGCTAAAAAATGCTGGATACAGGCACGTAGGGCATGTTTACGTTTTGGCTACGCCAAACGCAAAATGCCACGCGCCAAAGGGTGCCCCTTTGAAACCCTTTGGGGCTACGCCACCGTGACAGATGACCTACGAACCTACTTCCAACCCCTGCGTTGCAACTGCATGAGGGATTCCATCCAGGCCTGGTTGGCTTGGTGGATCAGGTTCATTTCCATAAGGCAAGACAGCTTCGCCGGGAAGCGCGGTGGGGATTTGCCGTAATTGGCCTGGATTTAATCCAGCTGCATCTTGTTCCGAGCGCGAGGCAATTACCGTAGCGCTAAAAACTGCATGCGAGAGTTGCCCCCGTGGTCCAACCCACGCAACCGCTTTATTTACTGCAAGGGCATAGGCTCCACCTATCTTGATTCGATGCACCCAGCAGCCATCCACAAGCGTTTTGAGAGCCCTTTGGACAGTAGGTAGGGATACGCCTAGCAGCTCAGCCATAGAGGCTCTAGAAATGACCACAACGCCCCCGCTGCCTGGCTCCATGAGTCTGATAAGGGAGACGATTAAGCGGGCTGCTTGCATGTCCTTTCGCATCAGCTCATCGAGGTTATAGAGCGCCGCTTTCTCAACCATTGCGAAATGAGCTTGTCCAGGTTGGATCACTTGGCTGATTGGTGCCCCATTCGCTGCCTTAAGTTTCAGTGTCATTTTTGATCGCCATGCATTCAAAAAGTATTCGGATAGCTGCATCAATTGTGATTGCAATGCGATCATATATGAATGCATTTGGAAAGTAAAAAATCATCAGCTGTGATCTGCCAGCAGATCATCAGCTGTGATCTTTTTCGGATGCTAAGTTATTGATTTGTAATGGCTAAATTGAC
Organism: Acidovorax sp. 56; assembly: GCF_002749705.1. NCBI lineage: Bacteria > Pseudomonadati > Pseudomonadota > Betaproteobacteria > Burkholderiales > Comamonadaceae > Acidovorax > Acidovorax sp. 56. Next base: position 5,094 of record NZ_PEEV01000002.1, read on the forward strand.
GTTTCTTCTTATGATCTAGAAACGTCTGTCAGGCAGATAGCTAGACCCCCGGAGGGGGTGTAGCTAAGGGTGAGCTGCTTCGCAGCTCACTCCCCCCCAGCGGTCCCCGCCGCGCCTATGGCGCTCCCAGGCTTGGGGCGGCACGCCCCCAGACCCCCTGGGCTGCGCCCCCTCGTGTGCCGTTCGGCACACGGGCACCCTGCGGGCTATGTCTCCCAGCAGTAAGGTGCTCAGGGCACGGGTGC